>NZ_CP009512.1:0-2400000 GCF_000970205.1 Methanosarcina mazei S-6 | reverse complement strand
GCAACAGCAGCGTGTGGTGTACAGGTCATTTTTTGGCACGTAAGCTCTGCAGCAATTGCTGCCTCTAAGAACTCCATGTTTGCAGAGAACAAGCTGCCTGGTCAGGTGCAGGTCCTATTCCAGTCTGAACTGTTCACTGCCCCAACTATCAGGTCCATTGAAGTTCAGTATTTCACCCAATTTATATTGGGTTATATATACATTTAAAACTTCCCTGATCTGTCGAATATTTTTATAACAAAGATTTTATAATTATTAATGGTATCTAGACAAAATTCGGACAAAAAGAAAAATTTAATTTCCCAGAACTTTGACAGAGAATTCTGATCTTTGTGAAGGAAGTTTTTTATCGCCGTCCTCCAATATACGCAACGTTTTTAAGCATCTTACAATTATTATGTGCAGACCGGAAATTGTTTACCTTTAAATTTGCTTACCTTTAACCCTATATAGTATTCGGGATACTGAAAAAAGGCAAAGTCCGATTAATCCAAATATTTAATTTAAAGATTCAAAAAATTTAAAGATTCAAAATTGAGGCTTATAAAGATGCAGTACCAGGCAACAGTAACCATTGAACAGAAAGCAGGCATGCTTGATCCTGAAGGCACCACAGCCAAGAGGGCTCTCGGACACCTTGGATACGCAGTCGAAAGCGTAAAGACTGCAAAACTGTATGAAATCGTGCTTGAAGCCGAATCTGCCGAAGTTGCAAAGCAGAAAGTTGATGAGATGTGCCAGAAACTTATTGCAAACCCAATCATTCACAACTACACAATAGAGCTCAGGGAATTCAACTAAGGGTTCGCTGCGGGAATAAATGATTGAAAAGCAAATCCAGAAAACTAAATGCTTTGTAAATTTGAAGGAAGATTGAGGGAAAAAGATGAAAATTGCCATTATTCAGTTCGGAGGCACAAACTGCGACATGGACGTTCTTCATGTCCTTAAAGACGTGGTTGGTGTGGATGCCGAAACTGTCTGGTACAAAGAAGAAAGCCTGACAGGTTTTGACGGAGTTGTTGTCCCCGGAGGCTTTTCCTATGGTGATTATCTCAGGGCGGGAGCTATAGCAGCCAGAACTCCTATTATGGATTCCATAAAGAAAATTGCATCCGAAGGAAAACCTGTCCTGGGTATCTGCAATGGTTTCCAGATCCTGACCGAAGCCCGGCTTCTCGAAGGGGCTCTTACTACAAATGAGTATCCCAAATTCAGGTGTCACTGGACCAACCTCAGAGTAGAAACAGCAAATACCCCCTTTACCTCAAAGTTCAGGAAAGGAGAGGTTATCAAGCTGCCGATAGCCCATATGGAAGGCAAATTCTACGCTGAAGAAGCAACCCTTGCAGAGCTTGACGAGAATGAACAGGTTGTTTTCCGTTATGTGGACGAAAAAGGAAGGCTAACTGATAAAGCCAATCCCAACGGTTCCCTGGAAAATATTGCAGGAATAGTGAACTCTTCAAGAAACGTTCTCGGGCTCATGCCTCATCCTGAAAGGGCATCTGAATCAATCCTTGGTTCTGATGAAGGCAGGAAGGTTTTCGAGTCCATGGCGGATTATATTACAGAAAATTTCTAATCCGCTTTTTACTTCTTTTTTAGTTATTTCTTTCTAAACTATCTCTTTTCAAATTACTTCTTTTTTATTTATCTCTTTTTTATTTATCTCTTTTTTATTTATCTCTTTTTTATTTATCTTTTCTCAAGCTACATCTTTTTATGCTACTTCTTTTCAGATTATTTTTTAACTCTAAGGTTGAAATTTCCCTCTCTCGAAGCGAAGCGACAGGTGGGGGACGAAAGCCTCTGCCAGAATGAGCCTGGAACATACCTTAAAGGGCTCTCCGCCAACACTATCTATCAAATTATATTTTTCAAGTATGTGATATCCTGTATTTCCGGTATTTTCTGTCGTCCTGGCGGTTTTAACAGTAAATATTATGGATCTTCAAAAAAATGTGCTTTTATCTTGGTAATATTATGGTTAATATACTTAATATCAAGTAGCAAATAAGATAACAAAAGTATTAAATACCAATTGGTACTATAGAAGAGTGTCTCTACCCGACAGACACAAATTTAGTCGCCTCCTAAATCGTCGAAAGCACCTTGAACTCTTTTTTGCCCCCGCCTGAGAAAAACGGGCAGGGGTCAGGGGTGCTGAAACCGGGGATAATGATAAAAATAGTAAAATTATATCTGAAAATTATATTCTCTGACTATTCTGAACCCCAGGCTATTGAGCTTTTTATCCTGGGCAGCAAAAAGCCTTTCAGCCGACCTGCAGCAACCTGCGTTCCCATTCCACCCGCCGCCTCTCCTTATCCTTACAGGGACAGATACGCTGGGAAAAAGGCTTTCCCATGCTCTCCCGTCTGAAGGCGCCCCTTTGTAGCTTATGTGGTATTCATCCTGCATCCATTCCCCCACGTTTCCGTAAAGGTCGTAAAATCCCCAGGGGTTAGGATTTTTCAGGCCCACTGGATGAGTCTCAAGTCCGGAGTTCTCAAGAAACCAGGCATATTCTTTAAGTTTCGATTCATCATCGCCGAAAAAATAGCTGCCTGAATTTCCTGCCCTTGCGGCATATTCCCACTCGGCTTCCGTAGGGAGTCTGTAGACCGGACTTTTTTCCCCAGTATCTTCTAACGCATTGAGTTTCCGGACAAACTCCTGAGCTTCTTTCCAGGAGACATTTTCAACCGGATGTTTCTCATCCCTGAAATATGAGGGGTTATTTCCCATTACTCTACACCATTGTTCCTGGGTAACCGGATATTTACCAAGATAAAAAGGCTTTTTAATGGTTACTTCATGCACAGGGCTTTCCCAGAGCTTTCTGCGTTTCTCGTTTAATGGAGAGCCCATTAAAAATTCTCCTGCAGGTACCAGGACAAACTCTATCCCTATTGCGTTTCTGATCTGACGTTCTGCAGTGACATTATTTTTTACATGAACTGGAATTTCGATTAAGTTCTGAGACAAACTTTTAACCATGTCCTCTACTGCGCTAGATGAATTTCTGGCTGGATTTCTACTTAAATCTTCAGTTACTTCTTCAGTTAAATGCCCTTTCATACCCTCAATTGAATCTTCAGTAAAAAATCTAGCCGAGTTTTCAGTTAAACCTTCTTTAAAATTGTTAACAATGGAATTGGAATCTTCAAAGCTAATACATTCTCCGTAAAAATATATGTTTGAATCCAGCGGTCTCACATCTCCATATGAATCAATATTCTGCAGATAATATTCTAAAGCTTTCTGTTTCTGTTATATATTTTTTGTTCTTTCCTGTTTGGTATTCCGTTTACTTTTTTCCCTCTTCTTTTCGTTTATTTTCTTTCGTTTTCTTTTGTTTCTTTCGTTTCTTTCGTTTTCTTTTCATTTATTCTCTTCTTTCCTTTTCTCTTTTCATTTATTCTCTTCTCTTCTTTTCCTTCCCTTCTCTTTCTCTCCTTTCCTTTTTTCTCTCTTTTCTCGCTCAATTTTTAATTCTGGATGTCTAAGAACTTGAAAACTAACTGAGAGAAATAACCGCGCTCAAAAATCAAAAAGTTTTTAGGGCATTGTTGTAGAAATTAGAGGGCAACTGAAGGTGAGCGCGTGAAACAGTCACTTATCAATCTTATCTTCTTTTCTGACAGGAGAAAAGAGCTTTTGTTTCTTCTCAGGGAAGGGCCAAGAGATATTGATGCAATCAAAGAATTGCTCAATGTAGATGCCGGCACGATCCAGCCCCATATAAAAAAAATGAAGGATGCTCACCTGCTTGTCGAGGAAAAAAAGGTCTACAGCCTGTCTGAAATCGGAAAAGTAATAGTCGAAAATCTGGCTCCTTTCCTGAATACGATTGAGGTTTTTGAAGTCAATGAAGATTACTGGAAAACGCATGACTTAACCTCGGTTCCAGATTTTCTTCTGGACAGGATTGATGAGCTCGGGCATTGCGAACTTCTTGAGCCCGATGTGGAACATATGCTTGAAACGCCAAAAGCTTTCATAGAAAATATAGCTAGTTCTAATGAGATACTTACTTTTGTATCTTATTTTCATCCTGAAGCCCCTTCCCTGTACGCAGACCTTGCGGAAAAAGGGACTAAAATAACACTCTGTATGGCAGAAAACGTAATATTGCGCCTGTTCTCCAGTTTTCCGGAAGAAGCTGAAAGGCTTTCCATAAGTGAAAATTCAAAAATATTTGTCTGCCAGAAGCCCGCGCCAATCCCTTCAATTGTTGTAACTGACAGGTTCCTTTCACTCAAACTCTTCGAAAACGGAGGAAAATTGAGGGATCAGATACTTATATCCACTGAGAAAAAAGCTCTGGACTGGGGAAGGGATCTTTTCTGGCACTGCATGGAAGTGGTCGAACCGGTAGAAGGAAAAACATTCTTCCAGCTTCTTGCGAAGCGTCAGCCTGTCTGCAACAGGCATTCCGTAAATGTGGACTAAATGCGGCATGGGCAGGCTCAGGCAGGTAATCTTCATTCAGAGCCCATGATTTTTATCAGGATAATTTTGAGCTGTTAACAGATTTTTTTCAGATTATTTAGAGCAGTTAACAGATTTCTAATCAGTATTGGAGCTGAAGTATAACATCTGCATTTTCAGTCCCATGCTGTCGATTTCAGGTTTGTCGGGCACATACACAAACCCGTATTTGTTCCCCATCAGTGCAGTAAGAGCAGCTACAAGCGCATCCAGAACATCATCTTTTGCAAGATCCTTTCTTCTGTATTTTGAAAGGGAGTATTCTATTATTTTGCATGCAGCTATTTCACCTGAAGATTTGCAGACCCTGCCCAGGGCTTTTTTTCTCTCAAGAAAACCTTCGGCTTTCTTTTTTGAGAATTTCATGGGGGAGCCTTCAAAAGCCTGGAAACAGATTTCAGGTCCCACTTCCCTGACCTTTTCCCTGTAATTTTCATTTTTTACCAGAAAACTGTCCACATCCCGGATTTTAGGGACTATATTCCATGCCTGCTTTGAGATCCGTTTTCCAGTGAGCTTCTCATTTACCTCGCAGGCTTTCTCATAACTTTCCGCATAAACCGCTTCCCTGCATGGCACAGGGAAAATACTTGACTTTCGAGATTTCAGGATTTTTCTGGCTTCAGTATCGGCAAGTCGTTCTCCGGCACCCCCGTTTTTCAGGCCAACAGGAATGTCGATAAGGACTAAAGGCTCTGCCTGAGTATAATTATTTTCCAGAAAATCCATCAGTAACGAAAATTCAGGGAACAGGGCAACTTCCCATTTGCAGTCATTTTCTTTTTCTCTTTCATCTTTTTCTTCTTCAAGGAACACCGCAAACCAGCCTGCTCTGCAGCCGTCGACCCCGACAAAGACCTTTTTGCCCATACCTGTACTGAGAGCATAAACTTAAAGAATTTTTCCTGCGGAGATAATAGCTGCTGGAAACCGTTAATTAGCTGCAATATATACGAGTAGCTGCAATGTATACAAATAGCTGCAATATATACGAATAATACTACGATCAGTGGGATACATTATAAAATCGGAGACAGGTTATGAAGTTCTGGTTGCTCAAAGCCGCAGGCACTCTGGAAGACGAAGAGATAATCCTTGAGAACAGCGTGATTACCATCGGGGGGGCGGAATTTCCGGATTTATCCGGCATTAAAGAGAAAGAACAGGTAGAAAAGGTCATAATTGAGAAATATCCCGGCATGAAGGGTAAGCTTTCTGATAAATGGGCAGGGGAAATCTTCTTTTTCATTACAAATATCAAAAAAGGTGACCTCGTTGCAGTCCCGCTAAAGACCAGAAACGAAGTGCTTATCGGAAAGGTCACCGGAGATTACGAATACCGCCAGCTCAGCGATTTTATCAGCCATACCAGAAAAGTAAGGTGGCTTAAAACAATCTCCAAAGGAGAATTTGAAGAAGAATATGATGTTGACCTTAATTCTCCTGAAGCCCTTTCCCTTATAAATACAGACTTTCAAAAACTTTCCGAACTTGTTGAAGTAAAAAGCCTGGAAACCATTACACAGGAGCTTTTCTTAGCTCTTGAAGACCTTAACTTGACCAGGGAGAAATTGCTTGAGCTTACCAGTAGGCTGGCTGAAACCGAAGAAATATCCGAAATCAGGAGAATTGCAGAGGAAATGGAAAAAATATTGGAAGAGAATTGAAGGAAAGGAAAAATTAAGTAAAGGAGAGGAAAAAACCTCTTCTTAACCAGAATTAAATATTTTTACCTATGAGGTCATTCAGGTCAAGTTCGAATCCTACAACGGCATACCCGAGTGAAAACTTGCTTATTACCTCAGGGTGTAATTCTCCGAAAACTCCAAGCTTTTTACCGTTGACGTAAACATCTGCCCGCCTGCCTTCAAGGAATGCGGGGTCTTTTGACTCTTTTACTTCATAAGAGAGCATCATCTCCCTCATAAAGGCGTCAACTACCTCATATACTTCGGTGAAGTTTGCCTGTGGGTGGATGGAGACCGCAGCAACGTGCTGACCTGTTGTTTCATTGCTTACCACCTCTCCGAACTCAAATATCTTCTGTGGAAGTTCCCTGTGCTGGTTTAAGGCAAGGATTTCAAGAAGATTGGGGAGCACGGTTGTCCTGAGCATGGTCTGGTCTTCGCTTATCGGGTGAAGCACGTAGGTAACATCATCAGTCTTTTCTCTGCACATGTTTTCAAAGTTGACCTTTTCGCTGGTAAGCGTGAAGGGCATAACCTCATAATAACCGAGCCCGACCATTATTTCGTTTACCGGAGCCCGCATAAGGGAAATCGGGTGGGACTTGCCTGCGGTATAGGTCTCAGGGATCTTTACCTTGATATTCTCGTAACCATAGCCTTTGGCAATGTCCTCCACAAGGTCATAATTGTGCAGGATATCTGCCCTGTAAGCCGGAACCCTTACCTCAACAGTTTCCTTATCCAGGGCGCATGCCCCAAAGCGCATCCTTTCAAGCTGTTTTACTATCTCTTCAACCGGGAGTTCCATGCCTATCAGGGACTTTACCTCGCCTGTTGTAAGCAGCCTTTCTTCTGGCTCAAGGTCAGGCAGGACAAGCTCTTCGCCTCCGGGGCGGATTACCCTTACAAACTCAATTTCTCCGCCTCTTTCGGCAAGGGCTGTGACAACGATGTTTAAAGCCGTATACACAGCTTCCCCAAGCCCTGTAACGTCAATGAAAAGGTCTGTTGTCTCTTCGGTCACAGATGTGAGTGTGCCGTTGATAATTGGAGGGAAGGACAGCACATTGTCGTCTGCGTCCAGGATGATCGGGTATTTTTCAAAACCGCTAACGAGATGGGCAAACCTTGTGCCTTTGGGATGTTTTTCAAGGATTTCTGTCATGCTCATCTTTTCCGTGTAGTCAAGAGGCACGAACTCGAACCCCGGGTCCACTGCCATATACCTGAAAGGCGGCTTCACATTTTTGAGGTCGTGGACTCCTATAGAAACTTTTTTCCTGTTTCTACCGAGGCCCCAGTGAAGGTCTTCCTGAAGGTCCATGAGGGACTTTATGGAAGAGGAAGTGAACTTAACTCCCCTTACGACCGCGCACCCAAGGAAAGGCCTGATTTTCAGGATATCCTCACTTACGGATATGGACACCTTATAGGGCTTTATCTCGTATTCGGGAAGTCCGGTCTCAAGGTCCAGAAAACCCCGCATTGCCCTGGCTGCCCCTTCCACACTGTAGAGGTCAGGCCTGTCAGGGAAGAACTCGATGTCAACGTATTCGTCTTCAACCCTTTCAATATCGGCCCCTATCATGGGCACTCTTTTTATGATGGTTTCCTTGTCTGTTCCCGTGAGTTTCTCGAGGTCTTCATAATGCAAGGTGATTACTGGCATAGGGATTTCATCTCATCTGTTGCTGGCTAACTTAACCCCAAAAATAATCTACTTTAGATTTAATGCTTTTGTTAGGGGATTGTTAGAAAAGTTTCAGAGTAAACAGTATCTCTTAATATTATATGGCTTTTTTGAGGGGCATTCTGGCAGAGAGCCGGTAAAAAACAAAATCTTTTTTTTCAAATTGTGCATGTGTACAGGAGATGAACACAGAGCCCGTTTTAATCAGGAGTGATGGAATCAAAAAAGATGACGATAAAAGTGATAACTGCAAGATCGATAAAGGAAAGGTGGATAAAGAAAAGATCGATAAGGGAAATCTCGATGAAGAAGATGTCGATGAAGAAGAAGTCGATGAAAAAAAGGTCGATGAAGAAAAGGCAGATAAAGGAAGGGTGGTTGTTTCCTGGACCGGAGGTAAGGACGGTTGCCTCGCGTGTTATGGGGCAATCTTGGAAGGTTTTGAGGTGACCCACCTCCTGAACTTCAGAGAAATCCGGAGGCGCGGCTCCCATGACATCAATCCTGCTCTTCTTTATGCACAGGCTGAAGCTCTCGGGATTCCCCTTATCCATAAGGACTTTATTTCATATGAACAGGAATTCAAAAAAGCGGTCCGTAATTTAAGAAATAATGGAGAGAAAATCGATGGGGCAGTTTTCGGGCATATCGAGACTCACAGGAAACTTGTAGACAGGATCTGCGGAGAACTGTGCCTCGAGTTGATAATGCCGCTCTGGCAGAAGAATTCCAGGTAGATTATAAATAGCCTCATAGATTCGGGGTTTGAGGTGATACTTATCAGTGTCAAAGCCGATTTGCTGGGAAAAGAGTGGCTTGGCAGAAAGATCGATGAAAATTTCATATGCGACCTGAAAAAGCACAATCCTTCAATCGATCCATGCGGTGAAAACGGGGAGTTCCATACTTTTGTCACCGACTGTCCGCTGTTCAAAAATAAAATAAAGGTGACGGAGAGTGAAATGGTTTTGAGGGGAGGCTACTGGTTCCTGGAAATTTCAAAGTTAGAAGCCGGGAAAAAATAAGCCTGCATTATTAAGACTATTTAATACTTTTAAAAATGTACCTGTACCTACTTTTATAAAGTAAAAAAGCTCTCTTCCTTCAGCAGGAGATAACCATAGAATGATGATCGCAGGAATTGATGAAGCCGGAAAAGGTCCGGTAATCGGGCCCATGTGCATAGGAGGCGTAAAAATCGATGAATCCAAAGCCCACATACTCAAAGTTCTGGGAGTTGCGGACTCCAAAAAGCTGACGCCGAAAAAGAGGGAGCAGCTTGCATCCCAGATAAAAAAGCATGCTGACGGCTATTTTATTTTTGAGGTCAGCCCTTCTCAGATTGACGAGCTCCGGAAAATAATGAGCATGAACGAGATCATGGTTGTCTGCTTTGCAAAAGTGCTTGAGCAGCTTAAGCCGGATATCGTGTATGCAGATGCCGCTGATGTAAAAGCTGAACGCTTTGCCGAAAACCTGCTCAGGCAGTACGCAAAAACCAGCCCTGACCATGCAAAGAAAATAAAGGTAGTCTCCATGCACCAGGCAGATGCGATTTATCCTGTGGTGTCGGCAGCCTCTATCATTGCAAAGGTGCGCAGGGACGAGCTGATAGAAGAGCTCAAAAGAGAATGGTGCATAGATTTCGGAAGCGGCTATCCTTCGGACCCCAAGACCAGAGGGTTCCTGCTGAAATGGGGAAAAGAGCACGGAGGAGATTTTCCCGATATCGTCAGGCAGTCCTGGCAGACTGTGGAAAATATCCGTGAAGAATTGAAAAAAAGCTGAATAACAAGGCTGAATAAAAAAATAAATAAAGGGCTGGAAGAAAAGGCTGGAGGAAAAAATTCCCAGTAATTTTCAGAACTGCTCCGTTCTCCTTTAAATCAAGCCTGTGGAAAAAGAAAAAATAGTTAAAGGTACTCAATTTGCAGCCCGGCTCCCACTTCTTCAAGCCTGCAAACCTTTGAAAGCTCGATTTTTGAATTCAGGTCAGTACAGTGGCACGCATGGACACAGGCAGGGTTAAGTTTTTTAAGGTATTCGAGAGTTCCCCGCATCCGTTCTTCCGAGGGTTTCAGGAGATGAAAGCCACCTATTATATCAAGGACCCTGCTGTCTCCGCAGACCTCTTTTGCATACTCCGTGATATTACAGATCCCTGAATGGGAACAGCCCGTGATGATTACAAGCCCTGCCCTAGTCCTGTACGCAAGAGCGGTGTCGTCCGGAAGGAGGTCGGGAACTTTATTTCCTTTGCTGTCCTGCACATATCCGACAGCTGCCTCTTTCTCAAAGGAGAAGTTCCTGGGAATCTCTCCAAGGAAAACCAGATTCTCGCTCAACCAGACAGGAATGCTTGAAAGCTGCATCCTGAAATGTCCCGAGAGTTTTTTAGGAGTTAGCAGGCTTCCGATTTCTCCAATATCTTCAATTTTTTTGCTTTCGAAGGCAAGGGGATGGGCTATAAGAACTGGAGACCTGAAAGGAAGTTTTTCTATCCCTGCTTCAAGGAATAAGCGGACCAGGGGCTCAAGTCCCCAGCTGTGGTCCAGGTGCCCGTGGGAGAGTACCACGTAATCAAGGTCCAGAAGTGAAAGCCCCATTTTCCGGGCGTTTTTGAGGAAAATATCCGAGTATCCGGTATCAAAAAGCACTCTGGTGCCAGAGTCCTCCAGCAGGAAGGACAGACCGGGTTCGGCAAGGAAATACCTGTCAATAAGGGTGTTATTGTCAACAAGGACCGTGAGTTTCATGAAGAGTTAAATTTGCCTGAAGCGTATATAAGTGTATTATAGCAATGTTACTAAACCTGTAAAATAACAATGTTACTAAACATGTAAAATAGCAATGTTACTAAACCTGTAAAATAACAATGTTACTAAACCTGTAAAATAACAATGTTACTAAACCTGTAAAACATCATCCAGTTTTTCCTTTTTGCACTGTCTTCTTTTATTCTTAAAATTGTAACCTGAAACTCTTTACAAATTTCCAAAAATATAGGAAGACTAATATCTGAGTATTCCTATATAAATAACTAAATTCTTAAAACTGGTATTTTTTACAGGATTTTACTTGAAAGGGGTTTAAATATGTTCTCAATAAACGAACAAAAAGCTATTGAACTTGGAGAATCTGGAGAAAAAGCAGTAAGGGAACAGAATGAATATGACGCTCTTCAATATGTTGAGTACCTCCGGGAGTTCGGAGAAGAACTGCTCAGCGCAGACTTTGAAACAGATTTAAAAAGAGTCGCCATTTCCCTCAGGAACATAGGTAATAAAGCTGTCCAGAAGAATTTTGGATCGGTTGCATCCGGTGCTGTGGAGGTAGTTGATTCTCTTGCGGGTTCTCTGGTAGAAAAAGGATACTCCAATGCTCTCTGGTCTTTCTCAAAAGCCGCACAGGAAATTGGAAAAGGAGCCGCACAGGCTGAAATGCCCGAAACTGCAGAAAATGCCGTGAAGGCTCTTGAGAAGATAGGAAGAGGGGCTGTTGAAAAAAGGATGGAAGTTGTAACCCTCTGGACAACCATGTCGCTTGAAGAAATAGGCTATCTTGCAGGCAAGAAACAGCTTGAAGACCTGAGCAATTCAGCAAAAGATGCGAGGGAAAGAGTTATACAATTTTCAGAGGATAGCGGATTCATTCCAAGAGAACAAATTGTGAAATACCCTCAACTTATCTCCCAGACCTTAAGCGAATTCTCAGACCTGCAGAACCTTCAGCCTGCAGGCTATGGTGAGAACAGACCAAATGAGGAATTCACGGAAGAAGAATTCTTCGAAGAAGAGGCTGAGGAAGAGCCTGAAACGGAGGCTTCTGGAAAAGAAAAATAATACTCACAAGCTGGTAACAGATATAAAGTGAATTAATTTAAGTTAGATTAAGTTCAGTTAAATTCAGCTAAGCTCAGTTAAGTTAGATTCAGTTAAGTTAAATTAATGTAGTTCAGGCAGAAAAAAAGACCCGGCTGTTTAAACAGCCGGCTGCCTTTTTTTAAAGTCCCTTGAGATTTCAAGAAATCTTTCTATTATTTTTAACCCATCCGGGGTAAGTACGGATTCCGGGTGGAACTGCAGTCCGTAGATAGGGAATTCTGAATGTTCAACTGCCATAATGGTTCCGTCTTCTGCAAGGGCAGTAACTTTTATTCCGGGAGCCGGATCTCCAATCTCAAGCGAATGGTAACGGCCTGCTTCAAACTTTTCTTCAAGTGTTGTAAAGAGAGCCGACTCCGCATGCCTGATCCTTGAACTTTTACCGTGCACAGGCCCAACCTTACATCTCCGTACAGGTCCGCCAAATGCCACATTAATTGCCTGGTGACCCAGGCAAACCCCCAGGAGTGGAGTTTCCCTACCCAGTTCCCTGATTATCTCCAGGCAATTCCCTATATCCTTCGGGTCGGAAGGATTTCCTGGACCTGGAGAAATCACAAGTGCATCAGGTTTTATTTCTTTCAATTCTTCCAGAGTAACCGTGTTAGGAAGAACCAGAGTATCTTTTTCGAAATATGAGATGTAATCTACAAGATTCCATACGAAAGAATCTTTATTGTTTATGAAAACTATTTTCATCTGAAAATCCCTTCTGGAGCTTTTATCCGAAGTTTTTTGTTTCACTCAGAGCTCAGTTTCTCCACCTATAGCCGTAAGCATTGCTGCCATTTTCCTTTCTGTTTCCCTGAACTCATATGCAGGATCGGAATCCGCAACAATCCCTGCCCCTGACTGTAATGAAACCTTTTTCCCCTGTATAAGCAGGGTTCTTATCACTATTGCAAAATCAGCGTCCCCGTTCCAGCTGTAATACCCTACCCCACCGCCGTAAATCCCCCTGGGGGCTGTTTCAAGTTCGGAAATGATCTCCATTGCCCGGATTTTCGGAGCTCCTGAAAGGGTCCCTGCAGGAAAGATTGCCCTGAAGGCATCGAACTGGTCGCATTCAGGCCTCAGGGTTCCCGAAACCGTACTTTCTATGTGCTGCACATGAGAATACTTGAGGACTTTCATAAATCCTGAAACTTTTACGGAGCCGCTTTCGCAAACCATGCGGACATCGTTTCTCCCCAGGTCAACCAGCATTACATGTTCTGCCCTTTCTTTTTCGTCATTGAGCATATGGGAAGCCAGTGCTTCGTCCTCAGCTTTAGACTTTCCCCGGGGGCAGGTGCCTGCTATGGGATTTATCATAACTTTACGCTTATGTACAGTCATCAGGGTTTCAGGGCTTGCCCCCACTATTGCCAGGTCTCCGAACTCGAAAATATACATATAAGGACTGGGGTTTATCGCCCTGAGCTGTGCATAAAGCTCAAATGGAGGCTGTTCAAGCCTGAACTCACATTTTCTGGACAGGACAGCCTGGAAGATATCCCCTGCAAAAATGTGTTCTTTTGCCCTGAGTACAGAAATTTCAAACTCAGATCTGTCAGAACTGCAGACCTGTAAAGGTGAACCTGACCCTTCTAACTGTAATCCTGTTGAGTTTGACGCTGTTGACTTTAATTCTGCTGACTGTAATTTCGTTGGCTGTAATTCTGTTGATTGTGGTCCTGCTAACCGATTCAGAAATGCTGCTTTTCCTGTACTTTCATACAGGGAAACTTCCCTGATAGCTGAATAAAGTTTTTCTGCCTCTGAAAGGGCTTCTTCATATATTTTTCCTGTATCCGAGTCTGGATTTATAAAGGGAGTGACCACGATATAGACCTCTTCGGTCAGGTGGTCGAAAACATAACTTTTCGTGACCAGAAGGTACTGAAGTTCCGGGATTTCGGATTCAAAGCCCTTATCAGCCCCAAGCCAGCTGTCATAAACTGCATCATAAGCCGTGTACCCGATAGCTCCTCCGAGAAAAGTCTGCCTTTCAAAGCGCTTTTCATTGAGGAACTCAATCCCGTTTGCCGGAGGAAAAACCAGGCGAAGTGCATCAAAAGAGTCTTTTCCTTCCGGGATAGAGGCCGTGAATTTTCGGAGTTTTCGCACTTCAGTATTCTCTTCTGCATTATCCTCTTCTGCATTATTTTCTTCTCCACGTTTTTTGTTTTTGTTTTTGTTTTCTTTCTCTTTTTCTTTAGCTACTTCTTCTACTTCTTCTCCTGTTCCGGCTGAGCATACTTTTTTCACTTTTGAGACTATTTCTTCAAAAAAATCAGAGGCATTCGGGTTAAGGAGTTCAAGGGAAAGCTTCCTGTCGTTAATTGTCAGGAGAGAATCCGGGGAATTTCCAACAAAAGAATACCTTGCTTTGCTCGCCTGTTTTTCCACGGATTCGAGAAGGTAGGAGTATCCTGAACCTCCTGAACATCCAGATTTTTTCAGTATTTGATAAAGATCGAGAGGAGAACAGGAACGAGAAAAATTTGAATCCACTTTTGCAAGGAGCTGGATAAGACCCGGTTTTTCAAGTCCTGATACAAGTTTCTTAAACTCTTCTTCCCCAATGTCAAAGGAAAGCATTGGCACACCTCACTTCTTCAATAAAACTTCTTATTTTTACGGCATCTTTTTTTCCGAGGATTTCTACTCCAGAAGCCGCATCCACAGCATAGGGGGAAACAATCCTTATTGCCTCCTGTACATTTTCCGGCTTGAGCCCGCCTGCAAGGATTAAAGGAAGTTCAGTCTCGTCAGCGATCCTTCTGCTCAGGTCCCAATCATGAACGTAGCCAGTACCGCCGGTTTTTCCTGCAATCCCGGAATCCAGAAGAATACTGTCCACAACTCCGCTTTCTTCCAGCCTGCGGACCTCATCAAGAAGGCGTTTTACAGGGCTCTGGACTCTGGAAGCTCCCATTCCGGCAGGTACAGAAAGTGTTTTTATAATGGGGATGTCTGTTTTTTCTCTTATTACCTCAAGTTCAACAGAAGGCAGATTTGAGTGGATCTGAACAATATCGGGCCTTACTTTCTCGATGAGTTCCAGAGCCCTCGAAGAGTTTTCAGGCATTATGACCATTACGGAATCAAGACATTCAGGAAGCTTTGAGATCAGGGAAGCTGCAGTGTCAGAATCAAGTTTTCTCGGGCTTTCGATAGGGACTTCGGTTATGAATCCAACTGCATCGGCTCCATAGAGGGCTGCCATTTCCATATCTTCAGGGCTGCACATCCCGCAGATTTTTATTCTGGTTTTCAGTCTTTTTCTCATGCCTGTTCCCCGGAAGCCGGGCTTAACATGGAAACCCTGGAAGGTGACAAAGCTGTTTTTCCCGGGATGAAGCCCTGTTTTTTATCTATTTGATAAAATTCGCCGGTAAAAGTCCTGAACTGGTTGAATTTTACCATTACCTTGCCGCTGTCTATTGCGTCTTCCGCAATAGGAATTGCCTGCCTGATAGACCCCACAATCCCGCTTACGTAAAGGGCTGCAGCTGCATTGAGGATAATAAGGTCCCTTTTAGGCCCTTTTTGCCCCTTAAAAATGCACAGCAGGTCTCTTGCGTTTTCTTTTGGGCTACCTCCCTTTGTGTCTCCCGGGCTTGCCCGCAGCATGCCAAGGGATTCCGGGGTAAGTGTATACGTTGAAACCTTTCCGTTTTTTAATTCCGCAACATAGGTCTCCCCTGTGTTTGTAATTTCATCCATTCCATCCCCGTGCACAACAAGTGCATGTTCTGTTCCGAGTTCTGCAAGAGCATATGCTATGGGTTCGCAGAGGTTTTTATCAAAAACCCCAACAACCTGCCCTTTTGCTCCTGCAGGATTCGTCAGCGGACCAAGGATATTGAAAACCGTTCTCACCCCCAGCTTTTTTCTCACCCCTGCAACCCTCTTCATTGCAGGGTGGAAAACAGGTGCAAACATGAAGCCTATACCTATCTTTTCTATTGTTTTCCTGACATATTCCGGGGAAAGATCCACTTTAATTCCCAGAGCCTCAAGCACGTCGGAACTTCCTGTCATGGAAGTGGCTGCCCTGTTTCCGTGCTTTGCTACGGGAACGCCGGCTGCTGCAGTTACGATTGCAGCTGCAGTTGATACATTGATGGTGTTGAGCCCGTCCCCTCCTGTCCCGCAGGTGTCCACGATCCTGAAGGGGGTGTTTGGTTTGATCATATTTCCAGCTTTTTTCATTCCTCTTACAAAACCGACTATTTCCTGCGGCTTCTCGCCTTTAGCCTTTAGAGCGAGCAGAAATGTCTCTATTTCCCCGTCTTCGGCTGTGCTCAGAACCTCTTCAAGTGCAGCTTCGGCTTCCTCTGAACTCAGATCACAGCCTTCTTCAAGCTTTTTAATATATTCCTTTATTTTCTGCATTTTCCTCTCTCCCATATCCACCTGTTATGCCTTCAGTTCGCTTCAAGCATACCGGATTTGAGTTCCCTTGCAAGGGTTTCCAGTCTTTCGTTTACGTCTGTTCCTTCCTCAATTATCCTCACAAATGCCGAGCCTACAATTACACCATCCGCTCCGGCTTTTCTAACCTCGGCAGCCTGCTCCCCCGTAGAAATCCCGAAGCCAACTGCTTTTGGAATGTCGGTATTTACTCTGGACAGCAGTTCTTTTGTTGAACCTGCAACATCGTCTCTTGCTCCCGTAACTCCGAGCCTTGATACAAGGTAGATGAAACCTGACCCCCTCTGCAGGATTTTTCGGATTCTTGCTTCTGTTGTGGTGGGTGCGACCAGAAATATAAGGTCAAGTCCATGGGCATCGCAGCCTGTTTTCAGGTCAGCTGCTTCCTCTACCGGGATATCGGGTATTATAAGTCCGCTAATTCCTGCCTCTGCGGCATTTTCTACAAATTTCTCTACTCCATACCTGAAAACAGGGTTATAGTAAGTCATGCACACAAGAGGGACATCAACCTCAAGGGCTCTGGCAAACGCGAAGTAGCGTTCAATATCCATGCCTTCTGCAAGTGCTCTCTGTCCTGCTACCTGGATAGTAGGTCCGTCGGCTACAGGGTCTGAGAACGGGAACCCGAGTTCGATTATATCTGCTCCCCCTTTTGCCAGGGCTTTTACAACCTCTGAGCTTGCCTCAAAAGTGGGATCACCTGCCATCACATAACCTATAAGAGCTCCTTCTTTTTTCTCCCTGAGTTCATCGAATTTTTCGGAAATTTTTGGTCTTTTAAGAACCGCCTTAAGTTCAGTTTTCATTTCATATCCCTCTCTTCAGGCTCAGTACGGTTTCCAGGTCTTTGTCCCCTCGTCCTGAAAGGTTTACAACCACAAATTCCCCGAGTTCTCCTGATTCAGCAGCCTTTTTAAGGTATGCAAGGGCATGGGAGGATTCAAGGGCAGGAATAATCCCTTCAAGCCTGCTCAGCTCGTTAAAAGCTTCAACTGCTTCGTCGTCTGTCACGTAACGGGCTGTAACCCTGCCGCTTTCTGCCAGGGAAGCCAGTTCAGGTCCCACTCCTGAATAGTCAAGCCCGGCAGACACGGATTCTGACTCAAGGATCTGCCCGTTTTTGTCCTGCAGAACCTTTGTCCTTGCCCCATGCAGGATTCCTTCTTCTCCTGCGCAGAGGGAAGCTGAGTGAAGAGCTGCTTTTTCCGTGCATCTCAAAGCTTTTCCTCCGGCTTCCACAGCAATCAGCCTGACATCCCGGTCTTCGATAAACGGATAGAAAGTCCCCATTGCATTGCTCCCTCCTCCTGCGCAGGCGATTATTGTGTCGGGAAGCCTGCCTTCTTTTTCCATTGCCTGCTCCTTTACTTCCCGCCCTATTACGCTCTGGAAGTCCCTTACGATCATGGGATAGGGATGGGGACCCACAACCGAGCCTATAAGGTAATGTGTGTTTCCTATGTTCGTAACCCAGTCCCTGAAAGCCTCGTTGATCGCGTCCTTGAGTGTTTTTGAGCCAGTCTTTACGGGTTTTACCTCGGTTCCCATGAGTTCCATTCTGTATGCATTCATCTGCTGTCGTTTGACATCTTTTGCCCCCATGTAGACGACAGTTTCAAACCCCAGGTTTGCCCCTGCCATTGCAGTTGCAGTCCCGTGCTGTCCTGCTCCGGTTTCGGCAATCAGCCTGGTTTTTCCCATATATTTCGCAAGGAGGGCCTGCCCTATGGCGTTGTTTAACTTGTGGGCTCCTCCGTGCACAAGGTCTTCCCTCTTGAGGTAGATCTTTGTCCCATATTTCTTGCTGAGGTTCCGGGCAAGATAAAGAGGAGTTTCTCTGCCCGCAAAATCCCTGAGATAGTGGTCGAGTTCTGCAAGGAATTCAGGATCGTTTTTGTATCTCTCATAACCTTCCTCAAGCTCTTCCAGAGCCGGCATGAGGACTTCTGGCACGTACTGCCCTCCATATTTCCCGTACTTTCCTTTTACCTGTAATTCTGAAATTATAGCTGCTGCCAATTTGATTACTCCTTTATTTTCCTGATTTATGGTTTATTTAGTCGTGATTTTATGAAAAAGAATTATTTACCTGGTTTTGAAGTGAAAAAGGATTTTTTAGCCTTATTTTCGCAGGCTAAAACTCCTGAAAATCGAAAAAAAGCAGTTATTAACGCCAGCAAAAGCCCTGGACGAATTCTTTAGTTTTGTCGAAAACCGAGTCACTTTCCATAAGTGCAGACCCTATAAGCACAGCGTCTGCCCCTGCCAGCATCAATCGCCTGACATCTGAGGGACTGTTCATCCCGCTCTCGCTTATGATAAGATGGCTGGTCCCGTGTTCAAGGTCGTATTCCCGGATGAGGGGTGCAAGCTCTTCCGTGGTAGCCAGGTCGATTTTAAGGGTCTCGAAATTCCGGTTGTTGACCCCTATTATTTTTGTATCCGTTTCCAGGGCAAGTTCAAGCTCTTCCCTGCTGTGCACCTCTACAAGGGGCTCAAATCCTTTTTCAATGGCAAGCTCGACAAATGCTCCAAGCTCTTTTCCAAGGATTCCTGCTATCAGGAGCACGAGATCGCTTCCCTCTTCTTCAAGCTGCACTCTATCAATAATGAAGTCCTTCCTGAGTACAGGCAGGCACACAGTTTTCCTTACTTCTTTCAGGTTTTCTAGCGAACCCCGAAACACTCCCGGCTCTGTAAGGACAGAGATTGCAACAGCACCTGCTTCCTCCATTTCCAGTGCAAGATCAGCAGCCACGGACGGCGGAACTTCCCTGAAACTCTTTCCAGGGGACGCAGGCTTGACCTCTGCAATTACAGGAACCCTGCCTTCTGCCTGTGCGGCTGCCACAGCGGCAATAAAGTCTCTTTTCCGGAACTGCGGCTGCGATCTCTTTTTGTAAGCATCAGGCCCAAAAGTTTGGATTCGGGTCTTTGTTGTGTTAAGGATATGGAGAATTGAATCGTGCATTATGAATCACTGACGTATAGTTGTGTACAACAATGTCTAATGCTGTACTTGATATAAAAAGATTTCGGATGATGACAGGAGTTTAAAAAGTAACCACTTAGAAGTGACGGATTAAGAGTTCTGCGGATTTTGAGTAAATTTATCAGTTCTGCCGGGGTACAGGCTGAAGAAATCGCTGACAGTTCATTTCTACACAGAAACGCTGTCGTGCCATGCAGTTTGAGAAAAACTGATAGACTCTGATGAACATTCCCTCAAGTATGGGAAACACTTCTTTTGATCTTCAGGTGTTTGATGAATTTTAAAGGCAAAAATTGAAATTACAAAAAATCTGTATTAAATTTTTCCAGTAGAAATAAAGGGGTAAAAAATGGACCCGTATAACAATGCCTGACCAATTATCCAGCAAAAAGGTTGTGACTTGAATGATTCTTTAGTCAGGTTATTGCTTTCCTCAATTACCTTTATCTGCAATTGGGAATAAAGGGTTTTTATGGTGGGGTTATCATATCATGTTTCTCATGAGCAGTTCAAGCCCGGGGAGCTTTTAAACTGGGTTTAGCTGGCTGAAAGAGCCGGATTTACCGGGGCTTTATCTTCGGATCACTTTAAGCCCTGGAGCAGCAGGCAGGCTGAACAGGGAGGAACCGGTTTTGCATGGTCATGGCTTGGAGCGGCTATGCAGGCTACTTCACTTGAATTTGGAGTCGTAAACGCTCCCGGCCAGAGGTACCACCCTGCAATTATCGCTCAGGCTGCAGCAACCCTGGCTGAAATGTTTCCAGGCAGGTTCTGGATGGCACTCGGGAGCGGTCAGGCTTTAAACGAGAGAATAACAGGGGAGCTGTACCCTCCCAAGTTTGAAAGAAATGAAAGGCTGCGGGAGTGTGTGGAAGTAATAAGGGCGCTGTTTTCAGGAGAGACGGTATCTTATTACGGGTCTTATATAACTGTAGAAGAAGCCAGGCTTTATGTTAAGCCTGAAACTATGCCAAAAATTATCGGGGCAGCACTCACCCCTGAGACCGCAAAATGGGCAGGTGGCTGGGCAGATGGAATGGTGACAGTATCACAGCCATACAATAAACTCAGAAAAATGGTGGGTGCTTTTCATGAAGGTGGAGGAGAAGGAAAACCTATGTACCTTCAGGTCCACCTTTCATATTCCAACACCGATGAAAAGGCTCGCCAGGGGGCTTATGAGCAGTGGAAAAACAACACTATCGAAAGTATTGTTGAAGAGGAGATTTACACTCCAGAACAGTTTGATTCGGCTTCAAAATATATAAGACCCGACGACCTGGACGAACATATAAGGATTTCTTGCGAGCCTGAGAAACACATCGAATGGATTCAAAAAGATATCGAGCTTGGTTTCAGTAATATCATTTTGCATAATGCCAATTCTGAACAGGAGAAATTCATCAGGGATTTTGGAGAAAAGGTTCTTCCTGTACTTAAAAAAGAATCCATTCCATAAATGGTCCAATTTATTAATTTACTTAATAGCTCAGTTTATTAATTTACTTAATAGTTCAGTTTATTAATTTACTTAATAGTCCAGTTTATTAATTTACTTAATAGTCCAGTTTATTAATTTACTGAATATTTCAGATTATTCGCTTAATTTTATTATCTTTTGTCGGTATCTGTATTTATTGTGGAGTATCTGTGGGGGCATCACGGATGACAGAGATTATTGATATAAGCCTTGATATAACTGAAGATACGGTTGTAATGCCCGAGAACCCTGAATTCGATAAGGAAAGACTGGCTTCAATCGGGAAAGAAGGGTATGAACTGTATAAAATATGTATGAGTAACCATATAGGTACGCATATTGATGCACCAGCTCATTTTGTTTCGGAAGGGGCCCTAATAAATCAGCTGGATCTGGACACTTTAATGGGAAAGGCACTGGTTGTAGAGATAAAGGACGAGCACAAAATATCTGTTGATGAGCTTAAAAGAGTGAATTTAAAAGACAATATCCGGCTGTTGTTTAAAACAAGGAATTCGGAACTCATAGCCGAAAATAAGCTCACTAAAGACTTTGTTTATATAGAAGAGCAGGCTGCCGGCCATCTTGTAAAAAATGGAGTAAAGCTGATCGGGCTTGACTATTTTACTATCGACCGTATCGAAGATCAGGATAAGCCTGCTCATAAAGAATTTGCAGGAAACGGTGTTGTGGTTATTGAAGGGGTGAATCTCCTGAATGTAGAGCCGGGAGAGTATGAACTTGTTGCACTGCCCATAAAGATAAATGCTGATGGGGCTCCTGCAAGAGTTATTTTAAGGAGATAATTATGTCCTTTTACTTATTTTAAGGAGATTTTATTTTTTTAATTAAATTCAAAATAGAGAAGAGAAACCTGAACGGAAAGAAAAACTGCCCTCAAACTTCAGTAAAGGTTGAAAACTAGCAACTGCTCTTCGGTATTCGGAAAGACGGAATGGGGCAGATAGACCGAGGTTATACGGAGAGAGAAATGTGACCTATCAAACAAAATCTGAAATACGAATCGTCAACGGAGAAACATTCATCATATCAGATCCTGTTGGAAATATACATCAGAAGGGTAATCGCAGTCTTGGCTTTTTCTTCAGGGATACACGTTTTTTATCTGAGCTGATTTTGAAAATAAATGATCAGGATCTATCTATATTGAGCGCAAAGGAAGTGAATTATTTCTGGTCAACTCATTATGCTACTCTTCCTTTTGAATCCATATTTGAGTCCCACCCCATTACGATTATTAGAAGACGTGCAGCAGGCAACGGAGCCAGAGAAGAAATTATAATACATAATTATAAAACTGAACCTGTGGATTTAACCTTATCAGTACAGCTTGATGCTGACTTTGTGGACATCATAGAATTAAAAAGTTCTCAGGATCCGGAAGCAAAACCTGTTATTGAGATTAATCCGGAAGAATATCAGCATATTTTTGTATATCGGGCTAACGGGATATGCAGGAAAACTATAATTCAATGTGAATCCGGAGCGCAAATTGAAAATAAAAAAATAAGTTTCAATATTAATATTCCTGCAAAAGAGGTCTGGAGGACCTGTTTGACGATTCGTCCTGTCTGGGAAGATGACATCATAGAGCCTGAATATTTATGTAAAGATCTTGATGAAAATAAAATATTTTTACATAAATCCCTGCAGGAATGGCTGGACAGGGTCCCCAGGTTAACCGGGCATTGCAGCATTTTATCCAGGACATATGGGCACAGCTTGATGGATTTAGCTGCACTCAGATTTTACATAGCCCCGGGAAAAAAACCTGTAATAGCAGCAGGCATGCCGTGGTACATGGCTTTATTCGGCCGTGATAGTTTAATCACATCTTACCAGTGCTGTTTTATTGCTCCGGATATCGCGTTCAATACATTGAGAAATTTAGCAAATCTTCAGGGAAAAGAATATAATTATTTTAAGGATGAAGAACCAGGAAAGATTCTTCATGAACTAAGGTTTGGAGAAAAAACGCTACTGGGAAAGAAACCTTATAGCCCGTATTTCGGATCTGCTGACACCTGTCAGTTGTTCCTTATCCTGCTCCACGAGGTATTTAAATGGACAGGCAATAAAGAATTTGTTAATGAGTTTAAGGAACCAGCGCTAAAAGCCCTTTACTGGATTGACAATTTTGGGGATATGGACGGCGACGGGTATGTAGAATATAAGAAAAGATCAAAAGAAGGGCTTGATAACCACTGCTGGAAAGATTCTGGCACCAGTATGATTTTCAGTGATTCAAGGCTTGCCGAAGCTCCCATAGCTACGGTTGAGTTTCAGGGTTATATCTATGACGCGAAGATCAGGCTTGCCGAACTGGCGGAGGAAGTCTGGGATGACCCCTCTTTTGCAGAAGAATTGAGAAATCAGGCAAAAGAGTTAAAAAGGCGTTTTAACAGAGATTTCTGGATAGAGGACAGGGGAGGGTATTTTGCTCTTGGGCTGGACAAAAACAAGGAAAAAATTGATTCAATGACATCAAATATGGGGCATCTTCTCTGGAGCGGAATAGTTGAAGATGACAGGGCTGGTATTATCGTCAAACAACTGATGAGCAGGGACCTTTATAACGGCTGGGGAATTCGCACGCTATCCAGTCACGACAGGGGATATAATCCTATTGAGTATCATAACGGGACGGTATGGCCCCATGATAACAGTTTAATCGCAGAGGGATTTATAAAATATGGGTACAGGGATGAAGCAAACCGGATAATAACAAACCTTCTGGAAGCTTCTCAATATTTTGACAGCAGGTTCCCTGAGGTATTTGCAGGCTACCAGAGGACTGAAGTTGATTTCCCAGTGTCGTATCCGACTTCATCCATACCTCAGGCGTGGGCTGCTGGTGCAAGCATGCTATTTTTACGGCTTATTTTAGGACTTGAACCTGACCGCAAAAGCCAGAGTATAAAAATAGATCCTTATTTGCCTCAGGTGATTGAGGATATTTGCGTGGAAAACATCAGGCTGTTCAATAAAAAATTTTCAGTATTTGCAGGAAAAGGTCGTTCAGAAATAAAATTGTCAGAATGAAGGCAAGAGCCAGGGACCTGTCCCTCTTTTATCCTGCAAAGATATATTTCATGATTAAATGGTGTATTTAATTCATCAGACATGCCGTTATGTTTTTGAGCTTTTTTAACAGTTGTGGATTCCTATTTTAAAATTTTTTTGAATATTTATTAATTTTCCATGTGGTCGTAAACAGTGATCATTGCCCTGGTTATTCTGTACATGTCTTCAAGTATCGGTGTTGTGGCTTCAGGGCTCCCCAGGGTTGCATTTGCAGCATCAAGCATATCCTGTGGATATACGAGGCTTGCGTTCAGGTCTTCAATGGCGCTGTCAAACGTATGCATGGTGGCATTTGCTTTACTCATGTTTGTCGGATCATCCACAAAATCAATAGTTGAGTTAACAGCATTTATCCCTGTAGATGTTCCTTCTATTGTGGGCTGCAGGAAAGGATATTCTTCAGAGCGTTCACTGAGAGTTTCATTTATAAGATTCAGGTTAAGGTGAAGCAGGCTAAGCATGGATTTCAGAAATTTGAAGCCCAGCCCCAGCTCAGTCTCAATACTTTCGGTTTCATTATAAGAATTCGCTGAGTATTCTGTTAAGTTTATTTTTCCTTCTTCATATTCAGGACTTGTCCCATCCGTAACCGTTTCAGCTGAAGCCGGATACACAGCCAGAAGGATGAAGAAGCCTGCGGCTAACCACAGGCTAAAAACCTGACCTCTGCTCATAAAAATCTACCCCACTGCGTTCATCAGAACTTTTAGACCGATTTATGTGGCATGTATCAAATCTTAACAATTTTTGAAGAATTTTGACAAAATTTACCTGCTTTCTTCCCATTATAATATAATCTGATCACTCTATAAAAATGTAAGTATTTGAATAAAATAATCGAAGAAGTGTAAATCCTGGAAAAATGTCAAAAAATCCTGGAAAAATGTCAAAAAATCCTGGAAAAATGTCAAAAAATCCCGAAAAAAGGTCAAAATAACCTGAAGTCCATATAGATTTTTTAAAATCTAGTAAAATCCAGTAAAATCAAGCCATCTGTTATACTGAAAGTTTGGAAAATAAAATGTCAGGTTGTACTGTATGAGAGTAAAATGTACTGTATGAGAGTAAAATCTCCTCCTCTCACTCAAAAACTTTAAATAATCGCAAAAATTGGAATTATAATTTTATTCTTATATTAACAACGAACGAATTTTTATTGAATTTTTATACAGGCTTTTCAGTTCCCCCTCAGATACGCTATTAACCGGGCATTCGGGCGCCTTAAATCATGAGTAATAATCAGGAATTTAAACACTATGTACAACTGGCTTTTTTCTCCTGAAGTGCCCGAAGTAAGGAAATCTCTTCTGCCTGAGACTCCCGCCTGAGACTCTTTAAAGACCCGGTCCAGCAACATAAACATGGCAAAAACTAATAAATGGAATGCTGTGAAGTCCTGAATTAGCCTTCAGGGGAAGCTCACTTCGATGATTCGTAAATTAATCCTTTTGCTTTCAGATGCGAGTTATACCTCGCAGAAAAAGTCGCTTGAGAGTAGCGAAAAGGACGTCTTACTCCCGAGGCGAAACTCGAGGAGCGCAGGATTTACATGTAAGGCGAGCATAGAGTGCAAAGAAGCCGGCAAAAAGACAGGCACACATATAAATCTAATTAAAAGACCGAAAGAGGAACAGAAATGGCTGTATGGAAGGGAAAGAAAGTGGTTTTTCATACCACTATGGGTGACATCACTATCGAACTTTTTGAAGATATGCCGATCACGGCAGGAAACTTTGCAAAACTTGTGGACCAGGGCTTCTATGATGGCGTAATTTTCCACAGGATAATTGACAAGTTCATGATACAGGGCGGAGACCCGACTGGAACGGGCACTGGAGGGCCAGGTTATGAGATCCCTGACGAATTCACAAAGCACAACAGGAACGACAAGGGCACTATTTCCATGGCAAACGCAGGACCAAACACTGGCGGGAGCCAGTTCTTCATCAACCTCGTAAATAATAACTACCTTGATAAAATGCACCCTGTATTTGGAAAGGTGGTGGAAGGCATGGATGTCGTCGATGCCATGGGAAAAGTAAAGACTGACCGTCAGGACCGTCCGAAAACTGAAGTAAAAATCATAAAAGCTGAACTGGTCTGAAGTTTTGAGTAACCGGACCATTCAACACTTCTTTTAAATTTTTATTTTTTTATTTGTTATTTTTTACTTTGTTTTTTGTGCCTTTTTTAACTTTCATTTTTATACTTTTTTTAACTTTCATTTTTTGTACCTGCTATAGGAGAATTCCAGGTTTATATTATAGTGGGTTGCAGCCCTTCCCACGACGAAAAAGAAGAAAAATAACCGATTTAAATAATTGCCAAAATATGAAAAAATTGAATGAAAACAATTGAAGACAGAATGGAAACTATAATCAAGAACTGCGAAAACCAAGTACTGCAAAAATATTAGTCGGTTCAAATGAAACTTATTGTTGTTTCTGATTATACGTTCTAACCGGATTTTCGGATATACTGATAAAAAATACCGTCCAATAAGAAATATAAGATGTTTTTAGAAAACAACGGTAACGTGTAACAGGAATGCGTAACAAGTCACGCATAACAGGATATGTATAACAAGTTACGCGTAACAGGAAATGTATAATAATTCACGCATAACAGGAAATTCCATTAAAAACTGTGAGTAAAAACTGCTGAATATGCGGGAGAAGCGATTTTTGTGTCTGAAACCGGAGAAGAATTTGATCTTCTTGCAATTGAGACTCTTAAATCCAGGTACCTTCAGGAAGGAGAGAAAGATTGGGAGGACGTCTGTAAGAGGGTAGCGAAAGCAATTGCATTAAACCGGGGAGAGTATACCGAGTTTCTTGACATTATTCTCAGTAAAGCCTTCATTCCAAGCTCTCCAACTCTTATGAATGCGGGGACACCTTCAGGCCAGCTTTCAGCCTGTTTTGTCATACCTGTTGAGGACGGAATAGAAAAAATATTTGATTCTGTCAAGACTGCTGCCCTTATACAGAAGACAGGAGGAGGTACGGGTTTTAATTTCTCAAAGATCAGGCCCGACGGCTCTGTTACTGTCTCAGGTGTGGGTACTGCGAGCGGACCTGTAGCTTTAATGCGGCTCTTTAATGAGGCTACCGAGATTGTAAAACATTTTGGGAAAAGAAGAGGCGCCAATATGGGGATTCTCGATATTTCCCATAATGACATTATTTCTTTTATAAGGGCAAAACGTACTGAAGGAGTTCTGAGTAATTTCAATATCTCTGTCATGCTTACCGATTCTTTCATGAGCCTGGCTGACGAAGGAAGGATGGATGAGGTCTGGAATACAGAAACAGGCACAAAAATAGGAGAAATATTTTCCGAAATCGTCGAGGGGATCTGGAGAAATGGAGAGCCGGGGGTTCTTTTCTATGACCACATAAACAGGGACAATTTCACACCTGCACTTGGAGACATTTCAGCGACAAACCCCTGCGGAGAAGAACCTCTCCTGCCTTTTGAGTCCTGCAACCTGGGAAGCATTAACCTTTCCATACTTGTTGAGGAAGGAAAAGTTAACCGGGACTCACTCAGGGAAGCAGTCCGAAAAGCTGTCCGTTTCCTGGATAATGAAATCGATGTAAATGTTTATCCTGTCCCGGAGATTGAAAAGGCAACAAAAAAGACACGAAAAATCGGGCTTGGAGTCATGGGCTTTCATGATATGCTTTTGAAACTCGGGCTGCCCTATGACTCGGAAGAAGCTCTCAGGCTTGCAGAAAAACTTATGGGCCAGATTAACCGGGCTGCTATCCGGGAGTCAGAAAAACTTGCAGCCGAAAAAGGGCCTTTTCCGGAATACGAAAACTCAATATGGGAATTTCCAGTAAGAAATGCAACATTAACTGCAATTGCCCCTACTGGCACTATAAGCATCCTCGCCGGCTGCTCGGCAGGAATTGAGCCTGTTTTCAGCTGGGTTTACAGGCGGGCCAGGATAGCTGGAAAGGAATTCATGCTTGTGCATCCCCTTTTTGAAACGCATTTCAAGCAAAAGCTTTCGAAACCTGATTACAATCGGCTGCTTGAGCATGTATATGCTCACGGAACTCTGCAGGACATAACAGATTCAAAAATAGTGAGCGAGGAAGAAAAAGGGCTCTTCAGGTCAGCCCTTGATATTAACTGGAAAACTCATATAGATATACAGGCAGCCTTTCAGAGACACTGCCATGCAGGGATCTCAAAAACCATAAACATGCCTGTAGATGCTGGAAAAGAGGATATAGGGAAAGCTCTGATTTATGCCTGGAAACAGGGATTGAAAGGGCTTACAATCTACAGGACAGGAAGCAGACAACATGTTGTTCTCAATTTAAAAAAGCGCTGAAATATATCTCCGAAATGAATATGCTAAGTGTTAACCTGCGCTGAAATATAATAATATTTTTCATACCAAATATATAAATTTTTTTACAAAGTGTTATACTACTGGAATTGTTGTTATCTTACTAAAAATATATATACATTCGTATCCCCTCATATAGCATGATTGCTGCCTCTAAACATCACCTTGAATTGCTCACCGCATGTGTTATTTATGGTACCGTCGGAATTTTTATGGAATATCTTAAGGACATGTCTGTTGGCTCCATTATTTTCTATAGAGTCCTCTTCGGGCTGTCAGCCATACTGTGCTATCTTGCAATTACCGGAAACCTCAGTCAACTTGCGTTAAAAAAGAAGAAAAAATATCTTCTTCTTTTAGGAATCTTATATGTTTCACAGATGTTTTCCTACTATTCTGCAATCCGGTATCTCGGGGCTTCTTCTGCCGTTCTTCTTCTTTATACTGACCCCATATACCTGACTTTCCTTGCTCCTGCTCTTCTTGGAGAAAAGAATACTGAGAAAACTATTTTTGCCCTTTTCCTTGGCCTCATAGGTGTATTTTACGTAACAAGACCTGAAGGCGGCTTTGAACAGATTGCATTCGGAAGCGACTATCTCAAAGGTGTGGTTTTCGGGCTCGTAGGCGGCCTTTTCAGCAGCGGTGTCATTATCTCCGTCCGCTACCTGAGGAACGAATACAACGGGCTTACCCAGCTGGTCTGGCAGAGTGTGATCAGTCTGGTCTTCCTGTCTCCTTTTGCAGTCACCCTGCCAGGACAGGTTCTTGTAGAAAACCTTTATACCCTCATGCTTTTCGGAGTAATGATTACAGGTATAGGTGCAGTGTTTTACATAAGAGGGGTTGCAGGAGTAAGTGCCATCACAGGCAGTATCCTGACCCTTCTTGAGCCTGTTTCCTGCATATTCTTCGATTACACTGTGCTGGGGAGCGATGTACACAGTGGAATGCTTATCGGATGCTTCTTTATCCTTGCAGCAGCAATTGTGATAAGCCTTGATAACTGTGTGTTTCTCAGAAAATTTATCTTTGGGGAAAAACTGGCCTCCAGTATAAAATTGCCTTTCTGGAAAAAAGAACTCTTAAGACCTCAGGGAAAATAAATTCCCTTCTTTCTTTTTATATTTCTGAGTTCAGGAAAAAATCCCGCTGAAAACCCGGTCTTACTCCAAAAAATATATATCCACAGTGTTTTATTTCTCGAATGTGCCAGTTCAGGAAAATTCTTTCAAGTCATATTCAGAAGTCATAACAGGCAGCATCATTTACGGTACCATTGGGGTTTTTCTGGACCGGGTTCAGGATATGTCTGTAGGGTCCGTTTTATTCTGCAGGCTTTTATTCGGCGTATTCATGATTTTCTTTTACCTGCTGCTGAGCGGAAGCCTGGAACAGCTCAGACTTCGCAGGAACAGAAAATATCTTTTACTGCTGGGTTTCCTTAATGCTGTAACAGGAATATGCTATCTATCTGCTATAAGGCACAGCGGGATTTCCACTGCCGTCCTTCTCCTTTATACGGCTCCGGTATATGTCAATCTGCTTGCTCCGGCAATTCTCGGCGAGAAGGGCAGCAGTAAAAGTTTCCTGCCTCTCATCCTTTCGGTTTTGGGGGTATTGCTTATTACGCGTCCCGGTGAAATTCTGTTTAACATTAATGCAGGCTCCGAGTTCATAAAGGGCCTGTTATACGGCATACTTTCAGGAATCTCTTTCGGTACGACAATAATTCTGATCCGTTACCTGAGGCATGACTATACAGGGATCTCCCAGACTTTCTGGTTGACCGGAGTAAGCCTTCTTTTTATGTTGCCGTCAGCACTTTTAACTCCTGCCTCAGTATTCTTAAAGAATTTCGATACTCTGTTTCTCTTTGGTATAACTATAACCTTCGCTGCCATCCTCTACCTCAGGGGAATTTCAGGCATAAAAGCTCAGACTGGCAGCATTCTTGCCCTTCTGGAACCCGTATCAGGAATCTTCTTTGACACGGTTGTCCTGAGAAGCCCGTTTTATATTTCGACTCTCCTGGGCTGCGTGTTAATTCTTACAGCAGCTTATCTCGTGAGTAGAAATGGAACCGGAGACCAGAGTCTAAAAACCGATAACCAGCCAGTACTCTGATAGGTTTATGGTCTGTGCAATTCGATAATGGTGATATATTAATGGGCACAACAAAAATGATCAGCGATATTACGATAGGTGCTCCAGGGTCCAGGCTTTAAAATAGAATTTGCCGGACACAGGCAGTTAATTTTTAATATGCTTCCTATCCCGTTCCCAAAAGCTCTTTACTTAAGAACTCCTCTATTTTTAAGACTGAAGTTTTGAAATCGCAGGAAAAGCATGACAGACGAAATCCCAATTATAGAGCTTAAGAACCTGACCAAAACTTACAAAAACGGGGTTGAATTTCGCGCTCTTGACAGCGCAAACCTGATAATTCAAAAAGGGGAATTTGTTGCAATTGTAGGTCCTTCTGGTTCAGGCAAAAGCACACTTATGCATCTCATAGGTCTGCTGGACACGCCCAGCTCAGGAACTCTTCTTATAGACGGCAGGGACGTAACAAAGATGTCGGATAAGGAACGTTCCGCAGTGAGAAACAGGATGCTTGGCTTTATTTTCCAGTACCACCATCTTCTTCCCGATTTTACTGCTCTCGAAAACGTAATGATGCCGCTCCTGATTGCGGGAAAGAGCAGGGATGAAGCAAAGTCTGTTGCAGAAAAACTCCTTAAAGAGGTCGGGCTCGCAGACAGAATAGACCACAGGCCAGGAGAACTTTCAGGCGGGCAAAACCAGAGGGTTGCTGTAGCCCGGGCTCTCAGCTGTTCCCCGGCAATCGTGCTCGGAGACGAGCCAACAGGCAACCTTGATACGAAAACAGGGGATTTAATCTATGAACTTCTCCGCAGACTGAACAGGGAGTATAATCAGACATTTATTGTGGTAACCCATAATGAAGAGCTGGCTGGAAAAGCCGACAGGGTTATCAAAATTGTGGACGGAAAAATAACGGATCAGTGAGGGGGAATAATGGAGTACGCAAAAGGAAGGATAGGAAGGGTTTTTACCGTAAGGATTGACCACGGGGATGACCTGATTCTTGAACTTATCAAACTTGCAGAACTTGAGAAGATCGAGTCTGCTGTGTTTATGCTGTTGGGTGCATTGAAGGAAGGAAAACTTGTTGCAGGTCCGAAAGAAAACAGAAGGCCTCCTGAACCTGTCTGGACCGGCTTCAGTGACGCCCGTGAGATTCTCGGGATCGGGGACATTTTTCAGGAGGACGGGGAGCCCAAAATTCACCTTCATGCAGGGACAGCCCGGGGTGATGACATTAAACTGGGTTGCCTGCGAGGGGAAAGTGAAGTTTTCATGGTTGTAGAAGTATTTATTTTCGAGTTAGAAGGAATTTCTGCCAGAAGGATAATGGATCCGGAGCAGGGGTTTGCCCCCGTGAGCTTTATACAGATCCCTGATAACGAATAATATTTTCCAATTGATATAAATATAGTATTGTTCTGGAACCGGCCAGTTTAAGCTGAAAATGATGGAAAACAGATCTAGCAAATTGTCCCATTTCCATTTTTAAGAAACTTATTTTTCAGTTATTCAAACTTAATTGTTCCGAATTAGAACTGCAGTAAGGCTAGTTTTGCATTATGATTTCCAGTTCCCGTAATCTTTTTAGTGCAATCATCTTCTCGGTATTATCTCTTAAAAATTCCTCTTCCAGAGTCTGTACTATTTTCGGGAATGGAACAGTTAACTGGTAATATTTTACAGGTCTGCCTTTTCCTTTATTCTTCTTTTCGGACCTTTCATCCACCCAGCCCCTATCCCTTAGAGGGCGCATGGCTACACTCACTTCCGGTTGTCTGAGTCCGGAAACGAGTTCGATGTGAAGGGATCTGAGCTCTTTACAGTCTTTTAAACATACGATTGCGGTGGCCTCTGTCCTCGGGAGTCCCAGGCTCTGGAGCATATCAATGATTGAATACTCTTTTTCGGTTAAATTAACTGGAGAATCTTCGGTCATCGAGAATGAATAATACTTTCAGGTTTATATATTTTATGTAGATAAAATTATTTTTTTAAATAAATTGGGTACTGTAACCAGATAAAAAAGGTATCTAACCCTAGTAGTTCCTTTTTCATGGAGTTTGTGTATAAAAGACTTGAAGAACAAATCTCCAGAAAAAAATAGACTTTGTAGTTCTAACCAAAACCTTTAAAGCATGGGTTTGCAGGAATAAACATCTCTTAAGCAGAAAATAGACATTCAGGAAACAAAAAAAGAGGTTCTGTTGTTCCGGGAGATAGATGTCCTTGAAAGCTGGAAATAAATACTTCAGATAAATAAATAATCGGCTTTAGGCGCATTAATCTCTTCTATCCTTTAAATGGGGAAGATTTGCTCTGAAAAGATATGTGTGAATTCTCAAAACAGGATTCCTTAAAATGAGATTCCTTACATACTGCTGCCCTGAGATAGAATTGTTGTAGAAGAATAAAAAAGGAATGTCTCCTCTGAAAAAGAATATCTCTTCCGGAAAATGCAGGCACATCACTCAGTTAAATTATTCGTCCGAACCGGATAAAGAATTAAATACAATTCGGACATGTAACGCTTAGATTAACTGACGCATAGATCAACTAAAAGTCAAGTTCAAATAACAGAATATATGTATAGATAGTCAGAGATTAGAAAGGGTGAAATGATGTCGTATATCGGTTTACAGCAGGATTCTGGAGAATATAAGATCCAAAAGATACATGCTCGGGAGATCCTGGACTCAAGGGGAAATCCCACAGTTGAAGTTGATGTGTTTACACCTAAAGGATTTGGCAGGGCAAGTGTTCCTTCAGGAGCTTCCACGGGTACTAACGAAGCCCTTGAACTGCGTGATGCAGATCCTAACAGGTACGGAGGAAAAGGAGTCCTGACCGCAGTCAAGAACGTAAATACCATTATCCAGAAGGAACTGCTTGGACTTGATGTGCGAAACCAGCGGGAAATCGACGAGCTTATGATAGAGCTCGATGAGACCGAAAACAAATCTAACCTTGGAGCAAATGCCATTCTTGGCGTATCCATGGCAGTTGCAAAAGCTGCAGCTGACTCTCTTAATATACCGCTTTACCGTTATTTCGGCGGCTCCAACGCTTTTACCCTCCCAGTGCCCACAATGAATGTCCTGAATGGAGGAAAACATGCAGGAAACGAGCTTGCAATTCAGGAATTCATGATTCAGCCGAAAGGCGCAGAGACCTTCTACGAAGCTCTTCAGATCGGGGCTGAGATTTACCAGACCCTCGGGAAGTTCCTGGAGAATAAATACGGACGCTCTTCTACTAACGTGGGTTACGAAGGCGGGTACGCTCCAAAAATGGGCGAGTCCACAGAAGCCCTTGATGCGCTCGTACACGCAATTGAAGAAGCAGGCTATACCGAGTCTGAGGTCACAATAGGTCTTGATGCCGCAGCAACCGAGTTTTATGAAGAGGAATTCTATAACATTGACGGGAAGAAACTGGCTGCTCCTGAACTGCTTGACTATTATGTGGAGCTTGTAAACTCTTACCCGATCCTTTCTATTGAAGACCCCTTCTATGAGGAAGCCTTCGAAGACTTTGAAGCGCTTACCAATGAACTCTGGGACACAATCATTGTAGGTGACGACCTCTTTGTCACAAACATTGAAAGGCTGTCAAAAGGAGTGGACATGGGAGCAGCAAATGCCCTCCTTCTCAAAGTTAACCAGATTGGCTCAATCTCGGAAGCTTTTGATGCCGCAAGCATGGCTTCCAGAAACGGCTACACAGTAATTGTAAGCCATCGCTCTGCAGAAACTGAAGATACGACCATTTCAGACCTCGCGGTTGCAATAGGAGCTGAAATGATAAAGACCGGTGCACCGGCACGCGGCGAGAGAACTGCAAAATACAACCAGCTTCTCAGAATAGAAGAAGACCTTGGCGAAGTTGCACATTATGTGCAGCTCTAACCCTTTTTAATGCAGTTTTCTAATTTTTTACCTTTTTTATTTTCATTCTTTTCGGCTTTTTACTTATTTTCAGTTTTTTACTTATTTCCTTATTTACATTTCCCTATTCTTATTTCCATTTCCATTTTCATTTTCATTTTCTTCTTTACATTTGGCATGAAAGTCCATGATGAGAAAACTCATCACGTACTCTCTCCTTCCTTTGGCATGAAAGTCCATGATGAGAAAACTCATCACGTACTCTCTCCTTCCTTTGGCATGAAAGTCCATGATGAGAAAACTCATCACGTACTCTCTCCTTCCTTTTTTCCCATAATTGCGATAATTCCACTAATTATTGTTATCCTTTCATCAACCGAGAATATGTCTGCCTCAACAATCTTTCTCTTTTTAACTTCTCCCTTTTGGTATCCTGTTTCATCTTCGTACATCTCATCGTTTGTGATCAAATGCCATATTATTGTTGCAATTTTCCTTGCTAAGGCAATAATTGCCTTAGCATATCCAATTGTCTTCTTTTTCCTGTTAAAAAACTCCTTTAATCTGCTATTTTTCTTTCTTGCTGCTGCTTGAGCAATCTGAGTTAGAATCCACCTTGCTACTTTTGATCCTCTCTTAGTGATTCTTCCGTTATGGTATTTATCTGCAGATTGATACACATTAGGAACTATTCCAAGCCATGAAGCAAGTTTATCTCCCGTTGGAAAATCCCTGAAATCTCCTATTTCAGCAATTAGAGTTGCCGCACCAAGCTCTCCAATACCTGGAACTGACATCAAAATTTCCATTTCCCTTTTATGCTTTTGATAAGCATAATTGAAAATTTCTCTTTCAAGAACTTCAATTTCTTCATCTAAATGTTTTATAAGGATTTCAGACATATCTGAAGCCTTATTGCAGCACTCTGTGATACTTCTCTATCCAGAATTTCCCTTATCTGAACACTCTTTTTCCGAACATTTGGAGAAAGCGACTCTATAATTTGATCAATATTTTTACCTGAAGAGATTCCTGCTAGAATTGCTCTACCATTTTTTCCAAAAATGTCAGTCAGAACATCACCCAGATGTAACATTTCGGAGGAAAGAATTGCATGAGCTTCATTTTTAATGTCCGTTCGTAACTATTCAGGTAGAGCCTTTGAAAGGCTACAATTTTTCCTCTTTTCGAGGAAAAATTGCATATAAATTGAATCCTATTTCCTTTCGTTATTATGCTTACACGTGAAGAGATTCTTATCATTTATGACGCTGGTCCTGAAGCTGTAATTTCTGTAATCCAGAGGCTTGAGACTATCATAGAAGAACAATCTATTCGTATTGCTGAACTCGAAGAACGTGTAAAGGTATTAGAATCTCGTTTAAACCAAAACAGTCGTAACAGCAGTCGCCCTCCTTCTACTGATTTTTTTATCAAGGAGAAACCTAACCCCAAGAGTCTCCGTAAAAAGAGTGGCAAAAAACCTGGAGGTCAAGATGGTCATCCAGGAACAACTCTTGAAATGGTTGATCATCCTGAGTAGGTAATAGAACATTCTTTGAGTTGCTGCAAAGAATGTGGCCATACTCTTGAGAATGTTGAAGTTGAAGCCTATGAGAAAAGACAGGTCTTTGATATTCCTCCTGTAAATCTGATTGTTACAGAACACAAAAGTCAGATAAAGACCTGCCCTTACTGTGGAAAAATAAATAAAGCTGTTTTTCCTGAATCAGTTAAATATCCAGTTCAGTATGGTCCAAATATTTTAGCTTCAGCTATTTACTGTAAAAATCACCATTTTATCCCCTATGAAAGAATTTCCGAATTTTTTGAGGACATAATGGGAATAAAAATCTGTCCTGCTACGATAATTAGAGCAGAAAGAGAATGTTTCCAGAATTTAGAGGAATTTGAAAACGTTATTAGAGAGAAGTTATTAGCCTCGCCTGTAATCAATTTTGATGAAACTGGTATGAAGATTGAAGGAAAAAGACACTGGCTTCATGTAGCTTCTAATGAGAAATACACCTGTTATTTACCTCACTCAAAAAGAGGAGCAGAAGCAATAGACGCTATGGGTATTCTTCCGGAGTTTAAGGGAGTAGCAGTTCACGACGGATGGAAACCTTACAACGTTTATGACTGTGATCATGCTCTCTGTAATGCTCATTTACAGAGAGAACTTACTGGAATTGAAGAGAACTATAAACAGCAGTGGGCTAAAGAAATGAATGAATTGCTCACTGAGATGAAAAAGTATACCGACGAATGCAAGGATCAAGTCAAAGAACTGGATTTTGAGCAAATTAAAGCATTGGAAGAAAGGTTCGATGCTATCATAATTAAAGGAATTGAAGAAAATCCACAATCTCTAAATCCTGAAAAGAAAGGAAAACGTGGAAAAAATCCAAAAACAAAAGCAAGGAATCTGCTAGATAGGTTTATAGAACACAAAGAAAATATTCTGAGATTCCTGACAGATTTGAAAGTTCCGTTTGAGAATAATCAAGCAGAAAGAGATATCAGGATGATGAAATTACAGCAGAAAATATCAGGAACTTTCAGAACTATACAAGGAGCGGAAGCTTTCTGCAGAATTAGAGCTTACATCTCTACAATTAGAAAGAACGGATTACCTGTTTTGGAGGGTATTATAGCGGCGCTCAAGAGAGCGCCGTTAACTATACCCTGAATAGTTACGTCCGTTCTTTTTCTTACAAGAGTTAGGCGAAGCCTGACGTATGACCTGAATTCTCTATGTTTCTTCGGAAAAACTCTTGATGGTTGAACCATCTTATTCAACGCAAGTTTTGCAATTACTTCGGAATCTATTTTATCTGTTTTTTTATGTGTAAATGCTTTCATATCTCGAGCATTTCCAACTATAACAGGCAAATGATCTATCAATGCCTCATAAATCGGAACCCAGAAATCACTTGTTGATTCACAGGCAACAACATCACATTTTTCAGAGGTTACCAAATTTTTAAGATCTAAAATCCCATCATCATCTCTGGCAAAACGATGTTGTTGTTTTTCACCGGATCTACTGAGGATAGTAGCAATAACAAAACGTTTGTGAATGTCTAAACCACAAGATTTGTTTATTTCTCCGTCCAATTTACATTACTCCATCATTTCCAGGACAGTAGAATTGCTTCAAAGGCAATTTGGCATCCGTGATCAAGGTCACATCTGGGCCTTCGATGGCAATTCAATGGTTAGTTTTTTGACGGCTTCGGAGAACCAAAGTAAAAACAACCTTCCTGTCCAAAGGTAATGATGGAGTTCTATTATCAAAAAAGCTAAGTGAAAAAGACTTTCATTTTTTGGGCATGTTATTCCAAGAATATCATGTGTGTTTTTTATTTTTTTCTTTACATTTTCATTTTCATTTTCTTCTTTACATTTGACCACGTTACATATGACCACGAGCAAAAATCTTCTGCATCTTTTCTTATGGCCCTGCCTTGGGCATGGAGTATGAGATTTTACGGCAAATGATTATAATTTATCCATTTTTTAGTCCTTTTTATCAAAGCATAGTGAGAGAAATGTACAGAGAGCTGTTGTACTGTACAGCGAGCTGTTGTACTTGCAGTCCGACTCCGGAAAACTCAGGATTTTCTGTGAAATGAGGCGTGATACTGGCAGGAGAAAGAAAATTGCAAGATTTAAAATAGGATCAGGCTAAAGACTTAGAAAAAAGACTGAAAACAGCTTTCGAAAACTCTTTTATCCAGCGTTACCTCATTATGGAATTATCTTATCAATAAAATTATTTCATAACCACACTACCATACTGTTGTACTACCATACCGTTATATGACTATTACAGTACCATATTACCATACTGTTATATGGCTATTACAATACCGGGAGGCTTGAACCTGAAAGAGACCCTTCTTGAGATAAAGGCAGAATTTGCAGGATACTTTAAAGAACGCGAAGCTGAGATTAACGGCTCTCTTCTCGCTGTCCTTTCAGGAGAAAACCTTCTCTTTCTCGGTCCTCCCGGTACGGCCAAAACCCAGCTTGCAGGAAGCATCTGCCAGATAATTGAAGGAGGGAACTTTTTTAATTATCTCCTGACCAGCTTTTCCACTCCTGAAGAGATTTTCGGGCCCCTTTCCTTAAAAGCCCTTGAAGAAGACGAGTTCAGGAGAAATATAAACGGATGCCTCCCGACTGCCCATGTTGCTCTGCTGGACGAGATCTTTAAAGCAAGCAGCGCTATCCTCAACAGCCTCCTTACCATACTGAATGAAAGAAAATACCATAACGGAAGGGAGATAGTTGATGTTCCCCTGCTGTCCGTCTTCGGGGCTTCAAATGAACTTCCGGAAGAAGACGAAAGTCTTGAAGCCCTTTATGACCGTTTCCTGTTCAGGTACAGGCTCTCATATATCCAGGACGATGAAAACTTCAAAAATCTTCTTTTCAGAGAACCCGAAGATTTCAGACCTTCTGCACGCATTCCGGTCTCAGAAATCGAAGAGCTCCGCAAAAATGCAAATTCTCTTTCTGTTGACCCTGATGTTGAGATAATAATTACGGAACTCAGGAAGAATCTCCAGCTTCAGGAGATAGAGATCTCAGACAGGCGCTGGAAAAGAATAGTCCAGGTCTTGAAAGTTGCAGCCTGCAGCAGCGGGTGTTCGGCTGTTGACAGGACAATGGCTCTTTTGCTCCAGCACATGCTCTGGAACCTCCCCGAAGAAAGAGAGACCATCAGAAAAGCAGTTTTTAAGCTCGTCGTTTCAGGAGGAACAGATACGGAAAAGCTCCGCCAGGATGCTGAAGACTTGAGGACAGCACTCAGTATTGCCCTGAAAAACGAACTCCCTGTTAGAGTAGTCTGCGACAGCTGCGGGGAAGAGTTTCAACTGAGGGAAACTCTTGAAGTCCATCACGCTGCCTGCCCGAACCACAGCTATACTCTCAGGCAGGAGGGGAATTCGAGGATTTACCCTTACGATAACCTTGTGAGGGAAATTGAATCTCTTCATGTGAGTTCAGGAAAGAAAAGTACCCTGTCTCAAAGCCAGAGAGAGGTTTTCGAAATAGAATTCGAAGCCCTGGCTGACAGGATAAACAGAGTAAAAAAGCGCCTGGAAGAAGAAAAAGAACTGCTCAGGGACCTGATGGAGGCAAACATCTGGCTTTCGACTGCTGACAGGAACGAAGCCCTGCTCCTGCATGATACCGGTAGCTCAGAGCTTTCAGGCACGGAAGAATTCATAGCTGAAATCCGTGATATTCTGAGCCTGCAAGATAAAGGAGGTAGGGCTGCAGGATCCGTACCCGTAAAACCTTCATCTTCCGGGCTATTATCTGAAGTTTCTCACTCAGGCTCTCATGCCGCAAAGGTGGAAGCAAAAGTCCAGGCATCTGATTTGGGAAACAATGCCGGAGGTTTCATAAAAGGGCTCGGGTCCAGATTCAAGCTCAGATAAAAAGCAAAACTGGTATCGAAATATTGTTTAAGGTGTTAAGATATTAGTCAATATCAGATACTGGTCAGTTATTGATGTATTGTCAGTTATTGAGGTGTTGGTCAGTTATTGATATACTGATCAGTTATTGATGTATTGTCAGTTATTGATGTATTGTCAGTTATTGAGGTGTTGGTCAGTTATTGATATACTGATCAGTTATTGATGTATTGTCAGTTATTGATGTATTGTCAGTTATTGAGGTGTTGGAACGGAAGACAAAACCGGTTTTTTGAGCTCTCTGGACAGCGCCCCATCAGGGTTTTACTCGTTTTTTTCAAGAAACAGGCTCTGGCATGATTCTCTTTCAGTCCAGAGACAGACGGCTTTTCTTCTTGGAGGGGAATTGAGAAGCATCATCGCTTATCCCAGGACAATCCCCAGGTCTCTACGTGAAAAAATAGCTGAAGTTATCGCACTTGAAATTCTTTTTGGCCAGCCGTATGAGATAAAAGATACTGAAAAGTTTATAGGACTTGCAGGGGCTTTTTACCCGATTTTCCTGACTTTGAAAAACTCAAGGCCATGGCCCAGGCTTCAGAAGATTGCAAAACGAAGCAGGGGAGCCGGGGTTGCATGTTTGAAACTTCTTCTTCCTTTAATTTATGACCTTATGGAACGCTTTTCAGAAAATAGAGGCCGGAATTCGGAAACAGGATTATTAAAGGAACTGGATGCTGAAACAGAAGCCATCCTGGAGGAATTTGAAAAAATCCTTAAACAAACTTTCCTCCTGAGGCAAAAAAGTTATTCAGATGACTCTTCATCTGGAGATTCTCCGGGATCAAGTTCTTTTTCCGGGAATCCCGATATTTATGAAGCTGTCCTCGGCTTCATGCAGCAGGACGGAAGCCAGGCTTTTCTTGACGGGATAATGGAAGGAGTGTACAGCAGGATGCAGGAGTTCATCTCTGAAATGGAAGAAAACCTGGACCTGTTTGATACCCTTGCCCTGCTCTTCCCTGGCAGAAGCTGGAGTTATTCCGTAAAAGAACTTAAAAAAGAGCCTTTTTATGTCCAGCTCAGGATGTTGAAAAGCTATTCGGCTTTTTTTGAAAAAAACCCTGACCTGAGGAGGATAATAAATTTTATAGGCAGGCAGGAATTTGACCCTCCTTCTGAGCGCATACGTTATTCTCCTTTTGGAAAAAACCGGATCCAGACCGTGCGGTTTTCGGACTCGATAAATAGCCTGCTGCCCATGGAAGCCGCAAAGCTCCTTAACCCTGCTCTGAAGCGAAAATTCTATGCTGACATGCTTGAAGGAAAACTCCTGAGCTACCAGCTTCTTGGCAAACACTACACAGGCCCTCCCCGAATAAAACCCAGAGGCCCTATGATTGCGCTCGTCGACACCTCGGGATCAATGCACGGGACTCCCCAGACCCTTGCAAAGTCTGCAGTGCTTGCAATGGCAAAGCTGATGCTCTCCCAGCAGCGGGACATGAAGGTTATTCTTTTTGCCTCTACGAGCCAGCACCTTGAAATCGAGCTCAGCAATAGAAAAAAGATGTCAGAGAGGTTTCTTAACTTCCTTCTCTACACCTTCGGCGGCGGGACAGATTTCAATACCGCGCTCGCTTCAGGCCTTAAATCCCTTAAAGAAAAGGATTTTCAGGGCGCAGACCTGCTTTTTATTACAGACGGGAAGTCTGAAATTTCTGATGAACTTGTCCTGGCTCGCTGGGAAGAGGCAAAAAAGAAGTATAACGCAAAGGTCTATTCCCTGATCGTCGGAGGCAGCGGAGCAGGCGGGCTTTCGCAGATCTCGGATTATACGTATATTGTGGAGATGGAGCAGGATAAGGAAAGTTCTGGAGGCAGAGTGAAGCTGGTAAAATGTGAGACCGGAGGATTTGAAATTAATAAAATTTCCTGAATATCCGGAACTGTTTTATCCGTAACTGAAACTCTGCTTTCTGTTTCTCCTCCGTCTCCAGAAGATAGTCCTTAGATGTCAAGTTGATTTAATGTAAGGACCCAGAATCATATCTTTATAAGACCCTCCAGCCGGAACCTTCGGATACAGGACCTCTTCCCTGTCTGTGCAGGCTTCCAGGAAGCAAGGTCCCTCTGCATCAATAAATGCTTCCATTTTCACATTCAAATCATTTCTGTTGCTTACCCTCTCTGCATAACTGAAACCAAATGACCTTGCAATCTCTGCAAAATTCACATCTTTTGGCCTTTGTGTTCCTGTGCGTACTCCTTCATAAGCTGCATCCTGAAGGTTCTGGACCATACCATCGCTTCTGTTATTCAACATGAGAATCTTGATTGGAAGGTCCAGTGATGCAATTGTATGCAGTTCTCCCAGATTCATTCTCAGGCTGCCGTCACCATCGATTGCTATGACTCCTGAATGTGGGTTCGCATAATGGACACCAATTGCTGTGGGCAGGGAAAAGCCCATTGTGCCAAAAGAGCCGGAAGTCATGAAAGATTTTGGGCATTGCATTGACAGGTACTGAGCTGCAAGCATCTGGTGGTTACCTACACCAGTAGTTATCTTTGTGCTTTCGTCAACGTGGTTTGCAAGCATTGAAATTACCTTGGCAGCCTGTATGTATTCGGATGATCTGTTGTAATTCAGAGGCCACGACTTTTTCAGGTATCTTGCACGTATCTGCCATTCCCGAATATCAAGACGGATATTATGCTTCCTGGCATAGTTCAGCAGGTCGCGTAGCGCTGTGGCAGCATCTCCTATGAATGTGAATTTCGGGCTGCGCTCGATTTTTATCTGATGCATTTTCTCAGGATTAATATCAATATAAGCTATGTCAGTGCCTATTGCAAACCCGACCTTTTCCGCAACCCGGTCATCCCATCTTACTCCGATGGCGAAGAATAAGTCGTTCTCCTGTATGAGCATGTTCGCATAAGGTGTACCGAACATTCCCAGCATTCCAAGGTTCAGGTCATGCCTTTCGTCAACGACGCCTTTTGCCATAAGTGTATTGACAGAAGGTATTCCGAAAAGCTCATTGAATTCCCTGACTGCCTGGCTTCCTGACTCAGAATTCAGACCGCCTCCGAGATAGAGCAGGGGCCTTCTGGAGTTGAGCAGCAGCTTAAAAAAATTTTCACACTGGCCTTCAGACAGATGTCTATCATCATGATAACTTCCCTCGAACCTTTTGACGTCCATACCATGATACTCATGGTTTTTTATCTGTTTGTCAAGAGGAAAATCTATGACTACAGGTCCGGGTTTTCCTGACTTTGAAAAGTAATAGGCATCCTTGATTATGGTTTCTATGTCATCACCATTGGAGAGCTGTATGACCTTTTTGGCTGCATCCCTGAAGATACCTCTTACGTTAATATGCTGAAAGGAATCGGTGCCTATCTTATGCTCAGGGACCTGCCCTGCAAATACAAGCAGGGGAATGCTGTCCCCATAAGCATCAGCAACACTCGTGAGCGTGTTAGTTATGGCAGGTCCGGATGTAACTATAGCCACACCTACCCGGTTACTTGACCGTGAATAGCCTGCCGCGCTGAATGCTGCAGATTGCTCATTGGAATTAACTATAATCTCAATATCACTATGCCTGAGGGCATGGAATACCGGAAGTATTGCTGCTCCCGTATAGCCAAAGATATGTTTGACACCAAGGTCCTCCAGACACTTAATCAGGACTTCTGCTCCATTCATTTCTTTCATCTTAAAACACCCGGAAAGAAACAAAACTGGCACAGAATGCACTATTCAGTATAATAACCAAAAACAGCACACTTGAGCCAGAATGATTTCTTTTTCTTGCTCAAGCGAATAGTACTACCACTACTACAGTTACTACGGATACAGGAAAATCGGATTCCGTGTACTTTGTGGTAGAACTTAACATTAGGAGAGTAGAAGAAGAATCTTATACTTAAGAGTTGTCATGGGTTTTCTGACTATTCGGCATCGGAGCGTGGAGAAATTCTGAAAACCGATTGCAGAAGAATTATTAATAAACCAGCCTATAAAAGCTGAGCATGTCTTTTTTTCAAGTTTTATCTTATCTAATATTGTTTTAGATGTAATTATTGTTTTAGATGCAATATCTAAAATATAAATGAAAAGTTATCAGGTTAGTAAGCTTTATAGAATTTAGTAAGCTTTATAAAATTTTTCACAAATTATCTCTTTCAGGTGAAAAAAATGGGAAGCCAGAAATTGGGTCGTGTCCTCAAATCATTGACTTAGTTTTATATAATCTTGAATCTATTATTATTTGGGGGCATCTTAATCACTTCTGAAATCGATTTTTCACAATTTTTTTGCTGGAACAAAGACTGCACTGATTATGGAATTAAAAATCAAGGGAATATAGTCCTTAAAGAAAGATATGGTAAAAATAACCATGCTCTTTTTAAATGTAAAACTTGTAAAAAATGTTTTAGTGAAACCAAAGGTACAATATTTTTCGAATTAAACACTCCAGATGAAGAAGTTCTAAGGACAATAGCTATGCTTCCTGAAAAAGGCAGTATTCGTGGAGTTGCAAGAGCTACTGGACATAGTAAAGACACTATTTGTAGATGGCTTGAGATTGCAGGAACCCATGCAGAAGAAGTTACAACTTATTTCCTCAAAAATCTTAATCTTACGAGAGTAGAGGTTGATGAGATCTGGTCATATATAAAAAAAAGCAAAAAAATGTGACTGACGAGGATTCTGAAGAGTGTGGGGATGTGTATTCACTTACAGCAATCAAAAGTGACACAAGATTGCTCCTTTCTCATCATGAAGGAAAACGTAGTGCTGAGGATGCTATAGAGTTATTTAAAGAAGTTGAGAAGATGCGTTCCACATCTTCTCCTATTCCTGTATTTACCTCAGATGATTGGGATGCCTTTGAAGAAGCACTTATAAACGTTTATGGTAAAATCGAGTTGCCACAATACAAAGGTATCGGAAGAAAACCGCTACCTAAACTGGTTCCACCTGACGATTTAAAATATGTCAAAGTATTGAAGAAAAAGGTAAAAAATTATGTAGTTGAAACAGTTCAACGTATCATCTTTGGAGATCCTGATGAGATATTCGAAATGCTTGGAGCTGATGCGGATAGTTATATTGGAACTTCTTATGCAGAAAGGATTAACCTTACGATAAGGACATCTCTTGCAAGATTTATAAGAAAAGGAATGAATTTCAGTAAAACCAAAAGGATGCATCAGAAAGCTATTGATTTATTCCAGGCATGGTATAACTTTATAAAACCTCATAAGTCTCTAAGGCTAAAAATAGATTCTGGAAACAGAAAATGGTTTCAAAGGACTCCAGCTATGGCAGAAGGAATAACTGATCACATATGGAGTTTAAAGGAACTATTAACATTTAGAGTTCCTGTTCAATAATATGAGGACACGACCAGAAATTGATATCTGACAGGCAGCAAATCGAAGACATCCTTTCAAAAGCAAAATTTATCCGCATCGCTCTCTCTGATGACGAAACGCCGTACATCGTCCCAATGTCTTTCGGCTATAAGGAAAACGCTATCTATCTCCACAGCTCCCAGAAAGGCAGGAAAATTGAGATCCTTAAAAAGAACCCCAGGGTCTGTTTTGAAGCCGCCGCCGAAACAGAACTTATTACTGCTAATGACCCCTGCAAATACAATGTCCGTTACAGGAGTGTTATTGGGCACGGGCAGGCAAAGTTTCTGGAAGATTACGACGAAAAAGTCAGGGGGCTTACTGTGCTTTCAGAGCATTACGGAATGGAGGGACCTTTTGAGTTTGAAGAATGGAAGGTTAACAGGCTGTGTGTGATTAAGATTGAGATTGAAAGGATGACCGGGAAAGAGAGTGGATTTTAATCCCGTCCCTTTACCTCGGAAAATATTGAAATTGAATGGTCAATCTTTGAAAACATTATTGCAAATTAAGATATAATCAGATTGTAGCGAATGATTCGGAATCTTATATCTACTTTCAAAACTCTCATCTGCACCGATAATTGCCGCAAATATTTCGTAATGATTGAGACCTTCTCTATCTATAGACATTTTGAATGCCTTATACAAATGATCGAATGTTATCCCTTTTTCTTCACAAATGCAGCAACTTATTATGTGGTGAACAAGCACATTTGATTTGAACTGTTTCCATCTTTTATATTCTAGCACAGACTTTTTCCATTCAATTATTAACTGATTCCACTCAGAAGATTCAAAATATTGATCAATTGAGGAATCAAGATCAAATTCAGGTATATAGGAACCAACAACACCGTTTTCTAGAATACCATCATCAATAACCCCTTTTTCCCTAAAAATCAAGATGGGCATATCTATTTGGAAAGCCATGGAAGGTTCAATTTGACAGTAGGGACTTGTAATCCATTTTTGAGAAATATCGTACTGTGTATGTCCTGTCAGATTTGTATTAGGTTTACCAACTCCTTTTTCTATAAAACCTCGCCTAAATGCAACTGATAATAGCCCATGAGATTCATTTATTATCTCTCTTATTTTGATTAATGGTGCTGAAGTACTATTGTCGGTAATTCCTAGAGTTCTCGGCTTGAAGCCGATTTCTACTAAATGTCCTGCAACTTTGCGGATAAATTTTGTTTGTTTTTGATTGAACGGTTTTGCATAACTAAGAAACACTGGAATTTCCATAGAACCATTTTAAAAACTCTTTTGCGATTATGCGGAAATTTAAAATTAGATTTGATCCCATCAGCTTTTGATTAGAAACCATCATTTCACAAACGATTAAAAATTTTTCGTTTTGATATATAGAAGCGTAGCAATAGATAAAATAGTAAGGAATTCGATTTTGAAGGCCGATTATTAAAACATCTGTATAAAGGCAAGTTTAAATCTGAAGGAGTAAGACGATCATCTCATATTAAGTGAGTAAATAACCCAGCCTGATTGCTGGACAATAAAGATTTGAGCATTAATTCTTGCCCAAATGAAATTATAGTTTGTTTTGTTTGACTAATCTCCAATAGTGATATCCTAAAGCTGTCAACTTACAAGATTTTGAATTCATTGCAGCATAATACATATGCTCCTCATCCACAGGTTTTACAAGACCTTCAGATTCAAAATCTTGTAAATCCTTGAATATTTCACATTTAAAAGCAATAGCCTTCTCTGAGGTAGGTTCATAAGAAGGATCCAATTTAAATTCATTTTCAGGCTTTGGGAAGTATTTGGGAATTCGTCTCAGCTTTTCAAGTGGTATTTTTGGATTTATGCTTCTGATTGGTACAAATCTGGAAACATTTGTTTTGAAAATAGGCCTTTGTGCCCAGGCACCAAGAGCAGAATCTATGTAAGCATATATACTTCCAGCTGTGATATGTCCCCGAATATCTGCAGCTCCCCCTTGAAGTGCATCTATTAATAATGAAGTGAATACTCCATGGCCACCTATTTCATCTGCAGACTCGATGTCACGACTAGCTGTAATTACTGTCAACTCATCGCATAAATTGGAAATACTTGAGTTTCCAAGATTTGATTCCGCAAAGGAGCCCGCATGACAACAATCTAAGATAATGATTTTACTTCTAGCTCTTGAGTTTATTGCAAGCCCAAGGATTTCGCTCATAGGTATTTCTTCATTATGTGTTTTAAAATCTGATGTAATAATATACCCACCTGTAGATTTTAACAAACCATGACCCGCGTAATAAAATAACGCAACATCACTATGTGTTTCAAAAAGTTCATCAATTAACCTTCTTGTTGTGGGAATATCCTGCCTGTCTGAAGGATTTGTAATTAATCTAACATCAAAATTGGGGGATCCATCTTCATTTTTTTTCAGCAGACTGGCTACACATACAGCGTCATTTACACAGCCCTCTAATGGATCGTATGGATAATTATCGATTCCTATAACCAATGCCTTTCTCATGATTCCATCACCTTATGCCCAGTCCCTTATTGCACCAACTATCGACTCAGTGTCCCGTTTTACAATCCTATCAACATGCTTTTTTACAATTCTCGATGTTCTTTCTGATCCCCAAGTTCAACAGCAATTATAGATCTTCCGAAGTACTCTGCAATTTCAAGCTCTTTGTCAATCCACTTACTTTAAATCATATACATTTCTCGAATTCTTTGATAATCTCTTGAAGCTTTTCTATATTATGACCTTGGCAAATACGAGCCTGTTTTAACATTCTAAGATTGTCTGATGTGGACTTTAGCATCCATGATTCTTTTGCTTTGTCTAGAACTTTTGGTAAAACGTTTACTGCAGAAACCCAATCACAGCTTATACAATTAAGTTCGAGTACCGTAGCAAGATCCCAGTAGTTATTGGAACTGGCACCACCACGGCGAGCCACTGCAAAACTTACGAGCGGAGCTAGCTGTTCCGCCTTTTTCAAAGCTTCTTTATCGCCTTTCTCGATAAGTAGTGTAATAGCACTTATGCCCGGATAGTAATCACGAGGATCTGAATTGAAGCCCTCAACATAAGTAGAGATTGATTCGTCCAGGGCAGCTAAAGCTATAATGCTCCCCTTCTCTTTTGCTTCACGGTAGCGGTCCTTGTGTATGCGCCCTAATATACCAAGAGTCTCGGGATCGGGACCATATTCTTTCATAACCTCTGTGAGAAGTGAAACAGCTTTATCCCTATCTCCCGGTTTGTTTCGTCGATTTAGTGAAAAGGCCCACTGCTGACGTACAAAGATATTATTTTTTAAATAATCCGGAAAAGCTTCGCATAGATCCGTCATTTTGTTCCAGGCTTCCACACTGCGAAAAGAGAGCATCAGATCTAAGAGTATACTAGCTTGAGTTCCTTTCAGATCACCTAAATCTTCTTGAATCTCTAGAAGGGCCACACATCGTTCCTGATTAGATGGTTTTAATTTGGCCCTGTCAAGACGTTCATGGAATTCTTTGTCGTGGCTAACTCGTTCTCTAAAAGAGTATGTTACTTCATATGGCAGCTTGATAGCTGGAAATTTCGGGATCAATTCAAATAGTGGGCTGTCATTTGCTTGAGGACCGTTGATCGCTTGTTGAATACGTTTCATAAGTTCAGATTTTAGATTTTCAGCTGCCTCTTTTGATAAAATACCGTTTTTTAGGTTATAACCAATTGACCTAATCATGTCCACGTCAAAAGGTAAAGGATGTATTTTGGCGTAAATGGGCACTGTAGTAAATGGTTTGACGGCGTGACGGATTCCCAGTTCATAAAATACATTCGGATTGGAAAGAGTTAAATCAGCCACCACATATTCGGAAAGTAATAGTCTGGCAAACATTGTAGTATGAATTATCCCCCCGGTTAGCTCTTCATCACCACGCAGTGGCTCCAGTCCCGCTTCCTCAATTGCTGGTTTTATGGCCAATTCGTATATTTTGTCAAAATCGATTTCAGTTCCAGTTGCCAAATCAGTTTTCTTGCCATAGGGCATAGCAACGAAACATATTGATTTGTAATTATTTCCGCTCATTAATTCACCCAGTCCAATAATTCCCTATGAAGGCAATATCTTCAATTTGCGAGTAGCGTCAGAGTTAAGAAATCAGCACTCAAAAATTACATTGGAAGCAAATGAGTCTTTTTTTATAAGGATGTAATACTTATGATTAAGATAAATAGACAGACCATTTTATACATACCCATGTTTGATTTTGGTTATAGCATGCTTAGAAATAAGCCAAGTTTATCCAGTCGAATACCCCATCCGCTTGCTGTGGAGATAGCATCGAAGATGAAAGAATCCGGTAATTAAAGAAAAAATTGCTTCACATCAAGCGATTCTGGAAACAAGCATATAAACAAAAGCACTTAAAACCAGCCTGATTAAAGAAAAAACAACTGAAATCATTGAAAACGCAAGCATATAAATATTCAGAACCAGGATCCTCATAAAAAAGCCGGAAAAATCGGCATTGAGAAGCAGGGCAAAGGCATTTACAAGTAAAATGAAGAAAAAGATAGTAATCAGGCCTCTCCCTGCTCCTTTAAGGTCTTCTTTGCTCAGAGCTATGTGGGAGGAAATCGCAATTGCAAGAGCAAAATAAATCAAAAAACCGGGGGAAGCCAGATTTTCTGCAGTAAAAATGCTTTTAAAAAGCTGGATTGTCAGCATGAAAATATCCGCTAACGTCTGTGAATCGGGCTGTCCGGGTTCAAAAGAAAAATAATTTGAAAACGTGGAAAAGGAATCAGGAAGGAAAAGGTACATTCCAAGGATAAGGGCTGCGGTTCCGCTGAATATGGGACCCATGCCTATGAAAAAGTTCCCTATATTCTGATAAAGGCTTTTTGAGTTCCAGCTGTGGTTGACGTATCCCAGTACTCCATCCCTGGGTTTCAGGGTAAATAGTTTGAATTCACTTACTTTGTGCTTGAAAATATAGCACATGAGAAGGTGGCCTGATTCATGAATCGGAGTGCCTATCCAGGATGTGAGCATAATTCCTTTCATGCCGAAAATACTCTGGATATAAAAGTTGGCTCTGTGCTCAAGTATCCCAAGGAGTATGCCTGTGAGGATCAGAGCACCTGTGACACAGAAAGTTTCTAACAGACTGAGTTTTAGGGCATCGAAAAGTATATTTCCCATTTTTAAATTCCCTTATTATTTTAAATCCCCTTATTATTTTAAATCCTCTTATTATTTTAAATCCTTTTGTCTATTTTTTAATAAAGTTTGATTATCTATATTTATTCGATCATCTCTAATTCATTCATAGAAAAACCCGGATAGGTTCTTTAAATGTAGCTATGGAATAAAAATACTACAGAAAGTCAAATTAAAACTAAAAATTAAAATTAAAAATTAAAATTAAAAAATGTTGAAATCATACTATTCTATGATGCCATACTATTCTATGATGCCATACTATTCTATGGTACCATAATAATTTATGATACAAAAAATCAGTTCTGGCTTGCAACATCAAACCAGACCGGGGTTTTGTCTTCAGGGTCACAGTTATAGTTTATGGTAATTTCCTCATCTTTCTTTATATCTTTTATACAGACGTATTTTAAAAGGCCGTTGTTGAAGTCTTTCTGGTATTTTGCGTTTGGGGTGTAGGAATGGTTGTAAAGGGACCCGTAGCCCAAAGCAATCGCTGCTGCTGTTGAATCGGCTCCCCATGCGAAGTAATAATTGTAGAGCCGGGTAAGCTCAAGAGTATTTACTTCTTCAGGGGGAAGAACGATGACCGGACAGGTTTCTATCAATTCACCTTTTTTAAGATCTCTCTGTGCAAATACGCCTCTACCTTTTCCTGGTGCGTCTTTAACACTTATCAATGACATTTGATCAGGCTCCTGCACGTATTGTAAACTGCCTGGAACTATTGCATTATTTTCAGAAGTCAACTCATTTATAATTTTCTGTCAGAAGATTTTCATGCCAAAGTTTTTGTAAATTTTTGCAGGCGTTCCAAAAATATTGCAGCCCTTTTAGAAGTCCATACTAACATTTTTGAAACCGCTGAATTTTTAGATAGCGAAGACCGAAGAGACGGCAGAGACAGCAGAAACAGTAGAAACAGTAGAAACAGTAGAAACAGTAGAAACAGTAGAAACAGTAGAAACAGTAGAAACAGTAGAATTACTATTGTTCCTGATGCCGGGTAAGGCAGGGTATTTCCTGGGTTTCTTCCCGAATTACGTGTTCCTTTCTGGAGGAAATGGTTTTTTCGGAATTTTTTCTCCCGAGAAATCTCCAGTATCCAAGCCCTATCAAAAAGACAGGGTAAATGATTTTCCACGTAAAACCTGAGACCAGAAAACTAAGAGACAGGAGTGCGAGAACCGAAAAAACCCATTTCTGCCAGCCAGATTCTGTTTTCCAGTAGGCGATAATGATAAAGGCATAGAGGAAGACGAAGTTCTGGTTTACGAGCAGCATCATGGCTGACACAGGGATTTTGAAAACGTAAGTTCCGAGGATGAGTAAAATTGACAGGACATACAGCCCCACAAGGCTGGATACGGGGATATTCTTCCCTGAAAGCTTGCCAAAAACATCAGGGAAGGCACCTGTCCTGCCCCCGGCATAAAGAAGGCGGCTTGCAGTAAAGTTCCACGAACAGGCGTTTGCTGCAATTACTATCACCATGAGCCATATGAGATGGCTTCCACCGGGAGTAAAAAGGACAAGTCCTGAAAGACCCGCAGCCCCTTCCAGGGGGACACCTGAGGCGCTTGCTCCTGTACTTATGAGAGCCAGGACAATATAAATCGAGGTTACAAGTGCAAAACTCAACCAGTAAAGTAAAGGCACGTTTTTCTCGGGTTCTTTAATCTCCCCGAGGGAAAAAGAAAGGTTTTCCCAGCCAATGAATGCCCAGAAAAGAAGTGCTGAGACTTTCCAGACATTGTTAAGGTCTATTTTTTCACTGCCCCTGAAAACTTCACCTGCAAGCTCGAGTCCCGAACCCAGGAAATCAAGGTTAAAAACTATGAGAAGTCCCGTAAGCAGAAATAAAACAGCCAGAGCCGCATAGTTGATCATGGATACTGCTTTCATTCCTGCCAGGTTTGAGATAAACATTAATGTTACAAGAAGGACTGCAAACAGGGCTACTCCTGTCTCTGTCAGGCTGAATAGCTGCTTCATGTATTCGCTGCCGATAAGAGCAACAGCAGGAAGCCCGAAAAAGAAAGAACCGCCTACAAGATACGAGACTGCATACCCTCCCCAGGGACCCACGGCTTCTTCGGCATACCCTGCAAGTCCTGCAGTTGAAGGGAATTTCAGGCCCAGGCGGGCGCAGATCTGTATAAGAGGTACTGCAATAAGGGCAATCAGGAACCAGCCAAGAATCGCTTCATGAGCGCTGCCGGCATCGAGCGCAAGACCGGGAAGTGCCAGAATGCCTGTCCCGATAAGCATGCAGATTGCAAGTCCCAGTCCCCTCCTGAGCGTGATTGTTTTTTCCAGTTTTCTCATTTTTCCTCTTACATGTGTCCGGTAAAGTTCCAGCAAATATTATTAACGAATATTTATCAGCAAATATATTTTGTGCTACTTATATATATTCGCCACTACAGGTTAAGTAGAAATTGATTTAAAGGTTCGGTTTTGCAGACCTTAATAAGCCGTATAAGCTGCTTTTTCTTCCTTTTCTTTCTTCTTTGCGTTTTTCCTGACAAAACCGTAATACCCGATTCCTGTAAGAGCAACAGAATACAGAATTTTCCAGGTAAAGCCCGAGACAAGGAAGGAAATGGAAAGGAAGGAAAAACCCGAATACACCCAGCGCCTCCAGCCGGTTTCTGTCTTCCAGTAAGAGAGCAGAATAAAGCCGTAAAGGAAGAGGAAATTCTGGTTCACAAGCATGAGCAGGGAAGAAACTGAAATATCGAACACACAGGTTATCAGAAGCACCAGCACAAAAGCAATATACATGCTCAAGATGCTTGCCATGGGCTGTCCCCGTTTTGAAATTTTACCCAGAAAAGCCGGAAGTACTTCTTCCTTTCCTGATGCGTAGACAAGACGGCTTGAAGCAAAATTCCAGCAGGTCACATTGGCAATGATAACTACGCCCATCAGCCAGATAAGCAAATTTCCCGGAGGCGTAAATTTAACCAGCTCCACAAGCCCGGAAGCCCCGCTAAGGGGAATTCCGTCAGCATCTGCTCCTATACTTGTGGCTGCAAGCATCAGGTAAATAAAAATTGTCAACCCGAAGCTTAGCCAGAAAACCCGCTTAACATTTTTTTCGGGATTCTGTAGTTCTCCCAGCCCAAATGACATATTCTCCCAGCCCAGAAAAGCCCAGAAAAGCAGGGCAGAAATTTTCCAGACATTATAAGGGTCAGGAAAATGGACAGGACTATCGGAGCCGGAAATTCCCAAAACCATGCCTGTAATTCCTGATATGCCTTCAAATAGAGCATTTATTGAAAAAACCAGCCCCGAGGAAAAGAAATTGAAGTTATAGAAAGTAAGTGCTGCAATCAGGAACAAAAGTATGACTACCGCTGCGTAGTTGAAAAATGAAACAAGCCTGACTCCGGCAACCGTTATAAGAGTCATGGCTGTGATAATGAGAAAAGCCAGCAGATGCACTCCATAATCAGACAGGCCAAAGATATGCTGAAGATACTCTCCGCCAATGAGGGCAACAGCCGGTTCTCCAAGGATGAAGGAACCACAGACGAGAGCGGTTACTGCATATCCTCCCCATTCTCCTACAGCCTCACGGGCATAATGAAAAAGTCCCCCTGAATATGGGAATTTCTTTCCAAGTTCTGCACAGATCTGAATAAGAGGCATTGCAGCCAGGATAATCAGGAGCCAGCCGAAAACTACTTCCTGAACCGTTCCCGCATCGGCGACCAGACCGGGCAGTCCGAGGAGTCCCGAACCTATGACCATAAGAATTGCAAGGACCACACCTCGCCCCAGAGTTACTGTTTTTTTCAGTTCTGTCATGATTTTTATCCTTCAAGTTTAAGGATTCATACTTATCAACAGGTTTTACCGGCGGCTATGGGAATATGAAGTAAAGGTGAAGAGATAGAAAAAACTTTCAGCCCTATAACCTTTGCGTTTTTTAGGCTGCAGGTATTCTATTTGAGACCTGCATAAAGGTAAAATATCTAATAAGCCCGGAGATATCATTCCCAAGCAGGAATCTCACTTAAAAAATAATGTAAAATTTCAGGCCAGTTTTTCTGGCGATCTTACTATAAAGAGAATAAAAGTTGAAAAAAGGTGTTGAAAGCTGAAAACAGGAAGAAAAACCTTAAAAAAGCATTAAAAGTAATAAAGTAGACCTGGATTATGGCTGTCTATCTCCTTTTTTATTCTTTTTATCTCAATTCTTCTGGATTATCAATTAATCTATATGTTATTTTTATCTAGGTATCAATCCATCTATATATTATTTTTTTATTCGGGTTATCTGGAAGAACTCCACTCCGGTTAAATAGAGGAGAAATATAACACAGGCAAAAAATTAATAAAGAAATATAACAATACATTAAAAATAAATTTAATAATTTGCACTACAAGAGAATTCGAAGTCATGGAGACCCCCACATGAAGCGAAAATTCCAATCAGGTAATGATTATCTCGTTCTGTATGACTGCGGCACTGCCTTTTTGCGATACGGGAATTCTTCTCCTGTTAAATGCGATTATTACGAATGTGGAGACTTTATAACTATCAGACTGGGAGGGGACACAATGCAGATGAGGATAGAAGAAGGAGGCATCAGTTCGTTTACAGGAGATAGATGGGAGGAAATTTATCCTTTTGATATTGCAGCCTGAACTCACTATTTTTAGTTCGGCGTGGAAGTAAATATCAAAAATGGAATAAATCCAATAGACTATTAAAATAATAATGTGACGTATTGTAGTATATTATATTATATTATATTATATTATATTGTAGTCTATTATAGTCTATTATAGTCTATTATAGTCTATTATAGTATATTATAGTATATTGTAGCATATTACAATATATTTTATAATATATTATACTGATATAGATAAAAGGGAATTTTAAAAAAATTTGAAATAGAAGATAGAAACAGGGTTTTTAAAACCCTGAAAAACTACTTTTAACTGTTATTTTCATATCCATCTTCTGTTTTAATCTTTTTCTATGCAGATAAGTTCCCGTGCATAAGGAAGATTTTCTTTCATCCAGTCACAGAACTCTCTCCACTCATCAAGCTTGTGGTGGCGGCGCTGGAAATAAATGTTCCTGAGTTCGGCATAGTTTGTTATGACTGTCCTCTTCTGCATGTAAGCGCTCGGAAGGTCCTGAACAAGCTCCCTGAAAACTGCTTTCCGGTAAGCATTGTCCTCCTCGCTGTCTCCTTCACGCGATTTGTAGGCCTTGATAAGGTCATTCAGGTGTCTTATCTGTGTGTTCCTGTATTCGGTCATCTCATCAAAAGAAAAATCATGAGGAGCAAGGTCCCTGCTTGTAAGCTTATGCATTGTTGAGGTTGAATTCTTTTCCGTAAACTTGTATGTATCAAACTCTTTCCACCAGTAAAGGGGAGCTGTGAGGTCAAAACAGACCGTAATGAACCGGAGAAACTTGCCGTGCTCGTTTCCTGCGAGAGTCAGACGCTGGGCAAGGTTAAGGTCTTTTTCCCCGATTGTGCAGTTCCCTGCCTGATCAGGCTCGCTGCTGTCCATAAGGTGCCAGGAATTCATGGGGTTCCGCATTCCAAGAATCGCATAATAAAGGTTGTATGTACCGTGTAAATCTATTTTTATCATAAAAGCGCCTCTTTAACCCGGTTTTCGTAGAATTATAAAGCCGGTATGGTTAACTGATTATGGTAAACGTTTGTAAACCTGCTTCTGGATAATAACTTACAATTCATTTTAAATATCTGTTGCGCAGAAAAAAAGACTTTTCATGGGTAAATTATTTAAGAGAAACAGTCACCCTCTTAACCCATGATTTATCCCTTCAAGTATGACTTCTCTGCAAGCTCCGGGTTTTTCCGTCTAACGATAAGCGGCAGTACTGTATATTTCCAGTACGATACTATTAACTCAAATAAGCTGCAAATCCCATGTAAAAAGAGACCTGAAACCTGTTCTTAATCCGAGTTATTTCTTAATTAAAGGAATGTCCTTAACCTGAGAACTGTCCTTATATCCCGAAAATAGAATACTGAAAATCAGGATATTAAAATGACTTCTGTAGAGCCTCTTTATATTGTAACCCTCTTTCTCACAGGCGCATTTACAGGTGTGATTTCAGGCTTGCTGGGAGTAGGAGGGGGTTTTATTATGTTCCCGGTCCAGTACTGGCTTTTGCAGGAAAACGGGCTTCATCCTGACATTGCCATAAGGATAGCTCTCGGAACAAGCCTTTTTGTAATCCTGTTAAATTCCATCAGTGTAACTCTGAAGTACCAGCGGAAGAAGGCTGTGCTATGGAGGCAGGCAACTCTTATGGGAATTTTCGGGTCGGTTGCCAGTTTCGGGGGTTCGGCTGTAGCCTCTTATCTTCCTGCATCCGTACTGAGCACAACCTTTGGTATTGTGGTCATTATCGGAGCGGTCAGGACCTATAAAACACCTGCTGCAAAAGAAACAGAAGAGATAAGCACCAGAAAACTCTCTTACATCTTTGCCGGTATCCTCATAGGCTTTTTTTCCGGGCTTCTCGGAATAGGAGGAGGAGTAATTGGAATCCCCATTATGTTGATTTTCCTGCATTTTGACATGTTGAAAGCTGTAGGGACTTCGGCTGCGGTAATAATGTTCACATCCTTTGGAGGCTCACTTGGATACATAATCCACGGATGGGGCCAGCCTGGACTTCCGCCTTATTCCCTTGGATATATAAATCTTCTTAACTGGGTTCTGCTGGCAATTCCCGGTTTTTTTGCGGCAAGAAAAGGGGCAGATATAGCTCATATCGTAAATCCCGAGTACCTGAAGCATCTTTTTGTACTTCTCATGATCTACGTGGGGCTGGAAATGATAGGAATTCTCTGACGAATCAGGCCATTTCAGAACTTAAATTGTTGAGGATTATAATCTCTCCTGTTCAGGGACTCTCGATAGCTTTCATAATCTCTCTTTTTCAGGCGCTTTCAATAGCTTTTACAGGGTCGAGTTTTGAGGCTTTGCGCGCAGGATAAATCCCTGAGAGGATGTTGACGATGAAAGCAAAGAAAGCGGCATATACAAAATTGAGTGCTTCTACTTCAAGGGGCAGGGTCTGAAGCCCGAAATACATCTCCTGAGGGACCTCTATTTTATAGTTCTGAAGCGCAACAATTGTAATATAACCCAGAACCGTGCCGAGGACCAGGCCTATGGCTCCGAGAACCAGTGACTGGAAAATAAATATCACCATTATGCTTTTTTGCGAGGCTCCCATAGCTTTCAGGATTCCTATTTCCCTTGTCCTCTGGGCAACAATGGTAATAAGGGTGTTTGCAATCCCAAAGCCTGCAATCCCGTAAATGAGGAGGTAAAAAATATTTACAAAAACCATCTGGGTTTCCAGAAGCCCGAGGATTTCGGCGTTTGCTTCACTCCAGCTTACTGCATTCAGCCCGGTTTCCCTCTCAATCGAAGATGCGATAACGTTTGCCTGGTAAGGATCTGCAACCCTTACCCCTATGGTGCTTACTACTCCGGGTTCATTGAAAAAGTCCTGTACTGAATCCAGTCTTGCATAGGCTATGGTTTCATCTGCAGCAGTACCGGTATGAACCAGGCCTACCACCTTAAAGGAAGTTGTCTGCGATCCTGGAAAAACAACGTCCACCCTATCCCCTATATGGACCTCAAGATTTTCCGCAAGCCTGTCACCGAGAAGGATTCCGTACTTCGTATGGACAAGGGTCAGGAGGTCTCCTTCTATAACGTCTTTATTTACCCTCATAACGTTCTCTTCGGATTCAGGGTTAACTCCCTGAAGTGAAACACCTTCGGCATTGTCCCGATATTCAAGCGCAGCCTGGCCCAGGTATTTGGGGGATACGGCTATAACCCCTTCTTTTTTAGCAATTAAAGCTGAGGTGTACCTGTAAAGATGGATGAACTCTTCTCCCTCATCCTGAGGACTGATAACGATATGGGGGTTATTTTCGATGCTTGACCTTACAAGCTCGTCCTGAAAACCTGAAAGCATTGCCATCATCACTGTGATAACGGCAACTGCCAGAGCAACGGCAAGTATAGCAAAAAGGGTCTGCTTTTTTCTGGATAATATCTGCCTTAAAGCAATTTTCAGTTCATACATCTGGATAAACTCCCTTATCTTACCAGACTGCCAGGTTTTCAGGAACATCATACCTGCAAAGTTTCAGGCAAGTTCAACCTTCTCAGCATTTCACTTTTAAGATTCCGACTTCAGGGACTTTAAGTGATTAGATTTTTTCGGATATTCGGGGCTCCATAAATTTCGAATAATCAAACAATGAAAAGTATCTGATTTTCCAGGCATTCCTGAAATTTACACTTCTGTATTCATTTTTAGAGGGCTAATATAAATCTGTTTCTGGCAACGGGAAAAAAGCACAATATTTCAGGTGCAACTATACTCTCATCACCTTACTTTTCCCAATGTTTGATAATGAGGAGCATTTCTTCCAAAAATGCAGGCAAATTTTGCTGATGGATATTTTTAAATAGTATTGAATCGTCTCGATTACTACATTTTTGATGAATTTTCATCAATCCAAATACGAACTATCTTCCTACTATAATCAAATTTCACCTGCCGGTATATTATTAACTCCTGCTTTAGGACCCTGGAGGAAAAATGGACCCCGAAAGAATTAAGAAGATAAGGTTGATGGACCTTGAATTCCGGGCACTTCACAGCAAATTGTTTGAAGAAATGTTTTTTAAAAAAATAGCTGCATCCAAAAACGCCGAACTTAAAGAACTCAGCAAAAATCAACCTGCTGCCCTCATGATAATCGGGCTGGAAAAGGAAATTATGCCCTCAACTATAGGGATATATATGGGCATGGACCGCAGCAGCCTTTCAAGGATGGTGGATTCTCTTGAAGAAAAAGGGTTTGTCCGGAGAAATAACGACCCTGAAGACCGCAGGAAAGTCCTCGTTTCCCTGACTGAAAAAGGGGAAAAGTGTTCCGAAATACTGAATAAAATAAGCGAGGAGATGTCTGTGGAGCTCCTGGGGTTAGCTGGGGAGCAGGACTTCCGGGATTTTGAAAATAGCCTTGAAACAATGCTTCGAGTTTTGAGGAAAATTGATTCCTCAATATCAAATGGTAAATAATATCAAGTGCAGTAAAACCCGAATCCCGGATAAAATATACTGTAATCCGTAACAAACCTGACTGAAAAACATACCTAAGTGAAAAACAGCCTCCTCAGGGGGATTTCTTATAAAAAACGTTTTTGAAAAAATGGGATTTTTTATTCTGAATAACCGTAAGGTTACAATGGCCCTTGTATTTTTGCTGATCCTTCTTTCCCTGCAGGGTGCCCAGTATATTGAAATGGCATCTGGAACCGAGACCCAGGTATCAAAAGATTCGCAGCTATACAAGGACTATGACCATCTTTTCCTGAAAACTTTCAGCACGGATAGCATCATATTGATGGTTGAGGGAAATGATGTGGGTACCCGGGCTATCATGAAAGCTGCCGACCTTCTCGAGCAGCAGGTCCTTATTGTTCCCGGAGTCACCACAGTTTCAAGTCCTGCTTCCATTATAAAGCAAATTAATTATGCAGAGTCGGGGAGGTTAAAGATTCCGGATTCTGACCGTGAAATCCGGGAAATGATGGAGAGATACCCGGAGTATTTCAAAAACCTGGTAATTGATAAAACCCATGCGCTCATAATTATTCAGATAGAAGGGGACAGCACAAACCAGCAGCAGGAAGACATGATCAATAACATAGAACTCGCGCTGGAAGGAGCTGAATTTCCTCCTGGCTATAAATTGACTCTTACAGGCAAGCCTTCCCTGATGCTTGACATTCAAAGTGAGATGGGGACCAGTATGGGCACTCTTCTGGGAATTGCCGGGATACTTATGGTGGTCGTACTTTTACTTGTGTTCAGGAATGTCAGGTGGGGACTGCTTCCGCTCCCTGTTGTATTGTTAGGAGTCCTTTTTACTTTCGGGGTCATGGGGTATCTCGGAGTGCCTATGACAATGGTTTCAATGGCAGCTTTTCCAGTATTGATAGGCATTGGAATCGACTATTCTATTCAGTTCCACAACAGGATGGAAGAGGAGATCCGGGCAGGAAAAACTTCTTCTCAGGCTCTTGTATCTACGGTCAAGAACACAGCACCTGCAGTGTTGATAGCTCTTGTAATGACAGCTCTCGGTTTTATCTCTCTATTTACTTCTGTTGTCCCTATGATCCAGGACTTTGGAAAACTCCTGCTCATAGGTGTAATCATGTGTTACATTTCTTCACTCTTTTTCGGGCTGATTACCCTTTACAGTTTTGACTGGATCTCTCGAAAGAATCCGTATGGATTATTTATGAAGAAATTAAAAAAGAGCAAAGCGGACGATAGTGAAGATCACGGGTTAGAATCAGACTCCAAAAATTCTGAATATTCTGGATATGGTTCTATTTCCGTCACTGGAGAGCGTGAACCTGGAATAATTGAAAAAATCCTGAGAAAAATCACTGGTCTTACGCTCAAATATTCTACACTGGTCCTTATATTTGCCCTTTTTACCTGCTGTGCAGGGCTTTATGTTGACCAGTCAATTCCCATCCAGACAGACACCAATTCCTTTATCCCTCAGGACATGCCTTCCCTGATCAATTATAAAAACATGCAGAATATATTATCGGGGTCTGGGGACCACCTGAATGTTATCCTGAGAGTAAAAGATACAAGTGATCCGGAGTTGCTGAGGTGGATAGATGAGTTTTGCCGGCACGAGGTTGAAAACAGAGGGCATGTTCATAGTGCCTCAAGCATTGTAGATCTCGTAAAAGAACGAAACAGCGGGATAATTCCCGAGACTTCGGAGGAAATTCAGGCGATATATGACGAAATCCCCGCAAGCCAGAAACAGCAATACATAGAAGGAGGTCAGCTGCTTCATATCGACCTCGATATAGGAAACGCAATGGCAGACCTTGAAGTTGCAGGAATTAAAGAGCTCAGGGATATTATCCTGCAGGATATACAATGGTTGCAGCCGCCTCCCGGAGTTTCGGTTACGGTTACGGGAAACTCTGTAGTTATTATTGATATGCTTGCCGGGCTCACAACAGGCAGAAGTCAGATGACTTTACTAGGTGTTTTCCTGGTATTTGTGGGTCTCCTGGTTGTTTACAGGAACATCGTAAAGGCTCTTTCTCCCATTATCCCGATGCTGGTGGTAATCGGATGGTCAGGCCTTGTCATGGAAGGGCTTGGAATTGCCTATAACCCAATGACTGCAGTTATGGGTGCGCTGATTCTTGGAGTGGGCTCTGAATATGCGATCCTTATGATGGAACGTTATTTTGAAGAAAAGAATGCTGGAATGAGCCCTGTGGAAGCTATTTTCCAGGCTTCTTCCACCACTGGCACTGCCCTTATCGCTTCGGGAGCCACAACAGTTTTCGGGTTTGCAGCCCTTATATTTTCACCTTTCCCCATGATAAGTAATTTCGGACTGGTGACTGTCATAGATGTCCTCCTGGCACTGGTTGTAACCTTCGTTATTTTCCCACCCCTGATAGTCCTCATGGACAGCCAGGGAGGAAAAAAGCCCGGAATACTGGAGAAAATTGGGGTTTTCATGAAAAACCTGAGGGCAAAATATTCAGTTACCTGAATGGCACGGGTCGGATAAACTCACCGCCCGGAGAAGAAAAGAGCATGAAATCAGACTTATTCGCTGCCCTGTGAACTTATCCCTGTGAACTTATCCCTGTGAACTTATGAATCGAGACCTGAGTGCCGGATAAGTCGTGATTCAAGCTCTTTTTTCTCGCCTGAGTCCTGTATCGGGAAGAAGGAGTCCTGTTTGCCCGAATTCTGCTTCAGGGGAACGGGGTCCTTTCCGGCAGATTTGCGGCTCTACAGTACTCTTTCCTTTTCGGCAGATTTGCGTCTCTGCAGTCCGCTGTCCTTTTCGGCAGATTTGCGTCTCTGCAGTCCGCTGTCCTTTTCGCTTCGCTCAAGAGGACTAACATGTCTAATTTGTGGTTTAGAATATTTGGTTCGTTCGCTCAGGAGGACGAACTGAATACTTATTGTAGTGAACTTCATTGAAGGTTCCGGATTTTTCTATCATTCTTTCGACTCTGGATGTTACCAGACAGGCCTGTGAGGGTGCTATATAAATCAAGTCCTGAGCAGGTTCAGGAATTAAGGTTGGTTTTATATTGTGTTCAATTTTCAGGTTTGCCTTTTAAGACCGGATCGATAATGTCGAAATACTTATATAGTATCTAATATTAGTTGATTTATCAACTGTATGATTATCAATTATATGATTTTGTATAATTGTAAATTCAATTTATTCGTGGAGATTTGTTTATTCATGGTAGTTTGTTATAGTCCCGGAAGTTACAGGTTATTTTTCATGGGGATTGGCCAGGTACGCTAAAAAGGAATGGTAAAAATGGATGAGGCAATACTGAGTAAGATAATTCTGTTATCAGTGGAAAGGGACGCTCTTGCTAACCTGATTTTTGAGCAGACCTTTCAGAAAAAAACAGCAGGCAAGTTCAGGGAACTGAGCAAGAACCAGCCCATTGTAATTAAGATCATGGGAATTGAAGGAGAAATTATGCCCTCCACTCTTGGAAAGTATACAGGAATGGATAAGAGCAGTTTAACAAGGATGGTTGACGACCTGGAAAAGAAGGGGATCGTTTTCAGAAAAACCGACACCAATGACAGGAGAAAAGTGCTTGTTTCTTTGACTGAAAAAGGGCTTGACTATTATAATGACTTAAGCCAGATTACCACTGAAATATCTGAAGAGTTGCTTCAGTTTGTCGATGATGAGGACATTGAGAGTTATATGGAAAGCCTTGAGACCATGGTAAGAATCCTGGGAAAAATAGAAGCAAGCAGAGCTGCCGGCTTAAGGTGACAGTATAGTAGATGGAGAGTTTAATAAATAATATTCTTTAAAGACAGCAAAATTCTTGAGGGAATTTAAGAGGTAATAGAATCGCTGGATAATGAAATTTTCAGTTAGATCAGATCCCGGAACATTAAGAAGGAGGAAACCTGAATGACTCTTAAGCTTATTGAGAACCTTCAGAAATTGGGTTTTACCGGCAACGAAGCCAAGGTTTATTCGAGTCTTGTCTGCCTGAAACAGGCAAAGGCAAGTGAAATTGCCGAAAATGCGGGAGTTCCGAGACCCAAGATATATGGAACTCTCAGAACGATGGAGAAAAAAGGTTATGTCAGAATAATCGAAGGTGAACCAACCATTTTTTGCTGCATCCAGCCAGAAGAGCTCATTTTAAGGTTAAAGTCGGATTTTTTGCTCTTTTTAAGGGAAACTGCCAGTGAATTGAATTCCCTGACTCCCGGAAACAGTGATTTCGTTTCTGAAGGTTTTTATAGAGAAAGGATTAAGGTCTGATAAAATAGAAGTCTGGTAAAATAGAAGTCTGATAAATAAGAATGATTGAAATTTGGAATGTCTGAACAAAAGAATGATTGAAAAAATGAAAGGCGAATAATTTCTTTTTACAAATCTATCTCTTTCTACAGATTTATCTCTTTTTACAGATTTATCTTTTTTTACAGAGCTTTTTCCAGAGCTTTTTCCAGTACATGAGTACGACTTCTGATCTTCCTCTTTTCTATATATCTGTAGACTCGAAGGAATTACTCTTTGACTTAAAAAATGCCATTCTTTAACTCAAAAAATTATAAAGAGACCATTCTTTAACTCAATGAATTATTTAAAGAGACTGTTCTTTAACTCAAAGGAACTACTATTTATATTTTCAGAGAGCTATCTGGAAACTAAAAATCTTAGATTCATAAATAGTTTAATAATATCCGGATAGAAATTTAAAGGTAGGAACGCATGCCTCTCAGCACCAACAGGAACATATGGCAGTTTCTGGCATTGACAACCATACTTTTTGTCTTATTTTTCGCAATTCTCTTCTATTTTGAAGACATTTTCATAGTTCTTATTGCAGGAGCAATCCTTATCCTGATTGTGGAAAAAGTGATAGAGATATTCAACAGGTGCATGGACAGGTTTCCGAACTGCAACAGAAAAACAGTTGGCTTGATCCTGCTTACAGGTTCGGGGCTTCTGGTCCTGTTTTTCCTCAGCAGCCAGGTTCAGGGCATTGGAGCCCTTATAGGGGACATAGGCAACATACAGCAGGACTATGCAAGCGGAGCCTCAGCCCTTTTTACCGAGCACGAGTCCGAGCTTTCAAAGCTTGCAGATTCCGGCCTTATAAAACCTGAAGACCTGCAAAAGATAGGAAACACCATCTTTTCCGGGATTACGGATCTAGTTTCAAAAGTTTCTTACTATTTCCTTACCGGAGTGCTGGTAATCCCTCTAATGTTTGGCATGTATTTCAAGCACCATAACAAGATAGGGGATTATATTCATGCTTATGCCCCTCCCGAACATGCAGATGGAATTCTCAGGGCTTTAGAAAGCATTGGCCGTGAGCTGGAGGATTTTTTCAGTGCTAAAATGCTTGAGTCGGCTATCATAGGTCTTATTTGCTGTATCGGATTTTATCTCGGAGGTCTTGATGGGTGGCTTTTTCTGGGCATTCTGGCAGGTTTTCTGAATATTATTCCTTATATCGGTCCTATCCTGGGAGCAATCCCTCCGGTTATTATAGGCTATATCGACAGCCCGATGACAGCCCTTTTTGCAGTAATAACCGTCGTCATTGCCCAGACTATTGATAACCTCTACCTCATTCCTTTCATGATCTCAGAAAAAGTAAATATTAACCCTCTCTTAAGTGTGATCCTGACCCTTGCAGCGTCCAAACTTTTAGGTCCTCTCGGAATGGTACTCGCAATCCCGATATATATTATCTATAAAATAATTGTGAAAGAGTCCTATATAGAACTAATTAATATATACAATAAAGATTAATTCTCTTATATTCCCTTTATTTTTTATTTTCTTTCTTTTTATTCCCTTTCTCTTTTATTCCCTTTCTCTTTTATTCTCTTTCTCTTTTATTTTTCAGAGGCTATATTCTTTCTGAATTAAGAGCCTTATATTTTAAGACTTCATGATCTCATAGTTATAAAAGCCAAATTATTTTTCACATTACCTATTATATATCTTAAAACAGAAAGGCTTAAAAATATATAAAGAGTATTTGTAAAAAGATATTTGACTTAAGGAAAATCACAGCTTAAAGGAGCCTGAAATATGATTGAAGTAAAGGGTCTCTCCAAGTTCTACGGGCAAACACAGGCAGTAGACGGTGTTGACCTTTCTATAGGAAAAGGTGAGCTTTTTGGCCTTCTTGGTCCAAACGGCTCCGGAAAAACGACCATGATTAAAATGCTTACAGGGCAGATAAAGCCGACCTCGGGCACTCTGAGGGTTCACGGAATAAATGTACTCGAAGACCCTCTTAGAGTCAGGGAGCTTGTGGGCGTTATTCCTGAACAGGAAACTCCTCCAAGTTTTCTAACCGCGGAAGAGTATCTTCATTTCGTTGCAAAAATCCGGAAAATGGAACACTATGAAGAAGCCTGCAGTAAATGGTTTGATTTCTTTGACTTTGCAGACCAGAAAGACTCTTTATGCAAAGACCTTTCACGAGGCACAAGGCAGAAACTTATGTTTGCCCAGGCTTTTCTGCATGAGCCAGAACTTGCCATTATCGATGAGCCTCTTATCAATCTCGACCCTGTAATGCAGAAGAAGGTCAAGGACTTCCTGAAGGGTTATGTGAATAATGGAGGTACGATCTTCATTTCCACTCATATTCTTGAAATTGCAAAAGAGATCTGCACAAGCATAGGGGTAATTTACAGAGGAAAACTGGTCTATACAGGCCGCCTTGACGATCCCGAACTTCAGAAAAGGAATTTTGAAGGCTTCTTCCTTGATCTTGTTAGCAGACGGAAAGAAATTTCAAACGATATTATGCAAAAACCTACAACAGAAGTTCCTCTCCCGGTCTGAGAGCAGGTGTAAAAACAGTAATTATGAAAACAACGATCTGCAGGGATTTTATGTTTGACATTTTCAAAAACATGGTCAAAGAAGAATGGAGGATGCACTCAAGCCTTTTCGGGCATAGAGGTTTTGCCCTCTTTCCGGTCTTTATTTTTTTATTTACATTTTTTGTAAGCCTTGTCCTGCCTGTTTTCAGGGAAATAGTTACCGATACCCAGATAGCTTTAGGAATACATTACTTTTTCCTGCTTCTAGGGTGTATGATCGGTGCTTTCGGGCTCATGAGCCGCGAATTCATGAACCGACGCTTCGGGCAGGCAAGCCTGATCGCATATTCTTCACGCGTGCTTCCGGTTTCTGAAAGATTTATCTTTGCTAATTTTCTTGGAAAAGATATAGTATATTATTTTGTTCTCTATATTCTGCCTTTTGTTGCAGGTTTTTCTCTTGCTGCAGAATTTGTCCCTGCTGGGATATTCAGTATTCCTTCAGTTCTTCTGACGCTTGTTCTGACCCTTTCCCTTTCTTTTGTGATTGGTATTTCTACAGTTTTCTTCCTGTCCACAGTTTACGCTCATTCAGGAAAGATCTCACTTTTCTGCCTCTTCATTGCTTCCATTCTCCTGCTCCACATATCCGGAAACATGAACCAGAATGTCCTTTACAGCCTTCCAAGCCTCTCCTTTTTCCTTGACCCTTCAGTAAGCAAGCTCCTGCACTCCGGCATCCTGATTCTTGTCCCTTCAGCCCTGTCAATAATTTTCCTTAAAATCGATTTTCCACAGTCTCAAAAGAGTTTTTCAAACTCTTTTTCAAAACTATGCAGGCTTCTGGGTTCATACAGATATGCAGCCTTTGTTGCAAAAGATTCCCTTGACCTTAAAAGGAGTGAAGGAGGGCTCGGAAAAGTAATTTTCTCTTTTGTATTGCCTCTTACGCTTGTATGGATACTCCTGTCCGCTCTGGGAAGAGTAATGCCTGCTTTAAGTACACTTACAATCTTTGCTCTGGTGCTGGGTGTGCTTTCATCTTCAATGTATAACTGGCTTACCGAGTATGATATTTTTGCTTCTTACGCCTTTCTCCCCCTGAAAGTATCTGACATGATAAAGAGCAAACTGAACAGCTATCTTTTCCTCAACCTCATTCCGCTGGCAATCCTTACACTGCTTGCCCTTAAAAACGAACCAGGGTCCCTTATCCCATCAATGCTGCTTTTTCTTACGATTTCACTTTATATGGTTGCAGTACTCGTTTACCTTACCGGGCTTTCCCCGTCCACTAATCTCTACAACGCAAAGACCTTTGCCCTTTATACGCTTTCGGTCGTGCCTTTACTGATGCTTAACATAGTTCTTTCCATGTTTGGCCCTTATTATTCTCTTGTGGATCTGCTGCTGGTTCCTTTTGCCCTTTACCTCCTTGGGAAAGGTTTTGAGAAATGGGACGGTAATAATTGCCAGTGCTTTTAAGAACTTTCAGTTTCTGGGAGCCTGTATTTACTCCTGTACATGGAGTAATCACAGGTTAACCCTTCTCATAGATGTCTTTTTAAGCCTTGGAGAGAGAAGTAATAGGGAAAAACCCTTCAGAATTCTCTGATTCGTAGCATGAGAAAAGGATAAAGCAAGATCGACAGCTGTGGGGGATATAGGTTACGATACCGTTTCTTTTTACAATAATGATGTTTTTAAATACAGTAAAAACGCTGCTTAAGGATCCAAAATTCCGATCCCTTCTGTACCTTACTACACTGACGCTTGCTTCAGGTACTTTTTTCTATCATTCTGTTGAGGGCTGGAGCTGGCTTGATTCTTTCTATTTTTCGGTAATAACACTGGCAACTGTAGGATACGGGGATTTTACGCCTCAAACAGACCTGGGTAAGATTTTTACTGTAATCTATATTTTTCTGGGACTGGGGATACTTGTTGGCTTTGTCACTCCGATTGGGGAATATTTAATAGATAAAAGAATGGAAAATATCGATAAGAAGATGCGAGAAAAAGAGAATTCTCAGATTAAAAATCAAAAGAACCCCGAAACTGAATATCAAACCAGAATTAATTTATCTGGAATAATCGGGAAGTTAAAAGGAAAAAAGTAAAGCCTATCCATTCCAGACTTTCTCCTGTGACCCTGTGTTTTATCTTATTCTCAACCATCTTTATTCTCAACCAGTTTTTCTGGAATTCTGGAATTAAGTTACTTTCAGATACTGTATAGTTATTGTAAATTGATTATGGTTACAGGCTCCGTAATTTGATTATGGTCACGGGCTCAATTCTAGTTGATAGTTGATTTACATAATAGTTTTTTGAATAAGTTAACATTCTGGTTCAAAACTTATATATTTATTTAAAACAGTATTCAGCATACTTATATAAAATATTAAGTCAGAGGTGTTTTAATGGCAAAAAATACAGCAACTGAGAAAGCTCCAAAAACAGGAGCAGAATGTGGAAAAACACAGGCAAAAGCTCCAGCACCAGCAAAGAAGAATGCAAAAGCTGACAGCAAACTATCCAAAGGTTCAAAGAAATAATAACAAACCGGTTACCTCATAAAGCCAACCCTCTCAGCAGTAACTTATCAAAGTTTAAAATTCAAATATTCTTAAAACTGGAAATACAGTAGGTTTAAACATCAAGAGTTCTAAAGTGACTGAAAACTGTATTTAAAAAACGATAACTAAAAAACGACAACTAAAAAACGATAACTAAAAAACGATAACTAAAAAACGATAACTAAAAAACGTTAATTAAAGCAATATTTAAAAATAAGTAACTAAAAAAAGTAATTAAAACAATATTCATAAATTGAATACTGGAAAATCAATTAAAATTTTAAAAATTGATAAGCTGCTGTTTTTAAGTCAAACCACAGGGACCCGGACTGCTTATTTCTAGCAGTCAATTTTGGCAGTCCGGAAAACCCTGAAAAATTAGAATGAATTTTTTATCTTTTTGTTTCCCATTTGAGCTTTTTATCTTTTTGTTTTCCATTAAAACTCTTCTATTTGCCTCTTCTGGGAGATAATTTTTAAAATGTATTGCCTTCAAATCAGTTCTCTCGGCTGTTTATGCTCAGGTATAACCGGCAGTGGCATGGTATTGATCAGAATTGAGCTCTCGATATTTTTTGCCCTTTCGATCACAAGTTCTTTTCCTTTCTTTGTGAGAGCAAATAGGGGAATTGCAGCTGCTACCTGCACAAGAGGTTTTGCAAGTTTCCTGATGTATTTGGAAGCACAGCTGATCACAATATCCGAGTTATCCAGAAGCTCCTGAGCTTCTTCCCTGCTGATGCCCGTTATGTGTACTGCAATAACGAAAAGGTCAAGCCCTGATTCGGATTCTATTTTCCTGACCTTTTTTGCGGTCTCGGCATCTGCAATTGTAACTGCAATTTTCTTATAGCCAAGTTCAGCTGCTTTTCTTACTCCGCCTGCAGGATCTATGGTTGCGGTTGAAGGATCCAAAACAGTTCCTCCTCGTTCTTCTATTCCTCTGATCACTGCATCTATAGGTTCGGTTTCGATTAAGCCGGACATCCTCCCTCCTATTCCCTGAACCAGCGCAGGATTGCCTGATATCACGGTTCCTGCTCCGTCACAGGTTGTTACGGTTGTTTCAAGGAAGCCACTGGTGAGACCGCTCATCATTATTTCTGAGGCTCCGAAGGCAACAACAGTTGTTTCAAATTCAAGCCTGCGGTTTTCCGTGAACATTCCCAGCTCGCTGATCCGGGCCTCCATGTTTTTCCTGATTTCATCAGGAGTCATCTTTTCAACTCCCCGCAGTTTGACAAAAAGAGGGCACCATTCTACTTCAGGGATTCCGACTTCTATAACTTTTCCGTCTTTTACGACTACTCTTGCTTTCCCCATCATTTCCATTATATGAGGCATTTAAAACCACCCTCCTGAAAAGAAATATTGTATTAAAAATCGTATCATTTAATATTGTGGTTCAATATTGTAATTTTTACCTTATTATTCCTGCTTAATTTCTGAATTTCTATCTGACAGGTAATCGGATCTTTACAGGTTGATCTTCTAAGGTAAACAACATTGGTTTTCTGACCTGAAATGAAACCTCATATCCGTTCCGGAAGTGAGGTGCTGAGCACGGATAGAAAAACAATACAGAAGGAAAGAGAGAAAAAGGAGAACTTAAAGCGAACGAAGAAAGAAATAAGCAGGACTTAAAGCCCTGCCCTGTCAACTATTGTGTCTGCCACCTGTTTTGCATCCCTGAACGGAAAATCTGCAGGAGTAAGCAATTTGCCTGCTTCTCCTGCAGTAACTGCAAGGTCGCCTGATCTGCATGTGGTGTCTGCACCCGCAGGAAAAGCAGCGAGCAATTCCTCGGGGGTGTTTATTGGAAACTTTGCGCCTTTTAGGCCTGCAACAATCTGTCCGTGAATGTCATCTCTTACAGTCATATTTATCCCTCATATTTTTGTTTTTTTCGAATTTTGTCTTTCCTCTAACCTTTTCCTTCCCGTTTTTCCATTTCCCTGTTGCCTGATTTTCTGGCTCTGTGAAGCATGATTTCCCCGGAGAACTCATTCTACAATCCTATATTGGCAGGTTATTATATATACTTAATCGGCACTGAAATGTAGTTAATGCATTCCACTGTATTATCATAATCCTGGATTACCTGATCTTCCAGATAGTGAGAAGAGCAGTATAAAATTGCCAGTAAATACTGAAAAACCGGGGCCAAAAAAACCGGACTTAAATAGCCAACTCTGGAGTGTCTTTCCTCTTCTGGGAGTCATTCTCTTCGGATTCCTGCCTTGAAGAATTTTGAAGAGGATAACCTTGAAGTGAGGAATAAATTTCGTTCAGGCCCTGAAGTATCTTGAACCCTTTTTCGGTGATCATATAGTCCCCTCTCTCGTGCTGCTGCATAATCAGCCTGCTCTCCGTAAGCTTCTGGAGATGGAAGAGCAAATTTCCTCCTCTGAGGCCGGTGAGTTCGGAAAAAGCGGAGAAGCTTTTTGCTTCGAACGCTACTGCCCTTAGAATTTCCAGGCGCTGGAGGTTTGAGACCGGCTCAAGAATCTCGCTCATAACCGCTGAGGTTTTGAGTGCTGAGATATTCGGTTTCTGTTCCTGATTATCTGCGTAAATCCTCATGGAACGCATGAGATTGACCTGTTTTACGAGAAGGCTCGAAACTTCTGAAAAGCATTTCTCACATTTGCTGTAAGGAGCTCCACATTTCAAATCTTCCAACTTTTTTCTGCTATCCGAGATTAGAGCATCGTCCACTCTGTTTTTCTTTATAAGCCCTGCATTCTGTTGCAGGAGGGCTGTAAATGCAGAGGTACACTTTTGCTTTTCAGGGCATTTTTTCACCATATTTTTCTCAAGCCCTGTATCTATATCTTCGAAGAGGTGGTTGAGAAGAGCGTTTGAGTACTCCTGTCTTGAACTTTCAAGAGCAGCTTCCAAACGCAGCCTGCTGGTGAATTCCATGACTTTTTTAATATCACTGTGCATTTCGGAAAGCTTTTCCTTGATAGCTTTTACTTCTGCCATTTCCTGTCCTTCGGATATCACTGAGTCCCCAGGAAGGCCCGCTTTTTTATTTCCATTTTTCATATTTCCATATTTTCCTGCTTTATTGTTAAAGTTTTTGTCATAACCTTTAAAGTTATTGTATTGTACATATTTCCTGAAAGCAAAGTAAAATATTAAGTTTTCTCCAGTAAATATTTTGAGCTTTCTTATACTGTTTTGATTGAACATTTCTGAGTGTGATCAAATCCACAAAAAAGATCAACAAAGAAATGATTTTGAGAATTAGCTGATGAAAAAAGATAGTATTTTAAAAAGATAAGATTTTGAAAGATATGATTAAAAAGATATGATTAAAAAAATAGGATTTTAAAAATTTATATTACGAACCCTGAAGTATCTTCCACCATGCCAAGTCCACTTCCTGTCTCCTGTAATGTTATAACCCTACCCCCGATTCCGAACTGAAAATCGACAACGTCTATAAAGTTCTCAATATACCTGAAAACCTGAAATTGAAGTTATTAGTGAAGCTGAAAGTCTCTTTGCAGTAGCTCTTTGTGACCATTAATACTTTACCATCTTCAGCAGTAATAATCCACCTTTTGTCACCCTTTTCCGATGGATATTCGTTAACTTTTACCTTTTTGAACCGAGACATCTCTCTGGTTTCAGCATCGTAGATGTCCAGATAGTTGTAGATACTGTACTCCATTCCCCCGATTTCTATATTGGGAATGTGGTTCGGTCTGTGAAAATACAGATTAAATAAAAGATAAAAAAGAGAAAATCAAAAATACAAAAGCCTGGGATTACTAAAAAGTAGTAACGGCTTTAATGGTTTAAGCCGCCTTATTTCATTATTCATTTTATTCTTTTATTTCATTATTCATTTTATTTTGTTTTATTTAAGGTTCTTTGGCTGTTTGTGCTCAGGTAGAACAGGAAGAGCCATGGTATTGATCAGAATCGGGCTTTTGATGTCCTTTGCCCTTTCAATAACAAGTTCTTTTCCTTTCTGGGTAAGGGCAAAAAGAGGTACAGCAGTTCCAACCTGAGCGAGGGGTTTTACAAGGTCTCTGACGGGCTTTGAAGCGCAGCTGGTTACAATGTCTGAATTTTCTACAAGGGCCTGGGCTTCTTCCCTGTCCAGACCTGTAACATGCACCCCGATTACTATCAGGTCAAGCCCGAGCTCGGACTCAAGTTTCCGAACCTCTTTTGCAGTCTCGGCAAAGGCAACGGTTACTGCGATCTTTTTGTAACCGAGCTCTGCTGCTTTTTTCACTCCTGCAACAGGGTCCATTTTTGCGGTTGAAGGGTCAAGCACAATTCCGCCGCGCTCTGTAATCCCTTTTATGATGCCTTCTATAGGCTCTGTTTCTACAAGGCCGGACATCCTGCCGCCCATGCCCTGGACAAGGGTAGGGTTGTTGGAAATTACAGTCCCTGCGCCTTCACAGGCGGTTACTGTTGTGTCAAGCAAACCTCTGCTGAGGCCTGTCATCATAACCTCGGATGCTCCAAATCCTACAAAGTCTTCGAGTTCAAGCCTGCGTTTATCGGTAAACATCCCGAAATCACTGATCCTGAATTCCATATTCTTCCTGACTTCATCAGGGGTGATTTTCTGGATTCCGCGTATTTTGGCAAAGAGGGGGCACCATTTGACTTCAGGCTCTCCGACCTCGATAACCTTTCCATCTTTTACGACTACTTTTGTTTTTCCAAGTAATTCCATTATGTGGGGCATAGTTTCACCTTTATGAGCTGAGCAAAAATATGAATGTTAAGAAATTCAAATTAGGAAAAAGTTGCAGGTAAGGTTTGTGGTTGATTACTTAATAGCTTATTGGTTTTGGAGGGTTCTAACGATTAAAGACTGTATACATTCCATTATATATTATATGCCTTTTATAATACCAATAATATTTTATATTATAACCGTGTAGACGTTGAATGTCAAGTCAGGAATTCAATAACAGGTTAATTCTTCCATTTGAGCCGGAATTTTTCGGCAGAATAATTATCCTGGTTAAGTTCATGATTCATCAACACAAGGAGGTATTGACCAGAGGAATAATTTCCTGTGGTCAGTAACATATTCTGTTTATAGAAGACAAAACTTCTAATTTCCGGCCACTTACGGTGCCTGATCCCTATAAGGCAGCAGGAAAGTGGAGACTCTGTGTACAGTGTGTCCGCCTCACATAAATCGCAGAGAACCATTTGATAGGTTCAAAAATATTACGCACACGTAATAGAAATTTTTGAATAACAAGCATAGAGCCGACCTGATTAGATCATCCAAACTTATCTAGTTAGATATGTCGGAAAAATGGTATTACGAATACGTAATATATAATTTTAATAAATAATGGGAAATATCGAATTACCCTATAGATCAGATTCTGTTTATTTCCCTCCAAAGATCCATCCCAGGGCGATACAATGCTGAAGAGACATCAGGGGACCCTATCCCTGATAACAGGAATTCTCTTAACAGCCGTATCGACTCTGGGAAAAAACACACAACTAACCTGTAGAACTTGAGTTTACTCAGGTTCTAAAAATCCAACCCAAAGGTGATACGATGCTAAAAAGACAGCTAGGAACCCTATTCCTCGCAATATGCCTTACTTTAACAACCGTACCTTCTGTATTAGGCGGCGAGAACACACAGACTATAACTGTTACCGGAGATGGAAGTGGAGACTACAACTGTGATGGAGTGGACGACCACGTCCAGATTAACCAGGCGTTAGAATTTGCAGCGGCAAATCCGGGCACAACTGTCCAGCTTAAAGGCCCGTTCACATACGACATTGGTGACTCTCTTCTGATTGGAAGTGACACAACCCTTGCCGGAGATTCCGGTGTAACAATTAAGCTTGCCAAAGGGCTTCCTCTCTGGGGTAGTCGTGAGAGCAGTATTGCAGAAAAGAAAGCCATGATAATGATAAGGGGCGGTTCTGCAAGCAACGTTAAAATAGAAAACTTAACTGTTGACGGAAGCCAGAGTGACTATTATTCTGGCATAAGGCTCGGAACTTCAAGCTACAATATGGCAACCATAATAAACTGTAACGGACTGACAATCCAGGGCGTTACGTTCCAGAACGGTTGCAATGATGCGATGCTTATCTCAAAATCAAGCAACGTAATGATAGATTCCGTAACTGTAAACAAGTGCGGCCATGATGGCGTGTATGCATACCACGTAAATGGCATCACAGTTAAGAATTCCAAGTTTATTAACCGGACCAACTCATCCGTCAGGTTTGATTCCGTAACTGATGGAGTAATGAAGAACAATGAATGTACAACATCAGGCGGCGGATATGCTGGTCTTGAACTGCAGGGAAATCTCAAAAACATAGAAGCATCTGGAAACTATTTCCATGACCTGCCAGTGCCTGCAGTAATACGTTTAAACACACAGGAAACAAATGTAAATATCCACGATAACAGAATTGAAAACTGTGGATAAGCAATTTCAAACGGAAAACTCTCAAAATTATCTGAGAGAAAATCTATTTTACTTTCTATATCTCAGGACTAGAAATAAAATTTGTTTGGAATAAAAGTTTCCATTCTTTCTCTCTTTTTATTCCGGATCACTGACTTTTGATACTGTCAGTGCCTGCTTATAGTATTCAATTGCTTTTATTACAGTTTCGCATGGACTGCTGTATATCCTCCAGATATTTTTCAATAACATTATCATGGCTAACTGTATATCGCCCTGATATTTTTCAATAACATCACCATGATCATTTCACCACTGAGAAGTGACTGGTTTCCAGGTTTTAGCTGTTTTAAAGTTCCATCCAGCCTGTTTCTAATAGAGTTTTCAACTTCAGCTTCTGTACAGGTTTTACGGGAAAGTCCACTCTTCTTCGTCAGGCGTTGAGTTTCCCAGGTTCTTAGAAAGCAGTATTTACATTGGCCATGAAATATAATCTGGAATATGGGACTTTAAATTCTGCTAGATGTTTTGTGAACTTCTATGGCATTATTTTATAAATATAATTATTTTCAAAAAGTGAGAACAGACCAAAACAGGGTGGATATAAGGTATCGTTTGAACAATTTACAGATCCACTATCCAAATTTAGCTAACGTTCCACCAAGGTTTCTAATATATTTAATTTTAATTATAGTATTAATTGCAAAGAATTACACTTTATTTTAGAAAGAATCAAAAGCATGTGGTCATAGAAGAGATTGAGGGAGATCCTCTCCTTTTAGATGCAATATTTCTTTTTTAGTGTATTTTTTTGCGAAAATAACTATGGATGATAGGGGGATATGGAATATGAAAAATTATTTATTAGTTATAATGCTCGGCATTTTGTTCGCTGTATTAACAGGAACTGCCCTTGCACAGGATATGGAAGCAAATGACTCAGAGGTAAATATCACAGAAGCGAACGACACAGAGGCTTTTCAACAGGCTTTAGAACAGGATGGATTCATCGTACAGGAAGGTGATCTGGCCTATTTTGATTTACTAAGGCTATTGGAGGAAGGAGTATTACCTTCTGCATATGGAAACAATCCTACCACAAAATATCTGATATATTTTGTTCCACCGGCACCTGGTTATGAAGTAGAAGAACGAATTAATCAAATAACCAGTACGCTTGGAGTGAGCGGTAACACAACTCCTTTCTGGAACCTTGGTCCTGATGAGGCTGTTGTTTTCGTGGGAAGAACCCCGCCGGAATGCAGGTACTTCAGTTATGATTATATGTTAATGCACAGGACAATTGGGAATGAGAGGAGATGGATCTTTGCCAACGTAGTAGATACGATAAACAATCTGGTTATCAAAACTGAAGGAACGCCAGATGGAGAGCCTGGAAATCCATTCGATCAAAACACGGTAATAATCATTACTGCTGACAGAGGTATTGACCAGCGCGTCCGGGCCGCTGCCGAGTCTTCAGGATATTCGGACAATATAATAAATACCCAGGTTCTTCCCTCGGCCATGCTGAACATGGGAATGGAGAATGATTCAGATACATTTGCCTCATTTGTCCGCCCTGCCCTATTCAATGATACCCAGGATGAAGAGAATTACATCAATAATACACCTGCAACTATTTTCAGGATCACTCCCAACAACACTACGGAACTTGACCCGTATGATTATCCGGAACTGAGGGTCCGTGGAACCGGGCAAACAGAGTTTGAGCTTATGGATGATCTCGAAGAGCTAAGGGTTGCGATTCTCGAAAGATATAATGAATCGAATGCCACAGAGCTTCCGACCAGTCAGGCAGTTCCTGTAGGGAGTGATGCTATTCAGAGAGGAGTCAACGGCGTAGGTCCTACCAACGATGCAGCTTATCTATGGACAGCAAACCAGACTATCTCTTCGCCGACACCTCCTTTCTTTGACACTTCGGAATACTATCCTTTCATTCGAGACCCTGCAGTTACTCTGGGCAATGATTCCGACGAATTCATAATCGTCTATGGGGTTAACCATGCAGCCACAGGAAAGGCGACATACTCGAACTTCGCAGTATATGGAGCAGATGTGTGGAACGGCGTTAGAGCAATAACTGATGAGGATTTCAACGGATCTGCCGAGGAATACCTCCCTGACAATCCAAATGCGAAATACCTGTATGTCTACAAGCTCGCCAGGAACTGCAGCGAAGATGATCAGTACTGCTATGAGGTTCCTTATGGTCAAGGAGTTCACGGTATAGAGCTGGATCAACCACTTGTTATTACCTGGAGGGCCTACTTGGAAAACACAACAAGGACCGGACCAGCTTACTCGGAGATTGTGTATGACCGGGCTATAAAGTTCGACACAAATGATTCTGGTAACATGAGCTCCTAATGTTAAGTAAGTTCAAGCTTTGATTAAGAAATTCAAGCTCTGACTGAATGTGTTATTTCAACACATTCCTTATCTTTTTGGCTATAACGCCAAATCGTGTTTTATTATACCTTCTTGCTATTTAGAAAGGTTAAAATGAATAATTTTCAGGTTTTAACTGGTTTTTAGGACTCTTCTTAAATTCAGGAAATCCATCTTTTTTGCATACTTCACGGGAAAGGCTGCTCTCCTTCGTCGAGCGTTGGATTTCCCCGGTTCTTAGAAAGCAGTATTTATATTTGACTGTTCTGGGGAATAATATGAAAATATACTTAAAATTTTTTAGGTGCTTTGGGTATTTCTGTACTTTATTTTAACAAAGTAAGAACAGGTGAAAGCAGTATGGGAATAAGGAATCATTCGAACAATCAACAGATCAACTATCCAAGTTTAGTTAATGTTCCACCAAGGTTTCTAATATATTTAATTATAATTATAGTATCCATTGTAAAGAATTACATTTCATTTTTAAGAAGTATCAAAATCATACATGCTTATAAAGTATTTAAAGAGATTCTTTCTTTTTAAATGCGATTCTTCTTTTTTAAATGCAATTCTTTGCGAGAATAAGTATAAATGATAGGGGGAAAAGTATACGAAAAATTATTTAGTAGTTATACTAACCGTTTTGCTTACAATGTCAATAGGAACTACCCTTGCAGAGGATATGGAAATAAACGACACAGAGGTAAACGACACAGAGGTAGATGACACAGAGGCTTTTCAACAGGCTTTAGAACAGGATGGATTCATCGTACAGGAAGGTGACTTGGGATTTTTTGATTTTCTCAGGTTATATGAGGAAGGAGTAATGCCTTCTGCATACGGAAATAATCCCACCACAAAATATCTGATCTATTTTGTTCCACCGGCGCCTGGTTATGAAGTAGAAGAAGGAATTAATCAAATAACCAGTACGCTTGGAGTAAGCGAGAATACAACTCCTTTCTGGAATCTTGGTCCTGATGAGGCTGTTGTTTTCGTGGGAAGGACACCGCCTGAATGCAGGTACTTCAGCTACGAAAATTTTGTGATACACAGGACAATCGGGAACGAGAGGAGATGGATCTTTGCTACTTTAGCAGATACGATAAACAACCTGGTTATCAAAACCGAAGGGACTCCGGATGGGGCTTCTGGAAATCCTTTCAATCAAACCACAGTAATAATCGTTACTGCTGACAGAGGCATTGACCAGCGCATCCGGGCTGCTGCCGAGTCTGCAGGATATTCGGATAATATAATTAATACCCAGGTTCTTCCCTCTGTCATACTGAACCTGGGCGTGGAGAATGATTCAGATACATTTGCCTCATTTATCCGCCCGGCCCTGTTCAATGACACCCAGGCTGGTGAGAATTACATCAATAATTCAACCGGTACTGTTTTCAGGATTACTCCCAACGAAACTGTTGAACTTGACCCGTATGATTATCCGGAGCTAAGGGTTCGTGGAACCGGGAAAACAGAGTTTGACCTCATGGATGATCTCGAAGAGCTAAGGATTGCGATTCTTGACAAGTATAACGAATCAAATGCCACAGCGCTTCCAACCAGTCAGACAGTTCCTATAGGGACTGATGCTATCCAGAGAGGTATAAATGTCCTGGGTCCAGCTAACGACGCGTGCTATCTCTGGACAGCAAACCAGAGTATCTCTTCGCCTACACCTCCTTTCTTTGACACCTCGCAGTACTATCCTTTCCTGCGAGACCCGGCAATCACTCTGGGCAATGATTCCGATGAATTCATAATCGTCTATGGGGTCAACCATGTAGCCACAGGAAAGGCAACGTACTCGAACTTCGCAATATACGGAGCTGATGTGTGGAATGGTGTCAGAGCAATCACAGACGCAGATTTCAGCGGGTCTGCTGAGGAATACCTCCCTGACAATCCAAACGCGAAATACCTCTATGTCTACAAGCTCGCCAGAAACTGCAGTGAGGATGATCAATACTGCTATGAAGTTCCTTATGGTCAGGGAGCTCATGGTTTAGAACTGGATCAGCCTCTTTTCATTGCCTGGAGACTCTATATGGAAAACACTACAAAAACCGGCCCAGCTTACTCAGAAATCGTGTATGATAGGGCTATAAAGTTTGATCCAATGAGCTCTGGTAACATGAGCTCCTAATATTAAGCAAGTTCAAGCTCTGGATGAATGTGTTATTTCAACACATTCCTTATCTTTTTGGCTATAACACCAAATCGTGTTTTATTATACCTTCTTGCTATTTAGAAAGGTTAAAGTGAGTAATTTCGGGTTTTAACTGGTTTTTAGGGCTCTTCTTAAATTCAGGAAATTCACCTTTTTTGCAGCTTTTACGGAAAAGCCACTCGCCTGCGTCGAGCGTGTAGTTGCCTGGGGCTTTAAAAAGCGATATTTTCAACATGGTTGTTGTTTGAAAAAAAGGATCAAAAAATTGCTTAACGGAAGCAAAAAAGTTGAAGGGATCAGAGAATAAAAATTCCCTGACCATTTAAGTTAGTAAACAATGATTCCAAACTGCATGGATGTCAGATCTGAGGTCTTCTGTCAATGATTCTCTTTGCCTTTCCTGCGGTCCTCTCTATGCTACCTTTCTCCAGCAGTTCGACGTTTGTGCGAATATTCAGGACAGCTTTAAGTTCGTGCTGTACATGGTCCTGGACGGCTTTTAAGTCTTTGAGGTCGCCGGTAAAGGCATTTTCTTCGAGTTCAACTTCGATTGTGAGTTCATCGAGCATGTGTTTGTTGCGGTCGAGGATCAACTGGAAGTGTTCGCCTACCTGCGGGATCTTTGAAATTACGTCCTGGATCTGGGAGGGGAAAACGTTAATCCCTCTGACTATGAGCATGTCGTCGGCCCTGCCGAGCAGGCGTGAGATCTTTGTGGTTGTCCTGCCGCAGTCGCATTCTGACTCGAGGAGTTTTGTCATGTCGCCTGTGCGGTATCTGATATTACAGAAGCCTTCTTTGTTGATTGAGGAAATGACAAGTTCGCCTTTTTCGCCTTCTGAAACCTGCTCTCCGTTTTCGTCAAGGACTTCTACAAAGAAGTTGTCGCTCCAGATGTGCAGACCGTCCTGTTCCTGGCATTCGAAGCCGACACCGGGCCCGAACATTTCGGATAAGCCGTAGCAGTCGTAGGCTTTGAGGTTGAGCTTTTTCTCAAGCTGCTTGCGGGTGTTTTCCGACCAGGGCTCGCCTCCAAAGATTGCTGCTTTTAAAGATAGCTTGTCTATAAGATCGAGTTCTTCTGCGGTTTCTGCAAGGTAGAAAGCATAGGAAGGAGTGCAGTGGACTGCGGTTACCCCAAAGTCAATCATCATCTCAAGCTGCCTGGCAGTGTTTCCTGTTGCTGCCGGCACGATCATCGCTCCCATCCTTTCAACGCCGTAGTGGAATCCGAGTCCGCCTGTAAAGAGGCCGTAGTTCATGGAGTTCTGGATCGTGTCGCCCTTTGAAAGGCCTATCATTGTGAGGCTGCGGGCGATAAGGTCTGACCAGGTCTCTATGTCCTTTGCAGTATAACCGACAACCGTTGGTTTTCCACTTGTCCCTGAGGATGCATGAATGCGTACTATATCTTCTTTTTTTGCAGCAAAAAGGCCGAAAGGATAATTGTCCCGAAGGTCTGTTTTGCGTGTGAAAGGCAGTTTACGGACATCATCGAGGGTTTTTATATCATCAGGAGTGACTCCGGCTGCTTTGAAATTCTGCCTGTAAAAAGGAACATTGTCATAGACCAGCTTTACGCTTTTCTGAAGGCGTTTCAGCTGCAATTTCTTCATTTCGTCGGGGTTCATTGTTTCGTATTTCGGCTGCCAGTATTTCATTAACAGAACCTTCTTTTGATTTGTGAAACCATTCTCAGGTCATAAGTTTTTATGCATGAATGCCATGTCTCTACATGTCATGCTATCTTAATTAATCTTATCAGTAATATAAAATGTTTGGAAAAATCCTTCTTTACTGTAACCCTTCCCACATATAAATATTGTTGAGTGAATTTCTGCATCTGGAAAGAAAATCTGATGGTTTGAATTCTACCCTTTGTACTAACCTTTGTACTAACCTTTTATATGTCGATAGGTGAAAAAACGCAATTCTGGATTTTAGAAAATCTGTGTTTTTATTATAAGTTTCTGTTCTCAGAAATCCTCACTCTCACGGATCCACTTTTACCCAGGCTGATAATTGTCAGACCAGTAAGGACTCTGAAAGGCTTCTGGAAGTCTCATGCTAAAATGTTTTTACTCAGTGTCTTTTCATTCAAAAGAACTTCATGAGCATCCGGACCAGTTAAATTAATGGCTCTAAGACACTTGGATTCTGGCACAGAATAGCTATATTTGAATATTGTATTTTAACCATATTTGAGTATTGTATTTTAGCCATTTTTTAAGCATTGTATTTATCATATACCTGAAATTTATAAAATTTTATAACTTGTGGATATTTCGTCGATTCTTGCTGGAAATCAAGCGATTTAAGGATGCCCTGACTCAGAAGTCAGCGCATCAATAACCTCCTAACTTTCTCAATAATAAATAAATTTCTCCAGATCTGTATACTCTATAACCTCCTCATAGTCCTTATTTTTTTGATTAAAACGGGTGAGGCTATTAATAAATGAATTTATACTGTTATCATGTTTTAGACCGGAAAATAAAGCATTATCAAGTTTTAAACTGGCATCTTAATTTTTATTTAATTTCTAGAAAATAAGTATGTTTATATGTTAATTTCTCCTGTAGTTTTTGAGTAATTTTATTCTGTTGTTTTTGATTACGGGGTATCCCGGATCATGTAATGAGAAAAACAGGAGGGAAATAAACTGAAAAATAATAGAAAGTATATATGGAAAATGACACTGTCTGTTTTCGCCACATTGATGATTCTGGCTTTATTGTCTTCAGCAGCCTCTGCAGCACTTAATGTGTACAAAACTCCCCTTGGTGCAGGAACTCCCCCAGCAACACAACGTTTAACCGGTGGGGGTAATTACATTGATTATACGGTGGTACCAGCTTCGAGTACTGATTCACGAATAGTACAGTTCAAGGACCTGTCTAAAGGTACAGAGACATATATCAGATGGGACTTTGGAGATGGGACTCATCTGGAAGGAACGAAAATTACCCCACAGCTAAAAAATCCGGTACACAAGTATGCAAAGAATGGTTATTATATTAGCTGTCTGACTATCAAGTGCACTGGTTACAACGGAAAGCTATGGGTTCATAAAACTATTATTACTAAATAAATTTGAAAACGTCATAAGTCGGCTTGATTATAAGTTGACTTAACATTTTCAATTTTTATGAGCACCTCAATATAATTTTATAAATATGATTTTATAATAACTACCCCAATAACATTTTTTAAAAACGTTTCTTCAAAACCATTCCCCAATAATCCTTATTTTTTAACCCCCTTACACAGAAATCTTTTGGGGAATCATCTACTATGACTTGCCTGACAGTGAAAATGAAATTTACGCTACGGCCAATGAGACCTAAGTTTGACAGTTTGATTTTTATGTTGAAAGACTGTTTTCATATCTGTTGGAATAATAAGTAATATTATTTCAACAAATTTTTGCCCATTTTTTACGATTCAATTTGACAGATGATTCTCTTTCTCTTGATGGCTATTTTCATAATTTTTGATCAAAATTTTGGTATAGAATTTGACAGAAAACATGAATCCCAGATAAAACACAGATAGTATCTAAAAAGTCAGATACCAAAAATGCCAAAATAGGACAAAAATCCCTACTAATTTACCTTATAGTGATTGTGAAGCTGGAACATCAGAGGCAATTTGATGAAATTTATGAATACTGTCAATTGATTTTTGGTAAAAAACTGAAGCTTCTCATTAAATTTAATTTATACTGTCAAACTGAGGATGAGATTTACGTTGTCATCAGTATAATGTTTAAACTTTATGAGCATTAACCCGTATCAATCCTTCCATATCAATCTTCCTGCACTTCAATTATCTTCTATCCCAATCAGTCCAGTTAATTGTCCTCACTTCCACTCTTTTTTGGGCACTATAGCAAACTTTTCATATTAGTGTGGAGATATAAGCTATTTAAATAAAATAAAGGGGATTGCTGGATTTGGTTTCTTCTAAAACTACACCTGTTTTTTCTCTGGTAGCATTTGCAGTTATTCACAGCCTGACTGCTAGCCTGCCCTTCAAACGCATGGTCATGAAAGCTGCCGGTCCCAGGGCAGAAAAACTTTATTTGCCGGCATACAGCCTTGTTGCAGTTCTGACCGTATTGCCGCTTGCCTATCAGCTCTACAAAAACCCGGGGCGTATCCTCTATAAAATACCTTCTCCCTGGCGCTGGCTCATGGTCGGTGGACAGGTTATTGCAGGTATTCTTGCTCCCATGGCTTTTTGGAATGCACCGCACAGGTTTAAAATACGCTCGCAGCTGTCCGGTCCACAGGCTTCAGAAGAAGGTTCCCTGAAGATAAAGGGAATTTACAGGTGGGTAAGGGACCCCTTCCTGCTCTCGGGGCTGGTCGTAATGCTGCTCACTCCCTTTATGACCGTAAACCTTCTTATCGTATACCTTCTGACCACTGTTTACCTGTTTCTGGGATCTCTGCACTGGGAAACAAGGCTTGTGGCACAGTTCGGTGATGAGTATAGGGAATACCAGAAAAAGGTTCACAGAATTATTCCAGAATTAAAGGGAAGCGTTAAGAACCCGGGTGATAAAGCATCTGAGTAAAAACTTCTGAGTGATCGAATAATCCTCAGTTAATAAATCTTTTTTATATTAAAGTTAAATATAATTGAAACCTAATTTTACGTAAACCCCGAAAATACAATAACCATACCCAGGCGAAACCGGCAGGCTGGTGAAAGCTTATGATAAAAGCAGGCAGTTCTTTTTTTCACAATGGTAAACGCGGTATTATCGGTGCTGTAATCTTACTCAAGGGAGTTCTTTACGCGGTCACGGTTTCCCATTTATTCCAGGGAGAAGGAGACCGTCCGATAATTGATGGAAAGAAATTTGTTGTTACGCGAATTCTGAAAGATCACGGTGTAGTCCTTATAGAGCTTCCTCCTGATACCCCGGTTGAAATCACGGAATTTGGCATCCCGGCTGAGCTGGAACTGGCTGAGCTTATCAACGATACCCGTACCATCCGTTATTGTCGGGTAGCTAACTCCGGGGCTTCATTACTTTTTCTGGGATTCCAGTGCCACGATATGCCGGCTCCAGAGGATAGCGGCTCTCCTATCGTGCAGGGAGGAAAGGTAATAGGAATGATGTCCTCGGAAACACTGGACACATGCATGGGAATGGCGGTTTCATCTAAAATTCTTTGCAGCCTGGAAGTATAACGAAAAATCATTTCCAATCATGTTAATGAAAGCCAGATTTCAATTATCTAAAGTTGAATTAAATTGTAAAATTCTTCATCGAAATCAAAATAAAATAGTTTCTATCGAACATCACAGCCTTTAATTATTATGAAGGAGAATTCTTTCCTATGACAGATCCTGTTTACTTTCTTTTTCCTCTCGTTTATATCGCCCTTAACGCAGTTTCTTTTGCCCTCTACGGGATGGATAAATACAAAGCAAGAAAGGAAAAATGGCGCATTTCGGAACAGAGCCTGTTGATAGCTGCATTTTTCGGTCCAATCGGCGCGTGGCTTGGAATGGTACAGTTCAGGCACAAGACGCAGAAACCCCTGTTCAGGTACTCCGTGCCTGCGTTTATTGGAGTTCACCTTCTACTGGTTCTCTGGATAAACCTGGTTTAAATATAAAGGTTTCATAATGTCAATTTTTCAAAAGTGAGGGTGGAAATGCTCTTAAGGTGTCTGTTTTTTAATACATTTAAAAGAGTTTAGAAGTAACTGATGTACAGCCTATAAAATATTGATAGAACGCTTCTTCAAAAACATAGCCTGTCAGTGATGTCAACTATTTCCCACTCACACGAGAACCGCAATAATCTTATTTTAGAAATCTCACCCAGTCAACATTTGAGTTTTGGATAAGATCAAAAAGCATTGAGCTGATAATACTGGATTTTCATTTTAAAGCTTCTTTGTATTTTACCATGAAGAATAGGAGAACAAGATACGTTATATCCTGCATTCTTTAAAGAAAGTAATAAATTCACTTTACTATAAAATATCCTTTCACATCAGAGGCTAACTGAGGTGGAGGATGAGTACAGGAGCGGAAGAATGCCATTTTTCGGGTGGATGGTACCAAAAAAGATAATTTCTTTTTTCCAGCACTGCTAAAATTATGTGTTCAAGGCTGAGAGTTTATATAGTCTCACTTTCAGTGCCTGTCTCAACGCATGGGTAATATCTCAGTTCACCATAACTTCATTGTCTTGATCATCTTCCATGTATACAAAAAAGGATTTATCTGATGATATTTTGGACTCTGCCAGGCAAAAAACTCGTTAGCGACGAATAACATTATTGCACATATGGACGAAAAAAACAATGCATTTACTGACATTTGTATTTCGACAGGCGACATTCTACCCGCTCCTTTTAACTTTTTCGTGATATTGAACGCAATGTGATAGTAACATCCTCTTTAGCAGTTTCGGTATATCTCAATTTATATTAAGTTATTGGTTTTTGTGTAAAAAGCCTGAGTTTTTATCTCAGAGTTTTTATGCTTCTCCCTATGGAATTAGAAGTTAACGGAAACTTCCATAGTCTTTAAATAATCCGGAAAAAGTTAATAATCTAAAAATCAGAGGCTTTATGTATTGCTTCATGTATTATTTGAGTTGCTCACCTGGACAGCTCCTCTTCAACCTCCTTACTTCCTTCTTCAAGTTCCTGTTTTTGCTGCGCATCAAACCTGAGTAAAAGTGCCTGAAACTCCCCTATATGTGTTTTTTCTTCTTTTGCCACATCCAGAAGGACACGTTTTATATTTTCATTTTGCGTAAGGGCAGCCATCTGCTCATAAAGATTTATGGCATCGATCTCGGCAACAATCCCGGCTCTGAGAATTTCCTTATCTATATCTTCTCCGGATATTTTCTTAAGGTCTACAGGAATTTTAGATAACAATTATTTACCCCCTGCTTATCGTATATGAAGATATAATCATAAGTAATTTTACTGAATTCGGAATTCGGCAGGCTTTTCAATTATTCCGGCTCTCCTGACTATGTTTAAAATGTGTTTTTAAGGCATTACTTTCAGCTGTAACTGATCCTGTAAATAGCATTATTTTTATCGTCCGACACAAGCAGAGCTCCGTCAGGCATTACAAGCACATCCACAGGCCTTCCCCAGGACGCAAGCCCCTGAAGCCAGCCGTCTGCAAAAGGCTCATAACTTACAGGAGTCCCGTTCTCAAGCCTGACAAGGGAAACCCTGTAGCCTATGGGAATTTTCCTGTTCCAGGAACCGTGCTCGGCAATAAAGATCTGGTTCCTGTATTCTTCCGGGAACATGCTGCCATTGTAAAAGGTCATACCGAGTGCAGCCACGTGCGGGCCCAGTTCAACCTCAGGCGCTGTAAACTCCGAGCAGTTCCGGAATTCTCCGTATTCCGGGTCAGGGGTATCTTTCCCATGGCAGTATGGAAAGCCAAAGTGCATCCCGGGCACGGGCGCCCTGTTGAGTTCATCCGGAGGCAGATCATCCCCCAGCCAGTCCCTGCCGTTGTCAGTAAACCACAACTCTCCGGTTTCGGGGTTCCAGGCAAAACCTACCGTATTCCTTATCCCTCTTGCAAAAATCTCGGGCTGGCTCCCGTCAGGCTCCATACGCATCATCGTCCCATAGCGTTCCTCTTCCTCTTCGAGGTTGCAGACATTGCACGGCATACCGACAGGCACATACAGCTTTCCATCCGGTCCGAACTTTATGTATTTCCAGCCGTGCGACCTGTCTGCAGGGAAGTCTCCTCTGACAACTGCAGGGTCGGGAGGATTTTCAAGTCTTGCTTCGATATCATCGTACCGGAGCACCCTTGAAATTTCGGCTACATAAAGTGAACCATTCCTGAATGCCACCCCATTGGGCATATCCAGGCCCTCGGCAATTACGAGTACATCATCAGCTTTATTGTCTCCGTTCCGGTCGGTCATGGCATAGAGTTTCCCGGCACCCCGGCTTCCTGCAAAAAGCGTTCCTTCCGGACTGAGAGCCATGGACCTCGCACCTTCAACACCTTCGGCATAATAATCAATGGAAAAACCCGGAGGAAGTCCGATACATTCAATGCCTGTCCCGTTATCCCCGCATTCGTTAATGGGCACGGTTCTCAGGACAGCATAAGCTGAAAAAATAAGTATGGCAAGAGCAAAAAAGCCAAGTATTATCCTTGTCCCTTTCATTTTCCCCTCCATTTTTACTTAAAGACCCCGTTGTTTGAGAGCTGCTGGTCTGAGAGCCATTGCAGTGCTGAGAAGTTTCTTTTCGGTTTCATGGCTGGAATAACCCTCCCCTTTCCAGCAGATAACACCCTCCTGATCCAGTAAAAAAACGTATGCAAGCTCTGTATTTTCCATTCCAAGAGCGTTCCGGTAGCCTGAATAGTCCCCGTAGAAAGTGACCACATTATCATGTTTTTCTACAGGTATTCCTCCTCTCATTCCGGAATCGATCATCCGGGAAAGGACCTTCCAGCCTTTATTTATCATGGGAACTTCGTAAACCGTAAACCTTCTATCTTTCCCGAACTCCTGCTCAAAAGGTCGAGCCCATGAATCTATCATGCTCTGCGCACTTCGAATAAAAGCAATACAGACGAGCGTTACTTTTCCTTTCACCTCTTCCGGAAGATGTACAACTCTCCCTGCAAGTGATTTTGATGTTATTTCAGGAAACGGCTGTCCGATTATATCTTTTGCAGCTTTTGAACTTCCCGGCCCTGCTTTGATGAAATCCCCCCAATTCTTAGCTGAAATTAAAGTTTGAATCCGTTCAAATGGTTCAGGTTAGTGCCCATATTATATAATTTGCTGTACTATAGAAATGCTTTTTCTGGCGAAATGCCTTTTCTGTAATTACTTTCTTTGCCTGTAATAACATAGAGCATGAAATATTTAGAGTAGGGGATCTATTCTATTATCTGTATTATCTGTATTATACGGGATATGCGGGGTATGCATTCATTTACAATTGGGGGTTATTGGGCTGCAGCACCTTAATGGTAAGCTGCTGTGTCTGGTTCGCCAGAATTAGCCGCTGTTGTCTCTCTATCTGAATATGGATGCCTGTATCATACCTGTTAACTTTACATTTGCGGTGACGGTTAATGAAGATAAACAGTGCTCTGGCTTTAACGTCGGCTGTCTTTCTGACAGCATGGGTTGCAGGTTTTGTATCTGTTATATTCCACTTTATTCCCGTTACAATACCTGATCCTGCAATTCGTTATTTGCCGGCATACGATCTTCTTTTCATCGCCATTATCGAGTTACTCAGCATTATCTCTTTTTCCGGCTCCGTGCTTTTCCTGCTGGAAGCCCGAAAAATACTGGCCAGGTGGTATCTGGCAGCCCCTCTGTGCATTTCCCTGGCTTTGCTGGTTATCGCGAATCTTCTTATCTGTTTTAACGGAAATACGCTTCTCGGAGGCCCCATAAGTACGTCAGAAACTCTCTGGCTTGTCTTACTGGCTTTGCTGTCCCCCGGTTCGTTACTACTTTTCCTGACCTCATACGGGCAGGATAGTTTAACAGAACTATACATCGTGGTCACATCTGCAACAAGTATTTTTTCTGCAATTTTTCTTTTTTCTGTACTGAAGGGATTATCCAGCCCGGGAAGTGTTCAGTCAATAATGCTGCCTCTGGCTTTTTACCTGAGTATCCTGCTGCCGGCTACGGGAATATGTTATTTATCGAAAGCAACAATGTACGGAGTAACCGACAATGAAGATGAAGACGGAGGTGGAGACAAAGACTATTAAATTGACCTTTTAAAAGGGTTCAGGTAATATTTCAGCCCCTGAATAGAAATTATAGTTACATAAGCCTGAAAAATTCATTTCCCTGTCCCGAAATTAATACTTTCACCCTACTTCCTCAAGCCTTTTTTATCTGTTCTATTCTATCTTATGTGATGCCTGCCTCCAATCCCAAAAAGAACAGCTCTGAAAGGAGAATTGTCTTTCATGTAGACATGGACAGTTTTTTTGCGTCTGTAGAGGTAAGGGAGAGGCCGGAACTGAAAAATCTGCCCGTAATTGTGGGTTCTGACCCTAAAGGAGGTTCAGGAAGGGGAGTGGTAAGCACCTGCTCATACGAGGCAAGAAAGTATGGAATCCATTCTGCAATGCCGATCTCTCAGGCTTACAGGTTCTGCCCTGATGCTGTATTTTTGCCTGTGAACATGAAGCTCTATGCAGGGGTCTCAGCAGGGGTAATGGAAATTTTGCGGGGATTTGCAGAAAAGTTCCAGCAGGTAAGTGTTGATGAAGCCTATCTTATACCCGGTTCCGGGGTCAGGAATTTTGAAGAAGCCGCCCTTTATGCTTTAAGAATTAAGGACGAGGTACAGAGGCAGCAGAAGATCACATGTTCTGTCGGGGTTGGGCCGAACAAGCTTGTTTCAAAAATTGCCTCAGGCTTTCAGAAGCCGGACGGACTTACCGTTGTCAGGCCAGAAGATGTCAGGGATTTTCTTTTTCCACTGCCGGTTTCCAGAATTCCCGGAGTTGGAGAAAAGACAGAGGAAACTCTTAAAAAAATGGGGATAAACAGGGTGGAAGAGCTTGCAAACTGCGATGTACAGATGCTTTCCGAAAAGTTAGGAAAAATGGGGTTCAGGCTAAAACAGCTGGCAAACGGTCTCGACTTTGAAGAGCTTGTAGAAAAAGAAAGCGTAAAATCAATAAGCAGGCACGGAACTTTTGCAGAGGATACGGATGACCCTGTGAAAGTTTCCGGTTCCCTGGACCTTCTTATAGAGAGCGTGCACGGCTCTCTCATGAAGCACAGTTTTCTTTTTAAAACCATAACCCTTACGGTCCGTTTTGAGGATTTTTCCACCTATACACGCTCAAGAACCCTTTCGATCTGGACTTCGGACGTTTTTGTGATTAAAAGGACAGCAATGCAGCTTTTGTCGGAATTTACAGGCAGGCGAAAGTTCAGGCTTGTAGGTGTCGGGGTTACTAAACTCAGGGAAAGAGATGAAAGGCAGACTTTGATTACAGATTTTCCTTAATTTCCTGTTCGGGTCCGGAAAGTTCCTGGATTTGACCTGAAAGCTCTCTTATGCTTATATATTTTATAACAAGAAGACAGATTATGTTTGATGGAAAGACAGGTCAGGACCGCACTTGCTCTCTTTCTTATTGTCGCACTGAGTGCAGTCATTATTTATGCTATTTTTCCTTACGTAGACTATCTTTTTGGAGGCTTTATTCTTTTTATTACCTTCAAGCCTCTGTACCGTTTTTTACTCAAAAAAACCCGGCTTAACAGGCAGGTCTCGGCGCTTCTGGTTATAATTATTTCCATATTTCTTGTACTGATCCCTCTTTTTTTTCTCCTGAGCATGGTTATTATTGAGATCCAGCAGATTTTATTGAATCAGGAAGCTATTATGGCGACTATTGAAGTCGGAGACCGTCTTTTTAACAATTTCTTTTCAAGGTTTGGAATCTCTGAAAACATCTTCCAGATCAATTTTGAAGAAAGGGTAATGGACCTTGCCACTCAAATCATCAATTTCCTGAGTTTGCTCGTGGTCGGTTCAATTCAGAGCATCAGCCACCGGGCAATTGGTTTGCTTATAATGTATTTCCTGTTTTATTACCTCTTAACAGGAGAGGAATCGGATTTTATGCAAAACCTTTTTCTGGCAATTCCTTTCAATACAAAGAACACTGTTATCCTTCTCAATGAGTTCAGGAACATTGTCCGTACAACTCTTATCGCCAGCGGCGCTATTGCCGTAATTGAAGGCGGAATTCTGATCGTTTCCTTTCTTATTTTTGGAGTCCAGGGAGCTTTTCTCTGGGGGTCTATTGCAGCAGTCCTGTCTTTTCTGCCTGTTGTCGGAACACCCATTATCTGGATCCCGGCAGTAATTATTCAATTTCTCCAGCAGGACTATGTTGCAGCAGCAGGTATCCTCATAACAGGAATTTTTCTGAGCGTATCAGACTCCAGTTTTTTTAGGCCTGTAATCCAGAAAAAAGTAGGGAAAATTCATCCTTTTCAGTCTTTGCTTGGGATCTTCATAGGAATCCCGCTTTTCGGGCTTGTAGGAATTATCATCGGTCCCCTCTTACTGGCTTATTTTTACCTCACTGTAAAAATGTTTTCTGAAGAATACCTTTCTGATAAGGAATGAAGAATACCTTTCTGATAAGGAATAAAAAATACTGCGGCGTAAGCTGAAACTGCCACATGGAAAGCTGGTAGAAGTTGTTATATTTGCGGAAATTTAAAAATAGTTTTTCCGGGTCAAAAAAAATAGGGTCAAAAAAAATATTGCCTCAGGCCAGACTACAGTTCTTGGCACACTTCCTAGTGTCATGACAATTTAATTATTGAGCATAATTTATAGTATTTCTATGTCAATAAATAACGATTCTTAACTTATAAAATGACCAAAAACTAAATGTTCATGACACTAGCACACTTCCCTTAATTTGTTTTTATCCCACGTATTCTACAGTCTTTTTCACGGGGCGGAAAAGCCGCATGAAATCATGCACGTCCTCAGGGAAGTCCGTATTAACTGAAAGCCCGAGTTCTTTTGCTTCTCTGGCTGAGAGAGGAGTGCTGTGTATCATTTCTCCGCTGACCAGTTTTTCGACAACCTCTTCAAGCCTGTCTTCTTTTCCGTCAGGCTGAATCTTACCTTCAAGGAGCTCTTTTGCAACGTTTCGTGTGAGCCTGAGGGCTTTTCTCGATATATCGCTCATAACAAGAGTAGAGTCGTCAGCGTCTTCTTTTTTAGTTTCTGCGGCATGGATCCAGGAAGGTGCCGGAAAGACTCCCCTTATGGGATCTCCAACCTGGGGGTCTATTGGCCCTATGACGGCATCTTTATCCATTACTATTTCGTCTGCTGCAAGGGCAATAATCGTACCCCCTGACATAGAATAATGAGGGATGAGCACACGAGTCTTTTTTGGGTGGTTCTTCAGGGCGCGGGCGATCTGGATGCTGGCGTGAAGCTGCCCTCCGGGGGTATGGAGGATCAGCTCAAGCGGATAGTCCCTGTATTTCCTTATCCAGCGCAGGACCTGCTCGGCGTCTTCTTCATCTATGGACTGATAGGCGGGAAGCCCGAATAAGGATATCATCTCCCGCCTGTGTATCATTGTAAGTACCTTATATCCGTGGTGTTTTTCCATGGCTTTCATTTTTGCCATACGCTGCATACGGATTTTTCTGAGTTGAGACTGCGGGTATATTATAGCATAAAGAAAGAAAAAAGCAAACAGAAGAAAAGTCAGATCCCAGACATCAAATGTTATACCGTCAATTAGAACCAGAAAATCCCCCTCAATTTTCCATTAAGAACTATCCGGGCTTCCAGTACAGATTTCTAAAGCACAGATTGTTATATCCGGTTTTAATTTATCGTGTTTTAATTTATCGTGTTTTAATTTATCGTGTTTTAATTTATCGTGTTCAATTTATCGTGTTCAATTTATCCGCTCTTAATTTGTCCTGAATCTATTAATTTCTACTCTTAAAATTCCAGCTCCTTAAGTTCAGCTCCTCCAGCTCCTTTCCATCTTCTCATACAGGCCGAGCAGGTTGTTCCTCGTAATTTTGAAATAAGGATGCTCAGGCCCGTACTCTTTTTCAATTATGTCAAGGGCTTTTTCGTAAAGATCGATTGCAGTTTCATATTCTCCCATACTTTCATGCAGGCCTGCGAGGTTGTTCAGGGTTGTGCCCACATCCGGGTGCGATGGTCCAAGTGTGGACTCATAGATTTTTAGAGCGCGGGTGTAGAGGGGAAGCGCTTTTTTATGCTTTCCCATGATCCTGTACAGTTCGCCAAGGTTGTTCAGGGTCTTGGCAACTTCGGGATTATCCAGGCCAAGGATGCGCTCCCGGATTTCAAGAGCTCTGGTATAAAGTTCAAGGGCTCTTTCGTTCCTCCCTTTCTGGACATAGACCCCTGCAAGGTTGTTCAGGGTTGTTGCAAAGCCTGTATGCTCGGTTTTTCCCAGTTTTTCCATGATTTCAAGGGAGCGTGTGTAGAGAATAAGGGCTTTTTCATACCTTGTAGTCTGGAAATAAAGAAGAGCAAGGTTGTTCAGGGTCTGGGCTATCTGAGGGTGCTCTTTTCCGTATACCTTTTCCTGGAGTTTGAGTGCCTGCCCGTAAATCTCCTCAGCTCTCTCAAGTTTTCCCGTTTCCGAAAGAAGGACACCGAGATTGTTCAGTGTGCCGGCAGTATAAGCCAGGACCTTCCCGTTTTCCGGCTCCTTTTCTGCCAGCCTCCCAAGCAGTTCGAGGGACCGGAAAAAAAGTTCTTCTGCTTTTTCCGGTTTTTCTATCAGCTTATAATAAAAAGCCGTCCTGTTAAGGGTCCTGATGGCTCCAAGGTTCTCAGGGCTCAGGAACCTTTCCTGAATTTTGAGGGCTTCTGTGTAATATGAAAGAGCTTCTTCCAGCCTGTCCATAACAGAGCAGAGGATTCCAAGTTCGCTGAGAGTATCCCCGGTCTCGTGATGGTCAGAACCAAGGACTTTTTTACGGATGCTAAGTGCTCTTAAATACAGCTTCAGGGAGTCTTCGTGTTTTCCCATGTAACGATAGATTCCTGCAAGCCCGCTCAGTACAGCTGCAGTTCCTGAAGATTCAGGTCCGAGTTCTCTTTCTGCGGTGTCAAGCAGTTCTTCATATATGGGTAAAAGGATTTTCCAGTTTGCTGACCTGTAGAAGGGTTCGGCAGCAATTGTAAACCATTTTATTAATTCTTCGGACCCCAGAAACTCTTTTGCATGCTTGAATGCTTCCTGTAAAACAATTTCGTCCTCAGGTGTAAGCAGTTCCGGGTCCAGGTTCTTTAACCTTTCCTCATACCTTTCAAACAGAACCCTGTGGTTTTCAATACCGTTTTTAGCAGAAATTTCCTCTTTTTCAGAATCTTTCTCTGGATTAACCGTAATTTGCACCTCCTGAATGAAAAGCAGAATAATTAAGGTCTTTAGTGGATATTCTAACTGTAAATATCCGGATTGATCCTATATTAAGGGTATTATAGGATCTATTGAAGTATTAAAGTTGCATCGGAATATTATAGCTACAAAGTTACATCAGGGTATAACAGTTAAAGTTATATTGGGGTATTATAGTTATAAAATTATATAAAAGTATTATACAGCTACTTTTCTTCCTTTTAATCTCTCTTTGTTTCTGTACCTGTATTTTTGTACCTGTATTATCCTGATATTTTCGGACCTTATAATTGATTTAATGTTTCATTTGCTTCTCATTCTTATATTTCAGACCTGCCTGTAGATTTTCTTCCGGGTCAATTTTCCTTCATTCTCTGGATATTCTCCGGATATTCTCCAGCTATTTACCCGCTATTTACCAGCTATTATCCTGTTTTTTGAGAAACATCGTTTTTCTTATTAAGAAAATAAATTCTATTTACCTGCTGATCTGGCTTTTTCTTGTCAATAGACAAAGTTTTTATATGTATGTAATACAATTACTGTTTAACTTTTAAAAATTAATACATTTTACCATATCTGGGGAAATTAAATAATATGTTTAACTTGCCGGCTGGTAAGTTTTTTGAATTTGGGGAAAACGACAGGGTACTTGATTAATTGTCTAAGGGGTCTGCCAAAAATACTTTTTATTTTTAGCTCTGGCGCTTTAAGGGACTTATGACCTTTATACGGTCTGGTAGCAGCATCTCCAGGAGATAACAGTCCAGACTTTGGAAGAAGTCCGTTAACCAGAGGCATCTGTATCTTGTCAGATCCCTTAGAATATATGAGGGGTCATGTAATGAAAAATATACTCGTGGTTGAGGACAGCGCTATAATTATGGAACTCATCAGATTCCTTCTTACTACTTTTGGGTATGAGAGTAAGGAAGCCAGGGATGGATTTGAAGCTCTCAAAATTGTTAAAGAAAACAGGTTCGACCTTATACTTCTTGACATACAGCTTCCGGGACTTGACGGGCTTGAAGTCCTTAAAGAAATCAAAAACCTCCCGGAAGTCTGCAGGACTCCTGTAATTGCTCTTACAGCTCATGCCATGCAGGGTGACGAGGACAGGTTCTTAAAAGCAGGGTGCAACGGCTATATCTCAAAGCCTATTGAGATTGAAAGGCTCAAATCAATGTTAGATTCATGCATTGGCGGGCATCCGGTACTATAAGGAATTTAAAAGGGGTCTTTTAAGGGGATGAGTGGATGGAAAATATTTTAAAGCCACCGTTCACAAAAAAATCTAATGAACTGATAATTATTCTGGTTCTGGGATTTATATTCACAGTTGCGGCTTCCAGTTATAACCTTTTTGAATCCATTGTAATATTTATTGAATCCTGCGATAGCGAAGGTCTGGGGCTTATGCTTGTTCTTTCAGTGTATGTCTCCTTCGGAATGGGAATTTTTTCCCTCCGTAGGTGGACGGAACTCGAAAACACCCTTGTACTTTACAGGGAAGCAGAATGTGATCTTGAAGAAAAAGACAGAATGTACAGGACTCTTTTTGAACAGTCCAGCGATGCTGTTATTATTTCGGACGGAAAAAAAGTCCTGGATATTAATAAAAAAGGCTGCGAAATTTTCGGTTTCGGACAGAAACGCCCTTTTAATGTCTCTCTGATGTCTTTTATTCAGGCGGAGTACCTTCCTGAACTTCAGCAGGCATTTAAAGAGACTTTCAGACAGGGTTCATCTAATTTTGAAATGAGATATCAGAAACCAGAAGGGGAAATTGTTGATATTAAGGTCAACCTGTCACTTATTGATCGAAAGGATAATATTGTTCAGTTGGTAGCCCAGGACATCACCTTCAGTAAAAACATGGAAAGATCCGAGCAGGAAAACCGGGAAAGGCTCAAAGCCATTCTTGACAATACCCTGTGTGGTATCCTTCTGATCGAATCTTCTTCCCGAAAAATTATTAATGCTAATCCTATAGCATTGAAAACTGCAGGCTATTCCGAAAAAGAACTCATAGGCATGACCTGTTACCGGTTAATCGGCCAGCACGGGGAAGAGAACTGTGCTGCACTTTCTCTGGACCAGGCCGGAGACCTTTCTGAAAGTATACTTCTTACAGCTACAGGAAAGACTTTACCTATCCTCAGAAGCGTTGTGCCCGTCTCAATAGGGGGAACGGGTTATTTTGTCGAAAGCTTCATAGATCTCTCGGACCGGAAACAGGCTGAGGAAGAACTCCTGCAGGCAAAAATTGCAGCTGAAAGCGCAAACCGTTCAATGAGCGAATTCCTTGCGACCATGAGTCATGAACTGCGAACCCCCCTTACTGCTATAATCGGTTTTTCTGAGCTCATGCTCGGAGGGTCAACAGGAGAGTTTGACGAACTCAATAAAAAGTTTCTCGGAAATATCTCCACCAGTGGAAAACATCTCCTTTCGCTAATAAACAGTATTCTGGATCTTTCCAAGATAGAAGCCGGTAAAATGGAACTTCAGTCTGATTATTTCTCCCTTCAGGATATTTTTTCCAATACTAAAAATATCCTCTCCCCTCTCGCTCTTAAGAAAAACATCTCAATGGACTTTAATGTGGAGCCGGGTTTCTTTGTTTATGCGGACAGGACACGCTTCAAGCAGATCATGTATAACCTGGTAAGCAATGCAGTAAAGTTTACCCAGAAAGGCGGCTCTGTCGAAGTCCTAGTGTCTCAACCATTTAATTATTAGTCATCATTATAAACGTTGAATCCTTTTATACCTTCATGCTACAGATTCAACTTGCAGATAATGAGGTAAATTTCCTTCAGGATTTTGTGAGAAAAGGACGTAAAAGCGCAAGAGAACTAACTCGAGCCCGTATTCTCCTTCTATCAAACCAGCAAACAGAAATCACTGAAATCGTGAAAATATTAGGTATTTCCAGGAGTACCACTTTGAATATACGGAAAAGATACCTTGATGAAGGTCTCCCCAATGCTCTTTTTGACAAATCAAGATCTGGTCAACCTATAAAATACACTGAAAAACATGTTGCAGAAGTAATCGCTTTAGCCTGCAGCAGTTCCCCTGATGGAAGCAAAAGATGGTCTCTTTCCCTGCTTACTGAAGAACTTAGGAAAAAAGAAGGATTTGAAACTATAGGTAAAGAGAGTGTCAGGCTTATTTTGAAAAAAGCAAAACTAAACCTTGGTTAAGACGGATGTGGTGTATTCAGACTATCGATACTGAATATAGAGACAGGATGTATGACATTCTTAGTCTGTATGAAGAGGATTATGATCCTAAAAAACCTCTTATCTGTCTTGACGAGAAGCCTAAGCAACTGCTCAGGGATAAAAGAATGAGCATTCCTATGAAGCTTGGAAGTTCAGAAAAATATGATTATGAGTATGTCAGAAACGGAACAGCAAACATATTCATGGCGGTAGAGTTCAAAGCAGGAAAAAGGGTAACTCAGGTAACCAAAAGAAGAACAATGAAGGATTTTGCACAATTCATGAAGATTCTTGTCACAGAAGAATATTCTGAAGCAGAAGTCATCAGACTGGTTACGGATAATCTCAATATCCATAAAGAGAAGTCATTCTACGAAGCATTCTCAGAAGAGGAAGCAAAGAAGATTCTGGACAAGATAGAGTTCCATTACACGCCAAAACATGCAAGCTGGCTCAATGCTGCTGAAATCGAGATCAATGTCATGGATATCGAATGTACAGGAAGAAGGATCGGGGACATCGAGACGCTTAAAAATGAAGTGGATTCATGGACAAAGAGAAGGAATGAACACAAAAGGAAAATTGAATGGAAGTTTACAAGGAAGAATGCAGATGAGAAAATGTCAAAGTATTATGTGAAATAATTAAATGGTCATGACACTAGGGATAGTATCTGAAAAAGGGGTCAGGGTTTCAGTATCCGATACCGGCATAGGAATTTCTAAAGATGAAATCAAACAGCTCTTCAAGCCCTTCAAGCAGATTGATTCCACACTTAGTCGAAAATACGAAGGGACAGGGCTCGGTCTCGTGCTTTCAAAGAAATTTGTAGAGATGCACGGAGGAAGGATATGGGTTGAAAGTGAGCCCGGAAAAGGCTCAACCTTCACTTTTGAGGTCCCTGTTAAGACCCTGAAATCCGGGGAAATATTCCGGGCACATGAAACAGCTGAAACGGCACATGAAACAGCCGAAACATGTGAAACGAATGCCATTGAAGCTCCTGTTATAACAGGGAAAGCAGTTGAATCCGGGAAACCGGTTGAACCCATAGTTCTAAATGAACTGACCGAATCCGGAGCAGAAATTCCGGTCAAAATGCCGAAAATGGAAGATATCTCTGTTGATTTCAAATCCTGTGGTTCTGATGTCTCTGCTCCTCTTGTTATGGTTGTTGAAGATGACAGGCTGTCCAGGGAGCTTCTGGTTTTCACATTAAAAGAAGCAGGATACAGAGTAGTCCAGGCTGCAACCGGAGAAGAAGCTCTCTCCCTTGCCCAGAAACTAAAGCCTTTTGTGATCACTCTGGACCTTATGCTTCCGGAAATGAACGGATGGGATGTTCTTGAAAACCTGAAAAAAGACAGCGTGACTTCCGGGATTCCGGTGCTTGTCCTTTCAATAACCGAAAAAAACGACTGCAAGATGCTCTGGGGAGCATTTGACCATCTTGTAAAACCGGTTGACAAATCAGTCCTGCTTTCAAGCCTTGACCGTTTGAAAACGAATTTAAAAAAGGACTCCCCAAAAATCCTGATCGCGGATGACCAGGAATCCATGCTGGAACTTATGTCTTCCATGATTGAATTCGAGGGTTACGTTATCAGCCTGGCACAGGGAGGAAAAGAAGCAATTGATAAAGCATCCACAGAAATTCCCGATGCTATAATTCTTGACCTTAACATGCCGGATGTTTCCGGATTTGAAGTAATAAAAGCCCTCAAGAAAAACCCTCAAACCGTGGACATCCCTGTAATTGTATGCACTTCTAAAGACCTGAGTATGCAGGAAATGAAAATGTTAAACAGCAGCATTTCATTTGTTATGCAAAAAGAGGACTTGAATAAACGAAAGCTTCTTGAGCTGATAAGGAGTCTCGAGCCAGTGAACTGCGGAACATTTGCTTCTCCGGCATATCAGGAAGTTTTCCAATCAGATTCATTCAGGACTGAAGGGTGATAGTCTGAAAGCGATTGTCTGAAAATTAAATATTTAAAATAAATTAAATATTTAAAATAAATTAGACATTTAAAATAAATTAAATATTTAAAATAAATTAGACATTTAAAATAAATTAATTCTTTGATAATATTGATAATATAACTTAATCATCTGAAATAAATTAAACCTTAGACAACAGAAATAAACCGGGAAATTAATCAGAAGAAATAAATCAGGAAATTAACCGGAAGAAATAAACCGGAAAAAAATTGACCTGAAAAACCGGCTGGAAAAAGATTGGTTTAAAATGAAGGAATAAAAACTAAAAATCCTTAAAACCTGATTCCTTATTTTTTGTCCCGATTTCTTTACCAGGCGCCGTTGTTTTTCAGGGTAGCCAGGATATTCGTGAATTCGCTGTTGAACCTGCATTCACGGAAACTGGCAGATTCCAGAATGTTTTTCTTTATTTCCTGAAGCCCTATCAGGAGGTTAATGTCATCGCTGTATTCGAATTCTTCTCCAGACGCTGTGATGTTTTCTGCAAGGATTTCAAGAAACTTCGGATCAAGGTCATTCGTGATGTAAGTGTCCAGGATCAGAAGATCTGCAATTCTTCTGTAGAAGTCTATCAGTTTCTGGTAGCCGGGTATGGAGTAGTCCCTTGCAGTCTGCTTCTGCCGGTTAAGGTAAATCAGGTACCTGCAGATTGTGCTTATAAGGGTCTCAGTGATCTGTTTTTTAGGGAACTCTATCGGGAACCTTTTGAGCATCCTGGAATTGAGCTGGTTCTTGCTCTGCATATTTTCACGGTTCCATATCTCAGGAAGAGCTCTTGCTATTGAAGAGTTAAGCACAGCTGTGATGTAATGATAGAGCGTTGGGTCTCCAAGTACAACTCCTATTCCTTCTGAAAACACATGTTTTCCTTTAACATCATATGAAGCACGGAGACGGTAGTTGCTGGTGACAATTATTTTTGGTGTCTTTATATACTGCAGGAAACTTTCATCTTCCAGGCGGTAGCAGTCGGCAGAATCAAGGTTCTGTTTTCCGGTTTCTGAATTCTGTTTTGCTTCCATCAGCTGATTATAAGCTATGGGAAACTTGGTTTTCAATTCCTCAGGCTGAATGATTCTGTATTCTTTCCTGATATTGTAGCCCAGGATCTCATAGGGCAGCATAAACCGGTACTGCTCCGATGGAATGGCGAATTCGCCGGAAGCTGAGCCATCTATGTAAGGGTACATAAGTTCCTTTTCTATGCTCACCTGTTCTACACTTATATTTGTTTGAGGGTTTCTGCAGCCGCTGGTCGCATCTATGCAATGTTCTTTTGAAAGGTCTGTTTTATACACCAGGTCATTTGCTGGGGGTACGCCTTCAAAGATATCTATAGAGATATCTTCGAGCGTCCTGGGTATTTTGCTCAGCCTTTCGACAATATCGTCTTTACTCCAGAACATATATTTCACTTCTTTTTTATATATAGGGAGTTCCGGGCAAATATCTTATTGTCATCAGTTACAATGCCAGAAAAATTTGACTCTTATTTGAGACATTTAACTTTTGACTATGGGGGATATCCGGATAAAATCTAAAATATACCTCTTTATATAATAATTTATTCATAATATGGGTTAACGATTGAGCCACAAAAACAGGTTAACACAAAAACAAATAATGACAAGAGGCATTATTCATAATAGTTTTTCTACCCTTTAAAGGGAATTTTTTGAAAACAAAGGAAGATCTTCAGGGTTTACAAACCAGAAAAGGCTTTTAATGCTTTCCTTGCGTTTTCAAGCATTTTATGGTTATTATTGAAATAAATATAGACTTTTTCACGTTCCAATTCTGTTATTTTTTCTATAGTTTCTTTTATTTCTTCCTGAGAATAGTTATAGCTGTACCAGTTTTCTCTACCGTGCATCCTCATATAAACTGTTTTTCCGGGAAATATGCGGTTAATGTAATCGGGAGAGTCCACGGATACAAGGGTAACCCTGTTCAGAAACCTTCCGCAGAGCTCATCATTCCCGAGAAGCTCCTTATTCCTTATTTCCAGGGCAAACCTTTCGCCAAGCCCAGTTTTTTCTGCAAATTTGAGGGCTCTTTCAATCTCCTCGAACCTGGGAGGCGCCTGGAAAAGATAGAAATCAATTAAGTGGTCCATAGGTTTGAACAGTTCTCTAAAGTTTTCCCATATTTCAAGCGCACTCTCACCGAACTGGCGCCAGTGGGTTATGGACCTGTGCACTTTTACGCTCCACCTGAGCCCCTTGCCTTTTTCGCCCCAGCTTTTTACGTTGCCTGGAAAAGGAAACCTGTAAAAACTTGCATTGAGCTCTACAGAATTAAGACCTGAATTCTCCACGAACCAGTCAAGGTTTTTCTTTTTATTCCACTCATAATACCAGCCGCTTGTGCCTACAAAAGCGTCCATATAATCCCCTGGAGATATCTGGGCTGCTCACAGATGTATTTTTGGTTCAATTTTCCGGTAAAGCACGGAAGCCTTTACTTAAACCGGACCCGGGCGCCATATTCAGGTAAAATATATTCAGGTGACATAGAAGAGGTTCAAAACTCCATGGCATGTGCAGGTGGTAGCTATGAAAAAAGCCCTGTCCTCGATTTTTTCGGATTTTTTTTCGTTTTTTCCGCCCTGAATATTGCCCAAAAACTCCAGGATTTCCAGGATATTTTGCCTGAATTCCGCTCCTTTCAGCCCTCCGGTTCCGGGTTTCATCTGGTGGCTCTCAAAGACCCATCCTGGAATGCTATGAAGAAGTTCCCTGGAATATTCGGTAATGGTTCTGGGTTTTTTCCTCCCGAAAGAAGGACACCTGTCTCTCGGTCCAGGGCAGCCGTCAGGACAGATTTCTCCTCCCCTGGCATATGACAGAAATAACATGCCGTGTTCAGGGTAACTGCCTGCTATTATATCTTCGGGAAACACTGATTCAATATTATTGAAGTAACTCATAAGTTCCGGATCTTCAGGCTTTATAAAAAGCTCACTTACAGGGCTTTTTTCGCCTGAAAAGCCTTCTTCAGGGCTGGATGTTTCAGCAAGGTTTTCTTTATTTCTTTTGCTTTTGCATGCATCAAGTATCGGGAACTTCAGGAGATCTGCAAGCATATATGCAGCTGCATGAAAGGGAATTGCAGGAATAATATATTCGGGAATGCCTGAGCTGAAGAGGAAAGGAACTCTGTGAATGTCCATTTTATAGAAGTATGCCTCTGATTTCCCGGTTTCCGGTATATCATTTTCTCCTTCGCTTTCCTTCCCTGACCGTGAACCATGTCCGGTTTCCTTAAGGGAAGCTTCTGTTTTTTTCCTCAAAAGGCTTAAAAGCTCGCTTTCGGTCTCAAGGACCTGAGCCTCTTTTGAAGCCGGCGCATTTTCGTCGCTGTCGATGACAAGCACAAAAGGAAAATTGTTTTTTCGGGCATACTGAAGAAAATCAGTGCCGATTTTTCCACCACCAAGGACCAGGTAATAATTTTTTATCACCGGCAGTTTCTGGAATGTCTCGATTTTTTCATCCACAGGAAATTTTTTGCAGCCCGGAATTGACATGAATACCACCAGATAGTTTTCAAAATCTTAAATGTGTTATAAGTCACAGATCTGCGTCATTAATAATTATTGCCCTGATTGGTTATAGATTGTTTACTTTGGCATAGAAGTGCTTCCAGATACTTTCATTTTTTGGGCATTTTATTCCAAGAATATCATGAGCGTTTTTATGTAGATCCTTTCATCCTTTCGTGAAGAGTCGCGCATGCATCCTTTTATGTAAGAGTCGTAAGAAATGTAAGAGTCGTGGGTGATATTATTTCTATGTGAACTTATTTTTGTGAACTTGTTTTTGTTACACTCTATCTTCAATTTCTATCTGTATATTGAATGTTTTTGATTATCTGTTATATTATATTGAATCTGTATATTGATTCTTTAGTTTAATAAATATTTCTTAAAATAATCTATTTTTCGTATATATTTTTAATATGTGCCTATGACTATATTTAGCCTTAATTCGCAAAACTGGTAGACTTTTCAAACCAGAAAGTGCCAAAAACACATACTCTTACAGTATGATTATATTTGACATTTGTTCTGAAATATTTGCAATGTTATCCGGAATTTTCAGTCGAACTTCCGTTTTTTAGCCAGTTATTTCTGTGTAAAATATCCTTTTTGCCTTTAAATATCCCGAAGGATTCCTTAAATTTTCTGGCATTTCTTCTGCAAACCAGTTGCCTCCGAGATACTTCCTGTGAACAGTAATGGGCTCATTTTCCCATACTTCAAAATGGAGCATACTCGGGTTTCTATTCTTCAGCTTCTGGATATAAAGCGGGCAGGAATTATCTATTCTTGCGGAGTTCAGCACCATTCCCACACGCCCTATCAAACTCCCGGGCTCGATTTCGTCTCCTTTTTTCACGGTAAAGCCTGCAAGCTCACCGTATTTGCAGAAAAGCCCCTTGTCGTGTTCAATTATAACATAATATGTAGGGTTCCAGTAAGGCAGGATCTCAGGCGAGGTCATCAGACCGGTTTCTGCGACAATTCCGCCTTCAACCGAAACCACCTCTGTATTCACGGGGGCATAAAGGTCAACTCCGCAGTGGTATCTGTCTCCCCTGTCTTCCCAGAAAGATCCGGTTTCTCCTTTTTGCGGGATTCTTCCGGAAACAGTTTTTTCCAGAATTATTTCTTCCGAAGCCGTTTCTTCTGTAAGCTTTGGATTTAGAGGCCATTGTTTCATTGATTTTCAGTAGACTGCGAAGTTGAAAAGCTTTTCTTTGCAGCAGAGATTCCAGCATACACTTTTTTAGAATGGTTTGGAGCCAGAAATTTCATTGACCAGAATTAGAAATTTCTTTAAATTCTCCGAAAAAATCGACTTTATAAATCTTATCTTTAATCCTTAATATTATTGTAAATAGCCGGTCATTTTATTAACCCGGGCCGGTGTGCCGGGAACCATTACTTTCTAAAGGAAAAATCCTTATCGTTATTTTTTTATACCTTTAACGCCATATTATAAATTGATCCATAAGGTCAGTCCCAGATCTATGAAGTAGACGTACAAAGAAAGTATGTAACTTAAATAGGTAATGACTTGACTAAGTAGTAACTTAAATAGGTAATGACTTGACTAAGTAGTAACTTAAATAAGCATAACTTTACTAAGTAAAGAACTACATTAAATTGTGGATCGGGCCTTATGGGTCACAATACCCATTTAATATCTCTTTTCTATCTATTTTAATTTCGAATTTTACTTCCATATTTTAATTCTAAACCGATTATATCTTCTCTTAGCCCGGGTTTTTCGATTTTAATCAAATTGACGCTCCTTTTCGGTGTTCAAAACCTGAAACTTATCAAATTTGCAGCCGGTTTTTTTCTGCACAGACATAAAATCGGAAGAAACTGTGTAAGAAAAAGGGTTATGTATTCGAAGTCACAATCTTAGTTTATGGGACGGCTGGTAGAAGCTGTGGTTAACATTTCACTGCTGATTTTTGCAATAGTGTTTGTTAAGTTATGCCTCAGCATAATGCCTGAGATTGCAATATATCCGTAGTCTATGATATTTATGAAAATCAGCATGTGTTGAGCTCGAGGCTTTCTTCAGCCAGCAGGCTGGATTTGATTTCCATATGTCTGGAGAGGCTCTATAGTTTGAATTTACTGCCGAGTTTTAATGTGATAATTAAGTTGAGTGTCGGGTTTTATTTTTGTTTTTTCTCTGGACATACTTCTTCTCTAAATTTTATCCTGAACTCAGTCCCTTCTCCTTTTTTAAGTTCTATACTGCCTCCAATCTGGTCTACCAGGATATTTACGAGTTGAAGCCCGAGAGAAGAGGTGTTCCTGAAATCGATATTTTCGGGAAGGCCTGTTCCGTTATCCGAGACGATCAGCAGGAACTCGGAGATAGCGCAGGTGTCCTGGTCTTTGCAGCTCCTGTTTTCACCGTTATGCAGCCTGTGAAGCCTGATATTAACTTCTCCGCCTCTTTCACCGGGAAAAGCATGCTTTAAAGAGTTGGATACAAGTTCGTTAATAATAATCCCCAGGGGGATTCCGGTATCCATTCCGAGAAACACATTTTCCATGTCCAGCTTTAAGTGAAGGTCTTTGTTTCCCACCACGTACGAACGGAAAAGCTCATTTGCAAGTTTCTGGATGTATGCCTTAAAATCAAAACTTTCTACATCTCCGGTTTCTCCTGTTCTGTAAAGTTCTTCGTGGATAAGGGACATTGATATTACGCGGTTCTGGCTGTCGTGGAAAGATTCTTTTACTTTTTTATCACTGAAATTTTCTGCCTGGAGGCTGAGAAGGGACGAGATAACCTGAAGATTATTTTTGATCCTGTGATGGATTTCTTTTTTTCTTATCTCCTCGGTTTTCAAAAGAGCTTTTTCTGCTTTTTTTCGTTCTGTGATATCAAGCATTACGCCTACGATCCCTATCACTTCGCCTGCTAGGTTGCTGTATGTGGCTTTATAGACAAGGAAATCTCTTAATTCTCCGTCTATTGCACATTTTATTTTCAATTCATTAGGCAGGCTTTTTCCTTCTTTCAGCAGTATTTTATCATTGTATTCTGTTTCACGCAGAGTTTCTTCAGAGAATTGTTCCCTGAATTCCTGCATTGAATGCCCTATTATCTCTGTTTTGGGGAGGTTGAGAATTTTCCTGGAAAATTTATCATTGCAGCCCTGATAGATGCCTTCAAGGTTCCTGTAAAACACAGGAGAGGGTATCGCGTCAAGGAGTGTCTTAAGGAAATAAACGTTGTTTTCAAGGTCTTTTTCTACTTTCTTACGCCTGGAGATTTCCATAGATAACTGCTCATTCGCTCTGGTAAGTTCTATGGTCCTCTCTTTTACGATTTCTTCCAATTTTTCTTTATACTGATGCAACTCTTCTTCCGCATACCTGCGTTCGATTACCTCTGCAATTATGAATGCAACAGAATTTAAAAAGAAAGTTTCATCTGCAGTAAACTTTCTTTTTTTTGCGGAATGGGCTCCCAGTATACCAAAGGGTTTCTCCACATCTCCTATAATAACGCTCATTCCACTTGCAATATTATGCTCTCGCAGAATTTCCGGGGCTTCAAAACGGTTTTCTTCTGCAAAATTTTTTACGATAACGGGCACTTTTGAAAAAATAGTGTACCCTGCCTGCGACCATTTGCCCCCTTTCACAAAAGCAAAGCCTACATACCCGGGTTTCCATCCTGTGCCCGCTATAACCAGGAAATTTCCATCCGGCTTGAGTTCAAGGATTTTGCAGAATTCAAGGTCCAGAGTCTTTGCAATCAGTTTCACGCTTTCATCCAGAAACGCCTGCAGACTTTCACATTTAAGGGCAATCCTTCCCAGAGTATAGAGAGCATCATACTGCTTTTCCTTGATACGCAGTTTTTGTTCCAGCTTCTTCTGTCCGGTTATCTCAAATCCGTAGATGTTTGCATAGTCCTCTCCAGGCACAGGATAAAAGGTTACAAGATAGACTTTTTTTCCGGCTCTAACTTCTATTTTTTCATGAGAAGTGCCCTTGACAATTTTTTTAACGAGATTCTCTATCGAAGGAGGCAGTTTTTCTCCCATTCCAGTATCCCATTTTTTTAACAGGGCTTCGCTTGCGTTATTTGAATAAATAATTTTTCCATCAGCTCCTGCCCTGAGCACAGGATTTGGGTTCTGATATGCCAGCTGTTCCATTTTTCTCCTTCTCCGAGATATCCTTTTAGCACTCTTAACCTGAAAGTAAACATTTAATGGTATAAAATTTGCTACCCTTAGAGATTTGGAAAAGCAACCCTCTAAGCGAAGATAAACTTATGCGGAAGGTCCAAAGCAAAGGTTTTCGTAGTTATTTCCTGTCTTTTTTATTATCACTTCATGTATAGATTTATTTGAATAAATTATTTCCTCCGGGTATTCTGGATGTTTTTTTCTGTCAGATATCTCTTACTGAGCACAAAAGTTATATAAGTTTACCTGATAAATATTTAATGTGAGTTATTCATATTGCTCAAATTGTCAAACTCCCCTATTTCTCTTTCTATATAGATATGCATGGAATATGGTAAATATTTAGGATATCTATTTATATGTGGTGCATAGACTATATTATGTCGAAGAGAAACAGAAACCGAGACTGAACTAAAATAACTATAAATTAAAAACGAAAAAGGTGATAAAAATGGAAAAACTTAGAAATATAATTATCAAGAATGTGGAAACGTTCAACAGGGCATTTCCAGACAGGTTCTGCCATAGCCCGGACGTGATCTCAGCGATCTCATACGACTATAAGTTCACTTACGGACAGGTCGAAAACGAGATCGAGAAGATGGTCCACGAGGGCGTTCTTGATGCAGAACTTTCCGACTGGTACGGAATAAAGCTCCTGTAAGGACAAAACGCAAGAAAACACAGACCAGCGCATGACGAAATCTGGATCAGATCAGGTATTTTGACTGCTGAACAGGGCATAATTGTCCGGGAAAAATCTGATCACTGAACCAAGTATTTAATTCGGATAAGAAACATTATACAGCGGGAACTTCAGTCGGAGTTTCTTAAGTAGCCAGTTCTTATTCCCTTAAACATTTTAATTGATGCGAATTTTCAGGTTATAGTGCCATAATTCTTCAAAGCTATATTTCTTCAGAGCTATATTTCTTCAGAGCTATATTTCTTCAGAGCTATATTTCTTCAGAGCTATATTTCTTCAGATATTTTCAGTTTTCAGAGGCAAATTTTCAGGTCCTGAAATCCAGCTCTGGCTGCTTCATGTTCAGGTAATATTCAGGAGAGGGCATCTGGAATAAAAAATCTTCTTTTGATAGTATCTCTTTGCATGTTCTACGAGAAGGGCATGATATTCCTGATATATGACCAGGTCTTCCGGCAGATTCTCCTCAAACAATGCCTTGATTTCTGAATATTTTGCTTTCTCGTCAGCCAGGCCAAGGTTACTCACTATTCTCCTGGTATACGCGTCAACTACAAACGAAGGTTGTTTAAAAGCGTAGATAAGTATCGAATCCGCGGTCTCGGGTCCCACGCCTTTTAATGAAAGCAGTTCATTCCTCTCAGGATTTCTGCCTTCAAGTCTCAGAAACCATTCTGCAAGGATTTTCAGGCGTAAGGCTTTCTGGTTATAATAACCTGAAGGTTTTATGGCTTTTTTTAAGTTTTCATGTTCAAGAGTGAGGATTTTTTCCGGGGAAAGTGAGTCCATAAGTTTCAGATTTATCAGGGCTCTTTCGACCTGAAGCCAGCTGGTATTCTGGGTGAGCAGGGCTCCACATACAATTTCAAACTTCTGGTTGTCTGATTGCGGATAGGTATAATCTCCCGGATGATATCCCTGCACAGAACCTGTTTTTGTGGGATTTGTTCCAATGCTGCCGTGGAGTTCTGTTAAAGGCCACCAGCCCTGAGGACCGTATGAATCAAATAGAAAGTTGTAGATCTTCAGGATAACAGGGCCGGCGCCGTTTTTTTCAGAAGTGGGGTTCTGAACTTTTTTTCTAAGCAAATTTTTCATTATAACACATTATGCCAGGGGAATCGTTTAAAAGTATTATGCTTTGAAGTTCAGCTCAATTAACCTGGAATTTCCGTCCTTATTATGAAGCAGGGATAAGAGAAAAAATGTATTTCTCATTCTGCCTGAAGGGGCAAATGAGAAAATAACGGCTCAATATTACCTGAAGGGATTTGTTTTTTCAGGGTCAATTCTGAACCGGGTCAAGCATGGCGCTCAGGCCTGTCTTTGAAGGCTGGGTCTCTTCCTTTAAGGAAACCTGATAATTTGAGGACCTCGACGCCGGAGAGTACTGGACTGCAAGCACTCTTATTACTCCCAGCACAAGCAGCAGCACAGCAAGGCTCAGGACATACTCGTATCCGAATTTCTGGGCGTAAAGGCCAACTGCAATTTCACGCAGGACTATCAGGATGGTGGCATCCGTAATATCAGTAAGCTTGATCCTGTCATGTTCATGATAATCAACAAAGGCTTTGAAAAGGTCAATAACAATAAAAACTGTCAGTACGCTTGTTACCATGTGATTGAATCCGCTTTCTAGAGACTCAAAGACAATAAAGCGAATCTCAAGCAGGGTTTTTGCCATTCCCACAATCAATGCAAGCAGCAGTACATAAAGGATGATTGTGGTAATCGCATCAGTAACCTGCTTAAATAATTTTAGACTATCCATTTTTTATCCTCTCCATATAAAACATCAACTAAACATTTTTTAGATTATATAGAGCTTTTTACATGAAATTATATATTTATATAAAATGTATATATTTATATTTTTTTCATTTCTCTGCTTTTCTTCATTTCTCTGCTTTTCTTCATTTCTCTGCTTTTCTTTATTTCTTTTACTTTCTTCATGCCGGCTCCAAAAACAGAGCTGAATCTTGCTGCCAGTTTTGATTTTTTCATTCATATCTGAGAGCGTCAACCGGTTTCAATTCGGATGCATTCTTTGCCGGTACAAGGCCTGCAATCAGCCCGACTGCTATGGAGACCAGGGTTGCAATAACTGTGCCTTTCAGGCTGAGGGCAAATTCAAAAGGAACGTTCATTTTTACTGAAATAAAGAAAAGAATCAGCTGGACAGCAGCTGTGCCCAGAAGGATACCTATCATTCCGCCTACAAGGCTGATCATTGCAGCATTGCAAAGGAAAATCATCATTATATCGCTATTCTTTGCTCCTATCGCTTTCATAATCCCGATTTCCTTCGTCTTCTCAAGCACGGAAGTAAACATTGTGTTAGCGATCCCTGTTGAACCGACAAGAAGGGAAATGCCTGCAATGAAGGCTAGAAATGATGTAAGTCCGTTAATCAATTTTTGCGTACTTTCAATTGTCTCTTTTGAGGAGCTGACATAGAAGTCCTGCTTATCTTCAGTAACTCTTCTTGCAAGCCTTAATTTGCGCTCTATCTCCTGAAGGGCTGCGTCATAATCTGCCTCATCATGGAGCTTGATCTCTATGTTATCATATACATCCTGCTCTCTTTCAGACAGGTCCTCTTCATTATTTTGCAGAGAGTAGACCTCCTGGTACGGCATATAAACACTGCTTCCAAAAAGCCCTCCCATACCTCCTAAAAGCCCTCCGTCCTTAGCCAGTATCCCCACTACACGATAGGATTTTCCGTTTAAGGGGATCATCTGGTTAAGCCTTATCTCCTTTTCAAAAGTCCCTTTTGCAAGTTCGCTTGAAATAACCACAACTGCCCTGTCTCCGGGTGCCAGCATCCTGCCCTCTCCTATCTTCTTCTTTGTAATGTGAGGCCAGACGCCGGGATCAACACCATTAACCCAGACGTAAGTTGACTCGCTTCCGAATTTCAATTGCGCTCCTGTCTGGACGTTGACGTTTACATATTCAACAGCCGGAATGCTCCTCAGAACAAATACATCCTTTCTTGTGAGTGCTGCCTCTGTTTCGGGTTCGATTTCCATGGGCTCAGAAGTGAAGTTCTCAGGTCCCTCTCCGGTCCCTGCAATTGTTGCCCCGGATTCTCCCGGAATTTCTTCTGAATTTTCTTCATACTCCATATCTTCTTCAGAATAAATTTCAAAAGGGACTGAGGCTACTATGGTAATAGTATCCCCCCCAAGCCCCTCAAGGGTTTCCGTAACCTGTTCCTGAAAATACTCCCCGGTCGTAACGATTGCCATTACCGAGGCAATGCCTATGATAACCCCTATTATGGTCAGCCAGCTCCTCAGCTTATTAGCTCTGACCATATTTAGGGCAATTTTCAAAATCTTTGCCAGTTTCATGGAACCACAGATCCGGGTTCAGGATTTATTCACCTGTTTTCTTTTCGTCTATCTGGCTTTCGCTGGTCAAATTTTCTCTGGCATTCTTTTCTACCACCTTTTTCTGATGCTGTTTATAAATAAAAAAGCCCACAGCACCGAGCAGGAGAAGGAAGAAGAGTTTATACGACAGTATGCCTGACTTACTGTTTTCGTCTGTCATCGAGGATCCTTTTGACTGAGTTGAAGAGGATGCGTAAAGTGAGATCACATTTTCCTCTACCTGCCTGATCCCGTCACTGGAGGTGTAACTGATTTCAAATTTAAGAGGCAGCTCTTTTCCAACAGTTGCAGGTTTCAGGTTGAAATCTGCAATTGTATAGTCCCCTTTTGCCAGGTTACCGAGAACCACTGAATTGCCGCCGTCAATCACGGTCCAGTTCTCCTGAAGCGGGACAGAAACCTTTACCGAGTTTGCACCATTATTACCTATATTAGATACTGAAAATGTGTAGGTGCCTGTGGGTCCCCTTTCCATAAAAGCGATGTCGAAATCCGTGGTCCCTCCTATGTAGATCCCTGCTTTGCTTTTGATTGTCTTGCGCTTCTCGTTCTCTACAGTGCCTGCTTCCGTTATTGTCTGAAGTTCTTCAATGTCGTCGTATGTCAGAATCATGTCCAGTTTATAGAGACCGGGCTTTGTATTCACATTGGTCAGAACCTCAAAGCTGACATTGGCAGTTTCTCCGACATCAATCAGGTTAACGTGCTTGACATTGCTCGAGCCTACGGGCAGGATCACGTCATTTGTGCATTCCCAGGAAAACATTGAGTTTTTTAAGGGGGAATTTCCTACGTTTTTTATGCCGAAAGTAAGTTCTGTCTTCTCTCCTGGTATCAGTTTCTCAACACTGATATATTCTATTTCAGCGTTTGATTCGCTGTCAATATCAATTTTTAGCTCCCTGTTAAGGGAAACTTTATTTTTCGTATCTGTTGAGTAAAGGTAAACTTTCAGGGGATAAGTGCCTTCATTGACATCGTTTTCAACTCCTACTTTGAACTTCAGGACTTTTCTGCGGTCATTTTCAGAGCGTTTTCCGAGTGTGCCTATCTTTTTTACAAGGTCTTCCCCTGAAAGAGCCTTAAAAGGGTAATCCGGCTCTATTCTCACAAAACAGTTCTCTACATCCTTATAACCTGTATTTTCTATAGCAATCCTTACTTCAAGCACATCTCCGGGTTTCACGGGATCAGGGTCCTGGTTTAACAGGTCAACACTCAGGCCTTTATCGAGGCTTGAGCTTGAATTAAAGTCACTCGCAGCCAGGGCAGTTCCGCTGCATAAAAGAAAACCCAGAAGAAAAATGAATATAAGGCTAATTTGTTTGTCACCCATTTTTGGATACCTCGGTTTACTCCGGTTTGTCGATTACTCCGGTTTGTCTATTTTCGAGAAATTTTAACAGAAAAACCATTTTGAATATGGAATGAAATTTGTCCAGTTGTTACTTTACCCGGTTCTCTCCTTAAACTGAATTTATTGTGTGGTTCAGGTTTCAGGGCTGATCTGTTCTTTGTTAGGGCTGTCCCTGACCATCTCTCCGTCCTTGAGCTGAATGTGCCTTCTGGCATACTGTGCAAGGTGCAGGTCGTGTGTGACCATAACTACTGTTTTGTTTTTTTCCTTCCAGAGCCTGTAAAGGATTGAAATCACTTCCTGACCGGTTATGCTGTCAAGCGCACCTGTCGGCTCGTCAGCAAGGATTATTTCGGGATCGCAGGCAAGTGCTCTTGCAATAGAAACTCTCTGCTGCTGCCCTCCTGAAAGCTGTGAAGGCTTATTCTGCATCTTGTCCGAGAGCCCCACGAGGTTAAGAAGTTCCTTTGCTTTTTTTTCCGCAATTCTGTCATCCATTTCCTGGATTTCAAGGGGCAGAAGAACGTTCTCAAGAGCCGTCATCCCGGGAATCAGGTTGTACTGCTGGAAAACAAATCCTATTGTCCTGCCTCTGAGGGCGGCAAGGTCAGATTCCTGAAGCAGGGATATATCCCTGCCTTTCAGGAAAATTTTGCCCTTTGAAGGGATATCAAGACAGCCAACCAGGTTCATCATTGTAGACTTCCCGCTTCCTGAGGGCCCGATTATTGCGGCAAATTCCCCTCTTCCAAGCTTCACGCTCACATTTTTCAAAGCATTGACCTGAACTTCTCCCATCTGATAAGTTTTCCAGACATTCTGGAAGGCAATCAATGTATTTTCCATGTTTTCTCCTGAATGACTTGCTTATTTAATATAACATGTTCTTTAAAAACTTATTTAATTTCGCTTTCTTTTTAGAAATTGTACTCTCTCATTAGAACTTAAAAAATAAGGCAATTACTTTAGCAGAATGAAGGTGAAGTATTCCCGGATAATTTCAGTTCAAAATTAATTTCAAAAAAGCCCTTACAAGACTGATATCATTTTTTTAAAATAATTCTTCTTTCATTGGGGTTTATTCAAAGTCAGTGTCCTCAAAGATAAACAGTTCATCAATTGTGGTATCCAGAGATCTGGCTATCCTGCAGGCAAGTTTCAGAGAGGGGTTATATTTCCCTTTTTCCAGAAAAACAATAGTTTCTCTCCGAACCCCCACCAGGTTTGCAAGAGCTTCCTGGGTCAGGTCATGCCTTGCCCGTAACTCTTTGATCCTTGTTTTCACCCTTTATCCTCCGCAGGTCTTTATTCCACATCGCCTTTTTGCATGAAAAACCACCTGAAAACATTTGCTGAGATAAGCATAAAGAAAAGCAATATGCCTAAAATTGCTTCAGCTGTAAAGTCAGCAAGGTTCAGGAATTCAATCCAGTAAAGTACTGTGATAAGCACAAGCGTAAAGAGCCAGGAATATGTGATTCCGTACGCTGCAAGCTTCTTTGTCCTTTCGTCCCTGTCTGGCAGATCCCCCTGCCTGAAAAGCCTGAATGCTGTAATAAGAAAAATGACCATTCCCATGACTATCAAAATAACCGGAATTGAAGAATCGCCTTCAAAAAAAACCGTCAACATTATCCCTGCAAGTAGAAGAATTATTCCTGAAATAAGCCTGTATCTGTACACTTTTTTTATATTTTTCATTTTATATCCCCTAATAACCCGGTTTTACTTAATGTGCCTTTGATCCTGTATTATTTAATGTGCCTTTGCCGAAGATTTCTGATTGAAACTATGATTATTTATGGAATATTTATGATTGTATATTTATGGATTATTTATGATTGTATATTTATGGAATATTTATGATTGTATGTCTTTTATTTACAACATATTGTTCGGAATTACTAACATAAAGTTAGATTTAACTAACATATGTTAGATATAAATAACATATTTTGATATTTAAAACCTTGCAAAAAAGCCTTGTAAAAAGCCTTGCAAAAAAGAGGACTTTAGTCAGAAAACTTTAATTTAAGGTCCGGTTAATATCAGCAAAAAAATTCAGTAGTCTTCAGGCAAACTTCTGATCTTTCCATTAGCAAGACCATCATCAGGAAGATAAGGTATCTACGTAGAAATGTGTACAGTAAAGACACAGGCTCCATGAAAAAGACAATGGGTTTATATGGTTTATGTTTGTCTTTCCGCGTCTCTTGCAAATGTCCCCTGTCTGTATTCCTCAAAAGCCGCTCTTAGTTCTTCTTTTGTATTCATGACAATCGGGCCGTACCAGGCAACAGGTTCACCAATAGGTCTTCCGGACATAAGAAGAAACCTTACTCCTTCATCCCCTGCGGTTACCTCAATGGAATCTCCAGCTCCATAGAGGACCAGGGTTTCGGGGTATATTATGCAGTCTCCTGCAGGATGGAGGTATCTTTCTCCTTCAACCTCAAACGCACAGGGGTCTTTTTCCCTGTCAAAATAGCCGCTTCCCTCTATAACATATGCAAAAACAGTATGGTCCGGAGCTGTTATATGGAAAAACTTCTCCTCTGCCGGGACTGTAATATCCAGGTATTCGGGGTCGGTAGCTATTTCCTTAACAGGTCCCTCAACGCCGTTTACTTCTCCGCAAATAATCCTTACCTTCAGACCCTTTTCCATAAGAAGTTCGGGTATTCGGCTGCTTTTAACTCCCTGATAGCGTGGTTCCATCATTTTATGGGAAGACGGAAGATTTGCCCAGAGTTGAAAACCCCATAGATTCCCGCTTTCATCTCCCTGTGGCATTTCCTGATGGATAATCCCACTTCCAGCAGTCATCCACTGCACCTCGCCAGTCCGGATTACACCTCTGTTTCCCAGGCTGTCCTCATGCCTTATTTCCCCCTGCAGGACATAAGTAATAGTTTCAACTCCTCGGTGCGGGTGCCTTGGAAATCCCATAATGTACTCCTCAGGTTTTTCCGAATGAAACTCATCAAATAACAAAAAAGGATCGAACTCAGGTACATGCCGGAATCCGAAAGCTCTCTTCAGGTGCACCCCTGCCCCCTCAATGGTTGGCATACTCTTCCTTATTTTTCTTACTCTTCTGAGATTAGCCATTATAATTACCACCTCTCGAAGAATAATTCTCTGTTCTCTCATAAAAGTAAATTATAAAAGTAAAAGAGTCTAAATCCTCCTGACCACAGAAAAATGAATGCAGGCTGTTGTGATTACATTGCAATTCTGCCGAACTGCAATTCTGTCTGATAATAATTTCCTAATCTTTAATAATGAACAAACTCTCTGGAGTCTCTATAGTTCCTGTGATTGCACCCATACCGGTCCCCCTATGTAAGTATTGCAGTCGATCTATTTGATTTTTTGGAAAAATCAGGTTTCCAGTGATTCAGATCAGGCTGCAGTACTTGATTTAAATTATGTGGATAATTATATTTAAACTGTTCGAAGGTAAGATATTAATAAAATATGTAGAAAAAAACATGTAAAAATATATTCGATAATAAATATAAAAAGGATCTTATGTATAATGGAATCTAAAATTATATTATTAATTAACATTAAAGTCCATATATTAAAGATTATTTTCTTATAAGAAATAAAAGGTTGCTATGCAGGTTAGTCTAATTATTTTTTGCATAAAGAGATATTAAGAAAATTCGTTCACACTCAATAAGTGAAACAGCCCTCAGGCAGTACCCAACCTGCTTCTTCACCCTTTGTTGTAAGTAATCGAAAAGGATATTCGATTTTCGGCAAACTACGCCCACAGGCTTACTCAGAATAGCTATCCAATATTGGGCATCAATAAGGACAATACACCTCATTTTGTGGTCTTTGTTGCGTAGCACCTGCGAATCGGTCTGTATCTACACCTAGTCAGCGTAATTCAAGTTTGCATGAATGTGCACAGTTAGCCAATATGTGCCTCTGCTCTCATTTTTTTGTAGTTTTACCATGAAATCCTATATACTCTCATAGTATTTATATATACTTGACAAAATGAAACAATATATAGAGGATCTCAAATTAGCATTTAAAACCTTTAATCTAATTTGATATCCACTTCTTTAAAAGTATCTCCCAAATGAATTCTTATCTCCAACCTTATTTTGCATTTCTGTCAACACCAGTAGTTGATATGATATGAAACTCAATAGAGAGTAGAGTTTTCTACTCTGATTTCTTACTCTTCTGATATCGAATTTTACTGTACCTTTAATATGTCCATGTATCTTTTCACATTCGGCTCTCTTTTTATACTGTTCATCAAAAGCATCATCTCTCATGTTCTGGTTTCTCAGATACATTCCTACCTGCTCTTTCCTTCCAATCTCATATAGAAATTTGAGTTTGTTTTCCATTGGTGCATGAACATCTCCACCGATTCTCCATTTTTTATTTACCCAGTGATTGATTCTTTCCTCTTCACCTTCTTTTTTGATTACGGCATTTGAGGCATAGGAGATAATCGGTTTTGCATCCAGGTGATACCAAATGTCAGAATGATTAAGGAATGAATCATAACCTCCATCTGCAGAATACAAGTCGAGATCAGCGTTCATCTTCTTTAGAGCTTCAATATGGGTGATAAGTTCTGGAGAGTCACCAGCAACTCCCTTTGTATGAGTCATAAAAACAGGATAAGTTCCAACCATTGTAATATGCGCCTTATCCATTTTACATTCATAATGAGAATTGTAATCAGCATGTTTATCGTATCTTGAAGCTTCAAGGGGAGTGGAATCAATCTTAGCTTCCTTTGCTGATGAGAGTTTGAGGATTTTTTCACCTAACAACATCATGATCTCATTGACTCCTTCCTCTCCAAGTCTATACTTCACAAAATGATGAAGGGTTCCACCAGAAGGAAGTTTTATATGGTCATTTTCGTCATAAAAAGAAAGCAAGATAGCTTCTTCCTCTGTTAAGGAAGAAATGGTTTTATCATATGAAAGATTCCTGAAACACTTGACAACAAAGAGTTTTATCATAGAAGAAACACTGTATTTAAAGTGCCAACTTTTGTTGGTATAAAAAGTACGTTCTACGTGCTTTGCAATATCGTCAATGCAGAGGAAGTACAGGAATTGGCAAATTGAGGTGCTTTCTCTGCTAAAATAGTTATCCAGGGAGTCCTCGAAGAGGACTCCTTTATATAACATACTGTTTTTCCGCATGAGAACGACATATATGGCATAATTTAAAGTTGAAACTCTCGAATAAAGGAAAGTCTATCAGAGTTAGTGGAAAAAAGAATAGGTTTTTAAGTCAAAATCCTAATTTGAGATTCTCATATATGATTAAAAAAATGTGGTCAAAAATACATAGTCACTTTAGATTTTGTTCAATATGGGTTTTTGGAGTTGTACACAGCTTCATGGCAAAGAGATCTTGCCTATACCCATATGATTCCTTGCTTTCCTTGTATAGCCTCTAAATGATTAGGCTTTACAAAGTTCACAGGCTTCGCACAAATTGACAAAAGAACCAGAAATGTCAAATTTCTGCTATTTTTGAATTCAAACCACATAAACACCATCCATGTATAAAGGATTAGGACTTACGCGGTTGAACTGAAAAACAATGGCTCTAAACCTTCAACTGTCTAAACCAACGATTTAACAGCAAGGTCTACTGACAATGATTTTGAATCTCAAGTGCGTAAGTCCTAAGGATTTCAAAACTCTATTTTTAAACCAAGACTAATTTGACCTTTCTCTCCAGAGGTAAAGTTTGGTGTTTCTGAAACCTGTGGAGCAAATTCCACAAGTAAAGCATTAGAATTAGTTGAGGTGTAATGGATTATTGTAGTAACTGGTAAAACAGAAATCTGACAAAATTTTCCCAGCTTAACTAAACAACAAAAAATCTCTGTGTTCACGTAAAATTCTCGACATTGGTTCTTTTCGTTCTTTGATAGTGCCTTATATACAGGATACTCAACATAGGCATTAACAGGAAGAGTCCCATTAGTCTTATGTTTGAGAGTATCTCAGACCAGAAAAATTGAATCATAAGCTCATCGATTAATCCCAGCTTCATTTTAACTGTCTGCACAATTACTGGAATAGCAACACAAAAGAGAGGGAGCAAAGCAATTAGTTTCATTTCTTTTGTGATCTTCGTCCTGTCATAATCTATCGAAGGTAATAAGTAAATAAGCAAACTGATTGGGAAAACGATAATATAGGCTGTAAATTGAGGCAGCTGGTTATACGGAAAACCCATGTAGAATATTTTATCAGTTGTAGGATAGATTGCGGTTTCCCCCAGTCTCTGAACCGGAAGCAGTAAAGCATAAACCAACGAATCAGGATGAGATTCATAGATCATAAATTTAGTATATCCAAACACAACTACCAGAGTTTGATACACAGCAGCGATTAGTAAAGGTACACAGCACAAAACTTTTCTAATATCCTTCCTGCTCTGAACAATATTCTGTCCAATAGAGACTATCGGCATAAAAAACAGAACAAACATTCCTAGCGTTATCAGTAAGGCGACTACGTCTAGACCAAAGTTAATTCCTGTCCCTATCGATATGCCCAATGTTAAAACAAAAACAGCAAGCCATATATGTTGTAAAACGAAAAGAAGGGCCTCTAAAGGCATCTTCTCCTTAACTTTCAAAATGAAATGACTAACAAAATCCACTTAGATCACCATTTATAGGAAAAAAATAATAGTACTGCGATTCCGAAGTATGTTCACAATACCGGCTTTTGAATAGATCTACGGATCAATGAATTTCCCGCTAAGCAACGGACTTATTTTGGAATCGATACAATAGTAAAGAAAGAGATGCCTTTGAAGGCATCTTCTTAAACATAAACTCCGTTTCAGATTTCATCAACTTACATAATGTAATCATACAATCCATGGTTACATTTTGCAGTATTTCGGACACATTGAGCAGTATAGTACGCTACGTAGATATCCGAATCAAATGTATCTGGATTATTCTCTATCTCGTCCCAAATATAGTCAAAATACTGAGAACTAAAATCAGCATTATCCTTCACTGCCTGTTCTGGATCAGTCACAGTAATAGCCTGAGTATTGCTACTAACATAGTCACCAAAATCATACCCGCTGTCCCACTGATCAGATATATAAATCTCATACAGATCATGGTTATTAGTATTGAACAGATTCTCCACGAAATTCCCTATCTGATCAACTGCTCCAGCTGAATGGAACGGATTGCCAGTATCCGACAAATAGTGACTGGCAAGTCCAAAATCTTCATGTGCTTCCTCTAGAAGTCCATTAGCAACCCAGATTTGCGCAGTATCTGCAAAACCATCACATCTAGTTGGTGCGCCTCCGACATGCCAATCAGCATCCCAGTAATGATTATAGTACCGATATCCCGGAAGCTCAAACCAAGGATCATCCGGGTCATCAGCTGTATCACTTGCATAATTTCCATAAGCAGACCCGTCACAAGCATAGTAAGCAAAATCTTGATGATTAGAGCTTGCCCACTTTACCCCAACAGCCGTGTGTTCCCTGAAAGCTTCTTTGTCAATCATTGGACCCAGTTCACTCATGAAAGCGTAGTCATCCTTCGTTATTTTATCCGGATACCTGTCCCAGATGTCCTGCAGTCCAGCTTTATATTTCTCTTTTTCCTCCTTGGAAACATCGAAGTTATCAATATATTTCATTTTAATAGCTTGACTTTCAGGATCAGTAGCAGAAAAAGCAAGTCCCCTATATGGCATACGTTTCACTACATCCGGTAAAGAAGCCTGAAGCTCCAGGTAATCCGCAACTTTTTTCATTCCTTCTTCACCTAGCTCAGTTTCCAAAGCTTCAATCTTTAACTGAGCAGCATCTTTGGTTAGGTCGGTTTGCTGTTCTTCGGTGAAAGCCATTGCTGATGGTATCAATGCCATACCAACAAGCATTGTCAAAAGAAGTATTCCTATTGTAATTTTGTTCTTACTCATTCGTCTTTCTCCTAGTATTATTATTCCAAGAGGCAGAATCAGGTAAGCTTAAATAAAAGCACAGCTAACTTGATTGTGCCTCATAGGGCGTATTTTATGGAGTTCGGGGTGATTGAGGAAAACTACTTCCAAACTCCATAAATTCCTTGTATCTAATTCTTTATAAGTTTTTCTGTATAAATTCTCAAACCATTCGATTTTTGAACTAGTTTTGAATCTGAAACTAATCCTTGACCATTGATTGTTTGATGGTATGGAGAGAGATTCTAAATATATAGATTTTCTCCATATACATTCAATCTATTTTATAAGAACTTGAATAGTACAATATAACGTCCAGTAAGCTAATAATTGTGTTGATTTTGATTTTTAGTATTCTTGAACTACTTACAGCCCCAAGGCTGCGAGATTACTTCAAGGCTAGTGTCGTGTCACCGATGGAAAGTCTTAAGCGTTATATTGAATGATCTTCATAAGTATCATTCATGATTAAATATACTGTGACACTTACCGAAGATGAACGTAGATCTCTTTGTGAACTTGCTTCAAAGGGAAAACATAACTCTCAACAAATTCTCAATGCTCTGATTTTGCTTAATTGCGATAAAAGTGAATTGAATGTTAGCCATTCAACCAATGAAGAAATCTCACGTGTCCTGAATATTAGTATGAAAAAAATTGACCGTGTTAAGAAGAGATTTGTTGAAGAAGGTCTTGAAGTTGCCCTTAACGGGAAAGAAAGCGAGCGCATTTATAATAAAAAAGTTGATGGTGATCTTGAAGCCCATTTAGTCGCCCTTAGTTGCAGTCAACCCCCTGAAGGTTTTGCAAGATGGTCGTTAAGATTATTAGCCGATAAGGCTGTAGAACTTGGTTATTTCGAGGAAATTTCTCACGAAACAGTACGCCGTACTTTAAAAAAACGAAATCAAACCCTGGCAAAGGAAACAATGGGTAATTCCTCCAGAACAAAACAGTAGCTTTGTTGCGAATATGGAAATGGTTCTGGACGTTTATAAACGTCCATTTGATCCACGAAATCCTGTTGTGTGTATGGACGAATCCCCAAAACAATTGATTGCAGAAACCCGGATCCCTATCCCCTGCTCAACAGGGAAGCCAGAAAAGTACGATTATGAATACAAGCGAAATGGAATGTGCAATATATTCCTTGCCTGTGAACCGTTGACAGGGAAAAGAATGGTAAAGATCACTGAAAGAAAAACAAAGAGAGATTGGGCTTATTTTCTCGAAGAAATAGAAGTTCAACATGAAAATGCAGATAAAATTACGTTAGTAATGGACAATCTAAACACGCACATACCTGGATCTCTCTACGAAACATTTCCACCACCAAAAGCAAAGGCGCTATGGGACAGATTTGAGTTCGTCTACACGCCAAAACATGGAAGCTGGTTGAACATGGCAGAGATTGAACTGAATGTACTTACAGGTCAATGTTTAAAAAGGAGAATGGATAACATCGAGTTTGTCAGAAAAGAAGTTTTGGCATGGCAAAATTACAGAAACAACAAAAATTCAAAGGTTAAATGGCAATTTACAACAGATGATGCAAGGATAAAATTGTCACGTCTTTATCCGACTATTGAGGATTGACGCGACACTAGTACAATTTCACCCCGCTTTTCACAGGCTGTCCGACAATTACCTTAGGTAATCGTAGTTTCTGTTTCGGAATATATAAATCATTATATAATTTATTAAGAATATTTTGCTTCATGGCGTTTATCGAATCAAAGAATCAATTTTGGACTTTACCTCCAGATATTCGAGATCTTATTCCTTCAGATCATATCTGTTACTTAGTTGAATCTTTTGTAGATGAAATGGATTTCAGTGAATTTGAAATAAGGTATGATGGCTCTGGACATCCTGCCTACCACCCATGCATAATGTGTAAAATTTTGCTTCAGTCAATGCTTGATAGAGTTCGATCATCGAGAGCAATAGCTCGTAGTGTTCGAGAAAATGTAGTTTACATTTATTTGGCTGAAAATCCGCAGCCTGATTTTAGAACAATCAGTGACTTTAGAAAAGAAAATAAGAAACTGATTACTGAATTGTTCAAAAACACAGTTAAGGCAGCTAAGGATCTAGGAGTAATAGGTCTCGAGCAGTTAAGCACTGACGGATCCATGGTAAAAGCTTCTGCATCAAAAAACAATGTAGTTTTGGAAGAGGTCTTAAGGGTTATTGGAGAATATGTTAAGAATGAATTAAAAAAAAGCATTGAAATAGACAAAGTTGAGGATGAGCATTTTGGAAACTGCCGTGGCTACGATCAGCTGAATGAAAGTGAAAAACATAAAGTAAAAGCTGTAGTTGCGAAGTACATAAAGCAAGTAAACAAGGATAAATCTGATACTAGAAAAAAAGAGATTGAAGACATAATTAAAGAAGCAGTTGATGAATTTGAAAAAGATAGTATTGAGAAAGTGAGCTTGACTGATCATGAATCTCGGTTTATGAAAAACAAAAAGGGAACATTTGATCTGACGTATAATACTCAAATAACAGTGGATCATAAACTGGGAATTATTGTTGCAAATGAGATCTGTCAAGATAGAACTGACACTTATCAATTGAAATCACAGATTGAACTTGTGGAAGGAAATTGTGGTTTGTTAAAAGAAGGCACTAAAATATGTGCAGACAATGGATGTTATAGTGGAAATAACATACATTTTTTAAATCAAAAGAAACTGGATCCATATATCCCAGAGCACGAAGAAGCAACTAAAACATCAACAGAAAGCGTTGACGATATTAGATTCGTTACTAGTGTCGCGTCAATCCTCAATAGTCGGATAAAGACGTGACAATTTTATCCTTGCATCATCTGTTGTAAATTGCCATTTAACCTTTGAATTTTTGTTGTTTCTGTAATTTTGCCATGCCAAAACTTCTTTTCTGACAAACTCGATGTTATCCATTCTCCTTTTTAAACATTGACCTGTAAGTACATTCAGTTCAATCTCTGCCATGTTCAACCAGCTTCCATGTTTTGGCGTGTAGACGAACTCAAATCTGTCCCATAGCGCCTTTGCTTTTGGTGGTGGAAATGTTTCGTAGAGAGATCCAGGTATGTGCGTGTTTAGATTGTCCATTACTAACGTAATTTTATCTGCATTTTCATGTTGAACTTCTATTTCTTCGAGAAAATAAGCCCAATCTCTCTTTGTTTTTCTTTCAGTGATCTTTACCATTCTTTTCCCTGTCAACGGTTCACAGGCAAGGAATATATTGCACATTCCATTTCGCTTGTATTCATAATCGTACTTTTCTGGCTTCCCTGTTGAGCAGGGGATAGGGATCCGGGTTTCTGCAATCAATTGTTTTGGGGATTCGTCCATACACACAACAGGATTTCGTGGATCAAATGGACGTTTATAAACGTCCAGAACCATTTCCATATTCGCAACAAAGCTACTGTTTTGTTCTGGAGGAATTACCCATTGTTTCCTTTGCCAGGGTTTGATTTCGTTTTTTTAAAGTACGGCGTACTGTTTCGTGAGAAATTTCCTCGAAATAACCAAGTTCTACAGCCTTATCGGCTAATAATCTTAACGACCATCTTGCAAAACCTTCAGGGGGTTGACTGCAACTAAGGGCGACTAAATGGGCTTCAAGATCACCATCAACTTTTTTATTATAAATGCGCTCGCTTTCTTTCCCGTTAAGGGCAACTTCAAGACCTTCTTCAACAAATCTCTTCTTAACACGGTCAATTTTTTTCATACTAATATTCAGGACACGTGAGATTTCTTCATTGGTTGAATGGCTAACATTCAATTCACTTTTATCGCAATTAAGCAAAATCAGAGCATTGAGAATTTGTTGAGAGTTATGTTTTCCCTTTGAAGCAAGTTCACAAAGAGATCTACGTTCATCTTCGGTAAGTGTCACAGTATATTTAATCATGAATGATACTTATGAAGATCATTCAATATAACGCTTAAGACTTCCCATCGGTGACACGACACTAGTAATTTTAAGTATAATGAAGAAAATGATGAATTCATTTGCCCTGAAAATCAAAAATTGAAGTTTGTATATGAAGGCTATGACAAAGAAAGAAAAAATACAGACTTTACAAAGGTACTGAATGCAGAAAATGTGAGTTTAGTATAAACTGTACAAAAAGAAAGGATGGAATTAGACATTTAAAAATAGCTGATTTTTATAAAGAAAGAAAGCAATTAGCAGATAAAATGAAAACAGAAGTAGCAAAAAAATATACGGACAAAGAAAGCAGGTAGTAGAACCTGTAATAGGAAACTATAAAGAGAATCTTGGGTTTAGAGAATTTCTCACACGAGGATTAAAATCAGTCAGGAATGAATTTAATTTAGTATGTACAGCAATAAATTTAAGAAAGATATGGATTTACTTTAATCAAATTGCGGGCGGCCACCCCACCCTAAAGGATGGGGTATGCTTCGGGCCGCCCGCCCGGTTGTTCTGGTAGTTAGAAATCATCAAGTTTTCTTTGCTCGGATCTCATGAATCTATACAATTGAGACTCTTCACTCGGTTTTCCTTGCGATTCTTTAATGTAATGCTTAATTGTATCAGCAGTTACGTTTCCAACGGATCGATAGAACTTTCCATTTGACCATAGACTTCCACCCCAATACTGTTTTTTAAGATCAGGATGGAGCTTGAACAGTCTGTAAGAACTGCCTCCTTTCAAATATTGAATTACCTCTGACAGAGAATTACTTGGATGGAATTCCAGAAACAAGTGAACATGATTGTCTACTACTTCCATTGCATGTATTTTGTAGCCATTTTTAGTGCAAATGTTACTGAAAATTAACTCGCAATCTTTTTTAATTCGCTTATTGTAGAATATACTGTATCGATACTTAGGCACCAACACGATGTGGTAGGTAATCTGACCATAGCCATGGCTAAAACTGTGTAATTCCAACTGATATCACATCCTAGCCATAGATGGATGGCACCATCGGTGGCTATGGTGCCAAAAACAAGCTTATTTTACAAAAAAAGCAAGGATTAAGATATTTAAAGTGAAAAACGCAGAGGCGAGGGTTCACTTCATCCCCACCCTAAAGGATGGGGTATTCGTGACCCTCTGCGCTCCCTTAGTAATAAGAGTAAATCTATTTTCGTAACTATTCAGGTAGCCTTAACGAGGCTACACATTTTTCCTCGTTCCGAGGAAAAATTGGATATAAAATGATTCCTTTTTAGCTTTATGAAACGTGATGAGATTCTTTCTTACTGTGCTTCAAATCCTGAAATTATTGTAGCTTACATTGAGAGTTTAGAATCTCAAGTTAAAGAACTCACTGAAAGACTTGTAGCCTTAGAATCTCGTTTAAATCAAAACAGTCGTAACAGCAGTCGACCTCCTTCTACTGATTATTTTGTCAAAGAGAAACCTAATCCCAAGAGTCTGCGTAAACCAAGCGGGAAGAAACCTGGAGGTCAGGAAGGTCATCCAGGCACGACTCTTGATATGGTTGATCATCCTGAGTAGGTAATAGAACATTCTTTGACCTGCTGCAAAGAATGCGGATCTACCCTTGAGAATGTTGAAGTTGAAGCTTATGAGAGAAGACAGGTCTTTGACATTCCTCCCGTAAATCTAATTGTTACAGAACATAAAAGTCAGATTAAAACCTGTCCTTGTTGTGGAAAGTTGAATAAAGCCGTTTTTCCCGAATCAGTGAAATATCCGGTTCAGTATGGCCCTAATATTTTAGCTTCAGCTATTTACTGTAAAAATTACCAGTTTGTTCCTTATGATAGAATTTCTGAGTTATTTGAAGACATTATGGGAATAAAAATCTGTCCTGCTACGATAATTAGAGCAGAAAGAGAATGTTTCCAGAATTTAGAGGAATTTGAAAACGTTATTAGAGAGAAGTTATTAGCCTCGCCTGTAATCAATTTTGATGAAACTGGTATGAAGATTGAAGGAAAAAGACACTGGCTTCATGTAGCTTCTAATGAAAAATACACATGTTATTTTGCTCATACAAAAAGAGGAGCAGAAGCAATAGATGCTATGGGAATTCTTCCGAAGTTTAAGGGAGTAGCAGTTCATGATGGATGGAAACCTTACAACGTTTATGATTGTGATCATGCTCTGTGTAACGCTCATTTACAGAGAGAACTTACAGGAATTGAAGAGAACTATAAACAGACATGGGCTAAAGAGATGAATGAACTGCTCACTGAGATGAAGAAATACACTGATGAGTGTAAAGAGCAATTAAGAGAACCTGATTTTGAGCAAATTAAAGCATTGGAAGAAAGGTTTGATGCAATTATCATTAGAGCGCTTGAAGAAAATCCGCATTCTCTAAATCCTGAAAAACAGGGAAAACGCGGTAAAAATCCAAAAACAAAATCAAGGAATCTGCTGGATAGGTTTATAGAACACAAAGAAAAGATTCTGAGATTCCTGACAGATTTGAAAGTTCCATTTGATAATAATCAGGCAGAAAGAGATATCAGGATGATGAAACTACAGCAGAAAATATCGGGAACTTTCAGAAAAGCAATGGGAGCGCAAGCTTTCTGCAGAATTAGGGCGTACATTTCTACAGGAAAAAAGAACGGTTTACCTGTTTTAGAGGGTATTCGTGCGGCGCTCATAGGAGCGCCGTTAACTATACTCTGAGCAGTTACCTATTTTCTTTTCTCCCGGTATCTGGTAAAAGAACCCTGTCTGTATTCTTCAAAGGCCACTCTCAACTCTTCTTTAGTGTTCATGACAACCGGCCCGTACCAGGCGACAGGTTCGCCGATGGGTTTACCAGATATAAGAAGAAACCTTACACCTTTATCCCCTGCAGTCACTTCAACAGAATCCCCATCCCCGTAAAGGACCAGGGACTCCTTATCTATTATACAGTCCTCTGCCTGGTCAAGGTATCTTCCCCCTTCAACCTCAAAAGCACAGGCACCTTTTTCTCTGTCGAAATGTCCACTGCCCTCAATAATATATGCAAAAACAGTATAACCAGGAACTGTTATATGGAAAAACTTCTCTTCTGGCGGGACTGCCACATCCAGGTATTCGGGATCGGTTACTATTCCACGTACAGGCCCTTCAACCCCGTTTACTTCTCCGCAAATAATTCTTACTTTCAGCCCTTTTCCCATGAAAAGCTCGGGAATCCGGTTGATTTTGATCTCCCGGTAGCGAGGCTTCATCATTTTGTGCGCAGCCGGAAGGTTTGCCCAGAGCTGAAAGCCCCATAAAGCCCTATTTTCATCCCCATGTGGCATTTCCTGATGGACAATTCCGCTCCCGGCAGTCATCCACTGCACTTCTCCGGACCGAATTATTCCACTGTTTCCCAGGCTGTCCTTATGTCTGATTTCTCCCTTAAGGACATAAGTGATGGTCTCAATCCCCCTGTGAGGGTGCCAGGGAAATCCCATACTATACTCCTCAGGTTTTTCCGAACGAAACTCATCAAACAACAAAAAAGGGTCAAACGCAGGAACATGCTGGAATCCAAAAGCTCTCTTAAGGTGTACCCCCGCTCCCTCGATAGTTGGTATACTCTTCCTTATTTTTCTTATTTTTCTGAGATTATCCACCATAATTACCACCTCTTGAAAGACATTTCCTCCATATGGAAACAAAAACCTGAGCCGCAAGTTCATTTGATTGAAGAGAAACAAATGGAGGTTGTCGTGATTACGTTGCAATCCTGCCAAATCATAGATCTTCCTGATAATAATTTCCTGATTTTTAACGATGAGTAAACTTCCTGGGATTTTTCTATTCCTTTGTTTATACCCATCTGATCCCCCCTATGTAAGTATTGCAGTTGATCTATTTGGTTTTGTTGGAAAAATATGATTTTCGGCGTTAGTAGTGTAGTAGAATTTGTTTATGAATTAATTGATTAACCTTGTTATATCAATAAACTAGTAACTTGATCTTAATCAGCAACTTTTTCTTCAAATTAGTCTATAAAGAATAAACTTAAGTACAATAAGATACATGTTATACAGTTAATACTCATCAAAGATAATTTATGGACTAATCGTTGAAAAAAAAGAAAACTAACTATACAGTAAGTCTCATTAATATTTTCCTCACAGTTCTATCGTAATGTTTGGGGATACAGCATATGGGTGTTTTTTCTATTAGGATAAGTCGTGATCTGAAAGCTTTTCTTAAGGAAGAGGATCTGAACGACTTAACGAAAATAGGATCGAATATAAAGCAATTAAATAGGAAAGATATTAAGAAAATTCGTTCCACACTCCAGAAGTGGAACAGCCCTCAAGCAGTGTCCAACCTCCTGTTCCACCCTTCTCTCATACCCGGGGACATAAGGGCAAGCTGCATCCTTAAAGGGTTAAGAGAGAAGAAAAACTCTTATTATATCCTAGCTACTGTAGTAGGACTTCAGGGAATCAACTCTACAGAATTTTCGGAAGAAGAGAGAGATGATATAAAGAAGAGTTTGATTTTTATCCTCAAAACTTCGGGAGGAGTTATTTCAGCAAGGGCTTCCATTAGTATCTCTGATTATATCTCTTCTGAAGATGCTTTTACCATGTTTAAGCTCCTGGACCATCCTGATGATACTACAAAGCATAATATTTTATGCTGGTTAATAAGAGCCATGGAGGATAAGGGACCCGATGCGTTTATTTCAATGGTAAGAAGTAGCTGTATGCCTGAAGATGTCCAGGAGGAGGCAATAGAAAAACTCCACGAATATCTAAGGCAAAAAGAAGCTGGAGAATACAACTTATTTACAATGCCTCTTTATGTCAATATTCCAAATCTCAGGGAATATTGTAAAGACCATTAAAGTACAAAACACAAAAAATTCCAGATTCATCTCATCGGCGAGTACAGAAGGTTTACGGAAGGAGGCGGAAAGAGACAATAGAATAATTCCAGGAACATCTCAGGCAAAAAGAAGTTGGAGAATGCAGCTTATTTAGAATCAGCTTCATGTTTACATTCCGAATCTCAGGGATGCGCTGAGAAGTAGCTGAAATTTTTCCCTTTTGAGTAATCTTTATCTATTTATTTAGTTTTAGATACCCAATAACCTGGTAACCCGCCCCTTTGAATGATTAAACGAGAAGTGAAGATGATTAATTATCAATTCAACAAGATTCCAAGAAGACTCTTTTTTATAGTCACCAAGAGCTTTAATTCAATATTAAAGCTGCTTAATTGACTTCTCGGCTTTTGAGTTTGCGGGGCAGGAAATTAAAGAAAACTCTCGGAATTCTTCGTGCCGGCTTCTCATGCGTAAATCATTATTGAATCAAGTCTTGCGGTACCTGCTTCTGTCCAGTAACTGCAAACATCACAGTACTGGGTCTTACCATCTGAGCGCATTTTTAGATCAGCGTTGCATTTTGGACATATTTTTAGATGTTTCATGATAAATCCCTTGAATTTTTGAATTTTTTATTTTTAAGTTTGATAACGAGTCTTAAGAGAAGAAAACCGGAGCCGCAGTTTACCGTATCCCCCAATACAGTCTCTTCGAATACCATGCTCCCCCAAACATGTCAGATTCGAAGAAGAATCAGCGGCCTCCAGGTTATTCTTTTGGTGGCAGATAATACCCCACTTTCCAATTCGACTTCCCAACTCCAGCATATACTAATAAGCTAAATTATATAAAATAAATTATATCAAAAATTATTTTCAAGCAAAAAATAGTTTAACGTAAAAAATTTCAAGCCAATCATCACTATTTTCTTGAATACGACTATCAATAAAGTGCAAAGTCAAGAGCATCTGGTATTGTGACTGGTTTAGTGATTTGCAGACTATCCCAAGAATAATGAAATTATGGGGATAAAGAAAAATGTGGCTGGTAATATTGGTCTCAGAAAGGTCTTCACGATCAGAGGATCGATTAATATTCAAAGTTCGATATAGGGAGATAATTTCTAGTTTTGGATCAGCTCAACAATAAGAAATATAATACCTTAAAAGTAAAGATCTTTTAAAGAAAGGTTCTGGAGCAGATTATAATGACCCTTGTTATTGCTTTTATTGGAAAGAACGGTGCAGTCATGGCAGGAGATATGCGCGAAATTACTTTTGAAGGGGAAAAGCCCGATAGAGAGAAGCTCGAAAAAGAGCTTTACAGCGGATCAATAGTTACGGATGAGGAAATGCAAAAGAAAGCAGAGGAGTTTGGGGTCAAAATAACGGTTGCGGATTGCAAGGAGAAAGTCTCGGAAAGAAACGGTGTCCTTGTAGGGGAAGTTTCTTCGGCTGAAGGCGGAGTCGTTAAAAAAAGAAGGCTGTATGCCTCGGCAGGAAATTTCGCAATAGCCGAACTGATCAATACTGAGATGACTCTTACTTCGCAGGGGAAGGGAAGCAATTTCATAGCATTCGGAAACGAGTTTACCAAACAGGTAGCAAACAAGTGTTTTAAAGATAACTGGACTAAAAAAAGCAATCTGCAGGATGCGGTGAAGATCCTCATCCTGTGCATGGAAACTGTGGCCAGAAAAACAGCTTCTGTGAGCAAACAGTTCATGATTGTGCAGACTGCATCGAATGCTGATGTTTTGAAAGTTGTGGAAAAGGACAGAAACTGCTGAAAAATAAATGACTGGTAAGATGTTTTCTGCCTTCTCTGTCCTCCTTCTCCTTATTCTGCTTATTCGTCTGCAAAAAGATCGACAAACTCAAATTTAGTTACATCAAAGAGCCCTTTGTCTCCCAGTTTAAGTTCTGGAATTACCAGAAGGGACATGAATGCAAGGGTCATGAAAGGCGACTCGAGGGAAGTTCCCAGCTTCCGGGCTTCTTCATTTAGCAGGTGGTAGCGGGACGCTACTTCTTCTCCTTCCAGGGTGCTCATAAGGCCCGCAACCTCAAGCGGGAGGTCAAGAAGGTTTTCTGCTGTCCCGACAGCGATGCCTCCTTTATTTTTTATCAGCCTGTTAACAGTTTCAACTATGTCCTCGTCTGTGGCACCCACTGCAATGATATTATGGCTGTCGTGGGCAATGCTGCTTGCAATGGCGCCTTTTTCCAGGCCTATATTCTTTATGAACCCGATACGGACAGGGTCATCAGAATACCTGCTCAGGACAACCATCTTCAAAATATCTCTTTCAGGGTCCGAAACAAGATTGCCGTTTTCAATTTTTGGCACAATAAGTTCCTGGCCTGTAACCAGTTCTCCGTCATTTGCAACTATTACCCTGATTTTTTTAATCCCCTTTTCTGTTGTTTGCTCCTGAATTGCTCCTGCAGGGGGTACGAGTTTTACATCGTCAATTGAAATTTTATTCCTGTTAAATACATTTTTAGCAGGAACTTTTTCCAGAGGGAAAAGAACCTTCCCGTTCTCGTAAACGCATTCCCCGTCTATAAATGTACTCAGAATATTGAAAGACTTCAGGTTATCCACAATGATGAAATCCGCAGGGTCTCCTTCGCGCAGCAGCCCTACATTAAGCCCGTAGTGCTCTACAGGGTTGAAAACAGCTGTCCTGATGAGGTTATAGATATCAAGCCCCTTTTCCTGCCCGCGCCGGATCAGCTTATCAATATGTCCTTCGTATATCAGGGTATCAGGGTGGGAATCATCTGTGCATAGCATGACATGATCCGGATATTCGTCTATCAGTGGATACAGGGTTTCGAAATTCCTGGCTGAACTACCTTCCCGGATAAGGATTTTCATCCCGAGCTCTATTTTCTCGCGAGCTTCTTCATATTCAAAACATTCATGATCTGTTGAAATCCCTGCCCCTATGTATTTCTGCAGGTCAGCTCCCCTTAAACCGGGCGCGTGTCCGTCTATAACTTTACCGTGTTTTCTGGCAGACTCCAGTTTTGCCATCACATCCGGGAATTCCAAAATCACACCCGGGAAATTCATCATCTCGGAAAGGTAATGCAGGTCATCCTTTGCCAGCAGGCGGTCAACAGCATTTATGTCCAGAACAGCCCCCGATGATTCGAAAGGTGTAGCAGGTACACACGAAGGCACTCCAAAATAGACTTTCAGGGGGGATTTTTTTGAATCCTCAAGCATAAACTCAATTCCCTCTTCCCCCATAACGTTTGCAATTTCGTGGGGATCACTGACAACTGCAACCGTGCCCTTTGCAACAGCCATCCGGGCGAAAACCGAAGGTACGGTCATGGAGCTTTCGATGTGCACATGGGCATCCACGAGCCCTGGCAGGATGTACTGCTCATTATCGTGTTCCTTTTCTTCTACACGAATGATCTTTCCGTTTTCAACGGTAATTTCGCCTTTGAACTGCCGTCTGGAAATAGCGTCAACAATAATCCCCATGTACTTTTTCATGAGGGTTTATTTCACCACAACAATGGATAAATTTTTCCAAAAAACCAGTATTAGGAACTTGGAGAAAAAGAATAAAAAAGGAAGATACAGGTTAATTGGTCGATTATCTTCATCAAATGCAAAAAACTATAGAAATATATAGGCGGTTTTTTGTTGGTTACGAACATCGATTTCGACCATGTAAAAGTAGCACGAAAAGATAAAAAAAGATACACTGTTAAGCCTTCGGGGATGACTATACTTACATGTCCGCCTGTAACTGGAAAATTTTTTATCCCCTGAAGACATAGCAGTACCAAAAAGGATAAGACAAAATGAAACCAACAAGAGTTCCTAAAAATCCCTGTTTTTCTTCAGGGCCCTGTGCCAAACATCCAGGTTATTCTATTGAAGATCTGAATGATGCACCTTTTGGCCGGTCACATCGGAGCAAACCCGGCAAGGAAAAATTGGCCGAAGCAATTAAAAGAACAAGAGATATGCTTGGACTTCCTTCTGATTATCTGGTAGGTATTGTACCGGCCTCCGATACAGGCGCTTTTGAAATGTGCTTGTGGTCTATGCTGGGGTGCCGCGGGGTTGATGTTCTGGTTTGGGAATCTTTCAGTAAAGAATGGGCAACCGACATCACCAAGCAGTTAAAATTAAAAGATACCCGAGTTTTTGAGGCAGAGTACGGAAAATTACCGGATTTAGAGAATGTCGATTTCAAGAATGATGTCGTCTTTGTCTGGAATGGGACTACAAGCGGAGTCAAAGTACCCAATGGCGACTGGATTCCTGATTCCCGAGAAGGGCTCACGCTTTGCGATGCCACCTCTGCTGTATTTGCTATGGATATACCCTACCATAAACTGGATGTCCTTACCTTCTCATGGCAGAAGGTTTTAGGTGGGGAAGGTGCGCACGGGATGCTTATTTTATCTCCGCGGGCTGTTCAGCGTTTAGAAAGTTATACTCCTGCCTGGCCACTGCCCAAGATTTTCCGGCTGACCAAAGGTGGTAAACTGAATAAGGAGATTTTTGAAGGCTCTACTATTAACACTCCCTCCATGCTGGCTAATGAAGATTGGCTGGCAACATTAAAATGGGCAGAGTCTGTAGGAGGGCTTAAACAACTTATCCAGCGGACAAACGAAAACCTGGCGGTCTTTGAGGCGTTTGTTGCTAAAAATAACTGGATCCATTTCTTAGCGGAAACAAAAGAGATAAGGTCCAGCACCAGTGTCTGCTTTAAAGTTGATTTATCCGAAGAAAAGCTTAAAGAACTGATTAAAATGCTTGAGAATGAAAAAGTTGCTTATGACATCGGTTCTTACCGGGATGCCCCTTCAGGCTTGCGTATCTGGTGCGGTGCTACCATTGAGAAAGAGGATTTAGAATGCCTCTGTGAATGGATCGAATGGGCTTACGATTTGGTTAAATAATAAAATCCTTTAAATAATAAAATCCTTTTTTTATCAGCAAAGAAGGGTCCGCGAGAGATCGTTAATATCTTTTTTGCTGATAGCAAAAGGATGTTTTATCTCAAAATTTGTCTTACGCCGACAGATTTTAAATATCCCTTCAAAATCCTTTTTTCACACCTGATTTATCAGAGAAATTTTCAATTTTCTTACTTTTTCATCACACTTTAACTCCAAAAGCTTTTTATTTTTATTTGAATCTCACGATCAAGATTTATTCTCTTTATATTCTTTTTGAAAATAAGTTCGACCTTCTACGGAAATCAAGCCCGAACCTCAAAAATTCCGATTAATAATTAATACCACCTCTACAGTTATTCCCTTCATGTCCCCCAAAGCCCGATGGCAGTTCTGGATAGACCGCGGAGGCACATTCACAGATATCGTAGCCCGCAGCCCTGATGGAAAACTGATCACACACAAGCTCCTTTCCGAAGACCCTGCTCATTATGAAGATGCAGCCATGCACGGTATCCGTCAGATCCTCGGGCTTTCTGAAAACGAGCCTTTTCCTTCGGAAGATGTGGAAGCCATAAAAATGGGCACAACCGTGGGCACTAATGCTCTTCTTGAAAGAAAAGGAGAACGTATTGTTCTTGTTATAACAAAGGGTTTCGGAGACGCTTTGAGGATAGGGTACCAGAACCGCCCGGACATTTTTTCACAGAAAATCGAGCTTCCTGACCAGCTTTACGAAAGGGTTATCGAGGTTTCGGGCAGGTACAGCGCAGACGGGGAAGAGATTGTGCCCCTGGAGCTTGAGAGTGCTAAAAAAGAGCTTGAAGAAGCTTATAAAGCCGGCATTCGTTCTGCTGCGGTCATCCTTATGCATTCCTACCGGTATCCGGAACATGAGCTTATGCTCGGCAGGCTTGCCACAGAAATCGGTTTTACACAGATATCCCTGTCCCATCAGGCAAGCCCGCTAATAAAATTCGTGAGCAGAGGGGAAACAGCAGTTGTTGATGCTTATCTCTCTCCGGTGCTGCGCAGGTATGTTGATATGTTAGAAGATAGCCTGCAAGAAAAAGGAAGAAAGGAAGAAAGAGGAAGAAAGGAAGAAAGAGGAAGAAAGGAAGAAAGAGGAAGAAAGGAAGAAAGGAAAACTCTCGGCAACCCTGAAGAAGTTAGTGAAATGAAATACAGTGCTGTAAATGGTCCAAAACTCATGTTCATGCAGTCAAGCGGCGGGCTTATAGACTCGGGAATTTTTCAGGGTAAAGACTGCATACTTTCGGGACCTGCCGGGGGAATAGTTGGGGCAGTTGCAACATCGGAAATGGCGGGGGCAAAAAAGATAATTACCTTTGACATGGGAGGAACATCTACCGATGTAGCCCAGTACAGCGGGGAATACGAACGCAGCCTCGAAACAGAGGTTGCAGGTGTGCGCCTTCGCTCTCCCATGATGAGAATTCATACGGTTGCAGCAGGCGGGGGCTCGATTATCCACTACAAAGGGGGAAGGTTCAGGGTCGGACCTGATTCTGCAGGCTCGGACCCGGGCCCAGCCTGTTACAGGAAAGGCGGTCCTCTTACGGTCACGGACTGCAACCTTATGCTTGGAAAACTGCAGCCCGATTTTTTTCCCAGGATTTTTGGCTCAGAGGCAAACCAGCCTCTGGATTCCGAAATTGTGCGCAGAAAATTTGAAGAGCTTGCTGAAACAGTTTCTGCAAACGGGAATACCCTGAGCCCTGAACAGGCAGCAGAAGGTTTTCTTTCCGTAGCAGTCGAGAATATGGCAAACGCAATCAAGAAAATCTCGGTTCAGCGGGGGTATAATGTAAAAGAATACACACTCTGCTGCTTTGGGGGAGCTGGAGCTCAGCATGCGTGCAGGGTGGCAGATGCTCTCGGGATCAAAAGTATTTTCATTCATCCCTATGCAGGAGTCCTTTCTGCATACGGTATGGGGCTTGCAGACCAGAGACTGATAAAAGAACAGTATATCGGGGCTGAACTGTCTAAAGAGCTGGTAGATGAATTAAAATCTGTTTTTTCAGGGCTTGAAAGTGAAGGTAGGTTTTCCATGCTTGAACAGGGGGTTCATGAGGACTGCATAAATGTGATTTACAGGGCACATATGCGATATGCAGGTTCGGACACCCAGCTCTCTGTGGACTTTGCAGACAGCGCCGAATCTCTCAGGTCTGGCTTTGAGGAAGCCCATAAAAAACGCTTCGGATTTATAATGGAAGATAAGCCCATTGTTGTAGAAGCTGCATCTGTAGAAATTGTCGGGGTAACCGAGAGAGCCTCTGACCCCCTGCTTGAACCTGACAAAAATACAGTACCTTCGCCTGTCTCCAGGGTTCGGATGTACAGCTACGGAGGGTTGTATGGAACCCCGGTTTTTGATATGGAAACTCTCAAACCCGGAGCCTGCATAAACGGACCTGCAATTCTTACCGAAAAAAACACTACCATTATAATCGAACCTGGCTGGCAGGGTGAAATCACCGCTCGAAACCACCTTCTTCTTACCCGTAGAATTCCGCTTCCTGCCAGAACAGCTATAGGGACAGAGGCTGACCCTGTGATGCTTGAGATTTTCAATAACAGGTTTATGTCCGTAGCAGAACAGATGGGCTACACCCTGCAGAACACGGCTCATTCCGTGAACATAAAGGAGAGGCTGGATTTTTCCTGTGCGATTTTTGACGGCAAAGGAAACCTGATAGCAAATGCCCCCCACATCCCTGTGCACCTGGGTTCCATGGGCGAGTGCGTGAAGTATCTTATCCGGGCGCGCTCTGTGGAAATGACTGCAGGAGACGTGTACCTCATCAATTCTCCCTATCATGGAGGGACCCATCTGCCTGACCTCACGGTTGTTACTCCCATGTCAGGCAATTTAGGAGAGATTCTTTTTTACCTTGCTTCCCGGGGTCACCATGCTGATGTAGGAGGAGTTACTCCGGGTTCCATGCCTCCTGACAGCAGGACAATCGAAGAAGAAGGTGTGCTCAGCGAAGGCATGAAAATAGTTGAACAGGGAAGGTTTCTCGAAGAAAAATTAAGGTTATGGCTCGGTTCGGGCAAATATCCTGCAAGGAACCCTGACCAGAACGTTGCTGACATAAGGGCACAGGTAGCTGCAAATGAAAAAGGGCTTCAGGAACTGCACAGGATGGTAGAGGAATTTTCCCTTGAGACTGTGGAGGCCTATATGGGCCATGTTCAGGACAATGCGGAAGAAGCTGTCAGAAGGGTTATTGACAGGCTTGAGGACGGGGAATTTACGTATCCTCTTGATGACGGAAACGCAATTAAAGTGAAGGTTAAAATCGACCGTGAAAACCGGAATGCAAAGATCGATTTTTCCGGGACATCTTCTCAGCTCCCGAGTAATTTCAATGCTCCTGCGTCTGTCTGCCTGGCTGCTGTCCTCTATGCGTTCAGGACTCTTGTGAAAAGTGATATCCCTTTGAATGCAGGCTGTTTAAGGCCGCTTGAAATTATAATTCCTGAAGGTTCCATGCTGAAGCCTGAGCCTCCAGCATCCGTTGTTGCCGGAAATGTTGAGACTTCGCAATACATTGTTGACGCTATTTTCGGCGCTCTCGGAAGCCTTGCAGCTTCCCAGGGCACTATGAACAATTTCACCTTCGGTAATGCTGATTTCCAGTACTACGAGACTATATGCGGAGGTTCCGGAGCCGGTCCGGGTTTTTCAGGAACTGATGCTGTCCATACCCATATGACCAATTCCAGAATAACAGACCCTGAGGTCCTTGAAACGCGGTTTCCGGTTTTGCTCGAAGAGTTTTCCATCCGGCAGGGGAGCGGAGGAGAAGGCGAATTCAGGGGCGGGAACGGAGTTGTCAGAAAGTTCAGGTTTTTGAAAGATATGGATGCAGCTATCCTTTCAAGCCACAGGAAATTCCCTCCTTTCGGGCTCAAAGGCGGTATGCCCGGAAAATGCGGAAAAAATACTCTTATCCGCAGGGACGGCAGTGTTATCGAAGCTGGAGGAAAGGCGGAGTTAAAGCTGAAAAGCGAGGACGTGTTTGTGATCGAGACGCCGGGTGGTGGAGGGTATGGCAGACCTGAAAACTTCAGGCCTGAAAAATAATAAAAATGTTTTAATTGATTTTTAATTTTTATGACAGTATTTTATCCAGCTGGTTTGACTTTGCTGCCTCTTTAATTTCCAGGGCTATTCTCCGTCCTGTGGAAAGGCGTTTCTGCATGAGGTCAGAGTAAGGGGAACCTGAAATGTAAAGGTTTGTTCCTGACACGATCCTGCTTGAAAGTTCGAAGACTTTGATATCAAGCGAGTCCGTAATAACTGCTTCGATACAGAACGCTCCTGTAATCCCTCCGAAAAGGGCAAGAGACTCTTCGACTACCTGTTCTCCAAGGGAAAAGATGCGCGACAGAATTGATTCTCTTGCAACGAGGGGAACATTTCCTGTAAGTACATATGTCGGGCAGATTCCTGACTCTATAAGTTCTCTCGGGGAGCCGAGCCTGAAAATCTCATCAGCGTTGGATTCTACCCTGCGGTCCATGCTCAGGAGCTCAAGGCTGCCTTTGCTCAGGGTGTATCCGTCGTTCCGTATCGGAGAATAAAAATAATGGAGGTCGTAGCGAGTCCCGTTGATGTATTCATGAATTGTATACTTTTGAGTATGGTCTACAAGTTCACTGAATTCCTTGTAATTCTTTGCAACAAAGAAGCCTTTTCCTCCCTTTGCTCCTTCATACTCAACCATTACAGGCCCTTTGATATCATGAGGATCATCTATTTTTTTGGGCATCTGAATGCCTGCTCCAAGGAACCACCTGCTTTCTTTATCCCTGTCAGATTCCCATTCTATCGAAGTCCTGTTTCCGAAAGTGGGCACAGCCATTCCGGTGAAATTTTCCCTGCCAAGATAATAAATAAGTGAACTGTGGGGGATTATGATAGTGTTTTTCTTTCTGAGTTCCTCAGCCCTGTTAATCAGGTCTTCGTAATCCTCGAGAACAAGGTATTCATCAGGTTTTGCCCTGGGAAACGCATCATAGAATTTGGGAGGTTTGCCAACGCAGATCCCGAGAGTCCTGAAACCTTCTTTTCTCGCCCCGTCAAAGATCTGGAGGCTTGAGTGAGAACAGATTGTTGCAATGGTAATGTTATCCAAGTCGTAATCTTTCAGAAATTCAAGAACCTGCTGTTTTGTGATCATAATTGCTCCGGCGAATATTTAGATTGGTATTAAGTCGCTTTTAAGATTAATATTTGGTGCCAGTGTATAACCGGTAATGCATCTGTGCTGGATCAATAAAAAGGTTCTCTATAGATGGTATTGGACGGAAATGACAAGTAAAAGAGAGGATAAAAAGATATGAATAATAGAGAGTGATGGATGAAGAATAAAAAAATATGAAAAAATAGAGAATTATAGGTGAAGAATAAAAAAATGTGAAATAAAGAGAGTGATAAACAGAGAACAAAGGCTTAAAAAAATACCGGTCGATAAACAGAGAAGATAAGGACAAGCATAAAAAATGTATGAAGATAAAAGGATAAACATAAAAAATACATGAGGATAAAGGATAAGCAGTAAATCTTGAGGCAAGAAAAATTTAAGGTAAAAAAGAATGAATAAATGCGGGGGAATTAAACCGTTTTTCAGAAATCAGGGATGATTTAACGGGTGTGATGTTTCATCTTATTTTATCTCACGATCCTGTAAGTATATACAAAGTCTCCTCCGGCTTTCCCATCTTTATTGCCGTCCAGAGCAATTCCCCTCTCATCCATTATAAACCCTGATCCTGTTTCACTGCCAAGCAGAGTTATTGTTATCTCGGCTCCGTTTTCATCCATAGGATATTCGTTATAGGGACGGAACATCAGCATTCTCGACCCTGCGTCCAGAATCCCGTCCACAGGTTTTTCTGATGCGGAACTTTTTACTATTACGGTGTCATTCGTAATTGTTGCGTTATTCATAGGCATGTCAAACTCAATCCAGATAGGAGAGTCACGCCTGTAAGCAAAAGTCTGCCTGTCAGGATAAATTGCTTTTACTGCAGGAGGCGCGGGCCCGCGTTTGAAAGGTACTGGAATAGTTTTCAACGCGGGATAGAAAGACCTGTCATGCACGTACTTTTTAACTATACAAAAAAGTGCGGTCCCTGCAAAGGCATACACCAGTACTTTATACCAGTTTCTTCTCATTTCCGGGCCCCCGGAGTATTTATTCCACACCGGATTTGTGTCCGCAGTGTTTGGCCCTGTATTTTTTAATCGCATATATAGCAGTAACACCTGCAAGTGCGCCCACTATAGCAGTAACACCGGCAAGTACGCCTACTACTATTCTGTTGAATGTGATCATGGATGGTCCCTTACCTTCTTCATGTGCTTCTTTATCAACTACTTCTTTAATCTTAGCTTCTGGCTCTGGATGTTTAAACTTTCTAAGGAGGTATACTCCAAGTGCCCATTTCCCGTATTTTTTCGCTCTGTGCAGTAAAGACAAGCTGCCATGAACAGGCGATTTCATACCCAGATCAGGTTTTTCTGCCTCCTTCTCTGATTTTTTTGGTTTTAGCTTTTTTACAGCATAAGTAGTAAGCATTAACTTTCCATGTTTATGCAGCAATCCTCCAGTGCTCTCTTCATGCTCTCTGGTTCCGTAGTGCTTTCCTGACTTTAGCCAGTTTACCAGATAGGTGGCCAGAATCAACTTCCCGCACCTGCTCATTATTCCATTCGTTTTTTGCTCGGAAACCTGGTTAGAGTCTTCAGAAATGAACTTTTTCAGGATATACGCGCCCAGCAACAGCTTACCGTATTTGCTTAACATTTTATACCCCCGAATTTTCCTGACCGAAGAATCCCCTTTTAATCATCCTCCGGATAGAAGAGCAATTATTCCAATACTTCGGTATTTATCCTATATCTCACATAATATATAACGGCAACCATATAATTTCTATAATAAATTCTAATTGACATGCGTTTCATTACATAATATTTCTGGCAAATAATCCCGGAGATTAATTGAAAAGGCACCATATCTTATTGAAAACTATCTTAATGGAAACTTAACCTGGATAACCGGGTTTTTAAATTTCCCCGAAATCCTGAGTAAAAAATTCAGGTAAAAATAAAAAGATAAAGGCAGTAATAAAGTCCTGTAAAGTTATTTCACGAAAGCATTCTGTATTCTCAAATAGAGGCTTTAACCATGAAACAATCGATCGGAGCAAAACCACTTGCTTTTCCGACCCCTGCATGGGTTGTCGGTACCTATGACATGAATGGAAAACCAAATGCTATGACTGTAGCATGGGCAGGGATCTGCTGTTCGAACCCTCCGTGCATCAGCGTCTCTTTAAGAAAAGCTACCTACAGTTATGCCGGCATTGTTGAGAATAAGGCGTTCACTGTAAGCATTCCATCTGAAGTTTTTGTGAGGGAGGCTGATTATTTCGGCATTGCAAGCGGGAAGGATGAAAATAAGTTTGAGTGCGCTTCTCTGACGCCGGTAAGAAGCGAGCTTGTTCCAGCCCCGTATGTAGGAGAATTTCCGGTAGTACTTGAGTGCAAACTTCTCCACAGCCTTGAAGTTGGGCTTCACACCATGTTTGTAGGAGAGATCATGGACATAAAGGCAGAAGAATATGTACTTGACGAAAACGGGAATCCTGATATCGAAAGAATAAAACCTGTTATATACGGGACAGGAAATAAAAGCTACTACAGTATTGGTAGAAATCTCGGAAAAGCGTTTTATATCGGCAAAATGTCCTGAACCTTTTAAAATAGATATTATCTTTACGGCAGGATTATTTCAGGGGCAGGACCATGCAGGGAGTCAGTTGCTCAGGTTAAGCGGGATGGTGAAAATAAACCTGCTTCCCCTTCCAGGCTCGCTCTCAACCCGGATTCTGCCTGCATGCATTTCCACAAACTTCTTGACAGGAGAAATCCCGGGTCCTGCCCCTGTCTGATCCCTATATTCGGGTTTTTCAAGCTGTGTAAAAGGCTAAAAGACCTTCCTGGTTTCCTCTTTGACATCCCTATACCTGTATCCCTTACAGTAATTTCTGCTTCTATGTCTGTGAATCTGGCATTGATAAGCTTCAGGAGATTAGCATGTCAGTTAAGGACCAGTGTCAAAAACAGCCTGAACGATTCGGGTCATGAAAAAAGCCATCGGATAAAAAAGATAATCAAAGAGCTGGTAGATGGATGTTTTTACTCTTTTCCAAAAGACTTTTTTGCGATAACCTTCCACCCTTTAAAATTTTTACCTTCAAATTCTTCTTTAACGGCTTCAAGGAAAGAAGGTATATCCAGCTGTTGCGGACATTTTTCTACACACTGCCCGCATTGCACACACTGTGAGGCATATCCCGGAACATCACCTCTTATTATTCCTCCGGGTTTTGCCGCATACATGAGTTTTGCTTCTTTCTCGTTTCCTGAAAGATAATAATTATCGTAGATCTCAAAACAGCCTGGAATATCTACCCCTGAAGGGCAGGGGATACAGTATCTGCAGCCTGTACATCCTGTTTTCATAAGCTTGCGGTATTTCTGCTCCACTTTTTTAACAAGCTGAAGTTCAGATTCTTTCAGCGAGTGCGGATAAGCTTCACCTGCTATTTTCAGGTTTTCTCCTATGTGTGCCTCTTCATTCATTCCTGAGAGCACAACCGTAACTTCAGGGCGGTTCCATATCCAGCGGAGAGCCCATTCTGCAGGCGTGCGTTTTACCTCGGCTCCATTCCAGATATCCTGGATTTCAGAAGGCACAGGATCTGTCAGCTTGCCTCCCCTCAGGGGTTCCATAATTATAACCCCCAGCCCTTTTGAAGCTGCATATTCAAGCCCTTCTGTCCCTGCCTGGTTCTTTTCATCTAGGAAATTGTACTGGATCTGGCAGAAAGTCCAGGGATAGGAATCCACGATCCTCTTGAAATCTTTAATTGAGCCATGGAAAGAAAAGCCCGCATTGATTATGCGTCCATCAGCTTTTGCCCTGTCAAGAAAACTGAGAATGTCAAGCTTTTCCATCTTATCCCACAGTGCTCCCACAAGCCCGTGGACAAGGTAATAGTCTATATGGTCCGTATTGAGCCTTTCAAGCTGGGCATTGAGGAACCTGTCCATGTCTTCCCTGCCTTTAACGGACCATGAGGGCAGTTTTGTTGCAAGTTTGACCCTTTCGCGGTACCCTTCTGCAAGAGTTCTCCCTACAAAAGGCTCGCTCTCTCCCATATGGTAAGGCCAGGCTGTGTCAATATAGTTTACTCCGTGATCGATTGCATCCCGGAGCTGCTGTCTGGCTCTTTCTTCATTTATTTTCCCTTCTTTGAGAGGGAGACGCATGCATCCGAATCCGAGTATTGAAAGTTCGTCTCCGTTTCCTGGCATTTTTCTGTACAGCATTTCCGGCACCTTATCGTTTTAGGTTGTCTCCCTGCTTTTAAAAGGCTTCTAATTTTTAAATGAGTCTGGATCTTAATCTTTTCTTGGCCTTTAAATAAGTAATCCTTTTTAACCTTCATTCTACTCTGAAAGTCTGTTTTGCAGCAGCTTTCCACGTTTCCAGATCAGGTCCCTCAAATTTGTCTGCAACAATTTTAAGCAGCTCTGGTATATTCAGGTGCTGTGGACATTTTTCAAGGCACTCCTTACACTGTATACACCGTGAAGCGTATCCAGGGATATCGCCTCTTATTATTCCGCCTGCTTTTGCCGCGTACATCAACTTTCCTTCATTTTCGTTTCCCGAAAGGTAAAGGTTGTCGTACACTTCAAAACAGGTAGGGATATCAACTCCGGAGGTGCAGGGCATACAGTATCTGCAGCCCGTACATCCCGTATTCATAAGTGTTCGGTATTTCTGTTCAACCCTGCTTATAAGCTGGAGTTCTTTCTCAGTCATAGAGTTCGGATATGCTTCGTCTGCTGTTCTCAGGTTTTCTTCGATATGAGACTCTTCATTCATTCCCGAGAGTACAACAGTGATTTCAGGGTGGTTCCATACCCAGCGTAAAGCCCATTCTGCAGGCGTGTGATTTACTTCTGCCTCTTCCCATATTGTTTTTATTTCAGATGGCATCAGAGTGGTGAGCTTGCCTCCCCTCAGGGGTTCCATAACTATAATTCCCAGCCCCTTTGAAGCTGCATATTCAAGCCCTTCTGTCCCTGCCTGGTTCTTTTCATCCAGGAAATTGTACTGGATCTGGCAGAAAGTCCAGGGATACGCATCGATAATAGTTTTAAAGTCCTCAACCGAGTCATGGAACGAAAAACCTGCATTAATTATACGCCCGTCGGCCTTTGCCCTTTCAAGAAAGTCCAGGACACCGAGGTCTTTCATTTTGTCCCATAACACCCCTGTAAGGTTGTGAAGGAGATAGTAATCTATATGGTCGGTTCTGAGCCTTTCAAGCTGTGAATTTAAAATCCTGTCCATCTCTTCCCTGTTTTTCACAGTCCATGAAGGGAGTTTCGTTGCAATTTTAACCTTTTCGCGGTATCCATCAGCAAGGACACTGCCCAGGAAAGGCTCATTTTCTCCAAGATGATACGTCCATGCTGTATCAATATAATTTACCCCGTGATCTATTAAATACTGCACCTGGCTCTTTGCCCTCTCACGGTCAATCTTTCCTTCTTTTACAGGAAGCCTCATGCATCCCAAACCAAGTATTGAAAGCCTGTCTCCATTCCCAGGCATCCTTCTGTAGAGTATTCTTTTCCCCCCTTGTTCCCTCTCTTTTTGTTTCTCTTTCTGCTTTTTTCTCTTTTTCTCCTCTCTTTCTCCTCTTTTTCCGTTTTTTTCTCTCTTTCTCCTCTTTTTCCGTTTTTTTCTCTCTTTTTCCTCTTTTTCTCCTTATCTTTGAAAATGAGCCCCGGATGAAGTTCACAGCCATCTGATATCCGGCCAGAAGGCAGAAGTTCCAATCTGACCCTTTCCTGCCGTGTATTTTTCCAGCACCTTTTCTATTCAGGTTCAGGTGACAAAGACGAGATATGTGCCGCTAAACGGCGTTATGTGTTTTTCGGGAGAAGCCTCCTTTTTCCCTCTCCATGTAAAGTTTGTAAATAGTGACGGATTTCAGTTCTCAGACAATCAAAGCACACCTAATTTCAGAGTCGTTTTTAGCTGAAAAATGAATACGGCTTTTCCCCATTTCCGCCATTATCATTTCTCATAATAATGTCTTAAAATTAGATTCCTATTTTAATAATCTATTTTAGATATATATCTAGAATAAAGGTTTTTAGTTCAGAATCAATGTTCTCATTTATGATTAAGGGAGCGCAGAGGGCCACGAATACCCTGTACTTTACGGGCTGTCCTGCAATTACCTTTGATAATATAAGAAATCCTTATTTTTTGATTTAAAGGTCTTATCTGCTTTTTTATCATTTTTTATTACTATCAATATTATAGGAAGCCTCGACAGGGTTGGGCAGGTGCGTGCAATTTGATTTTCTGGTTCACAGAAAAAAATGCATCAACACTGATAAACATGCAAAATCCCGGAAGTAAAATACCTGTTAACGGACACAATTAAGTTTTCAAGGGAAAAACAGGGCACCTGTTATTTGGGATTGAGTCTAGGTGGATATGAGTTTGGGATATGTCTAGAAAAAAGTTTCTCAGATGCCCTGTTAATTATATTATGTTCGCAATTACATATAAAAATAGTGAAATTTTCGTTTTTGTTTTATCCGGAGACCGTCTGTAGAAAACAGGAGGGTAAAACGCGGCTATAAAATTACTTCTATGTCCTGAGAAAAAATCTAACTTCTAAATCCTGCTGATCTAACAGATAAAATCTAACTTCTAAATCCTTTTGCTCTGACAGATAAAAATCTGTCTTAGTAATCCGCTGGATTAATATGGCTTTCATATCGGATGCTACATTAACGAAAGGTGTTTTATGAAATGAAATCTCAGGCAGTAATAACTACCTGAGAATGCTTGAATTAACTTTCACAGGACGTCATTCAAAGCTCTTGCAGCCGTGTAAACGCTTCCAACTCCGAAAATGTACTGAGTTATCCTCAATGCTTCCAGAACTTCTTCTTTTGTAGCTCCTGCCTGCATTGCCTGGATTGCAAGGACTTTTACACCGTCAACGGCACCATTAGCTGCATCAAGCGACATTGCAATAAGCAGTTTATATTTCATTGGCATTCCGTCTTCAGAAAATGCGAGTCCGCGCGTGCTTTCCAGAAGCTTGAAGAATTCAGGGTCCTTATCCATTATAACCTGCAATGGGTTTTCTGACAATTTATCATCTCCTTTCAGGTTTTTACCCAAAAATCCTGATCACACTTTTGGGCATGTTTTTTGTTTGTATATATCAGTCTGTTTACTTATTATTACTGTTTACTTATTATTACTGTTTACTTATTATTACTGTTTACTTATTATTACTGTTTACTTCTCATTACTGTTTTCTTTTATTAAAAATTCGGTTTTCTTACAAAATATATCAGGATACAATATGTCGGAATGCAATGTGTCAGGATGTAATGAGTCAGGATGTAATATTGCATATTAAATTAAAAGCAATGTAAGTAATGGATTGCAAAAACAGCCAGAATTCGTGCAAAAAGGGTTTAACAGAGAAAAAAGTATTCCAAAAAATAAGATTAGAAGGGGGGGCATCTGTTTTTCGGTGAGGTGGGATTGGGGATAGAAAACCGGGTATTCTAAAAAAGTTTTTCAGATGCCCAATAAGTATATAATACTCATTAATATATAAAATTAAGTTTATGCTGCTATTTCTCAGCCATTTTTCGCAGTACTCAAATTATTTTTTACATTTAGCGGTATCCGTTCTGCACTTTCAATTTGAAATGATTCGCTTCAGGCCATTTACTTCAACATTTATTAAATATTTTGAAATCAAAAAATGTCTGTAAAACTTTAAATACGGATTAGAAAAGGATTAGAAAAGGATCAGAGATGGATGAGAAAAGAAGGATTGGAAATGGATTGGAAATGGATTGGAAATGGATTGGAAATGGATCAGAAAAGAATCAGGAGCCTCCTTTTTCGGGTCTAAATTCATAAGTGATAATCCCTTCTTCTGGCCCGTTCCCTTTAAGATAAAAACCGTTTTTTTCCAGAACGCGGATAGAAGACTTGAGGTGTGGATAAGTATTGGCTATAATGCAGTCATTTCCAAGGCTGGAAAGTGCCCATTCCCGCATTGACCGTACAGCCTCCGTTGCATATCCATTATTCTGGTAATCGGGAAGGACGGAATACCCTATCTCAAGGGTTCCATTTTCGTGAGCAAGAAATCCTCCGCTGCCTATAAGGACAGGCAGTTCAGGACTTTTCTGGTGCAGAAGCCAGTAAAAACTCCAGATTTTTCTATCTTTTGTCCTCATCCGTCCCAGGAATTCTTCGATCACTTCAGGAGTTATTTGATCAGGTGGCCACTCCTCAGGAACACGCGCATTGAGGTTTGAAGCAAAAGCAGGGCGGTCATGCAGTTCCATAAGATAGAGTTTAACAGTCGCAGGAACAAGAGACAACCTTTCTGTAACGATAGGAAAAAGGATAGAAGACATGCAACAGATTAAGGTTTTTTAAAAGATAATCTTTTTGGTAAGTTGAATTCAGATTGTAGGAGCATGAAACATGGGGGAATGGGCATCTGAGGGTTTGGAGTGGTTTGGGAGTGGGGGTTTAAAAACTGCTGAGTGTATGAAAAGAGTTTTTCAGATGCCCTGGTTTATAATAATAATTAATATTATATAAAATTATGGATATAATGTTCTTTAATTGCATTTTAATAACTCGTATGAAGAGAACCTGCAAAACCATAATTTGTCCAAAAACAAGCAGTATTTCATCTTTAATTATACAAGAATACCTTTTTAAGTGATTTTGTCATCTCTTTTAGGGGGAATATAAGGTGGGTAAGGAAAACATTCCATCGGGTTTTACAGATGCTTTCGACTTCAGACTTATGGACGCACTTTTTGGAAGAAGAGCACGCCGTTTTTTTATGGGGGCTTCCATACCGGACGGCTACTTTAAGTACAAATCAAAATATCACCCTCTGCCTCTCACAGAATGGGAGCAGATGGCTATCCTGTCCGCAGCAGCGGGCAACACGGGCTGGCATAACCTTATAATGCGCGGGGAAAGGTATGCACCCGCTCTTTCAAATTACGCTTGCAGCGCCGGAGGGCGCACATTTCCTTCCGCTGCCGGCTTTCATACAAGTGAACTCTTTTTTACCGACGATAATGGAGTATATTTCTTTGAAACACGTGATGCTCCTGAACTCGCATCACGCTCGGAAAACGGGACTTTTGATGCAGAGGAACTGATTAAAGCTCACAGGACAAGAGTCCGTAAAATTTCAGAGGGCAGGCTGAAAATCCCTCCTGAAACGCCCTATGTTGAAGCTCATAACACATGGGTGGTAAATCATCCCGGAACTACCCTGATCATTCCTGTGGCAGACCTGGCGCAGCATGTACTTGCCGGGATCTGTTACTATACGCAGAACGGAGTCTGTTTCTTTGATGATATCCATGGGGAGGAGATAGAAGGGCTTGAAAAGTTCAGCGGGCTTGTAGATACGGAAAACCCTTTGCCCCTGAGTTTTCTTGAACTGTGGTCTTTTTCGGAAGCAACTGCAGAGCTCTCCATTGCCTGTTATGCAGGCATGCTCATGTTGCAGGCTATGGGACTTGGTGGCTGGATGTTTAATGGTGTAGACCCTTTTTCAATCCTTGGAGCAAGCGGAAAGCCTGAAGTTTCCGGGCTTGGCTTCAGGTATGACACAGATGACCGATGGGCACTTCCCAATCCTACAGGGCTTCCGGGAGTTTTTGAAGGTTATACTCCTCCTCACTACAGGGATATGCGCCACGCGGTTGATGCCCTTACAAAAAGGAAATTTGGAAAAGGAGGACCTTTCAACTCTGACACTCCTGGCTACTATAAGGATACAGGGGCAGTCCGGAGCAGTGCTGTGCCCCATAATGAAGAGTTCAGGGACTGTGTTGCCCTGCAAGCCCAGCATATCTATGATCGGTTTGGGAAGTTTCCAGGTACAGTCCCGAGTATTTTTGTTATGCCTTACCTTCAGGCCCATCACCTTGACCTCGAATTTTATGACCATTTCTACAAAAAAGGAGCCTATCTGAAAACCCATGAAATGCATATAGAGCGCTGGCATCCTGAGATTTAAAAAAGTATTATTTACACTTCGGGACTTTATATATATTATAAACTTTATATCTCAGTTAAATTATTAAATTTTTAAGTTATTTACATTTATATTACTCAGCACTGTTTACATGTCATTTTTGACCCGGGTGATTTTAGAAGGTAAACTGACGGGTCCCCTGAAAAATGGTTCAGATTATTGCATTAAGATGAAAGAAAATTCTAAAGAAGGAGTTGGTTCTTGCTCGGAAACGGATTTAAGAAATTAATGGATTTTAAAGGACCGGGGATAGATTCCTTGATCCCGGAAAAAAATCCTCCGGAAACCTCGATGCAGCTGAATGAGCAGGGAAACTGCTTCAAAAAAGATGGAAATTAGGTCTGGATCAGGATCTCGCCCTTTATCATAGTAGATGCAGAAAACAGGCCTAATTATGTAGTTCTCCAGATAAATGATACAACAGCTTAAAAAACCGGTATCAATATATCAATTTTAAAGTTCCTGAAATAAGTTTTGATTCTGCTTCATTGGTCATCGGTTAAGGAATTTTTTTGCCTGAAAGCTATCGATTTTGCACCAGAAGCCTATCATGAAATTAAATATTTGAGGAATGTCGTAGGAATGGAGGCAATTTATCACGATTCTTCACTTAACCGAAGACGCATGGATTCTGCTTAGCAAAACATAGGTGAAGGAATAGTAATCTATGAGCAGGTAGGCAAGTTTCTGAAAGCAAATCCTGCAATATGTAAAATGCTTGGGAAGAGTAGAGAGGAGTTGCTGCAAAAAACAGCAACTGAATTTATTGCCCAGAAATCATCAAAAATTTTCACTGAGCAGATAAGAGAGCTATATCGAAATGAAAAGGAAACATTACAGATTACAACTGTCCTTAAAGATGGCATCTTTTTTCCTGTAGATCTGAATATGGAGCTTATTGAATACAAAGGTAAACAGGCTATATTTTCTATTGTTCGCAATATAATGGAATGAATCTTCCCGATGCTTGAAAAGGTCTGCAAACTGTAGGAGGTGGAGATTGTTTCCTTAAGCTCCTTAGTTTTTTAGTATGATCCGGGAAACTGGTCTTATAGATCTAAAAAGAAAAAAAGATGATTGAATATGCTGTTACTGGTTTCTAGTTATCACCTCCTGACAGTGTTAACTTATTTTCAGCCTTAATTTGTCATTATCTGATTGATATTATCCTCACTTACCTCTTTATCTTCACTTGCCTCTTTATCTTCACCTACTTCTTTATCTTCACTTACTTTTTCAGTATTCAGGCTTATTTCTTCTTTCTCTACAGGCTCAGAAATTGCTTTTTCAGGTTCAGAAACTTCTTCTTTAGTATTCGAGCTTACTTCTTTATCCTCACTTGCTTCTTCAACGCCTTCATTTACTTGTCTATCTTCACTTACTTTTTCAGTATTCAGGTTTACTTCTTCTTTCTCTACAGGTTCAGAAATTGCTTTTTCAGGTTCGGAAACTTCTTCAACCACGACTTCTTCTTTCTTTCCAGGTTCAGAAACTTCTTCTTCAGTATTCGAGCTTACTTCTTTATCTTCACTCACTTCTCCAGCGTCTTCACTTACTTTTTCTATGTAATTACAGACTGGTTTACAAACTGGTTTAGGTTCGTCGCATACTGGTTTAGATTCATCGCATACTGGTTTGGTTTCTTCGCAGACTGAATTAGTTTCTTTACAGGCTGGTTCAGAAACCTGTTTTTGTTCTTCACAGGATGTTTTCTGTTTTTCACATACCGGCTTAGTTTCTTCGCAGACCGTCTTCTTTACTTCTTTATTTTCTTCGCATGTAGGTTTACAAACTTTTTTGGGTTCTTCACCTACTTTTTCTGGTTTTTCGCAGGCTGGTTTACATACCGGTTTAGTTTCTTTACATACTGGTTTATTTTCTTCACATTCTGGTTTACATTCTAATTTATTTTCTTCACATTCTGGTTTACAAACTGGTTTTGTTTCTTCGCAGACTTCGTCAGTTACATTGCCTGCTTCACTATCGGAGTCATTGTCTGAAACCTCAATGCCATTGTCTGTTCCATCTCCTTCATCCATCTGGTCGACAATTCTCTGTGCTTCCCTTATCATGTAACCTGCTTCATCAGCTGAAATCTTCTTGCATTCCTTCATTTTTTCGGCCAGATGAATGAAAGACTCAAGCGTACAGATGGCATTTTCATCTTCACCTTTTTCGTAGTAGCACATCGCCTTATCAAGGAGAGAAACCAGCTCTGTTCTGGTCTTCTCATGGCATTCATATGTACATTCCACATATTCCTTGAGAGCCTTTATACTATCAAGAGGAGTTGATTCAGAACAATTGTCAGGAACTTCGGTTTCATTGTCTGATCCTGTGTCATCTCCATTATCTGAGTCATTGTCAGGAACCTCAGTTTCATTGTCTGATCCATTACCCTCATCAGTCTCATTATCATCGAGAGGTGGCACTTCAGACGAAGCGAGGGTAAACATGTAGATGTCTCTGTTTCCATTGCGTACATCTTCCCATACTATTCTATCCCCGTAGATACTGGGATGACACCATCGTACTGATTCATTGGCAGTAATCTTAGTTTTTGTAGAAGTAGAGAGATTGTACATGTAGATATCAGAATTTCCATTATACTTCTTAGCGTCCTCCCACACGATCCTGTCCTCATATATAGCCGAATAAGATGATGACGAACTGGGGACTACTCGAGTTTCAATGCCAGTAGAAAGGTCGTACATGTAGATATCTCCATTTCCATTTATCTTTTGACTGTTCCACACTATCCTGTCCCCGTAGATAGCAGGCGAGGATACTGATTCACTGGTGGTAATCTGAGTTTCCCTGGAAGTAGAGAGATCGTACATGTAGATATCCAATGGATTATAATCGTCTCCATTTCGAGAATCACACCATACTATCCTGTCACCATAGATTGCAGGATCGTACTGCCTTGATCCATTGGTAGTGATTTGAGTTTCTTTGTGAGTTGAGAGGTCATACATGTAAACATCTAAATTTGTATAACTACCATTGTCATTACGCCAATCCTGCCACACGATCCTGTCCTCGTAAATAGCAGGCGAGTATGCTGATCCACTGGTACTGATCTGAGTTTCTTTGTGAGTTGAGAGATCATACATGTAGATATCAGAATTCATGTAAGTTCCATTGTCATTGCGATAATCAGACCACACTATTCTGTCTCCGTAGATAGCAGGTGTGGACTGAGATGATTTATTGTCGGTAATCTGAGTTTCCGTAGAAGTGGAGATATCATACATGTAAATATCGCCATTTATAAAGTCATGCTCATTTCCATTTCGCCAATCGGTCCAGACTATTCTGTCCCCGTAAATAGAAGGACCCTTCTGGTCTGAATAATTTGTAGTGATCCGGGTTTCCGTACCCTGTGTCAGCTGTTCTTCCTCAGCTGTAGTAATCTGGATTTCTTCGGAATTAGAGAGGTCGTACATATAGATATCCGAAGCGTCATCATAACTCACTGCATTTCGCCAATCGGTCCATACTATTCTGTCCCCGTAAATTGCAGGTTCTAACTGATCTGAATCATTTGTGGTTATCCGGGTTTCCGTAGAAGTAGAAAAATCGTACATGTAAATATCCCCGGTTTCTTCGGTACTTTTAGGAGTGCCACCTGGAATGTTCAGCCATACTATCTTGTCACCATAAATTGCAGGACCATATGCATCATCTATCAAACCGATGGTTTGTGTGGTGGAATTAGACAGGTCATAAACCTCAATCAGGTAGTTTCCTGTTCCGGTTTCAGCCTCATAAACTATCCTGTCTCCGTAAATGAGAGGATTCCGGGTCATATCTCCATAATACTCATCAGACCCTCCGTTCCAGCCCCACCAGTAGGGAGTAATCTGGGTTTTCGTGGAAGTGGAGATATTATACATATAGATCACCTGATCTTCACTCCACACTATTCTATCTTCATAAATATCCGGTGACATTTCATCTGATAAATTGTTTGTGAGCCGGGTTTCCGTAGATGTGGAGATATCATACATGTAAATATCTAAGTTTCCATTGCGGTCGTCCTGCCATACTATTTTGTCTTTATATATCGCAGGCTCACTCTGATTTGATTCACTGGTGGTTATCTGAATTTCCTGTTGAGTGGAAATATCATACATGTAGATATCCCAGTTTACAGAGGGATCCCAGGAATATCCGCTTCCTCCATTGCGCCAGTCGGTCCAGACTATTCTGTCCCCGTAAATAGCAGGACCCTTCTGGTCTGCTTCATTACTGGTTATTTGAGTTTTAGTGGAAGTGGAAATATTGTACATTTGAATATCCCAACTTCCGTTGCTGTCATCCTGCCAAACTATCCTGTCTTCGTAGATAGCAGAGTTCTGTTCCGAACCTGCAGATGTGTTCCCTATGGTAATTAAAAGTAAAACGAAAAAAATCCCACAACTAATTACCGTTCTTTTGTTTAATTCCATCTGATCCTACCCCTAATACGAAATTTTTTAACTTTCCCTCAAATTCTTTTCCAAATCTGGTCATAGGTGTATTTTAATTTCTAATTATGGATGTATAAAAAATTTAATTAAAGATTAAGTTTTATTAGTTAATATAAATATTCTTATTTTGGATAATATAGAAAAGTTTATTATTTTGTATTATAAAAGTTCCAAATAAAAATAATAATATAATATTTTCTGTAGCAAAAGTATTCATTATTGCTAAGTGAAAAATAAGTTTCAAATAATGTTTAAAATCAGTTTTTCAATTGCATGAGCTTTGCTCTTTGAGTTTAGTTTCCTGAACAGGAGAACAGCTTTCTCAAAACGCACAAAAAAGGAAAACGACAATAGAAATCTGTTTTTGCTATATTAAATTCCTAATTTTTTTCCAATATTAAAAGAGAACGTTAAAAACAGGATTGTTATAATTCAGAATAAACTTTTGTAAACTCAGCACCAATTGTAATCATAATTGAAGAATAATATATCAGGAGAAATAATCCAACTGTTGACCCGATTGCTCCATAAACACTTACAGGGTTGCTGTACAGGAAATAGAGGCTCATTGCATACTTGCCTATAGTTATGAGAATTACCGTCACTAGCGACCCTACAAACACAGGTTTAAGTCCAAGTTTTGTATCCGGCAGTACCCTGTATACAAGCATAAAAAAAAGTACAAGGATAAGGAAGCTGGCTGCTGACCCGGTATACTGGGCAACGGAAGGTGAAAAGGGAAAAACTCCCTGAAACAGCCTGGAAACAGTATAAAGCACTCCTTCGATAAGTATGCTGAAGACAAGGAGCCCTCCAATACCTATAACTATAAAAAAAGAGACGATTGCATTTTTTATAAAGTCTTTAATGGTACTGGATTCTACATGTTTGATATCCCAGGCTTTCTCAAGGAAGTCCTTCAACTGCCTGAAAACATTGCTTGCAGACCAGAGCAGGAGCAAAAAACCTATTAACGCTCCGAGTGAGAGGAAATTTACCTCAGGGGTGTTTTCGAAAAGCGCATACATCATATCTATAATGCTCTGGTCAACCGAACCCTGCAGATACTCGATTATGTTTTCCTGAAGACGGCTTGATTTTAAAAAAATACTTCCCATTGATATCGAAAATAGTATAAGAGCAGGAAGGCTTAACACAAAATAAAATGCCAGTGCGGCACTGTGAGTCTTTGCGTCATCCTCCATCCATTTCTTTACTGTTCTGGTAACCAGATCCAAAGTGTACCCAGCCTTCATAATTTCCCCAACCAATGATGTGATTCATTTTATTAAATGTCTTTTATAACTGCCCATTGACCTTTTTCCCTGAAAATGAAAGAAAGGTTTCAGGCAGAAAAATAACATATACGCAAAAGTTGATTTCAGAGATTTTTCAGGTTATTTCAGGTTATTTCAGGTTATTTCAGGTTATTTCAGGTTATTTCAGGATATTTCAGATATATTTCAGAGGTTATACTTCTTTCTTTCAGAATAATAATCGCCTTAAAACCTGAGCGTTCTTATTCAGAAAATCTAAAGCTTTTTTTCAAAATTCTGGTTTAAAATTTTGGCTCAAATCTTAGAACTAGCTATCATTTATTTATTATTCTTCCAGATTCGAATCCAGCCCTTAAATAACTTTAAAAATCAGAGTGAACGTCTGATATTTAATAAAATGAGAAAGTTTGTAACCCTAAAGGTTTAATCTGGCTGTTTGGTCTTTTATGGTTCTCATAAATATTTTTGTTGATTCTAATAATTAAGTTAATCAATATGTAACTTCAATAGTGTTTCCGTCCTTATCCGTGGCTCTTATCCTTATAAAAGAAGGTAAAGAAAATATTGGAGCTTTGCGCGATACACTATCATAATTTCCTTTTTTATGGGATTTTGCTTCAGGAATTTTGTTATCAGTGAGTATTGACTTTCCTCTCTCAGAAACGGGACTTTTTTGCATTGGTTTTGAAAAAGAGCATATTTTTGGTACAGACATAATCCCTGTACAAATCCCTGTACAGGGGGTGGATTTATTATCATTTTTTCTGGTTCCGGAAAACTTGTCTCTTTTCATAGTCTCTACTCTTTTCTACTTTCTCCTTTTTAAAGCCAGCGATTGTTTAAAATATTTAATACTGACCTGTACTCCTTCACTTCATATAATCTTTTCTATTTTTCGACAGAAGCGACTGAAAAAACAAATCTCAGGTTTTTAATTTTATATCGATGTTTGCAGTCTTATAATTTAATTAAATTAAAAAAGGGATCGGCATCTCTCAAAGAGAGTTTTTGCCGATTATTTAAATCCCAGACAAATTATGGTACGAGAGTCTTTATTGCCTGAGGGACATGAACACTGACATTCTGCCTGATGTTTTTCCTTATCTCGTCTACCATGCTTATCTCATCTTTGTCCAGTATCTTTGCGTAATGAATGACTGCAAAGTATACGATGATGAAAACTGCATACTCCCAGGCTGCCCCTGAAAGTGGAATTATTATTTTTGCAGCTAGCATGGTTGCGGTCATGACAACACAAACCAGGGTCAGTTTTCTGTACATTGAAGTGAAGGGGTGCATTTTCTGCTTCCTCCAGGCTCTTAAGGTCATTGAAACTTCTATGGATGCATAGGATACGGCAGTTCCTATAGCTGCACCTATCATGCCGTATTCAGGTATAAGCATGAAGTTAACAACTGCGTTAATTCCTGCACTTGCAACCGAACACCTCATCAGGAAGTCAGAGTCCCCGGAAGCCAGTAAAGTGTGGTAGTTGAACCCGAAATATGAGTTTGCTATGAACCCCATGGCAAGGATGCGCAGGGCCGTTGTACCGCCTACATATTCCGCTCCGTAGAGTTTAGTGATAAGAAACTCAGGGTACACGAATATCAGTGCAAAGATCGGGAATGTAAGCAGGAAGCACCATTTGGTCATTACCGCATATATCGAACCAACAGGTTGAGTTTTGTTAAGGCCCCACAGCTTTGATGCTACCGGGACATACACATAGCCCATCGAGGCTATTACAAGGGACAGGAACCCAACAATAGGGTACACTGCGTTGTAAACTCCCACAACTTCAGCCGGTCTGAAATAACCGAGCATTATGGTGTCTATCCAGCTCATGAGATTCAGCAGGGTTGCAGTTATCAGGAGCGGGAATGAATACCTTATCAGCTGTCTGGTGGGCTCGCTGAATTTAATTTTCCATTCGGGCTTTACCGGCGGCTTCTTTACAAAATACACCGACATTATGCCAAAAGTAAAGACCATTGAAATCAGGTCTGCAAATACTACTCCTTTAAGGGACGCTCCGAAGTATACGGCAGCTGAAGCAAATCCAAGCAGGGACAACGGTCTTATGATGTTATAGAAGTACATGTTAACATTCGTGCGGTCGAATCCCCTGTAGATTGCTACTGTGAGGTTCAGGAGTATGGTGAACGGGATAGCAAAGACAAGGATCTTGACCACGGACAGAATCTGGCCCTGTGCATCAAATCCTTTTCCTGCCAGGCTTTCGAAGAGCGAAGGTGAGACCAGGATGGCTAGCAAACCTGCAATAAGGCCCATGAGTATTGCTGATATTATTAATTCGTGTACCTTCTGTTCCTCCTGTCTGCCCCTGAAGAACGCAATATATCTCGGGACCCCCTCATTGAGCCCGAGGGTTGCGACAGCACCTGTGATCGATATCACGGTCAGTGCAAGGGAATATGTGCCGAAGTCGGCTGGTGAGAGGTGAGATGTCATTACTTTTTTAATAAGGATGTCGAGAAGCATCCCGAGAAAGGTCCCTGCAAGTATTACACCGGAACCGCCCACTATCCGGTTAACAGATTCGTTAACTGACATGAAGCTCCCCGCCTTAATTCCTGTTTTCCGGGGTTTTAGGACAGGAACAGAGTTCTGATGCCCTGTCAGTTACGACTGGATAACTCTCAGTTAACTGATTAAAGTCCAGGAAGATTTTCTTTGCAGTCTTCAGTAGAGCTAAACCTGATTCTTCAACCGTGCACATCTTGCCTGATAGGGTGCTGGCATTTGATGAAATGTAATGGGGAGCGGGATGGATAGAAAATTTCATTTTAGGGTTCAGGGTTTCAAAGTCTGCTGTTTCAAATTCCTTAAAACAGCTGGAAATCTTAAATGTATTGTCGTTTCTGTTTCTTTGCTCGATTTCCTGCCCTGTTGCTTCAGGGAGAGCCAGGACAGTGTCTAACTGGGGTTTCTGATAAACAATCGACATGGTTCGCTTACGACCTTTTGGGTTGGATTGAAGATAGGTCTTCGATTGTGCTGGGGCTGGAGTCCAGGCAGGGTGTGATTGAACCACGGGCTGGGTTTCCCGCTGGATTCAGTTTCCGGGATTAAGTGTCTGAACACTCAATGATAGCTGGACTTCTTGCAGTACCGAGAAGTTCTGAGTTGGGTAGGTCTTCTCAGGCAGCGCCCCGTGGGTTGGATCGGGGTAGGGCTCCGATTGCTCGGGTAAATAGGGTTCTGGCTCGAATCGAAACTGATTCAAAGCATAAGCATGGCAGTACCCTGTCAGGTTTTCTGCCAGATGGTTTTGGGTATTACCGGTGGCATCGGGTAATGCTCACCGGCATCTTAAAAGGCAGCTTATTTTCCATTTCCGCGGATTTCAGCAAACCAGTTTTGAACCTGCTGCCCTTTTTTGCACAATAGCTGTTTAGGGATACGAGCCATTGCTTCAAAGAACCAGCAGCCGGCCTGGATGCCTGTTAGATGCTAACAGGCAGTAGTGCGTTTTGTAAGTTTGATCTTTTTTCTTAAAATAGGAGAAGCTCCAACTTATTAAATTTCATTGAAAGTTCCCCCAAATTTTAGTAGGAGTACCTGCTCGACTAAGTATTTAAACGTTTCTATGTGAACTCCTGATTATCATTATCGGGTTAAACATGTACCGAAGAGAAAAAGTCATTTACAATGTCTTTTTCTGAATGTCCTGTTGAAGGCCTGATTCTTATGTAAATTTCATCATTCGGGCTCAGACCCTGGAGCCATATTAGGGCATTATTTCCGTAAATAAGCCTCAATAACACTGTATCAAAACCGAAAATTCTGATTTGCCTTTTTCGGACATCTCTAAACTTATTCATCATGTACGGATTTTAGGGAGCAGGAGGCGTTTTTTCTTACTGTTTTTTTGTTTGGAGGTTGGATCAAAAAGACTTCGCTTCTGAAAAGCAGATTAAAGCAATAAAATCAAAAAAACATCATGATTTATCATTATGATTATTCTTCTGACCTTAAACAAAATTTTTCCATACAGTGTTCATTCAAAGGTTATCATCTTCTAATATTTATATAGATGGATCATTAAAAATTAACAATGTTGAATAAATACGATTTAAGAATAACCATTGTCTCCGATCACAGAATAAAATACAAGTTGTGAATGCGCTGAGCTCATCTGTTCAGATTAAGAAAATATGTTTGTCTATAAAAAACAAATGAATTTAAAGAAAGAAAACTTGAAAAATAGTAAAATATGGTGCAATATAAGTGACGTATATTACACCAGATAACAAAAAATTCTGTCTCGACGGCTTTTTTATCATTTAAGGTGAAAAAGATCCATGGACATAAAATTGCTTTATGCCATTAACACCTTTACAGCACAACTGTAATGCGGGATACCGTCATAAAATCAGCGAGATTATCGCAAGTACAACAAATATTATAACAAGCCATTTTGCGATAGTCATAGAAAAACCGGCAATTCCCCGCGCACCCAATATATATGCAATTAATGCTAAAATTAAAAATACAACTGCTAATCCGATTAGATCCGCCATATTTTACTCTCCCAACCTTCATTTAACTGATAAATTGATTATTAGATTAAAGGTATTTATAATTTGACTGTCAAAGTAACTCGGTTTTACGGAAAACGAGGTCCTTTATCCTGAATTCAGCAGATTGACATTTTAATTCAGTTGTTTTTGTTATTGTGACTTTTTAATAGATTGTTTCTTCATATCTTTTATTACATTAACAGTTTGTAAAGTGCAGTATCAATGACAGTTTAAAAGCAGTATTAAAAATAGCTCTAAAAATCAAGAAGGCTGTATTATAAATAGCTCTAAAAATCAAGAAACAATCTCAGAAGGTTTGGTATTTGCCCCTGCCATCCTGCTCAGAGGAATAACAAAAAGGGAAATTAAAAAATGCCTGATAAATCTATGAAGTTCAAAATATATGAGATGTTTTAAAAAGGAGATAGGGCTGCACATAGCCCTGCCCCTTCTTCCATTCTTTTAATTCAACTTTGTTCCGCATTCACCGCAGAACCTGGTGCCGATGGACACTTTATTTCCGCAATTAGGGCATTTTGTGAGAGAAAGAGATGCTCCGCAGTTATTGCAGAATTTTCCTTCACCTGAGGGTTTACCGCATTCAGGGCATAAAGTCTGTCTTCTCTCTATATTCCCTTTGAACACGCTTGTATTTTCAGCTTTTTCCCTCATTTCATCTACCATACGTTCCGCCCTTATTGCAGTCAGCTCAACATTTTCCCTTGGTGCGCATTCCACACAGAGATTGTCCTGCTCGTTCCAGTCGGCTTCGCAGACATAATGTTTGCACCGTGGGCACCTGAGGAAATGTTCTTTTGCTTCATTCTGGGCTATTTCAAAAGCGTCTTCCCACTCTTTACGCCATTCTGGGGACATCCCCTGCTTGCGGTCATTGAAGATGTCCACACCTCTTTCAATTGCATTTCCAACACCATACTGGCCTACAAGGTCAGAGCCAGCAGAAAGAGCTTTTCCTACCATTCCGAAAATGCCCGTCTTTTTATAGGTCCTGGATTCTATGAACCTTGTTTTGTAGCCATCCTGACAGATATCACAGTAAAAAGTAAACTGGAAACCTGATTCTGAACTGTTGTCTTCATAATTCCTTGTAAAAGGCTGGAGCTGTGACTTTCGAGATCCCATTTTTATCACCTTAGCGGTTTACCGCATTTGACACAATTCCTGTTTGTAGGAGGCTGTTCGGCCCTGCATTTGGGGTTGGGGCAGACAACAATAATCGGAGTACCGCAATAGCTGCATTTGTCCCCCAGAAAAGTCTCTTTTCCGCAGCTTTCACATATTTTCCACAGTAAAATGCCGCAGTGACCGCAGGCCTTTGCACCGTCCTCAAGAGGGTATCGGCATATCGGGCATCTCATGGGCCCAAGAGGATTTTCCTGGGTACAGAACGGGCAGAAATTGGAATCACGAGCGATCAATTTCCCACAGTATTTACACGGATGTTTATAACTGGCCATCTTTCTACACCCCTTTAATTCCATTTGCCTGGAAGATGCCCGGACAAATAAACTATTATTAATTATTGTATTGTAGTTTTTGAAATTTCCGGTAATGATATGTAAAATCTGGAATAATAAAAAATTTAGCATTTAGTTTTATTTAATTGACCTGTTTTTTCTCTGTTAGAAAAAATACGCTTTATTATATTATCAAAAAAATAATATTTTCGAAGATTCTATTATAAATTTAATCTTCATCTATCTTTCTCGCCCGTATTGATAAAAATAAAACAGAACGGCGCCCAAAAGATTTTGTTTTAATCTTCTCAAGCTAAATTCAGTAGAATTTGAAAATTAAATGCCTTCTCCCGGGTGCCGGAGTCTGTTATTTACTTTACATTTCAGGATCAGGCAAAAACATAAACTGAATTTTCTTTTCTGAGAAGTCTTGTTTACTATGCCAGAACCTTTATGCAGTATTCTTTTTTTCAGCTCCTTTGCTTCTTTTCTGGCGGTGACGACAGGAAGGATGGCTGTATAGAATGAATTGCGGGTAATAAGAACATCAACAGGATAATCAGAAAAATAACTGGGGGCTGCCGGGATTAGTGAAAAAGGTATGGAAGAATTATTGCATAATTCTTCTGGCCTCAATATAATACCTTTTCTCGTTTTCCTTTCCAAGGGAAAATGACTTCCGTGGAAGGATTCCTTTCTTCTTTATAAGAGCAAAAAACTCATTTCTTTTTAATGGGGGAAGGAAGAAACCAATGCTTTCAGGCTCTTTTCCGAGCTTCTCAACGACTTCAGGGTCATGTTCGTATTCGACAGCGTAATCGTCAATGATTTCATCAAGGGTTTCAACCTCAAGGTCATGTTTGGGCTTATCAAAGATAAGGAAACCACGTCTGTTTTTTGTAATAAACTCGATTGAATGGCCGGCTTCCGGTTTATTCTCACATTCGGTACCTGAATTGAATAAAGATGACTCTACGATCTTTGCATCAAACCTTTCGAGCAGTTTTTCGGGATTTATTCCCCTGACAAGCCTGTGAATCGGCTCAAAGGTAAGGCCCGGGTCATGGATATTCACAAGCTCAACAAGTGCGTACCTTGCTGGATGGTTGTCAGGGACTGTCTTTTTAATTGTTTCCCAGAAACTCTTTGCAGCTGCAAGGCTGTGGTTTCCGTCGCCGGCAAGCAGGATACCAAAGGACTCAATCTTTTTCGAAATTTCTTCAAGCACATTTCTGTCGCTGATTTTAAAGCCCTTAATATGCCCGCCGTCTTCCATCAGGTCAAAATCATAGACCTTATCCCCTTCATAAACAGGACCTTCTGTGTTTCCCGGGAGAACGGAAAAGTCCGGGTCATCATACAGAATAAGGACGTGAGTAAGCTCGAGTTCTGCATTTTCTCTTATCTTGACTCTTGCAGGAAGCCTTTCTTTTATTGTTTTTTCAGTTGGCCGGATAAAAGAGTCAGTTCCGGTATATTCGTATCCTTCCAGGTCAACTGCGACAACCAGACCTGTCCTTTCCCTGCCGGAAAAATTGCGCTTTACAAGAATAAAGCAGGGACCGTGGTCAATAAGGACATCTCTATAGCTGTGCATTGCTTTATGAATTTCATCCACTCTTTTTTCGTCTAAAGGAAGGTATATCTCAGGATAAATAAGATTCAGAGCAGAAGGGGTATCTCCAACAAATTCTTCAACTCTTTTCCAGTAGTCCAGGTCCTGAGTGTGCTGGTCACAGGCAATTACTGCCCATTCTTTCCAGTTAGTCTCTGGAAGAAGAATGTTCGGAACGTGCAAAATCATGGCTAATAAAAAATAGAAAGAAGATATAAAGATTTCTAAACTCCAGATCTTGCAGGGCTCCAGGTAAAAAAAGGGGCGTTAAAAAATATAACCCGGATTAAAAATCCTTTCATTTCACAACTTTATATCCGGCGTTCTTCCATGCAGTCATGCTGCCGAGCACATTGTACACCATGTCATATCCCTTCTTTTTCAGAATCGAAGCCGCTATATTTGAACGCCTGGACGAATCGCAGTAAACAATTATCGGACTATTCCGGGGGACTTTATCCAGATTCTCTTCCAGATGACCTACGTATACGTGCCTTGCTCCTTCAATATGTCCTTTTTCCCATTCCTCGTCCCGCCTTACGTCCAGAATTACCATTTCCTCATTCTTCTCGATTTTATCTTTCAGGCTCTGGACAGATATCAGGTTCAGGCTTTCTACAGGCAGGGCTTTCATATACCAGGATGAAATTCCTCCATTCAGGAAACCTGCTATACTGTCATACCCTATTCTGACCAGATAGCTGACAGCGGTCTCAAGCTGATCTTTCTCTTCAAGTACGAGAAGTATGGGCTTATCGTAAGGGAGCACCCAGCCTGCATAGTAAGGCAGTCCTTTAAGCCAGATTCCGTATGAACCTTTTATATGCGCTCCTCCGAAAGAATGCGGCATACGCGTGTCCACAACCATTGCCCCCTTTTCCATCTCTTTTACGAACTCTTTCGGAAAAAGCAGCTCCGGAACCGGAAGCCCTTTCAGCAAAGGAGGGCCCTGAAGGTTATACTGCTCCATTTTTTTAAAATAAGGAGGAAATTCAAGCTTTTCTTCAAGCTTAAACTTTATGAACTCTTCTTTATCAGTCCTCTGAAGAGCAGGGTTCTGAATACGTTCGAGGCCCAGGGTACTGTATTCTCTTTTGGAGATGGCTCCTCCACAGAGAGAACCCGCACCATGTGCAGGGCAGAGTATTACTCCGTCTCCCAGGGGGAGAATCTTATTAAAAATGCTCTCATACAGGTTTGCTGCCATCCTTGGAATTTCTTCAGGACCGTAAAGGTCGGTTCTTCCCACATCACCTACGAAAAGGGCATCTCCTGTGAAAACCATTAGAGGCGCTTTTCCTGATTCCGGGTATGTGAGCGCATAGGACATGCTTTCATCGGTATGCCCGGGAGTATGCAGAGCGGTCAGCTTCATAGACCCGAAATTAAACTCCTGCCCGTCGCTGACAAAAATTCCGTATTTAAAATCTACTCCCTTACCGTGGTAGATCTCTGCATCCGTCAACTCCTTCAGTTCCAGAGAGCCAATTACATAGTCTTCATTTCTGTGCGTTTCAAAAATATATTTTATTTTCATGCCCTCTCTTCTGGCAATATCGAAGTATATCTGGCAGTCTCTCCTGGGATCGATAACAATGGCTTCATTTCCAGAACCGACAAAATAAGAAAGATGAGCCAGTCCCTCAGACTTGATGCGCTCAAATATCATAATTAACCCCGCAATTATATTCCCTTTTATTCGATATATTTACAATTATTTTGCAGTCGCCTTACGTACCTTTTACAGGTTCTCAGGTCTCGACTTTTTTTAATTTGCCGTGCTTTTATTATACAACTGCATGCCTCATATGTTTTTTGAGGAATTTTTCGGGGAAAACTATTCGAAAGCAAACCCTTGCCCTTTCATTCCTGCTATAACCGAAAATTTCTGGCTGAAAATCACTTTCTTAAATAACGTTATTACCCGATATGTTTGTTCAGGTTTGAAGGCATATTTTTTGAAGTAAGATAACAGATTGCTGGTTTTGAAATATTTTACGTGAAAAAACAATTCGCTTTCGGGTAATTTTTGGTATAATTAATTTAAAATAATTAAGAGTCAATTCTATATTTGCAACCAGGAGTGAATGGATGAACGAGTGATTAATGGGTATGAATGAGTAAGTAGAAGAATAGCCCGAAAGCCACCGTTCTTGTTTCGGGAGAATATGCTTGGGGGAGCGTATCTATGGAACAACTGTATCGGGGGCTACAGTCGGAACAATGGCTTTCGGGCGTTTTCTTACTCTACCTTTTCTGTTCTCCGTTTTTGCTGTTCTCTACTTTTGCTATTCTCCGCTTTTGCTATTCTCCGCTTTTGCTATTCTCCGCTTTTGCTATTCTCCGCTTTTGCTGCTTTTTTCCTGCATTTTTTCTTTATTTCTCTTTTCCCTGCTCTCTTCTTTTTCCACCTTTTTACTATCCTGAAGTTTATATCCTGAAGTTTATACCATCCTTACTCCTATGGGGATAAAAGAAGCATTCAGTCGCTTTTAATCTCAATAAATTACAGGTTAAAAGAAGTTTTCAGTAACCTTCAATCTCAATAATCCTCTTTAGTCTCAAACTTGAGGAAACTTGAAGAGCTGAAGCGTTATTTATAAACTAATATATGGGTGAGAGGATTTGAAAGGTTCAATAACCCTGGACGAGAATGAAGGAAAGAATTTTCATAAAGGGATGCGCGAGATTATGCTATTTACTACCGTGTGGGCAGGAAGAATATTGGCAAAAATCCTGGACATCTTCAGTTTTCCTGAACTTATGGACCTTCTGTGGCAGACCATGAAACCCAATACCCGAAGGCTAACCCGGATAGAGGAGCAGGAAGCCAGAAAGGTTTTTGGAGACAGTATAAATTACCGAAAAGTACGCATTGACGAAAACTCGCTGATTGCCTGGCTTGGGGCAAAGAGGCATAAATGCTCGGGCATGGGGATAACCTCTTTTCGCACCATCAACTTCAATAAAAGAATTAAACCTGCTCCCGGGAATTCGCATATGAAATGGCTTATCCATGAACTGGCTCATGTATCACAGATGGAACACATAGGCTCAAGATACATGATTGAGGCCTCTTATGCCAGAGCAACAGAAGGCTACGGATATATTCTTGGTGCAAATCCTCACTTTCGTAATTATAACCGGGAACAGCAGGCTTCGATTGTTGCAGATTATTATATTGCGCTGGTCTCGGGCCGTCCAACGGAAGCTTATGACCCGTATATTATAGAATTGCTGGCAGGAGATCTGTAATATTGTTCAACTTTTAAATAATGAAAAAAAGGAAATAAAAAAGGCATTGTTAATCAAATATAGCTAATTCTTTATTTCTGTGTTTCATCAATAGAAGAACAGAGTACTTTAGCATTTCAAGACTCTTCGTATAACACTTTGTCTTTCGTCTCAACCTTGCTAGAAAGTGCCTGAATATGCTGTTATATCCTTCAACTGTATACGTTTCTGCTTTTGATTGAGTATGAATAGTTTCTGGAATAAACTCTGCATATGGTTTCCAGTGATCAGTCATTACTTCTTCAATCTTTTTCGTCTTTAATTTTTCCCAGATCAGTTGTCCAGTTTCTGTTCCTCTGCTGCCAAAAGAGCAGTTGATGAATTTTTTCCCAACTCTATCAACAGCAATCCATATCCAGCAATATTTTTTTTGTTACCGATGTAAGTGTGCATCTCATCCATTTCAACAATAGATATCTCATTTTCGCTTTTCAGGTCCTCTAGCTCCCGACCAAATTTCTTTATCCATTTTTGAACAGAAACATGACTTACACCTAAAAATCGCCCTATTGAGCGAAATCCTAATCCTTCAAGATAGAGTTGCAAAGCTTGTCTCTTAACAGAAGTGGGGCTAGCAGTTGATTTCAGCTCTACGGAATAGTTATATCCACAATCATGGCATTTGTACCGTTGACGTCCATCAACTATACCGTTCTTTTTGTGAGTGGAACTATTACATCTTGGGCAGTCCATACAGAACTATAGGCTCTCATAATAGATAACTATGTTTAATTACCAAAGCCATAAAAAAATTGGGGGCGGGATTCCGGAAGAAAGGAAAATCAGATCCCTCCGGCTTTTTGTAATCTCAATTTTAACGTTTACTTACATTATTTATTCTGAGTTTATTTCGAATCTCCAATACTTATCGAATAATGAAAATTTTGTGCGTTTTTCGGAAGGATTTCGAGTTCCCAGTCTCCGATCGCTCCGGATACTACATATGTTTCAGTGTAATAACTGCCGGAACTTTGGTAGATATCGTGTTCATTATTTGACCATGATGGGAAATAATCCCCTCCAATACTTACATCGCCATTCATAGTTGTTTTTACAAGTGTCATGTCAACAGGGGTTGAATTATATTTCATACTCAGTTCAAAAGATGGGACTTCATCTCTTGGGGGGTTACGCAGCCATGAATCAGGACCGTATGAATAAGTGGAAACTTCAATTGTTATCGGATCTTCATTCTTGGTACTGAAGGTTTTAACATAAGGAACTGAGGGCTGATGCATAACTGTCAGGTAAAGCTCCAGCTGTGGCTCATATCCTCCATTCTCGCCTCCATTGACTTTCATTTCAATATACCGGTCATAAGTTCCTGTTGCATTTTCCGGTACAGGAACCCGGATGATCATGTCAGCAATTTCTCCAGGTTCTAATGTTGAGGGTGCCGTGATTTCTATTTCGTCGTCGTCAAGACCAAATTCATCAAATGAATAGCTGTAGCCGGTTACTTCCGGATCGATGGTTATGTTTTTACCTGCAACATTTTTGATTTTCACCGTATACTCGTATTCTTTTCCGGCCTCAACAGTATCGTCAATGTAATTTGTCTGAAGCTCAAGCTTCGGATAAACCGGAACCGAAATGGAAAGATACATTGAGTTGATATATTGCGGGTAGGGATCTTCTTCGGAATATACATCATCGGTAAAAGCTATGCAGGCTTCATAGTACCCGCCTTCTTCATCTTCCGGAATATTTACTTCAACGGTAAACTCCTGTTCTGCACCAGCTTCTACTGTTACGTTTGCCGGGAATACGCTTATCCAGCTTTCATTAAAATCAACGCTGTAAGGTACATCCACAACTTTTGGTTCTATTTCAAGGGCTTTGTTACCATTATTTTTAAAACTTACATTGAAGACTTCATTATCTCCCTGACGCAGGTACAGGTCATAGTAAGCGGGATTTATCTCATGTGTTATGGCAGAAACCGAAATTGAAAGGTACATTGCATTGACATACTGTGGATAATAATCCTCTTCGGAATATACATCGTCTGTGAAGGCTATGTAGGTTTCATAATACCCTGTACCCGCATCCTCCGGAATATTTACTTCAACAGTAAACTCCTGTTCTGCACCAGCCTCTACTGTTACGTTTGCCGGGGATATGCTTATCCAGCTTTCGTTAAAATCAATGCTGTAAGGCACAGATGCAATTTTCGGTTCTATGTCAAGTGATTTCTTGCCGTTGTTTTTAAAACTAACAGTGAAACTGCTACTTTCTCCCTGCTGGAGATACAGGTCAAAATAACCTGGGTTTATATCGTGTATTACAATTTTATTCGAACCCGTGGTGCTGGCAGGTCCGGCGGCTGATTTTTCCATATTTTCGATTTGAGCAAATGAAGCCGGTATCGTTGCCGCGCATAGCATTATCCCTAAAAACAGGGATATTATTTTCAAAAATGAGTTTTTACTCATAGTTCTACTCCTCTTTAAATTTTGACCCTTTATCAGTTTAATTACATTAAGAAAATTTAATATATAATCAGTTGATCTTTTTTTACATATTTTAAGGACTGAATACAGATGGCTGAACTCCAGAATTTCACATTTTTTGCTTCAGCCAGGCGTTTAGTCAGGATTTCAGTCAGGAATAATACTCCCTGTAACCAGTGCACTCAGATTCCCGAAACCTTCATGTCATATCACAGAAAGAGATGCTGTTAGCTACGAAATAGATCTGCAACCAGTTTGCTTTGTGTACAGCGACTCCCCATAACCAACTATCCGGCATCTGCCATTTTTACAGAGTGCAGAAGTTGCATAATTGATAGCTGTCCTTGTATAAAATACTTATTACATTGAGAAATTTTTCTTGAGTGTTGTAGAAAAAGAGCTGAAACAAATCCATACGAAAATGAATATAAAAATATCTTCAGAAAGGTCAATATATAAAAAAAATATATTATTAATACACATTTTATGAAAAATTATTCGTAACTATTCAGGTAGCCTTAACGAGGCTACACATTTTTCCTCGTTCCGAGGAAAAATTGGATATAAAATGATTCCTTTTTAGCTTTATGAAACGTGATGAGATTCTTTCTTACTGTGCTTCAAATCCTGAAATTATTGTAGCTTACATTGAGAGTTTAGAATCTCAAGTTAAAGAACTCACTGAAAGACTTGTAGCCTTAGAATCTCGTTTAAATCAAAACAGTCGTAACAGCAGTCGACCTCCTTCTACTGATTATTTTGTCAAAGAGAAACCTAATCCCAAGAGTCTGCGTAAACCAAGCGGGAAGAAACCTGGAGGTCAGGAAGGTCATCCAGGCACGACTCTTGATATGGTTGATCATCCTGAGTAGGTAATAGAACATTCTTTGACCTGCTGCAAAGAATGCGGATCTACCCTTGAGAATGTTGAAGTTGAAGCTTATGAGAGAAGACAGGTCTTTGACATTCCTCCCGTAAATCTAATTGTTACAGAACATAAAAGTCAGATTAAAACCTGTCCTTGTTGTGGAAAGTTGAATAAAGCCGTTTTTCCCGAATCAGTGAAATATCCGGTTCAGTATGGCCCTAATATTTTAGCTTCAGCTATTTACTGTAAAAATTACCAGTTTGTTCCTTATGATAGAATTTCTGAGTTATTTGAAGACATTATGGGAATAAAAATCTGTCCTGCTACGATAATTAGAGCAGAAAGAGAATGTTTCCAGAATTTAGAGGAATTTGAAAACGTTATTAGAGAGAAGTTATTAGCCTCGCCTGTAATCAATTTTGATGAAACTGGTATGAAGATTGAAGGAAAAAGACACTGGCTTCATGTAGCTTCTAATGAAAAATACACATGTTATTTTGCTCATACAAAAAGAGGAGCAGAAGCAATAGATGCTATGGGAATTCTTCCGAAGTTTAAGGGAGTAGCAGTTCATGATGGATGGAAACCTTACAACGTTTATGATTGTGATCATGCTCTGTGTAACGCTCATTTACAGAGAGAACTTACAGGAATTGAAGAGAACTATAAACAGACATGGGCTAAAGAGATGAATGAACTGCTCACTGAGATGAAGAAATACACTGATGAGTGTAAAGAGCAATTAAGAGAACCTGATTTTGAGCAAATTAAAGCATTGGAAGAAAGGTTTGATGCAATTATCATTAGAGCGCTTGAAGAAAATCCGCATTCTCTAAATCCTGAAAAACAGGGAAAACGCGGTAAAAATCCAAAAACAAAATCAAGGAATCTGCTGGATAGGTTTATAGAACACAAAGAAAAGATTCTGAGATTCCTGACAGATTTGAAAGTTCCATTTGATAATAATCAGGCAGAAAGAGATATCAGGATGATGAAACTACAGCAGAAAATATCGGGAACTTTCAGAAAAGCAATGGGAGCGCAAGCTTTCTGCAGAATTAGGGCGTACATTTCTACAGGAAAAAAGAACGGTTTACCTGTTTTAGAGGGTATTCGTGCGGCGCTCATAGGAGCGCCGTTAACTATACTCTGAGCAGTTACAATTATTCCTTAAATTACTCCCTAAATTATTTTTCTAAATTGCTCCCTAAGTTATTTTTCTAAATTATTCCCTAAGTTATTTTTCTAAATTATTCCCTAAGTTATTTTTCTAAATTATTCCCTAAGTTATTTTTCTAAATTATCTTTATAGATTATCTTTATAGACTATCTTTATAGACTATCTTTATAGATTATCTTTATAGATTATCTGTATATCTCATTAATAGATACAGCCTGCAGCTTTTACTTGTCCAATTTATTTATGAGTTATTATCCTTCTGTTTTAAGGAGTTTCGGGAAGAATTTCTCTTTTTTTCCAGAAATATCCATAATTTCTCACATTCTTCAGCTGTCAGACCTATCTGGTTGATTAGATAGTCTTCCGTCTTTTCATTTTTGACAGTATCTTTTAGAAGGTTGCTTATTGTATCTCTGTGGTGTCCTGTTATCCTTTCAATGCTTCTGATTCCATTTTTTTCTAGGAAAAGCCGGTATATCATTCTTATTTCTTCTTTAGACAGATGTTTGCGATATATAGCCGTGCCTATAGTATCCATAAAGAATTTCTCACAATGTTTGCAGTAATATCTCTGATGCCCTGTTTTATATTTTCCACGTTTGATTATGGCTTTTCCCTCAGCTTTAAGATAATATGAACATTTTGGATTTGGGCACACGACTTCATCTGTTTTTCTGATCATATATTTTCCTCCCTGGATCCCTTTTTGTTTTGGTTTTCCGATATGAAATTAAATTCAATATGAATATAATTACACTTTAATTTTTAAACGAAGATTTATTCATGGTTCTACATAATTTTTAAATAAATTTAAATCTGTATCCAGCGATGCATTTTTTACATTTTTTCAATTACAATAATAAATTTGCAAAAATTTTTAGAATTATTGATCTCAAATTATACTGCAATAGTGTCCCTTTCTGCAAGGAAGTACCATGATCACTTCAATTTTTGACCGATAATTCTGTATGATTAAGTATGATTTTTTGAACTGGAATAATTTAATTAATAAGTTATGGTTTTATTGATATATCTATTTTACTAATTATCATGTCTACCAGAAATAGATTTTTGTAAAATAAATTGATAAACGTTTTATAATAGTACAAAAATTGCCATAAAATATTTATTCTGTAATCTCCCGAATATCAAAGTATATCAATAACTCAGGCAAAAAATCAGGCAGAGGCATGTTTTTTTCAATAAAAACTGCAGCAGGAAACCTGCAGATAAATTCAATATAAAAGGAAGTTCAGAGTTTAAACCATAAAAATGAATTTACTCTTTCCACGGGGATTTGAAAGAATATTTAATCTGCCCTGCTAATATCCTTTTATGCCTGTAGAAACAAGAGAAATTTCAGTCACTGCTAAAGAAGACTGCGGAATTGTTGATATAACCGGAACGGTATCGGAAGAAATTGAAAAATCAGAGATAAAAAATGGAACAGTTACGGTGTTCTGCGTCGGGTCAACAGGAGCAATAAGTACAATGGAATTTGAGTCGAATCTCTCTAAAGACATTTCAGAAATCCTTGATAAACTCATTCCCCTGAATGAAGATTATCATCACCATAAAACATGGGGAGATTTTAATGGCGGCTCTCACTTAAGATCATTCCTGCTCGGTCCGAGCCTTACAGTCCCTTTTGTTGAAAAAAAGCTGACACTCGGGACATGGCAGCAGATAGTATACATAAATTTCGACAGAATTGAGAAGTTAAGAAAAATCGTGCTGCAAATTATCGGGGATTTTTAAAAAGCTTTATTTTTTAAGGAAACAAGTTTCTTTAAGTTAATGCTGATTCAACTCTTTTTAATTTATTTTTCTTTATATTTATTCTTCTTTATATTTATTCTTCTTTATATTTATTCTTCTTTATATTTATTCTTCTTTATATTTATTCTTCTTTATATTTATTCTTCTTTATATTTATTCTTCTTTTTCTTTGTTCCTTCTTTTCTCTTTTATTCCTGTTCTTCTTTTCCTTTACTATTTCTTTTCTTTTTCTTCGTCCTCTCTTTTCTTTTCTTTTTTATTTTATTTTATTTTATTTTATTTTTAATATTGTAATTCTTCCTGAATTCTTTCTTTTAGTATATTTTGGGCTCAATCAACTTAATTATAAATATTACTATGTCGTAGTTAACAGTGTGTGAAAATTAATCCTGTTTGCAACGTATTTCCTCGGTCAAACCAGACTGTGAGTTTGTTTTGAAATTAAATATTCTGGTAAAAAGAATATTTTTGGGCTACTACAGATTAAAAAAGTTCAATAAAGTCAGAAATTTCAAAAATTTAAATATCTTAATTAAACTTTATAAAATACCTGTCGCGATTTAGAAAACAACACACTGTTTAGAAAACAATACACTGATGGGTCTGGCTTGTCTCTCAGATGAGGATTTTTTGCATTATAACCTGAAGAAGGAGGTTTTTAATCACTATGTAAAGAAAAAACGGTTCATGTTTTCGCATTAAGAGGTTTGATCCAATGAAATTTAATAAGTTTAAACCATATTTAAAATATGGACTATTTCTCGTGTTTATGATTTGTCTCGCCGGTACTGCGTATGCGGATACAAACCAGCCTGTATATTACAACTGGTGTGAAGGCAGCGGAAATGCTATAGTTGACAGTTCCGGGTACGGAGACCACAGTATTAATTATGGAAGTACAACCTTTACCCTGTCAACAGGACAGAAGGCAAGACATTTTAACGGACAGAACAGAATAGTGATTCCTGAGAGTAAAGAGCTCGAATTCACAGATCCTGATATAACATTTGGAGTATTTTTCCGTTGTAATTCCAGCAGTCCAACTAACTGTACATATCTAGTTTCCAGAGGCAATGACATATGCAGGATCAGTCTTGATCACACAAATTCAAGAATTGAGTATGAAATTTGTGCAGACGGTTATTCCGTTGTCGGTTACAGCGACTGTCAGGTCGAGCTCGAAGAAGATTATGAAGCTATTGTAACATATGATGGCTCTCATGCTCAGTTATACATTAACGGAATTGCCAGCGGAAAAGGGGTGGACTACAGGGCAGGTGTTCTGGGTTCAGGCAACAATACAAACAGCTGGACAATAGGATCGTCCCCTGATGCCGAGCATGGGTTGGACGGGACAGTATACGCGTTTTATGAATACGACAGAGCACTGAATCCCTCTGAAATCCTGGATCTATATGTGAAAGATATCCACAACATAAGAGACTCCAATCGGCCGGGAGGAATCGCTCTATCCTGGGACGATACAGGACATATTGATACGTGTTACAAACATCTGTCAATATTCCAGAAATATAATGCTACCTGCACTATCAATGTAAATAAAATAAATAACAGGGAGATCCCCACTCAGACTTTAGTAAATGAACTGGATGCACTTCATTTTGCTGGCTGGGAAATAGCTGCACATGGGTATAACCACACAAATTCAAGGCTATTTCTAGTAAATCATACTTCTACAGAATGGCTGGACCAGGAAATATACCCGAACATTGTGGAGATTACCCGTTATGGTTATCCGGTTTATACTCTTGCATACCCCTATTCAGACAGAAACCCAACCAGTGATTCTATACTAGCCCCTTATTTCCGGACGCTCAGAACTGGAGTCCCAAATATTATAAACGGCAATATAACTGAGACGCCACTGGCTTATTACAAATGGGATGATTCTCGGCTTCTATATGGGGTTGAAATCGATGAAAGCAGGGATGTTAGCCTGGAGTCTATAAAAGCTGGAATTGATTATGCGATAAGGACAGGCCATGTACTGGTGTTATACGGGCACACAATTACTCCAAACGTTACTGACAGATATCAAACTTCAACAGCGAGACTGGATGAAATTTTAAACTATACCAGCCGGAATGGAGGAGCATTTTACTGCATGGGAGACCTGGGTGACCCATCCTGGGTAAGGCCTGCCAGATTTTCCAGTGTAACTGCAAGATTCACGGTTTCTGCAGAGAGCATCCTGGCAGGGGAAAGTGTGACTTTTACGGATTACAGCGTCAACCAGACCATAGAACAGCTTGATTTTGGGGACGGTTCACCTGTCAGCAGTACTGCAAATGTCACTCACACATATACAGGACCGGGAACTTATAGGGCTAATCTGACGGTATCAAATGATGTTTCCACTCATTCAATGTTTCAGACTATTACGGTAATTCTACCGTCAGTTCCGGTTGCTAATTTTACCAGTGATGTCACGACTGGATACCAGCCGTTGAATGTAGCATTCAAAGACACATCATTAGGGCTTCCTGTTTCCTGGTTATGGGATTTCGGAGACGGAGATAGATCAACGATTAAGAATCCAGTTCATACTTATTCTGCTGCAGGGACATACCCTGTCCGGTTAAATGTGACAAATGAAAGAGGATCTGACAGTATCCAAAAAGTAAATTACATAATAGTGATGCCCAGGCCTCCGTCGTCTAACTTTACATCCAATGTGACACATGGAAATGCTCCACTGACTGTCCAGTTTACAGATGCCAGTACCGGGAACCCGTCCTCATGGAACTGGAACTTTGGGGACGGAGAGATATCAGATAATCAAAATCCAGTCCATACATATCTGGCAGCAGGAAGCTATACTGTCAGCCTTAAAGTAAGCAATGCCAACGGCACGGATTCAAAAAATGCTGTTATAACTGTGCTTCAAGGGGAAGACGTTGAAGATAATGGCCTTCCAATAGCAGATTTCACTGCCAGTGCAACACGAGGCTATGCTCCCCTTTCAATAACCTTCAAAGACCTTTCGAAAGAAGCAACATCGATAAGCTGGGACATTAATGACGACGGGGTTGAGGATTCAAACGAATCATGTTTTGTTTATAAATATTTCTCTCCAGGGATTTACACTGCTAAACTGACAGCTATCAATGAAAACGGTACAGATTCAAAAACCATCAAGATAACTGTAGATGAGAAGAGCGGAAGAGGTGGAGGAGGCGGCAGCACAGGCGGTTCTCCGGAACCTGCTAAAAACATTAAGGTAAAAGAGCTCTCCCAGGTCTTCATCGCAAATGGTAATCGTATAACGTTTGATTTCCCGAAGAACGTTACTGATGTTGTTTCTTTATGTTTTAATGCCAGAAAAACTGCAGGTAAGACCACAACTATTGTTGAAATGCTGAAAAATCAATCAACTCTCACTCCGGAAAAACCAGCTGGAGAAGTCTACAATTATCTGAATATCTGGGTTGGGAATGGAGGGTATGCGACCGAAGAGAACATAGAAAATGCGGTTGTATGCTTCAGAGTAAAAAAATCCTGGGTTGAGGAAAAAAATATTGATGAGTCTTCAATCGTCCTTAACAGGTACAGTGAGAAGAAATGGAATGAGCTTCCCACCAACCTGCTCAGGAATGATGACAGATACCTCTATTACACAGCAGAAACTCCGGGGTTTTCGCCCTTTGCAATTACAGCAAAAAAGATTGTAATTGAAATACAGCCTGAGACTGAAGATTCCATACAAAGCGGAAACACGGAATCAAAATTTGAAAAAGAGTCTGAAAAAGCAGAAAACAAAGAGGTTCCTCAGCAAGAAAACTCAGGTATGCCCGGATTTGAGATGATTTATTGTATTATCGGGTTGTCTGGAGTGCTCCTGTGTAAAAGGAGACAATATTGAATAAACCGTAAAAAGAAGGTGGTATTTAATAAATTGCAGCCTGATGGCGGGGTTAACTTGCCCTGCTATTAATTCGCTATTTTTTTCTTACTTTTATATGGGTTTTCATATTCTGTTTTTATAGTTTTCATATTCTGTTTTTATAGTTTTCATATTCTGTTTTTATCATAGAGTTCATAATTTAAAACATTTGAATGTTTGATGAGAGAAAAAGAACAATAAACATTTCTGTTTATCTTATCCCTATCTATTATTACTTTTTATAAATAATACACGTGAAAGATGTAAACTGGGAAATTAATCTTAACACTTTTTATCCTGCGATCTGCTGAAAATTTTTATACCCACATCTATTCAGTCGTTTTGGGCACAGCGCTTTAACTAAATAAATATTTATACTAAGTTCGATGTAGTTATATTGAGTAAAAAAGCGAAAAACCTTCCGATGAGGAAATATAAATTTTTAACAGTAATTCATGAGAAGAAATCCTGTATCACTTCAACCTGAAAAATAAGGCTTATTGATGTTGATTTTGACTACATTGAACAATAAAGGTTTTGAGGGGAAGAAAGCTGAACCTGAATGGTTGCTTATCCCCTGTACAGGAGTCTTCCTGAATTCAAAAAGGCAGGATATGCCCATATTCACGTTATGGAAAATGGGTCCACGAAGTATCATATAAAATTTTAAAATTTTAATTATGTTCTGGAGTTCAGTTTAACTCCTGATTTATTCAGAATTAATATAGTTTAACTGAAAAATATATGATGTAATTTCGAGCTGCAGATAATTTAAGGGTGATTAGAGTTGAATCGAATGTTAATTATTTTTTTACTTACAGTCTTCCTGGTACTTATACACGTTCCTGTTGCTCTGTGCATGGCAGCGCCAGTAGTGTACGTTGATGGAAATGAAAGTGGAGACTTTAACTGTGATGGAATTGATGATCATGTGCAGATTAATCAGGCCCTTAAATTTGTAGCTGAAAATCCTGAATATACAACTGTCTATCTCAAAGGGCCGTTTACATATGTTGTTGACAGTGCTCTTCTGATAGACAGCAATACGATCCTTGAAGGAGATTCAAATGCAACAATAAAGCTTACCAGCAGTGCTAACTGGGCCAGATCGCAGCCGATGATTAAAGAAAATAAATCTGGCAGCCACGACATTACGATTCGCGGTTTTACTCTTGACGGGAACAGGGAAGGAAACAGAAATGTAGTCAGCGGAGACGGCTACTATAATTTTATTCACCTGAGCGATTGTCAAAACATAAGCGTGTGTGATATGTATCTGACAAATAACCATGGGGACGGTTTAAAGGCTGACAGATGCTCCAATGTAAAATTCTGTAATAATAACGCATACATGCTGGGCCACGATGTCCTGTATGCTATTCTCTGTTCAGGCGTGGAAGCTTATGACAATATAATTATCTGCAGAACGAACAGCGGTCTGAGGTTATATAATACAAACCATGCAAGGTTCTATAATAACACTATTACCTCCGAAAGTTCCGGTGGTGCGGGTATTGAGATCCAGAAGGACGGATCTGACTTTGCAATGGATAACATTGAGATATATGCTAACACAATATACAATACCGCACTGCCAGGAATTCTGGTTTTCGGATCGGGAAGCTATTCTAACTCTTCGGCATATGTCCACATTCATCATAACCAGATTTACGATACTGGAACTGATTCAAACAATAAGTTGATAGGCGGAATCGTGTCCGAAGGGTTCAATGGGCTTATTGAAAACAACGTTATTGACGGGGCATACGGAAACGGTATTGCCCAGGATAAAACTTATTATCATTCTCCTGATGGTTCGGGATATGTCCTCACAGTAAGAAACAACATAATAAGCAATATCCGCTCATCAGCATCCGGAATTGCGGGATATGGGATACGCAACCAGCTCCCGGAAACACATTTTTTTGTCCTGCAAAATAACTCTCTATATAACAATTTAGGCGGCGACTATGCAGGTGTTGAAGCATCACCCTGGGATATAGTTGCAGATCCTCAATACGCAGACAGGGATAAACATGACTATCACCTGAAGTCAAAAGCAGGCCGCTGGAATGGCAGCAGCTGGGTAATTGATAATATAAGTTCTCCCTGCATCGATGCGGGTTATTCTTTATCCGATTATTCTAATGAACCGGAACCCAACGGAGACAGGATAAACATTGGTCCGTACGGAAATACGAGATATGCCTCAAAATCAGAAATTGACATGTCAAATAACAGCAGTGATGACGATAACGGAAACAATGGAGATGAAGGAGATGATGAGAAAAACGATAAAGATAACAGTGGAAAGAGCAGCGGCGGTGGCGGCGGTACAGGTGGTTCTCCCGAAACTCCCAGAAACATTGAGGTAAAGGAACTTTCTCAGGTCTTCATTACGAATGGAAAAGGAGTAAAGTTTGACTTTTCAAAGAATGCGACCTGCGTTTTGTATATAGGTTTTGATTCAAAAAAGACAACCGGTAAGACAACAGCCACTGTAGAGATGCTGAAAAATAAATCCGTTCTGGTCTCATCCCCGCCTCCAGAAAATGTATATAAATATTTTAATCTCTGGGTCGGGAACAGTGGATACGGAACCTCAGATAGTATTGAAAATCCGGTAATATGTTTCAGGGTTAATAAGACATGGATACGGGAGGAAAAGATTGAACAGTCTTCTATAACCCTTAACAGGTATAATGATGAAAAATGGAATCCGCTTTTAACCAGTTTATCAGGGGAAGATGGCACATACCTGTATTTTACGGCAGAAACTCCGGGATTCTCTCCTTTTGCAATAACGGGCAGGGCGGCAGCAAAAGAAAACGTGATTGATATAATGCCTGAACCTGATATTGAAATTCCTGAACAGAACAATGAAAGTAAAGGGCCAGGAATTGAAGTAAAGCCTGAGCAGACGGAAAATAAAGTTACTCCTGAGAAAGAAAAAATAAGTATGCCCGGATTTGAGCTGATTTATTGCATTATCGGACTTCTTGGTGTACTGTGCAGAAGGAGATAATTCCACTGAGATGGTAGGGACATTGAGCCTTATCATCTATTTGTTAATTCCTTACCTTTTTTAATTATTTATGTATCATATTTTATATTTTACATTCTATATTTTATATTTTATATTCTATGTTCTATATTTTATACTTTATATTCTATATTTTACATTTTTAGTAAGTTAGTCCAGAGATACTAATACCTGGAGTCCATTTCTACAGAAAACAAAATTCCTGATAAAGCCCCGAGAAATATCAGATTACTCCTTAGATTTTTTGAAGAGTTCTGGATAATTTTCTTTTAATGCTTCAAGTTCTTTATTTGGAAGCAGGCTTTCAGAGCCCTTATCATTTATTTTTCTGGCTGGAACCCCTGCGATCCCTATATTTGGTTCCGTGAAAGACTTGTTTACAACTGAATTGGCTCCTATAGCTATTCCGTCGGCAATTTTTATATCCCCAAATATTTTGGCTCCCGGTCCTATGTAAATGTTATTCCCAATTTTCGGCGTCAAATTCTCATCTTCTGACCCGGCTTTGATTCCTATAACCGTACATACATGTATCCTGCAGTTTTCGCCTATTCTTGCGTTTCCGTTGACAATAATCGTGCCCGGGTGGCTTATGGATAAGCCCGGCCCAAAAACATTTGGCTCTATATAAAACCCAAGGAAAGTTCTTAGCAGATGAAACATTAAATACAGATAATAATAATAGGGACGATAAAAAATAGATTTTTTACAGTTTTTATAATACTCTATTTTCCTCAATAATCTCTGAAACACCCATACTTCATCTAAAAACAGCCGCGGCTTTTTCCTTTTTTTGCCCAGCGCAATTTTATCTGCTTCTAAATAGTATTCATATTCGTGTTTTGACCTTATCATGAATTATATTCCTGAATTTTATAATATTAATCTTACTTTAAACTTCAGACCATGGGATGAGTTAAACAGGCGCCTTTAATCCCCAAACTCTTTGAAACAGGATTTTAAGCCTTTGCTGATAAAATGACATTCATTTACTGGTATATAAATGGAATCCGTCTAATTTTAAAAACATCAATTTAACCACGATGTTTACAGGTCTGGCTTTTTACTTTAAGTACATAATTACATGATGGAATATGAGAGAAGGAATAAAGTGCCCAGGGTTGATATGATAAGATGGTTCCTGATGAATTATTGCGGATGGCGTTTCTTTATAATGAGTTGGACATGAAAGCGGCCGTTGAAGTACTGAAAGGATTATAATAAAGAGCGAGATGCAAACCGCATTCGCTGTATTTTTCCCATCCAGTTAGCATAAGGTTGACTTTTTCTATGGCTTTGTAGAAAACCTTAATTAATCTTACAAACCAGAGTACAAAAAATTTTATAACATTTAAATAAATTTTGAAGAAAGAGAATTTTGGCACAGAGAATATTAACTACATATGTAGTAGAAGATTAATATGTTTAATTGAATAAATAGTAATATGAAGCAATACAAAACTATCAGACTTTCTAAAAGTGTATTTTCAGACCTGAAAGCTTTGCAGAAGAATGGTGAATCAATCCCAGATACCATCAGAAGACTCAACAACGATTACTCTGATTGTGCCAAAGAAATTCAATACAGATATTCAAGAGATATAATGAATGATGGATCGTTTACTCAGTATATCTCTATCACCGCGTCTAATAAAAGTAGATATGGTTCACGATATACTGAATATTTCATGACAATGGGAGAAGATATGAACGATATTGTCAGGCTCCCAAAAGACGTCCTCGATGAAATCAGCTGGATGCCACAACACCCAGACGAGATATTCAATACTACTATTTTTACATTGATATCTATAGAGAAGGCTTTAATGGAATGGAATAAAGAAGACAAAAAATAAAACTAATATTATACTTCTAGTTGCTAAAATTTCTATAACCTTATTTTTTTGGTTATTCTTGGGGAGTTAACTTTTAAAAATTAACTAGTGTACGCCATTTCTACATGAGTGTACACTTTTTTGAGCTACCTGTGTCCTAAAAATAGATCCTGAGATAGATATAACAACAAAAAACAAATGCGAGGGGTGGGATTCGAACCCACGAAATCCTTCGATATCGGATCTTAAGTCCGACGCCTTTGGCCTGGCTGGGCAACCCTCGCTCCTGGGGAAAAATCAGTCAATTTTGAGCCGCAAAAACTTTGTTACGCAGACATGCTTTAAATAAAGTTAAATTATTTAAAGTTTATTCTCTACCTTATGGAGATTACATTTCTTGGCACTGGAGTTGCGATCCCTCAAAAGGGTCGGGTACAGTCAGGAGTAATGGTCAGGCTTGAGGAAAAACCTCTGCTTATTGACTGCGGGAGCGGTGTTTTGAGCCGTTTTCCCGATGCCGGAATCTTACATACGAACGTTGATACCGTACTTCTTTCACACCTTCACCTTGACCACGTAGCTGACCTGATCCCTCTCGTGAAAGCGAACTGGCTCAGAGGAAAGACTGATATGAGGATTTATGGCCCTGACGGGACTGAAGACTGGTTTTCAACAGTGCTTGGAGCTTATGAATATATTCTGGATGGGGTAAACGTGGATGTTATAGAACTCTCTCCAGGAAAAGAATTCACACCTGAAGGGTTTGACTGTGAAATAACCTGTGCAGCCGCTGCCCACAGTGTCCCGACTCTGGCATACCGCGTGACAGCAGAAGACGGAGAATTTGTTTACTCTGGCGACACCGAGCCCTGCAGGGATGTAATGGACCTCGCAGTTGAAACCGACCTACTTATTCACGAGTGCTCCTTTCCCGCGGGCACAAAAGTAACAAATCATACTACTCCAGTCACGCTGGCCGAAATGCTTGAGGAATACAACATGGAGATCGGAAGCATCTGCCTGACGCATTTCTATCCCGAGATGAGAGGACATGAAAGAGAAGCAGTGCACCGCCTGAAAGGTTATGGAGATGGCGAGATTATCCTTGCAGAAGACCTTATGAGACTTGAGCTGTAATCCTGCCCGAGTCCTACCTGAGACCCGACTCTCCCGGAGTTGTGTTTCGGGAGCTTTCTTCTTTAACATTTTCTCTTTCTTTCTGTGAAGCCTGCAAGAGAGGGTACATGCATATCCTGAAGGGATACATGTATATCCTGTTATGAGAATTAAGAAACTCCTGAAAATATTAAGTTCTGCAGCCCCATGAATTAAATAGCAGAAGCATGAATCATCTTTTGTTCAGAAATAACTCTAAATCGGACTTAACCACTTACATATATTGTGAGCGATTACATGGCAAGAATACTTTCAGAAACGGATATTGGAGTATTGAAGACGCTTGCACCTGAGTGTGAAGGGTACCTCTGTTCAGGGTCAGGTGTTAATTACCGTTCTATCCTTCCACCTGTGGCAAACCACTTCTCAAAGGATGCAGACGATTTTTTGAGAAGGATCAAATTGCTCTCAAGGTATGACCTTGAATACCTTATCAGGCTTATCCTCTCAGGAGAAGAAAGCCTGGGATGTATCCCCCCTGATTATTTTGTCCTTTTTGTAGGAAACGTATCTGAAAGGCTGGGAGAGGATATTGCAGCTCAGGTCAGACGGGCATATGAAGGTTCTGAATGTCCTTCCTGAAAACCTGAATATCCAAAACATGAAGGAATAAAGACTAAACACTGAACTAAAGACTAAACACTGAACTAAAGACTAAACACTGAACTCGAAGGATATTTTTACCGCCAAAAAAGAACAGGTATTGATCTGGAATAACTGTATCTGCTCCCGGATCCAAGGCAGGTACCTTTCCAGCTGTCTCCCTGCGCAGGATAAAATCACGCTCTTCCGTATTTGTCCTCAAACCTTTCTATGTCATCTTCTCCCAGGTAATCCCCCTGTGCAATCTCGATGAATACAAGGTTTTGACCGCCTGTGTTTTTTACGCGGTGTATTTCTTTTACTCCAAGATCGACAGAATCTCCTGAGAAAACTCTTATCTGGTCAGTATTTTTAGTTACAAGACCTTCTCCGCTGACAATATACCAGTGTTCCTGCCTGTGGGCATGGCGCTGGAGAGAGATTTCTTCCTGAGGAAGGACGGTTATGCGCTTTACTTTATACCCCGGTTTTTCGGTAAGGATCTCATAAAAACCCCAGGGCCTTTTCTCCTCGCGTCTGTATTTTTCCAGAATCGTTTCATATACTTTAATGTAGTCTTCAACCATCCTCTCAACAGAGAACCGTATTTCCACGCTTTCCCTGCACTTTTTTCGGGATATGGAACCGAGCTTCTGTACAGCGTCTACAGCTTCCTCAACTCCGTTTACGAGAAACCCTGTTTCTCCATCAATAATCAGTTCAGGCATTGCACCTTTGTTTATTGCAATTACAGGCGTTCCGCAGGTAAGGGCTTCAACCACACCGAGCCCGAAAGCCTCTTCATAATTGATCATATGCAGGAGAGCCCGGGCATGTGAGAGGAGGTCCTTTTTATGTTGATGAGATACGTGCCCCTCGTAAATGATCTGCTCGCTGTCTATATGGGGTGCGACTTCATTTTCGAAATACTCAGGGTCAGCAATAAAGCCGGCTATCTTCAGTCTCATTCCTGTCCTTTTTGCAACTTCTATCGCTTCTTTCGTGCCTTTATCCCTGTGAATACGGGATATATAAAGAAGGTAATCTTCGGGACTCTCATTAAAAGGAAAACTCCCGGTATCTATTCCGTGATGGACTGTTGCTATATATTCCAGCTCATCGCACCTGTAGGCGTCACTTATGGAGACATAAAAGGTGCTGTTGTTGTATTTTTTATAGACCGGAAGAATTCTTCTCGAAGAAATGCCGTGTACGGTTGTTACAACAGGCGTGTCTACAAGCCTGCTGTAGGTAAGAGGCAGGTAATCAAAATGATTATGGATTATATCAAATTCATCTGCCCTCTCAAAAACCTCAGAAATGTGCAGGCACTCGTACACTTTCACATGGATGTTTTTATCTTCTTCGTATGGTCTTGGGCACACTGCATGAAGCTTGCCTGAAGTGTGAGAGTCGGCTGTTGCAAAAAGCGTAACGTCAATACCCCGTTTTACCAGTCCTTCGGTCAATAGGGACACCATTGCCTCCCAAGGACCGTACTTTTTAGGCGGTGTACTCCAGGCAATCGGAGATAACATGGCAATTCTGATAACTATCCCCTTCTTTATGTTTGGTTATATTTCTTATTCCCACAATTTTATCTGGGAGTAACCTGTTTGTGGCCCTCAAAAAATCTACAGTATTCATCCGGACACTGCTCCTCAGGACATTCATGGATGTACTTCAGAACATCACTGACTTTTGCGGTTGCAAGGGATACGGATGTGTCTGCACTCCCGTAATAAATGCGGATCTCATCATCAAAAAGAACCCATCCGCAGGGGAAAACAACATCATTGACATCTCCGCTGCGTTCATATAGTTCACGTGGACCGAAAATCCAGCCCTCTGACCTGTGGAGCACTTTCCTGGGGTCATCAGGATCAAGGAGAGCCATTCCAAGCCGATAACTTGCTTTGGATGTTGTCTGGCGTACACCGTGATACATAATTAGCCATCCGTCAGATACGCGGATTGGCTGAGGTGATAAACCTATTTTGCGTGCGTCCCACCACCCTCCGTCCCGGGCGTAAAGAAGAACCTCGTGTTCTCCCCAGTATTTCATATCAGGGGAAAACGAGATCCAGATATTTGCTTTTGCCCCTGCAATATTGGACACAGGCCTGTGCAGCATTGCCCATCTATCTTTAAATTTTACAGGAAAGATAGCAGCGTCTTTATTCTCAGGAGGCAGGGTAGGTCCTATCCTTTCAAAAGTCTTGAAATCTTCAGTAAAGGCGAGAGCTGTTAATGGACCGGAATCCGAAAAGGCCGTATATGCCACAGCCCATTTTCCTATTTCATCTATGTAGGTTATACGCGGGTCTTCAATGCCGTATATTTCTTCAGGGTAGTTTACAGGGTCAGGAGCAAAGGTCGGCTCGGGATCAATCACCCATCCGTCTATCCCATTGTCGCTCCTGGCAATAGTAAAGTGAGAAAATCCCCTGTGGTCTTCGACCCGAACCAGCAATAGTGTCTTACCGTCTACTATTACGGCTGCAGGGTTAAAAACAGAATTAGCCTGATAAGGCCAGTCCTCAACTGTCAGTATAGGATTTCTTTTATATCTTACAAACAGCTCTCCGTGGTCTTTCCAGATTGCCATATTATTCACTCCGCCTGATTAACTGAAAGCAGGCTCTTTCTTTTAGGCATAACTTCTTCACTTGCTGCCTGCTGGAATAGTGTGCCGTAAGCTTTGTCTGAATGCCTGTTTAATGAGTTTAAAGCCACGAGATAACAGATTACGGATTCCGCACCCTGGTTGCAGTTCATCCCGTCGCAGTTGAGCCCATCGCAAACCGAACCTGTAGAAGAGTCATACATGGGCGTTCTCAGGCGGTTCCTGCCCAGGAAAAACTCAAAGGAGTACCGTGCAAGCTCCAGGTATTTTCTTTCCCGGATAGTCTCATAAGCTGAAATGTAAGCCTGAGTAAGGTAGCCGGCTTCTATTGGCTGCTGGTCAAAAATCGGTTTTTCACCATTGCAGGAATACCAGCCCTGATTCCCAACAATATCGAAAAAGTCGCCTTTCCACTGTATCTCGGTGAGGAAGTCCAGGGTAGCAAGTCCGACTTTTCTGTAAGTCCGATTTTTGGTGTAGTTGTATGCCAGTATAAGGGACTCACTGAGTTTCGCATTGCTGTATGTGATCGTGGGTTCAAACCAGTTCCAGCCCTCTTTATGATTGCTCTCGTAAAGCTCAACCAGGGAGTCTGCATGGATGGTAAATATGGATTCAAAGGTGTCCCTGTCCACAAGGGCATTTATGGATTTGACAGCGTCCCTGCGGGAAACGAAAGTAGATTCAAATTCGTCTGCATCCACTCCTGCTCTGAGCATCTCATAAAGCCCGCACATGATGTAGGCTTTTGCCCGGGGATAGTTCAGTTTCTCCATATGCGGCTTTGACTTGCTGATGAGTGTGTGTGCAAGTGTGCGTATATTTTTTGAAATATACGGGCAGCTTACCACGTGTCCAAGCCCGTAAACCGCACGCCCCAGAGTATCTTCACTTCCCTCCTTATCCAGAAATTCCCTTTTATAATTCATAAAGTTATGAAAGTGCCCTGTTTCTGTCTGGGCGTGCTCAAGGAAGCTCATGTATGTGGTAATTAATTTCCAGAGCTCTTCGGCTTTTTCCTGACTATCTATGAGCTGGGTCAGTGCAACAAGCCCTCTGCCCACATCATCCGTACTGTACCCGTGATGCCTGGCAGGTACACCCAGATTGCTGTGCTGTATAATGCCCACATCGTCTGTCAGCAGTTTAAGGTAATCAAGCTTAACCTCTGGAGGATGGTCTGGAAGGAAGTTAAATCTGTTCTGTATTCTGGGATAGGTGTTGTAATTCTTCAAAGCCTTGGCAAAAACGGTGTTATACTCTTTACCTATGTTTTTCCAGGTCATTTTTCTGCCAAAATCGTATGCCTTTTTGCGCATTTTGTTACACTCGTCCGGGTTTTCAATCAGGTATAAAAGGGAATTTTTAAAACCATCCTTATCTCCAAAATCCACGAGTATTCCCCGGTCGTCGGCAAGCATTTCCCGAGCATACCAGTAAGGGGTGGATACGATTGCCTTTCCCATGCCTATGGCATAGGTAAGGGCTCCGCTTACTATCTGTTCTCTGGAAAGGTAAGGAGAAGCGTAAATATCGCTGGCCAGGATATAGTTGCAGAGCTCTTCTTTCTCAACGAATTTGTCGTGGAATACCACATTCTTCTCAAGCCCGAGTTCGGAGACACGTTTCTTCAGGTACTCTCTATAAGCTTCTCCGCTATGCTTTTTAACCACAGGATGGGTAGCACCGAGGATAAGGTAAATGAGGCCAGGATATTTGTTTACGACCTCGGGAAGAGCATCAAGCATACTTTCTATGCCCTTGTTCTGGCTCAGGAGTCCAAAGGTGAGGATAAGCGGGGAGCCTTTCACGTTTAGAATCCGTTTATATTTGGCACAGTCATTAAATGGATAGTCAGGTAAGCCGTGAAAAATAACCTCTATTTTTTCGTCCGGAACTTTATAAACCTCTTTCAGCATATCGACTGCGGTCTGGCTCATTACAACCAGTTTTTCCGAGTACTGGATCAATTTTTCCGTGGATGCGCGGTATTCAGGCAGCGGTTCACGGATCACGGTATGCAGTGTAGTAATCACAGGTTTGTTTATCCCTGATAGAAGAGTGAATATGTGATCTCCTGCATTTCCCCAAAAAAGCCCGAATTCATGTTGAAGACACACGATATCTGCATCGGACTGGTTTATAAAATCCGCAGCCCGGTGATAGTCTTCGAGTTTGTTTCTTTCTATTTGAAAAACGACTTCTTCCGGATAATCATAGGTTTCAGACGGGTCATTAAGCGCAATGACCTCACAACGTATATCTTCATGCACTCCGGCGACTGAATTTAAAAGATCAAATGTAAATGTAGCAATCCCACATTCTTTTGGAACATAGGTTCCTATAAACAAAACTTTCAGTTGCTTATTCAACAATTTCCCCCCAATTAGAGAACCAGACAGAACTTTGTGTCAACACTATTTAAAACACTTAATTAAGTATGCTCCCCACCTGATAACACTTAATTAAGCTGTAAATTTAGCTGTACTGCCTGATTTTAACAGTTCTATTTTTTAACTTTATATATTTTTTAACCGTATACTCTGTTCTCAGCTCAATATGTATCAGCCTCGATATTTGGACAAAGACCATATATCCGCAAAGTTTACCTTCGTATCAAATTTAACCTATTTATATTTATCTTAAAATACGAAACTACTTAAAAAACACATAGCTAAATGTTTAAAACATATAGTTAAACTTTATTATTCCTGGCTTTCATCCGCTCAGTTTACTTCTATAGAGCGATTTTGTGATCCTCCATGGACCATCACTTTGCTAAAATTTAGCAAAATGAGTAGCAAAACGTTGACTGGTTATAATAATTGTATTCAATATTATATAATCTTATTTATATATATAATTACACTAGTTGGCTTAAAAAATCTGTGGTTCTTCATTTAAATATTGTAACTCAATAGAAAGTCAAAGGTAACTTTTTTAAAATTAAGCTGCAGAAAAATAGTGTAGGGTAGCTATCATATTTAATATCTATATACTTCTGGCCTGATGTAAACAATAAAATCATTCTACTCCTGTTTATATCTCAAGATCTTTAGTCTGAATCACTGGTTATTTGAATGATTTTCATCCGTATCAATCCGGCTTTAATATTTTTAGTAGTTGCAAAGCCAGCAGTAACATGATTGGTCCAGATCAGTCCGATTTTTTCAGACATCTTTATAATTTAAATCAATAAGTGCCGCAAATATTTTTATAATATAATGTATAAAGTACAGTATAACTTGGATAATTAATTTAGGGGGACCTATATAAGTTATTGATACTGTTTGCAACCGGGATATCCGGTCCAGACAGGAAAATTAAATCCTTTAAAAAATCCTGCATTATTTGTCCAGACCAAAAACCAGTATTGTATTTTCGGGTCTGTATCCGTTTTAAGGTTTCTTCTGGAGAACAATTATTCAGGCAGTGGACACTGTCTGCAGGATGGAGATTTTCTGACTACTATCTATATTTTTTGATTATTAAGATCTTAAATTTACTTAATATTAATTTCAGGTGATAATTCTGCTTAACCGTAAATCAGTAATAATTTTTTTAGTAATTTGCTTCGTCCTGTCAGGTTTCTCAGGCGCTTCAAGCGCTGGTTCTGCACCTGTTGTCTATGTGGCAGGAGACGGCAGCGGCGATTATAATTGTGACGGAAAAGATGACCATATACAGATAAATCAGGCACTCAAATACGTTTCTGAGAACTCAGCATATACAACTGTCCATCTCAAAGGTCCTTTCACATACGTAATAAATGAGACTCTTCTGATAGGCAACAATACAATTCTTGAAGGGGACTCCGGCGCGAAGATAAAGCTTGTAAGTAATGCTAACTGGGATGTCAAAAAACCGATGATGAAGGAGAGAAGTTCAGGCAGCCATGATATTACTATCCGGGGTTTTACGATAGACGGAAACAGGGAAGGAAACACCAATGTAGAGAGTGGAAAGGGTTACCACAACCTTATCCACCTGAAAAACTGCCAGAACATAAATGTATATAATATGAATTTGACCAGCAATCACGGCGACGGCCTGAAAACAGACAGCTGTTCGGGCATAAAGCTCCATGACAGCACTATATACCGGCTCGGACACGACGGGCTCTATGCCAGCAGCTGTTCGGATATCGAGGCTTATAATAATACGATAACCTGCAGGACAAACAGTGGGCTCAGGCTTTACAATTCCAATAGAGCACGTCTGCATGACAACATAATCACATCAGACGGTTCTGGAGGAGCGGGAATTGAAATCCAGAAGTATAATTCTCCCGTTATGGACGATATTGAAATCTATAATAACGTGATATACAAAACTGCCCGTGTGGGGATGTGGATTTTCGGAGCAGGATCTTACCCTGACTCATCGGCAGATCTCCACATTCACCATAACCAGATATATGATACCGGGACAAAGTCCAGCAGCATCATAATAGGTGGAATAATTTCCGACGGATTCAACGCTCTCATTGAGAACAACGTGATTGACGGAGTCTACGGAGCTGGAATCGTACAGAAAAATGTGTATTCTTCAGCGCCTTCAGGCTCAGGTTACGTACTTACATTGAGAAACAATATAATTACAAACTCCAGATCTTCTTCAGGAGGAAGTGGATGTGGGGTGTCTAACGAATTAACAGGTACACATTCTTTTGTCCTGCAGAACAATTGCTTCTACGGAAATGAAGCTGGAAACTGCAAAAATGTCCAAGTTTCATCTTCCGATATAAAAGCAGACCCCCGGTATGCTGACAGGAATAACCATGACTACCATCTTAAATCAAATACGGGAAGGTGGAATGGGAAAAGCTGGGTGAATGACGGTATAAATTCTCCCTGTATAGATGCAGGATACAGCCTCTCGGACTATTCTGCCGAACCTCAGGACAACGGGGGCAGGATTAACATCGGGGCTTACGGAAACACGAAATATGCTTCCAAATCCGGATCAGCAGGAGATCAGGCAGCAGGAAAGGTCTATGATAACCGCCTTCGTGAAGCTTCCCCAGAAGCTGTTTTTCAGAATACTTCTTTTATTGATATCGGCGGGATGAGTACGGGCAGGTACAGGGATGCAATGTGGTTTGACCTTAGCAAGTACGAAACCTCAGCAGAAATTGATAATGCAACTCTTTCCCTCTACTGGTATTATCCCGCAGGAAAAACAAGACCTGAAGATACCGTAATAGAGGTTTACAGGCCTGCCTCTGCCTGGAACCCTGATTATGTGAGCTGGAATAAGAGAGACAGAGGAATTGCCTGGAAAAATCCCGGAGGAGACTGGTACGATAAAAACGGAGTCCTTCAGGGCAGTACTCCGTATGCCACGGTAACTCTTAAGAGCAGCACTCTTCCTGACAACAAATATTACAAGCTTGATGTAACCGATCTCATAAATGAGTACATAGGCGGAAAATATGTAAACACCGGTTTTTTAATAAAAGCTCGCACTGAAAACAATAATTACATAGCTTTTTACAGTATGGAGGCAGGAAGTGAAAACCAGCGTCCTAAATTGGACCTGAAAACATAATCCGGTTTCAACAATTATTTAAGGAAAAGTTTTACAGGGTGCAGGATAGTACAGGAAAAGGATAGTACAGGTGAAGAATAATACAGGAAAAGGATCAGTATATTTGATTTCAAACTTTTAAGGAATATAAACTTAATTTAACTTATTTTCCTCCTTTCTTTTCTACAGCTGTCTTTTCCTTCCTTTTTTTCTTATTTCAATTTCTCGTCCCTGAAAATTCGGATTTATTTTGGCCATAACTATGAAAAAATTTAAGAACCTAATGTTGCATATACAGTTAAACTATAATTTAAATGTTGGCGATTGATATGGCAACCAGTGAAGCAAGACAGAAGGCTAATCTAAGAAGAATGAAAGAATTAATGGAAGAAATTGAAAACACTATAGATGATTCTGCTTTGATTGACGAATTAAATGAGCTTATGAGAAAACGCTATCCACTGTCTTTGAAATGGCATCTGATTATATTTAAAAGTGAAGTCGAGAGGAGTTTAAAGTTTCTGGAAGATATAAGAAAAGAAGAAATGAAAATAGCTGGCAAAAATAGAAAACAGGGAAAAGGGCCAAAAGAGGGCCTGAAACAGATTTATTATAAATCCTCAGATATTCCGGGCGCATACAGACTTGATTATTGTCTGGTATATGATACAGATATTAACCAGTATAAATGGCTAAGATGCAACACCCCAAGAAATACGAGAGCAAAGGTTTTCACAATTCCAAAATCGATGATTGGAGAAGATAGGCTCCACTGGAGTGAAGAAACAAAACAGAAGTGGGGAGAAGACAGTATCGGGCAGATGGAACTGGTTGAGAGGGCTATAAACAATTAAAAGTTCTCGTGTCATACCTACGTGCATTGAAGTCCACCAGCGTAAGAGAACTTATAAAACCGGCTGTATAATACCATTATATAAGGTTAATAAGGGTTCTCAGGGCCGGGATGAAGCAAAAATCTGAAAAAGTAAGAATCCAAATCTGAAACATAGAAAGGATTTAAATCTGAAATTTAGTTTTCCGTATTAAAACAGAGTATTCTTGTAAATTGATCTAAATTAAATGTTGAAATTTCTTGGATTTTCAGGAGAGGACTGCTGAAGAAGAGATCCTGCTGGAGAGTATATTTGTAGTTTGTAGTGCGGAATCGATTATCTATACATTCCAATCTCCAGCAGATCTCAGGGATCATACCTTTTCTGTGCAGATCAGGCAGGTATTTCCTTATTCATAATATAAGCAACCATCTCAGGGTTCAGTTTGCTTTCCCTTGAAACTTTTCTCTCTATTTCTTCAGCAGCTTTTCCTTCTGTTTTCATATCTTTTATCTTTTCAATAACCGAGGAAGGAATTGCATAGTATTCGTTTATGTCTTTCCTGTGACCCCAGACATCTCCCTCAAGAAGCTGAACCCTCTGCATCTGAAGGAACATGGCTATGGACTTTGAGACCGTGCGTTTGTAGGATTTAGGTAGCTGTACTACCTCAATCCTGGGGCAGGTTTCAACAAGTCCGAAGATATCTTTGTTTGATGGTCTGAAAGCCAGGTGAACAAGACGCTCATTCGGATTAAGTGTAAAGATTTCTTCCCTTGTACTGACTACTCTTATTCTCATGTTTTTCCCCCGCTATAAGCTGTTTTGTGGTTTTACTTTATAATTGTATTATGTTTTTACTTCAGTATTATATTACATATACTTATTATAAATAGTTATCTCATTAAGCTAATATTATTTTGGTAGTATATGCGCCAGTTTACTCATATGGTGAAGGTGAAAAAATGATTAAAAAGCTTTTTATCCTTTAAAAACCATTTTAAAGGCTATTTTTTGATTTCTTGATAAGTTTAAACCTAACTTTTGCGAAATATCAAAAGAAAAATATTTAGTTAAACTATGTAAATTATTTATGCATAATTCCAAAATATTTTTGTATTCTCACAAATTATTTTCGTTTTTTACAGAGACTTGCAGGCAACATTAATGTTTTTCTGCAAGGCACAAAAAGAAAAATACAACAAAGTAATGAATAGATAATTAAAAGCAAAAGAAAACAAAAAAGACATAAGAAAACAGAAGAAAGCCATAAGAAAATAAAAAAATCATAAGAAAGTGAAAGAAAGCCAGAAGAGAGTAAATGCAGCAAAAAAACTATATGAACGCAAAAAAGTCATAAGAATATCAAAAGATTTTAAGAAACCAAGCGAAGTTTAAAAAAGATAAATTGCTTAAAGTTTGGGATTTAACAGTGTAAATAAAAGTGTGTATAGCCCGGCACGGATTCGAACCGAGGTTGCAGGATCCAGAGTCCCGCATGATTGACCACTACACTACCGGGCTTCGATGATTTTTCGCTGTGGGGCGTGATTCTTGCGCCCTGAAGCGTATCTTCTAAAGGAGTATTTTATATATATAGCTTTCGGCTGGATGCCTGCAGATATGTTAAATGTGCGGCAAAAAAGCATCTGACAATAAATTTTGTAGAAAGTTAAATCTATTGAAAAATAACTCTCCTGCGCCTTCCAGAATGAGCAAAATATAATCTCAGGTTGAAAAGATTATCTAAGATTAAAAAAGATTATCTAAGGTTAAAAAAATAATCTCAGGTTAAAATAAGTAATTCTTTTGGTACAGATCAAAGACTTTCTTCTGGCTGCTCAAGGACAGCGGTCCACCACCAGCGTGCCATATCAATAAGGTCTTTTGAAAACTGGCCTGAAAGTCGATACTCTTTATTTTTGATGGAAATTAGCCCTGCGCCGAGGAGCTTGTTTCTCATTGCATAAAAGGAGGCACGACCTATCTGCAGTTCTTCGAGAACAGCCTTCCATTCATCGGTCCGGATAGCATTACCTGCCGCCTGCCGTTCTTCAACCATTGTAAGAAATTTCCGGCCCCGGACAGCAGTGGCGTCTTCCTGAAAAATACGCCGCATAAGGTTGTAATAAGGGTCCCTTGAATGGCTTACACGGGTATTGGCGTCTGACCGTACAACAATGGTAGTTGCTGTTCTGGGTGCGTTTTTTACAATTGACATTGTCTATCAGAAACCAGGTGAAAATGAGAAATGCCGGAATATTGATTTTTTCAGGCTGTGGAGTCATTTATTGTCTTTTCAGGCGATGCAACTATTTTCATAATCAGGTCTATGTATTCCTCTCTCAGGAGATAAACCATGGGGGTTTTATAGGACTCCTTATGTGCTCTCAGTATTCCAAGTTTTGAATGTATGTACCCTACCATGGATGCTACTGTATTTCTTGATACATTGTATTTACTTGAAAGCATTTCATGAAGCTCGTCAATAGTTGCTTTCTTTACCTTGATGAAGATACACAGTATAGCCCTTCGATATCCATTGGAATCAACTTCAAGGAATTTCTCTAATCTGGATTTAATTTTAGCTCGGATGGATACCATAATTACCACCTTTACTGATGTAGTAAACTATCTCAGTTATAGCTCTATATATAGGTTTGTAAATTTATTCGTCCTGATGTAAATGGATATTAAAGCTCCTGCTCTTCAGGCAATATTAGGTGCTTCAAGTTTCAACCCTGTGTATGATATGTTCTTTCTTCAATATATCACTTTTTATCATCCATTCACACCGTCTTTGCACCTGGGATTCTCTCGGAATTGGCTTACCTGGAGATCTATCCTTTCATATTTTCCATTTTTAGCTGCCCTGTTTTATAAAGTATTATTCTTATTTTCAGAGCTGAAAAAGTCTTCGAATTTCCTGCCAGAAATTTGAATACTTACACAATATATTTACTTAATAACATTATTATTTTCTTACAATCATATATATTAAGCTTGTGTTCAATACTCCAAAATCGATTAAATTTATATTATTAATATAACGCAAAATCCGCTTTTCTGTTTGTCTAGGACATTTTTCAAACCGATTCTGCGTTCTGCTAGAAGCAGCAAAACCTTAGTATGCTATTGATTTTTGATTTCGCTTTTTCGTAATAGTGTAATAAATCTTTTTCTTCAAGTGAAACCATTACATATAAAAAAGATGTTTAAAAATCTATCGTTGAATAAATTCTCAAAAGTTTTTCTTATTGGATGGGGGACAATCAAAAAACAAAAATCTGATCTATACTCAAGTAAGCTGGCTTACGTCGTGCAAAAGTAATTTTTAGGAAAACATATAGTTTGTATAAATTTTGAATCCAGAAAAAGTAGATTGTTGGATATATTGCTTAAGAACGCTTCATCAAAACTAAAAACTATAACTAAAATTTAGGTCAAAAACGTGGAAAAATTATGCAGGTATTGTGTAACTTATTTTTGTTACTATTTTGCTCATAGTGATTTTTTCACCCGGTGTCACTCATATAGAAATTTGTGTTGGTGATGAATTGGTTTTATGATTTGTAAAAAGTATGCAAAAAAGTCCTGTTTTTTATTAATACTCCTCAAAAACGAAGAGTATCTATACCCGATTAATATTAATAGGGTTACGACCTTAGACAGAAATCAAAGAGGAATTAACACCATCCTGGAATGAAAAAATTTGCGTTCAGGGGCTCGGCCTCTTCAGGAGCGGACGACATGGAATATAAGTACGACCTCAATGAAAAAGCACTTTACATCGAAGAAAACCGGATACCTGCATACAGCATGGAAAAAAACGAGATTGGCAACTGCACAGGCTGTGACTCCATTCTCATGAGCCTCAGCTATCACACTGCCGAAGAAAATATATTGGTCGTAACAAAATGTGCTTCCTGTGGTGCCTTTTATGCAAATATTTATGATTCCGACTGGAACTGGGTGGATGAGGCTCAGATCTCACTGCTTCCGATCCCGATTCCTATAAGCAACCCTGTGGTTGACAGCTGGGAAGACCTTAAAGCCATACCTATTAAAAAGCTGGAGGCTGTTTTTTCAAAAGGAGAAATAGAAGCTCTTTTTGCCAGGGCAAGAGATAATACTCCGATCCGCCAGTACCTTTACCGGGCCCGCAAAAAATATGGACTTTTTGAAGAAATTTTTAATTTGAAACTGGAATTCTGATTCTGTTACATAAAACTTGTATAAAAATATCTTTTGTGGTATTTCTCAGGTAGAACACTGACAAAAAACTTAGTTTAATATAATAATTAATATTAAGTTACTTGAAATTTAAAAGATTAATTCCCAGATTTGCCATGTAATAACTATGTAATAAAAATTTGTTCAGGGCAAACATGTGCTATAGTTCAAATTCTCACTGTTTATAATTCAAATTCGCACTATTAATTCACTATTAATTCTCCTTTAATGGCAGATCTCTGATACTCGATGAATAAAAATCTGCGTCATCAAAAATTTCCTTTAACAAAAATCTCTCTGACAGTTAATTATTAAACTCCTGTAAGGAAAAAATCTTCTGAAAATCAGATTTCGCTAACAGGTCCCGCCGCTGCTGAATAAAAAACTGTTTATAGCTGCCTGGCAATAACGGATAATCTAACTAAGAAATGAGAATATAACTGAAAAATGAGAATATAATTGAAAAGAGCCTTCCTGATTTAAAGCAAAAATTAAAAGCTCTTGAGATATCGTTTCGCTATGCATAATTACTGTGTTACTGTTATATTATTATCATATTACCGTTAGTTGCTGTTTGTTTTTGAGTAGTGGCTTCAAAAACTGATAATGATAAAATTATTTACAAAATATTTTTATATCCTTCTATATTTTGCCTTATTATATTTTATAGATGCTATTTTTAATATTTTTTATGATTGTTAAGTATTTTTTATCTATATGTTTTAGCATGTTTTTAATTTGAATAGTGTAGAGGTCATGGTACAAATCATAATATATAAAAATACCCTGATATTGTATTATTTTTTTATAAAAAATATATTTTGTTAGTTAATTTTATCGAGTCTATACAAATAAATTAAAAAATAAAAGGAATTCTGTGAAATTAATTTATTGAATTTATAATTTTGCCTAACTTTTTAACTGCTTCTAGATGCTATAATTTATGTTTCCAAACAAAATCTGAATTTTTTAATATTAAACACTCCTTATAATTATCTTTATGCATAACGTCTGCTCTTGATTTAAAAGCCGAACTTTGAGAAAGACCTGCCATAACAGACAGGATATAATGAAAAATTTATTCTTATACCATATGTGAATGAATTTTATCAGAGGTGAAATTTTATGCGAAACACCCAATTTTGTGAACTCGGTTATTCCATGGACTATATGAATACGCCATATTTGACCGATAACCGCCTTATTAACTATGAAACAATAGTAAGGAAAAACAATCCTGAAAAATATGCCTGATGATTCCTACATATTATATGAATAAGTAATGATAGGATTTTTATTAAGAGGTATTAAGGGTTATATTTGCAAATAGTCAGTTATTTTTAGCTATATTCCATGATTATTTTAAAAAATTTCTTTGGACGATTTTTCTTCTATGCGTTTTTACTCTACTTTGAACAAAATAGTCTACACTATCTGATCAAAAAAATATATTATAAATATAGCATAATAATTCAAAATATGCACATAATTGTTTGATATTTTTGCTAAAAATCCCTGTAAAAGTAGTAGTTTAGTAATATACAATAGCCTATAGCTTATTTCTCAGATATTTCTTTATATTAAACCTCCTAAAATATCTATAATTAATATTAGCTTAATTTTTAGCTACTTAATAAATTATATATTCCTATTTTGTAAGTTATGTATAAAAAGTTATATTTATTATATTTAATATATCTAAAAGCTGACGTCATTCTAATTATATTGATCTTAATTACATATATTCAATAATAGTTATTATAAATTAATTTTATATTTTAAAATATCTAATTCAAAATATTTTTTAAAAAAGATAATTTTTAATAACATTAATTGTTAATCTTATTGTAAGTATATATTATAATGCCTATAAATGAATTAAAGTATTATTAACACATGTACTGAATTATGTCTTTTAAATAGTATAATCGTTTAATATGGAAAAAAGAATGAAATTATGGTAGCTTATAAAAAATTATATTTCAATATGTGTTATGTATAGGAATGTAGGTAATTATTTATAAACACACATTATAATACATATTCTTTTTAATGTATGTTTTTTGGGATATTTTGAGATCTGAAATTGATCAGTTATGTAAAATACATAATATATAGAATATATTGTTTTTTTGAAGATATTTAAAAAAAGCCCAGGTTTGATATGTTAATATCGAACTATATTTATAATTTAACTTTTAGTCTCAATAGTGTAGACCAGGCGAGTCAAAATAGCTGTAAAAAGTATATTGGTTAATTAATACTCAGCTTTACTATTTTTTCCTTAAGTTTAATATATAAAATTAAGTTTGGGCATTATCCTTATAAATTGACTGCTTTTTAATGGCTGAAAAATTGCTCTTTATTTTTCAGGTAAAAAATATTCTCAAACAAAAATTTTAAGCGCATGTTAATTTGTTCCGTCTCAAATAATCTCCTGATGTCTTAGACAATCTCCTATTATTTTTTCATTTTTTATTCAACTCTTTTTATTATCTCATTCTCCAATCTATGTTAAAAATTTAAATAATTGGCGGGAGTATTACATTAGATATTTGTAATAGATGTTTTGTATCAGTGTAATAATCTTAATTAGCACATTTAATCTTAATTTAGCTATTTATTATTGGCCTGAAAGGCAGGTAGGCATGAAAATAATTGGATATAATTATAAACTTTGTACTATATGATAAATAAAATATATTTTATAATAAACTGAAATGTATCAGTTATTTCGTCTGTCTAATATTTCTCCCGATATGGAGAAATGAAAATCATCACTTTAAGAACAGCAGGGGGCTAAAGAATTCTTGAAAATGTTGACCTTTCCCGGGAAATAACTAATGGGGAATACAAGCAGAGTATGAAAACACTTCAGGTTAAGCTGGGTGAGCTTCAACGGAAGGCATGGGAATTAAAAATACCCATTATAATTGTTTTTGAAGGCTGGCACGCGTCAGGAATGGGAGAGGACATCAACCGTTTCATACTTCCCCTGGACCCGAGAGGCTTTGATTTCCATACGATGAGGAGGCCCTGCTATAAGGAAGAATTAAAGCCTTTCCTGCTTCATTTCTGGTCCAGGATCCCTGTCAGGGGAAGAATAGGAATTTTTGATCGGAGCTGGTACAGCAGGGCAGTAATTGAGCTATTTGCTAAGGAAAAAAATGAAGATGCTCTCGAAAAAACGCTCGAAGAACTGACCTATTTTGAGCGACAGCTTTCGGATGACGGGTACCTGATACTCAAATTCTTTCTGCATATCAGTGAAAAAGAGCAGAAGGAGCGCTTTAAGGAAATAAAAAAGAGAGGCATACCTCTCATTCTTGAAGAATATAAAGATAAAAACGGGAAAGACCTTGAATTTATTGAAGGCTATGAAGAATATCTGCCTGTTGTTGAAAGGATACTCGAAAGAACCGATGTGCCTTACGCTCCCTGGACAATAATTGAGGCAAATGACAGGAACTTTGCAGTTTTAAAAATAATGTCAAAGGTTGCCGGTGCGATTGAGAAATGTATTGAAAAAGTAACGCGCACACCGGGGGAGCAGACAATAAAATACCTGGACATGGCAAAAGAAAAGCTCCCTGCCCTTGACGGTTCAGTCCTGGAAAAGGTAGACCTGTCAAAAAGTATTACCCTGGAAGAGTACAGAGAATCAAAAAAGCTCTTTCAGGAAAAAATTGAAAACCTTCAGTACGAACTGTTAAAAAGAAAACGTTCTACAGTTGTCGTTTTTGAGGGCTGGGATGCTGCAGGAAAAGGGGGAAATATTCACCGCCTTGTTGAAGAGCTTAACCCGAGGCTTTACAGGGTCGTGCCTGTAGGTTCTCCAAATGATTATGAAAAAGCCCACCAGTACCTCTGGCGCTTCTGTAGTGCAACCCCCATGGCAGGGCACATGACCATTTTTGATCGGAGCTGGTACGGGCGCGTCCTTGTGGAGAGAGTGGAAGGGTTCAGTACGGAAGAAGAATGGGGAAGGGCTTACAGAGAGATAAATGAGTTTGAAAAAATACTTTATGACTCAGGAGCAATTATCCTGAAGTTCTGGCTGCATATAGATAAGGAAACCCAGCTGGAACGTTTTGAAAGCCGGCTTACTGACCCTGAGAAACGCTGGAAAATCACGGAAGATGACTGGCGGAACAGGAACCGCTGGGACGATTATGAAATCGCAGTCAATGAAATGCTTCAGAAAACCAGCACCTTAGGAGCTCCCTGGATTGTCGTTGAATCAAATGACAAAAGGTATTCCAGAATAAAAGTCCTTAAAACGGTAGCCGAAGCCATTGAAAAAGAACTTGGAACCTGAATGTCCGGGGTGAGCCAGAAAACCATTTTAAGGTTTAAACCATATTAGAAGCCTGAAATGCTTTAAAAAAGGAAAAAGAAGTATGCTTAAGTATTTAAGTATATTAAATATCTATTTTGCTTAAATATCATTTTGCATTCAAAGTCGTTCAGTACACTTAACGGATTCGGAAAGTTTTTCGGGCGTTTTTTCACTTTTTTTGAGAGCATGTTCAGGGTTCCTTAAGGGATTTTCAGCATTAAGGGAACTTCTTCCAGGCTCATTTTTTTCCATCCTCTGCCTGCGCATGGCCACATCAATGCTCTTTTGCAGGTCTTTTTCGTCAAACGGCTTCACGATATATCCAGAAGGTCCCGTTTTCCAGGCACGTTCCACTATTTTGCTTTCCGAACAGGCAGTCAGGTAAACCACAGGGATACCAAAGCGTACTTTGATCTCTTTTGCAGCCTCTATCCCGTTCATCTCCCCTTTAAGCATTATATCCATAAGCACAAGGTCAGGAAAGCTGCTTTCCGCTTTATTAATGGCTTCTTCTCCCGAGGAAGCAACGCCTGCCAGTGTGTACCCCAGATTCTTCAGCATGCGCTTTATTCCCATGGCGACAATATATTCGTCTTCGACAATTAGAATTCGTCCTTCTGGCATTCACTACACCTTCGTTTTGTATCCCAGCATCCTGATCGTTTTTATTCCCCGGTTTTCCCTGCTGAAATTGCTCATTTGACAACCAGTACCTTTATCAATCTTTCTATCAACTGGATACAAAATCCTATTCTTTTCTCAAAAAACGCCCTGTATTACAACTAATAAAAGCAAATAAAAACTCCTGATCAAATAAAGATTCATCCCGGATTTTCTTCATATACATCGTTTCTATATTCCTGGAACTATATAGCCTCCCCTCTGCGGTATTGACAGAAGGAAGCAGATTATTTGAGACCCCTGTCCCTGGCAGGACGGACAGGTAATGACAGAGGATATGGGATATTTTAAAGCTATTCAAATTTTTAACCGGGAAAATAGATTCAGATAAAAAAAGACTGCCGGAAGAAAAAAATCCCGCAAAGCAGTTCCAATAAATTTTATATAATTAATAAAAGTTATTGAATGAAAGAAGAACCCCACAGGGAAAAAGGTAATTTACCTTATTTTTTCTCTTCAACTTCTTTGATTTCTCCTTCTTCAATTTCTCCTTCAATTTCTCCTTCAATCCCTTCTTCAATGTCCTTTTTTTCTTTCCTGGATCTGTGCAGAGCTATTTCGATATTGCTGTAAAGGTCTTTTTCATCAAACGGCTTCACGATATATCCGGAGGGCCCTGTTTTTTTCACTCTCTCAAGAATATTGCTGTCTGAATAAGCAGTTAGATAGACTATGGGCACATCAAAGCGCTCTTTTATCTCTTTTGCAGCCTCCACGCCGTCAAGTTCACCTTTAAGCATTATGTCCATCAATATGAGATCAGGAAATGTACTTTCGGCTTTGCTTATGGCATCTTTTCCGGATGACGCTACACCTGTAACCGTGTATCCCAGGCTTTTTAGCATACGCTTTATTCCCATAGCAACGATATGTTCGTCTTCAACAATCAAAATTCGTCCTTCTGCCATTCTCACACCCTGGTTTTATACTTCAGCTCCTGAAAAATAATTTTGAACCCGGTTCCCCTGCTGGTATCAAGTTCTATGCTTCCGTTAATCTGGTCAACAAGTGCAGTCACAAGCTGGAGCCCGAGGGAATCCGTATCTCTAAAGTCAAGACCTTCAGGGAAGCCTCTGCCATTGTCCCTTACAATAAGAGTGAGCCTATCCTCTGCTTTTCTGTCCTCTGCTTTTTTATCTTCCTGTAATCTGCTGATACCATTAAAGTCTGTTTTCTCGCTCATAGCCACTTTAGCTTCTGCATTATTATAATTTTCTGTATAAAGATTACCTCTTTCGTTTCTATGCAGCCGGATGCAAATTTCTCCGTCCTCTCCTTTGGAAAAAGCATGTTTAAGAGAGTTTGAAACCAGTTCGTTTATAATAATGCCCAGGGGAACCGCAGTGTCCATTCCGAGGAATATGTTTTCAATATCAAGCCTAAGACTCACGTTTCCATCGCCCACGGAATAGGAATGGAAGAGGTAGTCTGAGAGGTCTTTGATATAATCTGCAAAGTCCACACTTACCATATCTTCGGACTGGTAGAGTTTTTCATGCACGAGGGCCATTGACTTGACTCTGTGCTGGCTCTCTATAAAGGCTTCGATTACCTTTTCATCGCTGAAATTGCCTGATTCGAGATAGAGAAGGGTTGAGATTACCTGGAGGTTGTTTTTAATCCTGTGGTGGATCTCTTTCTTATGAATCTCTTCTATCTGAAGGAGGGCTTCTTCAGCTTTTTTGTGTTCGGTTACGTCAAGGATAACTCCCTGGAGGTGGACTTCGCATCTCTCATCCCTGTGGATAAACGTTCTTTCATCCACCCAGCGGACCTCTCCGGATCTGGTCAGAACCCTGTATTCCGAATTATAGAGATTACATCCTGACTCCACGTTTCTGGCAAGCTCTTCCTGGATCTTTTGGAGGTCTTCCGGATGTATGATATTTTCATAGAAAACTCTCTTTGAAATAAAATCTTCAACTTCATATCCTAAAAGGCTAACATTTTCCGAGACAAATTCCGCAGGCCAGCCTGGTTCGTATTTCCATAAAAACACAATTACAGGACTGTTGTTAATGACCCTTTCCATCTCTTCTTTAAGCTTGTTGGAATGTTCCAGCTCCATTGCATAATCCAGCAGGGCTTTTTCCGCTACTCTCCTCTGCATGGTGATAAGGTCGAGTACCCTTCGAGTCTCTTCGATCCCATCCGTAAGGAGCTTGAAATCCCCCTGCCCGTGCACGGAGATCTCACGCTTAAAATCATAGTTCTGAAAAGCTGTCAGGACAGCATTGGAGTCATCTATAATCATATTGAGGGTCTCGGAGAACTTGTCAAGAGTGTCCCCCAATTCCCTGAACTCTCCCTGGACATCCACATTAACCCTTTCTTTTAATTCCCCTTTCGCAAGGGCATTGGTGACCCGTATGGTTTCCCGCACAGGGACAACAACAGCTTTAAGAATCTCATTCAACCCCGTAGGTATCTCCTGAAAATCAACTTCCACATCGGTATTTGCCCTCACATCCAGCTTCCCTTTAACAGCCTCCTGTGCGATATTTTTGAAATCATCAACAATATCATCAATAGGTCTTGTAATGGACCTGGCAATCATATGAGCGAGAGCAGCCATAAACAGGATTGAGATGGCAGAGATGATGAGAAGCCGGTCCCTCAGGTCCTTCACTCCGGCAAGCATTTCCTCTTTGGGAACGACAAGCACGAAAGAAAAATCTCCTGTTTTTACGGGCTCGTAAAACATTATCACGGTTTTGCCTGTTATAGGGTCCTTAATTTCAACATGCCCTCCTATCCCCTCGCGGATGTCAGATGCAGCATTTTTTATCTCTTCCACATCAAAGTCAGAGAGGCTTTTTTCTCCAATCCAGTTTTTCTGTGTGGGATGAGAGAGAAAAATTCCCGTATTGCTTACCATGAAAGCATATCCGGTATCAAAAGTGCGTATACTGCTTGCTACATCGTCCACGTACTCAAGAGGGACGTCCACACCGGCTATCCCTGCAAATTCCCCGTTTTTAAAAATAGGCGAGTCATAGCTTACCATGAATATTCCTTCATAAAAATAAGGTTCTGTCAGGGTATCTTTTCCGGTCGTTTTTGGAAGCTGATAATAATCAGAGGAATCGTAATGGACAAGAGGTTCGATGATCACAGGTCCATTGATTTTGTTGCAGTAAGGTACAAACCTGCCTGTTGAATCGTGCCCTGGAGCATTAATATAGTTTTTATCCCTGCCGTCAAAAGCATCCGGCTCATAACCCAGATAGACGCCTATAAGCTGTGGGTTCTCGTTAAGTATCCTTTTGATAATGCTCATTGCCTCTTCCCTGTCCTGGGACCCGTACTCAGCCATGGTGCAGGCAAGTGTCCTTGCAATAGCCTGGTTTGCCTCCATCTGTGCATCAAACTGATTTGCATAATTGCCTGCCATCTCGATAGATTTCTCATATGCAAGCTTTTCTTCCTGAGAGGTCACGGTCCCTATTATAACAGCAGTGGATACGGCAAGGATAAGGAAAACTCCAACAACAATAAAAATAACCAGCTTGGGTTTCAGGGGGACATTTTTTAACCTCATATTACTGGACTCCCGTAAATCAGGGTTTTGGGAAAGATTCAGCATGGGACGCTAACCAGCTGCTTTAAAAAGCCGGGGAAATTCTGGGGGATTAAATAATTTAAAGGGGAATTAAATATCTGTGACTTTTCTGGCTGACTTTTTATAATGCTTGAAAAGCTCCCTGCCCCAGCAAAGGGCACTTTCATCAAAGCTCATCACCTTTCTGTGGTCATATTTCCCCTGCCTGTCGAAAAGGCAAAGGTACATGAAACGGTCAGTAACGGCGATGGTAGGAATATTGAGGCTTTCTTCACAGACCATTACTGTTGTGTTTTCGGACTCGAGGAGAGACCTGAGCTCGTCGGGGGTCTCATTTTTCAGCCTCTCGAACACGGATTCTGTCAGTACGAGTTCAACTTCGGCTTTGCTCTTTGCAAGTTTTGAATAAAGCGAAGGGTAAAGGGGATGATAATACGAAAGGGAACTCAGGATGCTCCTGGATTTCATAATGTTTTCCGTAAACTCCCTCGGAAGGTCAAAAAGGTGGTTCAGGTCAGGCTCAATTACCATACATTCCCCGAGCTCTCCAAGGCGCATGAACAGGTTGTGGGGTATGGCGCTCACATCACGGCTTGCCCAGTATTCCTTATTTTCCTCGATAACCTCAAGGGTATTCAGGAGAGGGAGCATGTTCCCTACAACCAGTGTCCCGATGTCGGAAAGCTCGTAGGTGTTTCCATTCTGGAGAATTAACCCCTGCTTATTCAGGATCTTTATCTGGGGCATCATTGCTTTGGAATTTACGTTGAGTGACGTCTTTATCTGCTCAATGTCCCTTGGTCCTTCCATAAGCAAAAGGAGGAGGTTTTTTCTTTTTTCAGAAAGCCATATAGTATCGCATAAAGAGGAGCTCATTGCTAGTTCTTACTATAAATAAACTTTTATTAATATGTTATGTCTCGTATTTCCGGTAGACTAAAAATTAACTGAGTGCCAGTTTAACTGGAATTGCTGTTAAACAATCCCTCCAATTTCGAGGATTTTAAGCCTTTCAAAAAATTTAATGACATCGAAAACTCCTGCGTGAGAAGATTATCCTTTTACTCTTTCCTTTGCATGAGAGTTTTGACAGGGCATTACAGGTTGGGCTAAATATTATTGAGACAATAAAACTATTCAGGCGCAGAAAAACAAAACGGTAAAAGCACATTTAACGCGGTAAAAATGTGCATAATCTAAAATTGGCCGGAGTATCGGCCGGAAAAAATGGCAAGAATAAATGCTGTCGCATCCTCAAAATGAGAACCTCAAAATGAGAAACCTCCATTGAAGGAATAAAATCAGTTCCGGAAAATTAAATACGAGGAACAAAAAGAAGCAGGCCGATAGCTGATATCTAATGGCGGTCAGCTTTCGTTACTGCTTCTATTCTGCAATTGCATTACGAGTATCCCGGGAGAGTAGCAGGTGGGAATGCTATTCTCTTCAGGGCTCTCAAAAACTATTCTCAAAAGACAATACTTTTTTCAGGATTTATCTGTAGTTTCAGGTTATTGATCCGGATTTATTCTGCTTTTTCTGAGTTGTTCGAAATTAATGCCTGTTCTTTTTCATATTTTAAAATTTAAAGTATTTATCTTTCTAATCTACCTTTACAATTTAGTTCGCCAATTTAAAATCTGATCTTTTCAGATTCAATTCCTTTTTACTTCAGGCATGATTCGCTTTTATTTCAATTTCAATTTTGTTCAGATAATATCTCTTCATATTTTGTTCAGATAATATCTTCATATTTTGTTCAGATAATATCTTCATATTTTGTTCAGATAATATCTTCATATTTTGTTCAGATAATATCTTCATATTTTGTTCAGATAATATCTTCATATTTTGTTCAGATGGCAGTGTACCGAAAGTTCTGTAAATTATGATTGACTCTGTATCCTTTTCCTTTCACCACAAAAAAACAGGATGCAGAGTCAATGGTAGATTTATTCTCACTCATAAAAGATTATCTTGTCGATCAGGAAGATGGAATTCGCCATTTAATTACGTGGTTTTTAAATCTCGTAATGGAGGAGGAAGCCCTCCTCCAGGTTGGTGCACAACGTTATGAGAGGACTGATTCTCGTAAAGCCAGTAGAAATGGCTACAAACCCCGAACCCTCCTTACCAAGTATGGAGAACTTGAATTATTAAAACCTCAATTCCGTGAGTTTCCCTTTGAAACTCAGGTATTTGAGAAATATTCCCGAGTTGAACAGGCCATCTTATCCGCTGTAGCTGAATCTTACCTGCAAGGCGTTTCCACCCGAAGGGTGGATAAGGTCATGACTGCTTTGGGAGTTGAGGGAATCTCAGCCTCTTCAGTTTCCAGAATTACAAAAGAGCTGGATGAGAAAGTTTCAGAATTTTTGTCAAAGCCAATAGAACACGAAATTCCTTATTTGTTTATTGATGCTACTTATCTCAAAGTAAGAGATGGACTTCATTACGAAAATAAAGCTCTCTTTATAGTTTCTGGAGTCAGGGATGATGGTTTTCGCGAGATTCTTGGAGCAAGATTGGCAGACAGCGAAGACTCTCTGTTCTGGCAAGATCTATTCGAAGACCTGAAAGAAAGAGGGTTAAGAGGTGTCAAGTTAATTGTTTCTGATGGTCATAAAGGAATACAAAAAGCAGTTAGAGAATCCTTCATCGGATCAAGCTGGCAGATGTGCCACGTTCATCTGATAAGGCAAGCTCTAAAAAAGGTTCAAAAAAAGAAGCAAAAAGAAGTAGCAGATAAGATAAAAGAAGCATTGGTAGACCGTCAAAAATACAATGATTTGATAAGGGAACTGGATAAGATGGAATATAAAAGTGCAGCTGATACTCTTGAGAATTTTCAGTATGATGTAATGAATTACATGCAGTTTCCACAGAGTCATTGGAGAAAAATAAGGACGACAAATATGATGGAGAGAACTAACAAGGAGATAAAAAGAAGAACCAAAGTTGTAGGAGCATTCCCTAACCAGGAATCAGTATTGAGACTGGTAGTCTCAATACTCATTGATATAAATGAAGACTGGATTACTGGAAACAGGTATATAGTAATGGAGCAGTAATCAAAAAAGAAGACTAAGGGGTATAGAGCAAATTTTACAGAAAATTAGGCACACTGCCGTTCAGATAATGTCTACATATTTAGTTCGGATAAATATATATAATTTTTAGCTGAGAAATTTTTGAAGCCTTTGAAAAATCTCATGAAAAAGGCAATTTCCAGTTACTCTTTCTCGAGCCCTGGCCAGCTGAAGAAACTTTACAGGTTGGGCTATATAATATAAGATATATAAAAGGGAGGTGTCAGGAAAAGAGGTTCAACCTGAATGATTTGAGGCTGAAAAGAAGGGAAGGCTTTATTCCAAAAAATAAAGCCGTGCTTCAAAGAAAGCGTATAAAACTTTAATACGCCAGAAAGAACCTTAAAGTGGATATGAGCGTGCAGGATATGAGTTTGGGAACTCTCTTAAAAAACAATGCATAACTCTTTTAATCCACTGAAATTTCCTTATATAAAATTAAAGGTGTCCGGCGGGATGCCTGTCAAAAAATATGTCGATAAAAAATAAATGGGTTTGGGAATTCATCAAAACTGTCCGTAAGGAAATGAAGTATGGACAAAACAAATTAAAGAATAGAGCGGCTGGACTCTTCCAGAAGCATATTCTGTTGAGAAGAAGTCCTGATTCGCGGACTACCATGTCAGACAGAGCTCAGGATCTCAGGTATGGATTGCGAATTTGAAAGTGGTCCTAATGGCGACCTGGGAAATGGCAAACCTGAGCTCATGTCAGACCTGGATAATCAAAATGACCTGGATAACCGAATAAGCGGGAGCATATAACTGGCATGATTCAGGGTCTGAACTTTTATCTCTTCTTCGGATAAAATACACAGAAAAATCAATGCAGGCTTAAATACTGAGATTTCTTTTTTTCTTTATTACTGAACCCATTTCTACGCTGTACAGTTCCTTTTCCGCTGATTTCCTTTTTCAGGCTGTACTGATATAACTGTCAATACTCTCAACACGTTCGGAATTCTTCTCGTAATAATCATAGAGTTCCTTGCCCCAGGCAAGAGCACCGGGTTCAAAAGATATCACATACTTCCGGTCAAATGTCCCCTCTTTGGGAAAAAGAGCTACTCCCATGAAATTGTCTGCAGCTATAATGGTGGGAATCTTTTCACAATCCTTACAGACCATAAGCTTTGCATTTTCCATTTTAAGTAACTTCATGGTATGCTCCCTGTAATCCTCTTCAGCCCATCTTTTGAGGATTGGTTCTGGAAGGATAAGGGACACAGATGTTCCTTTCTGTACAAGTTCGAGATAAAAAGAAGGAAAAAGAGGATGGAAATAAGAAACCAGAGCTTCGAATTTTTTAGATTTTTTGGCGTTTTCGACATATTCAGGGATCATTTCAAACATATGTTCTATTTTGGGCTCGACTGTAATGCAGTGACCAAGTTCCTCAATACGGCGAAGAAGAAATGGAGGAATTTTACTCATGTCTCTGTCAGCCCAGTAATCTGCGTTTTCTTCCAGCACGGAAATAGTATCCAGAAGGGGTTTCATTTTCTCGGCTATAATTATTCCAATCTCGCTTAGCCTGTAAACATCCCTGTCCTGTATTACAAGGTGCTTTTCCTTCAACATTTTTATCTGGGGCTGGACTGAGGTTGCGCTTGCTTTAAGGGTTTTCTTGAGCGTATTGATATCTTTCGGTCCCTCAAGCAAAAGAAGAATAACATTCTTTCTTTTTTCAGATAAAAAAATCAGGTCAAGCAGAGAGTCTTCCATATTATGCACCTCAACTGGACACAGCCTTCTCCGGCTGTACATTTATAATGTAATTAATAAAGCATCGGCATCAAATATAATTATCACGTATATTATGTTTAAAGCTCTTATTCAGGGCATGTGATAAATGCACTTTGCACATCAGAATAATGAACTATTTTTATTGACGCATATAAATATATTTTCTTATATCTTATACATATCGTTCGCTTCAGTAACTTTTCTCTTATAATTATTCTTTGTTAAAGCCGGTTTAAAGAAATTAAAAATATAAAGGAGACAGACCGGAAGGAAAAAACAGAAAAAGACGAACCCGAAAGGGAAATATGAAAAAAGAAAAATAATCTTCAGGGCTTGACTCTGTCGGTTATGTCTTCTATGATGCCCTGGAAATTGGTTACCTGCCCTTCCTGGTTGCGCTGTATAAAGGTTTTTTCTTCCACCCAGCGCACCTCTCCTGAGGCTGTAAGGATCCTGTACTGGCGGTTGAACTCTTTTCCCCCTTCTTCGCAGTTCTCTTCGAGTTCCAGCTCTACGAGAAGAAGGTCTTCAGGGTGGACGATTTTTCCATAAAGGACTCTCCCGGAAATAAAATCTTCCGGAGCATACCCGAATTGCCGGACATTTTCGGATACATAAATTGTGGGCCAGTATTTTTCTGCTTTCCAGAGGAAAACTACCATAGAACTGTTATTAATCACTGTTTCGAGCGCTCTCTGCCTCTCAAGCAGGGCTTTTTGTTTTTCCATGAGGGCTTTCTGGCTCTCAAGGGCGTCGCGCAGTGCTATTTCGTTTTTAATCTCTGTGGTGATATCCCTGACAATGCCCTGAAAATTAACCACTCTTCCCTTTTCATCTCTCTGGATAAAGGTTTTTTCTTCTACCCAGAGGATCTCCCCACTACCTGTAATAACCCTATATCTGGTGACAAAATCGTCTTTTCCGATTTCACAGCATGTGGTGAGTTCTTTTCTTACCCTGTCTATATCCTCGGAATGAACAATATTTCCATACATTATCCTGCCTGTAAGGAAGTCCTCTGCACTGTACCCCAGCTGGCTTACGTTTTCCGATACGTATTTGGCGGGCCAGTCTTCTTCCGGGGCCCAGAGAAAAGCCATTACAGGGCTGTTGTTTATCACAGTTTCTAGAATTCGCTGTCTTTCCAGTACCTCATCAATAATAGTTTCATCGCTTTCAGCTACCTGATTGAATCCCATAGTATCCCTCTTCCTCCAGATATTTTTTTATATTCCAGAACCCTTACAGCACAGGTGAAAATGTATTTATAAAATCCTCTATCAATATACAATATATTTTGACATCTTATAAATTCATCCTTTTTTATACAGGGGGAGTATTCTGGTCTCGGAGATACCATCCAAAAATATAGAAAACATAGGAACTTCAGAAGTAGAAGAATTCTCTGGGAACAGGCAAGATGTTATCCAGGGAGCCAGAGAAGAATATGGAAGGTATTTTGGCATCTGCGGTTCATACCACCACCTGAAAGCCTGCCTCTGCAAATACTGTTCTTCTTATCCGGGCGGTGCAGGGATGTTTTGTGCTCGAGGAGGCATGGAAACCGGAAAAGGAAAAAAAGACGAATGCCTCTGTGAAACATGTGTGGTCTTCAAAAAGTTCCGGCTTGAAGGTGAGTATTTCTGCCAGCTCAAAGAAAAAGAGGAAGATTTTGAGAAAAAATATGTTGCTCCGGATATCTGTACGGATTTTCGGACAAGTGCCGGGACAATCAGGGTCTGCGTGCTGGGAGAGAAAAAATAATTCGATATCCCATACCAAATAATTATGAATTTATTTAAGTATGAATTTATTTAAGTATGAATTTATTTAAGTATGAATTTATTTAAGTATGAATCCATTAAAGATATGGAAAGGCAGGGTCAGACGCAGAACTTATGCAGAACTTATGCAGAACTTATGCAGAACTTATCTGTTTTTATTCTGTTTTCCTGATATAGAGCCTGTTTTAGAGCCTGTTTTTGCTGGCATTGAATATTTCAACACTATCGTAAAATCCTGTCCTTTGATCTTTTACTAAAGAGACTTTCTTTTTCCTTTCAGCCTATACAGTACACAGGGGAAGTGCCATCTCCATACCTTTAAGAAAAAACATCAGGGGCTGGGCTATATAATTTTACAAATATAATATGTACAATCAGAAATCAGGACTCAGTAACGGTGTCCGGATACTGAAGAGAGATTCTGGCGAAATTGGAGGTTTAAAAATGGCAACTAAAGAAGAACTTATTCAGGAGCTTTCGGATTCAATAATCTCCTGTAAAAAGGATGCAGTACTTGCTGCAGTTGAAAAAGCAAAGCAGGTTATGGAGCCTGCGGAAATAATCGAAAATGGGCTTGCTGCCGGCATGAACCAGGTAGGAGTTTTATTTGAGAGAGGGAAACTCTTCCTGCCCCATGTGATGATGGCAGCCGATGCAATGACTGCCGGAGTCAAAGTACTTGAAGCGGATATGCCTGCAGGGGCAGCGACAAAGAAACTCGGAGTCATTGTAAATGGGACAGTAGAAGGAGACGTTCATGACATAGGCAAATCAATCGTCTCAACAATGCTGCAGTCTGCAGGCTTTGAAGTCCACGATATAGGCAGGGACGTTCCCATAAAGAACTTTGTCGAGAAAGCAAAAGAAGTTAATGCAAACATGATAGGGATCTCTGCCCTTATGACCACAACCCTGCAGGGCCAGAGAGAGGTTATTGAACTTCTTAAAGAAGAAGGGCTGCGCAGCCGTGTTAAAGTGATGGTAGGCGGCGCTCCTGCGACCCAGGCATGGGCTGATAAAATAGGCGCAGACTGCTATGCAGAAAACGCAAGCGAAGCTGTAGCAAAGGCAAAAGAACTGCTTCTCTGAACCCCTGATTGCAGTCCAGTTGTTTTGTTAAAATTGCAGCTTAATTTAAATTATACATTTTGATTATCCAGGTTCATTTTAGTCCGGGAAATCTCATAAAAGCAACGGAGAATAAAAATGGCAACCGAATATGCTTTAAGGATGGGAGACGGGAAACGTATCTTCCTTACTAAGGACAAGATCATGGAGGAGCTTGAGGCAGGAATGGCGAATGCCTCTGACCTCGGTGAAATTCCCGACCTAAGTGGCGATGAAATCGACAAGCTTGCAGAAATTTTGATGATGCCCGGCAAAACCGTCAGTGTCGAGCAGGGCATGGAAGTCCCTGTCACACACGACATAGGCACACTAAGGCTTGACGGTGACCAGGGCAACAGTGGTGTTGGTATACCTTCCAGCCGTCTTGTCGGGTGCATGATGCACGAAAGGGCATTTGGCGCTGACACAATGGAACTGGGTCACATCGACTACAGCTACAAGCCTGTAAAGCCTGTCGTAGCAAACGAGTGCCAGGCAATGGAAGTCTGCCAGCAGAACATGATCATTCCGCTCTTTTACGGTGCAATGCCGAACATGGGGCTGTACTACACTCCTGACGGACCTTTCGAAAACCCCGGAGACCTCATGAAGGCTTTCAAGATCCAGGAAGCCTGGGACTCCATGGAACATGCAGCCGCGCACCTTACAAGGGACACAGTGTGGGTTATGCAGAAACTCTTTGCCTCGGGAGCAGACGGCGTTAACTTTGACACCACCGCTGCCGCAGGCGATGCTGACATGTACGGTACCCTCCATGCAATCGAGGCTCTGAGGAAAGAGTTCCCTGACATGTACATTGAAGCAGGCATGGCTGGCGAATGTGTACTTGGTATGCACGGTAACCTCCAGTATGACGGGGTTACACTTGCAGGGCTCTGGCCACACCAGCAGGCTCCTCTTATTGCAAAAGCAGGTGCAAACGTTTTCGGGCCTGTGTGCAACACCAACACAAGCAAGACCTCTCCATGGAACCTTGCACGCGCTGTCAACTTTATGAAAGCAGCAGTTCAGGCTTCTTCAATTCCCTGCCATGTTGACATGGGCATGGGCGTCGGCGGAATTCCCATGCTTGAAACTCCTCCGATTGATGCCGTTACAAGGGCAAGCAAGGCAATGGTCGAGATTGCAGGCGTAGACGGCATATAGATCGGGGTCGGCGACCCTCTGGGTATGCCGATTTCCCACATAATGGCTTCAGGTATGACAGGAATGAGAGCAGCAGGAGACCTTGTTGCAAGGATGCAGTTCTCAAAGAACATGAAGATTAAAGAGGCAAAGGAATACGTTGCAAAGAAGCTAAATGTAGAAACCATGGACCTGGCGGATGAATATGTTATGCGCGAACTCCGTGAGGAACTCGACATAGGCGTGATCACTTCAGTGCCTGGTGCTGCAAAGGGAATTGCCGCTAAAATGAATATCGAGAAACTACTCGATGTAAAGATAAATTCCTGCAATCTATTCAGGAAACAGACAAGATAAACACACTGAATAAGAGAACCGGATTCTCACAAAAAAGCCAGAAAAAGAAGAATCAGGAGCCTGTCTTACCTGAAATTCTTCAGTAAAAGAGGAGATTTTTCGGGGATGCTTCGGCAGAAAAACCGGAACAGTCTCCCTTTCCGGCTCCTGAATATCTTCCGAATTTGTATCCGTTTTTCTGCTTGCAGTTCTGCAGGCTTATTTTTCTGCAGGAGCTGTGCGAATCATCAGGCTAAACTAACAAATAGTAGAGGAGTGTGTAAAATGAGCGATGAAAATAACGAATCCGGGGGGCTTCAGCGGACAATTGACTGGAAACAGGGGCTTGCAATTGCTCTCGGTGTTCCTGTGCTGATCCTGCCTTCTATAGGTTACTTTGCAAGCTATGTCTGGGCTTTTGCGATCCTTGTCTGGGCACTTTCTGTTTTCCAGGGATTCATGCAGAACTTTGCCTACGGAGAACTTGCAACAATGTTTCCAAGGGCCTCCGGACTTCCTGGATTTGCCCAGAGCGTATTTAGAGCGAGTGATGAAAATAAACGATATGAAAAGAGCAAGTTACTTGGAGGTTTCAGTGCATGGAGTTACTGGTTTGCCTGGAACCCTGTGCTTGCTATCTTTTCAATCCTTATCGGAAGTTACCTCAAAGGGCTTATCCCTGCATTTGCAGGAGTGCCTGACCTTGCCATGTATCTTGTATCCGGTGCAACTGTGTTTCTGTTCCTTATCCTGGTAAACTACCGCGGGCTTTCAGGAGGCGCAACGCTTGGGTATATCCTTGCGGTTCTTTCGCTTGCCCCGCTTATAATTATCTCTCTTGCACCTTTCGCAACAGGACACTTCGAGATGAGCAATATAACAGGTTCCTGGCTTCCGACTGACTGGAGCTGGGATGTACAGCACATACTTATCCTTCTCGGGCTTTTTGCAATGGCACAGTGGAGCGCCTGCGCGTGGGAAACTGCGGCTATCTACGGGCCTGAATACAAGCAGCCCAGGTCCGATGTGCCCAAAGCCCTCTTCATCTGCGGAGCTATCTGCCTTGTGACCTTTATCCTTGTCCAGGCTGCCTGTACAGGGACTCTGGGTGTTGAAGGAATCCTTGCTGAGCCTTTCTCTCCCATGCTTCCCATGGCTCAGATGACTCTGGGTTCAATAGGAGGATCCCTTGCCATCCTCATGCTTATTGCGGCAATGATCCTTATTATCCAGACTGCTTTCCTGGGAGCTTCAAGGGCCATGTACTCCATGGCTGGAGAAGGAAATCTGCCCAAGTTTTTCGGAAAGATGAACATTTACGGAACCCCGGTCAATGCAATGATCGTTATTGCCCTCTTTAACATGGGTTTCATCTTCCTCGGGACACCTGCAGCCATCCTCGCAGCTTCTGCAATAGGATATGTCTGTGCTAACGGGATCAGCCTTTTTGCATACGTGAAAGCAAAATTCGACCCGCGCTTCTCGACGCTTGAGAGACCTTTCAAAGCTCCAGGGGGCTGGCAGTATGTTGCTGCTTTCTTCGGGTTCTTTAACCTGCCTCTCTGTCTGATAGGGATTGTTTATCTCAACAGCCTTGAAGTGGGCTGGGCTTCCACAATAGTCGGTTTCGTGGTACTCGCCCTTTACATCCCCCTGTGGTTCTACTCTCAGAAAGAGGGAGCTTCGGAGACAGGGAAAGAAAAAATTGCAGTGAGTGAAAACTCGGTATAAGTGAGTGAAAACTCAGTATAAATTTTGAATGGCAATGCAGGAAAAACTCCTGCATTATTTTTACTTAATTTTACATAATTTTACTTAATTTAATTTTTTAGCCCTTAAGGAAGTTTTTTAGAAGTTTTTAAATATTTCAAGTTCTTATAAAATTAAATCATTAAAAGTGGTCGTTCCTGTTTTTTTCAGAATATGGGCCCGTGAAAAAATGCTCTATTTTCCCCCTTTCGGCAGCTAAAACGAGAGGAAAAATATTGAGGATTAAAATGTTTAGCAACACCCCCTTAAGAACGAAAATGATTGTTTACACGGTGCTGGGAGTCTTTTTGATCCTTACAGCCTCCACAGCTGTGATCATTTCCACTGTCACAACCCAGGAAGAAAAACTGGCATACCAGCAGTCGGTTGAAATGGCTTCCAATTATGCAAACCAGTTCGATGCGGATATGAAAGCCAACCTGGCCATTGCAAGGACGATTTCAACAACAATGGAAAGCTATGAAACCGCAGACCGGGATGAAGCCCTCCTGATTCTGGAAAACCTGCTCCGGGACAACCCTCACCTTCTGGGGACCTATGTAGCTTTTGAGCCCGATGCCTTTGACGGGAAAGATGCCGAATATACAAACTCTCCTGCTCATGATGGAACCGGCAGGTTTGTCCCTTACTGGAATAAAATGAACGGGACTGCTTCAGTTGCCCCCCTGCTTCATTACGACAGCTCGGACTACTACCAGCTTCCGAAAGCTACGGAAAAAGACGTGCTTACGGAACCTTATTTTTATGAAGGGGTGTTTATGGTGAGTTATGTTTCTCCGATCATGAAAGAAGGGGAGTTCGCAGGGATTGGGGGGGTGGATGTTTCCCTGGAATACGTGGATGAGGTGGTAAGCAAGGTCAGGACTTTTGACACCGGATACGCTTTTATGGTAAGCAACAGCGGGGTCATTCTCTCTCATCCTACACATAAGGACTGGATAGGGAAAAAAGACCTTTATGATTTTGGAGGGGAAGAGCTCGAAAAAGCCTCCCGGGATATAAAAAATGGAATTGGCGGACACCTTGAGACCGCAGACCCCACAACAGGAAAAACCGTAATCCTTTTTTACGAGCCTGTAGAGACCGGGGACTTTGCTTTTGTTCTGGTTGTTCCTAAAGAAGAAATGCTTGCCGGAGTAGCTGACCTGAGAGAGAGGCTTCTTATCATATCTGCGGTTTCGATCCTTTTCATGGCTGCCCTTGCTTATATGATTGCAAGGTCCGTAACAGAGCCGATTAACAGGATCGTAAAAGACTTCAAGAGCATTGCTCAGGACGCCGTAAAAGGGGAACTCGGAGTCAGAGCTGATACGGATGTGGAAATCGACTTTCAGGAAATACCCAAAGGCCTGAATGAGATTCTCAATGCTGTGGTTATCCCCATCAGGGAAACCATGAGAGTCACCAATGCCCTTGCAAAAGGGGAATTAAAAGAAAGGGTTAATGTGGATGTCCAGGGAGAGTTCAGGGAGCTTGAGGACACTCTTGATAAGTTCTCCGAGACCCTCAATATGATTATAGATGACTCCAATGCTGTCCTGAAGGCTTTCCAGCATAATAATTTCAAGAGGCCTATCCAGGTCAAGGGACAGGGAGATTTCAAGCTCCTTACGGACGGAATTGAAGAGACGCGCCTGGTGCTTGACAGGGTTACAACACAGCGAAGGGAAGCGGAAAAATCTCTTCTCGAATATGCGAGGAAACTTGAACACTCAAACAGGTTAAAAGAAGAGCTTGAGAGCATAATTAACAGCAGCCCTGTTATTGTCTTTTTATGGAAGTATGAAGAGGGCTGGCCTATAGAATTTGTCTCGGAAAACGTTACAAGGCTCGGATATGAAGTGGAAGACTTTACTTCAAGAAAAATCCTTTACGGGAATATAGTATATCCCGGTGACCTTGAGAAAGTTGAGCGTGAGCTTGCAAGAAATATTGAATTCGGCTGTGAAGATTACAGTTCAGAATACAGAATACTTACCAAGTCAGGAGAAGTACGCTGGGTAGATGAAAGGACCTTTATTCAGAGAGATGAAAAAGGTGAGATCCGTCTGCAGGGGATTATCCTCGACATAACCGAGCACAAGAAAGCCGAAGAAGCCCTTTTGCAGATGGTAGAAATCCGCAAAAAGGAAATTCACCACAGGATTAAAAACAACCTCCAGGTAATCTCAACCCTTCTCTATCTCGAATCAGGTAATTTCAGCGACGAAAAGGTTATAGAGGCTTTCAGGGAAAGCCAGCACAGGGTCAAATCCATGGCTCTTGTCCACGAAAAGCTCTACCAGTCCGAAGACATGATAAGCGTGGACTTTTCAGACTATATCCAGAACCTTGCAAATTACCTTTTCGGGGCTTATTCCGTGGGTGATAAAAATATCAGCCTGAAACTTGACGTTGATAATATTTTCCTTGGCATGGACACTTCTGTCCCTCTGGGTATTATTATCAATGAACTTGTCTCAAATGCCCTGAAACATGCATTCCAGAAAAAGGAAAGCGGTGAGATTTGCGTCTGCCTGAAAAAGGAAGAACAAGGAAGCAGTGAAAAAAACTGTTTCTCACTTGTTGTAAGAGATAATGGCAGAGGCTTCCCTGAAGAAATTGATTTCCGGGAAACTGATTCTCTGGGCTTGCAGCTTGTAATTAACCTTGTGGACCAGATTGAAGGGAGCATTGAACTTAATACGCATGAGGGAACAGAATTCAGGATAAGGTTTAAGGAATTAAGATACAGGCAGAGAATGTGATTTATCCGCAAACGAGAATCATTAAAGACAGTGCAATACCTGAAGGGCCTTTATATTGAACACCTTAAGAGTTATTGTATTTAATACCCGAAGAGTCATTGTATTCAGCACCTTAAGGGTCATTGTATTGAACACCTTAAGGGTCACTGTATTCAATATCTTAAGAGGATCCTGTGACAATGGATCTTATGATAATAGTTCACAATAGATAGTCCTCAACACCCGCTTCACCCTTTTCATAAGCTTCGTGCCAGCCACGGGGCACAGGCATTTCTTCATACAGGCTTTTTCTCTGCGCCTCAAGCAATTCAGGTTTTTTACCCATAAACTCCGCGGCGCATACAACTGTATTTTTTACCATTCCTGCGAGGTCTTTCAACCACCTGTAGCCCTCAAGAAACCTCAGGAGGTGGTGGTCAAGGATAAGGGTGCCTGCATTTTCGGCAAGCAGAAGGGCATTTTCGAGCGCCTCATTAGAAGCTTCTGGGACATGATGGGAGAGGTAGAGAGGAGGTCCGGAAACAAAAACAACTGAAGGCTTCCAGGCAAGTATCTGCATGACAGCCTCCCTGTCCAGAAGCTGGATATCCGAACCATGAACAAACACTTTATCTCCTTCAGAGACCCTGGTCATCATCACCGTGCCAAATCCCTTACCTCTCGTCCCGTGAGGTACAGCGGGCGAAAAACTGACACCTTCAGAACTGACACCTTCAGAAGCAGGAAGAGAATGCCCTAAATAGCGAAAAAACTCTTTTCTCCTTTGTAGGGACAACCCCGAAATATTTCCCGGACCTTTGCACCAGAACCTGACCCCTTTTAAATCGGGGAGATCTTCCACTGGCAATTGATAAGGGTCTTCGACTTTCATGGGCATGTGGTCCCCATGGTAATGGCTGATTACTATGTCTGTTGTGCCCTCGAATTCCGCAAGAATTTTCTCCCTGATCCTGAGGGCAGCTGCCACCTCCACAGGGTGCGGAAGCAAACCGTACCGCAGGCGAGCAAGGGCAACTCCGGGATCGATAAGGATCTTTCTCTCCCCGGTCTTCACAATACACGCAAGGGACCGTGCTCCGAAAGACTCGCACCCCAGTATCTTAATCTGCATATGTTTCTATCCTTTTTCAGGAATAAAAGCCCTTTCAGGAATATTTTTAAGAACCATTTTATACAGACTTTATACAGACCCGGGTAGAAAGAAAAAAAGAGCAGGCAGATCAAATCCTGTTTTTTGAAACAGTTCTATCTCTTTCGCCGAGCGGGAAAAGAACAATCAGGAAAAATGAGGGTTTCTCTAGTCAAGTATATAAAGATCCTCCAACTCCTTTATGAACCTCACGTTTCTTCTTCCAAATTAGCCCTTTTTTCTTCCAAATTAGTCCTTTCTCCTTCCAAATTGGTCCTCTTGAGCGAGCAAAGCGAGCGAAAAGGACACCGCCCTCCCGAGGCGGGACTCGGGCGAGACGAGAATCGGGCGAGACGAGAATCGGCGAGACGTGCTCGGGAGATGTGAAATTCGGAAAACAATAGATTAACTTTTCTGAGGTCACAAAAAGCTTAAATTAAGTACAGTAATACTGAATAAACTGATTTGGTGTACATCAGGCCTTTTTATCTGCCTGAAATCGCAGGTTTGTTTTTCAGGTAAGGATTTTTGTACGTCAAATATTTGACTGAGTTAATTATTATACATGGCTGGTAACGGACATTAAATATACTTTAATATATTTGGTACCTTACCTGTCAGAAGTTTGTTATTAGTCAGATATTTATTATTCACTGACCAGTAATCTACCTGAAAATCACTCATAAATCCGGCTAATGGCAGTCATGTCAATATAAGCCTGTGAGTATAAATGCTGTCATCATCAGCCTGTCATAATTACTTATTAGCAGTTTATCAAAAATTAACAGGATTGAATAGACGGTTTACCTCAATTTATCTTTCATCAGGGAGACTCCTATATGATAAAAGATAGTTATACCTGATTTCTTTTACATTTTTAGGATTCTTGAACTTAGAAAAGAAAAGTAATGTGAGAGAATCAGGCAACGGTGATTAAATGACAGGGTTACGCACAGGAAGTTATTATGTTGCCTGATTCTGAAAAGTGCCGGAAAGCGCAGAACCGGCTTAAGTGGGATAGCCCCAAAAATGGGGCTTGGTGGTGTTAATGTTTGGTACAAAGATTATATTCAGGGCTTTGAGCGCCCCAGCTCTTTACAGTATATATTATGTCATTCAAAATATATAAAGCTTATTATGTAAATTTTTATATTAAACTGTTTGTTTATTATTGCCGTCGTCGTCAAAATATCGCGCAATTCGTAATTATATAACTTATAGACTACTTGATTTTTAATTGTATTTATGCGGTTATTTGTTGTTATGAACATATGAACAAGTATTCATATGATACTCTCTCTGTCTTTCTGTTTTGTCTATGTTACAATGTCAACCGATACCGCCGACAAGATAATGAGTATGAGTTGGCTCTGTCGTTTGTCGTGTCGGGCGCGCGGCTATGTGCGATTAGTTAATTATTAGAATAAGCGTAGGGTTTCTCCAATATAGAGCCGGTAGATAGTGAAAATTAAAAAGTCAAAATGTAGGCTTTACTTTGTCGCTACGTCACAGAGTAATGATTAATAACCACTAGGATTAAGTACGTCATACTCAGAACCATCTTTGGTTTTAATAGTTTTAAACCTGCTTTTGCCTAGTGACGCAATAAACAAACCTGCAGTTGGTTCTGTGGTAGACCATGGATTATATTTTTTTGTTTTCTCCATCCTGGCTATAATGGTATTAACATCTTCAGGTTTGTATCTGTATTTAAAAAGTTGATCCCATACGTTGTAATGACACCAATAAAAGCGGTAAAGTCCTCTGGCATAAGCTGTACCTATATGTTTTTGCTTGAGCTGTGCTGGACTCGGTTTCTTTCTTCTAAGTCCTATTTCAATGTCCCATTCGTATTGATCTAGATCTTTTTGTATGAGTTCTTTTAATTCTTCCTTTATAAATTTTTGAACTCTTATATCTTTTAAGTCATCCATCTTAAAATTTTTTGAGTATATATCTCTAACATCAAGGAAAGATTGAATTTTTTCTTTTTCATACGGTAACATCTTAACGTCACATCCCTAGAAATAAAACCTCAAAAACGTCAGTTTCTTTATATACTAAATTGAAATTTTTGCTTTTAACTCAGTCTCTCAAAACGAACTATTCAAGGTAAGGTATTTGCTTGTACCTTGCATACTTAGCTCTAAAAATGAGAGTAGAGACAAATTAAACGTTTAATTTCTCACTCTCAGGTTCAGAACTAAAAGCATTAATTTTTGATCTGACATTTTTAATTGCTTCTCTCTTTTTGTCCTTTTCTTCTTCAGGTAAACTTTCCCAATTCTTCGTAGCTGTAAATTCTCTAGGTGTTAAACCTTCAAATTTTAAGGTACCTGGATATTTTGCAGCAATTCTGGATCTAATATTTTTTGCAATAGTACATTTCTGCTCAGGGTCCGCTTCATCTGTGACGCTGTTAGGGTATGCAGGATCTAAAGGACAATTATTGACTGAACACTTTTTGTAACGTGGACAATCATAAAAAGGCTCAACTTTCCGGACCATGTTAAACACCCTGCAAACATACCTTAGTAACATGTAATGTGTTGCCCACAAGCTCAATATTTACATTAGAATCCCCTGTTAGCCCCATCTTACGGACAAAATCAGCAGGAATAGACATTACAATAGTACCAAATTGATTACTAGCATATACTTTTCGAATCAAAATTTAACCCCCAGGTAAGTTAAAATAAACTTACTACTGTTATATATGTTCTAATACTATATAAAACTATTGCATAGTTATATATAGTCTTTCGATAACGATTATTTATATGTTTCTACTGTAAGCGTTAAATCATTCTTGATTTTAGGGAAAAATAGAAAAAATAGATTGAATTAGAAGCCCTACAAGCAATTTGTTTAAGCTGATTGGTGTGTTTATCGCCTGAAAAATAATTAAAAATAAAAGGTTTTAGGCAGTTTTATATTATTAAAAGTCTTTAAGCTTCTTGAAGTCTAGCTTAACTCAATTTTTGCATTTATATGAAAATTGATTTTATTTGATATTATAAATAAAAATAGGGATAATATGGATGAAAATTTATTAAGTATAAAAGGAAAAGTACGAAGCTGTCTAAATAAGCTTTATACAAGGGATGCTTTTCTTTTTGAAAGAAATAATGGTGAAGGTGTATGTGAAAGATGCCTTGCATTTAGATTTGGAATGTATTTACAATGTGAGTTTAAAGATTACTATGTTGATGCTGAATACGATAATACAGTGACATACTCCCTCGATGAAAACAACGGATATGTAAGAGAAACAAATGAGAACAAAAAGAAGCAAGTTCTAGATTCTAATGGAGTTGAAAGTAATCGGATTCCAGACATTATCATTCATAAAAGATCTTTAAATCTTGCTGATGATAATGATTATATTTGTTTTGAACTTAAAAAGTGGAATCGTATCCCGAAGAAGAAATTGTTAGAAAAAGATTCTAGCGTTCTTGAGACTTTAACATCTGATTATATGTATTTATTTGGATTCCACATAATATTTGGAAAAGAAAAAGAAGAAACAAAGTGGACAATATTTCAATTTGGTGATAAAATAAAAGGAGAAAAAGATGTATTAGTATTTGAAAATGGTGCATAAAGCTTTACTCATTTAAGAATATTCCACTCAGTCAATTGTTTTTTAATACTTCGTAATTCATCATCGTTAAAAGCAAGATTCTGGTAGTGCCTCATAGATGTTAAACTGTCATGCCCTTGTCTCAGGCAGGTGGTAGACTCTAATACTCCTGATGAGATCATCCAGCTTTCTATAGTCTTTCTGGTAGTTTTTGCACTTATGCCATAAGGGTTTAACCCTGCAAGTTTAGCCCATCTTTGAAGGTTTCTATTCCAGCTACTTTCAACAGGTGGTTTTTTTCCGTTAAAGAAAGCATTCATTGTATAATTCCACATTGAAGGCAATGGCTGAATAGTTCTTTCAATCTGAGTCCTTTTATGTTTCTTTTGTGCTTCGGGTGGTAAATGAATTATATTTCTTTTATCATTATACCATTCTCTGTTATCGTAGAGCCTGCAAACTTCAATATACCTCATACCAGTAACAATAAGCACGTCAAGAATTGTTTTATATTCAGCCTTTGGAATAGCAGCCCTAAGCCTCTGATACTCTTCAGGTGTTAATATCTTTATTTCACCTTTCGTATAAAGGTGTAAAGTATCCCTGTCTCTTTTTAACCCCTGAGTAGGATATTTAATAGCTTCAGTTACATGCTCATGCGTGATTTTAGTGCTAGTTTTTGTTTTGTAGTTACCACTAACCATAAGAAACTCCCATAATAATATAGGACGTGATTATATTTAAACCTTGCTATTGTTGTGAATATCAACCTAAAAACAAGACTTAAATTAACATTTTGTATGAAAATAGCAAGGTTTTCTAATAAAACCACGTTATGCACAATTAAAAATATGATAAAAGCTATGCATGTGTGAAATTAAAGTAAAAATAACCAAAATCAAAACAAGAATCATTACGAAGACCTGATATTTTTATTTCAGTTTTAACCATGGCACAGTTTTGAACTTTCAAGGGCTTACCTTGGTGTCACGTCTGCAGAAAAACGTCACATATAGTCTGTTACAGCTATTCAGAATCCTTTAACCTTGGGGATTGACGTGACAACTAGCATTGCTAATCTAAATACTTCTAATTGATCAAATTTGGTTATAATAAGCTAATAAAACTCCTATTATCTCTAAGTTAAGACTAGCCGAGTTAACAACGTACAAAAAGAAACCATTTTAAGCTTTAAGTTTTATCAAAAATTATGGTGTTGGGTTGCTAATATATCAAGAGAAAGTTCACGCTCAATGTCTTAGTAAAGATCCAGGAGAACGTAGGAATGCATTATGGCAGATAATAAAAAACTTCTCGTTACTGCCAGATTAGCAAAACGCATGGGATGACCTACATAGACTTACATCAGATAAAGACTTGGATGTTAGGCTTGCGTCCGTTATTGCTCTCGGTTCTGTTTTTTCTCATATACCAGATAAACAACAAGCTTGGGACGACTTGCATAGACTTGCATCAGATAAAGAATGGAGGATTAGGTTTAATGCCGCCAGTTCCATTGGTTCTGTTTTTTATCATGTACCTGATAAAGAACAAGCTTGGAATGACCTTCATTGGCTTACCTCGGATAAAGACGAATATGTAAGGAGTGAAGCCGCCAATGTCCTTGGTACTATTTTTTCCAGTGTACATGACAAACAAAAGACGTGGGAGGACTTAAGTAGACTTACACATGATCGAGACAGTTCTGTGATAGCCTATGCAAATCATTCTCTTGGAAGAATTTCAATATTCAATGCTTCCCAAGCAGAAACAGAAGAAGATTATAAGAAGGAATTGGAAAGGGCAATTGAGTTTTATGAAAAAGCGGCAAATGAATCTATATGGAAGAATCCATCTAGATTTTGTTTTCCTTTTTATCGTTCATTCCATACAATAATCTTTAAAAAACAAGAAATAAAGGAAGAGGTAGATAAATACCTCGCAGAAGCAAAAAAAGCCGCTTGCAACTCAAAAAGCAAGGAGATGCTTTTAGAAGCTGTTGAAAATCTTGCAAGTGCATTAAAAGAAGTTCAGAATCTAGAAAACCTAGATTTAGAAGCAAAGAAAGGTGAGCTTAATTTTTACAGAAAATACTGTGATCGTGCGGCAGAGCTAATGAAGGATACTGAGAAAAGTTCACCTTACGCTACAGCAGCAGTGACGAAAGGGTTTCCTATCTTAGATAGAAATCTAAAGGATCTTATTGAAGAGATTCAAAAGAAAACAGAAATAATCAATGAACAAACAAAAGGAACTCAGTTTGAAAAATTGGGAAATGAATTAAATCAATGTACTCAATTTCTTTCACAGATTAGAGATCCAGTTGGGCTTGAAAAACAAGTAAATAGTTTGCAGAATATATTGGGGGAAATTTGTTTTAAGTTTCCTGATGGACAAAAAGGCGAAGCATGCAAATTGCTTAATAAGATGTATGCAGAACCATTAGTGGAAGACAAAATTCCTCTTATGGTTAATATCTTAAGTAAATTCTCTTATCAACTTGACATGATAACTCATTTAAATAGAATTGAAGAAAAATTGGAACAAAAGTTAAGTTGTATAAGTTTTGATATTTTCAAAATCAAACTTAATTCATGTAATATTATCACTAGCCTTGACGCCATGAAAAATGAATTAGCGAAATTGAATGAGATAGAGAACTTAAATACATTATCTATCGAAAGGTTGGATTCTATACAGACTGATAAGCTAAATGATTTGAATAGTGATATACTGGAACGCTTGGATGAAATGAAAATTTTAGTATATGAGTTTTCTAAGAACAATGAAGAATTATACCAGGAATTTTCTAAAAGGTTAGATGAACTAAAACAGTCAAAATTAGATACGTTACTGCAACGATACTCTGCGGTAATATCATTATTCGGTTTTGTAATGTCATTGATTCCAATAGTGCCCAATGTTGATTAAAGCTGAATAAAAACAGCGCCGTAAATTATGGATATGTATGATTGTATGAAGTAACAGACTGAAATCCCAAGCCATTCTAAGCCCCTACAAACCCTCAGAATAAACAGCCTGAAGAATTAAGTTCTAAGAGATTTCTTAGCCTTGAGCTTCCTATGAGGTTCTAAAGTTGAAATTTCTGTTATTTTGTCAGCTTTTCAACTGTAAGCACTTAATTCTAGGATGTTCACCAGCTTCCTATATAAACCTCTCAAAGACAGAACTAAAAATAAATCTACGTGTGTACGTTGATAGAATTGCTTATTTTTTATGACTCTTGCCTTTCTGGGCTTCGTAATAACCTCAAGGTTGAATTTGTTTTATGTGGGTAAGGGGTTTATGTCTGTCCAAACAATGATTAAAAATAAAGTATTTTGAAGGTTTAAGGCTTTATTGAATATTATAAGCTTATTCAACAAATAATCGTAAACGTGCTTATGGTGACAAAACATATGATTTTCTTACATACCTTTATTTCTTCCGCGAGTCTCCAGAATCTTATCCCTAATTTCTTTATTACAATTATTAATGCTCTTCAATTGATATGAAACAACTATAGCATATATTACAGTAACTAGGGATATAATTGAGGTAAATAAAGGAGCCAAGTCTGAATAAGGGATGTCTTGAAAGAAAAACGATAGGACATGAATTATACCGTAAAAAAAGAAGGAAACAAAATAACCTGCTATAAAAGTCATAGGGAGTACTACTATTGCAACCAAATAAAGGAAATCAGCAATAGGATTACATTTTTCCAACAATTTAGATTGAGCCAGTTTAATACTTCTCCATCTTAAGTTGTCCAAGGCTGAAAAATAAACTGAGCAAAACATGATTACAGATATACATGTTAATAAATCAAATATTGAAAAAGAGTGTGAAAATATTGAAACCTTAATTTGATCTAAAAAGTCCTTATAATCAGATAATGCAACTAATACTGTTAAAAAACTAATAGCAAAAATAACTTTCTCATTTGTGTTAAAACCTTCTTCCATTTTCCCAAATTTAAACAATTAGCATATATAAATAATTAATGGCAGTGTGACAAAATCATTTACGATTATTATACATATGGGCGGGCTTAATCTTCCTACTGGTCCTTATCTATGGATCATTAGGAGGGTGAAAACCTTCCCTCCAACCTTCTTTCATTGTCACCAGACGTGTTTATTATTTCAGTAATGTTATTCATTACCAAGCAAATTGATATACTTATCAAAGTTTCTAATCTCTTTAAAATCTATAGCATATCTTCCATCAACCTTTTCGGTTCTGTATAGTTTTACGTCCATTCCTTCATAATATTCATCTATAATATCTTTTATGCACTGCGCTTTATCTGGTTTTACTTTCAAACCAAAAATTATACCCTCTAAAGCATCCTTACTGAAGTTAACTAAGGATTTTTCTTTCATATCATATATAGTTGCTAATAATCTATACTCATGTTCATACTGCCAGTCAGTAAATTTAGTTAAGTAAAAGTCTATAATAATACGTTTAGTTTCTTCATTTTCTAGGTTCATCAAATTAACTGCTTTTGGCTTTACATTTTTGTAATCTATTTTATGGAAAGGAAGTCCATCACCTGAAGCTAACGGCAATAGATAATAATCTCCAAGTGAATACGACTTAAAATTAAGGCAGATTCCTTCATGGTTTTCCGAGTAATGACTCCACATCAAAAGGTTGTCTTTTCTATCACTAAAGCAGCAAGCTCTGAGAAGATCACCTTCGTCAATATTCCCTTCAACTTGAAATTTGGCTCTTTTGTCAAATAGAATCCCATCACTTTGTCGCCTCATTTTTCCTTTTCTTAGGTTTTCTGCGAGAAGGTTTCTAGCTTGAGCCGGATGCATGTTATGTTTACAGAAGAAATCCACCCACCTTTCATGTGTACCTTTGTGAATACAATCTAGTTTGCAGTCAAATGGATCGTTGAAATTTTCTGGATGATTAAAAAATAGTTCGTTATTTTTTAACAGACTTTCAGTATATTTATTAATAGGTCTATACTTGTGGAATAGCTTATCACAATATTTTACTTCAGACATAATGATTACATAGATCGTTTTTAAATAAATGTTTTGAAACTCAGATTTATGCTTTAAAGAGTTTGTAAGATCAAAAAGAAATGCATAAGACATTCATAGAGATATTTCTCATCTTGACTAAACAAAATTAACACTCCACTATTAGACAATGGAAACAGAAGAACCATTACGATACGAGGTCACATTAAAACAAAATAGAAAGATATAATTGCCGCTACTTTTATTTTTGTTTGTGGATAGAGCGACGACAAATAAAAGAGGTTTAAACAAAGACAAAAGCGATGGCAGCTTTAAGTTTATCATATCACTAATCATTTTTACATTAACAGTGTTATCTAGAATTTATGTTTACATGCAGGAGAACTTTGTAGAACTAGAACTTTTTTATGTAATTTCCATGCTAACCTTTACTTTAGGGATTACATTCGTGTTCATGTGTTGTTCTTTGTTTATGAAGGCTGTCGTCTTAGAAGTTAAGAATGATAGACATGTGAAATATTTAGAAAGCTATGCTACAGAATTATATTTAGCTGGATTCTTCATCATATTTACGGGTTTTTTATTAGTATTGGCTAGTTGTATAGTTTGTTTCATTCTTCCTCTAATATTAGATATTGTTACTTCTTTACCTGGTACACCAAATGCAATACATTGGAGAATTTCTCTTTCTTTGGTAATGATATCAAATATTATAACTAGTTTTCTTGTATTTAGTTTTATAGCAAAACCATTCAAGGAAGAACTAGCACCAATAATTAATAATTTTCAACAAAAAAAGGTTATTCTACCAACAATCCTGAGCGTTATATTCATTCTACTCTTCACCTTTTATATGTCAGATAGTGATAGCATCTTAAAAATGAATGATGTTTATAATAAGCAAAATGAACAAATTCCAATTGAACTTACAATGACAGGGGCGTTACTAAATGATGATGATGTTGTTATAAATTTAAGCAAATTAGACTCTAACAATGACTTAATAATTATAGACTCAATTAAAGTAAAATCCGATCCCAACTTAGAAAAAATACACTCTAGTACTTACTTAACGTGCGAGAATATTGATTTTGGTAAATACAAAGTTTTTGTAAACTGCACGAATTTAACAAAAGGATATTATAAGTTTTCAGTTTCTTTAGGAGAACCATCTTTATTCGTTCCTGATGTAGAAGTGGCGACCAATATTTTTTATTTGGTATAAAAAACCTCTATGAATTCATCTTATAGCTCTAAACAGTGTTTTTAAATGAAGTCTATAGCTGCTAAGCTAATTTAAAATTGTTGTAAAAATTTGGCTACTAATTTCTGAAAGTTACATAAAATCTGTGATTAAAAAGTTTAGTGCGTCTATTTTTAAGTGTATGCTATATGATGCAATTCATTAATATGGTTATTTTATAAAATCGCTTTTGGAATGAAGTAACAAAGTTTATATTAAATTGTTTATTAGACAGATATATGCCTGAAAAGTTTGACAGGAAGAGAGTAGAGCTAAGTTTTAGAAGGTTTTCCGATTTTGCTGATGACGTTTTGTCTTCAGAATACAGTACATTTGACGCATATCTGAATATATTTGTTAACCACTGTGAAAATGATGAGATAATGTCTATCATCTGTAATCAGTTAAAACATGATAGTACTATCCTTGACGATTGGGAGTCACGAAACAATTTGGCTGGGATTATTCATCGAGTTAGTGGTATAAAGCTTACTTTACCAACAGACGAAAAACAAAGGGATATTCTATTGTACCAAATCTGCTTAAAAGTAAATAAAGGTGAAACTGATATATTTTCAGTTTACTTTGACTTTAATAGTTGCTCCCCTGATGAAGCTGTACATAATTTCAATACAGATTTTGTAAAGCCTATGGTTAGATCAATAGGCTATAAATTAGAAGAAATCGAGTATGATATTGAGACCGACCTTAAAGACGAGCGATATATCCCTATAACAGTATTCTATGTTTATCAGGATTATAGTACGAATATTACAGGTGATGTCAATACAAAAGGTGACGCAGCTATAGGCGAAGGTGCAAACATTGAAAAGAAATCAATCATCTAATACTAATATTCATGGTAACGTGAATATAAAAGGTGATGCTGCAATTGGTGATAATGCAAAAATCGTGAAAACTGAGAGTAAAAAAAGTAGTTTATTTGATATTTTAGTTGGGATAGCAACCATTGTTGGAGTCTTAATTGTAATTTACCAGTTTTTAAAGAACTGATCCCAAAACTTCAAGATTACAAAACGAAAATGATTCTGAAATTTACATAAGTAAAAATTAAATTGTTTTTGGGATAAGCTCTCCATTACACATTATTTACTGCCTACTGAAACAAAACAATTACTACCTGTATAGGCACCTGGTTGATAGCCTATGACTACTTCTTTGCCTTTAGGTACAGTATAAGCAATCCATCCTTCTTTTATGCCACCAGGCATTAGATTACCATCATCGAATACGGTCATATTACTTGTCACATAAACACTAGCGAGCTTACACTCTACGTTGTCACAATAAGCATTGAACTCGTCACTATATACATATGCGCGTTCGTCACGGAAAAGATGGTTGTAAGCAAGTTTCACATCTACTAAAAGATACTCGAATCCAGGAGCAGGGTTTTCATTACTATTTATCTCATTACCTCTAATGACTTGTACTACACTGAAATTGTAAACTTCACCTCCGGATTTGATCGTTAAGGTTTCGTTTATTCCTGCGGGGTTATGGATACTTCCCTTAACTGGTGTTGGTTGCTGTTGAGGAGTTGCTTGCTGCACTCCATCGTCATTGTTATCTGAAAAACAGCCTGCAGCAGCTACGATAAATGATATAACTAGAAGAAGTAACAAACTATTTTTAAATTTCATAGTACGCCTCCTTTCTTTAAATAATAAAATCTGGTTTATAAATATTCAAATATTTACTAAACAGGTAGGCTACCTGTTAATTTCTGAAATGTTACTCTTCTATTTGTTCTTTTTGGAAATGTCATATTAAAATATCATATTAATCAATATGAATAATTATTAAAAACAGATAGCGACTTCAGAACCCTCTTGTTCCTTTGAATTTTCAAAGTTTTCTCACACTTTTTTAATATATTTCAAAAAATAAATGATGAGTTTATCCCAAAACATTATTTAGTCTAATAATGGCATCAAATTACAGTTCACATTTTGGTAATTCATAACCTCAAAAAAACCGGACACAGTGTCCCAACTGATTTCCTCGCAATAGGACGCCGCAGTTATTCTGTTTTAGAATCGTGATCTATAGTGGCAGTTTTACATTCTCACTCGCAGTTTTATAAAAAAGGCATTGAGATGATAAGTCTGGCTTTTAAGCTTAAGCAGTTTTACAATTATTGTGACTATGAGAAAACGACAATGGCTGAAGCTTATGTAATCGAGTTAAAGAGTGGAAATAAGTGAATTACGTTAGTATAGAATGAGAGTGTCGAGATTAAAGAATGTAAAACCTATTTTAAAGTTATAATTGATTTTTATCTAGGAGTTGTTCAATATAATCCTCTTGAGACATGGGGCACTCAATCAAATTTTCCAAATCATTCATTGAATTTAGATAAAGTTGTTTCTTCATAGCTGACAATAAACCATCTCCATACTCACCATCACCATGACTAATTCTTGTTTTAATGTGAGTTCGTAATCCATTATAATAAAACCAAAAATAGGTGTGATGGGTTTCTTCTTCTTTAAATCCCTTTGTCTTAAGAGCTGAAGATATCTTTCGTGTTTTAAACTTCAATTGAAACACCCGATATAAGGTTAAGAATTCTGTATTTTATATCTTTTGCTTTTTTAGTAAGTTTCTCATCTGGTTCTTTAGAATAGACATCCCACATAACAAAAAAGTCTTCTTCAAAATTGCGTTTAAGTTGTTCAATGTCTGAAGCTGCCAAGAAAATACCCAATTCTTCATTATTGCCTTCCAAAAAGTCATTGGTATATACTATATCAACAGCAATAGGATGTTTAAATTGAAGTATATGGTTTTCCCATCTAACTTTATCAAAAAAAAGTGAATTAGTGTGTTTAGAGTTTTCTTTTTTAGAAACGTTAATTAGAATTTTCATTCCGTTAACTGTAGATTGATATGCAGATCCGAGAGCAAAAGCTAAGTCTATAAGGTCTATATTATATGGTTTAAACGTGGAAGCTAGAGAGTGAGTGTCTATTGAATGAGAATTTATAATTTTTAAACTTTCATGATTGATTGTATTGATAGGGCGCTGCATTCTTTGGATTATTGAAGGATCAATCCCACTAGTTATTGACAATGATTGCAGCGATGCAGTGTCACTCATCGAAAAAAACCTTCCAATGTATTTTTAGAGTATTCTTTTGCCTCTTTGTATTTCTCAATACACTTACTTATATTTTTTGAACCTTCTAGCTGGCAGTGGAAATTAAAGTCGGTTATCCGATTATGATCTGAGCTTGGCTGAACAATAAAAGTTACTGCAAAATTATCAAATTTGAACTTTATTATACTACCTAATTGGTAATCTTCATTAAATAATGACTTAAATTTCTCAGTATCGTAACAGTATATTTTCCGAAGAGCGCTCTCATCTGTTTTTAGATTGTATGAAAAATTAAATCCAACCGCTAAATATGGTACTTCTGGAAGTGCAGAAATATAAGCCAAAATCATTTCTGGTAATAAATCAACCCTGTTGATAATATCGTTTTTTAAAGTTAATTGAAGTCTATCTGGGTCTACGTAAAATGAGTAATTCTCAGTTTCCACTACAGAAAACGCAGGTGTATGTGTAAAAGAAATCACATTATCCTTAATTATCTTTTTTTGAGACAGCCAATCTTTAGAGATTATTGAAGGGTTGTGATTTTTAGCTAAAACTACAATATTAACTCCAATTAAGGATATTTCCATAATTCCACCTACAATGTTTGAAGTAAATATGCCTTTGATCCTTATTAATACTATTTAGCCATTTTCATATCATCTTTTTTTCAAACATTTTTAACCTTTGTGGATTATACAGACTAAATATTTTAACCAAAAACAAATCCAGATTTTTCTCAATTTCCTTATTTTAGCCTCTATCCTTTTGACTCTTTTACATTGCCAAACAACCGTTTTATAATTATTGATAACATGCTTTAATGCTACTTTGATGGTTTATACGCGCCTTTAAATATGTATTCTGCAGGAGTCTTAATATTAGCCCTGTTCTGGCTTGGTCCATAAGATAAACCAAAACTCACATTGTTTTTGCTATCTTCGCTAATTGCAAGCCTTGCCAACTATTTTTTAAACCCTACTTCTAAGCCCTCAGTTTATAAAATTAAAGAAGGGTTAAATCTTTCTACTTCTAGTTGGATTCCGAGTATAAACAGCATAATTTGTGATGCCATTTACATTAGCTGTTTTAACCCTGGCAGAAAAACCCTGTTGCTTAAGACTGTTTGCGTAAGCTCTTGCCCTGTCTCCGTAATGGTGGAAGTTTGAAGCTAAAGTATATCGCTTATTGCTAAGGATCATAGTTTTTGTAAATGCTTTACCTTTTGCTTTTGAGATCTTCTTAGCTTTACCTTTCCCTGTGATCCTGGCAGGTGCTTTAGTTGCAATCTTCTTATGTGCTCTCTGTGTTAATTTTTTCACATATAGCCTAATACCTGTTTTTCCATTGCTGAGAGTCACAATATGTTTAAGCACGTCATAGCCATTATCACGGTATTGCTTTTCAGCACCATGTAAATGCATTTTTTCAACTGCTGAAGTGCCAAATGTGCCTTTATGTGTATATCCTTTAAAGGCAGCTTCGGCTTTTCTTCTATCAGCTTGTGCTGCTTCTGCTTGCTGCATTTTGTAGTTATAATAAGCTTTACCGTTATTGTATGTCTTTCTACTGTCATTATAAACAGCATTAGCCGCCTTTTTTGCTATATTTCCGAAAAACCCCATTTTTCAAACCCCCAAAATAAAAATAAGGGTGAATTAATCACCCAAACATACTTTTCATACTTCCTAGAACGTTTTTAATGTCACGCTCGAAGTTTTTCTTATTTGTATATCTCTTTATGCCTTTTGAATTTGATTTTATTTTAGGTGTTGGTACTGGTACAGGTTTAGAAGGTGTTGGTTTTCTACCTACAGAACTTACACTAGATTTTGAATTTACACGTTTTGGACGTGCTTTTGATTGTATTGATCTGCTTGGTATTGATTTAGAAGGCACGGATTTACTTGGAACAGCCCTGCTTGGAATCATCCTGCTTGGAGTAGTCTTTGATGGTGTTGCCTTGCTTGGAGTAGTCTTTGAAGGTATAGTTTTACTAGGTATAGCCTTTGAAGGTTTTATTTTACTTGTAGTAGCCTTTGAGGGTATTGTTTTACTTGGTGTAACTCTTATAGGTACTGCTCTGCTTAGTGTTGTTGTACCTTTAGATTTTACAACCTTTGAAACAGCTTTACCATTAGCTTTCGATATTGATATTGGCTTGCTACTTTCTGTCACTCTAAACCCTAAAGCCTTAGATCCTATTGCTTTTGATCCTATTACCTTAGATCCTAATGTTTTTGACACGTTTGCCAGATTTTTTAAATCCTTTATACCAGTAGCTTTTGATTTACTTACATAAAGTATATCTTTTTCAATTGCTTTAGGCTTTACAGATTGTCTAAATCTAGCTGATACACCTTTTTTAGCTACGTTTGTATTGCTTTTTTTGCTACTAATTACAGCAGGTGACTGTCTTGCTCTTATCTGTCTTACTGCCCTGTATGATGCATTAGGCATTTTAGGTGTTTGTTTTATTGCCAAATTATCCTGTACTGCTTTATAAGCTCTGAGAATATCATCAAGGGCTTGAAGTTCTTTCTCAAAGCTCTCCATTCTCGTTATAATATGCATCATTTCAGATTTTTTTAATATGCCTGATGTCAAAACATTAAATTCTGGTTTAGATGGTATTTTACCCTCGCTTATCAGATACTCTGCAATTGGTGATTCTTTTACACTTGGATTCTTTGCAGAATATAGTCTTGCATATTGGATAATCTCTTTTGAAATTCCAGTTTTAAATGTGACTTCATTAGCTACACCAATTTCAATAAGATCACGTATATCTTTTGATCTTCCTGGGTGAACTGGCTTTATTTCCCCGCCCTGTAATGATGTTGCACCAGCATGTTTTCTAGCAGCCTGTTCTTGCAACTTCATCATTTTAATGTCTTCAACTTTTAAAGATCCTAATTTTTCATATCCGAATGCAATTCTATCTTCAGACCTGTATCCTGGCATGTCTTTATTTTTACCTGCTTTAGATGAGAATACTTCAACACCTTTTTGCCATTTCCCATCTATCTTAAATTCAATCTTTGGAGCATCAGCCTCTACTTTAGTTATTCTGAAATCTACACTCTCTTTAAAACCTGCTTTAACAGCCTTTGTTTTAAATAATGCAATAAATTTATCTGTTGATGAGACTGATACTTCGATATCTTGTGGGATTCTGCTTAAATAACCCTTCATTTGTGCCTTCTGGGCTACAGATCCATAAACTTCTATACCCTGTGACTTTCCTTTCCCAAAAGCTACTATAGTGTCTTTCACAATTGGTTTTATGTCATTAGGTACATGCTCACTTGTAATCTCAAATTTCTTTGGAGTTGTAACAGGTTTGTTTAACCCATATGCCACATCAGATATTTTTTTACCCGACTTAAATAATAAAACATCAGATTCACCGGACCACCTTCTAGCAGTTGCCTCAAAGGCTGCATTATCTGCTTTGTCAAAAGCCTGTATAAGTCTGTTTTCAAGTTTACCTTCTATACTCAAAGTTTTTGACATTTCAACAGGTAATGAAGGTGCACCTCTCACAAACCCGCCATTTGCATTTCGAGAGATCACAGATTTTCCACCTATTGAAAAGGTTTCTCCAACTGTAATATCTTTAACAGTTGTACCATGCCCAGCAGTTACTTCTTGTAATTTTACTGTTTTAACACCTGGAATTATCGAAATTGGATCTTTTACAATTTTTGCACCTTTAGAGTAACCCATACCGCCTACAGCTAATGAGGTTATGAAATTAACCGTTTTTTGTGCATCACCTGACATTACAGTTTTTGCACCCTCAACACCGACATAAGTACCTAGTGTTAACCTTCCTGCAGTTGGGATATATTTAGCTGCAACACCAGCACCTTTACTTATTAAAGTACCTGCGCCTGCTTTAGCAGCTATTTTACTAGCTCCTAGAGCCGTTAAACCTAAACCACCCTCAACAACAACACCAGCTATAGCACCACTAGCATACATTGCTGCTACTGTAGCTGCTGCCGTCACTGGCTTAGTTCTTCCAGACTCTAAAGCATCATATGTAGTATCCATTACTGCTTTTCCATACTTATTACTGTATACAACCTCTTGCGCCTCTCGATGCTTATCTTTTAGTGTATATTCTCTAGTCGCTTTCCCTGGTTGAGTGACTTTAAATTGTATGTCTGGTATCAGAGCATCACGTTTCTTTTCAATTTCAGCCAGACTTGGCAAATCCAAAAATTCAGCAACTTCTTTATTTATTTCACCTAATTCTTTACTAGCTTTCCCAGTCACATTCTTATATGAAAAAGTATCCTGAAACTTTTTATTTAATTTTGCCATTGCTGCAAATGTAGGTATATCACTTTTCAAAGTTTTTTCATAATTTAGCTGATCCACTGTTTTAAATGGTACCGCTTTACTACCTACAAAAGATGCAGAAACTAAATCAGCATTCATATTATGAGACTCTAAATACGCTTGAGCTGCAAGTATTATCTTTTTATCTTTTTCACTTGTTTTATTTGTGATTGGTATCTTTGCATTCTGTTGAGCTGCTTTAAGTTCTGATCTATATGTACCTGCAGTTTTTTCGTATTTTCCGCTTTTATATGTGACGTTAGCTGCACCTGTACCAAACTTACCTTGTACTGTAATCGGATTTACAACTTTTTCCCTTGCATCAAGTATAGGTTTAAAGGTTTTCTCTATTTCTACTGCTAATTGTTTAGCGGCTTTTATATCGGCAACAATTTTATCATGTTTTGCTTTTGCGTATTCGTTAGTCACAGTACCATGGATTACAGTTTTAGTGTCTCCACTAGTGATATCTTTTCTGGACACAGGGTTATAGCTTCCTGCTAATTTCTGCTGGTAAAGTTTATCTGCTTCTTCAAGTGACTTTACAGCACCTATAACTGTTATAGCTTCTTTTACGCTGCCATTACCTACTTTTTCTATTTGGTTAACCCAAGTGCCATCTTTTAGTTGTATTTGTCCTGGGTGTTTAGCAGACTCTTTTATATTAACATCCTTAACAGAAAGTTTTACGGCTTTTACGTCTTTAGCAGTTCCAGATCTCGCAACCACACTAGAATTTATGCTACTACTTGCGTTAATCTTAGCTAATTTTTCACTGCCTGTAAGCTTTGTTGATATTTTTGCAGTATTAAGCTCTGACTTTTTAACAGTATTAGCATTAGCTGACTTGTTCCCACCTTTAAATTTTGGCTCTACATATGAGCCTGCTACTGTAACAACAGAAAGCCCACGATCTAACCTAAATTGTAACTCTGTTAATTTAGGGTTGCTTTCGCGCTCACGAATTAACTCTTTTTGGTCTGCGTTGCTTAAAGCTACTTTATATGCTAATCCACTACCTTTTACTTCCGGTGCAACGTAAGTGCCTGCTTTTACTTGTGCTATTGCTGCAGTCTGCTGAGACTGTTGAGCTTTTTCATATGTGCTAGTAGTCCAACCTGTAGGAGTACCAATTTCGTAATAGGTTATGTTTCCTTTAGAGTCGTATTCTACATTTTTTACATCATGAGATAATTCATATTCACTTAATGCGTATAAGTTACCTTTAACACCAACATTATACAATTTTCCGTTTTCTATCGTATAAGTTTTTGTAATCCCGCCTTCTGTGACGGTTTGAGTCGGACTAAAAGTAGTTAGCGAACCTACAAGTGCATTATTAAGTACTTGAGAGGTTTGTATTTGACTACTGCTTACTGCCTGAGCCTGTGCTTCTGTAGCTGCCATGGTTGACAGTTTAGTGTTTACGTCAGCTACGTATTTATCAATAAGCGCGTTTGCTGCCGTTTCTGTGATACTTGAAGATACAGAAGGAGCTGCTAAAGTCACACCATAACTTGCAGCCTGAACCTGAATGCTCTTAAGTGAGTCCTGAGTGTTTTTAACAAGTATTGCACTGTTTACTTGTGAGACATAGCTGTCTATCATTTTATTTGCAGAGTCTTCAGTAATGTTACCACTTACGTTAGGAGTTGAAACACTTACTCCGTACTGTTTAGCTTGAGAGGCTACACTGTTAATAGCATCCTGCGTTGATTTTACAATTAAAGCATTGTTTACCTGTGACTGGTAGTTATCTATAATATTTTGAACACTAGCCTGAGTTAAACTACCTGAAACAACAGGTACAGCAACATTTACACCGCCTGCTATACCTTGAGAGTGTAAATCATTTACTGCTGTGGTTGCATAATTAACATAAATTCTCTGATTAACAGTATTTATATAAGTGTCAATAAATGATTGTGCATTTTCGTGTGTAAGATTTGCCAATGAAGGCAGCCCAACACTTACACCAGCGGCTACACCTTGACTTTGAACGTCTTTTAAAGCTAAAGTCACATTCTTTTTTAATACTTCGTTATTAATATTTGAAAGATATTTCTGTAAAAGTTCCTGGTGTTGAGCCTGCGACATACTCCCAGATATCATAGGACGTTCTGCAGATACACCTTCTTCCTGTGCTGCATAATCGAGTTCTTTATAGGCTTCAGCATACCCTTTTTCTACTGCAGTCTTTTGCCGTAAATATGCAGCCCATGAAGCACCACCTGAACCTGCTGGTGATTTCCTTTGTATAGCGTTGTAATCCTTATACCATTCGCCTGTTGCCATTTTTACCCCCACCCTTTACAATTTTTATGATAGGTTTTTTAATCTGTACAATTTTTAGAACAGGACGCTTCAGGCTTACATGCACATGCTTAGCCTTTATTTTTGGCACTCGCTTTGTAGTTTTTCGCATGTTCTCACCTATAGCTTATGCTGTAATTTTGTAAGCACTTGCAGGCATACCAGACTGTTTAGCGTAAGCTTTCAGTTTTGCAATTACCTGTTTTTTTACAGATGCTGAAGCACATTTATATCCTACTTTTGTTGTGAATGAGTATCCTTTACCTGCTTTTGTAAGATTCTGTACAGCTATGCCTTTTTTAGCTACTTGATTTGCTACAGTTACAGCTGCAGATTTTGATACAAACGGACCGACTTTCACAGCCATTACAACACGATACTGTTTTTTAGAAACAGATCTCTTAACTGGTTTTCTAATAATTTTTCTTGTTTTTACTGTCACTAAGAACCACTCCGGATGGTATTTATATATAATTTATAAATAAAATACAAACAATAGTAGTTATATATTTTATTACATAAAATATATAATTTAAAGTATATAAAGCCTTGCGCAGCCTACAGATAGTGAAAATGATAGAAAAAAGAGAGAAAGTATTAAAAAAAGGATTATAAGTTAGCTAGTTGCGACACTTAAACAGCTATTGAAAAAAATTATATTATGCCTTCTTTTCATGAGAGGCGTTATATTTTTGAATCATATCATAATCTGCAGTATTTGACTCTGATATAATTTGCTCAGTATCGTCTGGATATACAGCTACGGTAGTTACAGTTTTACCGTCATTATACATTCTTATTTTAGTATTATTTTCAAAGTCATTACTATTTGGAAATATATAATATGTCAATGCAGTTATTCCTATAAATAAACCAATCAAAATAAAATTACCTAGAGCACCATTCATTATTTCATCTGGAAGAAAAATTACCATAAAGAAACTAGCAACAAACCCAATAATTAAATTCCCTATCATACACTAACCCCCATACTAAAAACTTTACTTATTCTGTGACTTCCCACTTCGTATAGCTGTTTTTCTTTTCCCTTCTGACTTTCCCTTTCTTTTCCATTTTCTTCAACATATAATAAGTGCTGTACACTTGCCAACCCATACCTTTTGCGCACACGGAGGCACATATAGGTGATTTTTGAGATTTCAAGAAATTTAAAAGCTCATTTTCAACTGCAACAGATTTACTTTGTTTTACTGTATACTGTGGTTTGTTTTGAACTGTTGATCCTCTGCTAGTTGCAAAAAAGGCTCTCCTATGCTGCTTTTTTGTTTTGTGCAGCTCACCGCAACAAAAACTAGATACGCCAACTTCTTGAGAAATTTGATAGATTGATTTTCCATTTATGGAAGCCTGCATATATTTTTTTATTTTTTCTTTTTGATCTGGTTTAAGATCCAAAGTTTCAATAGGTACCCCATTTAGGACTTCCCAAAAACCTCTGCATAGTCGGCTTTTTGTTTTGCAATATGCAAGACTCACACCCTGCTCGTTTAATTCTGATGCCATTTTTACCCCTTACTCCCTCAAACCCTTCTTAAAGTGTTTAACTGTAATTGAAGCAATGATTTTGTTTTGATTGCTGTTTCTAATGATTGATTCAATTTCTCAAGCCCTGTGACTGCCACAGAGTCAGAAATATACACATTAAATACAACTTTCTGCACTTCATTAGTTATGTTTGCAATTATCACATTAAGCCTTTCAATACTGTTTTTCAGTTCTTCTACCTGTTCTTCTTTGTATCCTGGTTTTTCCATTTTTTCACCTTGCCTATTTTTTCAGGATACCACCACATACCACACCACTTTTAATTTAATCCATTAGAGCCCAAACATGGCTTTGTCCTTCATCAACTTCTATTTTTGTGACTTTTCCATCCTTCAACATTTTATTTAAATAAGTCTCAGTCGTTTTTCGAGAGCAACCTACTTTTTTTGTAATATATCCAATTGTGCAGAGGCAACAGTTTTTTAACACCTTTTCAAAGTCATCTTCTGTATACTTTGGCTCAAACACTGGCATTTTTAGAACCTCTTAAAGATTCATTTATTCTCCTAATGTTTTCTTTCTCTTCCTCTGTATAGTCGCCTTTGTTATGCCTAACAATTGTAGCAATATACTCAGCATGTATTTCATCGTCTATTTTCTTCCTAGCTTGTGCTTCTTCATGTTGTTTAGCAAGTTTTTTCTTAGTATTATTCCAACTAGCTTCACGCTGCTTGTAAACAGTTTCCCAATAGCTTTCACTAAGCTTTTTGTACTCCGCTTCAAGTTTCTGCATTTCATTTTTGTCTATTGCGCCTACAGGAAGCGTTATATTCTCAATCTCGATACCAGGAAGGAGTTTTTCAATTTCACTCATTCGAGCACGTTTCTTATCTTGACTTAATCTCATTATTTTGACACCCCAACAGTTAAGACATTTTTATTAATCCCCAATATAATTATAGGTGTTCAAAGTATATAAACCTTTCTATTACCTAGTAGTGGAAACGAAAACTTATATACGATAATAAAAAACAAGATCAGTCTAACAGATTTTCAGAATTCTAAGTTTTTACTTTTTAATATAATGAATTTCTCTGGAAACTACAGGGCTGCTTGTTACTTTGCCCTTAACCCATTACCAAACTTGATAAGAAACCCAATGTTAAGCCAAAACATTAAAGCCTGATGTTTCTTGCATCCTACAAGAAAGACTCTGAATCATTCAATTTTAATAATTATTTAAGTTTCTTGCTTTCATATATTCAAGGCATACATTATTTCTAATAATTATGATTATAATTTTTAATTTTGGGGTAACTTAATGGATGATCAGACTTTTTATTTATTGGCACTTGTAGGAATGATAGTTCTTTTTACATCACTTGGAAGAACACAGAACGATTCAGGAAAACAACTTGGAAACCTGCGCCCTGCAGGATACTCACGTCTACCACCCGAACGAACGTCTGATTGGGTAAAGTGGCATGCAAAGGAGTATATGTTCGTACGTGATGAATTAGGAAGATCCACGAAGCAGCTGAGAACTGGGTATCAATACTTCGATGGTAAAAACTACAGTTATGCAGTGTATTACACTGGCAATGGGAGGTTTACGATTTTTAGGAAAAGGAAATACTGAAAAATCAGATGTTAGATGAAAAATATGTAATAGTAGTATCAAATCTTGCGACACATTAAAAAATTAATTTGTTTTTATCTGCATACTTGCGTTCTGAATCAGCGTAAGCCATTTGTTACCTCCTTTTAACTCAATTCTACAAGCTTCAGCAAGTGTCACACCGTCAAACCACTAATGAAACTTTATTTATTTCAAAATCACTGATGGCTTGATAGACTTCTTCAAAGATATCCTCAATCGAATTAACAATTTGGGGCTTTATTCCTTTAATCCTACTATCTTTGTCTGTTTTTAAATCATAGCAGATGATTCTGCAACCTTCTGCTTTTTTGTAGACATCAATCTTATTCTCACTATTGCTTCTAAATATTACGTACAAGAATTTTAGGTTCTCATTTAACTGCTTCCACATCTCATAATCAACATTATATATTTTCGCTAAACTCCTCTTCGTGAAACTAGCTTTAAGTTCCATTATGCAGATTGGTTTATCTGTCACATAATCCCGAATAAGTACGTCAGGTTTTCTTTTTCTTCTTTCTCCAGGGACAGCAATCGAATCATTTAAGGTGAGTTTTATTTTTTCAAATTTGCCTTCTAAAGTCAACAAGTCCGATTTAGAAAGTAAGTAAGATTTCAAAAGAAAAAAGAATTTATCTTCAAAAAAGCTCCCAGTCCTACTATCTCCGTTTATCCTCTTAGCCGCAAATATTTCGGATTGCGGATTGTTAAATTCACAGAATGAATCTATTACAAAATATGTTAGTAATTTATTTTGCTTTACTACGTCCCAATCTTTTCTAAGATTTTTTGCTAGATTTACGGTATCAAGATCCTCAAAATAAGGTTTATTCTTTAATTTTTCCAGTTGAGTTGCAGCAGCACATTTCTTTGATGTTTGTGGACAATTATTTTCTAACAATTTATCTAAAAATCTATTCAGCTCAACTGACTCGCGATCTGGAAGATCTTTAATTTTTAAAGACAATTCTTTGGTAACCCTCACTTTATGTACCCCCTACAATTCTTATAATTCATAATTTATTAAAGTCTATAGTTTCCCCTTTATTGCTTCTATTTTCCTACATAGGCTTGACTAAATATTATTTACACTGTTTACAATATATTTAATTGTTTTCAAACTGGAAGTTTATACAAATCTTCCTCAGCAATCCTCTAGGTATGCAGAAAAATTTGGCAATTTAGTTAAAAACGATCAATTGATACAACATTATTTTTTTTCTCTTTTGTCTGTGACCTAACTATCTAACTATAGTCAAGTTACTAAAAGGAAGGTTACAAATTAGATATAAAGAAAAAATGTACAGTTACCGAATTCCTTTACAATAGAAAGATGTTTATACTATTAGACAGATATTTATGATGTATATATTACTGTAATTATTGAACTCATAAAACTATGACGTGAGGTTGAGCAATTGGACACCATAGACGAGAAAATTAAGCAACTGGAAGAAGAAATCGAAAAGCTAAATGACCGACTTACGAGTGTTGAAAAGACAGTTAATAAGTGTGCTCCAAAGAGTGCAGTAAATAAAATTGAAGCTGATATTAGGAAAGAAAAGAAAGACAGAAAAGAAAGAGAAGACAGAAAAGAAAGGGCTAGTATCTCTAGACTGAAAAGTATGGGATTATGAATATAAAACTGGTTGTGTGAGCTTCCGGAAGTCATAACCTATTACATCAATAATGGTGATGTTAAATTATGACAGAAGTAGAAAAATCTGAATATTATATCCAAATAGACGAAGGGTACATTGTAGCCATTCCGAAAAATAACCTACTTGATGTTGGTGATCAAGCAATAATTTTCACTCATCCTAATGGTGAAAAATATGCGGTAGATGCAAATTTTCTTGATAAAATCAGATCAGCGTTTCCCGACAATCCACTTACTGCCCAAAAATTAAAATTTTTAATCGAAGTTAAAGTATAATGTCCACAAAATAACAAATTTTTGATATTTATTAAGTCAAATATCAGCTTAATCTAACTACAGAAAACAAAAACTTTATACTACAAGTTCGATTGATATTTCTTTGATACAATGTATGAGAAACATTACTGCTTCGAGCCCCCAGATAAAGATTCAACTACAATTTGGAAATATCTAAAATTTCAATATTTTATTTCTTTACTGGATAAAAACAGTTTATTTTTCGCTAAACCCAAATTATTTGAAGATCCTTATGAAGGCTCTTATTCAAATGCTAACCTAACTGAAATGAATAAACTCCTAGAAAAATACGATGAAACCTCTCTAATAGATCAAAACATACGTACTTTACTTAATAACTCAAAAGAAGATAATGTAGTTTTGAACTGTTGGCACAGGAATAAAGAGGAATCTGCTGCTATGTGGAAACTTTATTCAGATGACAATGAAGGTATTTCAATTAAATCCGACTTTGACAGATTAAAAAATTGTTTTTCTGAGTGTCCATATCCGGTATATATTGGAAAAGTAAAGTATATTGATTGGAATATTGAGAAAATACCTCAACAGAACGTTTTTTCACCTTACCTATATAAAAGGAGAAGTTTTGAACATGAAAACGAAATTCGAGCGTTAGTTCATACAATAAAACATGATGGTGAGATATGTTATACAGATAAAAACCAAGTTTTGCAAAAGCATGAATTAATTAATAATGGTGTATACGTTCCAATTTCATTGGATATTTTGATTGAAAAGATATATGTTTCTCCCAAGTCTTCAAAGTGGTTCTTAGATTTAGTGAAATCAATTTCAAAAATGTACGGGTTGAACAAAGAAATTATTCGATCGAATTTATACGATGGTCCATCTTAAGATATTTTAACCATCGATTAATAAATAATCTAACTGTCGCTTCTTCTCTTCTGCTTCTTTAAGCTCTCTGTCCCTCACTCATACAATATTTAACAAGAAGTGTGACGTTCAGTCAAAGTTGCAATGCCTGATAAAATATAGTTAGAAAAGAAAATATGCTGGATATTCAGCATATTTTCTTTGATCAAGTGATCAATAAAATATTAAGTATACTGCTTGAAAAACTCATCAGCCTCGTCGGCGTGTTTCTTATCGACAATAAACGTTTTATCAGTACCATTTACTGATGCGTGAACGGGAATTTTATTCATATTCAGATATTCCTCAAAATCATCAGCAATATCGCCATTAACACAATAACTTACGTTCTCTTTCCCAACATACTTTATTTCATCCAATTTATTCGCCTCCGTTAGAAGATATGCATTCTCTTAAATCAATATACAGAAAATCCAATTTTGAAAAAGAGCAATCTATATATTTAAAAAACTTACTAAATTATCCTCTTAAATTACATATATACAGAAATAAATAAAATAATATTCTGTAATTTCACTTTAAACTAGGTCCAGATTAGAGCCTTCATTTTAAACGAAGTCTTTTACCAGAGAAACTAAGCAAAAGAAGGGTAATTAGAGCTTTTCAGGTTTAAGTATTTAAGCATTTCTAAGGATTCCGGATAGATTGCTCTATTTTATGACTTCTGTGACTTCTGTGCTTGATTTCTTGCACTTATTAAAATCTACGTAGTTTATACGGTAATTATCGTATTTCATATGTATTTCTACGTAGTTTTCATGTAGTTTTCACGTAATTTCTTAGGATTTTCTTAGGATTTTCATATACTTTTCATGTGAGTTGAAAAGCAAATATATACACAAAACCGTAAACAACCATATTCCTTTTCAAAATTAATATGAAAATTTATATTAATTTTATTGTTGAGAAGGATAGAGAAGAATTAAATTAAATCGGTAAGCTTATTTATAAATTCTTTAGTTATTCTGTGACTCTCACTCAACCTTTTTATAAACATAAAGCTGTCCATCATCTACTGAAAGCTTCTCAACCTTTCCAGCTTCAACAAGACTATTAATGTAGTTCATACAGGTCATCCTAGCACAACCGACTTTTTTAGTTATACCGCCAAGGGTCCGGAGTTCTCCATTAAGAGCATCTAGGAAGTCTTTTTCTGAGTATAAAGGTTTAAATTGAGGCATGTTTAATGCCTCCTTTCATATTCCGCATTTATAAGACTTTCAAACAATGCTTTTGCATTCCCTCTTGCCATTTCTATAATCTTCTTATTTATTTCAGAGTCAAACTCAAGATAATAAGGGCAAGATCCTTTTGCATTCTTTTTCTTTTTATCCCCACTTCTAAGCTTTTCAAGTCCATCTTTTACCTTATTTTCAGGCATGTCTGCTAATTCTATGATATCAGATTTTTTAAAATCTCTTAATAACTCTTGCTTGCTAATATCACAGACTTTACAAATCTTATCAATTGCTTCAGTATATTTCCCATCATTGGAGATGGTTCTAGCACTTACACCAAACTCTTTAGCAAGCTTCTCATTAGTTTTCGAGTTGCAATTTTTGCAACTTGAACCGCCATAACTCGATTTCTCTGTATTGTATTTAAGCCCTCTAAAATATGAGAGCTGTTCAGGTGTTAAGTTTCTCCTAGACAGTTGTGCCCGAATCATCCACTCTTTTACAGCTTCACGGCTTTCAAACTCTTGCTCTATAATTTTTGGCTCAACATTTAATTTTTGACAGATTTCAAACCTATTGTGACCATCTACAACTATATCGTGATTTTTCCATAATATGACAGGAAAAGCAGGATTAAAACCATTTTCACGTATGCTGTTTTCTAGGTCTTCTCTTTCTTGTTCGTTAAGTGGATCAATAAGTTTTTTAAATTCAGGATCAATTGTTACCATTACGCCACCCCATAGTTGTTAGTCATTTTAATACTGTCAATTATTTGTCTAAGTTTCTCTTTATCTTCTTCCTCTACCTTACACATGTAGTTATAATTTTCAATGTCAATAATTTTTAGTACTTCAGTCTCTAACAACTCTACTAAAATTTCAGGTGGTAATGCATCACATTCCCAGGAAGTAGAACCATGCTCTTCTTTATATTTCCCTGAATTCCTATCCCCATCTTTCACAACATTTGGAGGCAAATTATATTCTTTTACTTGTTCAAATGTTAAGGCTACGCGTCTAAATTCAACGCCATTTGCACCCATTAGACTTATTGTTTCTTTAATGGTTTTATCCATCGTTAATCCACTAGGATCATGATCACCAACATAAAGAATATATGCAGTCTTACCTTCTTGTAAAGCCCTTATCATTCTTTTTGATATATCATAAAGTATAGTATTAGAGCAGAAGCCTTTGTCACCTGTAAGCCTAATTGAATATTTATTTGTAACTGTTTTTATAATGTCATAGATAGCCATTTTCTCTATCATAACTTCAATATATACATCTTGCAAAAGCATCCTATTTACCCTATACTGTTCTAGTGTATCATTTATTGCATCGTCTATACCTAAATTATAATAGTGCATATATGATTCACGGTTTCTATCTACTATCGCATTCCAATCAATAATTCCAGCCATTCTAGCATTTGAAATTATTTTAGTTACTTTGTTATAATTTTTCTGATTATTAGTTAAAATAACTCTTGCTACAAGCTGATAATATATTTGCCTACAAGTAAGCACGAATCCTTTTATCATATAATCGTTAATAATAATCATTATCTGTTCAAGTAAAACTTGCTGTTCTTTTTGCGGTTTATATTTTTTAAACTTCTCACAAGCCATTTTTAAACCAACCCCTATCCAAATTAATAATAATTTTACACTGTGCACCCATAAAAACTTACAAGTACATATACTATATACGCACTCAAAGTATATAAATGTTTCGCTAGATATCTAATGAAAACGAAAACTTATATATAATTAGCTTAAATCGTTACCAGTAGAACAGCTTTTCAGGAAATTAAGATTTTCAATTTATTGACTAAAGGACTTTACCTTGCTTCTGTGCTTGGTTTATTGAACTTCTTAAAAATATACGTAGTTTTTACAGGAATTATACGTAGACTTTACTTATTTCCTATGTATTTTTACGTAGTTTTCACGTTATTTTCACGTAATTTCTTAGGATTTTCATTTGAATTAAAAAGCAAACATTTACACAAGAACCGTAAACAATAGCCGTAATACATTTAAAAATTAATATGAAAATTTATATTAATTTTACTGTTCTTTTTATGTTAAGAAGAAAAAGGAAAGAGAAGAAAAGAAATAAGGCAAAAGATCCTGAGTATTTCTTATGTTGATTGGAAAAAGTTAGGGTTTTCTAAGGGTACGTTACATTACATGAAACAGAACGCTAAGAGTGATAAGCCCTTTACACTCAACAACCACGTTTTAGAGAGGGTTAAGGCTTGGGAAAACTTGGTTTCCGAGGATCAGGTTAAGGTTTAAGAAGTTTAAGTCTCGATGTTAGGAGGTTGGAGGAGGAAAAATTAAATCATTTTGCAAAAAAATATTTTTAATAAAGATAAGGGAATAGCTTGAAGACTTAGAGTCTATTTACAAATTAAGGAGAAAGCATTGAGGAGTTAATTTGAACTGATTAATCTGATAATTTTCTAGTCTAATAGCAGTAATTATTCTATTATAGCAATTTAGAAACTCTTCTTAAATAATTTACCACTATCATCTCTATCATGAAGCTTCAAGCAAATCTCATTTTCTTGGAATTGTATAACATTCCCATACTCATCCCTTGGTAAATCAGAGTCAATAACAGTAAGTATATATTGCAAATTATAGTCTGCACATATTTTTTTAACTGTTGAAATATAGCGTATTTTTTTTCTATTATCCAAAGCTTCAAGTGATCCATCGTGATATACAAAACGGTAAAATGATCTGTTTGCATAATAAATTAAGAGTGATAGATCAAAAGCTATGCAGAGCATTTTTCGATATGTTGATCCACCATCTTGATCTGTAATAGCCAAGCTCTCAGGATTTTGAATAGTTGCTTCGAATTCAACATTACCATTCTTATTTAGTTTCAAAGAAAGCAAAGCATTTACGCCGAGTATTTCTTTTATTATATAATTGAATATTTTTCTAATCTCAGCATGCTTCTGTTCATCAATTGAAGACTGTATCTCATTGCTTTTGTTTTCAACTTCGCTTTCTTTTTCTTCTAATTCTTTTGTATATTGAGAAGTTTTATCAATTGAGTTTAGTTTTTCTTGTAATTGCATTATATTAGCTTCAATACTAGACAATTGCTTTTGAAGTTCTTTGAACTTAAAGTAGCTGTCTTTCTCAGTCAGGTATTCCAAAAGTCTTTCTTTCTGAGACTCAAGGTTTTTCAATTCTAAACTCAAAGCTTCATATTTAGAAAGAAATTCAGCTAAGTTTTCTTGAAGGAACTTGTTTCTTTCTTTAGTAATACTATCCTTAAATTGCAAGAGACTCTCATAATCATTAGTAAGCTGATCTGAAAAATAAATATCGGCATCAGAATATAAACGCTTTAATTTATCTAAATCAATAGCGCTTTGAGGAACTGATAATGAGTCCTCAATTTTCTTAATCTCAGCAGAAAGTCCATATCTTTGTGCATTAAGAATTTGTATTTTAACATCAATATCTTCAACTAGTTCAGTATTAACCTTTTCATCGCTTTCATAGAAATTAAATTTATCAATTTTGGTTGAGATTTCTTCTTTTTCATCTAACTTTATTGACAACAGACCAGCAACTTTATCTCTCTCATTAATGTCGATATTAATTTCCTGCTTAAGAGTATCAATTTTCTTTTCCAAATCGCTGATATCATCATCTAATTCATATTTTTCCTTGATAACTTCGCTATTGAAACCAAGTAAATCAAACATAAATGGTTTCCAATTCTTATCTTTACCTTTAAATTTGTCCAATCTGAACACATCACGATAATCATGTTGTGATCTCAAAAAATAAGTGACAGATTTTCTGTAGGACCATTTAGGTAGCACATCAAATCCAAGATATTTATTTAGTTTTTCTTGTGCAGCTTCAAGAGGAATATTTTCATAGTCATACAATATTTCTGTTTCAAAATCAATCATTTTGTGTGCAGATAATTTGAAAGAAATCCTTGATTGATGATCAACACTTCTTCTAATAATCAAGTATTGACCATTATTTAATTCTAACTCTGCAAAAAAAACCTGGTTCTCAAAACCGCCTTTTGTAAGAAAGAATTTAGATTTATCTGGAATTTGTTTTAATAAAAGAAAGTCAATAAGAGAAATAAGCAATGTTTTGCCTAAATTATGTGTATCTTTGTCGGTTTTTGACTTGTCTGTAATTTCACCAATTATAACATTAAGACCATTATGGAATTCAACATTATGAAACTGAGTTTCATCGTTAGAATATATCTTACGCAGTTTCATATCTCAACCTCAAAGCATCTAAATTAGGAAGATATTCTATTTAATTCAATAAATGGAGGAAGCATAAAGAATAGACAAACATATCTTTTACATTTTCAGATGTTTCAGAAATCAACTTGTTTAGGAGTTCATCATAACTCATAATTTCATTTTCAATGAGATTCTCAATTACAATACCTGTAATGTTGATAACAGATAATTTGGGATTTGTGTGTTTATCCGGTTTCAGCATTTTCAGGTTCCTCCATTTTTTCCGATATCACAATTATAGTACATATAATGTAGAAAGACCCGTAAAAGATTTCTGTTTAATAACAGCTTACCGTTATTATTATCAAGTGTCGATTTATATAAATCATTTAGTACCTGATCAAATAAAGCGTAATTATCCCTGTTTAATATAATTTCTTCTTGGATGTCATTTACTGTATTTTCATATTTTAATTTATATTCATAATTAACAGGGTCCTCAAGGAATAAAGAAATTCGATTGAAATCTGAATATGATTTTTTAAAGACTTCGTCAAAATAATCTTTAGATAGTTTGTTTAACATGTTTTTCTCTTCAATAGAAATTCTTTTTAAAGCATTTTTTTTAGCCATCAGTTCTGCATTGGAGAATTTTACTTCAGAAAAAGCAACAACAATATCCTGCAAGTCTTTTTCGTAAAAAGTAATAGGCAAGAACAGCCGACTTAAGTTAAGTATCTTTGCGATTTGAGGATTGATTTCTAACCAAAGTTGTATAGTCTCATCACCTATAAGAGAATTAGGAACACCTACAGTTTCAGAAACGAAATCCTCGATTTTAGGGTCTTGAAGTCCAGAAAGTTTTCTGTTAGTAAACATTAAATAATAATCTATTTTTCCAGAATTTTTTAAGTTTCTTATAGAAATACATTCTTTTCTAAGAATTGTTTCAAATTCGCTATCACTACAACTAGCTACTGGTTTTATAGTATGCTTGGCTTGAATTATAAATCTTCCACTCCAAGGACTTGCCTCACTTGGATATCTGTTAGCTGTTCCAGTAAATTTGGCATCTCTTCCACCGTCTTTACCAGCTGAAAATACAATAGTACCTGTGCCCAATATTTTATTGCAAATTAAAGCTACTAATTTCTCAAATTCTTCATCATTGAGGTTATATAAAGGATATTTAAAATTCATAGATTACCCTTTTTCGTTCAAATTTCATTAATTTGCAGATAAAATTCATCTATGTTAGAAATTGGTTGCAACTATTATTAACTGGCAATTCTTATATTTTTCTAAATAATTACACCGAAGAGGATCATATTTGCCGAAATAAGCTGAAAATTTGAAACTTGGTGGAAGACCCAAGAATGAAGAAAGAGGTTTGCAGAAATCAGCAAACCTTTTGGAGCAGAAAGAAGTTAAAAAGATAGATACACGTGCTGAACTTGCCAAAATAGCCGGAGTATCCCATGACACAATTTACAAAGTAAAAGAAATAGAGTCACAGATTCCTGCAGAAATACTTTCAGGAAAGAAAATAAAGCCTTTTCCCTGAGAGTTTTACGAAAAGAATGATGAACCGCGCTTTTCAGATTTAAGTATTTAAAGTTTTTCTTATAGCTTATGGATATCTTAAGGGTTATTCTGTGACCTTCCTTTAATCTGCAAGAGGGTCACAGAATAACTAAAACTTTAAATGTTAGCCTTAAATTAAAAGAAAAATTAACAGAAAGTTAGCAAGCGGTAATAAAAGTAATATATACTTACTGATACTTATTAATCGGTTTTTTATAGCGTTTTTTCTCAAAATTTTAAGTTTTATTACCTCAATATTACCTCAATATTAAGTCTCTATATTATGAATTTTCAAAAAGGTAATAAAAGTAATATAAAAAAAATAAGAGATATTATTATAGAGATTTACAATTGCATTTGCATTTACATTTAGACTTACAATTGCAATTGCAATTTACATATTTGTTTTGCTTATATTTTTTTATATTACTTTTATTACTTTTCTTGATTATTATGTATCTATAGACATTATTCATTGATTATTACCTCATATTACTTTTTGATTTAGTATATAAGCAAAGTAATAAAAGTAATATTCTAAATTTATTTTAAAAGTTAATTATTGAAAAAAAATAAAGGAGAATTAAATATAAAATTCTCCTGTTGGTGTTTTCTTTACTCTTGAATGTTTAACTAAGATATTTAAATAATCTGTGACTTCAAATTTTAAAGCCATTTCTAATGAAATTGAGTCTACTGATTTAATTTCCATGTCTTCTTTCATGAATTTAAGGTACTTTATAATTTTCTCATACCTCATTTGAATAGTTGGATCAGGATTTCTCATAATTGGTTTATTATCTGTTTCTTCTCCTTCTTCAAATAAGGCTAGAGGATCTTTACTTTCATATTCTGATATGATACTTTCCATTTTCTTAATATTGAGTTTTATAGCTGCACAGGATTTACCATTTATTTTTACGCTTTTAAAGTATTCGCTGTCTGAGATTCCTTTTTTATGGAAATCACTTAATACACTATTTGATAATCCTGCACTATTCATTTTAGCTGTAAATTTAGTACCAATGATTTTTAATTCCTTTTCTGTTTCTTCGCCTGATTTCTCCTTAGAGTAATTTACATCATCTGTTTTTACAAATTCATCTGTTGCAGCTCTCCAAGCTAATATTACTCTAATAGCTTTCACATAATCAAGCTCTACAGGATTGTTTAAGACACATTCTTTAAACATTTCATTTACAAGATCTTCTGTTTCTTGTTCTGTCTTTGCAGAGATTCCTATTTCTCTGAATAATTCCTCACAAAGATATCCGGCAACTAATTTTGCTGCAAATACGTTTCTACTTCTGTTAGCTGTTGCTGCACACTCTTTTGGAATATTACCAAAATCTTTAGTAATTCTTTCATTAGCCTGCTCATATAATGCTCTGACTCTTGGAATATCAAACATTATTTTTTGAATGTAAAGCGGAAAGAAGAATCCATAATTATTAAATATAATTTTTTTAGTCCTGTCTATCATTTCACCATTTGGTATTGAGTCTTCTAATACATTCTTTAAATCTTTAATTCTCTGCTTTCCGCCTGCAGTCTTAACCTCTTCAGATATAGGTTGTTCGCAGGATATAAGAACATTAGATCTAATTTCTAATACATCATTTCGGACTTTACCGTTCTTCTGTGATCTTGTTTTGTCAACACCGTTTGCAATGTTATAGGCTGCCTTAATAACTGCTTTTCTCTTTTCTTCACCTGTTGCCTCTTCAAAAATTACAGGCATATCTCTTAATCCCGCAGCATGAGCCATAAGAGGATTGTCTGAGTTACCGACTTCTAAAGCGTATCCATCAGGTTTCACTGAAGGGTTACCTATCGCACTAGAGACTACAGCAATAGAACCAGATTTACCTGTTGAGGTATTACCTACTACATCAACAATATCCTGTTCTACTCCTAATATCCTGATAAGTGCTGAACTCATGCCATGGTAAAATAAAAACCTAGGCTTTGGATTACTAAGTACAGGCGTTACACCTTCTTTCCAGCATTCAGAGTTACCTTTTTGAACAAATGGCTTTATGTGTTTTTCAGAGTCTACTAAGCTCACTATAGGTATTATTCCATCTTTTGTAATACCATTGTTACCGATAGCAAAAACACTAAAGTCCTCATTCCATCCATTCTGCACCGTCACAGATATTGTTTTTAGATTATTTCCTAATTGGTGGATAAAAGCACCTATATAATCATTAGCCTCAAACTTTAAACTAGCTGGTATATTAATGCCATGACTTGTTAATACTCTCTGCATAGTATTGTTATCTAATAAGTCTTCCATTGGTACAACAAATTCATTATAGGAATCGTTAAGCTCGTATCTTATTTTATAATACTTCTTTTCTCCTACAGATTTACCGCATAGAATAAATGGAGTAAGTGAAACTTCTTTATCAATTGTTTCAACTTCCATAGTTTTGTAGTTCGTTTGATCTGCAGTTTTTACTACTTTTCCGTTCTTTACGCTGTAATCATAAGGGTAAACATAATCTTCCCATTTCATGATTATGTCATTGACAATATCAGAACTCATAGAGCTTGTTATAATTTTTTGTACAGGTTTCTGTACTTTAGTTTTCCTTGTGCTCATCTTTGCAAGTGCTAGATCTTTGTATCTGTTCAAGATAATAGTCACAGCCTTACTACCATCTCTACCTTCAAACCCTAATTCTTTAGCTAGTTTAAGTTTTATGTATGAATCAGCATCAGAGTCGCTAAATTCTTCATTAATTAAGCAGTTTTCAATAAAGCTTTTAGCTATTCTCGTTTTCTCAAAGTAATCCATTTCAGGTTTTAACAGTTTTAAAGTGTTCTGTAATTTCTGATCAATAGTAAGTACTGCCTGCTCTTCTTCAGGCTCGATATCAAAGCAAACATTTTCTTCGTTTTCCATGCTCAACACCCACCCACTCTGCAAATCTGTTGCTGCTGGAAAATTGCTGCAACTATGTGGTACTTCAATTCCTGGCTCTTCCCACACCTACAAAGTGCACGCTCTACACCATGTAATTTTACGATAGCAGTAACATGTTTACTTTTACGTGCCGCAACACATAGCGGCTGGACACTATCATCAAGGTAAGTATTAGGATTTTCAGCAACGGCTGAGACTGTAGAAATAGCATAAGATTTATATACTTCTAAATCAATATTATTATATAGTAGTGACACCATTTTTTATCATTCCTGAGTTACTTTTGTAATTTGGGTTTCTCAGTTCTGCACCTGCGAAGTTTGGAAGGCTCAGTAGGTGTAGGACTAAAATCCGGTCTTTTCTTTTTTATACTGCTCCTTCTTTTGGCATGAGTGCGTTCTCAAGTACGCTTGCAATATATCCGCTCAGGCTCATTTTTGCCTGTTTCCTGTTGTCTTCTACAATCTGTGCAAGATCCTCATTGAGGTAAACATTCGCTCTAAGTTGTTTTCCAAATCTGTCCATACAAATCATACTCCAATTTTAACGTAACTTAACATTTATATATTAGTTATCTTAGTATATAAGGATTTCGAAAGTTTATTATATAAGATACTTTTCTTCACCATAAACGTTTTATACTATAGCCGTGACTCAATTTTAAAGCCATAAAAATAAAAATGAAAAATCATACTATGTAGGCTTAAAGCATAAGCTAGTAAAAACGAAAAAACAAAAGAGTGCTCAGAAGAAGTCACAGAGTAACCTCTCCTTTAGCAATCTTGAAAAAGAGTAAAGCTTTCGCTCTCTGTAGCGGACTTCCAAACTTTAAAGTCCTCTGTAGAAAGTCTTCATGTGTTGAAACGTATTTTCTTACGTCTTGCTGTGTCTCGCTGTCGATATTACATAATGTCTCTGTATAGGCGGTTGTATCTTCCGTCATGGTTTCAGGGTAAAACACCCTGCCGCGTACTGTCCTCCATTAACTTTGATACAGTAATTACATTATATATGCTTTCTTTGTATATCAATCAATCATTCTTTTTATATTTAGCAAGAGCTTCTAATATATTTGGATATTTCGCTATTAGTTGACTAAATTCAGTTTCAAAAGTATCCTGTTCAGTCTCTAATTGTTTTATAGAATCGTCACGTAATGGCATACCACACTTACCACAATAAGAAGAGGTTTCCGGATTTATTTCTTTACACCTAGGGCATTTGCCGACTTTAAAAGACTTTTTCTCTTCAGTCTGGGACTCTATACCATATGCCTTTAAAACTGCGTCCTGAATGTCTCTTTGTGAAAGGTGAACATATATAGCAGCCATGTTTGAGCCTGCAGTCCAGCCTAGAAATTGTTTTAACTGTTGTTCTGTAAATTGGTTAGCTAAATGACTCGCTCTACTGTGTCGGAATAAATGAGGGTATAAATCCTTCTTTATGCCTGTCCTTTCTTTTAATGTCCTCATAAGGTGTGATAGTCCGGAAAAAGAGAATTGTGCAAATGGTTCCTGAAGAGAACAAAAGAGAGGATCACACTGTCCTTTAGTTGGGTGACTTTCTACCCATTGCCTCAAGTATGAAGCTGCATACACTATGGGAATTGTTCTAGGTCCTGTCTTACCTTTTGGTATAGTCACAGTCGCGCCATACTCTGTAAAAGTCACATTCTCCAATCTAATTGATACTAGCTCACCTTTACGGCAGCCTGCCTCATAAAGAAAAGCTATTAAGGCTTTATCTCTGGGATTTCTGCAAGCTTCTATAAGCTGCTCTATTTCAGCCTGAGTAAGAATAATAGGCGGCTCTTTGCGTTTTACTTTTAATTTTATATTTCTGGCTTGTTCAGGTGAAAAGGTTGATAGAAACTTTTTTAAGATAGCTCGGTATTGATAAAGGGTACTATCTGTATAGTTTCTAGGCTTTAGGAATCTTAGATACTCCATGACGGTTTTATCTGTGACTTCCCTACCATCAAGCCATTTTATAAAAGGTTTTAATATGAAAATGTTGTTATCAATTGTCCGTTTACTCAGTCCATCGTCCTCTAACCTTTGTAAATATTCATCAAGGAAAGAATCCATATCCATGTTTCTAGTATATAAACAATAAACTATAAAAGATATCACCTTTGAAGGTCTTCTATGATAAAAGAAATCACTGCCAAATATGATGCAGAACAAATAGAAAAAAAAGTAACGCAGTTCTGGGAAGACAGCGATGCCTATCGGAAAACCCGTGAGCACCGCAAGAGCGGAAAAAGACTTTTTTTCGTTGACGGTCCTCCGTACACAACGGGACATATTCACCTGGGGACTGCCTGGAACAAGATCATTAAAGATTCCATTCTCCGCTATTATTCCATGAACAACCGCTACATCCTTGAGCGCCCTGGCTGGGACATGCACGGCCTTCCTATTGAGGTTAAGGTCGAAGGCGTTCTCGGCTTCAAGTCCAAAAAGGACATTGAAAGCTTCGGGGTAGAGAACTTTATTGAAAAATGCAAGGAATTCGCTATCAAGCAGAAGCAGGCAATGACCGAGCAGTTCCAGAGGCTCGGAGTATGGCTCCAGTGGCCAGACCCCTATATGACCTTAAAAGACGAGTATATCGAAGCTGCCTGGTGGACTCTCAAGCAGGCAAGTGAAAAGGATCTCCTTGAAGTGGGCAAGCGTTCCGTAAACTGGTGCCCGCGCTGTGAGACTGCAATTGCAGACTCCGAGGTCGAATATTCTGAAAGGACTGACCCTTCAATCTATGTCAAATTCAGGGTCAAAGGCGAAGAAAACACTTTCATAGTCATCTGGACAACCACGCCCTGGACAATCCCTGCAAACGTGGCAGTGGCTGTTCACCCTGCTTACGAGTACTCCAAATTCAGGGCAATCAGGCAGGACGGCTCGGAAGAAATCCTTATCGCAGCCACTGAACTTATTAAAAACGTCCTCAAGCAGGGCAGGTATACGGACTTTGAAGTGCTTGAGACTATGCTCGGGGAAGAGTTAACAAAGCTCGAATACGAAAGCCCTGTCGGGGACCTCGTGCCTGTCCAGAACGAGATAAAGCACGGTGTTTACCTTGCAGACTTCGTAACCGTGGAAAATACAGGCTGTGTACATATCGCGCCCGGACACGGTATGGACGACTTCAACCTCGGAGCAAAGCATAAGCTCCCTATCCTCTGTCCCGTTGGCTCAAACGGTTCATATACCGAAGAAGCAGGGGAATATGCCGGCAAGAACGTTAAAGAAGCAAACCCCATTATAATCGAAGACCTCAAAGCCCGCAACAGGCTCCTTGCCGAAGGCACGGTCACACACAGGTATGGGCACTGCTGGCGCTGCAAGACCCCCATCATCTACCTTGCAACTGAGCAGTGGTTCCTCAAGGTTACCGAAATCAAGGAAAAAATGCTCGAAGAAATTGATGCTGTAGACTGGTACCCTGACTGGGCAGGTTCAGCCAGGTTCAGGACCTGGGTTGAGGGCGCACGTGACTGGTGCATTTCCAGGCAGCGTTACTGGGGAATTCCAATTCCTGTGTGGAAATGCAAAAAATGCGGAAAGCTTGAGGTAATAGGTACAAAAGCAGAACTTCTGGAAAAGGCGGGATTAAACGGCGATATAGAACTTCACCGCCCCTATGTGGACAGAGTTACCGTGCCCTGTGAGTGCGGCGGGGAGAAAAAGCGTGTTGAAGATGTCTTTGACGTCTGGTTTGACTCGGCTGTAGCTTCCTGGGCAACCCTCAAGTTCCCGCAGACCCGGGATCAGTTTGATGAATGGTGGCCTGCTGACTTTATTACCGAAGGGCATGACCAGACAAGAGGATGGTTCTATTCCCAGCTCGGAGCAAGCATGGTCGGCTTTGGAAGGGCTCCTTATAAGAGCGTGCTCATGCACGGGTTTACCCTTGACGCCGGCGGAAAGAAGATGTCCAAGAGCCTTGGAAACGTAATTTCACCTCTGGAAATTATAGACAGGTTCGGGGCGGATACCCTGCGCGCTTACGTGCTCTCCTCAAGTGCGCCCTGGGACGACCTCAAGTTTAATCTGGAAGAAGTTGAGACCGTACACCGTTCTATCAACATCCTCTGGAACGTTTTCAGGTTCCCGCTGCCGTACATGGCACTTGACAACTTTGACCCCATGCAGGTCAGCCTTGATTCCGTAAGAGATGCCCTGCGCGAAGAAGACAGGTGGATTCTCTCAAGAGCCCAGTCCGTGGTAAAATCTGTGGACGAAGCCATGAGCGGGTACCTGCTGCACAAAGCAGTCCGTGAGATCCTTGATTTTACTCTCGAAGACCTCTCGCGCTGGTACATCCAGCTTATCCGCCCGAGAACCTGGACCGAGGCTGACGACCCTGACAAGCTTGCAGCTTACTGTGTGCTTTACGAGGTCTATGTAACCATTACAAAACTGATCTCGCCTTTCATGCCCTACCTGGCTGAAGAAATGTACCAGAACCTTATCAGGAACGTGGACCCGAAAGCTCCCGAATCTGTCCATATGTGCGACTGGCCGAAGGTCAATGAAGCTTACCTTGACACCGAACTTGAAGAAGCTATGAATACCGCACGCTCAATTGTGGAAGCTGCCTCAAACGCCCGCCAGAAGGCAGGAAGAAAACTCAGGTGGCCCGTTTCCAGAATTGTTGTCTCCCCTGAAAGCGAGGATGCAGCAAGAGCTGTCGAAAGGCTGCGTTCTGTCCTTATGGACCAGACAAATTCCAAAGACATTGTGCTCACAGGCGTGGGCAAGAGCTGGGACGAACTGGGGCTTGAGGTTATTCCTGACCCCGGAAAGATAGGACCTGTATTCAAGAGGGACGCCGGAAAGGTTGTCCCTGCCCTGCAGAAAGTTGACGGCTTTGCTCTAAAGAAAGCCTTTGACGAAGCAGGCGAATTCGAGCTTACCCTGGCTGATGGAAGCACTGTTAAGGTTAGTCCGGAAATGGCAAACTTCAAAGAGACCCTGCCTGAAGGAACAGCCAGTGCCGAGTCCGATGCTGGTCCTGTTTATGTGGATGCAAACCTTACTCCCGAGCTCGAAGCTGAAGGGTATGCAAGGGAAGTAATCCGCAGGCTACAGGACATGAGGAAGGAGCTTGACCTTGTTGTGGACGAAAACATTCAGGTTTCTGTCCGGATTGAAGACGAAAGGGTATTGAAGCTCGTTGAAACCCTTAAAGACCTAATCGCAGAAGAGGTTAGAGCCGATGTATTTGATATCGGCAGCGGGGTCGATGTTTCCGGAGACCTTGTAAAGGACTGGGATGTGGAAGGCATTGCCATGAAAATGGGAATTGCAAAGAAATAATTTAGAAATTTATTTAGGAACATAACTCAAGAAAGAAATCTAAGCTCAGAAACGAAAAACAGGAAAGGAGTTATACATATGGACTTTGCTGCCTGGGAGCCGATATATGAAAGAATTCTTAAAGACTTCGGGTTCGACCGCGAAGGCGATGAAAAGGCAGCCATGTTCCTTTCCAGCATGCTGACTGTGAAAAATACTGTCAGCCTTTCTGAACTCGAAGCTGTGATTTCGGAAAAGCCAGTCCTGGCCTGTGGAAATGCTCCCGGGCTGAGGGCTGAACTTTCAAAAATCGATCTTTCAGCTTTTGTTATTATTGCAGCCGACGGAGCTTCTGCTGCTTTTATGGACATGGGACGGGTGCCTGAGGTCATATGTACTGACCTGGACGGCAATTCCGAATCTGATCTAGAAAAAGAGATCGTTGCCTGTGAGCAGGGCTCTATTGTCCTTATCCACGCCCACGGAGACAACCTGGATAAGCTGGAAAAATACGTTCCCAGGTTCAAACGCTTTATTGCGACCACCCAGGCAGAGCCCTTCGATAAAGTATATAATTTCGGCGGGTTCAGTGACGGGGACCGATGCGTTTTTGTAGCCCAGAACTTCAGGGCTAAAAGTGTCAGGCTTGCAGGGTTTGATTTTGAAGACCCGTGTGTAAATCCGATTAAGAAAAAGAAGTTAAAATGGGCTAAAGAATTGATCGGAATGCTGGGAGTTTGAATTTAAAGGCTTTTCTTCAGGAGACGGCAGTTATATAAAATAAGAATTCATGCTTATTTATATTATAGCTAATTATAAATCTTCTTAACGAAGAAGGACTTTTCAAGAAAAAAAACCAATTGAAATAGTTTATAATTAGAAAGGGTTATCTGCCGTTTCAGCTGATTTTAAAATCTCTAAAGTTTTTTGTCTGAGTTAAAAGGGTTTATAATCCCTCAGTTTCCACTAAAAACCTTATTTTTCTCTTTTTTGCATAAAAGGCAAATAAAAAACTTATTTCAGGAATTTACAGTTAAAATTATCACCGGCAATTTAAATTTAGAAGTTAGTCATTTATTTACAGCATTATTTCTCCAAAATCTCAAGGACTATTTAATGATAAGTATCGTTAATTCTGTTGATTTTATATATCCAGCGAGTATATATTTATTTATACTCTCAGGCAATTAAAGTTTAGTCTGTATTCCCTGTAAACAGGAAGTGAAACCGGACTAACATGTATAATAATTGTACTGAGTAGAATATGATTGTGGGGGTTGATAAAAGAGTTTGACTGTAAGGAGTGATTATACTATTAAATGACTAATTTTAACTCAAAAACTCCATTCTTTCCACTAATGTACAGAAAAAACAGGATAATAAACTAAAGACATATACAAATAAAATCAGGAGGAAAATATAATGGGATTTTTCAGTCTCTATTACAGCAAGGTAACAGTGATCTATTCAAAGACAACCCTCAGCATCTTTGGCTGGTTCTTCTGAAGTTAAATAAAGCAGAATGAACTGCCTGAGCTGAACAAATCTTCTCATAGCCATCCTTTCAAAATATAATGAACACGTCCCCGGGGTTGTTATATTTTGAATTTATGGCTTATGCTTATTTTTACTGATAACATCTGGTCATAATACACTCTTTTTCAGGCTTTAGACTCTTTTTACAGGCTTCCTGTATAATTCTTTAAAAATTGGCTGTATTCCACATATTTTAAACTAAAAAATGTTTAAACCAGCTTAATCAAATTGGTATGCTAAACTTTTATTTTTCAGAAATGATTAAGGAATGGTAAAAATACAACTTCAAATATTCACTTTGGGAATGGCTTCATGGTCATTGCTAAAGACAATATCAAGAACAAAAATCATGAAATTATATCTTCTTTATTCCTAAGTCATTTTACAGGATTTTTTACTTAGAAATCTACTTTAAAAATTTCTTCAATTTTTTTCATTACTGCAGGAAAAGCTGAAGTTAAATTGTATGTATCTTAAAAGTGTTGTATTCTCTTCTTCGGGCAAGATAGCCTTATTTGAGAGCATTAATGAGATTTAGTTCTGAAAGGGGATCTGGATGTGCCTGAACCTTTATTTCCGCCTGGGAAATATGCTGAATAACAATATCCTGATATTTCCGGGTATTTCCTGGGGTTATAATTTTTAAATTAAAAGGAAAAGAAAGCTTGATTTCGGGCTGCATTTCTGCGCGGATTTTCCAAGTCTACCAATAATAAGAAAATATTATTCTTGTGAATTTATATAATTTATCAATATCTATTTATTTTATACTCTCTGGCGACCACGATTAAATCTGCTCCTTTCTGAATGAAAATCGATCTAAAATTTCTCAAAAAGAGTTGCCGTGAGTAAAACACCAGACGGGGGGGTCGATAAAGGGTTAGGTTTAATGGATAATCTAGCAGGAAAAAACTTGCATAACCTTAAGAACCCACTTTCTTAATATGTAAAGATCAAGAACCGTTTAGTAAATAGTGGAGGGAAATAATATGTGTGGATGCTACAGTTTCTTTAACTTAAAATGGTGTTTCTTTAAGATAAAATTCTTTAAATGTTTCCAGAACTTCTGTGGCTGCAGATAGTAATACAGGCTGAGCCAGTAGCTTAGCCGGCAGATTACTGAATATTAAAGAAAATATAATCTTCAGTCATCAAATCAGGGTATTAAAGGCGTTTTCAATAAATTCGATACTTTCAATAACTTCGACACTTTCAATAACTTCTTATTCCCCGATTTGGTGACTATCTATCTTTATTTCTTTATATGTTTTCATTTCAGGATATATATAATAATTTGAATAATCTCTATGGATTTTTTTAATTATACTGAAAAGCTGTTTTTCAGGTTTTATCCTTCGGTATGCGTGGAGTAATGCAAAATGAAAAAGGGAAAATGTCCGAAATGCGGAAGCGAAAATCTCGATCCAGGCCACATAATTGGAGAACGTATAGGTTATGAGTCTGACAGTGAATGCTATTTTACCGGCCCAATGCGCGAATTTAAAGTGTATGTTTGTCTGGATTGCGGATTTACTGAATTTTATGTAGATGTGAAAAATCAAAAAAGTGAAGTTTGAATTTGTATTAAATACCTGTTATAAGCTTAACAGGCGGCATAGATAGTACAAATTACAGATATAACGGATAGTACAAATAGCAGATATAACGGATATAATGGATATAACAAATAGCGGATATAACAAATAGCGGATATAACAAATAGCAGATATAACAAATAGCAGATAAAACAGATATAAAAGATATGACAAATAATAAATTTTCCGGAAAAACTCAACGGAAAAACATATTGTGTTTCCTGGGAGTTCATAAGTGGGAAAGAAGTGGAGGGCTGAATATTTACTCTTCAAATGTAAGAGAAAAATATTTCTTATGCAAAAGATGCGGGAAAAAGAAAACGGTATATGAGCCTAAAAAAGACTGAAATGCTTTATGACTATCCTGCTAAAATTTCTAAAAAACAACATAACGATAAAAATCTAAAAAACAACATAACGATAAAAATCTAAAGAAACAATATAACGATAAAAATCTAAAAAATAATGCTAGCGATAAAAATGCCCGGTTTATGTCCGTCCATTTAAAAGGTCAAATCTGCCAGAATAACTATATAGTTTCACTTCATAAATTATTATGATCACATGCAGAGAATTGAACTCCTTCCCCTGGTTCTTGACAATCAAACCTTTTTCCAAAACTGCCCGGACATAATCCCCCGCATCATTCCGTTTTCTCCCTGTCTGGATGGGAGTGAGGTCAATTTTATCTGCGGCCCTCTTCATACAGGCAAGACATCTTTTTTGAGGCAGGTTGCAGGCTCTTTGCAGGGTTTGAAGGTTTACATCAATTTCGAGGACAGCAGATTTAGAGACCTGAAACCCGAAACCCTCCAGGAAATCAAGGAAATAGCAGCTGAGTATTGCATAAAAGGACCTGAAGATGAGGAAGGACTTGCAGGAAAAGATATAGATGATAAGGAAAGACCTGAAGTGCCTGTTTCTTATTTCCTTGATGAGATCCATTACCTTCCCGGGTGGGGAGACCGGGTTTACAGCCTTCAAAATGATGGAGCACGCGTATTTGTAACATCTTCTTCCGCCGGTATTATATCTAAGGAAATTTCTTCGCGCTTTGCAGATGGGATTAAAATCATCAGGCTGCTGCCTTTTTCCTTTAAAGAATATCTCACCCTTAAAGGGCTCAGGGTACCAAGACCCAATTTCCTTACTCCATCAAGGTGTGACGAAATGCTGTGCCTGTTCCTTCAATATTTTGAAAACGGCGGCTTTCCGGAGATCATCAAAAGCGGAGATTTCAGGCTTTCCAGGAAGTATTTTGAAGAAACTTTGCAAAAAGAAATTATTGAAAGGCATACTATTCAGGACCCTGAAGGGCTGAAAAAGCTTGCAGTATTTTTGATCTCGAATATGGCATCGGAATATTCAATTGACACTCTGAAACGGGCAGGCGGAATCAAGGATGAAGCCACTGTCCGAAATTATCTGGATTACCTTGAAGAGGCTTTTTTACTGTACCGGGTCCCCATGTTCAGGCATAAATCCGAAAAACCGGATTACGGGAAAGAAGGTGAAAATGAAAATGAGAGAGAAAGCAATATCCCGTGCAAAGTATATGCCGGGGACACAGGCTTTTTCAAGTCAGTATTCCCCAGATATCCTGACAGCCTGGGGCTGAGGTTTGAAAACCTTGTCTTCCTTGAGCTTCTCAGAAAGGGAAAGCAGGTCTATTATTTCCATAACACAAGAGAATGTGATTTCCTTATAGCCGAAAAAGAAAGCCAAAAAGTTACGGCTGCAGTTCAGGTCTGCCTCTGCTTCGGGGGTACTGCAGTAAGGGAAAGGGAGGTTCTCGGGCTTATGGAAGCCATGGAAGAATTCGGGCTTAACGAGGGGCTCATCCTTACCATGGATGACGAAGAGGTTATGGAAATAGAAGGGAAGGACGGAGAAAATAAAAGAATAATAATTAACTCTGTCTGGAAATGGATGCTGGAATAAACCCTATTCTGGTTCTGGAATAAACTCGATTTTCATACAGTTTTTCTGTTACACATTTTCACATTTCCTTCTGATTTCCGTAGAAGACGTTCCATCATCTTCGTATTCATCCAGGGATACAATCTCGCAAAGTTCAGGGACATCAGGATTGATGCAAAATTCAGTTGATTTTCTGTGAAATACCAAGAAACGTATATTCTTCTCCTTAAAATGCTTTAAAATGGCAGGTATGTTGACTGTGCCTCCATAATATTTCGCGTCAAACAGCCTGTTAAAAGTATCCGCTCCGATGATAAAGGTGCTGTCCGGGAAAAGGTCCGCTTTCTGAAGGAAAAGCGGCGCATTCGTCAGACAAATGCCACCCATAAAGTTTTCATTTTTGTGTATCCTTAAAGAATCAAGCCTCTGGTTCAGCGAAATAAAATCTATGGGAGGCTTGTCCACATTTGTCAACGAAATTTCAAAATGGACGGGTTCCCCAAGCTTTTCCGAAGCCAGTATTGCCATAAGGATGTGATTTCTATGGCAGGGGTCAAAAGATCCGGGGAACACAAGCCTGATCTTTTCGGGCTCTCCAGGCTCTCCGGGTTCTTCGAAGGCTTCTGGTTCTTTTAAATTGATTCTTGCCATGCTCAGGGTTTCATAATTATTATCCTGACTAATCTTCCGCTGTTTCAGGAGATCTCCAACAGGCCTGGAGACAAACTCATATTTTTCAATAACCTCTTCATTTTTTCCTTCCCCTGTTTCAATCACGTCCGATAAATCTATCTCAGAAACTACGCAGTGGCGGGCAAGTACATTGAAAATCAGGAGCGCAGCAATCTTTTCTTCCTCTTCCCTTGTCCTGTCTGCTGTCAATTCAAGAGAACTTACTCCTGTCTTACAGTCTGCCTGGATGGCAACATGGATTTCGTGCTTTCTGCCTTCCCGTTCGTTTTCTGCTTTTAGTTTGCAGGTCGCTCCAATCCCTATTATTTCCTGGCCTGCAAACTCATTTGCTTTAGACAGTCCAAGGGCTCGCTGGTAAGCGACCATTGCCATTAATCTCGCAGTTTTTTCAGAGCAGTATTTTTCAGGCTTCCTGCCGAGAAAACGGTCCATGGCATCTGTGCTGTAAGGAACGACAGCATCCAGTAGAGTTGCAGAGCCGCTGCCGTGGCGGAGGAGCTCTCCAATAATTTCTGCCCCGCCGCCGGTTATTGCAAGGACGGTTTTGCAGGGTGATCTGTGAATCTGGAAAATGTGTTCAATAGGCACACTGTATTTATCTGTAGCCAATTTGTCTACCATCAGTTCTGTGAATACATTTGATGAGATTATAAATATTATTATTCACGGCAGCCTACCTTTATTTACATGATACCGATTCAAAAACTCAAACTTCAGGTCCCCAATATTTTCGTGCATAAGTGCCTTGAAACCGGGGTTCATTTGGCTTTCAGTTACCAGGGCTCTCACCGGTCGAAAGCGTTGTGAAGCGGACGACTTTCCCAAAATGCAAAAATAATTCAATCTGCTGTAACAAAATTAACAAAAACAGTTTTACCAGTATTTTCCATTAAAATACGAATGATTTAAATAATTTCTTATTTTACTGGAAATTATTTGCTATTATGTGTCTGATTTTTCTCGGTTAATGTGGAGTTTTGGCCACATTCGTATATAAAGTATGTGAACATTTCCACATAATGCTGAATCAAAAATTAAATTTTTGTTTAACTTTCTGTTCAACTCCCGTATTTTCTTAATTCATTTCATAATATTCTTCGCTCAGTCTTTCCACTTCCTCAAGTATTGGAATATAGAGTCCTTCGTCTGCAAGTATGTCAAGTCTTTCTCCAACCCACGTTATCCATACATTCTGTCCACTTAATTTTATTTGGTTTTTAAGTTCGTCAAGGATTATTTCCCATTCAACTCCTCTTTTTGCAAGAGAAATACAGTCTTCAATGTCCCCGCTCCTTTCGGTCATTGTCTTGAACAGGAAAACATCTTCATTGGAGCAAAGATAAACAGCAAGTTTGTCCAGAACTAAATATTCTCTGCCTCGTTCTATCATCGAATCTGTGACCGAAAACTTTCCGCAGACACTTGTCTGAAAAAGATCTATTCTGAAATCTTCTCGCTCAAGGACCTGACTAATGTTTAAATGGATGTATTCAGAAGTTGGTTTTGTATTTTTAAAACCAAGAATATTGAGAGTATTTTCAAATAGCTTAAACTCATGACCATTTCGAACTACGAGGTCTATGTCTTTTGTTGCAGGTTTAAGACCCTGTTCCAGAAGTACGGTCCCGCCGATAACAAAAATTGCAAGTTTTTCAGTTTCAGGAGTTCTGGGCAAGAAGTTATCAATTTCCTTAAAAAGCTTCTGAATTTCCTCTACACTTTCTATCATGTTACTTCCTTTCCTTTATCTCAATTCCATAAATCTCCGCTTTCTCCTTTATTTCTTCAAAAGAAGGATATCCCTTGACCCTTTCCCCCTGCAGGACAAGTTTCAGGTTTTCAACGATGTCGTGCTTAATATCCTTTAATTCTCCCTCAAACTTACAATAGAACATTGCAAGGAATATGAAATGCCTGACTGAAGGCTCTTTTTCCGCAACATAAAGCGCATGCCGGAAGATATCTTCTTTTGTAAGCTCTTTTTCCGGCTCTTTTTCCGAATAGTAGTAATAGGTTGTTGGCAAAAGGATCTTAATCCCCTCTTTTTCAAAAACCGAGAACCCTGTTTTTTCCCCGGAATCACTATCATACTTATTGGAATAGATGACCTCACCCCTATCCCTGTAGTATATTATCGAGTTATAGGGCACTCGCGGATCAAGAAGCCTTTCGACATCCCTTATTTCCCTTAGAAGGTCAGCCACATCTCCCCAGAGCTTTTCATTGAGTGCATAAAGATCCCCATCCTTTTTTATCAGGCTTATTTTCAGGGCTTTTTTCAAGAAAGCATATACAGTGCTCTTTTTCACATCCGCTTCTTCAGTGATTTCATCTACAGTTTTTGCTTCAAGAAGAGAGATGAGAATTGAGATTCCGGAATCTGCCAGAAGAGGGATTAAGTTCGGGTAAGAATCGAGAACTCGGGTAAGCCTGACCATCAACGTGCTTTTTTTCGGGATGATTTTTCCTGCTGAGATGGAGGCAAGGTCTTTTTCTTCAAGTTTTTGCAAGAGTCTGTAGATGTGTTTTTCACTTTTATTGAGAGCTTTGGCTACGGTGCTTATTGAGGTATTGCCTTTTGCGAGTTCTGTGATAATCTGGAGTTCGGTCCTTGAAAATTGCATTAATTCCAATAAAGTGCGAATATAATATAACTTTTCGCATTTTAGTGGAATAATGATGTTTGTTTATTTGGTTTCGATTAAAAAAATCATCTTAAGGGAAAGGTTCTATGGGGCTAAAGCCAGAAATTTGACCAGCTTAATTTCAGGAGATTTTTTACACAGGATAATTGTCTCGCCAGTTGTGAAACTTTCGCATCTAAGAAGCGACGAAGGCTCTCACTTTTTTGCTGATAGTTTTATACGTTTCAGGCAAAAAAGGTAGATTGTGCAGCAAGCTGCTGCACAATTTCATATTTATTTTCGTAGCAGATAGACGGTATGAAGTGTTTTCATTTCAATTGTCTCCGCAGCGCGGCGACAATTTGCTCATTGAATTGTCATATCAGCGATACGCGAATTTTTCTTTTATAGGGTATCACGGTTATTGTGAGTAAGTCCGCTCGAAAATTGCGTCTGTTAGCGTTCTGCGGAAAGATTCGTTGTCGCTGAACAATTTGAAAAGCTGGGTGTCGTCTTTCATCAGGGCAATCATTACACGAGCAAGGGCTTTGTCATGCTCTATCTTGGCGTTCTGCTTGTCCGAGTTTTTCTTCGCGTTCTGATAAGCAACATCTGCAGCTACCCTTGCAGGGATTTCCTCGGTAATCAGCCTGTGTACCCTATCGCTATCAGTCCAGCGGATATTGCCAAATTGATCGTTGAAAGTTTTGAGGATATTGCTGAGCCGATCAAGCTCAGGTTCTGGCTTGAACCCACCGGCTTCTGTAGGTACCGGCTCTATTTCGGAATCCGAATCAGGAAGCTGGATATTCACAACAGCCTGTTTTTCTACCCGGTAACTGTCCATGTCAATTGCTTCGAGGATACCTTTTGAAAGGTCTTCCTCCCTTGGAGCAGGCAATTTTGGTATCAAGAAATTGAGGAAGATTGAGAGCTTTTCCCAATCGGCATTTGTGTATGGCAAGATTGAAGCGAGGAAGCCGTAGGTACGGGAGAAAGCTTTTGCTTTGCTTTTGAAGTCAACCTGTTCGTCTTCGTCAAGATGGTCTTTATAAGTGGCAACGCAGACATCGAGGATCGGATCAAGTTTATCCCTATCAGCTCCTCCCAGGTAAAGTTCAACGAACTGCTCTATCTGCTCCGGGGAATAGGCCTGATAACTATCAAGATCGGATTTAAGGTCGTGAAGCTTGTTGGGATCGGTCTCATCACTAAGGACCGTGGTACGGTAGTAATCCGAGAAAGCATCCTGGATTGTGTCAGTATCGTTCATGAAGTCAAGCACAAAAACATCGTGCTTCTTCGGGTGAGCCCTGTTGAGCCGGGAGAGCGTCTGCACGGCTTTAATCCCTGAAAGGACTTTGTCAACATACATTGTGTGCAGGAGCGGCTCGTCATAGCCGGTCTGGAACTTGTCGGCACAGATCAGGAAGCGGTAAGGCTCTTCCTCTATTTTGTCTTCAATCTGGCTTGATGGAAAACCGTTTAGAGTGGCTTCTGTAACTTTTACTCCACCGTACTCATGCTCTCCGGAAAAAGCTACAATTGCCTTATAGGGGCTATTGAGCTCCAGCAGGTAATCCCGGATGGCATGATAATACTGGATGGCACGTTCAATTCCGTTTGTAACCACCATCGCCCTTGCCTGTCCTCCTATCTTGTTGAGAGCGATCACCTGTTCCTGGAAGTGGTCTACTATAATTTCAGCCTTGAGCCGGATGGCGTAATCGTGGCTCTCGACGTACTTTCGAAGCTTCTTTTTTGCTTTTTTGGTATCAAACTCTGGGTCACTTTCCACCGTCTTGATCAGTTTGTAATAGCTGTTTACAGGTGTGTAATACCTGAGCACGTCCAGAATGAAACCTTCCTGAATAGCCTGCTTCATGGTGTAATTGTGGAAAGGCCGGTGCTTTATCTTATCTCCATCTTTGTACGGTTCCCCGAAAAGCTCCAGTGTTTTGTTTTTCGGAGTTGCGGTAAATGCGAAGTAGCTGGCGTTGGGAAGCATTTTACGGGCTTCCATCCTCTTTTGCAGTGCATCGTTGATAGTATCTTCAGGATCTTTCTGGTCTTTCGAATCTGAAAGCGCCTCACTCATGGCTGCTGCTGTGCGCCCGCCCTGGCTGGAATGAGCCTCATCTATGATAATTGCAAATTTCCGACCGCGGTGCTCGTTTCCGATCTCATCAAGAATGAACGGGAATTTCTGGACCGTGGAGATGATTATCTTCTTTCCGCTCTCGATGAACTTCCGCAGGTCTCCTGAACGTTCGGCATGCCCGACTGTCGAGCCCACCTGGGCAAACTGCTTGATTGTGTCGCGGATCTGTTTGTCAAGGACGCGCCTGTCAGTGATTACGATTATGGAGTCAAAGATTTCCTTATCGTCTTTCTTGAGGCTGATAAGCTGGTGAGCAAGCCACGCAATGGAATTACTCTTCCCGCTCCCTGCCGAGTGTTGTACCAGGTAGCGCATGCCTGCACCGTGCCATTCTGCATGGGCGAGCAGTTTCCGAACAACGTCTAACTGGTGATAGCGAGGGAAAATCTGCACTTTTTTCTTTTTCCCGGTCTTTTCGTCCTTTTCTTCCACTACCTGAGCATAATTTTCAAGGATGTCGGTAAGCCCCTGAGGGGTGAGGATTTTCTTCCAGAGATAGTCAGTCTTGATGCCGGCAGGGTTAGGAGGGTTGCCTGTACCGTCGTTGTAGCCCTGGTTGAAGGGCAGAAACCAGGAATTTTTGCCGTTAAGCTGCGTGCAGAACTTCACCTCATGGTCGTCCACAGCAAAATGGACCATGCAGCGCCCGAACTGGAACAGCAGCTCACGAGAGTCACGGTCTCTTTTATACTGTTCCACAGCGTCTTCCACGGTCTGTTTTGTGAGGCTGTTCTTGAGTTCAAAAGTAGCTACCGGCAAACCGTTTATGAAAAGGCAGAGGTCGAGTGCAAGTTGTGTTTCGCCCCGGCTGTAGCGGAGCTGCCTTGTAACGCTGAAGCGGTTCAAAGCATAGCGTTCTTCAGCTTTTGTGTTTCCCGGAGTCGGAGTTCCGTAAAAGAGATCTATGTCGTATTTCCCGTGCTTTATTCCGCTCCTGAACACTTCGATTATCCCGCGCCTGGCAACCTCCCCCTGCAGGCGGGCGAGGAACTTCTGGCGTGTGGGGCTGGAATTTTCAAGGTCAAGGGATTCAGCAACTTCCGGCTGTGTGGATTTGAGGAATCTGGTCAGCTGCACAAGGTCAACAGCATATTCGCGGTCGTAGTCCTGCCAGCGCCCGAGTATCCAGCCGGTACCACCGTAAAGTGCACTCGGTTCTCTGCCCATGTCTGTTTGCGCAGGGTCGGGTTTCGTTCCTGTCATCGCTTCGACAATGAGGGTTTCGAGGCCCTTTTCGGTGGTATCGGTTGTCAAGTTTCATAACCCTCTTTCAAGAATCCCTGATAAGTAACAGGATTTTACCGGTTTCCAGACCGTTTTTAATGCTTTGTGGCATTTATTTGAGGGTTTTCTCTCTTAAAGATTCCTATTTAAGCGTTTCCAAGCTTCTAATATACCCAAATAAGCTTGAAATTAAGAAATGTTTGATATTAATCAAACAACCATAAAAAATACGTAACAATTCAGATAACTTGGAAGGGTCCACACTTATTCAGTAACAAGTAAAATTATTTTATATTTTCCAATATGTCCAACAGTAATAACCTTGCGTCTTTATTAATATTTATAATATAAATATCGCAGTTTTTAGATATACTTAGTATAGATTTCATTAATTCTTGACAAATTGGACTTTTCAGTTCATTATAATAGTTCGTATAAAATTGACAGTGATCTATTAAACCCAGCCTATAGTTATTTGCTAGCTTATTGCTGGGTGAGAGTACAGGGCATTCCGTAATCATTTCATTCTTTACATATGCAGGAATATTCCGCATACAAATGAAGAATTTTGCAGATGGATTCTCAACCAGTTTTTCATTTAATCGACTGAAATCAGTTTCTTTAATTGCCATTTTTATCCACTCCTAATTTAATTTATTTTATCCATAAGTTTGTAATTGTAATTGACATCATCAATTAGATATAGAAACTTTCTCGTGGAAAAAGTTTGGAGCCTTAGAAGGCTGCCTGAATAGTTACAAAAATACAAAAACAAATGATTAGATCGCGGAAAACGCTGAAAATGCAAAATTAAAGGAATAAAGGCGAACTGCTTCGCCTTTTTAACGTTTTATCGGTTATAAATTAAGTAAAGGGTCATGCAGGAACCTCCTCTTCAAGTTCTCCAGCCTGCTCGTCCTCTATTTCATTGTTTTCCAGCTCATCGTCTTCAGCCAGTGAATCCTCGAAACTTTCCTTCTCATCAGTTTCTTCAGGCAGATTCGCAGCTACCTCTCTCACGTCCAGTTTTCCAGTTACAACGTCAGCTATCAGGCGGGTGCGATATTCACGAAGGAGGGAGATTTCACATCTTGCTTTATCTATAGCTTGCTGGACCTGTTCAGTATGTTGTGAGACCTTCAATACTATTTGCTTCTGCTCAGCTAGCGGCGGAACTGCAATTCGAAAAGCTCCCAGTGTACTCAAGTAAATCCCCGGCTGTGCTGAAAACGCTACAGTTTTCCAGAGTGCACGTTGAAAGGCTGGTCCGCGAAGGAAAAAAGCAAGGTAATCATAAAATAACTTATGACGCTTGGGACGAAATATTGCTAGGCTGCGTTGAATATGAAACGTTGACATTGCTGGAACAATCGCTACTTTTCCAAGGGTAGCTCCAACAATTGCTAGCAAGACATCGTTTTGCTGAACAACAAATGAACGACAAAGCTGCTCGTAATCAGAAAATGAAATGAAGCTATCGTCGTCTCTATTGACGAAACGGCCTCCAACAATATTTCTGACACTCAAGAGAGGAACCCCTATAGATTGGCGAGCTGGTGGGAGATGTGTACCATCCCTCAGCAAGGAGCATAGTTGCTTTAAAGCCACTATTTCCCAATGCTCTGGTATTTCCCCTAACCATTCCACCCCCGACGGCTTGAGCTTAACATTTGGATCGAGCCCACGGGTGACGGCTTGATGGATTATTGCCTGCTTCTGCTCCTCCAGCAGCTTGATAAGTTTCTGCTTTGTGCGGATGTAGCGCCGGATGCGCCGGTCGATGTAATCGAGGTAACGGACGATAGTGGATTGTTCGGAGAGTGGAGGCAAAGATATAGAAAAGTTGTTGAATGTGGCTTCATACAAGTGATGTATAGTTGCACCTGTTTTCTTGATGTCGATAAAAGCATCGAATACTTTACTGTTAATGAGGTAAAGTAAGTAGCGGTTTTCGTACTGAATAGGCATCTTAGGACGTACGACAATTACACCGCTGTTCAGAACCGCTTTTTCGATTAGTTCGTTGACAATCGCAGTTTTTCCAATGGTACCATCTTTGGTAACAAGTAGGTCTCCATTTTTTAGCTGAATATTCTTGTCCTTCTCGTACCAATCTTCAGATATTCGGTGGCACCGATTCCATTCAACATGCCAATCCCTAAAATTAGATCCACTAACAACAATGATCCCATCGCTTCCATAATCGCTTGACGAAAGCCCATGAAAACCTATCCTGCCATGAAGAGTTGAAATGTGTTTTAAGCGCTTTATTTCCCAATTCTCCGGCATCTCTCCCAGCCAGGGAACACCGGAATCTTTGTATGCAGGGTAGGGTTTGAGGTTATGAAGCATTGTAAACCCCCTTTGCCTCGTGCAGGGTGTAAAACTCGTGAAGTTTGGCCCGGAGAAGCTTTCTGTCCGGCAGGCGAGTCTGGTATTCAGAAACTAAAGCAGGGGAAAGAGTACGGCTAAGGGCGTATTCGACCACCTCGACATCTCTGGTGGCGCAGAGTAGAAGTCCTATACTGGGCTGCTCATGAGGTTTCTTCACATTGCGGTCCAGAGCCTCCAGATAAAATTCAAGTTTGCCCAGATATTCAGGCTGGAACTCATCGACTTTAAGTTCTATAGCTACCAGACAGTTCAGGCTGCGGTGAAAAAACAGCAGATCGAGGGCAAAGTCACGGCCTCCTACCTGCAAAGGATATTGTTCTCCTATGAATGCAAAATCTGCTCCGAGTTCAAGCAGAAAACTACGAAGGTTTGCTACAAGTCCCTGCTGTAGATCAGCTTCGGAATGCTTTTCTGGCAGGTCAAGGAAATCAAGAAGATAGGCATCCTTGAAAACAAAACTCATATCTGGATGCAATTGTTTCAGTGCCGCTGATGCTTTTGGAGGAGAGAGAACAGCCTGTTCAAAGAGTGCACCTGCAAGCTGCCTTTCCAGTTCGCGTTTCGTCCACCGCTCACGCAGACACATATGCAGATAGAATAAACGCTCTTCAGGCTGCTTGCAACGACTCATAATCAGGAGGTTGTGCGTCCAGGGTAATTGTCTCACCAGTGGTGAGACTTTTTCATCGTGGCGGTAAGTCTCGTAAAACTGCCTCATCCGAAAGAGGTTTGGCCTTGTAAATCCCCGAATATCCGGATAATAAGTGGCAATATGTCCGGCAAGCTGGTTAACAACGCCCTCGCCCCATTCCGCAGTCTGTAATTTACGGCTTATATATTCGCCCACCTGCCAGTAGAGATCAATCAGAGCTTTATTGGCAGCGGTAAACGCCCCCTTGCGAGCATTCTGGATAAGCTCTACCACTTCTTCAAAGGCATTTTCGTCAAACTCTGTAGAAACATCATGAGAAGTTCTTGCAATTTCTTGTGGTGATTTAAGCCGCTTCATTTTTCACCTTTCCTTATTTTCAGTTCTATAAAGCCATTAAATACCATGCTCGCCGGAGACACATCAGAATCTTTGTATGCGGGGTAGGGCTTGAGGTCGTGAATCATTTGTCCACCTCAGCTTCCTGAATGGATCTTAGTGTATGTCCGTCAGCGGTTTTCCACTCGGTACGGCCGTTTGCCGCCCTTCCGAGAATCACGCCTGCTGCCGTTGAAGGGGAATTAAAGGTATAATCCTGTGTCATTTCATAGTACTGGCCAATGTCAACAAAGACACCCTGTTCAACCAGTGAACGGCGCATGTCACTCAGGTAGGCATGAATTGACTTTGTCTCGCTCTTAACTGCCTGTGAACCTGCTCGCACGACAAAACCTGTGGTTGCCTCGTACCCTTTGCTCTTTATGCCCTTGGCGTTCAATGTGAATTCAAGAGTGGTCTGTGTGGGTGCGGGTGCTTCATCAAAAAATCCATATCCCAGCACTGGCAGGCAGAGCAGGATATCCGCAAGAAAGCCTTCAGCTTCGGCTGTGTCAGCTTCTGAAAGAGAAGGCGGTTGTGGGTTATTGACATTGTCGAGTAAGCATCTTTTTGCGGCCTTTGCAAGGTCAATAAGCCGGTATTCAAGAAACTGGATGTGAGCCTTGTTAAGGTTCTGATCCTTGCTGGCAAAACCAATCGCTTGAGTCCAGAAATCTTTATTTTTCGCATGCTGGTCCAGCCTTGGGCCAATTGGGTCGCCTTCCCCTACATATACGCGGGGAAGCTGAGACTTTTCATCTGGTCCGACCAGAATGTACACACCCGTACTTCCCAATTCAGCACGTGAACGGGTTTCAGCAAACAGTGATCTTGGAATCACAAGCCCTCTACCAGTCCAGTTCGACTTCTCCACAGTCTTGACGCCGTCCGGATCGCCGCCTGGAAGAAACAGGCGCACCGAAAAAGCTCTTGGTTTTTCTCTGTTATTGGTCATCGTATGCCTCCAGTCTTGCCTGTGCAGTCTTGATGGCACGGTGCAGCCTTGCAGCCAGCAGTTCGCGGGGCGGCAGTTCAGTCAAATATTCAGCCACATGGATGCCGGAGTGGTTCAGCTCCAGCAGTTCGATTTGCTCCTCCTTCTTTCCGGCGCAGAGGATGATCCCGAGAGGGGATTCTTCCCCTGGCTGCCTTTCATATTTGTCCAGCCAGCGGAGGTAGAGTTCCATCTGTCCTTTGTATTCGGCTTTGAAATTTCCCAGTTTCAGGTCGATAGCAATCAGTCGGTGCAGGGAACGGTGGTAGAAAAGGAGGTCAATGTAAAAATCGTCGTCGTCAATCTGGATGCGCCGCTGCCGGGCTACAAAGGTAAATCCGGCACCGAGTTCCAGTAAAAATGACTCAAGTTCACGCAGGATGGCATCTTCCATGTCTTTTTCCAGATAACGATCTTTCAGGCCGAGGAAGTCGAGGACATAGGGATCGCGGAAAATAAGTTCAGGCGTCAATTGGTCCTGCTCTCTCAGGTTGGCAAGTTCATGAAGGATCACTTCTTCAGGCTTGCGTGAAATGGCAGTGCGCTCATACAGCATGGAATCAATCTGCTTTCGCAGAGTGCGTACACTCCAGCGTTCTACACGGCACATCTCAGCATAGAATTCACGCTGAAGAGGGTCTTTTAGTGGAACTAAAGTTAAGAAATGGGACCAGCTCAATTGTCGTAACAGTGTCACGACAATTTTTTCTTCCGAGAACACTTCGGCAAACTGGATCATCCGACGCAAGTTTTTCTCTGAGAATCCATTACCGTATTCGGCTACCAACTCTTGCCCCAGAGAGACGACAATTTCCTGCCCATATTCCGCCCGTTGACCTTTAAGAATCTCCTCATGTATGCGCTTTCCAATATTCCAGTAGAGCATTGTCAGGCCGGCATTGACTGCAGTAGCCACTGCCGAGCGTGTCTCTTCTATCATGTGGCGGATATCTTCCAGTAGCAGAAAGTTGTTTGAAGCCGGTCCAGGTTTCTGGATGTCCTTGCGGCTCATTATATATTTCTCCAAACAATTTTTCCCAGAAATTTACTTTCTTTTTTCCCGGGTTCTTCGATGGTTAACAAATTATGGTGTCGGTGAATTTGTGCAAGAGATTCTTGCACGATTTCCCACTTTAGTAAACTGAAATGTATCTGGTTCAATTGTCGTGACAGTGTCACGACAATTCCTTCCTTAAATAGTTTTAATAGTAATGCATGAATCTCTTTTCCACAACCTTCAAGCTTCATCTTTCGCTTCTCCCAATGATCTCGTCCAGCAGCCCTTCAGTCTCTTTCTCCAGTGCAAGAATATCTGCGCGGATTTCCTCCAGTGAACGCAGTGGCTGTGGCTTGTAGAAATAACGGGTAAAGCTGATCTCATACCCTGTTTTTACGCTGCTTTCATCAATCCAGGCATCTGATGCATGAGGCAGGACTTCCCTGAGGATGAAAGCCTCTATGCCTCCTTCTTCCAGCAATGGGACCTGCTCGGTATCCCTAAGTTCGGTATCGGGCTCGTACTCAACAACGCAAAGTTTGCCGTTCACAGTTGCTTCAAAGCGTCCATGCATGGGATCGGCTTCAGCCTTTCCGGGCTTATGCACCTTTTTGATTACAGGTGCTGCAGATTCATCTTTCCGGGAGAGGCTGTTCTGGAGGAGTTTGAGCCGTTTGGCTGTAAGTTTGACTCCGGCTTTGCTTGCCAGAGCCTCAAAAGAAGGAAGGAAATCATTAAAATCATTGTGCAGACCTGGCCCAAGCTGAACTGCCGCTTTATCGACAAGGGCTGCAAGCTGCTCTTCCCCTGCTTCGGTGCAGGCTTTTCTAAAGGTGGCAATAGCATCCGGTGTTAGGTCAACAGCCAGGCGGAGCGGCCTCTCTACCGTTACTTTCCAGTAGCCAAAAGCGGCATTCGGGAATATCTTAGACTGCTCGGATTCTTCAAAGGTAAGGAAAGTATCGCAGATCTTCTGGATGTCTTCTTCGCCCAGTTCGCAGTTCTTTTTGCCCAGGTTCTTGCGAAGTGGCCTGTACCACTGCGTCGCATCGATAAGCTGGATTTTGCCCTTCCTGTGTTCAGGCTTGCGGTTGCCGAGTACCCATATGTAGGTTGCAATGCCAGTGTTGTAAAACATGTTCAGGGGGAGGGCGACTATGGCTTCTAGCCAGTCATTTTCAATGATCCAGCGGCGGATATTGCTCTCTCCCTGGCCTGCGTCCCCGGTGAAAAGCGAGGAACCATTGTGGACCTCGGCTATCCGGCTGCCGAGTCTGGTATCGTGCTTCATTTTCGAGAGCATGTTGACAAGGAACAGCATCTGCCCGTCGCTCGAACGAGTAAGCAGGGAATATTCAGGGTCTCCTGCGTGTTCGATGGTGAAACGAGGATCTTTTATTCCGTCTTTTCCGCCCATTCTTTCGAGGTCGCTCTTCCAGCTTTTCCCGTAAGGAGGGTTTGAAAGCATGAAGTCGAATTTGCGAGCAGGAAAGGCATCGTTAGAAAGAGTCGAGTACTCAGGTCCACCAACCAGGTTGTCTGCTGCGTCTCCTTCTCCCTTGAGCAGCAGGTCGGCTTTGGCAATCGCATAGGTCTCAGCGTTGATCTCCTGGCCGTAAAGGTGCGTTGCTACCTGTTTTCCATGGTCCTGTGCAAGCTGTTTCAGCTCCTCTTCAGCAACCGTCAGCATACCACCTGTGCCACAGGCGCCGTCATAGAGGAGGTATGTACTTGATACGATCTGGTCGGCGATTGGAAGGAAAATAAGCCGTGCCATCAGTTTTACGGCATCGCGGGGTGTCCAGTGTTCGCCGGCTTCCTCGTTGTTTTCTTCATTGAAGCGCCTTACAAGTTCCTCAAAAATCGTGCCCATTGCATGGTTGTCAAGGCCATAGTGCTTAACCGAATCGTTTCCGTTCATCACCGGGTTGGGACTCAGGTTAATGGAAGAGTCAAGAAACTTCTCAATCAGCTTCCCGAGTGCATCCGCCTTTGAGAGGCGTGGTATCTGGTTTCGGAACTCAAAATTGTCGAGGATATCCTGCACATTAGGAGAAAAATCGTCAAGGTAAGCCTCAAAATCAGCCTTTAACTGTTGCTGGCTGGAGCGAGACTTGAGATCCCTCAGGGTAAATTTAGAAGTGTTGTAAAAAGCCTGCTCAGCTGCTTGGCGCAGGGGCTGGTCTTGGTTTGCGATCCCTGCACTGTCAAGAGCTGCTTTCATATCGAGAACAGCCTGTTTTGTTGGTTCGAGCACCGCATCCAGGCGCCGCAGGACCGTCATCGGCAGGATTACATCACGGTACTTGCCACGAACATAGAGGTCGCGCAGTACATCGTCTGCGATTCCCCAGATAAAGTTAGTGATCCAATTCAAGTTATTTTCACTCATTTTTTAGCCTGATATCCGTTCACAATTAGTATCATAATGAGGGTTTCGATCAGCTTCTAATTTTCTTCAGTGAAGATTTTCTATTCAGGTATACCTGCTAATCTTTTTAACTCTTGCTCTTTTTCACAATCCTTTCGAATTCAAGCATAGCCTCTTCTATCTTAACTTATTCCTTTTCTTTCAGTTTCTTTATCTGAAGCAGGTCAGGCACAGGCCAGAAAAAATAGGGTTTCCGCATTCTAGAGCCTATCCGAAAAGTGTTATTCCCTCTGGATTAATGATAGGCAATCTATACAAAATAGACAATATACACAATTGGAATAAGCAAAACAGTTATTGTCTTTTAACGTTGACAAACTCAATAGACTCCTTACCGGTTATATGCTCGACGTCAATTGCTATAATATGAGCTTGTTTGCATCTTGATATTTCCTTATTCCTGGCTTCTTCAGATTGATTTCCTGAGTACTTTTCAACCAGTGCCGTGAAAGACTCAAGCCGCTCGTCACCTTCAACGATTCTTGCTTTACCAAAAGCAATAACGCTACGGAAATACGTTGTATATTCTTTGCTTACTATCTTATCTTCATCTATTATTGAAAAAGATACCTTTGGGTTCTTTGTAATAGCGTCGATTTTATGTCCAGCTTTTGCTGAATGAAAATAAATTCTGCCGTTGAAATAGACATAACTAAGTGGAACCGCGTAAGGATAACCATCATCGCCTGAGCACGCCAGAACACCATTTGTGCATCTGGTCATGACTGCAATGGTATCTTCCATTGATAATAATTGCTTACCTCTTCTCATTTCTCTGAACATAAATTACATCCTCGCTTTCATCTTGTAATCATTGGGAGCTTACCCGAAAAGTCAGTAATGCATGTTAAAAAGTCATAATAAATTATAATATCAGATTATCTTTGTGATCGGCATGTTTCGCGTACTGTAAAAATTACACAGGAAATCATTTTTCGGATAGGTTTTTAGACTGCCTCTTTTCATCTTTACCTGAACTTATTCCCTGGGCTGCCCAGAGAAAACGGGAAATGACCTCTTCAGGCAGCCCTTTTTCGGCATATTTTCGGACTGATCTTCTTTTTGCAAGCAATTCCTCTATCCGGCTTAAACCTGAAGCTTCAGGTTCAGGCAGCTTGATCTTCATGGGCAGGTCTGTAAAATCATTCGTTACCATAATATTCCCCCTTAACCTGTTTTTTAAACGCGGTTATTGCTTTTTTAGCCTGAATGAGGCATTTATACACTGTCAGATTAGATAAGGTCAGATGACAGTTCAGATGACAGGTCAATAAATAGATAATTTTATGCATCCTATCTAATAAAAAATTGCCTGCAATTGAATATGTTTTCCGGAAAAACAGAGCATTCCGTTTTGAATCAGATTTCAGAGCTCGAAAAAAGCAGCTTAAAATCCCGGTTCAAGAGCCCGAGAGGTAAAGGTTACTGAAAAACATTATTTTTCGGGTATGGAAGAATAAAGTCTGGTCTCAGGGTTTTAAAGTCTCACGGTTTTAAAGAGTGTTTTTAATGCGAAAATATATATAAAACTCTCCAGATTTATCTTATTGCAGAATTAATTGTAAGATAACACAACAGGGGAGTAAAATATGGCTGACAAGAATGACAAAGTTTCTGAAAATGTCCCGGGACCTTATTACTGTGACTACAGCTGCATCGCATGCAATTTATGCGTGGACACCGCACCTGAGAACTTCAAGATGAAGGAAGACGATTCAACTACTTTTGTGTATAAGCAGCCTGAAAATGATGAAGAAAAAGAGGCATGTGAAGAGGCATTGGAAGCCTGCCCGGTTGAAGCTATAGGCAATGACGGCTAAACCTGACCTGTAAATTTAAGCAAGTTTTTTTAACATTTCTTTATTTAGCTTCTATTTTTCAGTTTATGTTTGTTTTAATTTATATTTATCAACTTATATTTATTTGATTTTATATTTCTTTTACTAAATATTCGATTTAATTTATATTCGATTTAATTTTGTGTTTTTTTAATTTTATATTTATTTTGATTTATATATTTTTTGATTCTATACTTATTTTGATTTATATATTTTAACTTATTTTTAGACACAATGCCAAAATCTAGTGATAACCATAAAAATCAAAAATCACTAGATTTTGAATATGGCACAATTCTTTGAGCATGACATATTGACCTGTGCCAGAAGAGCTTGGATATTGAGTTTGATCGAAAATTGAATTCTGCAGGGGAATTCAAGATTTCAATCAAAAAATGTAGAAATCACTAGATTTTGGAACTGAGTCTATTTTTATTTTATCTTATATTTGTTTAATTTCTCTCTGTTTTTGCCTTTTCCCGATCAGATTCTTAAATTCTCAGTCAATTAGACCTATCTCGGAATATATTCTTGACAAACCCTGAAGGGTTGAATATCCCTTTCTTGTAATAATATAGTCTCCCCTCTCGCTTCTCTGCAGAACCATGCCTGTATCAAGCAGTTTCTGCAGATGGAATAACAGGTTTCCTCCACGAAGCCCTGTGAGTTTAGAAAGTTCGGAAAAGGTCTTGTTCTCACCCGAAAGCGCCTTGAGCATAAGAAGCCTCTGCCTGTTTGCTACTGGCTCGCAGACTTCGGACACTATCTTTTCAGGCTCTATTGCACTTATGTCTCCTTTTTCGTCCATATCTTCCCTGTCTTCATATATCTGGAGGGAACGCATAATTTTGACCTGCTTTTCAAAAAGATTGCCGGCTTCAGAAAAGCACCTGCTGCACAGGGGGCTTTTTGCCTCTTTTTTTAACTCTTCAAGTTTATCCCTGTACATTTTTATAGTCGCAGCTTCGATTTTTGGCCTGACAACAAGCCCTGCAGTTTCCTGCAAAAGCTCTTTGAACGTAACTTCACAAAGCTCCCTCATCCCACAGTTCCGCGTCATCCGACTGTGCATCCTTTCGTTTGCATCCTCGCAAAGATAATCTACCATCGGTTTCATAAAATTTTTTCTCATCTCTGCAAGCATTTCATCAATATGCTGCTGGTTAGCTCTCTGCAAAAAACGTGAAAAGTCGTTTCTGAGGGATGTTACTTCTTCTTTAATTGAATGCAGCTCTTCTATATAATGAAGCTCGGAATCTGCCTTTGTAGTCTCCACTCTTATCAGCCTCAAGGTCTATTGTTAGAAAAATAATGAAAATACGATTTTGTGTATATGATTTTGTGTACGCAATAATTCAATTAATGAAACTCCAGTTCCCGATTATTTCTTTTTCATTTTTGTTTTTCTGATCCCATTACTTTTCTAACTTCTGTTAAGGTCATTTTTCTATACAATCTCAAACTTGTACATAATAATAACGCTCAGGTATATAAATATATACAGCGTTCTGAAAGCCGGTGATAATAAATGGAACTAAAGGACCTCAATAATTTTGTACAGGCTGCAAACGAAGAACAGCTTAAAGCCTTCGGCTTCCTGGGACAGTGGATGATGGAGAACGTTCCCAGATACTGCACCTGTGCCTCAAAATGCAACCAGAACTGTGAGCTTGCAAAAGCACTGGGTGAAGCACTGGCGACAGCCGGGCAGAGGCTTCAGGGACAGTAAAAATACTTTATTAAATTCTGCTCCTTTAATTTTTTAATATTCATTCCGGTTTCGGGATTACTTACGTAGTTAGCCGTTTATAGAGTAGAGGAAGCCTTTCCGGAAGAATTCGTGCATCATCGATTATTGTGTACCCGAAGTCGGAAAATATTTTGTCAAGGTATTCTCCGGGGCTGGAATCAACAGTAATGCAAAAGAAGTGAATTCCCCGATTATTTCCTTCCTGAATGGCTATTTTTGTGTCTTCTTCAGCATATTTTCCCTGATATGCCCCTTCTCCGTAGCAGGTATCATAAGGCTCTCCATCCGAAAGCAGGATAAGGATCTTTGTTCCGGAGCTGACCTGGTCTAATTTTTTTATGGAATGGCGGATTGCAGCCCCAAGCCTTGTATTAGCTATTGGCTCCAGCAGGCTTATTCTTTTTTCCACATCACCTGATAGTTCTTCGTCGAACTCTTTAATAACGTAATACTCCACGCCTTCCCTTGTATGGCCGGAAAATGCGTATATTGCATATCTGTCCCCTATGGTTTCAAGCGCCTGAGCCATTATTATCAGGGCATCTTTTTCAACATCTATAATGCTCCTTCTTTGCACACTGCTTTTTCTTCCTTCAATGCCCCGTTTTTCCCCAGCACTCTTTTTTTCCCAAATTCGAGACTCTTCCTGTCCAAGCCTTTTCCGCGTAGAGGCACTTACATCTACAAGAAAGAGTGTGGCGACATCTCTTTTGCGTTTATCCCTTCTAACATAAAGTTTCTCATCAGGATTAATTCCGCATCTTCGTTCTATCAGAGCATTGGAAAAAGCATCAATATCAATCTCTGTTCCGTCCGTTTGACCTTTCAGCCTGTGGAAAGATTCCGGTTTCATCCTGATAAAAACATTTTTTATGAGTGTAATTTCATTGCGGTAACGGTCGTAAGCACCTGTATAATATTCGCCTGAACCGCCGACAGGCTCGATCTCGTTTACAGCACACCAGTTTGACCTGTAATCACTTATCGCACAGTCCCATTCGTCATACCTGCAACTGCCAAGTGCTTTCCAGTTCCTGTCCGATGCGCAGGGTTTCTTTTCCAGTTTTTCTTTTTCAGTTTCTTCTTTTACAGGTTGTTCTCTGCTAATTGCAGAACTGCTTTCATTCTCTGGAATAAAGCTCCTGATCACATTCCTGTGCTCATCCGGGTCGAGAGGGCTCTTCGAATCAAATATACCAGACCCCATACCCCTGTATTCAATATTCTTTAACATCTCGTATTTCCGGAATTCCAGCGGGCCAAGAATGCTCTCAAACAGGCTGTAGATGGCAAAAGTAGCTTCCAGAGAGGTTAAAATAGAGGAATCCGGCTGTAAAACCCTGTCCTGCAATATAGTGCGAATTTTATTAAAAACAGGTTTGGTATCTTCAGCGAGATCAAAAGGAGGGTTATGCAAGGTTGAAAGCCACAGCAGGGTTTCCATGAGCTTCTCAAGCTCTCCTTCAGGAGCTGGCCTTGAAAGCAGCATCTGCTGTCTTATGGATTCAAGATCCGAACGCACTCCCCGGTAAATGTCCATTATCAGGTACTCAATTCTTGCGTCTTCAAGTACACCGAATATGCTTGCTGCCAGGACCTTATTGGAAAACATGGATATTATGGCTGAAATATTGACCCTTTTCCCTGATGATATGTCCCCTGAAAATTGGCTTTTCTCTTCAGCCTTTCCAGACTTTTCAATCCTCTCAGCTTTTCCAGACTTTTCAATCCTCTCAGCTTTTCCAGACTTTTCAATCCTCTCAGCTTTTTCAATCCTCTCAGTCTTTCCGGGCTTTTCAATCCTCTCAGACTTTTCAACCTTTTCGATTATTTCAGCCTTTTCAGTCCTTTTAGCCCTGAAACTTTTATTAGTCCCATATTTTGCACTTATCTTGCCTATCAGTTCGTCAATTAATTCCTGCGAAGATTCCAGAGAACTGAACCTGGCATGGCCTACCTCATGCATTATACTTAACTTATATATTTTGAAATTATCCTGGAAGTTCCCATATTTTTTGATTCCGGGTTCAAGAAAGATGGTCCTGCCTGAAATAATGGGGTTCACAGAGCCGGTTATGGTATAACCCGGGAGCTCTTTTTTTGAACAGATATTAAAACTGATGCCTGAAAGTCCCATTGCATAATACCTGAGGATATTTGCAACCTTTTTAAGGGCAACTCCTCCTGTAAGTTCGTCGATGAAATCATTTGAACTTCGGGACTTTAAGGAAAAGTAAGGCCTCCCGAAAGAGGCATTGTTTTTAAAAATTTCAAGCCCTTTAAGAGCCCACTCTTCCAGTTCATAAATGTCAAGTTCGGATAGGAGCAGGGCTGAGTAAGTAAAGTAATCTACAGAAAGATTTCTATCAGTATCATATATTTTTGTCCCTATATCTGCCCATTTCCTTATGTCCCCGATTTTTGTTTTTTCAATAATATCGGGCAGGTTTTCAAAAAATTTTCCTGCAAGAAGCCAGTCTTTTTCAAGCAAAGGTTCTGCTGTTTCAAGTATTTCAGCACGGTAAGAAGCAGGTATTTTTCTAAAAGAAGTAACCGAGTTTCTAAAATAATCCGAACCGGAACTGGAACTTCCTTTCGAAATGCCGGCTCCCGTATCCGCCCAGGTTTTGAACTCACTGCCTGAAAGCAGCCTGAGGGCAGGAGTTGAGTTTTCAAAGTAACTGCCAGTACAGCCAGGATTTATAAGCGCGATTTCGGCTCCGATATCAAGTAAAAGATTTCTCTCTTCAGCCTTAAGAGATTGAAGGTGTTTTTCCAGCCCTTTAAAGCTGCTTTCATAAAAACTCTCAAAAGCCTGTTTTTCAAAAGAGAGCAGAGTAATTCCCTTTTCAGCCCACTGCTCAAGTTCGTTGATTTTCAGGTACCTGAGGGCTCCAGGGCTCCGATTAAAGAAAGTAACAGCTGCATCAGAGCTTATATCCGTGATTTCTTCAGCTATCGACACCCAGGCTTCAAAACCTCTGCTGTCAAGGTTTGCCATTGCTGCAGGAGCATTTTTAAATAATGCAGGTGCAGCAGCAGCCCTGTCTGAACAACCCGGAAAGGTTTCCATGCAGCCTGCGAATTTATTTAACGCTGTAAGAAGCTCTTTTTGTCTCGGGGGTGAAATGGCGGAAAACACATCTTTTGCTTCATCAAAAATATCGGCGGCGATCTCCCACCGAAACTTCAGCAGACTACCGGTTATGCTGTAAAAAAGCCCGATCTCTTCAGGAGAAAGGAGATCCAGCATACCAGGGAGGTGCTCAAAATATACTTCAGCAAGCCTAGCATTCAAACCTGAAAATTTCTCTCCGAGGCTTATGAATTCTCTAAAACCCTCAAGACCGACGGAACCGCTGGAAACGTCCCCGGAAAATGAAGTAGGGACACTATCAGCAGAAAACTTATCCGAAACCACTGCATTCGCCGTATGATTGAAGTAAATAATTGCAAACTGATTGCTTTTTTCAGCAAGGGAAGTTCCGATTTCTGTCCATTTCTCCAAAAGGGACAGTCCTTCTGGACCTTTTTTCTCAAGGATTACAGGCGAAGAGTTAAAGAAACCCTCAAAACAGGAAAAGCTTAATTCTGAAGCTTTACTGGCAATTGAGAGCCATTTGCTGAACTCCGGGTTTATCTGGACTTTTTCTTCTCCACGGTCTATCTTCTCAGGTCCTATCTTACCCTGCTTTATCTGGTCCTGGTCTGTCTGTTTTATCTTCTCAGGTTCAGTCTTAGTCTGCTTTATCTGGTTCTTTGTCTTTCCTGTCCTGTTCTGATATATCTGACTCTGCTCTTTCTGGCTTATCTGATACTGCCAGTCTTTCTGGCTTATCAGGGCTTTCCGGGCTTCCGGGGGCTCTGTGAGTTTATAGATTGCAGGCACCACTTTAAGATAGGCTACCTGAACTCTCTTTCCTTTTTTAGTGATAAATTTCCCGGGGTGCAGCAGGATGTTCAGTTCAGCCCGGTCAAATTCTGCAAATTGTTCAGCAGCCCTGGAAATATCTTCAGCGTCAGGTTTCGGAAAATTCGACCTTATCAATTCATAGAGGTCTTCCTTAAAGTATCCTCGAAACTCTTCCTGAAACCGGGGTTTTTCTGCATGGGTTTCCCGATAGCCTTCCCCGGCGCTTTTACGGGACAGCTTATCCTGTTTTTCCGTATAAGAGGACAATCTGCTTATCACTCCATTATTGCAGAGATGATCTCATCAAGGCTGACCTGCAGGTCCGGGTTATCCGTGATAGGCCTGACCATTGCTATCTGGCACGCCTTTGCGGGCTCTATGCCTTCCCGTATTAGTTTTCCGGCATAGATCAGGAGCCGTGTGCTGACACCTTCTTCCAGCCCGTGGTGTTTGAAATTTCTTATTCGCGACCCGATCTCCACCAGGTACTTTGCCATTTCCTGCCCAATGCCGCTTTCATGTGCCACAATCTGGACCTCAAGGTCCGCAGGCGGGTAGTCGAAATCTATGGAAATAAACCTCTGGCGCGTACTTTGCTTCAGGTCCTTCACAACACTCTGGTAGCCCGGGTTATAGGAAACTGCAAGCATAAACCCGTCAGGGGCTTTCATTATCACGCCCAGCTTATCAACAGGGATTATTCTCCTGTCATCGGTGAGAGGATGGATAACAACAATTGTATCTTTCCTGGCTTCAACGACCTCATCAAGGTAACATATAGCTCCGCTCTTTACTGCTTTTGTTAAAGGCCCGTCGCTCCATTCAATGGACTCCCCCTTTATCAAAAACCTCCCAACAAGGTCAGTTGCAGTAAGGTCCTCATGGCATGCAACAGTAATCAAAGGCCGCTTCAGCCTGTATGCCATGTATTCCATAAAACGAGTTTTTCCACACCCGGTAGGCCCCTTAAGGATTACCGGCAGCCGGTTTTTGTAGGCTGCCATAAAGACCTCTACCTCATTTCCCACAGGAACGTAGTAAGGCTCTTTATCAATAAAACATTCTTCCAGAGGAATTTCCCTGAAAAACTGGCATTTATTGTCCATATTTTTCTCCCATCTGAATACAGTTATTTTATTTTTTATTGAATATATTTGCTTTGATGTTTCGAACCACTGATGTCCGCGGTTCAAAACCAAGCCCCTTAAAATCCTTCAAAAACCACAGTATATTTTTCACCTATTTACAATGCACAGAGATAAGCTTATGAAAAAAATTAAGAAATTGAAAGCTGGTTAATTACTGAAATTATTCTTATCAATATCCTGGTTTGCCGATTATTTCTTATACTTAAAGGCAGGTTGCGGTTTCCTCGACACGGTGCAGGGAAGGAATACTGAGAAATACCAGCTTCGGGCCCTGTAATAGATAAAACAGCTAACAAATAACTTCAAAAAATGGACCTGAATGTTTCAGTTTTATTACTTCCTGCGGCGGGAGAACTTTTCCCCAGAAAACTTTCTCTCAGAAAACTTTCTCTCAGAAAACTTTCTCTCAGAAAACTTTCTCTCAGAAAACTTTCTCTCAGAAATTTTTGCTCTTTATTCGCTGCAGTTGTCAATGTCTACCTTTGTCAATGTCTACCTGGTTGCAACAATTGAAGTTTCACAATAAAAAAGTTTTACAATAAACCTATAACCCATGCAAACAGATATCCTAGTATGGCAGTCCCGAAATACCTGAAACGCTATCTCAGGGTGCAGGGAGATGAAATGCCTGCCCTCTGCCGCATAACAGAGAGAATTTCAGTCGAATTTGATCCTGAAATGGAACTTGAAGAGCTCCGGAGAATCCATGAAGCAAGCATCAGAGAGTACAGGAAACTGCGGGAAAGCCTTGACATAGAAGCTATGGACTCCCTTGTTTATGCAGATAGCCCGGACAGGCTGAGGATGTATACGGAAAGTTTCCTTGAGATCCCTAAAGCCAGCACGTCTTTGCTTGACCTCAAGATCACAATTGTGGGCAGGATGCTCAGGAACTGTTCCTGTTGCGGATGGAACTGCGGGGTCAACAGAGAGGAGGGTGAAAAAGGCTTCTGCAGGCTGACAGATTCTTCTTATTACTCCTCCGAATTCATGCATATGGGAGAAGAGCCCGAACTCGTCCCTTCACACACTATTTTCTTCTCAGGCTGCGTTTTTGCCTGCGTCTACTGCCAGAACTGGGAAATCTCCACATGTCCGAAATGCGGAACAAAGGTTGAGCCCAGGAAGCTTGCAAAACTGATAGACTTAAGGCGTCTCCATGGGGCTAAAAATGTGAATTTCGTAACCCCTACCCCTCACACATACACTATCCTCAAAACCATCAGGGAAACCTCACAAAACAACCCGGTTATCTGGAACTCAAATATGTATCATTCCCCTGAGATTGCAGAAATTCTGGAAGGAGTGGTGGATGTCTACCTCGGGGATTTCAAATACGGAAACAATGACTGTGCCCGTAAATATTCAAAAATAAAGAATTATCTCGAAATCGTCCAGCCAAATTTTAAATTTGCTTACAAAACAGCAGAAGTTCTTCTCAGACACCTCGTACTCCCGGACAACCTCGAATGCTGCACAAAACCGATCGCAGAATGGGTTGCAAAAAATATCCCTGAGACCAGGTTCAACCTTATGTTCCAGTACAGGCCCTGCTACCATGCAATGGAATACCCGGAAATTGCCCGCCAGCTTACACCTGAAGAAGAGGAGAAGGCAATTGAGATTGTAAGAGAGGCAGGGATTGAGGATTTACTGGTCTGAGTGGATTTTAAAAAAGGAGAAGTCTAATTTCAACCCATGTTCTGCAGTATTTTTTAGAAAATCGACATTTTCCCTGATTGCGTTTTTGAAACAGATTAAGTAATTTTGACCATTGGTGTAACTTGATGATAATTAATTGATATCATTTTTAGTCTCTAAAGCTCCTATAGTTGCTTTTACCTCATGCATAAATGTCCAATTACATGACGTTAGTTTCAAAATCGATAACAAAAATAATTATGACATCTAAAATTTTACTGCGGAAAGTTGGCTTATACTTGCCATATTCCCTACAGCAAGAGCATACTTTTACATGCCTGACTGAAATTAATGTCTAGGAAAGCCTCATTTTTCTTTTTCTAGCTTACTGAAGTGGATATTAAACTTTGTCCCTCTGTCTCTTTTAAGTTCAATAGAACCTCCAATCTGTTCAACAAAAATGTTTACGAGCTGCAATCCAAGAGAATTACTATTCTGAAGGTTCACTAATTTCGGAATTCCCCGGCCATTGTCTTCTACGGTCAGGATGAACTGTAAATCTTTTCCATTTGAGTAGCTCGGTACAATTCCTGAGTTTCCGGAGTTTTTAAATTCTTTTTCGTAATTCTTCATCCGGGAAAGACTTACTCGAATTTCTCCCCCTTCTCCAGGTAGAAAGGCGTGTTTCAGAGAGTTTGAAACCAGTTCGTTGACAATAATGCCAAGAGGTACTGCGGTATCTGTTGCCATATAAACCTGTTCGAGTTCCAGTCTCAGATTGACCCTTTCAGTTCCTACCCGGTAGGAACCGAAAAGTCCTTCAGTAAGTTTCCGAAGATAGTCTGAAAAATCAATGATATGTGTTTCTCCTATGCAGAGTTTTTGATGGATCAGAGACATTGTAGCTATACGATTCTGACTTTTCCGAAAGACTTCAAGAATTTCCGGATCGGTGGATTTTTCAGCTTCGAGACTTAGCAGGGATGAGATCACCTGAAGGTTATTTTTTATCCTGTGATTAACTTCTTTTATGCGTACATTCTCAATTTTTTCCAGAGAAATTGCTGCCAGTTTACTTACGGTGATATCACGAATAAATCCCTGTACTTCTCCGTGCTTTCCAGAACCCGACGGAGTTTTCTGAATAACCTGCCTGATCCACTTTATATCACCATCTCTGTTCCGTATGCGATACTCGATTTCGGCGGGTGCAACCGGGTTAGACAAAGCTGTTTTTACATTCTTAAAAATTAGAGGTAAGTCTTCAGATACGATTATTTCTAACCATCTTGCTTCTCTGGATAGAAAATCCTTTTTATCATAACCGGTTATGCCTTTCACATCTCCATCAATAAATACCGGTTCAAAGTTCTCATTCGCCCTGAACCCTATAAAGCCTTTTATATTCTGTACGAGTAAACGGCAGTCATTTTCATCATTCAGCAGCGTCCTGCCCGAAAGTTCACTTTCGTTTTCCTCTCTCCATAAAAACGCTGTTTTTTCCCAAGATGTGGATTTTGCTTTTGTTTTCTCTTCTCCTTTATCCATCAAAAACAAAGGAGTCAACAGGATGATTATACTTAATGAATGTCTTGAAACTGTACCAAACATTGTGCCGCAGGACTCTTCTATTACATTCCTCTTTCGATCCAGCACTCTCCCTCCCTCTTCGTATTTTTTTTGACACTTTGTTGGTGTAATTATCATACTATTCTAATACTTATTCTTATAAGTAATTTAGTATTGGTTCGATTTTCATACAATTGTTTATATTATAATCAGTTATATGATTTAGTGATGAAAGAACGGTTCACTATCTCAATGGATAACGATTTAGCATCATGGCTTGATAGATTGTGTGATGAAAAAATATTCAGCAGTAGAAGTCATGGTATTGAGTTTTGCGTTATGCAAATAAAAAAAATGGATATCGAAAAGGTTGTGCTTTTACATTGGGGTAAAGAAGAAGTGGAGCCGGTTTTCTTATCTAAAAAAAATGTTCAAATTCTTTCCAGGATATCTGAAAAATTAAATCTTAGTCTTGAAGATACGCTTGGTGTACTTATATATAAGGAATTGGAAAATTTGAGTAAAAATATTGTGGAATCGGAAAAAGGGGAAGGAACTAAAGAGCAAAAACTTAGAAAAGTTTTTTTTGAATAAAATCTTATTCACATAATTAAATTGGGGGTCGCACCTGTTAGTCCTTTATAGAAGCATAGTTCTTTCTCTACCTGTGTACCACAAGTTTGAGGATGATGTCATTTTAGTTCTCAAGAAATTTATTCCACACTCAAGTTTTTGATTACTTTCATCATGCTTGATTAGTTCTTATATTGCTAGATGTGATTTTATTATCATATAGAGGGGTTAATAATGTTTATAAAAATACATTGTCCGATTTGTGATAGTGATATGTACCATGACATCAGGTTATCTGCTCTGGAATATCTGCATTTCGAGGGAGAAAGGGAGGCTTGCAGGTATGTGATTGAAAATATCGAGATACAGGATTCTTTAACCGAAGAAGAACTCGTAAGAAGTATCCTGAAGAGCCTGCAAAAAGTTATCTATGACGGAATTGAAGTAGAAAACCTGATAGAAGTTTTGGAAGAAAACTACGGAGTTACAGAAAGCTGCTGCATGGGGATTATTGAGAGAATCCAGCTTGAGCTTGGCATGTATTGTCCAGATAGAAAAAGGCTCTATTTCGCTGACCCGGAAGAACCGGGAAGTTACACGAAGAAAAATACTCTCTATTTTTTGTTAGATTCTTGTTCCCAGTTTATCAGGCTATGAATTCATAACTCCTCGTCATCATTACCTTACTGAGTTGTGAATCCAGAACTGTAAAAGACTCACAAAGTAAAATGGATAGAGATTTAGACACAATCTCATATCCGTGCTGGCATAAAAGATTTTGTTTTATCATCCCTAAATCTTTTTTGGATTTGATTTCCTGATTTTATGGCATCCTTTTTTGTATTTTACTTTTAATAGCCAAGGCTCTCACCGGTTGTCTCAGTCACCCGGCCTTCTCAAAATCAAAAAGAAGGTTTAAGGACATGCCCTTCCGCAGGAGCTCTTTATCCTCTTGAAATCCATGCTGTAGTGGGAGAGGGAAACGGGCTTGAACCCGGGATTTACAGGTACGTTGCAGAAGAGCATGCCCTCACTCAGGAAATTCCAGGAGATATGAGAGAAAAGCTTGCAGGAGCAGCTCTTTCCCAGCCAATGGTCAGCAAAGCTCCGGTTTCTCTTGCAATCTCCGCAGTCTACCCGCGGATGACAGGAAAATACGGAAAAAGAGGTATCCGTTATGCTAACATGGAAGCCGGACATGCAGCCCAGAACATCTACCTCCTGGGTGTGGAACTTGGAATAGGAACCTGTGCCATAGGGGCTTTTGAAGACGATGACGTTAAAAAAGTCCTCAAACTGCCCGCAAATGAAGAACCTCTTTATATCCTGCCTCTTGGATACATCTGATTTCTTGTATCTAGCTCGGGAAAGAAAATCATGGATTTTCTCTGTAGTTTATGTTGCAATTTTCAAATTTTTACTTTTTCTTCCTGTGTTTTTTGAGCAGGGCTGCCGGGCAAGCTGGCGGATGTCTCCTGGTACCCTCTACTGTATGATCTGACGGGCGGTTTCCGGGATCAGAGGCTGAAAAAAAAAGAACTGAAAAAAAAGGGATTAAAAAAGAAAAAGGGGATTAAATATTCCTTTTCAGCTCAGGTCCGAGCTCTTCATTTTCCCTGACAAGTTTTCCTTCGGAAAAATGGTAAATTGCAAGCTCTCCAGTGGACAACCTTACTTCCCTGATATCTTTGTCGGAAATATCCTCTATGTATTTGACAAGAGCCCTCAGGCTGCTCTGGTGGGCGCAGATCAGCACATTTTTTCCTCCTTCAAGGGCAGGCATGACTTTTTTTCGGAAATAGGGAACTGTGCGCTCATAGACAGCTTTCAAGCTTTCCCCTTCCGGAGGGCCCGGTTCAAAGTTCCAGCGCCAGTTTGCTACCTGTTCTGCACCGTATTTTTCTTCCATTTTCTGCTTTTTTCTGCCCTGAAGTTTGCCGTAGTAACGCTCGTTCAGAGCAGGAGTCGTATAAACCGGGATAAGGTCTTCTCCGAGCTTTTCGGGGTAGGAATACCAGTCAAGCTTTTCCGGGGGCACTTTATCTTCTGTTTTCTCGTGTACAACAACCCCTGTTTTTTTCTGGCCCGAAAGTATGATGAAAAGGGTTTCCTGTGTTCGGACAAGGTCTGATGCAAAAGCAATGTCTATTTCTATGTTTTCAAGCGCTTTCGCACATTCAAGTGCTTCTTCTATGCCTTTCCTGCTTAACGGGATGTCAATCCAGCCCGAAAGCCTTTCCCCTGGCTTCAGGCCAGGTTCTCCATGCCTGACAAGTATAAGATGACCCGTGATTATCACCCTTGGAATCCTTCAGAATAGTATCTCTGGATAATTTATTTGTATATGGTAAAATTACTGGAATATGGTAAAATTACTGGAATATGGTAAAATTACTGGAATATGGTAAAATTACTGGAATATGGTAAAATTACTGGAATATGGTAAAATTACTGGAATATTGTAGAATTATTGAAATGTTATGGGACTATCGAGATATTGTAGAATTGCCGGTACATGGCAGATTACTGAAACATAACGAGTAATACGGAAGCAGCACTGGCTCATATCTTCCGGATTCATATATTCTTTTATCATTTTTTTATCTCAGATACGAATTCAAGTTTCGTACTGTACAGGAGGTGCCAGAGGTCGCCTTTTTTACGCATTCTTTCAGCATCAATTGCCGACCCGTTGCCCTTGATCTCAAACCTTATGCTCTGTTTTCCATAACTAACCTGCCCGATCTTGCTTCCCATCCTGCTATAGTCCAGGGCATCGGCAAGCCTTACAAGGGCGGCTACTTTCAGGGTAAGGGCCTGGAGATCTTCAGGCATGTTTCCGAAATCTTTTTCGTTAAGTTTTTTGAGTTTCTTTTCCCCAATCCTTTTTTTGTGCAGATAAGCAGTCCAGGCAACAACCTGCCATAGTTTCTCAGGCAGATTAGCAGGCGGGTGTAGGAGCAGGATATCTCTTCCTGCCTTATGATGGTTTTCCAGGTCCGTAGCCACTCCTGCGTCATGGACAAGAGCTGCTATCTCCACAAGCTTTCGGAACTCAGGGCGAAGCCCGTGCACGGGAGCAAGAATATTAAAAAGCTCGAGGACATTTCGTGCAACATTGTCGGCATGACTGCGTTCAATCCCGTACCTGTGATAAAGAGCCTCCAGATCAAGAGGTTCCGGGGAGGGCTTTTCTTTATTCCCTGCTATATTTTCCCCGGCAGATATTTTGTTAGTGTTCATTGAATCCCCCTTCCTCCCTTTTATTTACTTTCCTTCTTACTTTTTTCAATTTCTTCCTTTAATGGTCAGCAAGAAAAATTAAACTTTTTACCTGGTCTACATTATGCAATAAAGCAATTTATTCTACTATTTCTGTGATCAAGAAATATAAAAATTTATTTGGAAAGAGATTAATACGGAGAATTCGGTCAGAGTGGCTGCCGATAACTGAAATATTATATATTGTCTGGGCTCTTAATAGGTGATGGTCAAAATTAGCTTCAAGCAGGGAATTATTCTTAAAGATTCTCTGATTCTCCAGATCGATGCCCACTTTACTGCGAGGAGCTAGAATCCTTTTAAAATCAGTCTCTTCCGTAAGCAATAAGCAGAATCTCTCCCGAATGTGCATCAATCCATACCGATGCAGGATGGTCTTCATCTTCTGCAAAACTTGAATCCACGAACTTAATCCACCATGCCAGATGTATTTTATCGTCCTCGTTCTCTTTCCAGACAAGATTGGATGACATAACTTTTACAGTATTTGCTTTTTCTTCTCCGATTTGTGGTACACTAGTCATGTATTCTTTGAGGATTTTAATCGCTTCCTCATCCGTAATACTTGGTTCCTTATCAATGAGCGCTATCTCTTCTCCAGACATAGACCATCTTTTATTATAGCTTGAAATTTCTCCCGTTTCTGCATTAACTCTAAGAATTACTCCATCTGAAAGAGAAGGTATTCCTCTGATAATCCGTGCGTAACTTATAAAATAAGTCCCTGGGAGGCCGTCTGCATCAGATTCCTTATAATTTACATCTTCAAGCTCAATCTCATTAATCATATCAGCCGAAACTCTGGATTGAATATATTTTTCTGCTATTGTCAAAGCATCATCTTTATTTATATTATTGTTTCCCCTTACTTTTTTTGACCCATCATATACAAAAAGCAGATCTCCATTAGAAGCATCTATCCCTGCTGAGATGCTTCTTCCATTAGCTGTTTTCGAACTCACTCTCCAGATTATCCCGAAATTTTCGTTGTCAATTAATTCTCCATGAACAGATTCAGTAATTACTTCCGGATTTTCTAGTATCAGCTTGTTTTTTGCATCTTCAAAACTAATATTTACGTCTGCGGTTGATGGATCAAGGTGTTTTGTTTGTTTTACATCTTCTTTTGTAAATATTAGCCCTCCCTCTTCAGAAGCAAAAGCCACAAATATTGAGCTTGCTAGTATCAAAGCTAATATACAAATTTGCTTAAATTTCATGATCTTTCTCCTTTTAAAATTATAAAATATAGCTAAAGTTGTAAAATTTATTATCATCAGATATTTTGTCGATATGTGCCTATGGAATTGTAAGGAATAATTTACCATATTTTTGACATCACAGAAGTAGACTATTTTTTTCAATCCCTATGGAAATTTATTTTAATAGAAGTTAAAAATCTTATAAACGTACAAGTTTCTATAGCAAATCTACATTACAAATATTTGATGACCAAATCATTCAACTAATAAGCACGGTATAGATTTGAATAATCGTTAATTAAAAAGAGGAGAATGAAAGATTAGAACTTTTTCTAACTCAATCTCTTCCATAATCAAATAGCAGCATTTCTCCTGAATGTGCATCAACCCAGGCAAAAGCTGGACAGTTATCGTCTTCTGCAAAACTTGAATCCACGAACTTAATCCACCATGCCAGATGTATTTTATCGTCATTGTTCTCTTTCCAGACAAGATCAGATGACATAACTTTTACAGTATTTGCTTTTTCTTCTCCGATTTGTGGTATACTACTCATGTATTCTTTGAGAACTTTAATCGCTTCCTCATCCGTAATACTTGGTTCCGTATTAATAAGTGCTATCTCTTCCTCAGACGTAGACAATTTTTTGCAGTAACTTGTAACTTCTCCCGTTTCTGCATTAACTCTAAGAATTATTCCATCTGAAAGATAAGGTATTCCTCTGATACTCCTAATGTAACTAACATGATAAATTCCTGGAAGGTCATCTGCAGCAGGTTCTTTGTATTTAATGTCGTTAAGCTTGGTTTCGCTGATTATATTAGCCGAAACTCTGGATTGAATATATTTTTCTGCTATTGTCAAAGCATCATCTTTATTTATATTATTGTTCCCCCTTACTTTTTTTGACCCATCATATACAAAAAGCAGATCTCCATTAGAAGCATCTATCCCTGCTGAGATGCTTCTTCCATTAGCTGTTTTCGAACTCACTCTCCAGATTATCCCGAAATTTTCGTTGTCAATTAATTCTCCATGAACAGATTCAGTAATTACTTCCGGATTTTCTAGTATCAGCTTGTTTTTTGCATCTTCAAAACTAATATTTACGTCTGCGGTTGATGGATCAAGGTGTTTTGTTTGTTTTACATCTTCTTTTGTAAATATTAGCCCTCCCTCTTCAGAAGCAAAAGCCACAAATATTGAGCTTGCTAGTATCAAAGCTAATATACAAATTTGCCTAAGTTTCATGATTCCGTCTCCTTAACTATTTAAACATACATTAGAATCGCCAAAAAATGTATTATCTCCAACGTCATCTGCATACCCGAAATCAAGGAACACTTGATCCTCCGCATAGTCGGCTGCATCACAAACTTCTACATCGGCTAAACTAGCATGCTCAAAAAATGCTGCATAAAATCGAGCGTTACGCATTGTATTAACAGTACCTCTGTACCCAAAGTAACTGTCAAATCCTTTGTAAATGAAAGCATATCCTAAATCTGTATATTTTGCAGAGCTGCATGCACCTGCAAAAAAGAATCCTCCATCTCTTTGGTCCAGCCAATTAGATACATCGGAAGCCGTTAACAAGCTTCCGTCCTTAAATTGCAAACGACATGAAGATCCACTTACTCCTCCATGAGTATGGATTAAAACAATATTTACGTCTGTTGTATCATCAAGCGAGTCAATACCATTGTTTATAAAATAGGAATCACTCGCAGCTCCAGTTTGGAAATCTAAATTCGAGGTGATATCAGGAATAAACATAATATCGCCTTTGACTTCAACAAATCTTGCGTTAATATAATTTATCTCACTAGTGTCATGACCATTTAATTATTTCACATAATACTTTGACATTTTCTCATCTGCATTCTTCCTTGTAAACTTCCATTCAATTTTCCTTTTGTGTTCATTCCTTCTCTTTGTCCATGAATCCACTTCATTTTTAAGCGTCTCGATGTCCCCGATCCTTCTTCCTGTACATTCGATATCCATGACATTGATCTCGATTTCAGCAGCATTGAGCCAGCTTGCATGTTTTGGCGTGTAATGGAACTCTATCTTGTCCAGAATCTTCTTTGCTTCCTCTTCTGAGAATGCTTCGTAGAATGACTTCTCTTTATGGATATTGAGATTATCCGTAACCAGTCTGATGACTTCTGCTTCAGAATATTCTTCTGTGACAAGAATCTTCATGAATTGTGCAAAATCCTTCATTGTTCTTCTTTTGGTTACCTGAGTTACCCTTTTTCCTGCTTTGAACTCTACCGCCATGAATATGTTTGCTGTTCCGTTTCTGACATACTCATAATCATATTTTTCTGAACTTCCAAGCTTCATAGGAATGCTCATTCTTTTATCCCTGAGCAGTTGCTTAGGCTTCTCGTCAAGACAGATAAGAGGTTTTTTAGGATCATAATCCTCTTCATACAGACTAAGAATGTCATACATCCTGTCTCTATATTCAGTATCGATAGTCTGAATACACCACATCCGTCTTAACCAAGGTTTAGTTTTGCTTTTTTCAAAATAAGCCTGACACTCTCTTTACCTATAGTTTCAAATCCTTCTTTTTTCCTAAGTTCTTCAGTAAGCAGGGAAAGAGACCATCTTTTGCTTCCATCAGGGGAACTGCTGCAGGCTAAAGCGATTACTTCTGCAACATGTTTTTCAGTGTATTTTATAGGTTGACCAGATCTTGATTTGTCAAAAAGAGCATTGGGGAGACCTTCATCAAGGTATCTTTTCCGTATATTCAAAGTGGTACTCCTGGAAATACCTAATATTTTCACGATTTCAGTGATTTCTGTTTGCTGGTTTGATAGAAGGAGAATACGGGCTCGAGTTAGTTCTCTTGCGCTTTTACGTCCTTTTCTCACAAAATCCTGAAGGAAATTTACCTCATTATCTGCAAGTTGAATCTGTAGCATGAAGGTATAAAAGGATTCAACGTTTATAATGATGACTAATAATTAAATGGTTGAGACACTAGTAGTAAGGTCTCCAAACTGAGTGCGGCTTCTATCTAGTAGAGCATCAGGAGCTGCAGACACTGGCACAGTAAATAAAAACAGCAAAACACAAATTGTGTACATATACTTTAATTTCACTTTTTTGGTGTTCATTTTCTTTACCTCTTATTATTGCCCCAGAGGCCAAGATTACGCAAATTTAAACACTATCAAAGTTAAACTATAACCTATCTCAGGGCATACAGGGGTTCAAACCGACATTGCAAATTTAGTTTGAACACTCTATATATTTTTTAATCTAGTATTGGACAATTAATACTTAATTTTATTAAAGTTTTACGGCTAAATTTTCAAACTAAAGAATAAATTATAATACTATTTGATTAAAAATTAATATTATATATCGGTATTTTTATTGGCAATGTGGATTGATGGAGCTGCTTTTACAGCAGGCACTTATGTATAATTCAAATTGTTTTTAACTTTGGAATTATTGTAATAATCTTAGTTGAATGAATTGACCATAAATCACAAATACAATTTTTTTGCTGTTATCATTTAATTCACGAAGATAAATGAGTTTTTAAAAAATCAAGTTTGGCTGTATCATTGATTTCTGCACCACAACAATATGTCCACCCGAAATGCAATTCGGGTAACTAATTCTTATATACCATGTCCGGTCTCTTAGTAAACAATGATTAAAATCAGCTTCAAGCAGGGAACCATTCTTATAAAAGGAAATGTCAGGGTCCCGAACTCAGTTTGGGATGAAAGGAGCGAAAGCTTCAGGGCTCCTGCAATGTACTACAAAGATATTATTAATTATCTGAAAGATTCAGGGATCGATTTTGAAGACTCAGTCCTTGACCTTATTCCCTGTCCCGACCTCGCAGCAGCTTACGAAGCCTCAGGAAAGAAGCTGAAGTTAAGGGACTATCAGGCAGAAGCACTTATCTCCTGGGGAGAAAATGAGAAACGGGGAGTGCTTGTCCTGCCAACAGGAAGCGGAAAAACACTTACAGGTATCCGGGCAATCGCGGGCTGCAATACTCCTGCCCTTGTGGTCGTCCCGACCCTTGACCTGCTTGAACAGTGGAAGAAAGAGCTTGAAGAAGCCTTTTCCATGGAGATCGGAAAGCTTGGGGGAGGAGATAAGAAAATCTTTCCGGTGACGGTTTCCACGTATGATTCTGCTTACATTCACGCCGAAACCCTTGGGAACAGGTTCGGTCTTATTATTTTTGATGAAGTTCACCACCTGCCCGCAACCGGTTACAGGAGCATTGCAGAGTTTTCCGCATCTCCATGCAGACTCGGGCTCACAGCCACATATGAAAGGGAAGATGGGCTGCATACAGAACTCAACCGGCTTGTCGGAGGCAAAGTTTACGAAAAAAAGGTATCTGAACTTGCAGGTGGGCATCTCGCCCCCTATACGATAAAACGGGTTTCTGTTGCTCTCACCGATGAAGAGCAGAAAGAATACGAAAAGAAATACTCCGTATTTCTTGATTACCTCAGAAAAACCGGAATGATAATGAGAAGTCCGCAGGACTTTCAAAAACTGGTTATGAAAAGCGGAAGAGATCCTGAAGCCAGAAAAGCCCTCCTGGCGAGAAATGCAGCAAGAGACCTTGCCTTTAACAGTGATTCGAAAATTGAGAAACTGAGGGAAATCCTGGAACAGCACAGAGATGACAGAATTTTCATATTCACAGAACACAACCGGCTTGTGCACCGGATTTCCAATTCTTTTTTTATCCCGGCCATTACTTACAGGACTCCTTCAAAAGAGAGGAGTTCCATTCTCGAAAAGTTCAGGGAAGGAAGGTACAGGGCTGTCGTTACCTCAAAGGTACTTGACGAAGGGATCGATGTCCCGGAAGCAAATATAGGGATTATAGCAAGCGGGACAGGCAGCAAAAGGGCATACGTCCAGAGGCTTGGAAGGATACTGAGGCAAAAAGAAGGGAAGGAAGCCGTGCTCTACGAGATTATTGCTGAAGAAACCACGGAAACAGGGACTGCAAAGAGAAGAAAAGAAGCTGTTTCAACCAGAAAAAAACCCGATAAGGCAGAAGCCAAAAGTCAGGAAGGTGTTTCTCGTGCTGACATCTGACCTCCTAGTAACCCGCATCTCCAGAGGAAAGATCAGGCCTGCATATTCGGTTTTTGACTCTGAAAACCTTGAACTTGCAGGGCTACTTATAGAGACTTTCAGGCAGCATGTCGGAAAAACATATGGTGACCTCCTTACGGAACTCGAAGGCTATGAAGAGATGAACTACCGCTTTATCAGGGGACTTTCGCAGCTCCTCGGGAGGCGGGCTGTGGTTGAGACATCTTCGGCTGTTGACCCTTCCAGAGCCAGGGAAGCTGTCTTTGAAGCCTGTGGGGGCATGGCTCTTTTTCCTGAAGAAAGGCAAAAGGCGCTGCAAATAGCTGCAAAAAACCTTTTAGTTTCAGTTTCAGACCTTGAAAAATCTCTGTGGGCAGACCTTGAGGAAAACCAGGTTCTTAAAGAATTCGACCCTCCTGCCCCTGCAGAACTCCTCAGGCAGTACAACATTTCCCTTACCCAGACTCTGCTTTTCCGTGCCATTGACCTTGATATCTGGATAAAGGGAGATTTTCAGAGAGTCCTCTGGAAAATCCTCAGGTTCGGGCTTATGTATTCCCTTGAGGATGCGCAGGAAGAAGGTGGAATAAAAGAAACTGAGGGAGAAAAAAAGCTGATAAAAGAAAATGAGAGAAAAGAAAGCCCAGTAAAAGAAAGTGAGAGAAAAGAAAACAAAAGAAATGACGAAAACGAAGAAATTGAAAAACTAAAAAGTGTTCATCTTCATCTTGATGGGCCTGCGTCACTTTTCAGAATGTCGGAAAGGTATGGGAATTCTTTTGCAAAACTCTTTCCCGCTCTCCTCAAAACAAAAGGCTGGAGATTGAAGGCAGGCATTCTGCATAAAGGTTATCAGGGAAAGAGGATCCTTGAATTTTCTCTTGACAGTTCTGAAGAAGCTTTCAGGTTCATGCGGAAAGTGTCCGGCTATCCTGAAAGTGTTTCTCGCGACTATCAGTTTGCTGAAGAAAAGAAAGGATATGGAATTGAAACCGGAATGGAAACAGGGTACGAGGGCCAGCCTGTAGAAAGGCAATCCGTAGCCCAGGAAGTAGAAACAGACGCTGCAAGTGAAGTCTTTGATAGCGCTTTTGAACAGCAATTTGCAAGCTTAAGTTTCGGGGGCTGGGACGTGAGAAGAGAACCTGCAATACTGAAAGCAGGCAGGTTCGCTTTTGTACCGGATTTTTCCCTGCAGAAGAACGGGATAAAAGTATATGCAGAAATTGTTGGCTTCTGGACTCCCGAATACCTTAAAAAGAAAGTCGAGAAACTCAAAGAGGTAAAAGAACCTGTTATTCTCCTGATTAACAGGAAACTCAAATGTTCCGAAAAAGATTTTCCTGCACAGGACGTCATTTTCTTCGACAGGAAGATCCCGGCAAACGAAGTCACTCAGGTGCTCAGAAAATACGAGGAAAAAAAACTTGCAGAAGATAGGTCAAGGATACACGAAATAGAAATCCCTCTCTCAGGGGAAATTATTAATCTTGAAAAGATCGCAGCCAGAAATGGAGTTATGCTTGAAGCTTTAAAAAAGGTTCTTGAAGAGAGATTTGAAAAAATACAGGAACCTGAAAAATCCGAAGTTCGGGAAAAATTCGAAGGGTACAGAGATTCCGGAAAAGAGCATGAAAATATTGGAAACTACAGAGACTACAGAGACTACGTGCTTCTTGAAAATTACATAATTCACAGGCAGTTGCTTGAGAAAATAAATCTTGAGCTTGAAAAGCCCGGCGCAGCAGAGACGTATGCTGATGCAGTAAAAATCTTTGAGGATTTCGGGTTTGACAGCGGCCTCTTTTATCCCGTACTCGAACACCTGAAGTATAGAGTAATCTGGGCAGGGCTCAGTGAAGAAAATGCAAAAATTAAAAAAATTCCAGACAGGTAATCTGCAAATTCAGGTTAAAAGAAAAGAAAGAAAAGCCGGTGCGGATTCACTTCTGCTCTTCCCAAAAGAAGACCCCAAAAGAGACCCCAAAAGAAAATATATGTGTCACTCGCACTATCAGTTACATTACCGCAACCTAAATCCCATAGTAATAAACTTTAGACCTCAACCCCGTCCAGCTTTACTATGAAGTTCACCTCAACTTTTGAAATATTGAGGTTAGTTTCAAGATCTGTTTCGTATTCTGCAAGTAAACTTTTAATGGCAGTTTCTAACGATTGTTTTAAATCAGTAACGGTTTCATCCATCAATATCGTTTTTTCAGCCTCAGTCAGGTTAGAAAGCGTCATTCTGTCCCACTCCAAAAAATGTTTAGATTAATCCCAGTTTTGTTTAGACCCTTTATAATTTCTGATTTGCTTTTTCGGTTTGCGTTTTCAGTTTTTATTTTTACTTTTCACTTTTAGTCTTCGTTTTTATTTTCGTTTTTAATCTTCGTATTTAATCTTCATTTCAATCTTCGTTTTTAGTTTCGTTTATCCAGTCAGAACCTGTGCTTTGTAAATTCATTCTGAAACGCAAACGTATCTTCCAGAAATGCAAACAAGTCCGTTCTGTAACTCAACCCCACCTACCAGTTCAGCATTCTCAAGCACCTGTTGCAAAAGCTGTACTATCATCTGGAGCTTACTCCCAATCCCCAGAAGCTCAATGCTACCCCCGATAAACCATAATCTATTGTTTAATGGTATTATGTTTTATCAATAGTATAACTGGTATAGTTGTATAAATACTTATTCTGTGTAAAATGGGCATCATTGGGCGTTATTTCTCAGAATATAGGAGATAACTTTAAATAAGAGAACAGTTTCAAAACTTATAATGTTATGAAAAATATAACTCAGTTGGCAGCTTTACTTTTTTAAAAAAATTTATATAAAGTACAGAAAAAAAATAGAATCTTTTAGTTTTTGATACTTTAGTTTTTGATACTTAATTCTTAACAATAAAAAGTAAGGTTTTTAATATTAATTTTTTTATTAAAACAAAGATAAATGGTTTTAAATAGTCTGAATTTTCGAAATTATTGCGGCAGAGATGCGACTCTCCAGCAATGAGCCTGATCAGGGGAGGTCGAAGCACCAGGTTGTATATCTTTCACCAGTTTAACCGCACCTGCTTACATAACCTGCCCGGGCAGAGCTGCCAGAAGAGCTTGAGAAGTCGGCTGTATTCAGTGTAGATGCAATTATTTTTCAGGGTTGAGAAAAGCATTGTTTTTACATTCAGGCTACAGGCAATTTAAAAACAGAGGACAAAAAGGAGGAATAATAGAAGGAGGAAAAATAGAAGTAAGAAAAATAGAAGTAAGAAAAATAGAAGTAAGAAAAATAGAAGGAAGAAAAATAGAAGTAAGAAAAATAGAAGGAAGAAAAATAGAAGGAGGAATAACAGAAACCTCCTTAAAACCTGATAAAAGGAATAATATTCGGGCTTAGAAGAACCTGAGTTCTTTTCTTTGCTTTTGTTTTGAGTTTACCTGTTAACTTTAATGAAACCCGGTATATTTTCATATTCCTGCTATCACTATTTTTCTGCGATATTTTTCTACAATACTGTTTTTTGTGGTATCTTTTTGCACCATTATTTTATGATATAATTTATTTTAACACATTCTTACTTGCCAAGGGTTTTCCACATTACAGCAATTTTTTCTATTTCAATATGCGTGTAACCCTCTTCTTTTATAGTCCATTTAAGGCTCAGGACTCCATCATTACATTCAGCAGCGATTCCCCGGTATGTTGTGTTTCCCCCGATGTCAATTTCTACTTCCTTGCCCAGATAATATTTCTCAATGAACTCCTGTTTCATACTTATCAACTCCTGGTTTATGCTTCGGATACAGAGAGACCCGTATGGTGTTTACCAAGTATAGTTAGTATCAGGATGCTATATTATATCTTAAAAAACTGAGATTCTGAACTCAGTTAAGGAAAGAGAATAAAAGAGGAGATTCCAGGGTTTACCCGGAGTTTTTTATAAAATATTCCTGAGCAAGTCCGGGAGAGCGGAACCCGAACATCTTTAAGGGTTAAAAATCACGGCTGGCAGGTGTTTCTGAACCGTCTGAACCGTTTGAATTGTCTGATCCGGGTCTGGATGACTCAGGCATCTCATTTTCCGGTGAATACCATTCCGATGAATTCTGTTCTGATGAATTTTGTTCCGATGAATTTTGCTCAGGTAAATTCTGTTCCGAACTGCTTAAACCTGTTCCGATCTCTCCCTGACCTGTCCCCGGTTCTCCTGCGGGCTTATCGAAAAACGGAATATTTAACCCGTCAAACCACTTTTCAAGGAAAGTCAGCAGGTGGTACTTCAGGAAAACTGCAAACGGTACACTCAGCATCATCAGTAATGCAAATGTAAACAGGATTTCTGCCAGGACAAAAAGAGCCAGAATTATCCAGATCAATGGTTCAGAAACGAAAGTGGAGAGGATATAATAGGCTATCCCATCAATAACAAGGGAAACAATAATCAGTACCAGAAACAGCACGATAAACAGGATCAATGCCAGGAAACCAACCCCGATTCCCAGAAGGAACCTTATAAGCCAGTAGACCAGAATTTCCTGCCAGTTTTTCCTGAAATTCCTGTAGACCATGTTGAAAGATGTGAGAATCCCGGTTTCCCTGTAAATGGAAACAGGGATTGCAAGGCTTAAAAAAGAGTTTATGACTGCCCCTACCAGGGCAAGAAGGATAATTACGCCAAAAATCCACAGTATCCCACCTACAAGAGCAGGTACTGAAAAATCAGGAGACTCTGTAACGAATATTGAGACAAAAGGCAGCAGAGAAAGAACAAAAATTATGAAAAAAAGGAGACCTATGGCCAGACGTATGAGAAGGAGATTAAAGCCTTTCCCCATAAACTTTTTAAAATAAGCCCGGAGCTTTACTTCATTTTTTACCAGAGATTCTACAAAAACAAACTCCATGACACTTGAAATATAAGAAAAGACGATAACGAAAAGAATTAAGAGAATTATTGCAGCAGCTATAATTATTAATGGGTCTATGGACTGAACATAGCCAAGGCCTGTCCAGGATATGTCATACGGGGACGCAGGCACATCACCGGGCACAATGGCAGGAACATCGCTCCCCCAATCTTCGGAGCCCATATTATAGTTAGTTCCCTGACCTCCATAACTGGACCCGAGACCTCCAACGAAAAAAACAATAATTGCAAGTTTTACCCATTTCCAGAAATCAAAAGGTTCTAAAAGAGCTTTTTTTGTCCGTGAAAAAGCTCTATCTATCGCATCTATTGCGTACCAGGTCATAATATCTAATTTTATTTTTCGAATAAGTAATTATCCGTAAAATGGAATTTTACGGTACGACATAATATGAGCATCAGACCGGACAGGCTCTTAACCTGATTGGCTGGTTAAGAAATTGCCGTATGAGATGAACTTCAGACCATGTTTGCTCTTAATCTGATTAGCTGGTTGAGAACTTACAGTCTTTTCACCATGGAAATATGCTCGATTCCGGATTCAGGAAAGGTATTACCATAAGCAACAAAGCCGAACTTCCCGTAAAACCCGCTTGCATGGGTCTGTGCATGGATATGCACCTCTTTTGCTCCCAGTTCAGCGGCTTTTTCCAGAAGCTTTTCCACAACGAGCTTTCCTGCCTGTTTTCCCCGGTGTTCTTTAAGGACTGAAATTCTTCCAATAATCCAGTATTTTTCAGATTTAAAAAGCCTCCCTGTGGCTACCGGACTGCCATCCGCATACACGACTGCATGATGAGACTTCAGGTCCGCTTCGTCAAATTCCTCTTCTTCCGGCACATTCTGTTCATTTATAAAAACGTTTCTTCGGATTTGGAAAGCATCCTCCAGGTTCCCTTTATGTTTTACATCTATCCATTTTACTTCCAGAGGATATTCGCTCTCTTTTCCCATTTTACGCCTCTTTTTTGATTCATTTTTTTCATTACCGGTAAAGACAAATTGAGGAAAACGTTCCCGGATAACCGACCCTCAAATTCACTGAAAAGCAGAATAAAGCAGAATTAAACATTACTTGTAAAATAAAACAGGTTAACGGGCCCGCCGCGATTCGAACACGAGTCAATGGGTGTCTTCGTAAGAATCTTACTTCGAAGCCCATTAGGATATCCTGGCTACCCCACGAGCCCGCGGTGCCGCTGTATTGATAGCAACTATCCATATTAAAGGTTTCTCTCAAAAATAAGAAAAAGGGAAAAAAGGAGGGCAAATTAAAAATTGCCTTGTTATGAAAATGTTTATGAAGCCATACAGATAAAATAAATATGTATAGTTGAGAGAAATTAAAGGATTTATGTCCAAATGAGTCGAAATAAATTCAAAAATTACTAAAAAGGATAATTATAAAATGCAGACATAACTTTTATATTACAAAAGTTCTTTTAATATATGCAGAAAATTTCCGATATCATACAGTCATATTCATTCAATTAAAGATCCTGCAAGTAGATTTTTCTGGACAAATTTATCAAAACAGATATCAAATCATTTTTGCCCACTAAAATGGTAATGTGTTAAGAATTATTTAAACAAATAATGAGGGCTTATCAGAATGGATAGAGTTTCAACAGGCATAGAGGAGCTTGATAGAAAATTGAGCGGAGGTTATCCCGGGAATAAAGCAACCCTGATAACAGGCGTAGCCGGGAGTGGAAAAACTATCTATGGAATCCATTTCCTTCACAGGAGCTGTGTTGAAGGAAGAAAATGCCTGATGATCGCAACTGAAGAAACTCCTGAAGATATTCTTTACCAGGCAGAATTGCTGGGGCATGACATTAAGCCTTACTATGAAAGCGGGCAGCTTGTCATAGAAAACATATTTGAGAGCCGCTCGGAAATCATAGGGCAGACAAGATACGGTTTTAAACCTGAAAGCCTTGATATCGAGCTCCCTAACCTTATAGAATTCATACGCGACGGAACAGAATGCCTTGTCATAGATAACCTGGGAACCTTTGCTCTGAGAGTTCCCAAAAAAAAGTTAAGGGACCAGTTTGACGGGCTGAACTACCTTGTGAGAAAAAAAAGCTGTACCACCCTCCTGATCATGGATGAATCAGCTCACAACCTGACCAACCAGCTAGCTGAATATTCGGTCTACGGTACTATTCGCCTTCTGGTAAAAGAGAACGCCTATCTGGGGAAAATGGAGCGCTACCTGTGCATATCCAAGATGCGCAGCACTCCTATATCCCCTGATATGTCGATATTTGAAATCACATCCGAAGGGATTAAAATTCATGAAACAAAAGGAGGAAGCCTTGTTGAATGAAAATAACAGGCCGAAAGTCCTCATAGTGGATGACATGAGGGAGAATGTCGAGCTGATGGAAGCCTATCTTGCGGTTGAACCTTACAAAGTTTTCTGTGCTTACGGGGGAAAAGAAGCTCTCAGGATAGTGGATAAAGAAAAACCCGATATCGTCCTTCTGGATGTTATGATGCCTGAAGTCAACGGCTACGAGGTCTGCAAAATCCTCAAGGAAAACCCCGAGACCCAGTTTATTCCGGTACTTATGCTTACCGCTCTTTCTGAACTTGAAGACCGCATAAAAGGGATTGAGGTAGGAGCAGATGACTTCCTCACAAAACCCATAAACAGGCTTGAGCTGAAAACCAGAGTGAAGTCTCTCCTCAGAGTCAAATACCTTCACGACAGGCTGGTTGCTGACAGGGACAGCCTTGAAGTAAAAAACAGAGTGCAGAGCATCCTCACTGCCGTAATTCCTACCCTGCTCCAGTCCGTATCCAATGAAGAGAAAAAGGTCATTATAAACCAGATGACAGGCATGGTCGAAAAGACACTTCTTGAGATGTACCACTTCGAAAACAGGGAAATGGATCTGGCTTACGCAGGGAATGTCTGTGCAGAAATAATGAACCAGCTTGGCGGGAGCTTTTATTCTACTATGGGAGAAAATGATAAGATCTGGATAGTAAAAGGAACCAGATGCCCATGGAAAGGGGAAGAAGCCCGCAAAAACCCTATCCTCTGCACACTGACCCGAAAAATATTTTCAAATATAACCCTGAAAGTAGATTCAGGCTGCAGGCTTGAAGCCCTGAAAACCATTGGAAACAGAAATGACTGCTGCGAATTCCTGATAAAAGCAGCATAATATGTTTTTATTTCCTTTCAGTAAAAATCTCCCTTTCATTCATAATCCCCGAGATTTACGGAGATTTCATGCCTGAAATAACCCTTATCCCCTGCGAAGTGATGTCAAAAAGGGAATATTTGACAGGCACAGGTGTGTTTCTCATTTTTTCAATATAGAGATACTGTTTTGTTTTCCCGGAAATGAAGTTTTCCTGTGTAATGAGTCTCATAAGCCCGAAAACCATATAGCCCGTAAGCCTCTGGGTAGTATTGTAAGAGTCCTCGTCCATGACAAAGAGACTTGTACATCCGTTTTTCAGGAGGATAATGCTTATTGAACTGAACTCATCTGCGAACTCCCTTATATCATGATTTATGGCCATTACTCCGATGTTGTCAATAACCACAACATCAACTTCCGTAGACATGGAACTTAAGTATTCGATTATGTCCGTGTCCACGGCACAGAGCCCCTTTCCGAATTTGGAAACGCTTTTAATCTTGTTTATTTTGTCTTCGAATATATTCCTGATATTGAGCTGCCCGCTTTCAATGAAAGGATCAAGGCCAATCCCGAGACTGTGTGCCTGAGTGAGTACGTCTTCAGTGAGTTCTCTTGTAAGAACAAGTATGCATTTTCTTCCGTCCTGGCAACTCCTGTGAAGAAAGTGAAGCCCGAGGATAGTTTTTCCAGAACCCGGAGGCCCGGTAACAAGAATGCTCTTTCCCCTGGGATATCCCCCGTCCATAAGTAAATCCAGTCCTTCCACTCCGGTAGGCAAGTTTTCCATACTATCACATCTTCAGTCTCGATATATTTTAAATTCAAATAGCCTGAATTAACGGATTTATCTAAAATAACAGGTAATTAAAATTGTTTTTTTAACATAATTGTCTTAACTACTTTATAGTGTTGTCGTTCAGTTTAAAACTTTGAAAAATGACCGGTGTAGTTTTGTTGAAGATATAAAGTCCTAAAGTCCTAAAGTCCTGTGAGTTTCTGCGAATCTATGAATTTTTTTCTTAAGTAAACCAGAAAATAATCATTAAGCATAAAAACCTGTGACAAGAAAAATAAGCAGTATCAGAAGCCAGTAAATATCGAATCGCCAGGAAAGCGGAATAAGGCAGAATAAAGCGGAATAACCAAAAGAGCCGGAAAAATAAGCTTAATTCCGGCTTTTCGATTATCGGATAATTAATTTGATTTCATATTTTGATGCTTTCTGGATGCTGTTACATTTTTGCGGTTTTCAGATCACTGTTCATATCAACTGCCCTACGAAAGGCCCGAATATCATGAAGAGGAATGATAACAGGATCAGCATCGAGAAACTTGCCGTAATTGAATTTGAGAGCCTTTCCGATACTGATTCGTTCTTCGTAAATTTGTACATAAGCGAATAGGTGTAGTCCCTGAATACATGTCCTCCGTCAAGCGGAACCGCAGGCAGGCAGTTGAACAGGCCCACGTAAAAGTTCAGCCATCCGATCCAGAGCAGGGAATTTGCTATCCAGAAAATCCCGACTCCAAGGGGCTCTGCCCATCCGACAGGGTGGTAAAACTGTGCAATCGTGCCTGAAAAACCGCGGAAGCCCTCACCTGCAAAACCATATATCGGAAGCCCGAAAAGGATGATCCAGCCTACAGGCTCGGAAAGCAGGGAAGGTATCTGTTTGAGCGCTTCAAGATAGAACTTTGCCTGGGGCATCCAGATGGACATTCCAAGCGCAGGACATTCCAGAACTCCTTCACCTCCATATGATACTCCAAGGAAGCCGATGTCACCGCCCGTAGGGTGGGGGGCCAGATGAACATTAAAGACAGCAGTGCCGTTTTCAGTGAGGTCGCCGGTATAATTTGTTGAGGGGAGCAGTTCCACTTCTATGGTCTGGTTTGGTTCTGTCCCTTCCATGAAGTCTACGAAACTTGCAATACTTCGCATTTGCGTGTCGTCAATCCGGATCATTGTCATTCCGGTTTCGATTCCTGCCTCTTCTGCAGGACTTCCTTCAACAATCCCTCCTACAGGCACTCCGTTGAGGCATTCTTCTGAAGATGAAGGGACTTTTAACTCGTAGACTGAAACGGTATCATCTTTTGAGGCATGTATTCGTAAAGTGTCTCCTGGTTCAACGGTTTCGAGGTAGGAAAGAAAATCCATTCCAGTAGTGATATTTGTATCATCTACCTGCGTAATCACCATGTCTTCCTGAAGCCCTGCAGTCTGGGCAGGAGAACTTTCGTTTATGCCCACTATCATGGCATCGCTCAGGGGAGCAATTGCTCCCAGCACAGGCCCGAAAAAGAGCAGCAGGGCTATAAAAGCAACGCAGAAATTGGCCATGACTCCTGCGGCAAGGATACGGGCTCTCTGGGTTCTTGTGGCAGTTACTTCAGGTTTATTCCCTGTTTCTTCACGTGCAGGGGAAGCTGCCTCTCCTTTTTGAATTTCTTTCAACTTTTTTTCTTCCCTTTCCCTCTCTTCCCAGGCTTCTATTTCTTCAATCGTGGCTGTCAAAGGAAGCTCATTTTTTACTTCTTCTTTTTTGCCGAATAGCTGCTCATCGTCAGGTTCCGCAAAACCTCCTATGGGGACGAGGGCGAACAGAATTCCCATAGATTTGACCCTGATGTTTTCAACCCTGCACAGGATTGCATGGGAAAATTCGTGCACCACAAGCGTGACAATGAGGGCAATTACACCCCAGGTAAAGGGAATAAACTCATTTACACCCGGAATCAGAAAGATATTCCTTGGGGAATTATATTTTCCAGGTTCGGGAACACTGTCGTTGAGGAACGAGGTATAAAGGGCAAGGTCTGAAATGACAATGACCAGGAACATAGCAGCCATGCCTGCAAACATCATCAGGATCCCGATATTTGCAAAAATTCTCCAGTAGCGTTTCGGGCGGGCAAGTATGTCCAGCAGCTTAAGACCTTTCGTTGTCCTTATCATAAGGATGGGGAGAGGCCCAAAAGTGCTTATGTTATACTTTTCCAGAATGCCTCTCCTATCCAGAATGGAGACAAGGAACCAGTACATTAAAAAAATACTCAGTGCAATGCTTGTGCCGCTCAAGGAAATTCTCCGAAATTATTAAGCTGAACCATTGTAGGCTCTCGTTTGTAATTTTTATTTTAATAAACTTATCTGGTGATCAGTCTTTACAGCTTTGGTATAACTTCCACTTAAACGTCAACAGATAAATGTTAATAGATAAATGTTAACAGATAGTGTTAATAGATGAAAGTTAACAGATAAATGTTAATAGATAAATGTTGACAGATAAATGCAGCAGATTTAATGACGATTGATTAGTTTTTAAGAATATAACAGTATATAGAATACATCTTTAATAAAGAGGTTAACGCCGCAAGTGAACTTCCAGCGCGATATGCAACTTCTATCGCGGTATGCAATCTCCAGCTGCATATTAAGCAGCAATTGTCCGGAGCCGGCATACATTCAAATAATTTAGATATTCAAATAATTAATCCTGTTACACCCCGTAGTCTATTCTGTTATAAATAGGTTTTAGTTTCTCTGCATATAGCACTGAACTCTGCGGGTAATAATACATCATAATTATATAAAAAGGTACATGGAATTGCAGGTTTATTCTTCCGTCAAGGTAACTTTTACATCAAGATTATTTTATGGCAGGCCAGTTTACGGCCGCATGTAAACAGTCACATATAATAAAGATCTCAGCATCGGGGGTTATATTTTATGTCCCGGAGGCAATAGATAATAATGAGCAATTAATGAATAATGCTCAGTTTATAAGACTCAGCATATGCTCAGCATATTTCTGATTATAACTACTTTGTATGAGGTGTCTGTTTCATGATCGGAATCGTATATATAACAGCCGGGAGCATGGATAATGCATCTGAAATTGCAAGAGAGCTGGTCGCAAGAAGGCTTGCAGCCTGCGTAAATATGTTTCCGATATATTCAATCTACAGGTGGAACGAAAAGGTGGAGGAGCAGAACGAAGTAGCCCTGTTCGCCAAGACCGACTCTTCCCGCCTGGAAGAGATCATTGAAACCGTGAGGTTCCTACACACCTATGACCTGCCTGCTATCGAATTTTGGGAGGTTAAAGGCGAGCAGAATTACCTCGACTGGGTGCATGTAAACAGCTCGTAAGGAAAAATAAACCCTCCGGACAGGAATAAACTTAAAGCCTGAAGCCGATATTTTGTAGCCGAAAGCTGAAATAAAAGTATCCGGAATTACCCGCTTTCGTAAAAATCAGCAGGATTGGTTCATTCACAGGATTAGCTTTATATGCTAGTTATAACTTTACCTATTTGGATTTCCGAAAAGCGCGGGAGTAACCAAGCGGTCAACGGTGGCAGACTCAAGATCTGTTCGTGCAGACGTTCAGGGGTTCGAATCCCTTCTCCCGCACCTGAAATTCTCAGATTTTTTGCTTTCTTTTAATCTTTCTATTTTCGTTTTATTTCTCAAATGGCTGTTACGTTGCTTCTGAGTTAAGCAAGAATCAGGCCACAGCGTCGGGTCTATGGGTTCATATAGAGAACGTTTACATACATAACGACTTCATCATAACAAAAAGTCAATTTGTGAGATTTGCCCGGCATATTTTGAATCAGTTTAATATTTTTGTCAGGCGGATTTTAATGAAATTATCAATGTACTGAATAATATCTCTGTAAATTGTGTTTAGTTCATCAAGTTTCTTTTTAGTGTCATCAAATCTCTCTTTTGTATCATCCTCAATCCTTCTGCCTGTATCCTCGAATTTCCTGGTTACTTTTCCAAGGCCGGTTGTTGCGTTATCAAGACTCTTGTCTGCAGTTTCCTCCCAGTTTTTGGTAGAGTTTTTCAATTTTTCACCCGTAGATGTGATATCCTTTCTGGAATCAACCACCAGATTGCTGGCGTTTGCGACAAGCTGCTGGGATATTTCTTTCACTTTTGAGCTATTGAAAGACCCGGAAAAACTTTTGCCTCCTGCCGAGGAACTGGTACCCGAAGAGCCGACCTCTGAATAGTTTGCTTCTGAGGCAGAAATCTCTATATGGACAGGGATTATAATTCCGGCTCCAACAATTTTTCCTGATACGGTACAGGGAATTTTTATGTTGCATTCAACATCTGTTTCTTCTGTTGCAGGAACATTGAGTTTGACTTTAACTTCCCTGTATTCCCCTGCTTTCAGATCAAAAGAAGTTGAGGAAAATGTAAACCAATCTTCACAGGCATCGCCTTCTACGAAAATCCCATATGTTGCGGTTTCGTTTCCTGTGTTTATCACATATAGCGATTGCTCTGCAGACGTTTCTGGAGCGAGCCTGAAACTCAGGTTTCCCGGGCTTGCTCCAACCCCTATACTTGAAGAGCCTGCAGCAGCCTGCACTGAAATAATAAGAGCGATAATGAGTAACACAATTTTAAGTCTCATCCGCAAACCTCAGTATTTTCAATATATATTTTACGAACAATTCAGAGACTATTCTTGCACGAGATTTTGTCCTGAAGCCTCAAATCAAAAACTCAGACTTTACAATTCATTTTAAAACATTTTCCTAACGACATTCTTATATTAAAGATATTTGATTTTGTTTTTTTCATAATAAAATTGAACATTATATTAATTATTATGCCTTTTGTGTTAATTAAGTACTATTAAAAATAGATATCTAAAAAAGATATTACTGAAAACGAGATATGACTGAAAGAGAACCAACAAAAAATAGATTTAACCAAAAAAATAGATTTAATCTAAAAAAGAGATCTGACTAAAAAGAGATTTAACTAAAAAGAGAACTTACAAAAAAGAGAACTTACAAAAAAGAGAACTTACAAAAAGAGAGTTATCTGACTAGAAAAAATATAACTTTGCAGATTTCAAAAACAGCAATCCGGGAAAGTTCTGGTTTCTGTAAACCGGTTGTAGCTTTTTCATTAGCTCCGATTTTTGTGTTAATTAATTCAGTACTCTGAAATAGATTCCAGGAGATCTCCTGCAAGTTTTATGATTCTTGGTTTCAGATCATCAATATTTTCAAAACAGGCTATCTGTTCTCCTGAAAAGATGTGCTGTTTAATCTCTTTCCCTAACTCATCATCTTTTCCCTGTTTTAAATGCAGAAGCAGGGAACCAGGAGAATATCTCACTTCCGTAGCAAGTTCGTCACAGTCACCGTCTGTAACTCCAAGGATAGGGATTCCAAATCTGGAGAAAATGTTTCCTGCAATCTCCGTGGTGTCATCTCCAATAGTAATAACAAAGCCTGCACCTTTCATCATATCTAATGAACGTTCAGCGCAGTGGTCTATAAGAATAACCTTAACCCCACCTTCTAAAAGTTTCTCCTGTGAAAAACCCTTTTTCAAAGAGGCAGTTTTCGCCATCCATTCATTTTTTCCTTCTATTGAATCATAAAAGTCGTCGGAGTTTTTTCGGGAAGTTGCGGTTTTCACCCAGGCTATAGAAAGATCTACAGGCACTCTTTCCTCATGCTTATGAAGGATCTCAATACCCTGCTCTTTTATAATTCCCCCTTCCATTGAAGTAAGAAAACCATTCTCCGAGATGAGAGCTACTTCAGAAGAAGTGGCTTTTCCGACCACGATCCCTTCAACCATTATGTTTGCCCCGGGAAAGGTCGATATTCTTCTCAGGACCCGGGTTCCATACTTGCTGACTTCTATAGTGTTGACAGGCGATGGAGGTTGGGAAATCTTCATGTTAAGCAGGCTGGATAGTTTTTCAGCATAGGGCAAAGCAACCCTGTTCCATGGAATGAGTTCACCATCAGGACGGCCTGGCCTTTCAATCTGAATAAGAGGCTTTTCTTCAGGATTTTTTAAATGCGAAACTACGATCCTTCCAAAAGTTCGGCCGGTATTCAGTTCCTTTCCGTGGTTAAGGAGACAGACCAGGTCCTTTGATCTGAAGAAATGCTCTATGCAGGTGCTTGGCTTCATCAACCTGCCAACTTCAACCAGATTTTCCATGCCGGCATCAATCGCCGCAATTTTTCCCATGGTTCCGCAGAGACAGGCATCTATACAATTATCTCCAGAGAGAAGCGTAAGAATATTTTCGACTGTCTTGGGAGAATCCATAAGCTGAAAGTTATGAATTACTATTCCAATCTGCATATGTTAAACACATGTATAGTCAAACTAATTATAGTCATCGAAATTGTTTTGTAATAAAAATTTACCAGTTTTTTCGAAATAATTTGTATTATTGCTTCCTTAATTAGTCATATTTTTCCTGACAGGTACTCTGAGACTTCTTCAGCTAATAGGCTTGCAGGCATGTGGTAATTCAGTCTAGCCACTCCTATTTACGAATAACATACAATATATTATTCACCCGTTTAACTTAATAAAATATAGGTAGAAATCAAAAAGGATATATATTCGTAATTTATGTTACTTAACTATAACTCCGTAGCACTGAATATTAGAATCCATAATTATTTTCTCGCATCTTTCTTACGTTTCTTTAATGTTGCATATAATAACCTCTCCCTTTCCCAGGCAGGAATGTAAAAATAAGGACTGGTGAACCGTTTGATAGAAGAATTCTCAATGGCAATACGGCAGTTACGCCTTAAAAAGCTCAGGACCCTGCTTATACTCCTTGGAATCGCAGTCGGTGTAGCAACGGTAGTATCTGTGGTCTCTTTCGGGGAAGGGCTTCGTATTAATGCTATTGAAGAGGTTCAAAAGTCCAGGGATCTTACTTTGATTGAAGTTTCCCCGGGTCTGAGAGAAAATGGACTCGTCCTTATTGGTGATGCGAAAGTTGAGGAAATAAAGAAATTAGGGAAACTAGCCTCTCCGTATGTAAAAGATGCTTATGTAAGTCCTTCAGGCACCTATTTCGAATTGTCCGGCATACAGGAGGACTACAGGACTGCAAATGAGCTTGAACTTGCCGGGGGGAGCTGGTTCGAAAGCGGACAAAACCAGGTCGTACTTGGAAGTGATTTATGGGAAAAACTGGAGAAAACGGATGGAATTACAATTGGAACCCCGTTAACATCAAGGCTACGGCTTTACGGAGAGGACGGAAAGCCTCGTGATAAGGAAGTAAGCTTTACTCCCGTGGGTTATTTAAAACCCATAGGTAACGACCTTGATTCTGGAGCCTTCATAAGTCTCGCGTCTGCAAAAGAACTCAACAAAAAAGAGTACTATGACGGAGTGCTCGTAAAGGTTGAGAGTTCTTCCCAGGTCGCCGAAACAAGAGAACAGATAGAAAAACTTGAGCTCTCTTCCTCAAATGCCCAGGACGAAATAAACGCTGTCAACCGGATAATGAAAGGGGTGACTCTGGTCCTTGCTTTTTTCTCAAGCATTTCCCTGATTGTCGGCGGGTTGATGGTGGTAAGCACAATGGTAGTCTCAGTCTACGAAAGAACCAGAGAAATAGGAATTTCAAAAGCACTCGGAGCTTCAGAGTCTGACATTTTGCGAATGTTTTTGGCCGAATGTCTGTTTATAGGAGCTCTGGGAGGTATTCTGGGAGATCTTTTTGGGGTTATTTTCTCAACTCTTATAGACAGAATCGGGAGGGCCCTGTTACTGTCAAAACTTGAAATAGGAAGTATAGAACACCTGACTGCTTTAAATTTCAGAATTCTTGCAGCCGGATTTCTGATATCCCTGTTTGTATCCGTTCTTTCAGGGCTCTATCCTGCATGGAGGGCATCAAAAATGGACCCTGTAAGAGCCTTAAAACAGCTCTAATAACAAAAGCTTTAGTAACAAATTTTCAGCGCCTCCAGGAGATGAATAACTTTGGAGAACAGAAACAAAATCTTAATAACAGGGCTTCTTGGAGCAGGTCTGGTACTCCTGTTTTCTTTATTTTCAGGAAATGGAGGCTGGTATGGGGATGGAACTCCCCCCTATACAATTGCAGAAGGAGCTGTCAGAGGAGAAGTATACGTTAGTGGGGGGCACGGGTATACCGGTGAAAACCCCTATCTAGAGTATTTCGAGCTGCCTTCCGGGGAAGTCAGGTATGCCAGGCTCTATGTTCCTGTCTGGAACTATGACAGCGGGGACAGTATCAAAGTAACGGTAAACGGCAAAGAACTTGCCTTAATGAAAGATCCTGATTACGTTTCAGCCTGGGGGACAGCCCTTTACTGTCTCAATGCCAGCAGTTCTCTTCATACTGGACTGAATGAAGTTTCGGTTTTTTCAGAAAATCCCGGGGGAGGGCCCTATGGGATCACTCTTGCCGCTGTTTGTGAAAACAGCTCTCTTTCTCCAGTAAGGTTCTGGATCAATGAAGGCAATTATGCGCTATCGTATACAAATAAGAAGGACAGAGTAACGACTGCCTTTGAAGATACATACCCCGGAAAAAATGCGACCCTTTATACAATGCTTGTGGCAGGCACTGAAGGAGAAAAAGACGAGCTTTACTTTGATTCTGCAAGCATCGGAAGTGACATAGGAAAGTCCGCTCAGGGCAAGTATTTTGACCTGTATTCGGGTTCTGTATCCTCTGAAAATTCAGAAAGTATCCTTCTCTTCGAAAGGGGGGAGGAGGGCTATATCCATCCCTGTATCGCAGTCCTCGTTTCGGAATCGGAAGCTAACAGCGAGTTTTTCAAACTCCACGAGCAAAAAACCGGAAAAAAAGCAAATATCCCTCTTCCGGTGATAATTATCTGTCTTCTTGCCTGCATTGCAATTGCCCTGAAGTTCAGAAGGAGATGAGATCAGGAAGTGAAAATTAATTTGAGATGAAAAAGAGGTAAAAATGAAACATCAATGGATTCTCTCAGCAATACTTGCACTTGTTCTTACAGCTTCCTTTACTCCAGGAGCCCTTGCATCAGAGGAAACTTCAGGTTCATATGTCTCTCCCCTTGAGTGTAGCCTGGAAATTCCACTTGACCGAAACCAGGCGTCCGATGTCCTTGTAGCTGGACACTCATGGGAAAGGGCAAGGTTAAACCTTGAGAATAAGGGAACTGAACCACTGTATAACGTAACTGTGTTTATTGAAGTTCCGGGAGATCTGGATATAGGGATGTCTCCTCAGCCATACAATATAACAGAAGACGGACAGAAAATCACGGCTAAAATCGGAGAACTGTCAACAGGGCAAAGTGCAAGCTTTTTTCTTGATGTAAAACCTCCTGCTTCAATCGAGTACAAAAAAAGGATTACTTTCAAGATTCTTGCGGTTTACTCGGGAGAGACGCAACAAAGTGAACACAGTATTACTATCATACCGCCACCCTCCTGGAGTACTTATATTACGATTCTGGTAAGTCTCCTGGTCTTTTTCGGTGTTCTGGCTGCATTAAAACGATTTGGAGTCCTTGACCTCTTTTCAACCATTGACCTGATCACAATAGCGCTTCTCGCTTCGGTTATTGCCGTAGTGTTCCGCTACCTTAGCAAACTGGTCAATCTTGGCTGGTTTGACGGGCTGGTTATTGCAATTCCCACTGTCGTCCTCATGATAGTCGCCCTGCAACTGGTCCGAAAGCCGGGAACAGCAACCCTGCTCTTTACCTGCGTCCTGCTCATCAGCATGGTTGTCTGGGGGTCTCACATCATGTGGTTGGGCTTTTACCTGGCAGAAGGTGTCGTTGTTGACCTCCTGGTCTTTATATTCAGGATGGATTATGCAGACAGGCGCCTGACTGCAGTTATCTACGGAATCTCAAGAGGTGGAGTCTCAACCCTCTTATTTTATCTTCTCTATGCCCCGGTTGAATGGAAAATATCTTACGCTCCCTGGTACATAGGGATTCAGCTGGCCCTGGCATGCGCAGGAGGGCTGGTAGGGGGACTTCTTGGCTATGATACCGCTGTAAAAATGAGCGGAGCAAGGCTTTAAAAGAAACGCCTTTATCTGCATCCCATTTTCCCCTTTAATATCTCCAAATTTTATCTCTTTTCTTTACTTTCTGCTGCCGTTTTTTGCGGTCATTTCATTTTTATTTAATTTCTTTCAGTCGCGAATTTCCACATTATGAGCTCTTAGGAAGCTTTTTAGTTCTGAGACTGTAAGCATTCCGGGAACATCAAATCCCTGTTTTCTGAGATCAAGAGCGAGCCTTGCAGGGAGAGGAGGAATAAGCCCGGCTGCATCCAGCTCTTCAGGGCTTAAGAATACTTCTGCTGCCGGGCCGTCCAGCAAAACTTCTCCCTGCTTCATCACGATAACCCTTTCAGCATACTCCGCTACAAGCTCCATATCATGGCTTATGAGAATAACGGTTTTTCCAAGTCTGTTCAATTCCCTGATTTTATCCAGAAACTTATGTATGTGCCCCCTATCCTGCCCCGTAGTCGGTTCGTCCAGGACAAGCAGGTCCGGCTCGAGGGCGAGAATGGAAGCTACTGCCAGTCGTTGCCGTTGTCCCCGTGAGAGAGCCTGGGGGTGTCTGTTTCTGTAAACCGAAAGTTCCATCATCTCAAGGGCAGAATTTACTCGTTTTTTCATTTCCTCTTCAGGTATTTTCAGGTTCTTGAGCCCAAATCGAACTTCTTCAAATACGCTATTCATAAAAATCTGTGAATCCGGGTTCTGGAAAAGGTACCCTATCTGCTGCGAGAGCTGAGCTGTGGAGTATTTGCTTATATTCTTTCCGTTGAGGAGAATCCTCCCGGAAGAAGGTTTGTGGAATCTCATTAAGTGACCTGCAAGGGTTGTTTTTCCGGCTCCATTGTGGCCAAGAAGGGCAAGAAACTCTCCATATTTTATATCAAGATTTACGTTTTTGAGGGTTTCAGAACCGTCCTCACGTCTGCAGGAGAGCTTTTCTATCCGAACGTGAGAAAGGCTCTCCTCTGGACAAAGAGCAGGAGGAATTTTGGGTTTCGCTTCTTTCCTGCTTTCGGGCTGGAGCTCACGAGTGGACGGCATCAGAAGTTCAGCCAGGCGTTTCAGGATGTTCTCATAGGGGGGGCTTGAAGTCCTGCAGTTGAATCCCAGGAGGCGAGAAATTTCTATGATCTGGGGAGGATGAATCCCGAGCTTTTTGAGTTTTCCTTCTTCGCGGCACAGGATATCAAAGGGCTTTCCGTCAAGTATAACCTTCCCTTCATCCATTACAAGCATGCGGTCAGCCAGTTCGAAAACTTCATCGAGCTTGTGCTCTATGAGAATCAGGGTTATCCGTTTTTCAGCGTTCAGTCGCCTGAGCAGGTCAAGTACTTCCCGGGTACCGGAGGGGTCCAGGTCCGACGTCGGCTCGTCAAGGACAAGGATTTCCGGCTCCATTGCCAGGTTTCCTCCTATTGCAGTTCTCTGTTTTTCCCCGCCTGAGAGTGTGAAGATGAAATGATCCTTCAGTTTCTCCAGTTTTATCGCTTTGAGAGATTTTTCTACACGGGAAAGTATTTCCTTTCCTGGCAGCCCCAGGTTTTCAGGCCCGAAAGCAAGGTCATCTTCTACTTTAAGGGAAAAAAGCTGAGTTTCAGGGTTCTGGAATACCATTCCCACCTCAAGGGCCAGTTTGTGGACTTTTTCCTCCCTGAGGTCTTTTCCCCGAATAATGACACGCCCGGAAAGTTTTCCTCCAGAAATCTCGGGCACCAGCCTGTTAAAACAGCGGACAAGAGTACTTTTTCCACAGCCGCTTGGACCTGCAAGGAGTACAAACTCTCCTTTTTCAAGTTTAAGGTTTACATCCGAAAGTACTCTGGAATCTGAATAGGGATAGCTATATGTAATGTTTTCAAACCTGACAAGTGCATCTGTGTCCTCTGGTTGATCCATACTATCGCGTTATTTCATACACACTATAGTTTAAAACTCTTATGAAAAGTAAGAAATAGTTTGACTATTATTAATTTTTGTATGATAGAATTTTACGGAGGATTATGCCTTGAAGAGCCTCTTTCGCTATGAACAAAAAGACAGTCTGCTCCATAGGCTGGACCCGAGAGTAAAACTGCTCTGGCTCTTCGGGGTCTCGGTGCTGAGTGTTGTTCTAGGTACTCCTTACTTGCTGGTGTTGCTTTTTATCTCAACTTTGCCTTTCTGGTTCATTCTGAAACCGCCTATCAGCAGGATAAAGGCCATCCTCCTGGTTTCTGGGAGCATTATGCTGAGTTTTACCTTTTCTCAGGCTCTTTTTTATTACTGGGCAAAAGAGCCGCTGTTTACCATAATTTCTCCATCCTTCCCGGTACTGGGGCTTCTTACAGAAGGAGTCTACTTTTATGCCGATGGGGCTCTCTACGGGATGTATCAGTCTTTCCGTTTTATGACCGGACTTAGTGCCGCAATGCTGCTGCTTGCCACCACTCATCCTTCAGAACTGATTTCCGCATTTGTCCGCTTTTTCGAAATAAGAGTAGGAGAAAAAAATTATAGTATAGGGCTTCCGTATGAAATTGCATTTATGCTCTCTTCTGCAGTCAGTTTTGCCCCTTCAATGCTCGAAGAAAGCGGCATAATCCTCAATGCAATGCAGGCAAGAGGGCTTGAATTGAAAGGAGGAATTTTCAGAAAAGCAAAAGCCATGAAATATATCCTTGTTCCTCTGGTAGTTAATATACTCAGGGCGGGAAGAAAGCTCGCAGTAGCTGCCGATACGCGAGGTTTCAGGGCAAATAGGCAGAGAACCTATGTAAAAGAACTGAGGCTAAAAAGAAATGATTATATTTTTCTTGCATATACGGCACTATTTACGGCAGGAGGCCTCTATCTCAGCTATGTGGGATTTGGGGGCACAGTCCCGGTTTAACGGGAAATTCTATTCTGAAAAAAACCTGAAACTGTCATCCAGTTTTTTTAGAATCGAGTCTTCAATTTACCCGGAATCACAACATTATTTTTTAACATTATTTTCCAGCTTTCTTATCCCTTAGTCCCGATACCAATTTTCTTCCTGTTAAAAGAGCAGGAGCAAAAACGAACCCAAACCCTGGGGCTTTTTTAGATTCAGTTCCGGATGTTTCTGGGGTGCTACCTGTTTCCTCGGATTTTTCGGAAGCTTCTTCTGTGGATGACTTCGATTCTTCTGCGAGCAGGTCTTTTTCAACAACAAGGAAAGACCCCGAAGATATTACATAATCGCCTGATGCCTGGAAAAGAATGATATTTTCTCCGGCTTTCAGGCAGTCCGTTACATTCCTTTTATCAATTTCCAGATCAGGATAGGGTTTCCCATCGCAGATTCCGGTAAATTTTTTGTCGTTCACTATGAGTGTGTTATTCTCCCAGTTTCCGGATTGCGTGATCGTCCAGAGGGTCGCACTGCGGATGGGAAACTGCAAAGCAGGCCTGAGCATTTCACAGATTGTCTGGTTTGGGGCCGTGTAATAAAGTGGGCTGCCGTTTTCATCCATCTGAGAATTAAGCTCATCGGCTCCTTCGTTAATCCAGTATTCTATATTCCTTCCATCAGGGTCCTCGTATACAATAAGCAAACCCACACCTTCAATGCAGACACAGGATGCATCCGGGCCTGTGTTTTCTATTTCCGTAGTAAAGGTACCGGACCCGGTTATACAGGAACTCACATCATAAGCCCAAGTTCCTGAGGGATAATCATAGCTTCCCCAACCTTTCCTGTCGCTGTACTCCCTGTCAGGTTCAAGCTCCTGTCCGTCAAAACTGAGTTTCATCTCAGGGTTTCTCCCCTCCATCCCCTCGGAACTCCAGGTCCAGTAATTATAGAGCCTGGCAAGTTTAATGGTTGCTCCTTCAGGAAGATCGAAGTTATGGTTTACCTTATATGTGTCTCCAGGATAGGCTTTTCCACTGTAATAGCTGCTCCCTGCAGTATAGTAAAGATCTCCCTTAACTGTGTCATGAATGTACGTTTTCAGGGGCTTATCTCCGGCATAACCATTGTTTTCGGGGACCTGAGCCAGGGAAGGTGCAATTAGCAGGCAGAATAAGCCTGAAAGAAGGCAGCAAAGGCCTGTAAGCTTATAAAGCATATTCTTTTTTTTGCTGAGTTTTGTTCTCCTGAATTTGTACTCATTTTTTGTTTTATTTTTCTCATCCAGTTCCCAACCTCTTTTCACCCTGTACTCCTCCTTCGATTCTTTTCGTCATAATTTTTATCTTACTCTAGCTCTCCACAAACCCAAAAATATGTGGCTATAACCCCAACTATTTGACAAAGGGTATGAAATCTTCAGAGAATCAGAGTAATCAGGATAATTTTTTCATTCAGTTTTAACCAGTATATAATGAACAATTTTGATTATATAAGTTTTTTTAAAAAATATGAATTTTTTGATTCGAGATGTTACTGATTATTACTAATTTTTAATTCTCTCCTCTTAAAATCCAGGGTTTTATCTGCTGAAAGAAAAATTAACTCTGTCTTTTGAATTAAATTTAATATTAACTTCATTTCCCGATTTCAATAAACATGGATACTTTTTTTGAAGAGCAGTTTAAAAGCATATCTATGAATATTTATTACAATATTTTGTTTAAGAATAATGACAGTCAAAACAACTGACTTCTTTCTAAATCATATGACCTGTATTGTATTTTCTCATACAGAAACGAAAAATAGTAATATTTAATAACCTTTAAATTTCAGTAATTATTCAATAATGATATTAAGTTATCCTGAATTATTTTACCTTCTCTAAAAAATCTACCCAGAATAAACGGAATCCAGGCCTGCTCAAGTTGACCTCATTCTGGAATGAAGTGAAAGACTATGGAAATAAGTCCTGCAAAGATAATTGTACTGTTTATTATCCCGATTTTTCTGCTGGCATCAGTAGATCTCGCCCTTGCCAGCTATTCTTATGAGGGCATGCCCTTTGCTCCTGATGCCCAGGGCACATTCAGAGGAGAATTCTACATGGATGGAGGTCATGGACTTGGTTTTTCTCCATACTCCCAGAATTTTGATGTTCCTGAAGGTTCTGTCCTCTGGGCTCGCCTTTATATTGGAGTCTGGGGTGGTACGGATAGTGATGAAGGCTGGGTCCAGCCTGAGTTTAACGGGCAAAGGCTTGAAAAACTACATCTTGAAGGAATCAATGATGAAAACGAAAATGTTTTCTGTGCAGGCCACGGGGTTTACTGGGTGGCTTATGATGCAGGCAATCTTATTAAAAACGGTGAAAATACGGTAGAAATCCTTACAAGCACAGGAGAACCCGGAAAAAAGATGGACGGGAGGATTTATGGTACAGTGCTTGCTGCTGCCTGTGAAAACCCGAAAGCTCCCATGGTCTCCTACCAGCTCCTGACAGGGAACATAAACCTTCATGGGGAAGGCTGGAGTGAAAACATAAAGGAAGTAAATGACAGGGCAGAGGTTAATTTCAGCGCAGGGCAGGCTTTAAACAATATAGATTCTGCAAACCTTTCAGTCGTGTATCTTACAGGGTCAAAAGGTCTTCCTGATTATATTGAATTCAACGGAGAAATACCCGGGGTTCCGCCTCAATACCTGGTCGAGAAATGCGGAGAAAATGTAAGGGATATCGCAAATGAGGTCAGCTTTGATAGCTCGGGAGACAAAGGCGCAGCCTCAAGCTATTTCGATATGGAACACATTGATGTGCTCAATTATTTGAAGGCAGACAACTCCGCAGTTTTTGTAAGAGGATTTGATATTAACGGAGACGGAAAAATAGACGACCAGGAAGGGGAAGACTACCTTCATCCTGTCCTTGCAGCCCTGGTCCTTACTTCTAAAAATACCGAATCCGTATTTCCTGACCTTTACCCGGAGATAAGAGTCTCTGAAGAAGAGCTGATTGATGGGAAACCTGTGGAAATTTCCCTTACAATTAATAATCCCGGAGGAATCTGTGAGGAAAACTGTACTGCTGTTTTCCTGGTAGATGGAAATGAGATCTCCCGGGTCCCGATCCAGATGGGGGCAGCTGGAATACACAGGTCAGGCATTTTGTGGTCCGGTATTAAAGGCGAGCACAGGCTTGAACTCTTTCTGGACCCTGAAAACAGTATAAAAGAGTCCAGTGACAAAAACAATAATTGTGAACTGAATATCCTGGTCAGGTCCGCACCCGACCTGTCGGTTTCCCTTGGGGAGCCTGTAAAAATAGAGAACAAAGAGATCTCTTCAGCTTCGACAATCCTTCTGGGTTTTATCGCTCTTTTCAGCATCAGGAGAAAAAAACCCATTTTTCTCATCCTGCTGGTCGTTCTCATAATAGCGACTTTTAGCGGCTGTGTTGAAGAAACCCAGAAAACAGCTAAAACCGATTATTCAATTTCTGTAAAAATTACGAATAATGGAGAAGCTTCAGCCAGGGATTTTGATGTAAACCTCTACCTTGATGGGGAAAGTGTTACTGTCCTGAACATCCCGGAACTTGAAGGTCAGACCTCAATTGTTGAAAATATAAGGATTGATACTCAGAAGGGGGAACACGCCCTCAATGTGAATGTAGATGAAAATAACCGTATTACCGAGTCGGATGAGAATAACAATGAATTTGAAATCAGCTGTACTTTTAATTAACCTCCTGCTGCTTATTATGCCGGCTTCAGCTTCATATGCCGGAGATAAAAACCTGCAGACAGTCATTCATGATGAGCACTGTGGAACCCTTGATTTTTCTCTTGGGGACAGCAGATACAGTGGAGAGCTCGAATCAGGTGAAAGCTATACTGTTAACTTCAGTGTCAATCCTCCGGAAGGTTCTTCCATAAAGGTTGCAAGAGCTTATATTTACTGGACATGGAGCAAACAGGGGCTTGATGGCATATATCCGGAGTTTAAGTCTTCTCTTGTACATTCCGGAAGTTCTGTACTTTTACTGGAAGAAAAAAGGTATACGGACACAAAAGGTTTCGTCTCAAGATACGATTTTTTTTCGGGAACTGACGTTTATGACCTGAGTGAAGATATTTCGGAGGCTGGCAACTATTCTATATCGCTTGTAAATGCTGGTGGTGACGAAAAAACCTTCTGTGTACAGGGCGCAGGGCTTCTGCTCGTTTATGAAAACCCGGATTTACCACAGACAGAGTACTGGATTAATGAAGGCTGTGATGTGCTGTATGCAGAATACGGGATCGATCCTGATATGGCAACAACAACCACTTTCTTTGAAGGAGATATTTGCCCTGAAAATATTGAAAATGCACGGCTGATAACAGTTTCTCCTTCAGGAGGCTATAGTTCAGGCACAGAAGCCAGAAACAGGCTTTTTTTCAATGAAAAAACCGGGAGTATTCCGGTTATCGGAGACATCATAAAGCTTCTGTTTGCGGGTGGAAAAAGCTGGAAGAATGTATACCAGACAAACGAAACTGTCCAGATAGCCCTGGATGAAAGGTCGGTAGGAAATTACCTTGATTCTAATGGGAATTTTGCCAGTATTCAGGATAATGGAGATTACCTCATGGCTACGAATGCAATACTTTTGCTCGAGTTCAAAGAGCCTGAAAATCCTGGAAAGAGATACGGATGATTTTTGCAGGAACTGAGTACAAACAGGAAGTGGACAGAAATGAATATTGTCGAAACCAGAGATCTATCAAAGTGTTACGTGTTTGATTCCGGGTTGCGTGTGGAAGCCTTAAAGGATATAAATGTGAAAATTGAAGAGGGAGAATTTGTTTCCTTTATGGGACCTTCCGGATCCGGGAAGTCCACTCTGCTTAACATTGTCGGGTGTCTTGACCAGCCCAGTTCTGGAAGAGTCTTTATAGAAGGAAACGAAGTGGACTACAGGAATTCTCCCGCCATTGTAAGGCTGCACAGGCAGACAATAGGATTCGTATTCCAGGCTTTTAACCTGATACCTGCAATGGATGCTCTTGAGAATGTCTGTTACCCGATGCACTTTAATGGAGTAGGTCGTTCCAGGCAGAAACAAAGAGCATCTGAACTTCTTAACCTTGTAGGTCTTGAGGATAGAATGTGCCATCTACCTTCCGAATTATCCGGAGGAGAGCAGCAGAGAGTTGCCATAGCAAGAGCGCTTGCAAACAGCCCGAGAATTATTCTGGCAGACGAGCCTACTGGAAACCTTGATTCAGGAACCGGAAGAAAAATCACGGACCTCATGAAAAACATAAATCGAGAGCAGAATATCAGTTTTATCGTTACAACTCATGACCCTGAAATGGCCAGAGCTGCGGACAAGGTGCTGAAGCTGAATGACGGAACAATCATAATCTAAAAATAAAAGTTGTTAATAAATCTCTAAAATGGCCAATAAAACCTTAAAATGTTAGTGGAGCTATAAAAACGGTTTATGAAATTATGAAGGAACAATTTTAACATTCAATTTTATTTCCTGTGGAGGTTCTGCAAGAACCGCGTATATCGAAAAATCCGAAATGTCTGCTGATATTCTATTTTCATTCACAATACAGTCAGTTAGATTCCAGATGGAATTACTTCCACAGTAGCGGTAAATTGCAGGAAAATTGCCTTTTACCGAGTCACTCAGGCTAAGATCAAGCCTGCAGAAAGGATCAAATTCAGCTCCTTCAGGTTCAAGTCCATAGCATTTTTCTGCAAGGAGCAGGGATGCGGGCAGTGAAGGCTGGTCTACCTCTGTTATTGTTATTGCTTGAATGGACTCTTTATGGCTATCAAGAAGCCTTGTCCCCTTTGGAATGAATATAAATGCATCAAGCTCCTTATTTTCCACCCGAATATCCAGAAGAGAGTATCCGTTTTTGTCCAGATAAGATGAGAGATCAACCCCTGAAGAAATGGTCACTTCTGTATGAGTTTCGTTTCTGTATGGCAGGTATGAAATATTTTCAAATATAGTGATTATATTATCGGAATCGGAACATTCATTATAGGTCTGCCCGCATAGATTTGAGTATGTATGGACTTGCGGCACTCTGTGAGCTCCAGGCTGGTCGGATTTTATATAGTAAGAAAAGGTCTTTTTTTCTTCCGGAGCAAGTACAAAATTCCAGTTTAAATAATCCGGACTTTCCGGGCCCATGCCATCACCATCTGACCTGGAAATGCTGGTTACTGTAAATGTTGCTGGAGGCAGGTCAAGCAGTGAAACATTGACCTTTCTTTTCTGGATATTTTTTACGGAAATAGTAACACACACGGGGTTCCCTGAAAAAGCTTCCAAACCTGCACTTTTGTATATTTTCAAGGGCTCTATAAGCTCAATTTCTACATCCTGGTAAAGAGAATGCTTACCGGAATTATCTTCCCAGTTCAGAGTTACAGTAATATTATATGATTCTTTTAGCCTTTCAGGAAACCTGAGCCTGAGTTCACAGGACTTTTTTGAACCCTTATCGAGCGTTATAATTTCCGGACCTCCTTCTTTGACCAGAAGCCCGTCAGAATCCAGATCAAGCCTTATTCTGTCGGATTTCACTTCTCCTACGTTTCTGAGCTCCATATCAATAATTATATCTTCATCAAGAAAGTACTCGTCTTTATTCGCTTCCAGATCAAGCTCCAGAACCACATCATCTTCAACAATTTTTTTTGTTTCAAATACGATTTCTGCTTCAGGAGAGCAGAGGCTTCCAAACATTGGAAGAGTTTTCTGGTCTGTGACATTGCACGCTTTTAGCCTTACATTGTTGCTATCCAGATAACACCAGGCAGTACTGTTATTCTCAAGTACGGCATCTCCAAGTCTTTCATCTTCTTTTGAAACCTGGACCAGAACCATCCCGTACCCGTCGAATTTTAATGCTTCCAGAATGTATACGTCTTTTGAGACAATGGAGTTTTCAGGACTGAGGGTAACTATCAGGCTGTCCCAGTCGTCTTCATTCGCCGAGGCAGGGGTAAGGCACATTACCAGATACAATGTGAGGAAAAAAGCTGTAAAGGCGAGAAAAAAACATTTTCTGCTCATGATTCTGCTCATACCTGTTTTCCCCTTTTTTTATCTCTCAGGAACAAAGCCGCAAAAATTAGTCCGAGTTCTCCATAAAACCCCGGAAACACGGCATCCTTTTTATGTATATCACTCCGGTAAACCGGGATTGTACTGCTAACCGGTTCCGCGTTAACTTTCCGGTTAACATGCTCTCTTTCACCACCGGACACAAAGGATTCATTGTTACCAGATCCGGAAGAAATTCCTGTAACAAGAATGAACTCTTTTCCGGTGTTGTTTGTTCCGTCTACTGCAGAAACAACTATTTTATTGGGTCCGGGGGCAACAGGTATGTCTGCACTCCATCTTTTGTCTGCAAGCAAAGCTTTCTGGCCGTTAACATCTACTGTAGTGTTCCGGCTGGTATCTTCAACTGTTCCACTGACCTTCAGGTATCCTGAGCTTACTGAACTGCCGTCAAGAGGAGAGTCAATTTCAATCTCAGGAGGAGTCAAATCAATAATATTGGCAAGAAAAGGAATATTCCAGTTGTTTATTTCACAGAGTTCTTTTTTCCTGTTAGTGTAGTCAACAGATACCTTCAGAACATGTTCCCCACTGCGTCCGGGTTTCCAGTTGAAATCAATGGTTTTACTTTTCCCGCTTGAAAGTGAAGACACAGAAGCGGTTGAGACTATTTCGTTGTCAGCGTAAAGTGCAGCCTGAAAGCCATATGCAGAATCCCGGCCTATGTTTTTGATATTTGCCTTTATGATGTTTTCCTGCCCTGCATAAAGTACAGGTAGAGTAACTCCTGAGACTATAAGGTCAGAACTTCCTTCTTCTTCCGTTCCCAGACTCAGTGCGGCAAACACAGGATGTAAATAGTCTTCATCATCCCTCTGAAACCTGAGTTCGTTATCATCCTCTGCAAGAAAATCAAGTACATCAAAGAATTTTAAATCGAAATAACTCTTAGAATTTGCAATATCGTTACTGTTTTCTCCGTCAGAAAGCTGTTCATCATTGAAGTACAGGGAATCTCCGAGCCCCGGACTGCCACAGAGGTATACGGCAGCAAGATTTGCAGTCTTATACCTGTCCACATCCACTTTTCCCGAGAAATCAGCATATGCTTCATCGTGGGTTGAGGACGCTTCTTCACTCCTGCCTTTATCATGGAGGTTTATGTTTCCTTCTTCAACCCAGTACCTTGTATCCTGTCCTTCTTTATCTTCATATACTGCTGCAAGGACTATTCCATAGATCCTGCCGTCGATATCCCCGCTTGTTTCGGCTTCTACCTTTACAGGTCCCGTACTTAGAGCAGTCCCCATGTCATAAGCCACCCAGTAAATCCCATGACCTGCACAGTATATAGAAGGGTTCTGGTCTTCGTTATCTCCCTTATCTCCCGTACCTTCCAGCTCCACGCTTTCGAAACTATTTCCATTCACATTAATGTCCAGAGTACCGGTTTTTTCTTCATTCCCCCCCCATATACCCACATATATCTTTGCCCATGTTACCGAATCTCCGGGAATATTGAATTCCTGCACATAAGGAGTCGGGCCAAGCCCTTCCCCGCCATCAACATAAAGTCCTCCTTTTACCGTACCTGATGTTACTTCAACCAGTTCGTCCTGTTCAGGAGTACCTTCAAAATTATAAGTTGCCAGACATGGAGTAATACATATAAAAAATATAAAAAATCCTGCAGTATACAGGAAAAACCTTTTCAAACCCCATGCCTTTGATAACACATATAACATACTGAACCAGCTTCTTTTCCAGATATTCCAGGTTCAAGCCGTGCTTTTCTGAATAACCTTCAAGCTCTGAAAACCACCAATAATAATCAGTTCTCAGGCTTCAAAGAATATAAATTCTCACGAATTTTTAATTTTGTATTACTTTATATAGTATGTGTATATTAATTTTTCGAATTAGTGGCATTTTGTATTTAAAAAATATCATTAATATATCTTCTCAAATAAAGTATTTCAGTAAGCGATTGGAAGATAGATAAAGTAAATTAAATCCTACCTTTTAGCATAAAGAAAAGATAAAATTTGTTTAACGAAAAAGAGAACTGAATGTTCTTATCTGAATTATAAAATCGGCGCTGGCTTACCTTTCAAAGCTATCAATACTCTCAGGGAGCACCTGAAACATTCGGCTGAAATCCAGGCTGGAATTCATTTTTTCGAGCAGGGACATAATCTGGCTACGCATATAGCTAATTCAGATCACTTTTTAGAATTCTGTAAGCAGGCCAATATGGAATTGATTCTTTAGAATTTCGTAAAAGGTCAATAATCATAGATTCATACTTTATGCCTTAAAAAATGAATCGGTTTATTGCAGTTTGAAATATAAATGAATTAGTTAGATAGAGCTCCAAAATAAAAAAAGTATTCTTTACTGTTCTCTTACAATTATGTACTGGTTTTTATATAATGGAGCAGATTCAGGATTTGATAATCTGATGCCTATTGTAAATCTTTTGGCATGAAAGTTCTCTCAAGTACTTTCATTTTTTGGGCATGTTATTTGAAGAATATCATGTGTGTTTTTTGTCTATTATTTTTTTGTAATATATATTATGAAAAATTTTTTAATATTTGTTATTAAACTAAAGAATATTAATAATTATTAAATTAATTTTCAAATTATGATAAAGATAAATAAGCCCATTTATATAATAACAGCTAATTATTTTGGCGGCTCCACAGTTTTGATATGATTTATTAAAAAAATCGCAACAAAAGACGTAAAAATACCACAGGACAGCTGGATAATCTTCTAGGATGTCTGATTTATTGTGAAATTATTATTCAATTTACACAAAAAATTAAGTATAAGTACTTTTAAGAAGCATTTAGAAAGCTTAATATATCTGAAAAATTGTTACTAAAAAGATTATTTGTAATAATAATCAACTATTAACTGGGAAAACCCTTAAGGAAAGATTTTGGAAAATCTGTGGAAGAGAGTCTCATTAGAAGCAGGAATATATTTAATCTCACTTGTCATCAAATCGAGTAATAGGGTATTTTTTCCCCATATACCGCAGAAATTATCTGGCCCTATTTTTACTGACAACTGCTAAAATTCCTGTTATATATTAATGGGAACCGATTGTGCACAGAGTTCTGGAATTCTTTCTCTAACTTATTTACAGGAGGAAGATCTACGAACAGAAAAATTATTTTGGTGTTGCTAATAATGGTTCTGAGCAGTGGAGTCTGCTCGGCCGATAATTACGTAGGTGGAATCCCCCTCACCTCCGCCCACAGCGGAACAGTAAGCGGTGGGGTATATTGTGATAGCTATTACGGAATGGGAGACCAGGAAGCAAAAGCATCCAATACTATAGAAAAGACTTTTACTGTACCGGATAATGCCAATGTCGAATGGGCGATGCTGCTCACAAATGTTTACTGTGGGCATATGCAAAACAATTATCAGGGAAAGGCAAAAGTGGATTTTAACGGCAAAAACCTAGGAACTGAAACTCTGAACGTTCCGTACACATATTCTTACAACGGAGGAAACGGGCATGTTCAGGTTAACGACCACGTGAACAGGGTAACAAGTGACTACATGATGTATTATGATGTCACAGGCCTTGTAAAAGCCGGGAAAAACACAGCTGTAGTAAAAACCGATCCTCTTGATAGCTCATTCGATGGAAGGATAAGACTCGTCACCCTTGTAGTGGCTTACAACGATGGAAGCAAGAAAACTATCTGGTATCAGGTCAACCGTGGACATGATGCAGACAGTTATTATAGTGACGACGAGATGAATGAAAATTACATAGGAAGTACGGCTTTCCAGGCAGCTTTACCTGAAGGCTCTTCTCTGACAGATTCAAAGCTAACACTTGTATACCAGGCAAGCTCAGACGGAGCATACGCCTTTAATGGAAATGCCCTTAGTTCAGGCACGCCTCAGGGAACTTTTTCCGGGTCCAATACATGGGACGTCAAGGATTCATTAAAATCGTCAGGCACGAATACTTTAACCTATGATAGAACTGCCTCGTTCTATAAAAGCGTCCTTGGAATTCTGACAGCAGAGTACACCACATCATCCTCAGGTGATAGCACCGATGATACCCCTGCAGATAACACTACCGATAATGGGTCTGCAGGCGACACCACCGATGACATATCTTCAGACAACACTACCAATGATACATCTTCAGACAACACTACCAGTGATGTACCTGCAGGCAACACTACCAATGATACACCTGCAGATAATACTACCGATGCCAAGTTTTCAGCTGACCTGGGCGTACAGGCGATAAAAGTATCACACAACAGCGCGGCAAAAGCCTGGAAAAACCTGGTAAACACTGTAAATGTTACTGTAATAAACAATGGACCTGAAAAAGCAGGCAGTTTTGCTCTTGAACTGTATTCCGAAGGGTCCCTTCTTGAAAGCAAGCCGATTAACGGACTTGCAAATGGGGCTACAGAAGCAGTTGAATTTGTCTGGAAACCTGAAGACGCAAAGAATTATACCCTAAGGGCAGTTGTCGTTCCGGGATCCACCATAAATGATGCAAACGCGACAAATAATGAGCTAAGCAAAACCCAGGAAGTAATGCACAACGGTTATATCGGAGACAAGCCCCTTGAAACCTATCTTCACGGTACTGTTAAAGGAAACATTATTTACGATTATGGAAACAGCAGTTACGTTAAAGTATCCTCCGGGGACGTCTACACAGCAGGTCACTCTCTGTCACTTCCGGAAGGGGCAATCGTGAAGTATGCAAGGCTCTATAATTTCTGGACATGGAGTGCAACAGGTTCCAGTGGGGTCATTCCTTCCATGAGTCTTGATTTCGCAGGAAGCTCCTTGACTCCGGAAGCCGAATACGCTGATCAGAAAGGCTGGGGACAGTATGATTATCCGACCGGGACATGGGCTTATAATGTAACAGGGCTTGTGAGCGGAAGCGGAAATTATATTACAACAGTCAAAAACACCAATAGCGATGCTGAAAACAGTTTCTGTATTGATGGCATAGCCCTGCTTGTGGTTTACGAAGATGCCTCAGGAAAGGAAACCCAATACTGGATCAATGAGGGCTGCGATGCAGTCAGTACAATGAGTTCTTCAGGAGGCCTTACTCCGGATGAAGCTACCGTGAAAATCGCTTTTGCAGGCGACTCTATAGATCTCGGCAATGTGGACAATGCCCGGCTCTGGACCACAGTCCAGTCAGGAGGTCACGAAGGAATTGCTCTGAAATTTAATGAAATGAGTATATCCGGTGTTTATGACTCTACTCCTTCCTCGAATCTGGATATCGATGAAGCAAGAGATGTTACATCCTATCTCCTGTCTCAGAACAATGAGGCTCAGATAATAGCCCCCTCTGTTACGGATAACAGTGGCGACTACATGATTCCTTCAAGTGCAATCCTTGCAGTCAGTTATAAGAGTGAAACAACTGATGACACTAACATAACAGACGATACAAATGTAACAGATGACACTAACGTAACAGATGGTACAAATGTAACAGATGACACTAACGTAACAGATGGTACAAATGTGACTAATGATACAAATGTGACTAATGATACAAATGTAACAGATGACACTAACGTAACAGACGGTACAAATGTAACAGATGGTACAAATGTAACTATTGATACAAATGTAACTATTGATACAAATGTAACTATTGATACAAACGTGACTGACAATACAAATGTAACAGATGACACGAATATGAAAGATGACACAAATGTGACACTTAAAGTGAATATTATCCCTGTGATTTCCCTGACCGTTTCACCGGATTCACTTGATTTCGGGACGGTTTCTCCGGGTACGCCAAGCGAGTCACTGCCTCTTGCCCTCAAGAATAATGGAGGCATCAGTATAAAAGTGACAGCTGAAGTGCATGACCAGGAGAATGGGCCCTTTGCAACGGGACTTCTACTGGACCAGAATATCTGGTCGAATTACAGCAAAGTTCTGGCTGCAGAAAGTGCGGAAACCTCTCAGGCTCAGCTTGACCTCCCGCTAAATTATTCATCAACAGGGCAATTCCAGGGAACCCTCAGTTTATGGGCAGAAGCAGCTTGATAAGGCTGTTTCTTCATTTTTTCGGCTCTGAATATTGTGAACTCATAAAAAATTATGAGTTCAAGCCGAAAAACTCTTATTTTTTGTATACTGCCAGACTTACGGTTTTTTCTCAAAACAAGCGCACATATTAAGAGAATATTTTTTTACTCTAAGCAAATATTTTTTACTCAATGAGCTCATCCCGAAACCTATTTTTTTCAGACTTTCAGGACTTATATCCAGGAAGAGTTAAGAGACGAATACTCTGTTTAATAAATTCCGAAGATGTAAAATGACAGTTATATAAGAGAAAATTGGAAAAAAATTGGAAGAAAAATTTAGATGGCAGAGAAACAAATAAGCTTATCATACTTTTAATGGAAAACTCTGAAGTTAGCCCGTGCTCTAACATATTAACATTTAAAACAATGAAATTACTGTAAAATGTATTGAAAAAATAAGGAGGAATAGAGAAATGAAAGCATTTTACAGAACAGTAATTGCGGTGAGCTTTTCCCTGGCAATTCTTTTTCTAATTGCAGGAACTGCTACCACCGGTTATGTCAGTCCCGGACCCCCGGCAACAGATACAGGGTTAAAACAGGTACCATATGATATCACCGGCGATTTTACAACATTTTCAGGTATCACTTATGATTCTGCGTCCGGTGAATTTTCCGCAGAGAACTCAGGAGAAGATTATACAGTCACTCAATATGACAGGCTGTTTACGATTATGGAGGATGACTCCTGCTCTCCTCTGTTCTTTGCTATTGACGATAAACACGGCAAGCATTTCTTCAGCTATGAAAGTGAAGGGAATACCAGAGCGTACCGAAGCGGCATCATAAGGTCAGATGACATTTTCTCAACGAGAATGATCTCCAGTTCAGGAGGTGTTGTTACGGTCCGGACGGCTCTCGCAGTACGTAACGGAGCAGAAGTTCCCTGTGACAGAAAGCCGATTCCTGACCTCATGGGGACGTGGACAACTGCCCAGAACAGCGTTTACGAAATAGACAGTCAGGAAGGAAACGTTTTCTCCGGTAAAATCACTGCACATGGGAAAACAACATCCACGCCTTTCGCCGGATACATCGAAAAAATTGCCGAGGATGGTACAATCGAGCTTGTTATGCTCTGTGAAAAAGGTAACTTCATCCTGGGCAATATCGACCAGAACACGCATAATATAACCATCTCATATGCTCTCTATGTTAATGGTAAAATCTCATCCCTGCCCCTGACAGGGGACGGAACTGAGTGGGCGGAAACTAACAGAACATTGACCGGGGAATATACTGCTGTTTTGAATGGTGACGGAATTACAGAAGATACATTGACACATTTCAGGCTGCTAACAGTCTCTGATGAAAAAGCAGGGCAGTACAATCTGACTTCCGCTTCCGACGAAAACAAAATTATCGGAGCTGTTCAGAGAGAAAATTCATTCATCGAGTATTCTCCAGAGACTGGCCTCATCCGCGGTTTCGTTAAAGGTAACCAGAAATATGATTTCCGGGGACGACATGACCTGGCAGAAGTCTCGGTTTATAACTTGAGGCAAAAGGAAAGAATAAGAGGAACTCCAGATTAAACACCGAATCTAAAAAATTAATTTTAAAAATTCCCCTGAAAAAAGGGAATTTTTAGATTTTATCCTTTAAAACTCAAAAATGATATTTTCAACCAGCTCTCTCAATGAGTGATATACCAGCTCTCAATAAATGATATATCACTCAGGAGCTTCACTATCCGGAATTGGTGTAAGCCCTGTTCCGTTTGATCCCCAATAGTACGTAACAGTATAATCATAGCCTGATTCCAATTGAGTATGTCCACTATTAGTTGCCTGGATTACACGGTACCATGAACATACCTCCTGAGGATATGATATTCGGATATATTCATCGACAATTCCAGTAGGAGTTGTAACTGTACGATTTTGCTCATTAAGAATATTCACTTTGAAAACTGGTTCTCTGGAATCTGCCTTTGTCCACACCACCAGGATATCTTTTCCAACTTTATTTATTATGTTAAGATTAACGCCATTGGTGTATACTGGCAAATAATCTTTAATTTCCTTACATTCCGGCCCTGCGGGTGCAGCAGAATTGCTTACTGACCCTGATATAAACTGCCCGAAAGCTCTGGGAGTATTTCCTGTAGGCACCGTGGCTATGACAATATTGCTAGCAGTGTCAATAACAGATACATTGTTGCTGCCACTGTTTACCACATATACCTTTTTTCCATCCGGCGTGACTGCAACTCCAGAAGGATCGCTCCCTACATTCACCGTAGCTGTAACAGTATTATTTGCCGTGTCAATCACAGAAAGATTATTGCTGACATTCGTCACGTATACCTTTTTTCCATCCGGGCTTACTGTAATTCCAACAGGTTTTGTTATGTTCACTCTGGCTGTTATATTGTTTGATGTCGTGTCAATAATAGAAACATTGTCACTGCCCCAGTTTGCCACATATACCTTTGTTCCATCCGGTGTGACTGCAACTCCGTAAGGAATCCCTCCGGCAGTCACCGTGGCTATAACATTATTTGAAATCGTGTCAATTACGGAAACCGTGTTATTTTCATTGCCAATATCGCCATTTGTCACATATACCTTTTTTCCATCCGGGTTGACTGCAACTCCATAAGGAATTCCTCCGGCAGTCACGCTGGCTGTAACATTGTTTGTAACTGTATCAATAACAGATACATTATTGCTTGCAGAGTTTACCACGTATATTTTTGTTCCATCCGGGCTAACTGCAATTCCTCTCGGATTTATTCCTGCATCTATCGTGTCCGTAACGCTGTTCGTGGCCGTATCGATTACAGAAATATTGTTACTGCCCATGTTTGCCACATATACCTTTGTTCCATCAGGTGCAACTGCAACTCCAAAAGGATCGCTCCCTACATCCACCACAGCTATAACAGTATTATTTACGGTATCAATTACCGAAACATTGTTACTGCCGCCGTTTGTAATATATGCAAACGGAGCCGAACTTGAAGAAGGAGTTTCTTTTATATCCATTGATATGGATTCCGGATTTGTTCTGATTTCTACCTGATCTATTTTGAATCCATAAGCGGTTTCATATCTGTTAGTCTCAAGTTTGACTTTGATTGTATTTCCTGTATACCACTCTGTCCAGAAATCTTCATTATTATAGTCTTTAAAAGTTACAAGCTTGTTTCCATCCTTATTTAAAAGGATTAACTTGTCATCAAAATCAAGCTCTAATTTCGTAAAATGAAGACGCATCTGAGTTGCTTCAGGCCTGCTTATCTCAGGCCAGATATAATTAAAATTGTTTGCGTAAGAATGGTATGATTCAGGTAAATCACCAGACGGAGCCATATCATTTCTGGTTTCTACCTGATCTATTTTGAACCCATAAGCAGTACCATACCTATTAGTTTCAAGTTTGACTTTGATTGTATTTCCTGTATACCACTCTGTCCAGAAATCTTCATTTTTATAGTCTTTAAAAGTTACAAGCTTGTTTCCATCCTTATCTAAAAGGATTAGCTTGTCATCAAAATCAAGCTCTAATTTCGTAAAATGAAGACGCATCTGAGTTGCTTCAGGATGACTTATCTCAGGCCAGATATAATCAAAATTATTTGCATATGCGTGGTCTGATTCTACCAAAATATTGGTCAAAGCTGTTGTAGTCGTAACAAAGCCTGTTAGTAAACACATTCCTGCTACTAACAAAATTATCATTTTGGTTATTTTATACATTTAATCCCCCTGAATTTCCCATTTTTTCCTAATTCTATCACCATGGATGTAATGTGCTTTTATTCTTCACATTAAATTCATGCCAGCGTTGATTATGAATCTGGAAATTCCCTTGACTTTAACGGACTATCTACCAAAAACTACTGTTTTCAGTATCTGTTCGCCCACATAAAACTCTGAATTCAGACTGTGGTAAAGAGCTCCTGGTAAATCATGACATTTATAGATAAGAATAATAAAAATATTGACAGCATTAGAAAGCGAAAATATTAAAATTATATCTTCATCATATATAATAATCATTTGTGTATAAATCGTTATTCTGTATATTAAAAAGCTAAATGAATTATCATTTAATCAATATTGTCTAAATATATTTATTAATATAAAATTAAATCTTGAATTGACGTTATTGCAGACACAATAAAATTGTAGACAATAATAGAAGTGAAACTTTATAAAAATGGTTTCAGGATAAACATTTATCTGAAAGAAACTAAAAAGGACAATATTTCCGATTCGTCTATTTACAGGGTAAGCAAAAAAGAATTTTTATTCAGTATAGTTATTTTATCATGAAATTAAGAGCTTGCAGGCTTCCTTAAATATTTCCATTATCAGGGTTGAGCCTTCCGAACAGCAGCCAGCCCTTTCCAGTCTTCCAGATCCAGATCAGGCTTTTCAGCTTTATATTTCGCATACAATGCTATTCCCGCAGGGTCTTCAAGGATATCCACTTTTACTCCCTTTTCGCGCAGCATCTGCTCAGTGCCCGAAGCATTCGTAACATCGCCAATTACCACGCGGTTAAACTGGCGCATATATATCAGTGTGGCACAAACATCGCAGGGACTGAGGGTTGTGAAAATCGTAGTGTTACCGAAATCCTGCCGTCCAGCATCTCGTATGGCTGAAGTTTCGCCGTGGTTGTAAGGGTCATTATCCTGCACAAGCGTATTGTGCCCTTTGCCAACAATCAGGCGCGTCCTGTTATCGATAATTACACCACCGATCGGGCAGCCTCCTTCATCATAGCTTTTTTGTGCAAGTAGAACTGCTATACGCATAATATCGCGGTCGCTCAGTTTAACGAAGAACTCATCTTCAACTATCGCAGGAAGGCTTTTCGTGGGCAAATAAGCGATGACATTGAGAGCTTCTTCCGTAACAGGCGTTTCCTTTGTAATAAAATGTTTCATAAGGTCCCCCTTTTCAAATCATGCTGCATTCTTTTCAGCAGTATTGAAGTATCTAAAGCCGTTTTATTTAATATGGCTTCTCTTATTTAATTAAATAAACAGCTTTAAAGTAATTCCTGATAATCATTATTAATTTTTATGTTTAGATAGAGAAATCCGACATTTCACAACTGCAATTCTCATAGAAACCCTTTCTTTTGCTCCTAGGGACTTTCACGCTGGAACTTCATCTTAATGAAATTATATCATCCCAATGAAATTATAATTACATTAGGTTCAATATTAAATGGTTCAATATTACATATTACTGTAACTTTTTAATATACATGTCAACAATTTAATTCGGGCAAGATTCTGGACGATGCTCATTGCCAGGGCACTCACCAGTCTCAGGAGAACAGAGGGAGGAGTAAGCAATGTTTAAACGTATTGACCATGTGGAGATTTTACCGGGTAATTTCGAAAAATCGATGGCGTTCTATCAGAATGTACTGGAGTTTCGTCTGTTATCCCGGAAACCAGTGAATACCGGGCCGCTGAAGGAGACCGCCTATCTGCAGCTGGGCGATACCGTCATTGAATTAATGCATGTGAAAAACCTTGCTCACATGCCTTCATCCATGACTGTGGGCTGCCGCGCGATTGCCCTGGAAGTAGAATCAATGGAAGGAGCGATTAATTACCTTCGTGGTCACGGCGTCTATATTACCTGGGGACCTGTGGATCTGGGCACATCCATTCGAGCCGAGATTAAAGATCCCGATGGTCTTGCCATAGAATTGCGGGAATGGAGGCATAAATCCTGGTGAATTTTGGTGAACCCTGCTGAAGAATCTATCATGTCATGCTCTGCCAGGCACAATATTAAATTATTTTTATTTTATATAAATAATTGATGTGTGGAAAAGAAATAGGAAGAAGTAAATGTTAAAAAAGTAAATATAAAGCTCAGTTCAAGCTCACTTAATCAAGCTCAGCTTAAATTAGAATGAAGTTATTCCAATTTATTCAGGTCATGGAAATTTGATAGACTTTTTCTCTTTTCATTCTTTAAAACCGCAAAAATAAACAGGTTACCCGCTTTCTCCTGAATTACTCGATGATCAATAGTGCTTCATAAAATTTCCAGTTTCTCTCCATGAACTTTAATCTACCGTTTTGCTTTTTTCCGTTTAAAAAACAGACCAACAACAGCTAAAACCACAACTATGAAAGCCCAAAAAATAATAACTAAAGGGTTAAGTGGTTTTTTTAGCAGATTCATTTTCTTTTTTATCATAAGCCAGTTCCGCTAAATTTTAATCTTTGCTAAGTTTTAATCATTATATCCTGAATTCGTAAATATCATCAGGAACCTAAAATTTCTCGTAGATTTCTTTTTCTGTTAATTTCATATTCTGTTATTTCTTTTTCTGTTATTTCATATTCTGTTATTTCTTTTTCTGTTATTTCATATTCTGTTATTTCTTTTTCTGTTATTTCTTTTTCTCTTCATTAAGCTTTTTCTGTTATTTCTTTTTCTCTTCATTAAGCTTTTTTTGTTTTAATTCTCCCACACCTGCATTCTTTAAAGTGAGCAGGTACCGGGTTCTCGCAGGAAAAATGAATAAATATCGTCTCCAGGTCATCGGGAAAATCGACAACGAGTTAGATCAGGCGTATATAAAACAGGCGTATATAGAACATCACTGTTTGAATAGTATCTATTTGAGAAATGTCAAAAAAGTTGAGGAATTGCAGCCAGAACAGGAAAAGAGAAATAATGCCGGAGTAAATAAGTCTTTATCTGTATGCTATAATTATCTGTATGCTATAATTCTTATCAAATAGGGCAATTGATATCTTTCATGTATTTAACATCTCTTTTTTCTTTCAAATAGGTGAATACTATGGATAGGAGACAACGTTTTGAAAAATACGACTGGTTAATCTCAAAAACTCAAAGCATACTTAAAAATTATGAATGTCCAGAATCATGCAACGCGAGCTGCTGCAGACATCATATTATTGATTTTCGCAGAAAAGAATATGAGAAAATCTTAAAAAATGTAGATAAAGAAAGTGCCAATATTTTAAAATCGAATGCAGTAAAATCAGAGCTGGAAGGATGTTATAAAGCAATCGTCGGGCAGTGCCCATTATTGACAAACTCGAAATGCAGAATATACAATAACAGGCCGGAAGCATGTAGAAATTTCCCGTTTGTAATTTTTCCGGACCCGGAAGCAGGATTTGGTTTAACATTGTTATTGTGCCCGATATCTGTTAACATAATTCAGGATTATGCGCAGTGGTATAAGTCCGTAAACTTAACAATGTATAACCAGCTAACTGCCGTGTACGAACAGTATAAAAACATAGGCGAAAATAATGATTTTTGTATTCAAATGAAAGAGCAGAATTTAGATTCGTTCATAGAGTTTCTTGAAAAGAAGTAATTGTTATAATTGTTATTCATTTTCTTTTTAAATTTCTTTTCAATATACTGAGGTTCTGCATAAAATATACTCCCTCTCTGCAAGAAGTGTACTGCTGGGATTAGATATTGAAATACACCTGTTATTTTTCTTTTTTCCTTCTAAGTATACCAAGTATCATATCCAAACTTCCTATACACCCCCACATCACAGCTATAGATATGTAGGGAGAATATCCACCGACAAAATATGCGATAATAAAACCAATTGCCGCGACATAACATAACGAGGCAATTATAAACCATATGTTTTTGAGTTCGATAAATCGCTTCTCGATGTGTGCCGTTGATTCCACAGATGTCAGTTAGTCTTAATGCTGTATAACCTTATTTAACCGGAAACTTAAATTTTTCTGCTATTTACTAAGATGTGTTTTCGATGGAGTTTTCAAGCTCGATGTGAGTAAATTAAATTAATCTGAAACTTTCCTCCACGCTCGCATGCTCGCGAAGGGAGTAGATATCGAGCGACATCTGGATAAAAGAAAAAAGTAAAATCGATAGCTTTATTCACAAATCGATAACTTTATTCACAGATCCCCTTGCTGAGCAAAAATTGTGTTGCGGAACAATATTATCAAGAATTTCTATGAATCAACGAACTCACTCATTCCAGGCCCCACTTCTTTCTGAACTCACGCTTCTGCTGGCTGTTCATCCAGTGGCTGCCGTCACAGTAGGGCTTATTCTCTGACTTTCCGCAGCGGCAGAGGGTTACTCTGTTCCGGGGTTCGTACATGCTGCCGTCTGCAGATTCAATGGGGACACCGCCTCGAACCCAGAGAGGGCCTTCACAACCTTTTTGTTTGTCGTGAACCAGTATAATAGACGGATCAAATTCTTTTTCAAAGGGTTTGCCTGTCTTTTTGTCCCACAGGACCAGCCGCCCCGACGGGCAGATCATGGCTTCCTCTATGGCGGTTTGTCGGGCTTCCGGGTCGTCTGATTTTTGTATGAGATCCCTTATTCCTCCAGAACGCTGGCAGAAACGGGAATGATCGCAGAGCTCGTAGACATCAGTGAGTTTTAGATCAGGACCTTCAAAAGTTTCCGCCTTTTCCAGGTAAGGCGTTCTGCTGGCTGTTTCGCTACCGTCAAAACCGACCTTACGGTGTGCCCCATCACAGAAGGGCTTGTTTTCGGATGAGCCGCAGCGGCATAAGATATAGGCTTCCCGCCGGGGGTATTCCTTTATATCAATTAAATCTCTCGTGTGGCCATCGTCGTCTGTAACAATTACCTGTTCTAAAAGCGGCACTCCACCCGTAACCCGATACGGTCCATCCTTGATTATCTTAATCCTCATTTCTTTCTCATTAGCTGCCATAATCATAATCCCCATTATCTCATATAATGCGGTACTGGATATTTAGTCTGACTGTTCGCATCTTTGATGATTTTTATGTTTTCCCGATTTATACTGTATCCAATAAGAGAGCGTGTTCTAGGATTGGTCAGGTCCTCCAATCAGGCAATAGATGATTACTGCTGTGGACGTATTAGATAGCTATCAGACTACCTGACGGTTTTAAGACATGTCTCATTTCCTTAAGTGCTTTCAAAGTAGGCAGGAATCGAACAAAGGTAAAAGTTGTAACAATCAGAGTTTTGTTACGATGATTTTTCCACATATACACGCTCAAAGACTATTCCGGTCTGGACTTCGATATCTTCGTAATTAAGAGGACAGTCATGCAACTATTTTCTGAGTTTATTGGAAGTCAAAAATAAGGCTTGTAAGTGTAAGGGTTTCAAGGCCGAGGGAGAGGGATCAGAGACAGATGATTACGGATTTTTAAATCTCACTTCTCCACTGGAGATAAAATAAGGTTTATCAAGTCTAAGGGTGCTGGGTAAAACAAAAAATCTTTTAACTTTTTAAAACATATAAAGAAACGTGAACAATGAAAGTGCAGTCATTGACTCTGGTGCAGGAGAAATAGAAGTTACGAGTCATGCTGTAACAACGAGTCATACTGTAACATTATATGGGATACCGGTTGTTTACATTGTTATTGTAGCATTATTTGTATTACTTATTTTATATTTATACTGTAGAATGACAAGAAAAGAAAGACACTGTATGAGTAAATCGAGTTACTTAAAATTGTTTTTTGTTTTATTTATCCCGCTATTTTTTTATAATATGTATAATATGTATAACAGTTCATGGTTTTACAATGTCTATGCCAAATCGTGGTGTAATACTTTCTGGTTTACCCATACTATTTTTATTATTATGAATGCAAGTACTGTATCTATATTGGAATCTATCTTTCCGTATTTATTCATAACTCTGAGCATATTAATAATAAATTGTTATCGTAAACCAGCTTAGAGAGGGTCTTGAAATTAAATTTTTATTGTAAAAACATTTGTTTAGACTGTCATACACGGATATAACGGTAATGATTTCAACGGTGAAAAATGGGAGAGAGGTGTAAAGACCCAGCAGTGCCTTACTAACTCGGAAGGAGTTATTAAATCTTTTTTAAATAACTATCTTAAACTTCCCTCCACTCCCGCATGCTCGCGAAGTGAGCAGATATCGGGCGGTTACTGGCAGACCTGTTACTTCAGTACAGCTGTTTCACCTTACGGTGCCAGAACAGGAGTTATCTATCAATAGGGATATATAAGTATAATCACAGATTATTAAATCACATAAACAGAGGGAATTATTATGGCGAAACCTATTGAGTTCGGGCTTGTCCTTGAAGGAGAGGATGTAAAAGAATTCATGAAAAATGAAAAGAATCCTGTAGTGACCGATGAAATGGTAGAGATGTTCAAAAAAGCTAAAGAGATATATGATAAAAATAGGTTTTGAGTTTGTCTTCTATCATTCTAAATTCCGAACTTACTATCTTTCCTCTTAATAAAGCAATGACTTTTCTTCTTTTAGTTGTGCAAGTCCTGAATTAAGTGATTTTTTGAAAGAAGATGCTTTTAACGATCAGGAAGATTTGATCAGTAAAACGAGTCTATGCTTCTGGAAAGGTGAACTCGCAGGATATATTACTTTAGCAACAGATACAATAGGAACTAAGGAAATATATGTATCAGACGGACTCAAACGTTATAAGTACAGCAAATATCCGGGAATTAAAATTGCAAGATTGGCAGTAGACTCGAGATTTGAAAGAAGAGGAGTAGGCACATACCTGTTATTTGCCGGGATAGGTAAAGCCTTATCAATTTGCGACAGCGTAGGATGCAGATACATTCTTGTAGATTCGAAAAAAGAATCAATCGGCTTCTATGAAAAATATGGATTCAAGCTTGCAGAGAAAAATAAGAAAAAAGATTTCTCTCCTATGTATCTTAACATGCAGCCGATTGTTGCTAAATTAAAGCTTGAGAAATCAAGCTGAGAATAAAGTGAATCCTCGTGATATTTCTGCATACTCAATAAAAAATTGATAAACCGTTGTTTCTTTTTAATATGACATTTTTTGCACCAAAGATCGTTATTGTTTTTCTTATAGCTTTTAGTTTCCAAATTTATTTTTTAATTTATCTTAAAACTTCCCTCCACGCCCGCATGCTCACGAATGCATTTTTAACTTTTCAGAATACAATTTTGTGGTTTAAATCTCCAGTAATTCATCAGGCAAGCTATGAGTATTTAAATAAAGATTCATAAATTAATATTCATAATAATTATCTTATAAGTTTTTACCAGGAACTAATATTCATTGATTCAGGTTATAACAGTTAGAAGCGTCGCAAAATGGGGAGGATGTCAGGCGCTGAACAATAACCGGTTTAATTCTGCGGGTCCGAATCATTCTGAGTTTATCAGGAGCTATGGGAGGAATATGTTCCTGATAATTCATAAAAAGAACCGTCTGTGGGCTAAAACTACTGTATAAAATTGGGATTGGGTTATGAGGAATTTGCATGCCGGGAACTTCTGACCGAGAGGGAATCCGCGAAGCGTGGGACATATACAAGAAGCACACCCTGTCTACCAGCATTATCAATGAGATGGTTATACGGGACAATGAGCTGACGTTCGTAACGCAGGAGCATGGTGAGATACCTGTTACAGAAAATTATGGGTATGGTCTCTATTACCACGATTGCAGGTATTTGAGCGGTTTTCTCATCCGACTCATGGATACGCCTCCAACGCGGGTTCTGTCCAGTGATGAGAAGGGGTTCAGATCGACTCTCATGGTTACCAATCCTGAAATGAAGGATTGCACTGGCACCACAGTCCCTAAAGAAACGCTCCTCGGCACCATTGCCACGGTCATACCAGGCTGCATCCGGCAAAGCCATACTATCCGAAACTTCAACACGTTCCCGGTATCCTTAAACCTGACATTTGAGTTTGATGCAGATTTTGCAGATATGTTTACTATCAGGGGAATATACCCGCCGACTGCTGCGAAAGTGCTACCAGTCCGGTACGATGGTAAAAGTCTTTACTTCTCCTACGAAGGGGAGGATAAGCTTTGTCGCAACACGATTATAACATTTGAGCCATCGCCCACGAGGGTAAAAGAGAAAGTATGCACCTTCGAGCTGAAGATAGCCCCCCATGATTTACAGACTGTAAACGTGGAAATCTCTGTCAAGGAGATCAGGCCCGGGCAGGAACCGGAGCGGCCAGTAAAAAATCCCGACCAACGAATGAACCAGATCATGAGGTCCTACGTCGCAACCCTTGAATGCTGCGACTACATACCAACCAGCAACAATATTTTCAATAGCATCCTGTCTCGTTCGCTGGCTGACCTGAAGATGATGCGCATGAGCCTTAAAGGACATGAGTTCCACTCGGCAGGGGTACCGTGGTACGACGCACTATTCGGGCGGGACAGCATCATTTCGGCACTCCAGATATTGCCTCTCGAGGCTGGGCTGGCAAAAAGCACGCTGCTGGTGAACGCAAAATACCAGAGCAACAGACTGGATGACTGGAGGGACCAGGAACCCGGTAAAATGCTTCACGAACTGAGGTTGGGCGAGCTGGCTAATCTGAACCTGATCCCACAGACACCGTATTACGGCACTGTCGACGCTACTCCTCTGTTCCTGATCCTCCTTATCGAATACGTGAACTGGACCGGGGATATCGAACTGGTCAAGCAGCTGGAAGGCAATGTAGACCAGGCACTGAAATGGATCGATATCTACGCCAACACGGAAGGAAATGGATTTACCTATTATGCAGTGAAATCCCCGCTGGGCATTTACAACCATGGCTGGAAGGACTCACCCGACTCGATTAGCCGTTCAGATGGAACCCTGGCAAAACAACCGATCGCTGTTGCCGAAGTTCAGGGATACGTGTACATGGCAAAAAGAGGGCTTGCACCGCTGCTCAGGCAGCTGGGCCGGAAAAGTGATGCGTCCAGGCTGGAAAAGGAGGCAGGAGAACTGAAAGAGAGATTCAACCGGCATTTCTGGATGAAAGACAGGAAATTTTTCGCCCAGGCACTGGATGCGGAAGGGGTATGTGACGTGATATCGTCTAACCCGGCGCAGTGCCTGTGGACAGGAATCATCGATCAAAAATACGTAAAATACCTGGTCGACAGAATCTTCAGAAACGACATGTTCACAGAATGGGGCATTCGAACGCTGTCCTCAAAAGAACGCCGGTACAATCCACTCGGGTATCACAACGGCACTGTCTGGCCGCATGACAATTCAATTATTACCATGGGCTTGAGAAAATATGGTTTCATCAATGAGATGTCCTTATTGTTCACGGGCATGTACGAGGCTTCCAGGGCTTTCGAGGGTTACCGTCTGCCTGAGTGCTTCGCCGGGCTTGCACGCTCGGAATACGGCATTCCCGTGAAATACCCGGTAGCCTGTAGCCCGCAGGCGTGGGCTTCTGGAACCATACCGTTTATGCTCACAGCCTGCCTGGGCATAGCTCCAGACGCCCTGAATAATCGGCTGATCATCAACAAACCCCATCTGCCTTCGTGGCTTGACAATGTGCAGTTCAACAACGTGAAAGTCGGAAACACACTGACCGATCTGAATTTCAGGAGGATGGAAGAGGATACGCTGGTCAACGTATCCAAGAAGAGCGGGGACATCAATGTGCTCATCGAGTATTAAAGATACCAGGAAATAAATGGAAAAAGTTGAAGGAAACAGGATTAACGATAAAATCAGGAGAGCATTATGGTAAAAATATCAATCTACATCATAAGCACCTGCCCGGTATGCCGGAAAACAAAGGAATTTTTCCGAAAAAGAGGCATACCATTCGATTTTGTAGATTTTGATCTCGCCAGCGAAAGAGAGCAGGACAGGATAGCTGCCGAGATGGTGAATGGCACCTGCGATACAGGCTTCCCGTTCGTCAGGATCGGCGATGTTGTGGTCATCGGGTTCAGTCCAGAGAGGTTTGAACAGCTTTTGAAATCGGAGAATCTTGAACAGGCGGCCAGCCAGGCTTAACGATATGGTCATTATTGCAGGAGACAATGACCTTTTTACAGGGTCATCAAATAGTAAAAAATTGGCCTGTTGCACGTAATAGTTGCAAACTGGGATATATTGACATGACCACATTAAAAAGATGCTAAATGCAACTGCCTCATCACTGAAAATTCAGAAAGAAATAGATGAAGCTATCTGTGGATTTCCAATGGAAGGCCAGGTGAAATTTCAATACGAATAATTATCGATATTTGTCAATTTAATTAACATCAATTATTACCTGGCACTTTTGCTACTTTTTTGACTTTACGCAAAAGATCTTTGCTAGCCATAAGGAAATCCAGGAAACGGATTGAGAAAGGAAACATTGAGAATTGTCGCTTTCTCCTTCCGCAAAAGCATGATAGGGGCACAGGCAATTTTAATCTTGTGTCCTTCGGAACGGCTTGCCTCGCAAATATAAAAAGCCCGCTTCTCATGTTCCACAGAATGCAAAAGGGTGAATCCACCCCCATATTCGCTGTAGGTAACACCGAATAATTTCAACAGTAAAAAAAGAGTTTAGGCGTAAGGATCCCTTAACGCCTTATTAACGCCGAAATTCCTGCGCTCCTCGAGGGTCTTGCGGTTCTTGTCGATCTTTTCCTTCGCAAGCTTCCTGAGGAGATCGAGACCTGGCTTGACATCCTCGATGGGCTTCGTCTCGAACAATCCCTCATCGACTGCTCTAGACCAGACTTCATTACCCTTTCTGGTGCGGATAAAGACCGTAGACCAGCCTTCCGGGCTCCCGACTGAACCTGTCGAGATGTCGCCGAGATTGGATACATAATCGAGGCAGACATGGCATCCTGGCTGCTCATATTTGTGTGTGTCCTTGAGGGGCACGGTGGCAACATTTCCACGGTCGGTGTATACCCAGAACTTGCCCTTCGTGATCTCCATTTTCTTTACAGAGCCGAGGCTCTGAGCCGCATGGTCCTCTACAATGGTCTGCATTGACTTGTATGAGAAATTCTCCATACAGAAGAGACCTATTGCGAGGCCGATCTTCTCCGGGACATCCCGCATATTCATGGGATAGAGTTGAGCCTTCCTGACAGCCTGCATCTGACAGCAAACACCTGTAACACCTACCCTGTCGAGTCCGTAGGACCTGGTTGCTTCCTTAAGCCAGGAGATCTGGGGGCTGATATTGTAAATTGTTCCCCGTGCCTTGAGGATGTCCTCTCGGCTCATAGCAACGAACGGTTTCGGCTCCCATGGTCGGTCTCCTTTGCCTGTCACAATTGCCCCGTCTATTATCCCCTGCTCAAGGGCGTAGACCATAAGGGTTGTGGCAATACCGCCGTCCTGTGACTTCTTAAGAATCTCCCTGTCCGTGCTCCGTGCCGAGACGCAGGCCGTATATTTGCCGAGATATGGATCTTCAATCATCTATCTCACCTCACTTAAGTGCTTCAGCGATCATATCGCTAATGGCCTCGAATTCATCAATCACTTCAAAGTTGAAGAACGACCTCGGGCAGGCACCATAACAGGAGCCGCACTTGATGCAGAGGTCACTCTGGCCCTGCGGCTTCCCTAACTCAATCGTGATTGCACGCACCGGGCAGGATGCAGCACAGGTGCCGCAGCCAATGCAGAGCCCCTGGTTGATCACGTCGTCCATAAGGTCGCAGAAACAAGCACTGGTACCGCGCTTTGCAAGATCCATAAGGGGCTTCAGGTACTTGCCAGCTAGAGCCTTCTGGTCCTCATCGCCTTCAAGGAGCAGGTATGCCATTACAGCAACGTTCCTTATGAGCTCCGGACTCGGGGGACATCCCGGGATGTAGACATCCACGTCTATGAGGTCCCCGATAGGGAGAAAAGACTCGTGCTGGGGCTGGTTATGCTGCCCACCGCGGCTGAACCTTGTTATGTTCCCATAGCATGCGCAGGAACCGAGGGCTACCACAATCTTTGCTTTCTCTCGCGTTTCCCTGATCTCTTCCACAGATTCATGGTCCTGAATGCAGACCGATCCCTCGACGAGCGCCACGTCCATCTCAGGAACATGCCGGACGTCTGCAAGCGTGAGGCTGTAGACGAGGTCGGCGTAGTTGTCCAGTATCTTGATGAATCCCAAGTTGTTATCGGCAGTGGACACGAGGCAGCCTGTACAGCCGCTCAAGTGCACATGCCCGAGCTTGATCTTGTTTGCCACTGGTTTTGCCTCCATTGTAGCTTCCATCTTCTTCTCCGTCGCAACCTGGGTGGGCTTGCCTTCCCCGCCAACGGTCTTCTTGATGGAGTTAAGCATTTCCATAGTTCATCCTGATTTCCTTTATTATCTCGGATACAGCTCCGGGAATGGCTCTCTGTACCTCATCTGTAATCCCGATGTCCATCTCGGGGGCAGAAACGTATTTTTTCTGGCACACAAGGACCCGGATAAGGATATCGTCCTTAATGCACTGGAGAGGCTCGGTCAGGTCCCAGGAGTGTGCATCCAGATAACTGCCTTCCGGGAGTTCGTCAACAGTAAGCCACCTGAGCTCACCTGGCTCTCCCCCGAAGTCCGCTATGTCAACGATGATAAGGGCTTTTGTGGACTCGGGGTTAAGGAGAGTAAAGACGAAATGCGGCCCACCGAGTCCGGCATCAACAACCGTGACATTCTTCGGGAGCTCCATGCCCTTGAGCCTCTCCACTACTGCAGGTCCAAACCCGTCGTCCGCATAAAGAGGATTGCCACAGCCTGCCACCACGATCTCGGAGTACAGCTTATCCATTTCCTTCACTGGATGATCCTCTGAGCTACTATCCTGTTCTTCTCGTCTACCACAATCATGTGGGTTGCACATGATACACACGGGTCATAGGCACGGACAACCATCTCTGCGATCTGCCAGGGAGCACCCTTAAGACCGCGGCTGCAGGTTGGGAAATTCCATGTGGTAGGTACAAGCATTTCATACCAGAGCACACGCCCGTCCTTCACCTTTGCAAGGTGGATATCAGTCCCACGTGGAGCTTCGTTAGCTGCCCAGCCCATAGATCCGTCTCCCTGGGGGATGTGGTCGGCAAGAACCTTACCCGAGGTGTCCAGGTCATCAAGGCACTTAAGGATTGTATAGAAGCAGTCCGGGTATTCCATCTGTCTGGCAATGTGCTGGGCGAATGTGCCCTTCTCGTTAAAGTTCTTGAAGGTAGCTAGCCTTGCCCTCGGACCGACCTCAACCGGCTGACCGTCGTAAGTCGGAACACTGTTGCACGCCTCCATCTGGGGGTTTGCTCTGGTTCCGGCTTTTGTTGTGCCGCCTATCGGATAGTTCGGGTCCTCGAGATCGATTGTCACCTCACCCATATACCATTCCCATGGCCGGGTCTCTTTCCACCTGGTGACATCCCATGTGGGGTTTTCATCAAGGCTGGATGAGCCATACATAGGAGACGTGGCCATAACACCCTGGTTGTGATACCCGAGCGTCTTTGGAATCGGGATATTCTGGCCCCCCACGGTGACGTACTCACGGTTCTGCATGTCCCTGATAATATCAAGCATAAATTCCATCTGCTCGTGGACAAGAACAAGGCCTTCTTTTGCCAAGTCAGCCATCTTCTGCTTTGCCCGCGGACTCACGTTCTGGTACATCCCTCCGATTCTGGGGTTAGAGGGGTGGATTGCCTCACCGCCTACGATAGCTGCAATGGTCTGTGCGATTTCACGGATGCGGAAGATTCTTGTCGCAACGCTCCTGAAAGGCTCCTCCTTGGAGAACGGGTTGATCTTCGTCTCCGTCCCGGGGATATAAAAGTCAGGGAGTATCAGGATGTTGTGCAGGGCGATGCTGTGCAGGCGGTTTGCGGCATGAAGAATTACCCTCAGATGCTTTGCATCCTTGGGGATCTCGCAGCCGATAGACGCCTCCATTGCCTCGATGCTCGCCAGGCAGTGGGCGACGGGACAGATTCCGCAGACCCGAGAGGCAATCTTCGGGACCTGTTCCATCGTCTTGCCTATGGCGAGCTTCTCAACACCCCTGACAGGGGTGATAGAGAGCCAGTCTCCTCGCTCGACTATACCCTGATCGTTCACCTTCAGAGTAAGCTTGGAGTGCCCTTCATGTCTCGTGGTTGGAGAGATCTCTACAACTTTCGTCAATGGTATTGCCTCGTTTTCGATTAGATGTTCTCGCATCTTCTCTTTTCAGAGAGTCACGATTATAGCGATATAGTATTAAATTCAGGGAATTCGGGTTCAGTCAGGACCTTCATCTGATAAAGCACTCCATGTGGAATGCATCTCTTCCTTACTATTTCAGTCTCCGTCAAATTACTGAATTTCCGGTAAGGATGTAGGCCTGATATCTTAAAAATATACCAGAAACATGAAGCAAGAATGAGAATTGAAGTTAATCGTCATTCATTGCCTTAAATGTCTCTTCAATAAAATCACTTCAAAAAAATATCTGTTCATATATAAAATCTTCTATATTTAGCCTGGTTATGAAAATTTATGAGAAAATGGGAGATATGAAGCCCTGCTCACATAAATATTTATATAAAAAACAGAAAATAATTTCTGAGCAAAAAGAAAATAATTTCTGAATAAAAGTCAGTTCAGCACAGGACTGCAAACATGTTTTCTGAAGGAGGTAGACTGCCAGTTCAACTTCTAAATACTGTTTTATCGAAAATGATTTAGAAAACTTTAAACCTCATAAAAAACCATATTTAAATAACGTCACAGGCACTGTCCTTGAAAAATGAGAATTGAAAGATGACCTGAGCTGAATTCAGAAATGCATCTGCATTTTACTGGGGCTGAATTCAGGAAAATATGTCTGCATTTTAACTGACGTATGGTCATTGTTGTGGCTATTTTAAATAGATCGTCCAATCTGACGAACTGAATTATCTACATACTGTGCAGGGGATTAGAATCATGCAGGACGCAAAACTGATCAAGGTAATTGCAGAGTATCTCGCTAAATGCGCGGAAATACATGCAAGAGGCGAACCAATACCACCTGAGAGCCTGGAAGGTTTTACGATTGATATTGTAAGCTGCCTGGACGTGGTTGACATAGGTGATATCGGTAAGGAATTGGTCCCACTGAAGAGAGCACGTACAATTATCAAACTTGCAAGGCGTGAATTTGAATGGCAGCTGGACAATATGGAGCACCCGGAAGACTGGGAAACCTGCCTGCGGAATGCAGCATCCGGAAATGTATGAAATAGATTTAGAATTTCCCTGAAAAAACTTAAAAATTAGAGCCTATTTCTTTTCTCTGAGTGTGAGATCTCTTGATTTTTCATTGAATTTATTAGAACTTACGTGTTGGAACAGTAGTTCCGATTTGTTATAGTTCCGAATGACAACTTTCATTCGTTTACAATTTTTCCTTAATAGTTCATGAAAAATGTTTTCATCTCATCGATTCTGATTTCATTTTTTATATAATGTTCTAAAAACTTCAGTATTTTAAAGTCCTGAAGTAAAATTTGTGCATAGTTTCCACTAACTAATTTTATGATTTTTTTTTTGGTTATATTTAAAAATTTATAAATCTCTTAATCGAGCGCGAAGCGCTCGCCTTCTTTCTTTATTATATCTGGTTAAGCACTCAAGAAATGACCTGACTGTAATATTGGATAATGAATTAACTCCTTCTTTTACTGCCTTAATAATGTCTTGATTTATTACTGATTTCATTTGGTATGCTGTAATGTCAAGAACTGACTTTAATACATTCAAAATATTATACATGATACATTGAACTACAAAAAATAGTGTCCTTGCAACAGGTGATTTAGAACATGTTCGTATCTTAAAATCCTTTTTTACTCTATACCCTGTTTCTATATTCCATCTCTTCCTGTATTCTTCAGGTATTTGCTTTACAAATGTGTCTATTGAACTCACTTTTTTATTTGTTGCAAATATACTGTATTTTTTTTTCTTTATCCCACACTGCTACAATGTTAAAAGTTTGTTCTTCTCCTTGAAACTTATATTCAAAAACCGTAGAAGTATCTCCATTTTCTTTTCTATGCCTTTCAAGCATCTCCTTAATTCTTTTGTTTGATTTAGCTGCAATTACGAAATCGACTTTGTATTTCTCCATCTTTGAGATAACTTTTCTGTTAAAAAATTCTCTATCCATGTATACTGTTCCCACTTTTACTCCCATTTTTTCAATCCTTTCAAACAATGATTCCATAAGAATTGAATAATCTTTGCTTAATCCGTTGATGTCAATAACATCAAGTGTTAGCTTAGAATTCCCAATTACATCTAAGGTGCAGAAAGAATATCCCCATGAAGTTCCATTCTTTGGTTTGATTCCCCTTATACAGAGAGTGTCTCTGCATCCATAATATTCAACGTCATGAAAGTCAATAGCGATGTCATGAACATTGTTTTTAAGCTTCATCATCCTAAAAATTTCATTATTTATTTTTCGGAAAGAAGAGAGGATATATTCAATAGAATTGGATTTTATGTAATTGAAAATAGTATCAGCTGAAGGTATTCTTGTGTTTGGAACTTTTGATTTGAGATCATTACTTGCAGATTCAAGAGAATCAGTAGAAGATGTTGCCGCATGAAGTAAAACGTTAAGAAACTCTTGATAGCTGTAGTTTGCTCCATCGGGTAAAGTTATTATATCAACGATGCTAAAGAATTCAGAAGACAAAGCCAGTAAACTGGCTGTGTCTACATCAGACATGGAGTCGTTTTTTGGAGTCATAGCAAACGACTTCATAGTCTTCAATACTTTTTTGATTATACCTTCAATTGTAAAAAACAGGTCTCGGAACTAAGGATATTCGGAACTACTGTGGAAGCATTTTTTGTAAATAAACTTAAGAGATACTTTTCTCTACATATTTTTCAAGCTAGCGTCATCAACACCTGACGCCATGCACTATACCTGTGAGAAGCAAATTACTCAATCCATGTACCATTACTTAGAAGATATGGAGAATATAAAAAAGCTAAACCACTGTTTCTCTTATTACGTGCTATTTGTATATCCAATGTTGTATTTGTATATGTGAAGTCACTGATTATGAGCTCAATATTTTGTCCGTCGGAAGGTGAATCCAGTAACCACAAATTCATCACGGCATATTGGGGTACTGCAGGAATTCTAGAAATATTTGTATAAGTTTGGGATGCTATAACTTTTCCGTCTGCCTTCCAGGCTGTGAATCTAACATAATTAGGTTTCCATTTAATCCTGTATTTTGTGTTTGTGCCATTAGTACTGGATGGAATCGAGTAACTGTATTTGTTCCCTTTAATTAACCCGGGCTGTACAGTGTACCAGAGTTGAGAATTTATATCCTCCTGCCATCTTGAGATTTCAATATCAAGTTCGTGATCATTATCGGCATATGTAAAAAGTCCAACCACACTGTTTTTATCAAACGTGTAAACAGGTGAATCTAAGGACCATGTGAAAGTACCATAAAGATATTTATTTTTCGTACTAACAGTTGTTTCGGACCACATATCCCCATAATTTTTAACCGTTAAGTGAAGTCTGTCTTGATCATCTACCCAGGTATTGTTTCCTGTATTATCCCAGAGATTATCCCATTCCTACCCTTTCCAATAAATGGTTCCATTTGATGGATATGTATTTGCTTCCGCAGGCACAATCAAACCCAACATAGCCAACACAATAACAATAGAAAACAACATTAAATATTTGGTTATTTTCATGCCAGCTCTCCAAATAATATATCCATTTTCTGCTAATTAATTTATTTCACGCGTTTATCCTGAAACCAATTTTGATCTTCAAATTAATAAAATTTCAGAACCATTTTCATAATAGGAAACTTGGTTGATCATTCGGAATTTGAATGTTAAGAGATGCTGTTATGAAGTTTTGGATAATTTCCATGTCTAAAAACTATCCTGAAGATCCCTTCAAAATGAAAATAACATAAGAGATTTCAAGAATTCTGGTGATCGGAAACATCTGCTGTTTGCAGTAGAGTGGTTCAGCCCAACTTTGATTTTGCATACAAGTGACAAATCTTATTCTATTGATTCCTTAGAATTTCTAAAGTGAAGTAAACAAATGCTTATTTAATGTAAGCTATACATTTGAAATAATATTTATTGTAAACTATACATTTGAAATAATATTTATTGTAAACTAATGGGTGAAAGATATTACGTTAAAGTGAGGGTCATTTAATATCTTTTTTGTGTTTTAGCTAAAACATCAGAATTAAAAATTCATGTATTTAGAAAATATCTATTGTAACGTAAAATAGCTACTAAACATATTTTCTTGATCGATTTTATATTAATATCTACATTTATGATAGTACAAAACTTCTTAACATTTTCCGGAATAGCAAAAATCACCTAAAACTTCTATCAAGCTCGAATTTAGACCAGTTAAAGATCATTCAATACAAATATTTTGGAAGTAATCGATTATTATGAGCATAATCAATTCTTTTGGATACACTCCATTGGATACTTTTGTGAGAGCTAATTCAGGGGTCAAGTTATGAAAATTTTAGTTATATCACAGCACTTCCCACCTGAAAAATCTGGCAATGCGTCACGTATTTTTGATATGTGCAGTCATCTTCAAAAAATGGGCGAATATGTTACTGTCCTTGCTCCACATCCCAGTTTTCCTCCTAGCTCTTTTAAAAGGAAGTGGAGTGTTTTTGAGTCCAGAAAGATGAATGATGTAAATATTATAAACTTGCTAGCGTGGCAACCAAAAAGCCAGGATCCGGGTTTTGTGGGCAGAATGGCTTATTACCTTTCATTTCCTCTGCACGCTGTTATTTGGATATTTTTTAATTTCCGTAAATTTGATGTAATTATTACTTCTGCACCTCCAATTTTTACAGGGATTGGTGGAATTCCGGCTAAGTTGATATTTAAGAAAAAGTGGGTCATGGACGTTAGAGATCTCTGGATAAATGCATCCATAAGCCTTGGTTTTTTGAAAAAAGGAAGCTTATTTGAAAAGATGAGCAGGGTATATGAACAGTTCTGTTATTCGAGTGCCAGCTTTGATTTGCGTTACTACTGAAGAGCTTGGTCAGGATATTGTTAAGACCTACAAAAATATTGATAAGAATAAGTTAAGGATAACGCCCAACGGTGTGGACATCGACTTATTCTATCCCATGGAAACCCCAAAAAAGAATCAGATTATCTATGCAGGAAATATCGGACATGCTCAAGACCTTGAAGACGTGATCCTGGCAATGAAAAAGGTCAATGAGCATTTTGATCTGAAATTCTTGATAGTTGGTGATGGTGATATCAAAAGGGATCTGGAAAAAGTAGCTCGGGATAACAATCTCATGGATTTCGTTGAATTTCCGGGCCTGATTTCAAGGGAAAAAATCCCTAAAATGTATTCTGAATCTCTGATGGGCGTGGCTCCCCTGAAGAAGCTAAAGACACTTGAATATGCTGTGCCTACCAAAGCTTATGAATATATGGCATGTGGGATTCCATTTGTGGGATGTGGAGAGGGAGAAATAAGGAAACTTGCAGAGCGTTCAGGCTGTGGAATGATTGCAGAGAATTCCCCTGATGCAATTGCAGATATTATACTGTACCTTTTGAATAATCCCGAGAAACAGATCGAGATGGGAAAAAAAGGCAGGGATTTTGTTGAAAAATATTACAGCCGGAAGCAGATCGCATCCGACCTTAAATCAGTACTTGAATGCATTGAATTTGAGAAGCCAAATCCTATTATGAGCGACGGTATAAATTATGCGCGATCTCAATAACCGGATGTATTCATTGATCTCAGAGACTATTCAAAAAGGCATCCTTCCGAATCAGAAAGTTGAAGGAAACCTTGCTTATACAGTTGATCCTGTCTACGGAATCATTAGAAATAGAGTCAACGCCGAATGTGTAAAAACTCTTATCAGGATTAATGGATTGAGAGGAAGTGAGTATACCGATCATATCGAAAAACTCTTGAACTGGCTGCTGGATAAACAGAATTCTGACGGCTCCTGGAATGAAGTGCACGTCAATTATAATCACCCTTCTGCTCTTATTACCTCTATTGTCGGTGAGGCCCTTGTTGACGGCTACCTGCTCCTGAAAAATGAACGCCTAAAAATGGCGGCCTTCCAGGCAAGAGACTTTGTGCTGGAAAACCAGATATCTCCAGGCTATTTTAAAAAATCTTCCGTTTATACAGGAGACCACCTCAATGTGGATGCCACATGTGGGGCGTTTCTTGCAAAGTTCGGAAAAATGTTTTCTGACTCAGAATGTCTTGATGCTGCAAAGACCGCAGCAGAGCACATCTGCAAGTGCCAGTTTTCCGATGGGGCATTCCCTTATACGAATGAAAAAAAAGGCAACTACCAGTACTGCCTGAACATTCCCTGCATCCATTACCAGGGTGTAACCCTGTATTATCTGCTAAAGATTATAGATTCCCTTGATAATGGCTGGCTTGACCATGAATTCGAAAAGGGGATTAAATGGCTTGCATCTGTTCAATTTCCTGATGGTAAATTTGACTGGTCCAGAAGTGGTCTTATGTTTGCCTACTATTTAAGCGGAGCCTATGCTTTTTCTATCCCCTGCTTCATTTATGGGACAAAATGGAATTCCACTTATTCGGAAAATGCAGAAAAAGCTCTGAATGTACTTGGATTAAATGTCAAAGACATTGTAAACCGCTGGGAAAACGCTTCGATGATAAGTTTTCCTGCTTCTATTTTTACAACATTTAATACCGCAAACATAGGAAATTACCCTCTCAGCCACAGGCTCTTCAGATTTGGATATGGTATGTACAGACAATTTTCCAGACGCAGGTTTTCAAATTCAGTGAATCCAGAAATGTTCAACCTGCTTTCGGGTATCTTGGGAATTGAGTCAAGTACTATAGAACCGGATAATAATTTTCCTGACCTCTTCATGACCTCGGAAGTACTGGATTGTTTGAGTTATTCGATATCAAGAGGATCTAAAAATCAAAGCTAACTTCACAAATTACTTGGAGATTCATTAATGAAACAGGTTGTCCTTAATCTGAAAGATGGGGATTTGACAGTTGAAGAAGTCCCCATCCCTACAATAAAAGGCAGCGGTGTACTTGTAAGGAACCATTATTCCGTAATCAGTGCAGGCACAGAATCTGGAGTTGTGGATCTTGCAGACAAATCTCTGATTGGAAAAGCCCGTGCACGTCCGGACCTTGCAATGAAAGTGATCAATAAAGCAAAGCAAGACGGGCCGATATCAGCTTTCCAGCAGGCTATGGGAAGGCTTGAGAAAAGAGAGCCCCTCGGGTACAGCTCTGCAGGCACTGTAATTTCTGTAAGCGAAGATATTAAAGATATAAAACCAGGAGATAGAGTTGCCTGTGCGGGTGCAGGCTATGCAAACCATGCAGATGTTGTCTTTGTTCCGAGAAATCTCTGTGCAAAAGTCCCTGAAAATGTTGATTTTAAAAATGCCTGTTTCACAACCGTTGGTTCGATTGCCATGCAGGGTGTTCGCAACGCTGATGTAAAAATCGGAGAAAACATTGTTGTGATCGGTCTTGGTCTTATCGGTCTTATTACCTTACAAATCCTCAAAGCTTCCGGGTGCAGAGTTTTTGGGGTTGATCTCGATGAATCCAAAGTAAATCTCGCACGTGAACTTGGAGCTGATCTTTCTTACTCGAGAAATTCCCCTAACCTTGAAGAGAGAATAAAGCAATTTTCTCGTGGAATTGGCGCAGATTCTACAATAATAACAGCGGCTACCAGATCAAACGATCCCGTAGACTTTGCCGGAAAAATTACTCGTGAACGCGGAAAAGTGGTGATTGTGGGTCTTGTTGGAATGGACATTCCTAGAGAAGAATATTATAATAAAGAACTCGAAATGCGGATTTCAAGGTCATACGGTCCGGGCCGATATGACCGAAACTACGAGGAATACGGCCAGGACTACCCAGCACCATACGTCCGCTGGACCGAAAACAGGAATATGCAAGCTTTTCTTGATCTCATCTCTATGAAGAAAATCTCAATGGAACCAATAATCACACATGAGTATGAAATAGAGCAGGCTCCAGAAGCTTATAACATCATAAAAGAGAGAAAACCCTACCTTGGACTCGTCCTCAAGTACGATACAGATAAAAGAATAGAAGATAAGGTTATCCTGAAAAGTCCCGGGCCGGTATCTGCAATAAGCGAAAGCTTCTCACCGGTTTTGGGAGTTATAGGTGCAGGGATCTTTGCAACAAGCATCCTTCTCCCAAACCTTTCAAAAATAAAAGGCGTTAAATTGAAAGGTCTCTCGGCTGCAAGTGGGCTTAGCTGTGAATCCGTTGCCAAAAAATACGGTTTCGAATACTGCACTTCTGATTATCATAAGATTTTATCAGATCCTGAAATAAACTGTGTTAGCATTGTGACCAGAAACAGCCTGCATGCTTCTCTTGTAATTGAAGCTCTTAAAAACAAGAAAAATGTGCTTGTGGAAAAACCTCTTGCCCTGAACGAAGAAGAATTAAACGCAATCATAGAAGCTAAAAAAGAGAACGGAGGGTTTATTATGGTTGGTTTCAACAGACGCTATTCTGAACTCGGGGTAAAATTAAAAGATTTCTTTAAAAATCGTTCTCAATCCATGGTGGCCTACTATCGTGTAAATGCCGAATCCATACCAAAAGATCACTGGGTATATGATGAGTCAGAAGGCGGAAGCCGAATTATTACGGAATGCTGCCACTTCATTGATTTTATGCAGTTTATCATAGGTTCTTCTCCAGTTGAGGTGTATGCCAGGAAAATAGAGTCACAAGTCAAGACTCCAGAAGACAACGAAAACGTTTCAATAACAATTGCGTTTGAGGACGGCTCAATCGGAACCTTGATATATACAACTCATGGAGACAGTTCGGTATCGAAAGAACATGCTGAATTCTTTGCAGATGGAATGGTTGGAGCAATTACAGATTTCAAACAACTTAAACTCGTGAAAGATGGGAAATGTACACAGATTAATAAAAGGTTGATTACTGAAAAAGGACATAAAAATGAGCTTGAGAATTTTTTTAAGATGGTGAAGCAGGGACCTTCAAAGTATAGTTTTGAAGAGAATGTTCTGACAACAGTTTCAACATTGAAAGCTGCAGAACATGTTATGTCTGGGGGACCTGTAAAACTAATTTAAGTCCTATTTTTTTGAGTATTTATGGGGTTTTCTGATAATGGGGGATATAGTAGATATGGCAAATTGCAATCTTTTTGAAAACCTTCCTTCTCCTATAAGAAAAAAACTTAAAGACCTTTACTATATACTTTATGAAACGGCTCCTCAGTCACTTGTTATGAGTAAGGGCTACTTCAAGATTATTGAATTAATGCAAAATCCAGAAGTATTTGATGAAAAAAGCTCTTTTGTAGAAAATACTCAAAGAGAACTGCTTGCAAAAGTTTTAAGAAATGCTCTTCTGAACGTTCCTTACTATCGAGACTGTGTTCCAATCAGTGCTAATGAGGTGGAACCGGTTAATGCTCTGGAAGTCCTCAGAAAATTTCCTTTGCTTACCAAGGACGAAATAATAAAGCATCCTGAGGATTTCATTTCTGACTGGATCAACAAGCATACTTTATATTGTGCCGCCAGTGGGGGGTCTACCGGTGATGTAATTAAAGTATGGAGAACCCTTGAAGAATTGCAGATAGAAAGAGCATTCATTGATCATATGTGGAGTTATTATGGATATAGCAGAAAATCAAAAATCCTCCGAATGGGAGCAAATTCAGTTGTTTCTCCAGAAATGCCTCCCTATCAAATAATAGGGCGAAGGTTACTGGTTTCTCCTCCTCATTTGAATGAGAAATGGCTAGAGAAAATAGTTGAGAAAATCAAAGATTTTAGCCCTGAGTTTATACATTCTTATCCTTCGTCTGCAGAGCGTTTAGCATTATATCTAAAAGAACATAATATTACAATAAGGGTTAAGGGTATATTTCTGGCTTCTGAAGAGGTTAAACTCGAACAGATAGAATTATTCAAGAAAGTTTTTAGAGCACCTATATGCTTTCATTATGGGGCAACAGAGCAGGTTTTGCTGGGATATGGTTGTTATGTTAATAAAAATATTGTTTATCATTTTAATCCTTTATATGGCATCGTAGAAAATTATCAGGACGAAGATGGTAATTATGAACTGGTGGGAACAAGCCTTTGGGATTTTGCGATGCCAATGATCAGATATCGAACTCAGGATTATGGAGTAGTTAGCGACGTCGATTATGGAAATAAGAATGATGGAAAAAGGTGGAAAACAGCTCTTCATCTTGATGGAAGAAAACAGAGTTGTCTCATAACCAAACAAGAAACGCCTTATTTTGAATGTTCGCTCCCGATTGATGAAATTCTATGGGATTATGTAAAGATATTCCAGTGTGTCCAGAATGTTCCTGGGAAACTTGAAGTACACGTTGTTCCGAATGAAAAATATTCTGATGAGATCGAACAAAAAATTATTACATCACTGGAAGAAGAGTTTTCCGAATGGTTTGATTTAGAATACTTTAAGGTAAATGATATTCCACTCACCAAGAGTGGGAAACGCAGATTAGTGGTTGTTAACCATGACTTTAATCAAAAAGACTGACTGCCACTTTTTGAAGAGAGTGCTACGATATTGTAGGTTTGGAAGTATACCTTTCACTTGGAATTCGGGCTTAACACTATTCAAAGTATGTATAAATTTAAACACTTGGAGTGGGTTCGGAGCTAATCGTCTGTTTGCATTGAGAAAATCTATGCTGGATCAGGATTAATTTTCATAAAATCTAGAGTGATCTTCATGAGTTTACTGGAGCTATATGCGGTGGGGGATATTTGTTTACAGACAAAAGGAGCTGTACACCCTTTTAGAAATATGATGGAGATATTTAAAAATAGAGATATACTATTTGGAAATTTAGAAGTAGTTTTATCGGATGAAGGCAAGAAAGCCAAAAAAGCTTTTGTTTTGAATGCACCCCCGGAGAACGTTAAATTTCTTAAAGAAGCGCAGTTTAATGTTTTAAATATAGCTAATAATCATATCCTGGACCTGGGAGTTTCAGGGTTCAGGAATACAATAGATCTACTGAAGGAAAATAATTTAAGATTCATTGGTGCAGGCAGTGATTCTTCAGTTTCTAATTTTCTGATAGTAGAGAAAAATGGACTAAAACAGGAATAAAGGTGCATGATACTGCAGAAAAAACTGAAATGACTATATGGTTACAGGATCTCAGCAATTTTATAGGCAACAATTGCACTGAAAGATATTAGCAGTGGTAAAATCACCATATTCGAAGAACTTTCCAGATCTTTTCTCCAGAATTTTGACTGTGATAGAACTTCCTTGAATATCATGAATAAAATCAACCCGATTATTGTTATGTAACAGAATTCAGGAACTCCCTGAGTAGTCAGCATTGAAGGGTTACCGGAAATGCCATCAGGTGAAACTACACTTGTTAACCTTCTAATCCCCCACGTTCGTCTCTTCTTAGTTATAGTAGAATATATGCAATGATATATAAAACGGCCTTAATCTTAAAACGGAGATAGGATTGAAACAATAGGCTCCGAAAAACAGTTTCAAAATAATAAAACAAAATATCAGTGATATCCTGGTGAAACTTACAGAATAATAAGGGAAATAACCTTTCCATTAATCAGGAAATATCCATCTTGTCAATAATATCACTTCAGCAATACAAGACCAGCAATATCAAACCATTTTATTCTTAAATAACCTGACGATTTTTTAAATAATATTATGCAAATAAAAAGGTTCAAATGAAATATAAAAGGCAGCTTAATATAAAATCTATTTATATTGTTTGGTAAAAAAGTAGGTAAAAAACTGGTGTGATTGGATTGACGAAATCAGGAAAGAAGTCAGGGAATAGTTTATTACGCTGGATTTTTGGCATAATATTTGTTATTATAGTTATCGTGGGAATAAATGCCGGACTGAAAGACGATCAGGCTGCTGAAGAGCCCCTGCAGGGCGCACAGCAAGCAGGAGAGGAAAATCTGGCAGATACTCAGGTTCACGCTGAAGAAACAGAATCAAATCAGGAAGAATCAAATCAGGACAGCGGACCTGAAGAAAACAATCTGACAGATAATGGTCCCGTTACCAGGGAAAATCCGGGAATAGGGAACCTGACAGTTCATTTTATTGACGTCGGTCAGGGAGATTCCATCCTTCTGGAATACAATGGAAAGACTATGCTTGTAGATGCAGGAGAAAGGGATAAAGGAAAGGTTGTTACGGCATACCTTCAGGATCAGGGCATCTCAGGCATTGATTATGTTGTTGCAACTCATCCCCATTCTGACCATATAGGAGGCATGAATGAAGTGCTTAACAGTTTCCAGGTTAAGCATTTTGTTGACAGCGGCTTTCCGCATACCTCAAAAACTTACGAGAACATGCTGACCACCATTGATGAAAAGGATATTCCCTTTGAAGTAGCAGAGGAAGGTAAAGAGATCGAGTTTGACCCTGCCGTGGATGTTGAAATATTGAACCCTGGGCAGGAATACTCCGATGACCTGAATGAAAACTCAATTGTGCTCAAAGTAAGCTACGGAGAAACTTCATTCCTGCTTATGGGCGACGCAGGGCTTGAGACCGAAGAGAAACTCATGGGTGGAGGCTACGACCTTGATTCTGATATTCTTAAAGCAGGACACCATGCCAGCCGGTCAGGAAGTGGAGAGGCCTTTATTTCTTCCGTAAGCCCGGGAATCAGCATAATCGAAGTCGGGGCAGGCAATGACTACGGACACCCCCATGAAGAAGTCCTTGAAAGGCTGCAGAAAGCTTCCAGGGTCTACAGGACAGACCTTGACGGCACAATTGCAGTTACAACAGACGGGTCAACCTGTACAGTAATTACTCAGAAAACCGGGTCTGAAAAAGTGGTCACAGGAACAGGAACTTCAGAAAATGGGGCTGACAGCCCTTCAATTCCAATAATAACCAGAGAAACAGAATCAGAAGAAGTTAAGTCCGAAGAGGCTGGTGAGCCCGGAACAGGGACAATTTCTAGCTCTGCAGATCATGCAGTCTATGTCAGTGACCTGAACCTGAAGGACGAATGGATAGAAATTACAAATAGAGATGCCTCACCTGTTTTATTGGAAGGATGGAAAATCGAAGATGAAGGCAGTAAACACACCTATACCTTTTCGTCTTATACACTGAGCTCTCAGGCTGCCGTAACTCTATATACAGGAATGGGCACGGATACATCGGCGAAATTATACTGGGGATCGGAAAGTCCTGTCTGGAACAATGACGGAGATACAGCATATCTTTATGACAACAGCGGGAATCTGATATCTGAACTGGAGAGATAATGATGGAAAACTTCAAGGTTACTCTCGACAGAATAGAGGACTGCACCGCAGTATTGCTTTTAAGGGACGACGAGTCAATAAAAATTGACGTCCCTCTTTTTCTACTGCCCCGGGAAAGCAAAGAAGGAGATATTCTGAACGTTAGCATTGAGAGAGACGTTCAGGAAACGGAAGCAGCTAAAGAAAGAGTATCTGCTTTACTTGAAAAGCTCAAAAACAAAAATAAGGGGGCTGAATAATACTACCTGCTTTCGGCAGGTAAACCTATAAATTAATATCATTAATTTTATATCTCTCTCTTGGTAATCCCATGGCAGAGAAAAACAGCAGTAGAAGAGTCGAATCCTCCTTAAAACGTACAAGGTTCTTAGGTCACCTCGGTCTTATGGCTGGAGTTTTCCGAGAACTTGAAGTTGACAAACTGATCGATGAGAAACTTCCTAAAGAACGGAATCATAATGTTCCTCACTCAGTCTGCATCCTTGCCATGGTACTCAATGGCCTTGGTTTTATAGGGCAACGTCTGTACCTGTTTCCTGATTTTTTCAAAAACGTTTCTACTGAAAGGCTCTTTGGAGACGGTATAATAAAAGAAGACCTGAATCAATATGCTATCGGAGAGACTCTTGACAGAATCGTAAAATATGGCCCTACAAAACTGTTTACGGAAATTGCTCTTCACATTATGGCTCGTCTACCTATTCCTGTCCACTGTTTACACGCTGACACTACAAGTGTCAGCGTTTTTGGTGATTATGACGACGAAGAAACTGAGTCTATTGATATTACTTTTGGAATTCCTAAAAACGGACGATGGGATCTCAAACAATTTGTGTTGAGCTTGATTGTTAATCAACATGGGATACCTCTTTTCATGAATACACATTCAGGAAATGCTTCAGACAAAAACACAATTCTGGAAGCAATAACGTCTCTCAAATCAGTTTTAAGACCTGAAAGCAAAGTTTACTATGTCGCTGATAGTTCCTTTTATACAGACAATAATATCCAGAACATAGGGACGTCTTTCTGGATAAGTCGTGTTCCTGCAACAATTACCGAGGCAAAGGAACTGCTAGCTGCAAATCTGAACCTGCAAAAGCTAAAAAGTGATGAGAGGTACTCATTCTATCAAACCTTTGTGGAATATGGCGGAATCAAACAAAAGTGGGTTTTGTTGCTTTCTCACAAGATGAAAGAGAAGAAAGAGGGAACTTTCAGGACGAAGCTTGACAAAGAGGTAGAAAAAGCAGAGAAGTCTTTTAAAAAGCTGAAAGTAGAGGACTTCTTCTGCGAAGAGGATGCATTAAAAGCCGCAGAGAAATGGATTCAAGATTTTCCTTCTGTTTCATTTGAAAAGGTAGATGTGAAATCCATTAAAAAACGTGAATCGGGTAAAAAAGGCAGACCTTCAAAAGATGAAGAATTAAAGACTTATTTCAGGATTGATGGCATCATAAAGGTTAATGATGCTTTTGTTTTGAAAGAAATGGAGAAAATGGGACTTTTCATTCTTGCAAGTAATGATATCAGTCTTTCTCCTGAAGAGATGCTGAAGTATTACAAAGGACAGGACAATGTAGAAAAAGGATTCAGATTCTTGAAAAGTGATACATTTAGCATATCGAAAGTCTACCTCAAGAAGAAAGGAAGAATTGAAGCATTAACCATGATAATGGTTCTATGCTTAATGATTTATTCTATTGCAGAATGGAAACTGAGAATTAAATTAGAAACAGAAAATGAAACGGTGCCAGATCAAAAAGGGAAACCAACAAAAAGACCTACAATGAGATGGATATTTTTCAAGTTCCAAGGAATTACAGAACTTATTTCTCAGAAAAAAGGAAAAATGAAGTCAGAAATATTGAATATGGAGGAGATTCACTGGAAGATATTGAGTCTAATGGGAGAGAAATATGAAAATATATATCTCTAATTACGTTAACCTGCCGAATGTAGGATACTATCTTTCTCCCTCCGAATGAAAAAGAGTTCTCAAAGTGCTTGATGTTGCCACGCTGAAAAATTATGAAAGGTATTGTAATGCTTACAGAGGAGCTTTCATGCCTTTTTTACTGACCGCTTTTTACTGATTATTCAGGAAAAATGATGGCACATACAGGGCGGGTAAAAGGTCCGGAAAATCTCTTTTTAATCGGAAAATGGTTGCAGCCTCCTGAAAAGCTACCTGTAGCATTCATAATAGGAAAAGATATAATTATGCGGATTTGTAAACAGGAAAAAAGCCTGTTGTAAGCCGCGAAAAAGCTTGGAAAAAACGGGTCTTGCTTCATTTTCAGAGCATTATCGTACCTTACCGCTTGATGATGAAATCAAAAAGAAGTTAAAAGAGGATTACGAATCTATTCGAAAACTTTTTGTCTTTTTCTGCTATCCTTTTTGTATCTTTGCAGTTTCTCCAAACGCACAATAATAAAGTTTTAATTAAATACAGTACTCTTATTTTTACAAATTTTATGAATTAGAGAGGGAAAACCATGAAAATAGTCGGTATATCATCAAGCCCGAGAGGTAAGAACAGTAATACATTAAAACTGCTGGATGCAGCCCTGGAAGGAGCCGAAGAAGCAGGAGCCGAAGTTGAGTCTATCGACGTTGCAAAGATGAAGATAAAATTCTGCATAGCCTGTGACAAATGCCATAAAACAGGCGAATGCTCCATAAAAGACGACTTTTCGGCTTTACTGACAAAGCTGCTGGAGGCAGACGGTGTAATATGGAGCAGCCCGAACTACATAACAAACGTGACAGCGCAGCTCAAAACCGTCTTTGACAGATGTCCCCTTGTTATCCATGAACAGCTCTTTGACGGAAAATATAGCATGTCCTTAACAACTGCAGGCGGAAATGAAATTGATTTCATCCTGGATATAATGAACAATTTCATGATACAGTGCGGAGGTAAAGCTATAGGAGGCGTGGGATGTTCAATGTACCTTGGCCCTGAAGCGGTAGAAACAGCAATCGAAAAGTCACGTGAAATGGGCAAAGACCTGGTTGAAGCGATAAAAGAGAAAAGGCAATACCCTGAGCAGGAAGCCAGACAGAAGGCATGGAAAGAAGGGTTCAAGTATTCTATCCTTGCCAATAAAGAACACTGGACGCATAACTGCGACTATTGGATGGAAAAGGGCTGGATTAAAGAGTAAGAGTAAGAGTAAAAAGTAAAAAGTAAAAACCAGAAATAAGCAGTAAAAATAATCATAATCCGAAATAAGACTAAAAACAAAATTTTCTAAGCAAATTCAGGGGAAAGTGATGCAATGGGGAATGCTGCAACGTTAAGTGTTGAAGAGCTTGGAAAAAAGCTTACAGAAGCCGGCAGGCTGCAACTGCGTCCTCTCTGTGTTTATGCCACGGATGAGGTCCCGAAAGGTGCAGTCCCATCGTATACTGTAGACCGCTGTGTGGCAAAGGCGATCTATTCCTCCGCCCTCTTTAAAGAGACACCTGCCCTCTATATTGAAGCAGGACACGAACAGTGCTGCCCTGGCGGGCTTACGTGGATGGGACTGGCTGAACCTCATCCAAAGCTGAAATATTTCGTAACTGTGGGCACTCCTGACTTCCACGGCGGTGCAGCCGAACACTTAAAAGCAACCCCGGAATTGTTCGATGAGCAGAAAGAACGTGCAGGAAAAATTACTCCCCACGGCAAATACACAGTCATTGCGCCGTGTACCGATGAAATCGCACCTGAAACTGCCAGGGCCTTTGTCCTGTTTGCAGGCTGCGAGCAGATCAGAAACCTCTGCGGGCTGGCTCAATTCAATAACTCCGACCCCTTTTACAGGACAGTAATACCCGGAGGACCTGTCTGTGCCACGATGATCGCTTTTCCGGCTGGAATGGCAGAAAATGCGCCAAAAGATTCCGCTTTTGTCGGGCCTGTCGACCCAACGGGAAATCCATGGCTTCCACCTGATCTGATGATTATGGGCATCCCTGCAGAGCTTGCGCAGCAGATGGCTGCCTGTCTGGAGGAATCCTTTATCTGCAAACGGAGCAGGATAGCTTATCCCGAAAAACGTATGGAAATGAATTTAAGATAAATTTTATAAAAGTTCTTTGATTTCCTGTAATACTGAAATGTGATAACTGTTCAATTCTGGCAAAAATATGGAATCAGGAAGATTCAGCCTGTCCTTTGAAGAAGTCTATTAGCTTAGTTCGAAACTCATCAAGTTCAGGCAAAGAAATCTTCATCTGCGACAGCCGGGAAACTGTGGATTCAGCATATTTTCGAGCTGATTCCCGATCTGTTTGCCTGGCAGTCCAAACGGCACAGAACTGGTAGGCTGCAAGCGCGTCAATTTCAGCCATAACACCTTCTGTCGTACCAACATGCATAAGGTAACGATTAAATACCACATCGTGCCCGGCTTCTATGTTTGCAACCACGGACGGGTGCCACTCCGTTGAGTTAGTTAACGACCAGTGCGTATCGAAGCGCAGAGTAATTGGTGTACCAGATGGTACGGAAAGCCTGTAAGTACCATCTTCGCTCGTGTAAGTACGGTCTGCCTCATATTGAGGGCCGAAATTGTCTTCTCGCCATATCGATACCTGTACCATAAAAATCGGTTTTTGGTCATACCCCTGTATCTTTCCATAAATCGATATTTCCCCGGACATAAAAACTCCCACAATGTTTTGTTTGAATGACGCATAAAAGAGAATCTTATTGAAAGATTCTTTATCATATGTGTTTGCTCTACATAATCTTCTTTCTTATTCAATCCTCAAATAGCTACTCAAATAATACGTGAGGCTATTGCTTCAAATATTTCGATTTTTCCTTTTTCAGGAGCATGCCTGGCGAGAAGGCGATCAGAAAGAGCTGTATCCTCAAACCAGGGTTTACCTTCATATTTCTGGAGCTCTCGAGGATTTTCAGGGTTTGAGAGGTCAAACAGAGTTCCCCCCTGCTCCATGCCCACGTACAGGGTTTTCTTGAGTTCTCCTATCCTGGGGTTGCCGATAGCAAGGATATTCCCCAGCCGCGGACGGAGCAACTCAAGAGTCTTTTCGTGCTGCGTTATCGAAGAGGCAATCTGCTGTTCTCTGTGTATGACCTGTGTTTCTTCTACAATATGCTCGCTTTCTGCTATGAGACCCTGTAGCACCGGGACTGTCGGAGCGCTAACATCCAGCTTATGTTCCTCGTGAAGAGAAGAGTATACAAGAAGGTTCCTCTTGCCGTCTTTATCAAATGACAATCGCTGCAGATTTAGAGGCGCCGGAACAGAGGAACGGTGAGCATAGAGAGTTTGCCGGATTTCCATTTTCCTTGGTTCCTGGTTTTCATTGATTATTCCGTCCAGTTCTAGCGACAGTTCTGAAGGCGCATCTTTTCCTTCGAAAAGCAGAGTTAGACCTGCTATCCCGGTTTCTGACGGAAGAGCGGATAATATCCTCTTACCTGCCTGATCTTCAACCCGGATTCGATCTCCAGGCTGGAGGTTGCTCACATCTATCTGCCAGAGCTGAAGATACTGCTCCGTGTCTGACGGCGGGTCAATGAGCCACCTGATTTTTTCCCTGGGGGTAAAGTGCTTCTCCCAGCGGTAACAGGAGGCAATAGCCCTTAACCTCCCTGTTTCCAGGTCCTGTGTTTCCTGGATTGTTTGTTCCCTGGGAGGGGGAATGGTAATAGTCCTTACCCCATGTGTGGTGACCAGCCTGATGCGGCAGGGGTACGGGTTCTGCACATAATCTGGCTTGAACCCGGGTTGAATGGTAATCTCATTATCTCCCGTAACCAACGTGAACTCATTTAAAGGGTCATCTACTATTCTGGCTGAGCAGAGGGCTGCTGGCGGTTCCACACCGATGAAGATAGAAGCCTGATTTGTTATGAAAAATCCTGACTTGCATTGGCCTGTTACCTGCCACTTGAAGGCGGCTATGTTCACGCTTGTAATCTGCCCAATATCGAAATCCCTGAGGTTCGCAATAGTGCCGCTCAGGATCGGACCCTGAGGAATTCCTTTAATATTGTTAAGTTCCAGGCGACCTCCAAGACCTGCCAGGCTGAAATCAAAATCATCCTCGCATTCATAGTTCTCATCATCCTGCTTCTTGCAATTCCTCCCGAGATCGCGGGAAATATCATCCGACAGTCCCTGCGTTTCGATCGCAAAGACGAGGGCAACGAACCTTATCAAGGGGTGAACGAATACGCCGATAAGGTACTTTGGCAGGTCAATCTGGCCCCGGTCAAACATAACAAGTCCTACAAATGGCCATAGAAGCGCTGCGGTAACCGCACAGGCTACCTCTTCGACAATGTTTGATGCAGAGGGATTGAAGTGATAATGCGTCCTGAGTTTTTTTGTATTAGGAGGAACGGAAAGTACTGCCCTTATCTTCACATCCACATCCATATCAATATCATCTACAAAGAATGGACATGCATCCACAGCCTCGCCTCCCAGGTTTACGTTAATAGCCGGACCGCTGGGATCCCAGGACACTGATGGGCCTCTCCGTAGCCTGAACTTGGATACATTCTTGAGCCCATCTTTTATCTTCGTGCTCGCCTCTTCCGTGAAAATGCGGGCGTCAACCAGTAAGGCCCAGTCACATCCATTGAGCAGGCTCACAGGATCCAGAGTAAAAAAATCAGGCATCAGGTCTGCATCTGCACTGATCTCGATACGCATTGCAATGAGATCACCCTCTGAGTTACATGTGATACCAGCATTGATCGCAGTAACCGGGCGGTTGAGCAATCCTGATAACGATGAAAGATCGATTGTGGTAGGAGTCAACTGGTGACTTGCAAGGATCTTCTCAATCCTTTCCTTATAGGCTGGAGGAATCAGAGCGTCCAGTATTCCATATTCTACATGGTCAAAAGCGTACCGTATCTGTACAGGTCCTCCCTTCCCGGCCTGTGCTGCAACAACCTGCATTGAAACATTAAAAACCGGAAAAACAGTAAACTCTTTTGAAGGCTGGCTCGCTTTTGGCCCGTTTTGTTCAAGGTCAGAACCCTTGACCAGCCTCACGGTAACTCCCTGTTTGACCTGAAGGTAAGGAACAGTAAAAAAGGTGTAGTTTTGCAAAGAAAAAATCCAGGTGATCTGGGTGGGTACAGTTTGTTTACTGACAGTGATCGAGTCAATAATATCTACGTGATCAATAACATATCTCGTCCCTTCAAAGTCGAACTCCTGGTCAATACAGAGTGGAATTGCCCTTATTCTGTTCCGAACTATCTGTCCGAAAACCTTCGAAGAAAGCTGCAACTCGAAAAACATGGGTGACCTCCTTTATCTACTAAAATTTTATTTAGCAATTATTTACGCCACAGATTTTCGTCAGCTTTTCGAGTTGCTTGCAGATCAAGTGGTGAGACAGCAAATTCTTCTCTTTCCTGTCGGCCGCCAGTAATCTCAATCCAGGGTGCATTGGCAGCCTGCTGATCTGTTGTAGAGTAGAGCATATTACTTCCTGGCATAGCTGAGGTGGCTATGCGGTAATAAAGGCGCTTTTCACCGCGCAGACGTTCCCATACCTCTTTCGGAAGAGTATACGTAGTGGCAGCTCCGTGAGCTTCTATGAGTCCTTCCCTTTCCAGAGAACTGTAAAAATTACCGGGATTACGTTCAGCTTCGTACTGACTGCTGAACAGGTCTGTGTGCGTGGCTATTTCAACCGCATAGTAAGAGTTTGGTCCGATTTCGATGTAGAAAGCAGGCGCTTCGTCAGTGGCAACATAGACCTCCGGTCCGATTATTTTGGGCAATACTCTTTCGCTGTATTCTGCCCTTTCTGAATGCCGACGCCCAAGTTGCTGACATGTATCGCGTACCCACTGATCAAATTCATTTTCGCTTAATTCGGCTCCCTCATAACGCCAGCTGGTTAACTGGCCACGCAGATCAACATGAATACTGTTACGTCCTAATCCGATTCCTATATCACAACCCAGCTCCTCCAGGGCAATGCGTGCCAGGTCGAGAGGACTTTTAGCAGAAGCACGGATATCTGCCGCTCGGCCGGTAATGTGCTGACTTTCATCTGCGCCGCCAACCGTTTCATTAAGTACGTTGTGGCGGTACCCGGAATTTAATACGACAGCCGAACCCACACGATCTCGAATCCGCTGTAAGCCTGCTACCAGTTCAGGGGAAATGCGAGCATATCTTGCGCCGTCCGTAGCCGCAAGTTCCTTAACTTTAAAATTCTTTGAAATATTTTCCTGCATACGGTCGCGTACCTCGATAAGAGGTACCGTACCATTCCCAACAGGATCACTATAATCGATGCCATCCTGCGGTGTATCTACAACCCTGAAAGTTGAACCGCTCGGAAAAGTTATTGTTTTTTCCGAACCTGTCGTACCGCTCATAATTTGAATGCTGGGTGCAGTATCAGCCTAGCTATCAGCAACAGTAACGTCATGATTTGACCAGTTAACATCGTTAGCTACATGCAGTCTGTAAAAAAGGTTGTCAGCCTGCTTGAGCCGATCCCATACATCTGCTGGAAGGTTGTAGGGCGTCACGTTTTCCAGACCTGCAGTCCACGAAGCATAAAAGTTGCTGGAATTACGCTCGCTGCCATGAGAACCTGTATTGAAAAGTTCTGCTCTGGTAGCAACTTCCACAGCATAAAAGCTGCGTCCACCTGTGTTAATCTGGAAGACAGGAGGCTGGCTGCTACGGCTAATGCTGTCAGGCCCTTTGATAGATAGCCCTGTTGCTGGAGAAGAGGGACTTGAAACTGCCAGGATCTGAACGCTGGGTGCGGTATCAGCCTGGTTATCAGTAACAGTAACGTCATGATTGGACCAGTTAACGTCGTTAGCCACATGGAGCCTGTAAAAAAGGTTGTCAGCCTGCTTGAGCCGATCCCATACATCTGCTGGAAGGTTATAGGGCGTCACGTTTTCCAAACGTACAGTCCACGAAGCATAAAAGTTGCTGGAATTACGTTCACTGCCGTGAGAACCCGTATTGAAAAGTTCTGCTCTGGTAGCAACTTCCACAGCATAAAAGCTGCGTCCACCTGTGTTAATCTGGAAGGCGGGAGGCTGGTTGTTGCGGCTAATGCTGTCAGGCCCGTTAATGGTCGGCCGTCCAACAGTGCCGATCGTACCCTGACCTGAATCCCGGGCCCGTTCCACAGCCTTCAGGGCATTTATCCTGCCGTATCCGTAGAGGTTACTGTGGCCATTGACATCATAATTACCATTGCTCGGGTCAATCTTATCGGCAGTATCTCGCAGAATCTGCTTCACGTCCTCTACCCGCAGGTTTGGGTTTATGGAAAGCAGAAGACCAGTGATGCCGGCAGCCAGCGGTGTAGCAGATGAAGTCCCTCCAAAGTCATCAGTATAATCGTGATCATTGGCAGGGTGAGAGATACCCGTATCAGGATCAGGGTTGTATCCATTACTGCCGCGGCGGTCAACGGTAAAAATTCTCCACTCTCCAAGACTTCCGCTACCGCTTGAGGGGGCACAGATGAAAACCTCCGGACCAAAATCACTATAAGGAGAGCGGCGTTCATTGTTGCTGGAAGCGGCTACAGCCATGACCTCGGGGTTGGAGGCATAACCATCATTACTTACAGATTCGTTCCCGTTTCCTGCAGCCCAGAATATAGGGATGCCAAGACCGTTGCGCCCCTGGGTAACGCAGTAGTGAACGGCAGCACGCACATTATCCGGTAAAGGGTCAACAGCCCCGGTGCCATCCTTCGGGCCCCAGCTGCAGCTTATGACGTCGCTACCTTGATCTTTTGCCCATCGGAACATCTGGGCTTCTTCTTCCAGGCCGAGGAAGTCCGGATAACGAACAGCAATTAAAGAACAGCCCGGAGCAGCCCCTGAGGCACGTACCCCCTTAGCAACAGCAACGCCTGCACAGGCTGTGCCGTGGTTATCGTCATTGGTATTTGGACTGCCGTCATCGCCTCCAGAAGCAAAGTCGTGCTGGGCTACAATTTTACCAGAAAACTCCTGATGTCCGGTATCAATTCCATCGTCGAGGATAGCTACTTTTATGCTACCGCTGCCGCGGGTGATTCCCCATGCATCCAGAACTTTTGCCGTCTTCAGGTGCCACTGTTGCAAAAGGTACACTGGCTGCTCAGCCCGCGCCGAAACGACTGCCGGATTAAAGCTCCCTCTCACCCGTTCACCTGTTTCACGCAGGTGCCTTCTCCTAATAAAATCAGGATGGGAAAATATTACCTTACCTGATTCATAATAGATATTGGAGAGAACTACCGGTCCATTTTCACCTTCTGCCTCGGGCGCTTCAAGCAGGTAACCGTTTTCGACATAACCCAGCTCTTTTATTATGCGAACGCCGTACTTTGCGTTGAATGCTTCTATTTCTTCCATTGCCATTCGTGGTTCAAACTGTACTATAAATTCACGAGTGACAAACATAAGGTCATCAACAAGAGTTGAACGTTTCTCCGGGTTTCGCAAGTAAGCCACAGCAGCGTAATCCACGGGCTCTTCCGTACTCAACTTCTTTACACGGGTAATCACATCCTGCAATTGTTCTTCAGGATCGGTGCGCAGGCTGATAGCTTCAGGGTTGGTCTGGTACAGTTGAAGGCCGTAGTTTGGAATGAACCCGATATTCTTTGATTCCTCCCTTAGCAGGCGGAGCGCATGAGTAGATAAATTTGAATCGCGTGAACTTCTTCCGGAACGGTAACGCACAGCAAAAACTCGAGGTTCACGCACTAAAGGTATTCGTCTTTTGCTGGCAGCATCATAGTAGTAGTTGCTTCTTTCCCCATTACTTTCGGATCTATTTCCATTACCATTTGTCATATCAATATCCCCCTGCTCGGTTATCCTCACAAATCCACTTATTCGGTTACCCTGATGTGTCTTCGGTCTGAAATCCCGGCTATAACAAAAGGCGTCTTTTGCAGGCCAGGCTGTTATTAGTTTAAAGGCCAAGGAGCTCGCGCGTCAGGCTGATTGGAACAGCAGTACCAAGATCCCAATGAATCCATTCAGTCGTCTCCGCACTACGATTATTGAATATCTTGATTACACGGAAATCCAGTATATGCTTCTCCAGGTAGGTAGTTAGAGGCAGCACAATAGGAATGTCAGCCACAGGCAGCTCTTCTGTGAGCTGGGCTGTGTAAAGGCTGTTCAGCCCCTGCAACCGGGCCTCCACATCAAGTCGAAGGAGGTTATGGTTGCCGAAATTGGTCAGGTTTATAAAAATAAGGTTACTGTAGATGTCTTCAACGAAACTGCGCACTTCTTCAATAGCTACCGGATCACCCGGAGGGTAGCTGTAGACAGGCTGGAGTCCGCTGCCGGCAGACACGGTAAAAGTCTGGTCTGGAACAAGTGAGACCCCCACAGGCACTCTTTCAGCCACGCTGTTTCCGGCATAACGTACGAGGTCGCTGACGTCGATGGCCCTTTCAATACGGTTGGAAAGTTTTACTTTACCGTCCTGAGATGCTACCTCCAGGGGACCACCATGCCAGGGTCCACGTATCCTGTCCAGCTTAAGCAGCAGGTTAGAAACAAGCTTGCTGCCGTCTGCCAGTGTAAAAGAAACACTTCCGCCAAGCCCCGGACTGCTCAAAACGCTGCGCATTAATTGCCAGTCGGGCAGGCCCATACTGAAGTAGGCGCTAATGAAAGGACCATTGACTTCCAGTAGATCTGCCTCGCTACTGGCAGTGATGGAGGTGTGCATCGCCCAATTGAAATCAACCTTTTCGTATGGAATGTCAGTTGGGTAATGGATTTTCGGATTTTGATCGTATGCTTTAAGCTGCTCCAGAAGTGCGCTGAGCTTAAATAAAGGCAAATCGGGTTCAAGAGTGGCACGCAACTCGACACGGTTGTTTGAAGCCACTGCTGAATCAATAAGAGCATTGAGGAAAATTAAAGGACGGTAAGCGTCAGTCTCACCAGCGGTACGCCTACTGATGCAGAAAGAAGCTGGAACCACCAGGAAATGCCCGGGCTGCTGCAATGATCTGTAGACCAGATATGCCGGGTCACGTAGAGCACTTATTTCTTCATACTGGTTATAGCTTATCCGGCCAAGTTTGAAGGCATCCTGACAACCAATAGAAGCTGGCGCTTCATTGCGTATTTCCTGATAAAAATTGCCAAAAAGGTTGCAAGGGACCAGAAGAGCCTTTATTTGCTGCTGTACCTCAGTATGGATAGCGTATTTTACTTTTTTTATAAGAGATGCTACACTGGTGGCGACAGTCAACTGCGGTCTCACCCGAACAGCCGTAGAAGTCACTGGCTGGCTTGAAAGAACCGGGAACTTGACCGGGGTGGAAACCTCAAAACGTGAATCGAGGCGAGGAAATAAACCGGACGCCTCACGAATATAATGTACCTCCTCTACTGGCCGGAAATGTGTAAGAGTAGTTGCATCCAGATAGGGTGTACCCTTTAATGCAGAAGCTTCCGCAGAAGAATAGGTAACTGGAGTGTATATCGCTTTTCCGCCAAATGCAAGTTCCAGATTCTTACCTTCTACAGGCACGTAACTTTTGAAGGTGTAAGCAACCTGAACCTGTGCGGAAGACTCCTGAAAATCCTCTATGGCAAGCGCACCGTAAGTGAGACGTACCCATTCGTTAAGCATCGATACGGTCGCGATCACAGTATCCCCCTGCTTTTGCACAGCCGCTTCGAAAAAGTGCTGCTTGACCCGACCATCGGTTTCATCGACAAAGGGTACCAGTAAAGAAACGGAGAGATTCTCAAAGTTTACGGGTTGAGCTTTATTAACAAGGTTAATCTGGCTCAGGGCAGATTCGGTCTCTTCACTCATTCTGAAACGCAGGGTAAATCTTACGCTTCCGCGAAGAGCAGGTTCTCCGGTACCGGTAGCTCCAAACCGTTCAAAAGAAAACAGAAATGGACTGCTGCCGGGATCAGCATTGGGTTCAGGCTCAATTATTTCGTATACAGGAGCGTACCATAATTTATTGGCATCTATGCGGTCGCTCCAGTAAGGTGCGTTTCGGTTACCAACAACAGGCAGGCTGCGTCGATTAATAGGTTTCCCCAGGTCCAGACGGAAATCGTCCAGCTCGATATGATGGATCGCTTCCTTCGAAGGATGTAACATTCCCTGATTTGGGAGAGGAGTAAAAAAGGTGCCGGGAAGGGCAGCTAAAGAAAGTGAAACGAGGCTATTGTCAATTGCAGCCATTTTTATGCTGCTGCCGCTACGTTCTCCCCGCCGGCTCCTTGTTGCATGCACCTTTTTAGGAACCGGTGATAAGATTTCGGAGGAATTGGACTCCTTAGCCACCAGGTGCACATATTCTGTCCAGTTACGACCCTTAAGTATACCACCAATAATCTGGTCCAGAGACGTGCAAAGCTCACAGGTCTTCATGCCAGCGGTGACAATAGATTCGGTGTAGCTGAGTCCAAAACCTTCATATGGACGGGGACGAAGCGCGTACCGAACTTTATCATTTTCGGGATCTGGTTCCCTGCGTAAGATAACCATTGCCTGGCGCATAAAGAGGTGCACCAGATCCTCAGAGGGTAAATGTATTGGACTGCCATTTTCTTCGGTAACCATGAGAAGCCCTTTCTCAGCCATATCTGAAATGAGCTGGTAGAGTTGAGTTTCACTGATATAGCCGCTATCGTCCTGATAACCACTGATGAAGTCGTGCATGGCAGCCCAGGAACCAGAGAGGTGAACGGAATGAGAAATTCCGGCAGTCTGATAATGAATGGTGGCGGAGAGATGTAGGCGTGATGGTGTGCTGTCAAGTGCTGCAAGCACATCCAGAGCCTGCATATGGTCAAGGTGAACACTTATGCCTGTGCGGCCTTCGCTCCCGCTGGCTTTCGCCTGTGTCAGAATAACAGGTGGCTTCTGGTCATCTTCTGACAAAAAAAACTGGTAATCTATACTACGGGCAAAGAGCCTGCGGCATTCCCCCTGGCAGGAAGCGAACATTGCGTCCAGTACACTCGCTTCTATCCCTATCCTTACATCCATTGTAAGGAGTGCGCTTTCTATCAGCGGATAAACGCTGTCCTCTTCGGGACCCGGCTGCCTGCTGAGAATAAGAGAGAGGGAAAGCATCGGCTCTCCAGATGTACTATTAACAAGAGAAGGAATTTGTGGCAGCACGTAGGTAACATATCCGCTGGCAGCAGGTATGGTCAGGATAGAAATTACCTTACCGTTACCTAGGGTTACCGAGCCAGGTATCCAGTCTTCTTCGCCGGGCTGATCATTAGCTATCATATCGGACATAAGGTTCCTCCCCTGCCTGCTCAAAAGACTCTCCGTAAGATAAAAACTGGAAAGAGAAGAGGAATAGAATCCTGTCAGGTCAGAATCCGTAATCCTCAAAAGCAAGCAAGTTACGCTCGACAGAAATGCATTTTATAACTTCACCCAGCTTTTGTCCCCGGTCAGTTCTTCAAGTTTCTCGGTTTTTTCGGCTACTGTTTTTTTAGTACGGGCTGTTTTTTTAGTTGTTTTGGTTTCGCCGAACTCTCCTGGAGGTGCTTCTACCCGGGGCTGGTTGACATTGTATCCGGCAACGATATGTTCCTCCTTTTTTTCAGGGACGCTCTCTGTACGCGGGCTTCCCGGCGGTGCAGTAATTGGTGACGTCGTTCCACCGGATTCATCACCTGGAGGCGCTGATGTTGACGGCTTGCTTTCCTCAACGGGCTGACCTACCGGGGACTCGACTGCTACCTGCCTGGGCTCCATACGGCGTGTATTTACTCCTGCTTCATCAGGAGAGGGAACGTGTACCATAAGCGGGCCATTGCCCAGGCCTGATGTCCATGGTCCTGTCCACGCCATGCCCCGGCTGAAAAGTGTGCCTTTGACATCAACAGTGACGCGGTAATCGTATATAGGCGCGTAATCAGTTTGACCTGTAAAAATTTCCCAGTAACGCGGGCTTGACTGGTCATCGAATTTCCACTGGAACCTGACAACCGGTCTTTCACTTCCATCGTGTTTATGTCCACTTGCCTTGAATTCCACAGTCACCACCTGGGTATTGTCCTGCAACACTACATCAATATCTATAGGCCCTACCTCCAGTTTACCTGCAGAATCGGCACGCACCTCCAGGACATTATCGGTAGTAGGAGTACCTCCTTCCGGGTCCAGGTCGACTACATTCTTCTCAACATCGACCTTTACCAGCGGATTATCTGTAATTCCCATTGGTTCGGTGAGGTGGACACGCCGGCGCACATAAGTAACATCAGGTTCCCAGTCATCTGGTGGGTTGGACACTTCGTCCTTCTGGCGCAGTGCGAAGGCTGGAGACCAGTTGGTCTGATCAGTTGTATCCGTACTCTGGAAGACATGCGCCATCCACTGTTTGCTGCCCGTGGGACCAGGATAACCGATTTCTGCGGATAGGAAGGCCACAGGTTCACCGACCCAGCTTTTAGACGGATCCGGCCAGTTAACTATAGGTTTGACTATACGGGTCACTTTGCGGCTGAGGTCACCCATAATCAAACGGACGAAGTATTTTTTCTCCGCATCGGGGTCGCGCTTTAATTCATTATAGATACCTTCGAAGGAGGAGCTGATGGTTGTGGGCTGCAAATAACGATGGTAGCGCGTCTCTTCATATTTCAAATCGAGTTTTGTCTGGTCACGACGATACTTGAGGGCAAACCCCCCACCATAACCAAAGATGCTGCTAAATATGCCGCCACTTGGTGCCTGGGCTGGCTCTACAGTCGGTGGTGCAGGTTCAAATATGCGTTTAGCAGCTTCATCCATGAATTTTTGCGATATAAGTTCAATACGTTTATTGATCTCTTTCTCTATATTTTCTGCTCCGGGTATAGTTCCGTCAATGGCCATCTCCACTTTGATATCGCCGTTTATGCGCAGGTTGTTGAACTCTGCTTTGACATCGCCCGCAAACCACAGGTATTTTGCATTGGCATGAGCAGAAAAGTGCTGAAAGATGCGATCCCAGTTACCAGTGATCTTCAGCCAGATTTCCTGGCTCCACACGGGTAGTGTCAGGTACTGGGTTGCGACAATCGGGCTTGCAGCGCCACGAAAACCTGCCCAGATTAATTCGCTGGGATAGGCACCAACTAGACCGGCAAAAGCGTTTTCACCGCCAGTTACCGAACCTGGACCCTGACCCTGAAGTTCCCAAGCCCAGGCATCCAGATTGGATTCATTGTTTGCACGACCGTGTATTACACGCTTGCTCAGATCTGCACGGCGCACCAGGCTCCTGGGGGCTGCCCCCGATTCCCCCGGAGGAGTAATACCACCAGATGTAGCACCACCGCCTGCCGGGGCGCTTATATTTTCTGCAGGTGCGGTGCCATTGCGGCCTGGAGTCAGATTCGTGATCGCTGTACGGTTGTCACGAATAGGGGCTATGCGAAACATGGGGGCAGCCTGTGTACGCCATCCCCAGTAGCGGTCATTATTACCCCGGAATTTATTCAAAAGTTGCTCCTCTGCCTGTTTAAGAACCGAAGTCGGATATCGGGATGTGGTTGTGAATGACAGCAACCCACCTACCACTTCGGCACGGCCCTCTACACCCACATGTGTTTGCTCATCCATAACGCCTACAAAATGAATGTGGCGGAACTTGAAGTCGCCAGTGTCACCAAAACGGGCTAACCGTACCTGTCCTGGCACCCAGTAGTAAACCGGAGCTTTACCTTCTCTCTGTAATTGATCGTTATTCCGATCAGGCAGGTAAAGGATCGTATATTGCTCGCCGCTTTCCCCATTAACAACAAATTCCTCAAATCCACCCGTAAATACTGGTCCTACAGCATCAACCATTTCCAACTCTCCCCTTATTCCTAGTATTGATCGCAAATGTCAGTTACTAACAATAGTGATCACTAATGAAGGATGATCTATTCCAAAATTGACTGCTTTTCGGATTTCTGGTCAAGAATGCAACCTTTATAACTGCCCCACTATAGACCCCAAATATCTTCAATAGTCACAAACCAGGCTTCATTTTTAAAATAGAACTTACGCACCCTAGTACCGAAATTTACCACTAAAGATATTATGAAAAAAATACGTTTTGATAACTTTGGCTTTTTGTACTAATTTAGTGACTCGACAGCGCAAACTCTATTATTTCCTTAAATGCGTACTGATTACGTTTTTTGACCCATTAAAAGATACTTGACATATGTCAATATAAGTATAATGGTATAAGATTCATAGAGAATATATGTTCAGAAACATAGTTACTTTCAGTATAACCTGAACTCAATAGATAATTGGAATCTGAAAATTATCAACAGCTTTCTTGAAGCAGGTATGGTCTTGGATATTTAAAGAGTTTAAGGCATGTGTCCTAATTTAATTTAATTTCATTGTAATCAGAGGCACATTAAATACTTGAATATAATGTTGTCATATTATTAAAAAAATCAAAGGAAAACTCCAAAAATAAAAATCATTTCTTTTAGACGCATACTTTAGTTATAAATTTCTATTTTATCTCCTTGAAAAATACAACCGGTTAGAATTGAGAATTAATCACATCTTTTCCAAAGGAAAGCAGCTTTTTGAGATTTTATAAGTTCAGTTCTTCACCATTCAGTATAAATTTTCACCATTCAGTATAAATAATATTCTTCTGAAGTGGGAAACGCAACCAAAACAGCGAAAGAAAATGGGAGGGACTGAATAAAAACATATTTAAGTCTGACCATCCAATTTTCAGAAAATTCAGGATTCACCTGCATAAGTACCTGAGAATTTGATTCCTCCATCATATTGTTTTTATTATTTTATCCATTCTGGTGGTCTTTTGTCTTTGAAAATACGCTGTGAAAACTTTATCCGGTCTATTGCAGACCTTATTAGAAAAGCAGAAATTGAACTTCCCGATGACGTCGTGAATGCGCTCAGGAAAGCTGAATCCATAGAAGAAAATCAGGTTGCAAAATCCCAGCTCCAGGCAATCCTTAAAAACATTGAGATTGCTAAAAATCACGCGGTCCCGATGTGCCAGGATACGGGCATCATGATCTTTTTTGCCGAGCTCGGGACTGAGTTTCAGCCAGGTTTTGACCTTGAAGCCGCGGTAAGAGATGCAGTTGTCCTCGCAACCAGGGAAATTCCTCTCCGCCCCAATGCTGTGGACCCGTTGAACAGAAATAACAGCGGAAATAATACAGGCTCAGGAATCCCGGATATTCACTGGAAACTCGTGCCCGGAAAGCAGCTGAAGATCACGGTCTCCCCAAAAGGTGCGGGCTCGGAAAATATGAGCGCACTCAGGATGTTTAACCCTACAGAAGCAGGCAGTATCAAGAATTTCGTGCTTGAAACCGTGATTAATGCAGGTGGGATGCCCTGTCCTCCTCTGACCCTGGGGATAGGGATAGGAGGCTCTTTTGACAAAGCAGCCAGGCTTGCAAAAGAAGCTCTTCTTGAGCCTCTGGATGCACCCATGAACGAGCTTGAACAAGAGGTCCTTGAAGCGGTAAACGCTCTTGGAATCGGCTGTATGGGGCTTGGAGGCAGCACAACCGCTCTTGCAGTACACATAAAAACAGCACACTGCCATACAGCGTCCCTTCCTGTTGCCATAAACATCCAGTGCTGGGCTAACAGGCATGCTTCAATAGTATTCGGGGAGGAAGAATAATGGAATATCACCTGCAAACTCCACTTAAGTTTGAAGACATTGAGAAACTCAACGCCGGAGACATTGTTTATATCTCAGGGGAAATCCTGACCGCCAGAGATGAAGCCCATGCCAGGATTCTCGAAATGGAAGAAAGAGGAGAAGAGCTCCCATTTTCACTCGAAGGGGCAGTAATCTATCATTGCGGCCCTCTCATGCAGCAGACTGAATCCGGCTGGAAAGTAATATCAGCAGGACCAACGACCAGCGGCAGGATGTCAAAAATGACCCCGCCTCTCCTGAAAACCCACAAAGTCCGTGCGATTATCGGAAAAGGCGGGATGAAAAACGTTGCAGATTCACTTAAAAGCTGCTGCGTCTACCTCGCATACACCGGAGGATGTGCAGCCCTTGCAGCAGAGCTGATAAAAGATGTAAAAACCGTCCACTGGCCTGACCTTGGCATGCCTGAAGCCGTCTGGATTCTCAGGGTTGAAAAATTCGGGCCTCTTATTGTAGGAATTGACGCAAAGGGGAAAGACATTTTTTCAGAGGTAAGAGAAAAAGCTGAGAAAGCGCTTGAAGAGCTGCAAAAATAAGATTTGCTCTCAGCCAGTTAAGTCTAATCGGGTTGATTTTATTTTTCACTTAAAGTTTCCGAAGCTGTGCCAGCCTCTCTGGGATCCTGTATTATTTATATTTCTGTTCGAAATTTTTCCTGTGGTCTGGAAGACGTGAATTACCTGATGCACCGGAAACCAGAGGTTTTGCCTGCGTTCGGAAGTATTCAAAGGTTTCCAGACCCCAGTTTACGGATTTTTCTCCGAAACTTACTATAGTATTATCCTCGCCTTCGTCACATTTGCCAGAAGAAAAACAGGCGAAAACCATGGTATCAGTTACTGCCAGTGCAGGTGGAGTTAGGTCCCCATTCAGCACGTATATTTCAAAGTTTTCAAGAAGAAGCAGAGCATCCAGTTCGTCTTTAAATTCTTCTGTAAACTTTTCAAATATAGATTGAGTAAAAATTACAGATACCTTCAGCCCTTTCTTTGCATTTTCTGCACAGATGTTCGGATAGTGCAGATTACGGTTTGAAATAATCAGAAAAACCTGTTTCGAGCTGCAAAAAGCCCCGGTTATTTCCTGATACGCTGAAAAATCATCTTCTTCCTGGCAGTTTTCGGGTATTAATTCCATAAGTTCTTCCATCAGCTTGAAAAAAACGGATGGAGCTCCTCCTGGCTTAACGCCTGACCAGTAATCGTAATTATCCTCAAGCAGCCTGAAAGCCTTTACAAGTGATTCCATTCTTCGGACAATTATTTTCCCCATAAGAGAAAGGCTGTATACTCTGTCCGCCTGAACAACAAGTCCGTTTTCTTTTAACTTTTTGAGCTGGGGCAGGACAGCAACCGGGTTCGTATCAAGTTCTGAATTGATTTCTTCGATGGTCCTTGGCTTCTCTTTCAAAAATAAAAGCAAGTCCGTCCTTTTCTCGGACGACAGAAGAACTGTGATCAGGGAAGATCTCATCAAATCTATTGCAAAGACTACGAATATATATTTTTTCATCCTTAATATTACAGTTCCTGAGTAAACGGGTTGAGTAAACGTGTTAATAGATTTACCTGGTAGAAAAAGTCTGTTTTCAGCAGAATCGCTACAAAAAGGATAATCGATTTTTTATCCCTCTTTCAAACTTTTTCAAGACCTTTCAAATTTTTCAAATCCACAGATGGTTTTACTTCCTGGTTTATGGAGGAACAGAATTTCAGGTGACAGGAGCTTTCACATCATGGAGACGGCTGCGAAGGAAGACCTTGATGACCTCGTCTACGAGCAAAAGGGCAATGGCAGCGGCTATGCAGATCCGCCACTGGTCCCCACTTAGCGAGGTAAGACCCAGAAGGCGCTGCAGGAAGCCGAGCTCGGTCGCCAGGATGGTTATCAACAACGCCATGCTATAGAGGAACATCTGGTTTCGATCATGAATAATGTCCCTGTCAAAGGCAGTCTCGGTCTCGCTGCGAGCGCTGAGTCCCCTTGAGATGCTGAGCAAAACGAAAGCCACAAAGCCCATGGTGGCCGCCGTGGTCACGCCTGCCTCTTCATAGATCGCCTCCAGATATACCGTGGCGATAGCCATCAGGATGCCGAGGAAGGCGATGCGCACCCATTGTGAAGTTGACAGGAGGGGTTGCTTCAACGGCCTAGGTTTCTTATCCATCAGGCCTGAGGTCGGCTTGTCGAACCCCAGTGCCATAGCCACAGGGACTGAGATCAGGAAGTTCAGAAACAGGATGACGAGTGCCGCAAACGGGACTCCACCGAGTACGAAGAAGAATGCAGCCAGCAGGTAGCATGTGATGTATGCCACCAGTTGTCCCATCTGGAAGCGGACGAAGTTGAACAGGTTGTTGTAGATGTTCCGGCCATACTCCACAGCTTTGACGATGGTGGCGAAGTTGTCGTCGGTCAGGATCATCACCGCTGCGCCCTTAGAGACTTCGGTGCCTGTAATACCCATAGCCACACCTATGTCTGCCTTCTTCAATGCCGGGGCATCGTTGACACCATCGCCCGTCATTGCCACGATATTGTCCTTCTGCTGTAGCATTGTCACCAGCCGGATTTTGTCTTCCGGTGTCACGCGAGCCACCACGCCTATCTGATCCAGCTGTGGCTTCAACTGCTCATCAGGAATGGCGGCAAATTGCGCCCCTGTCAGAGCCTGGCCCTCTATACCCAGCTCGTGACCTATGGCGGCGGCTGTCACCGCATGGTCGCCAGTAATCATGCGCACCTGGATCCCGGCACTGTGGCACCTGGCAATGGCATCCTTTGCCTCTGCCCTAGGCGGATCGACTATTCCCACCATCGCCAGAAGAGTCAGGTCCTGCACCAGGTCGAGCAAATTGCCTTTAGGATCGAAAGTGGTCGGATCGAAATCGCGGCGCGCCACTACCATAACCCTCTCACCGGCAGCCGCCATGCGGTCGTTTTCAGCCAGTGCCAGCTTACGATTTTCATCGGTTACTGCCGCCGGATCTCTTCCCGGCAGCCAGTAGTATCCAGCACGAGCGATCAACACATCAGGTGCCCCCTTGACGCAGCAACGCACAACCGGCTTACCCTGCTCATCTGTCATATTGTGGAAGGTAGCCATGAACTTATATTCGGCATCGAAAGGCACCTCGGCTACACGCGGAAACATCTCTCGCGCGCTGTCCACATGGATGCCCCCCTTCTCAGCCAAAACGATCAGAGCGCCCTCTGTAGGGTCGCCTATCAGCGTTTCACCGTCCAGCCTGGCATCGGCGCACAGAGCCATGGGCAGCAGGACCTGATCAAGGTCGATCCTTGTCCCGCCTGCGCTCTGTATCTTTCCCCCGGTGCTGTAAGGCGTCGTGCTTTTCTGCCACGGCTGGCCGGCAGGGATGCCCTGGGTCAGTTTCAACTCGCCCCTGGTGCCGTAGCCTTCCCCCGTCACATGGTAACGGTTCTGGCCTGGGACGGTAAACTCAACCGCTGTCATCTTGTTGAGCGTCAGCGTGCCGGTCTTGTCTGTGCATATAGCCGAGACAGAACCAAGAGTCTCCACCGATGGCAGCCGTTTGACAATGGCATTCTGGGCAGCCAGCTCCCGCGTGCCCATGGAATACATGGTGATGACCACAGCCGGCAGACCTGTGGGGATGGCTGCGATAGCCAGAGCCACACCGGCGATGAAGATATCGTCCAGTGGCTGCCCGTTATTGATCCCCATTATGACCATCAGGATAAATGCAAGACCTGCAAGCGCTGCAATTATCATCGTCAGCCGGTCAAGCTGCTTCTGCAGGGGTGTTTTATCTGCCTTGGTCTTGTTGAGCAGGTCGGCGATGTGACCCATCTCAGTACCCATACCGGTAGTGGTGACGACCATTTCGCCGCGACCACGCGTGACCGAAGTGTTCATGTATGCCATGTTGTGGCGGTCACCCAGTGGTACCTCAGCCCCTTCTATAATCTCGCTGTTCTTGAAGGAAGCAACGCTTTCGCCAGTCAGAGCCGCTTCCTCTATTTCCATAGTGGCCGTCACAAAAAGGCGCCCGTCGGCAGGGACGACATCTCCCGCCTCCATCAACACAACATCCCCTGGCACCACCTGCGCGATGTCGACTTCCTGCGCCACTCCATCCCTGCGCACATGAGTGATGCTCTTCATCGTCCCGGCTAGCTCCTCCAGGCTGGCAGCAGCCTTGGATTCTCCACGCAGGCCCAGCATTGCGTTGAAGACGGTCAGACTCGCAAGCACCAGCGTAGTTCCCCACTTACCTGTGAATATCTGGTTGACGATCGCCGCCACAAGCAGGACTATCTGCATCAGGTCTTTGTACTGCCGCAGGAACGCCTTCCAGCCCGGCTCCTTATTCGTATCCACCAGATGATTCGGGCCGTACTGCTGCAAGCGCTGCTGAGCCTCAGCTGCACTTAAGCCTCTGTCAAGACCGACCTGAAGTCGGCTGGCGACTTCTGTGGGCGTAAGTGCGTACCAATTGACACCTGACTCCGTTTGTGCCGGACCCGGCGATGTGGCTTTATCAGATTGGGGTGACATGTTCCTTCTCCTTGAGTTTGAAAAGTGTGGAGGCTTGATCTTTCAGGTTGAAAGTATCCCTGCTCTTGCATGACCTTACCTGTTCTTGCTGCCCTTTTTCTTGCTTTCCTTCTTAGATTCGTCCTTCGGGACTTCACCGTTTGAAGCCGGGTCTTGTGGATCGGCATCTTCCTCCTCTTCGGCCTTTACAACGGCCTTATCCTTCGGACCGCTGTCCTCTCTCTCCAGCTCTTCCTTTGCCGCAATCAAAGCCTGTTTCTGCTCCTCACTGACTGTAGGATAGGCGAGGTTAAGTTTTTCCATCGTGTAGTAAAGTACGGCAGCCACGGCCAGCCTTGTGAACCACTTGTGATCGGCCGGCACGATGTACCATGGCGCCCACTCAGTACTTGTATGGTTGAACATGTCTTCGTAGGCAGCGATATAATCGTCCCAGTGGGCCCGCTCTTTTATGTCGGCTGCGGAGAACTTCCAGTTCTTCTCCGGCAACTGGGTCCGCCTCAGGAAACGCTCCTTCTGGGCTTCTTTGGACACGTACAGAAAGAACTTGATGACAACGATACCGTTGTCAACCAGATACTTCTCGAAGTTGTTGATCTCCTCGAAGCGCCTCCTCCAGATACGCTTGTCCTTAAGTTTGGGCGGGAGCTGCTGGCTGGCGAGGAATTCGGGGTGCACCCTTACGACCAGGACTTCTTCATAGTAGGAACGGTTGAAAATCCCGATGCGGCCGCGAGAAGGCAGGGCCTTGAAGTTGCGCCAGAGATAATCGTGGTCCATTTCCTCACTTGAAGGCCCCTTGAAACTGTGGACATCGACCCCCTGCGGGTTGACTCCTGACATGACGTGCTTAATGGTGCCGTCCTTGCCGGCTGCATCGAGTGCCTGAAGGTTCATGAGTACGGCATACTGGTTCTGAGCCCAGAGCTTATCCTGCATCTCGGCAAGCATCTGGATGCCTCTTGCCAGGGTTTCTTTTGCCTCTGCCTTCGTCATCCATTTCCCGGTGAAGCCGGGGTCGTAGTCCTTCTTCAAGTTGATCTTTTTGCCGGGAGGGACTCTCATGACGTCCATCAATGCTTCAATTCTGGTTTCCACATCTTCAATTTTGGCTGCCATATTTTGACTTCCTGTATTATTCTGCCTATTGAATGTTCAAGACCTGTCGAATTTCCGAAGGTCATCTGGATGTGCTTGATCTTCATTCTTTTTTAGAGACTAAAATTTCAGGCGGCAGGAAGATCGAGACTATTAAGCCCACTACCGCAAAAATCACCAGCCCCCAGAGGGAGGTTTTTATTCCCTCAATGCGGACGTTTTCGTTGATCCTCAATATCTCCTGTGAAACTTCAGGAGGAGCATCTTGCAGGACAGCCTGCAGTTCTTCATCGCTCAAAAACTGGGCATTCTCCTCTACTGAGGATATCACAGCGGGCTTGAGATCCTCTGGAATAACAGTACTTTCATCCATGAGGGCGGTGGCTCCTGCTACCAGGCCTGCAATGACGATGGAACCCATCAATGCAGTCCTGAGAGACATTCCCAGGTTCTGGGAAGCGCTCATAAGGGCAGCTGTCTCGCTCGTTCTTTCAGGAAGTACCTGCGAAAGTACGAGATTCATTACCTGGGATGCTATAAGCCCCCAACCTGTACCTATCAGGGCAAACCCGGTCATCAGGCCAGGCCCTCTGACCTCTATATTGATGGTTGCACTAGACAGGAAAAGCCCCGCAATAAGTATGAGTAGCCCAGCCTGAATAATGATCTTTGGGGCCATGCGGGAAGATAACCGGGATGCTGCAACCGAAGCAATTAAAAGAGGTATGGAGAGGGGGAGGTAAAGAAAACCTGTCTGTATCGCGTTGAGTCCCAGGGCGACCTGAAAGAAGAGAGCCATGCTGAACAGGAAACCTCCAAAAAGAAGAGTCTGAGCCGTCTGAGTGAAAACTCCTGAAGTAACCCCGCGGTCCCTGAGCACATCAAGCCTTATGAGTGGCATCTTACCCCTACTGATGACGTGACGTTCCCATAGGACAAAAATCCAAGAAATCGAAGCATTGCAATAGCGTTTAAAAATGCCAGCAATGCAGCCAAAAAGACCAGAATAGTAACACTAGTAGGTCTTTCCATATTCTTGTCTCCTATTTTTGTCTCAAAAAACTCCTTTTTCAGGTGCGCATTTTGAGTCCGCCTATGACTCCCCCGATTCCTCCGATAACTAGGAAAATACCAAATACCCAAGGTAGAGCCAGGGCTCCTACCAGAGCGTTGGCTAGAAGGAGAAGCCCGAGGATTATGGTGACTATACCAAGGATTCCTGTTCCCAATCCTTCCCCTTTAAGTCCTGATACAAGTTTTACAGCACCGCTGATTATAGCCCATACTCCTATGAAAATAACGAAGAGTGTGAGCACTATGAAAGGACTGTAAATAGGGTAAGTCAGTATAACGATTCCTGCAATAATGCTCAGGATACCTGAAAGCAGTTTCCACATACGATTTCCAGAGAATACAAAAGCCCCTAAAACGGAAAGAATTCCTCCTGCAAGCCAGAAAATGCCCAGGACCTGTATGAGAATAACAGTTGTTATTGCAGGACTGTATAACAGAAATAAGCCAACAATAATGGCAAAAATCCCTTCCAGGAGAACCACCCACCAGGGTGAATCAAGCGGTTCATACCCTAACTCGCTATCAACATCAACTGGTTGTTCCATGCAAATCCATCTCCCCAATTTTTTGGTGCTTCAATCGAACTCTCCTCTAGCAGAATACAGGTATAGGCATGGCTAAGAAGCATCAATCATCTTGAGCACCAAACTTCCTGTTTCCGGATATTTGAAGCACACTCAGAATGCCAGAGTCAAAAAGAGAATACCCCCTCCCTCCACAAAGAAGGAATTCTCTTCTTTCAGGGGCAGGTCTTTGATGAAACCCTACCTGTACAGCTTACCGCTAATGAATTTCAAATAACCTCTCTGCAAAAGGTGCTGCTGGTTGCTTCATTTCAAGAATTGAAAGCCCCTTCATGACACAGGTTGAAATAAATTATTCGTCTATCACTGTAGCATTTAGAGTCAGGATTTTTTTCAGGTCTAAATTTAAATCTTAATTTCAAGATAAATTTCGGTACCGGAACTAATTTCCCAACTCCACATTTGCCTGAAGATGTGGTGATATTGCCTATTATATACAAAACATAATATATAAAGTGTCTTATTATTATTTCTTAAAAAAGACTTTTTTATCAGAAAATCCGTCAGCTCGCCTGGTGTCCTTATCCACGGAAAAAAGAAAGTGGAGAGGTTTGACAAATTAGCAAAATAAATTAAAAAATAAAAATTCCGGGGCTTAAGACTTTCTTAATCTTAAACCTCTTTTTTCAAGTCCTGCACCTATATTTTTTCTGACGTCCTCCCAGGTCATTTCTGTTCCCATAGCAGCGTACCTGGAAAATCAAGAGCTTCAGCCTCGAAGAAATAATATTCCTCGTCTTCCCCGGTCACGACTGTTTCAAAAGGAGTCCAGACTTCATCATGGGACTTTTTGAGGACGACCGTGGAAATATCAATATTGTTCTCTTCAGCCCAGGCTTTTGAAACCCTGAATTCCATAACTGCCTTATTTATATTCTCTGAGTTTTCAGGTTCTTCATCCCCTACCAGGAGGCTCATGCCCCTGGAAACCTCAATAGTACGGGAGATTTTATAATCCCTGAAGAAACCACTCTCCGGTTTACTATCTGTCTCACTGCCAGCACCTGAAAGCCCCCTTCCTGGGCCCCCGTTTCCTGAGGCTACCATTGCAGAATGCTTCCAGGGTTCAAAACCCTGTTCGGTTATGCCAGATTCCGGAGTGCTCAGGCTGAAACTGGCTTTCCTGTCTTTAGAACCCCCATTTTTCAGGGCTTCAACTGTCCATAAACTTCCCGCAAACTCTTCCGAAATGCCCCTGTAATCCTGAACATCCCGCTTTCCTGAAATGCTATCTTCAACAAACTCCGGAAAATCGGAAGAACGGGTTACTGGCAGATAATCCATGCTGCCGGTGTGAGAATTTATAAGATAGGGTGTATCGCCTACTCCGTCTCCGTCAGCGTCCTCACCTTCATAATCACTCCAGTAGTTCCCGATTTCGGAACTGTTCCAGGTATTAAGGCTCTCATCTTCAACATTCCATATGTTGTCAAAGGAATTGTTGTAAATAAGGTTTCCATAGCTCTCATCGAACAGGATTCCCGTACCAAGGTTATAAGAAATAATATTCGACGCGAGGATATTTTCAGAAGGGCCTGTTTTATCCCCGATGCCTGTGCTTTCGGCCATAAGGTTGACCCCGTACAGATTCGTGAGAACAGTGTTATTTATTAACTTATTATTTTCAGATGCCAAGAGCAAAATTCCCAGTAAATTCAAACTGGAATCACTGTTAGAAGCTGTATTGTTGTCAGAAGCCCACATTGAGGTCCCGTAATAGTTCAGGTTCGCATTATTTGCTTCGAGACTGTTATTTTTCGAAAATGTGAGGTCGATGCCGTAGCTGTTTCCCAGAACAGCATTATTAATTAACTGGTTGTTATCCGAAGACTCCAGATATATACCTTCAAAGTTGTAATTTGCCAGGTTTTCTACAAAAGTGTTGTTTTCGGACGCGGCAGCATAAAATCCGTTGTAATTTTCCGAGGCGATGTTACTGGTCAAGCTGTTGCCCCTGGAATCTGCAATACAGATGCCGTGCCCGTTTTCCGAAAGGGTGTTGCCCGCAATTCGGGTATTATTTGAACTTAAAACATAAATGCCTGCATTATTGCCAGAAGCACTGTTTTTTTCGAGCACGCAGCCATCGGAATCTACAAGAGAGATGCCAAAAAGGTTGTCAGATACGGTGTTATTTTCAAGCTTTGCCCCGCTTGTATTATAGAGATAAATGCCGCATACGTTATTCTCAGGGGCAAGGTCCCTGACCGTAACGTTCTGGCAGGAAATAAAATAAGCTGTCCCTGCATTTGAATTTGAATCAAGCACAATTTCTCCAGGCTCGTTTACATAGAAATAAATCGGTTTGCCGTTAACAAGGTTGTTTGTTTCTATACTGTTCGGTTCAAGCAGCCCCTCGGCTCCAAAATTATAGCAGTTGTCCGACATTGTATTGTTTTTAAGGGCATTTCCACAGGAACTGGCAAGGTAGAGCCCGTATACCATGTTTGAATCTGCAGTGTTGTTCTCAATGTTATTTTCACATGCGTTTTCAAAAAGGAAACCGCACTCTTCATTCAAAACTGCTCTGTTGTTTATGATTTTTCCGTCCCCGGAGTCAAGGAGATACATCCCTATACTGTTGTTTGCAAGGGTGTTATTTTCAAGCAGAAAAGTGTCCGTATTGCAGAGAACAACTCCCCAATAGTTGTTTTCCAGGTTGAGATCCCTTATTGCCACATTCTGGCAGTTAATACAGAAAACAGCCCCTGCCCTGGAAGAAGCGTTTATTTCGAAGTCGCTTTTCCCAGCAACGTGATAAATGGGCTTGAGATCAACAGTATTACTCGTATCTATGTCGTTTAAGGAACCAAAGTCTGTGATTTTCAAGTTATATCCATTGTCCCTCATCTCATTGCTGCGGAGCCTGTTTTCTCCCGAATCTTCAAGACAGATCCCGCAGCTGTTTGAAACGGCTCTGTTTTTTAGAAAAGTATTGTTATGAGAATCATGGAGATAGATCCCTGTATGGACGTTTGAACTGGCATTGTTTTCGTTCACCGTATTGCTGGATGAACCGTAAAGGCAAATCCCGAGCAGATTATCTGTGAGAATATTGTTACAGATATTGTTTTCCTTTACGTTATAAAGAAGAATTCCATAATTGGACAATAGCCCGTTTGAGTAATCGCCTGCCCCGACTATGGTGAATCCGCTGACATTTACGGAGTCTGCAGTGATATAAAAAACACAGTCTTCAGGGTTGTCAGACTGGACTACTGTGCGTTCAGGTCCGCACTCGGAGCGGATTGTCAGGGTTTTATCAATATTTACGGTTTCATTGTACCAGCCATCGCGGACAATAATCGTAGAACCTGCAGCTGCCCTGTCAACTGCTTCCTGAATTGAAGGAAAAGTGTCAGGTGGAGCATCAGTGCCGGGTGCAGTATCGGATACTTCATCGTCAACGTACAGGATTGCAGTCTGCTCCCCCACGGAAACACAATCTTCCCGGGATGTGATGTCGTCTCCAAATTCGTTTTCAACTGAAAGTGTCACTGTGTAAAGACCTGCTTCAGGATAGGTATGCACAGGGTTCTTTTCTGCAGAACCTGTACCATCCCCAAAGTCCCAGTTCCAGGACACAGGGGGATTCCTGCTAGCGTCAAAAAAACTGACCGTAAGCGGGGCAGCCCCTGAAGTAATATTCCGTACAAAAGCTGCTTCCGGAGCTGCGTCCCTGTCAGTAAACGCTTTTATGCAGGCGTTTGAATTTTCAAAGATAGAAGAGAGGTCAGCCCAGTTTATCCCGTCAGGGCTGACGTAACTTTCTCCCGCAAGAGAAGAAGCTTTGCTGCTGTACTCTTCTACGGGGCACTCCAGGGCAACCGGATACCCGTAATCAGGAGCATTGAGCCTGAGCACCACTGAAAAATTCTGCCCTTCTGTGAGTGGAACTTCCTGGTCCAGCCGGACGGTATGGTAACCTGCGTAAGTAAATGTCCCATTTTCGGACGCTTCTAAACCCTCAGGATTTAAAGGACCGGAGACCGGATCAGTATAAATATAGACATCATACCCGGCTCCCGAGTCCGTGGTATAGAAACTGACAGCATTGAGAGTCTCGTTTTCTTCGGCTGTGAAAAGATTGGCAGCCCAGGCGGATGTATTCTGAGCATAGCCGAAGCTGTTGACCCATCCAAGAGGGTCATACTGGTATACGGAGTCGTAACTGTTAAGATCCTCTGCAGTGTAAACTGCATTATCCCTGCTTATTTTCGAATCATAGTATGAGATATAGAAATAACCTTCTTCACCCCATTCAGGACCCCAGGAATTCTTTACAATAAAGGCCCCGTCTCCCGGAGCAGCCGGATTGAATTTATTTTTATCAAAAGAATCGTCCCAGCCAACAATAGCAACAAGGTGATTGGAGAATTCCTGGCCGTCATAATAATAACTGTTGTTAACAGGATCAAAACAGGCAAGATCCACATACATTGAAGAAGCGACTGCCCCGTATTCCTTAAGAGACGACTTAATGTTTTCATTGTCCAGGGCTCCCTCTCTGTCCGGGATAAAGAGGATTTCCTGCACGTGTTTTACTATCGGCGTCTCCTCTGGAGAAATCCTGGAATGAGAGTCATATGGATCATCCGTTTCAACGACAGGTCCGCTCCAGCGCGCCAGATAAGCTGCAGACATCAGTGTGAAGCCGCCTTCAAAACAATCAAAGCTATCGGGATAATAAGGTAAGAGCAGATTTTTCATATTATTTTCCGAAAAATCCCAGGTTTCTGATGGGAGAAGATAGGACTCAAGCGAGGCATATGTCCCGTAAGTCCAGCAGTTTCCCGAATCTATCTGGTCTTTTACAGGGCTGACCTTTCCGAGTGCCCGAAGGTCGTAAAAGGGTTCAAAAGAGTAAGGGTCATCCGCACCTTCAACCGCTTTTAGGTGCGAGAAGCTTACAGGAGCTGGATGCAGCCCGGTTACATACTCTTCTGTTCCGGAAGTCGGCTCATTCGGAGAGGAATATAGCAGTCTGGCAGTTTTTTCTTTTTTATTCATCTGCTCCTGATATTCCAGAAACTCAGGATTTACGGGAGCAAGAGAATACCCTTCCGCAAAATCCCCTCCTTCAGCCGCGTCCGGGCTGGAAGTAAACTGTGCAACCGATTCGTTTTCATCAGCCATACCGGAACCTGCTGCTGCAAGACCGGAAATAAGGATGGAAGAAAGTAATATCCTGAATATAATGTTCACATATTTCATTGAAAAACTCCCTCAAGTAAGCAATCGGCGAGAGCGTTTTCACAATTCGCCGGCGTTTTTACAGGTACATCTCAGTCTAAGAAAATTAAAAGATCCAGGCACTCAAAAACAATAATACGGAATGCCGGGACAGAACCCGAGCACACTGGCCTGAAAGCTGCCCGGAAACAGATGAAACAGAACTGAAAGAGACAGCCTAATATATGCAAGAATTTAGAAAAGTAAACATTGAGATGTATATATAAATTCCGAATTTTACACCGAGAGTAAAAAGAGCCTGTCAGGAGAAAAACCGGAAATCCAGAACATAATTGAGAGCAAAAATTATGAACTGCATTAAATAGTCCCGGGAACCGTAAATGAAAGTTCAAAGTGGCAAAGACGCAAAACATATAAATCCCCCACTCCAGAGGATCAGTAATGAATCAGACAAAGAGTCGGGATATTCCCCTCTACATTTACCATGCCGGGCAGTGTGACCCAAAGAAGTGTACGGGAAGAAAAATGGCACGCTTTGAGCTTGCCCGCCTTTATGACAGGATATCAAGACTTCCCAGATCAGCGATTTTGCTGGACCCCATGGCAGAAAAAGCTCTTTCACCGGCTGACGACCCTAAAAAAGGAATTATCGTGCTCGACTGCTCCAGGGAAGAAGTTGAAAGGGTTTTTCCGGAACTGGAAAAGCTTAACCTGGAACACAGAGCCCTTCCTTACATGCTTGCAGGCAACCCTGTAAACTTCGGAAGGCCATTCAAACTCAATTCCGCAGAAGCCTTTGCAGCAGCCCTGTATATTCTGGGATACAAAGAACAGGCCGAAAAAGTCATGTCCAAGTTTAACTGGGGGCACAGCTTCCTTGAATTGAACAGAGAGCCTCTTGAGGAATACTCAACTGCAAAAAACAGTACAGAAATTGTGGAAATTCAGAGCCATTACATTTGAGGGCAGCTCAGCCTAGATAGAGAGGGATGTGCAGTGAAACCGCCAGTAAGAAAACAGATAGGCGTCATCGGAGCCGGAAACTGCAACAAGGAGACCAGATCCCTTGCTGAAGCCGTGGGAAAAGAGATTGCAAAAAAAGGAGCTGTACTTCTCTGCGGAGGCCTTGGAGGTGTAATGGAAGCAGCAGCCTGTGGAGCAAAACAGGAAGGGGGAACGACCATAGGAATTTTGCCAGGAACATGCAGGGAAGACGCTAACCCCTGGATAGATATAGCCATTACCACCGGAATGGGGCATGCCAGAAACTCTCTTATAGCCCAGTCGTCGGATGCTTTAATTGCAATTTCCGGAGAATACGGCACCCTTTCGGAAATAGCCCTCGGGCTGAAAATGGGGAAGCCGGTGATAGTTCTTGACTGCAAATGGGAAATAGAAGGCATTTACAGGGTAAAAGACCCTCAAAAGGCAGTAGAATTTGCTCTGGAGATTATTGAAGGCTGTTAGGAGCCGCAAATCAGATAAATCATGAGATCAAAAGTTCCGGGACTTTGTATATTAGATATGAAAAAAATCCCTGATAAAGGTTAAATAAAGGATAAATACGGAGTATATGGTCCTGATTCTAGTTACGGATAGCAGAAATTTCGGAATTTGATCCAAAAATTTATATTGAAAAAGGAAACTTCAAGAATTAGGAGGAAGGCTTCGACTCAGACTGGCAGGAGTTTTGGGGTACGCCAGTTTTCCTTTATAATATTTAAGAAAAGTTAAACCGGAGTTTTAAATGCATCTTATCGTAACGGAAAAAAATATAGCGGCAAGGAGGATAGCTGCGATTCTGGCTCCTAAAAGTCCTAAAAAGGAAAGAGTCAGCGGAGTGGACGTATACCGGTACGAGATCGGTTCCGGCGAAAACAGACAGGAAACTGCAGTTGTGGGGCTTTCCGGCCATATTGTCGGGATAGACTTCCCAAAGGAGTACAACAACTGGCAGAAAGTCGATGCCAGAGACCTTATAGACGCCGAGATTACAACAACCCCGATCAACCGGAAGATAGTGACCGCTTTAAAGAGCCTTGGAAAAGAAGCGGATAGGGTCACTATTGCAACTGACTACGACCGCGAAGGAGAACTCATAGGGGTAGAAGCTCTGAATATCATAAAAAAGGTTAACCCGAAAATTCCTTTCGACAGGGTCCGTTACAGTGCAATAACTCCAAAAGCAATTGAAGTCGCATTCTCAAATCCTACAAATGTTGATTTTAACCTTGCAGATGCAGGACATTCCAGGCAGGTAATTGACCTTGTCTGGGGAGCTGCCCTTACCAGATACATTTCCCTTGCAGCAGGCAGGCTCGGAAAAATGTTTCTTTCCGTGGGAAGGGTCCAGTCCCCAACCCTTTCTCTTATTGTTGACAGGGAGAAAGAGAGAAATATATTTGTCCCAACCCCTTACTGGGAAATCCACGTAGAACTCGAAGACGCTGCAGGAGAGACTTTTTCAGCCCAGCATTCTACCCGCCGTTTTCTGGATAAAGAGGAAGCTTCAAAGGTATTCAGGAAACTGGGCAAAAAAGCGGAATTAAAGGAAATCGAAAAGGGAACAAAGACAGACCAGCCTCCCACACCTTTTAATACTACGGGCTTTATCAGCGCGGCAAACTCAATCGGTCTCAGCCCTGCAAACGCCATGCGCATAGCCGAATCCCTTTATACCAACGGTTATATTTCATACCCCAGGACAGACAACACGGTTTATCCCGATACTCTTGACCTGAAGGCTCAAATAGAGATATTCAAAGAAGGACCTTTTAAAGAATATGCAAATACACTTCTTGAAAAGCCCGAACTTGTTCCTACCCGTGGTAAAAAAGAAACCACAGACCACCCGCCTATCTTTCCTGCTTCCCTTGCAAAGGAATCCGACCTCAAAGAAGATGAGTGGAAAGTTTACGAGCTTGTAGTCAGGCGCTTTTTTGCAACCTTTGCCGGACCGAGCATATGGGAAACCATGAGGCTTAAACTTGATATCGAAGGAGAGGAGTTCAGGGCAAACGGGGCAAGGCTTCTTGAACCCGGATGGCGCTGGTATTATCCGTACAATGCTCCTGAAGACAGGCTGCTCCCGGAACTTAAGGAAGGTGACTTATTAAAGGTGATAAAGAAAGAGATGCTGGATAAAGAAACCCAGCCTCCGGGACGTTACGGGCAGGGAAGGCTTATCAATATAATGGAAGAGCTCGGGCTCGGGACAAAAGCAACCCGCCACGAGATTATAAGCAAGCTATATTCCAGGGCTTATATCCACGGAAACCCTGTTCAGCCTACTAATACCTCTTTTTCCGTAATGGACACTCTGGAGAAATATTCGCCTACTATTACAAAGCCGGATATGACAAAGCTGCTTGAAGAAAATATGGACAAAATAGCAGAGGGTAAAATCAAAGAGGAAGCTGTCCTTGAAGAGTCCCGCGAGATGCTCAAGCAGGTCTTTTCTGAACTCGATAAAAACAGGGATAATATCATAGAATCTTTACAGGCAGGTCTCCGGGAAGATAAAATCATAGGCGATTGCTCTTTATGCGGAAACGAACTCATGATCCGCAGGTCAAAAAGGGGAAGCCGTTTCATAGGCTGCAGCAATTACCCTAACTGTACTTTCTCCCTGCCCCTGCCGAAAAGCGGACAGATCATAGTGACCGATAAGCTCTGCGAAGCTCACGGCCTGCACCATATCCGCATAATCAACCAGGGAAAAAGAGCATGGGACCTTGGATGTCCCCAGTGCAATTTCATAGAATGGCAGAAGACCCAGAAGGAAGAGCAGGCACAGCAGCCGAAAAAAGAAAGGCCCAAATCCATTAAAGACCTCGAAGGCGTGGGAAAAGCCACCGCAGGAAAACTGGAAGAAGCCGGTATCACAAGTGTTGAAGCCCTGGCAGAAGCAGACCCTGTGGAACTTGCAAAAACCATAAAGACAAGTGTAAAGAAAATCAAAAACTGGCAGACCTCATGCAATGGCGGCGCAGTTGAGGATTTGTAAAATAGTCCTCAATTACTTTAGTATTTTTGACAAGAACAAAAAGAGAGTTGTTGGAAAAATACATGACCCTTTAAACCTTTTAGAATAGTATGTCCACTATTTCAAGCTCAAGCTCTGCTGTTATGTCCTCTACTCAAACAGTACCAGGAGAATTACTCATGGCAGCGTTCTTTATTTTGATAATCCTTATTTTCTATTTATTTTACAGAAAAAAGAGAAAATGATATCGTTGAAACTTTCTTAAGAAGAATTTATTTAAAGTTTTCACCATAAAATCTGGCATATAATCGAGATTTTGAGTAAAAATAAGACCAGTTAGAAATTTAAATTTTAATTTTGGACCTGTACAACCTTATTAACCATACCAGACGATTCTTTTCCCGCTCGACGCAGGAGAGCGGCTTTTTTCAAAAAGGCAAAAAACGTACATGAAATTCTTCGGATGACATGTTCAAATTTACAGGTGCATTATTGATTTCCCGTTATCTCACACACTCATCTTTAAAAAGGGATAGGTGTATTATTAAAAGGCTTTTAGAGTTTGCACATTTAAGCCTGTATTTTTCAGTAAATTGTAAGAAATTATAGGCTACAATCGGTGTTTGTTTCTTTATACTTGCATAACATTATTATTTTTCAAGACATGTGAATACAAATAAAAATTATATCAATGAAATTATTAATAGAGGTAAATAAAATTATTAATGGAGATAATACATGACCAGTAATTTATACCGAAATATAGTGATTGCAACAGACGGATCCGCAAATTCCATGAAGGCAATTTCCCGCGGTATTGAGGTTGCAAAAGTTAGCGGAGCCACTGTCCATGTAGTTCACGTGGTGGATTCTCCCTCTATAATTTCTGACGTCTGGACTGCTGGCAAAGACATGATCCATGAAATGATGATGAGTGATGGAAAGAAAATATTATCAAAAGCTAAGAAGACGATAGAAGACTCGGGAGTTGAGGTAAAAGATGTCCTTCTGGACGGCCATCCAGGTGAAGAAATTATCAAATTTGCAGAGCGTAACAATATCGACCTTATAGTAATGGGCACACTCGGAAAAACCGGACTTGAAAAATTTTTGATGGGAAGTGTTGCAGAAAAAGTGGTAAGGCATTCAAAAGTCCCTGTCATGATTGTACGAAACGGGAATTAAGGGAAATAAAAGAGCTGAGCTTCAAATCAGAAATTCAATTAAGTCGGCACACTATCAGAAAAAGGGCCGGGGGAAATTTTCTAAACGGAATTTATATCCTCTGTTTTTTAGAAAATTTCTTCCATAATATATGGTTATATTTAATTATTTCAGAAAAGCATCTGTTTCTAAATATTATCAATGATGAAATAATAATTTTTAACTTTTGTGAATAAGTTTGCATAATGCGCATTTTACCTTAATATATTTTTACTGATCTCATAACCATATCTTCAGTCCGTCAGTACATATCATAACTTTTAAGGACTGCAAACCAGATTTATATTAAAGGCTTTTGAAAAAGCTTTTTCGGGAAATCTTTGGATAATAATTCGGTTTTCTTACCCGGATCTAAAAAGATAAGTTAAAAAGACAACTGAAAAAATAATTGAATAAAGATGATCAAAAAAAGATAGCCATTGTACAGACAGTGGTGTACAGACAGTGGATATGATATAAAAAGGATTAATTAAGGAATCATTTGATAAAAATAGCTTAATAATTGATCTCAAGGGGTGTTTTTTCTGGAACTCAGTTTTAAAGGCGGATGCAGGGAAGTAGGGCGCTCGGGCCTGCTTGTTAATGGAGAAATTCTGCTCGATTACGGTATAAAAGCCGGAGAGATTCCCGAATATCCAAAAAACGGCATGGAACCAAAAGCCGTGCTGGTATCACACGGGCATCTGGACCACTGCGGGGCTGTCCCTAACCTCATGTACCTGAACCCCGAGGTCTTTATGACACCTCCGACAGCAGATTTCACAGCCCTGCTCGGAAGAGATACTCTCAAGCTTGCAGAGACCACTCTTTCAGGTGTATCTCCTTTTGATTCTGATGACCTTCAGAAGCTTAACCACAGGACACAAAGAAAGGATTACGGAGAAACTTTCAAAACCCACGGCTATAACGTTTGCTTTTACAACGCAGGCCATATACCGGGAGCATCCGGAATTCACATAGAATCCGAATCAGGAGAAAGTCTGTTTTATACAGGAGACCTGAGCCTGCAGGAGACAAGGCTTGTCCCGGGTGCAGAAGAGTTTCCTGAAGCCGATACCCTTGTGCTTGAAAGCACTTACTTCGGGGAAGACCACGTCCCGCGTAAAGAGACTGAAGAGAGGTTCATAGAATCAATCCATGAGACACTTGACATCGGAGGAACTGCCCTTATTCCTGCTTTTGCCATAGGCAGGACGCAGGAGATCCTTATGTTGCTTGACGCGTACGGGATTCGGGCTTATGTTGACGGGATGGGCAGGGATGTGTACAAAATCCTCAAAAAATACCCCGAATACCTCAGAAACCCCGACCTCCTTGACAGGGCATTCGAACGCGCCACGCAGGTGAAAAATCACTTAAGGGAATCTGTACTTGGGGAACCGGCAGTAATTGTCACAACCGCAGGGATGCTGAACGGAGGTCCCGTACTCTATTATCTGAGCAGGCTTTACAATGACCCTGGGTCAAAAATCCTTCTGACCGGCTACCAGGTTGAAGGGACAAACGGGAGGCTTGCTCTGGAACACAGGATGATAGAAACCAGGGGAGATATCCTTTCCCTCAAACCCGCAATCGAACAGTATGATTTTTCCGCCCACTGCGGGGACAGGGAGCTGAAGCAACTTGTAAAGGACTTCTGCGATAAGGGCACTGAAAGAGTTTTCGTTATGCACGGGGAGAAAACGGAAGCTTTTGCAGAGTGGATTTCAGAAGAAATCGGAGTGGAAGCATATGCACCTGCAAATGGGGGATCTTTCATCTTTTAATATGGGCAAAAGAATTTTTAAAATGTTTTCTTTATTAAGATAAAGAAAGGATAAAATAAGCAATGTTATAGAGATATGAATAAAATGAGTAATAACAGATAGCGAGTAATAAGTAATAAGAGATAACCAGTAATAAGTAATAACAGATGACCAACAAATAAATAATAGCAGATAACCAGCGCTTCAGTATATATAACGGGATGCACATACGTTATTAAAGGGGAATTAAAATGTTAGGGGACCTGATATACGAAGCTATGGGAAAAACGACAGGCATGAGAGTGCTTGACGACAATGGCACTGTAGAGATGACCCTTGAAGAGAAGGGAAATGTTTTTGGAATTGAGTGCACTCTCACGTTAACTGTTGTGGGTAAGAACAGGCCTAATGGCATGCAATACTCAGAAGGGCGCGGAATTCTGATAACAAAAGATGGTGATGCAGCCACTCTTACAATGTCAGGGATATCCATTTCAAAAGGGCTCCCGCCACGCAGCAGTGTTCGTGGGGCAACAATCTTTAATACACAGGCACCTAAGCTGGCGCGCCTCAATAGCGTGGTCTGTGTTTTCGAAGGCGAGGTAAGCGAGGATTCGAGTTATACTATAAAGGATTGGGAATGGAAGTAATCCCTTTTTTGCCGGAAAGGTTTTTAAAGGAGCCTTAGATTAGGCCCCTTCTCCTTTCGCTCCTGTATTCTTCAAAAAGGCTCTCGAGTTTATCCTCTTTGGCTTTATGCCGCTTTAGTTCGGCTTCTTTTTCCCAGGTAGCAATTGCAGCTTTGAGAGCTTCTGGTTCTGCCATTGCAAAGTCATCAGCTCTCTCAAGCTGGATATCTCTTAAAACAGGCACGTCGCCTTTAAAGAAAGTCTCCTCCGCTGCATGAGAGATATCCTCAGGTATAATTACAGCCCTGACTCTGGCTTCCACGAGGATCTGGGCAGTTGCAGCCCCGCCTCCGCTCGGTTTTTCCAGAAAGACAACGTCCCCTGCCTTGAGCCCGTATTTCTCTTTAGTTTCGGCAATGGACTCTTTCGTAAAAGCCGCGATAACCTTTACCGGGGTGCCTTCACCGCGTATTTCCATTTTCTGGATTTTGCGCAGTTTATTGCTTCTCCGCCTCAGTTCTTTAACGGTTTTGTTTTTGTTGCTCAGCTCTTTTTTGAGGCTCTCTATCGTGCTGTCCCTGATCTGGACCTCTTTTGATTTCCTGATTTCGCTATAAGCTTCCTTTTTGAAGCCTTTTAACCTTGACTCAAGCTTTGAAATCTTTCTATCTTTTGCTGCCATTGCCTGCTTCAGTTCTTCAACATATTCCTGCAGGTTCTGAATCTGTTCCCCCTGCCTCTGGACAGTTTCCCTCATTCTCTGGAAGGACTCGTCAACCGCCTTTTCCTCCGGTTTTTCAGGGGCTGCTCTTGCTCCGGCGGGCTTTTCACGAGCTTGTGAGGCAGCACGTACTTTTTCAATCGCAGACTCTATTGACTCTCCCCGGATTACATGAAGCTTTATCAGCTCAAGGTCTGAATTTTCCGGTGCTTTCTTTTCGATACGGGTAAATATATTTTTGTAACTTCTGTAGGTGAGAAGAGCCGCAGTTAATGCATCCCTTTCGTGGTCATTGGAATAGCCGAAAGTCTTCCCGAGTGCAATTTTTTCTTCGGCAGAGACCTCAATTCCAGGGCTTGCAGGGACAGCATTAAAGCTCCTCCTGATCTTTTCTACCGAACCCGGCATTGGAGTAACATCGCTTGCGATCACTGCAGGTTTTCCGTATTCGGCAATAATCTTGACAACCTCATCAGGAGCTATTCCCCTGAAACTTTTCAGGTAGAGGAGGTCCCCATCAAGGGAAAGGATGGCTATGCCTACAGTGGTTCCCGGATCAAGCCCTACTATTGTGAATTTTCGCTTCTGACTCCTGGGTTTCAGCGGGACATAACGGATTTTGTCGCGTTCAACACTTCTCACACTTACCTGGGCATCATTGCTTGCCATAGAATGTACTGGTACCTCTCCACGTTTTGCATAGACAGTAAATTCAGATCTGACATAGCCCCCAAACCCCTTCACATTTACAGCTTCGAACCTGATGCCTTTTTCACGTGAAAGGTCTTTGAGGATGTTTTCAATCTCTCTGCTCCTTTGAAGTACAGCTCCGTGTACTTTTCTTCTATACCTGTTCTGGCTCCATCCTCCGCGTCCAAGAGAACGAGCTCTGCTTACCTTGATTTTAGTAATGTCTTCAAAAAGAGAAACCTCGTGCCCGACTCCGAGGTCTGCAAGCCTTGCACAGGCTTCGGCTTCATCATTTGGATTTTCCGGGTCAAGAGAGATCCCATGCTTGCGTGCAATCCTGACAAGAGGTTCAGGGTGCAGCCCACCGGTTACCTGGACTAGCTTGACTCCGTCAGGCAGTCGTTCCATAAGAGAAAGGAGTTCATTTCTGTCAGCCGCAAGCTCAAAAATATTGTCAACAGCTATAATCTCCGGCCTGTCCCTCTGGATCATATTAAAGATCTTCTGGCGGCGGAGCATACTAAAATGAGAGATCTCCCCGTCCCTGAGAATTGCAAGGGCATACCTGGGAAGTTCCCTCGCCCTGGGAGATCCCCGGGCAATATCGATTCCATAGATAATCCTTTTTTGCATGAACACCTATATTTTATCTCTTGTTGAATATATATTTAACTGATTTCTACCATTATTTTATAAAATTGACATACTCTATAAAGTCAGCTTTTTGTTCAGCTAATTTTAATTTGTTAATTAAATTCACTTCTGTACTTTCCCTAAATGGCTCTCCCTTAAATTAGATTTTCCCACGATTTACTTTCTTATTTGTGTTCAGGCTCTCAATCAGAAACAAATAAAAACAAAAATGTAATAAATAAAAATATGCGTGCTATAAATAAAAACAATTAAAATATATATGAAATCAGAAAAACTATAAATGAGAACAAGAAGACTATAAATGAGAACAAGAAGACTATAAATAAAAAACGTGAAGACTATAATTAAAATCTAATTAACTATAAAATAAAAGAAATTAGACTATAGATTAAAGGTTTACAAAAAAGAGAAAAAAGATATGGGATAGATAAAAAGAGGAATAGATAAAAAGAGGAATAGATAAAAAGAGCATATCAGAACAGAAAAACTATACATATTGACAGTTGTTTTATTCAACACATTAAGGAAAGTTATCTTTATTCAGATATCTTTGAGACCTCTTTTAGAAGGAACATCATTAAATCCTCTAATTCGGTGCCTTATATTTCAAAATCCGCTAACAATGGATCTCACTCCACTATAAAAGATTTAAGGTTTTCATCTCACTATAAAAAATTTAAGGATTTTATCTCAATTTAAGGGATTTAAGGTTTTCATCCCACTAACAAAGGTCTCATACTCAAAAATTTCCGTCTTCAAAGTCTTCTGTTTCGGGGTTTTCTTTCTTAACATTATCTTTTTTAACTCTTTGCAGATCATTTTCCTCTTCTTTAACCCTTTCCAGATAATTTTCCTCTTCTTTAACCCTTTCCAAGTCATTATCTAAATTTACAGAACTTTTCTCTTCCCCGCTCTTGACCTCTTCCAGAACTTTTTCAAGCTCCCTTTTAATGTTATATTTTCTTGAGAAATGAGTCAGGATATTCGAAACATCCCTTTCGAGAATTTCGTCGGCATGAGGGTGTTCCAGGATTACGTACTGGGGCCAGTCAATAAGCTGAACGCCTTCTTCGGATACAAAGATATTATACTCACTTAAGTCAGCGTGGATGACTCCACGAGAATAGGTTATCTTTACCTGCTTCAGGATCTCATCAAGGTACCATTCAGGGTCAACAAGTTTTGTTTTTGAGAGCAGGCTACCCTTTGCAAGCTCCATTACAATGGCGTGCCTGTTCTGGTCCAGGGGTTTTGGGACAGAAACCTGAGGATAAAGTTTGCTCATGATCTCATATTCTCTCTGGGCCGCAAGCCTGGCAGCATAAATCCAGGAGAAATGTTCCCTTTCTCCAAGGTGCTCACGCACTCTTTTTATTTGCTTGAAACTGGTCCTGCCTTCCCTGTGGAATTTGATTATAACCGGGAGAGGTCCTCCAATTGCAAGTTCAGGCTGCCGGATCGCTTCATAAATAACGGACTCTTTACCTACTCCTATTTCATTCCCTATGGCACTGATGCTTTTTCGCTTCACAAAAGCATTGAGAGCAAGGGCATCATATCCTTCAAAATAAATCTGAAAACCTTCATAAGGCTGGGTGGTTCTAACAACAAGCTTTTCCCGCACAAGTTTCTTCAGCCTGTACTCAAGCTTGTCAAAAGGCAGTTTTGTATACTTATTGAGCTCCTCTATCGGCACCCACTCAAAATGCTTCATCCCTATCTCGATGCCAGTAAGTATCCTGAAATCCTTCGCATCGAGCTTACCGAAAACCTTTAGCACTTCATCGATCATCCTATCCTGTTATACATATCACCCTCGATATTTAAATGATACCTGAACTTCGTTTTCCGATTTTGAAAGTCCTGCTATAGATAAATACTATTTTACTCTATTTTACTCCTACAAATTAAACAAGTTTAAGAAGAAAACTTTTTTACATCGGATGGCATAAATATTTAGTGAATGTAAAAATTGTTTCCAGACTTACTTTACAAAAATAGTTGTAAATTTCAGAAAAAGAATCTAAAATGATTTTAAAGTATCTAAAAGAAAAATAATACCAGGAGATCTATTATGCGGTTCATTAATAGAATTCCCGGGATTAAATTTGCAGGACTGCTAGCCATCATTATTCTAGTTGCTTCTACCCTGGGATGCACAGGTTCAGACCATGACGAGATCAGTTCAAGCTTCATTCCGGATGCAGAGGTGATGCCTCCATCACCTGAAGCAAATATTACATTTGTTACTGCAGGTTCATCATTTTCGCCAATTATAAAAGTTAAGGGCAGCCCGGAAATTCAATGGGTATTTGGTGACGGTTCAACATCCGGCTCCACGTCTCCAACCGTCAATTTTGGCTCAGAAAAGACAAGAGTAAATACTCTCATAGTAACACCATGGAGTGCAGTGACCCAGATCAACATCGGATACGATGGCTCAGATGGAGGAGTAACTCCGGGCCCTGGTACGATAGAAAAACTGAAACAACAAAATGTGATAGCTGTAAGTGGATTAGAAAACGTTGCACCGTCCCTCAGGGTATGGGCATCAAGTTTTAATCCGATAAGCGAGCTGGATTTCAGCAACTTTACGGAACTGCATACGGTTGAATGTTTTTACTGCACATCATTGACTGATATAAGACTCCGGAATGTTCCATCTCTTACCAGGCTCTGCTTAGAAAATTGTAAAATTTCTTATCTTGATCTATCAGAAGCCCCTTCACTGGCTGATCTTCGTGGGGCATCTCAGGGAAGTTCAACATATGAAATAAACTGGGGTACCACGGGGGCACATGTATGGCATATATGTGTCAGAGACAACCCTCAGATGACAGGCACGTTTCCTGTCAGCCAGTTTCCACTACTTAAAGACTATTTTATCTGGAACGGCAATCAAAGCGGCAGCCTGCACCTGACTTCAAAGGATTTGAAAAAAGTTTTGCTGTCCAGCAATAACTATACGATAGTCAATTTTTCCGGGTGTTTCCCTGCCGGTAGAAAAGGCACTGTTAATGTTTGTAATAATAAAATTATAAGTCTGGATGTATCCGATGACCCCGGTTTACTTTATTTAGATGCCAGTCAGAATTTACTCGATCAAACAGCAGTAGACGGGATACTCCAGAAACTGGATTCGTACCATACCCGTAATGGGTCTCTGGATTTAAGCGGAAACGCCGTCCCATCAAGTGCAGGTATTGAACACGCAAAGAATTTGACATCCAGAGGATGGGAAGTTAAAATAGAATAAATCTGCCAGATATCCAGCCTGAATGACGCATTATATGGTCAAATCAGGCCGATGTGGTTTTTTCTTTTGAGGCACCGGCATGATGCATGGAGCCTCATTTTTCTGGGGTACAGGTCTTTTTGTAGGTTTTCTGTTCAGACTGCTTCCTTTACCTGTTACAATTGAAAACACCTGAGATATCGAGTGGATGGTTATAGTTTTTATGACAGTGGGTTTCCTTTTTGTGGCGAGATTATTTCAGGCGTTTTTCCATTGTAACTGCAGTTAAGGTCTCACAGAACCGGGCATCTGATCTGAGAGCCTCTCAAGGGCACCGGACGCAGTCAACCTCTTTATTATCATTGAATAATAAAAGCATACTTAAAGAAAAAAAGAAAGTGTCAGCATTTAATAGAACAGTAAAGCTTTTTGAAGGTATATGTATAGAATATAATCTTTAACTGACTTTTAATAATTAATTAAAAGATCGATAAAGTATTAATTACGGAATATTCTCAGAAGATTAGATGAAATAATCCAAAACCCTTTTAGAGGCTCATCACAGGTTTTGGTTGGGGCCCTGAGTTTATAGCCATCCTCAGGACTTAATTCCCCTGAATCAATTCGAAATCCCGGAATAGTCTCACAGAACTGATGGATTGCAATTTGTGGATCTTAGCAGATTTATTAATAATTTCAACTACATTCTCTGGTCTAACTCTCTATCCCCGGTCTAAATCCCCAGGTCCAAAATCTTTGTCAAAATGCCCGTTTCATTATTGTTAGCACATACATTTATAATTAATTATGATTGTTTACTTGGTATAAAAAACCGAATAACTAATAAATACTAAAAGATGTGCAGATATATGGTTGATAATAGCTCTCATAATTCTCATAAAAATCCTGGAAAAAAGATCAGTCCTTTCAAGAAAATATTTAGTAATATGAAAAATTTTATGAAAAAGGATGAAGAAGACAATAATCCGTCTTCTTTTGAAGTATCTAAAACCGAAAAATCTCCGGATTCAAATATTTTGGAGTTGGAAAAATCTGGTAAGAATGATAAATCTGGTAAAAATGAGAAGAGATCGATGCATGAAAAAAAATCCAGTAAAAAGGAACAGAAGCTTCCAAAGAAATATAAAAAAGGCTGGTAACCGAGGGTAATGACTTAATCAGAAAGTTAATTAGTCATATTTGTTCTGTATACTTGTTCTGTATACTTGTTCTGTATACTTATTCTACATTTGCTCTATATTTATTCTATATTTATCTGTATATTTATCCTATCTCTCAGAGTTTAAGAATTTAGTTGCTTTTTTCAGTTTAAGAAAATTCTTTCAGTTTTAAAGCCATTATAATATTATAAAAGATATTATATTATAAGTATTTATAAATAGGACAATATATTCCAAAAAAATTAAGTAAATAAATAGAAAAAACCAATTGAAAATCAATGTTTAAAAACAACTTCCTAACATAGTTTTCGTCTTTCCCAAAGGTATTTATTTAAACAGTATAATGACAGATAGGGATTTAAAGTGCAGAGAATACAATCAAAAGAATATTTCAATGCAGTACAGGCATATTTTGCCAAACATAAGGACCCTGCCACAGTATACTCTTTCCTTTTAAACACGCTGTGGACAGATAAACAGAAACTATCTGATAAGATGTATTATCAGCGTGTTGACATGCTTAAAATGACGGAAAATTGCGTTAGCTTCTATACCGGCACAGAGTGCACTCTTGTACTGTGTTCAAATCCGGAAAAACAGGCTCCCTAGTTGAACCGTAACTGGAATTGCCTTTTTTAAGAATAAGTATGCCGTTACATCTCCGATCCTTTCCTATAAAATGCCTGGAAGATGATATTATCTGCCGCCAGAGCCATCTCTCAGGCAAACATAGATAAGCAACAAATAATAGCCTTTTTTATATGTTTACCCTGAAATCCCCACATACTGATATTGATCAATCTGTTTTTGCAGCCTTATACGTCTCCCATTTCAGATAATGCTGTCTTTCGGCTCTTTGCTTATCTTCATAAACTATGAAGTACATTAATAGCTTGGAGTGAATAATCATGCAGAAATTAATGAAAACAGCGGGTTATGCCTTAGCGATAATAGGGTCTGCTTATGTTGTAAAACAAGTCTTAAAGTGTGAAAAATGCCGCTCCTGGTCTGGCTGGCATAAAATAAAAGTAGAAGATGAAGGACCGGATAGTTCAACTGGATCACACACAATAAAAGTAGAAGAAGAAGAGGGAGAACGAAAGGGTTCAAGGTACGGCTCCAATCCGATCCGTTACTGAACCTGAAAGGCTCAGATGAAAAGATCATTCCAGACCAGGCTGAAAAGCGCAGGAATATTTCGAAATGCGTAATTCCATTACCCGTCATTCAGAAATACATTTCTGTTAACATACATTTCTGTTAACATACATTTCTGCTAACTGCAGAAGATCCGGGGAGATGTTAATTCAAGAAAAAGAAGCTCAAAAGAACTGAAAAGAGTAGTTAAAAAGCCCATTAAAAAGAGAAATGATTAAAGTAAAAGAAAGAAGTTAAAAACAGAACATATTTCTTCTTTATTTCAGCAATTTAATCATTTCTCTTCCAAATGAATAGTATTAGTGATCATTTTACCTTATATTTTATTAAATATAGAACCTATCCCAAAACTTAAAATTATTTCTCTGAATTTGGCATTATGAATGTCCAATAAAGTTTTTGATCCTAGATAATGATCCTGAAAATCTGACTGTTTGAGAATAAAATTGGTTTTGGGATGAGCTCATATATAATTTTATTTTTCTTTAGCCTAAATATTAAAGTTCAGTTTAATTATATTCACTTTGTATCCTAAGTTTGACAGTTACCACTAATTGATACTTTATTTTCCCTTCTTTTTTGTCCCAATTTGACTTGACAATTCGTTCAATTTTATAAAAATTTCTTACATATTCTATGTAATTCCATTCCTTTTTGCTACTATTAAGCTATTGATCCTGTCAAAATTCGCAAAAATATAGTTTTTGACGCCATTTATCCTGAACTTGATTGTAAGTGTCAAATTCTTCAAGCTTTTTTTAATGAATTTTGTAGAGGTGTGTTTTAGCTCTTCAAATTCATATCGCATCAGCGATATGAATAATTGAGCGATAAATCCAAGGATAATAGCTCCATAAATGCTATCCTCCGACCACACTCTTAACGGCTTAATCTGAATTTCGTTTTTCAATGAATGGAATATTTTCTCAATAGAATCCTTTTTTCTGTATGTTACTAACGCATCTTGAAGTGTCAAATTCCTGTTTGATTTCAGACAAAAAAATCCTTCTCTTCCGTTAATCAGTGAAGCTTTAAGGAGTTCAATAGCTTCGTCGTCACTAAGCTCTTCGAGCTTAGTTTTAAAAGAGTAATCAATCTCAATCAATTCATTATTTATTCTGAATTTCTTAGGAAGCTTTTTCTTGTTTACTACAGCTTTCTGAATCTCTTTTGCTTCCTTTAACTTCCTCATAACAGCTCTTGCTTTTGCCTCTAACTGTCTTTTCTGTAAAGATTCAGAGAAATATAAGTATTTGATGCTGCTAGGCTTGACGATTTTTATCCCATATATACCTTTTTCGGAATCTATTAGTTCTGCTTTTTCCAGATAAAAGTTCTCTATTATTTTATCGTCACTTGTATTCAGTTTCATGGCAGTGAGATATTCCATCTCAGCATCCTGTATACTCTTGAGATTATCAGTGGTATTAGCTCCTTTATCAAAAATAATAAGAGAACCTTTTTTAAGTTTACTTTTTACCTGGTTATATGTGTCAGAGAAATGCTCCAGATCAAGAACGTTTCCTCTATTCACTGTAACTCCAATAGGAATGTTAATGGGATTAGCTAATTCACTAATTCCAACGGTTATCTGTAGCTTATCAGGTCTGTAATCTCTGCTATACCCGTATTTACCAAGTTTGGATTTAGTTCCGAAAAGAACTATACTCGTCCAATCCAGGTTTATATCTGTCTCTTCAAAATCGTATACAGAAAACAGAGAATCCAGAATATCAGAGAGAATTTCCTCTCTGTTACGTCCTAAAAGTTCAAGAGTTCTGTAAAGAACTCTTTCATGAAACTGTTCAAGATTTAAGATATCGAGAATCTCTTTCTGATTTAACCATTTGCCAGCTTCTTTGATACTGAAATTCTCAGTTAATTTATAGCTTAACAAACCGATTATTAAACTATTGAGGTCAAGACCTTTGCTTTTATGCTTGCTAAAAATGTCACAGAAATTAAGCTTTTCATAAAAGAGTTGGACGGCAAGAATCGGTCCGATAGGAACACATATATTCTTGTTAGGAATTGTAGGGAAGGCTCTATGTTTTGTGATGTTCATTTTACCAAACAACACAAAACAAAGAGCACTTATTTTTATATTACTGTCAAAGTCAGGTTGTATTGCAAAAAAATTTCAAGACACAACACTATGTAAGTTAAGATTCCTGAAAACAAAATCGAACTTAAAATTTAAAAAAGTCTTTGTTTGTAACAGTGTTACTACATGTGATCTCCTTGTCTGCACTTTTCGTCAATTATCATCCAGTTATGAGCCCATATAAAATGATCATTAATTTTTTTATTTCGATAGTATGCATTTCTCAGGTTCTCATGAGGTATTTCCATTTCCATTGCAATTTTATAATACTCAGGGTTCTTCGTCCCATTAGGGATCCAAGCTCCTAAATCATAATCTGCAATATGTATTTTATTTTCTCCATAAGAGTTCTTTAATGTTAAGAGAATATCATGTGCAAAATCCCCAAAAGTATCAGTGTTTTTTCTGTCAGTTAAGACGAAATTGCATTTTTCTATTAATTCAGGAGTTGTTAATTTAATTTCACGATACTTAACTTTGTCATGATATTCGTTTAAATCCTCAGGGATTTTTTCTTCATCAATCGTAAGTTCATTTATTTTATTGAGACACTCACATGTGGCAAACGATAGTTTTGTTAATGGAGAAATCAAGTATATTTTATCACTTAACTTGGCAAATTCTTCTTTTATCTCAAAATGTCCACCTTTTCCTCCTCCTCTAGCGGTAGGGCAAAAAATTATCTTACTGTCAATTTCTTTTGGATGCCTAACAATATAATTCGCAGACATGAGACTTATTATTTGGTACTCAGTATCATTTTCTGTTTTCAGTTCTCGTTTTATAAGCTGTTTGACACGAGCTTTATTCATAAAAGCAATTGCTTCAGGACCCGTCACAGCCGCATATACTGGAAGAGGTTTCCCAGGAAGAAGAAAGCATTTAATAGACAAATCAGAATATTCACCAGATCCTTTTCTGCAATGGTTTATAAAATGCTGAATTCCTGGCAAATTATTAGTAATTATAAAAACTCGATCTTTCCAAGGATTAATTTCATCATCAGTGTCACTAGGTTTCTTGATTTTATCACATATTTCGCTAAATAGATGATAAGTAGTAGTGCCAGAGTCGATTAAAAGACAAATTTTCTTTTGTTTATTAGCTGTCAGTTCCTGATGTAGAATATCAATCATTTTCTTAGCTATCGCTTTTTTCTCGTAAAAGAAATGGCTTAACCTACTCCCAAAAATGGACTCACTATATGTCATTCCAATTGAAAGATTAGAGATCAAATTTTTTGATAATTCATTCGATAATTCATTAAGACCTACTTTCATTATGTTTGATATTTCTTCTTTGAAAGTATTTTCTGCTCGTAAGATCTCTGTATTAAGTTCAAAAATTTTTTCATTAATTTTTGATCTTTCTATATCATTTTCAGATCTATATTTGTTAATATCTGATATTGTAATTTGACGAATATTCTCTTGGGTTTGGTTTAATAACGACAGAAAATTTACTTTCATTATCTTTAATGTTTCTTCTTTCAAATCATTCTCTGATTGTATGATTTCCTTATTAGAATCCAAGATTTCTTTACTAATATTTGACGTTTCTTGAAGAATTTCCTGTTGTGTTTGGAGTAAAGATAAAATTTGATCAAGAGTTGAATTAAAAGCTGATTTGTCATTGCTTCTATATTGAGTTTTATCTGTTTTCATGTTTATCACTATCCGACATTGTAATTTTATTTATTTTAGTGGTTTTTGCTTTAAATTAAAAAATTTATCACTTCCTTATCTATATTCGAAACAGGCAGCGGGTCTCTAAAGGAGTTAGCTAAACTCGGTACTTGGATAGCCTTGAAAACTAGATTCAAATCTGCGGTAATAATACCCTCCACTCCAGCTTCTAGTTCACACACTTTATAAGTGTCGTCTCCTTCCCTTTTAAACCCTTTATCTATGAACTCATTATGACTTTCCTTATGAACTATCCCAAACAATGAAGTACCCCCATAGACAGATGTATTTGATATAACAACATATGTGCGACTGGCCTTGACGTTAACATGTGCAGTTTCTTGAAAAAAGTTTATTTCTCTATTGTAGGAAGGAACAAAGATAATATCTACAAAATCGCGAAGGAAGTGACAATAGTTAAGAAAATCCCTACAAATAAGTATGGACAATATTCCAACCTTTGTCTTAAAAATGTATAATTTATCTCCAGAGGTCATCAGGCTTTTATATGAAGTTCCTTTTTCGAGAGATGAAGGATTTATTTTCATCTGTGAATAATCAATTACTTTTGAATCTATCACGAGCCTACAAACATTGTGTCTTTTAGCATCATAATAACTTCCGGCAATCACTACCATATCCTTAGATACCGCTTGGATCAGTGGAAGCCATTCTTCGCATACACATAACTCCGGGAGGCATACAATGTCAACATTTCTTTTACTCGCTTGTTCCAAAGCTTTAAGAACTTTAGCTTTTAACTCTGTTTTATTAATGATTTGAAATGGGAAACTTTTTGTAGATAATTTAAAATCAAGTTGTATTGCAGCAACTTTTACGACAGTTCTTTTGTTTTCGGAAAGTGTAACCGAGGTAATATCTACAGGTTTAAAAAAAAATTCAGAACTCTTAGTAGAATTATCTTGATTGAATGAAATATATTGATGACAACTTGTTTCTTCATTTGAATTTAAATTCTCATCACTGTTGTCAGATTGAATCTCGATATTAAAAGCTTGACTGTTACATTTAATAGCTTCATCATATCGTCCTAAAAAACTTAAAGAAATACCCTTACATATTAAAGAATAATTATCATTAGATTTTATATTAAGAGCTTGATCGAAACATTTAATTGCTTCATCATGTCGATTCAAAAAACTTAAAGAAATACCCTTTAATATTAAAGTATAACTATCTTCAGATTTGATTTTAAGAGCTTGATCGAAGCACTCGATAGCTTCATCATATTGTCGTAAAGAGTTTAAATAAATTCCATTATCTCTTAACTCATAGAGTTTCTCGTTTAATGCAGTGTCCTTGTCTCGTAGTGAGTTATTGTTTTCCGAGTCCAAGACACAACACCTAATTCTTAAAAACAGTTAAAGCATAAGAATTTTTCTTTTTAATTAAGAACACAAGAAATTTACTTTTTACAATATTTCAAAGCATCCCAAAACACTCATAACATTTAAAACTATTTTTGAGACAAATGATTACAAATAGCTATCATTTCTCTTCCGAAGGCGTAAAGGTCATCAGGACTTCTTGAAGAAACGAAGTTCCCATCAATAACGACTTCACTGTCTTCATAAAGCGCCCCTGCAGCTATGATATCATCTCTTATCCCTATCCAGCAGGTAGCTTTTCTTCCTTTTATTACGCCTGCCGAGACCAGGACCTGCGGGCCGTGGCAGATTGCAGCGACCGGCTTGTTCTTTTCAAAGAAGTGTTTTGTGATCTCAAGTGCATCTTTATCCAGCCTCATTTTTTCGGGCCCTTTCCCTCCGGATATTACAAGGATATCGTAATCTTCAGGGTTCACATCCTTAAATGCGATATCAACCTCTACATCATACCCGTACTTTCCTTTTATCTTTCCTTTCTTCATTGAAGCCACGTGTGTGGTTATGCCCTCTTCCTTCAAACGGTGGTAAGGATAAATAAGTTCAACATCCTCGAAACCATCAGCTCCGAATACGAGCGCTTTCAGATAAATCCCCCCGGTTCATGTATGCTATTGATTTTGCCTTAAGAGCTTATTACGTGCTGGTGCAAACAAAAGATTAGTCCAGAGGCAAATATATTTTGTCTGATTATGAAAATAAGACAGGTAAAGCAGGCCCCTGATTTACGGCTCAAATTTTCTCAAGCGCCTGTTTGAGGTCTGCAATTATGTCCTCAGGGTCTTCGATTCCTATGGAAAGCCTGACAAGCCCGTCAGTAATGCCCACTTTTCCTCTTACTTCTTTCGGGACGCAGGCATGCGTCATGGAAGCAGGATGCTGAATCAGGGTATCAGTTGCCCCGAGGCTTACTGCGAGAGAACAGAGCCTGACGCTGTTCATGAGCTTGCTTCCGGCATCAATCCCGTCCTTTACTCCGAAAGAAAGCATCCCTCCGTACCCGCTCATCTGTTTTTTTGCGATTTCGTGCTGCGGGTGGGATGAAAGCCCGGGATATCTTACCCATTCAACTGCGGGATGAGACTCAAGGAAGTTAGCAACCTTCAGCGCGTTCTCGGCGTGTCTTTCCATCCTGATATGGAGGGTTTTCAGCCCTCTTATGCAGAGCCAGGCTTCGTGCAAGCCCATTGTTCCGCCCGTATATCCGGCAACCTTTGCCAGATTTTTTAGAAAAGCTTTGTCGCATACAATGATTCCGCCAAGCAGATCTGCATGCCCGCCTATATATTTTGTACAGCTGCTAAGGGAAATATCTGCCCCAAGAAGAAGAGGTTTCTGGAAATAAGGCGTGGAAAATGTGTTATCCACAACACAGATGGCTCCCTGTGCTTTTGCAAGCCCGGAAATCATTCTGATATCACATACATTCAGGGTAGGGTTGGCAGGAGTTTCCAGAAAAACCATTTTAGTCTCCGGCCTGAGAACTTTTCTCACGTTTTCCGCATCTGTTGTGTCTACGAAAGTAACATCTATCCCGAGCCCGGGAAGAATTTCTGAAAAAAGGCTGTAGGTGCATCCGTAGACCACATCAGTTGAGACCAGGTGGTCTCCCTTTTTGAGGGCTGTCAGAGCAACTGCAGTGATTGCTGCCATTCCTGAAGCAAAGGTCTGCCCTGCTTCCCCTCCTTCGAGTGCAGCGAACTTTTCTGACAGGACGGCGTGTGTGGGCGTGTTCGGGGGAATGCGCGTATAGACATACCCGTCTTCCTCTTCTGCAAATCTTGAAGCTCCCTGTTCAACACTATCAAAAATGAAAGTTGAAGTTTGAAATATTGGAGTTGTATGAGCTCCGAATACCGGATCCGGTTTTTCTCCCGCATGAACGCATTGGGTTGCGAACTTAAATTTCCTTTCCATATCCCGAAATCTCCTGTTTAAATTAATACCAGGATAAGTATCTGTTTTTCCGGTAATTATTTGTTTGGCGTCAGGGGCAGGATAAAGACTTAAAGGATCAGTAACTTAATAAAGAAAACTTGAGTTATGCAGTTACATCAGAAATTTTAAAAATACAGTATGCCATATACGTGAAGTAAAAGCTTCAATAGGGAAAAAGAAGTTACGGATGTTGCGCCAGAAGCAACCTAAAACGTTAAAGGAAGGCCTTCCGTGATAAAATCCATACTTGATAACGATCTTTATAAGTTCACCATGCAGATGGCTGTTCTGGAGTTATTTCCAAAAGCAGAAGCCGAATACCGTTTTACTAACCGGGGATTACAGCGCTTTTCCAGAGAGTTTGTGGAAGAACTCAGAAGGGTCATAGATGAAGAGATCTCAGGATTAAGACTGACAGAAGAAGAATACCGCTGGCTTGGCGAAAAATGTCCTTTTCTGAAGCCGATGTACCTTGAATACCTCAAAAATTTCCGGTTCAAGCCAGAAGAGGTAGAAATCTGCCTTACCAGGGAAAACGATCTGGACATGCGCATAAAAGGCCCCTGGCACAGCACGATCCTGTGGGAAATTGTCCTTATGGCTGCGGTTTCCGAACTCTATTTCACAACTATAGAGAAAGAATGGAACGGCAGCACGAAAAATCCGGGAACACCAGAATCCGCAACACTGGAATCCGTACTTGAAGCCTATGGAGAAAAAATCCTGGAAATAGGAAAGGTTCTTGAGGAAAATGGCTGCCTGTTTTCTGAATTTGGGACCCGCAGGCGGAGAAGTTTTGAACTCCATGATCAGGTAATGAGAAGTCTTGTGCGGATAAAAACACTTACAGGTACAAGCAATGTTTATTTTGCAAAAAAATATGGTGTAAAGCCCATAGGTACGGTAGGGCACGAATGGATTATGGGCACTTCCGCCCTGGTAGGGCTCAGGTACGCTAACCGCTTCGCTTTTGAAAACTGGGTTGATGTTTACAACGGAGATCTTGGAATTGCCCTGACGGATACTTTCGGTTCTGAAGCTTTCTTCAAGGATATGGACCTCAAGTTGTCTAAAATCTATGACGGCTTCAGGCACGACAGTGGAGACCCTTATACCTTTGTTGACAGGGTGATAGAGCATTACGGGAAAATGGGCATAGACCCGATGAAAAAAGTAATCGTTTTCAGCGATGCCCTCAATGCCGAAGCAGCAGTTAAACTCAAGAAATACTGTGAAGGTAAAATCAACTGCAGTTTCGGTATAGGGACAAGCCTTACCAATAATTCCGAATTCTTCCGGGAAAGCCCCCCCCTGAACATGGTGATAAAACTGCACAGCATTAACGGGATTCCTGTTGTGAAACTGAGCGACTCTCCAGAAAAAGAAACCGGAGAAAGAGATGCTCTGAGGGTTGCAAATTACATTGTGGGAAGGAAAGGGCTGGATGAATGAGTTTTAAGAAGGACTGAAGAAAAAGGGAGAAAAAAGAGGGAAAAAAAGAAAAGTAAGAAAGTAAAAAGGGAGAAAAAAGAGACAGTTAAGAAAGCAAAAAGAGAAACTCTCTTCAGCCACCTTCAATGAATACCTTAAGACATTAAACTCCACTGGTCTTCATCTCCCGAGAGCAGAGGGTCTTTCCTGTAAGTTACCATGTGGTCATCTTTCCGCCCCGCCCTTACAAAAAAATTATCTTTCAGTCAAATTATTTGGTACGTTATCTGGCATTACATTCACGTTGAGGATTTCTTCCTTTCCTGCACCCCATTCATATTCCACAAGTTCGACAGGCGGGTAATGTGAAATTATTTCTCCTTCTTTTCCCTCCAGACAGGACTCCTTCAGATGAACTATCATACTGCTGCCTGTACCGTCTATTCTTTCAATTCTCTCTTTCCCGGGTAAGTAAACTGAGATATACCCTTCACTTGCATGCCCTCCCCATATATCACTGCTATGGAAATTGTGACATTCCCTCTCTGAGACAGCCCTTCAGAGTGATCCACCTTAACACCGACAATTTTTAGGTAAGAAGAAATTAAGATGCAGAAAAGAGTTTTATTATGATAATTTCCGAATTATCGGTACTGGCTGCATCCGAATCATTTATCGAAACCCTATCCGGGGTAGCTCCCGGACTATTTTCGGAAATATCAAGAGGGTCGATGTCTGAACTAGCTACCGAACCTGTGCCAGATTCATTAATTAAACTAACGTCCAGACCGTTTGTTAAAGCAGCATCCGAGCCATTCATTAAAGCAATTTCTGAGCTATTTTTCCCGTCAGTAACAGAACCATCAAGATTTGAACCGGTAATGTTTGAAACACTGCTGTCAGGATAGTTTATAGTTTCAGCTGTGATAATATCAGATATAGAATTGTTCCCGGGATTATACCCTTCAAACATAATTTTTGACCCTTCAGGACTCCATCTTGGGATGGAATCATATCTTCCAGTATTGTTTGTAAGCCTGGACCTGTAGTTTCCTTCTATGTCCCTGAGCCATATATCAGGGCTTCCTCCTTCATCTGAAACATATGCTATCCATTTTCCATTAGGACTGAAAGACGGGTTCCATTCGTTGTATGATGTATTTGTTAACTGAGTCTGGTTTGTGCCGTGGTAATCTATTACCCACAGGTCATATTTGCCCTGCGAATCCTTTGAGCTGTATATAACTCTCAGTCCAAGAGGGCACCAGTCCTTTCCAGTCCCCACGTTTTCCGATGTTCCAAGTCTGGCTCTGTTGTTTCCGTCCCTATCGATTATCCATAACTGGGGCGGCATACCTGCAGATTCCTGAGTATATGTAATCTTTTTTCCAAAGCGGCACCATGAGCCCCAGCCTTCGGAGATCTGAGAGTCGCTGGCAACAGGAGTTACAGTTCCGTTTTCCAGATTTGCCAGATAAAGATCAAGTTGAGAACCCATTGATTTTATGATAACTAGGTCTCTTCCATCAAGGCTCAAATCACTGAAACCGGTAAGGTTACCTTCACCGATGCCTGTCCGCTTTATTTCACTACCGTTTGCTTTCATCCTGTATGATTTAAAATCATTTGATCCGTTTCCTTCAACAGTATAAAAGATATATTCACCGTCTGCTGACCATACAGGAGACAGCTCCTTTTCGGGACTATCAGTTAGAAAAGTAACATCTTCTACAAAATCATCTGCAGAAACAACCTCTTCATTATTCGAGATCTTTCCTGCAGCAATGCATATAAGACCGGAATCGGAATCAAAGTAGTTTCTTGAAGCATTTTCTATCCTGTTCAATCCGGGTCCTTCTGTAAGATTGCCGAACCCGGACAGTTCATCAGGAACTGCTCCTACGGGCAGGATAATAATTAAAACGGATATCAACAAAAATAAATCTTTGAGCATTTTTCTCATGAGTCCTCACCGTGAACTTAAAAAATTAATATTACAAATATAATTTCTCAATCATATATAGTATAGAAATTCTAGTCCATATTATACATCGTAAACTGAAATTAGGAAATAAGGGAGCATAAATTTAATTTCTCAAATTAATGGCAATCTTACCGAAAATGCTTCGTAAAACCAGAATCCCTCCCCCATCTCAAGTACATCATTAATAAATATTGATTACTGTTAGAGAACACAAAAAATTGTCTGAACGCAAAACAAAAAAGTCAAACAAATATCAGACATTAAAACAGACTTAACTTGGTATCTACGTATGTCAGTTCTTATTTGTGGAAAACGCCGTTCCCTTTATCGAGCAGGAAAAGAACAAATAGCTAAAGTGAATATGTTTTCTCTGGTCAAGTATAAAAGCTTTATCTCCGTTCTTATGAAGTTCACCCTTCCTCTTCTAAATCAGTCCTTCAGTCCTCTTGAGCAAGCAAAGCGAGTGAAAAGGACCGCTTGTTCCCGATGCGCAATTCGGGGAGAAAAGGACACCGTCCTCCCGATGCGCAATTCGGGGAGAAAAGGACACCGTCCTCCCGATGCGCAATTCGGGCGAGACGAGAATAGGGTGGGAAAAAATAAGACTGCCCGATAACAGATCAATTCAGGCAGTTTCGGGCAGAAGAAAGTATTTATTAAAGGTTTTTTCGGTTAAGAGAGTTTCATCTGCAGGATTGATCTTTCGTATCTTTCCGGTAATCTATGATTTTCAGATCAATCTACCCGATATTCTTTTACTTCAGCAATGTTATTATGCGTTGTACCCTTCAGCAAGGTTGGTATTTACATACACCACAGCTTCATTTGTGTGCTTGTATGCATAATCATCCGTAACTTCGGGCAGTTTATCGGCTTCATCCTGAGAGGTTACTACAGTGCCTGCCGGGATGTACCTTCCATCAGGGACAGTTACACCGATCGCTGCAGATGTCGGTTCAAGCACACAGTTATTTCCTATTTTAGCTTTGAAAACGAAAGTCTGCATTCCAATGAATGTGTCATTTCCGACAAGGGAAGGGCCGTGAACCTGAGCCTGGTGGGCAAGGGAAACTCTTTCTCCTATATAAACAGCATACTTTTTGCCGTCTACTTCAACCTGGTTTTCCTCTACGGGTTCGCCTTCCTCATTAACGGTCTCAAGTGCATGGAGTATAACACCGTCCTGGATATTGCATTCATCTCCTACAAATATCGGCATGCCTTCATCGCTCCGGACAGAAGCCATTGGAGACACCATTACACTGGCGCCTATCGTCACATCCCCTATAACTGACGCCTGGGGATGTATGTAAGCGGTTGGATCAATAACCGGTTCGGTAGGTTCCGGATTCCAGGGGGTCACAGGATTCGCCCGGATGTTAGATTCCTCAACATTAGCCTCGACTTCCTCTGCTTCAATATTTTCTCCTTCTTCTGCTCCTTCACCCTGGGAAACACACCCGCTTCCTGCAAGGGTAATTGCCAGGGACAGAAGAAGGGCCATAAAAACCCTGTTAAATTTCATAAGAGTCCTCCAGTCACAGTGTGAAGATTGTAAAATATATAGGCATTTCTATTTTTATTTGAAAAAAGATAAAAAAATAAAAGTGAATTTATTTTGATATGAAGACAGGCATTGATAGGACCTCAAAATAACAGGTCAGTAGACATGGTAAGCCGGGAACCTGATTAAATCCAAAAATCCTTATAATTTAAAGATATACAGAGTTTCATGCAGGCTGTACTTCAGGTTCCCATAGAGTCCGTATATGCTGACCTTCCTGTATTTGTAGTGCTTGCAGTCTGGAATTTATTTGTTCTCTTCGTTATTTCAAAAAAAGTATATGAGTTTTCTTTAAAAAAAGGAAGGTCAACCAGTTCTTCAATGTATTTTTCCAGAAAGACAATACATTTTCTAGCAGGCGGTTTAACGGCACTGCTTCTTCCATTCTTCGCTCGCGAACCCATACTGCCAGCACTGATGGCTCTGGGGCTTGCTTTTGCAACATATGTGCCGCATAAACTCAACAGGCGCATGTACTGGTTTCAGGACCCGGAAAACATATATGATGTGGATTTCACGTTAAGCTGGGGGCTGATAATATTTCTCACCTGGTACATTGATAAGAGCTTCTGGCTTGGTGTAATCCCTGTGCTTTTTATGGCATTTGGCGACGGGATTACCGGAATAATCAGAAACCTGAAATACAATAAAAGGACTAAAGCCTGGGAAGGAACTGCAGGCATGTTAATGCTTTGCATAATTATTGGTGCACAGATGGGGATTGCAGGAATTATTGCGGGAATTTTATGCTCATTTGTAGAAAGAATAGAAAACATAGATGATAATATTACGGTGCCTGCTGTTAGTTTATTTATTCTGGTCGGAGCCTACTATTATTTCCCTTCGTCTACTGTTTCTTTTTATTGATTATTTCAGTTGCTTTTGTTGAAGTTTAACTTAAAAGTCTACTTATTTTTTAAATATCCAGAGTTTATTTTTTAAATATTCAGAGTTGATAAACTAAAAGTTCTTATATCTTTGAAAGTAATAATATTAAAAAATAGAAAATGTCAGAGAAAAATTTAGTTACAGGGTCAAACAGGGGACATTATACTATTTATTTAAGATCGAATCTTAAAAATTACGGCTTCAATTCACTGAAGCCTTATTCTTAGCTGGTATAAGCGGGAAAAATGTGCTCTTAAAAAATATGTTTTGAGGGTTTTCATATACTAAATTTTTAACATATGAGCATGTTCTTATGCTTAAAAAATCGTATGAAGTTTTATACAGGATACAAAGTTTAAGATATTTCTAATGAACTGTTAAATTAATTGGGGGATGGAAAGAGATGGATGAAAATACCAGGAACCTGATAAAGAAAGTGGAACGCTCTGTTTTTGCAGGGAACAGGGCAGCTGCTGCAAAAGAACTTGGGGAAATAGGGGACTTTGACGCTGTACCTGTTCTGCTTAAAGCGCTTGAAGATTCCAGTTCGAAGGTGAAAGCTGCTGCTTCGGAAGCCCTCGGGGAAATCAATGACCCTGATGCAGTGCCCGGCCTGATGAAAATGCTTGACTACCCTGAAAGTTATGTCAAAAAAGCTGCAATAATCGCCCTTGGAAAAATAGGGACCCAGGAAGCGGTTTCAGGGATCGTGAAAGGTTTCAGGGATCCTGATAAACTGATACGTAAAGAATCGGTAAAAGCATTGATGAGAATAGGGTCTCCAGAAGCAGTTTCAGGGCTTACCGCAACTTTTACCTGCCCGGACAGCCCCCTGAAAAGAATTTCTATAACAGCACTTGGAAAAATAAATACCTATGAAGCAGCCTGCGGGCTTGTAAAAGCCCTTGAAGACCCGGATAACAGGGTCAGACAGCAGGCTGTGGAAACTCTTGGGAAGAGAGGTATTTCTGATGTCCTTGAAGAATTAATGGAACTTCTTAAGGACTCGAGACAGCCAGTACAGGAAGCAGCATCGGAAGCGCTTTGCAAAATAATAGGAGGATCGGAATCGGTACCAGTTCTTGTGAAGGCACTGGGAGCTTCTGATAGGAAGGTGAGGAAGGCTTCGATAGAAGCCCTCGGGAAAGCGGGTAATTCAGAAGCTGTTTCTGCTCTATTGAAGGAGCTTGATGACGATGACTGGTATTTGAGAAGCCGGGCTGCAGATGTACTTGCGGACATCGCTTCTCCTGAAGCAGCTCTTGGTCTTGTAAAAGCCCTTGATCTGCACGATGCACCTGTAAGAAAATTGATAGTGAGTGCACTTGGAAAAATAGGAAGTCCTGAAACAATCGAAGGACTTGTCAAAGCCCTTGACGACCCTGACAACTCGATCCGTGAAGCTGCAACTCTGGGGCTTGGAAAAACAGGAAAAGTGGAAGCTGTCCCTGGGCTCCTGAGAGCCCTGCATGATCCCAAAAATACTGTGCAGGAAGCTGCTGCCACATCACTTGGAGACATGAAGGCGAGAGAAGCCGTTCCTGAGTTTCTCAGAATTCTTGAAGACCCTGATTCGCTGATACATAAATCCGTAATATTTTCACTTGAAAAAATAGGCACTCCGGAAGCAGTTGCGGGTCTTTCACGTGCACTTAATAACCCTGATGCTATGGTAAGAAAAGCTGCAGCAAAATCTCTCGAAAAAATTAAAAAATCCGGTCTCCCGCTGGAAAAAGCAAAAAATATTGAAATTTCGGGCTTCAATATTTCGGAATGAAATTATCAAACATTCGGAATAAAGTTACCTGAAAGGCAAATCCGTCTCGTCCAGCAGCAGATCTATCTCCGGATCAATTCCGGGCAAAATCTGTTTCAAGCATTTTTTCAGGCTTATCCCTGAATGATATTTCCCTGAGAAAGAGATCATCTGAACAGGATTTTCAGGACATATTTCTGCGGCTGCCCTGCATCTCAGAACCCCTTTCTTCATGCATCTGTCCTCTTCCTCCCCTCACAGGGCCTTTACCATATTTCATTTCAGAGGACATTAGTTCTCTAAACTCATCAAAGGACTCAGCTGCGTTGACATCTTCTTTAAGAGCGGTAAGTTCTTTAATTTTGTCGTTGAGTTTTGTAACTTCCCCGGCCGTATCTTCGCCTGAGTTCTCATTCTCGCTTACTCCGGTTTCAAGGTGTTCAATTTCTTTTTCAATTGAGTCAACCGCTTGAGCTTTCATATAAGTTAACACGACATCCTGCAGTTCAGAAGCACTGGAAGCTCCACTTACGCTGGCGGACAGGTCTTGAAACTCGGATATCTGTCCTTTAAGCATTTCAGTCATGTTTTCATCGCTTGACTTTTCAAGCTGCACGTTAAGCATATCGGTCATATTGCCGAGGGTATCAACTATTTCTGTCTGTACTTCAGTAAAGTTTTCATCTGTTAAGTCCTCAACTCTAAAGAGGCAGGGTCCGCACATTTTATCTGGAAATCCATTTTTTCCACACGGACCTGCACCTTCAGCATTTGCCTGCCTTTCTGCAAGTAAAACCTCCTGCAATTCTTCTGCGGTTGAAGTCTCGCTTACATTGTTATACAGGCTTTGAAGTTCAGCAATCTTTTCGGTGATTGAATTAAGCACTTCAGTCTGAACCTCTGTGAAGTTTTCTTCTGTTATGTTTTCAGCAGGACAAAAGCCCATACCACGCATTCCATCAGGTCCTTCTGCCCAGTGCCTCATACCTCCTGACATCATTTTTCCAGACCCCTTACCATTTGCAGAGTTTATTTGATCTGCATAGGTAGCATTTTCCGAAGCAATAGCACCAGAAGGAATAATGCTTAAGACCATCAGCACTACCGCAAAACCGGCAACTGATTTTACTGCTTGTTTTTTCATAGTATAACGTCTCCATAAATTACTCATTTAATCTTACTTTGTTCTGTTTAATCCAGGCAAGTTTTCACCGCCTGACATTTCTGTAATAAACTGGCTTAAATATAAGCTTACTTTCAGGAATAAGGAAATATATAAGATTAAATTTAGAAAATAAGCTTTTTTTAAGCATTTTTAGTAAATTTAAGCAAATATATCTGATTTAATACTAATCAGAAGCCAAATAGGCAATATTTCATAATTAAAAATATATTATAGTTTTTGATAGTATGCCGGTTCCTGAACAAACCGAAAACATGCTCTCTGACAGAATGATAATTTTACTCTGAGTTTTTAAGTAACAAAAAAACTGACAGATCAGCACTGCAATAGATCAGCACTGCAATTAATGATTTTGACTCTTTCCCTGCACTATTTCTTACAGGATTTTGCATGTTGAAGCCCTCAACCTGTCCTGAAAGAAATGACCATGACCTACTCCTCAAACCGGGGATAGTTTAGGACAGGAATCTAATATTGCTGACAGATCTGCCAGTTCCAAAAATTTTCGGGATTTTAAACTTCCAAAATCCTATACTTAAGGATCATAAAGCGTTAAACATGAAAATAATCTCTTTTAAAGGGTAATTTTGAAAGTTAACGGATAACAGGAGAGTAAGTATGCTTTTATCTTTATATACAGATACAGAATCTGAGTCAGGAACATCCTGGTGATCCGTCATTCAGCCCACTCTCGCCTGATAAACCCCAAATATGTTTTAACGCCGACAATTCAATACCCTGTGGTTATGAAATGCCAGGCTGAAAAAAATGATCGAAACCATGTTGTCCATACCTGCAAATTGACGGCTCAGGATGCTTCTGACTTTAAAATAATTGTTAGAAATAAAACCTGAAATGTCGCAGTCTATTTATTATTCAGACGTACCAGAGATAGAAAATGCCTGAAAAACCAGAGGAAAAACTGTTGATCCTGCAACTTTCCGAAGACTCCCGAAAAATTTCCAGGATCCTTTCTAATGAGATTTCGATCAGGATTCTCAAATTACTTGACAGAAAGTCGATGTCTGCAAGTGATATTGCAGACGAGCTTGGAGTGCGCCTGAACACCCTCAAATACAACCTTGATTCTCTTCTCGAAATCGAACTCATAAGGGTGAGGCAGGTAAAGTGGAGCAGGAAAGGAAGAGAAATAAAGGTATATGAGACAGTAGGAAAAACAATAATCCTGCTGTCCGGAAAAAAGAATTCGGATATGTCCCTCATATTAACATTGCTCCGGCATTACAATCTGAAAAGTCCGGAAAAGAAGGATACCTCAGAGATTTCGGGACTATGTTGTGAGCATGGAATATGAAAAGATGCGGATTAGACCTGATTAATGTATTTACATCATAATTGATTATCAAATCACAATAAATTCATAGATCATAATAGATTATCAGATCATAATTGATTCACAGATCATAATTGGTTATCAAATCATACTGATATCAAATTATACTGATATCAGATCATATCAATATCAGATCATACTGATATCAGATCATATCAATATCAAATTATACTGATATCAGATTATATCAATATCAAACCATAATAGATTCACAGATTATAGTAGATTATAACATATTCCCGGGGTTTGTCAGGAAAATTTTCGGACTCAAACCTGATATAACATATAAAAACAATAAATCAATGTAGAGCCCAGTGACTATTTAACAGAAGCGTAGACCGGTATGAAAATTAAATTTTTGTCCCTTAAACTCCTGCCATTGGTTATTATACTTACAGGAGTCATTGTAAGTTCAGGTTGTGCTGATTCGTCACAGGCAGAGCCTGTTAATTACAAATATCACGGAGACCTTTACAGGAGCATTTTTTATCCTTACGCCGGACTCCTTAAAGGCGACGTGATACCAGGAATAGGTTATCAGGACCATCCTCCGGGTATGCCTGAAATTAAGGACTCATCCCGCTCTATGCAGGATGCAGCATTCATGCTTGCCAGGAACATCGTAAAGGCAGAAGCTATATCTGCAAAACTTGAGCCGGGTGTTCAGTACCTGAGAGACCAGGGAAAAGACGTGAACAGGCTTGAGTCTCTTCTCGAAGAATACAATGGTCTTGTAGAAGAGGCAAAATATTACCTGGAACTTGCGGTATCCTCATCAGGAAAAGACGAAGGCACTGCCGGAAAAAATGAGGTCTCAGAAGACGGATCTCAGGTCGAAAGCTCAGAAAAGGAGTATCTGATCCAGTCGCAGAAGAGGATGATCCAGGCAAGCATGGTTCTTAAAGACATATTTGAAGAATTCAAGCTCCTGATGCCCGGAAATGAAGAATTGAACGAAACAGACCGGCTCAGTGCAACTGGTGAGGGAAGAGTCACCCTTATGGGCGGTTTTGATATCAAACTGCACCTGGAAGAAGGTGAAATTGCAGTAATGTCCCCTGATTCCATAATAATTATTGAAGGGGATTACGTACTTGAAATTAAAGAAAGCGGCCCGGAAAACATATTCATTTACCATATACAATCCGCTGACATGGAGGTTTCCGGCAGGCACAAAACACTTTTGCTGAATGGAGAAAACATCACTGTAGAGGCAGATGGCGAAGGATATGCGTCTTTCTTTGGAAACGGAACCTATAGCGTTGAAAATGCCGATGGTATGAAGAGAGAAGGACAATGGGCGCTGGACTCATTTCTTAAAGAAATAGCTCCGGGAAGACCAGGAAAAACGGAGAGCAGAGTCCCCCCGATAGGTGTACACGATCCGGAAACCGGGATAAGAGAAAAATTAATGGTGAGAGCCGGTTTTACTGAGAAGAATTAACTTTATTAAAAGAGAGTCCATAAAGTAGGGCAAGTATAGAAGTATAATTAAAAAGATAAAAAATTCAAACCGCATCCGGGTTTCCTGATAAAAATGAATCTGAAAGTATTTATTATCTTTATTGCTGCTGTAGCACTTCTTGCGGTACCTGTCCTGGCAGAAAGCAACACAGCCACAATTCGTGGAGTGGTATATAGCTGGGATACCTTCGAGCCTCTGGAAAATGCTATAGTTGAGGTAAACTCCACACCGTCCCAGTCCATGATGGCGAAGTACGGTATTTATTCTTTTGAACTGGAGCCCGGAAATTATCTGATTACAGCCAGTTATTATGAAAACAGCACCCTTGTTAATTCAGCCGAGAAGTCTATTGAAGTTAAGAAGGGAGGAAGCTATGTAATTGACCTTTTTCTCCTTCCCGTTTATTCAGAAGAATTAATCGATACCGGGGATGCGAAAAGTTCCGGCATACAAGCGGTCAGTAATAAGTCAGATGCTGCAAACAATTCCGATGTAAATGACTCAAACCCCGTTAATGCAAGCACATCTGAAACCGATAAAAAGAATGGAGCATTTGCCAACCCATCGGTTTATTATTTCCCTGCAGCCCTTTTATTGTTTCTCCTCCTGGCTGGCGGTTATACTCTCCAGAAACATAAAAATGCAGAGAAAAACAGGCATGAAGACAGAGGACTGAAAAAACGTCAGCCTGAAGCAGGTAAACCGGATAAAGGCGGGCTTTGGGAAGAAAAAGCAGAATATGAAATGGAAAAAGCCTTCACGCCCGCAAGCACAGCCGAATTTTCAGCAAAAACCCCTGAGGAAAGTATTGAGCAGAAATCCGAACCTGAACTTCCTGAACCCGTAGAAACCCGGTACTCAGAAGAACTGAAGCTTGAATTTGAGGAAAAAGAAAAACAGCTGGATAGAAAAGACGAGGAGTTTAGACCTGAAATAAAACCGACATCTTTAGAGCAGGGCTCTGAAGATGAAAAGGAAACCTCTGTTAAAAAAAATGAGCCTGAGGCTGAACCCGAGCCGTCAAAGCCGCCTGAGAAAGAAAAACCCGTTATCAGAAAGAATCTCCCTCTCCCGGCAGACCTTCAGGAAATAATGGATATAATCAGGGGCCAAGGAGGTAGAATTACGCAAAAAGACCTCCGCAGCAAACTCAAGTATTCCGAAGGAAAGGTCAGCCTCATGCTTGCAGACCTCGAAAGAAGAGAGCTGATAGAGAAATTTAAGCGGGGACGCGGAAATGTTATAATCCTGAGGGATGAGAAAAGATAAAGTCTCCTGAATTTAATTTCTCCTGCCCTCTGGATTTATTATCCCGAAATTCTAATTTTTTTCATTTTTTTCATAAATGACCCATATAGAGAACGACTTTGCATGGGTCAAGATGGGACAAAGACACCTGAGGGGACAAAGACACCTGAATTTACTTTCCTTCAGTCCTGTTGAGTTCAGATCAATCTATACCCAACGATTCTTAAACTCTCAGTTTAGTAACTCAGTTTAGCGATAGAACCGCATGTGATAGAATACAGGAACCTCATATCTCATTTTTCAAAAACAGCTTGTATAGAAAGCCTTTCTGAGATTATGATTGAGTACTACAAAAATAATACTTTATCGAGAGTACAATTGCTGATTAGAGGCTAATTAAAGAATAGATTGCTGAAAATATCCAGAAAAAAGGTTCATTGCGAAATTCATAGCACATATCTCCTTTTTTGAGTTAAGTATGCTTTTATTTTTAAATGCTTATGATGGGTTGACTGCCTCACGCCCTCCTGAGCAGTCAGCTGATAAAACACCTTTCTGAAAGGTGTTTCAGTCAGAAAGGAGCAAACGGGAACTGGCACCTGAAAAAAACACCTCGCCACCAGAAACTGGAAACCCTTCAAAACATTCAGGTGCCGCCTGTTCTAAAAAAGAGAAGAGGGCAGTCAAAAAGAAAAACTACACCCCAGAAGATGAGGCGCCATGCATCTTGCAGGTGCCTCATTAACTCCTCGAATAGTCATCAGACCGCACACAGTCTGATCGGGTCATATTATGAGGGTCATATTATTAGGGTCATATTATGAGGTCCAGATAGATATGGCCGGCCTGATAAAAATATTGAAAAAGAGTGAGAAAAGTACTGAGAAAAAGAGTGAGAAAAGTACTGAGAAAAAGAGTGGGAAAAGTAGTGAGTAATGGAAAAGGTAGTGAAAATGATAAACACAAGACAGGTAAAAAGAAAAATCAAACTCAAACAACTCTGAAAAGACTCAGTTCAGCCTGAAAATTGAGCCTGAATAAGGCTGGGATTTTAGAGGTATCCATGACACTTACTGAAATAATAGAAACATTTAAAACCAGGTTTAATTCCTCAAAAATAATGGATTCACTGGAAAAAGCGGCGAGTTTTAACGGTGAATCAGACAGCGGGTCAGGTGAGAAAGATTCAGGGGCGTACCTGGAAAATAACCCTTATGTTAGTTTTTCAGGCAGCTATGTTAAAAGCCCGGGGATAAGCAGAATCACCCGGGATGAAAGAGAACCTCTAATTAAACTGACCAACGTCTGGAAAATCTACCAGATGGGAGAGGTCGAGTTTGCAGCCCTTAAAGGAATAGACCTGGAGATTTACGAAGGGGAATTCCTGGTTGTTCTGGGACCTAGCGGGAGCGGTAAAAGTACACTTATGAATTTGCTGGGCTGCCTGGACATACCATCAGAAGGTACGGTGTACCTTAACTCAGAAGATATCTCAGAACTTGATGAATCCGAGCTTGCAAGAATCCGCGGGCAGATGATAGGCTTCATTTTCCAGAGTTTTAACCTGATTCCCACACTCAGCACGGAAGAAAATGTACTCCTGCCTCTGGAATTTCAGGAAGAGAACCGGGAGGCAGCCCGAAAAAAAGCATCATACCTTCTTGATATTGTCGGGCTTTCAAACAAGAAAAAGAACCTGCCTTCTCAGCTATCGGGTGGGCAGAGGCAGAGGGTTGCAATAGCACGATCCCTTGCTGTAAATCCGCCTATAATCCTGGCAGATGAGCCTACAGGAAACCTGGATACCAAAACAGGAGATTACATCCTGAAATTTCTGGACGGGCTGCACGAAAGAGAAGGGAAAACAATCATTATAGTAACCCATGACCTTGACCTGGTAAAATATGCAACACGGGTAGTGTACATCAGGGACGGGGAAATAGAAAAAATCGAGGAGCGCAGGAAAAACGGAACGGAGGAATAAAAATGAGGAAATTCTCTTTACTGGCAATCTTATTGTTATTTTCAATATTCATATGCCTGGGGGCTGGAACAGCTCTAGGGGCATCAAACGGAAATATAAATTCTTCATCCCTGGAGGTTAACATGACAAAACAGAACCCTGACACTGCGCGCCCCGGAGAAACTGTTGAACTTACTGTCAGCGTGCAGAACGTTGGTACAAAAGACCTGAAAGATATTACTGTCAAAGTAAACCCTGAATATCCTTTCACAGGAATTTCCGGGCAGTCCCTTGAAAAGAGCATTTCCTATCTGAATGCAAGACAGGACGACAATGAGGGAGGAGTCCTCAAGTTCAAACTGATGACAGATGCCGGCGCATCTGCAGGTACTTATGATATCGACATCGTCACCACTTACAAAAGCGGGTCAGGGTCTTCATCAACCACGTACACCACTAGAAAAACCATAACTCTCGAGGTAAGGGGAAAAGAATACGCCCAGATTGTGACAATAGACAAGGCAAATATTGACATTGCAAAAGAAGAAACACTCGAATTTATAGTAACAAACACCGGAACTTCGCCTCTGAAGAACATGGTAATTTCCTGGAAAGACCCTGAAGGGGTGGTCCTGCCGGTGTATTCGGATAATACAAAATACATTAAATACCTGGATGCTGGAGAGTCCGTAAAAATTGTTTACGCAGTAATGGCGGATGTGAACGCAGAGCCGGGCCTTTACACACTTGACATAAATATGGTTCTTGAAGACTATGAATCAAATGAAAATACTATCAACACCACAGCAGGAGTTTTCGTAGGCGGAGAAACCGACTTTGATGTGTCCTTTTCTGAAAGTGATGAGGGGGAAGTCTCGCTTTCGGTTGCAAATGTAGGCAACAATATAGCGTATTCGGTGAAAGTATCTGTTCCGAAACAGGAAAATTACAAAGTATCGGGAAGTTCCTCAACAATTGTAGGAAACCTTGAGAAAGGAGACTACACAATAGCTTCCTTTGACGTTTTGAGCACACAGGGTGCAGAGGCGTCTCAGGAAGGCGGTTCACGAATACCCGGGACGGCAAAAGCAGGCGTGGAAGAAGAAAATTTAACTGCTGCTTCCGTGGAAAACAAACCTCTGAAAGTCCAGATTGAATATACGGATGCAAAAGGGGAAAGAATAACCGTGGATAAGGAAGTAGAACTCGAGCTTTCCGGAGGAAGCATGCCTGCACAGACAGAAGGACCGGGCAAACGCGGAGGAATAAGCTCTTATCTGCCTTATATTGCAGTGATATTGCTCGCGGGTGGGGCACTTGTGTACCGCAGGAAAATACAGGAAAAGATACAGTTGATGAAAAATAAAAAATCTGGGAATAAGAATCCTGGAGAGCAGAAAACTGACATTAAAACACTCAGAGACTGAAAATAAGCCTGTATATTGCAGAAGGATGTAAAATGAGAAATTCAACCTACCTGAAAATGGGCCTGAACATGCTTGTGCACAGCAAGCTAAGGAGCTGGCTGACCATTATAGGGATAGTTATAGGGATAGGGTCTGTTGTTGGTATCCTATCCCTCGGGAATGCTATGGAAGAGCAGGTTCAGAGCAGGCTTGCTGAAATGGACCTTACTCTGATAAGCATTTCCCCGGGATATACAAAAGCAATGTCAAACATGCCCGGTCCGGGAGGCAGAGGCCCCGGAGCTACGACAACGGATGTCGAATTAACTGATGATGATATTGATGCGCTTCGGGGGCTGGAAGGAATTGAGTACATTGCAGGGCAGATTTCCGGCAGTGAACCTGTGGTTTACGCAGGAGAGAATGCGACCATGACGATCACAGGTGTGGACACCCAGGTATGGCAGTACATGACCAGCCTTAAAACACAGTCCGGAAGGCTTCTCGAGCCATCTGATAAGTATGTCGCAGTTATAGGGAGCGGCGTTGCCAGTGATACTTATGACCAGAAAATAGGAATCAATCAGGTAATAACAATCAATGGCAAATCAGTGAGGGTCGTTGGTATTCTTGAAGAAGAGGGACAGGGTGACAGAAGCATTTACGTGCCAATGGACGCAGCAGTAAACCTGATTGACGATGCAGAAAAAGATGTCTTCGATACCATCACGGTAAAAGCAAAGAGTGAAGACCTTGTGGACGGGCTGATGGAAGATATTGAAGACAAACTCATGATCTCAAGGCATATTATTCGAGAAGATGACAGGGATTTCTCTGTCAGTGCCTCAAAGTCCATGGCTGAATCTGTTACTGAAATGACGAGTTCGATGACCCTCTTCCTCGGGGCTATCGCAGCCGTATCCCTGCTTGTAGGGGCAGTGGGTATTGCCAACACCATGTTCACCTCTGTCCTTGAAAAGACGAAGGAGATAGGCACCATGAAAGCGATTGGAGCTAAAAACCGGGATATACTCATGATCTTTCTCTTCAACTCTGCAATGGTAGGGCTTGTAGGAGGCATCCTTGGAGTAATCCTGGGAGCTTTTGTTTCGACCCTTTTCCCGCTGCTTGGAATGACTATGATGGGAGGAGGGGATTCGGGACTGTATCTTGCACCTGACCTTATGGCTTTCGGGCTTATCCTTGCAATCGTAATAGGTGTAATTTCAGGTGTGGTACCGGCTTACAGGGCATCAAAACTGAGGCCTGTAGATGCTTTAAGATACGAATGAACTGACAAAAAATTTGAAACAAGGGATAAAAAATAAAAAAAATAAAAAAAGAAAAGATAAAAACGAAAAGATAAAAACGAAAACATCTAAAAGAAAACATCTAAAAGAAAACATCTAAAAGAAAACATCTAAAAGAAAACATAAAAAATTAAGAAAAAGTCTACCCTTATTTCTTAATTTTTTCAATAAACAGGTAAGAAAATTTTCACTATCTTCTTATTCCTGTATCCGGGAATTCCACCCATGACCCGGAATTTGCTAGAAAGGATCTGAAACTTTTCTACATATATCCGAGCCAATAGCTGAAAGTCCGTTCAGGGAGAGATCTCCTAAAAAGAAAATACTGCTTAAAATGAAAAACATAAAAATTTTGGAATTCTAAGGCTTGAAAATCCAGAAATCCGGATCATGAAGTTTGCTGAAATATGAGAGTTCCTGTGCAAAAAATTGAAAAAAAACAGTCAGGAACTAAGATGAAAGGTAAACAGGACGGCAGGTAACAGGATGAAAAGAAATGGCATGATTTTACTGACTGCCTTTATAATGACAGCATCTTTTTTTGCCTGTGAAGACCTGGAGACAGGAAGTTCCCTGGCCCGGGAAACCGGTTATATAACTGATATTTATGACGCTATCTCCGGGGGTATCTCCGGGGGTAATATTTCTGAAGCCGCTGAAAATGATACCGGTTTTTGCCGTTCGACTGTCGAAAACCGGATTTCAGGAAGCTGGTACTTCCGTCTGATAGATATTTTTGAAAACAAATGTTATATTGTTGAAAACTGGGACCGGAAATTCGATCTGCCGCCCGGGCAGGGGGAAAGGATGAAGAATAGAGACCATGCGATGCGGCACAGGAGTCCATTTATCAGGAGGGGAAACCCGGAACAGATTCCTCCTGCTTTCGCAGGAGAAGAGCCAGTAAGAAGTGGAATCCCTGAAAGAGAAGAGTTTAATAATTTCATGAAAGAGCAGTCAATGGAGAGTGAGAATATAAGCTCCAGTTACCGGGCATATGTCACCCCGGATGCCTTGGCTGTGAGGTCTTATCTAGAAGAAAACGGTCTTGATGATAAATATGAGATTTATGAATCAGCTCTCTCATGGGTCTGGGTATCAGATGAAACATTGAATAATGTAGAGGAAAAATGGCTAACTCCAGCTGCGTTCCTGGAAGAGACATCTTCATATTTGAGCAATCCTGTATATGGTGAACCTGCCAGTGACTGTGAAGAACAGGCAAATACCCTCGCTTCCCTTCTGATAGCCTCGGGAGAATATAATGGGAGTACAGTCAGGGTTGTGGTAGGAAAAGTCGATTTCGGAGAGGTCAGTGGTGGACATGCCTGGGTTGAGGTTTATGAAGACGGAAAATGGTTCCCTCTGGACCCCACGGACGGACCCTACTACGATGATGACAGTTCAGAACTGGTATCTGCAGATTCTTCCGAAAAAGGCTATGACAAATACCGTAACAGTGCGTATCCGGCTGTGGAAATCTGGTATTACTATAATGATAAGTATTTCATAGATCTGGATTTACGGCTTGAAAATGCTCCTGTATACTGGAATAACATGCCAGAGAGTTATCAGAATATAAATCAGGTCGAAGATGATAATTCCGACAATTTAATATTTTCAATTTTGCTACCTCGTATTCATTCATACATGAAGTGGAATAGAAAAACCGAAGGTGCTCCCTTTTCCCACTTCGCTTTTGAACCAGACTGCGCCGCCGTGAAGCTGCACAATTTCCTTTACGAGAGCAAGGCCAAGTCCGGTTCCCTGATATTTTCTGGACGAAGAAGAGTCTATCTGGCTGAAAGGCTTGAAGAGTTTATCGTGGTCTTCTGCCGCAATTCCTATCCCTTCGTCTGAGACGGAAACTTCAATAAAGTTATTGTTTTGTGATGCTTTTACCCTTACACAGCTGTTTTCATTTGAAAATTTAACCGCATTTGTCATCAGGTTGCTCAGGACCTGTGTGATCCTCTCCCTATCCCCATAAATACCTGGAAGGTCTTTTTCAATCTCAAGCTCCAATTTTATTCCTTTGCTGGCAGCAAACGGAAATAGCATATCCCTGACTTCAGCAAATACATCAGCCAGCCAGAAAGTGCTGTAATGAAGTTCAAATCCTCCCGCTTCTACTTTGGAAAGGTCAAGGATCTCATTGATAAGGTTCAACAGGTGTTTTCCGCTGCCTGAAATATTCCCTACAGCTTTGAGCTGTCTTGCATTGAGTTCCCCATATACTTTATCATGCAGCAGGTCAGAGAACCCTATTATTGAATTTAGAGGGGTTCTGAGTTCATGGCTCATATTTGCAAGGAACTCGCTCTTGGCATAGTTTGCGACCTCTGCATCCTGTTTTGCACGGAAAAGTTCAATTTCATATTTTTTCCGTTCAGTTATTTCCACTCCGGTTTCCAGGTATGCGATGATGTTTCCGGTCTCGCCACATATGGGTTTTAACCTGAGCAGCCAGGTCTTTCCTTCCGGCGAAGTAAACTCATGGTCTGTCCAGATCGGTGCCCCGGGTAGCTGGAGTCCAGGGGAAATTTCTCTATCATTAACCGGGATATTCAGAGCTGTTTCTTTATTTTCGATCATTAAAAGATCCCTGTTTTTAAGAGCAGCTTGATTTGCCCAGCGGACATTAAATTCCGGGTCTCTCAAAACCACTATTTCTTCAAGAGAATCTAAAATAAACTTCTTTTCATATTCACTCGCCCTCAGCTCCTGCTCGGCAAGTCTGATGCTGAAAAGCATATCATTGATGCCTTTTGAAAGCCTGTGGATCTCATCCTCCCCTTCCATTTCCAGCTTTTTTGAGGTATCTTTATCTCTTTTTACTTTCTTAAGGAAGTTATCAATTGTAATCAATCTAGAAACAAGAAGGCGGTCGATGCTGAACTTGGTTGCAGCCCCTGTAGCGATCCCGCTGATCAGCAGGAAAATGTAGATATAATACAGAGTTTTTTCGCCCTGTTCATAGAGTTCACGGGGATAATCGGCTCTCACAATAGCTACAGGTTCTCCGGTAGTATTCCTCAATGCAAAATATCCGGCTACCCTTTCATTGCCAAGGATTATAAAGGGACTTTTCTCTCCAAGGGCAATTTTATTAAATGCCTCCTGAAAATCGGGGGGCATTTCCTGGTTCAAAGTATAGAGTTCAAGAGATGTCTTGGTACGGTTTTCAAGAAACATTCTATATGAATTATCGAGGTATTTCCCAAAAATAAGAGTTCCGGCATGCGGACTTTCTCCGGGACCTGTTAGAATTGGCCGGCAAACAACAAGCATCGGTCCGTTATCCAGAAGGACGACCCCGTGTATATAATCCGTATCATTATGGGCTATAAGGACTCCACTGTCAATACCTTCCATAATCCCCGCAGGAACCGGGACAACTGTCTCGTTTATGAGATCTACGGACATCGGATAGACCAGGGCTCCTGACTTATTTACAAAAAGCATGAGATTGAGATCCAGACTGTAAAGAGTATTGCCGTCAAGGTTTGATTCTATGTATTGAGGATTTAAGGTATTCACAAAATCATAAGTATCATCCCAGAAAGCCCAGTCCCGTGCAGTTCGGTCAATAGACATAATTTCCCAGGCTATTGCCTGCTCGATTTTCCCGGTATTTTTTTCGGTGTCCTGCTCTTCAAGATCCGAAAAACTCTCCAGCAGGATGGAGTGGGATGCAGTTATTAAAAGTACAGTAAATAAAGCAAATATTGAAAAAGTAACTATCAAGAGTTTTTTACTAATATCCATCCAGATCACCAAGAAATTGCCGGAAAAAATAACTGCATCCTGGCAGATAATAATCTATTGCTATAAGCTGAAATTATAAGCTGAAGTGCAAATATCTACAGTTAAAATAAAATCAAAAAATATATAAGGATTGCTAATCTGCCAGAATTTTTTATGTGCTTTTGACTAATACTCAAAAATAAGATACAATTGTTTATTTAAGAATAGATATAATTGCGTTTCATAGAAATTCGGATCATGATAATTACGTTTTATAGAAATTCAGGTCGCGATTATTGACTTCCCTGGATTTTGATGGCATTAAAATTATATAAACTCCTGCCGCAACTTAAGAAAATTTAAAAAAAAGAAAAAAGCGAAAACATACAAGATTTTCTATGACCAGTAAGGTTACAGGTCAGGGTAATAATAATTTTTCCAAGATTTTACACTTCAATCCGTAGTTCTTATACTTTACCCTGCACTTTTGTATTTAATTTAAGTAAATGAAATGAAAAATACATAAAATTTTTTATAATGAAGCCCAGGCTCCTTTTTCCCTTTGTAAATGTCTGTCTGCATAATTTTTTTATTTTTTAATTTTAATTACAAAAAAGTTGCGTTACTTTCTAAACTTATTATACCCTCCTCCTCATTTGAAAACTGTAAATATAGCGGTTTTTTCATTTGAAATCAAACTTGTTACTTTTTTTAATTAAATGGACAAAAAAAGTTATTTTGAGGCATAGATGTAAATATGACTTAAAAAAAATATATCCAATATACTCAGTGTAACAGAATTGAGGTTTTTATATTGAGATTCCAAAAAATACCCATGAACATATATGAGAAGTTTCATAGGACGTTCAGTGGCAGTAACCAGAATACGTTCAATGTCTGCAATAAATGCGGAGGTGCCTGCGAGCATAATAAAATAGGAACTCTGCTGCCCGGAGAAAAGGAATATATGGCAAAAAAAATGGGTATGAGTCTTTCGGAATTTAAACTAAAGTACCTGGACGTTTTGGAAATGGATGATGGTACGCTTATACATGTATTAAAACTTGGAGAATTATGCCCTTTTTTGAATACGGAAACTGAACTATGTGAGTGCAGGGACTTTAAACCTGTAATTTGCAAGATTTATCCTGTTGTTTTTACAGTCGAATCCGGAAAAGTAAAATTTTCGATAGATGACTGGTGCCAGCTATCAAGAAAAAAAGTTTGCAGGAACTATTTTGAATCCGTAATCCCGCTTCTCTATCGGCTTCCTGTCCCGGTTGAATGGTTCAGGCATGTGGTAAGCTATGATGACCTTTATTTTGATTATGACCAGCTTAGAGAGTCCAGAAAAGGAAAAAGTAGATATGCAGTCTTTACTCTGAAAGAACTTTTAAACTTCCAGAAAGAGGAACTCGCCTGCCATGAGATAGAAACATATGAGCCAGAAACAGGTAGGATGGAATTGTATGAAATAAAAGTGACATCTCCGAACATTGATTTCTGCTCGGAAATCGAGGAGCCTACATTTTGATTAAAAACTGGAAATTCAGTATAAGGATTAGCTATTTTTAAAACTCTCTTACTCAGAGTCCTTTTTTACTTTTTTAAGGCTTCAGGTCTTCAGCCGTTTCTGTACTGTCGGGCGACTTTATTTCGCATTATTATGGTTCATCTTTGGTATTCTTTCTGTTATCTGGTATTTTAATTATTATTTCCGTCAATGGGAACTGTAAAAGCAAAAGTACTTCCTTCTCCTATTTTGCTGTTAAACCAGACTTCGCCCCCATGAAGGTTAACAATCTGTTTAACCAGAGAGAGGCCAAGGCCTGTACCCTGGAATGTTTTTGAAGAAAAGGAGTCAACCTGGCTGAAGGGCTTGAAGAGCTTGCACTGGTCTTCTTCTTTTATCCCGATTCCTTTATCTTTAACCGTTATTTCTACAAGATCTCCTTTCCTTTCCGCCCTTACCTTTACAAGTCCATTTTCATGAGAGAATTTTATGGCATTATCCATAAGGTTATACATTATCTGGACAAACCTGGCTTCGTCGGCACGGATATGTGTAAGGCCCTTATCCACTTCAATATCAATTTCAATGTTTTTCCTGTCTGCAATAGGAGACAGCAAACTTTTTATTGCATTGAGCTTGCCGGCAAGTTCAAACTCTTTATAATCAAGTTCCATTTTTCCTGCTTCCACTTTAGAGAGATCGAGGATATCGTTAATCAGATTCAGGAGGTGTTTGCCACTCCTTGAGATATTCCCAACAGCCCGGGCCTGTTTTTCATTAAGCTCTCCATATACTTTTTCGTATAAAAGATCAGAGAACCCTATTATTGAATTAAGAGGGGTTCTGAGCTCGTGGCTCATATTTGCAAGGAATTCGCTCTTGGTACGGTTTGCAATCTCTGCGATCTGCTTCTCATGGAGCAGCCTTTCAGCTTCTTTTCTTTCAGTGACATCCCTGCATGTCTGGAGAATGCCTATGATTTTTCCCTGCTCGTCAGGTACAGGAATTGCCTGGGCAAACCATACTCTTCCGTCCTGTGCGGTATATTCCCCTGATTTCTTCTCACCTGTGGTAAAGATCTCTTCAAGGTTCAGATGTTCAACTAAAGATCCGCTTATGCCCGGAGCGACCTTAAGACAGACTCCAATTGCTTTCTCAAGACCCATATTCATATATTCGAGTGCAGCTTTGTTTGCCCAGATTATTTTTAGTTCCGTGTCCACAAAAACTGCCAGTTCGTTAAGTGAGTCAAGCAGGACTTTCTTTTCACGTGCCTGGGCTTTTAACTCCTGTTCTGCCAGATAAATCTCATTTAACATCCCGTTTATTTCTCTTGACAGGCGGTATAACTCGTCATTATCTTCCAGAGACAATCTTTGAGAAAGATCTTTTTCCGACCTGACTCTTGTTACGAAGTCATCGACTTCGACTAATCTTGAAATAAATAGTTTATCCAGAACAAATTTGACCCCCACCCCTGTCATGAGTCCTGTCAAAAGCAAAAAAAAGTACATATAATTGAGGGTTCTTTCACCGTGTAAATAAAGTTCCCTCGGGAAGTCCGCCCTGAGAATGAGAGCAATATCCCCTTTTATATCTTTCAAGCCGAAATAACCTGCGATCTGTTTTTTATTCAGAGGATCAACCACAATATTGTCCGAATTTTGGGAAAAGTTTTTAATTTTGTTCTGAAAATCCTGGGGCATCTCTTCATCTGCCCTGTACATTAAAAGAGAAGAACGTGTAACTTTTTTAAAAGATTCAAGTAAAGCATCATCAAAATATCTCCCAAAAATGAGAGTGCCTCTTGAAGGTCCTTCATATTTTGTCGTCAAAATAGGGTGGCACGCAATAAACATAGGATCTTCATCAAGCAAAACAAAACCGCTTATAGAATCGTTCTCACCTTCTGTAAGAAGACTCCCATCTTCTATCATTGCAAGGAGTTTTCTGGGGACGGGTGCTTCTTCTGCCGTGCTGGTGTTGACGGATTTTACATACACAACTTTCCCGGAATTATTAACAAAAATCATAACATTTACATTAATCCCGCTGAGCGTTTGATTCTGCAGGTCAACCTGAATGTATTCCGGATTTTTGTCTTCAATAAACTGATATGTATCGTCCCAGCACGCCCAGTCCTGGACAATGTAATCAAGGTAACTCTGCTCAGTAGCAACAGCGTTCTGCACCCTCTCTACATTCTCAAATGTATCAGCCCGTTCAAGCTCCAAAAAGTTGGACAGCTGCATGTTATGTGTGAATGTAAATGAGGCTGTAAGAACTGTAAAAATTAAGAGGGTGATAATAAGAACCTTTTTACTAATATCTATTGCCATACCCCCAATAACTTAAAAGTAAAGAGGAGCCTGAGGTTAATATATTATTTAATATTAAAAGAATAGAAACTATATAAGATTTAGGAGACACATTAAATAAATTTAAGCATAAATATTATTAACTTTTTCTTTTGAATTTATTAGTTTCAGGAAAAAATAAAAGTGAACTTATATAAGCAATCTCAAAAACTTAAATATTATCTTTCGACAGGATTTCGGCGGACCTTACAATAATAAGAAAAATACTTGATTTAGAAAAATACTTAATTTAGAAAAATACTTAATTTAGAAAAATACTTAATTTAGAAAAATACTTAATTTAGAAAAATACTTAATTTAGAAAAATACTTAATTTAGAAAAATACTTAATTTATGTCTTCCTTAGAACCGCCTTTCTTGCAGCAAGATAGGACTTTTCTGCAACTTCAGAACTTCCGCTCATATTAATAATTTTCATGCCAAAAGTGAGGGCAAAGTCTTCCACATTCCTATCAAAGTAAGGGTCGTATAAAATCCCGGAGTCTATTTTTGCAGCCAGGCAGTACCTCGAGTTTTTCAAATACCTGTTGTTTAAGTCCCTGTTTCCTGACTCCTTTTCAAGCATTTTCCAGCTTGAAGCCCACATGGGTGTCAGGTAAATAGTACCTTTGCCCCTGCATTCAAGCATGGCTCCTGCATATGCATCATTTCCTCCAAGGGCTGCACTGATGCAATCTTCAACGATTTCTCCGGAGCTGTCTTTAAGGAAAAAAAGAGGGCATTCAAGGTCTGCAAAATCTCTTTCCAATCCTCCCAGAACATGACCGCAGGTTCCATAGAAAATAAGGATCCCGTCAGAAAATTTAGCCATTTCCCGGACGTTTTTATACACTTCAGACTTAAGAAGCTCAAGATCGACATGAAGCCCAAGCCTGAGCAGGTTTATGACCACATCTATTTTAATTCCTGCCCCGGACTCGATTTTCTCATTCATTTTCCGGAAGAAATGGAAATGCATGAGCATCTTTGAGATCTTTTTAAAACCAGGGCTGAATCCGGTTTCAAGGAGCATAGGGACTCTATCCAGAGATATGACCCGCGGGACAAGGCCTCCGGACCTTAGCTTGCGAAGGAATCCAGATATATTATTGTTCTCCACAACTATTAGCTGCCTGATTTCGCAATCCCTTATAAGTACATGTACGAGCTCATCTTCAAGCATCCCACAGGCAATAATACTTAATACAGGCATGTTACACGCAGATGTTTCTGGCTTACATTTATAGTTTGGGTTTTTGAAGGCAGTCAGAGCAGGTTATGCAGCAGGTAAAATGAAGTAAGTGGTTGAAGAGTGTGAACCGGGATTGAAGAGTATAAACTATGATTTAATATGAGAAACCGGGATTGAAGAGTATAAACTGTTATTGAATAGAATTTGATTAGGTAGTAATGCCGGGATTAAATAAAATTGATTAAATGAAGTAAATCAGATACAAAATTGATACAGAGAAGTATCAGAAGCAGCAGCCAGGTCAGAGGAAATGGAAGAAATATCATTAACAAAATAAGTAAGGTTAATAAAATATGACTTACCGCATCCTCTATTTGTTTTTCACTGCTTTTTTGCATTAGTTATTTTTTGAACCTTTCAGGAAGTTTTTTATCAGGAGTCACTCCGTAGTATTTTGTCCTTGCAGCTCCCCAGATGCAGCCGTTTTTCCCGAAGATTTTAAGCTCAAGGTTCTGGATAGACTTGCAGATACTATTGCCTGCTCTTGCGCCTTTGCAGACAATGCAGAGTTTCTCACAAAAAATTGGAGGTCTTCCTTTATTTTCAACCATTTCCTCACTCCCGATATTTCGTATATCCATATATTGTACTTTTTGGAGATATACTTATTTCAGGGGACAACCTGCCTGACCTGCTCCTTATGCAGAGAGAATATTTCGATAAATCTATTTTTCCATAAATCTATTCAGCAGTTTCTTTATCACAGAAGTTTCTTTCCAGCTTCAGGGCCCGGAGCACACTGGAACACATCGCTTATCATGACTTCGATAAGGGTTTTTGCAGGAAGACCTGGTTTTGCAGCATTCACAATTGCTTTCATTTTATCGAATTTTTCGCCAGAGCTGATGATTGTAGCTTTTCCTTTTATCTGGAAGCATCCGCCTGTTTCAGGTCCCCATACATAGATCGCAACGTTCGGGTTTTCTTCCAGGTTTGCAAGGGATTTAACCATGAAGTTGTCAGCAATCCAGATTGTTTCATCATCCACAAGCTGGCAGAAACCTATGGGGACCACATTGGGGACGCCCTCTTTTGAAGCCGTTGCAACAGGGAAGATTTTTACTTTCGAAAAAGCGGTTTTCATTTCTTCAGTTAACTTTACCATAATATTTCACCATCAGAATGATTTGCAGTATAAATTTATATATTTAAGCGTTAGAATTCTGTACCTGAAAGATTATTTGTGTACTTTAATAACCTTTCAGGGCTAAAAAAGTATTATATAATGTTGTTTGCGCATGAGCAGGAGTAAAAGTTATGACAGGTGATATCAGAGGTCTTGGAGAGGAACTGCTGAGAGAAATCGGTTTAAAAGAGGGCTTTAATAACGAAGAAGTTATTAAATGGAAAAGCTGGCTGCAATCGTACAGTTTTTGCTCTGATTATACGGATGACCCTTACGCCTGGCTTACGGATGTTCTTGCTTTGAAGTCCGTAGATTCGGGAAATTACGGGGTTGGAAGTATAATTGTGGATCGGGACGGAGAAACTGTGGCTTTCGGGCACAACCTTATGTACTCTCCTTCTTTCCGGAGTGACCTGCACGCGGAAATGGTAACGTTAAATTATTTTGAAGAAAAAAACCCGCAAATTACAACCCTGAAGGACTATACGCTCTATACATCCCTTGAGTCCTGCCCTATGTGCATTATAAGGTTAATTTCAGCAGGTATTAACAGGGTATTTCATGTTTCCCCTGACTCAATAGGAGGAATGGCGGATTCTATAAACCTCATGCCTCCCCTCTGGAAAGAACTCTCCGAACCTCAAGTTTTTGCAAAAGCCAGCTGTTCTTATGAACTTTCAAAAGCCGCAACAGCAATAATGCTTATAAATGCGGATGAACTGCTTGAAATTCTAAGAAAGCGCCGTTTGTAATATTTCTTAACCGAAAATTTACTCTCTATAGGGTCTTCGAGCTACCTGTAATAAAACCCTGATAAAAAATCCTGAAGAAAGGGGCAGAGCTTCTCTTTCAAAACAGAAAAGTCTTTTACCTCACTCAGTCAGGAACTTGACCGGAATTGCCAGAGATACTTTAATGGACGGGCATTTCAGAGAACCAATCTTCAAATAAAACCTAAAAATGAGAAGATTGAAAAGTATGGGGAATAATATTTCAGGCAATTTTCAGCCGTACAAAAACGATAACGCATGAGACATACAGGTTTATAATATTCAATAGATTTTTTAATAGAAATTAATTTTAAACAGACATTTTTTTAAAAAGACAGAGATTACCAAAAACAGATAAGGTTAAATAAAAAGAGCATATAATGTGATATGAAAAATAGATCATAAAGTATATCTTTTAATTGTATACGGGGGGAAAAAGTATTAAGAAACTTGGAATTCTCATAGTGTTACTTTTAGCAGGGATACTTTTCGTTTCCGGATGTGCTGAAGATACCCAGGAAGAAACGGGTGTTGAAGAAGCAACTCCGGTAGAAGAAGTCGCTGTGACAGAAATTGAAGAAGAACCGTCCGATGAAGAAGAGGGAATAATGCCGGATGAAGAGCCGGAAACTGGCGTTAATGAAACCGCAGAAGAAGGCAACCTGACAATTGTTGGCGCTGCAGAAGCTGCAGGATACACCACATTTGCTTCACTTGTCAGGGATGCAGGGCTTGAGGATACCCTGAATGAAGGGACATACACTGTCTTTGCTCCTACTGATGAAGCCTTTGATGCACTTCCGGAAGGAACTCTTGAAGATCTCCTTGCAGACGAGCAGGCTCTTACCGATGTGTTAACCTACCATGTCGTGGAAGGAGAATACATGGCTTCGGACCTCGAAGACGGGCAGACGCTTACTACTGTGCAGTCAGCTACGCTTCCTGTGAGTATTGCAGATGATGAGGTGACTATTGGAACCGCAACGGTTGTCGAACCTGACATTGTCGCAAGCAATGGTGTCGTCCACGGAATCGATGCAGTATTGATTCCTCCTGAAGCGTAAGATAAGAAGCAAAGTTTTGAAGCAAAATTTTTAAATTTTTAATTCTTTTTTATATTTTACCCTTTTCCATGCCTGCAAACGCAGGCATTTCCTGTTTTCAGGTTAAAATAGTAGAACGATTAAAGAGTGATTAGACTGAAGGACGGATAAAATCCAAAAATTATGAATTAAAATTCAAAATTAAAAGTAACTGCTCAGAGTATAGTTAACGGCGCTCCTATGAGCGCCGCACGAATACCCTCTAAAACAGGTAAACCGTTCTTTTTTCCTGTAGAAATGTACGCCCTAATTCTGCAGAAAGCTTGCGCTCCCATTGCTTTTCTGAAAGTTCCCGATATTTTCTGCTGTAGTTTCATCATCCTGATATCTCTTTCTGCCTGATTATTATCAAATGGAACTTTCAAATCTGTCAGGAATCTCAGAATCTTTTCTTTGTGTTCTATAAACCTATCCAGCAGATTCCTTGATTTTGTTTTTGGATTTTTACCGCGTTTTCCCTGTTTTTCAGGATTTAGAGAATGCGGATTTTCTTCAAGCGCTCTAATGATAATTGCATCAAACCTTTCTTCCAATGCTTTAATTTGCTCAAAATCAGGTTCTCTTAATTGCTCTTTACACTCATCAGTGTATTTCTTCATCTCAGTGAGCAGTTCATTCATCTCTTTAGCCCATGTCTGTTTATAGTTCTCTTCAATTCCTGTAAGTTCTCTCTGTAAATGAGCGTTACACAGAGCATGATCACAATCATAAACGTTGTAAGGTTTCCATCCATCATGAACTGCTACTCCCTTAAACTTCGGAAGAATTCCCATAGCATCTATTGCTTCTGCTCCTCTTTTTGTATGAGCAAAATAACATGTGTATTTTTCATTAGAAGCTACATGAAGCCAGTGTCTTTTTCCTTCAATCTTCATACCAGTTTCATCAAAATTGATTACAGGCGAGGCTAATAACTTCTCTCTAATAACGTTTTCAAATTCCTCTAAATTCTGGAAACATTCTCTTTCTGCTCTAATTATCGTAGCAGGACAGATTTTTATTCCCATAATGTCTTCAAATAACTCAGAAATTCTATCATAAGGAACAAACTGGTAATTTTTACAGTAAATAGCTGAAGCTAAAATATTAGGGCCATACTGAACCGGATATTTCACTGATTCGGGAAAAACGGCTTTATTCAACTTTCCACAACAAGGACAGGTTTTAATCTGACTTTTATGTTCTGTAACAATTAGATTTACGGGAGGAATGTCAAAGACCTGTCTTCTCTCATAAGCTTCAACTTCAACATTCTCAAGGGTAGATCCGCATTCTTTGCAGCAGGTCAAAGAATGTTCTATTACCTACTCAGGATGATCAACCATATCAAGAGTCGTGCCTGGATGACCTTCCTGACCTCCAGGTTTCTTCCCGCTTGGTTTACGCAGACTCTTGGGATTAGGTTTCTCTTTGACAAAATAATCAGTAGAAGGAGGTCGACTGCTGTTACGACTGTTTTGATTTAAACGAGATTCTAAGGCTACAAGTCTTTCAGTGAGTTCTTTAACTTGAGATTCTAAACTCTCAATGTAAGCTACAATAATTTCAGGATTTGAAGCACAGTAAGAAAGAATCTCATCACGTTTCATAAAGCTAAAAAGGAATCATTTTATATCCAATTTTTCCTCGGAACGAGGAAAAATGTGTAGCCTCGTTAAGGCTACCTGAATAGTTACAATTAAAAATCAAAAGCTGCCAATAAAAATTAAAATTTAAAAATATCTCCTGAAAAGGAGAACAGATGTAAAAAACCATTGAGACTCTCTTTTTATCAGGCATCCTGGTTAGAAATTTACGCTTTCCCTGTGCCCGAATTCAATGCTATAATCCAGATAATAGACAACCGCAGGCTCTATTTTTATCATGATAGTATCGGGGTCAGGCGGCAAATCTGCAATAACAGGGAATTTGGCTGCCATAATTTCCCCTACTTCTCGCAGCTCTTCCTCACTGGCAACTATTGTCGCTTTGCCTTCGACCTGAAGCGCCTTCATATCAAACCAGTCAGGGTCATCTTCATCAACAGTAAATGCTACCTGTGGATTTTGCATGATGTTCTGGACTTTTCGGGTATTTTTATTAGTTGCCAGATATACAATTTCCCTTTCTGAAACATAAGCCATAGTATGAGCCATTGGCCTGCCATCAGGGCTTACAGTTGCCAGGTTCAGATAATAGTGATTTGCAAGGTATTCACAAATCTTATTCTTAATTTGTTCTGTCATACTCCCCCACCAGATGTTATTTACCTATTTTCTCCGGTCAGATATGGTCCCGGAGAAATTTTACATCAACCATTTCCGGATCTTTTTTCCGGATATCCTGTAATGCCGTAAAGGGAAAAATTAACAGTAATTTGCTGATATTTGCAATTCTTTCCCAATACAAGTTATGAGACAAAATTTATAAATTTTTCTTATAAATTAAAGAATCCATGGATAAAAAATTATTAAGGCCTGTACTTCAGGACTTTCTCTTCTTGACACACTCTTTAAGTTTTTCTTCAAGTCTGATCCGGGAGATAAAAACCCCGAACTGGGTTGCAATTGTTTCTATAACCGTGCGCACACTATCTGAGAGCTCGTACTCCATCCTTGAAGCAAGATAAAAAGCAGCAATAACCTTTTTTCCGTATTTTACAGGGATGATTGCCGTAGCTCTGAGGTTTTCCTGCCTGAGAATATCGTCTTTTGAAGTGAGAAGAAGGTCTATGTGCTGTTTGTAGACGGGCTGACCTATCATAACGAGTTTGGCATTTGGAGAATTTGCACTGTAATATGAAGCGTTCTCGATAAAAACTGGAGAAAGACCGCGGTAAATTGCAAGATTGAGGTCACCTGTTTCTTCATCAACCAGATAGATGCCTCCGGCATTAATCTCATCTATCTGAAGGCACGAATCAAGCAGGAGGTCAAGGGTTTCATCAAGGTAATTCGAAGTGCTCAGTGAAATCCCGAGGTCCCTCTGGATATAGAGCAGTTTTTCTTTTCTTTTTCTTTCGGTAATATCGAGAATTATGCCTTTAAGGTATTTTACAACTCCATTTTCGTCGGCTTCGATAAAGGTTCTTTCCTCAACCCAGCGAGCTTCTCCTGACTTTGTCAGTATCCGGTATTCCTGAGAAAAATCGACATAATCTTCTTCTATCCTTCTTGAAAGCTCTCTTTCAACCCTTTCAAAGTCATCCGGGTGGACAATATTCCCGTAAAGGACTTTTCCTGACGTAAACTCTTCTACCGTATACCCAAAATTTTTTACGTTCTCAGAAACAAAATCCGCAGGCCAGTACTTCTCAGGACGCCATAAAAAGACAGTAACGGGGACTTTATTTATTACTGAGATCAGCTCTTTTGCCATCTCAAGAGCACTGCATAAAGCTATCTCATTGATATATTTGCAGGGTTTCTGCCTGCCGTTATTTCCGTTTTTAGCAGAACTGGAAGTCACTTTAGCCATTTTATTCTCCATGCAAAACCTTTTACAGGAAGCTATAAAAAAGTCTTGCGTATTTAATCTTTTTGCTGCTATAACATAGATAGGCATCATAAATTAAAAAGATTGTGATTTGATCCTCATAAAATATCATTATCAGCAGGCTTAATAGCGTTATGGATTAAAAAATATTTGAGATTGTAGATCTCGGGAAATAAGCAGAAAAAACCAAAATAAAAGAGAAAAATATATATATTTAATTAGAATACTCTTTCAGAAGTAAAAAAGTAAGAGAAAATACCAATAAAGGATAAAAATACCAATAAAGGATAGAGAAAATATCAGGAAAAGTCAGAAAAAAAGATATCAAGAAGGCACTTTAGAAATCTTATTTAGATAAACTTCTTTGATACTTTTTTGACCTCTTATTTTCAGGATAGAAGACATCCTATTTCCCTGATGACTTTTTAAATCAGTTTTCTTAAAAGCCTGCCTCCTGAACTTTCAAACCTATTTTCCTAAATCCTATTTTCCTAAATCCTTATTCTTAAACCCTATATTCTTAAAACCCCTCCACAAAGAAAATAAACAGTAGGGTACATTTCTTAATATGGTTTATACTTGCTTTAAGCTGGAATAATTAAAGAATATACATCTCAGAATAATTGTTAATTAGAAATTGTTTTATTAGAGGCGTAATTAAAAATATTTTTAGAACATCACCAAATGAGAACCAGATAAGGGGTTTAAGGATATGGAAAATAATCTTCAAGGAGTATTAAAAGGACAAAAAATAGCTTATTTTTCTATGGAAATTGGGCTTCGGAATGAAATTCCCACATATTCGGGAGGGCTGGGAGTGCTTGCAGGCGATACAATCCGCTCGGCTGCAGACCTCAATATCCCACTTGTAGCAGTAACTCTGGTCAGCAATAAAGGATATTTCAGGCAGAAACTTGATGCCTCGGGGACACAGACAGAACTGACTGAAGAGTGGACCCCTTCAAATTTTATGACCTGGCTCCCGCAGGAAGTGAGCGTTAAAATACAGGGCCGGGATGTTAAAATTCAGGCATGGCACTATAACTGCAAAAGCCTGACCGGGGGCTGTGTACCTATTATTTTTCTTGATACCAATGTGGAAGGGAACTCACCTGAAGACCGCAGGATTACAGACTTCCTTTACGGGGGAGACCATACCTACAGGCTCAAGCAGGAAATAGTGCTCGGGGTAGGGGGAGTGCGCATGCTCAACGCGCTTGGTTTTAAAATCCGGAAATACCATATGAACGAAGGACATTCAAGCCTGCTTGCTCTGGAGCTTTTAAAATGCAACGGCAAGGAATGTCCGATAGTAAAGGACCTCTGTATTTTTACCACCCATACCCCTGTGGAAGCCGGGCACGATAAGTTCGATTACAGTCTCGTTGAAGACATGATCCGGGACCAGAACGATATGGAAATCCTGAAAAAATACGGCGGAGAAGACCGTTTTAATACGAGCCTTTTTGCCCTCAACTTATCCGACTATGTGAACGGAGTTACAAAAAGGCACAGCCGGGTTTCAAGCGAACTTTTCCCGGGATATTCAATCCAGGCAATAACAAATGGCGTCCACTCCTATACCTGGACCTGTCCTTATTTCAGGGATCTTTTTGACCGTTACATGCCCGGATGGGCAAATGAGCCCGAACTCCTGGTAAGGATAGGAGGAATTCCTGATGATGAAATCTGGGAAGCCCGCAGGAAAGCAAAAAAAGCCCTTATAGATGAGGTCAACAAAAGAACCGGGGCAGGCATGGAATATGAGACCTTCACCATAGGTTTTGCACGCCGAATGACGGCATATAAACGGGCAACCTTACTGCTTTCCGACATTGAAAGGCTCCGGAAGGTAAACAGGAGGGGCAAAATCCAGATTATATTTGCAGGCAAAGCTCATCCCCGTGACGAAGCAGGAAAACAGCTCATAAGAGATATTTTCAAAAGCATAGAAACCCTCAGGAACGAGGTAAAAATCGTCTTTCTGGAAAATTATGATATGGACCTGGCTGCAAAAATGGTCTCCGGCGTTGACCTCTGGCTTAACACCCCAACTCGCCCCTATGAAGCTTCGGGCACCAGCGGCATGAAAGCAGCCCATAATGGAGTAGTGAATTTCAGTATACTTGACGGCTGGTGGATCGAAGGATGGATCGAAGGAGTAACAGGCTGGTCAATAGGTCCAATGCCTGAAGAAAATCTCATCGGAGAAGAGGCGAGGGTTGCTGAGCTTAACGACCTCTACAATAAACTTTACTATATCATAGTCCCCATGTATTACGAGCGTAAAGACGATTGGCTTAAAATGATGAACAACTCAATAGGCATGATTGCCTACTATTTCAACAGCCACAGGATGATGAGGCGTTACGTCACGCATGCCTATCTTTAAATTTCAGGAAGGGCTGCCCTGAAACTGGTTAACTTTGCCAGATGCAGAAAATGTGCAGCCCGACTGTCAGCGCCAAAAATAATTCCCCTGCACGTAGCCCTATTTCCAATATTCCGATGTTTTCAATTTATTTCATCTCTCTTTTTTCTATTTCATAACGCGAAAAGCGGCTCAATTTGAGGAGTGCAGTCTTTTAACTTTATCACGCGCACTTTCTGCTTTTGATTTTATCCCTTTACTGTCCCAGAGGCGGGCTGCAATCTTAAAAGCGTTTTCTGCCCCTTTAAGGTTTTCAAGTTTAAGGAATGCATTTCCTTTTTCAAACCAGGCTTCGGCGTAATCGGGTTTAAGGCGGGTTGCCTTTTCAAAAGCGTGCAGAGCTTCCTTTTCCGACCCGGCTTTAAAAAGAACCTTTCCCCGGAACTGCCAGGCTTCGGCATTTTCAGGCTTTATTTCAAGGGCTTTTTTAAATGCCTGAATAGCTTTTTCCTGCTCTCCAAGTCTGAGATGAATTTTACCTATTTTAAACAGAGTGTCAGGGTCTTCAGGGTTTTTCTTAAGGGCTTCTTCAGATTCTCGGAGCCTCTCTTCACACAGGCGAACTCTGGCAATTACTGCATCCCTGCCTTCCCAAGCATTTTTCTGCACAGGATTCAATGATATCGATTTTTCAAAAGCTTCGAGAGAATCACGGAAACGTTCGAGTTTAGTAAAAATAAATCCAAGGTTGGTCCAGAGACCCGCGTTTTCCTGGTTAATTTCCGAAGCTCTTTCAAATACCTCAAGAGCCTCCTCATAACGCTTGAGTTTCAGAAGGGCGTTTCCTTTATGAAAAAGGGCTGCAAAGTCCAGAGGATTTGCCTCAAGCACGCTGTCAAAAGCCTCAAGAGCAAGCTTTAACCTTCCCTGTCTGTAAAGGGTTACTCCTTCATCGTAAAGAGCTTTTGTACCTTCATTTCCGTGTCTTCGTTCTCTTGCTCCTGCGCTTTCGATATAATCTTTTTCGAGCCCGGTTTCAGAAAGATACCTGAATTCTGCCGGATCTTTCCTGTCAGGCCTGGAATCAAGATATATGAACTCCTCTTTTGGCACGAAAGACTTGCAGATCCATCCCGGCTCAGCCTTTCTGTTTGTAATGACACAGTACCCGTTCACATGTTTTGAGCATACCCCGCAGCAGTAAATATGCTTCTCGAGCCGGTATCTGATCTGGTCAAGATCGGTAGTAACCAGCCCCTGGTTAAGCTTGGTTTTGAAAGTTTCGTAAGGTATATTTTTTATTTTGATATAGACTGTTGAAGGAGCTGGAGGGTCCCATTCAGAGGGTTTTTCGGTTTGTTTTTTGCGAATCATGGTTATTGTATTTAATTTTTAATTTTTAATTGTAGAATCTGGATGTCGAAGATCTGGCTGTTGAAATTCAGATTTTGCAGGAATCTGCACTTAATAAGGGAAGGAGTTCTATAATAAGTATTCATAACGAACTTCTATATGAATTTCTATAACGAGTTTCTATAATGAGTTTCTATAGGAGTATTTATAGCGCATATTTATAACGAGTCTATATAACGAACTTTTATATGAGTCTCTACATGAGTTTCTATAATGAATCTGAGTTTCTATAATGAATCTCGATAATGAGACTCTCTATCGCATCCGGTCCGAGAGTATTTGCAAACCTGGGAATATAAGCTTTTTTGAATCAGAAATTACTTTTTGCGTCGATTCTGAATTCTTTAAGGCTGGCATAAAGACTGAAAAGGAGTAAAAGAATCACAGAAAAGAACCACAGAAAAGAATCATAGAAAAAGAATCACAGAAAAAGAATCACAGAAGATAAAAATAGTTAACCGGAGAATATTCGGTTATTTTCCGGTCAATATCCGATTATTTTCCAGTTATCAACGCAGGAACTATCAGTCTCCGAAGAAAAAAATTAAGCGGCTGAAGTATTCCCTGTTTCCGTGACAGAGCCAGCCTGAGAACTGAAAGCCCACCACTCGCTCTTCTTGCCTTCCACGCCTTCGGAACCGGAAGCCCAGACACGCCAGCGGTACTGATTTACGCCTTCATCAAACTCGAAGGAGTAGCTGATCCCTGGTATGCCTGAGACCACATCGGACCTGGAGGATTCCGAAAGCCACTTACCTGTGCTTGAATCATATGAGTCGATTTCTACAGAATAACTTACCGCGCCTGAAACTGTTTTCCATTTGAGTGTAGCCTGTGCCGTAGAATTATCGAACACTTCTCCGTTTGCAGGGGAGACCTGCTCCGGAACACTGACAGCAGAAGGAGAAGGTGATGTGGAAGGTTCTTCGACATATACCATTTTGCTGGCACTGACACTACCTGCCTCATTCGTAGCTATCAGGGTATAGGTGGTAGTTTTTTCCGGAAATATACGCTGGCTTCCTGTAAGGCTTACAGGCCCTATCCTCTGGTCTATGGAAATATCAGCAGCTTCGGAAACGTTCCAGGTGAGGTTGGAACTCTCTCCTTTCGCAATGACATCAGGGTCTGCGTTAAAAGAAACGATAGAAGGCAGATCCTTTTGAGCCTGTTCTTCTTCCGGGGCTGGCAGATTATCAGCCGGAGGTAAAGCCTTCTCTTCAGAAGGTACTGTTTTCTCTTCAGGAGGCAGAGGGCTTTCTTCAACTGTGACCGTGCAATAAGCCACATCTTCTTTATCACCATTTGAAGCTGTAAGCTTATATGAAGTGGTGGCCGTGGGGGACACATTCAATGTTCCGGCAGGTTCCAGAGTCCCTATATCAGGCTCTATGGTAACGTTTGAGACCCCTGAAACATGCCAGTTCAGGACAGCCCTTTCTCCAGGGCTTATGGAGTCTGGACTTGCGTCAAAAGAACTGATAAGCAGGTCCTGTTCTTCAACCGTGACAGTGCACATGGCTACTTTTTCTTTTCCATCTCCCGTAGCTATCAATTTGTAAGTTGTTGTTTCAGAAGGAAATACTGAAAGTGACCCGCTTGAATTAACAGCCCCGAGATCCGGTTCTATAGTAACGTTATCAGCGCCTGAAACTTCCCAGCTTAAAACGGAAGATTCTCCCGGTTCGATAATATCAGGGCCAGCATCAAAAAAACTGATTCCCACAGCCGATGCAGGGAACAGGACTTTAAAAGCGATGGCTATGCTCAGGATGGTACCGAGCAATTTTATCGCTTCTGGTAACGATTTCCATAAGGTCTTGGCATTTTCCAATACTGATTTTTTATTATCCTTCTCGTCCATAAACCGACTCCGAAAACCTGCAAATGAGCATACCTGGTCAATTGTTACTGAAAAATAATTTGTATCAAAGAGAAAAAGCGTATTCAGATCTCTACTCAAGATTAAGTTTTTATAATTATTTTCGACTCCGGTTTTTCAAAATAATGCCTGAACTGATATTTTGATTAAAACATCCAGAATCCTCTTTCAAAACCGTAACTGACGCTTCACACTCTGCAGGTTCTTAATTTTACATTTTGTAGCTGGCAAAGACTATAACAATGGTTTAATATTACAATATATATTAATTTTCGCTTATAATTGGAAAGAAATAAGAAAGAGTTCCCTGCAGAACCGGATAATTATATCACCAAACAATTACATCATTTTTTAGATATGTTTTATATAAATTGCTTATACAGGCCTGTTAAAATCAGTGGCTACTAAAGAAGGTCATGCTGTAATATTTCTGTGCTGTAATATTTATATCTATACTCGCTAATGTATGGTATAAAACAGATGATAAGAGAGGAAATTTATGAGCTATAAAAAAACACATGGAGTTCCAGCACTATTCTCTTTCTTCATCCCCGGCCTGGGACAGCTTGTAAAAGGACATGTCTCCAAGGCGGTGGGAATATGGGCAGCCCTGATATTCAGTGCATTCATGAGTGTGATCGGGATTGGACTTTTGATGGGGATGGTCATCTGGGTTGCACAGATTTATGATGCATATAATTCATGATGAATAAGGGCCTGAAAAACGGGTAAAAAGAACTTAAATAATAAAAATAGAAGTTAAAAGAGCCTGAATAAAACAAATAAAGTAAATAAAGTAAATTAAATTAAGTAAATAAAAAAATAAAACAAAATAAAACAAAATAAAAGAAAACGCTCATGATATTCTTGGAATAACATGCCCAAAAAATGAAAGTATCTGGAAGTACTTTCATGCCAAATAAAAGAAAATAAGAGAAAAATAAAGTAAATTACTTCCCTATGGCCGGATTTAATCTAATAATTCTTATTTTTGATTATTCGGTCCATTTCCAGCTTATCCAATTTCCAGCTTATCCAGTTATTTCGGCTCAGTCTGTTTTTCCAGCATACTCAACTCCCGAATCCGTAACTTCACGATATCCACAGCGTCTTCAAAGAGCTGCCTGTTAATTTCGATCCCGAAGTATTTTTTGAGTTTTTCTTCAGGCGGCATTGTCGAACCTGCGGAAAGGTAGACAATGTAATTTTTGTTGAAGGTCTCCGGTTTTTCTTTATATTGTTTGAAGAGAGCGAGAGTTATTGCTTTTGAAATTGCGTAATTAAAAGTATAGTAGTTATTTGTAAGGAAAATGTGGTTAATATAGGTCCATTCCGCAGAATCTTCAGCATAATACTCAATGGATTCGCTCCTGTACTCTTTAGAGAGGGCTGTCCATAGGGCATTGAGTTCAGCTCCGCTGGCTTTCCCTTTTTCAGCGCATAACTGGTGAGCTTTATATTCGAATTCCGTGATCATGGGCTGGCGGGTAAAATAATTCTGGTACTCGCCTATGTGCTGGGCAAGCACGGCAACTGCTGTCTCCTTATCGGAATTTTCAATGATATAATCAACAAAAAGTTCTTCGTTGAAAGTGGAAGGAACCTCCATTTCGTAGATCTGGCCTGAACAGTAGAGATAGTCTACGGAATTACCCATCAGGTAGTCGTTAATCCCATGCCCCAGTTCGTGAGTAAGGGTCTTCTGGTCGCTGATTATGCCATTATAATTCATAAAAATCAGAGCCGGAGACTTCAGGGCACAGAGCCCGTAACAATAACCCCCTGGCTGTTTTCCGTTCTCCGGGTCAGGATATACGTCTATGAAATCTCCTGTTACCATTTTCAAGAAAATCTCATTAAAAAGGGGGTCCATCCCGGAATAGGATTTCTGGACCTCCTGCACGGCATCCGTATAAGTATAACTTTTAGAACTTTTAGCAGGCTGGCCCGTCAGTTGCAGCATAAGGTCATACGGCCTGAGTTTTTCAAGCCCGAGCTTTGTCCTCCTGAACTCGTTATATTCCTCAAAAACATCTTTTCTTTCCTTGAAAACCGCATTCATATCATCAACCTGTTTTTTCGTGAGGTAAAAGTTGTACAGGCTGGATTCGTAAGAGTCAGCATATTTCAGCTCCCTTGCAGCAAGGTCGTCAAGCCGGGATTTTTCGGAATAAAGAGATGCCATTGAGCTGGACTCGTCTATAAGGTGGTAAAACCTCTTATCATAACACCTTTTTCTGTTTTCCCGGCTCTGGTCTGTTGAAAGCAGGGTATTGTAGGACTGGGAATTAACCTGAAACTCCTCCCCGTTCTCAAGGGTTATGCTGCCTGCCATGGTGACTTCATTTGTGATCCTTGAAAGCGCCTCGGTCTCCAGTTTCATGCGCTTGTTTTCTATCTCTGCCAGACGCACAGCCTGGGCTTCATTAACCGGCCTGTGTTCCATAAACCTCATATAATTTGCTTCAAGGTAAGCCCGATACAGCTCAAGTCCGGGATCTTCGGAAAAGAGCCGGTCCCATTCTTCTTTATTGAGCGAGGTCAGTTTCACGGCTGCAAATGCACTCGATTTTTTATGTTCAGTAACCAGGTCCTGAGATTCCGCGAGGAGAGAATTAAAAAACTGTTCATTCACGTTTTTAGTGAGCTGAGTATATGCGTAAATATAGAGAACGTCAATAGATTTTGAAAACTCCTTTTCAGTTTCCAGGTAATCAAGTAATACCGACCCGGAAAGTTTCTCAAATTCCTGGCGGAAAGTCTGGTTTATTTCTTTGGATCCCTTTTTTAACGTCTCAAGCTTTTCCAAGGCATCTCCTGTGCTGTTGAAAAGATAGGAATCATTCCATTCCGTAGTAAGCTCTTCAGGATTAAGCTCTTTATTTTGTCCCATTATACTCTGCCCCTAATAATTATCAACTATTGCTGTGAACATGATGAACTATGAATATGACACGTGTGACTGAGAGTATATACGAACTAATTCATATTAATCTGGTGTCTACGGACTAATTCATATTTATATGCTGTCCATAACCTTATGTCCAAAAAGTATTTTAAAATGAAATCAAAACCTTAAATTCATAACGCAGGTCTGCTGCGTACATGTTAAGATCACGATTTTATACGTGATTTAGACACATGACTTAAAAGAGAAAGGCTCTTCAGGTCATTATTTATACCGGTTCTCTCATTAAGTGTTTAAAGAAAGATGAGTTCTTAAAAAGATGAGTTCTTAAAAAGATGAGTTCTTAAAAAGACGAGTTCTATGAACTATTGTAAAAGAACACATGGAGTTCCCGCCTTATTTTCTTTTTTCGTGCCCGGTCTGGGGCAGCTTGTAAAAGGAGATCTTTTCAAGGCACTTTGCATCTGGATAGCCTTTGCGGTTACCGGAGCCATACATATCATCAGGACCGGATTTTTAATATGGACAATTATATGGATCTGGCAGCTCTATGATGCGTATAATGCCTGAAAAGTAAGTAGTAAAATCTGAAAAGGATAAATAAGTGTATAGTAAAGTAGCTTGCTTAGCTATACACTAAACTCTTTATTGAAACTAAATAATAAACACCTTTTTTGGTAATTCTCTTTAATCGTTTTTATTGGTTTATTTCAAGGCTTTAAACTACGGTTTTAAGATCACTATCCATCAAAATCTATCACTATCTATCAAAATCTATCAAAATCTATCAAAATCCATCAAAATCTGTCAAAATCTATCACTATCTATCAAATTGATAGAAATAAATATATGAAATAAACTAACAATATCTATCAATATCTATCAATATCTATCAAATTGATAAAAGCTGATATCATGAAAATCCCTGTAGTTCCTGAATTTTCAAAAGAAGCCCTTGAAAGTGCTGGAAAATTTCTGCACGATGGTCAAATAGAAGAGATAACTCACAGATATAACGAGAGATATCTGCACTGGGAGGAATTGAAACACAGAAAACTTCCTCTGGACCCTGTTACTGTATGGAACCTGATGAAATTGTCCAGAGAATTAAAAGCAAAATCCATAAAATTTGGGGACTGGGTTTTCAAGTATAATCTGATAGATGAGTTTCAGGAAAAACTTCATATCCTTGATAAATCCGCAGCAGGAAATCTTCTTAGCAGCCTTGAAGCCCTGCAGGATAACAGGAGAAAATACATTATCAGTTCCTTAATGGAAGAAGCAATAGCTTCAAGCCAGATTGAAGGGGCAGCAACCACAAGGGAAATCGCAAAAAGGATGCTTCAGGAGGACAGGAAACCAAAAAGTAAGGACGAAAAAATGATTGTAAATAATTACGATACAGTAAAGCACATCATGAATTTAAAAAAAGAAGCCATCACCCCTGAAAAAATTCTTGAAATCCACAGAATGATCACGAATGGAACGCTTGAAAAGCCCGAATACGAAGGCAGTTTCAGAGAAACCAATGAGATTGCCGTTTATTCTCAAGATGGGACACTGCTTCATAGACCCGTGGAATACACCAAAGTCCCTGAACTGGTTAATCAATTGTGTGATTTTGCCAGTAGCAAGGATAAAGAGTTCATACACCCCGTGATTAAAGGGATAATCATCCATTTCCTTGTCGGATATATCCACCCGTTCAACGACGGAAACGGCAGGACTGCAAGAGCTCTTTTTTACTGGTATCTTCTCAAAAATGATTACTGGCTTTTTGAGTATATGGCAGTTTCAAGAGTAATAAACAGTTCAAAGAAACAGTATCGAAATGCCTATCTTTACACAGAATCCGACAGAACCCCCAACGATTCCGGAGATCTCACATACTTCATCAAATACAACCTGGACTGCATAAAAAAAGCCCTTGATGATACCCTTGAGTATCTGGAAAGAAAACAAAAAGAGCAGGTTCAAGCCCTGAAAATCATTACAGAATCCGGAAATCTTACTTTAAGGCAGGCAGAAATCCTCAAACAGTTCTTGAAGAAACCTGAAAAACCAGTCACAATTAAAGAAATAGTAACCACTTACAGCGTGGCATATGCTACAGCCAGAAGTGACCTTTTCCGGCTGGAAGAACTGGGGTATGTTGAAAAACGGAAGGCAGGAAAGGAGTTTATTTTCGTATACAAGAGAGCTTATTGAGTTTCTATTCTCTGGGTGGTTTGTTCTCAGAATCTATCAAAGTCTATCAGAATCTATCAGAATCTATCAGAATCTATCAAATTGATAGAAAATACCTGATTTTAAGATGCTGAATTAGCAAGCTCAGACTTTCCAGCCAGAATTTTGGAGTGCTTGCCACTAAAAGCTCTCGAAAAAACACTCATCTCAAATTCTATCATAATTCATTAAAAACCCATCGAACAAATCTTAAAATTTTAGTTGGTGTTTTCGTATCTTTCAGTTAGTATTTTCGTACCATTTCTCCCTGCCATTCAGTCTCCGGCCACCCTCCAAAGCCTCTATGCATATTTATTTCATCAAGATAGTCCAGTACCTCACCAGCCGAAAACCCGAGGTCCCTGAGTACACATCCGAGAACTGTGCCTGTCCTGCCTATGCCTCCCATGCAGTGGACAACAATACCTTCTCCTTCATCCATTTTACTTCTTATAATGGCAGTCGCCTGTCTGATAAGCCGCTCCTCTCTTTCAGGGTCCTCAGGGTCATAACCATGATAAAGGTCTTCCAGTTCTGCAGAGAACAGCACTTTGAGTGGGTAGGGGTCGTAATTAACCTCTGGACTGCTGAGGCAGACCACTTTTGAAAAACCAGCTTCACCAATTTTCTCCCACGGCGTATCCTTCCCGGGACGGGACATGCCAGCAAGAAGAACAGGCTCTTTAAGTACGACATAGAAGTTCATTGGAATTCGGATACCTTCTATTGAAGGCATTTTCTTTGGGCTCAACAAAGAGGGCATAATAATAGGAGTATGAAAAGCAGAGATATAAATTTTCATTAATTGCTAATTTAGCTGCCATGACCAAAAACTATTTAATTAGGTAATGCCTAACTAACAACCCAGATCCAGACATGACGGCGAAAAAAGAGCATTTGTTCATAGTCTTTGAAAACCTGATCAAAATCAAAAGCGAGTGCTCTTGTGAGATCTTCTCTGAATGTGGGATATCCGATATCACTGTAAAGCAGATCGGATATCTGAAAGCCATTGATGAACATGGAGAAGTAACGTTCAGCAGGCTTGCGAAAATCACAAAGAACTCGAAGCCGACCATCACGGAGATGGTCAACAAATTTGTCAGGATGGAATGCGTGTACAGGGAAAAATGTCCTGAGGATGGCAGAATTTTTTACATCCGCCTGACAGAAAAAGGGCAGAGGATAGCCCGGGCAGAAGAGAGTTCTTTATTAAGGGTTATAGAAAAAATGGCAGAATCTCTCAATGAAAAAGAGATTGAGACCCTGATCAGGATTCTGGGAAAGGTACGGTAATTTTTTTTGTCCGGCCAGATAGTTAGGTTAATTCAAACTAAATAAATCATGATGATCATATTGCCGAAATACCTGTAAAATCGAAGCAACAGAAGCAACAGAAGCAACTGAAACTATTGAATAACCGGGACTGTTGAAACGACCAAGACAACATTTTGATAATAATTGAGACGATAGACAATGTATTCAGAACAAACCTATGGTAACAGAGAGAGCCTTGTGATGCCTCTCTTTGATATAGTGGTTTATCCTCGGAGCCGGGCAAAATTCCTGGCTGATAAAGTAACCGGAGAAATACTCCTTAATGAAATGAAAAACTCCGAATCCGTTTATGCGGTTGGGCTGACAGTAAAAAGCGAAACTAAACCTTCGGAGATGTCGGAAGACAGCCTGTATAAAATTGGAAACCTGCTCAAAATCGGATATGTGCAGCCTGCTGACGACGGGTATCTCGTCATCGCAAAGGCTATCCAGAGAGTGGAGGCTGTTTCCGTACACAGAAGAAACGGGCTTTTTTATACTGCATTCAGGCCTGTTCCTGATATTCCTGACCTTGACGAAGATATCCAGACAGAAATGATGGGAAATATCAAAAAAACAGTCCGTGAGATCAGCAGCCGCTTCCAGAGTTCTGAGCAGTTTACCAGGCCCATCGAGAAGATGGATTCCATTGACCAGCTAATCGGATATGTCATGCCGTACATGCCAATAAAACTTGAAGAAAAACAGGATCTTCTGGAAACCGTTTCTGTCCGTGAAAGGTATCTTACTTTCCTTGAGATTCTGGTAAAGCAGAAAGAAAACATTAATTTCCAGATGGAAATGGCAAAAAAAGTTACCGATAAGATTACCAAATCGAACCGTGAAGCCATGCTGCGTGAGCAGCTTAAGATGATTCAGGAAGAGCTTAACGGTGGCGAAGATGGCGCTTCGGGCGAGGCAAATTACCGGGACAGGATAGAAAACTCGAAGATGCCTGAAGAAGTGAAAAAGAAGGCACTCTCAGAGCTTAAGAAACTTGAAACCGGAGGACCGCACAACCCTGAAAGCTCTGTCATCAGGAATTACCTGGACCTCATGCTTGACCTCCCCTGGGTAACCGAAGAAAAGAAGAGCATAGACATTGCCGAAGCCCGCCGTGTGCTTGAAAACAACCATAACGGGCTTGAAAAAGTAAAGGAAAGGATAATCCAGCACCTTGCGGTAATGAAACTGAAACAGGAAAAACAGGGCTCGATCCTTCTCCTTACGGGACCTCCGGGGACCGGTAAAACCAGTCTGGGAAAGAGTATTGCAGATGCCCTTGGAAGGCAGTATGTCAGGGCCAGCCTCGGCGGTGTTAAAGATGAAGCCGAAATCAGAGGCCACAGGAGGACATATGTTGGAGCTCTCCCCGGAAGGATTATCCAGGGAATGAGAAAGGCGGGAACTAAAAACCCGGTCTTCATCCTTGATGAAATCGACAAGCTTTCAGCTTCTTACTCCGGAGACCCGGCAAGCGCCCTTCTCGAAGTCCTTGACCCTGAGCAGAACAGCACATTCTCTGACCATTATCTGGAAGTCCCGTATGACCTGTCAGATGTACTGTTCATTGCCACTGCAAACTCCGTGGCGAACATCCCCTGGCCGCTCCTTGACAGGATGGAGACAATCGAAATTTCGGGCTACACTAAAAACGAAAAACTTGCAATTGCAAAAGACCACCTGCTGCCCAGCATACTGGAAGACCACGGTCTTGATGCCGATAAACTCCAGATCGAAGATGAAGCCCTGAAGGTGATCATTGACAAATACACCAGGGAAGCAGGAGTCCGCGGGCTCAAAAAGCAGCTGGCGAAGACTGCAAGGTTTGTATCCGAAAAGATTGTGTCAGGAAAGGTCGACCTTCCTTACGTTGTCAAAGCCGACATGCTAAAAGAGATTCTCGGAAAAGAGATAATCAGGCAGGAAGAAGCCAGAAAAGAGAACGTTCCCGGAGTTGTAACAGGGCTTGCCTGGACTCCTGTCGGAGGAGATATTCTCTTCATAGAAGGCACATTCATGCCCGGAACCGGAAAGCTTACGCTTACAGGCCAGCTGGGGGATGTGATGAAAGAGTCTGCACAGATCTCCATGAGCCTGGCAAGGTCAAGGCTTGCAAACGTCGCAAAAGGTTTTGATTTTATTGCAAGCGATGTCCACATCCACGTGCCTTCAGGTGCAACCCCCAAGGACGGGCCTTCTGCAGGTGTAACCCTCTTTACTGCCCTTACGTCCCTGATCACCGGCAAAGCGGTTGACCCGAAACTTGCGATGACAGGAGAAATCACACTTAGCGGTGCGGTAATGCCTGTTGGCGGCATAAAAGAAAAGGTTCTTGCAGCCCACAGGGCAGGCATAAAGAAAGTAATCCTGCCAAAAGAAAACGAAAGGGACCTTGAGGACGTACCGGAAGAAGTCAGAAACGAGCTCAGGTTTGTTCCTGTAGAGACCATAGAAGAAGTCCTGAAAGAAGCTCTGGACCTTGACCTCCCAAGGCCGGTAGTTTCATTCTCAGGAAACTGTTTCACACCTGCACAGAATATTTAAAACCTGCAGGCAAGGATAGTATACGGCCTGCCAGTACCGTAACTATCCACTTCTTTATTTTTCAAAGTCACCATGAAAATGTCATGGAAAATTCTCTTTTTCTTTAAGTTCTCTTTTTCTTTAAGTTCTCTTTTTCTTTAAGTTCTCTTTTTCTTTAAGTTCTCTTTCTGTAAATTCTCTTTATGTAAATTCTCTTTTCCTGCATTAACACGTTTAAAATTCACCTGTTCTTTTGATTAAACTCAGAAAAACTGATTGTAGATGAAATCATATCATTAAAAACCTGATTAAAAGGAGGAAATTAGAGGTAAAATCATGAAAGTGATAGCAATAAACGGAAGTCCTCGCAGGACATGGAACACTGCTACCCTGCTTGAGAAAGCTCTTGAAGGGGCAGCCTCAGAGGGTGCGGAAACGGAAATGATCCATCTTTATGACCTTGATTTCAAAGGATGCATAAGTTGCTTTGCCTGCAAATTAAGGGACGGAAAAAGCTATGGAAAATGCGCAATGCAGGACGATCTGACACCTGTGCTGGAGAAGCTGGAAGATGCTGATGCCTTAATACTCGGATCACCTATTTACCTTGGAAACTCTACAGGCGAAATGAGGTCATTCATGGAACGCTACATATTCCCGTATCTCGTCTACTCCGATGAGCCTCCCACGCTTTATCCGAAAAATATCCCTGTCGGTTTTATCTACACTATGGGGGCAAAGGAAGAATTCTTCGACATATTTGGACTCAGAACAACTATTGGATTAAATGAAAACCTTGCAAAGAGAATTTTCGGATATTCGGAATCACTGTGCAGCACCGATACCTACCAGTTTGATGACTACTCAAAATATGTGGCGGACAGGTTTGATCCCGAAGAGAAAGCAAAAAGGCGAAAAGAAGTGTTCCCTCAGGATTGTGAGAAAGCTTTTGAAATGGGTTCCAGATTTGTGAAGCGGCAAAAAGGTCTGGAAGCACGGGATAAAAGCAGTAAAGTTTGAGTTTGCTTTATCGCGTGAACCGATTTTTAATCGCGATCAGTGGTTCGGGCCTGAAAATGAAGGGAAAGCGGTTCATAAAAAATGCAAATTAGTAGACTAAAACTTCCAGATCGGAAACTTTCCCGATGCTGATAAAATTTATATCCCTGGAAACAATTTTTTCTGCTCCGTTTATCACAGCTATGCCTGTTATAAGGACGTCCACGCTGTTTACCGGAGTACCAATGCTCAGCAGCCTGCCCATTATACTACTTGCTTCCTCCGCAGCTTTTAGATTGAAGTCCAGTATATCGATTTCGGAAAAGAACCTTCTGAAGAACTGTTCTTCTTTTCTGGCTTTTCTATGTTTGACCCCTGAGAGAATTTCATAGTAAGTTATAACAGTAGTTGTTACATCGTTATCCATGAATTCACGGGTCTTTTCTACACCTTTGAAATAATCGACAAGGGCGCTGGTGTCAAGTATTATCATATTCTGAGCCTCGACAGTTCCCTCATTTTCCTGGAATCCTCAGCCAGCCCTTCAAGAAGGTCATCATTTTCCAGGGCTCCGAAATAAACTGACAGATCTTTTTTTCCTATTTCAACAGTCGATCAATAGTATCGCTGAAACTTTCCCATTCCCTTTTTGCATTTTTTAACATGTCATAGGTATTATCCCGAATTGAGATAGTCTTCGTACCCATGTATCTGTGTATACATACACAGAAATAAAGTTCTATCGTTTTACAGAAATAAAATTTTATAGTTTGTTTTTTTCAGGCAGCCCCTTTGATTCCTTTTTTCTGCAAAATAAACCACGCGGCAAGCACCATGGCTCCGCAGCTCAGAGCAATTATCCCCAGTACTGAAATCTTATCCGCCCATTCAAGGGAAATAAACCACATACCCACAGCCCCGAGAGTAAAATAGCAGAAGATCATCAGAGAAGAAGCTGAGCCTGCATCACGGTCCACCTGCTCGAGCACGAGATTATTGCTTGGGGGACGGCTCAGGCCAAGGGAAAACGTGATCAAAAACATGGGTAGAGCAAAGCTCCATGGACCGTGCTGTCCTGTGAGAAGGAGAAAAAACCCGCCCAGGAAAACACCGGCAAATCCTATGGTCATGAGACGCTTTGAGCTGATGCTTCCCGTCAACCGGAGGCATGAAAAGGAACCGATCATCAGGGCGAGGGCATTGAAGGCAAAGAAGTAGCTGTATTTTTGTTCGCTCAGGCCGAACTCGTTAACGTAAATTGCAGAAGAGCCTGCAATAAAGCTGTAAAGGGGAAAAAGGCTGGCTGACATCACAAGAACCATGACAATATAGGAAGGGTTGAGAAGCAGACGACCGTAGCTGTGCATCATCCGCGACAGGGGTACATCCGAGACCTCAGAAAGCGTTTCGGGAAAGCGGAGGACTCCAGTAATCCCTATTACTCCCATAACTGCCTGAATAAAGAAGATCCAGGGCCAGGAAAAGTCCGCAAGTATCCACCCGCCAAGTACAGGAGCGATCATAGGTGCAAGGGCCATTATAATTGCAATGTAGGCGAGAATTCTTTCCCTTTCCTGTCCTGAGAAGATGTCTTTTGTCATTGCCATGGAGAGGGATGAACTGGCAGCAGCTCCTGCAGCCTGCAGCATCCGGAAGCCTATAAGCATGGAAGCACTCGTTGCAAGGGCACAGAGCAGGCTTGCCACTATATACACAAAAAGCCCGGCAAGCAAAGGACGGCGGCGGCCAAAGCGGTCAGAAATAGGGCCGTAAAAGAGCAGGAAAAATCCGTAGGTTATGAAAAAACAGACCAGGATCAGGTTGATTACGGATAGGGGCTGGTCCCAGGTCCTGGCAAGGGACGGGACTGCGGGCAGGATCATGTCCGTCGACAGTGCTGGAAAAGCGGTTAGAAGAGCCAGAAGCGGCAGAGTCCCCTTCAGGTTTCCTTTTAAATTTTCATTGGAACTATCTGTTTTTTTATGGGAAAACATAGTAATCCTTTTTGGTTTTCTATTTTAAAGTTATTACAAACACTATTATAAACAATTATTATTGAAGTCGTTACAAACAATTTTGATAAACAATATTAAAAATAATTATATAAGCAGTTATAACAAACATATTACGAAAATTTATTACAAATTACGAAAATTTATTACAAATTTTATTAAGTTCAGATGGTTACATATGTAACTAATGAGGATGATTATCGAAAGAATTGAGTTGTATATAACAGTTGCGAAGGCAAAGATAAAAACCAATGAATACTGAAAAACTGTTGTTCTAGATTTAAAAAACTTAACATGGTAAGCATGAAAAACGTGAGAATATATGGAACACACATAAATAGCCAGAATGGTTATCGAAAGAGCTGGTTTGTGTATAAGAGCTACGAAGCAAAAGTAAGGACAATATGATTCTAAAACCAATTGTTTTTAAGCTAAACAGGTCTAACCTGATAGACGTATGACGTATCTGAGGAAATACGGAAATTCACCTTTTACTACAGCCGTTATTCACGGAGGACCGGGTGCACCCGGAGAAATGGCATCTGTCGCCAGAGAACTTTCCTCCTTTACCGGAATCCTTGAACCACTCCAGACTAAAGCAAGCATAGAGGGCCAGATAAAGGAACTGAAATCTATTTTGAAAGAACATGGAGCTTTACCGGTAAACCTTATAGGGTTTTCCTGGGGTGCAACCCTAAGTTTTATCTTTGCAGCTCTTCACCCTCAACTCGTGAAAAAATTGATTCTGGTCGGAAGTGGCCCATATGAACAGAGATATGCTACAAATGTAACGAGTACCCGGATAAGCAGGCTAGGACAGGAAGATTGGGATGACTACCGTTCTCTGGACGGGGTTCTCAATAATTCTACCGCTAAAAACAAGAATGAAGCTTTTTGCAGCCTGGGAAAATTGATGTCTAAAGCCGATACCTACGACCCTCTCCCCCATGATGCAGAACTGGTCAAATATAACTATGATGTGTTCAAAAGCGTGTGGGGAGAAGCGCATCAGTTAAGGAGCAGCGGTGAGCTTCTGAAACTGGGAACAAAAGTCAGGTGCCCGGTAGTTGCAATTCACGGAGACTATGATCCTCACCCTTTCAATGGAGTTAAAGAACCCTTATCCGGGGTTTTGAAGGATTTCAGATTTATTCTACTGGAAAAATGTGGGCACAGACCCTGGATTGAAAGAGAAGCAAAGGAAAAGTTTTATGAACTGCTGGAGGATGAAATCCATAAACATGTCCTTTAAAATGATATGTTAATTCATATTAAATCCAAACCCAGCTTCCGAATATGGTTAGAAGGAAACATGGCTAGAAGGGAAAACTGTTATAAGTAAAAATGGTTAGAAGGAAAAGTGAGAAATTTGATAGAGCAATCCCAGTTAATCTATTTCATTGCAGCCTCTGCAGCCCTTACCTTTCTTCCCGGTCCGGATATCTTATTTGTGCTCACACAGAGCATCTCACAGGGAAAAATTGCAGGAATTGCAACAGCAACAGGTCTGTGCACAGGCATACTTGTCCACACCAGCGCAGCTGCATTCGGGATTTCAGCCCTCGTATACAAATCCGCCCTTGCCTTCGAAATCGTAAAATATGCCGGAGCAGCCTACCTACTTTACCTTGCCTGGCAGGCTTTGAGAGAAAGCGGAGAGCTTGTATCTTCTGCCCCCATCAGGGAAAGAAATGTTTTCGCCCTTTACAGGCGCGGGATCTTTATGAACGTTCTTAACCCTAAAGTTGCACTATTCTTCCTCGCATTTCTTCCCCAGTTTGTGAATACCGGAGCAGGCAGTGTCCCTATGCAGATGATATTCCTTGGAATAGTGTTCCTTGTGCAGGCGTGGGTGATTTTTTCTATAATTTCTGTCTTTGCAGGGGCTATAGGAGAAAAAGTATTACAGAGGCAGAGGATCAGCAGGTATATTAATTGGGGAAAAGCGGGTATCTTTACTGTAATAGGGGTAAAACTTGCACTGTCTCATAAATAAACCAACTGTTCAAGGGGTAGGGAGAGAACTGCCAGTAATATTATCCCTCCTCGGGTAAAGTCTATAAGCCAAAGAGAAGTCTAATTGATTCAAATTACACCTCTCGTACCATACCCGGGGGTAATAGGGATCTTGAATTTTTTTAACCATTATTCAAAATTGTCCTATCCAAAAATATTTTTTATTTCTTTACACCAAATTATGGTATAAAAATAGCTAAAAGTTTTTTCCAAAACACCAATCTTCTTATTTTGCAATGTTATTTTTTAACGATCCAAATTGTTCTAAAATTAAAGGTGATAAATAAAATTGAATAAAAAGAAAAAGCTTTTAGAGTAAAAGTATGGAACTGTATGGCGGAATTGAAAATACATCTAAGGTTAATTGATTGTAGTTGAGGAAGATAATGACAAAAGAAAAGGTAATTCAACTTATCAAAGAGGCTTCTAAAAAAAATTCTATAGTGCTTTATTTAGATGGTTATAATCTGACCGAACTACCATCAGAAATAGGGAGACTTGATAACCTAAAAGAACTTAATCTGTATGGAAATGACCTGACTGAACTGTCACCAGAAATTGGAAAATTAAAAAGCCTTACAGAGCTAAACTTATCCAGAAATCATTTAACTCTACTACCTCCAGAAATTGGGGAACTTGAACACCTCATAAAATTGTACTCATTTTATAGTCAGCTTATACAGTTACCATCAGAAATTGGAAAACTTAAGAACCTTAGAGAAATTGACTTAACTGGCAATCAATTGACTTTGCTACCGTCTGAAATTGGGGAACTTACAAAACTTACAAAACTTTCTTTGTGCCATAACAATCTAAAACAGTTGCCATCTGAAATTGGAAAACTTGAGAATCTTGAGAATCTTGATATTTCTAATAATCAACTGACCCAACTATCTCCAGAGATATCTGGACTCAGGAATCTTGTGAGACTTTCCTTATGTCATAATAATTTAACTCAATTACCACAAGAAATTGGTAAACTTGAGAACCTTGAGGATCTTGATATTTCTTATAATCAGCTGACTCAAATACCGCCAGAAATTGGAAAATTTAAAGACCTTAAAAATCTGTATTTGTCTGGAAACCATCTGACTCAACTACCGCCTGAAATTAAAAAACTTAAAAAACTTGTAAAACTTGACTTATCTGAGAATGAGTTTACTGAACTACCAACTGAGATTGCAGAACTTACAGAACTTAAACAGCTTGACGTTTCTTATAATCCTTTAATTTCACCTCCGCCTGAAATTGTTTCTATGGGATTGAGCTCAATCCTCACTTATTTGAGACAATTGAAGCAATCAAAAACTACAGAAAACAATGAAGCAAAGTTAATACTAGTTGGTAACGGGGAAGTTGGGAAAACTTGCCTAACTCATAGATTAATTACCAATGAATTTGCGGAAGATGGGATAACTGAAGGAATAAATATATCAAAATGGAGCACTAAAGCTCCTGATTCTAGTAATAGTATAATCAAACTGAATATTTGGGACTTTGGTGGACAGGAAATCTATCATGCAACTCACCAGTTTTTCCTAACAACACGTTCAGTTTATTTACTAGTATGGAACGCGCGGAAGGCAAAGGACTTTAACAATATATATTCATGGTTGCACACGATTGAAGCTTTTGGTGGAGATAGCCCAATAATCCTTGTAATGAGCAAGATGAACGAAAGTGATGACGATTTAAATCTAAAAGACCTCAAAAATAAGTTTCCTCAAATTGTAAATAACTTTAAAATTGATAGTAAAGATGGTAAAGGAATCTCTATTCTAAAAGAAGCGATTAGTAAAACCGCTTGGAACCTTCCTTTAATGAGAGCTTCATGGTTTGATTCGTGGTACAAAGTACGTGGAAAACTTGAAGGGCTTAAAGATTATTGGATTTCCTTCGATGAATTTTATGATATATGTGTTTCGGAAGGATTAGACGAAGAAAATATTAACACACTTGATGGATATTTACACGAACTGGGGGTAATTCTTCATTTTGATGATAGATTAGAAAGTATGGTGATATTAAAACCTGAATGGGTCACAGGTGCATTTTATAAAATATTGTCTACGAAGTCTGTTCTCCAACGTGAAGGTAAATTGTTATACAGTGAATTACGCCAGATATGGGATAGAGAGACATATCCATCCAATATTTATCCCCAATTAATGGACTTAATGAACAAATTTGAGCTTGCTTACGAACTTCCAGATGAAAGTAGCTATCTTATTCCTGAACTTTTACCTAAAAACGCACCCAACTTTATATGGGACGAAAAAGATAATCTTTGCTTCTTTTATTGTTATGATTACTTTTTGCCTCCTGGTATAATTACCCGCTTTATTGTGCGAATGCATCCTGACATCGAGAAAAAAGAGAATGAAATGCCTATGTGCTGGAGAGAAGGAGTGGTATTAAAGCTCGAAAATTCACATGCTCTTGTAGAGATGAAGCCTGATGAGAAGCGGATTGAGATCAGAATAAAAGGTGATAATAAAAGAGAAGCATTAGGCGTTATCTGTAATCATCTTGACCACATAAACGCTTCCATTAAAAAGATAAAACTCAATAAAGAAATACCTTGTAACTGTTCAACTAATTGTCCTCAAAGATACCCATATGAAGGCTTGCTAAAAGCGGAAACTGAAAAATTGGAGAATACAATATGTTTTAGTAGCAGCAAGCAAGTTTCCATTTCGTCGCTATTATATGGTTACAAACACATAGAAAATAAATATAAAGGGAATTATGAATTCGGCGGTAAAACACCAATTGTCTTAATAAACCAAGTACAAACTAGTTCAGAAGCAAACTCAATCTCTAAAGCTGAACTAAAATCAGAAATTAATATAAATGTCAATATAGATTTAAAGGTAGAACTGCCATATATTCGAGCCGAGTTTGATAGTTTAAAAGATGAGCTTGAAAACTTAAATTCCAAGCTTGATCGAGATATGGAAACAATTCAGGATAGTTTAGATGAGATAAACATTAATTCTGACAAGGAAAAGATAGTTAAACCTTTTAATAAGCTATATCGCTTCCTCAATAAATTGGCCGATCCTAATTCTGATTATAATAAAGTGATTAAAGGAACTCAAAAAGGCATAGAGATTGTACAAAAAGTTGGCAGAAGTTATAATAAATTCGCTCAGTGGCTTGCAATGCCTCAAATCCCTGATCTATTTCTTTAATAGTAACTGTTAAAGGTAAATAAGATTTATTAGTTTTTAAACTATTTTACTGTAAACTTTACATTTTTATTTTTTATATAAATACATACATATTTTTACATTTTTCAGTAAAAACATACACATTTTTTACTTTTGACTTGAAAATAATGCTTCCCATTTATTTACCCTCTCAAGAATATGGCTGTTAAGAGTAAACAGCTTATCTGATTTTGCATTCTGCTTCATGTAATGCAATGTACCTTTAGAAAACCCTAATTTCTTCCAGTCAACATAAGAAATACTTAAAATTTTTGCCTTATGTCATTACAACAAAGTATTTTATGGGCTTCCATAAATTAAATAGTAAGTCTGAATACAGGGATGTTCTCTCAACAGGAGGTACTTAAAATAAAAACAAGCAAGAAAGCACTCAGTCTCCTTTTATCAGGTTTTGTCCTGATATTAATACTTCCTGCAATCTGTTCCGCAAATTCGCTGATAACTGAGAAAAAAGTGATCTTCTATAATGATACTCTTGAAGGCGAGAGTGAGAACTGGAAAGCAAAATATCTGTTAAACGAAACACATATTTTCATAACTGCAGACCGTAAAACCCATTATTATGGGAAGGACGAAAGCAGGCTTATCATAACTTACAAACATAACCTGTCCGAGTCCTCCTTCCCTAAACCGTTTGAATACTCTTATGATGCAGGTTCAAGTGAAGGCTCTGGAAATGTTACTTTAGACCGCAAGGACTGCAACTATGTTGTCAGGTCCTGTTCTGAAGGGGGCTCGGTAAAAGATCAGAGAGCCGTGTTCAAACACACTATAGATCTACTATGCACTCCGTACAGGACAGTTTATATTTATCGGAATGGGGGAACTGGACTTGGAGAAGATTGTACTGTAAAAGTTACACTGGTAATGGACGGAAAAAAAGAAAAGCTGGTGTTAAAAAGTACTGAATAATATTTATTCTTTGAATCCGGAACAGAAATAAATTGAATAAAACTGCCCAAAAGATCCGGTAAGGACTGGATAACCTGCTTATTTATTAATCGAGCAGTTAATAGGAAATAATTATAAAAGATCAGGAGTTTCAGCAGGATTACGCATTCAAAAGAGATTTTTTGCATTTAAACTTTCCATACATTTGAATACAAAATTTTTAAACTCTTCGGCTCCCACAATCGGGAACACTTCAACATGGCACAGGTCAGTGAATGAAAAATTGTAAGCCACATAGTCTTTAATGGACTCTACATCATAGACGGTAATTATGCGTCCTCCTCCGGCATCAAACCACTGGTTAATAACTTTCAGCCCTTCCGGAGAACCTTCACCTTCAACCTGTTCCCACCGCTTAAACACCTTCACACTATTTTCGAGCTCAAATGTTGTTATGTCCAACAAAAGCATGTTTTTCGTCCCATATTAATATTTGGAGATATATATTTCATAAGTGTTAGATGTAGTATATAGATGTATTGATTTTGTATTGCAGATAAATTTTTTAAGAAAGATTGGAATTAAACAGCAGCTAAACTTGAATTTCTTTTTAAGTTTACTTTCCAATATTAACTGGTCGGGCAGGATTGAGGAATAAATAGACAACGGTATTTGGATCTCAGAAGAAAATACCTCTTTACAGACCCACGAACTCAGAATTTATCAGGCAGCTGGCTTCCAATCTATGTTGGAACCAGGAGTCAATTAACGAAATAAAATAATATAAATTAAACATATATGTTTTAAAGTGAGCTTTATGATAACGGATCCGAATCTTACCTTATTTCATTTAATAAATGATATTGCTGGAAAAAATCATGTCCTTGATAGCACAATGATATTTGCGGCAAAGAATATCATTTATATTTTTGCTGCCTATCTTGCCTGTATCTGGCTTACAAAAAGTGAATATCGCCAGGAAGCATTATTTGCCGGATATGCATCGGTTCTCGGACTCGGGATAAATTTCATTATCACTCTTTTCTACTTTCATCCGAGGCCTTTTATGGTTCCCACAGGTACACTGCTGATAACACATGCTGCCGAGTCTTCCTTTCCGTCCGACCATGCTACGGTGATGTTTTCCGTATCTATCATGCTCCTGGCATTCAATTATCTAAGGTATAGAGGTGCCATATTTTTAGTTCTAGCATTCTTAAGCGGGCTTGCCAGGGTGTATTCGGGGCTGCATTTTCCCATGGATATAGCCGGTTCTTTTCTGGTGGCATCACTTTCTACAGGGATATTGCTCACCCTGAAAGATTATCTAATCCCGGTTAACCGCATATTCATTTCTTATTTTGAAAATATTGAGAAAAAAATAATAAAAGGCAGATTAAAAGCGTCTTAATATTTTCCTTATAAGTGCCCATATGACATGAGCGTTTTTCGAGCATTTTATTGTATTTTTCATTTTTTTCCTTCAAAATAAAGAAATTTGGGCTTAAAAGCCTGATAAATGTCCTTTAATAAATGTTTTAGCGGAATTATTTTTTATATAATTGAATATAATATATAGGAGAGGTGGGCAATCAGGGGGAAAAATGAGAGCTACCTGATTTACTGACGTGAAACTATCAAACGAGGTCCATTTGAGGTTTAAGAGCTCATATTCATAAGGATATCATTTATCCAGCAAAAGACCTTATCAGGTTTCTGAAAGAAAGCAGGCAGAGAATAACATACTGGATCTTCAGGGTGCATACCTGAAAATGGAACACGGATATCTATGGTTGAACACCAGGAATTACCGCCAGAGGTTTACTGAGGAAAATATCCGCAAGATACCCTATGGCAGAAAGTGAAAGATACCGCATATAGAAAATTAAAGGCAACTGAACTGGGTAAAGGGGGAAACGTCATGGAAACTGGAAGTAGTGCACAGGCCGCTCCTGCGGAAATGCAGAAAGTGTTAAAAAATGTGAATTATCCTGTAAAAAAGGGTGAGCTTATCGCGCATGTAAGGAAGAGCGGTGCAATGAACATTATGTTGCTGCAGAAACTTGGTATGCTTAAGGACAAGGAATATGCCAGCGCTGATGAAGTTCTCGAAGCGATTATAAGAATATAAACCTGTTCTGAGACTAACCGGAGCTGAGTTCAAAAACCCGCTTCAAACTGCAGGATATAAACTGAAATATCCTTTTCTTTACTTTTTTTAAATGTATTGAGAAAAGGCAGTAAAGTTCAACATTTAGTTCTTCTGCTTTTCTTTATTCTTATACTTCCGGTATTCTCTCCACATCATCCCGGCTGCAAGCCCGCACGCCAGGAAATCAGAAATCGGAAATGCAGCCCAGACTCCGTCAAGCCCGTAAAACCTCGGCAAAATCAGCACAAGGGGCAGCAGGAAAAGGATCTGTCTTGCCAGTGACAGGACAAAAGCCGGTACGGGCTTCCCAAGAGCCTGAAACACTGTTGTGCCTACGAGCTGGAAACCTATGAATGGCAGGATCAGCACAACAATCTTCATGGCTCCGGCTCCTGCAGCTGTGAGTTCCGGATCAGAGCTGAAGATCTGGATGATAGGTTCAGGGAAAAAGAACATTAGCAGGAACCCTGGCAAAGAAAATAGAGTGCTCACCATCAGTGCGACTTTAACCGATTCCGCCACTCTTGAAAACTGCTTTGCCCCGTAATTATAGCCCACTATGGGCTGGAGGCCAAAAGAGATACCTAGAAGAGGAAGAAATATGAGCATGAGAAGCCTGTGGATGATCCCGAAGGCTGCAATTGAGACATCCCCTCCGTATGTTGCAAGGGCATTATTTACAAAAATCATCATGGTGCTATTTGATGCTTCAATAATGAAGGGGCCGATACCTATTACTGCCAGTTCCTTTGAGATTGTCATATCAGGGACCAGTAACTCAGGCTTAAAGACAACCGAGCTTTTTCCGGAAAGGAAATAACGCAAGAGGAAGACTGTTGCTGCGAGCTGGGAAAGGACAGTTGCAATAGCGGCTCCTCTGACTCCCATATCAAGCCAGAAAATAAAGATGGGATCAAGTATTATGTTCAGGCCGGCTCCGAAAATCATTCCGAACATTGCATATCTGGCGTTACCTTCAGCTCTTACAAGGTCTTCGGTTGCAATTCCTAAGGTAAAAACCGCAGACCCTGCCATTATAATCTCAAGATAAGCCCGTGCATAGGGCATTATTCCGGGGGTTGCTCCAAAGATTTTCAGCAGCGATTCGAGGAAGAAAAGCCCTGTAAAGGAGTAGGCAAATCCCAGGAAAATTCCCAGAAAAAATACAGTTCCCAGGGCTTTTTCAGCTTTATGCAGCTCTTTTGACCCAAGAGCCCGTGAGACAATTGAAGAACCTCCTATCCCCAGTCCGATTGCTATCCCCATTGCAAGCATGTGGATTGGAAAAGCTATTACAAGCCCCCCAATACCGGAAACGCTTTCCTCCCCCAGAGCCCTGCCAATGAAGATAGTGTCCACTACATTGTAAAAGGCATAGACAAGCATCCCGATAATTGAAGGGGCTGAAAGCCTGAAAAGGAGTTTACTTACTTTTTCCGTGCCCAAGAACCTGCTGTGCTCCTGAATGTGATTTCTCCCCTGCAGCCTGAATTAAACAGGATGTCCCGTAAGCAGATATTATATAAAACTATTTCGTAAGTATGCAGGAGATAAAAACATCACATGGAGTGAAATATCAGCAGGAGCAAAACGACGTAGCTGAAAGCTCACCTGGTATAAGAAACCGTTGAATATAAATGAAGCGTATATATAAGAGTATATAAAGAGCCATGGAGAGTATATGAAGCACACATGGAGAGTATATGAAGTATAAAATCTGAAAGTAACCAGTAAAAAGGAGTGGAAAGGTGAAAAAGGAGTGGAAAGGTGAAAAAGGAGCTATTAAACCGATAAGAGCACTCACTTTCGGGGAAGCTCTTTTCGATACTATCAAAGGCACAGCTCATCTGGGAGGTGCCCCCCTTAACCTGGCAGCCCACCTTGCAAAACTGGGGGCAAGAACAGCTGTGCTTACAGCAGTTGGAAAGGATGAGCTTGGAAAAATTCTCCTATCCAGGGCTGAAGAGATGGGAGTTGATACTTCATACATCCTTATTGATGAGAAAAGGCCTACAGGCACCGTTACTGTGGAATTGAAGTATGAAGGAATCCCCGTTTTTTCAATAAATGAAGGAGTGGCATGGGATGTGATTACTCCGGATGAAAAGCAATTTGAAGCTCTTGCAGGAGACGAATGGGATGTTTTTTGCTTTGGGACCCTTGCTCAGAGGTCTGAAGAAAACCGGAAAACTCTTAAAAGGCTCTTTCAGGAAATAAAAACAAAACATTTTTTCTATGATGTAAATCTGAGAGCAGAGTACTATACAGAAGAATGGATCCTTTCTTCCCTTGAACACTGTACAATCCTCAAGATGAATGAAGAAGAAGCGGAAGCAATTTCCGGAATGCTTTTTGATACCATATATAAATTCCGGACTCTCTGCCGCCTGCTTACGGACAGATACCCTGAAATGTCCGTGATCTGCATAACAAAAGGACCTGATGGGGCGGCTGTTTACCATGATGGAGTTTATGAGGAAGTGAGTGCCTCCCCAATAGAAGTCGCAGATACCGTAGGAGCGGGTGATGCTTTTTCTGCAGGGTTCCTTTATGCTTATCTATCCGGAAACGGAGCTTCAAAAGCCCTATCAATTGCCACCACCCTGGGGACGTACGTTGCATCAAAACCGGGCGCTGTGCCGGAATATTCGGAAGAACTTATAGAAGAGTTAAAGAGATATAATAAGACATGATAAATTACGGGATGTTACATAACATAGATTACAGGATATTGTTACATGATAGAAATCCCTATTACAGGACATTTATACTATTTTCTTCATTAATATAAGGAGAAAAGAGGATATAAGGAAAACATAAAAGAGAAAAGAGGAGAAAAAAGAGGAGAAAAAATTGCAAAAAAATACTGAAAAACCAGATACTTTCACAGCCGGATTGTACATAGTGAGTTTCGTAATATGCGGGTATTTTATTATAGAAATTATCCTGAGATTATAAGCTCATCTCCTTAAATGATAGGTCATCTCCTTATATGATAGCTTATCCACTTAAATAATAGGTCATCTCTTTAAATGATAAGTTTATCTTCTTGAATGATAGGTCATCTCCTTAAGTATTAAGCTCCTCTCCTTAAATGATAATTTCTCACCTTAAATGAGCATATTTTAATTATTTGATAATTCTCTGTTACATGTAAAAATCAAAGGAAATCAAAAAGAAAAATTATATGATGCCCTGGCATTTCGATTTAAAAAGCATTAAGGGCCATTATATTCGAGAATAATTAAAAAATTAGAACTTATAATTATAATTCTTCTCTTACTATTTTACTGGAATCTTTCTTTTTAAATCTTTTTTTCGACCAGTACAGAACTATTATAACTCCTATTAAGACCCCTGTCAGTATTGCCCGAATTTCCGTAACATGAGCTAATAAAAATTCAAGGTGAAAAGATTTGATCAACATTGTAACCAGATGTTCAACTCCGATAAAGTCCCTTGAGTCTCTGGGAAAACTCCATCCAAACAGGGGCCAGAAGAAAGTATAAGGGTCTGCTCCCATTCGGTCTTCGAAAATGTGCAGGAAAGAACCAGCAGAAAGAGAAAGAGCCCTGATATCTCTTCTTTTATCATACAGGTACAGTCCTGCCAGAAACAGAAGAAGGGAAAACAGCAGGGTATGACCCACAATGCGTCCGTTTCCGAAAGTTGAAGCAAAAATCACTTCACCGATTGGTTTGTCTATTAAATCAGGTAAAATAGCTCCAATCGCCAGATATCGCGGATTTATTACCGTCTTCAATCGAGGTATAAAAATCGCAAGCCCAAAAAATATCCCGAGTGTAACAAACAGATGTCCAAAGAGAAGCATCAGGAATTAAACTGTTCTTTGATATTAAATATTATCGGATGCACAGTAATAAATTTGTACGAAAAAGCCTGCCCGACTGCACTTCCCGGAAGAAAAATGAAAATCCGTAAGGGAGGAGTTTGAAAAATAATAAAGTAGTATCACTCATATTTGGCTGTTCCGTTTTTTTCCATCTTTTTAAGAGAATCCTTTCTTCCCGGTCCAGAGGGAAAGAATGACCTTTTATGGAGAATGGCACCGCACAGGTTAAAAGAAATTAGAAAGGAATTCCCCAGAGGGGATACCATTTTTCCACATTCTTTTCTACAGGCATTTCTCTTTCCATTTCTGCCCTGAGCCTGAATTCAAAGGGGCTGTCTCTCTGTTTGCCAGAGAGAGGAATAAAGGGATAATAAGTCCCCTGTTTAAAGTTATAGATCCAGTAAACTGATTTTCCTCTGGCTCCTTTTGCATGGGCTTTTTCATCCTGCCCGGCTGTCCGAATTTCAGGCTCTCTGTCAAACCTGTAAATGGCACAGAGGATCTGCTCGCCAAAGCCCCTGTCTTCAAGTGTCTGGCTTACAAGGTGAATACTGGCAACAAGGTCTTCGAAATCAGGATCTTTAAAAATAGCCCAGAGAAAGTTAAATTCATCTTTTTCGAGCCTGAAGTCAGTTTCAGTCTCCTTTGAACTGAATTCCAGAAGCTCTTCGATTTCCTTTCTCGCAGATTCGTAAGAGGTAGCCCCTAAAGGCTTAAAACAGATCCCTGCATATCCTGAAGGCTTCAGGCCAAGACTGCTTTCCAGGGTGATGCTTGCTGTAGAGATTGCAAATAGCTTGTCACTTTTTGCTTTTGGAAGCCTGCTTCTCCCAAGGACCGCATCCACAAAATTCCGGAAACCCATCAAGCTTATCTCCTTTATAATCTCGTTTTTTAATCAATCCAGTTTTAATAATTCAGCTTTTAATCAGTTTAATTAATCAATGCAGTTTTAATCCATTTAGCTTTTAATCAATCTAACTTTTATTAAATTTTTCATTTTTTTGATTCATTTTTTGAGTCATCTTTTTGATTCATCTTTTTTGTTCTTTAATTTGCATTTTTGTTCTTAACATGACTTTTCATCAATTCATTTATTTCAACTCATTTCCTGCTGCATTTTCTCAAGCTTTGCTATCCTCTTTTCCACTGAAGGGTGGGTGGAAAAGATGTCCATTATAGAAGAGCCTGAGATTGCAGGTATAATAAAAAAGGCGTTCATGCCTTCGACTTTTCTGAGGTCATCACCTGGCACTCTATCCATAACTCCGCTTATCTTCATAAGGGCAGAAGCAAGATTTGCAGGCTGCCCGGTGATAACAGCCGCTCCCCTGTCAGCAGAGAATTCTCTGTAACGGGAAAGGGCGCGGATCAGTAAAAAGCTGACAATCCAGACCACGATGGAAACAAGCCAGACAAGCATAATACCTCCGCCTTCCTTCCTTCTGCCTCCTCCCATATTCCCGAAATAAAGGCTGTAGCGTACAATATAGAAAGCCACTGATGAGAGAAAACTGGCAATCGTCAGGACAGCCATGTCCCTGTTCTTTACATGGCTCAATTCATGCGCAAGTACTGCTTCAAGTTCAGCAGGAGAGAGTTTGTCCATAAGCCCTGTCGTAACCGCAACAACAGCTTTATTCTGGTTCCTGCCTGTAGCAAAGGCGTTTGGGACCTGCGTCCTTACAATTGCAACCTGAGGTTTCGGGAGGTCAGCTATTGCGCAGAGCCTGGTAATCATCCCGTGGAGCTGCGGGGCTTCACTTTCAGAAACAATCTGCGCCCCTGTTGTCCAGAGCACCATCTTATCCGAATAAAAATACTGGGCGGCCATGAAAAGACCGATGAATAGAATTATGAAAATCTGAGATGTTCCGTAGTATGAAAGGAATGCAAGGAAAAAAAGGTAAACTGCTGCCAGAAGAAACATCGTGAAGAGCATTCTTCCCTGAAGCCCAAGGTCCCGTTCCCATTTTCTTTTCATATCTTGCTGCTCCCGCCTGTAATATGATAGCTATACTGCAGGCTGATAATAAGACAGTTTGGTATTGGATAGTTTTTTACATGTTGACTTTATCTGATATCTAAAGAATTTATGATGCCTGAAGATTCATGGTATCTTAAATACCTATGAATAAAAAATAACTTTACATGCATGAAGCAAACGAATCAAATAAGCAGATTCTAACAAATAATATTTAAATATCAAAATAATATTTAAATATCAAAATAATATTTAAATATCAATGTGTGACATAGAGGTTCTTAGACCCGGCACTGCAAAACCTGAAAGCCAGCCTCCTGTTGTCTTCAATAAAACATTTCCTTAAGGATTTAAATCCTTTCCTTTTAGAAAACAGAGATAAATCCATAAAACAGAGATAAATCCATAACAGAGTGGCTTTAAGAGACAGGATTTACACAAAAAGTGTCGGGAATTGTTTAACCTGCGCCGGTTAATGTCAACAGATCATTTGAAAAGGCTGTTAAAGAGATTTATTATTTCGTGTTATTGATATTCAAGATATTATACCTGGGATTATGAAATCCATATTCTATTTAAATAACAGAATTTATAAATAATGTCTTCATTTCAGTAGCAGAAAGTATATTCTCTATCAATATTGTTCTTTAAAAATATTCTATTTAGCTGCTCAGCCAAGTGTGGAGCAGATCTTTTAACTTGAAATGTATTGAACTACTCCTTTCCTTATTGAAAAAAGAATTTCAGGTCCTCTCATGCAAAACATACTCACAGTTAAATCTCTGACAAAAAAATTTGAAGATTTCACCGCAGTAAAAGGAATCAGTTTTGATGTAAAAACAGGCTCTATATTTGCTTTCCTCGGGCCTAACGGGGCAGGCAAGTCTACAACCATCAAAATGCTTACAACGGTCCTGAAGCCCACTTCCGGGGAAATCTGGATAAATGGCTTCAATGCACTGAAAGAACAGGATAATGCAAGAGCCTCTTTCGGGATAGTGTTTCAGGACCACAGCCTTGATGAAGAGCTTACAGCCTACGAAAATATGGTATACCACTCCGTAATCTACAAAGTTCCCAGAAAAGAGAGGGAAAACAGAATTCGACAGGCACTTGAAATTGTGGGGCTCTGGGACAGGCGGAAAGATTTCGTAAAAAAGTATTCCGGAGGAATGAAACGCAGGCTTGAGATTGCCAGGGCTCTTGTTCATTATCCGAAGATCCTTTTTCTTGACGAGCCCACTGTGGGGCTTGACCCCCAGACGAGAAAGTCTATCTGGACCCATATAAAAAACCTGAATGAAGAAAGGGGCATGACGATTTTTCTGACAACTCATTACATGGATGAAGCCGAAGAGGTAGCTGACGAAATAGCAATTATAGACCACGGAAAAATCATAGAATCCGGCACTCTGGAAAAAATAAAAACCAATAATGAAACCGAGTCTTTAGAAGAAGCCTTCCTTAAACTTACAGGCAGGGACATAAGGGACGAAAACGGAAGTGCAGGAAGTAAAACGAGGTTTATGAGAGGAAAAGGAAGGAGGGGCAGGATTTGATTGAGGTAATCTACATCCTCTGGCTCAGGCAGCTTAAGCATTACTGGCGTTCAAAAGCGCGGCTTATAGGTTCTCTCGGGCAGCCTCTTCTTTTCATGGTTGCCTTTGGCTTCGGATTCGGGCCGATGTATACCAGAGCCAGCGGAGGAGCAAACTATATGGACTTCCTCGCACCCGGAATTGTCGCAATGTCGATTCTTTTTACAGCCATTTTTTCAGGGCTGGAAGTCATCTGGGACAGGCAGTTCGGCTTCCTTAAAGAAACACTTGTAGCTCCCATTTCAAGGACAGAAATCATGCTCGGGAAAACCTTTGGAGGTGCAACCATAGCCATAATACAGGGGCTGGTAGTACTTTGCCTCACCTATCTTCTCGGCTTCAGGATTTCAAGCCTGTCTAGCCTGGCTCTCGGGATGACCTTCATGTTTCTGATAGCTATCTTCTTTACAGGTTTGGGACTCGCCATAGCTTCCATGATGAAGGACATGCAGGGTTTTCAGCTTATTATGAACTTTCTGATAATGCCCATCTTTTTCCTCTCAGGTGCCCTCTTCCCTCTGGAAAATCTCCCTTCTGCAATATACTTCATAAGCAGGATCGACCCCCTCACCTATGGTGTGGACGGCATGAGAGGAGCCCTTGCAGGGATGAGCGTGTTTGGAATTCATAATGACTTTGCAATAATGTTTATATTATCTGTCCTTGTCTGCATAATCGGAGCATTCCTGTTTTCAAGAGTTGAGGCGTAAATGCCTCTTTTTTTAAATATGAATCTCAATGCTAGTACGCCAGATTTTTAGATGCCAGGTCAGGGGTTAACTCATAATCTGAAGATTCTCAGTAAAGACCCTCAATACTATATGTGAGTATAGAAACTAAAATTATAAGAAAGTAAAATTATAAGTAAGGGTTTCAATGTACTGAATACAGCTTTAAAGTATTAGTTTAGACATAATAGTACAGTTATGAAAAATGAGGCATTAAAGATGCTTGATTTTATTGAATATTTCGGCTTTGGAGCATTTCTCGGGCTTGCTGCAGGAACATCCCCAGGCCCTCTTCTGGCTGTAACCATTTCCGAAACTCTGCAACATGGCAAGTGGGACGGAATAAAGGTCGCAGTTTCTCCTTTAATTACCGACCTGCCAATAGTTCTGGCTGTACTCTTTGTTCTGTCACATCTTACAAGTTCTGATCTATTTATAGGAATTATTGCTTTTTCTGGGGCTTCATACCTGATATATTCAGGAGTCGAATCCCTTAAAATTAAAAAGGGAAGCATTGAATTAAGTGCAGAAAAGAGTGGTGCCCTTAAAAAAGGGATTATTGTTAATTTTGGAAACCCTCACCCATATGTATTCTGGCTGTCCATAGGAGGGCCGCTAATTTTTAAAAGCCTGAGTATTCATGTCTGGGCTACAATTTTATTCATAGCAGGCTTTTATTTGCTCCTGGTAGGGTCAAAGATAATTGTTGCGTTGATTGTGGAGAAGTCAAAGTATTTCATAAACAGCAAATATTATCTGTCTATAGTCCATGCTCTTGGAATCGCCCAGATTATATTTGGACTGACATTTATTAAAGTGGGTATGGATTCATTGAGGTTAATTTGAAGTTTAGTGATTGGAGATACCGGGTCTTTTTGTCGCTCGACAGAGGAGAGCGGCTTGACCTGTAAAAAAGAGAATGAATTGGCATAGTATACAATCTTACTTTTATTACTGAGTTCATCCCAAAACCAAATTAAACCTCGCACCAGTAAAATTTTTCGAATGATTTTCATGATCAGAGACTCGATTTATTATTTTGGATACAGGACTTAGAGCCGCAGTGATGAGTTTTGGGATTGGCTCAATCTTTGTAGCGTTTTTTATACTCTTTGTAGCGTTCTTAAATTTCTTTCACTTTTTGTCTGTTTATTTGATTTTTAATCTACTTATTTGATTTTTTTTGTCTGCTTATTTGATTTCTTCAACTTCTTTCTGCTTTATGGGCAGAGCTCCCGGACAAGCTGGCAGAGAAACGGTTAAATGCCTGGGAGTTGACGCCTACGTCCTATGAAGCTAAAAATTGGGGGTTTACCCTTCTTCCTGTAAATCTGAATAAAAACATGGAAAATCAGAGCTATATTTGCTTTAAAGAGAAAAGTGCGGAAGAAAGGTTATACACTCGGCCTGTGCCAGACATCACGGCGTAAAGTGGAAAATAAAAGAAAAAGCAAAATAAGGCCAATAAGTACCAGGGTAAGGACGCACCCAAAAGCTGTATCTGGAGAGATCTGTTGACTGATGGCTTCAGCATTACCAACCAGTGAAGACATAATATATTATTAAAATTGAAGATATAAATAAATATTTATATTCATAAAAAACAGGAATAAGAGCTTATTTCAACTCTTTTTTGAAGCAGGCTCAAATGCAAAAGTCAATGTAAACACGAATAAAGGTACAGGTAGATGGTATCTGGTTAAGCCAGAAAGATAAAAAAGACGTGATGTTTCTGAAGTTTAGTTTAGAAGTAGATGGTAGGGGCTGAGTCCCTATTCTCAGGTCCCTACCTTCGATCCAACCCATAGATTAAGAGGAAACCCTATTACCCTTAATCTGTACATCTATAATGAGCTGGAGATATATATCATAATTGATTAAAAAAAATAATTTTTATTATAAAATTCGATATAATTAAATAATTATATTATATTGAAATTTTTAATTGCATGAAAATAATAGTAACCACGTTAAAAAGAGTTGTGAGGAGCTAGAAACTTTTCCACATCAAATGATCTTTTGAGGCTTAAGCTGGAATATGGATTTTGAGATTTAAGCTGGAATATGGATTTTAAGACTTAAGCTGGAATATGGATTTTAAGACTTAAGCTGGAATATGGATTTTAAGACTTAAGCTGGAATATGGATTTTAAGACTTAAGCTGGAATATAGAAGTATAAGTCATATACTGAAACATATTACAAAAAGATATCGCGTAAAAGAGAAAGGATGAACTCTCCCGGTGTCTCGCTGCCTGAAGAAAGAATAGTGGCTCTAATTATGGAAAGAAAAAGCTGAATTATTAAATTTGCAGGAAAAATTGTGGCAAATTAGCCGGAAATATTTAAAAATGAGTCAATATTCAAGCCCTTCCTTTGCAGGGACTTTTTTTTCAAAAGGATGCTTCACAAATTTCATTTCAGTTACCAGGTCTGCCCTTTCTACCAGTTCTTCTGGAGCTCTCCGGCCTGTCAGAATGACTGTTGTCTCTTCAGGGATGTCTTCCAGCAATTTCAGGATATCTTCTGTTTTCACAATGCCAAAATGAGCTGCAAGGTTTATCTCGTCCAGCACCAGTATTCTGGGCTTCTTTCCGAGGGCTTCTTTTGCGAATTCGAGTCCTTTTTCTGCCAGCTCATAATCCAGAGGCACAGGGTTCCTGAAATCTATGAACTCTTCCCTTCCGAACTGGTGGATCTCGTATTCCGGTGCGAGCCTGTCCTTAATTTTGTATTCCCCTATGTACTTTCTACCTTTCATGAACTGGATAATTACTGCACTGTATCCGTGTCCTACCGCTCTGAGAGCCAGCCCGAGTGCATTTGTTGTCTTTCCTTCCCCTTCCCCAGTATAAATGTATACCATGCCACCGGCCATTTTACACCTCAGAAAATGTGCTTTCTTAAAGAAGCTTAGTTTGCGGAACCGTACATTAACCGTACATTATTTTGTTTTCATGTTATATCTACCAGAGTCATACCCTTGAATAATTATCTAACATATCTGATCTAAAAAATGAGTTTTTTCCCTGAGGAAGTCCTGTATAAGCACAGGTCCGTATTCTTCTGCAGTAAGGCTGATCTGATCATCTCCACAGGGATCCCGGAAATGGACGAAAAACCTGAGCTTGAAATATAAAACTGCAGACAGGGATGAAATAAACAATGGATTAAACAATGAATATAAATAATGAACAAAATAATAAAAGAATAAAAAAAGTTTAAAAATTAAAAAGAAAAATGATGAGCAAAAAGTAATAGAAAAAATTGTGATTTCCTATTATCTTTTCTCAACTTTTTCTTCTTTCAGCACTTTTTTGGCGATAATAAAGACCACAAATGCAATAATTATGAAGTTTATCAGTTCTCCGAGAAAAGCACCCCAGCCCAGTACTATCGGACCGATATCAATCGTTGCTGTCCTCCAGGCCCCTCCGGGGATAAAAGGTGTTATGATCGGCATAATAATGTTGTCCACAAAGGATTTTATAAAAGCCGTCGATGCGATACCCATAATCAAAGCAATTGCCAGGGGAATTACTTTGTACTCATAAAGAAATTCCTTAAACTCACCAATAAGTCCCACGATATTCCTCCAAAATATTTTTTAATAATTATATCTACAAAAATTAAATTAATTACTTTATTATGTAGATTAAATTAATCATATTATAATCTTAATGAGATAAATACCCTTTGCATGTATTCCATAGCCCTCAAACCTGTTTTGTACACATTTATACCTCATAGAAGCCTGTGATAAGGGCTTAAATCTTTAGATAGATCGTTAGGACCCTGAAAGCAAAAATTAAGAGATTAGCTATCCTGAAATTCATTGAACAGGTATATTTCAAATTCCACTTTTATAGCCGGGAAAAGCAGTAAGAAGCCGTTTTTGGAAAATGATGTCCTCAGTAATACTTAAGAGTAAAAGAGTCAAATCTACATAAACTTCACGTGAATAAAATAAAAAAATTAAGAATAGATTACACGACTTAAAACTTTTTCTATCTATAAATATTAAGGAATTAATGAATACGGGTGATCCTGACAGAGTATACCTGTTGAAGGAAACCCGGGAATATCAGAGCGACATTTAACGAGAACTGTGTCAACGAGAACTGTGTCCGAAGATGACAAGTAACAGGAGTGAAAATAACAGTTATAGGGGGAATTAGTTAGGATGGAAACCAGAACTCTTGTGGCTTATGCTTCGAAATACGGTTCAACAAAGGAAGTAGCTGAGTCGATCACAAAGATCTTGCAGGAAAATGGCCTTACAGTAGACCTTGAGCACGCGAAAAAAGTGCATTCTCTTGAGGAATATTCTGCTGTCGTGCTTGGTGCACCAATTTATGTAACCCACCTGCATAAAGATGCAGCAGGTTTTCTTTCGAAGCACCATGAAGCGCTCAAAAAACTGCCGGTTGCAATTTTTGTACTCGGACCGTTGAGTAATGAGGAAGAGGAGTGGAAAGAAGCACGTTCAAATTTGGATAAAGATCTGGGAAAGTTTCCCTGGTTCAGACCAGTTGACACAAAAATATTTGGAGGTAAGTTCGATCCGAAAAATCTGCGTTTTCCTGACAGCTTACTTGCCAGACTGCCTGCAAGCCCCATACACAATATGCCGGCAAGCGACATCCGGGACTGGATAGAAATCCGAGACTGGGCGGGCCAGCTTGCCACCCGGCTTCAGCCTGCTTTGACATAATGATTTATGACCTTGAAGGAAAGAGGCTATGAATAGCGTTAAATGTTTCTGTCCCGGTGTCTGCAGTAAAAATCTGTGCTGCTGAAAAATAATCACGCCCCTGATCTGGTGGAATATATCTTCCAACTTTTCTTTTATCATTCAAGAACATTTTTCATTCTCAACTTTATTTTTCTTTCAGGGAAGAACTGATCTGCTCCAGCAAATAACTTCCAGATACCAGTGTTTTTAAAAATTGTGCGTTTAAAAAAAGAATAAAAACAATCTAAATGTTTGAATATTTATTACCGAACATCTTGATATAATTCCTAATCTATTTATATAGGGGGATATAATTTTGATAAAAGATCTTTCGTAACATAACTTCGAGGGTGAAGATGCTCGACCTGAACGAGTTCCTGACAAGGAAAATGAAAATAGACGTTTTACTTAAGGAGCATGGCTGGGACGTTGGTGACAGGTCGAAGGTTGTCCTCGAAGTCGATACAATACAATCTGATATTAAAAAGCAGGATTACAGACAGGTCAACGAAACCCGCAGAAATGATGCTGAAAGCAAGTATGCGGACTATCTGCTTCTGGACAGTACCGGAAAACCGCTTGCCATTATTGAAGCCAAACGAACAACTAAAGACCCTATTCTGGGACAGAAGCAGGCTGAAGAGTATGCCGATGATATAAAGACACAGACAGGGGAAGAAGTTTTTATTTTTCTTTCAAACGGTTACCAGATATGGTTATGGGACAGGGAACGCTACGGACCCCGCCAGATAAAAGGGTTTTATTCCCCAGAAGATCTTGAAAGGCTTCTCTACCAGCGAAAATATTCGGAGCGGGAAACTGAAATCGACATTGACGGAAACATTGTTGACAGGGCAAAAAGCGTAGAGGTTGCGACAAGGGTTGTCGAACATATACACAAAGGGCACAGGAAAGCTCTGATTGTGATGGCAACCGGAACTGGAAAAACCAGAGTTGCAATGGCTATTATCGACCAGCTCATGCGGGAAAGCAGGGTTCAGAGAGTTCTATTTTTGACAGACAGAAAAGCTCTTCGAAAACAGGCTTATGAAAAGGGATACCTGCGATATTTCCCTGAGGAAACAAAAGAAATTATCCATTCAGGAAACTACAATTCCAATTGCAGGCTTTACGTTTCCACGATTCAGACTTTTCAGGAGATTTACAACCAGAAAGACAGAAACGGAAAATACAGGATTTCTCCCGGAGCTTTTGACCTTATCTTTTCGGACGAAGCCCACAGGTCGATTTATTCGAAGTGGAAAGGGATTTTTACCTACCTTGACGCAATCCAGATAGGGTTGACTGCGACGCCGGCAGATATGGTGGACAGGGACACCTTCAGGTTTTTCGAGTGCCACGACGATATCCCAACTGCCCTTTACTCTTATGAAGATGCTGTTCGGGACGGCGTGCTCTGCGATTTCAGGAAGAATATCTCGGGCGCCAGGACATATTTCCAGATCGAAGGCTTAAAGCCCGAAAACCTGACCGAAGGCGAGCGAGAAGAACTGATTAAGAAAGGAATCGACCCCGATGATATTAACTTTGAAGGCACTGAGCTTGAGAAGAAAGTTGCAGTTAAGGGCACGTCAGAAGCAATTGTTCGGGAGTTTATGGAGAACTGCCTTACAGATCAGGCCGGAACCCTGCCTGCAAAAACTATCTTTTTTGCAATCTCGAAACTGCACGCAAAGAGGCTCTGGGAAGCTTTTGAGAAGCTATACCCCGAACATAAAGGGAAGCTTGCACGAATTATCGTCTCCGAGGACTCAAGAGCCCAGCAGTTGATCAAGGACTTTGAAGAAAAGCCTTTCCCGAGAATTGCAATTTCAGTTGACATGATGGACACCGGAATCGATGTCCCCGAGGTCTGCAATCTTGTCTTTGCAAAACCCGTATTTTCAAAAATCAAGTTCTGGCAGATGCTTGGCAGAGGCACACGTGCAGACGGAGCCTGCGAACACAGGGAATGGCTGCCTGACGGAAAAAAAGAATACTTTAAGGTCTTCGACTTCTGGAACAACTTCGAGTACTGGAACATGAACCCCGAAGGCGCAAAAAACGAGTCCGCCGAGGCGATTACAAATCGCATCTTCCTGACCCGGCTCAAACAGCTCGGAGAACTGATGCAGCGCAGAGACCCGGCATCAGGAAAAGCCGCCGAGCAGGTAAAAGCAAAGATTATTTCCGATATCGAATCCCTTCCCCGCGATTCGGTAAACGTGCGGGAACATCTTCAGGACATGGAAAAAGCCCTTTCCCCGAAACTCTGGGACAATATAGCCATTGACCCGGTCGAGTTCCTGCAGAAAAAGATCATGCCCCTGATGAAGTTCAAGCCGGACGTGAACCTCAAGGAAGCGACCTTCACCCTGCGCTGCGAAAAACTGGCTTACGCGCTTCTGGAAAACGATAAGGCAGAAATCGACCGCCTGAAAACCTCAATTGCCGAAATGGTGGACCGCCTCCCCCGCACCCTTGATTCGGTCCGTGCAAGAGAAGCCCTGATGGACAACGTGCTTTCCCGCTCCTTCTGGGAAACCGTAAGCTTTGAAGACGTGCAGCTCCTCCTCTCCGACCTCGCTCCCCTTATGCCCTACATGGCAAAAGAGCCCCGCGAAACGATAGTAATCGACATGAGCGACATCATTGCCGAAAGAAAAAAGTGGGAGATCTCAGACGGAAATGACCCCTCCTATGTGGAAGCCTACCGCCGCGAAGTCGAAGCCCGCATTAAAGCCCTTGCCGAAACCCACCCCGCTGTCCGGAAAATCAAAAATAACGAACCTCTCACCGATTACGACCTCGAACAGCTTGAGGAAACCCTCCTGAACGCAGCCCTCGCCCCTGACAACCCGAAACTTTCCAGCCTAGCCAGCCTTTTCGACCTCTACCCCAGCCAGCAGGCTTCGCTTACGGACTTCATTCGCCAGGTGCTGGGCCTCTACTCCTCCCCCGCCCCCGACGCCCTGATCAAAGACGCCTTCCAGACCTACATAATCGGAAACAATAAACACTATTCCTCAGACCAGCTCAACTTCATCCTGACCCTCCAGACCGTCTTCCTGAAAAAGAAGCACATCGAATACTCCACCCTCTGGCAGCCCCCCTTCACCAACTTCGGCACAACTGCTCCCTTCCCGATGTTCAGTCAGGAAGAGTTAAATTCTTTTATCGACATCTGCAAAGGCGTTGAAAAAGATCTGTTTATGTGAAGGGTTGAAAAATGGAAAACAAACTGCCTGAAGGATGGAAGATTACAAATCTTGAATATATTTGTAATCTTGTCACCGATGGAACACATGATAAAACACCACTTGTAGATAAGGAAATAGGTGTTCCTTTAGTCACTTCTAAAGATCTCACTGAAGATGGGATTTCTTTTGAAAATGTAACTTATATAACAACAGAACAACATCAACAAATAATAAGAAGATCCAAACCGGAAAAAGGAGACATATTATACTCAAAAATAGGAACAATCGGAAAACCAACCATTGTTAATGTAGACTTTGAATTTAGCATAAAAAATGTAGCTTTATTCAAATTAAAGGAAGACATTGTCTTCAATAAATATATTAGATATTACCTGAAATGTGAACAAGTACATAACTCTTTGCTTAAAAGAGCAGACGGTGGAAACCAGAAATTTATACCAATTAATGCACTCAAAAAAATTGAAATAATTTTACCTCCCCTCAAAACTCAGCAAAAAATAGTCTCCATCCTCGAAAAAGCCGAAGAAACGAGAAAACTTCGGGCACAGGCGGATGAGTTGACTCAGAAGCTTCTTCAGAGTGTGTTTTTGGAGATTTTTGGAGATCCAGTTACAAATCCAATGGGTTGGAACACTGAAAAACTTGAAAAATTATGTGTGAAAATATATGGAGGCGGAACTCCTTCTAAATCCAAGCCAGAATACTACGAGGGCGATATTCCTTGGGTCACTCCTAAAGATATGAAGCAGGATTTTATCCAAGACAGCATAGATCATATTTCAGAAAAAGCAATTGAAGAGAGTTCGACAAAATTAATACCTCCATATTCTTTACTTATGGTTATCCGCAGTGGAATCCTAAAACATACACTTCCTATAGCAATAAATAATTGTAAAGTTACAATGAACCAAGATATGAAAGGTTTTGTTTTCGACGATAAACTCACAAATTCTTTCTTTATGCTTTACTATTTCAAGATTTACCAGAGAGATCTGCTAAATCGCGTCAGATCGGTTACGGCCGACAACTTAGAGTTCAGTCAGATTAAAGACATCGATGTTATTTTACCACCTATTAAACAGCAACAACGATTTACCACAATAGTAGAACAATTGGATAGAACAAGATCTAACCAACAGCAATCCTCACTTGAAATAAATAGCCTCTTCGATGCCCTCATGCAGAAAGCCTTCACCGGGAAACTGGTTTCATAAGCATGAATTGTAAGAAATTGAATCTTGAACTCTGACCCTTAAAACCGTATTAGCTTTATCGAACCGTTCTTGTCACGCTCGACGAAGGAGAGCGGCCTTTCCCAAAATGATAAAAAAGAAGAAATAAAGATAAAAAGAGAAGTAATAGGCAAATAATAACTCATTAAGGTTTTATCGCTCATCTTTGCTTTTTAAATCTTCTTTTTTACTGTTTTTCGTCTTTTTACATATTCTTCTTTCAACTTCTTTTTCATTATGGACAGGGCCGCCAGACAAGCTGGCGGAGGTTTTCGATCCCAGGTGAATTTAAAAACCTTTTTTGGAGTAGAAGGATATTTCCTTACCTTTAAACCCATGAAATCCGGTTTTTCTGAAGATTTGAAGGGGGTGTTGGAAGAAGTTTATGAATCTCCATTACCCTCTTAAGCCAGTTTCCTCAATATTTTTTCCGATTTTGCAGTAAACTCCTCTGCCTCTTCATTCCGGTTCAGGTCAGAGAGAGTTTTTGCATACTCCCTGAAGATTTCAGCCAACTCTGCCAGATAGCCGGAGTCTTCCGACTCTTCCTCATATCCTTCTCCAAGAATAACAGAGGCCAGGTCCAGGGATTCTTCTGTGCTGTCTTCCGGTTCTTCGTTATCTACTCCTTCAAGGAAATCGAGGGCCATGTCCATAGATTCTTTCGCACTCTCGTATTTCTTTAAAAGGAGGAGGGTCTTTCCGCGTTCCATGAGTTCGGAGGCCAGCGTCGCCTTAACAGAAAAGGGCCAGAGTTCGTCATCAAAAATCATCCCATAATATTCAAGGGCTTTTGAATACTGCTCCTGTGCGAGCTCCTCTTCTCCAATTTCCGCATAAAGGGAACCCAGTTTATCATAGGCATTGCTCTTGGCTTTCAGGTCCTTCCAGTTTGCCAGAAGATCAATAAGTTCCTCCATGACCTCAACAACACGCTCTTGAAATTGAATCGCGGATTTATAGTCCTGTCGAATTATATAGTAATCAACAAGTTTTCCAAGGGCATGGGCCAGGTCATATATATAGGTCTCACTATCAGGAAGCAGCTCAAATGCTTTCTCCCTTATGTCCAGAATTTTTTCGTAATACTGCCTTTCAGTTTCGGGATCCATCTTTTCTGGCTTAAAATACTCATATAGATCTCCAATAGCTTTGAAAACTCTGGCAATTTCCAGGTTTGAATCCTCATCTTCGGGGTCCTTCTCCAGAAGGATCTCATAGACCTTTATTTCGTTCAAGTAACACTTTTCTGCATTCTCGATACTGTCTACCATTTTAAAGTGTTTTGCAAGCTCACTAAAGGTATTCGAAAGGGTATGTTTAAGAACCGAACTCTCCTGCTCATTTAAATTGGAAGTCCTGTAAATATCCAGGGCTTTATCGTACAGGTCCTGGCCCTCGTCCGGCTTACCCATGGAATTCATTACCGCTCCCTTTTGCAGTAGAACACGGCACAGGATGTCCGTCCTCTTTGTTTTTTCCGCCAGTTTTTCGGCTTTATCAAGTTTTTCAAGGGCTTTTTTGTACCTCTCCTTTCCAAATAGAGAAGATGCATCACTTAAAGTCCTAACCATTAAATCCTCAGCCTGTCTGGACATGTAGATAAATTGGAACTAGGATTATTTAGAATTAAGTGAAAATGGAAAAACAAATTCTCGATTTACTCTAATTACCCGAATTACCTGAAGATAACTTCAGCGCAGTGATGTCCTGTGAGGTAGGTGATTCTGGCAGCCTCTTATCCATATGTATATATATCGTTTCATATTTACTATATAAATAAGTACAGCAGGTATAAATTTAAACTGGAATATATATAGTCATCAAAGACTTTTTCCCGCATGGAGAGTTAAGGGGACATCAGGGATACGTTTTAGATAAAATTCAGGAAGGCCCTGACAGGGGAAAAATCAATTTTATAATTCAGGCTCCGACAGGTTCGGGAAAAACTGCGCTGTCTATTGCAATTGCCAGGTATTTTAAAAATGCTTACATCTGCACAAACCAGAAGTCTCTTCAGAAACAATATTTTTTATAAATACAGAACTGCTATTTCAGTATGCCAGAGTATTGGAAGGTCTATAAGGTCGGAAGAAGACTGGGCTTACACATTTACCCTGGATTCAAGGTTCCCAAAATATATTTCAGACCATAGAAACCTGATAAATGAATCTGTTAGTTTTTACGAGAAAAGAATCCCTGACTTTCCTTCCGAAAAATCAATACAAAAATTGAAGAACGAAATATTTAGGAATTTACCATTTTGAAAAAATATTTTACTATGAGTGCATTAGAGATTAATATGAAAAAGTTAAGCATAGGAACCCATAACTGAGTAACTATTTTTCAACCAATTCTAAACAGCGAAGAGCCGTCTTCTTCATTTATATCGCCGGTATATTCGCGGTATACTACGTATTTGCCATTTGCTTTCTTTATGCATCTAACTCCGAGCCCGCTCTTTTTAATCATGGCTTTTCTTTTCTCGGCATCGGATTTTTCAAGCCCGAAATAGCTCAGTTCATCGAGCATATAGGTTTTGCCGTTAAATTCTCTGAAGGTTTTGTGCATAACATCACAGGTCTACATGGTTTTTAAATTTCATTTTTTATTCATCAGTATCCTTTTCGCCACAGTCCTCTTCAGCCAGTTTCCTGTATATTTCCTTGGATTTTGTACTGTAATCGTCTGCTTCCTCATTCCTTCCAAGTTTTGAGAGTAACTTTGCGTATTTCCCGAATGTTTCCGCCTGGTTTATCTTATATATGGGGTTATCCGGTTCTTCATCAAGGAGGACTTCATTTATGTCCAGGGCTCTTTTAAAGGACTGCTTAGATTTTTCATACTCCTCGATAAGATAATACACTTCCCCGGCATCGGTATAATTGATTCCTGCTTTTTCCCGGTATTCGGCATTTTCGGGATTTTCGGGATTTGATTCGAGCAATTTTTCCACTGCTGGGAGCAGTGAATCAAAGATTTTAGCCGCTTCCTCAAAGTTCTCCAGGGATTGTTGCAGCCTTCCACTCTGGTGAAGTGCTTCACATATGAAAGGATAGTTTTCCGGCTCTTTCGGGTTTTTTTCATACTCGTTTTCAAAGAATTCAAGGGCAAGGTCAAGGGCTCCTTTCGCGCTGTCGTATTTCCTGGAATTAAGAAGGTCTATTCCACGGCCCTGCACATCAAAAGCCAGGATTTGCTTTACCGGAAGGGAGATTTTTTCATCGTGTAATAATCTTGAGAAAAGTTCCTCCGCCTTTGAATATTGTTGCTTCTCCAGTTCTATTTCCCCTATTTGTCCATATAAATACCCTAACTGATACAGAGAATTAGTAAGAGTCATTATATAGATCCATTCGACGGGATTATCTCTTACCGCCTGTTCCTTGATCTCGATAATGCGCCGGTAATATGGAACTGCATCAATGTACCTTTCCTGAGCTGCAAATGAATCTCCAATTTTGCCCAGTGTCCTGACAAGCTCATCCTGGCATGTTGAATCGTCAGGATATCGTCCAAATTCTTTTTCGTTTAGTTTGAGGGCTTTTTCGTAGTATTCCCTGGCAATTTCAAATTCTGCATCTTCGGTTTCGTCTTCGGATTCCACATCTTCATGCTCCACTTTTGCATACATGTCCCCAAGAGCCGTGAGGACGTCCGAAATGCCAATCTCAAAATCAGTTGACTCCGGGTTTTCGGAAAGCAGCATTTCATATCCTTCAATCGCCTTTTCATAGTATTCTTTTGCTTGATCCCTATCTCCTGCTTCAGCATAGAGGTTCCCTATCTGCGTGAAGGTATCGATAATCTCCATTTTGAGGTCTTCATCCTCGGGACCATTTTCGAAGAGGGACTCATAAATTTTAATCTTATACATATAGCATTGTTTTGCTTTCTCGATGCGCTTTATTTTTGCAAAAAGTTTCCCAAGGTTGCCGAAAGTTTCTGTAAGTTTAAACTGATAATCCTGGTCATCCGGGTACTTTCCTGTCATACCTTCAAAGTTTGCGAGCGCTTTTTCATAGAACGAATTTGCTTTTTCGGGGTCTCCGGATTCCGAATAATTGAGCCCGATTTCCTCGTAAATTTTACCTCTGTTAACAAGAAATGCAGCGTCCTCAGGGTTTTTGCGTAAGTTATCTTCTACTATTGAAAGAGCCTGCAGGTAAGTTTCTTCCATTTTTTCAGGGTATCCCTGTATCGACTGGAGGTCTCCTAAATACCCATATGAGAAAATAAAATAATGAATTACAATCTCGTTATCTGGGTATTTTTCAAGAAGACTCCTGTAAATCTCCTGTAACTGGTCATAGAGTTTTTTCGCATCTTCAAAAAGCTCATTTTCCAGAAATTCTTCTCCAAGTTTCCTCACAAATAAATCCAGCTGCTCTAAAATATTCGGATTTTCGGGCTGGAGAATTAATATTTTTCTGAAAGTTTCCAGGGTACTGTTGGTAAGCGGGATTTGCTTTTCAGGTTGACCGATAATTAAAAAATAAGCACCAATATTTTTCAGGGTTTTTAAATAATTCAACAAATACTCAGAGTTTTCAGGCTGCTCCGCAATCAGTTTATTATATTCATCAGTTATCCCATCAAATAATTTATTTGTACGTCCATAAGACTTCTCTGCTGCCGAAAAACTATCTCTATCTTCAAGATTAGTTCCAATGAGACCAATGGAATTATAAAGACATTTCTGATAGGAGGAATCCTGGGGTTCATTTAAAAAAAGGCGTGATGAAATATCCAGAGCTTTTTCATACAGCTCCAGAGCTTCTTCTGGATAATCCATGGAATCCATAACCTCTCCTTTGTGGAGCAGAACACGGCACATAAGGTCCGAACTTTTTGCCTTTTCCGCCAGTTTTTCAGCTTTATTAAGCTTCTCAAGTGCCTTTTCATATTTCTCCTTTTCAAAAAGAGTGGATGCATTCATCAATTCCCTGACTGTTAAATCTACGAGCCGCCTGGACATAAAGGTAATTTGGAGCTCAGAGTATTAGAATTAAATGTATCTTCCAGAAGTTCCTGCAAAAACGGTAAACTTCATAATATCTCAGGTAAGAAACACTCGACATGCATGAAATTCTCAACTGCTTCACGATTTCCCAGCAACAAGCAGCTATTTCCAGACAGACACTTAGTTCTGCACAATAGAAGACTCAATGAAAAGAAAACTGAATGAAAAAACCTAATTTTTAGGTTTAGATCTTGCTTTCAGGTAGACAGAATAACCTCAGGCTCTTCTTTTATATCAAAGCACAACATTTAAAACACAACACCCGAAACTAACGCTCAAAACAAGTTAAAAAAACAGGTTAAAAACGAACCAAAAAACAAGTAAAAAACAAGTGATCACATGAGACTCCCACCCGAAAAAAAGTCAAAAATAGATGCCCTCTGGGATAGGTTCTGGAGCGGCGGGCTGTCCAACCCTTTGCAGTCCATTGAGCAGATGTCGTACCTCATTTTCATGAAAAGGCTTGAGGATATGGACGTGCTGGAGCAGAGGCGGGCGAATGCTACCGGAAAGGCTTATATTTCTATTTTTGAAGGGCACGAGGAGTGCAGGTGGTCGGAATGGAAACACAAATCTGCTGAGGAGATGCTTAAGCATGTCAGAGATGTCGTGTTTCCGTTTATCAAGAATATTCATGATGGGGAGAAGACGCTTTTTTCCCAGCATATGAAAGATGCCGTGTTCATTATCCCGAAACCTTCTCTTGTACAGGAGGCCGTAGGAATCATTGACGAGCTCGACATTTCGGGACAGACTTCTGATGTGCAGGGAGACATTTACGAATATCTCTTAAGCCAGCTCGCAACCGCAGGCAAGAACGGGCAGTTCAGGACTCCAAGGCACATAATCAGGATGATAGTCGAGCTTGTAGACCCTGATGTCAATGACAGGATCTGCGACCCTGCGTGCGGGACTGCCGGTTTCCTGTTTACTGCTTACAGGTATATCCTCAAAAAGTACACAAGTCCCGATATGGTGACAGAAGACGAGGAAGGGGACTGGCACGGCCTTATCGGAGACCATATAACCGAGCAGAACGCATGGGATAAGCTGCACCAGGACACATTCTACGGCTTTGATTTTGACTCTACTATGGTCCGGATTGCGCTCATGAACATGGTTTTGCACGGAATTAAAGCCCCTCATATCGAATCTACCGACACGCTCTCAAACCAGTACAGCGGAGAAGAAGCATTTACAGTCATTCTTGCAAACCCGCCCTTCAAGGGGAGCATTGATAAAAACGACATCAATGACAGGCTGACACTTGGCACAACAAAAACCGAACTCCTTTTCGTAGAAAAAATGTACAGGATGCTCGAAATCGGAGGTAAGTGCGGCGTAATCGTTCCCGACGGCGTGCTCTTTGGAAGCTCGAATGCTCACAGGGACCTCCGAAAGCTCCTGCTCGAAAAATGTCAGCTCGAAGGAATAGTTTCCATGCCTTCGGGCGTATTCAAGCCGTATGCAGGAGTCTCAACTGCAGTGCTCATCTTTACAAACGGCGGGAATACGGAAAAAGTCTGGTTCTATGATATGGAAGCCGACGGCTATTCCCTGGATGATAAACGAACTCCACTTGACAGAAAAGGAGATATCCCGGATATCATCGAAAGATTCAGAAACCGTAGAGAAGAAAACCCGACCGATAGAAAAGGAAAATGCTTTTACGTGCCAGCCGAAGAAATTAAAGCTAATAATTACGATCTTTCGATTTCCAGGTACAAAGAAATCGAGTATGAAGAAATCAGGTACGAAAAGCCCGAGATTATCATTGAAAAAATAGAGGAACTCGAAGGAAAAATCCTGGGAAATATTGCGGAATTAAAAAGGATGCTCAATCAGGATTTATAAGTCAGGCATAAATCCTAAAAAAACACCAGTCCAGATAAAGTATAAGTTTTAATCAAGCACAAATTTTAATCAGGCATAAGTTCTGCAACCCGAGTAAAAAATGATAAACCCTTAAAAATAAAGATTAAAATAGATTTAACTTAAAACTCCAGTTCCAGCCCTACAGGACAGTGGTCCGAACCCATAATTTCAGGGTAAATAGAGGCAGATTTCACGTTTTCTCTGAGATTTTCGCTGACAAAAACATAATCCAGGCGCCAGCCGACGTTTCTGCTGCGTGCGCCGGTTCTCATTGACCACCAGGAATAGTTACCGCCTTCAGGGTTGAACATGCGGAAGCTATCAAGGTATCCGGCTGCAAGGAATTTATCCATCCATGCCCGCTCTTCGGGGAGAAATCCTGAAATCATTTCGTTTTGTTTCGGGCGGGCAAGGTCAATTTCTTTGTGGGCTGTATTCACGTCCCCACAGATTACAAGCTTTTTACCTTCGGATTTAAGGGCATTTGCATAGTCCAGAAAAGCATCATAAAAAGCCATTTTATATCCCAGGCGTTCCTGAGAAGCTTTGCCGTTAGGGAAGTAGATGTTAAGCAGGACGAAATCTTCGTAGTCGGTCCTCAGAAAGCGGCCTTCCCTGTCAAATACCTCGATGCCCATACCTTTTTCGAGCTTAATGGGTTTATTTTTTGAAAAAGTTCCGACCCCGCTGTAACCGTTCTGCTCTGCGGAAACAAAATAATTATAGTAACCCTGGATGTTCTTAACTTCTCGAGGAAGCTTATCCTGAGAAACTTTTGTCTCCTGAACGCATACAATATCAAACCGGTGCTCGAGCAAAAGGTCAAGGAAGCCTTTTTTAACAGCGGCCCGGAGGCCGTTTACGTTCCAGGAAATAAGGTTATAGTGTTCCGGCATTTTTACCCCTTTTTAAATATTTTTCATTTTTCTACATTTATTAACTGTTTTTCATTTTTCGTTTATTTACTTACCTTTCATTTTTTACGCTTATTAACCTGTTTTTTATTTTTACACCTGTTTGCATCTTTTCCATTTTTTATATTTAGATCTTATTACATCTTTTGTTTTTTCTTTGCTTAGTCCTGCGTTCCATAATTTTCGGATAAAATCGATATAAAGTTATTAAGGCTTGAACATAATGTAGAGAGATTAAAAGAACCAGAATTTAAAAGAATTGTGAAGTTATAAAGAAATTATTGATTTGCAAGCTAAAGCCATGAAAAATTCAGATCACTTAAAAATTATCCCTTAAAAATTATCCGGGATTTAGTAAACAGGGTTTCTTCAAACAATTTCCAAACAACATAGTGAAAAAATAAAATAACACCTGTGATAATTATTATGACTATATATAAAAGAAGATCTGACGAAAGCTTTTCAAAATTCTGATAAAGGCTCTTAAGGGTTTTTCAATATTGAATAGAAATCTAAAAAATAGGGAAGTCATATGGATTTAATAAAGATTATATGTGGAATGCTTGCAGTTGCCATTTTTCTGGGCATACTTACCTGTGGGGCTCACGACGAGAGGAAAGCAATTGCGGATGAGCCCGAAAATGAAAATGTAAGTGTATCTGCTGCAGGGGTAACAGGAGAAATAGCAGGAAAAGATCATGCCTCAGAAGAGAACACAAGTTCGGAACCGGCCGTTATGAAACCTGCACCTCCGGACTCTCTTATCCTTGCACAGGGTGAGAGTAAAATGGCAACTGAGAGGAGGGACATAGAAAATAAAGTCAGGGCTACAGTCAGGCTCCTTGATGCACGGGGAGAAGAACTTTTTGCTTCATTCAGAGAGGAAGAGTCTCCCTGGAACAACGATGACTTCTGTGTTTTTGTCTGGACAATAAACGGGACTCAGCTGGTCTGTCCTCAGGATAAGGACAGTGAAGGAAAGGACATGAAAGGGCTTCTTGATGCAGACGGAAAACCCATAGGTGAACTCTTTATAAAAGCAGCCAAGAGTGAAAGCGGAGAAGGCTGGATAGATTATAACTGGCAGGATCCGGGCATCTCCGAGACTTACCGCAAACTTACTTTCGTAAAAAAATCTACCTTCGGAGGGCAGTCTTACATCGTGGGTTCAAGTTTTTATGTGGACGATCATATAATGTGCAGAAACCTCAGCGACTGCAAGTATCTTGAGGAGCCGGGAAATATTCATGCTGTGGAGCTGCTGAACCCTGAAAATCCCGGCCAGAACCTTGACCTCGATTACAGCATAGCTCATTCGATTGTCAAGCCCGGAGAAAATATTGCTCCCCACCTGATGAAAAACCCCGAAGTCCATTATATCCTTGAAGGAGAAGGCATCCTGTATATAGACGGAATTCCGGTGGAACTGCACATGGACCAGCTTATATACATACCTGCAGGCGCCGTTCAAACCACATTCAATACAGGAAATTCCACCCTGAAATTCCTTGCCATAAATCAGCCCGGGTGGTCAGAAGAAAATATTAAAGTATTTTAATTTAAAACAGGCCACCAGATTTTTTATTTATTTTTCTTAGCCGCGGTACTGACTTATGACATGTTTTTTTAGCTGAAATACCGGTTCTGTCCAGGTGCTGCGCAGAGAGAAAAAACTGAGAAAATTATATATTTTTCCCGAAGGAGTAAACAGTACGACCCTGAAATCCCTGAGATAGGAGTGTTCAACGTTAGGAGTGTTCAACGTTAGGAGTGTTCAACGTTAGGAGTGTTCAACGTTAGGAGTGTTCAACGTTAGGAGTGTTCAATGTTTACGCTGACGCGATGTTTTTTATGAGCCCTTCTTCATCAACACAAATGGAACTCAGGACTCCTTCAGGGTAGACGTCCGGGATCAGAATTCCGGGAAAAATCTCCGTTTCAAGAAAAAAAAGGCCTTCAGTGCCATCTGCCGGTTTTCCAAGTCCAACTGCAGCCCGGGCGTTTTATAATTGCAGCATATTCGGGCCCTTTTTCTCCATACAGCTGGCGGCAGGCGTGCAGCAGGACATACCTGGCTTCTCGAAAAAATTGGTCTCTGTATTTGAAAGTTTCAGATTTTCATCAATTCCGGGCCGCATTTTCAGAAGATCCCTGCAATCTTCCAGGAATCTTATTGCTATATCTTAAGGGCTTTCAGTTGAAGGTCTCGAAAGGGTACCTTTGATGAATTCGGGAATCTTTATCCCGGAATCCCAGAAAATTTCACATTCCGGGTCTATTTCCTTTAATCTCTCGACAGCTCTGGTTTGCCTCTCATTGAGTCCCGGAACTTTACCACATATCTTAATTTTCTTTCTCAATATGTCCTTTTTCATCCTGAAATTCTGGCCTGATTACAGAAGGCTCCAACAAAAAACATTAATTCCATGCACACTATTCATCAGATCGAATGTATAGAGCAATCCGGATTCCGCCTGAAAAAGGAGAAGAAATCAGGGAAAAAGCAATTGCCGGGAAATTTCTGGATATTACTAGAAAAATTCGGAAACTTCAGACAAAAGAAGGCGCTTTTCTCGAAATTCCTGTCATAGAGGTTGCATGTGAAGCAATTGAAGGATTCCCTGTAATCGAACAGGAGAATCCCGAATTTCTGGAAATTCCAGCATCCCTCAAAGAATGCCTTAAAGGTTCTCTCTCAGAAACAGAACTTGCTCAGGTCCCTTCAGGCTGGCATATATTAGGAGACATCATCATCGTCAGCATCCCGGAAAACCTCGAAAATAAGAAAATTCTGATTGCAGAAGCCCTGCTTTCCATGTATCCTAAATGCAAAAGTGTTGTCAGAGATTTAGGAATCGGAGGACAGTTCCGTCAGCCAGAAAGAGAGCTTCTTCTGGGCAGCGGTACCGAAACCATACACAAGGAACATGGCTGCTTTTTCAAGCAGGACGTAACAAAAGTTATGTACTCCAAAGGCAACCTGGAAGAGAGAAAAAGGATGAGCCTCCTCGGAGCAGGTGAAACTGTTGTGGACATGTTTGCAGGGATAGGGTATTTTTCAATTCCCATGGCTGTCCATGCAAAGCCGGAAAAAATTACCTCGATAGAAATAAACCCTGAGTCCTTTGCCTACCTGAAAGAAAATATCAGGCTGAACCGTGTGGAAGATGTTATTATCCCGATTCTCGGAGACTGCTCTCAGGCTGCTCCAGAAGGGGAGGCAGACAGGGTAATTATGGGATATGTGGGAACAACCCACCATTACCTGGGACAGGCTATAAAAGCTCTGAAAGAAAACGGGGGAATTCTTCATTACCATGAAACGGTGCCTGAAAACCTTGCAATGACAAGACCAGAAGAAAGGGTAAAAAAAGCTGCCGAATTACTGGGAAAAAAAGTAGAGGTTCTCGAAACCCGAAAGATTAAGAAGTATTCTCCCGGAGTCCTGCATGTGGTTGTGGACGCCCGGATATCCGAATGAAAGGCTACTGAAAAAATTCCGGATCATCAGCCCTCAGCTTGATTTTTTTCGGTGAGAAACGGGGGTCGGACAGTTTTACTTTGCTTGGGGAGCCAGCTATGATATTTACATCCATGCTGAGAATTTTCCTGTAAATGTTCCTTTTTTGCACAACAGGCCACCAGCCGTAAAGGAAAACGTTAATAGGTTCCCACATAGCAACCCAGCCGATGATGGTAAAACCTTCAGAAAGCATGGTATGTACCAGTCCTTCTTTAAGAGTTGATAGGAGCCGGATTACGAGCAGGCAGAGAAAAAGGAAGAGGGTTGCAATTGTCACATTTCTCCTTCCCCGCTGGAGAAGTTTTTTAAGTTCTATCTCCGTGAGAAGTTTTTTGTAAGAAAAATGGTTTCTGATCGCTTTTTTGAGGATATGCTCCGTTTCTCCATCAGCTTCGGAAGGAGGAAGGTATATAAAGATCCCCAGAGGTTTTTTTAAAGGAAATTCTCCAACCGTATTATAAATATACTCTTCCGCTTCCCGATCAAGTTCTTTTTCGTGAAAAGGAGCAGGGTCAAAGGAATTGAAAAGCTGCATTGCAGTATGAAGCTCAAGTTCTATCATGAGTTTTCCATTCAGTTTCCTGTAAAGATTATCTGTACCTTTCGGGAAAATATCCAATCCCCAATCCATTTCTCATCCACCGTCTGCAGCCTTTTTAAACTCATATGAATATAATTAAAACTGTTATCAATTAAACTGTTGTCATATTCTATATAAGGCTTTAGTTTCATATTTCGGGCAGTGAACCATCAGGCTTTATCCGGCTTAAAAAGGTGCCCTGAAGTTTATTTACCTGCCGAAGGCCTGAATCCTATGTACACTTCCATATGTATGATTTTTTCGTAAATGTTGCGTTTGTGGACGATTGGCCACCATCCGTAAAGAAAAATATGTACCGGTTCCCACATGGCAACCCAGCCAATAATAAGTAGCCCTTCGGAAAAAAGAGTGTTCACAAGGCTTTCTTCAAAGGTCGCAAGCAGCCTGATAGCAAGCAAGCAGAGAAACAGGAAAGTAAGGGCTATTATGAGGTTTCTTCTTCCCTGATGAAGAAGCCTTTTTAATTCAATTTCGGTAAGGAGTTTTTTGTAAGAAAAATGGTTTTTTATGGCTTCTTTAAGGTCGTTTTCGATTTCCGGAGTTATCCCTGCAGACGGGAGATATATCATGATTTCAAGAGGTTTTTTGAGAGAAAATTCATCAACGGCATTGTAGATGTACTCTTCTGCTTCAGGGTCGAGGTCTTTTTCTCTGAAAGGAGCAGGGTCAAAAGAATCAAAAAGCTGTAACAGGCTTTTGAGTTCGAGTTCTATTACAGGTTTCCCTGCATGCTCTCTGTAAAAAAATTCTGTCCCTTCGCCGGAAAATCTCCTCTTCCTGCCAGCTCCAGTGCCCGCCCCTATATGTTTTCCTCCTTGCAGGTATTATAAAGCACGTATCTATCTCGAAAAAATGCTTTTTGCCTTAAAGGTTCCAATTTATTTCCTTCCCTGATCCAGAATAAATATTAAGCCGGCAGTATATATACCCTGAGACAAAAATCCTGAGGCAATCCAGAAGAGATTTTGAGGAATTCCAAATTAATTAAAAAGTTAGAATTAAAAAGTTAGAAAAAAGTTAGAAAAAAGTTAGAAAAAAGTTAGAAAAAAGTTAGAATTAAAAGCTAGAATTAGAAGTTAGATACAGCAGACATGATTGCCTGGTGCAGTTCTTTCGGATTTCTTGAACTGATCACAACCCTTTTTCCGGTTATGAGTTTCAGGATGACAACGAAATTTGCCCTTCTGGAGGGGGGCCTGTCCACATAGTCCTTCCCTGTAAAAGGCTCATATGCCTGAATTTTACATTCTTCAACAATATAAATAGGGATTTTCTTAAATGAAGGATTCAGAGGAACAAGCCGGATATAGATTCCGTCCTTTCGAACCTCTGTTATATGTTTGGTGCTGTAGAACAGGAGAGGAAAGAATACTCCGAAAACGAACCATAGAGCCAGCAAATAAAGATCAGGAATGTTCTGAACCCCGGCAGGTTTTCCGAAAACGAGGCTGTGGATCTCGATGTACCATAAAAGAATGGCAGGATAAAGGACAGAGATCAGAACGACATTATTATGCAAATCCTGTACTTCTCGAAAGATTAAACCTGTTTCAGGGTGTTCCGTTATAATCTCTCCCGTTTAAATGATCGAGGTGTGCACTCTGACCAATACACATTTATAATATTTACGTAGTAAATTTTCTTTTTATCACGAAACAGGCACATTACTCTTCCCTCACTGACTTCCCATTGAATACTGCATACCTGTATTACTTAAATACTGCCCTTTAAAGAAAATGATGAATAGTAAGCGTCTGCTTCTGAAAAACTTTTAACCTGGCAGGTCTGTTGACTGAAATCCTTCTATTTTTCTCTATCAGAACTGAGTAGATAAATCTTCCGAAAAAAAATGAAAATACTATATTAATTTTAATTTAAATAACAAGATCATAAAGGGGAAGTTGACTAAAGTATTAAAAATTAAAAAGATATTATGCGAAAATAAAGTAAAGTAGATAACGTTACCGAAAAAATTATGAATACAGGGGCTTCTAGTGTCGAAATAAAGACAGGATTTTAGATAAATATTCAATTTCCCCGGCTACAAAATTTTGAAAATAAAAACTGAAACAAGGATGATCTTCAATTCTGCAGGATGGTCTTCAATTCTGCATTTTAATTGCCCTGTTAACAGCTTCTGAGAGCTTTTCCGGGGTCTGGGATCCAATCATCAGCCTTTTCGCTTTGTTCCCTTCCGAAAATTCAAAAAGAACACCCCTGTTTCCTTTTACGTTATACGCTGTTCCTTTTAGCCCGTAACGTATGCCCCAGCCCCCATAATCCCTGATAGGATTATAAGTAATTACTTCACAACTCCTGATAGTTTTGATCGGAAAGGTCCTGAAAGAAAAATGGAAAGGATGAAAACGGATATACAGCCCCTCTTTCCTGACCTCGGTACTCATTTTAAGGGAATGGAAAAAAAGAGGAAAAATGGCTCCGAAGACCACCAGCAAAACAAGCATCATCCAGTCAGGGGCAGGATTGTTCCCGAAAGGTTTTCTGAGAATGAGCTGCTGGTAAGCACCATACCATGAGATTACTACCGGAATCCCGACTGCAATCCTGATCCACAGCTGGTCCATTTTCTGGACTTCTCGATAAAGGACCGGATTACAGATCCTGCTCATTCCTTCAGTTGCGCAGTACATTCAGTAGTCTCCGAGTGCTGTCTTACATATTTTATTAGGTGCAAACAGTATTAAAGAGTTGGTACAGAACTTGAGCCTGGTTTCAAAACTGAAATACAATAAAATGAAATTAAGTATTATGAGAAAGAATTAATTAAAAAATAGAAATAAGTTTGCAGAATCAATAATGGTAGAATGTAAATAAGTTGACGATTATACTACCAGGCTAAAAACCTGAGGATTTTACGCTTTTCCATAAAGAAGACTGATTTAAAAGTTATCTAAAAAATAAGAGAGAAACGGGATTTTAATAGCCCAGCTTCTCCATTTCCTTCAATATTGCTGCACTGAAATCCGTGAAATTCTGAATGCCGCCAGTCCAGGCTGCAATCATCATAGTATCCACGATTTCAGCTCTTGTGGCTCCGAATTTGTGAAGCCTTTCCATGATCTTTACCGCGCTCTCCACGTTATTGTTGGAGCAGGCGACGGCAAAAACCATCAGATGTTTATTTTTCATGGAGAGGCCGCCTTCTCTTTCAGCCCAGACGGACTTATAAAAACCTGCAAGTCCTTCGCCAAAATCTTCATTCAGCCTCTCAGCGTACGCAACAGACCTGGGCAAGAAGCCCTTCACATCTTTAATTTCTTGGATATTCTTCCCCATAATAATCGATATGTCATAGGAAAGGATCGAATATAACAGTATCTCTAAACATAATCCCTAATCAGCCTCTTCAGTTCAATTTGCTTATATAATTCATAAACAGTCCTCCTGAAATCGGCCTTATAGTAAATCAGAAATTAATCCTCTTGAGTTAAGTTTTACAATAAAACCAAAAATTAGTCCTCTTGAGTTAAGTTTTACAATAGAACCAAAAATTAGTCCTCTTGAGTTAAGTTTTACAATAGAACCAAAAATTAGTCCTCTTGAGTGAGCAAAGCGAGCGAAAAGGACACCGCCCTCCCGAGGCGGGACTCGGGCAGTAAAGCTATAGCCCCCTACTCCTTATAATGCAGGCAAAAAATGTATAATGCAGGCAAAAAATGCAGCAAAATTATTGAGGAAAAAACATGCTATACCGCAAACTGGGAAAAACAGGTGAGATGGTCTCCATTCTCGGCTACGGCTGTATGAGGCTTCCTGTTATTGACGGAAACCCTGAAAGTATAGACGAAAAAAAAGCAATCCGTCTCGTTCGTTATGCTATTGACCACGGGGTTAATTACATTGACTCGGCTTATTCGTATCACAGCGGGATGAATGAAGTTTTCCTCGGAAAAGCCCTGAAGGACGGCTACCGGGAAAAAGTCCATCTGGCAACAAAACTTTCCTGCAAGCGAGTAAACTGCAAAGAAGACATGGACCGCTTCTTAAACGAGCAGCTTGAAAAGCTCCGGACGGACTGCATAGACTTCTATCTCCTGCACGCCGTTAAACAGAGTTACTGGGAAAAAATGAAGAAATTTGGAGTTATAGACTTCCTTGAAAGAGCCCGCGCAGCCGGAAAGATCAAATACACGGGTTTTTCCTTCCACGACGAACCTGACGTTTTCAAGGAAGTCGTTGACGCTTACCCGTGGGACCTCTGCCAGATCCAGTTCAATTATCTGGACGAAAACTTCCAGGCGGGAATAGAGGGTCTGAAATACGCGGCTGAAAAAGGTCTTGCCGTCGTTATCATGGAACCCCTGCGCGGAGGAAACCTGGCATCAAAAGTCCCGGAAGAAGCAAAGAAGGTGTGGGACATAGCTGAAGTTAAAAGAACCCCGGCAGAATGGGCTTTCCGCTACCTCTGGGACTATCCCGAAATCAGTGTTGTCCTGAGCGGGATGTCAGAAATGGAGCACCTGAAAGAAAACCTGAGAATTGCAGAACAGGGGCAGCCCAATTCCCTTTCAGCCGAGGAAAAAAGCCTGATATCTGAAGTGAGTGAAATTTACAGGTCCAGGATAAAAGTCAACTGCACAAACTGCAAGTACTGTATGCCCTGTCCATCAGGAGTGAATATCCCGCGGAATCTCAGTTACTTAAATGATGTTTTCATGCTTGACGACATGGAGAATGCAAAGTTCCAGTATGGGGTTCTTCTGCTGCCGGAAGAAAAAGCTGGAAATTGTATTGAATGCGGGGAATGCGAGGAAGTCTGTCCGCAGAATATCAAAATAAGGAAGATGCTGAAGGAAGTAAGGGAAAAATTTGAGTGAGATTGATATAACTTTATTCACTTTACTGGATCTTTCTTGTCTCGCTCAACTAAGAGCCTATCCGAAAAATGGTCACCTGATCTAAATTTTACAAAAAATAATTCAAAACCAGAACTGATACTCTGATTCTATAGACCAGCTATGATTTTTTTAGACCCGCTATGATTTTTCAATTTTCCGTATTTGACTTTTCGGATGGGCTCTAAGTTATCAATATATTATCCAATATACTATCACCATCAACTGCTGGTATTATTTCTTGCAGCCGCTTCCCGTTCGCTGCCGCTTTCAAGCCTCCCGCCAAATTCTACATCTCCAAACCATGTCGGATCCTGCAACAGTATGGTTACCTGATCGTCCTGAAAAGTAGTAGTTACCTTATAATGATTTATATTTGCGACCTCATCGATGTAAGCAACAAAAACATTGTCTGACTCCCATGATCCTTTCCCTGCCGCAGGTAAACCATATTCTCCGGGAGAGAATCTATAGACGTTATCCAGCCCCAGAAGATATTCTAACGTCTGATTTTCCGGCAGTCCCACTATTAGTAAAGCTTCTCCTTTTTCTTCATCAAAAGTTAAAGAAAGAGACTGAAGGTCCAGAGGATTGGAATCGAGAATGTATGTTTTTCCTTCAATTTCTTTTGCCGTTTCAGGCAGAGGCTTCGCAGGTTCAGGCTCAGGAGGTTCTGCAACGGCATCTATTTTTTCCTGAAGCCTTTCATAGGCGACGGGATTTTCAGGCAGAGGCTGGTCTGATTTCAGAGCAGAAACAAGGAAAGGAGCTGTCTCATCTGCGTTAAAGCCACCGCCCGTTGTCACAATTATGAGATTTTCTTCAGGCACGACAGTTATTAGTTGAGTCCCACGGCCCCTTGCGTCATAACGTTCAGGAAGGTCATCGTCTGGAACCCACCACTGATAACCATATCCCTCGTCCTCTCCCAGAGAGACCTGCTCACGCGTTGATTCGGAAACCCATTCTGCCGGCACTATCTGTTTTCCATCCCATTTCCCGTTATTAAGATAGAGATAGCCGAGCTTTGCCATATCATGAGGGGTCAAATGCAGATCACCCCAGCCGCGGTTATTTCCTTGAGGGTCAGAGGGCCAGATGAAATTGGAGATTCCAAGGGGCTCAAAAAGTCGCTCCTGAGCATAATCAGATTCGTTCATGCCTGTGGTCTCACTGATAATTCCCGAGAGGAGATGTGAGTTACTGCTGCAGTAGACAAAACGGGTTCCCGGTTCTTCTGCCATGGGCAGGTCAAGCGCAAACTGGATCCAGTCAGGACTCTTCTCCATCTGCTCAGTAGTAACTTCGTAAGGCTCATTAACGCATTCCAGGCCCGATCTCATTGTAAGAAGGTCTTCAAGAGTCATTGCCTTTTTATTTGCATCAACATTCGCAACAGTATGATTCGGGAAAAAATCCAGAACTGGTTGATTGACACCGGCAATGTACCCTTCGGAAATTGCGATACCTATCAGGGTCCCTGTAAAACTCTTGGTAACGGAAGCGACATCGTGTACTGAACCATTAGAAAAAGGATAGAAATAGGCATCAGTTACAACATATCCATTGCGTATAATCAACAGGCTGTGGATGTTAATGTCATTTTCCTGTATGTAATCAAGGGCTCCGGCCAGTTCTTCAGAGTCCATCCCTTGCTGTTCAGGCGTTGAAGTTCTCCATTCTTCGGTTGGCCAGTATGTTGCAGACTCATTGACTGAAGCCGGTTCGTTGCCTGAATCAGGAGTCTCAACACAACCGGAGGCTGCAAGCAGAATCAATAAAAACACAAGTAATTCGATAAATTTCGAACTCCCATTACCCCTCATCAAATATACCTCAAATTGCCCTATATTTGCTTTTTTCTGCCTGAAAAATAGCGACAGCACAATTTGAATTTCAGATAATATATTTCATATAATATGCAATAAAATGTGTTTTACTAAAAGTTAAACTTTCCCAGGGAAAAGTAAGGCAGTTTATATAACTTCAGGAAAATTAATGGGTTGAGCAGGATGTCGTCAAGTGTTTAGCTTTTGGGCAATATATCATTTTATTTGCAATGAGACTTTTTTGACTGCTAAAATGTAAGTTCTTAATCTTTCTTCTTTCACGAAGGTATTTGTGGTTCAAATACAACCCGTCGCAATAATTATGGGGGATATATATAACGTTAATTTTTTGTACGCTACTGAAATATTTTCACAGCACTATTTTTAGAATAGTTGCCCTAGCAAAAATTAGGTATCTTCTATAAAGCCAGATTAATAAAAGGTGTACGCTATTGTACGAGTTACGCACAACCGTGTTTCAAAAGTTGCCCTAAATAAAAATTACCTTATTTTTATAAGTTCATATTGATAAAAAGCTAATTTTTTTGTACGCATTTTTAGGAGTTATGCAAAACCTTAATGGGCACTCCAATGTTATCACTTCTTGTGACTTTTCAACATGCATTACTTACTTTTAGAGTAGGTTCTAAAACTAACTATAACAAAAAAATGTCAAATTGATTAACAGGATAACTAGTCACTCGATTATATATTTTATACTTTTGAGCTTGGACATATATGATTGGAGACCTTTATTGAAAATATTGCAAAAAAGATAAATTTAATGCTTCTTAGTGATGATATGCGAAGGAATAACACGAGAAGTTGAGAAAAAAATGAGAAAATACTATTTTTCCACATTATTTGTTTTTCTAGGAGTAAATTCTGGATAGTTTAACCACAATGACCTTATTACAGTTAAAGTCATAATAAAAAACAATACCGAAAAATAAAGGTTACTATCACTATAAATATGTTTAACAAAATCAACCACTAAATAAGCAAAAGTAGCCGCAGAAATCATCCCGAGAAAATTAAGAAATGCTAATTTAAGTGCGTTAGTCGAAACATCAGGCAACCTTATTCTTGACAGCTCAACATAATAAGATATTACAGCAGCTAAAAACATATAAAATGCATAAATACTAGAAATAGGTAACTGCTGATAACAAGCTACCAACAAACCACTTACTACAATGTAAGTTTGAACCAATCTTTCTTTTCTATCAACAGCTCTATCAAATAATCGTTCACTTTCATCATAAAAACTTTCAAAAAATGGCAATTAATCACCAGCTCATTATTTCTACAATCACTCCATAGTTTTTAAAGATTGCTTGTTGTTCTTTCAAGCTTTCAGGATATCTTCAAGCTCTTTCAGTTGGTACATCTTTTTATAGACTTAAATTAAGTTAAACAATAAAGTATTGCCATCTAAGAAAAGAAGCTGTTTATAAAGCTTACACACCGCTATTATTCAAAAATTGTCCTATCCAAAAATATATTTTTCATGTCTTTATATCAAATGATGGTATAAAAATAGCCAAACGTTTTTTCCAAAATACCAATCTTCTTTTTATTCAATTTTATTTTTAACGATTCAAATTGTTCAAAAATTAAAGGTGACAAATAAAACTGAATAAAAAGAAAAAGCTTTTGGAGTAAAAGTATGGACTGTATGATGTAATTGGGAATACATATAAGAGTTAATTAATCGTAGTTGAGGCAGATAATGACGAAAGAAAAGGTAATTCAACTTATTAAAGAAGCTTCGAAAAAAAACCTTTTAGCGCTTTATTTAGATGGTTATAATCTGACTGAACTACCACCGGAAATAGGGAGACTTGAAAACCTTAAAGAACTTAATCTGTATGGAAATGATCTGACTGAACTGCTACCAGAAGTAGGAAAATTAAAAAGCCTTACAGAGCTAAACTTATCTAGGAATCATTTAACTCTACTACCACCAGAAATTGGGGAACTTGAACAACTCACAAAATTTTACTCATTCTATAGCCAGCTTGTGCAGTTGCCATCAGAAATTGGAAAACTTAAGAACCTTAGAGAAATTGACTTAACTGGCAATCAATTGACTTTGCTACCGTCTGAAATTGGGGAACTTACAAAACTTACAAAACTTTCTTTGTGCCATAACAATCTAAAACAGTTGCCATCTGAAATTGGAAAACTTGAGAATCTTGAGAATCTTGATATTTCTAATAATCAACTGACCCAACTATCTCCAGAGATATCTGGACTCAGGAATCTTGTGAGACTTTCCTTATGTCATAATAATTTAACTCAATTACCACAAGAAATTGGTAAACTTGAGAACCTTGAGGATCTTGATATTTCTTATAATCAGCTGACTCAAATACCGCCAGAAATTGGAAAATTTAAAGACCTTAAAAATCTGTATTTGTCTGGAAACCATCTGACTCAACTACCGCCTGAAATTAAAAAACTTAAAAAACTTGTAAAACTTGACTTATCTGAGAATGAGTTTACTGAACTACCAACTGAGATTGCAGAACTTACAGAACTTAAACAGCTTGACGTTTCTTATAATCCTTTAATTTCACCTCCGCCTGAAATTGTTTCTATGGGATTGAGCTCAATCCTCACTTATTTGAGACAATTGAAGCAATCAAAAACTACAGAAAACAATGAAGCAAAGTTAATACTAGTTGGTAACGGGGAAGTTGGGAAAACTTGCCTAACTCATAGATTAATTACCAATGAATTTGCGGAAGATGGGATAACTGAAGGAATAAATATATCAAAATGGAGCACTAAAGCTCCTGATTCTAGTAATAGTATAATCAAACTGAATATTTGGGACTTTGGTGGACAGGAAATCTATCATGCAACTCACCAGTTTTTCCTAACAACGCGTTCAGTTTATCTATTAGTATGGAACGCGAGGAAAGCAAAGGACTTTAACAATATCTATTCATGGTTGCACACAATTGAAGCTTTTGGTGGAGATAGCCCAATAATCCTTGTAATGAGCAAGATGAACGAAAGTGATGACGATTTAAATCTAAAAGATCTCAAAAATAAGTTCCCTCAAATTGTAGATAACTTCAAAATTGATAGTAAAGATGGCAAAGGAATCTCCACTCTAAAAGAAGCTATTAGTAAAATCGCTTGGGACCTTCCTTTAATGAGAGCTTCATGGTTTGATTCGTGGTACAAAGTACGTGGAACACTTGAAGGACTTAAAGATTATTGGATTTCTTACGATGAATTTTATAATATATGTGTTTCGGAAGGATTAGACGAAGAAAATATTAACACACTAGACGGATATTTACACGAACTAGGAGTAATTCTTCATTTTGATGATAAATTAGAAAATATGGTAATATTAAAACCTGAATGGGTTACAGGTGCATTTTATAAAATATTGTCAACAAAGTCCGTTCTCCAACGTGAAGGTAAATTGCTATACAGTGAATTACGCCAGATCTGGGACAGAGAAACATATCCATCCAATATTTACCCCCAATTAATGGACTTAATGAATAAATTTGAGCTTGCTTACGAACTTCCAGATGAAAGCAGCTATCTTATTCCTGAACTATTACCTAAAAACGCACCCAACTTTATATGGGACGAGAAAGATAATCTGTGCTTCTTTTATTGTTATGATTACTTTTTGCCTCCTGGTATAATTACCCGCTTTATTGTGCGAATGCATCATGATATCGAGAAAAAAGAGAATGAAATGCCTATGTGCTGGAGAGAAGGAGTGGTATTAAAGCTCGAAAATTCACGTGCTTTTGTAGAGATGAAGCCTGATGAGAAGCGGATTGAGATCAGAATAAAAGGTGATAATAAAAGGGAAGTATTAGGCTTTATCTGCAATCATCTTGACCACATCAATGCGTCCATAAAAAAGGTAAAACTCAGCAAAGAAATACCTTGTAACTGTTCAGCTAATTGTCTTCAAAGGTACCCATATGAAGGCTTGCTAAAAGCGGAAACTGAAAAATTGGAGAATACGATATGTTTTACTAGCAGCAAGCAAGTATCCATTTCGTCGCTATTATATGGTTACAAACCCCAAGGAAATTATGAATTCGGAGGTAAAACACCAATCGTCTTAATAAACCAAGTACAAACTAGTTCAGAAGCAAACTCAATCTCTAAAGCTGAACTAAAATCAGAAATTAGTATAAATGTCAATATAGATTTAAAGGTAGAACTACCATATATTCGAGCCGAGTTTGATAGTTTAAAAGACGAGCTTGAAAACATAAATCCTAAGCTTGATCGGGATATGGAAACAATTCAGGATAGTTTAGATGAGATAAACATTAATTCTGACAAAGAAAAGATAGTTAAACCTTTTAATAAGCTATATCGCTTCCTCAATAAATTGGCCGATCCTAATTCTGATTATAATAAAGTGATTAAAGGAACTCAAAAAGGCATAGAGATTGTACAAAAAGTTGGCAGAAGTTATAATAAATTCGCTCAGTGGCTTGCAATGCCTCAAATCCCTGATCTATTTCTTTAATTAACTGTTAAAGGAAATAAATTTATTAGTTTTTAAACTATTTACTGTAATTTTACATTTTAACATTTTACAGTAAACTTTCCTTTTTTACATTTTACAGTAAAAACTATACATACTTTTACATTTGACTAGAAACCAATGCTTCCCACCTATTCACCCTTTCCAGAAAATGAGAGTTAAGAGTAAACGGTTTATCTGACTTGGCATTCTGCTTCATATAATGTAAAGTGCCTTTAGAAAATGAGTGATACATATATTTTAAAGTAAGACAGGCACAGACAGCCTTCAGGTTTCTGGCTTTACGGTCTATAATTTTCTATTGAGCTTGCTTTAAAACTACCCTCAATCTTTCCATGCCAATTTTTTGGAGTGGACAAATCAAGATCATCAGAACTTAATAGAATTGATACTTTTTATCAAATACATGAATAAGCGGAATTTTGAAACCAGCTCATTCCTTAATTTCCAGTGGAGAAATTCACATAAACTCTTCAATTTTTTTTATTAGTTTAATCTTATATTATTCTTCTACCTACTGTTTTTGATATTATGAAAATAATAAATAATATTTCGTTAACTTTATTGTTGTGATTGTAATCAATGATTAATGGAGCTTTTTGCTTTTGTTTGTAAAATTTGATTACCCTCATTGCACTAATGAAGACTTTATTTCTCTCAGATAATGAAGATCAGGAGTTTATAGGTATGTACATTTTAGAAACTATGGAAAGCGAAATACTTAAACATCTATATGAAATGGGAACTCTTGGCATAAACGAAGGTTGGGAAAAGCAATCAAAACTAGATCAAAATGCAGTCAAAGAATTGTATCGCGCTAAACTTGTGGATAAAAGCATCCCAAAAGGATTTGTACGCCTGTCAGAACGTGGGGTGGGCACAGTACTGTTAGGGCTTCAAAATGCATACAAAATTTCTGAGTTTTTGTAAATCCCTAGATATGGCTGTAATGTTGTATGTATTTACAGAAGATAAGTGTACATGCTAATATACTGTACAAGAATTCAATTTAAGTCTAAAAAGAAATAAAACCGTTTTAAAGAAATAATCAATCTCTTTAACCTTTAGTGGTCGGTTATTTTTCTTCTCTAATACCTTTATATTTTCCTTTCTTCGCACCGATAAATTGTCCAGTCGTTGCATCTCTCTTTACATGCTGATCCGTTACAGGGTTGTATGTCTGTGTTCTTCCTTTGACAGATCCATTTCTTCTATTTTCTCCAGTATTCTTTGCCATTTTAATCCCCTTGAAGTAATTAACACTAATTAAACTGTATACAAAATATTTATCCGTTTCTGATCGATGAGTTTGATAAATTTCTTCAGTGACTCTTAAAGTAGGTCAAGTAGGCTATATACTAAGCTATTTTTGCTTGGTGTGATTTCATGCAAAAACCCTACATGAGCATCCAGACCTACAGTTCCCTGAAACTCTTTACACCTTTTAACTTTGTGAGTCCATCCAAAATATCAAATTTAATTTCAGGATACCTCTGGCTCAGGAAATCAAGAACAGCTTTAGACCTTTTAGTTTAGCCTCAATAAACCTCTTTGCTATCTCTAGCCTTGTTTTCTTACCCTCAAAAGCATGATACTGAGCAAATTTTGTTTTTATATTGGTACTCTCTTTGTTTTTATATTGGTACTCTCAGGAGGAAGTTTTGTGGTTAAGAGCTTGCCTGATCCTTTTAACAGGAATATACACTCTTAGAATTACGATCAGGTATAATAGTAATTTTTTTCTAACTAATGGCTTATCGATAGGAAATTATAGGGCTTCAAAATATAGGTTATCCAGCATTTTTTTTAAATCGTAACAGAATCAGAATTAAAAAACAACCGGAAAGGGGTTTTCACATGCCCGTACTGAGTATTATCTCTTGCAGGATGTTTGAGGATGAGCTTGCCCATATAATCTCCAGTGATAAGGAAATGAAGCAGTTAATTGTGGTGGAAAACAAGGATAGTTTCGGGCTGCTCCGGAAACTCAGGTCCGATAACTGCCTGCCCAGAACATCGCCCCTGGATAGGGTTCCTTTTCTCCTGGGAAACGGGCACGGCTCTGGCTTCATGACTATTTCAAAACCCCTGCTTATACTTCCTTTTTTCAGGAAAATTCACGAGAAGATGAAGATTAAAGCGGCTCAAGAACTGACAGTGGTTGTGAACCTCCTGAAGCTAGGACTTCATGATGATATTGAGATCCTCAGGTCTGAAGTCTACAAAAATATCAAGGAGATGACCTCTTTTTCAGACGGAATCCTTCTCTTTTACTGCAGTTGCGGAGGAGCCTTTGAGAATCTGGAAGAGAATTGTTTGGAATTTGACTGCCCCCTTTACTGGTTTAAAGATGGAAATGAGGAAGTTGTGGTAGACTGCATAAGCGCCGCTATCGGAGGAAATGCCGCCTATGATGAACTCATGTACACCTGCAGGGGGACTGGTGCTCTCTATTTCACGTCCATGTGGGCTTCAAGCTGGAAAGAGATGAGGGAAGAAAGGAAGAAATCCCGGAACTTCAACGAGAATTACCTGAAGGACCCGAGATATTCACGAGTGGTAAAACTCGATACAGGTCTTTCATACGACCCGGATTTCCACAAAAACGTCCGGGATTTTGCCCGCACTTTCGATATGGAAATCATTGAAGTAAAGGGAAGTGTGGAACTTGCAGAGAAGTCTTACAGGACAGCTAAAAAAGGCGTTGTCCAGCATACACTGAAATGATTTTTATATAAATTACAGGCTGGATATACTTGTTCCAACTGCTATTTCGTATGTCATTTTATTTTTAAAGCTTTCGAATCTGAAAAGAGAGAAAGTTCAAAATCGAACTGATTTTATGAAGATTTTTCAGTATGCAATAAAAAATATTCCGAAAAAATAAAGGTAAAAAAATAAGTAAGCTTAGATTGTTAATTTAAACTCTTTACAATTATGCTAATATTATTTTACTATTTTACAGCAAAAATATACACATTTTTACTATTGACCTGAAACCAATGATTCCCATTTATTTACCTTTACCAGAAAATGGCTATTAAGAGTAAAGGGTTTATCTGACCTGGTATCCTGCTTCATAGCTTCATATAATATAAAGTACCTTTAGAAAACCCTAGCTTCTTCCAATCAACGTAAGAGATGTTCAGAATCTTTTTTCTCTACTTCTAGTGTGTCTTTAAGGAACGGATTAATTTAAGGCTCAACTTTAAGTTTATCAAAGAGGGCAGGATACTTCTCTTAATGGTTTCTCTAGCTCTTTATCCAATCCCGCATTGTAAAGTGTTTTTGCTTTGGAAAGCTGGTCAACAATTAGATTTTGAGCTCCTTTAAGGTTAGCCTCTTCAAGTTTTGCCTCTATGAGGTTGCTTTTTAAAGATCAACTCTTGCAAGGTAGCATCTATAAGATTGGCATCTGTAAGGTCAGCCCTTGTAGGGTTAACTCCTGCAATTAGCACCTCTGAGTTGGCTTCTACAAGACGAACGAGTCATAGCTATATATTGATACCTTCATTTAATACAGGCATATATATAACATGAACTCCATATATATAATTATAAAAAGCATAGGCTTTTGATATTTTCTGCTTTTCAGTGATTAAACTACTAATAAATGGATAAGGAGTATTTATGAAGTTTATGGATTCTTCGATAACATCTAGGCAAAAAGATTTATTAATAAAGTCTCTTAATTATATGGAGAGGCACAAAAAAATTGATCAGTACTGCAAAGAATATTACAAAAATAGCTGGACCGACTTATCCTTTGATGAGGTAAATAACTTAATCAGGATGCTTGACAAGATGGCTTGGCGGTGAATATTTTTGGCTCCTATGCTTTAAACTTGAGGTTAAAAAACCTGAAATTTTTCTAACATATACAATGAATTTGTTCATCGTCTTGGCACATTTGTATTCTCTTTTGTTGAACCATAAATGATAAAATATCACGTATAATTACGAGAATTCTCGTGAAAATACTGGAAATCTCAGTTTTCAATATGTGACCAATCAAGGGACATTTCTATAATTACGGAAAATATAAAAAATCGTGCTGTGCTTGCAAAGGATGTAAGATATAACTTCTGTAATTCTTGAAGAATAGGTTCAAAAAGAGGATGTGACTTTTACAGTAAAAACTATACATATTTTTTACTTTTGACCTGAAACCAGAGCTTCCCATTTATTTACTCTTTCAAGAACATGGCTGTTAAGACTGAACGGTTTATCTGAATTTGTTTCTTCAGACTGTTTATTAACTCGAATAACTCGATTTTATGCCTCTAAATTACTTTAGCAGCGTAATTATTTGTATAATTTTTGAGTGTTTACGTTTATCTATAAGAGTGTATAAGAGAGCAGTAAAAACGAAGATAATTAAAAACGAGTGTTTAAGTTTGTTCTGGAGCTTTTTTAATGACTACCACAAATACAATAAAAGTATGCCCGTTTTGCAATTCACCTGATATAACTAAAAACACGAAAAAGCGTAACTACCGATGCGAAAACTGCCAGAGATCATTTCCTGCGAATCAGGTAGCCATGAAGAAGGCGAGAAATGCAGGAAAAGCATAATTCTGTCAACGACATTAAATATTTGTGTATAGACTGTGAGTTCATCTCAAAACCAATTTTGTTCTCCAATAAAGGAAATCAAGGCATAGCTCAGTGGTACTTTATTTGCAAATTATGAAAAACAGGAGTGAGAAAAATGAGTGAATACGAATTAACCGATATTGAAAAAAAAGCCGTGGATAATTGGATAATGTTAAATATACTCCCACAAAAAACGCCAAATAAAAATTACACCAGTTATGCACTTAAAAATTTGTTTGAACAAACACCAGGTGGTTTCTTTATCACAAATAAGCAGTTTAAAGAAGCGATGGTCAGATGTAATTTCTTACCTGTAAATAAAAATAAATTAAATTGGGAATTCCGAATTTCCTTAAAATCCCCAGGGTTGAAGTAATCTAAATGAGGTAAATGACAATCCAGTCTGTCACTCATCTTTCTCATCTTTCACGAAAAATTTTTTGCCGGTAAGAAGATAATTATCCAGTGCTTCGGTAAATAGCTCATCAAGGTAACGATAATTCAGCAACCTCTTACAGGGCACCTGAAAGTGAAACTCAGGATTATTATCCCATTGAATTCCAGGCCTTGTACTCTTTTCCGAAAGTAAAACGCTGAAGTTATTATAGAACCCCACTCCAAAAAACCCGCTATTGGAACTCCTTGCTTTTTGCATGATTTTTTCGCGGTTTTTCGCGTACATTTCTCTTGCTGTTTTCTCCATTATCATTATCATCTCGATATTCTCACCGATATTAAAAGCTTTTTGAGCTCCGGGCAGGAGTAAAGAGTTGTTCAGAATTCGATACATTACAATTCTCGGATTTCAATAGATGAAGCAGTTGTAAAAAAGAAAGAGATTAAAGGGCGGGGTGAGACCAATTATCCAGCCCAGGCTTGAGGAAGATAGAGTGGAAATTACTATTCCATAGACATTTGTGGTTCCAAGCTGACGGATCCGTATAATAAACCGGGTCCAGACTATTCAATTTTTATTTTAATGATTCCGACATTCTTATTTTTTGAATCGATCTTGAATTTCGTAATGGTTCACTTATTAAGCCTATCCCAAAACTGATATTATTTCCACGTGCATAAGAGTTTAATAGCTACTTTCGTAATCAACAGCACGATTGATTATTCTAATATCGAGATTCAACGAAGCGATTTTTGAGCTTTAGGATCAGTTCGTAAAATAAAACAGATTACCAGCAATTTACTTTCGAACAAACACATATCAATTGTAGTTATTTACTGAGGTCTTCCCCGGGGGAAAAGTAAGGCAGTTTATCTAAGTACAGGGTAATTTAGAGATGAGCAAGATGCCAGTATATATTTATAGTTCTTGGACAAAATGTATTTTATCCTGACTTTGACAGTAATATAAAAATAAGTGCTCTTTGTTTTGTGTTGTTTGGTAAAATGAACATCACAAAACATAGAGCCTTCCCTACAATTCCTAACAAGAATATATGTGTTCCTATCGGACCGATTCTTGCCGTCCAACTCTTTTATGAAAAGCTTAATTTCTGTGACATTTTTAGCAAGCATAAAAGCAAAGGTCTTGACCTCAATAGTTTAATAATCGGTTTGTTAAGCTATAAATTAACTGAGAATTTCAGTATCAAAGAAGCTGGCAAATGGTTAAATCAGAAAGAGATTCTCGATATCTTAAATCTTGAACAGTTTCATGAAAGAGTTCTTTACAGAACTCTTGAACTTTTAGGACGTAACAGAGAGGAAATTCTCTCTGATATTCTGGATTCTCTGTTTTCTGTATACGATTTTGAAGAGACAGATATAAACCTGGATTGGACGAGTATAGTTCTTTTCGGAACTAAATCCAAACTTGGTAAATACGGGTATAGCAGAGATTACAGACCTGATAAGCTACAGATAACCGTTGGAATTAGTGAATTAGCTAATCCCATTAACATTCCTATTGGAGTTACAGTGAATAGAGGAAACGTTCTTGATCTGGAGCATTTCTCTGACACATATAACCAGGTAAAAAGTAAACTTAAAAAAGGTTCTCTTATTATTTTTGATAAAGGAGCTAATACCACTGATAATCTCAAGAGTATACAGGATGCTGAGATGGAATATCTCACTGCCATGAAACTGAATACAAGTGACGATAAAATAATAGAGAACTTTTATCTGGAAAAAGCAGAACTAATAGATTCCGAAAAAAGGTATATATGGGATAAAAATCGTCAAGCCTAGCAGCATCAAATACTTATATTTCTCTGAATCTTTACAGAAAAGACAGTTAGAGGCAAAAGCAAGAGCTGTTATGAGGAAGTTAAAGGAAGCAAAAGAGATTCAGAAAGCTGTAGTAAACAAGAAAAAGCTTCCTAAGAAATTCAGAATAAATAATGAATTGATTGAGATTGATTACTCTTTTAAAACTAAGCTCGAAGAGCTTAGTGACGACGAAGCTATTGAACTCCTTAAAGCTTCACTGATTAACGGAAGAGAAGGATTTTTTTGTCTGAAATCAAACAGGAATTTGACACTTCAAGATGCGTTAGTAACATACAGAAAAAAGGATTCTATTGAGAAAATATTCCATTCATTGAAAAACGAAATTCAGATTAAGCCGTTAAGAGTGTGGTCGGAGGATAGCATTTATGGAGCTATTATCCTTGGATTTATCGCTCAATTATTCATATCGCTGATGCGATATGAATTTGAAGAGCTAAAACACACCTCTACAAAATTCATTAAAAAAAGCTTGAAGAATTTGACACTTACAATCAAGTTCAGGATAAATGGCGTCAAAAACTATATTTTTGCGAATTTTGACAGGATCAATAGCTTGATAGTAGCAAAATGGAATGGAATTACATAGAATATGTAAGAAATTTTTATAAAATTGAACGAATTGTCAAGTCAAATTGGGACAAAAAAGAAGGGAAAAATAAAGTATCAATTAGTGGATGCTGTCAAACTTAGGTTATTTAAAATTGATTTTTCAGTACTAAAAAATAAACCCCCAAGATTTCTCATCATCTAGAAACTTTAAAAATTGGTATCTAAAATTAAAGACTCTTCTAAGACTAAATGAATTTTAAAGTTTATTTTAAAACTTCACTATTATTTCTTCCACTGAGTTATAGTTTGTTAAGATTATTTAGTGGAAAATGTAACCAACATCCTGCTTTCGGCAGGTCGACATAAAAATCCATTCAATTTTTCTGTTGATATCGTTTTTTTTCAGAACTTTTGAAATTAAATTTAAATAAAAAATTACTAAAGGACAACCATAAAATAATTAATATATATTTACAATAAATGAAATGAATGTCAAATCAGGTTGAATATATAGTCCGTATGATATTGGTTTTGAAGCGAACCTACAAAAAATAACAATTAGGGATATTTATATGTTAGAATGTGCTTGTTGCCGAATGTAGGAACATAAAGTCAAAGTAGAGAAATCTCCAAGAATATACTTGATTGAAAATTTTCAATCAAGTATATTTTTTTGAAGTGGTTTTTCATTTTCTTTTAGTTTGGATATAGGCAACAATAACTGCACTAATAATAGAACCAATAACAGTAATAATATTATTAACAATGGAATCTCCATTGCTAGGATCAGAACTTGGGTTATTATAAATAGTATTTGTATCCTTATCATCAATAAAAGTAGTACTAATATCTTCAACATGAGTTGTATAAAACTGTGTTATAGTCTCGATTATTTGAGTTTGTGGGGGCACATCTGTCTCCGTATCAGATTCGTCCTGAGAATCTCTTGTAAAATATTTTTCGTCTGATATTTGGGATCCAGAATAATCGGTATTCTCAATATCTTTAGAAGATTTTACAGTAATATACTCTGTTTTTATCTCTGTGTTTCTACCTACTGAATTAATTGCTGTCTCTTTTACCTCATATACTCCAGCTTTTTCATAGGTATGAGTCGGATTCTGATAATCAGAAGTAGTACCATCTATTATCGGAGATCCATCGCCAAAGTTCCATTTCCATTCAGTGGGATTCCCTGAACTTTTGTCGGTAAACTTTACAGCCAAAGGAGCATATCCAGAGGTTATATCTGCAAAAAACTCAGCATTTGGGGTATGTTTTGAAGGTTGGAGGTCAGAATCATCAGAAGGTTTTACAGTAATATATCCTGCTTTTATCTCTGTATTTCTACCTGCTGAATTAATTGCTGTCTCTTTAACCTCATACACTCCAGCTTTTTCATAGGTATGGGTCGGATTCTGATAAGTTAAGGTAAATCCATCGATTATCGGAGATCCATCGCCAAAGTTCCATTTCCATTCAGTGGGATTCCCTGAACTTTTGTCGGTAAACTTTACAGTTAAAGGAGCATATCCAGAGGTTACATCTACAGAAAATTCAGCGTCAGGTTCTTTCTCGGAGATTTGCTCAAGAGATTTTACAGTGATATACCCTGTTTTTATCTCTGTGTTTCTACCTGCAGAATTAATTGCTGTTTCTTTTACTTCATAAATTCCAGCTTTTTTATATGTGTGAGTCGGATTTTGATAATCTGAAGTAGTTCCATCTATTATATCAGAGCCGTCTCCAAAATTCCATTTCCATTCGGTGGGATTCCCTGTACTTTCGTCGGTAAACTTTACAGTCAAAGGTACATATCCAGAGGTTACATCTGCAGAAAACTCAGCATCTGGAGCATATTCTGGAGATTGGGGATCTGGATCATAAGGAGATACAACAGTGATATAATGTGATTTTGTCTCTGTGTTTCTACCTGCCAAGTTGATGGCTGTCTCTTTTACCTCATATACTCCAGCTTTTTCATAGGTATATGTCGGGTTCTGATAATCAGAAGTAGTACCATCTATTATCGGAGATCCATCGCCAAAGTTCCATTTCTACTCAGTGGGGTGCCCTGTACTTTCATCAGTAAACTTTACAGTCAAAGGTGCATATCCCGAGGTTATATCTGCAGAGAATTCAGCATCAGGTTCTTCTTCTGAGGTTTGGAATCCAGAATAATCAGAATCGTCGATCTCCTCAGGAGACTTTACAGTGATATAATGTGGTTTTATCTCTGTGTTTCTACCTGCCGAGTTGATGGCTGTCTCTTTTACCTCATATACTCCAGCTTTTTCATAGGTATGAGTCGGATTCTGATAATCAGAAGTAGTACCATCTATTATCGGAGATCCATCGCCAAAGTTCCATTTCCATTCAGTAGGATTTCCTGTACTTTCGTCAGTAAACTTTACAGTCAAAGGTGCATATCCCCAGATTACATCTGCAGAAAACTCAGCATCTGGAGCGTATTCTGTGTCGGTTGTATACTCTTCTACGCCATCAATTTGTGCAACAGCTATCAAAACAATAGAGGAAAATATAATTATAAATAAAAGAGGGGCTGTTAAAGTTGAAATGATTAGATCTAATCTATCCCTTTTATTTACCTTCTTCGGTATTATTTTTGACATTTAGTTACTCCATAAGTTTGCCGTGTCCGTGAGCTATTGGTTAAATCTTACAAAAAAAATAGATCATATTATTTGTCCAGTTTGAGATACTCCTTTTTGTTTGCGGTTTCGTCCTATTAAAAAATACTAACTGCTTTTTACATTTATAACTAATTAAATATGAAGGATAAATATAGAATTGTAATTACAATATGATCACGTCCTTGAATCTAACACTGTAGAATTATTATTTTTTAATCAAATCAAAATTCTCAAAAACGAGGATGTTAAATACACATTTATTCTTAAACTCAAACCTTTCCCCGGGGAAAAGTAAGGCAGTTTATCTAATTTCAGGACAATTAACGGGTTGAGCAAGATGCCAGTCGATCAGATCCCAATCGGAAAATTTTCCCTTATGACCCGTCTCTCCCAGAAAGCTCTCAGGCTCTATGATAGTAAAGAGCTGCTTGTTCCGGAAGTAAAAGACTCTTTTACAGGCTACCGTTACTATACGGTTCCCCAGATCGAGCTGGGAATGAAAATCAAGACCTTTACTTTCCTGGGATTTTCCCTTGAGGAAATTTCCATGCTTCTGGACGCAGAAAGCAAAGGAAATAATGAATTTATTGAGACCTGTTTCAGGAAGAGGCTTGAGGAAGTCCGGCTGGAGGCAGGAAAGCTGCAGAGGATCGAGGGCATTTTGCAGGGCGCCTGCAGACAGAATGGAAAAGTTAAGGAGATATTCAAAATGTCAATTACAGAACCCGTTATTAAAGAGATTCCTGAGCTGCGAGTATTGAGCAAACGTGAAAAAGGGAACTTTGTAGAAACTATAGGAAAACTAATTGGCGAAATCTGTGTATGTGTTAGCAGCCCTGAAAACCAGCGTAACCGTGTAAAAACTACAGGTCCTATTATGTTCCTTTGCCACGACGAGGAATACAAAGAAACAGGTGCGGATATAGAGATTGCACTTCCGGTTTCAGGAAGGCTCTCAGTGGAAGATCCCATAATGGAAATAAAGACACTGCCTGCTGTAAGAGCAGTTTCCGTTATTTACAGGGGCCCATACCCCGGGGTTGAAGCAGCTTATAAAAAGATTTTTTCCTATGCAGAAGAAAACAATCTGGAGACAATGATGCCGAGCAGGGAACTTTATTTCAATGACCCTGCTGAAGTCCCGGAAGAAGAACTGATGACTGAGGTCCAAGTCCGGATCAGAGAGAGATAATTCGTTTATTGTTTCAATTCATTTATTGTCTCAGGTTACTTATCTGGAACAGCGCTCCAAATTTCTGGAGCAGTTTCTTTTTTGGAATCTTCAGGGTAGGGCGGCTGTGCGCAATTTGACATTAGATTTTCGAAACTTAATAGAACTTAGAATCTTCTTGAAGATCCAGAATATTGTAAGAAAGAAAACTATAGGCATAACCCAATAAAAACCGTGTATATATTTCATACTAATACATGAGATGACGTGTATAAAAAATTTACTGAGTTTTCAAGTCATATTTTAGGTCATACTTTAATAAAACCAATTTTTATAACAAACATAGAGCTATAAGATGTTTTTGTCAGTTTTTCTACTATCTGTAATTCCATGCTGTATAAATCTCTAATTTATCGTTGATAGAAAAGGAGGTTAGTATTTTTATTAGTTCATAAATATACAAGTAGAATCAATCAAGAATGCTACTGCTTGAAAGATATTCACAGCATACGACTAAAGAATTTCCGGTTTTTATTTATATTGACTTCTGAATTATAGTTCTTTCATTATTATATTCTCCGAAAATTAATACTTTGTAGATGCAATTTGAGCCGTTTTCGCTCCAAGCAAAAATAGGTTTTACCTAAATATTCTCCCCTGAGAATAATGGCGAGAATTAAACTGGTAATATAACTCAATCAGCATATATGCTAAAAGTGAATCAAAGAACCAGGTCAAATTGTATCAAATTTAGCAAAATCTGGAGTGTATAACTAATGGGGAAACAAAAGTCTGACAGTATGCACAAGATATTAAGCATTTTCATGATGTCTATCTTTTTAATATCAATAACTGTTGCATCAGTTAGCGCACAGAACGGGGAAACGTTATTACCGACAGAACCAGACGCTAACGTTACAGAAGAAGTGACACCTCCCGAAGAAGTGACGCCTCCTGAAGAAGTAACACCAACAGAAGAAGCGACACCTCCTGAAGAAGTGACACCTCCCGAAGAAGTGACACCAACAGAAGAAGTAACACCAACAGAAGAAGTAACACCTCCTGAAGAAGTAACACCTCCTGAAGAAGCGACACCTCCTGAAGAAGTGACACCAACAGAAGAAGTGACACCAACAGAAGAAGTAACACCAACAGAAGAAGTAACACCAACAGAAGAAGTAACACCAACAGAAGAAGTGACACCAACAGAAGAAGTGACGCCCACTGGAGAAATAATAGTACCTGTTGAAACAATACCACAGGAGGATGTAGTAGTATCAGAAGATAGTGTAACAGTACCGGAGGAGGCTATAACAGTACCTGAGGAGGATTTTACAGCACCGGAAATCGTATCACCATTAATCGAAACTAACGGTACTGTCGCTATAATTGACGAAGAAACAAATACTACATCTACACTGGATGTAGGCCCTGATACCGGAGGAATTGCGGTCGGTCCAGATGGGACACGTGCATATGTAACTAACATTAACAACAATACGGTCTCAGTAATCAATACAATAAACAACAGTGTTGAAGCAACAATCAATGTTGGAAATTATCCTTCTGGAATTGCATTTGCAGGAGAAAATGCATATGTGACCAATGTAAATAGTAATACGGTCACTGTAATTAACACAATAAACAACAATGTTATAGGTACAATTAACGTTGGAGAAAAACCTGGTGCTATTGCAGTTGCAGGAGAAAAGGCGCTTGTGACCAATATTAACAACAATACTGTTACTGTAATTAACACAATAAATAACAACGTAACAGCTACAATTAATGTTGGCGAGCGTCCTGCTGGAATTGCAGTCGCAGGAGATAAAGCATTTGTAACTAATGCTAACAGCAATACTGTTACCGTGATTAACACGATAAATAACAACATTATAGGCACAATTAACGTTGGAAGCTATCCTACCGGAATTGCAGTCACGGGAGATAAGGCATTTGTTTGTAACGCTAACAGCAATACTGTTACTGTGATTAACACGATAAACAACAACATTATAGGCACAATTAATGTTGGAGAATATCCTGCTGCAATTTCAATAATAGGCAATGAGGCACACGTGACTAACTTTAACAGTAACACGGTCACTATAATTAATACGATAAATAACAATGTTATATCAACGGCGCCTGCACGCAATATTCCGGTTTCTACCACTGGACATTGTGTATGTGTTGTCCCGGTACCAAAACCGCCATGTCCCACATGCCCATGTCCTACATGTCCTACAGTACCAAAATGCCCTGCTGCAAACTTCACCAGCAATCTCATTCTTGTAGTGAAGTTTACGGACCTGTCAAAAGATGCAACCAGATGGTACTGGACCTTTGGAGACGGGACAAATTCAACTGAACAGAACCCTATACATGTATATAGTAAACCGGGCAGTTACAGGGTCAACCTGACAGTAAGCAACAGCAACTGTACAATTACGAAAAGTAATGTAGTCAACGTGTGTAACAACACCAGCAGCATAAGATAAGAAAAATACCAGATTAATGTAAAAGCACCAAACATTACAAACGGACAGCATCAATCACCGGTTCCGTAAGAAGGATTCGAAATCGGAATCCAGATCCGGTAAAAAAGAGTAAAGCTCAGAAAGCTGGATGGGGGAACTTCCTATCCGGCATTATTTACTATCGCTGCAAGAAACACAATTTGGCAGCAAAAAAATGGATGCTAAGTCCTACCTCTTTTTCTCAAAGAATATGACTGTGTTATAGACCGGGGGCTGGGGTTGTACTCTTTCCTGCTCCACGAAACCTTCAGGCAGGTCAAACAGGCAGTTTCCACTCAATAATTTACGGAGCCCTTTTTCATAAATCCTGCACGAAATTCTACCTCCTATCGGCATGACTTCCAGAAGGTGCTCGAAGATCTCTTTCTTCGGTTCAGCCTGGGCAGCTATCATCAGGGCTTTTACCCCTGTATCCGGACTTAAGCTTAAGTCCTTCCTGCTTAGAGAAAAGTGGTTTCCGTTTACTATTTTGATTACACTGGAAAGCCCAAGTTTTTCAAGTACTTTTTTTGAGAGATTTGCCCGGAAGGAGTCTTTTTCGATTCCAGTGCTTTTCACTCCGTACAGCCTGAAAAAAACAATCAGAGTTAAAGGAAGCGGGCCGCTTCCAAGAAAAAAAACAGTATCTCCGGAAGAAAGCCTCAGACCTTCATACTCCGTGCGTACAAGCTTGAGATAATTTCCGTAAAAAGAGAACATTTCAAGGGAAGCCCAGGGAGAATCGCTGGACAGGATTTCTTTTGCATGCTCGGTTTCAAGTCTTACGGTATAAAGGTTCCTGAATCTTTTAATTTCAGTAAATGCTGGCTCCAGCTCTTTTTTTTGTAGTATATCCTGCACCACACTATCTTCAACTTCCAGGCTAACCAGGTACTCAAGCTCCTGAAAAAGCTCCCTGTTCCGGTCCGATAAACCATAAACGATTTCTTCATTGGACAGAACCACTATGTTTTGATATAAACCGAGAATCTCTTCAATAATATACGATGGCGAAAGCTCCGCGCCCCTAATAACTCCAGTAGCCATGATAACCCCAATAATGATTGGTTATCCTGTGATATATGCCTGTTTAAACATTATTAAATATGGAGATATCAGTTTATCCGGAGTTCTGATTCTGGATACAAAAGATTTGGGACGAAGAAAGACACTTTATAGACAGTTTTTCCTGCTGTATCCGAGCATAAATGGTGAATGAGAAATCTGGAAATATACTTTTACGGGTATCTAAATGGCTCAAAAATAAGATTGAAGTTATGGGCTATTTTTCAGGAATGCTTTTCAAAAATCTTTTCGAGATCTTCCATACTCAGAGAAACCTCAAACTCTTTTAGCCGATAAAATTTCTTTGCCCTCATATCATCATCTTCAAGCCTTAGATCACTCTCGACAAATCCAGCTTTTTCCAGGCGTTTCAAATGCAGGTTTACAACCTGTCTTGAGAGGTCCAGATCTTTGGCGAGTTCATACACATACCGCTCTCTTTCAGCCAGAAGATAAAGAAGTTTTAACCTTACAGGATGAGAGAGGGCTTCGCCAATTTCAACTATTTGCTGAAGTGATTTTTCCACCTGGTGCACCCTCATAAATCAATATAGTTTTCTGATCTTAAAGTATTCCTGGAAGTTATTTTAAGTGTGACAAATTTGAGCATATTAACTTTAGATTTCTTCCAGTTTGGATTTTATATCCTCAACTGTTTTTTTAATATCTTCAATATCTTTTTCGATCTTAACAAGCCTTTCATTATCCCTGGAAGCCATATAACCGGACCTATTAAGCATTAACACAGCTACGCCTGCAATGAGCAGGATAATGAGAAGATTCAGGAAGAAACCCCAGAAAGAGCCATACATTCCGTACCCCATACCGTTCAAACATTTCACCTCGAAAAAACTGGATTTTTTTATTTTATTTGTTTTCACTTAATTTTTTATTTTTTCTTATTCACTGCTTATTATTGAATTTATTTTTCCTTTAAATACTCATTCCAACCTTAAATATAAAAAATACCCGGTAAAAAAAGCCTGATATAAAAACTAAATCTGAAAAATTAGCTGATTGAAGCAAGTAAAAAGAGGGGGAATTATATACGGTTTAAAACCAATTTTAATTTCCATATCCCATACAATTTCCCGGACCTCTGCCATGCCCGGAACCGCGTCCGTGCCTGCCGCCCATTTGAGCCCCTGAAGGGGTGCTGTATCCGGTAAATACTTCACCTGTTACTGCATCGATCCTTGCCTGAGTGCGGATTCCATCCTCATCTTCATAATAGACAATCCACCAGCGGCCCTTCTGATATATATCATCTCTGGAAATGCTGTCATCGATTTCCGATTTTGCTATTTCATAAGCCTCGTCTGCAGTTTTGACCTCAAGTTCTGCGGTTTCACCTGTCCCGTAATAAGGACAGTAAGGGTGGTCCCCTGCACCATCTCCTGAATCCGCATATCTGGCAGCCCACCTGTTCATGGGTCCAGAAACGTATCCTTTTCCGGCATCTTCCGAAGCAACTGCACTGACAGCAAACGCTCCGAAAGTGCCTATCAGCAGTATGCCCATAAGAATTGCTGTTATTGTTTTCCTCATTTTTTACACCCTCATCAAGTTATTTTGTTTTTTTCGATATACCTTGCTGGACACTACTTTTGCTATATGCAGTGTTTATACTACATATGTAGTCATTCGAGAGATATATAACTTTTGATCGCTACTGCTTTTTTTTCTTTAAATTCAGCGGTACTTTTCATTTAGCCATCCAGCAAGCGGCGGGACCCAGCAGAGGTTTGCTGCAATGGTCTCGAGGGCTGTAAATGTCTGAGTTGTAGGGCTGAAACCCAGAATTCTTGCACCAAGCAGTCCGAGAGGGACAAGTATGATTATAAAAAGACTAGCAAGCATTACCGGATGACGGACATACCTGGAAAAGCCGGCTTTCCATGATCCTTCAGTACGTTTGAGGAAGAGCATACCTGAAATATTGGCTCCGATCTGGTCACTGAGTGCATAAAAATACGGGATATAAAAACCTTCAACCCCGTAAACATCTACCCCAGCTAGCCGGCTCCCAAGGTCAATTATCCAGGGAAAAGCAATCCCAAAAAATTTTCCCCAGCCATAAGCTTCTGCCATACTTCCTTCAGCCTGCCGGATGCGCTGGCGGATGGAAAAAATTCCCTCAAAAATGCTCTCCCCTTCTCCGGCTAGAGTCCTGACAAGCCACTGCCCCACAGGGCTCCGCTGATATCCCTGGAAATCCAGAAAAACCCCTGCAAGAAGCCCTAAAATGTACCCGGGGATCGTATATTTTATAAGTTCTGAGAACTCTTCACCTTCTTCAAGGAATTCATTTTCAGAAAATCCTTCCTCAGGGAATTCTTCAGAAAGTTCCTCATATTTTATACTCATTTCTCGACCCTCAAACTCATTTTCTCCAGTTCAGAATGTTTCTGGACTGCTTTATTAATGAGTATATTTATTCCGGGTATCCAAAAATAATGCTAATAACTTTTCATTAATCCGGAACAGATAAAACCAGAGCAGCTCTGGAAACACATATAAACAGTTGTGCCAGATAATATAAGTATAAGGGAGACCCATGAAAGCTTTAGAATGCAGTACCATTGACATTGCGCCCACGATTTCCAGATTGTTAAAAATACCCATGGTTCCTCCTTCGGGGAGTCCTATTCCTGAGGTAGAAAACTATGCAAAAGAAAGAGGCTGTAAAAGGGCAGTAATTATAGTGGTTGACAGCCTTGGATATTCCATTTACCGGCACCTCTCACCGGTGATGAAAAACCTGCATGAAATTACGGAAAGTGGACTGCTTTTCAAATGCAGGTCTCCGGCAACTATTACATCTCCTGCAATTGCTTCAATCTTTACTGGCTATCTTCCGGAAGAACATAATATTTACTCGACTGCTGACATTTATAGTGAAAGAGCAAAAAACTCTGAAAATCCAAGGCTAAGAAGTATTATGGAATGGGCTTGCAGGGCAGGCATGAAATCCGCCGCTGTAATAGAAACGGAAGGAGCGGAGAGTTTCAGAGGAAGGATAAAAGACTTTTACGGGGTCCCGAATTCCGAAGACATACTGGATTATGACTGCAGGATAACAGAATACGCCCTTCAGGCTATGAAAGAAAAGCCCGATGTCCTGTCTGTGCACCTGAGAGCCCTTGACCGCTATTCCCACAGGGCAGAGACCTGGAAAGAAATGAAAAAAGCTGCAAAAGCTATTGACAAAAATTTAGAAATGATTTTCCAGAGTGCAGAAAAAGGCACTATGTTCTTTATATGCGGAGACCATGCGGTCCATGGTGGGAAAAAATGGTTGGAAAACGCTACACAGGAAGAAATCATGAACCATGAGAAGAATTATGTAGCCCTTATTGTGAGCTGCTCTCGATAATATTTATGTAGCCCTTATTGTGAGCAGCTCTCGACAATATTATTCCTTTTCTGATGCGGGCAGGTTTACTTTTTTGTTACTTTCGTGACCTTCTGCCTCTTTTCAGCATGGAAACCATGAAAGCTACCCCGGCAAGCCCCAGAAATGAAGGGACCCAGGGTGCGATTCTTTTCTTCATTTCAGGCAGGGAGTTCTTTGAAGATTCTGGTGCGTGATTATCAATGAAGCCTTCAATGCTCTTTTGAACCCTTAAGGTTCCGTTTTCCAGAGAAATCCCGGTTTCCGTATGAACCTTTGAGCTGACAGCAGAGACAACTGAATCTTTGGTGGAGACAACTGAGCTTTTTATAGATTCAAGTTCTCCTTTGTGAATTATTCCTTGAATTATTCTCTTACTTTCATTCTCAGGTTCTGAGTTTCCGGTTGCTTCAGCATCAATACTCTCATCCTGGACTTCATTATCATCCTGGACTTCATCAGAAGTGCCGCCGATGTATCTTGTAATACAGCCTATCAGACCCTTGTTTTCTGTGCCGGAAGCTTCCTCACCCTCGAGATTTTCTTTTGTGTTCATATCGGTTTCATTTTTCAGGACGGATATGGCTATACATGTGGTGGAAGTCCCGTTTTCATTTCCAGCGACAAGAGAAACTGTATAATTCCCTGGGCAGCAGAAGGTGTGTTCGGGTTCAGGGCAACAGGATTTTTTTCCGTCCCCAAAAGACCATGTAATGCAATCTGCATTTCTGGAAAGGTCTACAAATTTTATAACAAGAGGGACACGACCTCCTGTTGCATTTGAAATAAGTTTGGCTTCTGGAAGTACGGGGTCGGATTGTCTGGAAGCATTCAGGGCTCTTATAGTTACAGATGCTGAATCGCTGTCATTTTCGTTGCTTACGATAAGAGAAACAATATATTCTCCTTCATTAAAAAAAGTGTGCAAAGGACTGGGACTATCTGAAGTATTCCCGTCTCCAAACATCCACAGCCTGGAAGTTGCATTTTCGGAGAAATCTTTAAACCTGACAGATAGGGGAGCAAATCCTTCTGTTATATCTGAGGTAAAACGTGCTGTCGGCAGCACCGGAGAAGAATGCAGATATTCCATTAAAGGCATGTAATCCATGCTGCCGGCTTCAGGGTTGACAGCATATGCGGAATCCCCAATACCGTCTCCGTTTTCGTCCGACCCTTCATAATCACTCCAGTAGTTACCTCTGCTGTCGTTCCAGGTGTTAAACTTATTATCCCTGGCATTATTTGTATTATTGAAATAATTTCTGTATATTACGTTATCAGGAGAACTTAAGAGTTTGATGCCGCAGTCCAGGTTCGAATATACCATATTATTGCTCAACAGATTATTGCTGGATTCAAAAAGATATATTCCTGCTTCCAGGTTTGAGATTTTGTTATCATTTACTGTACAGTTGTCAACCCTGTTTAGGAAGACTCCACATCTCCCTTCAGTGATAGAAAAACCGCTAATATTTACGCCAATGGCAGTTATCTCAAAAACGTAACTTTCTGCATTTATTCCCTTGATAATTGTATTATCAGGATTTCCTGAAGACGACTTTATTGTTAAATTTTCCTTGTTAATTAGGATACTTTCATTAAATTCTCCAGGTTCTATGAAAATAGTATCCCCGGGAAGTGCTTTATCTACCACCCCCTGGATGGATTCTCCTGCCTTAACATGCAATTCTGACGCCATTCCGACATCCGGGACTAAAATGAGAATTAAAATCGCCAGTAAAAAACAGGTTCGTTCTATAGTTTTTGCGTTCATTGTTTCAGCCCCGGGAAAGGTCCAGAATTTTACTTACAAGTTTTTATAAGTAAAGCATATAAAATTGTTGGTTTAAAGAAATATTAGAAAAAAGAAATTAAAATTAAAATCAATAAAAAATAAGAGTGAATAAAAAATAAAACCAGATAAAAATAAAGATAAATAACAGGTAAAATAAAACCTGTTATTTACACTTATCAAGTTAGATTTGCATCAATGTTAAATTTGCAGCAGATGTTAAGTTTGCATAATGTAAGTTTGCATAATGTAAGTTTGCATAATGTAAGTTTGCATAATGTAAGTTTGCATAATGTAAGTTTGAAGCAATGTTGATTTTGTAGCAATGTTAATTTTGCAGTAATATTAAGTTTGCAGTAATATTAAGTTTGTAGCAGGTATTAAAATCGTATTACATACTAAAATTATATTCCCGGATTGAAAATTTTGTTAAGGCACCTGAATGGTAATGTATATTTATGATAATTTGCATTGGTTCTGGAAAAAACTTTGTTATCTAACAGGTTCAGGCAGTCCCGGGTTGAGTACAAAGGTTTTTAAGTAAATATTCGAGTTAGGTTTCTTAAAAAAATACCTCTGGAGAAGGTTTGATTATGCAGGAAAAAATAAAGGAAATAGCATCTCGCGTCCGCGAACTGCGGGAACTGTCAGAGATTTCTGTTGAAAAAATGGCAGAATACCTCCAGGTTTCAAAGGAAATTTATGAGAAATATGAAAACGGGACAGAGGATATTCCGGCAAGCATTCTTTTTGAAATTGCACACAGGTTGCAGGTGGACATGGCTACTCTCCTGACAGGGGAAGAGCCCCGCATGAACGTTTTCACACTTACAAGGAGTGGGAAAGGAGTAAGTGTTGAAAGAAGAGAGCAGTATAAGTACCAGAACCTTGCTGAAAAATTCATTCATAAAAAAGCTGAGTTTTTCATTGTTACAGTCGACCCCAAGCCTCAGGGAACAAAACCCGATACCAATTCCCATCCAGGGCAGGAATTCAACTACGTGCTCGAGGGAAGCCTGAAGGTTTACATCCATCACAACGAAATTATCCTCAATGAGGGAGATTCCATTTATTTCGATTCCAACTATCAGCATGCCATGGAAGCCATGAACGGAAAAACCGCCAAGTTCCTGGCAGTAATTATGTAACCCGGATTGAATGTGACAGATTAACCCAGCCGGAATAACTGAAAAATGCGCATAAAACTCGGAATCAGAAAAAGCTCTGAAAGCTTTTTCAAATAATAAAGCTTCCTGAAGTTTTAAAAGATATAAAACATTCAAAAATTAGAATAAAACGGGTGTCCAGAATGACTTCCTTGCTAAGCCAATTTGTTTCCAGAACCGATTTCGAATCCTATGAGGATTTCCAGGAAAACTTCAAAATCCTGGTCCCTGAAAATTTCAATTTCGCCTATGACGTTGTTGATGCCTACGCAAGAGACTCTCCTGAGAAAATTGCCATGGTATGGTGTGATGACTATGGAGAGGAGAGGGTCTTTACTTTCAAAGACATGAAATATTACAGTGACAGGGCTGCAAACTTCTTTGTAAAACACGGCATCGGAAAAGGCGACTATGTAATGCTGACCTTGAAGAGCCGTTACGAGTTCTGGTTCTGCATCCTGGGTCTCCACAAGCTAGGGGCTATTGCCGTTCCTGCAACTCATATGCTGAAAACCCGGGACATAGTATACAGAATAGAAAAAGCCGGGCTCAAGATGATTGTCTGCATATCGGAGGACGATGTCCCTGAGCAGGTCGACGAAGCCCATATGGAATGCGGGGACGTCCCGCTCAAAAAAGCCATGGTGGGAGGTAAAGCCCGGGAAGGCTGGATTGATTTCAGAAAGGAGCTGGAGGAAGCTTCCCCGGAATTTGAACGCCCTACTGGTGAGGCTGCAACAAAGAATGAAGATATCTGCCTTGTTTATTTCTCCTCAGGGACAGCAGGTTTCCCTAAAATGGTAGAACACGACAATACCTACCCTCTAGGGCACATCCTGACCGCAAAATACTGGCAAAAAGTTGAGGATAACGGCCTGCACTATACTGTTGCTGACAGCGGCTGGGGAAAATGTGTGTGGGGCAAACTGTACGGGCAGTGGATAGCCGGATGTGGGGTTTTTGTCTATGATTATGACAGGTTTGAAGCAAAACACATGCTTGAAAAAGCCTCAAAGTATGGGGTTACGACCTTCTGCGCCCCTCCGACAATTTATCGTTTCCTGATAAAAGAAGACCTTTCCCACTATAATTTCAGTACCCTGAAATATGCGGTAGTTGCAGGCGAACCCCTTAACCCCGAGGTCTTCAACCGTTTCCTTGAGTTTACAGGAATAAAGCTTATGGAAGGGTTCGGGCAGACCGAAACAGTTGTTACGATTGCTACCTTCCCGTGGATGGAGCCAAAACCGGGATCTATCGGAAAGCCGGTTCCCGGATACAAGATCGAACTTATGGACAGGGACGGAAGGCTCTGTGAAGTTGGAGAGGAAGGGGAAATCGTAATCAATACAATGGCAGGAAAGCCTGTGGGGCTTTTTGCTCACTACGGAAAAGACCCTAAAAAGACAGAGGAAACCTGGCATGATGGATATTACCATACAGGAGATATGGCCTGGATGGATGAGGACGGGTATTTCTGGTTTGTGGGAAGGGCTGATGATATAATCAAGACCTCAGGATATAAAGTTGGGCCCTTTGAAGTGGAAAGTGCCCTTATCCAGCACCCTGCTGTTCTCGAATGTGCAATCACGGGAGTCCCGGACCCTGTAAGAGGGCAGGTCATTAAGGCGACAATAGTGCTCACCAGAGATTATACTCCAGGTGATGCCCTTAAAAAAGAGCTGCAGAACCATGTCAAAAACGTTACAGCTCCGTATAAGTATCCCAGGATAGTGGAATTTGTTCCAGAGCTTCCGAAGACCATCAGCGGAAAAATCCGCAGGGTTGAAATCAGGGACAAAGACCAGACTCAGTAAGAGATTTTTCTGAGCAGTGAATCCGATTGAATTAGCAAAAGGAAAAAGAAAGGAAAGAGATAAGTACCTTAAACTTTTTCTCAAAATTCGCTTAAAGAAGGATTCGGATTTACTCTCAATTTACTGTAATCAAAATCGCTGTTATTAATAAGTAAAATTCAAGAAAAATTAAAGAGCATATAAGAATTCAGAAAGCCCCTTAAAAATGATAGGCTCTCCTGTCTGCCATATAAACCGGCCGGAGAAAAACAGGGACTGGAAGAATAGCGTGAGGATTCTATATGGCAAAAAATGATCGGAAAGAACCGTACCCTGTTATCAATATTCTGGAGTGCAAGGCATGTGGGCGCTGTCTTCTTGCCTGCCCCAAGGACGTACTTTTCATGAGTGAGAACCTGAATGCGCGGGGTTACCATTACATAGAGTATAAAGGGGAAGGCTGCTCAGGCTGTGCGAGCTGCTATTATACCTGCCCCGAGCCCCTGGCACTGGAAATCCATATTCCCCTGAAAAAGGAGGAAGCCGAATAAGGCAGAAGGAGGAAAAAAGATGGCAACACAACTCATAAAAGGCAACTCCGCAATAGTTGTTGGTGCACTTTATGCCGGATGCGACTGTTTCTTCGGATACCCCATCACTCCGGCAAGTGAGATTCTGCACGATGCTTCCAAATATTTCCCCATGATAGGAAGAAAATTCGTGCAGGCAGAGTCTGAGGAGGCTGCAATCAATATGGTCTACGGGGGAGCCTCAGCAGGCCACAGGGTAATGACATCTTCTTCAGGTCCGGGAATTAGCCTGATGCAGGAAGGTATCTCTTACCTGGCAGGTGCAGAACTTCCCTGCGTGGTTATAGATGTTATGAGAGCAGGTCCCGGGCTTGGAAACATAGGACCTGAACAGGCAGATTACAACCAGGTCGTGAAAGGCGGGGGGCACGGGAACTACAAAAACATCGTACTTGCCCCCAATTCCGTGCAGGAGATGTGCGACTTTACCATGAAAGCCTTCGAACTTGCTTTCAAATACAGGAACCCTGCAGTTGTACTCGCTGACGGAGTTCTCGGGCAGATGATCGAGTCTCTTGAGTTCCCGAAGAAAGCACTCAACCCGGAAATCGACACAAGCTGGGCAGTTAACGGCACAGCCGAAACAAGACCTAACCTGATAACCTCAATCTTCCTGGACTTTAATGAACTCGGAGCCTTCAATGAGAGGCTTCAGGCAAAGTACGAGCTGATAAAACAGAATGAGGTAGATTACGAAGAATACATGACCGGAGATGCCTCAATAGTGCTTGTTTCTTACGGGATAAGCAGCAGGATCTGCAGGTCGGCGGTTGACCTTGCAAGGCAGGAAGGAATCAGAGTCGGACTTTTCAGGCCAAAGACACTTTTCCCCTTCCCGGAGGCGCAGTTGAAAGCCCTCGCGGATAAAGGGTGCTCTTTTATCTCAGTGGAGATGAGCAACGGGCAGATGATAGACGACATCAGGCTTGCTATCGGCTGTTCAAGGCCTGTTGAACTGGTAAACCGTATGGGAGGAAATCTTATCACTCTCGACCAGATCATGGACAGGATAAGAAAGATTTCAGGGGAGGCATGAAAATGGCAGCAGAAATCATCAACGGAGAAAAGGTTATAAGGAAGCCAAATGCGCTGTATTCGGACTATCCCCGCAAAGGAGGGGCAGCCTCAACAGCCACCCACTATTGCCCTGGCTGCGGTCACGGGGTTTTGCATAAGCTCATTGCCGAGGCAATTGACGACCTCGGGATACAGGACAGGACAGTTATGATAAGCCCTGTGGGCTGTGCGGTCTTTGCTTATTATTACTTTGATACCGGCAACATCCAGGTAGCCCACGGGCGTGCCCCTGCAGTTGGTACAGGCGTCTCAAGGGCTGAAGAGAATGCTGTGGTTATATCCTACCAGGGTGACGGGGACCTTGCTTCAATCGGACTTAACGAGACCTTGCAGGCAGCAAACAGGGGAGAAAAGATTGCAGTCTTTTTCGTAAACAATACCGTTTACGGCATGACGGGCGGACAGATGGCTCCCACGACCCTGATAGGGGAAAAGACAACAACAACCCCTGAAGGCCGCGATCCCAGATTTGCAGGTTATCCCCTTCATATGTGCGAGCTTCTGGACAACCTGAAGGCTCCGGTTTTTATTGAAAGAGTTTCGGTCTCGGATATCTCCCACATTAGAAAAGCAAGAAAAGCCATTAGAAAAGCGCTTGAAGTCCAGCGCGATGGCAAAGGCTATGCTTTTGTAGAAGTCCTTGCAGCCTGCCCTACCAACCTCAGGATGGACGCAGAGCAGGCTGTCAGTTTCATAAACGAAGAGATGGAAAAGGAATTCCCTCTCAGGAATTTCAGGGACGATTTCGAATCAACCGAACCTCTTTACCGCGGGGTCAGCGATTTCACAACCGAATCCCTTGAGAAGCTTTACGGAATTGAAGCGGATGCCGGAGAAAAACCTGTCAGAGCTGACTTTGCCCCTATCCAGACCAAGATTGCAGGTTTCGGAGGGCAGGGGGTCCTGAGTATGGGCATTGTCCTTGCGCAGGCAGGGGTTAAAGCAAACCTCAACGCTTCCTGGTTCCCGTCCTACGGACCGGAACAGCGCGGAGGGACTTCAAATTGCTCGGTGATGATTTCAGGACAGCCCATAGGCTCTCCTACGGTTTACACACCTGACATCCTTATAGCCATGAACCGCCCCTCTCTGGAAAGGTTCGAAGGAGCTGTAAGAAAAGGAGGCTTTATCCTTTATGACTCAACCATCGGGGAAGCCGAGACCCCTGAAGGTGTAAAAGCTGTTTCAGTCCCTGCAACCGAAAAAGCCAAAGAAGCGGGCGATGAAAGGGCTGCAAATTCGTTCATGCTCGGCGTATTGCTTGGCCTTAACGCAACAGGGCTTGAAGAAGAAGCCTTTAAAGGAGCTCTTGCCGAAAACTTTGCAGGCAAACCCAGAGTTATCGCTTTTAACCAGCAGATGCTCGAAGCCGGTGCAGAATGGGCAAGAGAGAACGTAAAAGTATAATCTGTCGGAAGACAGCAAGCAGAAATAATCAATAATTACAGAAAGGCAATAAATAACTACAGAGAAAGCAATAAATAACTCAGAACAGGCGGGAAAACTTCTGGCTCGCCTGTAATCTTTTTTTCACATTTCTTCCCATCCCATGCGCCCATGACTTATAGATACTTTAGTTGTATCTGCCTGTTGAAAGCCTTTATTCAGGCAATAAACTGAAGAAACATTAAAATAGTTGTGAAAAGTCGTATCTGGATAGAACGGCAAAACAGTCATTACCTCTCCAGCTAGATTTTGCCGTTCTCCAACCATATTCTGTAATATGCTTATTGAATCATCTTCTGTGATCTGTTTTTGACTTTTTTATGATACGTTTTTTGACTTTTCTTTTATTATCTGTTTTGAATTATAATCTGATTTTGAATTATCTTCTATGATCCTTTTTTGATTATTTTCCGTGATACGCTTTTCAGGACTTCCCTGATAGTTTTTGGCTTCATATTTTACATAGCAGGATTTCAAAGAAGCAGCTGAAAAGGAAATTATAACTGGCGGGAAGACTGATTGAATAAAGTAAGAGATTTAGGAACGCTCATAAGGTTTATTTAAAATAAAGACATTATAAAAAACAGAAAGTTTCCCTCAAAATTAATTTAGAAGTAGTTATATCAGAGCGAGAATTAGCAGTTATATACAGGGATTTATTGAAGATTAATTAAGATCAGGTTTAATTTTTATTCAGTTTAGAAGTAGATGGTAGGGGTCGAGTCCCTATTCTCGAGGTCCCTACCTGCGATCCAACCCGAGATTGAGAGGAAACCCTATACTCTCAATCTACGCACTTTTCATAATGCTATCGAGATATATATCATAATCGATTCAAAAAAGTGTTAGTAACATAAAATTCATCTGAATTTAATGATTTTTCCAGAATTGAAAGTTTCAATGATATTAAAATATTTTTCTTAATAAAATATAAAATTGAAAGAATAGTACAGATTTTTAAAATGATGTGCTGTCATAAAGCTTATCAAAAACAGAACAGTATAAAAAAAGTAATAATCAAGCTTAATATTAGTTTGAAAATAACTGATTTAGAAGCAGATGGGCAGGGGTCGAGTCCCTATTCTCGAGGTCCCTACCCGCGATCCAACCCGAAATTGAGAGGAAACCCTATTACTCTCAATCTACATCCGTTTTATAATCATGTAGACATATATATCATCACCGATTAAAAATATCCATGATGATAGATTTTTTTAATCCCATCAAAAATTTATTTCCGGTAAAAATATTTAATAGCAAAAAAATAAAATGAATAAATGAAATGGATATTCTATTATTTTATTAAAAAAAGTTGAAGGAAAAAAGTTAAGAACGAAAATGTAAAAAGCCCGATATATAAGTGAAAATGAAAAAAATATACGGATTTTTGTTTTCTGGTTTTCCTGGCATGAAAGTACTTCTGACTTTCATTTTTTGCGCCTGTTGTCGAAGAATTTCATGTCTGTTTTTTGTTTCTTTATTTGAGGATAAATGCCATTCATAGTGAATAGGGATCTTTTTAGCCAGACCCCTAAGATGATCCAACCCCGCAAGATTGAGAGAAAATGCGTTTGCTCCCAACCTGTGCGTACTCTATAACAGCATAAAAATATATATCATAACCGATTCAAAAAATAATTTGCCATCTAAAGATTTTATCTCAACATATATTTTGCTCGGTTTAAAACATTTAACAGGACATAAATATACTTCAAAAGAAGTATAGTAGTAAAAATAAGGAAAAATTTCAGACAGGAATAGCTATTTCAAAATAGAAATAAAAGGGCAGATGCCCTTTAGATAACATAGGCTTTCAGGGGCGGGAAGCCATTAAAACAGATGGAGCTATAACTCTGGGTATAGGCTCCGGTAGTGAAAATATACACCCTGTTGCCGTCTCTCATGGTGTGGGGAAAAGAATACTTATGGTGCTCGTAAAGAATATCCATGCTGTCGCATGTCGGGCCTGCAAGTATAACCTCTTCTGCACATCCTTTTTTATCACAGAAAATTGGATATTTGATGCATTCGTCAAGGGTTTCGATGAGGCCGCCAAACTTTCCTATGTCAAGGTAAACCCATTTGTACTGGTTAAACCTTGCCTTCTTTGCGATCATAATGACTTCACTTACGATTATGCCCGCATCGGCAACCAGAGACCTGCCCGGTTCGATAAGAATTTCAGGAAGCTCTTCCCCGAAGTCTTCATGCAAAAAGCGGCGGATTTCATGTGCATATGTTTCAAGGTCATGCGCCTGAGACTGGTATTTTGCAGGAAAGCCTCCACCGAGGTTGATCATTTTCAGATGGATTCCTTTTTCAGCTACTGCCTCAAAGAGATATTTACACTTGGCAATTGCATTGTCCCACTGTCCTATATCCCTCTGCTGGGAGCCTACATGGAAGGAAAGACCGTAAGGTTCAAGCCCGAGCTTTTCAGCTTTTAAAATCAATTTATATATCAGGTCAGGATGGGAGCCGAATTTTCTGGAAAGGGGCCAGTCAGCACCATCACTTTCCGTAAGAATCCTGAAAAAGACTCTGGAACCTGGAGCTCTTCTGGCTAATTTTTTCAAATCACTTTCGGAATCCGTAACAAAGAGCCTTACTCCATTATCATAGGCATAAGCTATGTCTTTTTCTTTTTTTATTGTATTCCCGTAACTTATCCTCTCAGGTTCCACCCCGAGCCTTATCAACTGGTCAAGCTCGTAAATGGTCGCCACATCAAAATTGGAACCTTTTCTCTTCAGGGCAAGCACTACCTTATCTAAAGGATTCGCCTTAACAGCATAATGTATTTTTGCAAAAGGCATATGCTCTACAAGTTCGTCGTAGCTTCGTTCGATCTTTTGAAGGTCGACGATCAAAAACGGTGTTTCTTTATCCCGCGAGAATTTTTTGATTTTATTAAATTCCTCTCTTGAGATGTAATCATCCAGCGGGAAATCATAAGGCTCTTTTCTCATATCTACTCCCTTTTTAACCTGATTAACTTGTAAGCAAAACTGACAATAATTATGATTTATATTTAGGCAGTTCTGTTTATAAATTTTTAGTATATTACGGATTCATTCTGGTTACGGGATTTATAATAAATAATATAGATAATCCCTGAAATAAAACGAATCAAATAGGGTTTTAGGTATATAAAACTAATTCTTGTTGAATATACAGACTCAAAAACATCTAAAATCTAAAAATATTCAATATAAATCGTCAGATTTTGTAGAAAAGTGTAATTAAGTTTTATTAATTAATTAAAGCTACAAATAAGCTTTATTATCCTATTAAAAGCATTTAAAGCAAATATATTGGCATAAAACCTCTCAGAAACGCTGATCTTTTCTGAGAAAATAGACCTGCAGTTTAAACATGTAAAAAAGGGTTTTAACAGAGTAATGAGCAAATAAAGCCTGCTTAAAGGAATAAATCCATATTTGAGCAATATTAAGCCATAAAAACAATAAAAAACCAGAAAAAACGCTGTTTACTATTTATTTTATTTATAGATGTTCATGCAAACTTTTGAATTATTTTGAATCAATATGCAGAATTAAGAATAAGAGAATTAAAATTACGATAATAATGGGAAAACTAAAATTACGATAATAATAGAAAAACTAAAATTAAGATCATATTTTAACAATTCGAACCCTCATAGTCCCGGCTTCAGAGTCAGGGAGGGATTTTTCGGGTTCTTATCAGGACAATTATGAACCCTATTACTATAAGGAAAAAACCATAAGCCATGATCTCGAGGCTGATCTGAGAAAAAAGAAAAACAGCAGATAATGCGCCGAGTGATGGGAAGAGCGGCAAACGCCCTATGCTGACAGGGACCCTGAAAGGACGATGTCTTTCCGGCTCTGCATAACGGAGTTTTATCAGGGAGACATTAACCATAAAAAAGACTATGAAGATCATAAAATTAGCAATATTTGCTACGGTTGTTATGTCTCCCAGAAGGACAAAAAAACCCGAGATAAAGGCAATTCCGAAAATTGCGGCCCAGGGGGTTCTGAAGCGGGGATGTACGCGTGCAAGGGCTCTGGGAAAAGATCCTGCATCTGCCATCCCGTAGACAATCCTTGACCCTCCGAGCATGACCACAAGTACGGTATTCATTGTGGAAAAAAGAGCTATCCAGGACAGAAGGACAAAAGCGTCATTTCCGAAAGCTACAGCCGCGACATCCGCAAGCGGCACTTCCGAGAGCCCTAACACGCGGAAATCGAGGACACTTACGGAAGCTATGGCCACACAGACATAGAGGAAAACCGTAACTGATATCGCGATAATCAGGGCTCTTGGGGTTGTTTTCTCTGCATTTTTTGTTTCCTGGGACAGCCTGACGATATCCTCAAAACCGAGAAATGCAAAAAAAATCAGGGCAGAAGCTTCAAACAGCCCTGCGAGGTCCGGAGCCTCAAAATAATTTACTGTCCCGATATAAGGGAACCCTGCATAAACAATCACCAGAAGACCGGTAAGTTCTATCAGGCTGATAAAAACAGCCAGCCGGGCAGATTCCTTGACACCGTAGACCATGACAAGGCTGAGGAAAAGAAAAAGGCCAGCTACCCCGACCAGACTGCTAGCTCCGAAAAGGCTGCTGAAATACCTCCCAAACCCGAGAGCAACAGCAGAACTTGTGATTATCACATAATAGACCACAAGGAGCCCGGCAAAAAGTCCTGTGCGTTCTCCAAAAGCTCTTTTTACAAACTCATACTCTGCTCCCGCCCGCGGATACATGGATGATAGTTCCATGTAGCTGAAAGCGGAAAGTGCGGCAGTGACACCAGCAAACAGAAAAGAGAACCAGACAAAATTGCCCGCAAGACCGGCAGCTTTTCCCATAAGCACGTAAATTCCGGCTCCGAGAATATTGCCAATTCCGGTTAGAGTAATCTCAACCAAACTCAGGTCTCTTTTTAAATCGGATTTTTCTTCCATAATAAGCTCCCTGCTTACATCACAGAAAAAAACGTTTAGAGAACTGGTTTTGAGAGGAAAAACATATTTTTAATTTATTCCAGGAAAATGCACGGGCTGAGAGCATTGTGTCTTTAGGGAGGCTTTCTGGAGCCGAGTTTAATACGTCACATTACTGACACTTGAAGATATTCCCGAAAAATTAAAATTGCTGTTTTTAGGCAAAATGACACCCGGTAATACCGGAGCTCTCAGCGCTGTTTTCTCATGCAGTTTCGCAGGAATGTCAGGTCTGTACAGTCTTAAAAGTATACTTTTAAGCTTTCATTTTTTGAGCAAGTTGCCTGCCTATCTCTTCTATTTTCTTTAGGTCTTCCTCTTTCGCCCTGCCCTTAACCTGGTGCGTACCAACAACTTCCATACTCGAAGGGGTCAGGATATCTCCTGCCTGTCTCAATGCTCCTCCTCCCCAGCCGAATGACCCCAGGACAACTCCGTATTTAGCCGGAGGTTTGAGCGCTTTTACCAGGTAAGCACCGTACAGGGCAAGCGGGTGCATTCCTGCAAGCACTGTAGGAGTCCCCAGTATAATGGCTCTTGAGTCTACAAGCTCTCTGGCAACATCCCCCAGGTCTGAGGCCGCAAGGTCATACATCCTTACATCAACTCCTTCTTTAAGAAGAGTTTCTGCAATTGCATTTACCATCTCTTTTGTTGAGCCCCACATGCTTATGTAGACAACAAGGGCTTTATTTTCAGTTTCTCCAGCAGTCCATTTTCTGTAGGGCTCAAGTATCCTCTCTGGATTCTTATATATCGGCCCGTGGCTTGGAGCTATAATGTCAATCTCGAGGTCCTTTATTTTTTCAAGAGCCTTTGCCCCCATTTTATTGAAGGGCATCATTATTTCCCCGTAATAGCGTTTTGCCAGGGGGATAAGGTCTTCCAGGTCGTCGTCATAAACTCCCTGGGCAGTATGAGCTCCGAAAAAGTCACATGGGAAAAGTACTCTTTCTTCCGGCAGATATGTAAACATGGTTTCCGGCCAGTGGAGCCAGGGCGCTTCTATGAAGCGGAGAGTCTTCCCGCCCAGGTCAATGCTGTCCCCTTCGGCAACAACCTTTATGCGATCTTCAGGAAGCTCATGATAAAGGCCTGCCATCTTTATTCCCCTTTCAGTCGCGACAAGTATGGAGTCAGGAGCCTTATCCATAATATAACGAATCGCACTGGAATGGTCAGGCTCGGCATGGTTCATGACCAGGTAGTCAAGCTTTTCCAGGTCGGAAACAAGGTTTATTTTTTGTTCGAACTCCTCTTCAAATCCCGGGTTTACGGTATCTATGAGGGCTGTTTTCTTTTCTCCTTTTACAAGGTAAGCGTTATAGCTTGTCCCCTGAGGCAGAGGAATCAGAGCGTCAAACATCCTGCGGTTCCAGTCCTTTGCCCCAACCCAGAATACGTTCCGGGCTATTTCCGGAATATTATAATTTTTCATATTTTTCATCCCCGTTACAGTGCCGGCTAAATAAGCATGAATGAATTAAAGGCCTGAATATAGCTTTTTCATCCGACAGCTTTTATAATCAGTCTATATGTATTCGTCCAATATATGTATTAGCTGTGACCGTCTGATGCATGCACAGGCAATTTTCTAAAAAAGATAATGTATGGAGAAACAGGAAACATACAGTCTATTAATGCCTTTTTTCAGGACGCAGCTTTTCAGAAAAACCGGGGGGAAAGAAAAGCTTATATAGACAGCAGTAAGTTATCTTCTTCCTAGCAGGCCATAATTCACAAATTTATGATTAATGTGGGTACACTGGAGCCTGAAATATTCAGTATTGAATTGAGGCTTTGATACTCGAATATACAACCATAAAGAAGGGATATTTATGAAAACATCATCAGTAGAACTGAATCCAAACAGACTGGTACAGTACCTTAAAAAGCCAGCAAGTGAATTCACCAAAGATGACATCATCAAATTCGTCAAAGATAACGGTATTAAGATGCTGACCTTCCGCTACGTTGGCGGAGATGGCAGGCTCAAAGCCCTCAGCTTCATCATCAGGAACGAGGAACACCTCGACAATGTGCTTTCTACCGGAGAAAGAGTGGACGGCTCAAGCCTTTTCAAATACATAGAAGCCGACTCAAGCGACCTTTATGTTGTCCCGAAATACCGCACTGCTTTTGTAAACCCGTTTGAGGAAATCCCGACCCTTGACCTTCTCTGTTCCTACTTCGACAAGGACGGAAACCCTCTTGCAAGCTCTGCTGAAAACATCATGAAGAAAGCTCATGCTGTTCTGAAGGAAGAGACCGGGTACGAGTTAAACGCAATGGCTGAACTCGAATACTACATCATCAGCGACAAAGAAATGATTGACACCGACTTTCCTGCAATTGACCAGAGAGGATACCACGAGGCAGGTCCCTTCACCAAGTTCGACCAGCTCAGGAAAGATGCCATGCTCGCAATTGCCGAAGCCGGCGGAACAATCAAATACGGACACTCCGAAGTCGGAAACTTTACCGATGACAAGTATTACTATGAGCAGAATGAAATCGAGTTTGAAACAACAAGCCTCGAAGACGCTGCTGACCGCCTGCTCATCGGAAAATGGATCCTCAGGATGCTTGCAGCTCAGTACGGTGTTTCAGTCAGCTACGCCCCCAAGATCACTGTCGGAAAGGCAGGAAGCGGGCTCCACATCCACATGAAGCTCCTGAAAGACGGCAAGACCGCAACAGTCGAAAACGGCGGAAAGCTCACAGATGCCGCAAAGAAAGCTATCGTTGGATGCCTTGACATTGCCGGTTCAATCACTGCTTTTGGAAACACAATTCCTACATCCTACCTGCGCCTTGTGCCTCACCAGGAAGCACCAACCAACATCTGCTGGGGAGACAGGAACCGTTCCGCACTTATCCGTGTGCCTCTCGGCTGGTCCGGAGAAGCCAGCAAGATGATCACCATTGCAAACCCGAACTACAGCGAAGAACTCAAAGAACACTACTACAAACAGACTTATGAGTTCCGTGCTGCAGACGGTTCTGCTGACATCTACCTCCTCCTCACCGGTCTCTGTGTAGGTACCCGCCACGGGCTCCAGATGGACAACTCCCTTGAGCTAGCAGATAAGCTCTACATCAACGTGAACATCTTCAAAGAAGAGCACAAAGACAGGCTTGCCCAGCTTGAGCACCTGCCTGCTTCCTGCTACGAGTCCGCCCAGGCTCTTAAGAAACAGAAAGATATCTTCATGCAGTATGATGTCTTTACCGAGGGTATGCTTGACGGAATTATCAGCAACCTTGAATCCTACAACGACTACCAGCTGAGCGAGAAACTCTACGGCAAGAATGAAGAGATCAGGAAGCTTGTGGACAACTACATCCACATTGGCTGAGCTCGATAACGGCAACTTTTAAAAACCGTTTTCTTTTTTTCACGAGAAAAGCAGGGCTCTGCCTGTCAGAAAGCAGGCCCTGCAAAAACGAATTTCCTCCTTATTTTTGCGGCACTCAGCTGCCCTGTGAACCGGGCATAATAGCTTTCCTGAACCATTCCTTTTCAATGCAAATAACAAGCACTGAAGCCACTTTAAGAAATACTTATTACTCTTCGAAACATATGTGAGCGTAATCATTTTAGAGAAGATGATTTCACAAAGGTAATTACTTTATAAATGTATATTCAAAAACCTGAATTGCGTATCAAATTCCTGCTGCGTGGATGTTAACATGGCTGGATCAGTGAAAAAAAGCCCACAAAATAAGCCGCCTGATGATGACTGGAGAAATACGCTATATACGATAATATTTGAAGCAGACACACCTGCAGGAAAGAGATTTGACGAAATCCTGATAGTTACCATCCTGCTCAGCGTCATTGTTGTCATGCTGGATAGTGTAAAGGAGATTGCGGCGTCCTATGGCGATTTTTTCTATTCCCTTGAATGGATTTTCACAATAATGTTTACCGTGGAATATCTTCTGCGCCTGGTCTGTGTCGGCAGGCCGGTGCGGTACGCCACAAGTTTTTTTGGGATAATAGACCTGATAGCAATCCTCCCGGCGTATTTCAGCCTGCTTTTGCCAGGAAGCGAATACCTTCTGGTAATCCGGAGTTTACGGCTGCTCAGGATTTTCAGGGTGCTCAAACTTGTTCAGTACCTCGGAGAAGCTGACTTATTGATAAGAGCCTTACGCGCAAGCCGGAGAAAAATAACCCTGTTCCTTTTTACTGTTTTGAATCTGGTGATAATACTTGGTTCCCTGATGTACGTTATCGAAGGCGGAAAGAATGGGTTTACAAGCATACCAACGAGCGTTTACTGGGCAATAATAACTCTTACAACAGTGGGATACGGAGATATAGTCCCCGAAACAGGTCTCGGGCAGGCGGTTGCTTCTGTTGTTATGATAACAGGTTACAGCATCATAGCAGTCCCGACAGGTATCATCACGTCCGAGATTTCTTATGCAAGCAGGTACACCAAAGGAAGGGTGTGCCAGAACTGCAGTTTTGAAGGGCATGAAAGTGATGCGAAATTCTGCAAACGCTGTGGAGCAGAACTGGAGATACGCTCGTGAAACTTCAGGGTTGGCTTTATCTATCTTTACGAATTCTAAAGGCAATTGTTTCTGAACAAAAATCCAGAATAGATACAGAATAATTTGATACAGAATAAATTCAGAAGGAACCGGACTGATCCGACAATGACAGATATAATCCCAGAAAATGTTAATAATTCAAAAATCACCATAATCTGTTCTGCCCCAGACCTTGCCAGCCAGAACATCAAAAATCACCTTTTGAACCTGACCGAATGGAAAAACCTGGAACTACCGCCGGAGTCCAGATTTTCGGCAGCCAGAGAATCAATAGACGGAAAATTCAGACTTGTGGACATAGAAGAGATTCATGTATTTCAGGACGGGCTTGACAGAAAGCTTGAAGCTGCAGGTCTGCCGGCTTCCCTGATAATTTTTGCCTCCAAGCACAGGAGCAAAGAAGAAATTAATTCTCTCACCGTACACTGCACAGGAAACCCTTCAGGAGAAGCAAGGCTTGGGGGTCACCCTAAAGAGCTTGCAGTCTCTTCACCTGCTGCTATGAAGTCGATCCTGAGCGGGATGAAAAAGCTTGCAGGAGAGAAAGGGCTGAAGTATGATGTAACCCTTGAAGTGACCCACCACGGCCCGACAGAACTCTCTGTCCCATCAATTTATGCCGAGATAGGCAGCACTGAGAAGCAGTGGGAAGACCCTGACGCAGGAGAGGTGGCAGCAAAATCCATACTTGCAGTTTCCCTTGAAAAAGTTCCTGTCGCAGTTGGGTTCGGGGGAGGGCATTATGCCATGCGCCAGACCGGGCTTTTGCTTGAAACAAAAATTTCTTTCGGGCACAATTTCCCAAAATACCAGTTAGAATTCGTGGACGAAGCCCTTGTAAGGCAGGCTGTTGAAAAATCCGGTGCCGAATTTGCTTATTTTGATAGGAAATCCATGAAAAGCGAAGACAGGAAAAAGATCTCTGAAATTCTTGAGAAGCTCGGTCTCAGGGTATTGAAGGAATCGGAAATCCGGGAAAATTACGGGCTTGATGATTAAGGCTTGATAATTAAGGCTTGATAATTAAGGCTTGATAATTAAGGCTTGATAATTAAGGCTTGATAATTAAGGCTTGATGATTAAAATCCACCGTTATAAATAGATAACTTTTCAGTGACAGGTCGGGACTTAATGCTCATTACTGGTATCTCTCCCATTATTCTCCGTTTTCTTTTTGGCGGAACTGCGGTTGTGGCTTCAAGGCTGGTTGCCCGGAGTTTCGGAGGCAGGCTTGGAGGCGTTTTTGCGGCTTTTCCTGCGGTTTACCTTGCAGCGGTTGCGGGCCTGAGCATGGAATACGAAGGTAGTGAATTGCTTTCAGTTTCCGAGCAGCTTTCCAGAGGGGCACTTGTGGGAATGTCGGCAGATATATGCTGTGCCCTCGCAGCCAGCTATTTAATACTAAAATACGGATGGAAAACAGGCCTGAGCCTCTCTCTCCTCTTCTGGGCTGTGCTCGCCCCGGTTATTTATTTTACATGGTTCTGATTCTGAACAAAATCAAACCGAATGCCGGAAAAAAAACGTTAACGGATAAAAGAAAAAAATCAGACAAACTAAATTTAGAAAAGCCAGGTTTAGAAAAACCAGATTTAGAAAAACTAAAATCAGACAAACTAAAATCAGATTCATTCAGGAGTATTTTTAATGGAACTTGATCTTCGGGATCTCGGCATAAGGTTTGTTTTTGGGGGCACGGCTGTTGCTGCCTGTTACATCCTGCTTCAGCACCTTCCCTCAAAATCCTTTGCAGGGGTCTTTGCCGCATTTCCGGCTGTAATGGCTGCAGCCGTAATTATGGCAGGCCACTTCGGGAGTTCCGAACAGGCATCGGATATTGCTCTCGGAGCCAGCGCAGGGATGATCGGCTGTGCTGTTTGCGTGCTTACGGCTACTTTTTGTATGGAACACCTGAATCTCTGGGGTTTATCCCTGGAGATCGCACTTATTGCCTGGTTTTTCAGTTCTTATGCAGCAATTACATTGATGCAGGTATTCTCGAAAAAGGAAAAAGAAAAAGAAACAGCAGGTAAAAGGAATTTTAAGATTCAGGCTTCAGAAAAGCCTTAATATTTTAGTTTGATCCAAACTCTGGCTCAATTTTTTGTACTCAGTTTCTTATACTCAATTCTTATACTCAATTTCTTAACTTAATTTCGTCCAATAATTCTTATCACTCAAATTTTTCCAGTTAATTTCTTCCAAAATCCCTGCAATTTCTTTTTTCTCTATTTCTCTGATTATTGTTTTATTTTCATCGGCTCCCCGCAACATGTTATGTTGCCGATACAGCAGGCATCGGTCGAACAGCAGGCTTCCCCACATGCATTTACAACTTTGAGCTCAAACCCGCACCCTTCACAGACAAGAACCTGACCCTCTTTCAATTCGCTGCAGTTCATTCGTGTCACCTCAATTTGATTGATGTAAAAAAGTATGTAACTCAGGTTCAAACTGCTTTTGAAACAGTGATTCTGAACATTGTTCCATGAAGGCGGAGATTCTTTAGCTGTGCCTGAAAAAATAAGAGGGAAAGAAGAGGAAGGAAAAGGCAGAAACCTTTCCTTCTTTCACGGTTTATCTTTTTCAGCGATCCAGACTTGATTCAACCCCTCTGGAAACTGCCAGTTCTTTAGCAGCGGTAATTCCCGGAGAGCCCGGATGTTCTTTAAAAATCCTGTATATTCTGAGCAGCAGGTATCCTGAGAGCAAAAACGACAGAACATCCGAGATCGGGTAAGCTGCCCAGACTCCGTCCAGCTCGTAAAAGCCAGGAAGGATGACAACAAGCGGGATCAGGAAAAGAATCTGCCTGCTGAGAGAGAGGAGGAAAGACGGTCTGGCTTTTCCAAGCGCCTGGAAAACCGTCATAGAGACCACGTTCAATCCTACCAGAGGCATCCCGAGAAGCATGATCTTTACAGCGTGTGTCCCGACATCGAGGTACTGCGGATCTGCACTGAAAAGCCCGAGAATCTGTTCCGTGAAGAAATAAATGACAAGCAGGCCAAATGTCCCAAATGCCGTGGTTGCCATAAGAGTCAGTTTTATGGCTCTAGCTATCCTTCCAAACTGCTTTGCTCCGTAATTATACCCTACGATTGGCTGCAGGCCAAAGGACATGCCAAGAAGCGGCAGGAAGATGAAGGAATTGACCTTGATTATTACGCCAAAAACAGCGACTGCAACATCTCCTCCATAGGTTGCAAGGGCGTTGTATACGAAGATCATCATAATACTGCTCGATATCTGCATGACAAAAGAGCCGACTCCTATGGACCCGATATCTTTTATAATTTTAATGTCAGGTTTCAGGTATCTGGATTTAAAATGCACAGCTCCTTTTCCTTTAAGGCAGTACTGAAGCAGCCAGATAGAGCTCACTACCTGAGACAGTACGGTTGCAATTGCAGCTCCCTTCACACCCATATCTAAGCCGAACATAAAGACAGGGTCAAGGATAATATTGAGGCCCGCTCCTATAAGCATTACATTCATTGCAAGGCGGGCATTTCCTTCGGCTCTGACAATATTCTGAACAGCCACTCCGAAGACAAAGAAAACCGCTCCTAAAATTATGTATTCAAGGTATTCCCTGGCATAGGGCATGATGCCTGGAGTTGCACCGAAGATTTCCAGAATTGTATCCAGGAAAAGAAGGTAGGGAATAGCAATAATTATGCTGAGGATCAGGCTAAGGGAAAAAACGTTTCCCAGAGTTTTCTCGGCTTTTTCTAACTCTTTTGCTCCGAGGGCTCGCGAGATTATCGAAGACCCTCCTGTCCCGAGAACAACCCCGAAGGCCATGATTATCATCTGGATCGGGAAAGCTATCGACAGCCCGCCTATAGCCTGGACACTGTCTGCCCCATATACCTGCCCCACGAAAAATGTATCCACAACATTATAGAGAGCCTGAACTAACATTCCGACTATTACAGGAGCCGAAAGCTTGAACAGGAGCTTCCCTATACTCTCTTTTCCCAGAAATTCACTTTTTTGTTCCATATTTTATGCGCTTCCATATCGTTTTTATTTCGCATCACACTGCTTTTCCTGACACCTCTGTTCGATTCCTGATCCGCAGAGTTTAACCGAAGCTTTGTGGACAAGCAGCCTGAAATTTTCTTTTTCTTCGTGTGTGAAATCTGAAAGAAGAGTATCAACGAAAGAATTCAGCTTTTCAAGAATTATATCTCTCATTTCCTTCCCTTTTTCAGTAAGGTAAACCCTGTAAGCACGGAGATCGTTTTCATCTTTTTGCCTGTAAACATACCCCTCTTTTTCCAGGCTCTGAATCGCCCTGGTGCTTGTGGCTTTGCTTATTTTCAGTATTTTCGCAAGGGCTTCCTGAGAAATGCCGTCCTTCCGGTACAGGACCATCAGGAAATCAAATTGTCCGCTCCCAATCCCGTAATCTTCAAGTTCCTTTGCCATATATGCAAGGTGGCTCCGGTAGATGTGGGCGATCGGGCCGCAGATCTCTCTTGGGTCTTCCATGAGTTATCCTCCGTTTTATAAGCTGGGAGGCTTGTTTTAGGATAAAATAGTTTAACAGGTAATTTTATAGAGATTAATATAATAGTTACATGTGAAACTATATTCTTGCCCTCTGTAAGGGCTTTATATATATAATAGTTATGGAGGAATGACAGAAAAAACAGTAATTATTCAGGAGTATGAAGTCAGGAGTTTTAAAAACACAATTACTAATTTTTTTCTTCCTTTAAAAATTACTGGGAGTTTTTTGTAGTTTAATTTTTTTAGTTTCCACTAAAGTAGTAAAAGCAGTGAATTAATGCCATTACTGGAACTTTTTCCAGCCCTCAGGCTCTTTTTATGAATTTTTGGAATAATACGTACACGTGTGGATAATCACAACACGCATGTGTGGCTTTATTTATTTATTTATTTATTTATTTATTTATTTATTTATTTATGATAGCATAAAAAAATTTTATCATAATATACACTATGACACAACAGCAAATTAACAAACCAATAATAATTGCACAAATAACAACCCATTCAAATCGGAAATAGCGTTAAGGTTCTGCTGCTTGCTGGAAGCACAATAGGCATACATTACGCTGGCTATCATTTTAAATACGAAAATTAGAAGTATCCCAGGCCTGGTTCTGCCCTGATTTTGCTCTCATCCCTCTTTTTTGGAGCCAGCCTTTTTTTGATTACCCAGATTTACAATATCAATGCTAATAACAGCACTCTTGTCCTGATATGGATTATTGGGGTTTTTCCACTCATTTACGGTTACATGTCCACTCCGATAGCAGGACTTTGCTCTCTTCTCTTTTACCTCTGGATCGGCCTTCTTTATTCTGAGAGAACCGGCCTTGAGAACCTGATAAGTATGAAAGACCTGTTCCTCATATCAGGAATTGCTGTACATTTTTCCGGGATTCTCCACAGCCTTGCAGAAAAAGCAAAACACGCTGAAAAGACTTTTTAAGTTCATGGGATTACAGGCTGTACTTATTGCTTTATTTGCTTACACCTTCGAAATCTGGCAATATAAAGTAGAGGAAATAATCCCTGTAATTTATGCTATATCAGGAATCCTCTTTCTGGCGGTCCTGCTCTCAAAACCACTACATGAAAAGTCACAGGGAGCTTTCATGCAGACCTGGGCATTTCTATAATCTCACTCCTGATGGCAGGGATAACTCTCACAACAATATATATCCCTGATTTTATCCCCTCCCCGGAAAAATTTTACATGATTCTTTTTAATGTGATCTTTCTGGGTCTTTTGACTCTTCTCCTTTATGCCGGATACAGCACAGAAGATATAGGAACAGTAAGCACTGCAATGTTCTGGTTTATTCTCCTCATTTTTGCGAGATATTTCGACTTCTTCTGGGAACTGCTTCCGAGGTCACTCTTTTTTATGCTCGGCGGCTTTGTCCTGCTGGTCATAAGTATTGTTCTGAAAAGAAAAAGAAGGGAGCTGAAGGTTCAATTTTCCGGAAGAGAAGAAGTTGATGTAAAGGTTGTTGTTGACAGATACGGAAATGCCGTGATCAGGAGCTTATTAATCGGCGGGGAGGAGGTAGATATTTAATCTGATTTCAAATTCGTCCAGAAAGAACATCTTTATTCAGAAAGAACATCTCTATTCAGAATATAGCCCCTTCTGAAAGAGCTTCCAAAAACAAAAAAGTAAAGGGAGGAAAGAATCTTCTCTTTCCTTCTACGGTTACCTTCTATAGTTACCTTCTATAGTTACCTTCTATAGTTACCTTCTATAGTTACCTTCTATGATTACCTTCTATAGTTACCTTCTATGATTACCTTTTATTGTTTTTCTACAGCAGCGCTGGTCCTCTCCGAAATCCAGTCTCCGATCAATTCCAGAGCTGTCGGTGAAATCGTTTCTTCAATTCTTGCATACTCAGATGGAGATCCTGTTTGAGAGGTCTGGAAAAGGTGATTGAGACCCGGAAGTTCTTTTACCGTATAGTCCTGGTTGCCTCCTGCTTCAAGGGCTTCTTCTATTGCCTGAAGGTTCTCCTCAGGAGGCACCTGGAGGTCTTTTTCACCATTTATTGCGAGTACGGGGCATTTAACTTTTATGAGGGTGGGTCTGGGATCGTATGTCAGGAAGTTTCGCATCCAGGGTGATAGTAGAGACTGGATCTGGGCATCGAGGTCGGCTTCGGAATAGCCGGCGCTCTGTTTTTCTTCTTCGCTCATATTTGCCATTTCATCCATCATAAGCTTCCGAAGTTTTTCTGCAGCAATTTCATCATTCTGTTCCTCTTTTATCGCAGAGTATATGCTTTTCATAAGGGCATTATTCCGGGCTATTGTCTCATTGTCCACCCCTTCTGCCCTGGAAATCAGTTCACTTTGAAGGTAGAGGATTTCCTCGCCTGTAATTCCGGGCCCTGCCATCAGTACGATGAATGCAACGTCCCGGGACTCCACTGCTACAATTGGAGCAATTAAACCTCCTTCACTGTGCCCTATCAATCCTATCTGCGTCGGGTCTATCTCTTCGCGGCTTTTTAAATAATCAATACCTGCAAGCACATCTCCTGCGAAATCTTCAGAAGTAGCCTGTGAGAAGTCTCCGGTTGAACCTCCTGTTCCACGGTCATCGACCCGCAGGACAGCGATTCCCCTTTGAGTCAGGTAGTCCGACAGTACAAGGAACGGACGGTGTCCCAGGAGTTCTTCGTCACGGTTTTGCTGGCCGGAACCACTTATAAGGATCACTGCCGGGAAAGGACCTTCAGACCTCGGGAGGGTTAATGTGCCTGCAAGCTTCACTCCTGCTCCTTCATTTTCATAAACCACTTCTTCTTCGTCATAAGGATAGGGTCTTACAGGGTCCTGCTCTCTTCGCGTGTCAGGGGTTTCGTCTATGCGAGAAAGCACAAGCGGGAGAGATATACCTGACTGTTTCCATTCCCCTTCTATTGTCTTTCCGTCCTCTTTGAGTGTACCCTCAAAACTGCCCCTTATGGATTTTACATCAAGGCGGAGTTTACTGTCCTTATAGGTGACAGTTTCTACAGGTATTCCTTTTACTCCCTGGTCAAGACTGTCCATTGTAGCATTAACGGAACCATCAGGGCTGGAAGAAATATTGAATAACAGCCTTACTTCCATTCCGCCCTGAACTTCAAGGGTCCCAAGCCAGAGCCCTTCCACTTCTTTGAGGTCCTGGTTATTATCAGTATTCACTTCAGACTCAGCCGGCTTGGAGACACATCCGGAACAAGCTGCGATAATAAGCAGCAAGAATAGACAGATTACTATTTTAGAATTCATAAAAAGCCTTGCTTCGACAAGATATTTAAATGTATCAGGCTTTTTACTGCCGTATGTTCCAGGTAAAAAAAGGTCCTCATCTGGCAGTCCTTCTCGGTTGTATTCTCTACGGGATGACAGGCTTATTTCTTGCCGGCATTAATAACCTGCCCATAACTTCAATAATATTTTATCGCCTGTTCTTCGGGCTTGCCTTTATCTTTACTTTTCTTCTGGCAACCGGGAGGCTTGGAGAACTTAAACCTGGAAAAAGAAAATTTCGCCTTCTCCTGCAGGGTGTTATTGTCACCGTAAACATGTTCTTTTATTTCCTCTGCGTGAGAGAAACATGTTTCTCCGTGGCGATCCTGCTTGAATATACTGCCCCGATTTACGTGATGCTGGCTTCACCTTTCGTTTTGAAAGAAAAGGTAGGAAAAGAGAGTATTGCAGCTCTTTTTCTTGCAATTGCGGGTGTTTACCTGGTAATCCGGCCTGAAGGCGGATTTGGAGCCTCTGATTTTTCCGGCAGCCAGTTAACTGGAATTGCATCCGGGCTTTTTGCGGGGATTCTCCTTGCAGTTATCATTATGAATGTAAGGGTCCTGAAAAGGGATCATTCGGAATTTGCGATTGCTTTCTGGGGTACGGCTGTTAGCTGTATACTTATGCTGCCTTTTGCGTCTGAAACATCCTTTTCTGTACTTGCCCCGAACCTGTCAACTCTGGCTGCTTTCGGGATCGTTTCCGTGGGCATAGGAGGGGTTTTAACGACCATCGGGTATGCAAACCTTGAATCTCAAACAGGTAGCCTTCTTGCTTTAATTGAGCCTGTTGCGGGTGTCTTTTTTGATCTGGTCTTCCTTGGAGTTGCTCTCTCAACAGGTACACTTGCAGGTTGTGTTCTTGTGCTTGTCGCGGCTATACTTGTGAGTTTCAATGGCTCTCCAAAACCGGCAATGAATTTTACAAATTTCACGGACCCTGCCGAAGTCACCGAAAAATATTGATTTTTACCGTGAAAAATTACAAGACTTCAAATAAAATTACTGTTATTCCACACTCTCCACACTCTCAGTCTCACATGAAAGAACCAGTAAAAATCCTGACCTATAAACCATATTAGCCATACCTTTCCTGTCATGCTTAAGAAGTAAAACAGCCTGTCTCAAAACAAAAAAGAGCCAGAATGCCAGCAAATAAGATGCAAAAATTCTTCGAGTCTCAAAAAATCCGTTCTAATCATTCTTGAAAATACCAATCTCACTTTTATTTACCATCTCAATTTTATTTACCATCTCAATTTTATTTACCATCTCAATTTTATTTACCATCTCAATTTTATTTACCATCTCAATTTTATTTACCATCTCAATTTTATTTACCATCTCAAATCTATTTATCAATCCCAATTCGATTTCAACCATTTTAAGCCCTCTTTCACAAGGTTATTTCTCAATCCTGGCAGAGCCGCAGAAAGTTGCCGGAAGAGTTCCATATTTATTTGCGGTTCAAAAAACGCTTCTTTTTCAGGGATGTAGTTTCTTCCGCCCGAAAATAATAATGGAAAAGTCTAAAAGTATGTTCTTCAAAGTAAATTTGACCTCTTATGAAAATCCATGCCCTGCAGCATTCCGCTCTTAACACACTCGGTAGCATAGAAGAATATATCAGAACCAGAAATCATTCTCTTGAGTCAACCCGTTTTTACAAAACAACGAATCCTCCAGCCCCTGGTTCTTTTGACCTCCTCATTATTATGGGCGGTCCCATGGGAATTTACGACTATGAAGAAAACCCCTGGTTAAGAGATGAAAAAGCCTTTATCAAACAGGCAATTGGCGCAGGAAAACCGGTCCTTGGGATCTGCCTTGGAGCTCAAATGCTTGCCGATGTGCTCGGAGCTCGTGTATACGAAAACCGGCACAGGGAAATGGGCTGGTTCCCTGTAAGGGCGATAGCAGCAGAAAGTAAACCGGAAATACTCAAAGGGCTGCCTGAAGAAATTACGGTTTTTCACTGGCACTCCCGGACCTTTGATACTCCAGCCGGAGCTGTACATCTCTTCCGGAGCGAGGGGTGCAAAAATCAGGGATTTATTTACGAAGGCAGGGTTGTAGCTTTCCAGTTTCACCCTGAAGCTACGGATGAGAGGATCAGAAGCATGATAGGTCGGTTCGGGCTTGAAATTGGGGACGGGCTTTATATGCAGAAAAAAGAGGAAATGCTCGGACAGGAGAGATACCTGGCTGAAACTAAAGAGTTCATGTTCAAGCTGCTCGACGTTTTTGAAAAAATGGTTCATTCCAGCATGCCTGAAGATATTTAAACATCCTTAAAAGAAGTCTTTAAAAGGATCTTTCACCCCTGAGATAAGGGTTGCAATATCTTTCAGTGCCAGGCTCTTCTTAAATCCTGTGGGGAGAGCGATATATTTCGGGCTCCAGACCGGGTTAAACTTTTCCTTAAAGTCCCGCAGGCCCTTGTAGTTATAAATGTAGTCGCCGTTGGCAAAGATCAGAGACCCCACTTTATGCCAGAGTGGAGCAAACTGCCTCTTTTCAAGACCTGAAAGAGGAGCCATCCCGAGGGAGAATCGTCCGTACCCGTTTTCTTTTCCCCAGAGCATCAGTTTGATAAAAAGATATTCCATAGTCCTGTCAGGGGCAGTTGAGCCGTAGCGCATAAGGTCGACACTGAGTTCTTCTTTATTTCCTCCTGCCCATACGTTTGCAAAGGCAACTATTTCTTCATCATTTCTTACAAGTGCGAGAGGAAAATTGCTCAGGTACTTCTCACCAAAAAAGCCCACTGAGAACCTCATCTCTTTTCCGGTTTTTATTTCCAGCCAGGCATCCGAAACTTTTTTGAGCTCGGGGATCAGGGCGGGTACTTCTTCTGAGGGTATGATTTCAAACCTGTAACCCTTTTTTTCTACATTTCTCACTGTATAGCGGAAATCTTTGCCTGCACTGCCTTCCAGGGTAAATGATTCGAGAGGAACTTTAGCTTCCTCACCGATTTTGACGAGCGTCAGGCCGAGATCGAGATAAACCGGAATATATTTTTCGCTAACTTCATAAAAAACAGCCCTTCCCTGGTGCAGTTTGCTCATTTCATAGAAGTCCCAGATAAGTTCTTTTATCTGGTCCCTCTCTCCTACAGGATCTCCCATTGCAATCCAGCTTTTTCCCGAGATTCCGTACATTAAGAAAGCTTTTTTTCTGTCGTCAAAAAGCAGGTATTTGTCTCCTGTAAATGCCAGGTTCCCCCAGGTTTCCTGACTGCATCTTTCAATTTCTTTTGCAAGCTCAAGCTCTTCATTTCCGGGGAGATGGATGTCTTTTGAAAAGGGGCTGAGCATCTTTGTGGTCCCGAGGACGAGCAGGATAAAGAAAACTCCTACCAGTGCCCTTAAAAAGCTTGAAGCCTGGGAATTAACCCCAAATTGCCACCAGAGTTCGTTCGAATATTCCACATTCCTGTATGAAAAAAACCCGAGCCAGACAAAGCTCACTAGCACCAGAATTATTGCAATTATGTTTTCCCTGCTGAAGGACTGGTGCAGGAGCGAGGATTTCCTGTAAAAGTGTTTCCTTGAGGGAAGAAGAAGAATAAACATCGTAAGAAGCACTGCAGCTTCGTGAACATCAAAGTCCTTAAGGAGGGCAAAGATTCCTCCGAGGAAAAGAACTATGAGAGAGAGCACATAAGCTCCATCGATCCTTTTCCAGAGCCCGTTTGCCAGAAGCAGGAGCAGTACACCTATTATGCTCCCAAACATCCTTGAAGCCTCTATGAGTGGCAAAGGCACGAAGTACACGATTTTGTCCAGTGATCTGGGGTCTGAAGGCAGTGCTCCGGAAAAAAGGAGAGAAATTCCTCCCAAAAAAATCAGAATAGAAAAGACCTGAGGAGTTATTTCCAGCAGGCTGGAATATGTTACCTTTCCAGCTTTCTTAAGGAACTCTTTTTTCGATTCAAATTCGTGAAATATGAGGGTCAAAAAACCCAGGAGGAACGGGACAAAATAATATATGAGCCTGAAGACTACTAGAGCTCCTATAATGTCCACTGTCCCAAAATAAGGATCCAGCAGAAACAGCATGATTGTTTCGAAAACAACAAGCCCGCCAGGGACGGTGCTTATCAGTCCTATCAGCTGTGCCAGTGCAAAGAAAACAAGCACATGCAGCAGAGTGATCTGCGGATTTGCGGGCAGAAGCAAATAAATAATGCTCCCGGGAAGCAGGTAGTCCCCGGAGGACAACCCGAGCTGCATTAAGGCAATTTTCGGCTCAGGGATCCTTATTTTATACCCCTTTAGCTCCAGTTCGTGCTTTTTGAATGAGAGATAAAAATAAGCAGCAAGAAGCAGCAATAACAGGATTCCGGCAAGATTTAAGGGGACCGGGAACTCAGGCGCATATTCCGACAATTTCAAAGGATAAAATGTGAAAAGCAAGCCTGTAATAAAGAAAAACCCGATCCAGAAGGTGGAGATGCAAAAAATTATGATTTCCCATATCTGAGCAAGGCTTAAACCATACCCGGAATATAACCTGTAGCGAAGTGAGCCTCCTGTCAGGAAATTAAAACCGGCGGTGTAGCTGATGGACGTGCTGATAAATGAAGTCCTTGCTACCTGCTTATAAGGCAGGGTACGGTTGATATGGCGAGATGCAAGATAGTCGTAACCGGTTAATGCAGCATAACTTAAAAAAGTCAGTAGGATAGCAATACCTATCTGGCTTAAAGGGACACTGGCAATACTTTTCAGGATATAGCTCAGGCCCAGCTGTTCCATCTGCTTATCCAGGGTCCATAAAGCCAGGGCAAATATGATAGCTGGTAAAAGATAACTGACAAGCCTCTTTACTTTAAGGGCTTTTTCCTGTGTACTACCGTTTTCTTTCATCAGGATCGAGTATCCTTTTGCGTTATAAGCTCAGATTAGTGTAGAGTTAATAAAGTAGTTGAGTTACGAATCAAGGTTCAGAAACAAAAATTCACGGTGTTGATTTTACTCTTTTAAAGTAAATATATTTTTTGTCAGTTTTAAAAGAATTCGTGTGATGTTATTTAAATAATAAAAAAGAAATTTGCCTGAAATAAAAACGTCGGTCATATATCAGGCATCCAATATTTGAAAGTCTGCTCCAATCCGATTCATATTTTTTTAGCTTAAAATTTCCATTTTTAGCTTAAAATTTCCATTTTTAGCTTAAAGTTTTCATTTTTTAATTTAAAGCTTTCATTTTTTGCTGACTGTAATATATTTGCGTTTTGTTTCCGTGTCCGTTCCATTGATGTTGTTCACGATTAAGCTGACAGTGTATTTCCCGGCTGTACTGTATGTGTGGGCCACTGCAGGAGCTGTCGAATATGTGCCGTCCCCAAAGTCCCAGATCCTTTCAGTTGCGTTTTCCGATATGTCGGTAAACTTTACAGAAAGGGGGGCAAGACCCTGAGTAACATCACTGTAGAACCTGGCTACAGGAGGAAATGGCTTTTCTAAAACATTTATCGTACCCATTTTTGAATTCGTGCCGTTTTCACTGATTGCCGTAAGGTTAACGGTATAGCTTCCTGGAGCTGAAAACAGGTGAATCGGATTTGCTTCTACGGAATCTATATTTCCGTCGTTTTCAAAGTCCCATGTCCTGTCTGTTGAGTGTCCAGATAGGTCTCTGAATTGTACAGAAAGGGGAGCATAACCCTCCGTAATATTGCTGCTGAAGTTTGCAATGGGGAGCAGAACAGAGTTAGTAAAAGCCTTGATGCATACGTTTGAATTTGCATAGGATGTATTGACATCTGTCCAGGTTGACCCGCTACTACTTATGAAGCTCTCTCCCGTATTCGCTCTTGCTTTACTGCTCCAGCTATCTTTAGGCTTTTCAAGGGGAATCAGATACCTGTAGGAGGGATTTGTGAGTTTTATAACGACTGAGAATTTCTGGCCTGCTATAAGCCGAACTTCGGAATCAAGGGGTATTGTGTGGTAGCCTGCGGTTAAGCATGTCCCATTCTTGGAAAGAACAGGACCTGCCGGATTTATTGGGCCCGAGACCGGATCTGTGTAAATATAAATTTCATAGTTGCAGTTTGAATCCGTGGTATAGAAACTTACGGCTTTAAGTACCTCATCGGATTTTGCGGTAAAGACATTTGAGACCCATGCTAAGGGTTTACTGTATCCCATGCTGGAGACCCACCCAAAGGGGTCATACTGGTAGATGTATTCATAATTCTCCGGATTCTCAGCAGTAAAGACAGAACTTCCATTACCCGCCTTTGAATCATAATAAGATACATAAAAATACCCTTTGTCGCCCCATTCCGGTCCCCAGCTATTTTTCATAATAAATGCACCATTTCCCGGAGGAACTTTTGAAAAATTATTTCTGTCGTAGGAGTCATCCCATCCCACGATGGCCACTGCATGGTTAGGTTCTGAAGTCCCATTAAAGTAATAACTGTAGTATTCGGGAGAGTAAAAAGTATTATTATAATGCATTGTGGTATATACTGCTCCGTAATTCTGCACCGCCCATTTTATTGCTTCATTATCGAGGGGGTCTGCTCTGTCCGGAATAAAAATAACATCCTGGACATGTTTTTTTATAGGCAGGTCTGCCGGAGAAACGCCTGAAAAAGTTGAATAAGGATCATCGCTCTCCTTTACAGGCCCGCTCCAGCGGGCAAGGTAGGCTGCTGCTTGAATCCTGTTTCCTCCATCATTGGGGTCGCGGTCAAATCCTTCCTGATACGCAGAAGAGAGAAGGTTTTTCATGTTATTTTCCGAAAAATCCCAGTCCTCTCCAGGCTTTAAGTATGATTCCAGAGATGAGTAACTTGCAAAAGCCCAGCATGTCCCCGCAGTACCCTGGTCTTTCACACTGGTCAGTCTGTTAAGAGCCCTCAGATCATAATAAGCCGGAGCAGACGCCGCTTTCGGGACAGAAATGTCGCTGATGTAAGAAAGCTCAATAGGTGAAGGTACAAGACCGATTTGATGTCCATCCAGGAAAGGGTCAGGTTCGGGGGAAATATCGCTTTCCTGGTATTCTTCAAATTCAGGGTTTTCCGGCGCGAGTTCAGGGATTGAAGAATCAGCCCCAAACGCTGTCAATGAACCAAGAATCAGAAGTAAAAATATCAATCCGCTGAAGATTGTAACTCTTTTTTTCTTGCTATTGTTATATTTTGTATTGATTTCTTGAATTCTGTTTCTTCCTTTCATGTGCATCTCCTTTCTAACTTTATAAAATGTCTTGAATATCTATTAAAAAAATTACAAAAGTCTACTCTTGAAGCATGTATATTCATCGAGCTGGTCCCAAAACTCAGTATAAGTCTCGGAATTTCAAACTCCTGATAACAGATTGATTGTATGCTGCTGGCAAAAAATTGTGAAGCTCCTGCCTATTGAGAATCAGATTGATTTTGAGATGAGCTCATCCATAGTTACAATTTGAAAAATATTGGGCCATTTATGCCTAACATTTGAAGAAAAAATCAAGTTTTAATGCTGAAAAAGCATACATATTAAAAAAATCAGTAACCTATATATTGTTTTTGCTCTTATATTATTTTTTAATAGTTTTATTTATATTTTAATATATAAAGTTTTCATGATTTTTTAAAAAAGAATCTATAATCATAAATCTATAATCGTAGTATACTGTTCCAACAATAAGATTATTGTAACTGCTCAGAGTATAGTTAACGGCGCTCCTATGAGCGCCGCACGAATACCCTCTAAAACAGGTAAACCGTTCTTTTTTCCTGTAGAAATGTACGCCCTAATTCTGCAGAAAGCTTGCGCTCCCATTGCTTTTCTGAAAGTTCCCGATATTTTCTGCTGTAGTTTCATCATCCTGATATCTCTTTCTGCCTGATTATTATCAAATGGAACTTTCAAATCTGTCAGGAATCTCAGAATCTTTTCTTTGTGTTCTATAAACCTATCCAGCAGATTCCTTGATTTTGTTTTTGGATTTTTACCGCGTTTTCCCTGTTTTTCAGGATTTAGAGAATGCGGATTTTCTTCAAGCGCTCTAATGATAATTGCATCAAACCTTTCTTCCAATGCTTTAATTTGCTCAAAATCAGGTTCTCTTAATTGCTCTTTACACTCATCAGTGTATTTCTTCATCTCAGTGAGCAGTTCATTCATCTCTTTAGCCCATGTCTGTTTATAGTTCTCTTCAATTCCTGTAAGTTCTCTCTGTAAATGAGCGTTACACAGAGCATGATCACAATCATAAACGTTGTAAGGTTTCCATCCATCATGAACTGCTACTCCCTTAAACTTCGGAAGAATTCCCATAGCATCTATTGCTTCTGCTCCTCTTTTTGTATGAGCAAAATAACATGTGTATTTTTCATTAGAAGCTACATGAAGCCAGTGTCTTTTTCCTTCAATCTTCATACCAGTTTCATCAAAATTGATTACAGGCGAGGCTAATAACTTCTCTCTAATAACGTTTTCAAATTCCTCTAAATTCTGGAAACATTCTCTTTCTGCTCTAATTATCGTAGCAGGACAGATTTTTATTCCCATAATGTCTTCAAATAACTCAGAAATTCTATCATAAGGAACAAACTGGTAATTTTTACAGTAAATAGCTGAAGCTAAAATATTAGGGCCATACTGAACCGGATATTTCACTGATTCGGGAAAAACGGCTTTATTCAACTTTCCACAACAAGGACAGGTTTTAATCTGACTTTTATGTTCTGTAACAATTAGATTTACGGGAGGAATGTCAAAGACCTGTCTTCTCTCATAAGCTTCAACTTCAACATTCTCAAGGGTAGATCCGCATTCTTTGCAGCAGGTCAAAGAATGTTCTATTACCTACTCAGGATGATCAACCATATCAAGAGTCGTGCCTGGATGACCTTCCTGACCTCCAGGTTTCTTCCCGCTTGGTTTACGCAGACTCTTGGGATTAGGTTTCTCTTTGACAAAATAATCAGTAGAAGGAGGTCGACTGCTGTTACGACTGTTTTGATTTAAACGAGATTCTAAGGCTACAAGTCTTTCAGTGAGTTCTTTAACTTGAGATTCTAAACTCTCAATGTAAGCTACAATAATTTCAGGATTTGAAGCACAGTAAGAAAGAATCTCATCACGTTTCATAAAGCTAAAAAGGAATCATTTTATATCCAATTTTTCCTCGGAACGAGGAAAAATGTGTAGCCTCGTTAAGGCTACCTGAATAGTTACAGATTATTTTTATAAATGTATGGTAGATTACATCAATATCACAAAAGACGCGATCGCTAAAAAATAATATCATTGGGAATATGATTGTTGGAAAATATTCAGATCATGAATAAGAAAAATATTCAGATTATGAATAAGAAAAATATTCAGATTATGAATAAGAAAAATATTCAGATTATGAATAAGATGATTAAAAAATGAAGTATTTGGTAGAAAGTAATTTAGGAAGGCTCAGAAGAAGATAATTTACGAGGCTTCCCTTTCAGTATGCTTGAAAGGAATAAAACCTGTACATTCTTCATTCCCCGTTTTTACGGTGTTTCTGGAAGCAGATGTTTCATGTTTTGAAGTTACCTCTGAAGTTATCTTTAAAGTTACTGGCTGCTTGATTTCTACTTTTCTGCTGTTTCTCAGGAAATCAAACTCTTTCGAAAGCATGACCATCACAACTGCTGCCATAAGATATTCCGTAGCTGGTGATGCAGCCCAGACACCGTTCAGGTCAAAGAAATGGGGCAGAATAAAAAGCAGGGGGAAAAGGAAGATGAATATCTTTCCAAGATGGATGAAAAGTGCTGCTCTGACCCTGTTGATTGACTGGTAATAAACCGCAGTGAGCAAAACTGTCCCTTCAACAAGCAGAGAGAACATGAAAATATCCATTCCCTGAAGCGTGGCATCGAGCAGCTCCGAGTCCCTCTGGCTGAAGATCTGAACCAGGCTCTCAGGGAAGAGGTATATCAGCGTAAACCCCAGAGCTCCTATCAGGGTACATGATAATATTGTCAATTTCAGGGTTTTTAACACTCTTCCGTAATTACCGGCTCCGTAGTTGAAGCCTATAATCGGCTGGACTCCGAGAGCTATGCCTTCAAAGAGCATGTAGAATATTGAAAATATGTATCCTATAACGCCATATGCTGAGACTGCAAGTTCCGAGCCGTACCTGAGAAGCATGTAGTTCTGTACAAAAAGCATAAGAGCAAATGACATCTGCATGACAAAGGACGGGACACCGGCATTAAGGATCTTCAATGCGGTAGCAGTTTTGACTCTCATGGATTTTATCCTGAGCCTGAGCTTTGCCTGGCTGCTGAGAAGGTGATGAGTAAGCAGCACTGCCGGCAGGACAAAGGAAAGGACTGTTGCTGTGGCTGCACCTGACATCCCCATTTCCATGTGCATGACCAGAAGATAGTCAAGAATAATATTTGCAAGCACGCCTGCAACCATTATTTTCATGCAGAGCCTGGGCTTTCCATTATTCCTTACAAGAGGGTCGAGGGCAATTGCAAGGATCATAAAGACCGAGCCCGCGAAGATTATGTGGAGATATTCACTGGCTAAGGAAAGTGCAGGTCCGTTTGTCCCGAGCAAGCTTATGGAAGTCCTGCAAAAAATCAATCCTCCTGCTGTAAAGACTGCTCCTGCAATGAGGCATAAAGGAAAGGCGTTATTCATAATTTCCAGGGCTTCCCCCGTTTTTCCTTCTCCAAGTCTCAGGGCTATCAGGCTGGATGAGCCTATTCCTATAATTATTCCTGCTGCAATTATAGCCAGATAGGGGGGATATGCGAGGGTGATTCCTGCGAGTCCATGGCTTCCAATTGCATTCCCTATAAAAAAGCCGTCAATAATTCCCTGAATTCCGGCGATAAGCACTCCCACAACTGCCGGGAGGGCGAATTTACAGAACAGATTTAATATATTTCCGGACTTCATTTCTTCATTGCTGATCATGCCATGGCCTCCTCAGGCTGCGGACCTCTACTTCATGAAAATACAGACATGTCTTCAATCATTGTAGACAGATAAAAGCCCGGGCTTTTTCCATCATGAACCTCTTCAAATCGAGACGATTGAGAGTATTCGAGATGATTGAAAGTGTTTTTTTCCGGTTTCCAGTTCTTTTAAAAATTTAACAGCACTGATCAACCTTTTAAGCGGTTGAGAGAGTAACATTTTCCGTCCCTGTGATGCTTCAGGAAAACGATTTTAGATTGTTACAAAGTAAATTGTTACAAAGTAAATTGTTACAAAGTTCCATCATAGTTATACCGGCAAATCCGGATTCAATCCAGACAAGAAATTTTCGATAAAGTCCCCTTGATAAAAATTCCGAACAGGAATTAATGCGTAAGACTTTCAGATTAAAATTCTGAACAGTGATTATGTGATCTATAAATATTGATAACAAGCTAATGTCCAGATTTTTAGACTGAATAGTTGATCTTTCAGCTTCACTTGTGGATATTTAAACATTAATTACTATTTATGCTATATTTATACATTCACGTTCTCTTCTCTTTAACCAAGTTGTTCATTCAGAGACAAAAAACACATACGATGACCTCTATCGGAGATCTGTCATCATAAAATAATGGAGCCTCCTTATCTGTCCTCATAAAGAATGGAGTCTCCTTTAACCTGATCTCCAGATTTGTTATCTAAAATATACCAAAAAGTTAAGGTGAGGAAGAAAGATCAGAAATAAAGAACAGATAAAAGAGAGTAAGCTTTACTCTTTAATTTGCAATATGCTGCCCTGTCAATGTTATGTATTTTCAGATTGCATATTGTAGTCAGATCCTTTTAAAAAATCTTTCCAGGAACTATTTCAAAAATCCCGAAAATAATCCATGAGACAATAATACTCCTGGCTTCTGATTTCTGAGAGTCAGGAATTTGTCTGCTTGCTTTTGAATTTTTTATCCTCAACTTTCTGTAGTACACTTAGAAGTACTTCTCTTGTTATGTTTCCTTTCTTCATAATATAAGAAACGTTTCTATTGAGCTGATCCTTTTCTTCAAACGTTAGTTCCTTTGCAGTACACACGATAACAGGTATATCTATGGTCTCTGGATTTTCTTTGAGGACTTTGATAAGGTCAAAACCTGTAAAATGAGGCATCATCAGGTCAAGAATGATTATATCGGGATGGCCGTTTCTAATCTTATCGACTGCTTCTTTGCCTCCATATGCACAGACAGGTTCGTATCCTTCCTCTTTGATAATGGAACTGAAAAGCTCGACTATTGTTGGTTCGTCGTCCACGATTAAAACCCTGGGGGATGACTTTGCATTTATTGCCCCTTTTACTTTTTGCAGGCTTGATAGGAGGCGTTCTTTTTCCACAGGCTTTATCAGGTGGTCAACTGCACCCCATAAAATGCTGCAGTTTTTTTCATCATTCATGGAGATAACCAGGATAGGAATATCGGACGTTGCAGAATCGTGTTTCAGGTTTTTGAGGATATCCCAGCCGCTCACTCCGGGGAGCATTATGTCAAGAGTAATTACTGAAGGTTTCAGCTCACGTGCAAGCAAAAGAGCCTCCCTCCCGCTGGAAACGGTAACAACTCTGTACCCGGCCTCCGAAAGTGTGATAGTTAAAAGTTCTTTTGCCATTTCGTCGTCTTCAACGACCATCACAAGGTTCTTTTCCCCTGAATCTCCCGAAGGCTCTATAATTTCCGGAAGCCTGCTTTTATTGTTTGCTTCTGGTTTTATGTTTTCTTCTCTTTCGGGCTTTTCAAATGCTGGTTTGTCTGATACATGGTTTTCAGGTACTGTTTTTTCAGCCGGTGAAGAGGCTATTTTTTTGGAAGCATCCGGATTATTTATCCTGGTTTCGGAAGTTATTCCGCATTTCAAAGGCAATTCAAATTCAAAAGTCGAGCCTTTTCCGGGTTCGCTTTCGGCCCACACCCTGCCTCCATGAAGGTTTACGAATTTTTTCACAAGCGCCAGCCCCAGCCCTGTGCCTTCGTAATGGCGGTTAATACTCGCATCTATCTGCCTGAATGGCTGGAAAAGGAGCTTCTGGTTTTCCTCTGAGATTCCTATCCCTGTATCAGAGACACTGATCCTGACAGAATCTTCAGTCTTTAATGCTGAAACAATTACCGAGCCTCTGTCTGGGGTGAATTTTATGGCGTTGCTTACAAGGTTGTAAATGATCTGCTTGAAACGCACCCTGTCGGCATAGACTAAGATTTCAGAATCTACATTGTATTTCATTGAAATGTCCTTCTTCAGGGCAAGAGCAGAGGTTACGGCTCTTGTATCATTAAATACCTCGGACACAGAGAACATCTCAAACTCAAGTTCCATTTTTCCTGCTTCAATTTTGGAAAGGTCAAGAATGTTATTTATGAGAGTCAGGAGATGCTTTCCGCTGTTAGCTATATTATTGAGAAACTTTTTATTCTGCTCACTGAATTCCCCGCTTATTCCGCCCAGCATTACATCCGAAAACCCTATTATCGCAGTAAGGGGAGTCCGCAGTTCATGGCTCATGTTAGTCAGGAACTCGCTCTTGGCACGGTTTGCGCTCTCTGCAGCCAGTTTTGCCTGCAGCAGTTCTTCTTCAGTTTTTTTGCGTTCCGAAAGGTCAATGAAACTTTCTATAAGGTATTCATTTTCCCCTATTTTTACAGGGACAACACTCTTCAGGACGGGAAACGATTCCCCTTTTCCGTTGAGAAGCATCCTTTCAGACTTATCTACGGACTGCTTGAAGTCTGTTATCGGACATTTCCCTTCCTCAACAGGGCAAATGAACTTATGACAGACGTTTCCTGTGAGCCTGTGCCCTGGAAGTCCTATTGCTTCTACTGCTGCTGGATTCGCATCTACAATTTCGTGCGTGGAGGCATCTACAAGCAGGATACCGCAAAGTGCATTGTCTATTATTTTTTTGAGCCTTTCCCGGCTTTCACGTTCATTTTTTTCAGCTTTTTTACGTGTGGTTATATCCCTTGCAACACACTGTATTTCTCCTTCCTCAAGGCTCAGGAAGGAAGAGCTGACCTCCACATCAATAACCTCTCCATTCTGCTTCCGAAATTTCATTTCAAAACATGCACTCCCGTTTTCGAGGGTTGTTTTCAGGGCATCTCTAACTGCCGGTAGATCTTTTTCAGACAACAGAGACCCAATTGAGATATTATCAAGCTCCCTCGCACCCAGTCCGAAGGCTTCACGTCCTTTTTTATTGAGGTCCAGGACTTTTTCACCGTTAAGAATTATGATCGCATCATTTGAATGTTCAAAGAGAGCCCTGTATCTTTTATCTTTTTCTTTGAGGCTTTCTTCTGTCTTCTCCTGAAGCACCAGAGCATTTTCAAGTTCCATCCAGCGCCTCAGGGAAAAAATTCCAAGAGCAAAAGCGAGATAGACTGAGAGAGTGAGAAGACCCCCAAGTTTCCGGGGATTGTATTCTTCAACAAATAAAACAATGGATTCGAAAAGGCCAAAATACGAGGCAAAGAATGTGAATAAGAGACCGACAGCTAGAATAATGAACAGTTCATTCGATTTTTTCCCAAATAGACCCTTGAAAAGATCTGGCATTATATAAACCCCATAAGTAAAGATAATACTCTTGATTCCAGTTTTCACTTCATGCAATGAATTTTTCTACAACAGATTTAAACCTCTGGATGTCGATGGGCTTGGAAATATAAGCACTGCACCCTGCTTTCAGAAACTTCTCCTCATCTCCACGCATGGCATGGGCTGTAAAAGCAACAACAGGGATTTCCTCTGTCCCAGGGTCTTCTTTTAATATTTTTAGTACCTCTGCCCCATCAATCCCGGGTAACTGTATATCTAATAATATTAAGTTTAATTTATATTTTTTACAAAGTCTTAAGGCTGTAATCCCATCATAAGCTTCCAGTGACTCATACCCGAATGAGAGCAATAAAGTCCTGACAAGTTCCATAATTAACGGATTGTCTTCAACAACAAGTATATTTTTCACAGGCAACGGCCTCCGTATTATTTTTCCCCCTAACTTTCGCAGCCTTACATGAACTTACATGCATTATTTTTTTACCGGAATAAATATTCCCTTAAAAGAAATTCGTTAAACTTACTAATATTTATTGGTATATTTAATTTAGTTATTTAAATAAGTTTCAGTATTAATTCAAATAAATATATTTATATTGCCATTATCGGGGCATGGTGGTCTATGTACCACCGTAAAGTGAAAATAAATCGCAGGATGAACCTGAAAAATTCACTCGGCGTGAGTCTCAAAAAATTAGCCCGGAGAATATCTTAAAAAAGAATTTAGAGAAGGTCTCAAAAACAGTTATCCAGCGTAAATCTCAATAACAATATCCAGAATATATCTTAAAAATAGTCATCCAGGGCAAATCTTAATAAGATGGGCTTACAGCAGTTTTCACTATATTACTATATTGATACTTAATATATTGATATATTTCACTAATAAACACTTTGTTAATATTTTTTTACCATCTGTTTTTTATGCGAAAAGCACGTTTACGCTTTTACTTTAAGGTAGAGAGTTCTTACTCAACTCCAGAGGAGCAGGGGTAGTTCACAATCTTTCTGAACGAATTGCTTAAGCCCTTTTTTGCAGTGATTTTTATTTGCAGTTATTAAAGTTCCTGTCCGACATAATAAAATTTACCTGAAGATTTGATTCACCTTTAAGATTCGATTTGTCTGAGGCTTCGATTTACATATGAGATTGGATTTGTCTGAAGAATTCAATCTACCTCTAAGATTGGATTTATTTACCTTTAAGATTGGATTTGTCTGAAGAATTCAATCCACCTGAAAATTAGATTTAGTGAAGATTCAATTTATCTGAAAAATACTGCTGATCATCATGTCTGCTAAAATACCTGATATATATGCTAAAAATTTAATCTGTACTCCCCCGGAAATCCTTTCTCCTGCTGGAGATCATGAAGCCCTGCTTGGAGCGATAAAAGGAGGAGCTGATGCTGTCTACCTTGGGGTCGGCGAATTCAATGCCCGTCAGGGAGCTAAAAATTTCACCATTGATGACCTGGAAGCTGCCGTTGACCTTGCACATTCGCACGGAGTCCGTGTATACCTTGCCCTGAACATCCCTCTCAAACAAAAAGAACTTCAGCATGCCCTTGATATTGTGGACCGTGCATACGCAGCCGGGATAGATGCAGTTATCCTGCAGGACCTCGGGCTTCTCAGGCTTTTAAACGAAATCTATCCTGACCTGAGCCTTCACGCAAGCACGCAGATGACCATCCACAGCAAAGAAGGAGTTGACTTTGTAGCGGGGCTGGGAGCAAAAAGGGTGATAGTTTCAAGGGAACTCACCACAGCTGAGGTAAAAGATATTGTAGACAACTCTGGAGTGGATATTGAAGTCTTTGTCCACGGAGCCCTCTGCTATTCCTACTCGGGCAAATGCCTCTTCAGCAGTTTCCTGCACGACAGAAGCGCAAACAGGGGAGCCTGTGCCCAGCCGTGCAGACGGAGGTACAGGTTTCTGGTAAACGATAGGGAAATTGACGAAAAATATGTCGCAGGCAGCTATCCCATAAGCTGTGCCGAACTTTCCACCCTCACAGGGATTGAAGACATAATAAAAACCGGAGTTGTAAGCCTTAAAATTGAAGGCAGGATGAAAAAACCCGAATATGTGACTGCAAGTGCTGCCGCTTACAAAACCGCAGTTGAAAAGATCTGCACCCGTGGAGAAAAACCTACAAGGGCGGAGCTTGAAGCGGGGGAAGCCGAGCTTGCAAAACTTTTTTACAGGGGATTTACCAGGGGCTTCATACTGGGGGAAAAAGGAGTATCTCATCCCAAATACAGCTCAAATTATGGGGCGTTCCTTGGGAAAGTCCTGGACATTTCCCGCTCAAAAGGAAGTACAAAACTTACAGTCCGGCTTGAAGAGAATATTCAGGTAAAAGACGGCATAAGCATCTTTACAAGAGAAAGGATGCTTGGCTCTGCAGTAACCGGAATTGTCACTATTTCAGGCGAGCACGTAAAAAGTGCAAAAAAAGGCGAGAAAGTCGGGCTTGAGATAAGTTCAAAAACAGGCAGAGCAGTCCAGAGAGGAGATGAACTCTATCTCACAACAGACACGCAGCTCCTTGATACCCTCCAGAAAACAAAACTGAAAACTATCCCTGTAAGCCTGAGGGCAAATGCCAGGAAGGGAGAGAAATTTGCGGTCGAGATAAGAAAGGAAATCGACAAAAGAGAAGAAAAAGAAAAAAGAGAAGAAAAAGAAAAAGGCAGCAAAACCGAAGATACCTCTTATGCGGAATTTGCTGATGATTATATCGTCCAGAGAGCTGAAAAAGCGCCAACAACCGAAGAGCAGATAAGAAAAGCAATGGAGAGCCTTGGAGACACTCCTTTTGAAGCCGCTTCAGTTGAGATAGAAGCTGATGAAAATATCTTTATCCCTGTCGGCGTGCTGAAGAATACGAGGCGAAAGGCTGCTGATCTCCTGCTCGAAAAAATCCTGAAGACAAATAAAAAAGAGCAAAAATGCCCTGACCTGGAAGGTTTCAATCACCTGTGCTCTTTAGAAGGCGATGCCGGGAGTAAAAATGAAGCAGCCCGGATAAGTGCAGTCGGCATGAAAAAGGAAGGGAGAGGGTTAAGAGACACAGCTTCAAAGAAACTCCTTCTGAGCGTTGAAGTGCAGAATATTCCTTCTCTCTTGCAGGCAGCCTCAGCCGGGGCTGATATTGCTTATATCCCGATTTCTTTCTTTGAAGTACTGATGTCTCCCAACAGTGCTGATAGGCTTGAGGATTTGAAAGCAGAAAAAACAGAACTGGTTTTCAGGATCCCCAGAATTACGCACGATCGGGAACTGGGGGGATTAAAACCCCTTCTGGAAAAAGTAAGAGACGCTGGTTTTACAGTGGCATGTTCAAATCTGGGAGCATCACAGCTTGCAAAAAAGCTTTCCATACCTTTTGTTGCCCAGAAAGATCTCAATATCTTCAATGCCTTTACTGCAAGCACCTTCTACCAGGCAGGTGCATACAGGGTAACCCTTTCGAGCGAACTGAACCTGAGCGAAATAAAAAACGTCTGTGAGACGCTCCAGGCATGTGAGGTTTCAGGCCAGACCGAAGTTTTAGTTTACGGCAGGGAATTGATGCTTATTACGGAAAATGACCTCTTAAAGCCCCTTGTTGACAGGAAGATGATAAGAAAAGAAAGCGAGGTACTCCTTGTCGATCAGAGTGGCTCCGAATTTCCTGTCCAGCGCCTTGGCACCAGAACTCTGATCTATAATTCGAAGGTACTTGATATGCTGAAGTATGTTAAGAATATGAAAGGGTACGGCGTGGACGTGCTCAGGCTTGACCTTTCGCTCAATACCCCTACCGAGGTAAAAGAGATTACAAAAGTGTATAAACAGGCTATTGCAGGAGAAGAGGTAAAATTGAAGCCTGCAAGAGGGATTGAATATACGACAGGGCATTATTTTAAGGGAGTTTAATTACCCGAATTGTGCCTCGCCCGAATTGTGCCTCGCCCGAATTGTGCCTCGCCCGAATTGTGCCTCGGGATCACAGGAAATCGGAGATTTCCTGGGAGTTGCACTGCAAGTGCAACAGCACGAAGTCTATTTCACTCGCTTCGCTCGTTCAACAACAGGGAAACGAGAGAAATCCCTGATAGAAAAAGCCTGTAAGGATTGAGGAATAACTTTCTTTACTAAGAACCCGAAAAAAGAAACCTGTTTGCTAGTTGCAGCACAACTATCTCAAGGATAAATAAGAAAAATATTTGTAATACCTGACTGATATGTATAAGTGAATGCTTATATACTTATAATTGAGAGGTAAATTTGTGAAAGGTCATATCAAAAACATGGCTGAAGTTCTCAAAGCCCTTGGTGATGAAAAAAGACTAAAAATAATAAAAATATTTGCTTCTAATAATAACGAAACCTTTTGTGTTTCTGATGTAGCTAAACAACTTAACATTTCTCAACCTGCCACATCTCAGCATATAAAGGTTTTAAAGAATATTGGAATACTTGAAGAAAATCGAAGAGGTTTTAGAGTCTTTTATAAAATTAATTCCGATGTGTTGGCTGAATATAGAAAGGACATAGATGAATTATTTAAGACAGCCTTTGAGAGATGCCAATATAACTTTTCTTGTGACAAATGTCCTTATAATAATAATAATAATAATAATAATAATAATAATAATAATAATAATAATAATAATAATAATAATAATAATAAACATCAGTAAGCGGATATTGCTTCTTGATTATAAGTATTCGAGTGTTAATGAATATATAATGTCTTGACTATAAGTATTTGCCTATAATCTTATAGAGAATGGAACTATAATTATATGAACTGATCCGTAAATATCGCAGGCTCGTGTGTGGCTCAGCATTCCTATCGCGCTTTCAAGATTAACAAAAAGGAGATTTACAAGATGTTGTTTTCAATCGTCGTTCATCAGATGATCCTTTTCTTCAGTATTCTTCTAGTCGGAAATGTGGCGGCTAAGCAGGGTGTTATCCAGGAAAATTATCTACCGGATCTTGCCAAACTGGTTTCAAAGATCTTTCTGCCTGTGCTGATCTTTTATATGACCTATGCCGGAACGACAAGGCAGATGGTCTGGGAGAATGCCGCAATGATCGGTCTTGCGGCTCTGTTTTATGTGGTCATTTCAGCCGTTACCTGGATTATAGCAAAAGGGCTTCGCCCGGCCGGCGACAAAGCAAAGGTTTTTCAGTTTGCGTTCATTTTCGGAAACACCGGATTTGTCGGTGTACCGCTGCTTATAGCTCTATTTCCGAAGGACGGCATTTTGTATCTAGCGTTGTTCAGTATTGTTGATCAACTCCTGTTCTGGACTTATGGGGTGTATCTTGCAACTGCATCCGATAAAAAAGCGAAAATAACATTAAAGAGCTTTGTGAACCCCAACATCGTTGCAATTGCTTTGGCACTCATCTTCATTATGATCGGTGCAAAGCTGCCGACAGTCATTGATGATACACTTCAGACGATCAAAAACGCGGTAGGTGCTATGGCCATGATCTATCTGGGCGCTTTGATCTTCTACTCCGACTGGAAGACCGCATTCAAAACAAAAGATCTGTATTTCGGCATTGTTGTTAAAATGATCATTTTGCCGATCCTTTTGGGCAAGCTCCTGTTGATGACGGGTCTGCCGAATAACATGATCTGGTCCATGATCATCCTGATGTCCCTGCCGACGATGACGGTCGTGCCAATGATCGCAAAGCTATACGGACACGAAGGTGCCTACGCCGCTGGGATAACGGCTGCAACGCTGGCTGTAAGTATAGTGACGATTCCCGTGGTGGTGTTTTTTACAACGTGACTTACGGAAAAGTAGATTCTTCTATACTTACTACATTTGCCTTAAATTTGGAATAAATGCATTATGAGAAACTTTCTATCTGTATTAATTCTTTAAAAAAACTTATGATGAAAAAAATAAGAAATGAGATTATATTTATAAATATTTATTTATAAAATATTCACCAAACTTGGGCTTAAAAACTAAATTAAATTTGGCAAAAAAATGAACAGTGAGAATACCAACAATCAATTAAATGAGAATAATACTTATGAGGATCTCATGAGCAAAATCATAAACATGGGTTTCTCTCTCATTTTCACGGGCACAGCAATACTCATGGAAAGGTAGATCCCTCTACACTTGCTACGAGTAAAGGTCTCCGAGTTCTTAAATGGTCATTTATAGGAATGATGGTAACAGCGATTCTGCAATTTATCATTGTTTTTATGTCTGGAAGTGTTGCCCTTCTTGCGGACACAATTCATAATTTTGGGGACTCTGCAACTGCAATTCCCCTTGCAATAGTTTTTTTGATGGCTTGACCAGTCTTGCAGTACTTATAGGAGCAATAGGAGTATGGTTAGGATATCCAATAATTGATCCCCTTATTGGTCTGCTGATTATAGTTGCTATTCTGAAAATAGTTATTGATACAAGTAAGCCTGTATTTATTCGTCTTCTTGATGGTGTTGAGCCTGAGACCATCGATAAAGTAAAAAGTATTGCTGAAAGCGTCGATGGGGTTTGCGAAGTCACGGATCTCAGAGTTCGCTGGATAGGGCATAGGCTTCATGCAGAGATCAACATTTCTGTTTCGCCTTCGCTTTCAGTTGAAGAAGGGCACGAAATTGCCAATAGAACAAGAGAAAAGCTTCTGAAGAGTTTGCCACATATTTCAGGTACTAATATTCATGTAGATCCCAGCACAGCTCCCGGCGAATGCTTCCACTTTGTGCCCGTTTTACAGAAGGCAGCCACTAATAAAAGAACCTGATTTGCATAAAAAATGAGGTTTATGAGAAAGTATTGAGGTTCAGAGCATTATTTTTTCTTTGCACCATTGTGTAAGTTTATTTGGAAAATATTATAAAAAAATACAATGTTCTATGTGCTCTATGATTCAATGAGACCTACAAGCTTCATATACCATGCTGCTGCAGTGTTTACTCTAAATTTTAGCTATAATCTTGTTGATAAAAAATAAATTAGTAACTATTCAGGGTATAGTTAACGGCGCTCTCTTGAGCGCCGCTATAATACCCTCCAAAACAGGTAATCCGTTCTTTCTAATTGTAGAGATGTAAGCTCTAATTCTGCAGAAAGCTTCCGCTCCTTGTATAGTTCTGAAAGTTCCTGATATTTTCTGCTGTAATTTCATCATCCTGATATCTCTTTCTGCTTGATTATTCTCAAACGGAACTTTCAAATCTGTCAGGAATCTCAGAATATTTTCTTTGTGTTCTATAAACCTATCTAGCAGATTCCTTGCTTTTGTTTTTGGATTTTTTCCACGTTTTCCTTTCTTTTCAGGATTTAGAGATTGTGGATTTTCTTCAATTCCTTTAATTATGATAGCATCGAACCTTTCTTCCAATGCTTTAATTTGCTCAAAATCCAGTTCTTTGACTTGATCCTTGCATTCGTCGGTATACTTTTTCATCTCAGTGAGCAATTCATTCATTTCTTTAGCCCACTGCTGTTTATAGTTCTCTTCAATTCCAGTAAGTTCTCTCTGTAAATGAGCATTACAGAGAGCATGATCACAGTCATAAACGTTGTAAGGTTTCCATCCGTCGTGAACTGCTACTCCCTTAAACTCCGGAAGAATACCCATAGCGTCTATTGCTTCTGCTCCTCTTTTTGAGTGAGGTAAATAACAGGTGTATTTCTCATTAGAAGCTACATGAAGCCAGTGTCTTTTTCCTTCAATCTTCATACCAGTTTCATCAAAATTGATTACAGGCGAGGCTAATAACTTCTCTCTAATAACGTTTTCAAATTCCTCTAAATTCTGGAAACATTCTCTTTCTGCTCTAATTATCGTAGCAGGACAGATTTTTATTCCCATTATGTCCTCAAAAAATTCGGAAATTCTTTCATAGGGGATAAAATGGTGATTTTTACAGTAAATAGCTGAAGCTAAAATATTTGGACCATACTGAACTGGATATTTAACTGATTCAGGAAAAACAGCTTTATTTATTTTTCCACAGTAAGGGCAGGTCTTTATCTGACTTTTGTGTTCTGTAACAATCAGATTTACAGGAGGAATATCAAAGACCTGTCTTTTCTCATAGGCTTCAACTTCAACATTCTCAAGAGTATGGCCACATTCTTTGCAGCAACTCAAAGAATGTTCTATTACCTACTCAGGATGATCAACCATTTCAAGAGTTGTTCCTGGATGACCATCTTGACCTCCAGGTTTTTTGCCACTCTTTTTACGGAGACTCTTGGGGTTAGGTTTCTCCTTGATAAAAAAATCAGTAGAAGGAGGGCGACTGCTGTTACGACTGTTTTGGTTTAAACGAGATTCTAATACCTTTACACGTTCTTCGAGTTCAGCAATACGAATAGATTGTTCTTCTATGATAGTCTCAAGCCTCTGGATTACAGAAATTACAGCTTCAGGACCAGCGTCATAAATGATAAGAATCTCTTCACGTGTAAGCATAATAACGAAAGGAAATAGGATTCAATTTATATGCAATTTTTCCTCGAAAAGAGGAAAAATTGTAGCCTTTCAAAGGCTCTACCTGAATAGTTACATAAATTAATTACTAAAAAGCAGATAAACTTACAAATTATCATAAATTTATATGTGTTTATAACACGGTTGACTATTTTCTCAAGATCGCCTGAATTTGATTACTCTCAATAATTTACTTTATAAAGCCGTCTCTGCGAGGCATATTCTGGAAATAGTAATAAAAATGAGTGATTTTTTGCTAAAAATATGAATCTTCCAGTAAAGACTTTTTCATGCTTTTTTGTCCCGCTCGACGCAGGAGAGTGGCCTTTACCAAAAAGCAAAAAGAAGATAATGGACAAACAGTGATCTAATGCCCTATCTATTTCAAGTATTTTATGCTCATCCCTTCAACTATTTTCTAATTTTTATGAAGGGCTGTCAGACAAGCTGGCTGGGGCTTCTATAATATATTGATTCAAAAAGGTTCAGGAGGTTAGGGAATTTTTATCCTTAACCCAGAGCCTTTCTGATTTTTCCCATTTTGGTGAGAGTTGAACATACAAGCTGCGAGACTTCTTCATCCATGCAGTTTCCTTTCGTTCCTGCCTGCAAAAGGTCTGGCTGCATCATTTCGAGCAGGATGCGGTACGAGGGTTCTGGCTGGACTTTAAGGCTGAAAGTGTCGCGCAAGACCTCAACGTCTTTGCGGATTTCTTTCAGGCAGGCTTCTGGAAGGAAGCGGGAAGCTACATTGAGGTCCAGGTAGCCGGATGCAAAGCTCAGGTCACTGGCAAGGGAAGGGAAATATTTCTTAAGCAGCCTTTCACAGGATTCTTCTCCCAGCTTTTCCCTGGCTTCTTCAAGGGCTGTGCCCGTGCCTATAAACTCCGGAGGCAGGCCTATAGAATAAAGCGCACCTGTGAACTTAATAGCCCGTGGAAGGTTCAGGTCTTCTGCAGGCATACTCGCGCTGAGCTCTTTTCCGACATCCTTCCGGCAGAGGCATACCAGGCCTGAAATATCGGGAACATTCCTCGAATAACCTCCTGTCCCTTTATGCATAAGGCGGTCCCGCTGCTGAGGTAGGAGGCCTGCAAGCTGGTTTATGGTGCAGGACATTTCACGGATAATGCGGTTATACCTTGCCCCGAAAATTCCTATAAGGTTTACAATCTCTTCTTTTTCTTCGCCGGAATAGATTTCTGGAGATTCCGGAAGCCTCTCTTCTGCAAGGCGTACCAGGGCTTCAGCTTCTCCTTTATCGTGGCTGTACCTGAGAGCTGACTGGAGGGTGATTGTCCCTATGCCCCGATATTCCCTGAAAAAGTTTTCAGCATTTTTCAGGCTCAGGTGCCCTCTAAAAGGCAGAGTCCCTGCTCCGAATATGATGCCTGTGCTGGTGTCAAGTTCTAAGTCCATTTCGGAAATCCCGCTTATGGCGTATTTGCATGAGAGCGTACTTGCCACGTGCCCGAAAGAGAGGGCAGAATCGGATTTGCCCAGGAATACCCTGAATTTTTCCGGTGCAGCTCCAAACCGTTTTTCCCAGGAAAGGAGTGTGTTTTCTGCAAGTTCTTTTGCATGAAGCAGGGCAGGAGCATCCTCTATCAGGGGAATTATACGTGGGACCTCCATTGCAACACCGAATTCTTTTTTTGCAAGTTCGCCCACATCTACCATGTGCTGCTGAGCGTCAAGAATTTCCCCTACCGTGCCTGTCATTGGGTGAACAAATTCGTTAATTGCCTGCACATCCGAATATTCAAGGGCTCCGTGGTTGGCTTCGGCAATGGACATCATGACCATAAGCTGCCTGAACCGGTTTTCCTGAGCTGCGCTCGGAGCACGCGGAGTAATGAAAATGTCTTTTCCGGGTATAAGGTCCGTTTCTTCTATGAATCTGGATACTATCTGGACGTTCTGGTGGTAAGGAGTTGCCTTCCCTTCATAATCCGGCATATATTCGTCACAGCCGAATACCACCGCAGCTTCAATGGCTTCACCGGGTTCTTCCTGCGTGGAGATATATTTTGATGCAGAGTCCGGGTGCTGCGTGCACATTACTTTCGGATAGGTTGCTTTTTTGCTCATGAAACTGTACCCTCGCTGCCTGACAGGGGCAACTTCTAAATTTCTTCATTTTTCAATTCTTTTTATCGGCTGACATATTAATTGTCAGTTCTGCTATATTGTCAACCTTCAAATAATTCCAAAATGGCAGCGGTAAAGAGCGTTTACTCAGTAATAAACCTTTTCGTTGACAATAAGTTAACGTTAAAATCTGAAGTTTAAAACTATTCTCTGTATTTCATCAAAAATAGTAATCCTGTACCAGAAAAATAACAGTGCAAGAAAAAGCCCGTCTCTGAACTCCCCAAACTTCCTGCATTTTCTATTCAGCGGTTTTATCTATCTTCAGGCTCCTGATATGTTCTTAGTTAGTATAGGCTTCGATACTGATACCTATTTCGAAACTGTCTGCTATATATGATTTACAATCACATAGAAAAGAGTATCTTAATGATAGCGGTATTAAAAAGATATCTTTCTTAAGAAAAATAAAAGGCATAAAAAGATATCTTTCTTAAGAACAATAAAAGGTATAAAAAGATATCTTTCTTAAGAACAATAAAAGGTATAAAAAGATATCTTTCTTAAGAACAATAAAAGGTATAAAAACTGCAGAAAAAAATTGAATAAAGGGAAAGCTGGAAGCTAATAGTTTAAACATATATGAGGTGAAATTTTATGTTCTGTAATCAATGTCAGGAAGCGCTTAACGTAATAGGGTGTACTAAAAACGGCGTATGCGGCAAAAAAGGGGAAGTTGCAGACCTGCAGGACAGGCTTTTATACGTCCTTAAAAGCGTCTCTTATTATAACCTGAAGGCAAGAGAACTGGGCCTTAATGAGGAAACAGCCGACAAAATTGTACTTGACGCTTTCTTTGCAACTCTTACGAACACTAACTTTGACAAACAGGCAATTGAATCCTATATAAAGAAAGGGTTTGAGATCCGTGACTCCATTAAGGCAAAACTGCCAGCCGGAACTCTGCCTGCCGAAGAAGACCTCCCTGATGTGGCAAAGGTCACCCCCGAAAACATAACAGGGATGGATGTCGCTGTCCACTCCACGCAAAACGAAGATGTCCGGTCTCTTAGAGAATTGCTGACATATGGAATGAAGGGAATGGCTGCATATGCACACCACGCCTATATCCTCGGGTATAAAGACGAAGAGATCTTTAAATTCATTGAAAAAGGGCTGGTTGCCACAACAGACGACACCATAGGTGTGGATGACCTTATCGGCCTTGTTCTTGAATGCGGGCAAAAAGGCGTATCAGTACTTGCACTGCTTGATAAGGCAAACACCGAGACCTATGGTAGCCCCGAGCCGACTGCAGTCAATATTGGCGTAAGGGGAAATCCGGGAATCCTCATCAGCGGGCATGACCTTCTGGACCTTGAACAGCTCCTTGAGCAGACAAAGGGAACAGGAATCGATGTCTACACTCACGGAGAGATGCTTCCCGCAAACTCATATCCTGCCTTTAAGAAGTACGACAATTTTGCGGGCAACTATGGTAACGCCTGGTGGAGACAGAATGAGGAGTTTGAAAAGTTTAACGGCCCAGTCCTCATGACCACAAATTGCATAATCCCGCCAAGAGAGTCATACAGAAACAGGATCTACACGACCGGGGTTGTGGGCTTTGAAGGGCTTCCACATATCCACGAAAAAGAAGACGGAACAAAAGATTTCACCTCCCTTATAGAACAGGCAAAAATGAGCAAGCCCCCTGAACAACTGGAAAGCGGGACAATCATGGGAGGCTTTGCACATGAAGCAGCCTTATCGGTTGCGGATAAGATCATAGATGCCGTAAAAACAGGAAAAATCAGCAGGTTCATGGTCATGGCAGGCTGTGACGGAAGGCACAAGGAAAGGGCATATTACACCGAGTTTGCAAAAGCCCTTCCAGAAAACACAGTAATCCTGACCGCAGGCTGTGCAAAATACCGCTACAACAAGCTCGACCTGGGCGACATCGGAGGAATTCCGAGAGTTCTCGACGCCGGGCAGTGCAACGACTGTTACTCGCTTGTGGTAATAGCCCAGAAGCTTGCAGAAGCCTTCGGGCTTGAGGACATAAATGACCTTCCTATCTCTTACAACATTGCCTGGTATGAGCAGAAAGCCGTACTTGTCCTGCTCGCCCTTCTGAGCCTCGGAGTGAAAAACATAGTCCTCGGCCCGACCCTTCCGGCTTTTGTCTCTCCGAATGTTCTCAAGGTACTGGTTGATAACTTCAATATCAGACCCAACACAACTGTAGAAGAAGATATGAAAGTCCTGCTGGGTTGAGCGGGTAAAAGCATTCCTGAAGTTTGAGACCGATAGATCAAATTTAAAGAAAAATCCAGTTAAAACGCACACCGCCCGGAAGTTATCCGGAAAAGTAAGATGCTTCTTAAAGCCGGCATCTTACTTAATTTTCTTTTTTAAGTGACAACATCAAGCCATTTCGCCCTGTTTATACGAGTTACTTTTTTGTGCTGCAATATCATCTGCCGTTGCATATGGGTGACAGTACCTTTCATTTTCTTCGGTATACGATTTCAGGTAGATTCTGGATTTGATTTGAATGGAGTGTACAGGGCAATAATTAAGACAGGCATAGCAGATGTAACAATTGATGCCTCTCTGCCATACAGGTTTTTTATCAATTATTTTTATTTTTCCGGATAAGCAAACCTTTTCACATATGCCGCAGCCCGTACATTTTGAATCTGAATAAAAATAATCTTCTGTGCCCCTGTGTTCAGAATAAGCCAGTCCTAAACGAAGAGAGTGTTCCAGTAAGTAACCGGCAGGAGTGAGCTCAGAGTATTCTTCCCGGCTGTTTTCTTTATTCACGATTATTTTCCGGATTGAATTCAGTCTGATCCGGACCCCGGATTCAAGATTTTCAATCATCTCTTTTGTTACCGGGTGCCAGTCTTTATCTCTCGGATCATTACAGGCCATGTTTATAGAAAAACATGAGTTCAGAATTTTGCCCTGTTTTTTCAGAATATTATCTATCTCAACAAAAGCTACGTGCTGAGTTCCCGCCCTTGTAGCTACTGCAAATATATAGCTGGCTGATTTTAGATTCAGTTTCTTAAGGAACTTCTTTACAGGAATGGGGATTGTCATTCTATGGATAGGGAAGACGAAACCTACTGTTTCTGCGTTTGTTTCTATAATGTCTTTCTCCAGAAGGCTTACAACAGGGATCAGATCTGTTTCTGGAACTCTATTTTGTAATTCCTTTGCTACATATAGAGAATTGCCGGTTCCAGAAAAATAATAAATTTCCATTTCTCTTCCATTTCTCCTTTATCTACTATATTTGCCTGTTCTTGCCAGCAATGAATAATTATTGAATAGGCGAAAATAGCGCTTATTTTTTAAAATATGATATTTTAAAAGCCTTTATATGTATTCTGCTGTCTGATGGCAAACTTATCTGAAATTAAAAGTTTAGAAATATTTATTTCTCCACATATCTTCTTTTAATCACTTTTCACTTTAAAGTAAATTTAAGTTTATCTCTTTTTTTAATAAGGAAATTTCTTTGCCAGTAACTTACAGAAATGCCTGGTAAATAAACAACTGACGCAAACTATTGATAAAATTAAATTACCAATATTTAATAAAAGAGGTGCCTTTTTTCTCCGGGACGAAATGAAATGGAACTTTTATTCCCGATTTTTTCAAGAATCCATTTACAAAATATGATGTTTAAGGTATTTTAACAACTTTATACGGATCAAATAGAATTATTAATCGATTTAAAAACTTAAAAAATCTTATTTTTTCTTTCAGATTCTTAATAACATTTATTTTCTTAATTAAACCAGTATAAGTTGTTTTCAGATATAAGTATATTTATATTTAATCTGGGGAATTTTAGAATTGTCAAGCCGCAAGATGGCGGCAAGACGGTTTGAATATAAATTGATTTCAGCAACCGGCAGATAGCCGGAAAGACATTTTGGGGCAAAACAGAACAAATCGGTGTTTTCGGAAAAGTCAGGAATGTCTGGAAAAATCATCGATTTTCCATATCTAACATCAATAAAAGATCAAAATAAAATAAAGGAGTGGATGGTAGTTGAAAATAAAGAAAATACTGAGCGTATTTATAGCAGTCTGTTTTTTACTGTCAGTGACAGCTGCATCGGCAAGTGCGGGATATGATGAAAAGTACAAGAAGGACGATAAGAGGGACAATAAGTTTGATAAGTTCAATAAGAAGGACCCTAAGAAAGACGATAGGTTCAAAAAAGTAGACAGTGCCAAGAAGAAGAAACTTGATAAAGAAAAGAACAACTGGAACAAACAAAAGGGTAAATTCGACAAAGAGAGGAAGCACTGGAATACGAAGAAACACACCCAGGCATACAAAAAATGGTACATACTCTATATGAAATGGTTTAATGCTTACATGAAATGGCTCTTCATGTATAACAGCTGGTTCGGCGGCTGCTATAAGGTGTGCTAATTATATAAAGGCAGAAGTTAATTAAATCTAGTATAAAAAATCAAATTGCGGGCGGCCACCCCACCCTAAAGGATGGGGTATGCTTCGGGCCGCCCGCCCGGTTGTTCTGGTAGTTAGAAATCATCAAGTTTTCTTTGCTCGGATCTCATGAATCTATACAATTGAGACTCTTCACTCGGTTTTCCTTGCGATTCTTTAATGTAATGCTTAATTGTATCAGCAGTTACGTTTCCAACGGATCGATAGAACTTTCCATTTGACCATAGACTTCCACCCCAATACTGTTTTTAAGATCAGGATGGAGCTTGAACAGTCTGTAAGAACTGCCTCCTTTCAAATATTGAATTACCTCTGACAGAGAATTACTTGGATGGAATTCCAGAAACAAGTGAACATGATTGTTTACTACTTCCATTGCATGTATTTTGTAGCCATTTTTAGTGCAAATGTTACTGAAAATTAACTCGCAATCTTTTTTAATTCGCTTATTGTAGAATATACTGTATCGATACTTAGGCACCAACACGATGTGGTAGGTAATCTGACCATAGCCATGGCTAAAACTGTGTAATTCCAACTGATATCACATCCTAGCCATAGATGGATGGCACCATCGGTGGCTATGGTGCCAAAAACAAGCTTATTTTACAAAAAAAGCAAGGATTAAGATATTTAAAGTGAAAAACGAAGAGGCGAGGGTTCACTTCATCCCCACCCTAAAGGATGGGGTATTCGTGACCCTCTGCGCTCCCTTAGTAATAAAGATTTAATTCATTATCATATACCCCTCTGGAGTAAAGAAACTATGGCTTCTTTACTGTGGAGGAGTAAAGGGGTTACGATTCCATTCTCTGTAAGGAGTAAAGTAACCCCTTAGTTGCTTTTATTCTCAAACACAGAGGCCTTAAATACAGAGGCTGGAATAAATTTCAGAAATAATCCTGAAAATTCCAAACTATTTCCTGGATACCCGGAGTTTCAGGGCTCTTTTTCTATAAAAATTACAAATCAGAACTCTTTCTCTATTAAAATCACAATTCAGGGATCTTCTTCTATTAAAACCACAATATTCTCTCGCCCATTCTTAAACTTCTTAATCAATCCTCTTTTTTCAAGTTCTGACAGGAGAAGGCTGACTTTTACCTCTGAATACTTCAATCTGCCCCGCAGGTCTTTCTGAGTAATCCTTCCCTTATTGCCTCTAATTATATTCAGGACATCATTCAGTTCCGGAGTGAGCGGCTCTTTTTTAAGAGCATTGGTCTCAATTACAGAGTTTTCTCCGGATTCTATTACCGGCTCTATCATGGACGCTTCTCCAACCGGGTTAAAGCCAGAATAAGTGGGCCTGGTGAGAGCCTTTACCAGGAGCCCGGAGATGTTAATTTTTCCCTGCTGAGACCTTTTTTCATTTCTTTTTCTATACTTTTTAGTTATTTCATAAACTCCCCCGAGAAGAAAAAGTACAATAGCTACTACAATAGCTACTGGCAGGAAAAGTGCAATAGCTACTGGCAGATAACTTATAATTGACAAGATGTTTTTTGTTTGCCCGCTGGCAACCGCACCATTTGAATTCATTTTAGCCGCGACTGTTTCAGTTGCCCTCTTATCTGAAACCGGATAAAGAAGGAGATCAAGAACGTAAGTTCCTTCATCTTCAATCTCGATGGTTGTTTCTTTCGAATAAATCAGACTATTGTTCTCGTAATAACTGGCTTTTATAGTATAGTCCCCAGGCGTTAATTCAAAAGAATAAGCGCCGTCTTTTGCTACTATTGATTGAGGTGGATTGGAGTTTACATCAATTACAGTATCATTTACAGGCTCAAGGGTATCCCACGCATATGTCACTCCATGGACTGTTGCAATTGTGGTGTTTTTGTCTTCCATGAAGGGCACCCCAGAAGCGAGCCCGGATAACCCTAAAACAAGTAAAACACCAATGCAAATGATGTAAACCCTCAGATTCATTTCCCCCTGAATTCAATATGTAAATTGGGTCTAGGGGATTATGTGCTAAAACTGCGAGTATGAAATTTCTTTGCATCAATTCAAATACAGGGCACTGTCGGATTCAAAATTACCTGCATTCAAAATACATGTTTTAACATCCTTTTTTTGAACCTGCTGTTTTTTTGCGTAATACGGCTTGTCCCCTCTCCCTCATTCAATAACTTAACCCTGGTGTTGTTATTACTGTCACGTTTAAATTGTCTCTTTTAGCACGGGCTATTTCAGATTCAATATTATATTGATTCTCAATTAGAAATAATCATAAGTTTCTGTTATGATAAGGTGTCTAACTGATGTCGATTATAAATAATGTTTATGTCGGGATAAGTTTGATAAACTTAACCCAAGTTCACTGATATTCTTGCGCATGCCTGCAGCTCTTTAATTTTATAGCCTTCTCCAATCCCCATTCGATATTTACTGTATTCTATTGAGTTTATGAATTCATTTCGTTCATATTATTTATATTTATATGAAACATATTATGATCTGAATTTATAACATCGTAAAAATACAATCCAAAAAACCTGATACGAATTACGAATTAATGCAGGTTATATATTACCAAAAATTTTAATATAACTTAATTATAGAAACTTTTCTTTATTAGATTCTGTTAAGGATAGAGCGGATAAAATTCTTTGAGTATTCTATGCTCTAAACAAAAAAAGAGGGAATAAAATAGCATCCTGATAAGTGAAGTATCAGTGCTTAAAAAGGACGCATATTTTTATGTTTGAAAATTCAGGTTTTCGAAAATTTTCTTCCTTATTTCAAACATAACCTTATTTCAAACACAATCTTATTTCAAACATAAATATCTATTTCCATTATAGCCGTCTATGTATCCTTTTTCGTAGCCTTTTCTGTAACTATTTTTATAGGATTTTTTCCAGCTATCCTTAAGGACAGGCGCGGGAATTTTCAGGAGGTTTTCCATGCTGCCATATTGTTTACAATCTTTGTCGCTCTGTTTTTTGCCATCTTTATATCCCTTATTATAACCGTCTTTATAGCCTTTGTTATTAGAAGCTGCGGTTGCTGGCGCAGCTATCACTGACAGAGCGAAACACAGTACCAGCAAAATAGCAAGAGTCTTTTTTATTTTAGTGAATTTCTTATTTTCCATAAACCCTACTCCCGGTTCAATTCAATGAAATGGCAATTCCATTCTATTAAATGGAATTGCTCATAGATAGGGGATCTATTAATTGCTGATTTAAATATTGATTGGATTAAATATAAATATACTTATCATAAAAAAACGTTTAAAATAGGTTAATTAAAAAAATAAGTATTTCTAAACTTTTAATTTACTGTAGGAGCCTGAATAATGGATATTATGCCTGCAAGTCCACCAATGATTATTCAGTGAATTACGGGTTTTTCACTCTATTTTTGAATGCTCCACATATTCTATCACCGACCCGTCTGAATGTCTTACCGTCATGTTCCTGCCTGTCGGAACTTTTGAAGGTCCCCGGATGATTTCTGCTCCATTTTCTTCAAGAAAAGTTTTGAACTTATCGAGAGAATCAACAAGAAACGTAGCCTGTGTGTTTCTGAATGGTTTCAGAGCCTCTTCAGAGCCAGCTATAAGCAAAATAGTACTTATCTGAGCCAGTTCCACGCCTGTTTGCGGGATTTCAAAACGCATAGCCACAGGAGTTTCGAGGAGTTCCTCGTAGAATTCGAGAGCGGGATTAAGGTCGGCTACATAGAGGCGGGAGAGGATTTGAAGTATTTTCATATTACTAACACTTTCAATGTCGTGTAAAAATTTTTTGTAACGTATTTGAAGGCAGTGTGCCAATTTTTCTGTAAAATTACAAATTTAAGAAGTTTTTGAGTCAAAAATTCGAGGTCGGTAAATTAGTTCCGCATACAGTCTCCAAAAAATTAACCTGGAATTTACAACAAATTCGCGACACTGCCATATTATTTGAACAAAATATTATTTGAACAAAATATTATTTGAACAAAATATTATTTGAACAAAATATTATTTGAACAAAATATTATTTGAACAAAATACAATTAGATAGAAATCTTATTTAAGTTGAGCTGTTTCAGCTGCGGAAACCAGGGATTTCATTCTCCTGTGTACCAGTTTTTTGTATTCGATTAACCTGTAACTCCAGTAATACTCCCGAATTTCGATATCTTTTATTCGTTCTTCTTTTTTAATTACTGGCTTTATATATCCGAGTAAAAAGGCCACTCCTGTGTAATGCGGTCTCTTTAAAGTGTAATTCAATACATTTAGCAGTATTAATACCGGATTTTTATTTAAATAATAAGCCATGTATCCGTTGTACCTGTATCCTTTCCACAAGCCTTCGGCACTGCTTGTTAATCTTTTTTCTACCATCTGGATTTCGTTAAACCTCTGGATTTGCCAGCCTCTGAGTATGGCTTTCACATTTGAGATCGAATCCGCAGAGGGTTCTAAGGAAAAGCCATCAGTATCGAAAAAACATTCTTTTGACCATACTCTTCCTGTACCTGAAGGGAAGTTTTCAGCCTGCCCGGAAAGCTTTAATTTTCCATCAATTTCATGGTATAATCCCCCGCTCGCAATTCCCAGTTTTTTATTGGCTTCAAATTCTCTTATTACTTTTTCAAAATATTCTTCTTCAAGTATGGTATCCGAGTCTATTGAAGCGATAAAATTATAGTCAATATTGTTCCTCTCGCAATAACTCAATGCGAAATCAAACCCGGTTTTATACACATAAGATACGTGAAAAATTATGTCTCTGGTATGGGGAGGCAAACGTATGGTTTTTATCCAGAAATACCTGGACACAAGACTGTGTATTATTTTTGGAGAGCTGTCTGTACTTCCGTCATCAATAATTAACCAGAGGACAGGCTTTACAGTCTGATTTATTACGGATGCAGCTACGTCTTGAAGAAGCTTGTCCTCATCTTTTACAGGTGTTATCAAAACATACACAGGTATTCATTCCCCCTCAATAACTAAATAAAGTTAGAGGGATATATAGTTACTGTGTTAACAAATATATCTCTTCTTAAACTTATTTTTACAGGGAGTACTGGAAGCATTACAATTATTTTATGTTAAATTTAATAATCGCCTCCGGAATGAATCAGCAATAAAGTTATATCCTTCTACCCCCTAGTCCTTATAGATATTTTTATGCAGACAGTTAAATACCTTGCACGAAATAGCGGGTTTTTGTTTCTTAACGGCATTGCAACAAATATTCTAAGTTTCTTCGCGATGTTATATATCGCCCGTCACCTTGGACCCGAAGACTATGGAATATTTTCTTTCGCTTTTGCTTTTATCTATTTCTTCAGTTTTATCCCTGATATGGGAGTTCATCAGATACTTGTAAGAGAGGCTGCAAAAGAACCTGGAAAAGCTGGAAAACTTATAGGCAACGGGACTATAATAAAATTTTTTCTTTCATTCGTTGCCATAATTTTAGCCTTTATTCTGATAAACCTCATAGGATTTCCTTCCTCAACAAAAAATGCCCTTTATATAGCATCTCTGGGCCTCCTGATAAGTGGGACAGGAGCTTACGGAATCATATATGAAGCAAAACTGAGAATGGAATACTCTCTGTTATTTAACCTTGTAAGCCGGGTCTGTCTTCTGTTATTTGTTTTCCTTGCAGTTGCTATAAACTCAACGCTCAATACCTTTATTTTTGCCTCTGTTTCAGCCACTTTCGTGCACAACTTGTTAATGGTATTATTTTCAAAGAAATTAGTTAAAGTATCATTTAATCCTGATATCACTTTAATAAAACAGTTATTGAGGGAAGCTATTCCAATAGCAATTGCTTCGGTCTTTACAGTGGTATATTTCAAGATCGATGTACTCATGCTCTCGTTTTTGCGCGGGGATGCTGAAGTAGGCTTTTATTCCGCTGCCTACCGCCTTACGGATGCTCTTGTCTTCCTCCCATCCGCTTTTACAACCTCCACCTTTCCTTTAATGTCCAGATACTTTAAGGAATCTTTTAACTCATTCAGTTTCGCATATGCCAGGACATTCAAGTATCTTTTTGCTTCAGGTTTGCTAATTGCAGTTCTGGTAACCTTTGCTTCGGAAAAGATTATCCTGATCTTTTACGGCCCGGAGTATCAGAACTCAGTAATTGCTTTGCAGATCCTTATCTGGGCAACAGCCATCACATTCATAAGTGTACTTATCAGTTCTACCTGTGTTTCAAGCGGAAACCAGCAAATAATCTCAAAAACAGCTATTTTAGCCGCTCTCCTGAACGTATCCCTGAACCTTATCCTGATCCCTTCAACAGGTTACATCGGCGCTGCTGTCGCCACGGTACTTTCAGTACTGGGGTCAATGGTGTTTGGTCTGATCTGGGTCCATAAGAACCTTTTACATGAAAACCCGCTCAAAGGAACAATTTCTCCCATCATAGGCGCAGGCGTAGTTTCTTTATTCATTATCCTTCTGGAACCGTATGCCGACATCATGTTTCTCAGTGCTGTTTCAGTCCCTCTTTTTGCTGCAGTCCTTTATACCACGGGCTGGATAGACTCCGATGATAAAACTATTTTTTTAAAACTTTTTCCTGCATCACGCCTTAACTCTAAAAAATTTTAATTTTAGTGCATTAGATCACAAAATCAACCCCAAAACTAATATTATCAGCCTGTCTTAATTACTCATCTCCCGTGTTATCCGGCTTTATACCCCACGCCGAAAAATATTAAGAAAGGTTAGAAAAATGTTGATCCTCGACTACCCTTATGTCTCTGAATTTTTAAAAAACACTGCTGCAGAGCTCCAGATCCCCGTTTTAAAAAATGAAATGGCAACCGGAATTGATACAGAAAAAAAGCTCAGGCTTCTTGAAGAAGCTGAGTTTATCGAATTCATAAAAGGAAAAGGCGAATATGCTATTTATTCCAGTTCCGAAAACTCCATTGGCTGGATCTCGGAAAATCTCGGGTTTACCGGGCTGCCTGAGAAAATACAGCTTTTCAAAAACAAAATCAAATTTAGAGAGCTGCTGGAAAGGATATATCCCGACTTTTATTTCCAGGGCATTGAGTTTGACAAGCTGGACGAAATCCAGACTGAGGAAATAAAAAAGCCCTTCATAATAAAGCCGGCGACAGGTTTTTTCAGTCTGGGAGTTTACAAAGTTTCAACTGATGAAGAGTGGGACGCTGTCCTTGAGCGCATAAAAATCGAAGTCGAAGAAATCAGGGGCCGTTATCCTGTGCAGGTTCTCGATACTGGAAAATTCATTATCGAGGAAAACATCGAAGGAGAAGAATTTGCAGTTGATGCTTACTTTAACAGCAAAGAGAAACCAGTAATCCTCAATATATTAAAACACATCTTCTCTTCTGAAAATGATGTCAGCGACAGGGTATATTTTACCTCAAAATCGGTTATGGAAACTTACAGGGAAACCGTTGAAGACCTCTTAAAAGAAATAGGAAATCTTGCCAGGCTCAGGAGTTTTCCCCTTCACCTGGAATTCCGGATAGGGTCAGACAGGAGAATCCAGCCAATAGAAGTGAACCCTATGCGTTTCGCCGGCTGGTGCACAACTGATATTGCATATTTTGCTTACGGGATTAATACCTACAGGTACTTCCTGGAACAGCTTGAGCCAGACTGGGATAATATTCTCGAAGGCAGGGATGAAAGGAAATTCTGCCTTGTGATTTTGAATAAGACTCCGGACATTGATTCGAAATCCGTAAAAGCTTTTGACTATGAAAGACTGCTCTCCGACTTTGAGAAACCACTGGAGCTGAGGAAAGCTGATCATGAAAAATACGGGCTTTTTGGTTACCTGTTTACGGAAACAAAGGACAGCAGCTGGAAAGAGATCGAAAGGATTCTGAAATCGGATTTGAAGGAATATATCAGTTTCAAGGAGACAACACCCACGATTCTGACACCGGAAGGTCGGGAATTATTCAGACCATAATAATCAAAAAAGAAAAGAATGGGTATATCTTTCGCTTATGATAGCAGTGGCTCCGATTCAGTAGCATTCATTTTTAAGCCAGGGTAAGTCTGGCTCGACTGTGTCCACTTAATTGTTTAACAAAGGTTAATATGGGTTCACTCGCTGATCCAGGCTTTTGCTTCGGGAAATTCTTTATTCCTGTAGACTCTTACAGAGCCGGGAATAATAAATTCGAATATTTTCACGGCATTAATTATCCATTCCACATCTGAGATAACCGCAATTCTTTCAAAGTCTGTGATATGCCGAATTCCAATCGTGGCATCCTCAAACATAGCTTTATCGGTAAATCCCTCGAACCTCTCATTCAATTGATACAGGAGGCGAATCTTTCCATATTTCTTTACTTTCTCTTCTATAGCAGGGACAAGCACTTTTTCATAATCTTCTCCGGTTAGCACTCCACTTGCGGTAACTGCTACGACATTTTCAGGAAAACCAGGTATGAGCTCTATCATTTCACTTCCCCTCTTATTCTATTTATTTTAAAACAGTACAGAGCTAATAAATATTATTATTCTAAATGAATATAAATCTTGACGCGAAACAGGAAAGTTCACCTGTAATCAAAAAAATGAAAACTTATTTTTATTTTATCCTGATCGCACTTTGGGGAAATATGTAAAATGGATTCCGTGAGGCAAAAAATCTATTTATCACTGAAGGTCCAATCCTTTTAACGTAAAGGGGAAATGGGGTACCTGCTCTGGAAGACAATGTCATAGAAGTAAACAACCTGGAGTATTTTTTCGGCGAGATAAAAGCAGTCGATAATATCAGCTTTACTGTCAGGCGAGGAGAAATCTTCTCCTTTCTCGGGCCAAATGGAGCCGGGAAAAGTACTGTAATCAATATCCTTACCACCCTCCTGCCTGTTCAGAAAGGGAGTGCAAAGATTGCAGGGCATGATTTAAAGCATGAGCCTGAAAAGGTCAGGGAGTCCATAGGGATTGTTTTTCAGGAGCTCACACTTGACAGGGACATGACAGTAAAGGAGATTCTGGAATATCACGGAAGGCTCTATTCCATGTCAAAGGCTGAGAGGCAGGAAAGAATTGAAGAACTGGTCAGCCTGGTCGAGCTTGAAGGGAAGAAAGATACTCTCACCAGACACCTGAGCGGAGGGATGAAACGAAGGCTCGAGATCGCGAGGGGGCTTATGACGCGGCCGAAGGTGCTTTTCATGGATGAGCCTACAATAGGGCTTGACCCTCAGACCAGGATAAGGATCTGGGACTATTTAAGGGATATCAATCATCAGGGCACAACTATTTTTTTGACCACGCACTACATGGACGAAGCTGACCAGCTCAGTGACAGGATCAGCATCATAGACCACGGGAAGATAGTAATTACAGGCAGGTCCTGGGAGCTAAAAAACACACTTGGCCAGGACCTCATTTATTTGGAAACGAGTGACAACTGGGAAGCTGCAGAGCTGTTAAAGGACCTCGACAGTGTAAAAGGGATCAGGGAAAAAACGAAAGGGATAGTGGTTATGGTTAATGTTGACGGGACCTATCTGCTGCCCGAGGTAATGGACAGGCTTCGAAGCAGAGGGATCAAAATTAAGGCAGTGAACCTGAAAAAGCCTTCAATGGATGACGTTTTTGTCCATTATACGGGCAGAGAATTGAGAGACAGCGGTGCGGAAAAAGGAGCTGTCGTGGTACCCAGGAGCAGGGGGCGCTAAGGATGCATACCGGGTTCCTTACCATTTACTGGCGCGATATGCTCAGGTTTATCCGTTTCCGGGCTCTCCTGTTTTCATCTCTTATCCAGCCCGCACTCTGGCTTGCATTTTTCGGGATTGCAATGTCAAACAATTTTGAAAGGCTGACTGCAACAATGCCGGTAGTTCCGGGTGTAAAAACTGTCGGTTACCTGACTTTCATAGGGGCAGGCGTTATTGCGATGACTACTCTTTTTACAAGCCTGTTCGGGGGCACTGTCCTTCTTTTTGATAAAAACTGGGGGCTTATGCGTGAAACATTCTCAAGCCCGCTGCCAAGGATCCATGTTATCATTGGTATAGGCCTGTCCGGCATGACCAAGTCCTTTATTCAGGCAGCCGTAATAATGGTTTTCGGGCTTTTACTGGGGGTTGAATTTTTCGGGGGCTATGACCCGGTGCAGATCCTTTACTCTCTTGCTGGAATCATTGTTTTTGTAGGCACTTTTTCCCTGGGATTTCTTTTCCTTTCGGCTGCAATAGCTATAACCATGGAAAGCCCGGAAGGGATGCAGGCAGTAATTACCCTTCTTACCATGCCTTTCTTTTTCACAAGCAACGCCCTTTATCCTGTGGATTCGTTTCCCCCTGTGCTTCGGGCTCTGTCCACCATCAACCCTCTAACTCACCTTGTCAACGGGATCAGGTATTTTGCAATAGGAAGCGACTTTTCTGCAATCGGAATCCGCTATACTTACACTCAGGGAGAGATACTTGCGTCCTATATCGCCCTGCTGGCTTTTGCGGGGATAATGTTTATTATTGCGAGATGGAGGTTCAGCAAGGTCACAGTTACATAAGCCGGGACAGATGCTCCACATGTCCCACCCTCATCCCTGAAAGCGCGAGAATATAATACAGATATTTCAGTTCAGGCAACTCCCATCCTGGTTCCTGATCAGAAATTAATATCAGGAACAGTGTTTCCAAAAACATTATCCTTTATTCTGTTAAATATTAAGCAAAGCGATTTTTATGAAATTGATGGGGCAAACAGCCGTTGTAACCGGCGGGGGAAAAGGAATAGGAAGGGCGATATGCCTGGCACTCGCAAGAGAAGGAGCCGACATTGTAATTGCTGCAAGGACAGAAAAAGATATTCGTGAAACTGCCCGGATGGTGGAAAAGGAAGGCAGAAAGGCTCTTCCGGTGAGTACGGACATCAGAGTAGAAGAGGATGTTGAAAACATGATTTCAGAGGCTGTAGATGCTTTTGGAAGGATTGACATCCTGGTTAACAATGCAGGGGTAGCATACAGGAAGTATATGGTGGAAACATCAACAGAAGAATATGATAATATTATGGATACTAATTTAAAAGGCATGTTCTTCTGTACGAAATATGCCCTTCCATATTTGCTTAAAAGAGGAGAAGGCAGGATAATAAATATATCTTCAGGCGCAGGAAAACATGGAATACCAAAACTCTCCATATACAGTGCTTCAAAATTTGCAGTAATCGGTTTTACTGAGTCTATTGCTTATGAAATAGGAGGAGGAGTCAGGGTATATGCAGTCTGCCCTTCAAGCGTTGATACTGACATGTACCGCTCTCTGCATTCGGATAAGCCTGCCCTGAAACCCGAAGATGTTTCAAGGAAGGTTCTTGAACTCTGTTTGCCAAAAAACCCCCTCCCTTCAGGCTCTACGGTTGAGGTTTACAGGTCTCCTGTGAGAGTTGTTTAAGGTCTCCTGTGAGAGTTGTTTAATTATTACATTAATTATCTCAGCTTAATTCATATTTGTTTAATATTTTGCTTTACCGGATTCTGTTTTTTATGTTTAAAAAAATAAAGATTCTTTAAAATCAGGGTGAAATCATGTTCAAAAACCGTAAAGATGCAGGGGAGAAGCTGGCTCAAGCTCTTGAAAAATACAGGGAAGAACACCCTGTAGTTCTTGCCATTCCGCGCGGAGGAGTTGAAGTGGGACTTCAGGTTTCGAAAAGGCTGGGAACTGACTTTTGCCTTGTAATTGCAAGGAAACTGCCTTTTCCTGACAATCCTGAAGCCGGATTCGGAGCGGTTGCCGAGAACGGCAGCACGGTTATTATTGAAAATGCAGGTTACTGGCTCGCCGGAGAAACTGTTGAACGGATCAAAAAAGAACAGATCGCGGAAATAGAAAGACGCATAAATGCCCTGAGAGGGGGAAAGCCTCTACCTGATATTGCAGGAAGGACAGTCATCCTGGTTGATGACGGAATTGCTATGGGCTCCACCATGAGGGCAGCCATAGAACTCTGCAGGAATAAAAAGGCAAAAAAATTGTGGTTGCCGTACCAGTAGCTGGAAAAGAGATAGCAGATGTAATAGCAAAAGAAGCCGATGAGATCGTCGTGCTCGAGACTCCTGCCAGTTTCAGGGCTGTTGCTCAGGTTTACGAGAACTGGTATGACGTCTCGGACGAAGAGGTGCTTGACCTGCTGAGGGAAAGGATCAGGGAAAAAGAGATGAAGGAACACGATTTTGATCTATCAGAACCGGGCACCTGACAGGAAAAGAGTGAAGAATGAAGCTAGTGTCGCGTCAATCCTCAATAGTCGGATAAAGACGTGACAATTTTATCCTTGCATCATCTGTTGTAAATTGCCATTTAACCTTTGAATTTTTGTTGTTTCTGTAATTTTGCCATGCCAAAACTTCTTTTCTGACAAACTCGATGTTATCCATTCTCCTTTTTAAACATTGACCTGTAAGTACATTCAGTTCAATCTCTGCCATGTTCAACCAGCTTCCATGTTTTGGCGTGTAGACGAACTCAAATCTGTCCCATAGCGCCTTTGCTTTTGGTGGTGGAAATGTTTCGTAGAGAGATCCAGGTATGTGCGTGTTTAGATTGTCCATTACTAACGTAATTTTATCTGCATTTTCATGTTGAACTTCTATTTCTTCGAGAAAATAAGCCCAATCTCTCTTTGTTTTTCTTTCAGTGATCTTTACCATTCTTTTCCCTGTCAACGGTTCACAGGCAAGGAATATATTGCACATTCCATTTCGCTTGTATTCATAATCGTACTTTTCTGGCTTCCCTGTTGAGCAGGGGATAGGGATCCGGGTTTCTGCAATCAATTGTTTTGGGGATTCGTCCATACACACAACAGGATTTCGTGGATCAAATGGACGTTTATAAACGTCCAGAACCATTTCCATATTCGCAACAAAGCTACTGTTTTGTTCTGGAGGAATTACCCATTGTTTCCTTTGCCAGGGTTTGATTTCGTTTTTTTAAAGTACGGCGTACTGTTTCGTGAGAAATTTCCTCGAAATAACCAAGTTCTACAGCCTTATCGGCTAATAATCTTAACGACCATCTTGCAAAACCTTCAGGGGGTTGACTGCAACTAAGGGCGACTAAATGGGCTTCAAGATCACCATCAACTTTTTTATTATAAATGCGCTCGCTTTCTTTCCCGTTAAGGGCAACTTCAAGACCTTCTTCAACAAATCTCTTCTTAACACGGTCAATTTTTTTCATACTAATATTCAGGACACGTGAGATTTCTTCATTGGTTGAATGGCTAACATTCAATTCACTTTTATCGCAATTAAGCAAAATCAGAGCATTGAGAATTTGTTGAGAGTTATGTTTTCCCTTTGAAGCAAGTTCACAAAGAGATCTACGTTCATCTTCGGTAAGTGTCACAGTATATTTAATCATGAATGATACTTATGAAGATCATTCAATATAACGCTTAAGACTTTCCATCGGTGACACGACACTAGTGTCGCGTCAATCCTCAAAGATTAAAGAATTTGAGTAGCTATAACCGACTATATATGACATTTTACTGCTGACGCGACACTAGAAACACGGAATTCAGGTCCAGTTCTTATCCGGTCCGATTCTTATCAGGTCTGATGCTTTCAGGTTCAATTCATTTTAATATACAGTACATTTTTTTCTTAAGCCATGGATGGTTTTATCAGAAATTTGGGAATAAACTCATTAAGATAAAAAACTTGTGTTTTCTTGAAACCGGGAAATATTCTATCTGCAAAATACACCCTGCAAAATACACGTCCTGCAAAATACACGTCCTGCAAAATACACATCCCTGTTTAGCATGAAAACTGCTGGAAAAACATCAACCAGAAGCAGGTAAAGGACAGCTACAGATAAAGCCCGACTAAATATTACACTTCTCGCATTTCTTATAAAAATAAGACCTGATTATACTTCTTTTTGAAAAATCGATTTTTATAAATCGTGACCTGGCGATAACTTTGTAAATTGGGCGAACAGGGAACAAAGGAATTCTGTAAGGATCTCCGCATCCGGAAGAAGAAATAAGAATATATTAAAAATAGGCATATATAGATCTATAGATTATATAGAGCCGCCTGAAATATATGGAAAATATAAAATATAATGAAATGGTCTGGAATACCATAAGATTTATTGACTTAAGAAAAACACATTCAGACTCCATAAATCAAGCACAAGTGGATGATGTCCAAATTACCATGGCAGTTATAGCATTTTTGGAGTTAAAATCTCTGGAGTAAGGAAAAAAAATGGATTTACTTGTCATAGCAATTATACTTGCAGGCTTATACATGGCCTGGAACATAGGGGCAAACGACCTCGCAAATGCTATGGGGACTTCAGTCGGAACGGGTGCCCTGACAATAAAGCAGGTCATTATTATTGCCGCTGTGTTTGAGTTCCTGGGTGCCGTGGTCTTCGGAAACCGGGTTACCTCAACAATTGCAAAGGGGATTGTTCCTATTGATATGATCAGCAGCATTCATCCGGATATCGTGGTTCTGGGGATGCTGGCCTCGATTCTTGCCGCAAGTTTCTGGGTAACTCTAGCAACTTTTTATAACCTCCCCGTCTCAACCAGCCATTCCATTGTCGGTTCTGTGCTCGGTTTCGGGCTGATTGCAGCCTATAACGGAATTATCTCTTTTTCTGATATTCACTGGACTGTCCTTCTGAAAATCATTGCCAGCTGGTTTATATCTCCGGCTCTTGGTGCGATTCTTGCGTTTCTGATATTCTCTATAATAAGGAGCCTTTACCTCCACAGGGCTTCGGATATGCCTGCAGTTGAGAAAAAATTCTTATTCTTACAGATCATAACTGGCTGTTATATCGCATTTGCGCACGGGTCAAACGATGTAGCAAACGCTGTAGGTCCTCTCTCTGCCGCACTTAACGTACTGGGAGTAACAGGAACCGGAGCCCCAATATGGGTACTTGTAATGGGCGGCCTCGGCATGGTAATAGGCATGGCAACCTGGGGCTATAAAGTGGTTGAGACCATAGGGTCAAAAATCACGGAACTCACCCCAACACGCGGCTTTTCCGCACAGTTTGCAACTGCATCGGTTGTTCTGCTTCACAGTTACAGTTCTCTCCCTATTTCGACCACTCACACTCTTGTAGGTTCGGTAATTGGCGTGGGACTTGCAGGAGGGCTTGCAGCCGTTGACCTTGGCGTGATATGGAGGATTATTTCTTCCTGGATAGCAACAGTCCCCATAGCTGCCCTTACATCGGCAATAATTTTTGTGGGGCTCGAGGTGATATTTTGATGAAAGACTACATCCGTTCCGTACTCGACGTGGTCGCAGAATCTCCTTTCGTCCCCCTGGAAACACATGCCAGAAAAGGAGTGCTTGCAGTGGAAAAGCTTTCTGAAGCAATGGAAGCATACTGTACAGGAAATCAGGCACTTCTTGATGAACGTACTGAAGAAATCGACGTACTGGAGCACGAAGCAGATAAAATAAAACAGAAAATCAGAGCAAGCATACCCTCTTCCGTCAGGCTGCCAGTAAACAAAAAAGATCTCCTTTCATTCCTTAAACAGCAGGACTCCATAGCTGATTTTGCCCAGGCTTCAGCCTACTGGATGACCCTGCGCCCCTGCAAAGACCTCCCGGATGAGATCAAGGAGGGCTTTCTGGAACTCATGGCAACCTCTTTGAAAACAGCCAGGATGTATGACCGGCTTGTAGGTGAGCTTTACAAGCTCCTGGCTACTTCTTTCAGTAAAGAAGAAATCAAAGAGACTCTGCAGCTCGTCCCTGAAGTGGAAAAGCTGGAGCACGATGTGGATGTGCTTGAGACAGCTCTCTTAAAAAAGATCTTTGAACACGAGTCTGCGATAGGAGGAGCAGGAGTCTGCCACCTTATGGGGCTTGTCGAAAGGATAGGAGGCATTGCAGACAAGTCTGCAAGTGCTGCTGATAGGCTGAGGTCCATGATCCTCAGAAGGTAAATTTCTTCTTACCTTTTTTAATATCCAATTCTTATATTTTTTAGCTATTAGCAGTATTTATTTTGCTATCCTCTGTTTCGACTTTTTGATACAGCTTCTCCCCTTATCTAGCGGGAAAGAAAAAATTAGATAAAACGAATAATGCTGCACTACTTAAAGTACATAATTCAAACTATCAAACCTGCTTTCGGCAGGTAAACCTATAAATTAATATCATTAATTTTATATCTCTCTCTTGGTAATCCCATGGCAGAGAAAAACAGCAGTAGAAGAGTCGAATCCTCCTTAAAACGTACAAGGTTCTTAGGTCACCTCGGTCTTATGGCTGGAGTTTTCCGAGAACTTGAAGTTGACAAACTGATCGATGAGAAACTTCCTAAAGAACGGAATCATAATGTTCCTCACTTAGTCTGCATCCTTGCCATGGTACTCAATGGCCTTGGTTTTATAGGGCAACGTCTGTACCTGTTTCCTGATTTTTTCAAAAACGTTTCTACTGAAAGGCTCTTTGGAGACGGTATAATAAAAGAAGACCTGAATCAATATGCTATCGGAGAGACTCTTGACAGAATCGTAAAATATGGCCCTACAAAACTGTTTACGGAAATTGCTCTTCACATTATGGCTCGTCTACCTATTCCTGTCCACTGTTTACACGCTGACACTACAAGTGTCAGCGTTTTTGGTGATTATGACGACGAAGAAACTGAGTCTATTGATATTACTTTTGGAATTCCTAAAAACGGACGATGGGATCTCAAACAATTTGTGTTGAGCTTGATTGTTAATCAACATGGGATACCTCTTTTCATGAATACACATTCAGGAAATGCTTCAGACAAAAACACAATTCTGGAAGCAATAACGTCTCTCAAATCAGTTTTAAGACCTGAAAGCAAAGTTTACTATGTCGCTGATAGTTCCTTTTATACAGACAATAATATCCAGAACATAGGGACGTCTTTCTGGATAAGTCGTGTTCCTGCAACAATTACCGAGGCAAAGGAACTGCTAGCTGCAAATCTGAACCTGCAAAAGCTAAAAAGTGATGAGAGGTACTCATTCTATCAAACCTTTGTGGAATATGGCGGAATCAAACAAAAGTGGGTTTTGTTGCTTTCTCACAAGATGAAAGAGAAGAAAGAGGGAACTTTCAGGACGAAGCTTGACAAAGAGGTAGAAAAAGCAGAGAAGTCTTTTAAAAAGCTGAAAGTAGAGGACTTCTTCTGCGAAGAGGATGCATTAAAAGCCGCAGAGAAATGGATTCAAGATTTTCCTTCTGTTTCATTTGAAAAGGTAGATGTGAAATCCATTAAAAAACGTGAATCGGGTAAAAAAGGCAGACCTTCAAAAGATGAAGAATTAAAGACTTATTTCAGGATTGATGGCATCATAAAGGTTAATGATGCTTTTGTTTTGAAAGAAATGGAGAAAATGGGACTTTTCATTCTTGCAAGTAATGATATCAGTCTTTCTCCTGAAGAGATGCTGAAGTATTACAAAGGACAGGACAATGTAGAAAAAGGATTCAGATTCTTGAAAAGTGATACATTTAGCATATCGAAAGTCTACCTCAAGAAGAAAGGAAGAATTGAAGCATTAACCATGATAATGGTTCTATGCTTAATGATTTATTCTATTGCAGAATGGAAACTGAGAATTAAATTAGAAACAGAAAATGAAACGGTGCCAGATCAAAAAGGGAAACCAACAAAAAGACCTACAATGAGATGGATATTTTTCAAGTTCCAAGGAATTACAGAACTTATTTCTCAGAAAAAAGGAAAAATGAAGTCAGAAATATTGAATATGGAGGAGATTCACTGGAAGATATTGAGTCTAATGGGAGAGAAATATGAAAATATATATCTCTAATTACGTTAACCTGCCGAATGTAGGATCAAACAAAGCGAGAGAAGAAAATCCTTATTATCCTGCTCCGTTTCCGGGAATTTTTGCTGGAAAAATCTTGAGACATTCGATCGAAATAAATTTATTTATATTTTCATATACAGTTCTAAAAGAGGATGACAATGAAACTTGATACATTAATACGCAGTTTTCTGATAGCCGGTTTAATATCTCTTATTGCATTACTTCTGGAATCGGCTTATTACGGGCTGCAAAACGAGGTTTATTCAATTACCACTCCCTTTTTCAGTTCAGTTATAAACAGCCCCTTAAATATGGCAGTACTCGGTATAATATTCGTATCCACTTTCGTGATAGTCTTAAACTCGTTGGGTAAAAAAGAAAGGGCATAAACACAAAAATTGTTGGGAGAAAACGGGCAGGAAACGGGTAGCTTAAAACAGGACAGTCTGCCCTTTTATAAGTAATGCTACAACAAGTGTAACAATAACCCAAGCTCCCTGCCGTATAATTTAATAGCAGATAAACACCCTGCGATAATTCCTGCACTATCCCAACCAGATATAGAGCTCATCCCAAAACCAATTTTATTCTCAAATAATGAAAGTTTCAGACTTATAGCTCATGATTCGAAAATCGATTGAGTATCCTGAATTCAAGATTATGAGGAGCATTTTGAGTTTTGGGATCAACTCATAATTTCGAACCTGACTATTAATTTTTATCATCGTTTTCTTCCTCGTAAATGAAAACTTCTTCAATTGTAATGTTAAAATATCCGGCAATTTTAAAAGCTAAAATGATAGACGGGTTGTACCGTCCATTTTCCAGAGAACCTGTTGTTTGTCTGGAAACTCCAAGTGCTTCAGCGAGTTCTTCCTGCTTAATACCTTTATTTAATTGTGTCGTTTTCGGAAAAACAAAAAGATATTTTAAACCTGTCAGGATGTCGGGACAGTTGCGGTACTCACCGAATTTTTTGTTTCTAAGAGGATTTTTATACACAGAAAGAATATGCAGAGACCTGAAAACATGGAATTTCCGTGCATAGAAGAAAAGAGATAAAAACAGAAAAGAAAATAGTGCCATTAATAAAGCAGCCAGCAGCCTAAAAATAATCATTTTCGATAATGTTTTCTAAGAAAACGTTCTTTCGGATGCAGAAATTTCATTTCATAATAAGCACAATTTCATAATATGTGACACTCATTATACACGGAATTTAAAACGCTATCGAGGAATAATTAATGAAAAACCCGTTAAAAACAATAAGGGAAACAAAACCCCTAGTTCACCATATCACTAACTGGGTAACTATCTACGACTGCGCAAATATAACAAGAGCCTTTGGCGCTCTCCCTGTAATGGCGCATGCACCTGAAGAATGTGCTGATATGACAGGGATCTCATCTGCGCTTGTGCTGAATATAGGAACCCTTACTTCAGAAATCATAGATTCTATGCTTCTCTCTGCTGCCGCTGCAAATAAGAAAAAAATCCCTGTTGTGCTCGATGCGGTCGGAGTCGGAGCCACCAGATTCAGGGATGAGATGGCTGCAAAAATTCTCGGATCCGTCCGTGTTGATATAATCAAGGGCAATTATTCCGAGATTGCAAAACTTGCAGGCGAAAATGCTGAAACTAAAGGTGTTGAATCGACCTCTATCAGCGCTGACCCCCAAAAGGTTGCAAAAGAATTTGCAAAATCAAGCTCTTCCGTCGTGGTAATGACAGGAAAAGAAGACGTAATAAGCGATGGGAACAGGACATTTGTTGTAAAGAACGGGCACGAGCTTATGGGGTCAATTGTCGGTACCGGTTGCATGGCTGCATCAATCATTGGCTCTTTTGCTTCGGTCAATCCGGATTACTGCGATGCCGCCAAAGACGCTTTATGCTATTTTGGAGCCGCAGGAGAGCTTGCAGCTAAAAACTCAGCAGGTCCCGGAAGTTTTAAGGTGAACCTGTATGACGAAGTGTTCAACCTGTCGGACGAAAAGGTACAGGCTATGATGAAAGTCGAAGAGCTGTGAACCGAATAGACGGCGAAACCGGATAGACACTGAGCCTGAATAAAATAGTGAAATCGGGTAAAAAACGGATCTGAATAAAACACTGAAACCGAATAAAGTACTGAAACCGAATAAAATACCAAAACTGACAAATTATTTCATGCAAGTCATTTTATGTAAGTTATTTTATATGAATAATTACACATAAATTATATTATACAAATTATTTTTAAACACGCATCTTGAATGAGTTGAAGCTCAATGGAAAAGAAAAACTGCAACCCGAAGGAAACTTCCAGTCAAAAAGCCTCAGATAAGAATCACCTGACCTTGAAAAATTCTCTTTTAAAAGATATCGATTTTTATCTTGTGACAGACTCCGGGCTCTCAAAAAAAGGGACTCTGTCCGATGTAAAGGAGTCAGTTGAAGCAGGCTGCAAAATTGTCCAGTACCGGGAGAAATGCAAGAGCACAGGAGAGATGATCGACGAAGCAGCTGAAATCAAGAAAATTTGTAGCGGCAGAGCAATTTTTCTTATAAACGACAGAATCGATGTCGCTCTGGTAGTCGATGCGGACGGAGTCCATATAGGCCAGGACGACATGCCAATTGAAACTGCAAGAAAGATCCTGGGCGCAAATAAGATAATCGGTCTCACAGTGCACAACGCCGATGAAGCGATCGAAGCAGAAAAAAGCGGTGCGGATTATGTAGGTCTTGGCTCCATATTCGATACTTTTACGAAGAAAGATGCAGGAAAGGGGATCGGACCTGCCAGCATAAGGGAAGTCAGAAACGCAATAAAAATTTCCGTGGTTGCCATCGGTGGAATTAATAAAGAGAATTGCAGAAGCGTTATTGAAAATGGGGCTGACAGCCTTGTTGCAATCTCTGCGGTCGTTTGCAGCGACGATGTAAAAAAAGAAACCAGAGAGTTCATTGACATTATTCGGGAAATAAAAGGCACTGGCAGCAGTAAATAATCATCTTATTGATACATTTACAGAGTATTTATTGATACATTTCAGATACTCTGACATTTTTAAGACTCATAATTTACAATAGCACATTCACCAGCCTGTCCGGAAGCTCTGCCAAGAAACCAGTTCTTAATAGCTGTTGAAAGAGAACTATGAGCAGAATATGCTTTACCTTAAAACCCCTGGTCACAAAAACAAACTTGACAACCAGATATAGTGACCCTTCTATATAATGCAACATTTATATAATTGAAGTAATTATATTATTTTAATTATGAGTTTGGAAATGTTTACTACTTCTGATGTTGCCACGGCTATCTGTAGTTCCTGTGACAAGAATGAGAAGTTAAAACTTCAAGCGTTGCTGTTAGTTAAAAATGGTTTGAGTCCAGCTAAAGTTGCAGAAGATTTCTCAGTTCATCGTTCAACAGTTCATCGTTGGATGAAAAGAGCTGAAGAAGAAGGTTTGTCCAGCCTTAAATGTAGACCTGGTCGAGGAGTAAAGTCTTTTTTAACTGAAGAGCAACTTTCTGTGTTAAAGAAAGCATTATCAGAGCCAATACCAACAGATGATGGCTTTTCTCGTGGTTGGCAAACTAAGGATGCAATTCAATTTGTCAGAGAGAAATTTGGAATATCTTATTCCAAATCAAGAATGAGACAAATTATTAAAAATTTAGGATTTAGTAGAATTACATGTAGACCTCAATCAAAAAGACGAAATCAGGCATTAACAAACGAATTTATTGCTGAAATCAAAAAAAAGACTCTTAAATCCTGACTATTTATTTGTCACTCAGGATGAGAGTAGTTTTTATTTAGACTCAAACAGATCAAAATGTTGGGCAATAAAAGGCTCTAAGCCTATTAAATTTATAAGTGGTTCAAAAACAAAAATCAATATTGGAGGATTCTACACTGAAAACAGAGACTTTTATTGGTATGATTTAGGGATTAAAAAGAATACAGACTCTTTCTTAAAATCATTAATAAAGCTTAAAAAAGACATAGGAAGAAAAATATTTCTTCTACTGGACAGAGCAACATGGCATAAATCGAAAAAAGCAAGAGAATTCTTTCAAAATAACAAATATTGGTTGCAAATATTACTTTTCCCTCCAGCTACTCCAGATAGGAACCCAACAGAATATTGTTGGAAAACGACAAGAGAAGAGTTAACGTCAATAAAATCATTCAAGAATATTAAAGTATTAAAGGAAGAACTAGATGAGTTTTGGGAGAAGCATGTATTCACGCACAAGATGTCGCATTATTTAAAATGGTGACTATAATATGAGTTTCTAATTCACATTTATTCCTTCTTTTAACACTGATTCCTAATTTATATTTCTTATAATATTATATTCACTGAATAATATTATATAATGATAAATTTAAACTCATTTTTGTCGGCACATAATAAGGGAAGGGTAAATGTGGGTAAAAAGAAAAAAGACAAACGACTTTTTATAAAGTTAGGAAAAGGGGGATGGGATATATGGAACAACCTGTAGATGCTGATTCCAGAACAGAGTTAAAAGTACCGCAGGAACCAAAAGTACCTCAGGAACTCTGGTGGTCGGTCCTTCTGGAAGGAGTTATTGCTATTATTGTAGGTATATTCCTCTTATACGAGCCCATAGCAACCACCATTCTGCTAATACAAATTCTAGCCATTTTCTGGCTGGTAGAAGGAATTTTTTCTGTTATACGGGCACTGGTTTTTACAAAGGACGGGAAATGGAAGCTGCTTTCAGGTATCCTGAGCATTATTGCGGGAGCTGTTATACTGATGTATCCTGTAATCAGTCCTTACATCGTTCTAAGATTACTTATAATCTTTATCGGAATCTTAGCTCTTGTTAATGGTGCCGTGATAATTACTTCGGCACTTAAAGGAGGGGGCTGGGGTACAGGAATTCTTGGTGCGCTTACCATAGTCCTGGGATTGCTCCTGTTGACCAATTCTCTGGCTGGAATCATTATTCTGCCATGGATATTCGGAGTTTTCTTTGTTATCGGGGGAATTGGAGCAGTTATCTGGGGAATAAAAATGAGAACCTGAAGAATGATTACGTGGATCTTTCTGCCGCTGGCAGGGATATGGCAGTTCCTGAGTTTGCAATCCACGTTAGAAACAGCGAACCTGTAAAAATGTGCTCAGGATGTGAAAGGTGTTTCTAGTATGCTGACCATACACTTTGTCCGGCAGGAAGACAGTGTAGTGAAAATCAGTGATTATGATCGATCTTGTGCCCTTTACAATTAATGAAACAAAACAGAACCTGCTGTATGTAGAGTTGCAGCGGCTCATGACGCATTTCAGCCAGTATATTGGTTTACTTTTAACATAGATTGCAAAAAAACCGACAGTTGTAGAGAATAAGCCAGTATATCTTCGAACAATTCATCTTTTAACGGTTTCTCTTCAAACAATTTATCTTTTAACGGTTTTTCTTCGAACAATTAATCTTCGAACGGTTTTATCTTCAAAGGCCGCTTTTTGTAAATTAAACAGATAAATATTATTTTTATCAAACTATATCTGACATTTATATCTGTAGTTAAATGTTTATACTATCAATCAGTATTAAATATTAACTCAAGTTAAGATATGTATAAAGTAAGAAAAATATAAACATTTTCTGATAATTGATAGGGGTCAAAAGAATGGGAAAAATTAAAAAAGAAATCAAATCGACAGGCACACTGTCTCGTGAGGAAGTCAAGCAGCAGGCAATCCCTGAAGCAGGAACGAGTACGAATGCTAAATTTAAAGTTGCTGAGGAATCTGCTGATGTTGTCCACCTGATATTGCCACAGAAATTGAAGGGAGCCGCAGGCAGGAGTGTCGGATGCGACGGTGTAGGAGGTTGCGGGTTCTGCGAGTGTAACAGCAATATCGGTGACCAGGTACAGATAAGGGATCAGGCACAGATTAAGAACAAAGAAAAAATTAGGGATCAGGTACAAATCAGGAATAAAGAACAGATTAAAAATAAATTACAGAGATGAAACCTTCAGTTTATAATTTTGTCTGGTCAGCAGATGACCCGGACAAAGTAATGATTTTTAATAGCCTTACCACGGCACTGGCTGAAGTGAGAAAGAGCCGTATAGATTTGTTGAACGTTCCTCAGTTTGATTACGCTCTCCTGCCAGAAAACGAAAGACAATTCGTTGACGAGCTGCGAAAAGGAGGATTCGTTGTTGACGACACTGCTGACGAACTGAGAATGGTTAAATTTAATTATAACAGCGACAAGTATGACAGCCCGATAGCCAGACTGGTTATCGCTCCCACTTTAGCCTGCAATTTTGCTTGCTCCTATTGCTTCGAGCAATCGGATAAAAGCCAGAGCGAGAACAGCCATCAAAATGCTTTCATGCCAGAAAAGATACAGCAGGATTTACTCGACTATGTTGAGGGGATAGCAGAGGCAGGAAAAGATATATTCGTAACCTGGTATGGCGGCGAGCCGCTCCTGGCAAAAGAAACTGTTTTTGATTTATCACAGAAAATAATCGCCATTGCGGAAGAGCATAAAGTCGGATATTCTGCCGGCATGGTTACCAACGGCTATCTGCTTTCGGAAGACCCCGGCACAGTGCGGAATCTCCGGAAGAACAGGATTAAGTTTATTCACGTTACCCTGGACGGGCCCCGCGAAGTGCATGACAGCCGCAGAATGCTTAAAGGAAGCAACGGTCCAACATTCGACCGGATTCTTGAAGGAATCAAGCTCCTGAAGGCAAACGGTCTTGAGACGTATATTCGCGTAAATATTGACCGCTCCAACATTGATAGTGTTAGCAGACTCCTCGACGTGTTAAAGGAGAACGACCTGAGTGATGTATTCATTTACCTGGGCCATGTTATACCCTATACCGCAGGATGCAGGTCGTATGAGAGTTCCTGCATGCTTACCGAAGAATTTTCGGCAACAAACCAGGCTTTCTGTAAAAACTTAAACCTGATGGGATTCGACGCTGGCAGAGAGTCCTTTTATCCGAGGTTTGCCCGCGCCTGTGACGCCAACCGGGCGAACGCTTTTGTCCTGGACCCCGACGGCGACATGTACAAGTGCTGGACCGAAATAGGCAACAAAGCCGCAAGCATCGGAAAAATCGGAGACCTGGCGCGGCAAAACGAAGAGAAGGGAAACCGTGAGATCCATTGGCTTGCCTGGGAACCTTTTGAGTACACGGACTGCGTGAAGTGCAAGATGCTGCCGATCTGCATGGGGGGCTGTGCCCACCAGGCTATGTTCATTAATTCGGGCAGACCTGAGTGCAAGGAATGGAAATATGGTCTGGAAAATTACGTTCGGGCTAGGTTTTCTTATTTGAAGGCTCAGAGAGCAGCTACCGATAAGTCCTGCTAATGTGTCCGAGATCTCGTAATTGGCTCAAAAACCACTCCGGGGACAAAAATAGTTTTTCATTTTTTTAAAAAATACCTGTACAAACAGCACTTGTTTTAGAATTGTTTTTGGATGCCACGATTAGAATATACTTCACCTTAACAACTCCCTGGTCATAAAAACTGAACTAGACAACCTGGACAATAGGGGTTTTGATTCACATCTATTCCTTATCTATTTCCTCTTTTAATACTGATTCCTCATTTATATTTCTCATAATATTATATTTTCCTAATAATATTGTGTAATAATAAATTTAACTCATTTTTATCGGCACATAATATGGGAGGGGTAAATGTGGATCAAAAGAAAGAAGACGGACGATTTTTTACAAATTTGGGAAAAGGGAGGTGGAATATATGGGACAGCCGGTTAATACGGATTACAGAACAGAGCTAAAAGTACCGAAGGAACCAAAAGTACCTCAGGAATTCTGGTGGTCGGTTCTTCTGGAAGGAATTATTGCTATTATTATAGGTATATTTCTTTTATACGAACCCATAGCAACCACTATTCTGCTAATACAAATTCTAGCCATTTTCTGGCTGTTAGAAGGAATTTTTTCTGTTATAAAAGCACTGGTTTTTACAAAGGACGGGAAATGGAAGCTGGTTTCAGGTATCCTGAGCATTATTGCGGGAGCTGTCATTCTGATGTATCCTGTTATCAGTCCTTACATCGTTCTCAGCTTACTCATTATCTTCATCGGAATCCTAGCTCTTGTCAACGGTGCCGTGATAATTACTTCTGCACTTAAAGGAGGGGGCTGGGGTGTGGGAATTCTTGGTGCGCTTACCATAGTCCTTGGTTTGCTCCTGTTGACCAACTCTTTTGCTGGAATCATTGTCCTGCCATGGATATTCGGAATTTTCTTTGTTATCGGGGGAATTGGAGCAGTTATCTGGGGAATAAAAATGAGAGCCTGAAAACAGAAGTTAACATGCTTCAGTTTTATGACTTACTAAATTAGCCAGCCATATGATAAAACGAGCCTGTAAGTATAAAGTTAATTTCGTGATTTTCCCAGCTTCTTGCTGAATTCGCATTTGAGGCCAGAATAAGGATTGAAAAGCGAGGCTAAAGTGGAGACTAAAGTGACCTGATAAATATAAATCTATTATTATAGATCAATTTATTATAGGCCAATCTTTTTTAATATATTATATAAGTTTGAAAGTAGTTAATTTATGTGTGGTCGTAGTGAGAATTCAGAGAAGTAACATCCTTGCTCTACATTACGCAGGATTTTTAATCGGAAACTACATAATTGCCAGATATCCCAGCTGCACATCGATATTTATCGTCTTAACAGCATTATGGGTGTTTTTCTTCGAATGGGGACTTAATTATCTAAATAAGAAACAAATTTTGAGAACTGAAATTCAGAGAAATACAATAGTACCTCTATACTATATGGCGTTTGTAATTATAAATTTCATTAACCACCATCATGACTCAGTGATATATCTTTTATTAATACCGTCATGGACATTTTTCTTTGCATTAGGGCTTGATTATTTAAAAAAGAGATACTATTCGAGAAAGTCATATTACTTCTATCTTGCAGTAGCATTTTTGTCAAGTGGATTTATTGCTTTTGTTGTGGCCTGGATCATGGATACTATCGCTGCCAGAAAGGAAAAGAAAGAAGTTGAAAGTTACTTTCAAGGGGATTACTGGACTTAGTTTAAATCTGAGTATGAGATTGAAAAATCTATTCTCAAGAATTCAGGCAAAATATACTGATCATCTCACATTCTGTGGAGAAGTTAGTTTTTGGTCTAATTACTTGCTTTCTCTGTTTTGGTTTCTTTATTAGACCTGTACCAGTAATTCAGAGCACCTCGATGAAGCCAAAGTGCTATTATGCTCATAACTATACTTACCACCAGCAAAAAAGGCGGGTTCAGGATGGCTCCTGAGACTAATCCTGCTATCAGGAAATAGGCATGAAATCCGAGAGGCACAAGAAAAACAAATGCTGCCCGGGACCGGGCCTGGACTTCCGGGCGTAATGCCAGTATCAAAAGAAGAGCGCTTCCCAATACTGCAACGATAGTAGCATAGTGTATCAGGTCATTGGGAATGTTGGTAATGAGCTCGTTAGTGATAAGCACGCCTGCTGTGCCGCAGATTATTGCCCCTGCAGGGGAGAACCAGCGCCCCCAGAAGCCAGGGAGCTTTGACATCAATCGAAGGCTTGCCGAAAAAAAGAACACAACCCAGAACCATGCCCAGAAGTTGTTGTAAGGAACACCGAAGTACTGATAATCAGGCCCCTTTCCCCAATCCCACATCCCCAGCCGAATGGCTACTGCATCCATGGAAAGGTCTATGTTCAACCCCATCAACCCATCGAGAACAGGCCGTGCCCATTCCGGAAGGCTGGTTCGATCGGAAAAGCCGCGAACGCTATAGATAATAGTCCCCCACGCCACCCCAACCACCACAGGGACAGGCCCAAGCATTACCAGAAAGCTCCCATACTCGTAAGCGTCGAGCTGCTGAATCGTAGCCCATTCCAGCAGCAAGCCGAAGATCACCCCCGCAAAAAGCTGCCAGACCACCGAAGAGCCTCGCTGCCACGCATTTTTCAGACAGACCAGAAAGAGCACTAAAACCAGAATCTCAAAGCCGAGAAAGTATAGATTTAGCGGGGACATGCGCATTAAATACTGAATGACGGCTTAAAAAACTTGCGAGAATGTTTGATGATATAATCCCTGGTATGTGAATAATTTCTCAAGGAAATAGGTAAAAATTCTTAACATTTCTTATGTTGATTGGAAAAAGCTGGGGTTTTCTTAGAGGAGTTTGCACTACAGAAACAAAACGCTAAAAATAATAAGCCTTTCACCCTGAATAGCCACGTTTTGTAGAAGTTAAAGCTTGGGAAAACTTAGTTTTTGGGGTCAGGTTGAGACTTAAGAAATTTTATTTTTTAATGTTTAGGGCTAAGATTTGAAACTTAGGAGACAGGTTTTAAAGGACAATAAATAGAAATTTTTTCCAGTATACTTCTTTATGGCCACCATCGAGACACATCTGTAATAGCCTGAGAAATTTCAAATAGAATGTCATCTTCACCCAATTCACTTATAACTGGTATTAATACGATAATATCCAAAAGTAAATTGCTTCGCGTACGTTCTCTGAGAATTTGAATTGCTTTTCTCCACCAAAAATAAAGATTATCCGTAGGTAGATTTCTCAAATGTGGTAACATAATGTTAAACGCGTCTGCTCTTTTATTATCATTTTCAATCTTGAGGATTACATCAAAGGCTTTTTCCATCAGTTCTTCTTTTTTTTGACCATCTAATTTAGGATCGATAGACAAAAGTATCTTTGATATTCCAATGCCAGATTTTATCTTAGAGGCTACATTAAGGATTTTTTCTATGAAATCTTCCTTCTTTTGATCATCCAAATAAGGAACAATAGTTAAAAGTGTATTTGCTCTTACATGATCATTTTCAATCTTGTAGGCTGCATCAAGAATTTTTTCTATTATTTCTTCTTTTTTCTGTCTTTCCAAATAAGGAACAATAACTGAAAGTGCCTCTGCTTTTGCATAATTATTACCTTTAATTTTTAAGGTTGCATCAAGGATTTTTTCTATTGTTTCTTCTTTTTTTTGTTCATCCAAATGAGGAACAATTGTTGAAAGTGCCTCTGCTCTCACGTCATCGTATTCAATCTTTGAGACTACGTCAAGAGCTCTTACTATTACTTTTTCTTGATCAACAAAATAAGGAACAATAGCTGAAAGTGCCGCTACACTTTCATACTCATAACCGTCACCTATAATTATGGAGATTGAATCAAGGCATTTTTCTATCACTTCTTCTTTTTTTGGACTATCTAAATAGGGAATAATAGCTGAAAGTGCCAGAACTTTAGAAAAGTCACCATCATTATCTTCAATCATATAGGTAGCACCAAGTGCTTTTTCTATCACTTCTTCTTTTTTTTGTCCATTCAAATAAGGAATGATCTTTGAAAGCGACTCTCCTTTTGTATAATGATTACCTTTAATCTTGGAGGTGATATCAAGGATTTTTTCTATCGTTTCTTCTTTTTTTTGTTCATCCAAATAAGGAACAATTGTTGATAGTACCAGCGCTCTTTCGCCATTATCTTTAATCCTGAAGACTATATCAAGTGCTTTTTGCTTTAGTTCTTCCTTTTTTTGTTCATCCAAGTAAGAAACAATAATTGAAAGCAACTCTGCTTTTTCATAATCGTTTTCAATCTTGGAGACTGCGTCAAGTGCTTTTTCTAGAACCTCTACCTTTTTTTGTTCATCCAGATTAGGAAAAATAGCTAAAAGTGACTGAACTCTTTCATTATTAGGTTGAATATTGGAAGCTATATCAAAGGCTTTTTCCATGACTTCTTCTTTTTTTTGGCAACCTAAGTGAGGAATAATAGTTGAAAGTGATTTAACTCTTTTATTATGATCATTAATCTTGAAGACTGCCCCAAGTGCTTTTTCTATCGCTTCTTCTTTTTTTTGTTCATCCAAGTAAGGAACAATAGCTGAAAGCGCATCTGTTATTTCAGATTCGTCATCTTCAATTTTATAAGCTGCATAAAGGGCCTTACCTGTCACTTCTTCTTTTTTTTGTCCATCTAAATAAGGAACAATGGCTGAAAGCGCCCTAACTTTTGTATAATCGTCTTTAATCTTGTAGGTTGCATCAAGTGCTTTTTCCATTACTTCTTCTTTTTTTTGGCCATCCAAATAAGGAGAGATGCCTGAAAGTAACCATGCTCTTTTATTGTTATCTTTAATTTTGAAGGCTAAATCAAGTGTTTTTTCTATCGCTTCTTCCTTTTTTTGTCCATCCAAATAAGGAACAATAGCTGGAAGTGCCTCTGCTTTTGTATAATTATTATCTTCAATCACATAGGCTGCATTAAGAGTCTTATCTATCACTTCTTCTTTTTTTTGTCCATCTAAATGAGGAATAATGGCTAAAAGTGCCACTACAACATTAGAGGCTTCATAAAGAGCTTCGTCTATCACTTTTTCTTTTTTTTGATTGTCTAAATAAGGAATAATTGTTGAGAGAGCCCCCGTTATAAAACAACCATTATATTTAATCTTGAAGATTGCATCAAGTGCCTTTTCTATCGCTTCTTCCTTTTTTTGGTCCTCCAAATAAGGAATAATAGCTGAAAGTGCCCTTACTATTTTATGCTTGTCATTTTCAACATTGTAGGCTGCATCAAGTGCTTTTTCTATAACTTTTTCTTTTTTCTGAGGATCCAAATAAGGAACAATAGCTGAAAGTGCTCGAGTTCTTTCATCATTAGATTGAATATTGGAAGCTAGATCAAGTGCTTTTTCTATCATTCCTCCTTTTTTTTGCCCATCCAAATAAGGAACAATAGCTGAAAGCGCCATAAATATACAATAGTCATTAAGTTCAATTATAGAGATTGCATCAAGTGCTTTTTCAATCATTTCTTCCTTTTTTTGATCCTCCAAATAAGGAACAATAGCTGAAAGTAAGCATGCTCTTTCATAATTATCTTTAATCTTAGAGACTGCATCAAGAGCTTTTTCTATAACCTCTTCTTTTTTTATGTACTCACCTGTTATTCTCTGATAAATCGAGATCAATTTAGTTGCTCTTTTATAGGGATCCGGTTCCTTTTGTGCGTATGTGAATACCTGAGTTTCAGTCCATTTCTTAGTTTCAAGAAACTCAACCAATAGCTCTACAGGGATATTAGCTGACAAACTGATTATTGAAGTGTAAATAAGAGCATAGCAAGTTTCAAGTCCTATAGAGGAGGCTTTACCTCCCTGTTCTATTTGGTGTATCGACTCTTTTTCAGATAAATTCCAGGCTCTTATTACATCTTCAATAAAAACTGCATTTAGTCCAAGGGATTCGAGGGCTTCATACCATCCATTTTTACAATTTTCGTTTTCCTCACGTAGTAATGAATGAATATCTTCAATCTTCCCTGCCTTTTCTAGGTGCCAAGTAAGGTGACTGTGGATGTAGGCATCATCTTTTAGTGTATGCCACAATCCTTTTTTCTGTGTTTGTGATTGATAACGGTTTAATAAGAAGGTATGAGCTTCCTTAAGTTTTACCCCTAATCCAGGGAGAGATGTGGCTTTTTTTGTATCAGGTGAGGATGTTAAATAATAGAGAGCAATATCGTGAAAAAGGTCATGCATTCGGTATGTTTCAAGTTTTTCATCCCTCAAATTAATTTTTGAACCTTGTATAAGCAGACCTTCTCCCCAAAGACCCTCTAGTATTTCTCCAGCTTCTACGGTATCTATATCCCAGAGAGTAGAGACCATTTTTTTATTTATTTTAACATCTTCAGGGAAAACTCCAAGCCAGATAAAGTTCTTCCATAAGTTTTCATTACTTGATCTTAGAGCTTTTAAACTCAAGTTTAAAGATGCTTCTAGACCTTCTTCTCCCTTCCCAAATATTCGTGGGCTTTCTAAAACACTAGGGCGTGCAATTTCCTCTTCAAGAGCTTCATGAAGTTTGGTCCAAGAATAACCTCTTCTTCTCCTTTTGGCTGCCAGCTTTAGAGCTAATGGAAGATAACCAATGTCTTTAGCGACTTTAAGGGAATTTTCTTTTTCATCTTCATCCCAATATTCTTTAAGGACATTTCTAAATAATTCCAGAGCCTGTTCTTCTGTCATCACGTTCAAAGGATAAGATTCTGCACTCAAATCATCAGCTATGTAAGCTTTCCTTGTTGTTATTATAGTCTGGCAATTAGACCCACCTACTAAAAAAGGTTTCACATCACTGGAGTCCCAAGCATCATCTACAACTAAAAGAATACGTTTTTTATAGAGCAGTGATCTAAGATGAATTGATGCTGTTTCTGTGGTGGTATGAATAGTTTGGTAATCTCCAAGAGCTTGTATCCAATTGTTTAACAAAGAGAGTTTATCAGGTTCTTGTCCTAAAGGAGCCCATAAAATCCCGTCTGAAAAATAATTTTGAACATCCTCATCATGGCACAGTACAGTAGCAAGAGTTGTTTTTCCAATGCCTCCTAATCCCTGAATTGCGGTAATAGAAAGTATTCTTCTTGATTTGTTGCTATTAAGGAGGTTGTTTTTGATCTCTTCTTTCTTAGGTATTTCTACAAACTCTTCGGTTAACGGTGGAACTTGAAATATTCTACAAGGAGCATTAGAATTTTTTTCCGAACTAATGTTCTCCAACATTTGTGGCATTGCCTGGGCCATAATGTCTACCTGGCGAGCCATAGTATCTATCTGGTAGGCCATAGCAGGAATGTAGTTTAAGTTTTGGATCATAGAGGGAACAGAAGCTAATACTGCATCAATCTTAATACCTAATTGAATCAGCAACTGCTTTTCTAAAGTATTACTTAAAGCTTGGTTCCTCTCGATCTCGCATGCAAAATGATTACACATTTGACTTAAAATGTTCCTCTCTACAGATTTATTGTAACACTCTGGAGCTTTATCATTTCCAATTTTTGCTCTTTCAATAAGTTCAGTTATAATCCTTTGAAACGCTTCTGACGTTGGATCTCCTTGACTTAAAAGGAATTTTATTTCATCCAATAATTCAATTGTTGGTTCCCCATATTTTGCTTTTTCCACTGCTTTTAATTCATCTTCAAGTGACAGTTTTTTTGTTTCTAACCAACGAAGCTGACCTGATAACATAAAGTTACCTTTTTGCAGGTGACTTTCATGCTTTAATTCATTTAAGCAACTATCACAAATACTAAGAAGTGATAATAGGAAAGAGCGATTTAATGCCTTTTGCATATCGTGATTAACTATTTTGCCAACCTGAACTTTTTCTGAAATATTCTGTACAATAGAAACGAATTTTGCGTCAGCTCTATTGCCTAATATACCAGAAATGCAAGTCGTTAAAAACCATGGCAAAAATAATTCTAACATTATTATCTCCATTTGTTTTTAATTGAAAAATGATCTAATACTTAAGAAAAATTTACTATTTTATATTTTAAGAGAAACACAAACTTATTCACATTATAGAAAATAAACTTATCGAAGTATTCTTATAGTTGATAACTTAGAGAATAACTTTTGTTTACACATCTAAAAAAATGAGTGAAATTTAATGTTTGATAAGCCAGTGAAGAAATGATTCAAAAATATTTTATTCATAAGTATGTGAATATAATCCACTCCGACATCTTAAATCTGGTTTATTGGCAGGTTTCTGAATAAGTCATGGAAAAAGAGTTTAAGTTTTGAGTTAAACAACAATCAAGTTAAACAACAACCAAGTTAAACAACATCTAAAAATTAACGATTGTGCAAAATTCTCACAAAACAGCGTACACTTTTTCAGCCTTGTATATATCCCATAATCTTAATGCGGGGATATAGGTAACTCAAAAAAACGCAACGCATGTGTAAGAATAATGCATAACCTCTATTTTTTAAAAGTTGCCCTAACAAAAATCTGTATTTCTTCTATTATAAGGTCAAGTAAATAAAAAGCCTAATTTTTGTACTCTTGTACAAGATTTACACATAACCGCTAATTTTGGAGAGTTACCTTAACCAAAAAATTACTATATTTTTTATAATTTATAATAAATAAAAAAGTCAAGTTTTTTCACATTTACTCTTCCTTTTGTCAACCTACGAAACTGTTATTCTTTAGTAAAAGGTACTGCACCTAAAGAGGTTAATATTTCCATACGTTGTCTTATCACTTCTTCAGTAATTGGATTTTCGAAAAGATCAGGGTGTTTTTCTTTAAGTATATTGGCAAGGTCTTCGTCTAACTTTGTGTTATAAAGTGATCTTGCTTTGGAAAGTTGATCGAATGTTAAAAAGAAAGCTCCGGTAAAGTCTGCGTTTTGTAGATCGGCGTTTGTAAAGTCTGCTTCTTTACAAGTGGCTTCTTTGAGATCTGCTCCATTAAGATCTGCCGATTTGAAATTAGCCCTTACAAGCTTGGCATATTTAAGGTCAGCTCCCCCAATATGTACTTCTTCAAGGTTAGCTCCTATAAGATTAGCATATTGTAGATTAGAACCCCATAAATATGCTCTTTCAAAGTTAGCTCCTTTAAGATCAGTGCTTTCAAGATTAACCCATCCAAAATCAGCTTTTTTAAAGCTGGATCCTATAAAACTAACAAACTTAAGGTTTGGATGGTTAATAAGGCGAGCTCCATTTAAATTTACATTATCTAGATTTATTACATCTGTATCAGGATGTTCATGGTCGGATAACACTTCAAGAATTGCTTGGATCTCGGTGGATATTTTACATATATTACTTGGATTCCTATCTACAGGTGATTTTTCCCTGACATATGCGGTTAAAATTTTCATGATTGGCCAGTAGTCTTTCTTAGACTCTTTTGCAATCCTCCCAAGAGCATATATCCCACCTAATTTTATTTCCATTTTTTCGTTTCCAAACTGCTCGATAGCCCGAGTAAAACGTTCAGTAATCTGACCTTCCTTGGCAGTTACAAGATTTCCCCATGTAAAATAAAGTCCAAGTAATAAAGCAAATCCACCAAAGATTTGAGCCAAAGTGGCTCGATAACTATTTTCGGCGTCAGCTAAATCTTTTGGGTTAGTAATTTCAAATTTAGACACTTGAAATTGAGGATACCATAGTAACACAATTGCAACACTAACAAACCCTAAAATTATCAGTAACCTAGGGTGCTGTATTGCTTTCCCATAACAATGTTTGAGAAAACGTACTGTTTTCCTATAATAACGTTTGAAAACTTTTGTTACTTTCACCAAACTTCCACCAGAGCTTTTTATTTCTATACTCTCCGGAAACAACTTAATGGATATTTCATCTATCTTTCTAGAACTGGAGATAAATGAAATTATTTTAATGTAAGAACATTGTCTTTAGTAAATGTCAAAAAATCTTTAAGATCCCTTTTAGAATAGTTCTTGAAATCAGGACTGTTATGTGCTGCATCTGATCCAATTGTGTAATACGATTTAAGTCTCTCTTCAAAAGTTTGTTGAATAAACCCCTCATTTCTCAACTTGACGATAAGTTGATTAAATTTCATTTGAGGATTGTAATTTTCCTGTAGTTTTAATTTTGCAAATTCTCTTACAGCAGTTTCCAATACAATCCTGCCATAAACACCCGCAGCTAAATAAGTACTTTCGTTCTCTAAAAAATTATAAGCCTGATCAAGTAGATTACTAAAAACAATCATTTCTCTCTCATAAAATAAATCTTTAGTTAATCCTCTGTTAAGAGCATTCAATGCAGCCTGTAAAGAACCAATTTGAATAGGCAGCCTCTTTTTAGAAACCAGCCGAGGATCCTTTAATTCATATGGCATAAGAACCATATCATAACTACTAGAAAACCGTTTATAAAAGACAGAATTTACTCCAAAACCTAGTTCTAGAATATTTTCTCCTAAAGTCTGAAATTGGTTGAATTCAATAGGGTCAATAGAATCGGGTCTGAATTCCAAACCTATTTTCAAAAGCCTAGACAATTCATCAGCTACCTTAGTCTCATCACCAGATAAAGCCATAAAATGATGCTCCTTTGCATGAAAGAAGGAAAGATTCTCTATTAATAATATTCGATATTTCTTAATTAAGCTTCTTGATCTGGTTTTCCCAAGCTTTAACTCCCAACATTGAACTACGTCACTGAATTTCACTAATTGATGTAAAATTAACTGTATTTTACAACTCTTTTTACAGCCTCTCTTTAATTTGTTTTTACTACTTTACTGTAAATTTACAATTTCTCTTGTTACGGTTTTACAATTTTACATGTAAATTTACATTTTTACATTTTACAGTAAAAACATACACATTTTACCTTTGACTTGAAACCAATGCTTCCCATTTGTTTACCCTTTCCAGAACGTGAGCATTAAGAGTGAATGGCTTATCGCTCTTGGCGTTCTGTTTCATATAATGCAATGTACCTTTAGAAAAACCTAGTTTTTTCCAATCAACATAAGAAATGCTCAGGATTTTTTGTCTTATGTCGTAAGAATCAATTCTCTCAATTTCATATTCAGGCTTAGTAAAGTCTAATTTCTCCTTTTTGCTTGTGAGATAATGGGCTAATTCTCTCACCTTCAAAAAGATAACATAACTCCAAGTGCTTTCTTTCCCTTGGTAACTTACTTTTTTATTCAGCGTATTGGAAAACTCATTAACAATTTTCCTGGCTCCTGTAGGTTTTAGCCTCAAATTGTAATTCTCGGTTCTGATGAAATCTTTACTTTCCATAGCTCCACTTTCAATCAGGCTGATAACTGCCAGATCCACAATGAACCTGAAAGGCTCCTGAAGGTCATAGGCTAAGCTGTTCTTGCTTGGTGCCATTTCATGCAAAAAACCTACATGAGTATCCAGACCCACAGAATTAATGGCTTTCAAACACTCTGCCTCAAGCAGAGAATAGCCATAATTGAGCATTGTATTTATCATATCCCCTGAGCCCATAGCTCTTCTGAACTGGTCTATCCTGTTACAAAAATCATATTCCTTTGGAACAGCCTTTGAAAACTCTATCCAGTATTTACCAGCTAAGGTTCCCTCTACTCCTAAAATTTCCCTGGTGCTCTTTACATCTTTTAACTTTGTGAGTCCATCCAAAATATCAAAATTAATTTCAGGATACCTTTGGCTCAAGAAATCAAGAACAGCCTTAGACTTATAAAATTTAGCCTCAATAAACTTCTTTGCTATCTCAAGCCTTGCTTCCTTATCCTCAAAAGCATGATACTGAGCAAACTTTGTTCTTAGATTAGTACTTTCAGGAGGAAGCATAGTAGTTAGAAGCTTGCCATTCCAATCCAAGATAGAAACCTGGACATTGTGTTTAATGAGCCATCTAATAGCCTCTAAGGTAAGGTTCCCACTCTTACCATAAATGATAATGCCGTCTATATCAATCCTTTTTGGCGAAAATACATATTCTTGAGGCTCTTCTGTAGTTGAAAATCTTCCATCTTTAATATGGAGCTTAGCTCCATCAACATGCATATTTATGCCGTGACCATTCAGAAGAAGAAGTTTCACCAAGAATCATCCTCCTTTTTAGCAAAAGGGTTTTTACGCAAGCCCAAAAAAATTAGAACATCACTTCTGATATTGGAAACAAACTGAGAAGCATTCTCTTTTCCTTCTATTGCTAATTCTTCTTGCAGTTTGTAAAGTTCTTCTCTATGTTCTTCAATAAGATTAGCTGTGTATTCGGTACTGTAAACGTTTTCTATGGGCGAAAAATCTTGTAAGGTTCTTGCATCTTTTATAAACATTTCAATTACAGCTTTATGCCCATAATGCCCAAGAAGATAAATGATGTGTGTTCTTAGATTTACTTGCCTTGAAACAGGAGAAGGATACTTATCTAGCAGTTTTACTAAAAGGTCGATTGTTTTTGTCTTATTCGTTGGTTCAATACCTTTTTTCAAAATATATATGTTTAATAAAAGTAATAGCGTATTAGCAAGATCATCATCTATAGTTCCTTTATCAATACCTTTATCAAACTGCTTTACCACTAAATCCAATTGTTCAGGGGTTAAAACATAAACTTGGTCATAAAGAGCAATCTCTTTTAAAGCCATTTTTTGCTTTGTAGGCTCCTTTGAAGCAAGCCTTTCTAAAACCTTATCCATATGATCCTTTATTTTGGATATATTTTTCAAGGTAAGGTAACTGGCTCTTTTATCAGTATCCTCTATTCCTAATTTTTCAAAATCGGCGTGCTTAAGACTTATAATTATTCCCTGATTAATCAAATTGTCTAGTTTACGGTTTATACTCTTGAGGCTATATCCTCTTTCATTTTTGTGTGCTTTCATCAGGTCTTCTATGAGTTGCCGCCTTCTCGCATATCCTTTTTGGGCAAGATAATTCTTTATTTCAGTGTCAAAGTCATACTCTTTTTTCTTCATATCAATCCCAATTATATACAAAATATACATCAAACTTATACTTAAAGTTATACTCAATTCTGTACATAAGTAAGAGCGGTACATGTTGCTTATTGTGAGTTACATGACCACAAAAGACAGAGTTTTGATAACATTGTCTCCTTACCTTAAGGAGAAACTGGAACAGAAAGCAGAAGAATACGGATGCTCTCAGGCTGAAGTTATGAGAACAGCCTTTATCAGAATGATGGAGGCTGAAAGATGAGCAGACCAAGATTTTCCAAAGACTACAGAACTTATGGAGAATGGCTCAAGGCTCAGCCCAGAGATACAAAATATGCAAAGGAAATCATCAGGAAACACAAATTTTTCCCTGATAAAAGCCTCAGCCAACTTAGAAATCTAAAGATAGGGGATTTTGACTTTAGCCAGAGAGCCTGGAAAACTCTCTCAGCTCAGGATAAGAGAGATAGAAACCTATCTCTCCAAATTTTAAGAGAAATGAGGAACGGTGAAAATCTTTCTTCTGTACTTGAAAAAATAGGCAAAAGAACAGAATTTGCAGTCAAGCACCTTGGAAAGAAATTGTATAAGTCAGGAGGAACCTGGAAGGTTACAAAAGCCGATACTATCCAGGTCAATATGCTGATCTACTCCACAGAAGGACAAGAAACAATAGTTACAGCCAGTTCTAAGGATAGGTCTTTAATTGGGGAATATTTCGCCAACGTTCAGAAGGCAATAAAAAACAACGATCCTTCGGTTCTTGCCAAGTTTAAGGATATTAAAATAGTGGATGCAAAAGGCAAAGTCCACCATTTTGAAACCGATCTTAATAAGCTCTATGAGATCCTGGAAGCCCAAGAAGAGCCTGAGTTTTTGGAAATCTATCAACACTAAGGAGGTGAAACTATGGATAAAGAAAATTATCAAAAAACTTTGAACAAACAGAAGAGAAAAGGAAAAATCTCTCTTTGCTGTGTTGTCTGTGGAGAAGATGACCCAGATGTAATTGAAATGCATCATCCCTATGGAAAGAGTAACTCAGACATAGTTCAGCCTCTTTGTAAAAACTGCCATTCCAAGATAACAAGGGAACAGAATAAACTAAGTCCAAAAGCCAGATCTGGAAATGCCTCTCCTGAACAAAAGAGAGCTTTTCAGTTAGTTTCTATTGGTGCCTTGCTTACAGAATTAGGAACTCAGCTAATTGATCTTGGAAATGAGATGGTGCAAAATGTATAAAGTTGCAGTCAGGGGATATACTCAGAAACTTGAGAAAAAAGGCGAGTATAAGAGTTTTAGACGTTATGATACTCCTCTAAGGCACAATAGGGTACTGGTCTTTGATACTGAAACCACAATTGACCAGTATCAAAATTTTAAGATCGGATACTTCCAGATTTACCAGGATGGAGTTATTCAGCATGATGGTTTATTCTATGATCTATCTACCCTGAATGAAAGAGAAATAAAGATACTGGAAACCTATTCAAGAAAACATAATATAAGCCTGTATTCCCTGGATGAGTTCATAGACAGTGTATTTTATCCTGAAGTCTTTGAGCTTAAAACCCTCTGCAATGGGTATAACCTGGCTTTTGACATAAGCAGAATATCAAAAAAATCAGGAGATTCAAGGGGAAGGAACAGAGGAGGCTTTACTCTTACTCTTTCATATGACCCTTTTAAGCCTCCTATAATCATCAGAAAACTTGGATACTCTAACAGCTTCAAGTTTACCACTACCAAGCAAAACAAAGGAGAGAGCTACTTCTCAGGCTATTTCTTGGATACTCAAAGGCTGGCTGAAGTTCTCCTTCAATCAAACCATATTTCCCTTGAACAAGCAGGAGAGAAGCTTAATACTCCTGTTCAGAAGATGAAAGGGGTCGAGCATGGAAAAGTTACTGAAAAGTACATTGAATATCTGGTAAAGGATGTTGAAACCACCCATGCCGTTTACGAGAAGCTTGTTAAGGAGCTTGACGTTTATCAGATCCATATTCCCATAACAAAGATCTTTAGTGCTGCTTCCATTGGAAAATATGCTCTTGAACAATTGGGAGTTAAACCGTTCCTGGAACTGAACCCAGATTTTCCAGATTCAGTTATTGGAAACATGATGACTTCTTATTTTGGAGGAAGAACTGAATGTAAAATAAGGAAGGAGCCAAGAAAGGTTACAGTTCTTGATTTTACAAGCATGTACCCTACAGTTACAATGCTAATGAACCTCTGGAAATACATCATAGCTGAAAGCCTGGAAATTCAGGATATTACAGAGGAGGTCAGGATATTTATTTCCAAACTGAAGCTTTCAGATCTTCAGAAACAGGACACATGGAAAAAGCTTGTTGTTATGGTCAAGATTCAGCCTGAGAATGATATTTTTCCTGTAAGGATGGATTACAAAGGAAATAACACAGGGTTTAACGTAGGAATCAATTATCTGAGTTCTAACTCTGAGATGTGGTATTCTTTACCGGATGTTATAGGCTCCTACCTCCTTACTGGCAAGGTTCCAAAGATCAAAGAAGCTGTAAAATTTATTCCTAAAGGAGTACAGAAGGGGTTAAGGAAATCCAGGATTCTTGGAGTTGACATTGATCCATCAAAGGATAACATTGTTCAGGTTCTTGTAGAAGAGAGGCAGAAAATTAAGGAAAGGTCAAAAAAGACAGATAAAAATAATCCTGAATTTCAACATCTATCAAGCAGAGCCCAGGCTATCAAGATCCTTGTAAATGCTCTCAGTTATGGAATCTTTATTGAGCTTAACCCAGAAGATAAGAAAAGTGAGTTTCAGGTTTATGGGCTTGAGAATTTCGTTACAAAGGAAAACAGGTTTGAGAAATCAGGAAAATATTTTCATCCTCTCCTAGCTGTTATGATTACTTCAGGAGCCAGGCTTTTCTTAACAATGGCTGAAGCCAGGTTAAAAGAGCTTGGAGCTATTCACGCTTACATGGATACTGATTCTGTGTTTGTGCCTCCTGAAAAGGCTCAGGAGCTTGCAGAGTTCTTTCAGCTTCTTAACCCTTATAACATGGATATTCCATTGCTTAAGCCTGAGAAAAAGGATCTCTGGTTTTATGGAATTGCTTCTAAAAGGTATGCTCTGTACTACTACGAAGATGGAAAAATCAGGTTCATGGAAGATGAAAGGTCTTACAAGCTTCATGGACTTGGGCACTTAACAAACCCATTTCCTAACTCAGTTGAAGATTGGCAGGCTGAAATCTGGCAAGATATTCTTAAGCTGCATTATAAGCAAATTATTGGAATGGATATTGAAGAGAAGTATTCAAACCTTTATGCTATTTCCAGGCTTACTGTTAGCACTTCCAATGTATTGAACCGATTTAAAAAACTGAATGAGGGGAAAAACTGGAAAGAACAGATTAAACCTTTTAACTTCTTCCTTGTAGGGTTCCAAGCAATTGAAGAAGATGATAAGGCTGTTAAGCCTCTGGCTCCATTTACCAAAGATTATCAGAAGATTGTCTATGAGCCTTTTATTGATTATGAAACAGGAGAAACGAAGGAAGGATCTCAGTATTTCAAACCATTGAGCAGGACAATTTTGCAGTATGTTGAGCATATGGAAAACAAGTTTGATGGAGGCATAGGAATTTTAGAGAGAAAACGTATTCAGGCTGATGGTTTAGTTTACATTGGAAAGGAAGCAAATAATATTGATGATCAGCCTTTAGATGTAACAGGAGCTCAAGTTTTCATTAATGAGGAAGAGCTTAAGCACAGGATATTGGCTTTGACCCCTGAAGAGGCAAGGAAATTAGGTATCCAGCATAGAAGTACTTTGAAGAGGATGAAAGATAGAGTTAAGAGAGATAGTAAGATAAACTTGGACACTAAAGAAGTAAAGAAACTTGTGAATGAATATTAATGAATTTAATATTAGATATTTGTCTTTCTCTAAATAAAGAATAACTTAAATAGATTAAATTCAAACTTTATTAGGCATGTCTGATGACTTAAATGAAGAAACTAATACTTCAGATAATAAAAAAGAGAATATTGATACAAAATCTGAAGAAACTAATACTTTAGATAGTAAAAAAGAGAAAACCAACATTTACTCTACTGAATATCAGAATTCTCTGGCAATTAAAACAATTAAGGATGCACATAAGAGGTTTTCAGAGGTCATTTTTCCTTCAACGTTTAAGGCAATTGAGGATGCACATAAGAGGTTTTCAGAAGTCATTTTTCCTTCAACGTTTAAGGCAATTGAAGATGCACAAAAGAGCCTTTCAGAAGTTTATTCTCCTTCAGTGTTCAAGGCAATTGAAGATGCACAAAAGTACTTTTCAGAAGTTTATTCCCCTTCAATGTTCAAGGCAATTGAAGATTCACAAAAGTACCTTTCAGAAGTTTATTCCCCTTCAATGTTCAAGGCAATTGAAGATTCACAAAAGTACCTTTCAGAAGTTTATTCCCCTTCAATGTTCAAGGCGATTGAAGAAGCACAGATAAAACTAACAAATTTAATCTCTAAAGAACTAGTTTTCGATAATTGGGTAAAAACAAATGTACAGCTTTTTGATTTTGTGAATAAACGTCTTTCTTTTGTTGATAGCGTTGATTCAAAAATTCTACCTATATTACAAAAACATAATTGGTTTATAACGGTTTCATTAGAAGATGCTTTCATTTTGAACTTGTCACGAACAATCGAAAACCCTTCAGGAAAATTGGGAAAAGAAATACGTCAAGAGTTTATTAACTACTTTTCAAGAAATAATTTTGCGAAATTAGCCTCTATGATTGAATCTTGGGAAGAGAACACTTTATTCAAACCAAGAATGAAGATATTTAGAGATAGTTATAATCTATTGAAACACTCTCACAATAGTTATAATCCTTCAAACTTTTTGATTCCAACATTAATTTCTCAAATAGATGGCATTCTCACCGATTACCTTATTCAAAATGAATTTACCATTGTACAAAAAGGAAAGGGTTTGGTTTGGAAAGACAAAACAAACAAGAATAATTGGAGAATTAGTAATAGAAACAAAATTTACGAAGATATATTTGATCCGAATGTCATCGAATATTCATTGCCAAATGGTTCTATGTCATCGGCAGCTTTAGGGATAGGGAATAATTTTATTCTTAATACACTTTTTCAAACAGCTTACACAAAACAAAAGCTGGAAAAACCCTTTGGACTAAGTAGGCATAAAATAATGCATGGTGAATACGTAAAGTATGGAAGAAAAGACCACCTAATTAGGACATATCTTATGTTAGATTTTTTGTTTGGGTTAGAAAATGTTGACTACAATGACCCCAACACATGAATTAATTAAACCTTAATTGAAAACGTCAAAAATTCAAAAAAATTCCAACATTTGCGTTTCAAACTTTTTAGTCATTTTTTCTTGAGCCCTATTATTAAAAATTGGTTCTTAGTTATGGGACTTTTAATAAGTCGGTTGTGTGGTAATTGTACAAAACAGCGTTGCGTTTTTTTGAGTTACCTATATCCCATAATCTTAATGCGAGAGATTAGATTCGAACCCAAGAGCACTTTCGTAAATTTATCTTAGTTCATCGATTTTGATATAGTTGGGCAACCCCTGCATATCGAAAACATATTTAATCTGATCCTGTAGATTATACATATCGCAAAATTGAGCCCGAATTCAAATCATTTCATCTCACACAGAATGGTCAGCTCGGGGTCTAAGTCTTATCGTAAATCATTATCTTTGCTCTGCGTAAGTACCGGAAATTGCCACTAAAAAATAATTTTCTGGTTTTTATGGGAATTACAAGAAAAATTAAAAGATGTTTGTAACTATTACTTATCCAGAACTTCCTGGTTTTACTCTCCACCCCGGCCGGGAACACACTTCATACCTCAGGTTCTTTTCTAAACATTGTTATTGTTGCGTCAACAGAATGGTAAGCATTGAATTTATGATGGTTTAGCTGGCATATCTCTCACTTTAACATTATTATTATTTAATGCATGAATTAACTTCATAAACTATGAAGTCCAATTAGACTGGGGGATAACTATGAATAAACTTATGAAAATAGTAGTTTATATTCTGGCCGTAATAGGGCTTGCTTGCATTGTAAAGCATACGCGGATAACATACTGCAAAGATGGTTGCTGCCTCTGTAATTCGTTCAAATCAAAGGTAGAAGGATCCAGAACGAAAGTGGAGGGAGTTAAAACAAAAGTAGAGGGAGTCAAGACAAAAGTAGAAGGAGCTAAAACAAAAGTACATGTGTTTAAAGCAAAGGTACATGGATTTAAAACAAAAGAATCTGAAACAAAAGAAGAATTTAAAGCAAAAGAAGAAGGCGAAAAGAGAACCGGCACAAGGTATGGTTCTAATCCGATCCAGTACTGATAAAGTATTAAGGTATTAAACAAGTAAATGTTAAACAAGTAAAGTATTAAACAAGTAAGTATTAAACAAGTAAAGTATTAATAAAGATATAAATTTCTCTTTTTTAAATTTTTATTCTCTTTTTTAATTTTTCATTTTCTTCGTGGCGACATATAGTACATAGCGACATATAGTACATATAAAGAGTATATAATTGATTAAACATTATTAAAATTTTAATTGAAATTTAGTTATGCCAGTAAGATTCTGAATTTTGATTCTGAATTTTCTTAGGGCATCATGTGTGAACGGTACACAAATCTCTGACAACTCTCGTAGTCGCCTTTGCAGTATTTAGATATCACACTGGCAGGTAATTTGCCCTTTTTTGGAGCAACTTCGCACGTACAGGTTTCACTATCCGAATCTGGATTTACTGTTATGAGATAACGGCAATACACTCAAAACACCTCTAATATATTACTACCTGAATTATTCATACATACATAAAAGAATATCTCTGCCTGCGCCTGAAATTTGATAGCTTGAACCTGAAATTTGATGGTTTGAGCCTGGAATTTAATAGCCTGATCCTGAAATTTAATGGTCTGAGCCTGGAATTTGATGTGATGAATATTTACTTTTTTCTATTGCTGCGTTTCAGACAGGCTCCTAACTGGCAGGGCATTACCTGCAATTATAAATACCATTTAATTTTATAATAATTGCAGGATAACTTGCATATGGGCAAATAAGAAATGGGGATGGGAATTATGAAAAATAGGGATAATTTATGCTTAACTGTCTTTACTTCAGCAATCCTGATCTGTGTTCTAATTATCGGCTTATCTGCAGCACAGACATCAGGCGAACAGAACGCTTCCAGCAACGACTCATCTTCGGAGGATGAATTTCCTTATCCGCGCGGCACAGCCCCTCCATACGGGATGATGGGATGGGAGACTGGCACTCAGTTTTTAGAAGATAATGCCACGCTTGTTCACCTCGGATGGAGCACCTATATAACTCCACAGCAGTTCGTCGATAACGTTAACAGGGGAAAACAGCTCGGAATTTCAAAATATCTGGTAGTCACTGGAGGCCCTCAGATGGAATCTGAAAGCTTCTGGGAAGAAGTCAGGGGTATGGGTGTTACTGATGATGATTTCTACGGCGTGTACTTCCCTGACGAGGAAGGAAGCCCTTCAACACTTATCAGCATGTACACGGGTATGAAGAAATACTTCCCGGATGCCGTTGCCGGCGATTATTTAGGCGACATGCAGACAGGGCCTGATGATGAAGAATTTATTCCGGGGCTGGATGTCTGTTACTTCACCAGCTACACGAAATTCCATCCTGAACGCCCGCACGCCTGGGTATACGGCAACCTCATCTCCAATGCTCCGGACTGGAAAAATGCGGGAAAAACAGTATACCTAACAACAGAGGCGTTTGGTCAGGCTCTTGAAGTTAATGCTCGTGACCCTGACCTGAATACCACGAAAAAAGTGGCTGACCGTCATGAAAGCCAGGTTGTCATGGGAATTTTAGGCGGGGCTCAGGGTGTTTTTTCATATGCATATAAATATGCGGAAGGGACTCCAGGCTATACCGGATGGGAAGGATTTAAGCCGAAATACGAAGAGGTCTGGCCCTGGATTATGAATGATAGCCGGACACTTCTGGCAACCGACGTGACCAGCGGCAGGACAAATATAACTTCGGATCCTGGGGGAACAATTTCTTCTGTCACAGCTTACATGTTTACTGATGCGGATGGTAGAATACTGGTTGCATCGTCGAGTATGCTGGATTTTACGGAATCGAATGGCACGGCAAGCGATGCAACCATTACCGGCGTGCCTGAAGGAAGGTATGATGTCTTATGGGAAAACAGGACGGTGAATGTTACTGATGGGACCATCAGAGATACCTGGGAACCATACGAGTATCATTTTTACCAGTTGCAGAATGATACAGGTACTGAATAAGCTCTTAATGCTTCCAGGGTTTCAGTAGAATAGGTTTATTCTCTCAAAAGGAGGTTAGCAGGTTCCATTCCTGCTGACCCTTCTATTTTGCCTGCTCTTCGATATCTCCTAACCCTTTCTGCTAACTCTCCAGATTCTGCTATCTGTTTAAAGGCATAGAATTAAAAGAATTTACTCCCTGTTGTGGATAATTTCATAGCTAACCTTTCCCCGGTTTATGCATTCCCTGACAAGCTTTTCTCTCTGAGAAAGTGCACCGGTTTTTCCGGACTTGACCTCGACAAAGACCACCTTATTCATTTCCCCTTCGGAAAGCCCGTCAAAAACAATAAAATCCACAGGAGTCCCGAGAAACCTTGCATCTTTGGGGTTATATTCAAAGTCCGGGAAATAAGGGATAAGGTGTTCAGTGACTTTGCCGCGGATAACGGCTTCGCTTTTCTTTATCGCGTCCTGGCGGATTTTTTTCTCCTCATCGAGCTTCCATGTCCTGAAAAGAGTGTCAGCTTTTTCGGAAACCTGGCGATCCATTTCCCTTGCCTGCCAGGACTCATACAGGTCTCTTGCTCGTGATTCTACCCTGCCCTTCAATTTAATGTATTTAAGGAAAAGGTAAACAATAAGGAGGGCAAGGAAAAGGATAAGGGTTGAAATCATCCAGTCGGTCACGGTCATTTCTCCGGAAAAAGTTGTTCACATGAAATAAAAATAAATTCATCTGAGAGGAGAGGTCAATACATAAATCTCAGGGAATATATTTCAACGAATAAATCTCAGACTCTATAAATGACTATAAATATTTAAAAGTTCCAGAAGGATTTCCATTTTCCAGGCATACATCAAAGTTGTTACATCATCAAAGTTGTTACATCATCAAGGCTGTTACATCATCAAGGATGACACACAACATCAAGGTATTACACAAATACCGTTAGCTATAAGCAGAATACATTTAATATAAGATAGAGGATATGGTGGAGATTCAGCCTGAAAGCTCTGGGAAAGAAGGCTTCAGTGAGATTATAGGGTTGCGAGAAGAAATTGGAGAAATTCAGTCCGCAATTGCTGATTTTGAAGTTGGGAAAAAGCTTAACATAGCCATAATAGCCGGAACTCTTGCAGGAAAGACAGCTCTGCTTGGTGAGATAGGGAGGTTAAATTCAACCAGATCAACAGGGATCACTTTATCCAGAATTGTCCGGGACAGAAAGGAAATTTCCCTGCCTGATAATGTTAAAAGGATTGTGCTTTTTGACAACTGCCACTTTCTTTACATGAGAAAAACAGGCGGTTTTGATGTATTTTATGAATTTCTGAAAATGATAAGCTCTCAGGAAAGGCTGTTTATAACTACCTGGAACCTTTATTCCTGGAGATATTTAAACGAAGCCTTCGAGATCGGGAAGTACTTTCCAGTACAGATTTTCGTCCCTTCCTTCGAAAAAAAGAATCTCAGGACTTTTATCCTAAAAAGATACGGAGAAGCAGAGATCAGATTTGATGACGGTAAAGATTCCGAAAAGGAGCCTATACTGTACATAGCAAAATACCCTCTTGACCTGGCTTTGCTGGGCAAGAAAATGCTCATTCCCGTTATAAAAATAAATATCTCTTACCTTAAGGGCCGCTTTCTTAAAAAAGAGGAAATAAAATCTGCTGAGGACCGGGTATTTGAAAAGATCTATCTCGAATCAGGAGGCAACCCCGGAGTTGCATTGAGGATCTGGGAACTCGGGATTGACTACCCCCGGATAAAACCCGAATACATAGGTCAGTTTTCATATGATATAGAACTTGAATACGAAGAGTCTTTTGTTTTGAGCCTTATTCTTTCGTACCAGAGTCTGAAGAAAACCGAAATCATCGAAATGATAGGTTCTGTTTTGAGGACGGATGAAATTCTCTTCAGGTTAATAGCTCAGGAATTGGTTAGTAAAGATGAAGCAGGTTCTTATCGCGTCAGGCCTGAAGCTCTTGGAAGTGTTATTGCTTATCTGGAAAAATTAAGGCTGGTGTGGTAAATGGTAGATGGGGAGTCAGGAAGGGAGCAGCTTCTGGAGGCAATAAGGTCTATTGATACTGAAACTCTCATCAATATGATTCTTGTTCTTTCCATTGCTTATATACTCAGCACAATAATTTCTGTCATTTTATCAAAAATTTCAGAAAAAATGAGCAGAAATGGAAGGATAAAAGCAAAAATGCTAATTCCTGTCATAAAGTTTGTAATATATATCCTGGCATTTTATTATATCTCCAGAGAAATATTCATAATTTTCGGGCCTGAACTGTTTCTCCTCACAGGACTTATGGGCGCAGCCATCGGTTTTGGAGTTAAGGACCTTTTTGCTGATTTTGTAGGCGGAATCGTGATTACTTTTGAAAAACCCTACCAGATAGGGGACAAAATATCTATCGGAGAATATTACGGGGAAGTTACTGACATAGGGCTCAGGGCAACAAAACTGACCACACCGGACGACGATACCGTTACAGCCCCAAACAGCCTGATATTCAGTGAAGCTGTTGCCAGCGCCAATGATGGGGCTTCGGAAATGATGGTCGTAATAGACCTGTATGTAGAATCCGAATCAGACGTAAAGACAGCAATGGAAATTTTAAGGGAAACGGTTGTGAGCTCAAGGTATGTTTATATCTCCAAAAACAGCCCCATCACCCTGCTTCACAAAGCTCTTCCTTTTTATACCAGGTTAAGAGCCAGAGCATATGTTAATGATCTGAGAGACGAGTTCAAGTTTGAATCCGATGTTCATACAAGAGCCTGGATGGAATTTAAGAATAAAGGGATCAGGGCTCCTCACCTTCATATCCTGAGCGTCCCGCCATCAGAAGAGCGCGAATCAAGTGACTCCGTAAGAAACGTCCGGTTCAGGACAAACAGGAAAGAATCCGAATTCGACATGGATCAGGGAAATTCTGACCTTTAAGCCTGTTTTCATCTATCAGTTCGCTTTGTGTCACTTCATTTTACTTTAATAATTCTTTAAACTTTTAAGTTTTAATATTTTAAGTTTTAAAATTTTAAACTTTTAACCCGGTAATCTTAAGCTCTTTCCCTTCTTTTTCTGACTGGCCTATTATTGAGAAACTTCCATCAGTTTCAAGGATTACAGCCCCCACATCTTCCAGATTTGCATGCCCCTCATTCCGTACAGACTGCTCAATCTCACTTTCAACGACCCTGGACCGTTTCATAGCGTCTTTAAGATACTCTCCATTGTAATAAACAAGGGTTGGCTCTCCCCTTACAACCCCTTTAATGAAGTCCGATCTTACGGTTAACCAGGAAATCATATGCTGCAGCCATATAAGAACTGCAAGACCCGTTAACCCTTCTGAAAGGGAAATATCTTTACTCAAAATGAAGGACCCGAAGGTAGACCCGAGTGCGACCGTAATTACAAAATCAAATGCGTTAAGCTTGGAAAGAGTGCGTTTTCCGGAAACCCTTAAAAAAAATATAAGTGCAATATACCCCGCAATTCCAAGAACCAGAACCCTTACAATATCACTCCATGTATTGAAAAACCATCCCACTGCCTTAATCCCCCGAAACAGGCAAGTTAAAAACTCTTTAAGGTTATGGACATCACATGTTTACGGATACCAGTTATAACTGGTTGTTCCTTTTATATTATACATTGTATTGAAGAACCTGAATTTTCTGGAAGGAAAGAACCCCTAAAAATATTCGGGTCTCCGGAAAGGAATTAATTTTAAAAATTTTATATTTCACTGGCCTTTTTCCGGAGAGTTCATAAAATCAATACCTACTGCAGTTCCTACCATAATGTCCTCTTCTTTTTCCAGAGCTTCAAGAATATTTGTGGTTAAAAGGTGACTGACAGCCCGCCTTTTTCTGGGCGCTACCACATACCTTAACCGCATTTCTATCCAGTTTTCCTGCAGCTTTGTATAAAGCTGGGTCTTCACATCATAGGTTGTGGTAAAATACTTTTCTCCCATGAGAAGGAGTTCTGTCTGTGCCAGTCTTTCGAACTCCTCCACCACCGGGCCTGCAGTTTGGAGGGCAATTTCCTCGGCTTTTTTCCAGTTGCTGCCGTATATTAACAGAATCCGGACTTCATCCCAGATAAAAGAATAGTCCCTTGTGTAGTTTTTTATCGTCTGGTTGAGGGCAAAGCTGTTAGGGATGTGAAGAATTCTGCCTGTGTACTGGTCTGCGTCTATCCATTCCCTTATTTCCATAATTGCGGTGCTGAAGCTCCCTATGTCGAGCACATCGCCGGTGCTGTCCCCGACCTGTATCCTGTCCCCGGCTTTAAATGGGCGGGACAGAATTATCAGAATCCCTCCTGCCAGGTTTCGTAAAACGTCCTGAAGCGCAATTGCAACTCCTGCACTCAGAATCCCATAGGCTATGAGCAGAGTGCTTGTCCTCTCGACCCAGATCGCAAAAAGGGAGGCAAAAGCAAGGACCGTAACAAGGATAGATACGGTTTTCCTCAGAGTATACCTGTCTCTGGCGGTAGAAACCCTTCTAAGGATAAGGTTTCCTGCAAGGGAATTTATTACATAAGCCAGAAAAATTATAAATAAAGAGATAAGAAGAGCGTCAAGCAGAGAACGGTCCTCAAAAATATAAAAATCGGTGAAGTACCTGATATATGAAGTAAAAAGGATTAAAACCAGCAGAATAAAAAAGTTCAGTCGCTGGAGAACTTTCATGTAATTAAATATGATGTTTTTTATATATCAATATAGGCAGCTTTTTCGAAGTTTACTCAGGTTCAAAACTTCTCTCGAAATGAGGTTTTCATCGAAATTATACTGAGTCAAATGACTGCTTCTTTTTCAATCCACTCTGTATTCAGTCTTTATCCGAATTTCAATCATTATTCTATTAATAATCTTTAATATCCCTTAATTTTGAAATGTATTAGAAATTATTATAATTTGTAAATCAATTTAATGAAAAATCCTCGATATTTGCTATAATCCATTAACGGTTGTGATATTTATTCAATATCTTTAAATATAATAAACACGTTTTCCGTTTTTTATTTTTCAAGAAACATTCTACGAAAGAGACAGCAGAAGATATAGTATGACTCAAAACAGGGTAAACAGGCACGGAATAGATGATAAGGATGTTTTCACAGGTGCCCTCAAAACCACAGTTCCTGTATTTCTCGGATATATCCCTCTCGGAATGGCTTTTGGTTTCCTGCTGGACGGCGCAGGATACCACTGGATTTACGCTTTTCTCATGAGCCTTCTGGTTTATGCCGGTTCAGGTCAGTTTCTGGCAGTAGCTTTACTTGCTGCAGGGGCAGGACTCACGGAATTTGTTATAGCTACTCTGCTCCTTAACCTCAGGCATGCGTTTTATGGCCTATCTCTGCTGGAAAAATTTTCCGACGTCGGGAAAGTCAAGCCTTACCTTATATTTGCATTAACGGACGAGACCTATGCACTTCTGACCACGACAGAAGTCCCTAAAGGAGGGTCAAAATCGAGGTTTTACTTTTACATTGCAGCTCTTGACCACCTTTACTGGATTACGGGGTCCGTACTCGGGGCATTGCTTGGTTCCCTGCTGGACCTCAACCTTGAGGGTATGGCTTTTGTTCTGACAGCTCTCTTTGTGGTGCTGACAATAGAACAGTATTTCAGTTCCAGGGTACGCTTCCCTTTCATAGCAGCAGTGGGAGCAGGAACTCTTTCCCTTATCCTCTTCAGCCCTGAAAACATGTTATTGATTTCGATTATTCTTGGGACTCTGATCCTTATGAGCAGGGAAAAATTAACGCAAAAAAATATAAGTATAAATAATGGGTAGGGTGAAACCCACACGGCAGAAGTGGCAAATATTAAAGTCAAGGAAAGTTCCACGGAGGAAAGCTGATGAGCGGGAACCTCCAGATGCTTGTAACCATTGCTGTAATAGCCCTTGCAACCTTTGCCACAAGGGTTCTCCCCTTCCTGTGTTTTGGGTCAAGGGAACCACCGGCAATGCTTTCTACGGTTGAGAAAAACCTTCCTCCTATGATCCTTTTACTGCTGGTTATTTACTGCTTAAAAGACGTTCAGTGGTTTTCAGCCCCTTACGGGTTTCCGGAACTGTTTACCATAGGAGTTGTTGCAGGGCTTCACTTCTGGAAAAGAAACGCAATGCTCAGCATTTTTGCAGGGACAGGGATATACATGGCACTTGTACAGCTGGATTTATTTTCTTTCCTTTAATCTTTTCAGTTAATATATATAATTCATAAAATTTATATAGGTCGTCCATCATGCCTCATAAAGTGAAGTGACTTATATGGCTGAGAAAAAGATTGATTTATCCTCGATAAAAAGTAAAGGTTTCCTTCCTCAGAGACAGGAAAATATGTTTTCAATGCGGCTGAAAGTCGTGAGCGGTAACCTGGATGCTGAAAAACTGCGTGCAATTGCAGATGCAGCCGAGAAATATGGTTCCGGCTATGTCCACATAACCTCAAGGCAGCAGATTGAGGTCCCTTTTGTAAAACTTGAAGATATAGAAGCTGCAAGAAATGAACTTGAAAAGAAAGGCATTTCAGGCGGTTCCGCCGGAAAAAGAGTAAGAGCCGTGGTAGCCTGTCAGGGGAACAGGGTCTGCAGAAACGGGTTGATTGACTGCGAAAGACTGGCGTGCATAATCGATGAAAAGTATTTCGGGGAAGCTGTCCCGAAGAAGCTCAAGATTGCAGTAACCGGATGTCCTGCAGCATGTGTAAGGCCGCAAGATAATGATTTTGGCATTATGGGCACGGTAAAGCCTGAAGTCCTGGAGGAAAACTGTGTCGGCTGCAAGCGCTGTGAAAAGGCGTGTAAAATGGGAGCAATAAAAGTCATTGAGGATAAAGCCTCTATAGATACAGAAAAATGCATCCTCTGCGGGGCATGTATTGCAGCCTGCAGAAAAGATGCCCTGAGAGCAGAAAAAACCGGGTGTACGGTTTTTGCAGGAGGAAAAGCAGGACTCCGCCCCAAACAGGGTACAAAAATTCTTGAGCTTGCACAGGAAGAGCAGCTTTTCTCTGTCCTTGAAAAAACCTTTGATTATTACAGGAACGAGGGTCTTGAAGGAGAGAGGCTCGGAGACCTCATTGAAAGGCTCGGGATTGAAAGATACCTGGATGCAATCGGGCACTCACCTTGTGATGGCGATTTATCCTGAATACCGGGAATTAAAAAGGTAATTTTACATACAGTAGTTCCGATTTGTTATAGTTCCGAATGACAACTTTCATTCGTTTACAATTTTTCCTTAATAGTTCATGAAAAATGTTTTCATCTCATCGATTCTGATTTCATTTTTTATATAATGTTCTAAAAACTTCAGTATTTTAAAGTCCTGAAGTAAAATTTGTGCATAGTTTCCACTAACTAATTTTATGATTTTTTTTTTGGTTATATTTAAAAATTTATAAATCTCTTAATCGAGCGCGAAGCGCTCGCCTTCTTTCTTTATTATATCTGGTTAAGCACTCAAGAAATGACCTGACTGTAATATTGGATAATGAATTAACTCCTTCTTTTACTGCCTTAATAATGTCTTGATTTATTACTGATTTCATTTGGTATGCTGTAATGTCAAGAACTGACTTTAATACATTCAAAATATTATACATGATACATTGAACTACAAAAAATAGTGTCCTTGCAACAGGTGATTTAGAACATGTTCGTATCTTAAAATCCTTTTTTACTCTATACCCTGTTTCTATATTCCATCTCTTCCTGTATTCTTCAGGTATTTGCTTTACAAATGTGTCTATTGAACTCACTTTTTTATTTGTTGCAAATATACTGTATTCTTTTTCTTTATCCCACACTGCTACAATGTTAAAAGTTTGTTCTTCTCCTTGAAACTTATATTCAAAAACCGTAGAAGTATCTCCATTTTCTTTTCTATGCCTTTCAAGCATCTCCTTAATTCTTTTGTTTGATTTAGCTGCAATTACGAAATCGACTTTGTATTTCTCCATCTTTGAGATAACTTTTCTGTTAAAAAATTCTCTATCCATGTATACTGTTCCCACTTTTACTCCCATTTTTTCAATCCTTTCAAACAATGATTCCATAAGAATTGAATAATCTTTGCTTAATCCGTTGATGTCAATAACATCAAGTGTTAGCTTAGAATTCCCAATTACATCTAAGGTGCAGAAAGAATATCCCCATGAAGTTCCATTCTTTGGTTTGATTCCCCTTATACAGAGAGTGTCTCTGCATCCATAATATTCAACGTCATGAAAGTCAATAGCGATGTCATGAACATTGTTTTTAAGCTTCATCATCCTAAAAATTTCATTATTTATTTTTCGGAAAGAAGAGAGGATATATTCAATAGAATTGGATTTTATGTAATTGAAAATAGTATCAGCTGAAGGTATTCTTGTGTTTGGAACTTTTGATTTGAGATCATTACTTGCAGATTCAAGAGAATCAGTAGAAGATGTTGCCGCATGAAGTAAAACGTTAAGAAACTCTTGATAGCTGTAGTTTGCTCCATCGGGTAAAGTTATTATATCAACGATGCTAAAGAATTCAGAAGACAAAGCCAGTAAACTGGCTGTGTCTACATCAGACATGGAGTCGTTTTTTGGAGTCATAGCAAACGACTTCATAGTCTTCAATACTTTTTTGATTATACCTTCAATTGTAAAAAACAGGTCTCGGAACTAAGGATATTCGGAACTACTGACATACTGGCTTTCTGTTGCAGGCTACTTTAATAGTCCTGATATCCAGCTACTCTTTTTACGTCTGCCTGAATTATCTGATGAATATTTCAGCCAGGTAAAGACAGTTTTAGGCAGGTGAAGCCAATTTTCGGCAGATAAAGCCAGTTTTAGGCAAATGAAGCCAGTAAAATCTCATTTTATTTTTTACAGTTCTTTCAGCCTGTATATGGGTGAAAATGCCCTTTAAAACCGGCACTATATCAAATAAGCCTGATTTATTGGAACAAAAACGGCAGGTATATCTGTAAAAATGTTATGATATGTTTGATTTTCAAGGAACTTCTTGCAATTGATCGAAAGCAGAATAAATAAAAAAACATCTCGCAATGATTATATTTATGTGAAGATATTTAACTGCAATGAAAAAAGCCGGACGAAGCAGGCGATTCCATACCTGCCATAATAATGAGCGTCACATGAGTGTCACATGATAGCGTTTTTAGCGTCTCTTTATATCCTTAAAATGATTCTATTTTACTGGATTGCGAAGAGAATAATAAAATGGAGAAAAAAGAGACGAAGCAGGTCGCCTTTTAAAGCTAATTAAATGCCGGCATCGGACCTTATCCAGACCGGCATTATTCAGGATAGATTTTGTATTAAGATTTTGTATTAAGATTTTGTATTAAGATTTTGTATTAAGATTTTGTATTAAGATTTTGTATTAAGATTTTGTATTAAGATTTTGTATTAAGATTTTGTAAATACTGCAATTGATTCCTTTTTATCATGGAGCGCTTCTTCAACAACTCTCCGAAAATCCTCGTGGTCTTCAAATGTGAGATATGCTTCTTTTTCCATTGTTACAACCTCTTTAAAATTCCAGACCTTTGTTTTGTTTAATACTTTACTTTTTTAATTTGACCTGACCGCTTTTCGGAACTTTATAAAGCTCAGTTCCGAAATAGATGGAAGGTTCTGAGCCCATATTCTCAACTCCCTGCCTGGGGTCCAGCCCACAGGTTATGAGAAAACCCTGTTACCCATATTCCAGATATGTATAATAACAGAGTAATATATATCATAATTGACCCCAAAAATTTTTCCTATTTTGAAATTTCAATCGTATTAAAAAATTAGATACCATATAATTTTTTGATACACATCAAGTAACAGATACTGCATAAAAAGCTCCGTACACATCCTGAATATTTTATGCTAAATTATTTTGCGTGAAAACGATTTTCGAGACAATCAAGTAAAATAACAGGCAGCTGGGAAGGAAAACACAGGTATTTTTCAGCAGCTTATTTCAGGATAGCAGCTTATTTCAGGATAGTGGCTTGTTTCAGGATGCTGGCAAAATTCTGCCGGTTCCATAAGGCAGCAAAGCGTCAGCAATTGAATTCAGAGATAACTTAAGGGGACAGTAATGGCCTGAATGCAACGGTTTCGGAGCTATCCTCCGGCTTTTCAGATATCGAATTGCAGTATTCGTTCCATATTTTTCTGGCCATAAGACAGACGTGTATTGAGGAGGAAGAGTCTCCGAATTTCTTATGGAAAACTCCCACAAAGTATATGTTTTTCTTTTCAGGGATCCGGTTCTGCATGTATTTAATTCCCATATTGCTGAAAACGCCGTTGAAACGAGATTCAACTGCTACAGCCACAATATCTTCAGAAGAACCGTAATAATTTCTCGCAGTGGTAATGATTAAGCGTTCAATTCCGAGTTTTGGAGCACAGTAAGTCTGCAAAAACATAACTGGATAGAGTATTATATCGTCGTTTTTACATAACTTGAAGATTTCTTCAAAAAGCCCAAAATCCTTTCTTCGCAGTCAAGAGGTTCCAAAGGCTGTTTCATTTCATAAAAAGCAACTCCACCTTCATTCTACCGCAGTAAAACAGTAACGAAAAAACGGTTATGGGTAATCATGGACTCACCATTATTGATTTCATGCCTGAAAAATAGTCAATACTCAGTGGATAAATTTTTCAATGTATAAAATAAGGATATTTATAGTAATAAAGCTTAATAAAAAAATTACACTGTTGGGTGCCAAAAGTATTACCTGAGCAGGTGAACGGGTATTGCAATGTATGTAAACATGCACTGTTTTAAGCTCAATACTTTTAGCAAAAAAAGTGATATGGTGGAAGAACGCCCACCACTCCTTGATCCCACCACTCCTTGATAATAGTTTTCATCAAATGTAACCTGGTTACACGGAAATTTTTCTATTTGTCTTTTATTGCTTCTTCTATTACTCTTATTACCTTTCAGGCTTTGCCTTCCCTGCAAGCCAGATTCCGATTGCTCCCAGCCCTATAAGCATTGCAATGAAACCTGCTAATGAACCAAGGAAAGGAATTTCATACACAATTGCAAATATAACTGCTCCGAGAAGGTAATATACCATTTTCCCGGCTTCTTTTTTAAAGACTTTATTGTAGACAATTGTACCTGCAAGCAGTTTGACCGGCACAGTAGCGATAAGTACTGCAAGTGCCAGGAAAAGGATCAGCAGGATCGAAAGGCTCCATCCGAATACTGTAAATAAAAGGATTAGAGAAAGCACAGGCACGAAAATGAGGAGTAAAAATCCCACAATTCCGGCTTTCAGCGTCAAGTCCCTCACAACCTCCGAAATTTCACTTATAAAAATCGGGAAAGTGTAGATAAGGATAAAGCCCAGAGCCAGAGCCGCCAGAAGCCCCAGGATGAAGGAAAAGATGCCAAAACCCCGGGGTTCGCCTGCATACTGTTCCTGCGCTGTTCTTGTAACACTCAGGTTTCCTCCAACGTCGTTTTCGAGGTCAGAAGGATAATTCTGGGCTTCAAGTTCAAGGTCTCCTTTAAGCTCAAAGTCCTCCCCAGTGCGGAGAGTTCCGGCAGAGACAGAGCCGTCTCCGTTTACGACCCCGTTAAGGTTTACATCCCCTCCTGCCAGCAGGACATCCCCTTCAACCGTGCTGCCCTGAGAAAGGAAAATCTGCCCTCCTGCTGCTACCAGATCCCCTCCGACATCTCCGTTTACGCGGATAATTCCTCCGAATGCTATGATATTTCCTGAAACATCCCCGTTAACGGTCAGTTCTCCGCCGGCACCGATGAAATCATCCATGACATTTCCGTTTATTTTAATTGTCGACCCTGCAAGCACCAGATCTCCCTGGATGTCCTGGTCGACCTGCAGGTCATTTCCACCGCCGAAAACATTTCCTGAACTGGTATATTCAAGATAACTTTCTTCTGCAGCACCTGCCGAAAAAGGCAGGACAGAGAAGAGTACTGTTAATAAAACAAGCAGAGATAACAGCTTATTTCTCATAAACTCACCTTCTACCATATAATAACAGAACGATTCGTAACAGAATATTTGTAACAGAATATATTTATTAAACTGACTATAAATATCGAAATATTCTGAATAATATATTCCGATTTACTGCTATAAATAGATAAAAACCCTTAGAAAAACTCAGATAGAGTTAAAAAGTAAAAACATAAGAAAAAAACCTCCAATTTGCTATCTGATTTTTATCGGATTTGTTTTTATGGAGGTTTTACCAGGAATTGTCATGAACTCTTGAGACTTCGTACCTTGATCTTCCGGACTTTTCTTCTGCAGGATAGCCTATTGCAATTGCAGAAAACGGAATCATGTTCTCAGGAATGTTAAGAAGCTCCCGAATCCCGGTGACAAGTTTTTCAGCCGGGTAAATTCCTATCCAGACAGCTCCAAGCCCCTGGTCATGGGCAGCCAGCAGCATATTTTCACATGCCGCCGAGCAGTCCTGAACCCAGAAATCTTTGAACCGGGGAGCTTCAGGGTCTGCGCAGACGAGCAAAGCAGCAGGAGCGTTCTTTAACATCTTTGCATAAGGATGTATTTCCGAAATCTTTTCTAGCAGGTCGTGCCTGTCAATAATAATGAAATGCCAGGGCTGTTCATCCCCTGCTGATGGCGCACTCATTCCTGCTTTAAGAATAATCTCAATCTTATCCCTACCTACCGGGTCCGGCAGATACTTCCGTATACTTCTTCTGGTTAGAATCGCTTCCATTGTTTCCATAAATATTACCCCCATTCGTTATTGTTTTTTAATAATGGATAAAACTATTGATAAAAGGAATAAATTGCACGGCAGTTTAAAAGAGGAATCATAAGTGAATAATAAAAAAGCATGGCTGAAAGTAGAAATGAATATCCCCGGAAGAGTGCCGCTAAATATTAATTGGGGCTGCTTTTTCAGTCTGAAAAATTGATTAACTTACTCAGCTACACCGGCGCGCTCAATAGTTTCCTGTGAAACAGGGACTGAAACGGTTTTTGTAGCGGCAATTACCATTCCATCAGATCCCTTATTGCTTATTTTCTTTGCAGGGACTCCTGCAATTGAAATTCCCCTCTCATAGAAGGACCTGTTTACCACGGAATTTGCCCCGATTGCAATATTATCAGCAATCTCAACACTTCCAAAGATTTTGGCACCCGGCCCTATATACACGCCATTTCCGATTTTAGGCGCCAGAAAAATATTGTCCCTTCCGGACCCTATATTGGTACAGGCATGTATTCTGCAGTTTTCTCCAACCCTGGCACCTTTGTTTACAACAATTGTCCCTCTGTGGGCTATGCATAACCCGGGTCCGAAAACATTTATCGGAATGCTGAATCCGAGGCGAATGCTCATCCTGTGAAACCTGAAAAGTATATATTTCAAATACAGTTTATGAAGTAATGAATTCTGGCAGTTGCTGTAATACTCAGCCTGCCTTAATAATCTCTGAAACTTCCAGATATCATCACCGATCAGTCTGGGTTTTTTACAGTTTTTTCCCAGGGCTAATCGGTCTGCTTCGAGATAGAACTCGTAATCTCTCTTTGACTTAATCGTATAGAAATCCCCCTCACCATACAATTATCTGTACACGCAGGTCTTCATCTCATACTGCTGGCTTCCCGGTTTAAATGTACAGGTTCGAATGCAAAAATCCGGAAATACTGAGACCCATATTAATCCCGCTTATCGGAATTCTGGAACCACCCTTATAAGCTGAAACTCAATTGATCAGTTAATACAAAATATAATATTTACAGTTTTGAATTTTAAATGTTTACATTAATATAAATTTTAGATTCAAATTCAACGAATATTTATGATTTACGTAGCCTATAGAAGTCACCGTCAGTCATCAACGGCATCTATGATTACGGATCAAATTAAAAAATCATCAACATTAACCAGTTTGTTCATGTATTGAAACCGCCTAAAGGGGAACTTTTCTCTATTTGCATTTTCCAGGAACTGCCCCTTATGACCAGAAATTTTTATTTTTGAATATTCCTGGAACGATATTATCATTAAAAACAAAGCTTATTAAATCTTACTATTTATATACATTATTTACAAAAGTTGGTACTGAATAATAGCTAATTTATAATTTCCGCCTGTCATCCCGAATTAAAGTTACCCGGATAAAAAAAGGATGGATAGAAGGTTAAAAACTTACTGGAAAAATTACCATTATGTGAGATTACCTGAAATAGAAATTTTCAGATCTTGGTTTATATATTGATTTTAATGAGCTTTGGACAAAAGAAAAGAAGTATTCTTAAAAAATTACCCGGTAACTTATAAAACAAACAGAGGAAACGTTTCATAATTAAAAAAGAAAGAAATGCGGTAATTACATGAACCGCTCGAACCTTTCTTTTCTGGCTTTACAGATAGGACAGACTCCCGGAGCCTCGTCCATGGCACAGAGATATCCACAGACTTTACATCTCCACACCGGTTTTGAAAGTTTCCCTGAAAATTCCATGCTATCCATCATCTCCTCTCTCTTCTTTCCTTCAGCCCTTTCAGCCTCTCTCTGTTCCTTTGAAGGGCGTCTTTCAGGAATCGATTCAACCTCTCTTTCCCCCCGGATAACCTCATCCGAAACATAAAGCGCACAGTAGCAGGCTCCATAATCATTCAGGTCCGGGTCTCTGTAGTAGCAGGGACAGACAATATCCAGGTCTTCTTCAAGGTTACTGGCAGAGAGCCTGCACGGACAGCACCAGTAGCCGTAGCGTCTTTCATTCTCCAGCAGACCACGTACCAGGTCCTTTGTGAACTCCACGTCAGGGTTAAGGTGGTAGCCCGATTTTTCGACCTGATCTTTCAGCCGCTTATAGACAATATCCACCTGTTCTTCGGATACGCCCTGCTCATCTTCCTCTCCTTTCAACCCAGCACCTCCTCAGAAGCCCAGGCTTTCCCGGATTTCTTTTTCCTTAAAGCCCACAATTGCCTTTTCATCGTTTATGATAGTAGTCGGGAAAGAAACTGAAGGGTTGAAGCGCCTTACTTCCTCAACAGCCTCCTCTTCTTCCTTTCCTTCGAGCCTGTCCACGTAAACATAATCGAAATCCACTCCAAGGTCTGTGAGCAATTTCTTTGTTTTTTTACACCATACGCAGGTACTGAGCCCGTACATTATGACTTTGCCCCTGTCAACTCCTGAAACATGGTTTCCTCTGTCTTTCTGGCCAAATAGATTCACTTAACAAACCCCCTGGTAAGTATGTTAGCTGTTTGTTTATGGTATAATCAATCAAGCAAAACATTTCATGGCAGACATTTCATGATATCTGACAGTAGAGAATGAGCCAGCCAGATATTAGATTTTATAACGCCTTATCTGAAAATGTCGGATATAGTATATAAAATTGAGATATACCCTGTTTCTTTTCACCTTACAATTTTTTACTTCCTTCCGGCAAATTATGCTGGTCCGGAGTTGTTTTTCCTCTCACCAGAGATGCAAATACTCCAATAATACAGAATATAGTAAACAGTATAAATGCATAGTGAAGGCTCGAAACGAATCTGGGATAATACTCGGGCGTGATCTGCACCGGGCCGATAACAACCGCAAAAATCATCATCGCAATACCCATGGAGAGCATCTGCCCAAGAAGCCTCATAGTTCCGTTCATCCCTGACGCAACGCCGTAGAATCTCTTGTCGACCGCACTCATGATTGCATTGGTATTTGGGGACGAAAAGAACCCGAAACCCGTTCCGAGCACCACCAGGCAGATAACCAGATACCATATAGGGGTAGTTTCCTGAAGAAAGATCAGGAGGAAGAGCCCGAAAGAAGTGAGCGCCATCCCTGCAGATGCAACAATGCGCGGTTCAATCCTGTCTGAGAGCCTTCCGGCAACTGGAGAAATCATCGCCTGGATGACAGGCTGTGCTACAAGGATAAGTCCTGCATGCTGTGAAGTAAAGCCTTTTGTGTACTGGAGGTCGAGGCTCAGAAGAAAGGTCACTGCATAGGTTGCACTGTAGTTTATAAGTGCGGACAGGTTCGAGAGGGCAAAAACCCTGTTTTTTGTCAGGAGACTGATGTCAAGAACAGGAAAAGGCACTCTTATCTCGTAAAGTGCAAAAATAATAATTCCGATAAATCCTGCTGCTATAAGGGCAGCCCCTTCAATGTCGGGAAGAATTGAAAAACCGTACATTGTGGCAACGACCGCCGCACCGTATATAATGGAGCCCGCCAGGTCAAATTTCTCCCCTTTACACTCAAGCCAATCGCCTTTCAGCTTCCAGAGAATTAGAAGAACGGTAATAAAGCCTAGAGGGACATTTACAAAAAAGATGCTCCTCCAGCCGAGATAATGCGTCATAATGCCGCCGAGGAAAGGGCCAAGAGAAAGCCCGAGATAGACTGCAGTTACATATATCCCGAGAACTTTCCCGCGCTCCCTGGGCGGAAAAACAGAAGTAAGAATAGCAACCCCGGTCCCGAATATCATGGCACTGCCTATTCCCTGCAAAACCCGCACCCTGATAAGCATTTCTGTTGAAGGGACCATGGTCATCAGGAGGGACGCAAGGCTGAAGATAGCAATTCCGTATAGAAAAACCTTTTTTCTCCCGTAAATATCCGCAATTTTTCCGAATGGCACAAGACACACTGCCGAGGACAGGAGATAAGCGGTCGCAACCCAGGAAAGAGCAATTGCGTCCATATGGAACTCTTTCCCGATCGTGGGCAGGGCGATATTCACTGCCGAACCATCAAAAGGAGTAATGAATCCCGAAAGTATCGCAATAAGGAGTACGACACGTTTTTCTGCAGCTCTGTCAGGAGTATCGTTAGTGCGGCATATTTCCGGAACTTCATCAGGTGCTCCGGTTTTTTTCATTTCTTTTACCATGTTAATCACAGATCGGAAGGATAATAATCTTCTATATGAAAGGCCTGAGGTTCCGGAAGGTTCTGATATTTCGGGGCTGTCTTTAGAAGCAATCCCTGCTCCGGGATGTCCTTCTTTGTCAGGGCCAACTGATTAAGAACCTTAGTATAACCTGCTTGTAATTAAAGATTATACAATTCGGCCTGCTTTTACACTGACTTTTAAACCGACTTTTAAACCGACTTTTAAACCGACTTTTAAACCGACTTTTAAACCGACTTTTAAACCAACTTTTAAACCAACTTTTAAACCAACTTTTAAATTATCAACCTGATTTTTTCACACGAATTCGTTTCTCCACAGGCCTGAAGGAAATCATATAAAGAGTAACGCCGCACAGGCCAGAATATCTTTTATCTCTCAGAAAAAAGTTTTAAAATTATATAGCACCGGAAACCCAGCCAGCTTGCCCACGGCTCTGCCCAGAAAACAGAAAGAAATGAGAAGAAAGCAGAAAGAAATGAGAAGAAAGCAGAAAGAAATGAGAAGAAAGCAGAAAGAAATGAGAAGAAAGCAGAAAGAAATGAGAAGAAAGCAGAAAGAAATGAGAAGAAAGCAGAAAGAAATGAGAAGAAAGCAGAAAGAAATAAGAAGAAAGATTGCACTGGCTTCTGTTTTTTACTTCAAGATTTTCTATTTTTTTGCTTCTTTTTTGAGGCTTGCTCGCTATCAGCCAGATCTTTAATTTTCTGCTATGTAAATGTTAATTTTCTGGCCTGCAAGCGTTCAATAAATAGAAAAGCTAATTCTGGAAAGATCTAATACTGGCTTTAAAATTTGTTACGTCAAATTAATTTTTGATTGAAATCAATTTTTGGGGTCATTCATTTAATATAATTTACCTTATTATTATATGCTGGAGTTGGGAAGTCGAATTGGGAAGTGGAGATGGGACATCATTCCACAAAAAGAATATCCTGGGGGTTGCTGGTCCGTTCTTCGAATCAATGTGCTTGGGGGAGCATAACATTCGAAGAGACTGTATTGGGGGATACAGTAGATACAGCACCTCTGGGCTTCTTCTTACATTACTTATTTTGAGAATTATTATCAATTTGATAATGGAATTTGATGACGGAAATTGATGATGAAAATTTAAGAGATTTTATTCATGAGAAAATATTCATGAGAAAACTAAAATTTTACCAGGATGCCATGCTAAGCTGAAAGTAAGTTCAGATGACAAGACCGTTTACTGCATTGTTTGCAAATACTGGACAAAACTGTGGCCTATAAAAAGAAGAGACAGTATCTTCTGGGATTGAATAATGATTTTCTGTTTTAACAAACCATACAGGCAGCTTGCATAATTAAGGCTTTAGCTTCTCGTATTTAACTAAGATATAAGTTTTTCTTTTACAAAATGTTTACCTGGATTAAAATCTCTCTATTTTATTTCCTATCTTTCTAAGTAAGCCTTGCGTTATATTAAGCAGGTCCCAGGCCAGATAAACTATTTACCTCTGACGCTCATGTTCTGGGAAGAGTGAATGAATAGGAGGCAATGGCTTCGGGTCAAAAGTAAAAATATGTATACTTTTGCTGTAAAATGTAAAAGCTGTAATAAAATGTAAATTTGACAGTAACAATGATATTAAGCCAGGTAATTGAGATTAAGTTTATAAGAGATTAATTGATTAAGGGTTCGAATAGATTTATACAGATATTAAAAAGGATATAAACTATACAGAGGATATAGACTTTACAGAGGATATAGACTTACAATGAATGAAATCATTACCTGGATACTGATTGTAATTTGCCTGACACAGTCTGCTGTTTTTTCAGGGCTAACAATCGGTATTTTCGGCCTCGGAAGGCTGAGGCTTGAAATTGAAGCCGAAGCGAATAATAAAAACGCAATTAAAATCCTGCAGGTCCGGAGGGACTCAAATTTTCTGCTTACCACCCTGCTATGGGGAAACGTGGGCGTAAACGTGCTTATTGCCCAGCTTACTGATTCCGTAATGGCAGGGACTTTTGCATTTCTATTTTCGACCTTTGGCATTACCTGTTTCGGAGAGATCATGCCCCAGGCTTATTTTTCAAGGAATGCTCTTGACATTGGGGCAAAGCTTACCCCTCTTGTCCGCTTTTACCAGATGCTTCTCTATCCTGTGGCAAAGCCGACAGCGCTTGTCCTTGACTGGTGGCTGGGAAGGGAAAAACTCGAATTGTTCAGGGAACAGGCAATGCGAATTATGCTCGAAAAACATATCGAGTCAGGAAAGACAGATATAGGGACTTTTGAAGGGATAGGAGCCCTGAACTTCCTTTCCATAGACGATGTCAGCATTTCTGACGAGGGCTCCATAATAGACTCGAGGAGCATCATTTCTCTTCCTGTGGAAAATAACCGCCCTGTATTTCCCCCTTTTAACAGGGAACCTTCTGACCCTTTTCTCCAGAAAATCGAAGCATCCGGAAAAAAATGGGTAATAATTACCAGCCCGGAAAATGAACCTGTGATGGTACTCGACGCTGACGGCTTTCTGAGGGATGCGGTTTACAAAAAAGGGCCTTTTCTTCCGCTCATTTACTGCCATTTCCCTGTAGTGGTAAAATCTCCTGAAACCAGGCTTGAAAAAGTGATCCGGCAGTTCAAAGTGTATCCGCAATACCCTGAAGACGATGTAATCGACCAGGACCTGATTCTATACTGGGGAGAAGAAAAACGCATAATAACAGGATCGGACATTCTGGGGCGTCTTCTCCGCGGAATTGTAGTAGAATGCGAACTGGGATCAGGATGTGAAATACCTGTACCTCCCTCACAGCCCGGGTTTGTCAGAAGGACAGCTTTCAGGAGAGGAAAGAAAAAAGAGATTGAAAACCTGAAGAGAAAATAACAAAAAAATTACAGATTTACTGAAAAAAGTACAGATTTACTGAAATAAGGAGGCCTGTTTCTTTTTGCCTCCTGTTCTGTAAATAGCTTTAAATTATAATCCGTCTAATATTTGAAAAATGCCCTATCTCCCTGAAGTTATCATTATCCTTGTTCTCATCGCGCTTAATGGCATTTTTGCCATGTCAGAATTTGCCCTAGTTTCAGCCAAGAAAATCCGCCTAAGGCAAAAAGCGGAAAAAGGAGATGCAGGGGCTGAGACTGCACTCAAACTCTCAAATGAACCCACCGCATTTCTCTCTACGGTACAGATAGGAATCACCCTTGTAGGCATCTTTGCAGGCGCATTCGGGGGAGCCACGATAGCAGGAGAACTTGATACTTACCTCCGGGACTTTCCGGCTCTTGCCCGATACAGTGCCACCCTCAGCATTACTCTTGTAGTGCTTATAATCACATATCTGACCTTAATCCTTGGTGAACTTGTTCCAAAGCAGCTTGCACTCAATAATGCGGAAACAATTGCTTCCCGTGTCGCAAAACCCATGTTTTTTCTTTCTCTCATGGCAAGGCCTCTTGTACTTGTTCTGAGCTATTCAACCGATGCTGTCCTCAGGCTGTTGAGAGTCAGGAAGATAATCGGGCCGCCAGTAACTGAAGAGGAAATCAAGATCATGATTGAGGAAGGGACCGAAGCAGGAGTGTTTGAAAGAGCTGAAATGAGCATGATAGAAGGTGTTTTTGACATCGGTGACCGCCGGGTTGAATCACTGATGACCCACCGCTCTGACATTATCGCTCTCGACCTGGACGACCCTGTTGATGAGAACCTGAAGAAAATGATTGCAAGCGGGAGGTCAAATTTTCCGGTATATGAACGGGACCTGGACGATGTCATAGGGATAGTTTCCGTAAAAGATGTCCTGGCAAAGCTCGTTGAAAGCGGTAAAGTTGATATCAGGGCCTCAGTCACCAAACCACTCTTTGCACCTGAAGCTATAACAATCCTGAAACTCCTCGAATCTTTCAAGGAAACAGGAATGCACATTGCCCTGATCACAGATGAATATGGAAGCGTCCAGGGCATTATTACCCTGCACGACATCCTTGAAGCTATAGTTGGAGACGTCCGTTCCCTTGGCGAGCCGGAAGAAGAGCAGATTACCGTCCTTGAAAACGGCTCCTGGCTTATTGACGGGGATACTCCTGTTAATAAATTAAAATATGTCTTATCGGTTGATTCATTTCCAGGAGAGGAGCAGGGTTATTACCTGACTATTGCCGGGCTGATCATGTACATCCTGCAAAGAATTCCCAAAACAGGAGACCATATGGAATTCAACGGGCTGAGATATGAGGTGGTCGATATGGACGGCATTAGAATAGACAAAGTGATGGTCACAAAGGTCCCGGAAATCTCCAAAGACTGAACACATTATGAACACATTACGAACACATTACGAACACATTATGTCTTCCAGAGCCGAAAAAAATAATATGTTATTTTCCGTATGCGGGGAAAGTCACAACACCAATCTCCTGAAGTGGTGATCCTACTGCAAAATGATAGAGGTCCTGGTACTCAAGTCCTTTAAGACCAAGGGTTTCATGCAGTGGGTCGTCAAAAAAACACCCTATCCCGCAACCCCTGAAACCACGGGCTTCTGCTTCAAGATAAAGGAGCTGCCCCAGGATTCCGCATTCCCAGAAAAGGTAAGGGTAGACCCAGGAGCCAAACTTTTTCAGAGGCCCTTCGAATTCGGAAAGCATGCAGGCAGTAAAACAGGCATCTGCAGCTTTTCTCTGAGAACATGAAAGCTGGGCAGCAAAGTCATAAAGGTTTTCTTCTACAAGCATGTAAAGCTCAAGTTCGTGAGGGCAGCTCTCAGGCTTCTCCCAGAGGAAATCCGGCCTGAACCTGGATTTAAGCATCTCTTTTTCACCTGATTTTCGAAGGAAAATATAAAGTCCGGGGAAAAGCTCTTTTACCCGGTTTACAAAGAGGAGAAGATGTGAAAATGGCCCGAAAGGAAGGGTATTGAGAACAGGATTTTTATCGGGAAGTGTTCTCCTCAACATGCCATAGAAATCCTCTTTTTCCATGTAAGCACTGTTATTCATTTCAATAGCACTTCTCCGCATGTGAATCACTCTACGCAGAGGAGCCGCCTCCAGGTCCGAATGAGTTCCGTGATCCGGGACTTCCCCGGATAAACCCGAAGTCTGAATTTCAGGCTTCGGTTCCGCCTGTTTTTCACCGAAATGATTGGTATTTCCTTTTCTTGTAACTGACGAAGCCTTTTCAATGCCAGCCCATTCCACATGTGCAGGGCTCAGTCGGTCAGGAACGCCAGCCCAGTAAAGCTTTTCAAAATCCGGAATCGCAGATGAGGAAACTTTGCCGGAGATACATTCCTTTCCTGCAGGATAAACTGCAAGAAGACAGGCTGGGTCTTCTTTTTCAGGCCCCTGCCTTCCTGAAATGCCCAGAACTTTTGCGATATCCTCGGAAGCCATATCCGCAAGCAGGCATGCCTTCCAGCCCAGTCCTGATGCAGCAAAGCTTAGAGCAGCAATAGCATGTCCGAGGTCGTGGTTTGCATACCTGAAAGCCCGGACTCCATATTTCCAGGCGACCCGCCAGTAAATCGAAGTAAGCCCAATAAAAAATGTGCCTTCCGGAAAGCCGGAACTTAATTTTTTCCACGTTTCTCCGGAAAATTCAGCTCTTAATTCGAGTGCATGCGGCAGAGGAGAATAGTGGCAGACAGAAGGTTTTTTCAGAAGTCCCGGAACAGGACCGGAAATAAGGTAAACCTCTGTTGGGTGAAGGTTTCCGCTTGAGGGGTTGATGCGGAGAGGCCACCTGGCGCTTCCTGCCTTCTTCCACACCGACAGGGCAAAGCTGTCAAAAAAAAGCTGAGAAATGCTTCTGCGGCTGATCCCTGAAGGTTCCAGTTTCTCAGGACAGAATACCTGTTCATAGCCCGGAAGAAGTTCGGTATTGATGTTTTTCTCATCCCAGGTATCCAGCTTAAGAACCGGAGCTCCTCTGTAGCTGAGAAAAGGGTCTGGCTTGATCTCCATATCAAGAAATCGAGGGCCTGAAGCATAGGCTTTAAAGCCATGCTTGCTGGTCTGATGATAGGACAGTACGGCTTCAAGTTCTGCGTTCATAACAGGTCACCAGCTTTTCCAGAGAATAACAGCTTTACTATGAAATAACAGCTTTACTATGAAATAACAGCTTTACTATGAAATAACAGCTTTACTATGAAATGACAGTTTACTTCCGAGTATTTCACAATGCAGAGATTGAGGTATCACGCTTTTTTCAGGGCTTTGAGAACGGCTTTTCCGAATGCTTCCGCACTCTTTGGGTCCCTGCCTGTCACCACCCTGCCCGAAACTACAACATCCCTGTCCTGATAGACAGCACCGTACTTCTCAAGCTCGGTTACGGTATCCGGACTGTTAAAAACAGTGCTCTCTTTGCCTTTTAACACTCCGGCTCTTGCAAGAACCACAGGAGAGATGCAGATTGCAGAAATCACCTTTTTCCTGGAGTCGGCTTCCTTTACAAGTCCTCGCAGGTAATGGTTGTCCCAGAGGTATTTTCTTGAACCGCCTCCTCCGGAAATGACAATTGCATCATAATCATCAATTCTCGCTTCGGAAATCCTGATATCGGGTTTGATCGTGCCTCCAAGCGCTCCTTTTGCAGTATTTTCAGACTCGGCTGCAACCGTAACCTTTGCTCCGGCAGATTCGAATACCTGCTTTGGGACAAAACACTCTTCATCTCTGAACTGTTCCTGGGCAATAACAAGCAAAATTTTTTTACCTTCATATTCGGGTCCTGTCATCTGGTCACCTTCCTGTGAATTAGAAGTAAGATCTCCGCTATCCTTATTGAAAATCAATATGTGTGAAAAGACACTGCAATAACCCTACCCGGATAAAGATATACTCCTGGAGATATAAAGGGTTGCCTTTAAGAAGTAAAAATTATAACGAAAAATTTTAACGTATAAAAAAAGTATCATTGTGAGATTTTAATCAAAATCCGGATACCAGGAGATATATTGCTGCCGAAACCCCCGCTCCTGCAAAGGTTGCAGCAAAGTTTACCCCGCTGTTTGAGAGCAGGCCTCTTTTCTGAAGAGTTGCTCCGAGAAGACTATCTATATTAGTCCCGAAAAAACCTCCCGCAGTTGTAATGAGGACGGAAAGAAAAAGATCGCTGGAAATTCCAAGAGCGTATCCGAGCACACCTATGATTGCAGAGCCAAAAATTGCAGCAAGTTCACCAAGGAGGGAAACTGCCCCGTCAGAGCCTGGTTCTGAAGGTTTGAGGGTTGTTATCATTATTGGCTTTCCTTTTGCCGTGGTCCCTATTTCACTTGCAAGAGTGTCACCCGTGGCAGTTGCAACAGTACCCATATAAGCATAAATAATGGGAAGGCTCTGATCCGGAAAGACGCCGTAAGCTACTGCCAGGACAAGAGCAGCCGTACTGTTAGAGAACACGTTTTCATAGCTTCGGATCCCGTTTTTAGCCTGTGCAATCCCTATGGATTCTTTATATGCATACTTGTACCTGGTAAACCCGCCGCCCAGAATGAAGAAAGTGAGCAGGAGCAAAAACCAGGGGAGCCCGCTGAAAACTATAATCAGGACCCCAAGCAGGGCTGCGCTGAGAAGGGCAGAAACATCGGCAATTTTCGCCCTGTAAGCCAGGGCACCGAGGAAAAGGGAGAAAACGAGGGCTACCAGCATTTTCTCGGGAGGAACCCAGTACCTGAATTCCTCGAAAATCCACATCATCATCCCTGCTCCCAGAGGCACAGGGATATTACGATCTATCTTTGAAGGGATGGATTCAAAAAGAGAACCCGTAACCGCTCCAATAACAGCTATGAAAAAAATAAAGTTGTACGAAACCGGAAGATTTTGCCAGTAAACAATCCAGCTTGCTGCAACAAAAGCTGCAATAATCCTCAGCGCGAGAAAAATAGAACTCCATATTATTGAGAATCTTCTCTGCCTCCTCCTGCTTTTTTCAGACTCAAAGTCAGCTGTGAAACCTCTTTCTGAAAAAAAGGAGCTATGGTTTCCCACTGCTGCGACTGCGAAGGCGGCAAGAACTATATAAAACGGAAACGTGTAGGGAAGATCTTTAGAAACTGCAGAAACAAGCAGCATCAGGGAAAAGGAAAAAGAAAGGCAGACCGCATCCCTGCTGCAGGAAAGAAACTTTCCGGAAAATCTCAGCAACAGGAAAACTCCGAGAGAAAGAACGAGAAGAAGGTCTACTCCTGCAAAAGGGGCTATTAGAATAAGCAGGAGATATAACACATGCATCACAGGGATTCCATGATAGGAACACCCATTCTCAAGGAGGGGGATAGCTCTGTTCATTCTAGGACATCTGTTGTTTTTTATTCTTCCTGAAAAGCTAGTTAGAATAGGTCTTTCTTTATAAATAGATAGTTGTTTTTCCGTGATAGACAGTTATTTTTCCGTGACAGATAGTTATTGTTTCTCACAGGTAGTTGTTTTTCTTAATAGACAGTTGTTCTTTCTCAGGCAATTGCTTAAATTTAAGTCAAATTTAAAAATACATTCTACTTTTCTACTTTATTACTTACGCCCGGAAGGATGTTTTGCAAGTCTGGATTTTACGGGAAAAACTGGATAATTTCTCTGGATTGAGCTCACTTAACAAAGAAATATTCGTGAACCGGGAATAAATGTAATTAGCAAAACAGACAGATAACTATTGCAGTTAATAAATATTGCAGTTAACAGACCAGAAATGGCAGGATCTGATTTCACAATCTGATTTCACACATACTTGAGGGGTATAAGGATGAAAGATTATGACCTGATTGTAATAGGTACCGGCTCCGGGATGAATTATGTAAACTCTATAATTGATTCGAATCCTAAGATGAAGATAGCTGTTATCGATAAAGACGAACCTGGCGGGATCTGCCTTACACGGGGATGTATCCCTTCAAAGCTTTTGCTTTACCCTGCAGAACTTGTCAGGGATCTTGAAACGGCTCCTCTTTTCGGGATCAAACTCGAAATAAAGGATATCGAGTTCCGAACTATCATGGAGAGGATGCGCAAAAGAATAGGTGAGGACATAGAGATGATAAGGCAGGGGCTAACGGAGAATGATTATCTTGATTATTATCCCGAGACTGCAGAATTCATTTCTCCCTACACCCTGAAGGCAGGGGATGAAATCCTCCATTCCGAAATGATCTTTCTGTGCACGGGTTCAAAGCCTGCGGTCCCGCCTGTTAGAGGACTTGAAGAAGCCGGTTATCTTACAAGTGATACCGTGCTCGGGCTCAACGAATGTCCGAAAAGCCTTGCCATTCTCGGAGGGAGTTACATAGGGGCTGAGTACGGGCACTTTTTTTCTGCTATGGGAGCTGAAGTAACAGTCATAGGCAGAAATCAGCATTTCCTCCCCCAGGAAGAGCCCGAGGTCTCCGAACTTGCCAGGATAAAAATGTCAGAATACATGCGCATACTTACAAATCACGAAGCGATAGAGGTCAGAAAAGAAAAGGGAGGGCAAAAAACAGTTATTGCAAAGGACAGGGACTCGGGAGAAGAAACCGAAGTTACTGCAGACGAGATCCTCGTTGCAACAGGCAGAGCCCCGAACAATGATATTCTCCACCCTGAAAAGGCAGGGATTAAAACAGACCCCCATGGCTGGATTTTAGTCAACGAGTATCTTGAAACCTCACAGCCGAATATCTGGGCTTTTGGGGACGCAAACGGAAAATATCTTCTCAAGCATGTTGGAAACTATGAATCCGGAATAGTTTACCTGAACGCTATAATGCAGGAAAAAGTAAAGGTAGACTATCATGCCGTACCACACGCAGTTTTTTCCTATCCTGAGATTGCAGGGGTAGGGATGTCAGAAAAGGAAGCGATAGAAGAATTTGGGGAAAAAAGAGTAATCATAGGCTTCAAACTCTTTGAAGACACTGCAAAGGGATCTGCTATGGAAACGAGGGATTATTTCGTAAAGGTAATTCTGGACGGTCTGGAAGATAAAATCCTGGGCGCTCATATTATAGGACCCCATGCCTCGGTCCTGATACACCAGATAATTCCTCTCATGTACACGGCATCAAGGAGCGCAAAACCGATGATGCAAATGATGGATATCCACCCGGCACTCAGTGAAGTGGTCAAGCGAGCTTTTTATTCAAGGCTGTCCCCTGAACACTACCACCATGTTATGAAACATCTCGGGCTTGAGGATGAAGACTCTGTTGAAGGCTGACTTAGAGTAAACTATCAATGAGCTGAACCTAGCACGACGTCCATTTTGCCCGCTCTCTTCGTTCAAAAGGATGAAGGCTGACAACTTCGTGTATTTATCTGCATTACTTGTTGTAAGCGTAACTGAGTAAGTTCCTGATTTAAATTAAGCATGCCTGGGTTCTGAAGTATTTTAGAACTTATGTGGAAAATTAACAAAAAACTAAAAAGAATTTTCCGAAAAGCGAGCATTAGAAATTAACGTTTCTTACGCAGGTTTTCGGAGTACTCGCTTAATAATGGATCTAAGTTTTTAGCTATATACCAGTCGGATTTTTGGTATCTGATTTTCGTTTCCGCAGTCACTGCTATAGAATGCAATATAGTTATTTCTCTCTGTGCGGGCTTTTATCAGGAATCCTGTGTTCTCATATTTGCCGCTGACATACTCTTTTACGAGATCAGTTACGTTCAGCTCGTAATATCTGTTGTCAGGAAGGGCACTGCCTTTGATGGTCAGGGTGGCATAAGGAGTGCTGCCCTGGAGGACACCTTTTTTGTCATACCAGTCTCCCCCGGGATTCTTCCAGGCAATTCCTCTGTCTCTCTTATTCCAGCTTACGTAACCAGGGTTCCAGGAAGAAGCAGGCCTGTAAACTTCAATTACAGTATCTGAAGGCCTTGAGATCCCTGCAGGGTAGTACCAGTAAAGTGAAAGAGTGGCGTTATTGACATTAGCAGAGCCTGTGTATTCGCTCAGGTTAAACCACACCATATCCCTGTATCTGACACTATTCATTCCCCCTATGTCAATATAGGGTGAACTCTGAAAGACGGTGTCAGGAGAAGCTTCACGCAAACGATTATCAAATACTTTGAGTTTGGAAGCTGCAGATCCATCAGATATGGAGTCTTCGGGTGGCGTTACCCTAATAAGTCCAGTCACAGTACTGCTACCTGCGGCATTACTTGCAGTAAATACAACTGTATAGTCCCCTGCTGTTGAATAGGTATGTACCGGGTTCTGAAGAGTTGAATTTATTGTTCCGTCTCCAAAGTTCCAGTTCCATGCAGTTGGTGAACCTGTCGAATTATCTGTAAATGTGACATTCAAAGGTACGTTTCCTGACTTTGGAGATTCCCAGAAGTCTGCAATCGGTTTCTGCAAAATTGTTAAATTTGTATAATTATTTTCATTTGTGGAATCATTTCCACTTGTATTCTGATTGGTTGAGTTTAGATCATTTTGCAGCGAAAGAGTGTAATATATAATCTGTCCACGAACTTCATCGAGATCCATTGAGGATAAGCTAGAATTTTTCAGATTTGCGAGATAATTCTCTGCTTCTGAAGTATTCTTGCCTTCACTCTTGGCCAATGCAATCTTATTTTGTAGAGTGGTCAAATACCGCACATCGTCCACTCCTTCCCTGAAACCTTCCCACTGAATGGTGTCTATCACGCCGTCCATCGTCGGATAGGCAAAAACGTGATCCCTGCATATAGGACTGTCAAAGTCATTCCATATATCACCGAAAGAATGTTGATAAGCGTAATCCATTGTTCCATCATAATTTTTTTGCCATAGCAAAAGCCCATAATTCAATCTGAATGTATGAGGATATTCTGGAACTGTTTGAGGGCAATTATATAAGAAAATTTTATGTCCATAACTGTGGTAACTATCTACAACATCAGGCCAGATATTACCTGCGATAACTAAATCTAACACATCTGGAACTGATTCAGCATATGACTTTATCCATTCAGCAACGAAATATTTCCCACCAGAATTATGTACAGATGTGATATAATCCCTGGATTCAGTTATGTTTATATCCTGTTCGTCTGGTCCATACTGATAAATATCAACTACACCATACTGAGCAAATAAATCTTTGAAGTGTTTGATAGTATCTGGAAGAACATATCCGCAGAAATACAACCTGGTATTATCGAGTCCAATATTCTGGCGAATAGATAATTCTTTACACATTGCAGTTTCATGTGTTTGAAACAAACCGTAAGAACCGATGTAAGGATAAATGGTTGGATTTGTTATGCCATGATCATACATGTTCTGTATTTCAGCAGTAAACTGAGCAGTTGTTTTCTCTTCGGATGAAATACTTCCATTTTCAGTAATTTTACCTCTGTAAAAGAGACTATACTCCATATTTGTCTTGGAAAGTTCAATAGGCAGGACCTGTAAGTTCAACTTGAGCTCCTGGATTATGCGCGTATTGGATTCTATTATGATTTTACCGCTATAGTTTCCTGAACTAGCGTTAAATGGTACTTTTAAGATAACCCAGAATTGTTTGTTGTATCCTTTCGGGACAGTTACTGGCTGGAGGGTAGTAGAGTCTCTAACAGGAAGTTTGGATATAGGAGTTACCAACAAATCTGAATATTGTGGTGTGCTATTTGAAATGGTAGTATATAGTCCACTGCTTAATTTAAGATAGTTTTCTCCTTTAGGGTTAGAAATATCCGCTTTAGTCCAATTCTCTCCAGTCACTTTAATCAGTGAATCATCTTTCAAGAGAAGTTCGGGAGTTAGATATCTGCCTTGGGGCTCAACATCATAGTGATCGTAGCCTCCCTGATACCAGCACTTAACTGTTCGTATATCCACACTGGTATTGGATATTATGCAATCGCTTCCAGTGAGATCCGTTATTTTAATGGTAATGGGACTAATTTCTTCATTTGCGTGGATAACAAAACTAGCTGGTTCAAATTCGCCTAGAGAAGCCTTAATAAAGATCGTATCGGATATATAAGAGGAAGGTATTGAAGATGCTGGCAATATCTTATCATCTGTTATTGCAGGAACAACATAAATAGTGGCGCTTTTAGCTTCGACACAAACTGGGAAAAAAAATAGAGTAAATAATAATCCAATAATTAAAATATTTTTCATAATTTAATACTCCACATTAACGTTTGATCATATTAAAAACTTAAAAGGTGTGGAAATAAATTTAGAAACTTACAGCTTTTAAATCTTGGACATTCCAGAGCAGGGCTACTCTCGAGATGAATATATTTGATTCTATGATCAATATTTATTCTTTAACCTACTATATATAATAATACTGATGACATTTAAAATTATTGTATTTTAAACTGTATTAAAATAAATATTTTTTATAATTGCCTGAAAATTCGTGTTATACCCGTATTTTTGAAAAAAGAAATCAAATCGTTAAACTATCAATGATCCAAAACCTAAATTTAACTGAAACGTCTACTAGATTTTATTTTATGCACTAACGATAAACCTAATATAATTTCTTAATTAGAACCTGAATTTGAAAGAAGCATATATTTTCTAATGTACAATGGGCTTTATGCGTTTTATTATTCATACTATTCAAAGTTTTATTGTATTTTTATTAATTTTTGCCTTTATTCATTTTTTGTAAAATTATTATGCTGAAACAATATTTTTTGTAAGAAAATACTATATAAGTAAGTAGAATCTGTCTAATTAAGATTAGAAAAATATGGTAAAAGAACTGGACGAAGGTCGCCAGGCAAACTGGCAAAAATGTCCGAAATTTGTCAGTTAATTCAAACGCGGTTTTCGCATTAAAAGGAGTATTTATCTGGATGACAGGTAGTTTGCATCTTACCTATCATTTTTTAACCAGATCAAAAACCCACCTGCTAACACCAGGAGCAACATTTCCTGTGCGCCTGAAAAACTCGACTTCAAGCCCCATTCTTCTGTACTCTTCAATTAATTCAGGAATCTGTGGCTCGGTTTTAAAAGTGTAAAAATGAATGTGTCCGCCCTTTTTTATAAGCTCTGAGACCTTTCCAAGGAAATGGTCCATGCCGTAAGGAGTTGGTACAATTGCCCTGTCAAAGCCGTTTTCCGGAACCCTGAAGCCCTCAGCTTCCAGAGAACCAGAATGGCTGAGAATAAATTCGGCATCTCCCTGGATAACCGTGACCTGTTTTTCAAGTTTGTTCAGCCGGATATTCTCTTTCAGGCAGGCACAGGCGTCAGGATTTATCTCGATTGCGCAGACCATTGTCCCCTTTCCTGCCGGAGGGAGCACAAAAGGACCCACGCCTGCAAAAGGAATCAAAACAGACTCTCCAGACAGGACTTTTGAAGCTACACGTGCCCTTTCCCAGTAGAGCCTGGGGTTGAAAAAAACCTTTCTCACATCCATTCTGTATGTATAGCCGTTTTCTCTGTGTAAAGTTTCTGCGGATTCCCCGGCGAGAACTTCAAAATGAGCTACCCTGCGTTCCCCTTCGAGTTTGCTTACCTTGTTGAGCACTGCCCTCGTGTTGCCTCTCATAGAGAGAATTTTTGAAACAATAGCCTCTCTATAAGCCCCTAATTCCGGAGGAATCGAAATTACTGCAATATCTCCTATATAGTCAAAGCGTTTCGGAACCAGGGGAAGCAGGGGCTCTTCAACTATTTCTTTCATCGCATCTCGCAGGGTTACTCTGTTTCGATAACTCATCTAATAAACCTTTATATTGAAAGATTGCAGGATTTTGTCCTTTCAGCCTCTTTGTCAGACCACTTAATTGTTCAGGAATCTCGTTATTCAGATATTTTGATTTGACCTTTACCCTTACGTTTCAGTATTATTAACTTTAAGCTCTATAGCTGGAGTTTCTGACTTAAAAGACGTATGGAACTGAATAGAGTTTTATTAGTATGTTAAGAGGTAACAAGAACCACCGCGTATTTGACTTCATTTCTACTTATTAAAAAAGATCAGTTAAACATTCGTTTTATGTGTCTTGATTTTTGTCTATGTTCGGCTTTTCTGAAAATTTTCCTTGTCAGTTTATTAAGAAAAAATGCATCTTTACCTTTCATACCTTCAAGCTTTGAAATTTCTTTGTTATTCCTAACATGCCTGGTAAATAGCCTCATAAGCTCGGGTTGTTGAATTGCAAAGGACGTGAATCTTGTATCAAGTGTGAAAGTTACCGCATAATCAGTTTCTGTCCTTACTGATCGTCCGATTGCTTGAATGATTACAATTGCAGTCTTATAAACATATGAAAGCGGTCTTAATTTCATTTTTTCTTCTAGCTCTTTACGCCTTGATATTCTGGTATCTGCTAGATCAGGGTAAGGAACCTTAATCATGACCTGGAACCTGGAAAGATCATCTTTCAGATCCACGCCTTCGGTCATGGAAGGAGAGACTAAAACAGTTCCTTCTCCAATTCTGGACAGGTGCTCCTGCAACTTTTCTTCCCTGTTTGCCGAATTATGGAAAATCAACCTATCCTTATATGCAGAATATTTCTCGATAAAATCTGAAATCCTGTAAGTAGCGCAATGAATAATCCCTTTATCCTCAGGGAACAGTTCCAGGATCATATCAATTCTTTCTACCACTTCTTTATAAAATTCCTCTTCCTCTTCCGGGGTCTCGTCATTATAATATTTGAAATTTGCAATCCCCAGGTTAAAGACCTTATTCTTTTCTTTGGGATACACAGGCGGGATTTCTAGATATTCGATTTCGGCGGGATTAATACCTAAATCGTTAGCTACCATGGCAGGATTCAGAATCGTAGCTGACATAATGATATTGATGTTTCCCAGTCTCAGATACCTGTCGTATGCATACTGGCTAATCCGGACAGGCTGGAATTCTATACTTTTCAAACCACTTCCTTTCTCGAAAAATTCCTCTTTGACTACCCAGTTATCCAGATTCTTTGAAATATCCTTTAAAAATGGCTCAATTTTACTCATCCTTAGACTATTCACTTTCTGCAGGTCCATATTCAGGTCATCGAGCCTTTGAATTTTACCCCTGATCTTTTCCTGAATGTCGGATATTTCAGAATCTTTAACAGTTGCCACACTGTGTTCCAGATTTATTTTTATATCCAGCTCCTCTTTAGCAAGCTTTTTGATGTTCTCTTCTGCCAATATAGCAGCTTCTCTCAGCTTCATTAACCAGCCCGCATGTAGTCTTAATTTCTGCTCATTCTCCATATCAGAATCGGGAGTCACGAACTGTATTTTAAAATCGCCTAGAAACTTATTAATTAAAGTTAAATTTTCATATACGATAGGAACTTTGATAAATGCAATAATCATAGCTTCTATATTGTGCCCTTCATCTGAAATCAGGATCTTTCTTCCTACGAAATCCCCTGCAAAATTAGCCTCATGCAATAGATACTGGTAATTGTGGACCACTCCAAAATTATTCAGGGCTTTTGCCTTGTCTATCCAGTAATCACATCTTTCCGGGTCCCCGGTGGGTCCTGTCCAGTATTTAGTACAATGGTCTCTTTCAGAATAATAAGCAGGATATTTTGTCTCTTTTGTCCCAGGTTTTCGAGAGCACATTAAGTCCTGAACCACACAGGCTCCAAGATCACAGGTTTTTCCATCATTCCTGGTTTTACATATGTAGTTGGAACGGCCCTTCACCGTCAGTAGATCTGGGAAATCGGCCAGATACTGATCCTGCAGTGATTTTGTAGCTGTGCAGACATATCCCTCCCCAAAATACTTCATCACAGTATAAGCAATAGCGCTTTTTCCCACCCCAGTAGGAGCCTGAATTAAAATGTATTTCTTTCCCTGTTTAATCGCTTTTTCTATGCCTGTAAGCACAGCTATTTGTGCATCCCTGGGCAGATATTTTTTCGGAAAATATTCTAAGATTTCACTCTCTTCCATTTTCTCTTTTTTGAGAAGAGTCGATTTAATATATAATTTTTCCAAAAACCGTTGAAGTCCCTCTTATTCAATCTCATCCAATTGGTTTTGATGAGCATTTTAAACAAAAGAATTAAGTTCTTAATAGTAGTTGATTGAAAACGAATAAGTGATATACGGCTCAAAATTAAAAGGCTTAAATGGATGGAAAAGAAGATAGACAGAAGTGATTATAGAAGGCTGCTTCCGAATTATATACAGGAAATTTTCCATGAAAATAGTAATAGAAACTCCCAAATACAGTTTTTGGAAATACCAGAAAACAGACAAAGGCTACGAAAGAGCTTTCTTTTCTCCCTTACCCACGATCTTTAATTACGGCTTCATTGAAGGCACAACAGGCCCGGACGGCATGGAAGAGGATGTAGTTGTGCTGGGACCCCGCCTCCCCAGAGGGAGTACGCTTGAAAGAGAGAACTTTGACGGAACAGTAATGTTCCTTGACAATTCTATCAGGGATGATAAGAAACTGGTATATATAAGCGGCTTTCGCTCTCCAGTCGTGCTGGCTTTTTATTTCAGGCTTTATGCGCTTTTCAAGATTTTTCTTTATGCTTTTCGTGAAGGGAAAATTTCAAGATGCAGGTTTGAAGGAATCGTGCTCGAGGGATCTGATAGAAAAAACTGTCATAACTAAAAAACTGTCATAACTAAAAGACTCTCATAACTAAAAAACTGTTCTAACCGAAAAATTGTCCTAACTGAAAAACTGCCCCGCAAAAAAGTTAAAAAGAAAATGATAAGCGTCAAACGGGATTGAAGAAAATTAAGTAGAGATATCCAGAATTAGAGATATCCAGAATTATACTGAAAATCATCAGAGAAAAAATATTTACTATCTGGCGGGTGTAAGGGGCTACTTTTAGAAAACTACTAATAATTTAAAGAAGCTTAAAAAAAGGGTGCTTTAAATATGCCTTTTCATGTGATGCTGATCCCTACCCTTGGCTGTCCCGCTAACTGTAATTATTGCTGGAGTTCGGAAGAAAAATCTCCTATCATGAGCATCGAAACCATTAAAGAGGTGGTTGAATGGCTCAAAATATTCAGGCAGGATTCCGTTACTTTTACTTTTCATGGCGGAGAGCCGCTCCTTGCAGGAGAGAAATTTTACAGGGAAGCCTTGCCGTTACTTGCTGAAGGTTTAAGTCCCAGAAATATTGCTTTTGCCATACAGACAAACCTCTGGAAACTTACACCTGAAATAGCCGAGATTTTTGCCAGGTACAATGTCCCTATCGGTTCCAGTCTGGACGGCCCTCAGGAGCTTAACGACCTTCAGAGGGGAAAGGGCTACTATGAAAAGACCATGAAAGGCTATGAAATTGCAAAGGATCACGGGCTTACTGTGAGATTCATCGCAACCTTCACATCCCATTCCGTGAAATTCAAAGAGGATATTTTCAATTTTTACCTGGAAAAAGACCTGACACTTAAACTGCACCCCTGCCTGCCGTCTTTAAAAGGTGACAACCCGGAAAAATGGGCACTTGACCCTGTGGAATACGGGAATCTTTTAATTTACCTTCTTGATAAGTACCTCGAAAACCTGGGCAGGATTGAAGTCATGAATATTGACCATATGTGCAAATGCGTTTTCACAGGCAGAGGCACTGTCTGCACCTTCGTAGACTGCATGGGAGATACTTTTGCGGTTGGCCCAGACGGAGGCATATACCCCTGCTACCGCTTTGTAGGCATGCCAGAATATGTCATGGGAAACGTTCACGACCGCCCGACCATGGCAGACCTTGCTCAATCTGACGCCTGGAAGCTCATGCATAAATATAAGGAATTTGTGGACAGTGCATGCAGCAAATGCGCCCATATCAAATACTGCAGGGGTGGGTGCCCTTACAACGCTCTGGTGCCCACGGACGGGGAAATAAAAGCTGTTGACCCGCACTGCATTGCTTATAAAATGATTTTTGACGAAATAACTGATCGGGTGAACCAGGAGATGTTCGGATCAGGCGGAATGGATATGTTTATGCCACAGACAATGAGCCCTTCAAAGCCAGGAATCATGTCTCTCATGCTTAAGAAAATTTAAAAACAAAAACATAAAAACAAAAATACTGAAAACTGTAATAAAATCTTAATGATCGATGCCTCTTCTCAGGCATTGGTTTTAATCAAAAGAGTATTTGAGTTAGAAGAATATTTGAATTAGACGAATACTGGAATTAGAAGAATATTTTGCCGGAAAATTAAATAAAGCAGTAAATAAGACCGTATACGATGACAGACAAAAGAGGGAATAACGGAAAAACAGGTTTACTTTTTCCCGCTATTTTTACTATTTTTGTCTCAATCTATGCTGCCGGAAATTACTATGTAGGTTTGCGCTTTTTTCAATCAATACAGAGCCTTATAGAGCCTTATTCTTTGTTCTACTGGAGCGGTTATGCGTTTCTTGTGATATCGCTTTTTGCAGGCAGGTTAGGAAAGAGGTTTTATCCCGGATACGTTAATGATCTCTTTGCTGTAACGGGAAACTACTGGGTTGGTGCTGTTTATTATTCGCTCCTGATATGGGCTGGTATTGACGTTCTTCATTTCTTAACCAGTCTCATCTTCCCCGCTACTCGGATAATTAAATACCCCTCATTTTACTTTGGACTTGCAGTTTTGCTTCTTGTCTTTCTTCTTTTGCTATACGGAACCTGGAATGCGCGTCATCCGCGCATCGTACACTACGATATCACAATCAAAAAATCAGTACCTGATTTACCAGAGCTCCATGCTGTCATGGTATCCGACATACACCTTGGTCTGGTTGTTGATAAAGATCGCCTCAAAGAGATGGTTAACAGAATTAACGAACTTGATCCGGATGTCGTATTTCTTGCCGGAGATACTATAGATGAAGATGTAAGGCTATTTGCCAGCAATAAAATGCCGGAGATATTGAAAAAGTTGAAATCCAGATACGGCGTGTATGCAGTTCTTGGAAACCATGAATACATTGGCGGCAATAATGAGCTGGCAGTGGAATATCTGCAACAGGCTGGCATTCATGTACTGGTTGACAAATGCATAAAAGTAAATAACCATTTTTATGTAGCTGGTCGAGATGACCGGGTGGCAGGCAGAATGAATGGAAAAAAGCGACTGGAGCTGTCCAGGCTTGTAGATGGCATAGATCACACTCTTCCGATCATTTTGCTAGACCACCAGCCCATTAATCTGAAGGAGGGACAGCTAAATGGAATCGATTTACAGTTATCCGGGCATACGCACGCTGGACAGTTTTTTCCCAATACTTTAATCTCTAAACGTGTATTCGAAAACAGCTGGGGTTATTTAAAAAAGGGAGAATGTCAAATAATTGTTTCAGCCGGTTTCGGCACATGGGGTCCTCCAATACGAATTGGCAGCAATTCCGAAATCACAGATATAAAAATTTCTTTCGTGTGATCAAAAGCATAACTGAATCTTCAGGATATTTACAGGACACTTTTAAGTTTGCTGTTTAGTAATAATTTATTTTTGTTTTTCTTTTTTGAGATAGTTTATATAGGTCCACTCTCTAAACTAAGCATATGAACGAGGGCAAGATCAAGAACACCATAACCAGAAGCTTTGAACTTCAGGACTACAGGATAGAAGGTACAGAACTTTCCGGTTTCTGGGCAGACCTTCTCAGCAAAGAAGAACTGACGATTGAAGTAAATTACATACCTGAAAACAAAAAGACCTTCAGTCCCGAAGAAACAAAAAGCCTTACTGGAGAGATCTGCGAAAAATGTAAAAACTTTGAAACCCAGCTGCCCGAAAACATTAGATGTGAAACGACATTCAAAGACTTTGGAGAAAAAGTTTACAGAACCGATCAAAAGGATTTTGAACTGGAGACCGGAGAAATAGACGAAATTAAGGTTGCTTACCGCTTCTTTGTAGCTTATTATGTTTAATTATTATGTTCACCTTTTTATTATTAAACAAATATATTTAGTATCAAATAAGTAAAGGTATCTTCAAGTAAAGAGATAACCAAAAATCAGAAGCCTGCATAAGAGTGTGTAATATGCCTCAACCACGAAAAAATCCGGGTGCCGCCGTGTACTGTCATTCTTTATTCCGGGTCTCGGACAAATTTACAATGGGCAGATAATGAAAGGGATCATTTTTATTATTCTTGCCTCAATTTTCGGCTTCCTTACAGTAGTTTTAGTAGGTTACGTCCTTTATCCGCTTTTCTGGATTTATAACCTCTACGATGCCTACAATACTGCTAGGGAAATTAATGAAAAGTACGGTGGATATTACTAAAATGAGCTTTCAGGAAGATATTTCAGGAAAAAAAGTTATTTCATACTCAGTTTTCTTACTTAGATTTAAATCTTTTAATTTTTGGCTCTGTAGAAAACCTATCTGAATCAGTGTTAAGGGCTAAGAAGGGCTAAGGCTAACTACTGAAAATATAGATCACAAGACCCAGTTCAAACTAATGTAGATTTGTTATTTCATAGGTTTTCTACAGAGCCTAATTTTTTGCTTGATATATAATCTGAGTAATCTTCTGCGAAGAATAAAACCCAGGAGAGGGGAATTCCAAAAAAGAGAAAAAAAGAAGGAAAAAAAGAAGGAAAAAAAGAAAAATTTTAATTCTAAAAGGAATTCGCGCCCTAAAAATTACTCTTTTATTCTTGTTTTTTGCGCCCGAAAATAAACATTAGACCCAGTATTGCTGCAACAGGAAGGGCCATTGTGGGGAATTCAGGAACTTGTGTAGTAGTACCACCATAACCCATGTATTTAGCACTGTCCAGACCATTTATTGCTATTCCCCAAGCAACATGAGCACCAAAAGCTAGCGCTTCAGGATACGTAAATGTCCCAGAAAATTTAACTTTGACTTGAGAAAGTCTAGCCTTCTCTTCTGGACTCGAAGTGCTACTAGTAAAGTCAGCTGTAGAAAAGACTATTTTAGTATGAGTACCTGGATATCGAAAACCATCAATATTAGCACTTGTACTTACTGTATAATCGTCGCCGCGGATTAGAGTATTGCCATCTTTATCTTGCACTGAAACCACTGTTACGCCTTCAGGAAGGCCTGCCACATCAAACCAACCAGTCGGATAAGTACCTATTCCCTTCGTGGTAAAAGTTGCCACATCGCCTGAAATACTTGCAGTAACATATTGTATATTTTCACCGCCAGCTTCATTACACGTATCAAGCACAGCAGAATAATCAGCAGCTAAAGCTGTACCTGTCAACAAAATGAGACATAGCAATATCAACGTTCCATTTATGATTTTTAACCTCACCAGTCAAAACCTCCTTTAGAGAATAAAATGAATGTGATTTTATTAATCTATAAAGAGATAAACTTATTTAGTTTAATATATTTCAAACAGTATAGGTACAAAAAATGTAATAATCAACATCTATAGCCGTTTAATATGTGATTAAATTATGAAAATTATTGATATTAAAGTTCTGTAAAATAATATAGACAATATTTTAAAAAAATAAGGGATGACCGAGGATGGCTTTTGATACTGAATTTTGATCAGTTGCTTATATTTCCAGGATCAGTCTGAGGTTAATCTTTTTACTTTCTCTAATTTAATACTCATAGCCTGTTTTTCTAAGCAAAATATAATGCAAAAAAATCATAGGAAACAGGCAGGTGAGCCTCAATAGAAAAGAAGTTCATGAACGCAGAATAGGAAAGATAAGATGCAAGAAGAATAGAAGTAACTGGATATTCAGAAAGAGATGAGAAAGGATTTGAAGATGAAGACTCCGGCAATTCTGACTATGAAAAGTGATAATCAAATATTGAACTCACGAAAATACGAAAATAAAAGAAAGATTTAAATAAAATAAATTTATTCCTACAAAGTCATTCGTGCAGTATTTTTTTCTGCTGTTAACAATGAAAATCAATCTATAATTTATGCAACCGGTAGAGTTATTGAGGGGAATATTGGAACCTGAATGCAGTGGAATCTTATTAATGTTACAGTTTCGGCGTCGGAATTCTATCTAACACATTTGCAGTATACCTGTTGCATATGCTATGCTGGTTATGTAACCCGTATCGAGATAGGAATGTGGCATTTATGAGTAGCTGACCCGGTAACATGCTAACCGGTGTGAAAGAGACAAGCAGATATAAACACTGTACCGAGTTTACTGTTAATATCTTATTAACGTTTTTTATGTGCATTTATTCTGTTTGTGAAATCGAAGAATATTGATTCTGTATATTCTGACCTTACTGTATATTCTGACCTTACTGTATATTCTGATTTTATAACCCACCAGGTACAGTAAACATTTATTTTTACTGACGTTGTCTTTAGTAGTAAAATATTTAATTTTTATAACACATGGTATTAAATATATGATAACTTATAAGAGTTAATTAAATTAGTAAGGTGAGAAAATGAAATTAAAGCCAGGTAAAAGAGAACAGATATTTCCCCTTCCTGTTGCCCTTATTTCCACTATCTCGAAGAATGGGGTCCGGAATGTAGCTCCGTGGTCCAATATAACTCCAATCCTCCGCCCCCTCGAGGAAGTAATACTTGCTTCATGGATAAAGCGAGATACTCTCATGAACATCCGTGAAACAGGAGAATTTGTTATAAATATACCTCGTGCAGGAATGGAAGAAGCTGTTATGGTCTGCTCCCGGAATTATCCGCCGGAGGTTGACGAGTTTGAAATGGCCGGGCTGAAGACCCGTCCTTCTGAAAAAGTTAAGGTTCCCGGTGTTGAAGGGTGCATTGCCTGGGCGGAATGTATCCTTGTAGAGGAGATCCTGAGAGAAAAGTTCTCCCTCATCATAGGAAAAGTCGTAAACCTGGAAGTTGACGATGACTTTTTTGACGAAGAAGGCAAGATGGATTTCGAAAAAGCAAAACCACTGTCCTGCATCCTGGGACCAAAAGGACTTACTTTTACCTGCCCAGGAAGCACCGGCAAGTCAGCAGACTATTCTGAGATGTTTCTCGGAGGAAAGGGGTCTTAAGCCCGATCCCATGAACTTGTGCCATATGGTTATATGACAAAAAGAATTTGTTTTCCAGTGAAAAGATGAGATAGCTGACTTCCCAGATGTTCAGCCATCTCTCAAACAATCTTTTCACACTGCTTTTATCTCTTTTTCCAGCTTCTTTATAAGTTCCCTGACCTGGATTGCACGCTCGAAGTCCAGCCTGTCAGCAGCTTCCCTCATCTCTGCATCCAGTTCGATAATCACGTTTGGAATATCGGTTTTCGGAATATGTTTTGTATCCGTGATATCCACAACTTTTTCTCGAATTGGTTTTCTGATGGTTGTAGGGACAATGCCGTGTTCTTCGTTGTAAGCTATTTGCATTGAACGGCGGCGCTCGGTTTCCTGAACTGCTGATTTGATGGAATCGGTCATGTTGTCGGCATAGAGGACGACCCTTGAGCTGGAGTTCCGTGCTGCTCTGCCTATAATCTGGATAAGGCTCTTTGAGTTCCTGAGGAAACCTTCTTTGTCTGCATCAAGGATTCCAATGAAGCCGACTTCAGGAATATCAAGCCCTTCCCTGAGCAGGTTGATACCGACAAGTACATCAAACTTGCCGAGGCGCAGTTCGCGGATAATTTCCGTCCTTTCAATGGTCTTTATATCCGAGTGCAGGTAGCGTGCCTTGATCTCATTTTTCGCCAGGAATTCAGTTAGTTCTTCTGCTAGCTTTTTGGTAAGCGTGGTCACAAGGGCGCGATCTCCCCTCTCCACTATTTTCCTGATCTCCTGCATAACGTCCCTGACCTGGCCTTCAAGGGGACGCACTTCAACCTCAGGGTCAACAAGGCCTGTCGGGCGGATGATCTGTTCCACGACCCGGGAAGAATGTTCACGCTCGTAGTCTGCAGGTGTTGCCGAGACAAAGATCACATTTTTCATGTATTTTTCAAATTCTTCAAACTTAAGGGGCCTGTTGTCAAAAGCACTTGGAAGCCTGAAACCGTAATCTACAAGGCTCTTTTTCCTTGACCTGTCCCCATTATACATCCCGTGCAGCTGCGGAATCGTCTGGTGGCTCTCATCAATAACCAGAAGGAAGTCATCCGGGAAATAGTCAAGCAGGCAGAAAGGCTTCTCTCCAGGCTGTCTATGGTCAAAATGCCTTGAATAGTTTTCTATCCCCTTGCAGCTGCCGGTTTCCTGGATCATTTCCATATCATAGAGCGTGCGCTGCTTTAACCTGTGGGACTCAAGCAACCCGAGTTCGGGAAGACGTTCTTCAAGTTCTTCAAGAATAAACTGGATTGCGCTTTTCTGTTCCTCTTCAGGGATAACATAGTGCCTGGCAGGATAGACGAAGAAATAGTCCATATCCTCTTTTCTCTGCCCGGTTTGCTTGTCCACTTCGGAAATCCGGTCCACCTCGTCCCCGAAAAGTTCTATCCTGATTATGTCATCAAAGTAACCGGGAATGATATCAATTGTATCTCCTTTTACTCTGAAGCGCCCTGGCATGAGTTCAAGGTCGTTTCTCTCAAACTGGATGTCGATCAGTTTCTCAAGGATTTCCTTTCTGTGAACCTTATCCCCAACTTTAAGTTCAAAACCCATCTTCTGGAAGTTTTCAGGATTTCCCAGACCGTAGATGCAGGACACGGATGCCACCACAATCACGTCCTGCCTTGACATCAGGGAAGCTGTGGCTGCAAGGCGCATCTGTTCGATTTTCGGGTTTATCATTGCATCTTTTTCAATATACTGGTCTTTTGCTGGGAGATAGGACTCTGGCTGGTAATAATCGTAATATGAGACAAAATATTCAACGCGGTTTTCAGGGAAGAATTCCCTGAACTCATTATATAACTGAGCAGCAAGGGTTTTATTGTGGGCAATAACGAGAGTAGGTTTTCGGATCTGGTTTATAACATTTGCAACTGTATAGGTCTTACCTGACCCTGTCACCCCGAGAAGGGTCTGGAACGGCTCTCCTTTCTTCAGTCCGTCCACAAGTTTTTCTATTGCTTCAGGCTGGGAACCTTTGGGTTCAAAATCGGAAACAAGTTTAAAAGGAGGGCTTTCCCAGTACCGTTCATCGTATATTGTTTCAAACTTATTTTCAGCTAACTCCCCGGTTGTCTGGCTGGAAACTTTCATAGAATTATGACCTTCTTAAGCATATGGAATTGATTAATATATTTGCGGAGTCGATTACAGTATTGATTACTGTACCAATGACTCATTTCTGTATCAATGCTTTCTGTCTTAACAGGCGGTTATAGTTAATAGCGAACCTGTGAGCTTCGTCCCTGATTTCCTGGACAAAAAGAGATGCTTTCTCATCTTTTTTGATAGGAAGAGGAGACTTGAGTCCCGGGACATAAATCTCTTCTTCGCGTTTGGCTATTGAGATAATGGGAACCTTTACCCTGAGCTTCCGTAGTTCCTGGAAAGCTGAAGAAAGCTGCCCTTTTCCCCCATCAATAATTATCAGGTCAGGCATTTCATGTTTGTCCTCAAGCAGTCGGGAATAACGCCTCCGCACAACTTCGGCAATGGAAGCGAAGTCGTCAATCCCTTCCACGCTTTCTATTTTGAAGCGGCGGTAATTATGCTTATCAGGCCTGCCTCCCCTGAACTGCACCATTGAACCGACTGTAGCCGTGCCTGAAAGGTGGGAAATATCAAAGCATTCAATAACATTCGGGATCTTTGGTAAGGAAAGTTTACTCTGCAGGGCTTCAAGCTTTTTCCTGTCCCCGAAGAATCCAATCTCAACATTTTTAAGGACAAGGTCAAGAAGCTCTTTTTTATCTCCCTGTTTCGGGACCGCTACTTTCACTTTCTTTCCCTTCACATGTGCCAGGAACTCTACAAGAGACTCATCAAGCGGTTCCGGAACTATCAGTTCTTCAGGAGGGTCGTTCTCGGAATAATACTGTACGAGAAACTCTTCCAGAAAATCCTCCCCAAAAGCAAAGACAAAGTCCTGCTTGTCTTCCAGGGTACCTTTGTAAACCTTAAAAAGCATGAGGTAAACGTTATTGTCCCTGACGATGTAATTCAGGATGTCCTCATCATACTTTTTCTGCCTCTCCATATTCTGTTTTTCCTGGAGGTATTCAAGGGCTGCAATCTCGTCCCTGAGTTCCATTGCCTGCTCAAACATCTGTTTTGCAGCCATTTCTTTCATCTCTGTTTCCATGGACTCTATGAGTTCCCTGATATTGCCTTTAAGGACAGAAATGGCTTTTTTTACTTTCTCTCCGTATTCCTCAACGGAAACACTGCTAATGCAGGGACCGCTGCACGCTCCTATGTGGTAGCGCAGGCAGGCACGTGAAGGCATTTTCCTGCAGGTCCTGAGCTGGAATGTTTTTCTTACAACCTCAAAAATATAGTCCCGTTCTCTGGCAGAGACAAACGGTCCGAAGAACTCTCCCTCTCCGGTATTCTTACGCGCAATCCTGATCCTGGGAAATTTTTCTCCCGTGAGGTGGATGCAGGCGTACCGTTTTGAGTCCTTGAGCATTATATTGTATCTGGGCCAGTGCTTCTTGATCAGGGTATTTTCGAGGAGAAAGGCTTCTACCTCGGTATTCGTAACAATAAAATCAAGGCCTCTGGCAAACTGCATAAGGCTTGCAGTTTTAGGGTCGTGGTCCCTTTTCTGGAAATAGCTGCTCACCCTTTTTTTGAGGTCCTTTGCTTTCCCAACATAAAGTACAATCCCTTCCTCATCCTTGAAGAGATAACAGCCAGGCAGATGCGGAAGAGCTTCCAGGTCGATCATTTTTGAACCACGTCCCATTAAAATCTTGTTTCAGATTTCATCGGATTCTATTTTTTATCAGGGTATTATTCATCTGGAGAATACTATTTTCAAGAAGAATATTATTTTCGAGAAAAATACTATTTCCAAGAAAAATACTATTTTCAAGAAGAATACTATTTTTCAGGAAAAATATTATTTTTCAGGAAAATTTTCCAGAGTACTGCCTCTCAAACTTTTTGAAGAATCTTTTCTTCAAATGTATCGTCTGTTCTGTCAAATTCCTCTGGCTCTTCGTCGAGGTTTTCATCCGATTCTTCCTCTAATTCCTCGAAATCGGTTCCGAAATCTTCCTCTTCTTCAAAAACAGCCTCTACAGGCTGTGATCCCGGTTCCAAATAAAGGTTTGCGTTTGCCAGAATTCTGGGAGCAAGGAATCTCCCTGTATAGCTCTCCTGAACCATGGCAACCTCCTCAGGTGTACCTGCTGCAATAATTTCCCCACCTGCGTGTCCTCCTTCGGGACCAAGGTCGATTATATGGTCTGCGGATTTGATAACATCCAGGTTGTGTTCGATTACAACAACGGTGTTTCCTTTTGCAACAAGCCCGTTAAGGACTGAAATTAACTTTTTAACGTCATGGAAATGCAGGCCTGTCGTGGGCTCGTCAAGGAGGTATATCGTCTTTCCGGTACACTTTTTGGAGAGTTCCCTTGTGAGTTTGATCCTCTGGGCTTCCCCTCCGGAAAGGGTTGTGGAACTCTGCCCGAGCTTGATATATCCAAGGCCTACACGTACGAGAGTATTGAGCTTGCCGTTAATCGCTGGCACATTTTCAAAATGCTCTGCTGCTTCTTCCACAGTCATGTCCAGAACTTCGGCAATTGACTTGCCCCTGTATTTTACTTCAAGGGTTTCCCTGTTATAGCGCGTTCCCTTGCACTCTTCACATTCGATGTAAACATCAGGCAGGAAATTCATCTCGATTTTAATCAGCCCTTCTCCCTGGCAGGCTTCACAGCGCCCTCCTTTTACGTTGAAAGAGAAACGCCCGTTTTTGTATCCCCGGATTTTTGCTTCCTTAGTTTCGGCAAAAGCCTGCCTGACAGCATCAAAGACCTTGGTATAGGTGGCAGGGTTTGAGCGTGGAGTCCTGCCTATGGGGCTCTGGTCGATAACAATTACCTTATCAATCTCGGAATCAAAGATAAGCTCGTCATATTCCCCGGGAGTTACGCTTGATTTGTTGATCTTTTTCGTGAGGGCTTTGTAAAGGGTATCGTAAATAAGGGTGGATTTTCCTGAACCTGAAACCCCTGTGACCACAGTAAGGAGCCCTATGGGGATATTTGCATCCACATCTTTCAGGTTATTCTCCCTGCAGCCTTTCAGACGGATAAAGGAATCGCTCTGTCGGCGAATAGCAGGAGGCTTTATCTGCTTTTCTCCGGACAGGTATTTGCCTGTCAGAGATTCCGGATTTTTCTCAATTTCCGAAGGCGTTCCTTCGGCTACCACATACCCTCCATGTATCCCCGCTCCGGGACCAATATCAAGCACATAATCCGCAGCCCGGATAGTATCTTCATCGTGCTCCACCACAATGAGAGTATTCCCGAGATCTCTAAGAGTCTGAAGGGTCTCAATAAGCCGTTCATTATCTCTCTGGTGCAGCCCTATAGAAGGCTCGTCAAGAACGTAGAGCACGCCCATAAGGTTTGAGCCTAACTGGGTTGCCAGCCTGATCCTCTGGGCTTCTCCGCCTGAGAGTGAGCCTGCACTTCGGGAAAGGGTGAGATAACTGAGCCCTACGTGTTCAAGGAAACCCAGGCGGGAACGAATTTCCTTAAGCACCTGCTTTGCGATTTCCTGTTCTTTTTGTGGGAGTTTCAGGTCTTCAAAAAACCGGACGGACTGGGAAATGGACAGGTCTGTAATATCCACTATTGACTTGTCCGCGATTTTGACTGCAAGAACCTTTTCTTTCAGGCGCTTGCCCTCACATTTTGGACAGGGGTGGACCTGCATGAATTTCTCGAGTTCTTTTCTCCTGTACTCGGACTTAGTCTGGTTGTAGAGCCTTTCAGACTGAGGAAGAAGCCCTTCCCAGGTACCTTTATGTGACCACTGCACATCCCCGTTTTTCATGTTCATGTTAAAGTGGATGCGCTCATCCGTGCCGTACATCAGGGCGTTGTACTGCTTTTCGGAAAGAGCTTCGATAGGAGTAAATACATCAAAGCCAAAATGTTTTGCAACAGCAGCAAGATGCTGGCTCCGGTAGCCGTCAAGATAGTTCCTGTAAACAGCAACTGCTCCGTCAGCAATGCACAGGCTTTTATCCGGAATTATGAGGTCAGGGTCAAGTTCCATCTTAAACCCGAGCCCATTGCAGGCTTCGCAAGCCCCGAAAGGACTGTTGAAAGAAAACATCCTGGGCTGGAGTTCCTCAAAAGCCATCCCGCAGACAGGACATGCCATGTTAGAAGAGTAAAGATGGTCTTTTCCTTCCGAATCCACAGCAATCAGGAGTCCGGCGGCTTTTTGAAGTGCATTTTCACAGGCTTCGACAAGCCTTGACCGGTCTTCGGAAGGGTCAAGCCGGTCAACCACAGCTTCAATATCGTGTTTTTTGTACCTGTCAAGGGAGATTTCGTCATCTGTCCTGTGGATCTCCCCGTTCACCCTTACCCTCGTGAACCCTTCGCTGTTGAGGTCCCTGAAAAGCTGCTGGTAAGTCCCTTTTTTCTGGCGGACTATGGGTGCGAGGATTGTAACCATTCCCTCACATTCCCTGCTGAGGCTGTCAGCAATCCTTTCCGGAGACTGGGACTCGATTTTTATGCCGTGAACAGGGCAGTAGGGAGTCCCGACCCTTGCAAAAAGCAGCCTGAGGTAGTCATAAATTTCTGTTACAGTCCCCACCGTACTCCTGGGATTTTTAGAGGTGGTTTTCTGTTCTATGGAAATTGCCGGAGACAGCCCTTCAATGCTGTCCACATCCGGCTTGTTCATAAGCCCGAGGAACTGCCGCGCATAAGCAGAGAGCGACTCAACATAGCGCCGTTGACCTTCGGCATAAATAGTGTCAAAGGCAAGGGTTGATTTTCCTGACCCTGACACGCCGGTAATTACAATTAACCTGTCCCGCGGAAGCTCCACGGTAATGTCTTTCAGGTTGTGTTCCCGTGCCCCTTTGATTATGATATTTTTCATTTTCCTTCTCTCGGGTTTTTTTCGTAATTGGGATAAAGCTGGAGTTTAAAAAGTTTAGGTTAAGTTCCTGAAATCAGGCAAAACATCTGAAACCGGATACGTGTTTAAAGAAAGCTGTTCCGTGCAGGATGGCACATTTAACCAGATGATAGTTTAACCGGATGATGATTTAACCGGATGATAATTTACCCAGATAATAATTTAACCGGATGATAATTGAAAGAACTGAATGGATTAATGGATTAATTCTGTGATTGATCCTGTTTGCCATTTTTATGTAATTTATTATGTCTGTTTTTCTCACCAGCAGGCATTGAATTTCCTGTAATCAATTGCCCGGATATCCGGGATGTCCCGGATATTCAACGCGCATAACAACACGCAGACTTTTTATTAATAAAGTTATATAGCAGGGTGAAAGTATTAAACAACACTTTATCGGAAAAACATGTTAGAAACGAGTCACATGTTGTTGAATTTCTAACCATTTTATCTCTTTCTTTTTAACCCTGTTTCCTGAATACTTTCATTATCTGGAATACATTCATCATCTGGAATACATTCAAGATTCTGTGCTCAGAATATGTGTGTAACTTTTATTTTCAACCACAGTCCACTCTGACAGCCTTCGTTATTTTAATACTCAGCCTTTTCAAGCAGTTAAGGTTCCCTCTGAAACCCGGAAAAACATTTTAAAAAAGAGGATTCTGAGGTAATGCCCTGTGAAACTGCAATCAAAAACTGATATTATCTGGATTATACAGCGATACGTACATCATGGTTATGATATAAATAATTATCCAATTAATTATATTTTAGTACCGAGATATAATCAAAAAATTTGCCCAGAAACTTAATTACGACCCTCATCGAGCAGGAAAAAATGACTCAGTAAAGCGAGAGAGTTGATTAGCACAGGTTTCCTTTTACCCCGTAAACCGGATTTAAATTTGTATAATATCGGAAACTTGCCAGCCTGTCCGGCGCCCCTCAAAAAAAGTAGAAATATGAAATGAAATTCCTGACTGGGCATCTATGAGGGATTTAATCATAGAGGAACAGCATAATATGCCATGAAATTACGCCTTCGATTCCGGAATCAGCTTAACCAAATGTCAAAATTCTGTTAGATTCTTCAACTATATGGAGAAGATCACGCATGGTGGAGATCGGACAAACCTCGCTTCCCACCATTTGCCTTGCTTTAAGGCAGGTTCCACACGCGAAGATTTTGCCACTGTTCCCCATAAAAAGCTTTATTTGTTCCTGAACATTGAACTTCTCATCCCTGATATTCTCTGACTCCACTCCTCTTCCCAGAAGGAAGATTTTCACTTCATGGTCATTAAGCAATGAAGTCGTGCCGAATCTAAATGCATTCCACACTGTTTCAGGTTCGCTGGTGTTTATTATTATTCCAATTATCATATTATTTTCTTTAACTTTTCACTTATATGAGACTTTGTCATTACTTATTGCTTAAACGTAATAGCGATTTTTTCTATTCTTTCCTTTCTTTCGTCTGCAAGTGTTTCTCCTTTGTCGAGTGGAACAATCCCCATCCCGAATATAGATGGATGGAAATGTTCAAATTGTGGGAAAATTATCTCCCTGTAGGGATAAGGAATCATAAAGAAGGGATATCCACGACTGAAGATCTGAAAAAAGCTCTCCTGCAGAAATGCGAAAGTATGGACATACCCATGGTTAGGGTTGCCAGTGTTGAGAGATGGAAAAATCCTCCGTTTTTGCCGTGGATGCCTGAAGAATTCTATCCTCAGTCCATATATCCTGAAGCAAAATCAGTAATAGTTATCGGACTGCCGATCCCTCTTCCGGTACTGGAGACGTCCCCCTCAATATATTACCGCGAACTGTATAATACCGTAAATTCCCTGCTGGACCAGTACACATATCGGCTTGCCAATTTCCTGACCTCCAAAGGATACCCATCCGTTTTCGTGCCCAGAGACGGATATGGGGGCATTCAGGTACTTCTCGAAAATCCCATTGCATTCTTTTCTCACAGGCACGCCGCTCTCCTTGCCGGGCTGGGAAACTTTGGGGTAAACAACACGATACTTACACCGGAGTACGGTCCCAGGGTCCGTTTCGGTTCAATCCTGTCCACAGCCAAGCTTCCTTCAGACCCAATGCTGGAAACTCAGCTCTGCACTCGCTGTATGCGCTGTGTAAAAATGTGTCCGTCGAACGCTCTTAAAAAGGAAGATTACCCTGACGCACTGACAGATAAGAAAGCATGTTCCTCATACAGTGCTGAACTTAACAAACGTTACATTTCACCCTGCGGAATATGCATCAAGGTCTGCCCGATAGGAAAAGACCGAGAGCTGTATAATAGGGACGACGACGCGATATATATAGATGAAGACCTATTTCCCGAGCATCATAAAGCCTGGAAGCATGTCAGGTCTTATGGCGGGAAAAAGCTGTAATTATCTGACAATAAAACAGCAAATGAAGAGATGCTTGATGAGAATAAGATATACTTGATGGGAATAAGAGACACCTGATGGGAATACTGGACGGCTGAGGTATCCTATTCATTCCACGATTAAGGATTTTTCAGGAAAGAAAGAGCATTAGTATTTCTGTTGAATATTCGCTAGCTCGCTGATGGAATGGAAAACTTTTTAATATATTCTCTATTTTTATATTTACTTTTTATACAGAGGGCTGAAAAATGAAAAATCCATCGTCCATTGCAGAGGTTGATACTCTAACTACTCCATCAGAGATAAGAGCAGTACCAATTTCATTAGAAGATAATACTCCAGCAGATTATCCAGTATCCAGTATTCCTGTAGTCCAGCAAAAACCAAAATTCTCAAATATTTTCTCAAAAATAGCTTATTTTATATTTGGATCAATATTTATATTTCTTGGATTTGGCTTTTTATTAGAAGAATTATTTTTATTGAGTGTAATTAGTTTTTTTATTGCGATCCTTATTTTTAAATTTGAAGTTAGCCGTCTAATAGCTCCGACAAAACCGAAATTATTACACCTTATTCTGTATATAACTTACCTTGCTGTAGCATCTATTAGTTTAATCTCTGGTTTATTAATAATAGTAAGCTCACCGATAGTGAGTATATTATTCCTTTTGATAACAATTGCATTTTTAAATTTTGCTTTTCTATGGAAGCCTGAAAAACAAATAATTCGTCCAAAAGAGACCAAGAAGAATCTTCTGGTCGCTTTTCTGGTCGCTTTTCTGGTCACTGGAAAGGTACTTGTGGTCGCTTTTCTGATCGCCGGGAAGAAGTTTTTGAAAGTTTTAAAAAAATGGTCAGAACAAAAAAAATTAAGAAAAAACAGATCGAGAGATATAAATGTAATATTAGCCAGTATAGATGGAATGGAAGGATATGAATTTGAAGGTTTTCTAAAGTCTGTTTTTGAAAGATTGGGATATTCGGTAATTCATACTCCTTTATCTGGAGACCAGGGAGCAGATCTTATTTTATCAGGAAATAAAGGAAGGATCGCTGTTCAGGCTAAACGTTATTCAAGTAAAGTTTCGAATAAAGCAGTACAGGAAGTTGTAGCGTCTAAAGCTTTATACAAATGTACTGAAGGTTTAGTAGTTACAAATAACTATTTTACAAACTCTGCCATTGAATTAGCTGAAGCTAATGGTATAGGTTTAATTGACAGAGAAAAACTTAAAAAAATGATTATAAAATCCTATAGTTAAATAATGCAGTTAAATAATAGTTAATATATTAAATAATAGTTAATATATTAAATAATAGTTAATATATGGTGACGGACAGCATCAGAAATATGTCACCATTCAGTTTTTCTTCAGAATCCCTTGTCCTCGAACCTTATAGTGAACCTGGTTTGATCTCCTTTTTCAATCTCAACCGTTCCATCGAGCTGTTCTACCAGGGCATTTACAAGCTGCAAACCAAGGGTATCAGGATTATAAAAATCGATATTTTCCGGGAAGCAACCCCCGCTGTCCGAGTAAACAAGTTTAAACCCTGTCTGAATTCCCGGCCCTGCTGTGCCAATACAGCTGCTGGATTCGATAAAAGATCCTGATATTTCAGGCAGCCTGCAAAGAGAGATACTGATCTCGCCGTCGGCACCTCTGGAAAACGCATATTTCAGCGAGTTTGAAAAGAGCTCGTTAATAATAATCCCTAGAGGGACTGCAGTATCTATTCCAAGGAATGTGTGGTCCACATCAAGGAAAAGATGGACTTTCTCATTTCCGATCCTGTAGGAATAAAGGAGTTCGGAAGTCAATTTCCTCAAATAGGCTGCAAAATCTATGCTTGTGGTATCCTCGGATTTGTGAAGCTCTTCATGAATAATGGACATGGAAGCAACACGGTTTTCACTTTCCCTGAACGCTTCAATTACATCCCTGTCTTTAAACTTATCAGCCTGAAGGCTCAGCAGGGACGAAACTATTTGAAGATTATTTTTAATCCTGTGGTGGATTTCCCTCATGCCTATTGCTTCGGCTTTTGCAAGGGTTTCCTCAGCTTTTTTCTTCGGAGTAATATCATAAGCATATCCCTGTATAAACTCTGTTTCACCGTTCTCATTGCAGATATTATGGATTAACTCATGGACCCATCTCACAGTTCCATCTTTTCTCCTGAACCTGTAGTCATACTCCATAATAGAATTGGGGACAGAACTCATTTTATTCCTGCAATTATCGAGCAATGAAAAATCTTCCGGATCAAGAAGATTAAAAAAATTTATCCTGCCGGATATGAGGTCTTTCTCTGTGTACCCGGTTATTTCCTCGACTGCCCCTTCCATAAATAGAGGGGCAAAATTCCTGTCCAGTTTAAATGCTATCCCTTTAAAGTTCTGTAAAAATGACCGGTACATCTCTTCGCTTTCCTTCAGTTTTTGCGAGGAAAGTTTGAGTTCTGTAATATCCTTCATTACCCCGAGGGCTTTGCATACGAGCCCTTCTTCGTCCTTCAGATAGACACCTTTGTTCTCCACGGAAAAATAGCTTCCATCTTTCCGACGGAACCTGAATTCTTCATTGAATTTTTCTCCTGTGTTCCAGCACTTTTTAAATTCCTGCTGCACTCTTCTGCGCTCATCAGGGTGAATGTGCTCAAGCCAGTCATAATAACTGAAATTCTGCATTTCATTATAGGTGTAGCCTGTAAGTTCCTTAACAGCGCCTGCCCATTCTCCATAGCCGTTTCTCAGGTCAAATTCGTATATCAGCTGACCTGTCTGCTCGGCAGCCAGCCTGTATCTCTCTTCACTTTTTAACAGGCTACCTTCTGTACGTTTTTGCCCGGTTATATCAAGCATTACCCCTACAAGACCTTCCATATCCCCATTAAGATTTCGGTATGCAGCTTTGTTAATAAGGAACTGCCTGAGCAACCCATCAGAGCACATTATTCTGGATTCATAAATCAGGCTTCCCCCTCTCTGAAGCAGCTGCCTGTCCGTTCTTTTGTAAACATTTCCCAGTTCCTGCGGAATTTTCTCGAGAAACTCATCTATAGAGCATCCTGCTACTTTCTCCTTTGGTATCCCCAGGATCATTTTTGCAAAGAGGTCGTTGCATCCGCGGTAGATCCCTTCCCTGTCTTTGTAAAACACAGGGGCAGGGATCGTATCCACAAGGGTTTCAAGGAAAAGAACCTTATCCAGAAGTGTGCTCTCCACCTTATTCCTTTCAAGGGCTAATGAAAGCATGGATGCAATGCCTTTCAAAAAACAGGCATCTTCTTTTGTAAATTTCTCTTTTCTGGTGCTGTGGACTGCAAGGACTCCATACGGTTTTTCGAGGCTTCCCACAAGGACACTGATTCCGTGAGTAATTTCCGAATACCCATAAAGTCCCATTCTTTCGATTGAACCTTTTTTGTCCAGATCCTCTATATTAATAGGTTTTTTTGAAAGAACAGTATATCCTGCTACCGAAGCCTCTTCCCTTTTAATAACCTTGCCTGTATCTTCCGGCTTCCATCCGACCCCTGCTTCAACCAGAAAGTTTCCATCATTTAAAAGTTTCAGAATTTTGCAGTATTTTGCATCAAGCGTGGAAATAATTAAATTAAAGGATTTGTCCAGCAATGTCTGAAGGTCTGTGCATATAAGTGACAGCTCCGCAACCCTGATAAAGGCTTCATAATATCCGTCTATCAAAGATAGTTTTCTTTCCATTTTTTTAGATGAATTTATGTCTGATGTATGGAGAACAGTGTATTTACCGTCAGCAGAAGGGACAAAAGTAGCCAGATAAGTTTTTTCGCCTGCTTTAAGTTCCAGGAATTCTGACTTTCTTCTGAAAGCTGCTTTTCGCACAATTTTCTGGATATTTAAAGGGACTTTCCCGCCGGGGATGCTTCCCCATTCTTCAATCAATGGCTTTCCTGCCTCATTGGAATAGGTAATTACCCCTTCTTTTTCGATCTTCAGGACTGGGGTGGGGCTGTTTAAAAGAAATTCTTCCATCCACTCGATTCCTGCTTCACTTTTTCTTATATCAACGTTTATATTATCACCCCTGCCACCAAGTGCTGTTCCTTTTGCTTTCGACTTATTTCCCGGGATCTGGTTGTCTCTCCAGAGCTTCATGTTTCCGAAATGATTTCCATGAAATCCTATTCGGTAGTCACATGTATGATAAGATTATTGACATATTAATATTTTGGATATGAATTTAAAAGAAATTAAATAAGATTGAGGGGCAGGCGGGTAAGAAATCTTTACAGCTCCTGAGTGAATATGAATATATAAAAACAGGCCATTAGAAGTATTAATTGAAAGTATTAATACCGAAAGACATCAATCAAAAACACTATTACCGTAAGGCATCAATTAAAAACACTACGACTGAAAAGTATCAATCGAAAGTATCAGTACTGTAAGGCATCTGAAAACCTGTATTTGAAATAAATTTGGATGTACTTGCCGATATGTTATATAATGTGATTTTATAACAGAACTTATAATATTACTTCGATTTCTATAAGTGAGTTGTAAGTGAGGTGTTTTTATGGAAGAGTTTAACCAGATCAAAAGGAAACTTGATGAAATGAGTGTTCCGGAACTTTATGAGTATGTAAAGAAAAAATACCCTGAAAATGATGAACTCTCACTCGGGCCAAAAAAGTTAATAATCAGAAAAGTCCTTAACTTTGAAAGAAACCGTCTTAATGAACTGGAAGATGCTGGCTGTAAGGGTTAATAATTCTTAGCTCCTTTATCTGGACGTCAGGTATCTTTAAAAGTTAAATTAAAACTAAAACTAAAACTTAAACTTAAAACTTACATTTTTTCAAACATTTCCCTGGAAACTCCGCACCTCGGGCATTTCCAGGATTTAGGAAGCTCTTCAAACCCCGTATCAGGAGCTATGGACTGTGAAGAATCTCCCAGGTCAGGGTTGTAAAGATATCCACAATTGCTACATCTGTACGCTCGAATCACCGTCCTTTTTCGCTGCTTTACCCATTAATACCTGTATTTATACCTGTATTCATTGCTTTCCGAACTTTTCTTTATCCCTTTTTCCTTTTCAGGTCTGTTATTACAGGACTCAGATCCATCCCCTGAGCTGCATGGCTTCGACAACCCTTCCAACAGCTAGTGTATAGGCAGCCTGCCGCATGCCGGCATTGTTTTTTTCGGCAAAGTCGAAAACCGAATGATATGCTTCTTTCATCTTTTTTTCTAGGCGCATTTCTACTTCCTTTTCGTCCCACTGTATGCTGGACTCGTTCTGGACCATTTCAAAATAAGAAACAATGACCCCTCCCCCGTTGTAAAGAATATCAGGGATTATGTGGACCCCGTTCGAAATGAGTACCTCTTCTGCTTCCCGGGTCGTGGGCCCATTGGCCATTTCGGCGAGAATTTTCGGTCTTACCTTTTCCGCATTTTCTATGCTTACTACGTCCTCAAGGGCAGCCGGGATAAGGATATCCACATCAAGTTCCAGAAGCTCCTTATTGCTGAGATTTTCCGCTTCCGGATAGCCCAGCACGGAACCTGTGGAATGCTTATACCCGGAAACATCCTCAGGATCAAGCCCTTTTCCGGAGTAAATAGCTCCTTTGCTGTCGCTTACAGCCACAACTCTGCAGCCGAAGAGTTTCTTTGCAAGGTAAGCAGCGTGGTATCCGACGTTTCCGAAACCCTGGACAGCAACTTTTGCATCTTCAAGCTCTATCCCCAGTTTTTTTGCAGCTTCCCTTACCGCATACAGGCCACCTTTAGCCGTTGCATCAAACCTGCCAGCAGAACCTCCCAGACTTGTGGGTTTGCCTGTAATTGCGCCGAAGACATTTTTCCTGCGAGTTTCGAGTACTCGTCCATCATCCATGCCATAATTTGCGGGTTTGTGTACATATCTGGAGCAGGTATATCCCTATCAGGGCCTATAATCTGGTAAACAGCGCGGATATATGCCCTGCTAAGGCGCTCCAGCTCCCGGTGTGAAAGCTCTTTTGGAGAACAGACAATTCCTCCCTTTGCTCCCCCCAGAGGCAGCCTGTGTAAGGCACATTTCCAGGTCATCAGAGCTGCAAGGGCGCGTATAGTCTCCATTGTTTCATCCGGATGAAAACGTATCCCTCCTTTGGCAGGCCCCAGGGCTTCGTTATACTGGACTCTGAAACCCTTGAAAACCTTTATGGAACCATCATCCATATGAATGGGCAGGGAGACGTAGAGTTCTCTCATGGGCATTTTCAGGAACGCTTCCATATCAGGAGTGGGCCTGAGCCCTGCAGAACACGTGCAAAGGTGCATTTTTACATTATCAAGAAGTTTAGAACCCAAAACCACATTTACCCCTGTAATATAAGGGATTCCCGGGATTTATAGACCTTACAGTAAAAATAAGGACGCCGGATCAATTTAAAAGAGCGTCTTTATAAATGTCCCGAAGGCTTTCATGAGCCTCAAGGAATTTCCCGAAAACATCAGCTTTCTCATGAGGATCGAGGGATGGTCCATATCTCCGTATTCCGTGATCGTGTCCAGGATTGACGGGGTATTCAAAGAGCCTATGAGTTCATTCAACTGTTTGTCTTCCAGCTTTCCCATATAATCATGGATTTTCATGCCTATTTCGAGTTCTTTTGCAAGCCCCTTTCTCCAGAGCCTGTCGTATTCCGAAAGCCTGTTTGCAGAGGTATCATTTTCAAGGGCTGCTTCTGCTGCGACTCTTCCTGCGATTTTTGCTGCAAAAGCCCCGGTGTAAACTCCTCCCCCGGATGTGGGTTTAGCCTGCCCTGCGGCATCGCCTGCAAGAAGGACTCCCCCCGTATATGTTTTATCCTGAGGACCTACAGGGATCCCGCCAACAACAAAGTCGAGCATGCCTCCGGAGTATCTTGTTTTTATGCAGGGGTTGGAGCGCAGTAATTTTTCAAGATAATAAAGGGGGGAATTCTCACCATATCCGTTCCTGAAAGCGAGCTCAGGGTCTATTGCAAGCCCTATACGCGAGATTTTTTCATCAAGGGGAACTGTCCAGGCAAAAAAACCCGGAGCTGAAGAGCCCGGGAACAGTTCGACAAAATCACTGTCTTCCGAGGCATATGGAGCTTCTACCTGGATTCCCGGAAGCACACGAGCAGGTCTTCCAAGCCCGGCATAACTGGCTATGCGGCTTTTTACTCCGTCTGCCCCAATGACCACAGAAGCAGATACGGTTTCAGGCTTGCCGTTTTTGACTATCCGGAGTTTTACGGGAGAGCCCGTTTCTTTTTTACCACCTTCTCCTGTTGTCCCTGTACCGGTCTCAGAGTTTTCTTTTTCGAACCCTATAGCCCTTGTTTTCAGGGAGAGCTCAACGCCTTCTTCCACAGCCATTACTGCAAGGGCGCGGTCAAAATTTTTTCGGGAAACAACATATGCCCTTGTATGTTTTCCATCAACAGGCAGGCACTGGCCGTCAGGAGCGTGAACAAAAGCCCCACGCACGGAATTGAATACAAATTCGTCCGTGGGCTTGAGGTCACACTCTTCAACAGCTCTGGTGCTCAGGAGCCCTGTACATCCCACAGGTGATCCTATTGAAGCGTGCTCTTCGAGAAGAAGGACTTTTGCCCCGTTCATTGCCGCATAGCGGGCAGCAGTAGAGCCCACAGGACCGGCTCCCACCACAATAACATCATATTTCATACCTTATCACATTCGTTTAAAAAGCCGCTTTTAACTACCAGAAGAGTTTCGCTGAAAGCCTTAATCTATTTTTGAAGGCTCTGGTAATTACAGGAAATTTAATATACTTATGCTTCATATAAAGCATTTAATATAACAGTTTAAATATAAGTTTTCAGATATATTTTACGGCAGATCATTTTGTATAATATTCCATGCAGTTTATAATACTTCATGTACCCCATTAATTATTCCATTAATAATTCATATAGTTCAGTAGAGATCAAAGACAGTACATTTTTTAAATATTTACAGATTTTCTTCTATTAAATATTCCGGTCGTGTCCTCAAATCATTGACTTAGTTTTATATAATCTTGAATCTATTATTATTTGGGGGCATCTTAATCACTTCTGAAATCGATTTTTCACAATTTTTTTGCTGGAACAAAGACTGCACTGATTATGGAATTAAAAATCAAGGGAATATAGTCCTTAAAGAAAGATATGGTAAAAATAACCATGCTCTTTTTAAATGTAAAACTTGTAAAAAATGTTTTAGTGAAACCAAAGGTACAATATTTTTCGAATTAAACACTCCAGATGAAGAAGTTCTAAGGACAATAGCTATGCTTCCTGAAAAAGGCAGTATTCGTGGAGTTGCAAGAGCTACTGGACATAGTAAAGACACTATTTGTAGATGGCTTGAGATTGCAGGAACCCATGCAGAAGAAGTTACAACTTATTTCCTCAAAAATCTTAATCTTACGAGAGTAGAGGTTGATGAGATCTGGTCATATATAAAAAAAAGCAAAAAAATGTGACTGACGAGGATTCTGAAGAGTGTGGTGATGTGTATTCACTTACAGCAATCAAAAGTGACACAAGATTGCTCCTTTCTCATCATGAAGGAAAACGTAGTGCTGAGGATGCTATAGAGTTATTTAAAGAAGTTGAGAAGATGCGTTCCACATCTTCTCCTATTCCTGTATTTACCTCAGATGATTGGGATGCCTTTGAAGAAGCACTTATAAACGTTTATGGTAAAATCGAGTTGCCACAATACAAAGGTATCGGAAGAAAACCGCTACCTAAACTGGTTCCACCTGACGATTTAAAATATGTCAAAGTATTGAAGAAAAAGGTAAAAAATTATGTAGTTGAAACAGTTCAACGTATCATCTTTGGAGATCCTGATGAGATATTCGAAATGCTTGGAGCTGATGCGGATAGTTATATTGGAACTTCTTATGCAGAAAGGATTAACCTTACGATAAGGACATCTCTTGCAAGATTTATAAGAAAAGGAATGAATTTCAGTAAAACCAAAAGGATGCATCAGAAAGCTATTGATTTATTCCAGGCATGGTATAACTTTATAAAACCTCATAAGTCTCTAAGGCTAAAAATAGATTCTGGAAACAGAAAATGGTTTCAAAGGACTCCAGCTATGGCAGAAGGAATAACTGATCACATATGGAGTTTAAAGGAACTATTAACATTTAGAGTTCCTGTTCAATAATATGAGGACACGACCAATATTCCTTTCTCTCAAAATATTGATATATTGATAAACTCATCCTTGCAGAAAACTGAACGATAAGATACTTAACCGTTTCTTCGAACTACCTTTGAACTACCGGTCAGGGCTTCCATGCATCAGAAAAAAGAAAAAAACCAGACTTCCGGCTCACAAAAACAAAAAAGAAATAATCCGGGCAAAAACAGCCCGAAAAAAAACAGTCAGGACAGAAACAGCCCGCACACCCGTGAAAAAGGGGCAGGAAACGGGCCACGGGATTTAAGGGATTTTAAAGAGAAACCCTCCGAAAAAAAGAATTCAGGCTCTCAAAAATGGCCTGATACGGCTGTTTCAAAGAAAAAATCCTCTCCACGTTTCGAATATGAAGACGATTACATATTCTGGTGCAGGAAATGCAACCTGCCCCTCATAGGGGAAGAATGTGGCATTTGCGGCAGTAAAGGCGAGATACTTCATCTTTCCCAGCCTGCCGATGTAAGGTTCTGCTCCCCTTATGAACACGAAGTCCTGGCAGGGCAGCTGATTTCATCATTTGGCTGTAACCCTCTTAAAGGCAGGCTTGTGCTCCTGAATAAAATCCCTGGAGAAGACAAAACAGATGAGGTCATTGTGGATGGTTTCATTTTCGGAGTTCTCAGTTTCGAACTATCCAGAATGGACTACCGGTTTGAGCCTTCTCTCCATGGAGCAAAAATCCTCCTCAAATATGCAGAGGGCAAAAAAGTCAAAATTAGAAAAACAAACCGACATATCAATGGAAAAAACATCCCTATGGAGCTTATTGACTCTTTTGCCGGTGATATAAAAGCAGGGGATTTTGTCCTTGTGACCGCGGGCAGCCTTAGCGGTTACGGGGTTTCTTACATTAGTGGAGCTGAATTTTCAGCCCTGAAGGGCTTTTCAGAGCCCGCTCAATTCGAAAGCGAAGCAAAAATTCTCAGAGTCAGAAAAGTCGATAGCGGTGAGGTTTCCCTGCACCCTGAAAACCCGGATTTCGGGACATGCATAGAAGTTAACAGAAAACATTTGCAGGCTCTGGGGAAAAATGCCATCAACACTATCCGCGGGATTGTTTCAAGGAATGAGTACAGGGATTTACCGGTCTATGTGTCTTTCAGCGGGGGAAAAGACAGCCTCGTTGTGCTTGACCTTGCAAAGGCTGCCCTCAAACAGAGAGAGTTTAAGGCTTTTTTCCTGAATACAGGGATAGAATTTCCGGAAACTGTGGATTTCGCCCGGACTTTCTGCAGGGAGATGAAAGTCCAGCTTGAAGAAATGAACTCGGGATCTGCTTTCTGGGAGCAGGTAGATAAATTCGGGCCTCCTGCAAAGGACTTCCGCTGGTGCTGCAAGGTCTGCAAACTGGCTTCGGCAGGAGACCTGGAAACAGAAAAAGGAAACTGCTCGCTTCAGGAAAAGAAAACTTCAAATGCGGTAGCTTACCTGACAGTAGACGGAAAACGGAAACACGAATCTTTCTCAAGGGCGAGGATTGCAGCAAGTGAGACAAATCCCTTCGTCCCTGCACAGCTAAATATTTTCCCCATCAGGGACTGGCGTGCACTTGAAGTCTGGCTTTACATCCACTGGAGGGGGCTCTCATATAACCCGCTCTATGACCTGGGCTTTGAAAGGGTCGGTTGCTGGCTCTGCCCATCTGCCCTTGCTGCCGAATATGCCAGGGTGGAAGAACTGCACCCTGAAATGCATGCCAGATGGAACGCTTTTCTGCTTGAGTGGGCGAAAACACGCGGGCTTTCAAAAGAGTTCATAGAACATGGTTTCTGGCGCTGGAAAGAATTGCCTCCGAAAATGCTCAGGCTGGCAGAAGAGCTCGGGATCTCTGTCCTTGCGAAAGAAAAAGCCGAAGACTTTGAAATCGAAGTCGTTTCAGGGATCTCTCCCTGCAAAGCCGGAGGTTTTTCCGTAGAAGCGGGGGTTAAAGGCATAAAGGAAAAAGAAGCCGCAGATTTCATTAACGTTCTCGGGAAGACTGTTTATGCGGAAGAGCTGGGCATGGTACTGGTAAAAACCGGAACCGGGACTGTGAAGTTTTTCTCTAATGGAAACCTGATTGTAAGCTCGGAAACGAAAGAAAAGGCTGTCCAGCTTTTTAAGGAAACTGCAAAACAGCTAGTGAGGCTTTCCCGCTGTACTGGCTGCGGAATCTGTGAAAAAGCCTGCCCAGTAGGGGCAGTTTCTATAAAAGAAGGGAAGCCACTTGTAAGTGAAGCCTGCATAAGGTGCGGAAAGTGCATGGAATCCTGTGTGGTAACCAGGTATTTCGATAAAATCGTTCCTGACCTTGATGAAAAGCTAAAGGTTTGAATTGAAACACATGAGAACTGAAAGTTCTGGCGGTTCGGACAATCGGGAGATATTATTGTTGGGTGACTGACTTAAAATCTATTATACTAAGTGACCGGCGCAAAACCTCTCAGTTTTCAATACAATTTTTCTACTTTACTTTTTCTGGAGGTGGCTAACGCAGATTTATTTAAAGAACTCTTTTTTCATCCGTTTGATTGCTCTTCTTTTTGGCATTTGACGAAGTGCTTTCCACTTTCCGCCTGGTTTTTTCTTATTTTCAAATTATTTAATTGAGTCTTCTGACATTTTTACAATTTCATTAAGCTTGAATTTCTGCGCGACTACTAAAATATTTTCTAAATTCATTTCTGGATTTCCTCGATGACGATATTTTTAGTTTGTTGATACTAAAAGATACAGAATTTGTTATAGTCTTGGCGTTTCTGCGCCAGCTTCCCTTAGACTTTTATAAGCTATCAGCCCTTTTTACGAAGTCTCCAGTCTCTATCTCACTGTGAAGTTCTCCAAAGGATGCTCCAACAACTTATGGGCTTGTACAGTAACAATTCGATTGATTAAATTATCTCAGGCAAACGACCTGAAACAAATGGATTCTATGCAACTGGATTCTATGCAACCAAGGTTTAAAAGAAATATTTAAAAGTTGCAGGCGTGTATTGAATATGAATATTTTCTAAATGAAAAATAAAGGACAAGATTACTCATGCGACAACTGAATTCGCTTTATATTCTCACTTTGATCCTGCTTCTTGCAGCTCCAAATATCGCAGCGGCTTCATTTGCATCAGAAGCTGCTGAAATTCCATACCAGATAAACAATTCTGACCACATAATAATCGGCACGGTAACAGAAATTGATTCTCATTACAATTACTCGATTATTACAGTTAAAGTTGAGGAATGGCTTTACAACCCTCTGCCCACTGAAGTAATAAAAGTAAGAACCGAAGTCGGTACAAATGTTTTGACCGAAACTGAAGCCGATTTTAATCTGAAAGAATCAGCACTCCTGATGCTAAAGGATGAAAATCTCGACGAACTGCTTTTCCGTGTCGCCATTGGTGACCCAGGAAAACATCCTGTTTCAGATAGAGATGCAGTAATCGAGGAGTTGAAAACTCAAGGCAAGTGGGAGGAAGAAAATCAAACAGTGGATAAAACAAAAGATACTGAAATATCAGGTAACAGAGAAGGAGCTGGTGAGCAGGAAGAAGGATCCAACACTACTAAGGAATCAAAAACTACTCCATTTATAAGTCCTGTTTGGGCGTTTGCAGGGATATTGGGTGCAATAACATATGCGAGGAGGAAGTAAATGCAAGGAGGAAGTAAATTTTATTCTTTTCTTTGGAAATCTATAGAACAAGAATCGATGAATATTTTTGAAAATTATCCTAAATCCGAATATTCTATGATGGAACAAACAGTTTTTGGATAAAGATAAAAAACGCACATGAAATTCTTCGAATAACAGGCCCAAAAAATGAAAGTGTCTGGAAGTACTTTCATGCAAAATAAATAAATAAATAAATAAATAAATAAATAGTTAAATAGATGAATAAAAATTCTGGCTGTCCTGAAAAGGTCTGAATTCATAGTTATTAAACATTTCTGTGATATTTTTAAATAGTTTCTAATTATATTTCCATATTGTAACTGTTATCTTGCCCTGCCCTTTAAGACAGGACACCCTGGATACTTCCCGGTAATGTCTGATATTCTCTGCCGATTACAGGGCCTGAATCCGGAATAACTGGCTAAGCTTCTAGACAATGACCCGTTGTCCTGTTTGAATTTAACTTTGAGCTCAATAACACTTTATTCAGCTTTGTTCAGTCAAACTCAAGTCACCGTTTACTGTCATCAAATTAACTCTGAAATAATTTATTATATTTCATATTAAATTACTATCATCCACTCATATAATGGAACTGAAGAATGAGATTTAACTACCCACCTGACGGAGTCAGCCAGATTATTGCCAGCCGATGGAAAATAGGAGCAACTATTGCATTAGCTGTGCTTCTGTTCTTTGCTTTACTTATCCTGCTACCCCTGGCAGATGGAATAGTGCTGGGACTGGTCTTTGCTTATATTGCCAGGCCTATCCAGGTGAAGTTTGGTAAGTATAGAAAAATAGGAGCTCTGGTCGCAAGTCTCTGTATTTTCGTCCCTATAGTATTCATTATAGGAGCAGGAATTGTTGAGATCCTTAACCAGTTCTCCTGGTTTATTGAAAACCAGGCTTCAGTTATGAATGGAATTCTGGAGTTCATACATTCACTTCAAATCCCGGATGCTTATGTCGAAAGGTTAAATAATGCAATCTGGAACCTTTTTACGTCTCTTCTCCCTGCTTTCGGCAGCATAGGACTGATCGCATATGCCCAGAGCATAGGACTTTTCGTAATTAACTTCGTAATTTCGATATTCTTCTGTTATTTCCTGCTCGCAGATGGGGACAGGCTTTACTGTGCTTTTCTCGGCGTAATTCCCGGAGACTATCAGCCTATTGTAAACCGTTATGCTGCTCATCTGGACCTTATCCTGAAAGGGGTTTTCATAGGAAATGCCTATTCCGCCCTGATAGTCAGCGTGACTTCGGTTTTCGTCTTTTACGCTTTCGGATTTACCCATGTGCTTGCCCTTGCAACCCTGATTTTCATAGCATCGGTTATCCCTCTTTTTGCCGGATACATGGTGCTCGTGCCCCTGGCTATAGTGCGTTATTTTGACCAGGGAGTTGAAAGTGCATCACTTTTCTTTATTGTTTCTTCCCTTGTAATCTATGGTCCCCCTGAGCTTATTCTCAGGCCCTACCTGACCAGCCTGAAATCAAAGATCCATCCGATGCTGCTCATGCTCGCCTTCCTTGGAGGGGCATTCGTGGGAGGGATTGCAGGTTTTTTTGCAGCCCCAATCCTTCTGGGAGCACTCGTTGCAGCTTATAGGGTCTATCAGGAGCAGATCCATCCGGAAATGGTTGCCCGGGCTGACCCTGACCTAAGGAATCCGGCAGAATCATGCAGGACTGATTGAAAAATAGTCATCAACGAAACGAAAGGGATTGTTTTATATCATTGCAGGATGTTAGGACTGTCATATATTCTTCTTTGCTTCCTTAATCAGGATCTACTGACAGGTACAGACCTCAAACAGCCTTAAAATCAGGTCATAATGTTAAACCCCGGTACTGGGTTACAGTACGGTGTATAATGCTGGGTTATTAATACTGTTTGATTCTCTGTTTGACCAAGAACCGAAGTTAATTCGGAATCCATATTCGGCTTAGAAAACACAGGTGATAGAATGCAGTTATTGCTCATTCACTCTGATTACATTGAATACGAAACCAAAAAACAAACTCCAGTTGCTGAAAAAATAGAAGAGTCCTTAAAGTCAGGAAGGCTTGAAGAAGCCCTTACGGCTTTTACGGCTGTTGAAAGTGTGGATGAAGCCAATCCGGAAGAAGCTATAAAAAAGGCTGTCTCTGAAATAGAAAAAGTTGCAGCCCAGGTCAAAACAAACCGCATAATGCTTTATCCCTACGCCCACCTGAGTTCTGACCTTTCCTCTCCGAAAGTTGCAGTCCAGGTTTTAAAAGGTATGGAAGCAGCTCTCTCTTCCAGATACGAGGTCAAAAGGGCTCCTTTCGGATGGTACAAGGCATTTACAGTAAGCTGCAAAGGGCATCCTCTCTCCGAACTTTCCCGGAGCATCCGTCCTGAAGGTGCGGCAAAAGCTGAAGTCAAAACCGAAACTTGTGAAAAAGAAGAGGTCGTTTCCGAAGCCCTCAAAGCTGAAGGGACTGCAAGGTCTTACTGGCGCATCCTTACTCCGGACGGAGAACTCCATGAAGTGGAGGGCTTTGATTTAACACCTTACCCCAAGCTTCAGCAGTTTGTAAATTACGAAATTTCCAAGAGCAGGGCAGTTGAACGTGCCCCTCCCCATGTGGAACTTATGCGCAGGCTCGAGCTCGCAGACTATGAGCCAGGGTCGGATTCCGGAAACATGCGCTATTATCCTAAAGGGAGGCTTGTCAAGTCCCTCCTTGAAAACTACGTGCTTGATGTCGCAACCGAATTCGGGGCAATGGAAGTTGAAACCCCCCTGATGTACGACATGAACCACCCGACCCTCAAGAAATATCTTGACAGGTTCCCGGCAAGGCAGTACTCTATCGAGTCTGACAAGAGACATATGTTCCTGCGCTTTGCAGCCTGTTTCGGGCAGTTCCTTATGAACCACGACATGACGATCTCCTACAAGAACCTGCCTCTCAGGATGATCGAAATGACCCGCTACAGCTTTAGAAAAGAACAGCGCGGAGAACTCGTGGGCTTGAGGAGACTCAGGGCTTTTACCATGCCTGATATGCACACTCTCTGTGAGGACATGGACCAGGCTGTAAACCAGTTCAAGGAACAGTATGACCTCTGCATCAGCGTGCTTGAAAACGTGGGGATCCATATTAACGATTATGAAGTTGCCATCCGCTTCACCAGGGACTTTTACGAGGCAAACAAAGACCTTGTGGTCAACATGGCAAAAACAGTTAACAAGCCTGTGCTTGTGGAGATGTGGGACACCCGGTTCTTCTATTTCGTGCTCAAATTCGAGTTTAACTTCGTGGACGCCCTTGCCAAGGCGAGCGCACTTTCTACTGTCCAGATTGATGTGGAAAATGCCGAAAGGTACGATATCTCCTATGTCAATGCTGACGGCAAGCTGGAAAGGCCGACCGTACTCCACTGCTCTCCGAGCGGCGCAATTGAGCGCTGCATTTATGCCCTCCTTGAAAAAGCTGCAATGGAAACCGAAGAGGGAAAGGTCCCGATGCTGCCTGTCTGGCTATCTCCAACTCAAGTAAGGATTGTGCCGATTTCCGAGAAGCACATTGCCTTTGCCGAAGAGGTTGCAAAGAAACTGGACTTCAGGGTCGATGTTGATGACCGCGACCTGTCCATAGGAAAGAAGGTCAGGGAAGCCGGCAGGGAATGGGTGCCTTATGTTGTAGTAATCGGAGATAAGGAAATGGAGGAAAGCACGATTAACGTAACCATCCGGGAGGAGTCCGGACAGGATAAGCCGAAGAAAGTGCAGATGACTCCGGAAGAGCTCAATGCCCGCATAAAAGAAGAGACTTCCGGCAAACCTTACAGGAAACTGCCGCTTGCAAAATACCTTTCCGCAAGGCCAAAGTTCCTCTAAAGAATTTGAGTTAAGGTTTTCCTTCCTTTCTGGAAGATATGGAAAATTCAAAGGGCGCCCTCTTTAATGGGCTTTCCTTTAACTTTTCCTTTAAATCTTTAAAGCATTTACTTTCAAAACAGTTATATTTTTATGGTTACGTTATATATTTATGGTTACTATGGTTTACAGGCATAATTCCAGAACTATATATAATAATAACTCTTATACCGCCGTAATTCTTATATTGCCGTAGTTATTTATTATTGAAAAGGGATTCCTTTTAATTCAAAGAACTTCGGACATACTCTTTTCGGTTTCAGAACGAATTTCTATTTCAGGACGAAAGGGGACGGTCCGGATTTAGTCCAGATTTCTTGACTGAAGATTTTTATTTGTTATTTTGCAGTGAGGGGAATTAATTCTCAGAATCTTTCCAGTAGCATGCACTGTTTCCTGTGCATGGAGCTTGCAGTTTTCCGGAAAACTCTTTGAAAGGTAGCTTTCTGGTTTTAGAAAATATTCGAAATCTCATAAAGTTAAAATTATAAGGACCGCGTACTGATGACAATTTCAAATGAAGCCGCAGCCGGCATGGAAACAGTCGAGCTAGAGCCCTTGAGGGAAGATAAGAAAAGGATCTTTAAGGATATTCTGGGGTATTTCGAAACCCATCAGAGAGGCTATATCAAAGTTCCAACGGGCTGGGGCAAGACTTTTCTTGCAAAACACATAATGAAAAAATACTACGAGGACGGAAAGATTGTACTTTTCCTGATTTCGAAGAACAATCCTCTCCTGAGCCAGACTTATTACGACAGGAAAAGAGAGAAGCCTCTTTTTCCCAGTAGTGCGCTCCTCTCCTCCGAACATAAAATCTCAAGAAAAGAGATTGCAGAAGCTCTAAAAAAATCCGCAAAGGAGAAAGAGGGATTTGTGCTCTTTGCTTCTTTGCAGACACTGCTCGGGAAACAGGCGTCTGAAATAAAAGAATTGCTTCTTGAATACACCGACCTTGCAATAGTGGACGAGATCCACAATTTCATCAACAATAGAGGAAATAGTTTTCTCAACGAGCTGGGAGAACGGACCAGAATCATGGGGATGACTGCAACTCCTTTCCAGGGTGTTGTAGGAAATGTCAAGTTCGTGGACGAGATTGCCGGAGACATGAGGGAGGTTTATACAAAGACCCTGCCCGAATGTATCCTTGATAATGAGCTTGCACCTCTAAAGTATACCATTGCGGAAAGCTCGGAAGATATATTTGAGATATTCGACTTTGAAAAAGGCCTGGACGAACTTGATAAACAGGACCTTTTCCTTGACTGCAGTACGGCTGACAAATTAAAAAAGGTAATTAAAAGGACACAGCTTGCAAAAGATGTCTACGACTCGATGATAAAACAGAAGAACTCAAAGACCCTTATTTTCTGTGCCCCTGTCCGAAAGAAGGTCTACGGTGCCGGAGCTGAAGGGGAAGAAATAAATGCTTTTCACGCAAAAATTACCGCTTCGGTCTTTAACGAAGAAATCCCGGTCCAGAAGCTTGAAAAGGACCCTGACCCTGTTTTACCTCTTGATTTTGATAACTATACCCCTGAAGGGGAATTTAAAAACACAGCTTTTATAACATCGGAACTGCCAAAGGATGAACAGAATGCCCTTTTAGCAGCTTTCAGGGATGCTGAAAAGCCCCCCTACATATTATGTACTGTGGGAATGCTGATTGAAGGTTTTGATTTTCCGGCTCTTGAATCCCTTATCCTGCTGCGACCCACTCTTAGCATGAGGCTCTTTGAGCAGCAGGTAGGAAGGGTCACGAGGCTTTCTCCGGTTTCCGGAAAGAATAAGGGCAACATCTTTGAGATATCTGACAGCATAGACTCCCTCTATCAGCGTTTCGGAGAAGGGGTTTTTAATGGGGAAAAAGTTGACCAGGTCCAGATGCTCCAGCCTGAAATCCGCCTCGAAGAACTTTTCTCTGAAGGAGACGCAGCCCGGGCAATTGAGGAAGGAAAAATAGAGATCAATAAGGTTGACTTCAGTGCTCCTGCAAAGGGGAAAGGAAAAGGTGCCCGGATACAGGAAATGCCTGTAAGGCTCCCTCCGACCGCCATAAGGTCAAAGTATTTTTCGCGCCTGCTTGCCCTTACCGAAGAAAAGGACATTGGAGCCTTTGAGCGCGAAAAGCGGGAACTCATGAGGGCTGCCCTCCGGTTCAGAGTAAGGGAACTTATGGACGCAGAAGAGCTTTCCGGACTTTCAGCCAGAATAAATAAGCTTAAACGTGAAGCCTACGAAGACCGCAGGCTGGGAGATCTTTCCAGGCAGCATAAGCCCAAGGTTTTCGGGGAAGTCGAATGGCTCCTGAAACTTCAGGCTTTGAATTCCCTCAAATATAACGGCAGAAGAATCTCTGCTCCCGAGAAAAACAAAATCCTGAGGACCCTGGGATTTGAGCCCGACATGAGGAAAATAGACAGCTACAGGTTGAAATGCCTTAAACTCGGTTCTGCCCAGAAGACCATCCCTGACCTTGTCAAAGTACTCGGTTTCGTGAGCCGCCTCTCATCTTCAGAAACCTACCAGTTCCTTGATAAAAAGAAAAAAGAACAGTGGAAGCGGGAGTTTCTGCCTGCGGTTTACTGGGGGTTCTGCTTTATCGAGGACTCCCCGGAACTGAAAGAGCTTTTCGAGTCCACGGAATGGGACAGGCGGGTCAAGAATATTATCAGGCAAAAGTAATCCTGTGTCTCCTGTCCACTCATTATTTCGGATTAATTTTTTAGGACCAATCGATTGATATTAATTTGAATACCCGGGGCTGGAAGTATTAGTTTTTCTTCTAGCCTTGGAGGAATGAAATTGGCGTGCCATCCGGAGAAATGCTTTCTTCAGTCCCTGAGTGCCTTTTTTAATTTCTGGCTTCCGACCGGAAGCCCTGCAAAAAAACAGAAAAATATGAAGAAAAAACCCGAGTAAAAAAAATTGAGTGAAAACATGAAGACGAAAACAGGGTGAAAAAGAGATTCAAATTTATATATTTTTCAGGCAGAATTTGATTTGTTCATTTTCTGTATTCTGTCACAGTTTTTTCAATGGCTTTTACTTACTGTTTTGTTCTCACTTCTTCTCTCTGGTTTTTTAGGAAAGGTATTTCTCCTTAGTCGAGAGGGACAAAAGTGGCGTGGTAGGCCTGATATGGTTGTACGGGTACTAATTGTTCTCTCAAGAGCCTTATTACTAATGGGGAAGTTTTCCATCTCTGCAGTAAGCTAGCAGTGTATCGAATGAAATTACTTAATGCAATCAAAAGCCGGAAATTTTATTTATAGGCACCTGAATTTAACAATCATGGACAATTAAGTTATACAAGAATAGCATAATTAGGTATAACTTGTCAAATTTTTCTTAATGAAAATTATAAATATTTGCTATGTGGGGAGTTATATGGATAACAAAATTATTCGTAATGTTGTTGTGTTTATTGTTGTTGTTATTCTCAGCGGGTGGATAGGTGTTCTTGTAGACTCTGTCCTTACCGAGCAGCCCAAAGGTGATTCTCCTGGTATGGGAATATGGTTGGTAACACCTATGCTGGCTGCAATTACAATGACTATTTTTTCAAAGGGCAACTGGAATGATCTTGGTTTTAAGCCAAATTTCAAAAGAAACATAAAGTGGTATTTTATTGCAGCTCTGGTTTTTCCTGTTGTAACATCAATTGTTCTGATAATCGGAGTTATAACAGATTGGATTGACTTATCAACCCTCGACCTCAGACCTTTTATTCTGGTGTTTTCCAGTACCCTGTTATTTAATTTTATTAAAAATATTTTTGATGGGACCCCCTTGTTTAGTTATCTAACTCCAAAGCTCGTCAAATTAAACTTTAATGATTGGAAGATCTATCTCACTGTTGGCAGTGTTTGGGGAATCTGGCATCTTCCATATTTTTTGGTCTTTTTACCCGAAACTGATATTCAAGCAGTGTTACCTGTCAGCCGAGCTATAACTATCATTATTATGATTATAACAATGATACTCTGGTCGGTGATGTTTATTGAGCTTTACAGGGTAACAAAATCGATCTGGCCGGGGGTTGTATTACATATGGTAGAGGATTCGCTAATAAATCCTTTAGTTATATCAGGTTTTATCAGCATTGCAGCAGGAAAAGAAATTCTTATTTCACCAATCATTGGGATTATTACTTCAATTCTTTACTTACTAATCGGATTAGGAATAAGAACTTATAGAATACAGGCAAGCCGGAAGACTGTTAATAGCGAATAACATTTGTTAATATAATAGCGAATAACATTTGTTAATATAATAGCGAATAACATTTGTTAATATAATAGCGAATAACATTTGTTAATCCGATATATTGTTTTACCTGTTTGCAAATTATTTGTTGGGCTCTTCATTACCACTGGACCGCTGCAAACACGATGATAATGCTTATTTTTGTTCCAGAGGTCTTTACTGGTCTTTAACGTATTCAAAGCTCCAGAGAGGAATCCCTTCAACTTCTCCTTTCTTAAGATGCTCCAGCTCGTGAGCTGCACTGTATGCCGGCGTACCTTTCAGTTGTATGCATTTTTTCTCCAGCTCCCTGACAGTTATCTTCCTGCTTCCCGGGTTTACTTCTGCAAATATGATCCTTTTCGCCCGCAGGGCTATTATGTAAGGTCTTTCAACCAGTTCCCGCTCTTCTTTTGTCCCGCATTTTTCGAGCCTTCGGACTACTCCTTCTTTAGCCACGACTTCGGGGTCGATAAAAAAGTATATCTTTTCCAGGGTATAGCCGGTTTTGCTTTCCTCATCATAATAGGTGATCACATCTTTTACTGCTATGCTTTTTGTTTCTTCGGTAGCATAACTCCATGAGCCCCCGGATTTCAGTGAAAGCAGAAAAGGAAGAAAGAGGTCTCCCTGGATTCCAAAACTGTAAATCATATTTTTTTCCATGGCTGAAAATCTGAAGATAGCCCTGATTTCTTCGGCATCCATGTTCTTGTCCCTTTATTAAGAGTTCTAATGCTGAAGTCTATTTAATTTTTGCCCGGACAGAAAAATCAATGAAACTTTACAGATAAAGGCTCATATTATTACTGATCGGAATCTATCGCTGACCATCTATTGCTGACCGGAATCGCTTCATAGCTTGGGGGATTTGCAGGTTCTTCGAGACCCTGCTTAAAGACCAGAAATATAATAGAAAGTGTAATTGAGAATGTAATCGAAAATGTAATTGAAAGAATTCGAATAAAATATATCCTTTGCTCATGAATAAGTGAGCTAATGGATAAAAGACATTTTTATATATTAAATAATAAAATTCGTATTCCTGCCATCCTGTGGGGAAAACAGAGTGAAAAGCTGTTAATTGAAGTCCATGGCAACCTTTCCAGTAAAGAGGATACCGTAATTTCCATGATGGCACAGAAAGCCGTTGAGAAAGGTTACCAAGCACTGAGCTTTGACCTGCCCATGCACGGTGAGCGTGTGGATCAGGAATATGCCTGTATTCCAGAAAATTGCGTAAGTGATCTGGCTGCTATTTACGAATATGCAAAGTCACTTGCATCTAACATTCACCTGTTTGCGTGCAGCATGGGAGCCTATTTCAGTCTTCTTGCCTATCACGACCTGAACATAAAGCAGAGTTTTTTTCTCTCGCCTATAGTCAATATGGAACGCATCATAAGCAAGATGATGGAAAGTTTTCAGGTAAGTGAAGAAAGACTGAAAGCAGAGCATGAAATCCAACTACCGAATGGGCAGGTGCTGGAATGGAACTATTATTGCTACGTGAGAGAAAACCCGATTCGTTTTGAATGGAAAGTACCAACTGCTATTCTGTATGGTTCTGACGATAAACTGACAGAATTGGACGAGATTTCAACATTTGCAGACAGGTATCAATCAAAGGTTAAGGTCCTGGAACACGGGGAACATTACTTCCATACTGAAGAGCAATTGAAGGTATTTGATAAATGGGCAGATGAAAATCTGCTGTAAAACTTGATAGATACTGCAATAGAGAAGTATACAGCCTGTTATTCTGTGCCCATGCAATGGTCGCATGACTCAGGCTTCACAGACAGAGAAATAAAGAAATAAATGCTAGCTAGTTATTATATCTCCCATTAACAGAATTTTCCTTACAGGATTTGATACAATGGCTCATATTATTGTTGATCAGGAACTCTGCACAAAGTGCGGCATTTGCGTAAACGTATGCCCCTCACATATCATCAATCCGGCTGATGAGTCTCATCTTCCACACGTGCCGGAAGAAAACATTTTGCGTTGCATGTATTGCGGGCACTGCGAGGCCTTCTGCCCCTCCCAGGCTCTTGTCCTTAACCTCTGCCCTGATGAAAAAGCCCCCCTGCCTGAAGGTGCTGGCGACATCCCTCCTGAGGATATAGCCTTCTATCTCAAGAAACGCAGGTCTATCCGGCATTTTACCAGGGAACCCGTGCCAAAGGAGAAAATTCTTGAAGTCCTGGGTATAGCCCGCTACGCAGCGTCCGGAACCAACGGCCAGCCTGTGGAGTGGATTGTTGTCCATGATCCTGAGAAAGTGAAAAAAGTAGCCGGGCTTACTATTGAATGGATGAAAACCCTGCTGAACACACCACATCCCATGAGCGGCTACGTACCTGCGCTCATTTCGGCATGGGAACAGGGATATGATGTCATTTGCCGGGATGCCCCGCATCTGCTTTTCGCCCATATTCCCGAAGAAAGTCCGATTGCATCCATTGATGCCATTATCGCACTCACGCATTTCGATATTGCCGCGCCTGCATTCGGTATCGGGACCTGCTGGGCGGGGTTTGTTGGAGCTGCTTCCATGTTCTATGAACCTCTGCAGAAAGAGCTCAATTTGCCTGCAGGAAGAAAATTTGCTTACGCAATGATGTTTGGCAACCCGCAGTATAAAGCTTATGGAATCCCCCGCAGGAAGCCGCTTCAAGTGACGTGGCAGTAAGGCTTTGAAAGGTTTCTGAAAGTCTTGGCAGGATAAGGGCTGTTCAGTCCCTTTTCCTCAAATACTCAGGAGCCTGCGGAATTTTATGCATCATAGCATATGACCTGCCGGAAGGGTAGTATTCGGCACCGAGCTGAATTCTGCCTGCCGTTTTTTCATCCGTCATGTATTCGACAAATTCGAGCGCCATATCAATGCCAGCAGAAATGCCTGCAGAGGTCCAGATATTTCCGTCCCTTACAATACGTTCCTCAACCACCTCCACGTCATCCAGTTCTCGTAATCTGGGGAGTGAAGCCCAGTGCGTGGTAGCCCGTTTGTTTGTGAGCAAGCCGGCGCGGTAGAGGATAAATGTGCCTGTGCAGACGGAAAGCACGGCTTTGCAGTTCTTAGCCTGCGAGGCAACGAATTGAATAAGAGATGGGTTATCCACCTCTTTGCGCGTGCCTTCACCGCCCGGAACAAGGAGAAAATCAAGTGGAGGGCAATCTGCAAATGTGGCGTGAGGATTTATTGACATTCCCTTGTTACAGACCACGGGTCCGGGATTTTCGGCAACCATCAGGCACTTTTCAGGCCCCTGGCCAAATTTGCTCCAGAGAGATATTATTTCCCAGGGTCCTGTAAGATCCAGTTCTTCGAGACCCGGAAAAACTAAAAATCCGAAATTCATGTTCCAAAGTTTGTGAATGTTCAGTATATATTTTTCTGTTATTCTTTCTGTTATTCTTTCTGTTATTCTTTCTCATTTTTCGCCCATAAGGGAAGACCTTATTTTGCGACCGGAAGCATAAAGGCAAAAAATAAAGTAGAAAACAGACAAAAAACAAAGCAGAAAAATATTTTAAAAATATTCACGTTCTTGTTTTGAAAAAGAGGAAGATCATAATGAACATTTCAATCCGCCCGGAAGAAGAGAACGATTTTAAAAATGTGGAACATATGATAAGAGAAGCATTCTGGGATCTGTATCAACCAGGGTGTGTCGAACACCTTATCGCCCACAATATGAGAAAATCACCTGATTTTGTAAAGGAACTGGACTATGTTGCATGTGATGGCGACATGATCGTGGGCAATATAATCTATTCGAGGGCAAAAGTGATCAATGACGAGAACAAGGAATTCGAAGTCCTGTGCATGGGCCCTCTCGGAGTACTGCCTTCATATCAGAAAAAAGGTATTGGCTCTTTACTGATGAACAACACTATTGAAAAAGCAAGGCAACTGGGATATAAAGCAATATTCATTTTTGGCAACCCGGAATATTATAACAGGTTCGGTTTCAGAAATACCAGAGAATATAATATTCAGACATCTTCCGGTGAAAACTTCGATGCTTTCATGGCACTGGAACTCTACAGCGGAAGCCTGAAACAGGTATCCGGAAAATTTTTCGCATCAGGTTCTTTTGAGGTCACTGAGGAAGAACTTGAGAATTTCGAAAAGAAGTTCCCTCATAAAACAAAACATGTCACGGATACCCAGTTATTTCATTGAATGTCATTCCGGATTTATTTTTTTTGAATCTAACTCTTGAAGGACTGGGATAACCTGTACACTATGCATTCTTGAGAACTGGAAATACAAACACTCAGCAAAATACAATCAATTTTTGTTTGCTAACAGTAATTTTTGTAATTCTTTTAGAGATAGGACTTTATCCTTTCTTCTGTGAATCATACGATGACAATTAGCACAAACACAGATTAAATCTGTTTCAGCATTTATTGGAACGGAACCTCCCCCTTCATAAAGCGGTTTTATATGATGAACTTCAATGTAATCTTTCCCTATTTCACCATATACCTTTTCAAAATCAAATCCACATCCCTGGCATACAGTTCCATGTATTCTAATAGCATTACGTCTATTTATTGGATTTCGTTCATATTGAGTAGTATAACGCATTATAATTTTACCATCTTTCCGGTTTTCTATAGAATAACTTTTAAGCTCTTCTTCTTCAGATGGAAACTTTTTTTCATCTACTAGACCAAGCTCTTCTATTGCCTGGACTAATTCATCTCTTACCTTCCAAACAAAATGGTTACCCTCTTTATAGTCTTCATACCACCCTTCAAATGGTACAATGAATTTTGATTCATTACCTTGAGTTCCGATTACTTCAAATCGATTAAGATACTTGATAATTCTGTTAGTTAAACCAATGACGTATCCATTGTATGGAGTACCTTTCAACTCAGATGGATACTTTGCCATTATTGCTTGACTTGTAGCTCGATGATCAATTTCGTAGTACCATTTCAAAATCATATCCAAATATTTAGGTCCAAAAATTTTTGGATTCTGAAGCATTGATTTCCATTCTTCTACAGTGATATCAATGTCTGCTTCATATCGACCATCAGAATACCTCAAGTATCTCTTTTCCATCAATAATCGCCTTTCAATTTAGAGTATACATAAGTAAAGGTACAATTACCTTTGAAACGTTAAATTTTTTGATTGCAGCGTCTCTGTCACATCCTCGTGTTTTCAATAACAATCTACAATCAGAGTTACGCTGGCGTACCCCGCTGCAAGCTACAGGGTATTCGACTGAAATAACAACCTTTTATCTGATTTGAACGTTCTTTGTTACAATTTCCCATGTATCCAGTATGACATAATAAGTAATTTAAATTTCAAATAAAATAAAAATTGCGTGAGGAAAGTAGAAGAGTTATGATAGGGAAAAAATAGTAAAAGATAAAGTTACTTTAAGAGATCTCTAAGGAGGCAGAAGTTTTGGAAGATTGGAGGATAAAGATTTCAGTGCTCTGGCTTTTTGCATCAATTGCCTTTCTGGCTCATCAGATAATAGTGCTTATGGAACCGGGCGTTATAGCACAATTAATGGAAGGAATGGCAGAAGGTCAAAAAATAAACCCTGGTATGATATTATTTTTTGCAATCATAATGCTGGTTCCAATGGTGATGTCTTTTCTATCCCTTAACCTGAAAAATTCGCTGAACTGCTGGTTAAATATCATCGTGGGCGCGGTCTTTGCTGTCCTGTGGTTTACCAGCGTAATTGAGGCTGCACAGTCTGCATACTGGGGCGGAGCACTAATGACACTCTCAGCAGCCGTAGCTTCGGCACTAATCGTATGGTATGCATGGAAACACCGCCTGACATCATAACCAATACTAAAAGAAAATGTGATAATATACATCATGATACCTGTAATGTTGAGTAGCACATGTCAAGACACTGGAAAAGGCTAGAAATTATGTAAATCGCACTAATAACCTTAAATCGCACTAATAACCTTAAATCGCACTAATAATCTGATTAATAATTCCACCAATGATGCCGGAAAAACAGGCAAAAGTTAACAGCTAAAAACTCTGAATTTTCTTCTTACGGCCTGGTTTTTCTTTTAAAGGTTAGTTTTTCTTCCAAAGATTAATTTTTCTTCTAAAGCCCGGGTTTAATTTTCTAAAGATAAATTTCTTACCTTGAAAAAATCATTTTTTGCACGATGTACGAAATTAATCACTTTCATTTCATCTTTAAAGCCATTGGAGTCTTTAAGCCCGGAACTGGCGTCTACACCATATGGATTTACAACCCGTATAGCTTCTCCAACATTTTCCGGAGTCAGACCTCCTGCCAGGATAACTGGTCGTGACACCTCTTTAACAATTTTTCTGCTAATACTCCAATCATGGACTAAACCTGTTGAACCCACTTTATCATTGGCTAAATCAAGAGTGTCCAGGATGAAAGCATCTACCACAGATTCGAAGGGTTTCATAGCATGAATAACCCCTGGCCCGATGACGTGAAAGTTTTTGATTATTTTTATATTAGGGAAGGTTTTTCGCAGTGATATGATACTATCAACCGTACAATCAGAATGCAACTGGACAGAAGTAACACCTGTTTCATGCACCAGACCAGAGATTTCTTCAGCGTCATCCAGTTCCGTAACCAGAACCGGTGAAATATAAGGCGGGCATTCTCTCACAATTTTTTGGGCTAAATGTTTGTCGATAAAATCGTCTGAATTATGCTTCCGTCCCACTACCAGTCCAATGGCATCAGCTCCACAGTATGCAGCCATAACAGCATCTTCGACCCTTTTAATACCACAAACTTTTATTCTCATGATTGATGATTTTCTCCTGAAAAGCCTTTGATGGTGCTCTGACAGGTCAGGCGCAAATTTATTGATTACTTTGAAAAACAACACCTTTTATATAAACCATCTGAAGTTTTATACAAATCACCTGAGGTTTTATACAAATCACCTGAAGTTGTAACTATTCAGGTAGAGCCTTTGAAAGGCTACAATTTTTCCTCTTTTCGAGGAAAAATTGCATATAAATTGAATCCTATTTCCTTTCGTTATTATGCTTACACGTGAAGAGATTCTTATCATTTATGACGCTGGTCCTGAAGCTGTAATTTCTGTAATCCAGAGGCTTGAGACTATCATAGAAGAACAATCTATTCGTATTGCTGAACTCGAAGAACGTGTAAAGGTATTAGAATCTCGTTTAAACCAAAACAGTCGTAACAGCAGTCGCCCTCCTTCTACTGATTTTTTTATCAAGGAGAAACCTAACCCCAAGAGTCTCCGTAAAAAGAGTGGCAAAAAACCTGGAGGTCAAGATGGTCATCCAGGAACAACTCTTGAAATGGTTGATCATCCTGAGTAGGTAATAGAACATTCTTTGAGTTGCTGCAAAGAATGTGGCCATACTCTTGAGAATGTTGAAGTTGAAGCCTATGAGAAAAGACAGGTCTTTGATATTCCTCCTGTAAATCTGATTGTTACAGAACACAAAAGTCAGATAAAGACCTGCCCTTACTGTGGAAAAATAAATAAAGCTGTTTTTCCTGAATCAGTTAAATATCCAGTTCAGTATGGTCCAAATATTTTAGCTTCAGCTATTTACTGTAAAAATCACCATTTTATCCCCTATGAAAGAATTTCCGAATTTTTTGAGGACATAATGGGAATAAAAATCTGTCCTGCTACGATAATTAGAGCAGAAAGAGAATGTTTCCAGAATTTAGAGGAATTTGAAAACGTTATTAGAGAGAAGTTATTAGCCTCGCCTGTAATCAATTTTGATGAAACTGGTATGAAGATTGAAGGAAAAAGACACTGGCTTCATGTAGCTTCTAATGAGAAATACACCTGTTATTTACCTCACTCAAAAAGAGGAGCAGAAGCAATAGACGCTATGGGTATTCTTCCGGAGTTTAAGGGAGTAGCAGTTCACGACGGATGGAAACCTTACAACGTTTATGACTGTGATCATGCTCTCTGTAATGCTCATTTACAGAGAGAACTTACTGGAATTGAAGAGAACTATAAACAGCAGTGGGCTAAAGAAATGAATGAATTGCTCACTGAGATGAAAAAGTATACCGACGAATGCAAGGATCAAGTCAAAGAACTGGATTTTGAGCAAATTAAAGCATTGGAAGAAAGGTTCGATGCTATCATAATTAAAGGAATTGAAGAAAATCCACAATCTCTAAATCCTGAAAAGAAAGGAAAACGTGGAAAAAATCCAAAAACAAAAGCAAGGAATCTGCTAGATAGGTTTATAGAACACAAAGAAAATATTCTGAGATTCCTGACAGATTTGAAAGTTCCGTTTGAGAATAATCAAGCAGAAAGAGATATCAGGATGATGAAATTACAGCAGAAAATATCAGGAACTTTCAGAACTATACAAGGAGCGGAAGCTTTCTGCAGAATTAGAGCTTACATCTCTACAATTAGAAAGAACGGATTACCTGTTTTGGAGGGTATTATAGCGGCGCTCAAGAGAGCGCCGTTAACTATACCCTGAATAGTTACCTGAAGTTTTATATAAACAATCTGAAGTTAATACTTTCACACAGCTCGGCTACTCCTTTTAGCCTGATACTCATAATATATTCTGAGGTTGGTTAAATGGATACATCAAAGAAATATATAAGAATGTGCTCACTTGCGAAGGAAATTCAGAAAAAATGGGTATTCCAGTCCGGGGATTTTGTTTATAATCCCGCTTTTGAAAAAGTTGAGGTTTTGCTCTATCCCGGAAATAATTCTATTAACTATATCTGGCTGCCGAGACAGGATCAGCTGCAAGAGATCTGTATCGCTTTTTTTATGCATAATCTGAGAATATCGAAATTCGAAGCATCCTTAAAATTTCTGGAATGGTACTCCGGGCGCCTTAGATATGCTTTCGAACACGGGCTTAAGAATGGAAATGATTTCATTGACCCGGGAGAAGAACTTCTGTTAAACCGTGCAATGATAATGATGCACTGGAGAAAATGGAACGGGGAAAACTGGGTAAAGGCTCTGGCAACGTGAGCATTAATTTGAATACCAATGGGCTTGAGGTCAGATGTAATCTCAGCAACTCTGAAGCAAATGGAAAACATCAGGCTTAATCCTTTCCATACCGCGAATTTATTTCCCTCCAGTCCGGCGAAGCCAGAAACCTGAAGTCCTGCTGTGCCTATTTTACTTTAAAATACATTTTTATCTTTTTTAAGGTACTCTGCATTATACGAAGTAAAATGATAAGCCGTTACTCTTAATAGCTATGTTCTGGAAAAGAGAATGGAAGGCATTGGTTTCAGGTCAAAATAAAAATAGGTATAGTTTTTAGGTTATACCTCATTAGCTGGTTGATATTTTATCGTTGAATAATTTTTGTTCATCTGGACCTGTTTTCTGAGCTTACCTGAGCAGGAAATTAAGTGTGCATTAATCAGAAAGCGAGAGCAGGATACGGATGTATGAATATCTGGAAAATATCAACTGATTATTAGGGGACCACCTAACTTTTGGAAAAGAAACACTTTATTTTGGGTCAGGCAACTCTTTAAAATTAACGGTTATGCATTATCTCCACACTCGCATACAAAAAATTCGAGATACCCTATACATATAAAATTAGTGAGAGAAGTGAGATTCAAACTTATGAATCCCTCCGTAAATGGATTAATTTCGACTTTTATAGTTTTGAAATCGGCTGAAAAAACGCTCGAAAACTTTATAGACCTTTTTGAAGCAAAAATTTATACGAGAAAGAAGACTTATTTAAACATATCAAATTATCAAAAAGAAGATTTCCTTATCTTTATAAAAAGATTGATAATTTTCCGGCAGGTAATTTTAATCTCAAAAAAAGATGATTTGAAGCCTTACCTGGCTAAATACCGGAAAATTTGTCCTGATTGAGATTATTTAATGAAGTTTATTACGATTATAAAAAGTAGAAAGCTTATAAATTTATAAAGTTTATTAGTCGTGGAGGGTGAAAAATGACAAAAAGGCAATTTGCAGTCGTCTGTAGCTTCTTATTCATAATAGCCCATATGTTCAGGCGGTGGAAACAGATGCAAAAATCCCATATTTGGAAGGGATTTTTGAGCGAATCCATGTGGGTAGAGGGCTATGGGGATCTATCGCATCTCAGGAAATTGCTTTTCTGGCTGAATTATCCATTCTCTTATGCCAGATATTCATATGACGTTGTATGGGATCGTGTTGATAGACTGGGCAATGTATATTCGAGGACAAGTTCCACAGAAATAAGTATTGAATTCCAGAGGATTTGAACTTTCAAAGTATAATGTGGACAGTAACTCATAGAGCAAATTAAAACTAAATAGTGAGAAATGAAACGAAATAGTGAGAAATGAAACGAAATAGTGAGAAATAAAACGAAATGGAGCGAAATAAAACTAAATAAAAAGAAATCGAGCGAAGTTAAGCAAAATTAAGCAAAGGAAAGCAAAGGAAAGCAGGGAAATCAAAGGAAAATTATCGTTGTTTAAAATAGTGTAGTTTGCCTGTACCTTTTTTCCTTTCCTGAACGCTCTCCCTTTTGAGAATAGTGTAAAATATCCACAAGCCTGTCAATAAAACCCGCCTGCCCTTTTCTTATCTTTTTCCTGGCAAGCTCGATATCGAACCAGCCTGCTTTATCGACTTCGGGGTATTTCCGTATTTTCCCGGAATTTTTTGGCCACTCGAGCGTAAAAGTATTACTCACGACATCTGTTACATCCAGGTCTTTTTCAAGAGCCCACACATGAACTATCTTGCTGCCGGACTGTTTTATCTCTCCCATGTCTATAAACTCCCCATCAATCTCAAAACCTGTCTCTTCTCTAAACTCTCTTTTTGCCGTGTCCAGAGGGCTTTCATTCTTTTCCGGCAGCCCTTTAGGTATCGACCACACGTCATAATCTTTTTTTGCCCAGATTGGCCCGCCCGGGTGGACCAGCATCACCTCCAGTCGTTCGTCTCTGAACCTGAATAAAAGAATGCCATTGCTGTAAACACTCATTTTCCTGCCCTCTCCGGACTTCCTCAATCTCAATCGAATAGCCAGTTAATTAAAAATCAAAATAGCTTGTTGCTGCCTTTATCCTGAAATCAGAGCTTTCCCAGATATTCCTTGCTTACTGTTTCTTAAATGCATTTTACTTTTTGTTCAATGCATCTTAATGTTTTTTTAATGTATTTTTATTTAATGCAATTTTGTTTAACGCACTTTTATTTAATGCAATTTTGTTTAACGCACTTTTCTTTAATGCAATTTTGTTTAATGAAATTTTGTTTAACTAAATTTGTTCTTTCTCTGCAAATTGATATTTTTGATTCTCATATGCATTTTCTTCTTTCTCTGCAAATTTATGATTCCACTTCTCATTTATAGCCCTCTATTAACCCATTTTACTCAGCAGTAGACATATATCGGCATAGGTTTCCTTTAAACATCAAATTATTTATATCAGTACCGCACAAATATTGCAACAATATATAAAAATTTATAAGATATTTCGTCTGGAATAAAATTACAATCAGCCCTATACTGATGTAATTCATATGTGAGGAGACTTTAAAAAATGGGTATACTATATAAAAAAAATAGCTTACAAATTTTAACACTACTGGTTTTTTTGCTTATCGTAATAAACGGCAGCGCATCCGCAAAATCTTCGCCTTCCGTGCTTTATGTGGATACAGAAGGCAACGGAAATTATACAACTATTCAGGATGCAGTTAATAATGCAACGTCCGGAGACACGATTATTGTCTATCCGGGGACATATACCGAAAACGTTAATGTTAATGTCTCAAACCTGAGCATTCTCTCATATTCAGGAAACCCTGAGGACACAACTGTAAAATACCTGGGTGTACTGAGCCACAACTTCAAAATAAGCGCCAGAGATGTCACAATAAGTGGTTTCAACATTGCAGGGTCATACCCTACAGGGATTTATATGAGCGGGGTCTCCGGGGTTAACATTAACGGCAACAGGTTCTCAGGAAATGGCTGCAGTGTTCAGATGCAGGGGTCCAGCAGATGCCGCCTGCTCAATAATACGGTTACGAATTCTGCAGATAAGGGGTTCTATATACAGACTTCAAGCAACTGCACCCTTGCCGGCAACACCGTTTCAAATACATCTTCTTACGGCATCTACCTGCTGTCCTCCGGTAACTGTACCCTAGATGGCAATACAATCTCGAACGTTTCCGGAAACGGGGTCTACCTCTATAATTCCGGCAACTGCAATTTTACCGGCAATACAGTGTCAAACATAACAGGAAATACTTATGTAAGTACTTATGATAGCGGCAGAGGAATCCATCTGTATAACTCAGGCAGCTGTACCCTGGCAGGCAATACGGTTTCAGACACAGACCATTATGGCATACATCTGGATAGTTCCAGCAACTGCATTCTCACAGCTAACGCCATCTCAGATACTTATTATGAAGGCATATGTGTGTATCAATCAAACGGCAGTACTCTGGACAGCAACACAATTTCAAATGCTACGGACGGTATCTACCTCTATTATTCCGGCGGCTGTAATCTTGCTGGCAACAGGATATTAGATACTTATGACGACGGCATTTATATGTATGAGTCCGACAGCTGCACTCTTTCCGGCAACGAAATATCAGACAGCCCATACGGGCTCTATATTACCTCCTCTGATTACTGTACCCTGACCGGCAACATGGTTTCAAACGCAAATTACGGCCTCAGTATGTATTATTCCACTGGAACTGTCCTGAGAAATAACACGGCAAGTTCAGGGAAATATGGATTCCGCCTCTATGATCTCGAAAACTGCACACTTGCAAACAACAATATGTCCGGGAACTGGTATAACTTCAGGCTCCACAGCGATGAGTCCGATCTGAATCACACAACCGGAAATACAATTGATACCAGCAATCTTGTAGACGGAAAACCCATTTATTATCTGGAAGGGGTCCAAAACCCATCAATAGGAACTGATGCTGGAGTCGTTTATTGCATAAACTGCGGAAATGCCGAAATTAAGGACCTTGTGCTGCAGAATAACACATATGCGATTTACCTGTATAACACGAGCTCAAATCTGCAAAACAACAATATAAACAATACCGAATTTGGAGTCAGGATTGCATATTCCCACGATGTCAATGTCTCGGACAGCAGGATTGATAATTCACTGTATTCAGGAATTGAGCTTGATGAAGCAGTGAATGTAACAATCAACAATAATACTGTTCAAAATTCCACACAGGGGGTTTACATTTTCAGTTCCCGCAACTGCACGCTCACCGGCAATTCCATCCGGGACTCAGGCAGCAGATACCTGCTCTATAACTCTGCAAATTCAGAGATTAACTCTGTAAATTCAGAGCTTATTAAAGAAGAAGAAAATACCCCCATAAAAGAGAACAGTCCTGGAAACTCGAAGCTTTACGGGGTCCGGGGTGGCTATGGTGTTGGAATCCGTTCGGAATATTCCTGGGATCTCAGGTTTGAGAATAATATTGTTGACAACGAGGACATCGCAGGAATTTATCTTGAGGAATGCCAGAATGTCGGGTTTGTGAAAAACCTGGTACGGGATACAGGGGTTGTGGGAATTTATGCTATGGAATCTTCAGGTGTGGAGTTCCTGGACAATACCGTTCAGAATGTAACCGGCATATATTTGCTGCCTTCATCTAAAAATCCCTCTTTTGTCAGCTCGTCTCTTGTCAGCGGAGGTCCCGATTTCCTGGGATACGGGATCTATTTCATCAATTTACAGGACCTCAAACTTAAAGGCAATACGGTTAAAGACTGCTCTTCTGTATGGGGGGTGTCTCTTATCGAACCAGTAAATGCAACACTTGCAAACAACACTCTTCAAAACTGCCTGGGCGGGCTTGTTACCATATCGGGAGAGAACGTCAGCATAAGCGGCTGTTCCGCAAACAACTGCATTTCAGGAGGAATTCTGGTTATCAATAACGAAGAAGGCGCAGGGGACGGATATACGGTCTCAGGCTGTAAGGTGGAAAGAAGTTACCTCGGACTTCTGGCTGCTGGAGAAGGCAATTTTACAGGTAATACCCTGTCAGGAAATTCTTACGGACTGGTGATTTATGATGTAAATAACAGCCTTATCTGTGACAACATAGTGACCGGGAACTGCCTTGCTGGAATTGCCTTTGACCCTGATCTGGAAGAAATTATTCCTCACACAGGTCTTTTAAGGAGCATGGAAAGTCCAGCAAGCGGAAACAACACTATTTACAATAACTACTTCAACAACGTAAATAACACCCTGTTTTGCAGCGAGGCAAACAATACCTGGAACACCAGTAAAACAGCAGGGAAAAGCATAGTCGGAGGCCCGTACCTGGGAGGCAACTACTGGGCAAACCCCAGCGGGACAGGCTTTTCCGAAAACTGCACTGATGCTGACAGGGACGGAATTGCGGATTCGTCCTGTGAAATCAAAAACGGGACATTTGACTATCTGCCCCTTACGGTTATTCCTTCGACAAAGACCACGCACAAGAGTTCCACAAACTACGTCCCATCAGGTGTAAGTCCCGGAGTAACAGGTATGGACAGTGTACAGAAAAGGGTTGTTGCAGGAACCCGGACAGGCTTCAAATTCAATAACCCTGTTTCCGACATACTGAGGCTCAGTTTTACTTCACAGCAGTATTCAGGAAATGTCATTGTAAGGGTTGAAGTCTTTGGGGACGCAGGTCCGGAAGAAAAACCCGAAGGAGAAGTTTACAGGCTTATGAATATCCGGGTAGGAAATGAAAGGTTCGAAAGTGAAAGTAATATCAGGGGAGCTTCCATCAACTTCAGGGTAATGAAGAGCTGGGTCGAGGAAAACAATATTGACGTCTCCACCATAAAGATAAACAGGTTCCACAATGAGAAATGGAACCCTCTCGCTACGGAATTGACCTATGAAGATGGAGAATACTACTATTTCACTGCAGAGACTCCCGGCTTCTCCAGATATGCGATTACCGGAGAAAAACTCGGTACTGCAGTAATTACTCCGACTCAGGAGGAAGAAAACGGATCAGTTACAGGAGAAGAGCAGACAGCAGGGATCAGAAGGAGAACGCCAGGATTCGAAAGTATTTTTGCGGTTTTCGGTGTGCTTGCTTCGGTATTCTTTGCAAAGAAGAGACTCCTGAAATAAACAATTTGTGAAATCAGGGAGTATTAATTTATGTTCCCTGATTATCTTTTTTGAATTCAGATTACTCTATTTTCCCCTGATTATCCTTTTTGCACCTAGATTACTCTTTTTGTCTCTGATTATTTATAATCTGGTTTCTGTTATTAATCTGGTTTCTGTTATTAATCTGGTTTCTGTTATTAATCTGGTTTCTGTTGTTATTTTCTGTTTTTAATCCCATATTGGGTGGAAATCATAAAGCAGCACCTGAAACCTTCTGCTGTTTTTCCATTTTGTCAAAGAAGACATAATAAAGCACTGCGGCCACTCCATAAATGCCGCATGTCAGAAAGAACGGAAGGGTATAATAACCGCGAGCCATCATCAGACCGCCGGCATAGGTGCTCAGGCCCACAAATGTATAGCAGCTCATCCAGACCAGGCTGTTTACTGTCGCTCTATTGTCTTCGCTGACAATCTCCATATTGAAACTGCTCATTATCGGGTTTGCCATATTCATTATAGATGTCCTCATGATGTATCCGAATGCAGCTACTGCAAGTATGGACGTGGAGGTGAAGAGCAGAAGGAAAGGAATTGAAGCAAGCTGGACCAGGGATATAACCTTCACCTTTCCGAACCCTTCAGTAAGTAAGGGGACGCATAGCAGAGTGAACATCATTACAAGCTGGGAAATGGAAAAGATAACCCCTATTTGCTCAGAACCGGCTCCGAGGACAACATCGAAGTAAACATTGAAATAAGGCAGGATCAGCCCCCAGCCCATGCCTATGAGCCCGTTTACCACAATCAATTTTCGGATCGTTCCTGACCTTAAAACTGAAAAAAGAGTAGAAAATAGAGCTGGTTTCTCTGCAAGCCCGGTCTTTTTATTTTTGATAAATACCAGGGGGAACAGGGAAAACAGGACTGCAGCTAAAGACGCATATAAAGAAAGCTGGTAAGCCTTCGGGCCTGAAGGGTCGAGGTCAAGGGAGTTAATAAAGACCTGAGGTAAAGTCCCTCCCGCAAGGTTTCCCAGCATAACTCCTATGGTGTACAGAAGGTAGTACATCGAAAACAGATGCATCCTTTCATAGCTTGTGGAGTTCTCAACCATGAACGTTGATGCTGTAACGATTTTTAGTGACGAGGATGCCCCATAGAGAATGCTGAAAAAAGCCAGAAGGAACATTGATCTTGTGGTGTACAGAACTGCAAACGAAAACAGGAGCATTAGGCATGACAGCAGCAGGGTATTTTTTCTGCCCGCCCTGTCACAGAAAGTGGCTGCCGGAATTGCAAAGAGTCCGGTGGATATGGAAACGAGTGAGAGCATAAGTCCAAGGAAGTCTTCCTTAAACCCGAGCCTGAGGATATACAGATTGAAGATTACTTCATAGATCCCCAGGCTTAAAGAGAGCATGAAAATGTATGCCAGGAACAGGGATGCGTTCCTGCTGAAGCCGTTTATCTTTGATACATACCCGTTTGCAGCATTTATGGTCATGGTCTGGAGAAACCTGCTGTTAAGTTGTCTGCTATTTAATGATTCATGCTTTTTCATGGTAGCTGCTCTGAGAGGTCTGGAACAATGGCGTGTTCACCGGATAGTGAAATTATCCTTTAATACTGTCATTCGATGTCTTTCCGCGTCCTCGGGTCAATAAGGTCTCTTAATTCATCTCCAAGGTAGTTGAAAGCCAGGACCACAAGCATGATGGCAATTCCGGGAAAAACCATAATGTAGGGGGCAGACCGGATGTATGTCTTACCTTCATTGAGCATGGACCCCCATTCCGGGGTTGGAGGCTGTACCCCAAAGCCCAGGAAGCTGAGGCCTGCTGCAGACAGTATAACATATCCCATTCCTATGGTTGCCATTACTATCAGCGGAGATATTATATTTGGGATTACGTGGTGCACAATCACATGCATATCCCCCACCCCAAGCCCTTTTGAAGCTTTGATGTAATCCTGCTCTTTTACTGATATCACTGAGCTTCTTGCCAGGCGGGCATATCCAGCCCAGTCCACAACAATAAGGGCTATAACCAGATTCTTGAACCCTGCCCCGAAAAGCCCTGCTATGCCGAGAGCGAGCAGAAGGCTTGGAAACGCCAGAAAAGCATCAACTATCCGCATAACTGCTTCATCCGCCCACCCTCCATAATATCCGGATAGACTCCCTACGGCAAGGCCAAGTGCCAGGGAAGAGCTTACTACCAGAAGCCCAACAGACAGGGATATTCTTGCGCCGAAAATGATGCGGCTCAATATACAGCGTCCCATATGGTCTGTGCCCAGAGGGAACTCCCTGCAGGGCTCTTTAAGCCGAAGTTCAAGATTGGCTTTTTCGGGGTCATGAGGCGCTATATACCCTGCAAAAATCGCTGCAAGTATGAAAAAAACAAGGATCCCTGCACTGAGGAAGAATCCAGGATTTTTCTTATTAATTTTTGTTTTCATATCTGATCCTCGGGTTGAGGTAAGCATAGGATATGTCCACTGCAAAATTGACCAGCACAAATATCACAGCAATGAAGAGCACACAGCCCTGTATCATCGGGTAATCCTTGCTGAGTATGGATGAAACTATGAGATTTCCTATCCCTGGCCACGAGAAGATTGTCTCAACTATGACAGAACCGTTCAGCAGGTACCCGAAATTCAAGCCTGCAACCGTTACCACGGGAATGAGGGAGTTCTTCAAAGCGTGCCTGAAAATAACCATATGCTCAGGAACTCCTTTTGCTCTGGCTGCCCGGACGTAGTCCTGCTGAAGCACATCGATCATGCTTGATCTCATCAGTCTCATGGTTACAGCTGCATAACCCGTCCCGAGGGTAACAGCAGGCAGGAAGAGATAAGTAATTCCTCCGTCTCCGTATCCTGACGAAGGCAGAACCTTCAGTGTAAGTGCGAAAACTATTATCAGGAGGTAAGCCTGCCAGAAATTGGGCATGGAAACGCCTGCAAGCGCAAAAAACCTGCAGACATCATCAATAACGGTTCCTTTTTTCAGGGCAGAGATGATTCCAAGAGGTAGTGCAATCACAAGGGAGACCAGCATACTGACCACTGCAAGCTTAAGGGTGACTTTGAAGCACCTGAAAATAGCCTCAGATACTCCTACACCTGTCATGTACGACTCTCCCAGGTCTCCGCGGAGAACTCTGCCCATCCAGTTAATATACTGGATATGTACAGGCTCATCAAGCCCTGTTTTAGCCCTGAACTCCTCCACGGCTTTCCGGTCAACTCCTCCCCCCGGGTTCATTATGGAGTTTTCTGCAGTATCTCCGGGAGAGATATAGATTATAGAAAAACTGATCACAGATACCAGTAAAAGGACAGGGACAAGGAGTAAAAGCCTTCGAGCTATGAACTCTATCACATGCCAGACCTCCTGTTTTTTGTGGATATACTTTATTCTGAGGCCCCGGAAAAAACTCCGGGACCACCGAAACTTATTCTTCTATGGATATGTCCTTGGTCAGGAAAGTTATCTCATTGGGGTACTGTTTGAACCCTGCCACTTTCTTATTTGTTCCAACAAGGGAGTTCTGGTAGAATACGAATATCTCAGGGCATTCGTCCAGTACCTGTTCCTGAACTTTGTCGTAATACTCCTTTCTTTCTGTCTGGTTCATGGTCAGCCGGCCGGCTTCTATCCATTCGTCTACCTCCGGGTTTGAGTAGCTCAATTTCTGTGCTTCAGCTCCTGTAGACTCAAAATGCTTTGAAACAAAGTAGTCAGGGTCCCCCGTAGGAGCTACTGTCCATGCATAGAGGGAAAGGTCGTAGTCTTTGTTATTCAGGTCCGTTTCCAGTGCCCCTTTATCAAGGATGGTGACGCTGGTCTTTATCCCGACAGACTCAAACTGGGCTTCAATCACCTCGGCAGCGGGTTTAAGCTGAGGCCGGCCAGTGTAGGTCTTTATGTTCAGTTCGAAAGGCTTTCTATCATATTCCAGCCAGCCGTCCCCATTAATGTCCTCCAGGCCGGCTTCGTTCAGAAGACTTCTGACTTTCTGTTCGTCCCTTGAAACCATGTCTATCCTGTCGTTTATGGACCAGCTCATCATGGACCCGAAAAAGCTCTTTGCAGGAGTCCCGCCAACACCTTCAAGGGCAGTGTCCACAATTTGCTGGCGGTCAATGGCATAGTTCAGTGCCTGCCTGAATTTTACATCATTCAGAGGCTCTTTATTCATATTTACATACAGGAAGTAGGTTCTTAAGGTAGGGGTGGAGTATATTTTATATTCAGGGTTATTGTGGAGGCCGGCAATTTCGGACTGGGGGAGACCGTCAGCAATGTCCACTTCATTGCTTTCCAGCTTGAAGAGCCTGGTCATTTCATCGGTGACAAAATAGATAATGGCCCTGTCCACCCCGGCTGTACCATTCCAGTAGTTGTCGTTCTTTTTCAGGGATAGGCTCACGTCCTGGGTATAACTTTCAAATTTAAAAGGACCGGTCCCGACTGGTGCGATATTCAGATCTGTACCCGGGCTGACTATGGAAGTTACGGGGTCTGTGAGGCTTGCTATGGTGGGTGCATATGTAGAATTTGTTTTTATTGTGACTGCGCTGTCAGAGTATTTGCTTATGGACTCAATAAAGTCGTATTCTCCTTTTCTTGTATTATTATCATCAAGAACCCTGTTAAGTGAATATATAACAGCGTCTGCGTTCAGGGGCGTGCCGTCATGGAACTTTACCCCTTCCCTTATGAAAATCCTCCATTCGGTATCCGAGACCTGTTCGTATTTTGTAGCTAGTTCAGGCTGGAGGTTCATGTTTTCATCATAACTGAAAAGGGTTTCATATACTCCGGCTTCTCGCAGATACCAGCCAGTCCATTTAACTGCAGGGTCAAGAGTGCCTTCAGGACCGAAAGTAGCTGCATACCTGAGGGTGCTCTCCTGGCCTGATGGTTTTGTCTGGTTTGCAGATGCGGTTTTTTCTTCACTATCCTGGTCGATACACAGCGACCCAAGGACTGTAGCCATGACTAAAAGCATGACCATAAATGTAATTCGGTTTCTTTTACTCAAGTACATAGAATCCTCTCCACATTTTTTACTGCATTCCTGAAATGTCATTATTCCGGAGTTCCGTAATAATATCATACAGGAGGCTGAATAATGACAGCATCCGTTTTGTCTTCACATTCATCCCGATAAGATTCAGGAACACGTTTTTTAAGTGCATGATGACATGCCACCAGGTGGTTGTTTGTTAATTCTTTCAACTCTGGTTTTTCCGTAAGGCATATCTTTGATCTTGAGGGACATTCCTGATAGTAAGAACATGCAGTCTCCACAGCTTTCCCGCATCCACTGTTGTCAACCTCGACATCAGTATCTCCTACTAACAGCAGCTCTGTGTAGGGGTGAAGAGGAGACTGAAAAATATCATCTATTTTTCCGGTTTCCACGATCTTTCCGCGGTACATCACAGCTACCCTGTCGCACATGTGTTTCATCAGCTCAAGGTCGTGCGATATGAAGAGCATGGTAAGCGCGTATTCTTCCTTCAGGTCCTTCAAAAGGTTCAAAATCTGCGCCTGCACTGAGACGTCAAGGGATGCTGTCGGCTCATCGGCAACAATAAAAACAGGTTCAAGGGCAAGCACTCTTGCGATAACCACCCTCTGGTTTTGCCCCCCGCTGAGCTGGTGAGGAAAGCGGCTGACATGTTCCGGCCCCAGCCCGACCTTCCTGATAAGCTCATTGATCCTGTTTTTGACCATTTCCTCGCCGTTTCCTTTAAGTTTAAGAGGTTCGGCTATACTCTGCCCTATGGTCATCCTGGGGTCAAGGGAGGAGTCGGGGTCCTGGAATATCATCTGCATACTGGGGCGGATGCTGTTCAGGGCTTTATTGTCAAGTGCTGTCAGGTCTGTTCCGTTGAAAATGATTTTTCCTTCCGCTGGTTCGATCAGCCTCAGGATGCACTGTCCGAGAGTGGACTTTCCGCTCCCGCTTTCCCCCACCACTCCGAGGGTTTCTCCTTTTTTTATGTAAAGGGATACACCGTCAAGAGCTTTGATTCTGGTCCTGGAGATGATTCCTGAAGTAAATGTTTTCTTAAGGCCAGAAACCTCAAGCATAAAGGAAACACCTCACAAGCCTGCCGTTTTTTTCGATCATGGGGGGGTGTTCGGTTCTGCACCTGTCACTGCAATAATTACAGCGTGGGTGGAACCTGCACCCCTGCGGGGGATCGATCAAAGAAGGGCTGCTGCCTTTTATAGGCTTAAGCCCCCTGGAAGGAAGTGAGTTAAAAAACCCACCTGTATAGGGATGCAGTTGTTTTTCAAACATCAATGCTGCAGGAGAGACCTCCACCAGTTCCCCGGCATACATTACAGCAATCCTGTCGCATACTTTCTCTGCAACTCCAAGGTCATGAGTGATAATCAGCATAGTCTTTTTTTCAGAGATCTCTTTCAGAAGCTTTACTATGTTTCTTTTTACGGTTACATCGAGTCCCTTAGTGGGCTCATCAGCGATAATAAAGCGGGGCTCACTGGCAATTCCCATTGCTATTACTGCCCTCTCTTTCATCCCCCCGCTGTACTGGTGAGGATAATCCTTTACCCTTTTTTGGGGATCACCGATCCTCACTCTTTCAAGGAGCTTTTCTGCCATTTTGACAGCCAGGCTGCCTTTTACGTGTTTATGAAGCATTAATGGTTCAGCTATCTGAGAGCCTACCGTCAAAACAGGATTAAGGGAACTTCCGGGGTTCTGTGGTATCATGCCAATTTCTTTACCCCTGAGTTTCCTCATATCTTCTTTTTCAATCAGATACAGATTTTCTCCGCGGTAGAGTATATCCCCTTTGAAAATCACATCTTCTTGCAGCAGCCTGATGATAGAAAGCCCAAGAACGCTTTTTCCGCAGCCGGATTCTCCGATAAGCCCAAGAACTTCATCTTCAGCAATAGAGAGATCTACCCCATTTACCGCTCTGACCAGCCCATCGTCAGTAGGAAAATCAACGTACAAACTGGAAATAGTAAGTAAACTCAACCTGAAACACCCTTTTTAAAGTAAACTCCGCGTCTATCCTGACCAGAAAACTGCATTTATATACACTTTATAAAGTGTCTGGCATTGGTAAACGATTTTTATACTCTCGTAGAATATCTTAAGAAATATAAACAATTAATATTAAGTAACACATATTATCCATCAGGGTAACAATTGTTATCCTGATCACTTTTTTCGGAATAATTATGTTGAATATATTTTCTGAATAATTTATTCTGAATATGAGTTTTATTTCGATGCGCCATATTCTGTTTGACTTTCTCACTTTATAACTTATAAAAAATATATAATAGACTAAACCCTTGACTTGATAATATTAAATATTAAAATTATATTGATTCTTATACATTTATTATACACTTAGAGCAGGTAAATAAAACTTCCGAAATTGTCATAAATGCTAAGTCCTGCTTGTCTTTCAGGACTGCTAATAAGGATATTGTTACTGATCTCGGTATTGATCTCTGTAAGAGAGGAATGGGTTGAACACTCTGTAAGAAAAGATGAAAGAAGAGAAACAGCCTTTCCGGAAAAGTCAACCGTTTCATGACAGCAAAACCCTCAAATCCGTAAAAAAGAGAACAAAAACAAAATTTAAGAAGGTTTGTAAGAAAATAATTTCAAAGTGAAAATTAACCTGATCGACACATATTCTTAAAAACAGTCATTTATTTCAGTTTTGTCGCTTTATCCCCTGACCAGTTTATTATCTCCTTCAAAGGAATTTATAAAGAAACTCATACTGGAGAATTGGATAAACTAGATAAGTTATTATGTATTTTTCTAAGCTTTTATATAATTTAATGAGAATGTATTATACAAATGTAGATATTGAATTTATGAATTAAATGTGCAATTTAGCCCGAAAAACGTACAATTATAGCCGGAAAATTAAATTGAGACTTAAAAGGAAGAAGTAAACGCTGAACCCCTAACGATTTTATTGTGATCCCCATGAAAGAGAAGGAAAACCGTTATATCCCGAACCCGAGGGGGTTCGCTCAGGAAATCGCAGAGGAAACAAAGCTTCTTCGCCAGGAAATTACTGAAGGGATTACGCGTATTTATTACCCTCTGGATTTCAGGCGAAATAACTCTTTGAAAAACCTGAGTAATCAGCTCCGCGATTTGCTTGAAAAGAAGCTCTGGCTGAAGATTCTCATAGCTATGGGGCTTGGTGTTCTGATGGGGCTTTTCCTCGGGCCATTCGGAGGATACGTTGACCCGGTTTATGCGGAAATTATAGGGGAATGGATCGCCCTTCCGGGTTATATTTTCCTGGGTCTTCTGAAGATGATCGTGGTCCCGCTTGTCTTTGCCTCAATAATTCTGGGGGTGGCTTCGAGCCAGAGCATGAGCGCCCTTAAAAAGACAGGGCTTTTAACAGCTACTTATTTTGTAATAACAACAGCAATCTCAACCGCTATTGGGATAGGAATGGCTTTCTATATCCGCCCCGGGAAGTTTATAAGTGGAGATCTAGTTGAGAGCGCTTTAGGGAGCCAGACTCAGACAATATCTACTGGCCCGGGATTCGACCCTTCTGCCCTGACCCTGCCTTCAACGCTTATCGGAGGCCTCCTTCCTTCTAACCCTCTTGGAGCTCTTGCCAGCGGGGAAATGCTGCAGGTTGTGATTATTGCAGTAATTATAGGCATTGCCCTTGTATCCCTGAACAAAGAACAATCTACCCCAATGGTAAGCTTTCTCACCTCAGTTCAGGCTGTATGCATGACAGTGGTAAAATGGAGCATGACCCTCGCACCGATCGCAGTTTTCGGGCTTCTTACAAAATTCACCATCAAGCTCGGTATTGAAGCCCTTCTGGGAATGGCTGTGTATGTGGGTACGGTTCTTGCAAGCCTGATGCTCCTCATGCTCCTGAACCTTCTTATTGTCTCTCTTGTTGCAAGGTATAACCCGTTTGAATTCCTGAAAGCTATCCGGGACGTTATGCTCCTTGCTTTTTCAACTTCCAGCTCGGCTGCAGTCATGCCCTTATCCATAAAAACAGCAGAAGAAAGGTTAGGAGTAAAACCTTCGATTTCACAGTTCGTTGTCCCTCTAGGAGCAACCATAAACATGAACGGGACTGCTCTTTATCAGGGCGTGGCAACAATTTTCCTGGCTGAAGTCTTCGGGATAGACCTCGGGCCTTTCCAGCTCCTTGTAGTAATGACCATGGCTGTTGCAGCCTCAATAGGAACGCCTTCAATACCCGGGGTGGGAATCGTTGTCCTTGCAATGATCCTTAACAGCGTAGGAATTCCCACAAGCGGAGTAGCACTTATAATGGGAGTGGACAGGATCCTTGATATGAGCAGGACGGCTGTGAATGTTGCAGGGGATCTCGTTACCTGCAAAGTTATGGACCGCTGGGTCAGGGAAAAGCCTGAAAGAAAAGCTGAAGAAACATCCAAAATCGAAACTAAAAACCCTGAAGAGAAAACTGGTGATAAGGTAAAAACAAACACCGATCTTACAGCATCTGAGAGCTCGAATGTTTAACCCTCAAAGTATGTTTTGCCCTTAAAGTATATTCAACCTTAGAATATATTTAACCATTAAAATATATTTAACCATTAAAATATATTGGACCATTAAAATATATTGGACCATTAAAGTAAAATTCTATAGGAAGAAACGTAAAACCCCTGAATCTTTAGCTCGGGGGCGATTGAAGAGATCTCCTTTATCTTTAAGGCCTCCCGGCCCCTGACAGCTTCGAAGATTATAAAATCCCTCTCTTTTCCTTATACATTTCTATCGCTTTCCTGACCCTGTCTTCTTCGAGCTTTCCTGTGGTGGTGGCAGTTTCAAAAAACCTTTTAGGGAGGGCGATGTCTTCAAAACTGAACCCGAATTTTTTCTTAAGCTCGTATTTTTTTCTGAAGATGTCCTTTCCCAGATCTTCCAGCTCTGCTTCTGTCCTGTCTATTCCAATGCATTTGAGAGCCAGAACCATATTTTCATATGTATAGACATTCCGTGCAAAGAGGCAGGAAACCATGGAGTTAAGGGCATTGCGGCGGTCTTCTTCGTTAATTATGTAATCAACTATCTTCTCATCCGTAGTTGGATGATTGAATGCTTTCTGGTCAGCTGAATAGCCTGCATTGTCAAGATGGGAATGGCGAGAACCTACAGTAAGCCCGAGTGTATTCCCAAGCCCTGTATGGTAGCCTGGAATCTCAAGCCCTCCTATCCGGATAGCAAATTCTTCCCCCCCATAGATTTTTGAAGCATATTCCACACCTTTTCCAAGAGCGGAATAAAATTCATTGGGAGCCTGAACCACCAGTTCTATTGCGCGCAAATAAGATGCTTTGTCTCCCCAGGACAGTTTGAGCCCGAGCGTATCATCAGTGGAAATTTTCCCCCGCAAAAGCATCTCAGTAGCCCATGCAAGCACCACTCCCATGCTGATAATATCAACACCGGCTTTTTCACAGGCATCAATAAGTTCCAGCACTGCTTCAGGATCCGTAACTCCAAGATTTGAGCCAAGCGCGTAGATAAGTTCAAAGTCATAAGATACGTTAAGGGTCTCATATTCATGGGCTTTTGAGAAAGGCCGTTTGAGCATGGCAATATGTACGCAGCCTATAGGGCAGCCTGCGCATGATACCCTGCGGATCAGATATTTTTCTGCAAAGTTTTCTCCGGAGATATTTTCCACGCCTTCGATAGAGGTTTCCTGCAGGTTCCGGGTTGGAAGACCTTTGAGTTCGTTCAGGACAAGGATGTTTTCGCTTGTCCCGAGGTTGTGGTATTTCTCAGTCAACCCCGTTTTCACTATCGTATCATAAAGCATGCTGCATGCTTTTCTGTAGGCTTTGTGATCAGGGCTTTTTAGTTCTTTATTTCCGGAAATAAGAAGAGCCTTAAGTTTTTTTGCCCCAAAAACAGTCCCGAGCCCCAGACGCCCGAAGTGGCGGTAAGTGTCAACATTAACGCTCGCATACGTGACTCCTCTTTCTCCTGCAGGCCCTATCCTGATAATACTGCGCCTGCCAGCTCCGGGCTCAACTTCACGGAGGATTTTCCCTACATCAATTGCCGAGGACAGGTGCCATATGGACGAGGCGTCCCTGAATGTAACCCTGTCGTCGTGAACTGCCACATAAACCGGATACCTGGAAGCACCTTTGATGACAATAGTTTCATATCCCGAATAACGCATGGACATGGCAAGGTGGCCGCCCGCATAGGATTCCCCCAGTTCTCCGTTAAGGGGGGAACGAAATAATGCAACGGTTTTTGTGCAGGTCGGATATACGCCTGAGAGGGGCCCTGTGCTGAGGATTACTGGCATTTCAGGATCGAGAGGTCCTATCCCCTCTTTATACTCTTCAAGCATGAGGTTTGTAGCAACTCCAATGCCCCCCAGATACTTTTCATAGAGGTCCCGCCTTTCCTCAATATGGTAGCTCTGGCTGCTCAGGTCAATATAGAGTACATTTGTAAGACCTGAAATGGCGTACCTCTCTGTTGTCATTTTTCCTCCCCGGACTCCTCTTTTCCGTAAAGTTCCTTATGAGATGCAGTGGGGCTAGCCGGGCCTGTCTCCTCAACCGGACCTGTGTCAGTAACCTTTATTTCTCCGCTGTCATCTACTTCAATCATTTCCAGGACATCATGGGGGCAGAATTTCGTGCATACGCCACAGTGTTTGCAGATTACGGCTTTTTTTTCAGCATCCAGGTGAATAGCCCCCACAAGGCAGGCTTCCATACAGTTTCCGCAGCCGTCGCAGATTTCTCTATTGAGGTTGACTCCTCCTCCTTTCCTTTTGGTCAGTGCTCCAAGAGGACAGGCTCTCATGCACGGAGGGTCCACACAGGCATGGCAGACAATCTGAGCATAAGCAGTTTCTATCCCGCCTTTTGTCTGGATGTCAATCCGGCTGTTTTTTACAGATATGGTATCGTACCATGTCCTTGCACAGGCCATCATACAGGAATAGCAGCCTATGCAACGGGCCGGGTTTGCAACTTTTAACCTTTTTGGCATCGCGTTCCCACTCTGGATTCCCTTTTTATGAAAATAGGTTTCTTCAGTTTATATAATGTGGCATTGAAATAAAAAAGCAGTATAGCTCCGATATATTGAGAGCCTGAAAAATAGCAGGGATTTCTTTTTCAATATATTAAGACGGCAAAGGTGATTAAAAAAGCTCTTTTCCTGAATGAAATAGAAAGGTCTTTATTATTGAATCACATAAATAGGATAGCGGATTCCGGTTTGTCAATTTGACAAAAAGAGTAGCTATCGAAGATATCTGGCCTGGAAGATTCATATGCAACAAGATGAAATCATACAGCACCACAAAATGATGCAGCAGAACAAGGTGATAATCGGTACGTTCAGTGTATTTTTCATTTTAATAACGCTGATCAGTCTGTACTGGGTATGACCTCAAAATGCTTTCTGGGCAGTGGATGTGTACCCTAAGCTCAGATGCAAAAAATGTTGCAAGCACGGAACCGGGTATTTTCTTCATGGTTCCGACCAGTCATCTGAAGATCATCCTGGATGTCGGGAAGCCCACGTTTTCTCTGGCTTTTCCTGGCAGGTCATACAGGTTGATAAAAGTTCCATTTTGGCCGGCCCGGCAGAGGACGTTGTAGAAAAATGGCCCTGGCTTAAAGCAGCGGAACATGGAACATGACTCATCATACACCCTTTCCATATCTAAAGAAACCCTGAAGAAGATGTTGCTGGAAAAAGGGCTTTTAAAGACCTGGAAAAGGTGAAAAGACAGGAAGTGCAGGGTGTGTGAACCTGCAAAAGAGTAATCGTGGAGAGGCCCTGAAAGGCGAGGGAGACAGGAAGGGAAATTAGTTTTCCTTGATTTCAGGGTTACTATTTTCGAATAGAATTTTTTGGAATTATTACATAAAGCGTACCTGGAGCTGTTTTTTGTTATCAGGCACCTCATTGTTTTTGCTGCTTTTTCAGATACTTCCCGAAACCGACAGGGAGAAAAAAGGAGCGCCTTTTTTCAGGGAAGACGAGAAGGCTATTTAGAGCATAATAGCTTTTTCAATATTATCCATTAGCCTGAACATTAATTTCTTTGATTCTGTAAGGTAATCTTTTCTGTCCAGCATTTCGTTTTCTCTCTGGATGTATTTCCCTTCTACGAATTCATCCCTGCAGTTTTCGATCACATTCCTTATGGACTGTTCACTCATTTCCAGATGGAACTGCAGACCTATTACCCTGTCCCCGTAAATGAACCCCTGATTTTTACAGGCTTGGCTTTCAAAGAGCCGCTTTGCCCCTTCAGGTAGTCCGAAAGTATCTCCGTGCCAGTGAAATGCAGTGAATTTTTCGGGCATGCCTTCGAGGATAGAAAGTTCAGATTTTCCATCCTTAACAACAGATACGGGAAACCATCCTATCTCTTTATAGTCATTCTTAAACACTTTTGCCTTGAGGACATCGGCAAGCAGCTGGGCTCCAAGACAGATTCCAAGAACTGCTTTTCCTTCCGAAACGGCTTTTTCCAGAAATTTTTTTTCTTCCTTCAGCCAGGGATATTTATCATACTCGTAAATATTCATGGGCCCTCCCATGACTAAAAGGAGATCGAATGAACCGGTTTCCGGAAAGTTTTCGCTTTCGTATGCATGAGTGGTTGACAGGAGATGATTTTTCTCTTCAATCCATTCGTTAATGGTTCCAGGGACTTCAAACCTGACGTGCTGGATGCAGTGTATTTTCACTCTGGATTACCTCTGATTCACCAGTTTTTGATTAAAAAAATGGTATTGTTATTATTTAACTGAAGAGTTATTATTTAACTGAAGAATTAAGTCTTTAAAAGCCCTGTTAGAATTTTTATGAATGTGTTTATATCCACTTATCTTCTCGATTGAAAAGTTCTGATAAATTCTTTAAACTCAATTAAACATTTTAAATCTGATGAAACCTGTAGAAAGTAAGATAAAACCTTCAGATTTTGATAAGCTCTTTAAGTTCTGATAAATTATTTAATACCTTTATGCACGGATACTGTAAAAACTCTTTTTCGTTTGTCGTCCCTGTGGTCACCGCAGCAAAATCTACATTTGCTGCAAGAGCTGTTTTAGCGTCAACAAGGCTGTCCCCAATGTACAGCACATCATTCATCTTCGAGTTAAGGCTGCCAATTGCAAGTAAAAGCCCTTCGGGAGAAGGCTTTGGAACTTTAACATCTTCTCCTCCCACAATAACATCTACAAGGTGTGAAATGCCGTGGATATTTAATGTCTCATCTATTCTATAATGATATTTTGTAGTCACAATTCCGGTATAAATTCCATTATATTTTAACCGCTGAAGTGTGCCTGCAGTATCCTCAAAAAGCCTGGTATTCTTTGACATGATTTCATCGGCTTTTTCCCGGAATAAAGTTTTAAAACAATTTATCAGGGCTTCATCTTTATGACCTGTCAGCTGTACAAATGCTTCGTCCAGAGGCAAACCTACAGTTCTTTTTATGCTTTCACAGTCATGTCCGGGAATGCCCAACCTGCTGAATGCGTGGTTGAAACTTGATACAATACCATATGTGGCATCTGCAAGTGTGTAGTCAAAATCGAAAATAACGGTACTGTACTTCATTTTTCCGCCTCTATGAAATTGCAGAACTTAGAAAAATTTAAGGTTAGATTATCTTTGAATTCGTGTTAGGTGAGATCCAGAATATAAATAATAATATTAACAAGAATAATGTTAACAAGAATAATAGTAACAATAATAATAATAATAATAATAATAATAATAATAATAATAATAATAATAATAATAATACATAGTCCAAATTACAGTACAGAGACCAAATTATAGTACAGAGTCCTGTTTGAAGGACAGAGTCCTGTTATTTTTCATCCGGTTCGAGTCCGGACAGGATTGAAGTTTTGAGGTTTAAGGCATTTATATCTTCAGCATTGATCCTTAAGGCATTTTCCACTGCAGATAACGCCTGTTTATACCTTCCAAGTTCAAAGAGAATGGACCCCTTATTAAACCAGGCTTCAAATATATTTGGATTTCTTTGAAGTGCTTTATCAAGTGCTCTAAGAGCTTCTTCAGGCTTGCCGATCATATAAAGAGTGGAGCCTTTTAAGTTCCAGGCATCTGCATCTCGGGGATTGAGCTCGAGGGATTTATTGAAAGCCCCTATAGCTTCCTCATACCTTCCAAGCATGTAAAGGGCAGAACCTTTATTCCGCAGGATATCTGCATCTTTCGGGTTGCTCTCGAGACATCTGTCAAATTCCTTTACTGCTTCTTCGTATTTGCCCAGTTTATAAGAAGATTTTCCTCTGCGCTCCCAGATGCCGGGATGTTTTGGGGATTGATCCTGGATACTACCTGTTCTTCTTATAAGCCTCTCGTTTTCAAGAGTTTGAAGCATGTTTTTATGTGATTCGATTTCGGGATCTTCAGGATAAATAGCTGAAATCTCGTCAAGTGCATTTAAAGCCTCTCTGTACCTTCCAAGTTTGCACAGGGAAAATGCCTTGAATTTCAGTGCATATCTATAGTTGATACCATAGCTTTTTATCCATGTATCCAGTTTTTCTTCCGACGTCTTTTCTGACATACTTTCCAGAGCGCCGTCAAAGGCATCTATTGCGCCGTTATATTTGCCGGTCTTATAGAGGACCGTGCCTTTAATCAGCATGCTTCAGTAAAATTTTTGTTTTCGTATATTTCCTTATTGAGGAAAGATAATATTTTACTTATGGTTAGAATGCTCTCGTTTTTAAGAGAATAATTTTCATCCTGCATTAAAGACCCGATGATGTTAATTATGTCTAGGTAACTTTCCTTCTGTTCATTTACTTCCGAACCGGTAGATTCTTCATCGAGTGATGAGCTTTTTTCTGTTTTTTCGAATTCGTATTCATCTTCTTTCCCAGTCATAGCATCAGAACCTCACTAAAATACACACATCAGTAAACATCAATAAATATCAGTAATATACACATCAATAAGCCTCATTAACATACACATAATAAACATCAGTAATCAATCGGTTAATTCAGAGGATTCTTACAGAAACATATAAATATTAAATTAAATCCAGATAGTTCCCTCTTAACCGGCAACTCTCCCTGATATGATATTTACAACAAAATACAAAAATATACTTTTTATGAGCATATCCTGAGAAAATAAGTTTTACTGTTTTGCGCCCTGAAGAAAAATAAGCACTGAAAAACTTTCAGATCAGTAATCTGTTAAGACAAAGTTCAGGAAAACTTTTAAGACAAAGTTCAGGAAAAAAGCCGAATTATGAAAATTTCCAGCATTCGGAATAATATTAAATACTATTTTTCTCTCTATACTACTTCTACAGATAGAAAGAAGATATCAAGTTATCTTCTTTGAATCATAAATTACATATAAAAGAATTCCAAACATAACCCCCTGTTTAAAATAATTTATTAAAATTTTGAAGATAATTTTTGTTAAAAATATGTTCGGCACATACAGAGAATATTGTGAGTTAAGATCATATGATGCATTAATGCATTAACTTAAACGATTCATGGAAAAAATAGAGGTAGTTTAGGGAATGAAGAAATATGATGTAATTGTTGTCGGAGCTGGAGTAAGCGGGCTTCTAGCTGCGCTGACGCTTTCAAAGCATGGAAAGAAAGTCCTTGTTCTTGAAAAAGGAGAGCATCTAGGGGGGAACTGCAACAGCTATGTGGTAGACGGCTATCAGGTTGACACCGGAGCACATGCAATAACCCATCTGATAGAGGGACCACTACCAAGACTGATGGATAATTATTTTGACTTCCTCCCTGTGTTTGAGGACTACGGTTATTATTATGTAAGAACTGAAAACGGTTTAACCAAAGTTCCTTCGAACCTGAAGGACTTCGTGACTTTTGATGTACTCCCAAGGAAAGACAGGCTTATCCTTTCACAGACCCTCACGAAAGCCCTTACTCTTTCATCTTTCGGGATAGACCTTTCGGACCAGTCGGTTTATGATTTTCTCCCAAAGAACCTATGTAAAGATACCTACGACTTTGTGGATACGATCTCGGGTTTTCTTTCGGGAAAGTCGATGAAAGATACCTCTGCACAGCGTGTTCTCTCTGGCAGCAGTTTTGTCAGGGACAGCATTACGCAGGAGCAGTTTGATGCTATGATAGGCAAGTTCGAGCACAAAAAACGACAGTCAACTGAGTCTATCCTCTCATCAATCCTCCCATATCACCTTCATGCTTCCCTGCAGGCCCGTGTGGATAAAGTTGCCCAGCCGTTCACATCTCTTGAGAGGCTTGCCACAAACAAAGTAAACTATTCCCAGGGATACCCGAGAAAAGGATTGAAAGCCCTTTTAAATGCAATTCTTTATTCCTTCCCCGATACCGTGGAAATAAAATCCGAATGCGAAGTGACGGGCATCCTGGTAGAGAACGAGAAGGTTTATGGAGTGGAAGCAGACGATATTTATCTGGCTGACCTGATTATCTATACAGGCTTTGCAACCGACCTCCCGGAACTCATTAAGGATCTGCCGCAAGCTTATATCGAAGAGCTGAAAGGGATTGTTCACACCAAAAGCCTTACAATCTGGCTCGGGCTAAAAGAGGAGCTTCCCGAATTCAAATATACGGGCTCAGAGATATGGTTCAAGGATTTTGCTTACTGGGCAATGCCTATCAGCAATTATGACCCTTCCCTTGCCCCTAAAGATAAGCAGCTTGTAGGTTTTTCTTTTGTGATAGACTCGGAACAGACAGAAGAACATGAGCTTAAAAAAGCCTATGACACAATTTTCCGCGCCCTTCCCAATATTGAAAAATACATTGACATGCAGCATGAGCAGATCATGATTCCTGAAAAAGCCGCAGTCACAATTAATGGAAAATTTTCGGATATCCGGACTCCGGTCAAAAACCTGTATATTGCAGGCACGGATACGGACAGGAGAAGTATGGGCATTACGAGGGCAGCGTACTCGATAATAGAGCTTTTGAAAATCCTCAATGAGGATGGGAATCTCCATTAAGCACCTGAGTCGAGCACCCGAGTCAAATTAAAAATCGAAATTCTCTAATTTTTTCTTTTTTACTTGTTCTTTTTTCGATCTTTTTTACTTGTTCTTTTTCTCCTTTTTTTACTCGTTCTTCTTTTCACCCGTTCTTCTTTTCACTCGTTTTTTTCTCTTTTTTACTCGTTTTTCGTTCCTTTCTTTTTATTCTTTCTGCTCCCTCTGCCTCAGTCCGCTTTTTATTCTCTTTATTTCTTTAATTTCATTTTATTTGAGTTCAGCAAAACTTATACGTGGCCAGTCCAATGATTAACTGGAAAGAAAAGAATTCCGGGATTAAAAGAGACCGGGAATGGAATTAATCTCGCAATTCCGGTTTCTGGCGGTTGGTGATATGTCTTCTGAAAAAGTACCTGAAAAAAACTCGAATTCTGATTTTGAGCCTCCCTGGTTTTTTGCAGCTGAAGAAAACAGTCTGAAAGAAGGAAATCTTCTGCGCGTTCAACCAGGGGGCAGAAATGTGTTACTCCTTAAGGCTGAAGGCGAAATTCATGCTTTCACAAATCTCTGCCCTCATGCGAAATGCCCTATGGACAGGGGCACGCTTAAAGAATTTATATTGACGTGCATCTGCCACGGCAGAAAGTTCGATGTAAGGACAGGTGAGTGCCTTAATGATTCACTGCAGTTGAAGCGTTATGAGTGGAAAATTGAGGGCGGAAAGGTTGGAGTCAAAATTGAATAAATCCGGAAGCGACCGGGAGTGAAAAACAAAAACCTGTCCTGGAAAAAGTACCTGCCTCGAACACATAAACAATATATCCGTTGTTAAGGGATTTTAAGATTAACCATACTGCAACAGGGAGAGAAGCAGCAACAGGGGGAAACAGTATTAACGGGGATTCTGGCATTAAAGGAATTTTGAGCCTTTTTTTCGGGCTGATCAGCGTATTTATTTCTCTTTCTTTCTGGGTCGGGATAGGCAGCCTGTTCCTTACATCCTTTGCAATACCATTTGCCCTTGCAGGGATTGTCCTTGCCAGATCACGCCTCAAAGAAAGCAGGGACTCAACTGCACAGGCAGGGCTTACAGCAAGTGTATTCGGGTTTTTGCTGAACATTGCATCATTCATCATGTTTCTCGCCTATTTCAGGTGAACTCTTTTAACGCGAAGCTTTATTACCAGATCTGCACGGCCTGCGGCTATTTTTCAATTTCTCAAAAAAATTATTTACTTCAGGTTTTATACTATTTTATTTTTATATTCACCGAATATTATTTACATGTGAATCCATTTTCCCGCATTTCTCGGGGGTAAATTATATATAGTTATTAGATTCGATAGAAATTTATTTATATTAATAAACGGTAAAGAGATTCCGATAGCCGGCTAATAGAGAAATTTCCTGTACAAAAAAGGACTGGAAAACAGAAAGAAGTGATTATGGGATGACAAATACTGAAATATTTAACAAGTTAACCAATGCGATCGTAACTCAGGACATCGCAGGCTGCGCAAAGCTGACTCAGGAAGCCCTGGATGCAGGAATTTCCCCTCTTGACATTATCACAAAGGGCCTTTCCCCAGGAATGAAGATTATCGGTGACAAGTTCGAAGCTGCAGAGATCTTTCTGCCTCAGATCATGATGTCCGGAAAAGCCATGAGCAGCGCAATGGGAATCCTTACCCCCGAGCTTGAGAAGACCAGAGTAGAAGGAGAGGAAGGAACCGGGCTTGCAATCACCTTTGTTGCAGAAGGAGACATCCACGATATCGGTCACCGCCTTGTTACAACCATGCTCGGAGCAAACGGGTTTGATATCCTTGACCTTGGAGTAGACGTCCTTAACGAGACTGTTATTGAAGAGGCTGCAAAGCGCAAGGGGCAGAAAATCATTCTTGTTGGCTCAGCCCTTATGACCACCTCCATGCTTGGCCAGAAAGACCTCATGGACAGGCTCAGGGAAGAAAACCTCAGGGACAGCGTAAAATGCATGTTCGGAGGAGCACCTGTATCCGACAAATGGATTGATGAAATCGGTGCGGACGCAACCGCAGAAAATGCTGCAGAAGCTGCAAAAGTTGCACTTAACATTATGAAATAAACCTGGGAGGCAAAAGCACATGACATTCAGAAAATCATTTGATTGCTACGACTTCTACGACAGGGCAAAAGTAGGAGAGAAGTGCACCCAGGACGACTGGGACCTTATGAAGATCCCTATGAAAGCAATGGAGCTCAAGCAGAAGTACGGGCTTGACTTCAAAGGAGAGTTTGTCCCAACAGACAAGGGCATGATGGAAAAGCTCTTCCAGGCAGGATTTGAGATGCTCCTTGAGTGTGGTATCTACTGTACGGACACTCACAGGATCGTAAAGTATACCGAAGACGAAATCTGGGACGCAATCAACAACGTCCAGAAAGAATTCACACTCGGTACTGGCAGGGATGCAGTAAACGTAAGGAAGAGAAGTGTTGGCGACAAGAGGAAACCGATCGTTCAGGGCGGTCCTACCGGGTCTCCAATCTCTGAAGAAGTTTTCATGCCAGTACACATGAGCTACGCTCTTGAGAGAGAAGTGGACACAATTGTAGACGGTGTAATGACATCAGTGCGTGGAAAAGCTCCGATTCCAGGAAGCCCCTACGAAGTCCTCGCAGCAAAGACAGAAACACGCCTTATAAAGCAGGCATGCGCTATGGCAGGACGCCCGGGAATGGGCATATAGGGACCAGAGACTTCCCTGTCAGCTCAGGGAAATATATCCTCTGACTGCATGGGAGGCCAGATCTCATCAGACAGCCACGAAGTGTCACAGCTCAATGAACTCAAGATCGACCTTGATGCCATTGCAGTAATCGCACACTACAAAGGAAACAGCGACATTATCATGGACGAACAGATGCCGATCTTCGGAGGATACGCAGGCGGCATTGAAGAAACAACAATTGTTGACATTGCAACACACATCAACGCTTTTGTTATGAGCAGTGCAAGCTGGCACCTTGACGGGCCTGTCCACATCCGCTGGGGATCGACCAACACAAGGGAAACTCTGACCATTGCAGGATGGGCATGTGCAACTATTTCAGAGTTTACGGATATGCTCTCAGGAAACCAGTACTACCCGTGCGCAGGTCCGTGTACTGAGATGTGTCTCCTCGAAGCTTCAGCACAGTCTATTACAGACACGGCATCTGGAAGGGAAATCCTATCAGGTGTGGCATCCGCAAAGGGTGTAGTGACTGACAAGACAACAGGTATGGAAGCAAGGATGATGGGAGAAGTAGCAAGGGCAACTGCAGGTATGGAAATCTCAGAAGTTAACAAGGCCCTCAATGCTCTTGTGCCGCTTTATGAGAAGAATTACGCAACTGCACCAGCAGGAAAGACTTTCCAGGAATGCTACGACGTAAAGACAATTACCCCAACTGAAGAATACATGCAGGTATATGACGGAGCAAGGAAGAAGCTCGAAGACCTGGGACTTGTATTCTAAGAAAAAAGTATAAATCAGCTGATCTGGGCTTTTGAGCCCGAATCAGTTATTTCCCACTAATTAATTTATGGTGTTCCTTCTTTCGCTTTCCGATAGTAACTTATTCAGGGCCTGGAAAACAGGTTACTGGTTTATTTCTCTGACGATTCCCTCATACAATAATACGAATTCTCGAACCCAACTCTTTTTGCAATAGGACATTCTGAGCATATGCATCCATTTTTTTCGCTTATGTATTTGCTTTTCGATATCGTGTCCAGGCAGAATCCACCTCTTTCCCCGCTTTCAACCCATGAAGGACAGTCAGGGCAGATACACATCTGTGTGACAATTTCTTCCTGTTTTGTAATTGATGGAATATGCGTTGAATCTTCCATACAGCTCCCCCTATTCCAGAATCCTGTTTTTATCCCTTTAATATTGGCTTCCAATTTAAAAAATATCTGGCTTTGCAGAATTGAGGCTCTATCTGCAGGGAATTGATGATTACGAGAAAAAGCAGAACAGGAAGATTGTGATTAAGTCTCAGGTCCAGAGAAAGTTTTGAAGAAAAAATGAAGGAAGTTAGTTGCTCACGAGTCAACGTCAGGAACGGACAGGAAGAAGGGATGAAACCTATCCTTCTAGAGTAATCGTTTCGATTCTCGTGTGTGTGTGAAATGAGGCTTTGATTTACTCGTAAGCAACCGGTATCTTACTACCGTATATTTCTATTTAAAACTTTTGGTAATGAAAAATTCTGATTATTATGTCATTGAAAAATATATCAGGCAGTATTTCACAGGGTCAGGCATTTTCATTATATGTTAAAAGAGGAAAAAGTAGAATTCTTCAGCACCTTTCTTATCCATTTATGACAAAGCTAATATCCTCACATATCCATACATAATCAAAAGAGAATCTGGGGGCATGAAGGATTCTACCGCTTGACGAAGAAGAAGCCTTAGAGATAGGGCTGGCTTCGGTGGAAGAAAAAGATGAAGCCGGTGTAATCGAGATCCTTTACTACCTGTCAGGGCTTGCAGCAAGATATGCAAATGAAGGACTGGAAAATGACACCAGGAAGTTAATTGAATACATGAAAGAGATCGGGGTAGCATCGGCTCTTGCACGGCAAGAGATAGTTGTTACGAATACCATTCTACTTTTTTCTCCTGTTGCAAAAGAAGCTTGCAGACAGGGAATGGAAAATGCTCTTGTCAACATTGCACTTGCCCTTGGGGAAGTTGGAAAGGCGGCAGCCGGGCAGAAGATGGAAATCCCGGCAAAAACTGCAGCTTCGTGTCTTGGGGAAATGGGAAATACCGCAGCCTTTACAAAGACCAGAAAAGAAATAATCGCAATCATTTTTGCTCTTGGGGAGATTGGAAAAAGCTTAACAAATCAGAGTCTGGGAGATGTCGCAAACAGTACGGTAGCTTTACTTGGGGAAACAGGAAAAGTTGCAGCAAACCAGAAATTTGAAGATGCAACATTGAATGTCGAGCTTCTGTTACAGGAAATAGGAAAGGGTGCAATTGAAAAAAACCTTAAAGAAACTGCCAGTACCAGTGCCCGCTTACTTGGGGATCTCGGAAAAGCCGCTGACAGGCAGGGGCTTGAAAGGGCATTGCTTCAGGCGGTTTACTCCCTTGAGACGATTAAATTCGATGCAGAAGACCGCTATCTCATGAATGCATCCATCATAGCTGAAGTAGCTCTCATGCATTTTGAGAGTCTGGATCTAAACAAACTGGAAGAAAAGCTGAATAAGAATTTCAGAGGGAAGAGAAGATTTACCAATAACGATTGATAAGTATTTCGAGTCCCGAATGAAGCATTCCAGGCGAAAACTCATACGAGCATCTGAAAAACTTGACCTGTTTTACGAGAGCAGGGTTTGAATGCCGTAAGGCAATCTCACACCGGGGATTACCTGCCTGATAATAAGAAATCTAAATGGGGTGTTCTGAATGTCTATTTTAAACGAATCCAGGGCAATAGACCTTGGCTTGAGTTCTGTTAAAGATAATAATGAACTGGGAGTATTGAGGTCTATAGATTTTTTAACAGATCAGGGAACAAAGTATATAAATCAGGGGCTTGAGCCTGACGCAAAAAGGACCATAATCAGTATAAGAGATATTGGAAACGCCGCTGCTCTTCAAAAAATGGAGCTTGGAGTTCTGATCTCCCTGGTATCGCTGGGGAGGATGGCTGAGGTTGCAAGAGAGCAGAAAATGTCTAATGCCGGTTTGAGCATTATTTACTCTCTCTGTGCAGTCGGAAAGTCCGCAGTCGGACAGGAGATGGAAGCAGCAGTCAGGATTGCAGTTGCATACCTCGGAGAGATTACAAACTCTGCCTCCCTCCATAACCTGAAAAGGGAATCCCTTGTGTCTACTCTTGCCATAGGAGCCATAGGAAAAGAGACATCCGGGCAGCAAATAATCAGGGTTCCGGAAAACGGCGGGATCTTTTCCGCAGGATCAGGCATTTTTTCATCCATTCAGGAGATGGAGCCGACCATTTTTACTGAAGAACTCCAGGGCACCCTGGCACACCTTATGGAGCACAGGGGAGAGATCCGACCTTTTCAGCACACTCCTATTTTTACCAGCCAGCATTTCTCGGATACAGACTTCAGAAACTTTGAGGATATTATTATAAAGGCTTCCAATGCGCTTGGAACCATGATGCTTGAACCAGGGGAAAAGTTTCTTGTAAGCTATATGCTCATGACAAAGCTTTCTATTGAAACTTTTAATGGGTCTGAATATATCCATGAAGCTGAATCCTTTGAGTGAGAAAATTGCCTTAAAAAACAGATATCAAACCTTAATTCTAATTTTCCCCGTAAGATTTTTACAGTAAGATTTATTCAATAAAATTCATTCTGTGAAATTTATCCGATAAGATCCATTCTGCAAAATTTTATCAATTAAAATTTATTTCTTGAGATTTATTCAGTAAAATTTTTTCAGTAAAATTTTATCCATAATTTCAATTCATGGTTTTTACCGGAACATGCTTGCTGAACTTTAAACAGCTTTTTGCCCATGATAAAAAAATGGCCTTTCAGCCGATCAGCGGCTTCATATCTTAAAAGTTTCTCAATTTAAGAATCTTCATTACAAAATAGCAAAAATAATAATCATCGGATTTCATAGAGTAAAGCCAGGAAATACCCCTGCAACAGTTCAATCCGGCCTAAGAATTTATTGCTGTGTAAAATATATAAATTAACACCTGCAGCAAAAAATAAACTTAACGGTGTGAAATGTGCAGGAAAACAGGATTAAAGGTTTAATTGACATAAACTGACAAAAAGGGGCAAAAAGAATGATCACATTAAACGAAGCAGAGGCGGTCGATGCAGGCATATCCTCAGTTGAGGAGAGAAACGAGAGCAGAGTTTTCCAGGCCCTTGATTCCCTTACAGGAATTGCAGAAGGTTTCATTTCTGAAAATGAAGAGGCAGATGCTGCAAGAGTTATCCTGTCGATTTCGGATATTGCACAGGCGGCTACACAGGAAGGTATGGAACTTGTTACGATCAGTTCAGTCCTTGCCCTCGGAAAACTGGCAAAAGCAGCTGCAAAAAAAGGACATGTGATGGCTCTGAACAGAGCAACAGTAGCAACAGGAAAACTGGGGAAAGTAGCAGCATCAAACTCTATGGAAGCGGGCTCAAAAGTAGCTGCCACAACCTTAATGGAAATATGGAACTTTTCATATCCTGAAAACAAAGACCGTGAAGAATTGTTTGCTTTTTCCCTGCTCTTAAAAGACATAGGAGCTGCTGCAGCGGGACAGGGTATGGAAGAAGCTCTGCTTAATGCAGTAACCTGTCTTGGAGAAGCAGGAAAAAAAGAAGCTGCAGAAAAACTGGAAACCGAAACCATCAACACTCTTCTGCTGCTTGAAGAAATAGGCGGGCTTGCTGCAGAAAAATACTTTGACGAAGCCCTGAGTTCCGTAGCCCTTTCTATTGAAGAAACGGGAAAGATCGCCTTAAAGAAGGGTCTCCGTGAGGCTGCACTCCAGAGCCAGTGGGCTCTTGAAAGCTTGAAAATACAGGCTGAAGAAAAAGCCCTTACCAATTCCCCTATTGTTGCGGAAATGGCTCTTGAAAGCTTTAAATTTACAGATATTGCAGAGACCAGTGAAAATATAGAAAAACTTCACGAAATAAAGGAGATACAGAAAAAAGTTTATTCAGGCCTGTAAAAGGGAGAGCCCCCGAAACCTTATTTATTATTTTTTTCTCTACTTTTTCCGGATTTTTTATTTCTATCTATTTACGCGGATCGTTTACATGTCTGTCTTTCAGAAAAATATATTTGATTGATTCGCTTCCAGTTCTAACTTTTTATAGCCTGCAGGTAATAAAACCCAATAACTTAAAACAACTATCTGGGGATCTCTGCAAATATTTAATCCAGAAGATAATTATTACTTTTTGACTCCTTTTCAAAGATCATTTATTAAATATTATTAAAAAAGTTTATGCTGGCAGGGAGAAGGTAAGGAGTGGAACCCTTTTCCCTGCCACGGAGGTTGTATTGCTGGTACTCACACGGGCAATATGCCAGAAACCCGCCTGAGTTATTATTCAGATGATATATATTATACATGTGATGTATTTAACTCTTTCGTTTTAATGAAAACGTTAGTCTGTTTTGATTAATAATTTCCATAGTTTTCAGCGGACAGGGAACATAAAACATGTATGGACATAAGTGCCCGTATAAAGTCATTAATATAATAAAATTAAATAATGTTTTGTCTTGAAAAAAATTAATTTATAATGAATAGGGGAATATTGTTCAAATAATAATCGTGTTTAACGTGCCTGTTTCTTTTCAAATCAACCTGTATTCTGCCATCGTAAACTTTAGCATTTTAAAAGTTAGCGGCATCAGCCAGAAAAATATAGCAGTGTCGGCAGTACCGGGAAAGAAATTTTGCCGGCATCTCTTCAGTAAACCTGTTTATTGCTTTCCGGCCAGTCGGTACACGGGCGCGACATAATCAGGACCAGTTCTTTTATTTCACCAATTGTGGGCTTGATAAAATTAGATATTTGCCCATTCTGATAAAAGCCTCCCGTAACTGCATGGACTTTGTCAATACCTTTAATGATCCTGATGCCCGGGCTCAGAACAAAAGCTTCTATTCTGCCGGGATTCATGTAAGATTCATATGATTATCGTTGCGGTGACTATTTTACCAGCAATAAATTCCAGTTTACCAGCAATAAATTCCAGTTTATCAGCAATAAATTCCAGTCTAATGAATACTATTTAAATGAAAAAGGATGAAGAGATCAGATATACATGTGAAAGGGGTTCGTCCTTTCTGAGGATTAAGTTTCTGATCAGTAATTCAGAATTATTATTTAGATGACTAACAGGATCAGCTTAAAATAAGAGAACGGAGTTTGAAATAAGATTTCCCGAAATATAAACCAGAGAATACGCCCTTCAGGGGAGGCTGGGCATTTACTGATTTTCATTTACGAGATACCACTCCAGAACAATTAAATGGGACCGATACTATGGCAAATGATTCTGATGAAAATAGAGGAAAAAAGGTAGATAGACCCGGCAGAACAGGCAGGGCAGGAAAGACAGGAAAACCTGATAGAGCATATAAAACAGGTAAAACCGGAAAGACAGGAAGAAAAGCTACGGAAAGGGCTGATAATGCTGGTGAGACAGTCTATGACCGCCTGAATAAGTCCCTCAAACCGTATGAAAAAACCCTTGAGAAAAACCCTGATGATGCAGGCGCATGGGCGGGAAAAGCCTCGGTGTACCTGAAGCACAGAATGTACAGGGATTCCCTGGAATCCTTTGAAAAAGCCCTTGAGATAGACCCCAAAAACCCGTCTTACATCTATGAAAAGGGTTTCGTGCTCCTCCAGCTTAACAGAGAAGAAGATGCCCTGAAAGCTTTTGACATGCTGCTTGAAATAAAACCTGACAGCGACAAAGCCTGGAACCTGAAAACTTCAGTTCTCTGCAGGCTCGGTCAGCAAGAAAAAGCCCTTGAAGCTTCTGAAAAAGCCCTTGCTTCCAATTCCAGGCTTGCAGGTGCATGGCACGCGAAAGGCTCTGCTCTTTCTGCCCTTGGAAGATATGAAGAAGCCATACAGGCTTATGATGCCGCCCTGAAAATAAAACCGAATATGGCACGAGCCTGGGAGGGAAAAGCCTTTGCTCTCTACAGCCTGGACAGGCCGGTTGAATCCATAATCGCCTATGACTCTGCTCTCAAAATAAACCCTGATAATGCAAAGACATGGACCGGAAAAGCAATGGTACACCTCAGGCTTGGCAAATACAAAAAAGCACTTGATCCCTGTAATAAAGCTATCACAATAAAGCCAGATTCTGCCGACGCCTGGTACTGTAAAGGTGTTGCTCTTTCAGGACTGGATAAGGACGAAGAAGCCCTTGGAGCCCTTGAGAGAGCCATCAGAATCGATCCGGAACATGCAGACGCAAGAAAAGCCAGAAATGCCGTAAGCTCCAAACTCGGAATCGGCCTCGAAGACGAGGAAGAAGAAATGGAAGAGAAAAAGCCGGAACCGAGGAAGAGCGTCTGGACGCGGAAAGAGCCTACAACTGAGATAATAAAGAGAACAGGAGAGCAGGGAAGAGAGAAGAGAGAGGAAAAGGTCAGGAGAAGTAAAAAGGCAGGGGAAAAGCCAGAAGAAAAAGGTGATGAGAAAAACCGGGATCAGGTAAAAGAGCGAAGAGGCAAAGAAAGCAGGAAAAATACAGGAAAAGGTCAGGAGAAAAAATAATTCACGTTCTTATAGCTTGGTTATTTCATAGTGCGGTTATTTCATAATGTGGTTATTTCATAATGTGGTTATTTTATAATGTAGTTATTTTATAATGTGGCTGGGAGTTAAACCGGCTGATTATAAATGACGCCTGGTTAGACGGTTAACCACACCTTTATTACAACCGAGTAGCCTGTTTTTCAGTTCAGAAAAGTAAACTTTTCTTAAGGAAAAGCTCCGGTTTATTGATAATTTTTAAAATGGATTAAGGGCAAAGAATTTCCATATTTTACATACTCCTCTGCTTTTCCAGCCTATGTATTTTTACTCTGGTCTTTTCTTTCAGATGGGTTTTTATATTATGAAGTATCTTCATCCCAAAAAAATTGGTCCAATAAGGGTGTTCAACAATTATCAAATATCTGGAAGGCGATTTTATGATTCAAAACGTAGCTCAAATGCGTGAAGTAAGCCGCTCGGCGGTAAACCCTATAAGAAATGGAATGAGTAATCTATTTACAACTTTTAACGGTATGGAATTTGATAAGCCTCTATATTTTTTCACTCTGCCAGGCTTTATTCTTATGGCAGGAGGGCTGAATATGAGCCTTAATCTTATAATGACAGCTTATCCGGGTGGAAGTTTTGATCTGGGGTCCGCAATCTGGATATTTTTGTTAACTCTTACAGGGATCTTTATGTCTTTTACAGGAATTCTGCTGCATTCAATATCCAGGTTGATAAGGTATAAAAAGATAAATTGTGAAAGCCTGCGAACCAGGTGAGCAGCCCTCGAGAGAAAAGGCTGAAGATTAAGATTAAGTCCAGATATCTAACTGGTACTCAAATAATACAAAATAAATTAAAATAAAGTTAAAAAGGAAGATGAAGAAAAATAGATTAAAAAGTAAAATAATAAAAATAAAGTAAAAAAGTAAAGTAAAAAACTCAAATTTATTAAAAAACTTAAATTTATACTCGATTTAATATTTAATCGGATTAGAACCGTACCTTGTACCGGTTCTTTTTTCTGCTTCTCCTTCTACTTTTACTTTATGCCAGTCTGAACGATGTTCCTTATGCATGAATTTTTTTACAGCATAAGCGAGTCCTGTTGTTGCTAAGGCTAGACCTACAATTTTCATGGTTTTAGACACAATAATTCCCCCAAATTATTATTGTACCTTATTGTTTATGAAAGTTCGCAAAGAGGCAAAAAGTTCTCATCATGAAAGCGGTCATCACACAGCAGAGAGATGACACCTGAACGAAAAGGCAGTTTGTTACTGATGCAGGCCCTATAATATTGAAAAAAATAGTTTTAACCGTTTTTAAGTTGAAGTTCTCTGAATAAACAATCAGGTCTGCAATAAACAGTTTAGTTAACAATAAACGGTCCTGTTTGCAATGAACAGTCTGGTTTGCAATAAATAGTTAGTTCCAGTAAACGGACAGATTTTAAATAAACAGTCTGTTAGATATCTATTTATTGTTAAAGATTTACTGCACTTCTCCAACAACCACCACATAATTTTTTCCATATTTTTCAGCGCAGGCCGGACAGGTAGTGTACCACATATACCATTTTTTAATTTCAAGACCCTGGCTTTTTGCGTAACCTTCAAAGTCCGCACACCATTCCCCTGTTTTTTCGAAATCTCCCTCGTATGCTCTGGTCAGAAACTTTCCACTCAGGGTTACGTTTTCAGCTCCGGCTACTTCTCTATCAACAGCCAGATAAATGTCCATACTGCTTTCCGAAGTGTGATCCGAAAGGCAGAGCCAGTCAGGCATTTCCGCTCCAGCGCTTGCAACTTTTTCGTTCATCCTCATTATTACTTCTCCAAAATTCAGAGGTGCAAAAAACTGTGTGGTAACCGAATCCTTGATGAACCTTTTATTGTCCCATTCAAAGAGTTTTCCGTCCCAGGGGGCGGGGTCAAATCGAGGGCAGCATTCAGGAGTTTCGAGTTCGCTGGTCATAAATTTTCACCCTGACAAATAATAGCTTTTGAAGTTATTTTAGGTTTTGGTTTCATTTAGATTTATTTTTGACACAAATAAAAACAAGCAAAAATAAATAAGAAATATTAAGAGTTATGTACTTAACAACTAAGTACTTAATGACAAAATAATTTTATACGGATATATTGCCTTTTGCCAGAATATCCCTGTATAATTTAAAAAAAATAGTAACTATTCAGGTAGAGCCTTTGAAAGGCTACAATTTTTCCTCTTTTCGAGGAAAAATTGCATATAAATTGAATCCTATTTCCTTTCGTTATTATGCTTACACGTGAAGAGATTCTTATCATTTATGACGCTGGTCCTGAAGCTGTAATTTCTGTAATCCAGAGGCTTGAGACTATCATAGAAGAACAATCTATTCGTATTGCTGAACTCGAAGAACGTGTAAAGGTATTAGAATCTCGTTTAAACCAAAACAGTCGTAACAGCAGTCGCCCTCCTTCTACTGATTTTTTTATCAAGGAGAAACCTAACCCCAAGAGTCTCCGTAAAAAGAGTGGCAAAAAACCTGGAGGTCAAGATGGTCATCCAGGAACAACTCTTGAAATGGTTGATCATCCTGAGTAGGTAATAGAACATTCTTTGAGTTGCTGCAAAGAATGTGGCCATACTCTTGAGAATGTTGAAGTTGAAGCCTATGAGAAAAGACAGGTCTTTGATATTCCTCCTGTAAATCTGATTGTTACAGAACACAAAAGTCAGATAAAGACCTGCCCTTACTGTGGAAAAATAAATAAAGCTGTTTTTCCTGAATCAGTTAAATATCCAGTTCAGTATGGTCCAAATATTTTAGCTTCAGCTATTTACTGTAAAAATCACCATTTTATCCCCTATGAAAGAATTTCCGAATTTTTTGAGGACATAATGGGAATAAAAATCTGTCCTGCTACGATAATTAGAGCAGAAAGAGAATGTTTCCAGAATTTAGAGGAATTTGAAAACGTTATTAGAGAGAAGTTATTAGCCTCGCCTGTAATCAATTTTGATGAAACTGGTATGAAGATTGAAGGAAAAAGACACTGGCTTCATGTAGCTTCTAATGAGAAATACACCTGTTATTTACCTCACTCAAAAAGAGGAGCAGAAGCAATAGACGCTATGGGTATTCTTCCGGAGTTTAAGGGAGTAGCAGTTCACGACGGATGGAAACCTTACAACGTTTATGACTGTGATCATGCTCTCTGTAATGCTCATTTACAGAGAGAACTTACTGGAATTGAAGAGAACTATAAACAGCAGTGGGCTAAAGAAATGAATGAATTGCTCACTGAGATGAAAAAGTATACCGACGAATGCAAGGATCAAGTCAAAGAACTGGATTTTGAGCAAATTAAAGCATTGGAAGAAAGGTTCGATGCTATCATAATTAAAGGAATTGAAGAAAATCCACAATCTCTAAATCCTGAAAAGAAAGGAAAACGTGGAAAAAATCCAAAAACAAAAGCAAGGAATCTGCTAGATAGGTTTATAGAACACAAAGAAAATATTCTGAGATTCCTGACAGATTTGAAAGTTCCGTTTGAGAATAATCAAGCAGAAAGAGATATCAGGATGATGAAATTACAGCAGAAAATATCAGGAACTTTCAGAACTATACAAGGAGCGGAAGCTTTCTGCAGAATTAGAGCTTACATCTCTACAATTAGAAAGAACGGATTACCTGTTTTGGAGGGTATTATAGCGGCGCTCAAGAGAGCGCCGTTAACTATACCCTAAATAGTTACAAAAAATAAACAATTAGTGATATAATCATATTTGCATAGTATGATGCTATAAATGAATTTATATGGGAGGGAAACTCAATGATTATTATTGATTCTGAGCCTAAAAGTGATGTTTACTGGCATTTGATAGACCTGGCTTTTGATATATGTGACGAATTTATTCTCGTTGTACGCAAAGAAATTGACCTAAACGATAAAGGTAAATCCGTATTGGAAAAGCTAAATCCACATTTAGAAGAAATGAAAGAGCAATCGAAATGGGCAGGTACAGAACTGGCGTGCGGAAGAACTGCATATGTTTATCATTACCACATTAACCCGGAAGCTAGGGAAATAATAAAAGAGGTTTCAAATTCATTATATGCATGGGTGCAGCAAAATTTTCCCGAGGATTTAAGCTTTTATAAAAATGGCAAACCCTGGCTGGCAAATATAGCTCATGAAAAAATGAGCTATATCCTTAGTGAAAACAAGTCTGAAATAGACAGAATTGTGAACATAAAAGGTCTTGAGATACGTATAAAATAGACTTCATCGCCATTTGAAATTACTGAGAATTATCGTCAGGGATCTTTCGAATAGGGTAAAAATTCTATTATTCGGCTAGAAAAGGCCTGAACTATTCCCCTGAAAACAGTAATTAAATCCATGAAGCAATAATTAAATAATAGATTTGTGAATGTAATAGCTGTAAAAACAGATTTTTCAAAACTTTTTGTAGACTTTACTTCGATTTCCAGCAGCTCCCAGAACCAGAATAATAAGCTTCAAATCCTTAATTGACATCATTACCCTATATTCTCCAATTATCAAAGAATTCACAGAAGAATTAGCAGGAGTTTTAAGCTTCTTGACATGCAAATAAGGGTCTTCTTTGATTCCATCAATTGCATGAAAAATTTATTTCTAATTTCAGGCGGGAATTTGCTGATGTCTTTGATCGCACGTAAAGTGTATTCAACAGTGTACATCATTTCTCTTGAATGCCTAATGATTTTTTGCTTTCTTTCGCTATAACTCTTCCTGCTTTGATATCTTTCAGGCTTTCTTCTATTCCTTCAATTTTCTGTTCACTAAACGGCTCCTTATCATATGCTGTCCTGATTAGCCGCTCAACTACAGGATTATAAGACACTATCTGACAAATTTCTAGCCGCCGAGCATACCTTAACTTATCGTAGTTGTAGCTGTCATATAATATCCTATAGAATTCTATAGAGCATAATTGTATAGAACAAAGTAATCCGCCATACCTCAGGAATCATTTTCAGGATAAAGGAAGTGCTCTAAAAATTCTTTTAGTTACCCGGATTTTTCAATATTCTGGTCTTCTTTTTTGGTTATTTGCTACTTTAAAACTTAAGAAGCTCTCCGTATATGATAAGAGAAAAGCTCGGATTACCGAAGAAACCTGGGAAATATTCATTCCCTGTTTTAGTGGATCTTGCTCACAAATAAAGGTCACTGATAATTTTCATGGGACCACCTGAAGAGTTTCAACTCTCGTTTTAGTGGAAGCTACTTCTTGACAGGGTCGTTTTCCCTTATCAAAAAAAGCAGTTTTTACCGCTCTTTTGTCACAAAAGGAGGATACTGGTCTTTAGATAACGTTCTTGTAAGTTTGTCTGGCTGGAAATCATAGTACGCAGGAATGTATTCAAACCTCAATTTTCCGTTTTCCAGATAAAACCTTATTTTTGCATCAAAAACAACCGGACGATAATTATCATTTTCCGCTGGCATATCCCTGTACAGCAATTGCTATTCTTTCCAGCTTAGCTGGCTGTTTTCGAGCTGCACATCATATACTCCGTAAGCAACTCCTTCCATTGATGGTCACGGACAGTCGATGAGACCAGCCTCATTATTCCGGTTACTGCTGAGGTACTTTTGCGTTCTGCCAGCTCGTATCGAAATACGCTCACCCATTGAAGTCTTTTTTAACTTCACTTCTTTTCTTATCCGAATCCAGGATGTATATTTTCTCACGGGTGACAGTGGTCATGTCGAACCGGAAACCATGCTCGGACTGCACCAGATTTGAAAAAAACATTTCATCGGAGTAGACACCTTCCAGTTTACCTTCTTCGAGCTGATAAACCACTTCATCTGTAGCCATCTTTTTATCAATTATGTAATTCTTTAGAAAACCTGCTATTTTTTTCTCTGCCAGTATTGCAATTCTGGCAAAATTTCCCTTCTGGTGATACTGTGCTCAAAAAATCTCACCCGACTTCTTTGATTAAAAAGAAATAAACTGCTTTATCTGCTTATCTGCCCTATATTTTAACAGCGCCTTATATTTTAACAGCTCACCAAATTAAGTCTCAAAACAGGAAAAAAGAAAAAAACCTCAAACTGTGGTGTACATCCGGGTTCGGAAGCGTTTGCGGTTCAGAAAGAAACATCTTTTGGGTCAAAGTATTCGGGGTCAAAATCATCCCCCAGCCATAACACAGTATCTTCATATTCCTCATGCTCAGAATCCTTCAGGACCTCCAGCATCTCTTCATAGCCCCAGACCCCTCCGCTGTCTTCCGGTACGGCTGCCCTTTTTCCTGCAGTACAGATGGGATACTCTACACCTTCTTTTCGAGGAAGGATTTTTTCAAGCCGGACTTTCACCTGCCAGTTGTCCCCGAAATCATAGGTGTACAGAGCTTCCTTATTTTCCAGCGTAAAATAATCGGAGAGTTTTGCTTTCTTTTCCGACACTAAAGGCCCTCCAAAAGCATCAAAATCATCTCCTTCAGCCCCAATTTTATCAAGCATACCGGTCTTTGGGTTTACCATCTCGAATTCGTGCAGGTGGTAATCTTCCCAGTCCATTACAGCCTGGATAGCCTTATGAAGATCAAGGAAAGTATAATTTTCCGGCACCTGGATTCGTCGCCAGATCTGAGGAGTAATGCCTTTTATGGAAAGCTTTAGATGGTACACCTTCTCAAAAGTCTTTTTCATAAAATTTTCACCCGGATAAATTATCTTAATCTCACTATTTCAGGTTTTGGGGGATTTTTGTCCCGAATCAGTTAAATTTTGTAACACATAATAAGAAAATTTCTTAATCTGCGGCCGATGTATGGTCTTTTCTTCATGGCTGGAAGTGGGGAAAATTCCTGATCGTCTCCAAACATTCATCAACGGACAGGTCTTGAAAAATTTCAAACCATTTCCCTGTGTGTCTCATGTATGAAAGATTGAATAAACCGTCACCAGCATATTCCATGCGGGCGAACTTAACTTCAAAGAATGGGGATATGGAACGCGGGTCCGGGGAAGCGTACTTCGCACAAAAGTAAAAGAAATTAAAAGAGTGAAATACTTTTGGGATAAAACAGCTGGGCCAGGATAAGAAAAAACGATGAACTCGAAAGCGAGTTCAGGCTTCATCCTGGAGAGAGTTCTACTTTTTTAGCAGGGAAAGTAGAGTAATCAAATCAAGGTTTTGAGAGTTAACTTAGCGTTTATCTTACACTTGCAAAACCTTTCGGAGACCATCTGAAAACAACTCAATCTATCTCCTGTAACTCAATCTATCTCCTGTAACCCAATCTATCTCCTGTAACTCAATCTATCTCCTGTAACTCAATCTATCTCCTGTAACTCAATCTATCTCCTGTAACTCAATCTATCTCCTGTAATAGTTTTTTTGCTGCTTCCATATCCCCAAGCTCAGTGTATGATTCAGCTTCTGCTCTGAGCATATTTTCCAGTATCGATTTATCCGATTTTGGGAAACGCCGACGGAAGTCCTGGCAGTATTTTATCCTTTTTGCGTAAAAGGATTTATCTTTCATCCCTGCGCTGCCCAGTTCAATTTCAAAATCCTGGCACCAGTTAAAAATACTTTGCGTCAGATCCGGAATGAATTTATCGGCTTCAGTAACGGACTTTATATGAGGAGGAACAATACTTATTATCATGTCCCAGGTCTTTTCCCATTTTTCCAGTCCTCCGCCGTAATTCTGTTTATCAATGTCTTCGTAGCCTTCCTGCATCAAATCATCGATCATTTCTAAATTGTATTTCTCCGGGATTATCCGGTTCCATAACTCTATCATTGCCAGCCAGATGAAATCTTCATCCAGACCTGGGGCATGGAAATCCTGTGTATAATAATGATCTTCTGCTAATTGAATTGCAGAGATATGATTTTGAGCCTGTTTTTTAAAACGTTCTATTTCGAAATCAATATTCATTGATTGTAACTTTTCAATTATTTCTGAAGTGCTCATCTTTTTTACTTTATCAATACTCCACATTCTTTGAATAAACTCTTTGAAGTCCGTATCCCTGTCACCGGAATATTTTTCAAGTTCTTTACCAATTTTTTCCAGTTCCTCGGGATTATCCTGCAATTTCTGTTCAAACCTCATAATGGCTAACCGGTTAATGACTGGAGCTTCAGATTTTGGACTAGTTTTAGATTTTGAAGTAGTTAGATTCGCATCGGCTGCTTTTTTACCTAAACAACAATGTTTATATTTTTTACCTGAACCACATGGACACGGATCATTTCTGCCGATTTTCTTAGACATTCTGGTTAACCTCTTTAGAAAAATTTGAAGAAATAGAATTACAATCTTTGTTTTAATGGATCTTGTTATCGAATGAATTTGTCTGTACTCTTATTTGCGTTTTTCGTCTGCATTTCAATCCCTGTTTTAGTGGAAGCTACCTCTCGACACGGTCGTTTTCCCTTATTTTCAGCGAATTATTAAGTAATTTCAAATCTGAAAATCAGCATCAAACAGCTTATTTTTTACCTTAACTGTCTAATATTGGGAATGTACCTGTTTTTGTTTTGGTTAACCAAATTTGTCCGTCGACAAATAGCTAAGGTGTATATGAGGAGCAGTAAGTTATAAACTTTTATCTTTTTACTAGCCTGTTACTGAAATCTTAAATTTTACTTAAATATTATGTTACTAGTGTTTAAATTCCAAATCAAGATCCTTAATTTAGTGAGAGTTCATGACCATTGGACATACTTAAACTTAAGTTTTTTGAACATAATTCGAAATCTCACTACTAGTTTTAAGGCATCCTACATTGATAAATTTGTTAGATAACTCATTAAGATTAAACTTTGGAAGTTAAGAATAGATACTTATACCAAAAATGAATATAATATACTTGGAGATTGGATTCGAACACATCCCATAAAAATAGCGTTCGTCATGTTTTGGGTTTAGCTCAACGGGTCTCTTTCTGACCTGTGGATCTGGAATGCTCTAGGTCCATGGTGTGCAGAACCCTAAACATACAGAGGTGAAAAGAATGAGTGAGACAGCTACTGTCGTAATTTGTCTTTGTGTCACTTTCATTATAGCTCTGCTGTATTGAAGTGAAAGCTAGATTTTGTGGGGTTCGTGATTTCCATCTCCACGAAAATATATACTTCCATAATTTACAATAAAATTAAGACTCGAAATGCTTTGTTGTCCCTAATTATACAATGAAGTTTCATCATATCTTCCAAAGGTTTCTTCAGGCTTTTATTTGCTTTAATTCATGCTTCTCCATAGTCCTGTAGGTAAAATTTCAAATTTCTCGTTTTCTTTCACAGTGCTTCCAGGCATCCAGCAAATCTCAGCACTCGAATATTTTCCACCAAAGTACTTATTTTTCGATGTCTCTCTACCAACAAATGGTTCTACCAAACCATTTAGATTCAAATTTTTCGTAAGGACATGCGCTAACACATATTTATTTTCTATAGTAACATCTATAGTTGGATGCTCGCTAGTTAAACTTACATTGTACCCATTAAAACATTCTTTTTGAAAATTGGATATATCTGAAATTTCAACTTTTCCCCATCCATATCCACGTTCTCCCCCAATCTGAATCTTTTTTAATGATTCTTGCCATTTTAAATTACTCCCTTCTTTTTCGAAAACGTAACCTAAAAGATAAACGGGATCTCCGCTACGGGTCTTATTTGATATATTTTCGGTCTCGTGGAGGGAACCCTCTTCTGCTGTTTTTTGGTTCAGAGCAGTATTCTGGGAACTACTCAAATACTTCCAGGAAAAGTCATCAATATTTTCCCAAGGAAAAATATCAATTCTAGTAGGGACTCTTTCATTTTCATTAATTATTATTGTAGGATAGAAATAACTGAATCGTAGATTTTCTGCTACTTTATTTCCAATATTTTCATAGTCAAAACTTCCATAGTCCCTGGCTATTCTTGCCGTTAATGCACCCCACATTGTTTTGGCAGGAACATAAGGCCGTGTTTGTTGTAAGTTATCTGTTTTTTTCCACCCGATATGAACTGGAGAAAGAAGACGTAAACTTACACGATATAAGGACCATACCATTTTAGTCCTCCTTCGCTTTTGCTCCGTATCGGGAATAAGTTAATATCTGCTCCCAGAGTTGTTTGGTTAAGAAAAGAGTATCAATGTCATTACAAATATTATCTGTGATGAATTCTAAGATTTTTTCGGAGTCGTTTAAGATCTCTATGGAGTTCTCTCCTTCTGGCAATTTTTTTCCCACAAATTTGGTCGTTTCTAAGAGTCTATTCCTTATACATTTAGCAATTTCTTTTTCAGAACTATTGCGAGAATGAAGAAATAACATACAAGCATAAACTCCATTTTCCTGCAAAACACCTAAAGTCTTTGCGATGAGATTTTCTACACTATTGCTTTGTTGATTAATCGTATCTTTCATGAGTGCCTGAGAGGATCGTGCAGCCTCGAGATCAAGATTCATTTTCAAACCTCCCAGGCATACATTTTTTTCATTCTTCCAAATCCTCTGGTAACCATTCCCCCAATACCCAGATACTCTATTAAATGAAAACCCGCGTTTAAAACATCAATAGGTGAGTTCCAAACTTCCCCAAGTGAATCACCTTCATTATCTCCATCTTTATACTGTTTTTCAGTTGGTGGGAACTCATTTTTATAATCATCCTGTACTACATCAAAAAATAACCAAGTAGTTCTAGGGATTGCTTCATAAGTAAACAAAGCTTTATCTTCAGCTGTTCCAGTTTCTGGTTTTATGGCAACCGAAGTACGAACTTCAAGATTACTATTTACGATTTGAGAAAATAATTTAGGAGATACAATTGAAAGTCTGCTTGCTATGGAATTCCATTCATCTTTTTCTTTAATAGTATGAGGAGGAACTACATTTAACCCAGTAATTGCTTTCAGTGAGAGCCACCCAAGATTTAAAGTGTCTTTTTCCCAATTCATAGAAGTAAACACATTTTCATCGAAAATCTCAACAGTATCTTGTATAGAAAATCCTGCAGTTTCAAGAATCTCTTTTGTACTAACCCACAAAGGACCTGCAATAGAATTCACTGGAAATAATAAGATTTGTGCATCGCTTATGCTAATTTTACCTTGCTGGCCCCCTTCTGTTTCTGTATATGTGCCGAATGTATAGATTATTGGACATTTTTCATGATTTTTTCCCTTTAGTGTTTTATGCTGACCAGCTGCTTCTAATTTTCCATATTTCATAGAGGCATAGTGACGTGCTGCTCCCATTAAACTTGTTCCTGGAATTTTTGGGATATTTGTTCCAGGTTCTCTGACTATCGTATTATCAACTCTTCCAAGCTGGGATTGTCCAGTACCTATATGAACGGGGTCCAGTGCCATGAATAGGTAGCGTTGTTGAGTATAAAGTTTGTGTGATCCACTCATTCAAATTCCTCCAGAAGCTTCCTCAGCTCTATTTTTTAAAATATTCAGATTTAACTCTAAAATATCCCTTAATTTACCAGACTTTGCCGCATCCTCCAGTTCAGTCATTTTTGCGTCATCTGGTCTTTTTCCATTGTTCCAGTTTGCATTATAGAGGACATCATGAACAAAATTTTCAAAAACAATTGTATCTTCCCCGATGTCCCATTCTTCTCTTTTTTTCTCAATAAGAGTGATTATATTTCTTATCTGAGTATTTGATAAGTTCTTGGAGCATATATTCCATAAATCAGTGAAATTATCAAGTTCTTCAAGAAGATAAGGTCTTAGAGCTTTTAGACTGCCCCTACGATTCCCTTTCTCATCATAACAGATCTCAAATCTGCGAGAAGCTGAATCCAAAAATTCGAAATCGAATTTCGAAGGCAAAATCCCTACTATATCTCCTTCTTTTAATTCACTAACATGAACTAACCATCTATCTGAATTTTCAGGATTTTTAAAGGAATGTATAAAGGAGTCAGAACGATTACGGAGCTCTCCATCAACATAAAAATAGGGATACCAAATATCGAGAGTTTTTTCATCTCCCATTATTGAAGGGATTTTCCATTTTATCCCATTGTTAAATTTAAGAGTGAATGAATTATAGTTTTTAATTGGATTTTCTTCCAGTATCCATTTATCCTCTTTAGCTGACTTTTCTTTGTTTGATTTTCGCAGCATCTTCCGACCTGCATCCATTAAAGCTGCTAAAGGAGTGTGAGACTTAGCAAATACCATCCCAAGGCTTAAAGGTAAACGATTCCTTACTTTCCCCATTTCCGTTTCATATTTTATTTTTATTAGTCTGGATACGTCAAGAGCTTTTTCTGCTGGAATTATAGCCATGAATATGCTCGGTTCAGTTAGTATAGGAATTAAAGGAACGTAAGGAGTATCCTCTTCTTTCATTTCTAATATTTCTAAGGTGCCAATGGGATTTGATCGGTTTTTTCCCTCTGAATCGTAAATTTTAACTTTTTTAGTGGATAAATATTCTTTAAGTTGCCTAGTAGGATTTTTATCAACATATTTTTCTGAATCAAAACCAAATTTATTTGCTAGTTCTTTGTGGTTCTCGATTACTAGAAATTCATCCTCTTTTCCATAAAAAATACTGAAACCGATTCTATCTAACATAGCTTTATAAGAATGACCCATTTTAAGGGAACTGTTATTCTCAGGTTGAAATTTTCCAATAATCTTCAACCTATTGTCAATCTGACCTATTTTTACTCCTAGCTCATTCTCTACATCTTCCCAGAATTTTTTGGTTGTTCTCCAAATCCTGTTCATACGAGCAAAAGATGGAGTTTTTGTAATAACTTTGCCATTTGGTTCAGATCTTATCTTTATGGTAGAAATATACCCATCTGGTTTTAGCCATTCTAAAAGATCGAATCTGCCGGTTAATAAGCAGATTCTGTCGTTTGAATCAGCAACCTCATCAATCCATATAGTACTATCAAGACTATGATACCACTCATTCGCTCTCCAAGTTACTCTCTCGACCCAGCAATCTGAAGCTTTTCTGTTAAATCCCTTTGAAGTGGGTCCTTGAGGACGTAACCAAGAGATGGTACAAATTCCTCTATTTGAAGTTCCTTCCCAAAATTTTGCAACATCTTTGGGATCTGCTGGAGAGTAAAGTCTTTGATTAGAAAGGATTTTTGCTATAGGAGGGATTTCATCGTTTTGCATCTCATTTTCTCGATCTGGTTTTTGTGCCCACCATTCATTACCAATTTCAGGAGTGATAACGACCTCACCTTCAAATCCAAATTCATTTGCTATTAATTGTTTTAGCGGTTCATTTTTTTCAGATGTTTTGTCCAGTAAATAGGAGATATCAGGTACAACGAATATACTGTTGTCTTCATCTCGATATATTTCGTTTCCTAATGGGTAAGTTTCTTCAAGAAGAAGTTTTACTCGGTCCAATCCCTCCGTTAGCATTTTTTTTCTTGTTGCTAATATTGGTATATTTTGAGCGTTTCCCCATATCTGTTCTGAATTAAACCTGATTGATAAAAATCTCCACTTCAGTTCAGTTGGATCTGTTTTTATCTTTAGGAGCAATGCACTAGCTAAAGCAGATTTATATAACGCAGCAACAATACCTGACCAATCAGTAAGTGTAACTTCATTTGTTGGTCTTCTAGTATCACCTAATGCGTAGTTAAAAGATTCAACTACTGACTTGACAAAAAAAGATCGGTCATTTATTTTGTTATACGGAATAGTTATTAATTTTGAGGAAAGTCCTTCCATTCCTTTTTCAAATCCAAATGGATTGCTGATCATTGTATAATTTTTATATTGTTTAAATTCTTTAGAATCCTCTTTTTCAATATGTGCTGCACCATGACAACGCCCTAATGTTCTTACCAACCAAGGAAATTTATCTTTTTCTTTCTCTTTATTTGTCCTCGGAAGACCTTTTACAATAAGATCATTTAGGGTAACTTTCTCATTGATGAAATTAACTTTAGAAAAATCAACAAATGTGTTTTCAAAAATAGATTTAATCTCGTTATTATTTTCATTAAAGTTTGACAAATAATCTTCTTTTGATTTATACTCGAAACCTGATGGTTTGTCACAAGAACTACTTATTACAAATTTATCACTGCATTTTCCCATATCATGCAACCAAGCAGCAACCTCTGCTAAGAGTAGGTTGGCTTTATTGTCAGCAAGAACTTTTAGATCAGCACTCATTGTGAGCCCCCGAAAGTTCTAAAGAGGTAGCAATATTTTTGGAGACCTCGATTAACTGGAAGAAATTTCCGAAGTTCCAAGTTGGCCATTCAGGTTTTGGATATTTAAAAGAGTTTAAGTGTTTTTGCCACTTTTCTCCATTTAACCCATACCATTGTCTGAAATCTCTATACTCATTTCTACTTCCTTCGAGCTGGTTTTTTATTTTGTAATATTCTTTATCACTTAGAAGTCCATATTTTCCAGATCCTTTAAACTCTTCCTTGACACTGCCATCTTCGTTAAGATATTTACTATAGCCTTCAGCAGGAGGTTTTACTTCATCTATATCTTTTAGAGAAACTTCTATTCCTTTAACCCTTAAAGTGATCGTACCATCTGTAATATCTTCGTATGATGTCCCGTATCCACTTGATGTTTTGGCTCCGAATCCATAATAAGTAAACATCGATTTTAATCCCTTTGAAATCAATTGTATATCGCATGCAACCTGTTTTTTTATCTCGTTTTCCTCACATCCAATCAAGTCAAAAGGAACATAGATAAGAGTGAAATATCCCGTTGTATCTTGCGGAACGCTTTCCATTAGAATCGGCACTGTACCAACTCTACTCTCTCGGTTATGAGGATTAATTATTTCCAATGATTTTTTGGAAAAAAATGTAGGGAAAAAATACAGTCTTCCCATCCTTAGAACTATATCTTCGGAGTTTGGAGATCTCTCGTTTCCGAAAATACGTCTTATCTTATCGTTTTCATAATCATAATTAAGTTGCCAGAGAGAGTTCCTGAGACTTCCTTTCCAAGAAGAAGGTGCGACAAATGGAAGGTTTAAAACTTTATCTTTCCTCAAAGGATTATCAATAATGTAAAAATCATTTTCATCAAGAGATATATAGGGCTTTTTAAGTTTGAACATAAATTTGAGAACAAAAGAGTAGCTGGGTAATGTAGAAATATTTACCTCTGGACATATGAAATTGTCTTTAACATATTTTGTAAGTTCCCATTTTTCGATAACTTCTTCTAAATTAACTTCCAGGTTCTGTTTCTGCCATGCTTCTCGGAAATTATCTGACAGTTTTTGATTAATGGTAGACATGTAATGATAAGCTAGATGTTCATTAGGCAAAATTAGATCCTTAAGTTTGGTCTCTAACTTTTTTTCTAATTCTTCTGTTTCTTCCTTTTCTGCCTGATCGAGTTCCTCAACAATTATTTTGAGATCATTTATGGAGGCTTCTTCCTGTTGATAAAGAACCGAACCCCAATCAATGTTCATTTAGGCACCCCCTGAAAAATTATTGATTTCCTCTTCATATTTCATTTTTGGAACTTCATCAAGAGAAAACATTTTTTGAATCTCCCTACTCACAAGGTCACCCACATCTTTTTCAGTAAAACCCCAAACGTGTAAGAAATAATTACTTTCTGAAGTTTTTCTAAATAAATGACTTACAAAAATTCGACTTCCAATTCCATTTTCCTTTTTCTCGTTCTTAGGAAGCGTACCAAATATTTTATAAACTTGGTTTTTATCTCCGTTACAATGAGAATAATACGCCTGTCTCAATCCTGAACCTTTATTGCGATTTGGAAGTTTGTACCTGATATCGAAAGATACAGGCAGATAACTTGTGGACGAAGATTTATTTCCAACGTTGTTCGATTTCTGAAAATTTTGGACTAACTGGTTTCTTGCAGGAATTTTAAACTCGTAACACCAAAAATTTGATAAAGAGTAGCAGTCTGGTTTGTTTACTTCTTTTTTGAACTCATCTTTGTTAGAGAAATTTTTTATCTCGTTTATGGCTCGTTTAAAATCCATCCTATTTTCCATTTCAAACTGACCAAAACCATATTGACTTTTGGCACCAATAGCACCAACATGGGACATTATGGAAAGTAATGCTTTTATCTGTGTGATTATTTCTGATTTGTCGTCTCTGCCAACTGGATATATTTTAAAAGTAAATGTTCCAAAAGAAAGGCTATTATTAAGATTTTTTTCGAATATTGTTGATAGCCACCAGTTATTTCCAATCCCTTTTCTATCAAGTGTAACTAAATGAAAAGATTCTTTCACACTACAGTTCACTATTTCTAGTCGAAATCTTCTTTTCCATCCCCCACATCCAAAAAGATAACATGCTGGGCACAGTTTTTTGTTTCTTTCATCTGCTTTTTCCTTCCCATCAAGCATACATTTACTATCACTTAATGGATCACAAGCGTATTCTCCTATTCCTCTTATTATTGCCTCATACCACCAACGCATGCTACCGATAACGCCTGTTTCTCTGACTGTATCCGAATTCCCGTTTACTCCACCTGTCCATATTGGAGTAAGAGTTTCAATTACAATGGGTTCAGGTTCCATCATAAGTAATTCCTCTATTTAGGATCAAATAATACAAATGCTAAATATCATTGAAGTTAGAATAATTCCTATTATCTTCATTTGTTGTTATTTTCCTCACAGTCCCAAACCCCTTCGCAACCCCCTTTCCTACCCCCATGAAATCCGGGATCAAAAAATTGGCTATAAAACCGCCCGTAAAAGAAGTAAAATCCATATTTTTGTATTTTGAACGCCTGAGTTCCACATCAACATCGCACTTTATGGTATCAGGAACCGTATACCCAAGAGTTTTTGACATGGAAAGCAAATTTCCTGCCAGAGTCTTTCTTAGCATTTCCTTTTGCTCGTCGGGGTTTCTGGCCTCAAGGAATTTTTCCTCATTTTCTTTATTAAGTGCAAGCCAGGGGGTGAGAAATTCGTAAAAGTAGATGCTTTTTGTAAGGCCGAATTCCTGTTTTTTGATCCTCAAAGAGCGTTCTGTGATCTCAAAATCCTCGTGAGGAAGGGTGACGGTATCAAATTTATCAAATAAACCTTTCAAGATTTCTGCGCCTTCATTTACACCGACCACGAGAGGAATCCTGTCAAGAACTTTGTACTGCACAAGAGGGTAGCGGTAACAAAACCTGTCGGTATTGTGGTTATGGAGGAGGTCGTATTCATTGAATTTTGACGCAAAGAAACCACGGATCTGATTTGCATCTCCCCTGAATTCCCCTGAGCCTTCAAAGGTCATTTCAAGGGTTTTGAGCTTAATATTCCCTGGACTCATAAAATCTATAAAGAATTTTTTACAAATACATTTTTTAAATTTTATTGTTTTTTGTTATAAGATAAATAGCTTATCATATTAATCGAATAAGTTTTCTAAATAAATATAAACCGGATATATATTTAAATACATTCTTTAATTTTTTCATTAAAACATTGTTCAATTCTTTCAAGCCCGGCAGCATAATCCATATGCCTGTAATAGCTCACCCAGGGATTAACGACATCATAAATATTTTTTATTACATCATCCAGCGCCTGAACCTTGTTTTTATCGCTAACTACGTGTTTTCCTTGACTTTCTATGCTATTTATATTATATACATCTCCATTACTTCCAATACTTTCAATACTCTCGACTACCTTCTCAATAGACCCTTCGGTAGGCATAACTCTTATAATGCTCCCAGCCCCGTTTTCCTCTTCAATTTCCTCAAAGTAAAAACCCACGAATTCAAACCCATTTACGGCAGTCCCGACATAGGTCTTATCTTTGTTTAATTCAAGTCCAAGTTCAGCCATAGCTTCCTTAACTCTCTCAGGGTTGATCCATTCCTTTGAAAGGACCACGAAATCATCTGCAAAACGGACAAGGTGCTCAATTGATTCCCCTTCAACATTCTTGAGCCCGATTTCAGCCCAGTGGTTATCGAACTGGTCCAGGTAGAAGTTTACAAGAAGCGGAGAGATTATCCCACCCTGAAGCAGCCCTTTTCCAGAATTTTTCCCGGAACCGCTTGCCTGTGAGCCTTTCTTGAGCCAGTCCTGGACAAGGGAAAGTATCAGTTTATCTTCAATCCTTGTTTTAGTGGATCTTGCTCACGAATTTTCTCGCATTTCATCAGTTATCTTTATCTCGATCAGTTTCAATCCTTGTTTTAGTGGATCTTGCTCACGAATGGGAAGGCTGGCTTCAGACATCAAGAAGGAATGAGTTGTTTCAATCCTTGTTTTAGTGGATCTTGCTCACGAATGCTTTAGAAATATAAACATTTCCTGCTGTCGTGTCTAGTTTCAATCCTTGTTTTAGTGGATCTTGCTCACGAATAAGGCTATGTACCAATTCCATTAATTACAGGTACAAGTTTCAATCCTTGTTTTAGTGGATCTTGCTCACGAATGGATATTCAACAGAAGAGGCAAGAAAATATGTTCAGTTTCAATCCTTGTTTTAGTGGATCTTGCTCACGAATTTGTCTAAAAGCCAGGATCTTGACAGTGGATTCTCAAGTTTCAATCCTTGTTTTAGTGGATCTTGCTCACGAATGCTTTATGTGTCATTGGTCGAGTAAGGGAGGCGAAGTTTCAATCCTTGTTTTAGTGGATCTTGCTCACGAATATATTTGCATCTTCGAAGGCATTTTTCATTATATCAGAGTTTCAATCCTTGTTTTAGTGGATCTTGCTCACGAATGGTATTTTCGAACTTCAAAACTGTATAACGCCAGTATCGTTTCAATCCTTGTTTTAGTGGATCTTGCTCACGAATTTATACTACAGCGGCAGGAGGAGGAGCCGGGCGAGTTTCAATCCTTGTTTTAGTGGATCTTGCTCACGAATTCTACTCTCCTGAATAGATTTACATCTTCCAGGGATAAGTTTCAATCCTTGTTTTAGTGGATCTTGCTCACGAATACATGACAGCAACAGACGCAGGAGATATAAGGATCGGTTTCAATCCTTGTTTTAGTGGATCTTGCTCACGAATTGATTTGTGCTTTAGATTCCCATTGTGCTTTCAATGCGTTTCAATCCTTGTTTTAGTGGATCTTGCTCACGAATTAGATTCAGCGTGATCAAACCGAGTTCTTTTAGAGTGTTTCAATCCTTGTTTTAGTGGATCTTGCTCACGAATTTCGTAAGTATATGTATTCAATCGCGAAAACAGTCAGTGTTTCAATCCTTGTTTTAGTGGATCTTGCTCACGAATTAGTATATCCTTAAAGTACGTCGTTTATAGTATATCCTGTTTCAATCCTTGTTTTAGTGGATCTTGCTCACGAATACTTTAAGGATATACTATATGTGCGTGGTCTAGCGCTGTTTCAATCCTTGTTTTAGTGGATCTTGCTCACGAATAGGACGCTCGACGCGTTCGACCAGGCGAACCGGAGTTTCAATCCTTGTTTTAGTGGATCTTGCTCACGAATTTTTCGAAGGTTGTCCGGAAAATTAAGCGAAGCTTTAGTTTCAATCCTTGTTTTAGTGGATCTTGCTCACGAATACGGTGTACCTTTAACGTATACACTATAAGGTATATCGTTTCAATCCTTGTTTTAGTGGATCTTGCTCACGAATACTTTACCCCGGCTATTTTCATTCGATCCCTCTTTGTTTCAATCCTTGTTTTAGTGGATCTTGCTCACGAATTTGGCTGCGTACGGAGTCGAATAGGACAACCTAACAGTTTCAATCCTTGTTTTAGTGGATCTTGCTCACGAATTTCTCAGCTTCTTCATGAGTCATAGGCATTGAAGCTGGTTTCAATCCTTGTTTTAGTGGATCTTGCTCACGAATACGTTGCCTAGCTTTGTTTCGGTTATTAGAACCTTGTTTCAATCCTTGTTTTAGTGGATCTTGCTCACGAATTCAGTTTAAGATTTCTGAAGGGGCAAGCGAATTAAGTTTCAATCCTTGTTTTAGTGGATCTTGCTCACGAATTTGAAAATAAATTTTATAAGATCGAGCCGATATGTTTCAATCCTTGTTTTAGTGGATCTTGCTCACGAATAGATTCTTCAATTGTTGCAAATAGGATTAAAACCAGTTTCAATCCTTGTTTTAGTGGATCTTGCTCACGAATAAGTGAAGGTAAAACAATGCCAAAAACAATATCACGTTTCAATCCTTGTTTTAGTGGATCTTGCTCACGAATCTTGAAAGGGTTCTGAGAGTACAATCACTGTTTGAGTTTCAATCCTTGTTTTAGTGGATCTTGCTCACGAATTTCATGATCTATTGTCATGATGTCGTTTCTCTCCAGTTTCAATCCTTGTTTTAGTGGATCTTGCTCACGAATCGTACAAAACCGGAGCAAGCAACGCCCATAAATACGTTTCAATCCTTGTTTTAGTGGATCTTGCTCACGAATCATTATCAACTCTCCAGATATCTCCGTCTTGGAAAGTTTCAATCCTTGTTTTAGTGGATCTTGCTCACGAATAAAGAAGGTGTTAGAATAGGGCAGGGAATTAATCAGTTTCAATCCTTGTTTTAGTGGATCTTGCTCACGAATCCACTCCTGCTATGTGTTTCATCTGACCACATTTAGTTTCAATCCTTGTTTTAGTGGATCTTGCTCACGAATAGTCGAATCTACGTCAATTAAGAGGACATTCATGGGGTTTCAATCCTTGTTTTAGTGGATCTTGCTCACGAATAAATTTAGCACGATCAATCAAATGTTGAATCCTCTGTTTCAATCCTTGTTTTAGTGGATCTTGCTCACGAATTGATCTCGGTTGTTTGATTCCCATCTATCACGTAAGTTTCAATCCTTGTTTTAGTGGATCTTGCTCACGAATTCGATTGCTGTCCTTGTCTTTCCGGTTCCCATCTCCAGTTTCAATCCTTGTTTTAGTGGATCTTGCTCACGAATCATTCTTACCATTTGCTCTTCGCCTGAGCTTAAGCTGTTTCAATCCTTGTTTTAGTGGATCTTGCTCACGAATCTATAAGGCAATTGCTACTGAAATAGGATACAAGAGTTTCAATCCTTGTTTTAGTGGATCTTGCTCACGAATTGTTGGTGGCTCCGAACTTTAAGACTAACATCAGGGTTTCAATCCTTGTTTTAGTGGATCTTGCTCACGAATGGAATATGCTTGTATCTTAGAGAGCCTTACGCAGGTTTCAATCCTTGTTTTAGTGGATCTTGCTCACGAATGAGGAAAGAAAAATAGCCAGAGCATATGGCAAGCTAAGTTTCAATCCTTGTTTTAGTGGATCTTGCTCACGAATATTTTTGACTTTTCTACTAAGTCTTTAAGGTTTTGTTTCAATCCTTGTTTTAGTGGATCTTGCTCACGAATACATTAACAGATATGGATGGAAACAAATGGAATGGTTTCAATCCTTGTTTTAGTGGATCTTGCTCACGAATATATAACGCCAAAACAGGAGCGTGGGAACAATGAGGTTTCAATCCTTGTTTTAGTGGATCTTGCTCACGAATTACAAATGGAAATATGACATTCACCTGGAATAATGGTTTCAATCCTTGTTTTAGTGGATCTTGCTCACGAATCCCCCTCGTGGCCAGGGCGCACGATTCTATTGTTGGTTTCAATCCTTGTTTTAGTGGATCTTGCTCACGAATCGTCAGCAATCGAACACAGAGCCATCGAAACACCTGTTTCAATCCTTGTTTTAGTGGATCTTGCTCACGAATACCGAGGCTGACCTGGATTGGTCCCCGACATTGCAGTTTCAATCCTTGTTTTAGTGGATCTTGCTCACGAATTGCCAAAAAATAGGAGACAGAAATGCAAGAGGAGAGTTTCAATCCTTGTTTTAGTGGATCTTGCTCACGAATTTAATATAAGCCAGTATAGCGAGATCGCAAAGGCCCTGTTTCAATCCTTGTTTTAGTGGATCTTGCTCACGAATCCAGCTTAACCCGTTCCTGAATGAGGCTTATCTCAGTTTCAATCCTTGTTTTAGTGGATCTTGCTCACGAATAAGAAGGGGAAAAAGAATTGAAAACCGAAATCAGGTTTCAATCCTTGTTTTAGTGGATCTTGCTCACGAATAACAGCATCAGCGTAACCACATGGTTACGGTTTGCGGTTTCAATCCTTGTTTTAGTGGATCTTGCTCACGAATCCCTTCGGGAAACCCATGAAGCCATTGCTGAATTCAGTTTCAATCCTTGTTTTAGTGGATCTTGCTCACGAATCGAAGAAGCCCGGAAAATAGGCGAAATGCTGTTCGGGTTTCAATCCTTGTTTTAGTGGATCTTGCTCACGAATACGAATTCGCGAGAGAGTATTCAGAGACGTATCAGTTTCAATCCTTGTTTTAGTGGATCTTGCTCACGAATGATACAGCCCGTCAACCCGCGAGTGCAGGAATTTTGTTTCAATCCTTGTTTTAGTGGATCTTGCTCACGAATAAAACAATGGTAAACGAACTCATCTTACAAGCAGGTTTCAATCCTTGTTTTAGTGGATCTTGCTCACGAATAGACAACGCAAAAATGACAACGTTTTTAATTTGGTAGTTTCAATCCTTGTTTTAGTGGATCTTGCTCACGAATCCAACAACGCCCAAGCGCAGCCGCCGGAAACCTCGGTTTCAATCCTTGTTTTAGTGGATCTTGCTCACGAATCAAAATTGCCCTTTGATATGATTCTGTCAATGTCCGGTTTCAATCCTTGTTTTAGTGGATCTTGCTCACGAATCAGAGGTTGAATGAACGGAAAACAGCATGAAACCCTGTTTCAATCCTTGTTTTAGTGGATCTTGCTCACGAATATGGTGTTGTCTGATACTGTGTTGCACTGCAAGTGTTTCAATCCTTGTTTTAGTGGATCTTGCTCACGAATATTGCTATAGATGTCTCCCCCGACAACATCTAGTTTCAATCCTTGTTTTAGTGGATCTTGCTCACGAATACCCCACAAGTAAAATTAGGTGATTATGTTTATGTGTTTCAATCCTTGTTTTAGTGGATCTTGCTCACGAATATTATGGACTCTATTACCCAGTAAACGCCCATTAGTTTCAATCCTTGTTTTAGTGGATCTTGCTCACGAATTAGTACTTATAGCTAATTAAATAAAAATGGTAATGTTTCAATCCTTGTTTTAGTGGATCTTGCTCACGAATCTCAATAAGTTCAGGATTTTCATAGACATTCCCTAGTTTCAATCCTTGTTTTAGTGGATCTTGCTCACGAATCAGCGATCTTAAACAAAGGACCACTTGCAAAAGAAAGTTTCAATCCTTGTTTTAGTGGATCTTGCTCACGAATACGACGGGGGGGAAGATTGGAACTAGGGAGTGGAGATGTTTCAATCCTTGTTTTAGTGGATCTTGCTCACGAATAGGGCAAAAATTTCCGTTATATGGCCAGAAAAGGCGGGAAATATCCCCTTTTTCGGGGCTAAAATTCTTGCTGGAAAATTATCAAACCCTTTATAAATACAAGAAAAAAAGGGTTTTTTAGTGGTTTGGAAACATCTCAAAATATGCTTTTCTTTCTATTAAACTTTTGTTTTTAAATCTGTGGACGGGTTTTGAAATCTGGTATTGACTATTGAATTATTTTTTTCATAATGTTTTCAAATCTTGTATTACTGATTGGATGATGACTGATAACCTTGCCATTATAAATAATACAGAAGGTCCCGAAAGCACAGGGCACATGCTGAGCCTCATCTGAACTCTCAAGGTCAATCAGGTTAGCCTTTATTTTCAATTTCTCCCTTGCAGTTTTCAAAATAGCATCCACGTTTTTTACTGAGTATGGGCACTGGGCTGAACGGATAACAGTCAGGCCTTCTCCATATTTCTCCGTGTCCAGCGATATATTTTTAAATTTCGGATCGTCGGCTCCCGGGTTGAATTTTAAAACCAGTAATTCAAAATCAGGTTCAACCTCATCAACAGGTACAAATCCTTTTTTTAAGAAAATATCTTTTTTAGCCATAAATGAGCCGTTTCTTGTAACAACCGCAACGCCCTGCATGTTTGCTTCTTTTGCATCCTTAATGCACTCTTCAATCAAAGAAGAAGCATAGCCTTTCCCTTTAAACTCGTTTTTGAATCCGACAAAAATACAATGGATAAACATATATCCTTCTGCATCTACCGGGCGGTGTGCATATTTTCCTGGAATGTATTCAAGCATGCCCTGATAACCGCCTTCTCTTGAAAAAATTACTTTTATCCTGAGCCCTTTAGAATAATATTCCTTAAACCAGTCGATTTTCCTTCTTAACTCAAGGTGTTTTTTAAAATCTTTGTATCCGCAAACCCCGTAGTCAGCAATGTTTTCAGGATTAAGGTCTATTATTTCTATATCAGGCATATATGCTCCACGAAATATTTAATGACTTTACAATTTTTTCATTACAATTTTTCCATTACAATTTTTCCATTACAATTTTTCCATTACAATTTTTCCACTAAAATTTTTCCACTAAAATTTTTTTCATTATTTTTTTCTATCCAGTGTAAAAACATGATACTGCTATATAAATGGCACTTTCTGGCGTTTTGAGACTTTGAGTTTAAGATTTTGATTTTGATTTTGAGGTCTCAGGCTCCTGAATTTCAACCTTAATACTTTAAATCCTTGAATTTTAAAATTTAGACTTTTAAATTCTGATCCTTTGAATTCTCAAATTTTTGACTCATTTTCAACAACCTATTACTGTAGATGATAAAAACCCACATTTGAGTAAAAATTCATATTTAGTATTACACTTAGAAATAAAGTATACATTTTAGTATTACATTCATTTAGGAAAGTATATATACAAAAATGTTTTAATTCAGTTTGTCTTAAAAATCTTTAAAAAAGTATTACATAATTATAATTGTTTAATGCAAGGTAGTATTAAACATTTCACAATCGGGAAAAATACAGGTTAAGGAGTATTGTAAAGTAATTCCAGATTTTAATAAAAAACAAGGAGGAGTTTTGATTAAGAAAAATCAGCAGTATTTGCTCATAGGCTCAATAATCATAGTTATAGCAGCTGCCATTATTGTCAGCTCTATGTCCAGCCCTGCAGCAGATTCGGAACCCACAGAACAGACTTCCCAGGTTGCCGGGGAAACGGCGCTCCAGGGATCTGAAGAACTGAGCTCTCCAGGGTCTGATGAACTGGTTGCAGCCGTAGGGACCCATGGAGGAGAGCCGGAAACCGGCTTTAACCCGATTACCGGATGGGGTAACAGCAGGGAACCTCTTGTCCAGAGTACTCTTTTCAAAAGGGACAGCGAGGCACGCCTGATTAATGACCTGGCTGCAAATTATACTGTCAGCAGCGATGGACTGAAGTGGACCGTTACAATAAGGGATGACGTTAAGTTCCATGACGGAATGCCTTTAACAGCCGAAGATGTGGCATTCACATTTAACACGGCAGCAAATGCAGGTGGGAGCATAGATTTATCCATGCTGGAAAAGGCGACAGCAACCGATGATTATACAGTTGAATTTGAGATGAACGACCCTCAGTCTACCTTTATCAATAAACTGGTAGCTCTTGGCATTGTCCCCGAACATGCTTACAATGCTGAAACATACGGGTCCAGTCCGATAGGTTCGGGCCCATATAAGTTTGTGCAGTGGGACAAAGGGCAGCAGGTAATCTTTGAAGCAAATCAGGATTATTACGGACAGGAGCCGTACTTTAAAAAATTAACAATGCTCTTTATGGGATCAGACTCTGCTTTTGCAGCAGCAAAAGCCGGACAGGTTGACCTTGCTGAAATTCCGTCATCTTATGCCTATCAAACAGTCGATGGAATGAAAATAGTTTCTCTCGACTCTATTGATGCCCGTGGAATAAGTTTCCCGATGAATCCGAATACTGGAGAAAAAACCGAAAACGGCTATGTAATTGGAAACAACGTGACTTCTGATCCTGCAATAAGAAAAGCTCTGAACATCGGGATAGACAGGCAGACACTGGTTGACGGTGCCTTGAACGGACAGGGAAAAGAAGAATTCACAGGCGTGGACAAACTGCCCTGGGGAAATAAGGAAGCCATTTTCGAAGACGGAGATATAGAAGGAGCAAAGAAAATCCTTGCCGAAGGCGGCTGGACTGATACTGACGGAGACGGCATTGTTGAGAAAAAAGGCCTGAAAGCCGAATTTACCCTTTTATATCCTGCAAATGCCCAGGAAAGACAGGCATTGGCGGTTTCAATGAGTGAAGAAGCTAAAAAACTGGGTATAAATATTAAAGTTGAAGGTAAGAGCTGGGATGAAATTTACACCCTTTGCTATTCGACTCCAAATGTCTGGGGTTACGGATCACTGGATCCGACTGACATATACTTAAGATACTACAGCAAGAGCTACGATCCTTCAACCCGTAACAACGTAATAATGTACAACAATCCTGCTGTGGACAATTACCTGAGAACAGCCATAACCAGTCCTGACCAGGAAACAGCCAACAAAAACTGGCAGCTGGCTGCATGGGACGGGACAACAGGATTCTCCGCAGAAGGGGACGCTTCCTGGATGTGGATGGCGACCATTAATTATGTCTACATAATGGATGAAGACCTTGATATCGGAACTCCAAAAATACAGCCCCATGGGGCAGATATCTTTGGCAGCATTCTGGAATGGAAACGTGCATGAGATTAAACAGGGATTTGAGTATTCACTCAAATCCTCTTATTTTTACAGGTTATTCGGGGAGACTATCTTCATTCAATAGACAGGATCAAAATCGTTTAATACTGAGATAAAAATTAAACTGTCGATACTCCCTGCTTTTGATAATAAAAAATTATATTTTTTATTCATAGAATACTTACCAAAAAACTCAGCAAGAATTAAGAATTTATATTTAGTGTTACTAAATTTTCTAAAATTTAGATTAAATATTACATATTTATGGTAAAGTACTTATAGAAAAAATTGGTTTTAGTTCCATTTAACATTACTTTAAGAAAAAGTAACACTTCTACAGATTTCCTGTACAAATATTATTCAAAAAACTCTCGTTATTTCAATAAAGATTCATAGAAAACCGCTATGAGTTTCAGTCGAGAGTATTCAGGATACTAATATATCAGGAGGAGTTCCGATCAAGAAAAACCAGCAACATCTGTCTGTGGGGACATTAATCGTAATTATAGCAATTATTGGTATTATCACTTCCATGTCCGGCTGCGTATCCAGCCCAACGGATGATTCCGAACTGGGTTCTGCATCAGGCTCAGAGTCAGGTTCTGTATCAGCCAGCTCGACTTCCAGGGCTTCCGATGAACTGGTAGTAAATGTGTATTCACATACAGGAGAACCGGAAACAGGGTTTGACCCTCTTCTCGGATGGGGATGCGGTCATGTGAATTTTGAGCCATTAATACAGAGCACCCTCTTCAAAACAGATGATGAAGGCGGTATCATAAATGACCTTGCTACAGGTTATTCTGCCAGTCCTGACGGGAAGACATGGACTGTAAATGTAAGAGATGATGTCAAATTCACGGATGGAGAGAAGCTAACAGCTGAAGACGTTGCATTTACATTCAATACTGCAATTGGAAGTAATTCCGAACTCGACATGAGTAACCTTGAAAATGCCAGGGCAGTAAATGATACGGCTGTTGAATTCAATTTAAAAGAGCCCCAGTCCAGTTTCATATGGAGACTCAGGTATGTTGGGATTGTGCCTGAGCATGCCTATAAAAAAGAAACCTATGGAGCCAGCCCGATCGGTTCAGGCCCGTACAAACTGGTACAGTGGGACAAAGGTCAGCAGGCGATCTTTGAACTTAATGACAATTACTATGGACAGAAGCCGTACTTCAAAAAAATAACCATGTTATTCCTGGACAAGGATACTGCATTTGCAGCTGCAAAGTCCGGCAATGTTGACATAGCTGAAATCGATATTACCCATGCAAACCAGTCCATAAACGGCTATGATATAATCTCGCTTCCTTCCTCAAGGGCATTCGGAGTTTCTTTCCCCATGCAGAACAATACCGGCAAAAAAAGCCTTACTGGAGACACGATCGGCAACAATGTAACTGCAGATATCGCAGTCCGGAAAGCTTTGAACACGGGAATTGACAGAAAAGCCATACTTGACGGAGTAATATACGGAAAAGGGGATGTGGAATACACCGGAGTAGACCAGAGAACATTTGGAAACCCCGAAGCCAGGATAAAAGACTCAAAACCTGAAGAAGCTATAAAAATACTTGAAGATGCAGGCTGGAAAGATACAGACGGCGACGGAATCCGGGAAAAAGACGGAACTAAAGCAGAATTTAAACTGTATTACTCTTCCTCTGACCAGACAAGGCAGGCTCTTTCAGTAGCCGTAAGCGAGCAGGCAAAAAAATTAGGTATAAAAATAAACCTTGTCGGCACAAACTGGGATGAAATATACGCAAACCAGTACAGTTCAGCGGTTTTATACGCCTACAGCAGTATAGATACTTTCAATCTGTACCAGCAATACCATACTAAAGAAGCCGATGATACATACAGAAACCCTGGCCTTTACAGCAACCCTTTTGTGGACGGGTATCTGGAAACAGCCTTGAGAACTTCAGACCAGGAACAGGCTATTGAAAACTGGAAGTTAGCTGCATACGATGGAAATACCGGTTTTGGGCCTTCCGCGGATGCAACATGGCTGTGGCTTGTAACAATGGACTATCTCTACGCGGTGGATGAAACCATAGATATGGGAACCCCGGAGAAAAATGCCGGGTCAGATATTTTAGGAAACATCTACGAGTGGACAAGGACAAGTGCAACAGATACAGCTCAGAAATGAGTGATACTAAAAAAAGAGAAATGGTTCAAAGCAAATGGCGATTAGAAATAAATGCTGATTAAAGTGAGAGATTCTGCCACTTTAATAAACTGCGCTTTGAATCCCCCTTTTTATTTGGCATGAAAGTGCTCTCAAGTACTTTCATTTTATGGGCATGTTATTCGAAGAATATCATGTGCGTTTTTTATTTACAGCCATAACTGAGAGTACAAATGTAAGATACCTGGAGAATCTATTTCAACCTATGGATAAGAATATTAATTGAAATAATAACAAATATTGCAATAATCCTGAAGTAAGTTTATTATCAAGTAACAATAATGAGGGAAGAGTGTGCCGGATACCGAAAAAATAGCGAGTTTTGCAGGAAAAAAAATACTCAGGCTGGTAAGTCTTCTTGCTGTAGTTTGTTTTGTAAGTTTCATGCTTATTCAATACTCGCCCATAGACCCTGTTAGAGCCTATATAGGAGAAATGACAGTCAGTGAAGAGCATAAAGCCAAACTTGAAGAATATTGGGGAGTCAATACTCCTCCGCAGGAAAAATTCCTGAACTGGGCAGGAAATATTCTCAAAGGGGATTTTGGGGTATCATTGATTTACCGGATGCCTGTTGCCGATGTGATTAAAGAAAGAGCTATGGCCTCTTTTGTCCTTATGGCAACTTCATGGCTGTTTTCAGGAGTGCTGGGCTTCATCCTGGGCATAGTGGCAGGAATGAATAAGGGCACATGGATTGACAGAGCAATAAAAACTTACTGTTACGTGCTGGCAGCCACCCCGACATTCTGGCTGGCACTGGTTCTGCTAATGGTATTTTCTGTAAGTCTGGGGTGGTTCCCGATAGGCCTGAGTGTACCCATAGGGGTTACGGCTGAAAATGTAACTTTTTTTGACCGGATACAGCATTTAATTCTCCCTGCATTGACCCTGAGTTTACTGGGAGTAGCCCAGATTGCAATGTTTACCCGGGAAAAACTAATCGAAGTTCTTTCCAGCGATTATGTGTTATTCGCAAAAGCAAGAGGTGAAAAAGGGCTGGACCTGGTATTAAGACATGGGATAAGAAACGTTGCACTTCCTGCAATTACTCTGCAATTTTTAGGGTTCAGCGAATTGTTCGGAGGAGCAGTTCTTGTTGAGCAGGTATTCTCCTATCCTGGAATCGGACAGGCAGCAGTAGCAGCAGGGTTGAGATCTGATGTGCCTCTGCTTTTAGGGGTAGTCATTTTCAGTGCTATATTTGTCTTTTGCGGAAACCTGATTGCTGACACTATTTACGAATTCGTTGACCCCAGAATAAAACAGCAGGAGGCAACAGTATGAACATTATAGAGGAGGCTGGATTATGAGCACTGCTGTTGTAACAGCTAACAAAGGAGTATTCCGGGGACTGAACCTGAGACAGAAGACCCTGCTGATTATAGGTCTGACATCACTTTTGCTGCTTACGATAGTGGTTTCAAGTGTCACTATGGATGAAGATTCCTTGAAGACCGATTTTGGCTCTAAAAACCTTAACCCTTCAGCTGAACATCCGTTTGGGACAGACTGGATGGGAAGGGACATGTTTATACGTACCGTCAAGGGGCTTGGTTTAAGCATTCTGGTCGGAGCTTTTGCTTCTACAATCAGTACTGTACTGGCTGTAGTGTTGGGCCTTCTATCAAGTGCAGGGAAAGCTGTAGATTCCTTTGTTTCCTGGCTGGTGGACCTGTTTCTTTCGATCCCTCACCTTCTTTTGATAATTCTTATCTCCATAGGACTCGGAGGAGGAGCTTATGGAGTCATTATGGGTGTTGCGTTAACGCACTGGACAAGCCTGACAAGGGTGGTCAGAGCAGAGATCAAGCAGCTCAAGACCCAGGAATACATCCATATTTCGAAAAACCTTGGAAAATCAAAATGGTGGATAGCCACAAAACACATTCTACCCCATTTAATTCCGCAGATATTGCTTGGCACTATTTTGATGTTTCCTCATGCTATTCTGCACGAAGCTTCGGTCACATTCCTTGGATTTGGGCTTTCCCCTCACGAACCGGCAATTGGTATCATTTTATCAGAGTCTATGAAATACCTTTCCGCAGGATACTGGTGGCTTGCATTTTTCCCAGGGTTATCACTCCTGATTGTGGTTCTGGCATTTGACATGATAGGAGACAATCTGGGAAAAATAATTGATCCGAAAACTGCTCATGAATGAGTTGTATGTGAAAATTTCAATCTAAAGGTGGGAACATGAAAAATAAAGCTAAGAATAATGCTGAAGAAAGCAGGAAAACTGAAGCCCTGTTAAAAGTAAAAGATCTCTCACTCTCCTTTATCCAGTACACCTCAGGGCTCAGACAGACCGAGCTAAAAGTAATTTCCAATTTAAGTATAGAGGCTTATAGAGGAAAAATACTGGCTGTTGTGGGATCAAGCGGTTCCGGGAAAAGCCTTCTTGCCCATGCTATTTTAGGAATTTTGCCTCCTAACGCGATACTTAATGGAAAAATTGAATACAATGGCATGCAGCTTACTCAGGAAAAGAAAGAAGAAATCAGGGGTAAAGAAATAGCCCTGGTTCCCCAATCCGTAACTTATCTGGACCCTTTAATGAGGGTTTCAGATCAGGTAATAGGGTGTGTGGAGGAAGAAAAAGCAGGATTGATGAAGAAGCTCCAGAGGGAAATCTTTCAGAGATACGGCTTAAAACCGGATGTTGAAAGAATGTTTCCTCATGAACTCTCAGGCGGGATGACCAGAAGAGTCCTGGTTTCCACTGCAGTAATAGGCTCTGCAAAGCTTGTAATTGCAGACGAACCCACCCCTGGATTGGATGAAAAGACTCTGAATGAGACGCTGTATTACTTAAAAGACATGGCAAATAAAGGCTGTGCAGTAATAGTTATAACTCATGATATAGAGGCAGCGCTAAAGATTTCCGATAAAATTGCCGTCTTTTATGCAGGCACAGTCCTGGAAGTAGCCAATGCTGCAGATTTCAAAAACGATGGTGAGAACTTAAGGCATCCTTATACCCGGGCACTCTGGAATGCACTTCCCCAGAATAAATTCCAGGCAATTGAAGGGCATCAGCCAATGCAGGATGAAGTTATTGACGGATGTATTTTTTACGACAGGTGCTCAAAAAAGAACGAACTCTGCTCTAAAGGCATTCCTCAATTTCAAAATGTCAATGGAGGAATTGTGAGGTGCAATAATGTATCTTAAATGCGAGAATATAAGTTTCGGATACAAAAAAAACAGTCTGGTTTTAGATAATGTAAGTCTGTCTTTAAGAAGCGGTGAGGTTCTGGGCCTTGTAGGAGACAGCGGAAGTGGAAAATCAACCCTGTGTAAAATCCTTGCTGGCTATGAAAACAAATATCAGGGAAAAGTAAGCCTCGACGGAAAAGAAATTCCATCAAAAGGATATAACCCTGTCCAGCTCATATTCCAGCATCCGGAAAAGGCTGTAAACCCGAAATGGAAAATGAAAGATATTTTAAATGAGGGACATAACGTTCCGCAGGAGATTCTGGACTCATTCGGGATAAAAAAAGGCTGGCTTAACCGCTGGCCAAATGAGCTTTCGGGAGGAGAGCTTCAGAGGTTTGCACTTGCAAGAGCTCTGGGGTCTGAAACTAAATTTTTAATAGCGGATGAAATAACCACGATGCTGGACGCTATTACTCAGGCTCAGATATGGAACACGGTTCTGGAGATAGTTAAAGAGAGGAATATCGGAGTACTGGTCGTAAGCCACGAGAAAAATTTGATCAAAAAGTTATGTCACGATGTTGTTTATTTAAAGGATGTGAACAGGGTCTGACACTATTGAAAGTCTGACACTATTGAAAGTCTGACACTATTGATGAGCTGATTTTTTCAATTTTTTTAGAGCTATAAAGAGTTTTCAAGTGGTCTGCTGAGCTTCTATGAACCCTACCCTGACCCTGACTTCTCTGCCTGTAAACTCTGTCAGGCGGTCATCAATCCTCTGAGCTATACCCGGGGGCAGTTCCTGACCTGCCCTGCGATATAAAATGACTGTTACCCTTGCAGGTTCATTTAAAATCAGGTCCGCAGGTCTATAACTGACATCTACACTCTCAGTGACCAGTCTCATATCCTCATATTCGGATTCATTAAGCATAACTGATACTTCTGCTTTTGCCTGCTGTTCTATAAGCGCGGTTTGTGAGGATACATAGGTTACAAGCCCGAGTACAGTTGAAAGTATTGCTATTGCTACTCCGAGCACCAGAATATTCAAGACCACAGCTTTACGGGCTCTGCCTACAGCCGAAGATCCGAGGGGCCTGAAGCCTGAAAGCCAGAAAAGGATAAGAGCGGAGATATTGATAGCAAGCACATTCACCAGCACCAGAACCGCAGAAATAATCGCTACAGCAGGTAGCCCAAACGCAAACCCAAGCCCTGAAGTTGCTGCGGGAGGGACAAGGGCAGCTGCAATCGCAACCCCTACAAGAGCAGACCCTGCATTTCTTATGATACTTATGGCACCTGCAATACCGGATCCCAGAGCAAGAAATAGAGACAGGAAGGTTGGGTTTGTGCGCTCAGCTACCTGTGAAATCTCGCGGATATCTATTCCTGGCGGCATCATGCCTAATTCCGTGATCAGAAAGCCGATAAAGGCACCTACTGCAATTGCAAGCAAAAGGCCTGCCACCTGCAGAGTTAACCCGCGAGTAATAAGCTTCCGATCATAAACAACTGTACCTACACTTGTAGAGATTGCAGGTCCCATTAAAGGAGCTATAACCATGGCCCCGATAATTGTTGCAGCCGAATCGAGCAGGAGACCGCCGGTTGCAATAGCCGTGCTCAGCACCAGAAATGCGATATATGTTGAGGCAGGAGGGGCAAGATCTTCTGCACGCGCAATGAGCTCTTCTCTGGAAATCCGCTGGTCAGGAAAGCGTTTTTTCAGGACATCGATCCGCTTCGAAATCACCATCTCCGGTGACAGGACAATCGTATATGTATCCTCGCTAATTCCTGCCTTGCGCAGCTTTTCAAGCAAAGGTTCGACTCCGACAGGAGGCACGGGAAACTGGATAACAGCTTCAAAGTCTCCTCTTCCGGTCTCGTTCCATACTGCGTAGTCAATCTCCTCGCTGTCGAGAGCTTACAGTACAGAATCTTTCTTTCCTTCCGGGATAAGTACCTCAACCAGACGCATAACAAAAATACGTTTTCTGGATATATTATTATAATTGAAGGTGAAATAAAACAGGCAGCAGCAAGAAGCTAGAATTTTCAGGTAAAAATACAGACTAATAAAAGTTAGAATTTAATTATAAGAAGGCAATTATGGGAAGCTCTGTGCTTCTACGAAACCAACTCTGATCATGATATCTTTGCCCGTAGATTCTGTCAGGCGCATGTTCGCTTTGCGGGCTATGTCAGGAGGGACCTCCTGGCCTGCTCTACGGCCTACAAGAACAGAGATCTTTGCAGGTTTATTTAAGAGGATATCTGCAGGCATATAGTCAACTGTAACCCCTTCAAGTGTCAGACCCATTTCTGCATATTCGGGTTCCTGAAACATGGCTGTCATTTCTCCGTTTATTTCCTGTTCTACAAGGGTTGCCTGGAAGGAAGTATACGTAACAAGCCCGAGAGCTACGGAAAGTAAGGCAATTAAAAGGGCAAGGAAAACAGTATGCGATATCACAGAAGAACGAGCACGTCCGGCTGCTTCTGTTCCTTCCGGGCGAAAACCGGAAATCCAGAGCATTATCAGAGCTGAGATGTTAACTGCAAGCAGATTAACAAGCACAAGCACGGCAGCTGCAATTGCCACTCCGGAAAGCCCCCATGCGATTCCCAGCCCTGAAGTTGCAGCCGGAGGGACAAGAGCGATCGCAATTGCAACCCCTACAAGAGCAGACCCTGAACCCCGTATTATACTGATAGCGCCTGCTATGCCTGACCCCAGGGCAAGGAAAAGGGACAGAAAGTTAGGGCTTGTCCTTTCGGCGACCTGTGGGATTTCACGAATATCGAGACCGGGAGGCAAAAGTATGGATTCTTTCAGAAGTACTCCAAGCAGTGCACCTATCGCAATTGCAAGCAGAAGCCCTCCCACCTGCATCTTTATCCCTCTGGAAGCAAGTTTCCTGTTATCGAGGACAGTCCCTACACTCGCAGATATGGCAGGCCCCATAAGCGGAGCCACAACCATAGCCCCGATAATTGTTGCAGCCGAATCGAGCAGGAGACCGCCGGTTGCAATAACCGTACTCAGGACAAGAAATGCAATATAGGTCGAAGTTTCGGGTGCAAGGTCCTCTGCGCGCGCAGTTAATTCTTCCCTTGAGATTCGGGATCCGGAATAACGCTGCTTCAGAGCTTCGATGCGGGTCGAGACTACAGTTTCAGGCGCCAGGACGATTGTATAAGTGTTTTCGCTGACCCCGGCTTTGCGCAACCTCTCAAGCACCGGTTCCACGCCAATAGGAGGGACTGGAAACTGAACAAGGGCCTCAAAGTCCTTTCTTCCTGTTTCGCCCCATACGGCATAGTCTATTCCCTCGTCATCCAGAACTGCCAGCACAGGCTGCCTCTTCCCCACAGGAATAAGTACCTGAACCAGACGCATAATAAATATACGCTATTCGAATAATTATTATTAACCAGAATAAAATAAAACATGCAGTATAAATTACAAAAAAATATAACTTATAGTAGCCAGGTGTTTGAATTTTCAAATAAAGCTTCAAGTTAATTGAGACACCGGAAAATCAAATTTCTGTTATAGGTTTAGCTGATTATAGTTTTAATGATTTTATGGACGTGAATACCCCATCAGGTATCCGCCAAAACCAGTTACCCAGAGAAGGATTGGATATGCGATCCATCTCTCCAGCCCACCGATGCCCAGGACCGCAAAGGGGCTTGCATCCAGCATGATGTAATAAAGAATAAGGTCTAAAAGTGAGATTCCTCCAAGTAATACTGAAAAATAATTCAACGGCGCCCCCTGTATCCTGGAACTCACAACTGCTGATAACCCGCCTGCTAGAAAAGCGAGAAGGGCAAAAATGGCATGGATATCACCATAACTCCCATCAAAGACCCCCACGCCCAGCACGCCTGCTCCAAAAAGAACTGTCAGTAAAGTAACAGACTGTTTCCTGAATGCGTGGTGAATAAAATAAGCAGCGGCAGTAATCAAAAGTCCTGAAACTAACATTGAAGTATTGAAAATGGTTGCAGAAGGCTCTATAATAATACTGTCAGGGGGCACGGTTGCACCAAGATCGCTTATTGCATTCTGGGCTGTACTGTATCCGGGATAAAGAGTCTCAGCCGTTATTATTCCCATGAAAGCCAGCACTCCTGCAGCAAATAAAAGTGCTCCGGCGATATTTTCACTTCTTATGCGAGGGTGTGATCTGTCAGCCATGAAAATCAGATAAATCATGGAAAGCAAAGATATTTAGAGCTTATGTTAAGATTCTTATAGCTTATGTTAAGATTCCATGCTTCCGGGAAAGAACTGTCAAATTACCAGAAAAAACTATCAGTCCAATAACATGGCATGGACTGGATTTCTGTAGAAAGCGAGATAAAAATATATACATGACATAAATACTGGAATACAACCAGTAAGAAAATCTGATCATTTTAAAAAACAGTAGAAAATGAGGATAGAAATTGCTGTGAATCTCCGGTTAAATCTTCGATTAAATATTCACCTTTTTTATCACCATTTTTCGTCCTGCCACTGCCCTATCAGGACTGTTTATGCTTCTTATCTGAAAGTCTTTCAGGGAACTCATGAAGCTACAGGATCAAATCTAATTTTATAGAGGCACTGATTAAAGCCTGAAACTTACAAAATCAGTGAAGAAGATAATTAACCCAATCATTGGAAGAAATATCAAAATGAAAGTGAGTATAATAGATATTAAATGAAGTGAAAAATAGGAAAAATCTGAAAACCACTATTCTCCAGCCTATTGTTTCTTTAGTTGATTCAACAAATCTAATATTACCAGTAGTCACGAAATACTATCTAAATAATATTAGTTCAATGAGATAACTATTTATAAGAAGTAGATCTACTTAATATCAAAGTACAATCAAAAAAGAACTTAACAGTTGGGAGAGAAAAACAGGTGGTGATGTATATGGAGTATGTAAGAAAAACCTGTCCAATTTGTGGAAGTGAGTTTGTAGTCTTAAAAAAAGTGGAAGAAAAAGCAATATACTGCACACTTGAATGTCTTTCAGCAGCTCAGGGAAAAGTCAAGAAAGATAAAGTTTCTTCCGTGGCGTCTGCATAAATAGATTCGAATTCATAATGAACAGTAGAATTTATTAAATATCTTAAATCTGAAGAAATTAGATACAAAAATCAACCTAAAAGAAAATAACCTAAAAGAAAATCAACTTAAAAGATTAACTTTAATCAAGAAATAACTTTAGAGTGGGGGAAAAAATATGAGAATAAGAGTTGTCAGTTCAAGGGAAGAAATTTTTACACTTAATCCGAATGAGCGTATTGTTCACCTGGCTTTCAGGCCGTCTAACAAGGACATCTTCGGACTGGTTGAAACCTGCCCGAAGATTGAGGTTATCCAGTTACCCAAATCATACATGCGTACAGTTTCAAGGTCCATAGAGATGTTCCTTCAGATGCAGAGAGTCCAGCTCCTTGAGGGAGATGTGTGGGGACACAGGAAAGATATAAACGAATATTACGAAATTCCGTCCTCAGTGATCGAGAAAATAAAAGAAATGAAGAACGAAGGAAAAACCGCAGAGGAAATTGAGAAAAAGGTTGCAAGGGAAAGCAAGCTTAACCCGGGAATGGTAGGCTATATCCTGAACAAGGAAGCTTCTGCCTGAATACAATGCATGATAAAAAAGCTGGTGGGTGTTTTTAGGAGATCAGGTAAGACAGAAATGGGAAAATCTGTTATTATCCAATCTCCTTCTTAAATCATGAGAATTTTATTAATATTTTAATTTTTTAATTTATTTATTAGCTTTTTAATTTGTTTGTTGGCTTTTTTTATAGATTCATCAGTTTTTTTATAGATTCATCAGTTTTTTTATATATGTATAGATATTAAATACCTGCCTTTAAATACCTGTCTTGACTATTAAAGATCACTATTAATTTTTTAATATTGTCATTGACTTATAATTCTATATTATTTTTTGATTGTTTGCGGACAGCTGACATGTAAATGATGATATAGTGCTGATTTTCCTGACTCTACAGGGCATAAAAGTTCAGTTATAAGTCTGTATTACAAAAAGAGCAGATTTATTCCTCAAATATTCTTCAAATATTCCTCAAATACTCACAAAAGAAAGAAATCATCAGGAAGATTGTTTCCAAACAACTTTAATATTGAACGGCAATGATAAAAATAATCATAGTTTTAACTGCATCTTAACTCAAATGCGTATAACCTTAAACACCAGTATTTACTGAAAATTGGGGGTAGATTATGAGCGACATCTGTCGTAACTGTGAAGGTCTTGGAAAAGAAAAATGCTGGAACTGTGAAGGGGCAGGCAGGACATGGAAAGAGATTAAAAACGAAATGGGATGGGAAAAATGTCCCCTTTGCGGCGGAGAAGGGTTTAACAGCTGCTTAAACTGTGACGGAACAGGAAGAGTTTGAATATACCTGAAATAGTAGAACAAAAGAATTTAATAAAGATATTTGTTTAGCGAAGATGTTTTTTACAGGGAGCTATAAATAGAAACATACCGGGTTTTTACAGATAAAGATAGAACACTTTTCATGACCTATTGTTAATTATATTCAGGCTGCCAGCCGGGACAACTTTTAAGAAAGCAGTATATTTCTTAAAAGCTGATGCTTTCTTACAGGCTGATATTTTCTTACAGGCTGATACTTTCTTATAAATCGAACCTTTCTTATAAATCGAACCTTTCTTATAAATCGAACCTTTCTTATAAATCGAACCTTTCTTATAAATCGAACCTTTCTTATAAATCGAACCTTTCTTATAAACTGATCCATAAAGATTTTTGTAAAATTATCCTTTAAGGCAGGAAAGAAAAAATTATCAGGGACAAACTGTGCCTCCTGATACAGATTTCCATGAAGCTCAAAATAAGAAAAAATTCAGAATAAGAGATACAAAAGTAAAAGGAGAGAAAAAATATGGAAAAGTACGTGGACGGATTTTTGATTCCTATCGCTAAAGACAAGGTAAACAAATACAGAGAAATTGCCCAAAAATCAAGTCAGATATGGAAAGATCTTGGCGCTTTAGAGTATTACGAATGTATAGGGGACGACCTGGACATAGAAGAACTGGTTTCTTTTAAAAAAGTAGTTAATGCCTCTGAAGAAGAAACCGTAATTTTCTCATGGATTGTCTACGAATCAAAAGAGCAGAGAGACAAAGTAAATGAAGCAGTTATGAATGACCCGAGAATGAAAGAAATGATGGAAACCAGCGAATATGATCTGTTTGATTACAGGCGCATGTCATATGGGGGGTTCAAAACACTGGTGAGTCTTTAACCTGACACATTGTTGCAGCCTGCCTCAGTATTTCGGTGGCTTTTTAAAGAATTAAAAAAGGCTGAAGAAAATAGATAACTGTCAGATATAAAGGGGATTTTGCAACTGGATTTAATTTCAGGTAAGGGATCTTTTTCACAGCAAAGACTGTTTGGATCAAAGGAACGTTTCTCAGGTGAATCACACATCATACAAATAATCATGGAAAGAATCATAAAAAGAGCATCTTTTAATCAAAGTCCTTTAATTACTACTGTATTCAATTCTTTGCAATAAAAACCTGTTGAGAAGCGTTTTATATAAGCATACCAGTAAAATGTGTAAAAATTCGCAGGCGAAACCACATGACTCATGAAGATTATATGCTGATTTTTGGATCAAATGTGTACGCAGACCAGATGTACACGGTATCGTATCAGGACAGGGACACCGGAGACAGAACTCCCCTGTTTACTCTGGAAAACTCCGAAGACGGTCTGATTCTAACAGCTGAAATCCGGGATAAAGATTCCGAACTTATTGCAAAAATCGATAGAAATGAGTTCACCCAAATTAACGAAAATTTTGACTTGCAGGGAGAAATCGAAAATGAAAAAGGCCTCACATTAACAGGAAAAGAAAACGGCGATGTCGTTTTTAATGCCAGAATTACAGAAGATGGATATGTTGCAGTAAGCGGAACTTTTTATGCAGAAGGTAAGAAAATCTTTATTACTGACCGTAAGGTGGAAATAAACGATACTCCCAGGCAAACCATAAACGGCGTGAACGTGCACGATACCATTTTTATCGGAAACAATAATATCACTATAACAGACGATGGTTTGAAGTTTTGAGCGGGTTTATGATTAGTATAACTCTGGTGATAAACTAAAATAATCTTCCTGATACCCGACTAATACCAAATATTTTTTTAGCGGGATGCACAGGCAGTTGATATTTTAGTTAAAAGTACTTTTTTAATCGATATATGAAAAATCTTCTTTCATCGCCATACAGTTAAATCATAGTAACTATTCAGGTAGCCTTAACGAGGCTACACATTTTTCCTCGTTCCGAGGAAAAATTGGATATAAAATGATTCCTTTTTAGCTTTATGAAACGTGATGAGATTCTTTCTTACTGTGCTTCAAATCCTGAAATTATTGTAGCTTACATTGAGAGTTTAGAATCTCAAGTTAAAGAACTCACTGAAAGACTTGTAGCCTTAGAATCTCGTTTAAATCAAAACAGTCGTAACAGCAGTCGACCTCCTTCTACTGATTATTTTGTCAAAGAGAAACCTAATCCCAAGAGTCTGCGTAAACCAAGCGGGAAGAAACCTGGAGGTCAGGAAGGTCATCCAGGCACGACTCTTGATATGGTTGATCATCCTGAGTAGGTAATAGAACATTCTTTGACCTGCTGCAAAGAATGCGGATCTACCCTTGAGAATGTTGAAGTTGAAGCTTATGAGAGAAGACAGGTCTTTGACATTCCTCCCGTAAATCTAATTGTTACAGAACATAAAAGTCAGATTAAAACCTGTCCTTGTTGTGGAAAGTTGAATAAAGCCGTTTTTCCCGAATCAGTGAAATATCCGGTTCAGTATGGCCCTAATATTTTAGCTTCAGCTATTTACTGTAAAAATTACCAGTTTGTTCCTTATGATAGAATTTCTGAGTTATTTGAAGACATTATGGGAATAAAAATCTGTCCTGCTACGATAATTAGAGCAGAAAGAGAATGTTTCCAGAATTTAGAGGAATTTGAAAACGTTATTAGAGAGAAGTTATTAGCCTCGCCTGTAATCAATTTTGATGAAACTGGTATGAAGATTGAAGGAAAAAGACACTGGCTTCATGTAGCTTCTAATGAAAAATACACATGTTATTTTGCTCATACAAAAAGAGGAGCAGAAGCAATAGATGCTATGGGAATTCTTCCGAAGTTTAAGGGAGTAGCAGTTCATGATGGATGGAAACCTTACAACGTTTATGATTGTGATCATGCTCTGTGTAACGCTCATTTACAGAGAGAACTTACAGGAATTGAAGAGAACTATAAACAGACATGGGCTAAAGAGATGAATGAACTGCTCACTGAGATGAAGAAATACACTGATGAGTGTAAAGAGCAATTAAGAGAACCTGATTTTGAGCAAATTAAAGCATTGGAAGAAAGGTTTGATGCAATTATCATTAGAGCGCTTGAAGAAAATCCGCATTCTCTAAATCCTGAAAAACAGGGAAAACGCGGTAAAAATCCAAAAACAAAATCAAGGAATCTGCTGGATAGGTTTATAGAACACAAAGAAAAGATTCTGAGATTCCTGACAGATTTGAAAGTTCCATTTGATAATAATCAGGCAGAAAGAGATATCAGGATGATGAAACTACAGCAGAAAATATCGGGAACTTTCAGAAAAGCAATGGGAGCGCAAGCTTTCTGCAGAATTAGGGCGTACATTTCTACAGGAAAAAAGAACGGTTTACCTGTTTTAGAGGGTATTCGTGCGGCGCTCATAGGAGCGCCGTTAACTATACTCTGAGCAGTTACAAATCATATTTTTCATAGGTTTTGTTGTCCGGTTCCGGTGAAGGTTATTTATAGCATTTTTAAGCAAAGAAATAGGGGGATATTTTCTGGATATACCAAAATTTAAAAGACTGCCCAGGCACATAGCTATAATACCGGACGGCAACAGGAGATGGGCTCTGGCTCGAGGGCTGGAAAAACATGAAGGATACAGCAGTGGAATAATCCCGGGCCTGGAAGTATACGATATTTGCGTAAAAATAGGAATAGGCGAAGTTACTTTTTTTGGGTTTACTCAGGATAATACAAAAAGGCCTCAAATTCAGAGAAAAGCGTTTACAGATGCCTGTATAAAATCAGTTCAGGAAATTGCAAAACGTGATGCTGAAATACTTGTGGTGGGGAATACTAATTCGGATATATTTCCAGAAGAATTGCTTGAATATACAAAGAGAACCAAAGTTGGAAAAGGTAAAATAAAGATAAATTTTTTGATAAATTATGGCTGGTACTGGGATTTAACATATGCATATGATAACTCCCCTGACGGTAAAAAAATGATAGAGAATATTGCATCAGCAGAAATTCCAAGAGTAGACCTGCTTATTCGCTGGGGAGGAAGATGTAGACTCAGTGGAATGCTACCGGTTCAAACGGTATATTCGGACATATATGTGGTTGACGAAATGTGGCCGGACTTTAAGCCAGAACACTTATTCAAAGCACTGGAATTTTATCAAAAACAGGATATTACACTGGGTGGGTAAAAAGAGATATTCCTGTTTAATTGGTCAGTATTATCTAATCTTTGCAGATTTAGCTGATCTTTGTGAATTTAGCTGATCTTTGCGGATTTATCTAATCTTTGCGGATTTAGCTGATCTTTGTGAATTTAGGAGTACATTTGAAGAGCTGGTTAACTGTACAATTTACCGGTGTTTTAGCAAAAATTTTTTTCCCAATTAACTTCTTGTAGCCGATAAAAGGTAGGCTTTTCTGCGACTCGGACTGAGCAGTGAATCGAAAACAGCTTCTTTGATATATGTTATATCAAAAACAGGTGAAAAAGTACTCTCTATTTCAGCCTTTGAGAGTCTTCTGGGCAGCTCGTATTCTCCCGGTTCCTTATCAGAGAAACAGAGCATGAAATATTTGCCGCCTTCCCTCAGCACCCTGTGCACCTGCTGCGCAAAAACACGTCTCTGCTCATCCATCATCACATGAAATAATCCGGAATCTATGACGACATCGAACTCGCCTTCCTCGAAAAGCCGGTTCATCTGTAAGGCATCTTCAACGACAAATTTTACCTTAACATGTCGCTCTGTAGCTTTCGCTTTTGCATCGGAGATGGCGTTTTCAGCAAGATCTATACCGATGACATCACAGCCATTCATAGCCAGAATTATCGCATTTTCGCCTCTGCCACACCCTATATCAAGAGCTCGGCCAGGCTTGATTTCTCCATTTTTTATGAGGGCTTCAAAAGCAGGCTGAGGGTGATCGAGATCCCATGGTGGCGTGCCCTTATAAACATCATCCCAGAACAAATTTTTCCTCCTCAAAAATAAAAATATTAATCTTCGATTGTTACAACTTCATTCAGGATATACTTGCATATAATTTCGCTGTATATCTTATTTCATAAATAGATTTATATATATTAAGTGCCACGTATGTGTGTTGATAAATAAAGAGACGTATAATAATCTGCCATTAAAAACCAATTTTTGTTTTTAATCAAAGAGTTCTATACAATCTTATTTTCAAACAAACAGCAAAAACTAAAACAAGGTGAAACAAAAATGGCTTTTAATGACAGAAACTTCAGAGGAAATTCTAACTTCGGCGCGCCCAGAGAAATGCACAAAGCTACCTGTTCTGACTGTAATGTTGAGACAGAGGTACCTTTCAAGCCAGATCCAGAAAGACCGGTTTACTGCAGGGATTGTCTTCCTAACCACAGGACTCCCAGAGAAAACCGCAGATACTGAATATTGTTTGTGTAATTGAATTACATCAACACTTATTTCTTTTCTACTTTTTTTAGGTCTCTCTCAGGCCTACCCTGGATACGAAATATACTTTTTACCTGTAACCTTTTGCAGTTTAAGCAGGATTACTTCACAGAGCCAATAAGTCATGTGATCTGTAATTTTCGACTTAAAAACAGCCATCTCAAAGATAGTGAAAATTTTCAAGCAATTATGGTTTAAAAGGTATATTATCAATAAGTGGACTGCTGCCTTCTCTGTAAAGTCTCTTTAAACTAATTTAAAGAGGATTTTCCCTTTTGAGAGTCATTTGAGAGTCATTTGAGAGTCATTTGAAAGTCATTTGGAAACAGAGAGTGTAATTTTTTTATATAGGTACTTTTATGTAACTTGACTGTATGTTGTATGTGTTGAAAATAAAGAGACGTATGATCTGTTATTAAAAACCTATTTTCGTTTTTAATCTAGGGAATATACAATCTTGTTTTTAAAACTATAAATATCCACTTATAAATATCCACTACAAGTGGAGGTGAAACGAAAATGGCTTTTAATGACAGAAATTTCAGGGGAAATTCCGGAGGTTTCCGCGGTAACAGCGGACCAAGGGAAATGACAAAAGTTACCTGTTCTGATTGCGGCGTTGAAACTGAAGTACCGTTCAAACCTACCGAAGGCAGACCAGTATACTGCAGGGAATGTCTTCCTAAACACAGGAAATTCTGAAGATAATCTGCATCAGGCATTGTTAATTTTGTAATTTAATTTTACATTAATGCCTGATTCATCTTTTCTTTTTGTTATTTTGGTTTATTCTCTTCATTTCTTTACCTGTTTCTGCCTGATGAAGGCAGGAGGATAAGAGCAAACCAGCATCGAGAACAGAACCGGTACGAATTATTCAATTTAAAACTTAATAAATCAATAGAAATATTCAAAGGAGGAATTACCTGGCAAACTACAGAAGTATTGTAAGAAAGAGACAGGCGGGATCAAATAAACCAGTAAATTCAGGAGATAAACCTGAAACATCAAGAGTACGAGTCCCTCGCAAGGACAGAAATGAAGTTCTGGCAACGGTTGCAAGTTTACTCGGCTCGAAAAGAGTGACACTTCAGTGCATGGACGGAGTTGTCCGCATGGGAAGGATTCCGGGCTCTAAAAAAAAGAGAATGTGGATCCGCGAAGGTGATGTAGTAATAGCCAATCCCTGGGAAGTTCAGGACTCCAAAGCCGAAGTTACCTGGAAATACACCAGGCCCCAGGTAGAATGGCTTGAGCGGAAAGGCTATCTTAAGTATTGATTTAAAGGTATCGATAAGGATGCCTGATAAAACAGGTATCTAAAAGAGGTGTCTGAAAAAAGACGCCTAAAATCTACATTTTACTTTTCTGAGAAGCATTTCTCCATTGCTGCATGCTAGGTTCTATAGCCGATGACTTATTTACATGCTTCGTACTTTAGCATTATATTGTTATGAAAAAATGCTGAAACTTATCATTATTTCTTATCTTTTTTTAAATATATTATTCCTGCCGGCGGTCTGCTTAAATCTTCCCCAAATACATTTGTTAAGATAATGTTAAGAAAGGGGAACCAAAAAACCCGTGATTTTCGCAGCTTTATAAGGGGTACTTTGCAGGGCTTCTTTAGATTAAGCGATTCTTTTTCTTCGGAGGGAGTTTTTCTGATTAAAGTGTTGTTTTCAAAATGAATAAAGGGTCAAGAAAAGCTTTCATTTCATAGCCTATCCGAAAGGTCAACATGCGTGTTGAAAAACCATAATAGATTTATAATATCAGAGTATCCATTCACATCAGAGTATCCATTCACATCAGAGCATCCATTCTGATTTTGAATATTGAATATTGAATATTGTAAAATTATAGTAGGTAACTACTTTTCGGATAATCTCTAAGCCGTGAAAGACCTGGTGAAATCCCTGTTATTTATTTTATATCCCTTTAAATCCCTTCTTGCGCTTTTGTTGCGATTGCAAACAGCGTAATATTTCCAAAACCAATGTCTTCCGGAGTCTGAGCTTTCCTGAATTCTTCAGTAATTTCCTGTCTGAGCTTTTCCAGGGTCTCGTTGGAAATGTCCCTTAAAATCCCCCTGGAGCTGTCCTTCTCTTCCGGGTGCTGCAAAAACTCTTCTGGAGAATTATACTTCCGTGGGACAGCTCTTGGCTCTATTGAGATGCTGGTAAAGCCGGCTCCTGAAAGCAGATCGTGGAGTTCAGGCGCAGTTACTTTTTTCATACCCCTGTGCCATTCATGACGCCTTTCAATGCCAAATTTTGCAAGAATGGGGTCTATCAGCGCCTTCATCGTGTTGGGGCTGTTTCTGTCAAGTGTTGTCATGCCGACCTTGCCTCCTGGCCGGAGCACCCGAAATATTTCATTAAGGGCAGTTTTCTTATCATCAACCCAGTGGAATGAGGAGCAGAAATATGCATGGTTTATCGAGTTATCCGGTATGTCTTGGAGATTCTCAGCCTGTCTTACCAGAAAACGGACATTGCCGGATGAATCTCCCTCAAACTTTTTTCGTGCAAGCTCAATCCGATATGAAGAAGGGTCGATCCCCGTGAGTTTGCCAGCCGGTCCAATAATTCCAGCGACATTCAGGGCCTGCCTCCCTGTTCCACAGCCAACGTCGAGCACGAAATCGCCTTTCTTTATTCCCATCATTTCTATCAGTACATGTCCTTTCTGGAACTGGTGATCACAGTTTCGGTCATACCTTTCGGCACCTTCAGGAGAATCCCAGTCAATTTTACTCATTTTCGTTCACCTTTACTCATTTTCGTTCACCTTCTTGAATCTTAACAGACATTCTGGCAGAGATAAATCATTATCAATCCAACTTGAGGTTTCTCTTACTTTCAAAAGATAAGAGAGTTAACCCCCTGCTTTACAGAAAAAACAAAGAACCTGATTTTCAAGCAGAAGTATGAAATTACTATATTTGATTCTTACTAACTGGAGCAAAATATAAATACATTTCTTATTTTTTCTGAAAAATTAAGAATAAGAAGTAGCTATAAGAAACAAACTTCTGAACACAAACGAAATCTTTTCTCAATGCAATCCAGTTGAATTATATTTTACCCTCCGGCAGTCTGCTTAAATCTACCCCGAACACGTTTGTTAAGATAAAGTTAAGAAAAGCGAAACTGAAAAACCTCTGATTTTGTAAATTTAGAAGGGGAACTTTTCAGGGCTTTTTTAGATTGAGCGATCCTTTACCTTTCAGGGAGATTTTTAGATTCAAGAGACTTTGTCAAGTTAATTAGGGACTGAAGAAACTAACCAGAAAATAGATCGTTAATAAGAGGTGAAAAATTTCTCCTTATCCTTTCCAGGTAACTCAAAATTGATTCGAAAAAGGTAAGTTGGAGTCATCTATCTATATGTCTTTTTATATGATTCTGAAATATCTGTTATTATGGTTGACACACCCGAAAATTTACCCGGTTGGGTAATTTGGCTTATTATTATATTTGCTATTCTCACAATTTTGGTAAAATGGATATTACCTGTTATAAACTCCTAATTCTGAGACCGATATGGCAATTTAAAATTCAAAAAAACAGGTATAAACCCATTAGAAACTGAAATTAAGTGTCTTTATTCTAATATTTTTTTAACCATTTTCCAGTTTTAAACATTTAGAAGTATCCAAAACTGGACCGCTAAATACGAAATGAAAATCTTCTTTCATAACTAATTCAATTGAAATATATTTTTCCAGCCGGTGGTCTGCTTAAACCCACCCCGAATACGTCTGTAAGACAATGTTAAGAAAAGTGAAATTAAAAAAACATAATTTTTGTAACTTTATAAGGGTACTTTGCAGTGCTGATAATTTTGCTTTATTAGAGAATCAACCAGAATTGGAATTTCATGCATTTTGTCTGCTCATAAACCCTGATCACAAAATTTTCTCTCAATTAAAAGAATGTATTTTTTTTATAATTATAGAAATAGTTATATATTTTAAATGCCATGTAGATATATTGAAAATAAAAAGATGTATAACAATCTGTTGTTAAAAACCAATTTTTGTTTTTAACCAAAGAGTCGTATACAATCTTATTTTTCAGCAATAAACAACAACTAAAAACCAAAGGTGAAACAAAATGGCCTTTAATGACAGAGGAAGTAGGGGAAGAGACAGCCACCGCGGAGGTTTCGGAGCTCCAAGGGAAATGCACAAGACAAAATGTTCTGATTGTGGTGTTGAAACCGAAGTACCTTTCAAACCTGATCCGGAAAGACCGGTTTACTGCAGAGAATGTCTTCCTAAACACAGGAAACCAAGAGAAGACAGATACTAAGTGTTATAGTTTAACTGAGTTTATATTAATACTCATTCTTTTCCACTTTTTTAATGTAACTTAGATCCAGAATATATTTTTTCATAATCCAGAAATTTTGCAGATTGATAAAATCTTCTTCGGGACAATCAGTTTTACTTTTATCGATAGGTTTTGCCCTGGGCTATTTTCAAGTGTTATCAGTATATTTTTGACTAGAGTGGTTGTTTTCGAATTAAAGTGAAAACCTGTTAATTGAGTCATATTTTCGGAGGGTCTATCCGAAACTGAACCACTGAATAAGAAATGAAAATCTTTGCCCATGAACAATTCATTTGAAATATTTTTTCCTGCCGATGGTCTTGCTTAAATTTACCCCGAATACGTTTGTTAAGATTAAGATGAGAAAAGTGAAACTGAAAGACTTGTGATTTTACACATTATAAGGGGCACTTTGCAGGGCTTCTTTGGATTAAGCGATTCTTTTTTCTTCCGGGGGGATTTTTCGATTCAAGTACTGTCTTTTTAGGGGAATTATGGACTAAGGAAGTCATCAGAACACTGATCATTTCGATAATCTGGTTCCGAGAACCCATTTCCAGAGAGGAATATAACTGATATCATTTTCCTTTTTTTCGAGATTCTTCGTAAGCAAGATTAACCTGGAAACTTTTTCACCAAACTGTTCCTTGAGTTCCAGAAGAGCATTGATTTCTCCTTGTCTTATGTGATCTGTACAGGTGCAGTTTATACCTGTTAGCGCTCCGTCTATGCCTTTGATGACAAAATCTACTTCTCTTTTTTCTTTCCAGTAAAAAAACTCTACTTTTCTTCGCTTCAACTCTACAAAAGCCAGGTTCTCTGCAAGCCTTCCTTCGTCAGCAGAAAAGGTGAATGCCGCTGAATTTCGAAGCCCATTATCAATGCAGTAGACCTTTTTGGGCATTTTGATTGAGATTGAATCTTTGACTGAGTATGAAAAGAAGTTCAACTGGTATATTAGGTAGGCCTGTTCCAGAAAAAGCAGGTATTCTTTCAAGCTGTTGACTGAGAGCCCGGTGGCATTCGAGATTTTTGAATAACTCAGGAGAGTTGATACATTTGATAAGGAATAATTCGCAAGTTCGATCAGTTTTGCACTTTCCCGGATATTCCGACCCACCACTATGTCCCGCAGGAGGATACTGTTGAAATACTCAGTTAGCCGAAGGTGATTGATGTCCATATCATTTTCAAGGACAACTTCGGGAAAACCTCCTTTAAAGAGATATTTGTTAAAATAGTGCAGAATTTCGTTTCTCTGAATGTCAGGGTCTTTTAATTCAAAACTCTCAAAATCCAGATATTCTTTAAATGAAAGGGGGAATACATGTTGTGTGATCATCCTCCCGGTCAAAAGAATAGAGAGCTGGTCGGAGAGCATGCTGCTGTTCGAACCCGTAAGCACAAACTTGATATCTTCCCCATGAAGATCATAGAACTTTTTGACCCACTGTTCCCAATCTTTTACATTTTGGATTTCATCAAGGAAGATATATTTTCTCCCTTTCGGTACATGCAGCTCTATGTATTCCCCAAATATTCTGTCGAGCAGCCCTATGCTTTTGTCTTCAAAAGGTTCATCGAGGTTGAAGTAAAGGATATTCTCAGGTTCCACCCCTTTTCCTATAAGATGGTCTATTGCCTGGTACATTATAGTCGACTTCCCACATCTCCTGACTCCGGTGATGCAGATAACCTCTCTGATATCCAGAAGCTTCAGGATTGTTTCAAGAGTCTCTGGGCGTGAGATCCTCTTTTTGGAAGCTGGAACTTTTCTTTCTATCCACCAGGGATTCCACATTTTCATGAGATGCTTCATAAGGGAATATTTGTGTCTTGAGTATTTATATCTTTCATCATAATGATGATTTTAGCTATAAATATCGTCATTACAATGACAGTTATATAAATGAAATTAGATTTGAAGCTTATAATATCTGGATGTTGAACAAGAAAGGAGATTTCTTATTTTCAATTCAATTCAGTTAAAATATGATTTTCCTGCCGGCGGTCTGCTTAAATCTCCCCTGCACATGTTTGTTAAGATAAAGTAAAAAAAGAGAAATTGAAAAACCCGTGATTTTTGCAGCATTATAAGGAGATTTTTCAGGGTCGATTATTCTTGCTCTGTTTCATATTTAATACCCTGCAATAGTTTTCAAGAAATCTGCCGCAGTGCTTCTTACAAATTTATCTTCATCATTGGCTAATCTATGTAAATCTTCCCAAATTTGAGTTTTATCTTCAAGATGCTCAAAAGCAACTTTGAGAGAATATACTACTTCCCTTCTTACCAAGTAATTTTTGCTATTAGTTAACTCGTGTAAATCCTTCCATCCCTGCTTTTTGTCTGGCAAATATGGATATAATCCGGTAAGTGCTCTTGATGCGTTAAATTTTATGAATCCTTCTTCTTTTACCGCTATTTTTACCAGATCTTCCCAAATTTGCTGATTATCAGGAACAGAGATAAATGTTGGAACAACTGCATCTGAGTTGAGGAAATTTACTGCACAATATTTTACGCGAAAATCACTTTCATTTAAAAACTTATGTATATTCCTCCACGCTTCCTGTTTATCTGAAATATATGGGAATACTGGATCAAGTGAATTTATTGCGTTTGCTCTTACAACAGCTTCTTGATCATTAGTCAATTTATGCAAATCGTTCCATGCTTCCTGCTTATTCGATATATCTCTGAACGCTGAGCCTATTGATTTAGCTCCACCTATACGGGCGTAAACATCTTCGCTGTTTGCCAGTTTATGTAAATTCTTCCACGCTTTTTCTTTGTCAGGAGCCAGTGAAAATAAGTTACCTAATGAATACGCCGCAATTATTCTTACGCTTGCTTTCTTATCCCTTGTTAGTTTATACAAACTATTCCAGGCATTTTGCTTATCAGGGACGTATTGAAAGTTAGTATCAAATACAAAGGAGGGGTCTTCTAGTGGAAATTCTTTTGCTCTGCTGACAACTATCAGAAGGTCTTCCCAACTCTGTTGTTTATTTGGGACACGTGAAATTAAGCTTCTGAATAAAAAAGATGGTAATATGCAGACATCACCACTAGAATCAGCCATTCGACTGATAAATTTCTTCCAGATTTTCTGCTTATCAGCAGGTGACTTATCTTCTTTTCTCAATTGGCTTAAAAGCCACTTTAATTCCATCACTTTTTTATCGTACTTTTTTTTACGAGTCCTTTTTAAGCTTTTCAATATTTGCCACCAAAGTTCCCTAAATTTTTTTGTAGCATTTTTTCCTTGAACATAAACTGAACTTTTTTCATCAGAATATAATTTTTAATAGAGTTTTATGCTTATATAAGTTCAGTTTTCACGCCTTCCTTTAAACAAATTTACCTTATTTACTCGCTCAACTTTAGTTGAAATATATTTTTCCTGCCGGCGGTCTGCTTAAATCTACCCCGAACACGTTTGTTAAGATAAAGTTAAGAAAAGTGAAATTGAAATAACGTGATTTTTGCAGCTTTATAAGGGGCACTTTGCCGGGCTTCTTTAGATTAAGCGATTCTTTTCTGTTGATGGATTATTTTAGAAGTAAAACCCTGTTAGCAGACCTCTATTTTCAGGAGATAACAGAAAATAGACTGTTATCTCCTTTGTAAACCATATCTGGAATTTATCCTCTGGTTAAAAGAGTACGGTTTTCATTTTTATAAGTAGATTTATATATTATAAGCGCTGTGTATGTGTGTTGATAAATTAAGAGACGTATGATAATCTGCTATTAAAAACCAATTTTTGTTTTTAATCAAAGAGTCTATACAATCTTATTTTCAAACAAATAAAAAACTAAAACAAGGTGAAACAAAAATGGCTTTTAATGACAGAAATATGTTTAGAGGAAATAATTTCGGCGCTCCCAGAGAAATGCACAAGGTAGTCTGTTCTGACTGCGGTGTTGAAACCGAAGTACCTTTCAAACCTGACCCCGAAAGACCTGTTTACTGCAGAGAGTGTCTTCCTAACCACAGGAAGCCCAGAGAAAACCGCTATTAAGTGTTATTCGTGTAACTTAGTTTACAAACACTTATTTCTTTTCCACTTTTTTAAATACACGTTAGACTCGGAATATACTTTTTACAGGCCAATTAATTTTACTTTTATCGATAGATTTTCCTCAGGGTTATTTTCAAGAGTTATCAATATCTTTTTTGACCAGGGTAGTTGTTTTCGAATTAAAGTGAACATCTACTAACTGAATTTTGTTTTCGTTGGATCTATCCAAAACTGGACCGCCGAATACAAAATTAAAATCTTCTTCCTCGTCTCCAATTCAATCAAAATATATTTTTCCTGCCGGCGGTCTGCTTAAATCTACCCCGAACACGTTTGTTAAGATAATGTAAGGAAAGTGAAATTGAAAAAACTCGTGATTTTCGCAGCTTTGTAAGGGGCACTTTGCAGGGCTTCTCTAGATTAAGCGATTCTTTTTCCTTTGGTGGGAGTTTTCTGATTCAAGTTAGTTTTCAGGTGTTATATTTTGGAATAAACCAAATGTCAAATACTTTCACCCATACAAATTTAAGCAAAAACCTCGTAATCGACATTATGCGATTCAAAATTATCCTTGAGGAAGACGAAGAAGTCGGAGGGTTTATTGCCAGCTGTCCCGGTTTACCTGGCTGTTTTTCACAGGGAGATACTGTAGAAGAAGCTATTGAAAATATTAAAGAAGCGATTCAGGCCTGCCTGGAATCGCTTGCAGAAGACGACTTGCAGGAATGCATTGGAAAATCTTCCTGTAGAGTTGTCGATGTGGTTGCTTAAATGTCTGGACTTCCTGTAATTTCCGGAATGCAGGCAATCAAAGCTTTTTATAAAGCTGGCTGGCTCCCTCACCGGCAGGTAGGAAGTCATGTTGTCCTTAGAAAGGAAGGATCAAAAGTTACGCTGACTGTCCCGAAGCACAAAGAACTGAAGCCGGGCCTTTTAAGAAATTTGATAAAAGCTTCAGGGCTGACGATAGAAGAATTCGAAGTTCTTTTAAAGTAAGATTTTTTTGTTTGGGTACTTTACCGAGTGGACTCTATTTGTCAGGAGATGTTTTTCTTACCCTGAGTTACTTCAGTTTAAATATACTTTTTCCTGCCGGCGGTCTGCTTAAATCTACCCCGAATACTTTTGCAAATGTGGTAGAAAAGAGAGGTACCAGGAACATACATAATACATTTAAGGTTGGAGAGACAAAATGGTAGTTAGGTGATACTATTGGGAGATGCTATTGAGTACGTGAAAATTTCCCGGAAAATCTTTGAACCTATCAGTGACATGGTGAAAGCAGGCCTGTATAAAGACGAACAGGAGGCTTTAAAGCGGCTTGTGCATGACCAGGCTGAACAGAAGATAGATTACTACAACAAAAAGATAGCTGAAATGGAGCAGAAATACGGGATGGACTTTTCTGCTTTTGAGAAAAGAATCCATTCGAGAGTCGGGGAAGAAGATTTTGAAGAATGGGATGATTTCATAATCTGGGAAAGCTATGTCACAGCATCACGGTACTGGGAACAGTTCTTATGACAATAAGCAAAATTTTTTCTGCTCTTTCTTCCAGTGATCTTGTACTTGAATTAAACGTTATCAAAGCAATAGTTGAACCTCCTGTCCAGGCCCTGAAAGCAAGAGTAACTCTTAAAGGGGGTTACACGTTGCAGATAAATGAAAGTTCAGGGTCAGATTTTAGACGATATTCCTATCACCTGCAAAAAGGGGATGAAATGGTAAAGCGTTGGGATAATTCCCCACACTGGAAAGACCTGAAAACATTCCCCTATCATGTCCATAACGGAAATGAAGCAGAACCGAGAGAATCTCCCGAAGTATTTATAGAAGACATTCTCCGTGAGGTGGAAAAAATACTGAGTCCAAATCCCTGATTATCAACGATTTTTCATTAGTGCATGTCAGGAATCCATTTTTCGAAAGACCCGATCCGATTTCATCTTTCTCCTTTCATCATTTTTGTGAGCAACTCTACTCATGTTTCCAATTCGTTTAAAATATATTTTTCTGCCAGCGGTCTGCTCAAATCTGCCCAAAATACGTTCGTTAAAATAAAGTTAAGAAAAGTTGAATTTAAAAATTTCAGTTTATTGCTTTGTTCTCCTTGCTAAAAAGATAGACCTGTCTCCTAGATGAAATCTAAACTCGCCTTCCAGTACGTCTTTATCTTTAATCTTTACCTAACCGCTACCAAAAACATGATCGCACTCATCATTTCCTTCAAAGGTGAATTCAAATCTTTTGCCATCAGCATAATCAACGATCCTTCCGTCTATATCACCAGAAACTAAACCAAATTGAAAATATCCCAGGTTGTCTGGCTCTATCATAATATAGCCTGAACGTCCATATTGAAATAGTCTTCATCCCATTGTTCCATCTCATAAATGTGCCATGTCCCTGCGAAGTCCATAATTTTGATTATTTTTTATTGCATAAAAACACCGCTTACGATAAAAAAGCAGGCAGAAACTGGACCGCTGAATACGATATGAGAATCTTCCCCCAAAACCGATTCATTGTAAGAGCTGATCCCAAAACTCTAAATTTCCTTCCATAATCTCAAATTTGGAATCGTCAATCGCGTCTCTGCGAATGAAGCCAGTTATTAATTTCTTATTGATATGAGAATAAAATTGGTTTTGGGATCAGCTCAATATATAAAAATATGTTTGTTTTCTATGAATTCTGATTAGTGGAATTGATAGTAGATTTTTATGATTCTAGAAGATATTCAAAAGTCTCCTAGATCCCGATTTATTCTATTATCTTTTTTCTTCACAACAGAGTCCTCATTTTCCAAATTTAATTCCTTCTTCAATTGAGCTTCCTTTTCTTCAAATAACCTAATAACGGCAGAAACAGGGACAATAAGCCCATTGATCATTACGAACTCATTCAGGGGATTTTCCTTGAGCATTCTTTTTGTTGAGAATTCCTCATCGAAATATCTCATTTTGAACATATCGCGGATTATCTTTGCTTTCTGTGAAGTTGTGCTCTGGCTTGTCCCGAAATAATTGCAAAGATCAGTAGCGCTCACGTAGGGCTCAAAACTTTTATCAAAAAGGAAATTAATCTGCCCAAGAGAATAAACTATTGCAGCCGCCCAAATCTCCAGCTTTCCTGAAATAAATGGCACCTTCCTTTTCCGGCTCATTTTGTCGATGAGCTTCCTGCACAGCATTTTATAGTCTTCATCAAGATAACGATCCGCAAAACCGTTTGTCATCTCAATGAGAGCTTCTTTCTTTTGCTTTATAAGTTCGCGATCGCTCATAGTTCATCCCCTGAGTACCTTTTATATGATTTATACTTTATAGTTTTTCAGATCCATATTTTATCTCTGAGCTCATCCCAAAACCAGTATTTATTCGACATCATAAGAGTTTGAAAACTATTTTCTATATCACAAGAGTGATTGATTATTCCAAATTCCAGATATGGTGACATAGCTCTGAGTTTTGGGATAGGCTCTAAATATATTTTTCCTGCCGGCGGTCTGCTTAAATCTACCCCGAACACGTTTGTTAAGATAATGATAAGAAAAGCGAAATTGAAAAACCCGCGATATTTGTAGTTTTATAAGGGGCACTTTGAAGGGCTTCTTTAGATTACTTGATTTTATTACTTTGCTCTCCTTGCTAAAAAGGTAGAACTATCCCCAAGATGAAATCTAAACTCACCTTCCAATACGTCTTTTTCTTTAATTTTTACCCAGCCACTACCAAAAACATGGTCGCATTCTTCATTTCCTTCCCAGGTAAATTCAAATCTTTTGCCATCAGCATATTCAACGATCCTTCCGTCGATATCACCATAAACTAAACCAAATTGAAAATGTCCCATGTTGTCTTGCTCTATCGTAATATAAGCCTGAACATCCATATTGAAATAGTCTTCATCCCATAGTTCCATTTCATAAATGTGCCATGTCCCTGTGAAATCCATATTTTTGAATTTCCTTTCTTGCATAAAAACACCACCTACGATAAAGAAAGCAGGCAGAAACTGGACCGCCAGATAAAAGAAATGAAAATCTTCCTTTACAACAATTCATTTGAAATATCTTTTTCCTGCCGGCGGTCTGCTTAAATCTACCCCGAACATGTTTGTTAAGATAATGTTAAGAAAAGCGAAATTGAAAAACCCATGATTTTTTCAGCTTTATAAGGGGCACTTTGCAGGGCTTCTTTAGATTAACCGATTCTTTTTTCCTTGTGGGGATATTTCTGATTCAATCGAAAACTTAGAAACCTGATTCAGTTTTCGTTGGATCTTTCCAAAACTGGACCGCCGAATACAAAATGAAAAATCTTTTCTCAAGACAATTCATTTGAAACATATTTTTCCTGCCGGCGGTCTGCTTAAATCTGCCCCGAAAACGTTTGTTAAGATAATGGTAAGAACAGAGAAATTGAAAAACCCGTGATTTTTTCAGCTTTATAAGGGGCACTTTGCAGGGCTTCTTTAGATTAACCGATTCTTTTTCATCGTGGGGAATTTCTGATTCAAGCTACATTTTTCAAGGGAATTTTGGATCATGGAATGCTGTCAGAAACTGGACCGCCGAATACGAAACGAATAACTTCACTCATAAACAATTCATTTGAAATATATTTTTCCTGCCGGCGGTTTGCTTAAATATACCCCGAATACGTTTGTTGAGATAAAGTTACGGAAAGTGCAATTGAAAAAACCGTGATTTTTGTAGCTTTATAAGGGGCACTTTGCAGGGCTTCTTTAGATTAAGCGATTCTTTTTTCTTTTGGGGATTCTGATTCAATTGAAAAATTAGTAACCTGATTCAGTTTTCGTAAAATCTCTCCAAAACTGGACCGCCGGATTCGATATGAAAATCTTCCCCCTTAACCAATTCAATTGAAATATATTTTTCCTGCCGGCGGCCTGCTAAAATCTTCTCCAAATAAGTTTGTTAAGATAAAGTTAAGAAAAGTGAAATTGAAAAACTTCAGTTTGTTATTTTGCTCTCATTGCTAAAAAGGTAGAACTATCTCCAAGATGAAATCTAAACTCGCCCTCCAGTACGTCTTTTTCTTTAATTTTTACCCAGCCACTACCAAAAACATGGTCGCACTCCTCATTTCCTTCAAAGGTGAATTCAAATCTTTTGCCATCGGCATATTCAACGATTCTTCCGTCGATATCACCATAAACTAAGCCAAACTGAAAATGCCCCATGTTGTCTGGCTCTATCATAATATAAGCCTGAACGTCCATATTGAAATAGTCCTCATCCCATTGTTCCATCTCATAAATGTGCCATTCCCCTGTGAAGTCCATAACTTTGACTTTCCTTTCTTGCATAAAAACATCACTATACAGCATCATGAACTTGAATATTTAGAAGGTTATTCATTCAGTTAAATTGCAAATTCAGAAGGAGCACTTCGCAGGGCTGGATTTCAGATTAAAGTAATTCTTTTCCGTTGAGGGACGTTTTAGAGTTACGGTGAAATGTAAAAACTGGACCGCCAAATAAGAAATGAAAATTTTCCCCATCATCAATTCATTTAAAATATATTTTTCCTGCCGGCGGTCTGCTTACATCTACTCCGAACACGTTTGTTGATATAATGTTTAGAGAAGCGAAAATCGAAAAACCCGTGATTTTTGCAGCTTTAGAAGAGGCACTTTGCAGGGCTTCTTTAGATTAACCGATTCTTTTTCCTCGTGGGGATTTTTCTGATTCAACCGATTTTTCTAGATGAATTACGGATCGAGGAAAAAATCGGTATGAATCGGACCGCTGAATACGATATGAAAACCTTTGCCCATAAACTTTAGTCAAGTAAAGGTCTATGCAGAATAAATAAAACTTTCAAATATCATATATTAATGCTAAATCTTCTGCTGCTCCTATTAAAGCAATCACAAAAAGTTCTAACTTTTTAGTCTTCACTAATGTGTTTTCGCTATCGATAATATATTCTGATTTAAACACTTCCAAGAGATTTTGCTGTATTTCTTTTTTGAAGCTTTCATCATCTTTAACAAGATATCCCAAGTCCTTGAATGATTCTATTCCATAGAGATCTAACAGCTTAAACAATATAGCTTTCTTGAGTTTATCTTGTTTCAAGAATTTTCCGTAACTTCCCACATCACTCATTTTCAACGTTACTAACTCAAATATCGAATACTGCTCAATAACCTTAAAAAGATTCACGTTTTTATCGAGTACAGTAAGTGCAGTTTTCTCTAAATCATTAGTATATCCCATTGCCATTCTTGCTATAAACTTTGAGATTGACATGTCTTTTACTTGGGCGTCTGATATGTCATCCATGGCACCAAAACTGTACTTAGAAGGTGTTATTCTAATAACTGAAAATCCAACATTCTCCCATTTTTTATCTGATTTCTTTTCATTAAAAATTCTGTTTACATCTTCTTTAATTCCATTTACAAAATCAACAAATGATATGTCTCTGTGTAGAATACCAAATCTAGTAGAATCAGAATATTTTGCAAAATCGTATTTTTTTATTCCTTCTTGAGTGAATAGTGAAATTTTGTATTTGCTTTCAAAATCCTTAACATTTGGTGAATCCGGAGAATTATATTGGTTTATTCTGCAAGACAAAGGATCAATAATTTCTGTTAAAAGTGGACCTTTATAAGAACTAGATAAAATCAAATAGGTTGTAAATAGGTTAGCATCTATAGCTTTATCTAAAGTATTTATGTTAACATTTTCAAAGGATTTCTTAACAACTCCTATATATGTTTCATATTTCTTTTCTACTTGTAGTTTGGATGTGATGTCTTCGAGCATGCTTTTAAGTAACATTTGCCCAGTATCATACCATTCTCCTCTTCTTAACTCGTTTTTGAAAAATTGATGTTGCCTTTTTTTCATGGGGTTGTTGAGAATTTCCTTTTCTATTTCTTCAAAATCAAAGCCACATTCAAATAGATCATTTAATACGAAAAACTGGTTACCTTTATTCTTTTTCTGTATTAGTTCATGATATTCCATTAAAATGTAAATTGTCTGGTCTAGCTTTGCAGCTTCTTGGCATACTGTGCTCCTGAAGTTAATATCATGGTTAAACACAATAGCCTTAAGAGCATCTTTGTATGGTTCATTTTCGAAAAACAGAGTACTTAGATCGAGTTGTTTGGAGAAAAGAGATAAAAAATTTAATTCGAAAACTTTATCGTATGAAATATTATCAGCAACTTCTTTTTTAGTTAACTGCCTCTCAAATTTGATTTTTCCTTCTGTTTCTAATTTTTTCATGTAATTCTCAATGTAAAGATATACTCTCTGGTATGATTCAATATTCGAAGAAATAGAAGAAAAACTAAATGTAGGCAATTTTTGAAGTATTAAACAAAATATATCTTCATCAATTAAATTTTCATCAAATTTGATTTGTCCTGAACTGTACAGTATTGATGAAGTAGATAACATATGTCTTTCTGAGTCTTTTAATTTCTGCCACAATAAATCAGTGTTCTCATTATAATAATGTTTGATTAGAAATTCCATTATTTCTCTATCATATTGTGTCTTATAGCATATCTTGTCAATAATTTCTTTCTCAAGTACTGAATTATCGTCTCTCATCAGAGAATAATCTATGTCGTTTTTTAAAAGAGATATAGCATCGTCGATATTGAGATTAAAATATTTAGAAATATTAGTTAATTTACTGCACTCTAAATCCCATTTTTTTTCGAAGGCATCCATTTCACGTATTTTTTCATACCATGGGTAAGTACTTGCAATAACTTCAATGGTTTTATCTATCTCCGTCTTGATCGTTTTTATAATTCCATACTGCTTTTCTTTTTCGTAATTTATCGATGAGAGTCCTCTAATTTTTTTCTCTTCCACCTGAAGGTTATTTTCTATAGCTTCCTTGTTCTGTGAATTGAAACTATTGAGAGAGCGCTCGATTTTTTCTAGATGTGAATCTATAGGTGAAAATTTGTTTTGAAATTCTTCACTTTTTTCTTTATTTCTTTTTATTAACCCAAGTAATTTACAAGAGATTAAGTAAGTGAGAACGGCTAACAATGTTTGGTAAATTGCTATATTTTTGAAAGAAAAACTTATGGTAGATGTAATAATTTCAAAAACAGAACTGTTTGATCTCAGATATAATTCATGCATCTTTTCTACCAAAATATAAGAACAAATGGAAAGATTGAATACTAATATAAAAAGTAATAAATTTTTTTGATGGTTGAGTGCTTTAAGAAAATCTTCTAATTCTTTTTTGTAACTTACTATGAATTCTCTGCCTTGATGACAAACATGGAAGATATTTTTTGTAATGACTCTACTGTTATCAATTAAATTTTTCTTACTTTCATCTAACCGAAGCTGTTCTTTATTCAACTTAGAATATTGTTCTGAATATTGCTCAGATAGCTTTGACACAAAATTCTCATTAAGTTTTTCTAAGTCTTCGCTCTTGATATCTAAATTTCCTTTTAATGTTTTTGTGCTACCTCTAATATTCTTTAGTAGCCTCTCGAAATTCTCGCTAGATGATTTTTCTTTTTCTTCAGAAGGCATAGAAACATTTCACATGGTCATTATTGAGCATTTATTTTTTAATTTATTTGAATAATTGTAAATACTTCGTGTTAAAATCAACGAACATGATTAACTATTTTGTTCTTTAAATATGTTCCTTTTTATTTCTCTTAAAAAAAGATGTGAAAGATCAAGTTTTTGAATATAGTAATAAACTTTTTCCTTATTTTTTCATAAATTCTATATTTGAATAACTCATGAAATAAGCTAAATTATTTTGTCCTATTATATGGTGATGAATACGAACCCAATAGTAAAATTAGCAGCTAATGCCCAGCCAGGTGAAAAAAAATATGGTAACTATTCAGGCAGCCTTTTAAAGGCTACAATTTTTCCTCTTTTCGAGGAAAAATTGGATATAAATTGAATCCTATTTTGTTTCGTTATCATGCCTACACGTGAAGAGATTCTTGCTTTGTGTGCTTCAAACCCTGAAGTCATTGCTTACATTGTGAGTCTTGAAACTCAAATTAAAGAACTTACTGAAAGGTTGATAGCCTTAGAATCTCGTTTAAACCAAAACAGTCGTAACAGCAGTCGCCCTCCTTCTACTGATTTTTTTATCAAGGAGAAACCTAACCCCAAGAGTCTCCGTAAAAAGAGTGGCAAAAAACCTGGAGGTCAAGATGGTCATCCAGGAACAACTCTTGAAATGGTTGATCATCCTGAGTAGGTAATAGAACATTCTTTGAGTTGCTGCAAAGAATGTGGCCATACTCTTGAGAATGTTGAAGTTGAAGCCTATGAGAAAAGACAGGTCTTTGATATTCCTCCTGTAAATCTGATTGTTACAGAACACAAAAGTCAGATAAAGACCTGCCCTTACTGTGGAAAAATAAATAAAGCTGTTTTTCCTGAATCAGTTAAATATCCAGTTCAGTATGGTCCAAATATTTTAGCTTCAGCTATTTACTGTAAAAATCACCATTTTATCCCCTATGAAAGAATTTCCGAATTTTTTGAGGACATAATGGGAATAAAAATCTGTCCTGCTACGATAATTAGAGCAGAAAGAGAATGTTTCCAGAATTTAGAGGAATTTGAAAACGTTATTAGAGAGAAATTAATGATTTCTCATGTTGTCCATTTTGATGAAACTGGTATGAAGATCGAAGGAAAACGACACTGGCTTCATGTAGCTTCTAATGAGAAATACACCTGTTATTTACCTCACTCAAAAAGAGGAGCAGAAGCAATAGACGCTATGGGTATTCTTCCGGAGTTTAAGGGAGTAGCAGTTCACGACGGATGGAAACCTTACAACGTTTATGACTGTGATCATGCTCTCTGTAATGCTCATTTACAGAGAGAACTTACTGGAATTGAAGAGAACTATAAACAGCAGTGGGCTAAAGAAATGAATGAATTGCTCACTGAGATGAAAAAGTATACCGACGAATGCAAGGATCAAGTCAAAGAACTGGATTTTGAGCAAATTAAAGCATTGGAAGAAAGGTTTGATGCTATAATCATGAAAGGGATTGAGGAAAATCCACAATCTCTAAATCCTGAAAAACAAGGAAAACGTGGAAAGAATCCAAAGACAAAAGCAAGGAATCTGTTGGATAGGTTTATAGAACACAAAGAAAAGATCCTGAGATTCCTGAAAGATTTGAAAGTTCCGTTTGAGAATAATCAGGCAGAAAGAGATATCAGGATGATGAAATTACAGCAGAAAATATCAGGAACTTTCAGAACTATACAAGGAGCGGAAGCTTTCTGCAGAATTAGAGCTTACATCTCTACAATTAGAAAGAACGGATTACCTGTTTTGGAGGGTATTATAGCGGCGCTCAAGAGAGCGCCGTTAACTATACCCTGAATAGTTACAAAATATGTTTTATTTGCTGGAGCTGGTGTATCAAAAGATGCAGGAATTCCAACCTCTTGGGATCTAATGCTCAAAACAGCAAGTTTGCTTTATGCGGCTGAGAACGATTCAATAGACCCCAATATCAATTTGAAAGATTGGTTCATAAAAAGTCGTTATAGTAATATGGAGTATTCAGAACTTATTGAGAAAATCTATCCTCATAATCTGGATCAACAAATATTTCTCGATCAATATTTAACTAAATATGATATTGGTGAGGCCCATAGATATATCGCTGAATTGGCGCGAAGAAATATAATACGTGCTATAATTACTACTAATTTTGACCATTATATTGAAAAAGCTCTAGAAGAGAAAGGATTGAAAATCCAAGTAATTTCTACAGATGATGATCTAAGAAACTCAGAGCCATTGATACATTGTAAAGCAGTACGAATTTATAAGCCCCATGGAACTTTAGGTAAGGGTGCTCTAAAAAATACTCCCAAAGATTTAGAAAAATTGTCTTCTATAATGGAAACAGAGTTGATAAGAGTTTTAAGTGAACATGGTGTTATTGTCCTTGGATACTCAGGAAAAGATAAAGGAATACAAACTATCTTTAATGAAAGAAACTATACCTACTATCCACTTTTTTGGGTTGATCCACAATCTCCAGAGGGTGAAATTAGGAGTATTTTAGATGCAAAAGACTGGACTTATATTCAATGTTCAGGTGCAAGCCAATTCATAAAAGATTATCTAAACTTATTAAGTAGGCTAGATAGTCTAGCACCAGAAATTGGCTCTGGATTAACTATCTCAGATTTAAAACATGCTTTAGAATCACAAAATAAGCCTGCAGTTCCTTTGTATTCTGAATATCTTAATGATATATTTAAAAGATTAGGTAAAATGAAACCAGACTTTTCAAAGTTTGAACATAGAGACGATGCAATAGTTAAACAGATAGAAGATAGTTTATCGATATCCTACGATTTTATTGAAGCTGTAGCACTTGCATCAATGTACCATAATATTGATGTTATTAAAACCATACACGAACATTTTGGTCTTTTTTTAAAACTATACGATATTCCTGATGATTTTTATGGTTCTTACCACGAAACAGATTTTGATGGTTATAAATTTCTCGTATATGAGATGTTCGTCTCTTTTATTGCTGAGTTAATTAAATATGGTAGATGGGATTCTCTCGGGTACATACTTTCAGAAGACCTATTTCTGGAAAGTAGGCGTGGGCCTCGTTATGTAAAAATTGAGAACATAAGTGAGTACGTAAGGTCACTGAATGAATTTAGAAATGGAAGATTGGAACTTAGAAGAGTCAGTGTTATGGCAGACTATATCAAGGATAGATTTGAAAATAGTGACTTATCTAAGTTAATTTCTCATAAAGATTTCTTAGAGGCAGATTACTTTTTATTTATGAGAACTGTCTGTAAAGAAGATTCCATATATAACATCTGGATTCCACGCAGTTGCGTTTATCTAAAAAATATACCTACATATCTTGGAAAAGCCGAAAGTAGTTCCTTTTTAGAAAAATTATTAATTGCAGTGGGCTTTGAAAATAATAAAGAGGGATTTGTTAAAATGATTTCTGAAAAACATGGGAAGTTTAGTGAACTCTTTGGAAGGCTCCCATCTTATGATCCTCTTGACTATTATGATTTCAGCAAAATCGGGGAAAGAAAATAAGGTAAATTTAGTTTTTGGAATCAGTTATAATAGAGCTCATCCCAAAACCCAGTTTCAGTCTCAATTATCAGAACTATTGGGGATTGCTTTCATAATCAGAAGTTCGATTTATCATTAAATACTGGACTCAGAGGAGCAAATTTTGAGTTTTGGGATTGGCTCATAGCAAATACAGGTATAAGTGATTCACTTTTTCGTAGAGTTTTCTCGAAAACTATCCTTTGTTATTCTTTATTAAAACTAAATCCTATAAAAAAGGTAATAGATGCTAAATTAGCATCTTTCTCCAGATTATTTATTTTTCCATCACTTTCCTGTACATCCTCGCCTGGAATCCGTGATACTTCGCAAACCCTTCTGCGTCCTTCTGGTCAATGGTCTGGCTGTCAAACGAAACGAGATCCTCAGAATAAAGCGCATTTGGTGAGCTGCGGGCAAGGATGGTAAGTGCGCCTTTGTAGAGCTTCACTTTCACTGTGCCTGTAACCCTTTCCTGGGACTTGTCAATAAAGGCGTTGAGGTCGGCAAAGAGTGGGTCGTCCACAAGGCCTCCGTATGCCATTTCGGACCACTGCTCTTCAACAATCTTCTTGAACTTCAGTTCCCCGCGGGTGAGGACGAGTTTCTCGAGGTCGGCGTGGGCTGCGAGGAGTACGGTTGCAGCCGGGTGCTCGTAGTTCTCACGTGCTTTTAAACCGAGCACACGGTCTTCGATCATATCTGTCCTGCCGACGCCGTTCTCGCCTGCAATTTCGTTCATCTTCTTGACAAGGGCGTAGCCGCCGAGTTTTTCGCCGTCAATTGCGACAGGGACACCGGCTTCAAAGTCAATGTCAACGATCCTGGGCTCGTTCGGGGCATCTTCTGCGGATTTTGTCCACTCGAAGATCTCTTCCGGCGGGACAAAAGAGGGATCTTCAAGCCTGCCGCCTTCGATGCTGCGGCTCCAGATATTTTCGTCAACGCTCCAGGGCTTGGACTTTGTGGCTTCGACAGGGATGCCGTGCTCCTTTGCGTAATTGATTTCCCACTCGCGGGTCAGGTTCATCTCACGCATTGGGGCGATAACGTCCATATCGGTCTGGCGGAAGACGGCTTCAAAGCGGAGCTGGTCGTTTCCTTTTCCGGTGCAGCCGTGGGCAAGGGCAATTGCGCCTTCTTTTTTGGCTGCTTCGACTACTTTTTTGGCAATCAGGGGGCGGGCTACGGACGTGCCCATGACATAGCCTTCGTAGTTTCCGTTGGCTTTTATCAGGGGGAAGATGTAGTCCCTTACGAACTCTTCCTTTGCATCGATCGTGTAGTGCTTGTTGCTGATCTTCTGGGCTTTCGCATCAGCCTTCCTGATTTCTTCTTCGGGCTGGCCGACGTCAACCGAAATTGTAATTACTTCATCGTAACCGTACTTTTCTTTGAGGATGGGGATACACACAGAGGTGTCAAGCCCACCGGAATATGCAAGTGCAACTTTTTTTACCATGCTTTTACTACCCCTTATTTGGCAGATATGTGATAAGAACCAAAATAATTGATGTGTCAATCGAGTGACACGCTAATAAATTAATATATTAATGCATTGATCTGCTAATGCATTGATCTGCTAATAGATCGATTTGCTATGGGTTAATAAGATTAATAAGTTTAATAATTTTGGTAGCAGTAAGGTTAATCCTGTAAATTTGACAGCTAACAGCTGATAGATTCAAAAACTAATTATTGTTTTGCCGGAGGACGGAAAACCGCCCCGCCAGCTGAGATTCAAATGAAATTTTCCGTTGCTACAACGGTTTTTTTAAGCAATACTCTTCAACAGGCACTCCTTTAAGAGTTACCTGCTGACAGTTTTTTTCTTTACTTTACCTTACTCTTCCTTCTGTTCCATCTCTTTGTGGTACTCGTTGATGGATTTGATAGTAAGGTCCTGTCCTTTCTTCATGGTCTCAATCGCATCAGCCGCTGCAACCGCAGCCTGGATCGTGGTGATGTACGGGACCTTGAAGTCAACAGCCGCACGCCTGATCCTGTAGCCGTCTTTGCGGGACATCTTGCTTGTTGGGGTGTTAATAATGAGGTCGACTTCGTCCCTGCGCATCATATCGATAACGTTCGGACTTCCGTCATGCACCTTCTTAACCGTGTCCATGAAGATTCCGTGCTGTGCAAGGTAGTTCACAGTTCCCCTTGTACCCATGAGTTCAAGGCCTGCTGCCTGAAGTTTTCTGGCTGCTTCCACAAGTTCGGGCTTGTCAGCATTCCTGATTGAGAGGAAGACCTTTCCTGTAAGGGGCAGGAGGTTATCGGCTGCAAGTTCTGCCTTGTAATATGCCCTTCCGAAGTCGTAGTCAACACCCATGACCTCTCCCGTGCTCTTCATTTCAGGTCCGAGGACAGGGTCTGCCCCCGGGAGCTTGTCAAAGGGCAGGAGGACTTCTTTAATCGAGACATGTTTTGGCTTTGGCTCGTCAGTGTAGCCGAGATCTTTTAAACTGTGGCCTGCTATCACTTTGGCTGCAATCTTTGCAAGCGGGATACCGACTGCTTTTGAAACGAAAGGAATTGTCCTGCTTGAACGCGGGTTTGCTTCAAGCACAAAGACCTTTCCGCCTTTTTCTGCCATCTGGATATTTATCAGACCCTTGACCCTCAGGCCGAGAGCTATCTTCCTTGTATAGTCCCTTACCTGGTCAAGGACCTCCTTGGAGAGCGATTGGGGCGGAATTACACAGGCAGAGTCTCCTGAATGGACGCCGGCTTCCTCGATGTGCTCCATGATTGCGCCGATCAGTACGTCTATCTGGTCGCAGACAGCATCAACATCGATTTCGCAGGCTGCTTCAAGGAAGTCATCTATAAGGATCGGGTGTTCCGGTGAAACCCTGACTGCTTCTTTCATGTAGCGTTCGAGGTCGATTTCGTCGTAAACGATTTCCATCGCTCTTCCGCCGAGCACATAGGAAGGGCGCACAAGTACCGGGAAACCAATCCTCTTTGCAACCTCGATAGCCTCCTGCTGCGAAGTTGCATATCCTCCTTCAGGCTGCGGGATTCCGAGTTCCTGCATAAGGAGGTAGAACTTTTCCCTGTCTTCGGCAAGGTCCATGTCTTCAGGATCTGTCCCGAGAATCACAGTGTTAAGGTCTGTCCTGCGCTTCAATTCCTTTTTCAGGGGGAGCGCAAGGTTAACCGAGGTCTGCCCTCCGAACTGCACAAGGACACCGTCAGGCCTCTCACGTTCAATAACGTTCATCACGTATTCCATTGTGAGGGGTTCAAAAAAGAGCTTGTCCGAAGTGTCAAAGTCAGTAGACACGGTTTCAGGGTTGTTGTTAATTATATGGGTCTCTATGCCTTCTTCCCTTAGCGCGGTTACTGCATGGACGGTACAGTAGTCGAACTCAATTCCCTGCCCTATCCTGATGGGACCTGCACCGAGGATGAGGATTTTCTTTTTATCTGTTGAGTTTGTCTCGCAGGTATCTTCGTAAGTAGAATAATAATAAGGAGTTGCTGCCTCGAACTCGGCTGCACAGGTATCTACCATCTTGAAGGTGGCTAAAATTCCTTCTTCGTGCCTGAAGTCGCTTATCTGCTCCCTTGTTTTTCCGGTAAGCTCTGCAAGGCGGCTGTCAGGGAAGCCCATCCTTTTTACTTCGCGAAGAAATTCAGGGGCCAGTTCTTCTGTCCTGATGCACTTTTCCATCTCAACGATCTTTTTCATCTTTGAGATGAAGAAGGGGTTGATGCTCGTGAGTTCGGCAATCTCCTTTATCGACATTCCTCTCTCGAGCGCATGGAAGATTACAAAAAGGCGTTCACTTGTTGGGGTCTTGAGGAGAGTTTTTATCTCAGGCTCGTCCCAGCGTTTTATCCCGAGCTGGTTATCGATATCAAGAGACTTGAAAGCCTTCAGGAGAGACTCCTCAATTGTCCTGCCTATTGCCATGATTTCTCCAGTGCTTTTCATGGCCGTGGTCAGGGTCTTGTCTGCGGTGGTGAACTTGTCAAAAGGCCACCTCGGGATCTTTGTAATCACGTAGTCAAGAGCCGGCTCAAAAGAGGCAGGTGTGCTCTTTGTGACGCTGTTCACGATTTCGTCAAGGGTCATCCCTATTGCGATCTTTGCAGTTACGCGGGCTATCGGGTAGCCTGTTGCTTTGGATGCAAGGGCTGAAGACCTGGAAACCCTGGGGTTTACCTCGACAATTCTGTAGTCGCCTTCTTTTAAGGCGTATTGAATATTGCACCCACCTTCGATCTTGAGGGCGCGGATGATCTTAATGGAAGCACTCCTGAGCATCTGGTGCTCTTCATCACTCAGGGTCTGGGATGGGGCGACTACTGCCGATTCTCCAGTGTGCACGCCCATGGGGTCTATGTTTTCCATGTTACAGATGACGATACAGGTATCGTTTGCATCCCTCATGACCTCGTACTCGACTTCTGCCCAGCCGAGAACGCTTTCTTCTATAAGCACCTGGTTAATGCGGCTGCGCCTGAGCCCGCGTTCCGTGATCTCAAGGAGTTCTTCTTTTGTGCGGGCAATTCCGCCGCCAGCGCCGCCAAGGGTGTAAGCCGGGCGGATAATAAGCGGGAGACCGAGTTCTTCAACGACCTCTTCGGCTTCTTTTAAGGAATGGACTGCCCTGCTAAGAGGCACTTTCTCTCCTATACTGAGCATGGTCTCCTTGAAGAGTTCCCTGTCTTCCGTGTTTTTGATGGCTTCAACGGGAGTTCCCAGGATCTGAACGCCGTATTTTTCAAAGACACCCATTTCTGCAAGCTCACTGGTAATATTAAGGCCGGTCTGCCCACCAATGCCTGCAATTATCCCGTCAGGGCGTTCCTTTTCAATGATTTTTTCTATGATCCTTGCATCGAGAGGCTCGATATAGACCGAATCCGCCATTTCGGGGTCGGTCATAATGGTTGCAGGGTTGGAGTTTACAAGCACAACCTGGACGCCTTCTTCTTTTAAGGACCTGCAAGCCTGGCTTCCTGAGAAGTCGAACTCTGCAGCCTGCCCGATTGTAATCGGCCCTGAACCTATAAGCAGAACTTTCTTTATGTCTTCACGTTTAGGCATCAGAGACCCCCTCCGAGGACCTTCACTACCTTGCCGAAGAACGTTTCCTCGGTATCCAGTGGACCTGCCTGTGCTTCAGGGTGGAACTGCACACTGAAAATGTCGAGGTCTTTGTGGGAAACCCCTTCAACGGTTTTGTCGTTTGCGTTCAGGTACTTTACATAAAGCCCTGTCCCTTCAAGGGAATCCGCATCGACAGCATATCCATGGTTCTGGGAGCTTATGAAAATTTTGTTCTCGATAAGGTCCTTTACGGGCTGGTTTCCTCCCCTGTGCCCGAATTTAAGCTTGTATGTCCTTGCTCCCATTGCAAGGGAGATAATCTGGTGCCCGAAGCAGATCCCTGCTACCGGAATCGTGCCTGCAAAAGCCTTTACGGCATTGATAGCATCCGTTGCTTTTTCCGGGTCTCCTGGACCGTTTGAGATAAATAGCATGTCAGGCTCGTAGCCTGCGATTTCTTCTGGTTTTGTGGTTGCAGGAACCAGGGTCAGGTCAATTCCCCTTTTATGCAGGTTGTTTATGATGTTCCTCTTTATGCCGAGGTCGACCACAACTGCATGTTTGGGTTTGCCGCTTCCTTTCCATGCTCCGGCTGCTCCGGGAATAAAGCGGGGTTCTTTGCAGGTTACGCGTGCAATAAGTTCTTCGTCCGTTACCTGCGGAAAGTTCCTCGCCATATCAACGGCTTCTTCCCCATCGTCACTCCCTGTGATAAGGGCTGCACGCATGGTCCCATGCTCCCTTGCCCCTATTGTGAGCATACGGGTGTCCACGCCTTCAATCCCTGGTTTTCCTTCATCCTCTAAAAATTTGTGGATAGAACGGGTGGATTTGTAGTGATAGGGTTTTTTGCAGGCTTCCCTGACAACAAGCCCCTCAGCATGGATGTTGTCGGACTGGAACCTCTCTCCGCTGACCCCATAATTCCCTATCAAAGGGTAAGTAAACATTAAAATCTGGCCCTTGTAGGAAGGGTCAGTCAGAGCCTCCTCATATCCTGTGAATTGAGTGGTAAAAACGAGTTCGCCGCAAGCTGTGCCTTCGGCACCAAAACCGGTGCCCTTAATAACTGTTCCATCTTCTAATCCTAGTACTGCTTTCATCATCTGAACCTGCGAGTAAATGTCATAAGACATGTATAAGTGTTGCGATGATTGGAGAAGTCACTTTATAAACATACAATTTTATAATCGTCTTTTTTTATAACCATCTTTTTTGATAATCGTCTTTTTTTATAACCATCTTTTTTTGATAATCATCTTTTAGAATACCTTTCATATAATACGAATATTTATATATATTCTTTCTTAATTATATGTTAAGCAGTTGGGAAAATTATCTTTGGAAATTTTATTTTTTAAGAAATTTTCTTTAGACAAATTGATGATTAGTCAATACTGTAGTCAATACTTCCCTAATACTCCCCCACTACTTTCTCAATATATTATATAGGTGGGTTATTATGGTGATATGTCTAAAGAACTTCAAGAGTAGAATTAATAAGGGAAGTTCATGTAAAAAAACAATCTCTACAAGCGTATTTTTTGTATTACTTACGCAATTGGAAAGATTCAGTGTTTAAATATTTAGCAGTAAATTATATATATGATATCTTGAAAAGTAGTTATGCAAAATAAAACAGTCTTTTAAACGACAGTCTTTTTAGACTTCTACGATCTGAAAAGCTCAAATAAGTTACAAATTTTTTGTAAAAATACAATGATTTGTAATACTTTATATGACCTGCAATAATCGATGAGTACAATTGATAGTGTAATTGACGCTTTGATATTTTGGCACTTTGATATGAAGCGTGTTTTAACACTTTGTACTGATTACAACTTTTAAAAGATTTACAATGAATGGTCATAATCTGTATTTTCATAAAGGCTGGTAAGTTTATAACTTTGGCAATGGTATAGAATACACGGAGTAATTTTAAATACTCGAGACAGTCGAAATAATAACTATTTATTATTATTTTTACACGTATTCTAGAAAAAAATCTTCGAGTAAATCGAGGTATAATTTGTGAGTGAAATAGCTAAAATAGAAATCAAGAATCTTACCAAGATTTTTGGTAAAAATCCTCAGGAAGTGTTATCCCTTCTCAAGGGAGGACATACAAAAAACGAAATTTTTGAAAAAACAAAGCAGACTGTCGGCCTTAACAATATTAATTTTGATGTGTACGACGGAGAAATTTTCGTGCTCATGGGGCTTTCAGGGTCCGGAAAGTCTACTCTTTTGCGCTGTATAAACCGCCTGATCAATCCCACAAGTGGAAAAATCTTGATTGATGGGCAGGATATATCAGTAATGGACGCAGAACAGCTCCGAAAAGTCCGCAGGACCAAACTCGGAATGGTTTTCCAGAACTTTGCTCTTCTTCCTCACAGGACCGTACTGGACAACGTTGCATATGGACTGGAGATCCAGGGAGTACCTAAAAATGAACGGTATTCCAAAGCAGTAGAGGCAATAAATACTGTTGGACTGAAAGGTTATGAAGATAGCAAAATAACTCAGCTCAGTGGGGGAATGAAGCAAAGGGTAGGGCTTGCACGAGCTCTTGCAAATGACCCCGATATTCTACTCATGGACGAGGCTTTCAGTGCCCTTGATCCTCTTATCAGGAATGAAATGCAGGATGAGCTTCTGTCTCTTGAAGACAAGCTGCAAAAAACAATCGTTTTTGTTTCACATGATCTGGATGAGGCACTTAAGCTGGGAGATCGTATTGCTTTGATGAAAGACGGGGAAATTGTACAGATCGGAACCCCGGAAGAAATTCTTACCAATCCGGCAGATAACTACGTGTCCCAGTTTGTAAAGGGTGTAGACCGCTCAAAAGTCCTGACTGCAGAAAACGTAATGTGGAGGCCTGAACCGCTGGTATCTATAAATTCCGGACCCAGGGTCGCCGTGCAGTTGATGAAAGAATATGGAATTTCTTCAATCTTTGTGGTTGAAGGAAAAAATAGACTCTTGAAGGGTATAATTATGATAGACGACGCTGTGGAAGCTCTAAAATCAAAAAAGAATTTAGAATCTATCATCAGGGAAATCCCTTCCATACCTCTTGATATGCCCCTTTCCGAGATCATTCCTTTAATTGCAAACAGCAGTTATCCTCTTCCTGTAGTTGACGAAAGCAGAAAACTCAAGGGAATCATCATTCGTGGAACCGTTCTCGGAGCTCTTGCAATGTCTGAAGATGTGCCTGAAGAAGCTTCAGCAGGAGAAGGAGAGCCTGTTCAAGACAAAAATAAGGAGATTTTAGACAACAAAGGACAGCAGGAAAGCCCCGCTTCAGAGAAGGGACTTTCTTCCGAAGTGGAAGATATTAGTCAAAAATCTGAAAATGTGGAGGTTAAAATGTGATTTTCTCCAAAATTCCTATAGGAGATTACGTTGAGATTGCAGTCTACTGGATCGAGCTCAATCTTGGCTGGCTCCTGGACATTATAAGCGATTTCCTTGGTTTTATGATTACTGGATTCAGGGACTTTCTGATGCTTTTCCCACCTCTCATTTTCGCGCTGCTTATTGCTGCCCTGGCTTATTTCACAGGCAAGAAAAATCTGAAACTTGCGGTGGGAACTTTTGTCGGTCTCCTGTTGATTGAGAATTTGCGACTATGGACACTTTCAATGGAAACACTTTCCCTTGTGATCTCCTCGGCATTTCTGGCACTGGTTATAGGAATTCCCCTGGGAATTCTCGCTGCTAAAAGTGATTTCTTCTTTAACGTCCTGAAGCCGATCCTGGACCTTATGCAGACCATGCCTTCTTTTGTTTACCTCATTCCCGCCCTGATCTTCTTCGGGCTTGGAAACGTCCCGGGCATGATTGCAACCCTTGTGTTTGCAATGCCTCCTACCATTCGTTTGACCAATCTTGGAATCCGCCAGGTTCCTCGGGAGCTTAAGGAGGTTGCGGATGCCTTTGGGTCAACACCCTGGCAAAAGCTTGTTAAAGTTGAGCTGCCTGCGGCCCTGCCGACAATTATGGCAGGAGTTAACCAGTGTATTATGCTTTCCCTTTCAATGGTAGTTATAGCCGCCATGATAGGAGCAAGAGGTCTTGGTTACCAGGTGCTCTTCGGGATACAGAGGGTTGACATAGGCCTTGGCTTCGAAGCAGGGCTCGGAATTGTTATTCTTGCTGTGATCCTTGACAGAATCACTCAAAACCTCAGTCCGAAGTAAAGATTGGGTATCTTTTCCATTTATCGATTCACAATGTGTTTATATCGATATACTCTTTCCCAGGCCGTTTGGGAATTTTATATTAGACACAACAACGGCCAGATTATAACCATAATAAATTGATTGTGTTGTGGAACTGGTTGTGTCATATTGAACAATGCAAAGGTGAAAAGGTGAAATTAAATAAGAAAAAACCGAAATCATTATTTATAGTCGGGCTTGTACTTGGCCTCTTTATTTTCGGGGCAGGCTGTGCGGACGATACACAGGAAGGCACTGAAGAAACAGCAGATGCTGCTGAATACAATCAGCCAGTGGAAATCGGGTACGTCCTCTGGGACGGAGAAATTGCCAGTACCAACGTGATCCAGCAGGTTCTCCAGCAGGCAGGGTATACTGATGTGGAGATAATTGCAGTGGATGCGGGACCCCTTTATCAGGGTGTGGCTTCCGGAGAATTCGATTTCACAACATCAGCATGGCTTCCCCAGACCCAGGCGAACTACTGGGAAACATACGGAGACAGGATTGACTCTGTCAGGGTGAACCTGGAAGATTGCACAATCGGGCTTGCTGTCCCGACTTATGTAGAAGAGGTCAATTCCATTGAAGACCTGAATGATAATAAAGAAATGTTTAATGGAGAAATCATCGGCATCGACCCGGGAGCTGGAGTCATGCAGATTACCGAAGATGTAATCGAAGCGTATGACCTTGACTACACTCTCGTCTCTAGCAGCAGTGCAGGCATGACCGCAGCTCTGCAAAGAGCCATAAATAACGAAGAGCCTGTTGTTGTGACGCTCTGGTCCCCTCACTGGGCTTTTAACCGCTGGGACCTCAAGTACCTTGACGACCCCCAGGGATATTACGGAGAAGCAGATAATGTTGAGACTCTTGCAAGGCAGGGCCTCGAAGAAGATATGCCTAACCTTTATGGTATCCTTGAAAGATTTGCCTGGACCCACGAGGATATTCAGTCTGTTATGGTAGATATTGAAAGTGGAATGGCTCCTGAAGAAGCTGCAGCAAAATGGGTCGAGAACAATCCGGAAAAAGTCAATGAATGGATAGGAGAAGAAGTAGAAGAGTAAAATTCCCTTCTTCCTATTTTTTTACCTGATTTATAATTTCTATGGTTCTTTATTCATTTCTATTTCTACAATTCAATTTTTGAAAATGACCGACTTACCTTCGAGTGAATCCGGGGTAAGCGTGGATTTGTTTTTTAGCATTTCTCAAAAATGGTTGTTGTCTTGCCAGCGGTCTTCTTGAATCAAAACTCAAATAAACAATAGCATTGGCGTTCTTTGGGAAATTAAACTTTACAGGGTTTCCGTTTGTAATGAAGACCTGAAAAAGTTCCTTGACCTCAACGTTTTTTGCAGGTACAGGGGATCCGCCTCAACCACCGCTGCTGCCGCCCTTGCTGCTTCCTCCACTGGACTGACTATCATCGCCAGAACTACTTTCCAGCACAGTTATTGTAGTAAACTTCGAATCTGTACCATCCGGGTTGTTTACTATCAGACAAGCTGTATAGTTTCCTGGTGATAAATAAGTGTGAGCTGGATTCTGTTCTTTTGAAGCAGCTCCATCACCAAAGTTCCAGTTCCACCCCGTTGTGTTTTCGGAGCTGTCGGTAAACTGAACTGAGAGAGGTGTAAAACCCTCACTGACATTGCTGCTGAAATTAGCTACCGGAAATACTGATTCCGGATCCGGGATGATTGCAAGTCCCCCAGGAGTCTCGATATTCACTGTTGCTGAGACAGTATCGTTTGAGGTGTCAATTACAGAGAGAGTACTGTTACCAGAAATGTTGCTGTTTGCCACATACACCGTTTTTCCATCTGGGGTTACTGCAAGTCCTATAGGACTGCCTCCTACAATATACATTGTAGCTATAATAGTATTGTTTGAGGTACCAATTGCAGAGACGAAACCATCGTCTGTGCCAGCAGCATATCCCTTCTTCATTCCTGCCACATATACCTTTGTTCCTGTAGGATTGACAACAATTTCATCAGGAGAATTATCTACATCCACCGTAGCTGTAACAGTATTTGTAGCTGTATCAACTACAGAGACATAATGACCCCAGTTTGCCACATATACCTTTTTTCCATCCGGGGTTACTGCAACTCTAGAAGGATGATTTCCTACATGTACCGTAGCTGTGACCATGCTAGTAGCTGTATCAATTACAGAAACAGTACCCTCGTAGCTTGGATAACTGCCTGAATTCGCCACATACACCTTTGATCCATCCGGTGCGACAGCAACTCCAGTAGGGCTAATTCCAACAGGCACAGTAGCTGTAACAGTGTTTGCGTCGGTGTTAATTATAGAAATATTATTGCTGCCACTGTTAGCCACATATACCTTTTTTCCATCAGGACTGATTGCAACTCCATAGGGATCAGATCCTACTTTCACAGTGTCTATAACAGTATTTGTTGCAGTATCAACTACGGATACATTAACACCCCAACGGTCAGGTACATATGCCTTTTTTCCATCTGGCGTGACTGCAACTCCTTCAGGCATTGAACGTCCTACTTTTACTTTGGTTATAACTAATCCTGTGGCTGTGTCAATTACAGAGACAGTTCCACCTATAATGTATATAAACGGCCACGTGGATGAAACCCTTTTTTCAACGCTTATGTTTGCAAGTTTGGAATTAGTATTGAATCCATTGCTAGCTGTCAAATTAACTGTATAATTTCCTTGAGCTCTGTACACATGTACAGGATTTTGTTCTGTGGAATCTGATATACCATCATTATCAAAGTCCCAGTTCCACAAAACTGCGTTTTTCGAAAGGTCTGAAAACTTGACAACAAGGGGTGCAGGACCATTAGTGACGCTGGCTGTAAAGTTAGCAGTTGGAGTAACTGAATTTTGCAGACTGGACATAGATACAAGAGGCAAATAGTCAAATTCATTCTCATAGATATTATAAGGCAGGTCTCCGATCCCATTCCTATCCAGATCCACGCAGATCTGGGAGAATCCGGTCCCATCTGGCTTTGCCCAGAAGTTTCCTCCAATGTAAGGGCCATCGGCAATGTTACTGCCTGAAGCAAGTGAACTGTTCCAGATATTTCCCCCTTCGCCAGGTCCAAACTTTACGTTTAGACTATTGTTAAAATAATTATTGTAGATTCTTCTACGGTCATAATTTCCCCTATTAAAAATCCCACATTCTGTACAGGATGTTATTGTATTGTTGATTATGTCAACAGTACAAGCGTCACCTAAAATAATCCCTACATCACAGTTTAATATTGTATTATTTTCAATTCCTGAACTTGACATCGAAAGCCAAATCCCACAATCGCAGTCAGTAATCCTGTTATTACGAATATCTGCTCCCTGATCCCCTTCGGAGATGCCAGTGGAACAATTTGAGATCGTATTACCTGATACTGTATTATTTCCTCCACAGCAGGAAATATGCACACCTTCGCCGTTAGAAATTTTATTTTCGGCTATTAGATTGCCTGAAATCTCGGATCCCAGAAAAATAGAACCGTTTTCAATGATATTACCTGTCACATTATTCATATCGCCATGAAAGATGATTTTTAAATTGCTTGGCATGTAGGATCCCAGAAAAATAGAACCGTTTTCAATAGTATTACCTGTTACATTATTCCTCTTGCTATAAGCAAAGATTGCATTTTTATGATTCATCTTACTGGCTCCTGTTATATTTAAACCACTGATCGTTGTGCTATTAGCTGTTATCAGAAAGGTACTTACACTTTCATTTAGCGGTTTTACCTGCGCATCACCATTGTTTGATTCTGACTTGATAGTTAGCCCGGTTATATTGACAAGAACGTTTTCAGTATAAATTCCAGGCATCACGATTATTGTGTCCCCTGGTACAGAATTATTCACAGCTTCCTGAATTGATCTGAAATCAGCTCCAGAACCATCATCCACTGTAATTTCCTTTGCTGATGAAGTAGCTGAAATAGATATTATAAAAATAAAAATTAGAACTATTAAAAAAATTAGTATTTTCCTCATTTATTTCCCCCATTCTATTATAAGATAATCCCTTATTAATATTAATATAAATCTTATTAATTAAATATAATATATTTTAATTTCCATAGTTATTTTTGATTAATTATTTTCAGAAATAAAGGATGAATTGAAACGAGCTATGTAGAAATATAAAGGTATTTCAAAAGAAGGCATAATAGTGGAGCTATGATGATTCTGGCTATATGAGAAGCGTTGGAATCGAAGCAATAGAAAAGAAGAATGCCATCAGCATAATACGTATCAAGTTGATACATATAACTCTGGACTTCCGTTTGTATCTTGATATTATTACTATTATAACTATTATCACTATTATTATTACTATTATTATTACCATTACTACTATTATTATTCATTTTTCACTATTTTACTATATTACTATTAGGGAAGTGCTTCGGGATAAATTTAAAACATTATATATTACAAAATATCATTCCTTTATCATGATAATTTTTCAGATTAAAATTCGATTTAACTAAACCACTTCAGAATGCGCATGATGGCAATTCTCATTCTGAAAACTCGAATTTTAATATTTCTTACAGCTGTAACATGAGGCAAAAAAATGGCAAAAATGGCGAACTCGCTCAGAGACTTTGATAGACTGGCAGAGGAGAACTCTAAGAAAGCCAGGATTTTTTTCCAGATGGGAAGCTATGAAGAAGCTCTTGCTGCTTATTGGGAGGCGGAAAAAGCATGGAAAAAAATGGCAGATATTCTTTTTGAAAAAGGAAAGGAGGACAGAGGAAAGGAATTTTGCGAAAAGGCACAGGAAGCCAGGTCCTTTTGCGGAATGTCTCTTTTTAAGCTCGAAAGGTATCAGGAGGCTCTGGACATCATTGATTCCTTTCTTGAAATTAAACCTGACAGCCCCATAGAATGGTCAAACAGAGGTTTTGTGCTCTCTGCCCTGGGCAGGAATGAAGAAGCCCTGGAGTCTTTTGAAAAGGCTCTCTCTCTTGATCCCGGATCTCCTAAAATCCTGACAAGTAAAGGAATAGTTTATGCAAAGATGGGTCTTCCAGAAAAAGCCCTGGAGACCTTCGACAGAGCCCTGGAAACCGAACCCAGACAGGCTTCGGATTGGGCATGCAAACTTCCAAGGTTTAGTTTCTTCTCCAGAAATAAAGCCCCCATTATGAGACCTGACAATGCTGAGACCTGGTACTGGAAAGGAAACGTGTTTCTGGAACTGGGGGAAAAGGAAAAAGCCCTTGAAGCCTGTAAAATGGCTCTTGAAAGCGACCCTGACCACCTGAATTCCCTTCTCGCCGGAGGAGACCTTCTCTGTGAATTTTCCGAATACGGAGAGGCTTTCAAGTGCTATGTACATGCCCTGAAACTCAGCCCTGGAAATGAAGCTGCCATGAAAGGAAAAGAGTTTTGTGAAATGAAAATTAACGGGTAATTATTAAAAAGAATGAATGCAACAGGCCCTTTTAAAGTCTGGTTCCATGCCTTTAACGAAAACGATTTAATGTGGCTTTCAAGGCTATTTATTTATACTTGCCTTGTCGCATACTAATATTGCCTTTCACAAACTAATTAATATTGTTTTCTGGAACTTCCCTGTGCAAAATCGCTGTACCGCAGGCTGGATTTGATATCGTTGACTCTTATTATTACTGTAATTATTACTGTATTTATATCCAGTTCCAGAAAACAAATTCATAAACCAGGCGGACATATAGTTAGATACATTTTGTGATACCTTGTAATGAATACGGTATTCTTTTACTTACAGGTTTCAATTAAAAATTTACATGATTCAATTAAAAATTTACGTGTTTCAATTAAAAATTTATATGTTTCAATTAAAGGCGCAGGGATAACTGCATTCCTGCAGACGGTAAAATATGAGAGGTTTGAGGAGAAAATACTGATGGATTTTATATCTAATTTATTTGGCAGAGATAAAAATCAGAGCTTTTTAGAGGCTTCCAAACAGGGGCAGACAGAAAACGTGGAGAAACTTTTGAGAAGCAATAAAGTTGACGTTAATTATCAGGATGCGTACGGCAAGACTGCTCTGATTTCTGCAGCTGATAAGGGATACAGGGATGTCATAGGACTGCTTATTGAAAGCGGTCCCAATCTTGATCTTCAGGACGAAAACGGCAATACCGCTTTAATCTCTGCAGCTAAAATAGAACGGGGTGACATTATTGATTTGCTCGTCAAAAATGGAGCTGACCTCAATTTTCAGGACGAAAACGGCGAAACTGCTCTGAAATTTGCGGTAAAAGTAGGGTACAAGAATATTGCTGATCAGCTTATTGATGCAGGTACCGATCTTAATATCCAGGACGAAAACGGTGAAACGGCTCTGATTTGTGCTGCAGATAGAGCGCACAGGGACATTGCCGAACTGCTCATTAAAGCCGGTGCTGACCTGAATATTCAGGACAACAGCGGTAAAACAGCTCTGGTTGCTGCAACAAAAATCGGACATAAAGGTATTGTTGAACTGCTTGTCAATGCAGGCGCCGACCTCAACCTCCAGGATAAAAACGGAAATACTGCCCTGATTTATGCAGCAGATAGGGGGTACAGGGATATTGTAAATCTGCTTATTGAAGGCGGTGCCAGCCTCAATATTCCGGACGAAGCCGGGCTTACAGCTTTGATGTTTTCGGCACAGACAGGGCGCAAGGACATCGTTGAGCTTCTCATCAAAGCAGGCGCGGATATTAATATTGAGGACAAAAATAACAAAACTGCTGCGGACCTAGCGGCAGAGGTAGGTTTTGAAGAAATCGTTGATTTGTTTACCAGCGCCCGTACATATTCCGGTTCCTGATCTGCCTTGAATGCAAATCTCCTTCCACATTACAATGAAAAAAGAAGGAAAGCCCTCGTATAATTGATATACCATCGTGACAATCCATAGAGCTATGACCAGCAGCAAACCAGGAGATTCCATTTCAGCTTCGCATACTTCTGACAGTGCAGCCAGTGAAAACCATAAAAAAATACCTGCCGGACAGCTTACTCCTGTTTACGAATCAGCTACTTTCTCAAGCCCTTCTCTTGACCAGTTCAGGGGAATTTTACCTGACTTCAATAACAGGCTCTCTCCCGAAAGAGACCTCGGGCTTTCTTCTTCAGGGGTTTCCCGCCTGAGCCCTGAACCCCTTCCAAGGCTTGTTTCGGACTCTGCCCTCGGGCTTGTCTCCTGTTCTCTTTCCAGCCCTCTCACAGGGCTTAAAGCCGAAAACCCCGAAGTTCCTGTAGGGTTGGGGCTTGAGATTAAGCCTGACCTTGCAGGAAGAACTCTTTCAGGAAATAAAACTGATTCTCTCACCATTTGCGCAGACCTTCCTGTGGGACCTGTCAGGAGCAGGATGACCACTCTCAGGCCATCTGAAAGCGAAACAAAAGAGCAGTGAAGTGGAAAAACAGAAATAAAGGGCAGGAATAAGAAAAAGAGAACACATAAGAAAATAGAGTGTACAAAAAGAGAGAGCACAAAAATAGGGAGTATATAAGAAAAAGAGAGAGCATAAAAAAATAGATAATATAAGGAAAAATTAGAGCGTAATCTATAATTTATTAACCAGGCCAGTAAACTGCTCTTTTTTAATACTCTTTTATTAATTTTCTATCTGTTTCCTGAGTTTTCGATTTTTAGCTCTGTCCTGTTGAATCAATATAAAATAGTTGTTTTCAGTGGTTAACAGGAAACTGGTTATTTCACAGACATTTACCTGATAGACACCACTATCCCTAAAAGGCTTACAGCTATTGCAATAACAGTTATAAAAACAATAAAAGCTGAACCATTGTACTCAAACCGATCATTGTTCTTATAGTTCATATGATTTAATATGCAAGCATTACTTAAAAATGCTTGTAAGTTATCAGGACCATGGAGAATTATAAAGTAGCCAGCATGAGGTTATGTAAAAATTATATACTGCATTTACCGCACTTTCATGATGCATCTTTATTTAACTTCATCTCACTGCATCTAATTTAACTTCATCTCACCGCTTTTTTCAGTGCCTTTTCAAATTTATCGAGCCCGAGGTCGGCTTCTTCGTCAGTCATAACAAGGGGAGGAGAGAAACGGATTACGGAGTCTCCGCAGGGAAGGAGCAGGACTCCATCCTTAAAAGCCTCCCTGATTATTTTATCCCTCCTGACAGGGTCTATGGATTTATCCGGTTTTACGATTTCCACGCCTGTCATGAGTCCGAGACCCCTGACATCTCCTATGCAGGGGAAATTTTCCTGAAGCTCCCTGAGGCGGTGCCGGATATGAGCGCCCATTTCCCGGACATGGTTTTCTGTGTTCTCTTTTTCCAGGAATTCAAGGGAAGCAAGGGCTGCGGCTGAGGAAAGGAGATTTCCTCCGAAGGTATTTGAGTGGACTCCGGGAGGCCAGTCCATGAGCTCATTGTCTGCAAGCATTGCGCCTATGGGAAGACCTGAACCCAGGGCTTTTGCAAGGCAGGTAATGTCAGCCCTTACCTCAAAATTTTCCATGGCAAGGAAAGGACCTGTCCTGAAACAGCCCGTCTGGACTTCGTCAGCCACGAGAAGAACATCGTTATCCGTACAGATCCTCCTTACCTCCTTATGAAACTCTACAGGAGGGACTATATATCCTCCTTCTCCCTGGATCGGTTCAACAAAGACTGCGGCAGTGTCTTCCGGGCTTAGCTCTCTCCGAAAAACCAGGTTTTCAATCTGCTTTGCACATTCGATCCCGCAGGAAGGATAATCGAGGTTCAGAGGACAGCGGTAGCAGTAGGCATAGTCAGTGTGTACGGTACGGATGGTAGGGAAATGCTCTTTGTGCCTGACTTTAGAGCATGTAAGGGAGAGGGCTCCGAGTGTCCGGCCGTGAAAAGCATTGTAAAAAGAGATAAAGTTCTGGCGCTTTGTTTTCCAGAGGGAAAGTTTCATTGCAGCCTCTATAGACTCAGCTCCGCTGTTGCAGTAAAAGACTTTTGAGTAGCCAGAAAGATCCCTCAGCTTTTTTGCAAGTTTCAGGGGGGGCTCGGCAAAAAAGTCCCCGTATCCGCAGTGGACCATTTTTTCAAGCTGTGCGGAAATTGCAGCTTGGACCTCGGGGTTTGAGTAGCCCGCGTTCATGACAGCAATCCCTGCAACAAAATCTATGTACTCTTTTCCGTCAATATCCCTGACTACGGAACCTTTCGCCCTGTCAACAACCAGAGGATATGGGCGGGACACACATGCAGACACCATGCTGCAGTCCTGCCCTATTATCTCCCTGGCTTTCGGGCCGACAGTATCGAGCAGCCCGACTTCCTGTTCAAAAAAATTGAATTCTGTTTCCAGTTCTTTCATTGAGTCTTCCGGTCTTTCCGTTTTGCCGGTATTCTTCCATTTTTCAAGCTCTTCCGGAGTCCTTTGATTCAAAAAACCTCTCCCCTTCCCACTTTTATTCTGTATCTATCTGGGCTTTTTGCAGCCTGCCGCTGTAGTCTATATATACGGCTTTTACCTCGGTGAATTCTTTAATCGCCTCTGTTCCAGCTTCCCTGAAACCGTTCCCGGTTCCTTTTATGCCCCCGAAAGGAAGATGGACTTCGGCACCTATAGTAGGGGCATTAACATATGTGATTCCTGCTTCCAGTTTTTCAATTGCCCTGAAAGCGGTTCTAACATTTTCAGTATAAATCGCAGATGAGAGACCGTACTTGATGTTATTTGCAACCTCAATAGCCTCGTCAAAATCCGAAACAGTGATTATGCTTAGCACGGGCCCGAAGATTTCTTCCTGTGCAATCCTCATTTCAGGACTGACATCCGTAAATATGGTCGGTTCGAAGAAATAACCGGGAAGACCCGGATCTATCCTGTTCCCTCCAACCAGGATAGCTGCACCTTCTTCCTTTCCTATCCTGACGTACTTTTCTATTTTCTCAAGCTGGGCTTTATTAATTACAGGCCCCACGTCCGTTTCAGGCAGGAGCCCGTTTCCCACCCTGAGAGACTTTGTTTTTGCGAGCAGCCTTTTTATGAATTCATCCTTTATTTTTTCGTGAAGGATCAGCCTGCTCGTAGCTGTACAGCGCTGGCCTGTTGTCCCGAAAGCTCCCCAGACCACGCCTTCAAGGGCAAGCTCAAGGTTTGCATCATCCATTACAATAACAGGATTTTTTCCACCCAGCTCTAAAGAGACCCGCTTCATGGATTTTGCACACTCTTCCATGATCCATTTCCCGGTATCAAGGCTCCCTGTAAATGAAATTGCTCTTATTCGGGGGTGCTGGACTATTGCTTTTCCGGTACTTCCTCCAGGTCCGGGAACGATGTTTATGACTCCTGGAGGCAGGCCCGCCTCCATCAGGATTTCTACAAGTTTTATGGTAAGCAGGGGCGTATCGCTTGCAGGCTTGAACACGATCGCATTCCCTGCAATAAGGGCTGGCATGATCTTCCAGCTGGGAATCGCAATAGGAAAGTTCCAGGGTGTTATCATGCCCACAACTCCTACAGGCCTTAGCACGGTCATGCAGAACTTGTCCCTGAGTTCTGAGGTCGTTGTTTCCCCAAACATCCTTCTGCCTTCCCCTGCAGCGTAAATGGTAATGTCTATTGCTTCCTGTACATCACCCCTGGTCTCGGGCAGGACCTTTCCCATCTCTTCTGTCATGAGTCTGGCAAGGCCTTCTTTTCTCTCCTGCATTATGCGCGCTGCCCTGAAAAGGACCTCAGCCCTTCCAGGAGCCGGAACTTCACTCCATACCCTGAACCCTGCCTCTGCAGCCTCAACTGCCCGGTCCACATCTTCGATTCCTGCGACCTGTAACGTGGCAAGGTTTTCAAGAGTAGCCGGATTGATGTCATCAAAAGTTTCTCCGGTTGATGAGTCTACCGACTCCCCACCTATCAGTAACTTATACTCCCGAATCACAATACCCCTCTAAGAACAATGAGTATAATACCACATAAATATATCCAGAAAACAGTTTCGGTCGGACATAAATATTTTCAGGCCTTTCGACTGTAATCTCAGTTAAAGCCCTGGGGAATAAAGTATTAAACTGACCATAAAAAAAAGAAAGGAGAGGCTAAAAATGATAATTGGCTATTAAAAATGATTATTAAAAATGATTAATAGAATAGCTGAGAATGAATGATTAATATTGAGCTTATCCCAAAACCAATTTTATTCTCAAATAATGAAAGTTTCAGAATTATAGCTCATGATTCGAAAATCGATTGAGTATCCTGAATTCGAGATTGTGAGGAGCAATTTTGAGTTTTGGGATCAACTCATTGAAGGATTAATATTGAAGGATTAATATTGAAGGATTAATATTGAAGGATTAAAATAATTAATTTGATTGAAGCAATATAGTCTGACTGATTAAGGTTATTGATTTCACTTAATTTATAATCTTAACATCGGACCTGTTATTAACGATCTTACAGATCTGCTGGGAAAGTTCGGAGTACTGAGCCTTGGGGTCTCCCCTTTTCTGGACAAAGGAATCGGCGCCGTTTTCGATTGCCTGGCTCATGATTTCTTCTTTGCCAACTCCGGTAAACAGGATAAAAGGAATATCGATTTTTTTGTCGCGGATAATTTTCAGGAATGAGATGCCGTCCACACAGGGCATGTCATAATCAGAAACTACCACGTCATAGGAACGTTCGTCTAACTTTTCCAGAGCCTTCCCTGCAGATTCTACGGTATCAGAATTTATATCATGGAACACTTCCAGGAAGGTCTTTGATAGCTCCAGGAATACTGGATCGTCGTCTACAAGCAATACTTTCATGGGGGTTTTCTCCGCAAGTTTATGACTGATAAAATTTATAGTTACACTATGTAACCAGGAACTTTCGAGTTCCTCCACTATTGTAAGAAGCTTTGTAGTTCAGTTGCATTTTTAGTAGTTTCAGAAGAAACTTAAATATGCCAGGCTAAAGTAGTATGTCATACCCATATCCCCCTTTTGCAAGCTCAACCCCGAAAGAAAGGAATTAAGTCTTTTGATATTGTATGATTTTGAAATAGCATTATAGCATACTTATCAACTGAATTTTTATGTTATAAGTAAGAAGATCTTTTAGTTAATATAAAAAGTTAACTTACATAGATAATAAGTGAACAGGTTTTAAGACCTGTTTTATCGCATGTCAGCAAAGAAAACATCCTTTCTTTTAAAAAATTTATTAAAGATGCGAAAGGATTAAAAAGAAAACACAGGAACGAAAAATTAACAAAAAATTAACCTTAAAAGAGATAAACTGGAAGAAATTGCAGGAAAAATAGAAGAAAAAGAATAGAAGAAAAAATAACAAAAAGTAGCAGAAAAAATAGAAGAAAAAATAACAAAAAATAGCGGAAAAAATAGAAGAAAAAATAACAAAAAGTAGCAGAAAAAATAGAAGAAAAAATAACAAAAAATAGCGGAAAAAATGGGAAAAAAGATCAGGGATTACCCCTGATTAATAAAGCTATCTATCTCTCTTTTCAGCATATGGCTGAGGATCTTTCCGTCAACCTTTCCTCTGAACTCTTTCATGACAATGCCCATAAGAGGGCCAAGGGCTGCAGGGCCTTTTTCTTTAATGAAATCTCCTTTCTCCCGGACCATATTTTTAATGAAATTTTCGATTTCTTCGGGATCAAAGGCGCTCAGGCCGAGATTTGAAATCGCCTGCTGGACTGTTATTTCAGGCTCCTTTGCAAGTGCGGTCAAAAGATCCTGGATGGCTTCTTTTGCGATTTCCTGATTTGATATTGCTGCAAAAACCCCACTGAAGTGCTCATCCGTAAGGTTGTCAGTTTCAGCCCCGTTTCTTCTGATCTCAGGGACAATTCCTACAAGTGTCCTGGCAATCAGTGTTGAATTAACGTGTTCATTATCGCTGTAGGTATCCAGTAAAGCCTCGAAAAGAGGAAGGTATTTCGAATAAGCTATCTTTTCAGCAAGTTCTTTATTCAGGCCGCTTTCGGAAGCAAACCTCTTTGCCCTTTCCGTAAGGAGCTCCGGGACTTCTATGGAATCAAAGTATTCCTGCGAGATCTCTATCTGAGGAACATCGGTTTCAGGGTACATTCTTGCTGCACCTGGCAGGGGACGCATGTAAGCAGTGTTTCCATCAGGCAGGGCTTTTCTGGTCTCCTCGGGGATTCCCTCGATAGCTTCTTTTGCTCTGAGAATCACCGCTTCGATTGCAAGCCTGGATTTTTCGGGCTCATCCGCAACCATGATAATTGCATCGTCCGGGTTTGCACCTATAGCGTCCCTTAAAGCCTGCACTTCCTTTTCTGTTATCCCGTAATTAGGAAGTTCGTCTGTATGGAAGATTCCCCCAACACCTGCAGTTTTTGCCCTGTCCGAAAACTCAGTCCCGAGCCTTCTTCCAGGCTGGACCTCCCTGCCCACAAGCCCGTTGAATTTCCTCAGGCGGGCAGCCAGGATCGCTCCCTTTTTTATTCCTTTCTGCAGGACTTTGGATTTGGTATCCACAAAAAGCCCTGTTGCATCATAGATTTCTTCACAGACAAAGGCTTTTCTTTCAAGAAGTTCCTGCCTGATAAAGAGAAGGTTTAACTGCCTTTCAACTTCCTTGCGGACAATGTCTTCTATAAGGTCAAGAGCCTGAACCCCTTTGATTTCAACCCTTGCGCCTCTGGCAATTGAGATATTGACATCCTGCCTGATTGTGCCCAGCCCTCTTTTTACCTTCCCTGTAGACCTGAGAACCATTCCTATATATTCCGCAACCTCACGTGCATGCCTTGGGGATTTAATATCGGGAGCGGTGGCGATTTCAACGAGAGGGATTCCAAGCCTGTCCAGAGAATAAATGATTGAGTCTCCGATTTCCTCTATTTTCTGGGCAGCTTCCTCTTCCACACAGAGACTGTCAATTCTGCACCGCCCTTCCGAAGTCTCAATATTTCCGTCGCTCGCAAGAAACGCAGTCCTCTGAAAGCCGCTGGTGTTTGACCCGTCCACCACGATCTTTCTCATCACATGCATCTGGTCTACGGGTTTCATATTGAAAAGCTTTGCAACCCCGAGGGAGATGTCCAGAGCTTCCCTGTTGAGTTCCCCTGGCGGTTCCTCATCGTTTTCGACAAGGCAGGTAGTGTCATAAGCTTTGTAAATATACTTCCTTCTGATTTTGGTCTGCTCCACCGCAGCCCTGTCCTTCTCTCCCATCTCACTTTCCGTAGCCCTGAGGTACCTGAAAAATTCAAAGTCCGAATCCTCAATGTCCCTTATAAGGGTCGGACACCTGCAAAAAAGTTTCTCTTTAGAATCCAGTTGCTGGTGAATTTCAAGCCCGGCTTTCAGCCCAAGTTCACTGTAATCGTATTTTTCCATGATTTCACCCGAATCTAAGCAGGAAGCGCCGTGATCCTTTTAACTCTCTCTGGTTTTTCATTGATTTCTTTAATTTCCCTCAGCTTTACCCTGGCTTTCCTTAACTTTTACTTCAAATCTAGCTCTCTTTGCTCTCCTTTTACTTTTAAGTCCATCGGCTGGCTAATCGGCTGGCTATTTCTCTCTTCTCTTAACCCTTTTTCTGCGCCTGGTCCATTTCTTAGCTCTTATTAGGTGCTGAGCTGGCAGTTGTCAATATAATAATATTAACAAGAAACTGAATGTAAAAGGTGTGGTAGAATGTATAAAGGTATCTCTGTATATAAGAGTAAAGTAGTTAATGGGTTTATTAAAGTAGTTAATGGGTCTATTTAACTGAAAAGAAGATAACAAAAGAAGATAACAAAAGAAGATAACAAAAGAAATTAGCAAAAGAAGTTAACAAAATAACTTAAAAGAGAAATAAAAAACGGCTAAAAAGTAAATTAATAAAGAAGTTAATATTGACTGTCACATTTAAGCAGAGAAAGTTTCTGGACTTAAAAGGCAGAATTTTGCACCACATATTCTTATTTTCAGAGAAATAAAAGACCTGGCCTTAAAATTTGTACATAACATAAGACATGTACTAAAATCTTACAAAGAAGAATCTTTAAATCTTTTCACTGTTATTCAGAATTAGCTAATAATTTTGAGGTAGACGCTATGAAAGCAGACAGTGAAACAGAAAAAGCAGTCATGGATGTTCTGAAAAAATTTGCCGAGAGTTATGCAAAACACGACCTGGAAAGTGCAATGTCTCTTATTGCACCTGATGACGATGTCGTTATATACGGCACTGGTGCAGATGAAAAGTGTATGGGCTCTGAAGCTATTAAATCCCAGTTTGAGCGCGACTGGTCTCAAATTGAAGAACCTGGTCTCGAATATAAATGGATATCAGTTTCCGCGGTTGGCAATGTAGCATGGGCATCTATGGATGCCGTTTTCAAGGCGAAGATTGACGGGAGAAAAACTAAATTTTCTTCAAGGATTACAGAAGTTTTTGAGAAACGCGAAAATAGATGGCTCATAGTGCAGGGACATTTTTCTTTCCCGGACCAGAGCCAGTTTTTTGATTAAATGCTTTCCTGGCAGGGATCAATTGAACTTCTCAATATAATTGAATTCCCAATATAATTGAATTCCCAATATAATTGAACTTCTCAATATAATTGAACTTCTCAATATAATTGAACTTCTCCATGCAATTGAATTTCTCCTATATTTTTAACCTTTATTTGGCATGAAAGTCCATGATGAGAAAACTCATCACGTACTCTCTCCTTCCTTTTTTCCCATAATTGCGATAATTCCACTAATTATTGTTATCCTTTCATCAACCGAGAATATGTCTGCCTCAACAATCTTTCTCTTTTTAACTTCTCCCTTTTGGTATCCTGTTTCATCTTCGTACATCTCATCGTTTGTGATCAAATGCCATATTATTGTTGCAATTTTCCTTGCTAAGGCAATAATTGCCTTAGCATATCCAATTGTCTTCTTTTTCCTGTTAAAAAACTCCTTTAATCTGCTATTTTTCTTTCTTGCTGCTGCTTGAGCAATCTGAGTTAGAATCCACCTTGCTACTTTTGATCCTCTCTTAGTGATTCTTCCGTTATGGTATTTATCTGCAGATTGATACACATTAGGAACTATTCCAAGCCATGAAGCAAGTTTATCTCCCGTTGGAAAATCCCTGAAATCTCCTATTTCAGCAATTAGAGTTGCCGCACCAAGCTCCCCAATACCTGGAACTGACATCAAAATTTCCATTTCCCTTTTATGCTTTTGATAAGCATAATTGAAAATTTCTCTTTCAAGAACTTCAATTTCTTCATCTAAATGTTTTATAAGGTTCAGACATATCTGGAAGCCTTATTGCAGCACTCTGTGATATTTCTCTATCCAGAATTTCCCTTATCTGAACACTCTTTTTCCGAACATTTGGAGAAAGCGACTCTATAATTTGATCAATATTTTTACCTGAAGAGATTCCTGCTAGAATTGCTCTACCATTTTTTCCAAAAATGTCAGTCAGAACATCACCCAGATGTAACATTTCGGAGGAAAGAATTGCATGAGCTTCATTTTTAATGTCCGTTCTTTTTCTTACAAGAGTTAGGCGAAGCCTGACGTATGACCTGAATTCTCTATGTTTCTTCGGAAAAACTCTTGATGGTTGAACCATCTTATTCAATGCAAGTTTTGCAATTACTTCGGAATCTATTTTATCTGTTTTTTTATGTGTAAATGCTTTCATATCTCGAGCATTTCCAACTATAACAGGCAAATGATCTATCAATGCCTCATAAATCGGAACCCAGAAATCACTTGTTGATTCACAGGCAACAACATCACATTTTTCAGAGGTTACTAAATTTTTAAGATCTAAAATCCCATCATCATCTCTGGCAAAACGATGTTGTTGTTTTTCACCGGATCTACTGAGGATAGTAGCAATAACAAAACGTTTGTGAATGTCTAAACCACAAGATTTGTTTATTTCTCCGTCCAATTTACATTACTCCATCATTTCCAGGACAGTAGAATTGCTTCAAAGGCAATTTGGCATCCGTGATCAAGGTCACATCTGGGCCTTCGATGGCAATTCAATGGTTAGTTTTTTGACGGCTTCGGAGAACCAAAGTAAAAACAACCTTCCTGTCCAAAGGTAATGATGGAGTTCTATTATCAAAAAAGCTAAGTGAAAAAGACTTTCATTTTTTGGGCATGTTATTCCAAGAATATCATGTGTGTTTTTTATTTTGCTTATGAAAGGAAGTGAAACAAAAAACAAAGTTGGAAATAGTCAGAATGTTATATAAGAATAAAAGATCGAAAATATTGGAAAAGTCTGGAGTTAAAATAGAAGATTAAAAATTGTTAAAATTTTAGGATAATATTGTTGATTTTCAAATTATTTCATAGAATATTTTATACAACAGTTGAATAGAGACTGCATTTTACTGAAATTACATAAACTTCATTACTAACAAACCAAATAAACCGATAAAGCAAACGACCAGGAATAAATGCATCAATATTCCCAGCATTATTTCAGAATTTACGTCGCGGTCTTTTAAATATGGAATATTCTGTTTCAAAGCGGATAGGAAATTCCCAAGAAAGTCTGCCATAATTAATACAATAATTTTTTCCCATATATAGAAGTATAGTTTTGAACTGATCGCAGGTCATCCGAAAATAACTGTTCTTGCTTTCTTTAACATCATTTCAAAAGAAGCTCCAGAATTAAAATTTGCCTGCTTTGCATACTTACCGGACGCGATGCTGTTATATTTCTTGCGGAGAAATAAGTAAATGGGATTCTTCATGGGAAATGTTAGTTTTAAGAAAATAATGATTGCAACCGATGGCTCTGTCTGTTCCAGGATGGCTGCCAATCATGCCATAGAAATAGCACGCCTGAGCGGAGGGACTGTTTACGCAGTCTATGTTGTATCAACGGATTATTTTTCTTCTATGGCGGTAGACCTGGACTGGGAAAGAATGCGCGAAGTTTTGAAAAAAGAAGGTGTCCAGGCTGTAAACTATGTAGCAGGAACAGGTGAAATGGGAGGAGTAAAGGTAGAGCCTGTCCTGCTTGAAGGGCATCCGGCAGCCGAACTTATCCGCTATTCCAGAGAGGAAAAAATGGATATCATTGTCATGGGCAGCCTGGGAAAAACCGGACTTGACAGGCTCCTTCTGGGCAGCGTTGCGGAAAATATGGTCAGGCACTCAAAGATACCTGTTCTGGTTGTAAAGGAAAAGTGCGTATCTGAAAATTGAACATAGAAAAGTGTGTATCTGGAGATTGAATATAAAAGCGCTTTTTAGGGGACAGGAAGCAATTATCTGACTTGAACAGCGCCACTGGCTGTAACACACCTTTCTTATCTTTATAGTTTCTTCAAACATTATTTTCTAATTTTCCCTTTTATTTAGCATAAAAGTACTTTCAGATGCTTTCATTTTTTGGGCATGTTATTCCAAGAATATCATGAGAGTTTTCTATCCTTCAATATCCTTCTGTTTTCTTTGCAGGGCACCGGGATAAATGGAAGAGAGCTCTGAAACCTGAGATTAAAAACAGGCTTTCCGGGTAAGAAAGTATTTTTTCAGCCTTCTCAGCCCGGTCGCAGATTTTTTAGAAAAATGTAATAAATTTAGAAAAGGATAGTAAATCCGGAACCTTACAGATTTCGTCAGATTTTCAGCCCTCAATCTTCTTTTTAACTGCTGCAGCAGTATTTTCCGGGGAGTCGGTTTCCCAGAGCTTCCTGACTTTTGCGCTTTTGAGTACAGGAATGAGAGAATCGATTTTTGCCTGCACGGCTGCAAGCGCCTCTTCATCAGTACACGGAGGCTCTATACCCATAAACTTCTGGGCTTTGAGGGTTTCCGTTTCCCTGAAGACTGCGCGGTCAACTCCTTTTCTTGAGCCGGTTTTCAGGGACTCGATCGCATCCCTCCACTGGGTTGCCCAGGGAGTATCAGGAATTTCGGTGTGGTGGACATCAGTTCTTTCCACCTTTATGGCATCAAGGTGGCAGGCTTTCACACAGGCTCCGCAGTACATGCAGTACTCCTCGGCAAAAGCTATCTTGCGCGGATCTTCAGGGTCTGTCGGCACGTACCAGAGATCCGAGGGGCAGACATTAAAGCAGCCGCGGCAGCCCTGGGGATCGCATTCCTTCAAATTAACCTCGATAAGGCTCAGTTTCCCTTCCATGGGCTTCTGGAGGTCAACAGCTTCATAAGGACAGACAGCCTGGCACCGGGCACACTGGGTACATTTCAGGTCGTCTACTTTTACTTTTCCTCCAACCTCTGGGGCTTCACAGGGGCGTTCCCCTTTAACCTTTATTGCTTCTTCAGGGCAGATATCCTGGCAGAGCACACAGTAGTCACATCTGTCCGTATCAACAAGGATCTGCTCAAAAGGTACAGGGTTGTCAGGAGTGGGTTCGCGCTCAAGCAGGATAACCGCGTCGCAGAATTTAGCACAGATCCCGCAGAAGTTGCATTTTTCGAGATCAATTTCAATCTCACCTTCCACACCTTCTTTAAATGGAGCGATCTCTTCCTTTTTCGGAAAAGTGAATTCCACTTCTATTGCGTCCTGCGGGCAGGCTCCTTCACAGAGGAGGCAGGGCAGGCATTTTTCATTGATATTTACAAAGGTATCGTATTTAGGGTACTGTTTTTCATCAGGGACCTCTCCGACCGCTTCAAAAGAAATGGCATGCACAGGGCAGAGGTTTGAGCACATCCTGCAGAATGTACATTTCTCAAGGTCCATCATCACGGCAGGGGCATCAAGCCCGGTTGCGATCTCATGCAGCGGCCCCATTTCAAGGGCTTTTGTAGGGCAGATTTCCGCACAGATACCGCAGCCATTGCAACGCTTGTAATCGTAATCGAGGATTTTGAGGGACTTCTCAGTAGCCTGAGTGTAAATGAAATGAGTTCCCTGAATGTCCATACTGGTTGTGACCGTGATCTTTTCCTGTTCCTCACCCTCGCTGTCCCCGGAAACTGCAGCTTCAGGCTCTTCAAATTCTAAATCTTCAGAATCCGGACCCGAAACCTCGTTTTCTCCTATTTCAGGCTCTTCTCCTTCTCCGGTACCACAGCACCCGTTACATACGTGAATTTCCTGGTCCGGGCATTTTTCGGGACATTCTCCGGGATGTTCCGGAAGTTTCTCGCTCATTTAGCCACCTCCTCGAGTCCGGTTGCGGTGTATTCCCGTTTGAGTTCACTCCCTATGGGCCCTATTTCTTCAAGTTCCTTTACAAACTCGGTAATCGTGTTCGAGAAACGTTCTCCTTCTGCAGCCGAGATCCAGAGTGTCCTGAGCCTTTTCGGGTCAAGCCCTATTTCCTTTATGATCTCTTTTAAAACGTCCATGCGCTTTTTCGCATCAAAATTTCCATGAATATAATGGCATTCGTCCATCCTGCAGCCCGCAACAAGCACACCGTCAGCTCCGCCTTTGAGGGCTTCAAGGACGAACTCCGGGTTTATCCTGGCAGAACACATGGTACGGATAACTCTGATGTTTGTCGGGTAATGTATCCTGGACATTCCGGTAAGGTCTGCACAGGCATAACTGCACCAGTTGCAGAGAAAAGCGACAACAAAGGGGCACTGGGACTTATGAGCTGTCGCAGCTCTGACCTGCGCAAGAATCTGCTCATTTTCAAAGTTCCGCATCTGGATTGCACCTACCGGGCATGCAGCACTGCAGTCACCGCAGCCGTAGCACGAAACCTCGTCAACGACAGCCTTTTTATCGACAATGCTTATCTTTCCGAACTTGCAGACTTCAACACATGTCCTGCAGCCTATACACTTATCAGGGTCAACATGTGCACCCATGGGGTCGGCTTCAAGTTCTCCCGTGCCCAGGAGCTGCATAACTTTGGAAGCACAGGCACTGCCCTGAGCTATGGAGACCTGGATTTCTTTGGGCCCCGAGGCGCAGCCTGCAAGGAAGACTCCGCTCACCGGCGCATCAACAGGGCGCATTTTCGGGTGTGCGCTTGCAAAAAAGCGGTCAGGGCGCCGGGCAAGGTTAAGCATCCTGCCAATTCCTTCTGCGGCTTTGCTCGGCTCGTACCCTGTGGAAAGCACAACAAGGTCGTGAGCTTCTTCTTCAACTCTGGACTCAAGAGTATTTTCGTAGCGGACAACAGGCCTTCCGTCTTCGCCGGCGTAGACCTCAGCGACCTTTCCCCGGATGAAGTCCACACCCATCCCCTGCGTCCTGGCGTAATATTCTTCATACATCTCCCCTGCAGCCCGGATATCTATATAGTGGATCGTGATATCAGTACCAGGATAGCGTTCCTTAACCATCTGGGAATTTTTAAGGGCTGCCATGCAGCAGACTCTTGAACAGTGTTCGTTGCCTACGGTTTTGTCCCTTGACCCGACACACTGAATAAATGCGACACTCTCTGGAGGCTGACCTGTTGAAGGCACAAGGACTCTCCCACCTGTGGGTCCCGCAGAGTTCAGCATCCTTTCAAGCTGCATATTCGTTATGACATCAGGGTATTTTCCAAACCCGTACTCTTTTTTCCGGGAAGCATCAAAGAGCTGGTAGCCTGTTGAAACAATCACTGCCCCTGCTTCGAACTCTATTTCTTCGGGTTTCTGCTCGTAGTCCACAGCCTCTGCAGGACATGCAAGCTGGCAGAGCCCGCAGCCCACACAGTGGTCAGGATCTATAAGTACTACCTGCGGGACTGACTGCGGAATTGGCATATAGATTGCCCTGGACTTCCCAATCCCATAGTTCATGGGGTTTTCTATTTCTACGGGACAGACCTCTGAGCAAAGGTCAACACAGCCTTTACATTTGTCTTCAAGAACGAACCTGGGTTTGCGTGTGACCCTAACATGGAATTTTCCAACGGAACCTGAGATATCTGTGACCTCAGAATATGTATAAAGAGTAATGTTGGGGTGGTTCTGAACTTCAGTCATTTTGGGGGCAAGCACGCAGATAGAACAGTCGTTTGTGGGGAATACCTCATTCATGAGAGCCATTTTGCCCCCGATTGTGGATTCCCTTTCTACCATGGTTACGGGAAAGCCGGCTTCTGCGAGGTTTAAGGCGGCTTCTATTCCTGCAACTCCTCCGCCTATGATAAGGACATTTCTGCTGGCTTTAGAGCTTGTCGCACTCAATTCCCTAAGGAAACGGGCTTTTGCAACTCCCATCCTTATCAGGTCAAAAGCCTTCTGGGTCGCCATCTGGGGGTCATCCGCGTGTACCCAGGAGCACTGCTCCCTTATGTTTACCATTTCCATAAGGTAAGGGTTGAGGTCAGCTTTTTCCATGACATGCCTGAATGTTTTTTCGTGCAGCCTTGGGGAACAGGCTGCTATCACAACCCTGTCGATTTTATTATCTTTTATGTCCTTTATGATGCCTTCCTGTCCGGAATCGGAACATAGAAACTGTACTTCCCGGGCAAGCACCACATCTTCCAGTTCACCTGCCATTTCTTCAAGGGCTGAAACATCAATTACTCCTGCAATATTCAGTCCGCAATGGCAAACGTAGACTCCGATTCTCATGCTTGTTTACTCCTGATATCCATGAATAGTCCTAGAGTTTGACCTATGGCATATATTTTGTTATATGATTATAATATAATTTGTAAGTTAAAAGTTCAGAATTCTGGTCCCACAGCATATTCTGCAGGGTTAACAGCCGTGCAGAAAAATAGTCACTGAACAGTTCTGGCCCAGCAAATTATCTGCACATCTTGGAAAAGCTTTCTTTCTGGCTTTTCAGTAAGTATGATTTCGGTTTATAAATCTCAATATAAATTTTCTCTCAAACAGGATAAATATGTAGCCGTTTTATACAAAATCAAAACCTTTATTTGTAAAAGTTATGGAACCCTTTGACCTGCGCCTTATAATAATGGAAAGAGAAGCAGTAGTTTTAAGTAATTTTTCCGGCGGTTTCCGTGATAATTTCAAGATATGTAAAACATGATTTATATATTATAGATGCCATTTATGTTACAAATATTATAAATATATCTATATTAACTTTCCTATTATTCTCAAGCTTTACGTATAAGCTTCCGGTGAACCTGAATAAATAAGGAGCACAGCTCAATAGCTTTTATACCGCTTACTAATTGATTTATAGTTTGAGAACTTAATTCGTAATCGATCAATCAGTACCGAATGTTATCAAATAATTTCTCGTATATGAGGGAAACTCCTTTGGGAATAGATTGAAATAGTATTTAAGGAGCTTTGAACAGTTAAATATATAGCAATTGTAAGAACAAAAATATTCCTGACCATAGAACTATACTTACGTATACGAGATCCTGTAAATAACCAGTATCACTCCTACAAAAACAGGAGGGAATTCTACATGAGTGAACACGATGAATTAAAAGATAAGATGTACGAATGGACAGAAAAATATGCAAACAAGGCAGGCTTCAAGCTTAATCCGGACAAAGAAGCCCTTGACTACGTCCTTGACGGGCTCGCTTCAAGGGTAGAAAGGTTCGGCAGGCGTTATTGCCCCTGCAGGATAGTAACCGGGGATGAGAGCGAGGACAAGAAAATAGTTTGCCCCTGCGTATACCATAAGGATGAAATTGAAAAAGACGGGAACTGTCACTGCGAACTTTTCTTTAAGCCTTCCTGATCCGCTGCTATATCAGACATTCTCGGAAAGCAGGTGTCAAATACAGCTGGAGAAGGCGGGAGAGGAAATACCTGAAAGTTTTTCCTTTCTTTCAGCCGCTCAAATCATTCACTCACATCATAGTACTGTCTTTCAGCCTGCAGAAAGTGTGAACTTTAGTATTATTCCCAGGTTTCTGGAAACAGTTAACACTGTAAATTAAGATTAACATTGAGAATTAAAAAGCAATAGTTTAAGGTAGATTACATTCATCTCTTTAACTAAATATATTAAAGCATGATATGCAGGAATTTAAACACCTGATGTTATCAAGCAGCGCTTCCTTCAAACCGGACCTTCTTAGAGAGGAAATATTCGGTTAACCTCATATGCCTGTGTGACGATAATGACATATGGCTAATCTGCCATCCTCTTTAATATAATTAAATTCAAGATAAATTAAATCACAAATTTGACTCAAGGGTGACCTGGAATGACAAATGCAATGGAACTCTATCAGATGCTTCCAAAGACTAACTGCAAAAAATGTGGAAAAACCTCATGTATGGCTTTTGCAGTTGCCCTTATGGCCCGCGAGCTGACACCAGAGGACTGCCCGCCCCTGAAAGAGGAACCCAAATATAAAGAAAGTTATGAAAAACTCAGCGAGATTTTCAAGCCTTCGGAAGGAGCAACCGAAACCGGACTTATAGTTCATGAAGACCTCTGTTTTGGTTGCGGGAACTGCGTGGTTGCCTGCCCTCCGAATGTAGCAAATGACCCCTACGGAGTGGGCTCGGGAAAAGCCCCAACGAATCCTGGCAGGCTTGTCCTGACTGTTGAAGATGGAGTTGTGAAAGCCCAGAACCTGGGGGAGTGCCGCAGATTCGGGAAGAACAAGATCCTCTGTAATGGCTGTATAGTGACCTGCCCTGTAGAGGCAATCGAGTTTGTGTGAGGCGAGAGGATGGAGAAAAACTATTACGTATGCACAGGCTGCGGGATGCTCTGCGATGACATAGAAGTAGATGTTGAAAATAATAAAATAAATAAAGTCTATACTGCCTGCAGGATAGGGGTAGCCCACATGAAAGACGGGAAGGAAAGTGCCGCTTTCCTGGTAGACAATAAACCCGTAGACGAAACAACTGCTATCAGCGAGGCTGCAACTATCCTGAAGAATGCAAAAAACCCTCTTATTTTCGGGCTTGGGACTTCCAGCAACGAAGCCCAGAAACTTGCGATCGAGCTTGCAAAAAAAACCAGTGCAACTCTGGATGATGCTTCTTCATTTAGCCTTGGTGAAGTAATTGAAGCTCTCCTTAACAACAAAACCAAGGTCTGCACTCTTGATGATGTAAGGAACAAAGCCGATGTTTCTATTTTCTGGGGAACAGACCCTTCGGACTCTCACCCGCGTCAACTTTCTAAATACGCCTATTTCCCCAGGGGGACTGAAAAGCAGAGAGGCTGGGAAGAAGAGAGGACTGCAATTTGCATAGATGTCCGGAAGTCACATACTGCAAAGATCTGTGGGAATTATTTCTTCCAGATCCCTCCTGGAGGAGATGCCGAGTTTATTGACGCCCTTATTGCAGCGCTTGCCGGAAAGCTCCCAAAAACCTCTTACAACTTCCCCCCCAAGAGAATCCTTGAGCTGGCAAATATCCTCAAAGGAGCAAAATTCGGCGTAGTTTTCGCAGGGCGTGGTCTTGTTTATTCTCTGGATAACCTCGAACCTCTTATCCGGCTCATGAACGCCCTGAACGAAAAAGCAAACTTCCATCTCGTACCCATGATAAGACAGTACAATACACGGGGCTTTAATGAAAACCTCTTTAAGGAAACCGGGTACGTGAACAGTGTAAAATTTGAAGACGGGACTGTGAAACACGGGCCGGAATATTCTGTCGTTGAATCTCTTAAAGAAAAAACAGTTGATGCCGCACTTATCATTGGTTCGGACCCGTTCTCAATCCTTCCCAGGTCTATTGCAAAGAACCTGCTTGAAGTCCCCGTGATCGTGCTCGACCCCTGTGAAACCCTCACATCCAGAAATGCAAAAGTTTACATCAGCACTGCAATCGATGGAGTAGAGTCAGGAGGAAGTGCAATACGTATGGACGGGGTGAAGGTTGACTTTAAGCCTGCCGTTGAGACAAAACGCCCTTCGGATGAAACAGTTCTCAAAAAGATAATGGAGGCTCTCTGATGGATTTCGGATCTTTTCTTAAAGCCCCTGAAATAAAGGTAAAGATTGTAACCTACAGGGATATCTTTCAGGACAAAGCCATGATTGAAAACCGGTTCGGGGAAGAGTACAGGGACCGCTCTGCCGTAATAAAAATGGACTCTGCCGACCTCAAGCAGTTGAATGTGAAAAAAGGTGAAACCGTAATCCTGAAAAACTCTTTCGGAACGGTTGTGGTCAAAGCCGAAGAATCAGGATATGAGCCATCTCACAGAGGCATTGCGTATATGCCTAAAAGCCCATGGTCAAATATGCTTGTCTCGGACGAAACCGGCGGTACGGGAATTCCTAAATTTAAAGACATCTCCGTGACCGTTACCAGTGCGAAAGGGCAAAAACTGACTGAACTTGGGCTTTAACTGCTCGGGTTTTAATTGTCTCTCGACAGGCTTAAGAAACAAAAAAGCCTTTAAAGGGAACTTAAAAACGGAAATTTTTTTCTTATTTATCTTCTTCCCTTTCAGTTTTTCTCTGGCATAAAAGGATGAAAGCATGGCTGATGTATTCCTTAGATTTACCCGGACCCTGAAAAACGGAACTGTTTTTTATATCTTTGACGGCTTTGAAAACGTAAAATCCAGATGGGAACTGCCCTGCGAGTACCTGTCAGGTTCACATTTTGCAGCCTGGAACGGAATTCTGCTTTACTCTGAAGGAAGTAACGTGAAAACTTTAACCCCGGGAAGCATGGTCTCAGAGAACGAATACAGTAAACTGATGAAATTAATTGAAATCGGAAAAAAGAGATTGAGTGAAATTCAGAGCAAAATAAAGTAACAGGTTGATCTTAAGTAGAAAGTTGATCTTAAAAAAATCGACAGTGTAACATAAGTTCTGTAAAATCACAAATCTCAAGAAGTTCTTTGGTAGAAAATTCCATATAGGGAAATCAATTTTCCCATAATACACAAAAAATTGACTTCAAATTTACAGCAAATTAGGCACACTGCCTTAAAATCTATCTTTGACGATTAACCTTAACCACCATAATAAGCCGTTACTGCCAGTCTGATGCAGAAATGTTTATCATTCGTTCATTTATATTCTGGCTGAAATCACAGCAAAACTTCCTGTGCCGGACCCCTTTTGCGGAAGTTCTATATGTTCTATTTTTTCAGGCTGCATATAGAGTGTCTGGCAGATTTTAATTTCTTTGAACCCGAGACCTGTAAGCCATCCCGACACTTCTGCGGCTGAGAAAAATTTAGCCTCTGAAGAAAACCTACCCTCTTTTTTCCTCGACTCGTAAAAATCTCCGTGCAAGCTGTCTCTGTCAAGTATCCCTATAACAATCTGTCCGCCAGGCTTAAGGACACCTGCAGCCTCGCGGAGTGCCTGTACCGGGTCTTTAAAAAGGGAGAGTGAAGCCACGATCAAAACAAGATCAAAACTCTGTCTTTTGAAAGGGAGGGTTTCTGCAACCCCGAGTACCATCTGGATGCCTCTTTTTTCTGCAATCTCTGCCATTGCCCTTGCAGGTTCGAGTCCGTAAGAAAGCCCGAGAGAAGCTGCAAACCTGCCTGTTCCGGCCCCGACCTCAAGAGCCTTAAGGTTTTCCGGATTCTCAGGAGTAAAGGTCTTCAGGGCAAGAAGCTCAGACTCATATGCAGGTTTGTATTTCTCATACCAGGCATCGTATTCTTCTGCATGCATCTCAAAGGCTTTCCAGGGCTTTATCAGGATCCCTCCAGATGAAAGATTCACTCTACTGTTTTTCGTATGAAGCTTTTTCCTTATGAAGCTTCATTTTTTATATACTGTAATCCGTATCCTTATGAAGCTTCGATTTATACTGTTATCCTTATCCTTATGAAACTTCAATTTATACTGTTATATTTTCCTTATGAAGCTGCTTATTCTCATTTACTATTATTTTGTGCTTTCTTTATACAGGAATATAGCAAGCAGACAGAATATCCCGTAAAGCATTTCAAAGCCAGGAATAGAGCTGATCCCTTCCTGTTCGGAGTTCTGCTCTGCCTGTGAGCCTGTAGTGCTCATGCTTTCCTCGCCTGGGGCTGATTCCGGCTGTATCTCAGCTACATTATTTTCCCCGACATTTATTGTTATAAGTTTCGTGTCCGTGCCGTTCTCACAGGCTGCGGTCAAATTAACGGTATAGGTTCCCGGAGAAGGGTATGTATAAACCGGGGTCTCATCCGGGGAATCAATGACGCCATCGTTTTCAAAGTCCCAGGTTCTTGAAGTTGCGTTTTCCGAAAGGTCAGTGAACTGTACAGAAAGCGGGGCATAATCCTCCGGAGTATTGATGCTCAGGTTTGCTGTTGGAAGGACAGGTTCCGGGGGCTTGTAAGCTATAAGAGGCAAAGGATCAAAGTAATCACTGGTTTCAAAAAGGTATTTCTCATCAGCAATGCCGTCTCCATTGTTATCAGCTGCCGTTTCCGAAAAGCCTGACCCTTCGGGTGTTGCCCAGTAATTTCCTCCGATGTAAGGCCCGCCTACGATATTTTCACCTTTAGTCCTGGACTTATGGTAAACATTTGAAGTTCCGTTATTTGCCTCTACATTCAGGGTGTTACTGAAATAGTTGTTATAAACGAGATTCTTATCGCTTTTCGGACAGACAAAAAGACCGTGAACCTCGTTTAAAGAAATCTTGTTATTGGAAAGTGTGTTGCCGTCAGAGTTTCCTATGTGAATGCCTCTGCCGTTTTCAGAAGCATTATTTCTGGAAAACGTATTGCTGTCAGAAGACTGGACCAGGATGCCGTAATCTTTGTTTCCAGCAACTGTATTTTTAGAAATCCTGTTATCCTTCGAGTTCAGGAGATTGATCCCATACCCACATTCAGAAACTTTATTTTTTGAAACTGAGTTGTGGTTAGACTCCTCAATACTGATCCCTCTGCCACCTTTGATAACTATATTATTTAAAATATCATTATTCAAAGAGGATTTCAGGTATATTCCCCTGAAGTCATTAAAAAATGTATTGCTGTCAATAAGGCAATTAGTGCACCCATGAAGGCATAAGCCCGAACAATTAGCTCCGGCTCCCATAATCGTGAACCCTTCAAGTGTTATATTATCTGCCTCTATCGTGAACACATCGGCAGTCGGGTTGTAACCCTCGATTACAGTATCCTCAGGGTTGCCTGATTCTGACCTTATTACAAGGTTATTCGTTGTTACAGTAACGTGATCGTAATAACTGCCTGGCTTTACGATAATCACGTCACCTGGAAGCGCACTGTTTACAGCTTCCTGCAATGAATCTCCTTTCTGGACAAAAATCTCAGCTGCAGTTCCTGTGCCGGTAATTGACAGAAGAACAAAAAAAGCTGCAAGTAAAATAATTAATCTGTTTATTGTAACTTCTCCTGCAAAGACAGTATGATTGATAATAATGAAAAACCTTACACCTAATATAAATAAACTTGTTTAAATTAGCACTTGATTAATATAAATTAACATATAAAATAGATATAAATCAAATTGAAAACGGCGCAGTTACCTGTAAATGATTCGGAGTACTTTTTAACAGGGTTTCTTTGATCCGGGGATTGCAATTCCACCATCAAGACACTGTCCGATTTCCGACATTTCACAAAGAAGCTACCATTAAACAAAAAATAGAAAACAGGAAGAGGAGTAACTTCATTCCATTACAGCCGGCAAGACTGAGTATTCATAATCTCTGACTTCCTGCAGGCAATAAATAAAAGAAAAATTAAGATGAAGGAATTATTCCTCCATCCAGTCTTCTTTAATTCGGTTGAATCGTCCAGTTTCAGGCTGTAAACTGAACTTCATGCCCGGTATATTTTTCATTATTTTTCATTTTTTGAGCGGATTTTTTTATGCAGTCTCGTTTTCGTAAGTATCCGTTTCTGTCTCGCTGATAGTTGTTTCCGTTGTGTTAGTTTCTGTTGTGTTAATATTCGTTTCCGTTTCATTTTCTGGCATTTCCGGCTCGTCATCCGTTAAATTTTCAGGAATTACGGGCTGCTCTGTATCGGAAACAGCTACAAGAGGAAGATAGTCCGCATAGCCGCTGTTTGAAATATTAAACTCCCCATCGGCAATACCGTCTACATCGGAATCGGCTGTTGTCTGAGAGAAGCCTGTCCCATCAGGTTTTCCCCAGAAATTGCCCCCCAGATATGGTCCGCCTGTTATGCTTGTGCCTTTGGTTTTTGTTGTATTCCAGACATTTCCGACACTGCCCTGCTTAACATCCGCATTAACATTATTGTTTAGATAGTTGTTAAAGAAGGTATTATTGTTGCTTGTAGAAGTCATATGTAAGCCGGAAACACCGTTTGAGACAATATTATTGCCTGAAAGCGTGTTGTCATCGGAGGTGCTCAGGTGAATACCCCTGTTGCTGCTCGAAGCCTCGTTTTCCAGGATATCGTTACCTGATGAATACGCCAACAGAATTGCATATTCTCCATTATTCAACACCGTATTATTCAAAAGGGCGTTCCCGTTAGACGTCATAAGGTAAATACCCCTTGAATTTTCGGATACTTTATTGTTACTGATATCGTTATTATTTGAACCTGTGAGGTATATGCCATAAGCGCGGTTAGAGTCTGCTGTGTTGCCGCTAAGTTCGTTACTGTTGCTTGAGTTCTCCAGGACGATACCGTGGTCATCGCTTTCGCTTGCTATATTATTGGAGAACACATTCCAGCCAGAGCGCAGCAGGTAGGCTCCATACCTGTTTTTCAAAGCTGTATTGTTTACGAGTATATTGTAATTCGAGTCCTGAAGGTTAAGGCCTCTTCCTCCTTCCTGAATGTTGTTATTGACAATTGTACTGTTGCTTGAGAAAGCAAGGTCTATTCCGAGTGTATTGCCGGAAAGCACATTCTCACTGATATTGCAGTAAGTGGAATTAAGTAAAGATATTCCGGAGACATTGTTCTGTAAAACCGTGCTATACAGTATACTGCTGTTTCCTGCAGACGTTAGCAGAATGCCGTTTCTGTTGTTTGAAACTTCATTACCCGACAGTTCACTTTCGCCCGACCTTAACAGGAAAATACCTCTGCTGTTGTTTAATGCTTTGTTGTCTGTAAGGTTGTTGCCGTTTGAATCCCTCAGATAGATCCCATAGACAAGGTTTGAATCCGCTGTATTTCCTGTAAGGCTGTTGTTGGTCGAACCAACTATGTGAATGCCGTTATCCTCATTTGAGCTTACAGTATTGTTCACAAGGCTGGTATCACTGCAACTTTCGAGGACAATTCCATGGTCGACGCTCCCACTTACCTGATTATTCGAAGCTATGTTCGCTTCTGATATAAGGAAATAGATCCCGAACCTCTGGTCTGAAACATTATTTCCTGAGATTGTATTATAGTTTGACCTCTCAACATTGACCGCTCGCTTACCTTCTACTGCCGTATTATTAAGAATAAGGTTATACGTAGAGTTCTTGAGGTATATTCCGAGAGCGTTATTTAAAAATTCGTTATTTTCAATAATACAGTTATTTGATCTTATCAGATAAACGCCGGCACGGTCATATCCTGCACCATTTATGCCGAGCCCTGTAATTGTTACGTTGCTGGCTTCAACATAAAAAACATCTTCAGCCGGACTGGCCGCTGTCACTATCGTATCTTCAGGATTCCCGGAAGCCGACCTGACAGTAATATCACCTGTCGTTATCCTGAGATTGTCAGCATAGTTTCCAGGGCTTATGATAATCTCATCACCCGAGACTGAGCTATTCAACACGTCCTGTATCGATTGTCCGGGCTGGACAGTAATTTCAGCTGCAGCTCCTATACCCAAAGCTGATGAAAAGACCACTAAGGCTAAAAATAGAGCAAATACTCTGTTTATGTTCATCCCCCACGTCAGATGTTATTTATTATTTAGATTTATATATCCCATGTTGAAATAAACATGAAATAATATAAATCTATTAGAAAATAATGTCAGAATAATAGCGATAAAAGTGCATAAAGAAAAGGAAATCGATTCGAGTCTGTTTAAGTAAATTCCATACCTTCTCTTTTTCAATGTTTGAAACCAGCTTTCATAATAACAATCTAACAGTTGCTCCTTCACGAACCAGCCTTATATTTTATTTATCACAGGCAGGCACGCTCCTGAATAATACCCTGTCTCACTGAAATTTATTCACTTTCAGATTTAAGATATTTTTCTCCTATTCCCTATGAAAAGAAGATTTTGAAGCAAGATAAGTCAGAAATATGAGTTAGAAAGTGAGGGTGAAACAATATGAAGAAAAATAAGAGAGTAAAAGCAGGATAAAAATAAGTAAGTGAAAAACAGAAACAAAAAATGTGAAAATGCACAAAAAATAAAATAAAACGGGATGAAGATTAAAACCTCCATCCGTCATTTTTGATATTAAATCTGCTATATTTCCGTTTCAGTTTTTTACTTCCGCCTGTACATGAATGCCGCGGAAAGGCTTACTATTCCGCAAACAATTTCAAAACCCGGCATGGCTGTGTTTTCTTTCTTATCGGATTCCGGAGCAGGTTCCAATCCCGCATCTCCTGGAAGGTCATCAGAGTTGACAGGCTCATTTGCAGGCTTATCAGCCTCTGTTTCAGTTACAGTCTTTTCAGGAGAAGTGTTTGCTTTACCGGTTATCGCGAAGAAAGTATATCCCGGAACATCGGCTGTAAAGTACAGGTATTTGCTGTCTTCTTTCAGCAGGCTGGCCGGGATCTGTTCCCATTTTTTGTCGCTGTACCTGTTAAGAGTGATTGAATCCTGATCTATATTTTTGTCTGTGACCCAGGATTTATCAACCTTGAAACCGATTTCGGGATTCTCGATGTTACTTGAGCTTGCAAACCCGCTATTTCCAACCCAGACATTGAAATACCTGTAGACCTCTCCATCTGAAAGGTTGGAGACAAGTGTGGATTTGTTTTTCAACTGCTCGGCAATCGTAGTGGTCTTGCCGACGGTCTTCTTGGAATCAAAGCCCACGTAATAAACACAGGTTGCATTCTTGGCGAAATCAAACTTTATGGCTTTTCCGTTGGAAACGAATACCTGTGAGAGCTCTTTTACTTCGACGTTCTTTGCAGGCTCAGGTGAACCTCCGCCGCCACCGCCACCGCTGCTTCCGCCACTGCTCTCTTTATCTACAGTTATCGTAGCGGTTTTTTCAGTTGTGCCGTTTGCATTGAAAGCAGTCAGTTTAGCTGTATAAATCCCTCTGAAGTTGTACGTATAAACGAAGCTTGTTTCATTTGAGTCCTCTATTCCGTCACCATTAACGTCCCAGCTCCTTGATACCGAGTTCTGGGAAGTGTCAGTAAAGAGAACCGTAAGGGGGTAATATCCTCTGGTAACATTAGCTGTAAAGTCTGCTACAGGAAGAACTGCACTTCCATTTCCTCCCTGTTCAGGCTGCAGTACAGCTATGGCAGCAGTCTTTGAAGCTGTACCATTCAGGTTATTTGCTCTCAGGGTAACTGTATAGTTTCCTGCTGTCGAGTAAGTATGCGTTGTATTCTTTTCGGGTGAACTGGCCCCGTCTCCGAAGTCCCAGTTCCATCCGATTGCATTTTGTGAAAGGTCGGTAAACTCGACTGTAAGAGGAGCATATCCCTGGGTAACGTTGGTGCTGAAGTCCGCCTCAGGAAGCACAAGGTAAACTTCTAAAAGCGGGAGATAGTCTGTTAATTGATCTCCTTCATATATGATGTCAATAATGCCGTCCCCGTCTGCATCATTATTTTTGTATATCTGGGAGTGGTCATTATACTGCACAGGATCAGCCCAGTAGTTTCCTCCGATATTGGACCCGCCTGCAATGTTTCTACCTGAAGTTTTTGTTACGTTCCAGGTACTCAGATTGTTATTGTTGTCCGCATTCACTGAATTATTCAGGTAGTTATTGAAAATAAGGTTACGAGTACTCTGACGGCATAAGTACACACCGGCTCTGCTGTTCAGATATACACGATTGCTTGAGACATTATTGTTTGTTGAGGAATTCAAAGAAATACCATACGGATTATTATAAGCCTTATTTCCTGAAACTTTGTTGTTGCTGGAAAGCGAGATCATTATCCCATTTGAGTTATCAACATCTACATTATTATTATATACTTCATTTTCAGAGATAGTGTTCCCGTTTGAAGTCATTACATAGATACCTTTAGAATTGCCTGTAGCGGTATTGTTGAACAGGGCGGTGTTGTTCGAATTCACAAGGTAAATCCCGTAAACACCATTTGAACTGGCAACATTGCTGCTAAGGTTATTATCGGCACCTGCATTTTCAAGATAAATACCGTGGCCTGTATTTGAATTCAAGGTATTGCCTGAAACCTTATTTCCGCTGGATCCTGAGGTTATATAAATACCTCTGCGGTTTTCGGAAGCGATATTATTGGACACGTTATTGTTGCTGGCGCCTCCAAGAATAATACCATTGGTGGTACTGCCGCCGGTATTCAGTGTTGCTTCATTGCTGATAATATTGTTGTTACTGCAGTTCTGGAGAACTATGCCGCCATTTAAGCTTGAATGCGCCTTATTTCCTGAAACCGTGTTTGCGCTTGACGTATAAGCCAGGTAAATGCCCCTATTATTATCGGATGCAGTATTGTTGACAACATTATTGTTGTTGGAATATATCATGGCTATTCCATAGTCGTTTTTTGAAACAGTATTGTTTCTCAGGACATTATTATATGCAGTGTTCAGGTGAATTCCATGAGTGAGCGTGTCTATAGAGCTGTCAGAAACTATGTTATCTGAGATTTCATTTCCTGAAGAAGTATAAACCTCAATACTATTATTGGTACTGTTAAACACATTATTACTTCTCAGGAAGTTTTCGTTTGAGTTTGACAGAATTATCCCGTACATTCCATTTGAGTTTAATCTGTTATTTTCGACAGTAATATTTGTTGCATACTGCACGTGTATACCATTGTCTCTACTCAGGTTTACAGTATTTTCCAGTACCCTGTTAGCTCTGGAATCAGAAACATAAATTCCATATCTCTGATTCAAGACACTGTTGCTCAAAACATCAGTGTAATTGGACTGTTCAATATTGATAGCTCTGCCCGTGCCTGGGTTATTGTTTTTGGTGGCTATGTTATTGCGCACCAGAGTAAAATCCGAACCCTTCAGATATATCCCCAGGGCATCATTGTGTAATATGTTGTTCTCAACTTTACAGTTGTTACTTTTATACACATAAATGCCTGCTTTGTCGTTTCCTGCTCCAGTAATATTCAATCCTTGAATTGTTATGGTATTACTGTTCCGTATAGTGATTACATCTTTGTTCACGTCAGCAGGTGCGATCACCGTATCTGCCGGATCTGCGGAAGACTTGATTAAAAGGTTAGTTTTTCCGTTTATATCGACATTTTCCGTATACGTTCCGGGGTCAACGATAATAACATCGCCCTGATTCGCAGCGGTAACAGCAGCCTGTATTGAATCCGTAGAATTAACATAAATATCAGCCGCTGCCCCTGCACAGGAGCTCAATGTTAATATGAGAGTGGCTAGTATTAAAATTCTTATTCTGTTTATTCTAATTCCTCCCGTCATAGAAGAAATTTTTCAAAGATACTTCCTACAATTAGTTAGACATTAACTGCGAATACAATATAAACATATTGGTGATAATTAATATTTTTAGGAGGAGATAAAGTTATAGGACTACGCAGAGTGAAGTTATTTTATTGAAATAAAACTGATATAAGATTCAGACTGCATTCCATGACAAAATTAACAGGATATCCAGCAGAATATTGACGGAATCAGCATTCAATTACAATTGATATAAAGATTAAAGATTATAGCATTGAATATATGAGAATTATACTGCAGAGTGAAGTTAATCATAAATTCGGAGGTAATATACGGCGTTAACAAAATAAATTAAGTTTAAAAGAGAAAAAATAATATATTTTAAGTGTTTTTGATTGAATTCGAATAAACATTAAAATAAAAAAGAATAAAAGATATAGAGAGCTATGCATACATTGTAGTGCAGAAAAAAGAAGAAAAGTAACATACAGTAATAAAAAGAAATTTATTCTAAAAAAAAGAAATTTATTCTAAAAAAAGAAAGTGATTCTAAAAAAAGAAATTTATTCTAAAAAAAAGAAAGTAATCCTAAAAAAAGAAAGTGATTCTAAAAAATTTATTCAAAATTATTGCAGGCCTTTATACAGGCTGCTTTAAACGGTTTTTCAGTAGACTATCTCCTGTTTTGTTCTCATATTGTATGCCCTGTATTCATCTGCTTTCTTATCCTGAAGGTAGACATATTCATATTCTGGAGATTTGAGTCTCTTTTTGTATTCCTCCTCCGCTTCTGCCTGGCAGCGATTGCATGCATAGATAGGGACTGAAACTCCGAATATCCTTGTGTCGTTTATGCTTCTGTGAGCACGCGAGTCTATGGTTACATAACCCTGGCAGTCAGGGCACATTTTGATTGTTTCTTCCTGGACTTCCTGAATCATATCGGTATCGTAGAAGATCTGTTTTTTCCGGCGGTAAAAGTCCCCATGTTTTGCGATCTCTTCTTCTACAAGCCTGTTCCGGTTTTTCCAGTTTTCCAGCTGGGTTGCAACAACCCCTTCCAGTATCTGCCTGTCCCTTGCAGCCTGCACAAACATCCCGGGCTTGAAATCGGGCTCCATTACGCAGGAATAATCAAGCCCTGCCATGGCAAGGATTATTCCTGTATTTACATAAGGCAGAGCACTCTGGATCGCATAGCCCCCTTCAAGAACTGCCATATCAGGTCCAAGTTTTTCATTCAGTTTTGCATAGCCCTGTGCGGAAAAACGCATGTTTGCGAGAGGATCTGTATAATGGTTGTCCTGCCCTGCAGAATTGAGGACAAGCTCGGGTTTGAAGTCCTCGAGGATGGGCATCACCAGAGAATCAAGAACGTAGAGTATGCCCTCATCCGGAGTCCCCGGAGGAAGAGGAATATTTATTGTCCTGCCCAGGGCTTTCGGGCCTCCCAGTTCGTTCGTAAAACCGGATCCTGGATAGAGTGTCCTCCCGTCCTGGTGGAAAGAAATAAAAAGTATGTCCGGGTCATTGTAAAAAATCTCCTGTGTCCCGTCCCCGTGATGGACGTCGGTGTCCACAATTGCGATCCTGCGGATCCCGTATTTTTTTCTCAGGTACTCTACAAGGATTGCTTCATTATTGATATTGCAAAAACCACGGTTTCCGTGAGCCACTGTCATGGCGTGGTGGCCCGGAGGGCGGACGAGGGCGAAAGCGTTTTTAACTTCTCCTCGCATGAGGGCATCGGCAAGTACAAGACAGCTGCCAGCCGCAATCAGATGTGGGGTTGTAGCCTGAGCTTCTATGTCCGGGATACAGAAATGGACCCTTGCAATGTCCTTAAACTCTGCAAGACGCGGCTTGTACTCTGCTATCTGCGGGAGATCCATCAGCCCTTCTTCAAAGATCTGGTCCCTGGTATAGAGGAGACGTTCCTCCCTTTCCGGGTGGGTTGGGGAAATTGCCCAGTCAAAAGCGGGGAAGAAAATAAGACCTGTTTTTTTACATTCTGTCCTGTTCATTGGAACCAGATGTTCCTTGTCGGGTGTATTTTCTGATTCCTGCTCTGAAATTTTTGCAGTCATTGTAGCTTCCTCCACCCTATCAGGCTCAATTTCCTCTATTTTTTGTTCTTCTCTCCCGGATTCGGTACTTTTTCCGGCTCCGCTTTTGAGTACATCCTTAATCTTCCCGATCCCGAGTTTCATGCCTTTTCCCTCCTGCTCCATTCTGGAATGAGGCCTGCCGGGATCTGCATACTTACGTCAAAAAGCCTCCCCACAGTAAGCCAGCCTTCCACTATGTTAAAAACTTCGCTGCTAACAACTTCGGCTTCTTCCACGTACTCGAAAATCCCAAACCTTTTTGCACGGTCCCTGAGAAGTTTTGCTGCAAGGGTTTCGGCTTCTTCCGAACGCATCCTGTTGAAATTCCCGATATCCGTAAATTTAAGGCTTGCAATCTCTCCATCTTCGGCTACCGAATAGACCTTCTGCTCGGTATCAATGCGCAGGTTGAGAGTAAGAGTAGGCCTTGCAACGGCTGCCCCGATAGCATTTCCAACCTCCGAATGGGAGGGAATAACCGGTTTAGCGTTCAATTTTTCAGCAACCCCTGCAATCAGTCCCTTTGCCCCGCCGCCTATTCCGACCACATTTTCAGGCCTTTCTTTTTTCTTCTGCAGAACTTCCCATATCCTGTAAGCAGGCTCCTGTTCCCATTCAAGAAACATCTCTCTCACTGCCTGTGCAATCATTTCTGCGGTTATGTCCACTATAAGGGACGCGGTTTCCAGTACAGATTTACCAAGGCTGGAAGCTACAGAAGATACTGCCTCATTTGCCCTTTGAGAATCCCCTACTTCCACAAGCCTGAGAACTCTCAAAGCATCCGTAGGGGTTGGCTCTTTTCCTCCCATGCAGTAAGCCGGACCCACCCTTTCAGGCCCTATGCTTATCGTCCTGAGCCCACTGTCTGTTTCTTTAACCCTTACAATGCTGTCTCCTCCTACAGCTATCGAGCGGACAGCAAAAGCCCGGACATGGGTCAGGAAATCTCCCAGCCTGGCACCTTTGGAAGCGATAAGCGGTTTTCCAGAGAGGATAAGGGCAATGTCTGTAGTCGTCCCGCCTATATCCACCACAACGGATGTCTGCCCTTCAGGGGTAATGGCAAGGGCTCCTATCGTGCTTGCAGCAGGACCTGAAAAAATAGTCTCCACAGGGAGTTCCACTGATTTTTCAATTGGCAGAGTCCCTCCATCAGCTTTAAGGATAAAGACAGGAGCCCGGATTTTTCTTTCCTCCAGGGCTTTTTTGATCTCAGAAACGAAGTTCTGGTAATGCTCTCCTGTAGCGGATGCCAGCATAGAAGTAGCGACCCTTCTTGGGAAATTCAGTTTGCCTGAAACTTTATGCCCGAGTTCCACTTTACAGTCCGGGTGCATTTCCCTGATGATTTCTTCTATCCTGAGTTCATGAGAAGGGTTTCTCTGCCCGAATTTGCTTACCACAGCGACCCTTAAAAAGCCCTGATCTCTTATCCGGCTTACACTCTCCCGAACCTCTTCCTCGTCTATGGGCTGTATTTCCCTTCCCCTGTAATCCATAGCTCCTTTAATACAGAAACTGTCGGGAAAAACGTAACTTGCGGGGTTAACTCCAGGGCCCGGGATGAGCAGTAAAGCTACCCTCTCGGTTTTACCCTCTGCAATAAGGTTTGTTATTACAGTTGTACTGAACACCACCCTCTCAAACTGTTCCGGGGGAACTCCTCTGCTAACCTCATCAAGGGCACCGAGAAGAGACTTCAAAAGGTCTCCCGGCTCCGTGGGAACCTTGGCTGTGCTGTATACCTCTCCGTTTCTTATAAGCACCGCATCCGTGGTGGTGCCCCCTACATCAATTCCTATTAGCATTCACAATTCGCCTATCCTCACCTGAATGAATATATCTTCAATTATTTCACTTTAATAAATTTATAATAAATGTGGCTTGTAGCCAGTTTCAATAGATTTAGGTATAGAAATAAGTGTGTACTTTGTTTCCATAAAGTGTTTACTTTGTTTCCATATTCGCAGTCCTGTAAAAAATCTGCAGGATATTTATTAGGGAATAACCCCGAAAATATCCGGGATGTACTTATTCTGTCTGATGTCCGGATACCTGTATTTTTATGCCATTTTATGCGCAGGGAAATGCAGCCTCCTGCAAACCAGACTAAAGCTTATAATCACGGTACAACCTTAATGCTATAAAAAAGCGTGAATCAATAAATCCAGTAAGAATTAAGAAATAAAAGGGCGCCGTCCTCCCGAAGAGAAATCTGAGAGTTCTGGAGTGAATAAAGAAAAAGTCCAGAGAACTTTCGGGCTCCTCTGAACTTTTCCTTTTGTCTCCAACCCTTGTTCTTTTACCTCAGTGTGAAACCTTTTCAGGTCTCACCCCAACCTCTTGGTGGAGATTTCCGTTATTTCAGGAGATCTCATGTTTATCGCGATCAAATTCTGTTTCTTTCGACCAGTGCCCTGCAAGGAAAGCTCCGGACAGGTTATGCCAGATACTGAAAATAGCACCCGGCAGAGCTGCCGCAGCAGTGAAATGTTTTATCGCAAGAGCAACGCTGAGGCCCGAGTTCTGCATTCCCACCTCGATTGCAATGGTTCTTGCCTCTTTCTCACTGAATTTCAGAGCTTTTGCAGCCCCGTAGCCTCCTGCAAGCCCGAGACCATTATGCAGAATCACAGCAAGAAGAACTAAGGGACCGCTCTGTTCAAGGTTTTCACTATTTGTCCCTATAATTATGGCAATAATTATTACTATGGCAGCAGCTGAAATGGCAGGAAAAACGTCCCTGACCGCCTTTATTCGTGATTCAAAGAAATAATTGATAGCAAGCCCGAGCGCTACAGGTAAAACTACGATATTTATCACACTTACAAGCATGCCTGTAACGTCGACCTCCACGGTCTGCCCTATAAAGAGCCAGGTAAGAAACGGAGTTGCAAGAAAGGCAATCATGGTGGATACGGACGTAAGCACTATTGAAAGTGCAACATCGCCTTTTGCAAGGTAGCAGATAACGTTTGAAGCAGTGCCACCCGGACAGCATCCAAGCAGGATCACACCCGCCATAAGGTCTGCAGGCAGATTTAAAGCGATGGAGACTGCCCATGCAGCAAGAGGCATAAGGGTATACTGCATAAGGGTGCCCAGTAAAACCACATGAGGCCGCTTCAGGACTTCAAGGAAACTGTCAACTGAAAGTGTAACTCCCATTCCCAGCATTATCAGGCTTAAAAAAGGTACTATGAGATTATTATGGGGAGCAAAATATTCAGGATATAAATATGCTACTGCAGATAGAAGCACCGCCCATAAGGGAAATAACGAAGTAAACTTTTTAAGCATTTTTTGTACACCGTCTCATCAACAGACGTTTGAGTTATAAACTAAATAAGATTGTTATTTAAATAAATATCTATATATTCCCAATAAATAATAAAGTTGTAATTAATTTCGAAATTGCATAAACAGCAGGAAAATTCCATTCTAGTTACGATTAAAAAGAAAAATATGAGTTTTAAACAAACTGCAAGGTTTATAACAAAATCAGGATTTTAAAAAAATCAGGGTTTTAAAAAACTCAAGTTATTAAACAGATTCTATAATTTTAAAAAATTGCGGGCTTTAAAGGAACTGTAAGATTTTGATCATCCTTCCGGAAAACGGTTCTTTAAGCTCTATTTATTAAGAGATTTTTCCTGAATTTCTTATTTATTATCTTTTTCTACTTGCTACCTATATATACAGGCTCTGCGATACAATGCCCCATGAGACTGGATGCATACCTTGTAGAGATGGGACACTTCAAGTCCAGGGGACGAGCAAAGACTGCAATTCTTGACGGAAAAGTTAAAGTTAATGGCATTGCGGTCACAAAAGTCTCAAGAGACGTCTCAATTGATGATACAATAGAAGTTGCCGAAGGCCTGGACCAGCCGCAGGGATACTTCAAACTCAAATATGTTCAGGAAGAAAGCGGGGTCCTTAAACCCGGAGACAGGGTTCTTGACCTCGGGTCAAGTGCAGGCGGTTTTCTCCTTTTTGCTTCCGAGATTGCAGACCATGTAAAAGGCATAGAGTTCAGCAGGGATTTCAGGAGCGAGCTTGGAAAAATCGCATATGAACGGGAAAATGTGGAAATAATATTCGGGGACGTGTTTACAATACCTCTTAAAGAGCTCTCTGAGGAACCTGTCGATGTTATCCTGTCAGACATGACTCTCGAACCCGAGGACTCGATTAAAGCCCTTTCCAGAATGCTTCCTCTCCTGAAAGAAGGGGGAAGGCTGCTTCAGGTAATAAAAATCCCAAAAAAGAAAAACCCGAAACCTATCCTGAGCAGGATAGAGAATCTGGGACTTGAAATACAGCAGGTACTCAGCTCGGAAAAACAGGAAATTTATGTGGTTGCAAAAAGACCTTTCCTCGAAGGAAAAGAGTCAACTGAAGAAAACGAATAAAAAGGAATTAAAACGGATGGCTGCTGAAGAAAAAGTCGACTCCTCTCCGGAAAAAGCCAGCTGTACGGATATATGCGTTGAAAGTGTGTACCCTGATGTAACCGGACTGAAAATCTATGGGCACGGAAAACCTGTCCGACTTTTTGTCGCAGGGCTTCACGGAGACGAATGGAAAGACACAACAGAAATCCTTCTGGAAATAAAGCCACCTGAAAAAGGGACTCTTGCATTGATCCCTCTCGTAAAAAGAGGAAAATATATCTCAACTCTTGACCCGGATTACTATCCCGGAATGGGAAAAGGCATACTTGAAGCCGTTGAATCCCTGAAACCTCAAATCTATATTGAACTTCACTCCTATTCCGGAGAGAATTTTGAGAAACTCTCAGGAAGGGACAGGATGGATAGAATCGGAGTTCCTGCTTACAGCGTACTGAAAGAAGGAGTTCTGCTGGGTTCGGTTTCTCCCTGGATCCGGAAGAAGTATTTCCCAAAAGAAGCTCTTTGCCTCTCTTTTGAGATTCAGAAAGAGAATTTCAGGTCAGGGGAGTTTGTAGCCGGTATTCTTGAGGTTCTTAAAGAGGCAGAATCAAGGGAAGGGTTCATCGAATACCTGAAAAAGGAATTTCCTGAGCAGGCAAAGAAAGCTATCGAAGATTACCGCCAATTTTACGGGGAAATCTGAAAATTTGCCGGAATGAGAATTTACAGAAATGAGAATTTATCTGGAAGTAATATAAGAGAGTTAAATCATTTCTGAGAAGGAACTCCCGAAGAAAAAAGAGTAAGCTGCAGTTTTTTCTGCAGCCTGCCCGAATAAACAGGTAGATTCTTTTTCAATTATTAAACTGAAAAAGAATCCGGCTTAATAAGATTCAGGTTTATCTGTGCATGTTTAGTGCAGGTGCAGACATCCCTTCATAGGTGCTTGCCCTGTGCTCGGGTTTGACGTCCTGCATATCCGTACGCTGGGCGCGGAGCATGCTGTCCACACGGAGCACCATTGTCGCAGCTTCTGACCCTGCTTTGATGGAATTGACCTTCACTCTCAGGGGGTCGATGATGCCTTTTTCGAGCATATCTTCGGCAGCGCCCGTAAGGACGTTCAAACCTGCATTTTTGTTGTCAGCGTGTTTTGCACGCAGGTTCACGATGGTATTAATGGTGTCAAGGCCTGCATTTCTTGCAATCGTTCTCGGGATCTCTTCAAGAGCCTCAGCAAAAGCTGCAATTGCCATCTGTTCACGTCCGCCTACACTGGAAGCATAAGAACGGAGAGAGAGCGCAACTTCCATTTCCGAAGCCCCGCCGCCAGCAACTACCATGCCATCTTCAACGACGCATTTGGCAACCTTGAGAGCGTCATCAACTGCCCTTTCCAGGTTGTCCACAACGTGCTCTGTTCCTCCGCGGAGAACGATTGAGACTGATTTTGCACCTTTGCAGTCCCTGAGGTAGGTTTTGCCCTGCTCGTCATCCCTGTCCTGCTCAAGGAGCCCTGCATGCCCGAGTTCTTTTTCAGTAAGTTCTTTTATATTTCTGACAGGCCTTCCTCCCGTAGCATCTGCAAGGTGCTGCATGTCTTCGTTCTTCACCCTGCGGGTTGCATATATGCCCCTGTTCTGGAGGTAAGCTGCAACCTTGTCATCCATGCCCTTGGAACAGAAGACTGCATTTGCCCCTGCCCTGATTATGTAATCCGCCATTTCAAAGAGGGCTGCATCTTCCTGCTTCACAAAATTTTCGATATCGCTTACAGTGCTGATCTGGAGCTTGGCTTTGTTTGCTGTCTTTGCAGTCTCCATAGGAGCATCAATGAGCGCGATATTCGGGTTTACGATCTTCAGAGGGGCTTTTTTATCAAGAGCAACCTTGTCAATCACAATGCCTTCCACGAATTCGGTGTCTTCAACAAGCCCGCCGACATCTTTAGAAAGGATGACATGTTTAAGGTCGGCTTTTCCGTCCTCATGAATTGCAAGAACTGCGTCCACACAGATTTCTGCAATCAAATTGCTGTATTTTTCAGAAGCCTTGCCAGTAATGGATGTCCTGGCAGCTTTGATAAGCAGCTCCCTTTCTTTTGCTGGGACTGCAAGCTTCTCAAAAACCTCAACAGCTTTCTCTGCTGCAAGCCTGTAACCTTTAACGACTACCGCCGGGTGGACACCCTTTTCAATAAGACTTTCCGCTTTTTCCAGCAGGGCACCGGTGAACACAACAGCGCTTGTTGTCCCGTCTCCTGCAGAATTTTCCAGAGACTGGGCAACTTCCACAATCATCTTGGCTGTAGGATGCTCGATGTCCATGTCATGTAAGATAGTGGCACCATCGTTGGTGATGGTGATATCTCCCAGAGGGTTTACAAGCATCTTGTCCATTCCCCGGGGTCCGAGCGTACTCTTAACTATGTTTGCTACTGCCTTTGCGGCTGCAATGTTCATGCTGAGTGCGTCTCTTCCCTTTGTCTGTTCCTTTCTCGGATCTATTATAAAGACTGGCTGGCCACCTTTATCCATCTGAACGAAACCTCCTGAAATAATGGTATGAATTGAAGGACAAATAACTGATAATGCGAAAGACATTCCGGCTCGGTTTCTTAATCTGAAATCTCGAAACCAGACACTTTATTTTGCGCAATTTCTTTGACTTGCAGGTAGTAATTTATCAGGAAATAACTGATAATACTTCTATAAAAATATACCGGTCAGGCCTGTTATTTTACAAAATGAATGCTGTTTCCGCTTACTGTTATCCTTTGAAGTAAAAAAGACAGTATTCTTCGTCTCACTGAATCAATCTTTAAAAGAAGATATTAAGAGAGAACGCTGCCTTTAAGATATCAGGTTTTTATCAGCTTTTTCGGCTCTTAGCTGCGGGCTCTTTATTAATTCAGCGAATTAATTACGAATTATTCAGCAAATTAACTAGAATAATTCAGCAAATTAACCAGAATAATTCAGCAAATTAATTATTAGTTTGCCCGCGAAACCCTTCACTTCTGTCTGGATATAATTTTTACGGACCCGTCTTTTTTCCCTATGTAAAGTTCATCAACATTACTAAAAATTCCGTGTTCAACAACTCCCGGAACCGCAGACAATTGAAGGGCAAGAGCCTCAGGATCTTTTATAACGCCAAATTCGACATCAAGAACAAAGTTTCCATTATCCGTTATAACGGGACCGTCTTTTTTTACGGCAGACCTGAGTCTGGGTTCTCCCCCAAGTTTCCGGATCCTGTTCACTGCAGGTTCTTTTGCAAAGGGAAGGACTTCAACAGGCACAGGCTTATCAAGCTGCGTACTGGTTTTAGAGTCGTCGGCTACTACTACAAACCTTTTTGCAGACACGGAAACGATCTTTTCCCTTGTATGAGCAGCCCCGCCTCCTTTGATGGTATAAAGGTTGGAGTCTATCTGGTCAGCTCCGTCAATTGCAATATCCAGTTCAGGGTCCTGAGAAAGGGTGGTAAGCCTTATCCCGGCATCTATTGCCAGCATTTCGGACTGGTAGGAGGTAACAACCCCGAGGATGTCGAGGCCTTCCTCCTTTACCCTGCGCCCCAGCTCTTTTATAGTATATGCAACTGTCGAACCCGTACCGAGCCCTACAACCATCCCTGAGCTGACAAGCCCTGCCGCAGCAATTCCTGCCGCCCGTTTTTCCGGAGAATCAGTAGAAGTATTTCTTTCCGTCATATTGTTTTCCGCCTTTCAGCTCTAAAAAAGTTAACTGAAAAAGTTAACATATTCAACAGATGTTTTCAGAAACAGTAAGTCCTTCCAAGTTTAAATGAAAAATTGGAGGGGATCAGGGAGAAAGTCTTCTCCTGTCCCTCGGGAAGAGTACGGTATCCCGGATATTCTCGGTCCCCAGCATGGTCATGACAAAACGTTCACAGCCCATTCCCCATCCTGCATGCGGAGGCATCCCGAATTCGAAAGCTTTGAGGTAGAACTCAAAACCATCAGGGTTTAAACCCTGGGACTCAATCCTGTTCTTAAGCAGGGAAGGGATGTGAATACGCTGGGCTCCTGAAGAGAGCTCCATTGTGCGGTGCATCATATCAAAGGACTTGCTGAATTCAGGCCTGTCTTCGTAAGGCATGGCATAGAAAGGTTTGATTTCCGTGGGCCAGTCGATAATGAAGTAATGGGACTCACCTGTGGTCTCGTAAACGTGGTCTCCGACGGTGTGCTCTCCAAGTGTGCCCAGGTCATCTCCCCAGTGCATTTTCTCTTCACAGCGGCTGTTTATTATCTCTATCACTTCATCATAGGTGAGCTTGAGGAAAGGAGTCTTAGGAACCTTCAGGTCAACCCCGAGAACTTCAAGGGAGGATTTGCAGTTCTCGATCACTCGCGTGTAAACATAAGCCACAAGGTTTTCCAGGAGCTCCATTACATCAAAATGGTCTGCAAAACTGACCTCCACGTCAATAGAAGTGGCTTCGTTTAAGTGCCTGCGTGTATCATGTTCTTCTGCCCTGAAAATCGGCCCTATTTCAAAGACCCTGTCAAACCCGCCGCTCATAAGGATCTGCTTGAAAAGCTGTGGGCTCTGGTTGAGAAAAGCTTCCCTGTCAAAATAGGTTATCGGGAAAAGGGCAGTTCCGCCTTCTGTTGCTGTAGCAACGACCTTTGGAGTTGCGGTTTCTATAAAGTTGTATTTTACAAAGTATTCCCTTATAGCCCGGAGGGATTCGTGTCTTATCTTGAAGACCGCAGTTGTCTCTGCTCTTCTCAGATCGATGAAGCGGGAGTCAAGCCTTGTGTCGAGTTCTGCTTCAACCTTTCCGGTGGTGTCCATTGGAAGAGGAGAACCTGAGACGTTCAGGACATTGATCTCGTCAGGGAGAAGTTCATAGCCGTTCGGTGCTTTTTCTTCAAACTTGACAGAGCCGGTCACGGAAATTACGGACTCGCGAACGAGCCTTCTGGCTGCATCAAAGAGATCTTTATCGATCTTTTTCTTTACAAGTGTGACCTGAGCCTTTCCTTCCCTGTCCCGGAGCACGACAAAACAGATCCCTCCGAGGTCTCTGACCTCATGGACCCAGCCTGCAAGGGTTACTTTCTGACCGTTCTCAACCTTATCCGGTCTGACATCGGCTGTATAATGCGTTCTGAGATTTGCTAAAGACATAAATTCACCTTAATTAGGGGATAAATTAAACGTAAATATAAGAATGAAGCTGAAACGTAGGTGAATAGTCATAACTCATTATTAATGTATTTGTTGCACCGCCCGAATTTCGCTTCGGGAGCACGAGGTCCTTTTCGCTCGCTTCGCTCGCTCAAGAGGACTGATTTATAAAGAAACAATATGAGTTGAGCTTAAAAATATAATTTATAGAGAAACAGTATGAGTTGACCTTAAAAGGACTAATTTGCAGTTGCATCGTAGGCTGAAATCCAGAGGGACGACTATGGGATTGGTAATGCTTTTGTTTCTCCCGGAGTAGTTTACTGAATTGTTGGTTTGATTTTGAAGACGTGGTTGTGGTCGAGGAGTTATTTTATGCCTGAGAAGGTTGATTTACAGATGATTAAGTTCAGGTTTTAGGACTGGATTAAAGAGATAAAAATCAGAAAAGAAATAAATAAAGGGCCAAAATGGGATACAGGCATAAAGGCTGTGAGGTTAAGAGGAGAAAAATAGTATGAGAAAGGAAATATTAATTTTTTTAATAATTCTTGGTGTGTTTTTTGTTGCGGGTTGTGTTGAGAATGAGGGTTCGGATGAACCCGAACCTTCTATACCTTTAGAGGAAGTGGATAAAGGGGGAGCGGTAGGAGCCGAGGAAACTTCCAGTGGAGCAAAATCTGATATAGCTAACGTAGAGATAAGGAACTATACATATATACCCCAGAATATTACTGTAAAAATTGGGCAGACTGTAATGTGGACTAATAACGATACTGTCCTTCATGACGTGGTGGGTTCGGGTATTGAATCAGATTACCTTCAGAAAGGAGAGAAATTTATCTATACTTTTGAAGAGGAAGGAACTTACCCGTATATCTGTTCAGTACACCCCTGGATGGAAGGGGAAGTAACTGTAGGGGCCTGAATACGAAGAGTTCCTTATATGAATCAGTGAAATAAAAAATCGATAAGGAAAATGACAGCATTAATCCACATTCTGATCTTTTATAACTTGACAGAACTCCCCTCCTGAAGTTTTATTTTTTTACTTTCCAAACTTGTTTGATGGCTCTCAGAGGATTATATATGGATAGGACGTAGAGTTTTTATTGGGTCATAAACAACCCTATGATAAAGGAGTGTGACTGACAATGGGTGAAGTAGATATCAGTGAGATTGATCCGGCGTGTAAAAGTGCGCCGACAAAGACAATGAAAGAGGAAGGGGTAACAAAAATACTTCATAATATTGATTCCTTTATAGCAACCGGGATAGTACCGAAGGACTGGAAGCCAGACATGATTTTTGAAGATGAAATTGTCTGGAAAGGATGGCTCTATGCCCTCCAGTATGAGGAAAACAAAAACGGTGAGATAATTAAACACTATGTCTGCCTGTATCCAAATGACTGATGCTCTCAGGACCTCTAAAAAATCCTTTTTGAGGAAAAAACACACCAAAAATACTGTCAAATTAAGAGGCGTCCCGAATTGAACCCTATTTTTTAATTATCGGTTTTAATTATCGGGAAACAACTTAAAATTTTTGTATTTAGCTGATTCATCCTTATTTAATTCATATTTATATAACGAAGCGTAAAACCTGAGTCTTTAGCTCAGGGGTTTTTACACGTCTTCCTAAACACCAGATCCTGAAATAGGTATCAAATTTGATTTTAGTCAACCCAAAAAAATTCTTTTTTCGAGAAATTTTATTCCATGTCAGTATTTGACTCGCGCCCTGAGATTGAATAGAAAATAAAACTGAACAGATTTTGGAAATTATTATATGACCTTTTGCTGCATATTCTACATGAATGTAAATTAAGTAAATACCTATACTGCTTAAAAAAGGATTAAGCCTCAATTCTAGCATTTTTAATAAATTATAATTAGATTTTTGAAAATATGTAGTTTTATCAGATAGGTATATATAATAGGACTGAATTCAGAGGTTCTGAATATAATAAGTATTAGAAATTTCACTATAAAAGAGGGAATAGAAAATTATACAGATTGTACACCTATCAGATATTCATTATTCGGAAGCGTACTTTGTCCCGGAAATTGCCGAATCCATGCTGCAAAGCATAAACCAGCTGAATCCGGACATTGTTGTAATTACAGGCGACCTGACAGAAAACGGGTTTTCAGCCGAATATGATGGAGTAAAGATGTTTATTGACAGGATCGAGTGCAAAAACAGGGTCCTTGTCCCTGGAAATCACGACTCCAAAAACGCCGGATATCTGCACTTTGAAGATCTTTTCGAAAACCGGTTCCAGACCCGGAACCTTGGAAATATGACTATTGTGGGAGCTGATTCCTCTCAACCTGACATTGATGACGGCCATCTGGGAAGGGAAAATTATGGCTGGATCAAAGAAGCTTTTTCAGGAGAAAATTTCAAGGTATTTGCCCTGCACCATCACCTTGTCCCTATTCCTCTTGCCGGCAGGGAAAATACTGTCCTTGTCGATGCCGGAGATGTACTTGACCTCCTGAACAAATGCAGGGTAAACCTTGTACTTTGTGGGCACTGCCACATTCCGCATGTATGGAACCTGAACAACATGCTTGTTGTAAACGCGGGAACTTTCTGTTCTTCCAAGACCAGAGGCAAAACCACTCAGTGCTTTAATCTGATCCAGGCAGAGAACAGCGAGAAAAACGGAAATGGAGAATCTGAAAAAATTGAAGACGGCGGCTGGAAAGTCCGTGTTTCAAGGGTTTTCCCTCAAGGAAATATTGAATTTATTACAGAAACAGTGATGTGAGGTGTTTAAAGCGCCTCCTTTTTTCCTCCAATTTCCTCCCTTTTTCCTCCAATTTCTCCCCTTTTTCCCCTAATTCCCTTATCCCTCCCTTAAATTCCTTATTTTTCCTTTAATTTGCCTGTTCCTCCCTTAAACTCCTTAGTATTCCTCTAATTTTTTGATTACTCCTCTAATTTCCTCATTTCTCCTTTAAATTCTTAAATGCACAGCTTTTGAAAAACTGCCATTTTTAATTGCGGAGGGTATCTTCAAAAAAGAATATATGACAGTTTGAGAACCTCCGGATCGTGATATTTTCAGGATAACAATTTTTCTTTATTTTTCGGACCTGCATATAAGTTATGATAAAAAATATATATTTTTCAAAATAAGTAAAGGTTTATTGAACAAAACATAGGATTTGCCAGCTAAAAAGCAAAAACCTTTCATGGAAGACAGATAAAACAATTTTACTATTTTATTTCATCCTGACCTGCCATTTAACCAGATTATCCACTTCAGTTTTCTCGATCTCTTTTCTCTCAGCCAGGTCATGCAGTATTTCAAGGATTTCTTTTTCCCCTACCTCAAGACCATGCCTGTCTTTAAGCTCATATATTATCCGGGAGACATCAAGAGCCCCATCTTCAAGAATCCTTTTGGTAAAACCTGCCAGATCCTCATAACGAGCCCAGGGATAAATGATCCAGCGCCACCTGATGATCTTCTGGCCATAAAAATCCGGAACAAAAGAAGAGCATGTTTTGTGCTGCAGAACCGCAGTTCTGATTTCAGAAGCGTTCAGGCTCTGCACATAACCGATAGAAAGCTTCAGGGTATCTCCGGTATCGGTTACGTCATCTACAATAAGCACCTTTTTCCCGCTGATATCAACTGAGAGAGGAAATCGAATTCTCGCTTCTGCCTTCATTTCAGCACCTCTTAGATAGTGTTCGACCTTTATGGAGGTCAGGTCACTGAAAAGCAGGAAGTCAGAAACCAGCCTTCCGGGGACATATCCTCCCCTTCCTATAGCAATTATAAGGTCGGGTTTGTATCCTGAAGCCTTGATTTTCCGGGCAAGAAGCCTGGAAATGCGGTAAACATCTTCAAAGCTTATAAGCTCACACTTAAAAGATCTCTTTTCTGCAGGAGAAAAGGTTGATTTCCTGGGTGCTTTTTCTCTACTCAGATAAACCGCCTTCTTTCTTCACATAAAATATCGTTTTATCTGTTATTTTATTTACCATCCGTATCGATGTTGTAAAGATGGGATCAATATTATACATGAAAATACATATTATTACCTGAAAATATTTGAGTGAGGGAAAGCAAACAGATATGGCAAATAAGGGAGAAACAGGAGAATTCATGAAATAAGGACTTTTCAGGAAGAACAAACTTAGATCTCATCTTATAATTCCTGTTTTTCTGACACCTTATTATATTTAATTTTCTGGCAGAACTATAACAAATGAAATAAAAAAGAGAATATTTTAAGCAGCTATTATAGTAAAAGTTGCGTCTTAAAAGTGGCTGCAGTATAAGAAGCAGAAGATTGTGGAATAGAGGCTATACTGTCGAAAAGGAGCTTCAAAGCTATGCTTTCAAAAGATCACAATAGCATAATTCAGGAAGGTCTGGCTTTCATCGATGAAGGGTTTGACGAAGGAGTAAGCCGGGCTCTTGCCTCTCTGACAGAGATAGGCAAAGGCTACCTCAATGAGAGAAAGGAACTGGAAGCCGAGCAAACGGTAGCTTCCATAAAAGAGATAGGAAAGGCTGCTGCCCTTCAGGGAATGGAAAATGCGGCAGTCAGTGCTATAAGGTCTCTGGATAAAATACTCCAGTGCTCGATGAAGCAAAATATGGAAAATACGACTGTCAAGGTCCTGCTCTCCTTCGGAACAATAGGAAAAACGGCTATGGAACAGCACCTGGAAACGGTTGCAAAGCTAGCAGCGTCAATGCTCGGGAAAAGCGGAAATACGGCAGCTCTCATGAACAGAGAAAAGGAAGCTATCGCGGTTACAATAGGGCTTGGAGAGATCGGAAAAGCGGCTGCCAGAACGAAATTTTCCGATGCTTCGGAAAACGCTGCCATATGTGTCTCCTGCCTCGGAGACACCGGAAAGCTGGCTGCTCAGAAAATGCTTGAAGAAGCTGCCATCGGAGCAGAGATTATGCTGGAAGAAATGGCTGCAGCGGCTATGGAGGAAAGCCTCCAGAACGCTACGGGAAGCATAGCATCTTCTATCGAAGAGATAGGAAAAAGCGCGGAGGAAGAGGAAATGGAAAGTGCCGTTTTTCAGGCTGCTTCAGCCCTCCAGACAATTGTGGGCAGCGCAGGCAACAGGTACCTTAATGGTGCCTCAATTGCAGCAAAGGTTGCACTTGAGACTTTTAACGATTTTGATGTTATAAATAATGAAGAAAGTATAAAGAAAATAGAAGAAATAAGAGAAATTATGAGGTCACTGTGGGTGAATGCGAAATAATTCCTGGACTGCCGTGATAACATGCCCGGTCAGAATTAATGAGAGGTGCCGCATTTCAGGACAAAAATATGAAAAGGGGGAAAATCCCCTGAAAATTCAAGACCATGTGAACTTGCCTTCAGAACCTTATTTCTGTAAACCTGCACCGTATTTACTGCGGCGGGAAAATAACCCGGTCAGAAACCATATATTCATAGAAGGCGCTTCCCTGTTCAAGATCACCCCTGTACTCAATTGTTGCCTCATCGGGCTGGAAAGACATGAAATCAACAAATCCCACAGGCTCTTCCTGAGATGACCTATCAAGCTGGATAACACTTTCTGCATTTATGGAGATATTCAGGTCAGGAGCCGATATTTGAAGGCTGGCTGGTCTTTCCACGGTCTGCTCTTTGACTTTCGCTTCTGTCCAGTCACTTTCGCTGATGATTACTTCGTCACCTGAGTATTCTGCAATTACCTTACCTTTATTTTTGTCTATCAGGGTCAGGTGCTTATATTCATAATCATCACACCCATCAGATCCTCTTACCCCATAGAACACAGTCTGATAACTGTCAGTTGTAAGTTCTGACCAGCTCCACCCATGAAGCTCCCATTCCCATACAGGCTGGTCCCTTGTATAGGGGGTCATGTGGTCAAAGTACCCGTCAGCCTGCGTAACTCTATATTTTTTGCCGTCAAGCATAACACTGCCGTGAAGTTTTCCATAAGCATATTCGTATGTGGTAAAATTGACGGGATCTGTTGCACTGTCGATCGTTTTTTCTGCGAGAGGTTTGAAAAACAGGTCCAACTGAACGTTGTCGTAAGCGTAATCCAGATTGTATCCTTTAAACGCCGAACCGTAAAATTTCCTTAAACCTTCAGGGTAAGTGAAATCAAGGTATGGCTTATGAAACCCGATATAGGTTTCTATTTCATCCCTCGGCACAAAAACCAGGGTATAGTTGTCAGAAGGCTCCTCCCCATAAGGATAAAGCCCATAGAAAGTTACCATATTCGAAAGCTGCGTATCTGATTTTGAATCATAAAAAAACGTTGGAGATTCCTGGTGAACAAGTACGGTAAAAAAAGCAAGATTTTTCACATCTCCATCTTCCCCAACAAGCCTCATATCCCCATTCTGGTACCACCATTCCGACATAAAGCTGGCATCGAAATCAGTATCGTATTGCGCGCCTTCAGTGTAGTCCGGAAATCCTGTATTTCCTGAATGCCCGCTGCTCGGTTTCGCTCCTGATACGTCTGTAAAGCAAATTAAAAGGAGCGACAAAATCACTATTTTAAGATACTTCGGGTTCAAATAACTCTCTCCTCTGTTTCTTATTCCTGTTATTGAAGCCCGTTTTTGAGGCGTCCTGTGACTTTAAAAATCGAGGACACAAATAAAACAATATCAATAAGTAAACAGTTTGATAGGTAAAAAATTTTTCTATCTACAATAGTTTTTTTATAACGTTTAATTTTGAAGGTATTGGAAAAATAGTTGGAAAGAAAAAATAGTTAAGATGAAAAAATAGTTAAGATGAAAAAATAGGTGAAATGAAAAAATAGTTAAGATGAAAAAATAGGTGAAATGAAAAAATAGGTGAGATGAAAAAATAGATGAGATGAAAGAATAGTTGAAATGAAAAAGGTCACTCTAAAAAACAAATACATGAAAACTGAACCAGCATATTCTTATGAAGTCGGAATATGCTGGTTCATGAGAACATACTGAAGAGCTACCTGCCAGAGTGGATTCAATTTTAAGGACAATATTTCAGTTTGTCAATGACTGGATAGGAGCCGGAATTCTTCCTCCCCGCTTTATGAAAGTTTCTGAACTGAAATTGCTTACAGGCATAACAGGGGCACTGCCGAGCAACCCGCCAAATTCCACAGAATCCCCAACTTCTTTTCCGGGTGCTGGAATCACCCTGACTGCTGTTGTCTTTTTGTTTATTACCCCTATAGCCATTTCATCAGCAATGATTGCAGAAAGGGTAGTTGCAGGAGTATCTCCCGGGACTGCTATCATGTCAAGCCCGACTGAACAGACACAGGTCATGGCTTCGAGTTTTTCAAGAGAGAGAGCTCCGGCTTTTACCGCTTCAATCATGCCTGCATCTTCACTTACAGGAATGAAAGCCCCGCTGAGACCTCCCACTGAAGAAGAAGCCATTGCTCCTCCTTTTTTTACGGCATCATTAAGAAGTGCAAGGGCTGCAGTCGTGCCATGGGCTCCACACCGTTCAAGGCCCATAGCTTCCAGAATTGCTGCAACACTGTCCCCGATCGCCGGAGTTGGAGCAAGCGAAAGGTCGAGAATCCCGAATTCAACGCCGAGCCTTCTTGAGACCTCTCTTCCGACCATTTCTCCCATACGCGTAATTTTAAAGGCTGTCCTTTTGATTGTCTCGGAAATCTCCGTGAGGTCAGGGTTTTCGAGCTCGCAAACAGCTGCGTTAACCACGCCAGGCCCGCTTACGCCCACATTAATTACACATTCGGGTTCCCCAATTCCGTGAAAAGCTCCTGCCATAAAAGGGTTGTCATCAGGAGCATTTGCAAAAACCACGAGTTTAGCACAGCCTATCCCATCTCTGTCAGAGGTCAGTTCCGCAGTCTTTTTGATTACTTTTCCCATAAGTCCGACTGCATCCATGTTAATTCCCGCCTTTGTGGTTGCAACATTAACGGACGAGCAGACCTTTTCTGTAGATGCAAGAGCTTCAGGAATGGAATTTATTAATTTCAGGTCCCCGCCAGTTTCCCCTTTATGGACAAGGGCACTGAACCCGCCGATAAAATCGACACCTGCTTCTTTTGCAGCTTCGTCCATCGTCTTTGCAATAGATACAAAGTCCCGAGACCTGCAGCTTTCTGCTGCTATCGCTATGGGGGTCACAGAAATCCTGCGGTTGATGATAGGGATCCCGTAAAGGCTCTGGATTTCATTTGTCGTCCGGACAAGGTCTTTTGCCCGCGAGGTTATTTTCGCGTAGATATTTTCGTTAAATATCTCAATATCAGGGTGGCTGCAGTCCCTGAGGCTGATCCCCATGGTAACGGTCCTGATGTCCAGATGTTCCATCCTGACCATCTGGATTGTCTCCAGGATTTCTTTAGGGTTTATAAGCATGAAAAAAATCCTCCCTTCCTGAAAAATCAGATCCTGTGCATGAAACGGAAAGCGTCTTCATGCTGAACTTTGACCTCAACTCCAAGGCTTTTGCCTTCGGCGTCCATAGCCTGCTGGAAAGCTGCAAGGTCAAAGTTTTCCTTCGGGGCTTCTGCGAGCATAATCATTGTAAAGATGCCCTGCATGATGGTCTGGCTGATGTCGACAATATTCACGTTGTAACTGGCCATTACAGTGGTGATCCTGGCAACAATTCCTACTCTGTCACTGCCAATGACCGTGATAATAAAACGGCTTGATGTCATGAAATATCTCCTGATAAGCCTGCTTGTCTGCAGGTCGGTGTATGAAAACTGTAAGCAAAGAATTTTGTCGAGATTGAAGACCTGATAGATAATAAAGTAAACTGTTAGAGTAGAAACTCCATGCTGGTATAAAACTGTTAAAGCAGAAGGTTCAGACCGATACATGTGTTGATCGTCTCAGCTAAACAAATGGATGAAATTATATAAAATTATATGAAAATAGATAAAAACATATGAAGACAGATAAAAATGCACAAAAATATATGAAATATATAATAATATGTGAAATATATAATAATATGTGAAATATATAATAATATGTGAAATATATAATAATATGTGAAATATATAATAATGTATAATAATATATAATAATGTATGAAAACAGATAGAAATGAATGGAAAACAAACAAAACAGGATCAGTCTCTTATTCAGGAAAAATTAATGCTCAAATCAGGATTCCACCATAAAACAGAGCCTGATCACTCGATCTACAATCCCCTGAATATTTTCCTTTCCCCTGATTTTTACGGAGAAATCAGCGTATTTATTATACAGAACCAGCCTTTCTTCAAATAGTTCTTTAAGGCTTCTATCCCTCAGGCCCACTATACCTCTTCTTCTTGCATTCGGTATTCGCCTTGCGATGCTCCTGAAAGAAGCGTCCAGAAAGACAACTTTTGAGATGTTTTTTAAGTAGACCATGGATTTTTCGGAATAAATTACGCTCCCTCCCGGGGAAATAATACAGTTATCCACCTGCCCAAGACCCAGAATAGCTTCTTCCTCAAATCTGAGAAGAGCAGAATCGCCCTGTTTATCAATGAGTACCTGGAGGGGCATTCCAGTTCTATCTGTGATCAAACGGTCAACATCAATAAAAGTATAATCCAGACGTTTTGCAAGCGCTTTTCCTATGGTACTTTTCCCCGCTCCTGCCATACCGATTAATGTTATGTTCATTACCACACGCTTCCTGCCCATAAAATCAAGAACAAGACGCCGAAAATTCCAGATATGAAGATCGGCAGTCCATAATTTCAGGACAGAATATAATCTTCTGCTATATAAAAGATACAACGTGAATATTTTAAAGAAAAAGAAAATTCATAGGACGTACTAAAAATACTTCACGCATATCAGAAATAATTAGTCCATACTTACGAAAATTGAGAAAAAAAGCATCGGGCATAAAATGTTATATGGAATTCCAGGAAATTATTTTTTGATAAACTGTTCTGTTCTGCCTGCAGCCTGGAAGTTCCGACTATAAATATTTTTTTCAATTTCACTGGACGAATGAGTGAATGCAGACATATACTCAAGGAGAACAATTCTGCTGCCTGAGATATAATGCCTGAAAAGGCTTCTGGTTGTAAGCTTATCCACCTGTTCAAGAGAAATAATTGCAAGGTACATAAGAAACCTTATGAAAAACACAAGGTGAAGAACAAACATTTTGACCCAGGGGCTGTCAGAACTGATTGCCATCCCGCAGATCCAGTTGCAGAGCCTGAGGGAATGAGAGAGCAGCCTGATTTTGTAAAAATGAAAAAATAGAGCCAGAACTACAAAAAGAAGCACAGATCCTGCTAATAAATTAATTTCCCGCGCTACCAGATCCATATGAGTCATTAGTCTTACATTTTAATATTATTTGAATGTATCTATATTTCAAAAAAGAGGAAAAAATAGAGGGATGCCTGGCAAATAAAGCGTCTGACTTGAAAAGTTTGCCAGCATGTACCCCTCAATCGAAAAAAAATCAATTCTCCGGATCCGTGATGAAATCACACCTGCCAGCCCCTACTGGCGGGAACAAAAACGGAAAAATCCGGGCCCTGACGTTAGCAGGAGGAATAACTGCCTGTAGACATCTATCCTAGGACGAACTTATATTTAACACTTTTCTAAATATTCGTAACAAAACATAGAGTCAAAAATATAAAAGATAAAAATCGAGAAGCTGCTGTCATGACCTGCTGAACCCGTTTCATTCCCCGGCATTTTCGATTACATGTTTGCCCCTTTCGGCAGGGACAATTGTCAGTTCAGCGCCCGGAAACTCTTTTTCAAGAGGCTCACCCTCGGCGATTCTGTCCATTGTAATTGCAACTGCCGCAACTTCGGAATGAGGCTGGCTTCCCACGGCCACATTCCAGTCAGCGAGCTGGTAAATTTCGGGAGGGACTTTTTCCGCACCCACAACAATCATTAATTTGTCGCACTTTTTAAGCTCGTCAGCAAGATCCGGAAGGTTGACTCCGTACATGGAAAGGTGGCAGACTTTACCTCCTCCTTCTTTCCAGTTTCTGATTTCCTGTTTAAAGCTGACATTATTTTTAATGTAAAAGTTTCCACCCCAGCGCCTGACCACATCTTCAAGGCTCTGCACAATCCCGGAGTCATCAGAAGCAAGAAGCATGCCTTCAGCTCCAAGCATCCTGGCAGTTAAGCCAACGTGTGTGGTAATCCTCTTGTCCCTCTCAGGGCGGTGCCCCAGGCGCAGTAATACAATTCTCTTCATGTCCGGCTAAAACCCTGACAAGGTATTAAAGGGTTTCACTGAGCTTTCATTGAAAAAAAGAAAAAAAGAGAAAATTGTTCTTACAGAAATATTACTGGAACCCATAAGTTCCAGGAATTCTTCTGAGAAGCATGCCTTCGACTATTATCGGGTTTGTCCTCTGTGCCGTTGCCAGTGCATTATCAAGTTTGATCTCTTTTTCGGCATATATGGTGAGAATCGGATCTCCTTTTTTAACCTGTTCTCCTCTCTTTTTGTGTATTGCAACTCCAGCTCCCTTGTCATTTGGAGCTCCTGCAAGCCTGGCAATCTCAATTATCCATTTGTTGTCGAACTCCATAACATACCCGTCCGTAGAAGCAAAAATATCAGCAGTGTACTGCCCTGTCTGAATATCATCGGACTTGATGTTCGGGTCTCCTCCCTGGGCTTCAATGATCTGTTTCATTTTCTCGAGAGCTTTTCCACTCCTGAGAGTTTCAAGTGCAAGCTCTTTTCCCTGATCTCTCGGAGCTGCCCCTCCCATTTCAAGAAGAATGCCTGCGAGAGCCGCGCTCTTTTCAATAAGGCTGTTTGGACCTTCCATGCTCTCAAGGACTTTCATGGCTTCCTTTACTTCCAGAGAAGGTCCTACTCTCCTCCCGATAGGAGACGAACCGTAAGTAATAGCGCACTCAACATTCATTCCAAGTCTGTGCCCGAGGTTGATGAGGTCTCTGGCCAGTTTCTGTCCTTCCTGAACTGTGGGGACCTTCGTGCCCGGCCCGACAGGGATATCCATTACCACATTGTCTGCCCCGATGGCTCCTTTTTTTGCCATGATTGAGGCAAGCATCTGGTAATAAGGGTCAATGGACAGGGGATATTCAATTTTGATGAGCTTATCATCTGCAGGCGCAATATTTGTAGCTCCGCCCCAGACGAGTGCTCCTCCTACCTTTTCGGTTATCTCCTTTACTTCCTGCGAGCTGAACTCAACAGGAGAGAGCACTTCCATAAGGTCGGCAGTCCCGCCTGCACCCGTGATAGCCCTTGAACTGGTCTTTGGGATGAGCAGCCCGTTTGCGGCAACTATGGGGACAATAAGGAGAGAAATCTTGTTTCCGGGAACCCCACCTATCGAGTGCTTGTCCATAATAGGGTGCGTATCGAATTCGATAGTGTCTCCTGTATCTATCATTGCCCTTGTCAGCCATTCGACTTCGTCATCGGTCATCCCGTGGATATATGAAGCTGTTATAAAGGCAGAAAGCTCGACATCGCTCAGGTTTTCATCAACGATATCGCTTACAAGCATTTTGATCTCGTCCTGTACAACAGGCTTTTTGTCCAGCATTTTTTTGATAACGGCTGCGGATTTTGAGCGAAAAGAAGGGACAACTTCTACCGGCTTATCCCAGTCTTCGAAATGTTCATAAACTTCAGTAAAGACACCAAGAGTTCCCGGAGGAACCATGTCATCAGTTGTGTCCACAATGGCAGAAAGGCTTTGATGCCCCCGGATGCGGACCCTATCTCCGGGGTTGACTCCCAGTTCTTTCGCATCGACAATATTCAGCAACACTTTGTGCTGTCCAATTTTTATATTATAATGTTCCAGCTTCAACTGCATCAAATAACACCATCCTTTTCATTCTCAATATAATTATGATTATGTCATTGTAATTTATTTCGCCCGGACCAGATATTCTGCTGGCTTTTTCAGCGCCGAAAACTAACAGAAAATCTGAAAATATGTGGCGGGAAAAGATCAAACGTAGCACATATGGAGTAAAGGACATGGGAAGTAAGGTATGATATCAGATGATATTCACATTATCAGATAAGATATCAGACTAAATACAGAACTTACCAGACATATTAACCTTGTTATTATTCTAAGCGATTCTGTGAAAGCAAAAAGAAAACTGAAAGCATGCAGTGAAAAAAGATTAAAAATTAGAGTTTAGGGAGAAAATTTGAGGAAATTTTCATTTTCTCTCCTGTATAAGCACCACACCTGCAAGTACAAAGAGTATCCCTGCCAGTTGCCAGCCTGACACTATTTCCCTGAAAAAGAAGAAACCTGCAAAGGTAGCCACTACAGGCTCTACTGTCGCTACTATAGCCGCCCTGCTAGATTCGACTTCTTCAAGCCCTTTTGTGTAAAGCAAATAGGCAAGAACAGTGGGGAAGAAGCCAAGACCTATAAGGTAGGTCCAGAAACTTCCCGTAGAGAAAGCCTCTCCTGAAGTTTCAAAGCTAACCAGAGGCAGGAGGGCAAGGCTGGCAAAAAAGAAAGTGTAGGCTGTGATTGTTACAGTATCGTACTTTTTAAGAGCAACTTTTCCGAAAATACTGTAAAGGGCATACCCGAAACCTGCCCCCAGCCCTGTAAGGAGCCAGGGCAGAGTGATAGAGGGAGAATTTCCGAGTTCAGGAAGGTAGCCGGTTACAAAAGCACACCCTGTGAGGGTAAGGCCCAGAGAAAAAAGTTTTTTTGCATCCAGGCTTTCCCTGAAAATAATCCTGGAAAGTATTGCAACAAATGCAGGGGCTGTATACAGGAGGGTGACTGCAATTGCTATAGACGTCTCTCTGATGGTGATAAAATAACAGAGGTTAAAGAAAACAATGCTGAGGATACCTGTCCCCACAAAATAAAGAGAATCCCGGAATCTGATTTTCAGCAGTTCCGGTTTTGTAAAAAGAAGGTATAGCAGCATGATAACAGCCGCTGAGAACACCCTCATGGTTACGATCTGAAGAGTAGAAAACCCTAAACCGTAGAGCTCCCGGACAAAAATTCCTATTGTACCCCAAAGGGAACCACTCACAGCAATAAGTAAATATGCCCGTTTTTGCATTCCTTAACCTCTTCTCCAGATCTTCGGTTTAAGATACCTTTTTTAGAGACTCTTTTTCATTTGAAACCTTGTTTAACGGAATTTCATTTGAAATCTTTGTTTAGCGGAATTTTAGATGGAATATTCAACTGAAAGCAGAGCATATTTGAATAGTTATTCCTCAAACCAGAGAAAATTCAGAATGAATTATTTTTTATTGTATTTTTTACAGACTTGACCTTTCAGGAATATCAGCATTGATAAGACGCCCAAGATGCCCGATAAAAAATTCAGAGTAATTCCTGATTAAACAATAAAATTTATGATCTGGTAATGGTGCAGAAAAAAGAGAGGAAAAGAAATTAATAAAAGTAAGCGTGCACTTAACCCCGGTCATCTGATCCTGGATATGCGGCCCAGAACTTTAGCTACAATCATTGAAACCACGCCTATTAATAATGCAGTTAAGATGACCATAATAAGGTTTTCCTGTTCAGCAAATTGGAACATAAAATAGAATAAAATAACTGTGAATACTCCTCCAATAAGCAACAGAATTGCTGCCGGTACTCCCAATGTCTTTTCGGTATCCTTAGGCATAAATATGGTTCCTCCTGAGATAATTACAGCAGATTATCGTTACAACGAATTATCGTTTAAACAAATTATCATTTAAACAAATCATCTTTTAAACAAATTATCTTTTAAACAGATATTCATTCAAATAAGTTTTTAACTTACTGCTTCCAACTTACTCTTTATAAGTAATCAATAAGCTCATTAATCATAAAAGCCCGAATTCAACAAAGAATCAGGTATCTTTTATATAAGTTAGCGGAAAGAAGCGGTTCTTAATTTAGTACAGTAGCCAGAGATAAGAATATATTAGTAAAGGGTACCTTCACAGCCTTAAGCATACCGATTCTCAGGATATTACAGGAGTATCGGGCTGCTTAAGAATTATGTGCTTTGTATATACCAGATCTGGCAGAGATACGCTTTTTTCTGGTTCTAAATAAATTTAAAGTTTTTGATTTTGAATCCTGGCTGAACTGAACTAAAAAGAATTCACTTTTGAAATAGAAAGTTGCCTGTCGTATGCTTTTGAAGGAGCATGGACTTTTGAAATAGAAAGTCGCTTATCATCCGCCTTTGAAGGAGCCTGAGCTTCTGGAATATAAACCTGGGTACGGCTATTAAAAGAAAAAGGTTTGAAGGGTAGTTTATTAAAAATTAAGCTATTAGAGGAACTCGAGGCATAGAGATACGTAATATTCCCTTGCAACCTTTTTAAGCCAATCCGGAACCAGAAAATACCTGTCAACAACAAGTTCGTTAAGATAATAAAGAGACTCTTCTGTTTTGCATTCGCTGAGCCTCTTTATAGCAGTCCTCCTGGACCATGCAGACCGTTCTTCATCAAGGGCTTCAAGATAAAGCTGGTATTCTTTGCTATCATCCATCAAAGTAAAATTATCTACCAAAGAATATAAATATTTGTATCCGGTGACAGAAGCCGTAATATCCGAAATTATATAAAAGATTTTTTTGCGCAAACTGCAGTTTAACTGCAATTGTATATTCACGAAGACAGAAAATTTATCAAATTTCTGGAAAAACGTCCATGCAATAAAATTTAAAAACTGCAGAAAAATCAAAAAAATTAGTAATTTTTAAAAAGAGGTTAATGCAAGCTAAAAAATAGTATTCGGAAAAGAAAAATAAAAAGGGAATTCCCTTTTGACAGTGATCAGCTGTCGGTAATCCCCCACCCAAATGTTCGGTCTGTGCTACAAATTAGCGAACAGAGATATAATATCAGCATAAATAAAGTTTTCGAAATTCTTCTGAAAAGCTAAAGTTATTAAGAACAGTCGTTGAAATTCAGGAAGAGCTTCCTTAAAAAAAGTACAGTACGTCTGAAAAAACAGATTACAGCTATAAAAAAGTTATTTCAGCCGGTAGGCTGTAAAAATAAAAAAAGAGAATTCCCATGCAATGATCAGTTGATGAGAATTCCTGCACAAGGTTCTTGTTTGTTTCTGTTCGCTACGCTTACTAAGTAAGTAATCATTCGTCAAAAAAGATATATATTTACCGGAATTGAAATTTCAATCCTGGTGACGTATTGGCTCTCGTTGAAATGTTTAATGTGATAGATAATTTTAAGAGCCTCATTAATTTTTTTGCAATCATAAATTATTTCTAATGATTTGATGAATAAAAGGGAAAACAGGGAAAAACTGCTGCTTTAACGAAGAATTTACCTGAAAGGAGAATTTACCTGAAAGGAGAATTTACCTGAAAGGAGAATTTACCTGAAAGGAGAATTTCTACCTCTAATAACTTTATCCAAATGCTCATGGATTTATTGTACTTATCTGTCCTAACTACTTATTTACACTTCTATATAGTTTTAAGCTTCAATCCTGCGGTTTAATTTTCTATTAACGTACACATCAGACCTTCGGAATATCCGGCATAAAATCGAGTATTTTGGGGCTCGCATGATAAGATATTCAGCATGATTACCTTGTGCTTATAGCTTTCACAGGGTCCAGCTTCGCTGCCTGCCTGGCGGGATAAATTCCTGTAATAAGGTTCAGAAGGAAAACTGCGAGAATTATAATAAGGATGTCCTGAGCCCGCACGACAATAGGGATAAAGGACATGCCAGCGTAAACATCTGCCTGCGTTGAGGGAATCTCATACTGTCCTATTGCCAGGGATATGAGAACCCCAGCAAAAGTACCTACAAGAGCTCCCAGAAGGCCAAGAATCCCGCTCTGGAGTATGAAAATTCTCTGAATACTTGAAACCGGGGCGCCCATAGCGCGGAGCATACCTATCTGGCCTGTCGCGCCTATTACTGAAAGGTTCAGGGTGCTTACCACACCAAAAGAAGCTATGACAATAATAAGCCCGTATACAACGTTATTCGATGTTCTTTCAATAGCAATCGTGCGTAGGATTGCAGGGTTTGTCTCTGTCCATCCCCTCGCATTATAACCGAGTTCTTCGATCTCCTCTGCAACTTCACGGTCCCTGTTAAAATCAGAAAGCCGTACCCAGACGCCGTTAACCACATTGGGGACATCATAGAACCGCCGGGCAGTATCAAGGGATGTATAGGTCAAAGACTCATCCAGAGGAGATCTCGTATGAAAAATCCCTACAACCCTGAGAGAGAGGGGATTTGCGTTCGGAAAAGACACAGCTATGGAATCCCCAAGGTTAACTTCGAGTTTTTCCGCCAGTTTTGAGCCTATAACAACAGTATTTCTTGAAAATTCCAGTTCCCTGAAACTGCCTTCAACAATATCTTCTTCAATAGAGCTTATTTCATTTTCCTGTGAAGGAACCACGCCCCTTAACTCGGCGTTCAGGGAATTGTCCTTGAACCTGAAAGAAGCCTGCCCTGTAAGGAAAGGGGAAACTGCGGTGACTCCCTCAATCGTACCGATCCTTTCCATGAGAGTCCCGTAAAGATAGATATAATCCTCGCCTTCCTGAGGTGAGACCGAGACATGCGGGAGTTTGTCAACGGTAGTTTTATAAAGTTCTCCTGTAAAACCCACCATTAGTGCCTGGGAAACCGTAAGTACCATTACAGCAATGGCTATAGCTCCTACCGAAAGAAGAGTCTGGAATTTTCTTGCCCGAATCTGCCTGAAGGCGATAAAGAGTTCATAATTCATGAGATTCACGGATTTTTGAGATTTATTCTAATTTTCACTGAGATTTATCCGTATTTGATTAATGCAGCTTTTTAATAAAGCCAAAAACAATGAAAATACCTAAAATTCCGGCAGTAAACGAAAAGCCCGGAATGCCATTACCTTCATTTTCATCCGGAGTTTCACGCCCTGCGTCAGGGCTTACCTCACTTGCATTTGCCGGAGGGAGGTCAGACTCAATAATGGTTTCCCTGCGTTCGATAAGGTCCCCATCGTTGCCTGTGAGTTCGATTTCAAGCCTGTAGACTCCTTCTGTAAGCCTTTCTTTCCAGGCGACTTCAACTGTCTCGTCGTCATCAGTGAGAAGCACTGGGACTCTTTCACGGGCAGACTCTACGAGCACAGAACTGTTATGCCCTGAGCCTTCCTTCACTTTATAAACGGTGAAAACCAGGCTTCCTTCAAAAGGCACCTGGGAACGCCCAAAAACAGTTGCACTTGCCCCGGTCTCGTCCTCATAAATATCAGTAATTTCGGCATCATCCCTGGCGGTGAAGTTCTCGGTTGAGCTTATAAATCCCCGACTGGGGGAATAGACCTTGATCTTTACTCTACCAGAGTACTCTTTATTGTTTTCAAGAAGGGTGCCCCAGGAAGCAGAAAAGGTTTCCGGAACACTTGTGAGGGATGCCTTTTCGGTTTTTGTCCTGTATACCACATCATGCCCGTCTACAAGCATGTACTCAATATCAAAAAGTGAAGCCTGCTTCGGGGAAATTACAACAGCAATCCCTTCGGAGTTGGGGACAAGATCATCTACCTGAAGCCTTAAGGCCGAGTTACTTCCGTAGACAAAATTATATTCGGATTCCGAAAGCACCTCCCCCTGATCCAGAAGCTTTGCTTTCAGAGTATAAGCCCCTCGTTCGGCATTCCTGACATTCCAGAAGCCAGCTTTCGTAACTTTTGTGTTTGCAGGAAAACTGCCAGTTGAAAATTCCTGTGTACTGACGACCTTTTCATTTACACCTGGTTTCACCAGAGACATTTCAAGGGTCAGGTTCTCTTCCTCCTGAGAGGAATAAAATGTCACATCAAAGGACTCTATATCGCTGTAAAGTTCGTCTATGCGGGCTGAGCCTGTTCCATCTACCCTGGAAGAGTCTGCTGCTGAAGCAGGAATTACTGAAAGAAGAAGTAAAACAAGTAAGAAAAGCACGGCTTTCATGATCTTTTTTCCCCGATTCGATAACAAAAAGATTGTTTTGATCTTATTTAAAAGAAATGTAGCCGGATAAATTCATTTTTTCATACGGGAAGCTGCGGATAAATCGAAAAATTATAGCAAAAAAAGTGAGAGAGGTAAGGAAGTAAAGCGTAGTAAGGTAAAAAATGTACGGGAAAAATGGTAAATGGATAGTAAAATGGTAAATGGATAGTAAAATGGTAAATGGATAGTAAAATGGTAAATGGATAGTAAAATGGTAAATGAATAGTAAAATGGTAAATGAATAGTAAAATAGTAAAAAATGTGTGATAAAATGTAATTGAACTCAAAGATAAGGAGAAATATAAGAAAACAAAAATTGAAAAGGAAAAAAGGCAGAAAATCAAAATTTCTCTAAAATTAACTAAACAAAAGCTGCAATGAATCCGAAACTATTTATTCTTTAGTTGAAGTATAAGATGACAATTATTAAATTTAAACAAGTTTACTTGATTTATATCTGCAGAAGCAAAAATCTTACTTTGATTTTAATAAATTGTCAGTTAAAACCATTACTTGTATTTGAATAATAAAAAGCCTGTTTGCGCAGAAGGTATGGTAAAAATGGAGAAAAAAAGCCTATTGATCCTGGGAACCGCCTCTCATGTTGGAAAAAGTTCAGTCGTAACTGCCATATGCAGGATCCTGTCCAGAAGCTACAGGGTTGCTCCTTTCAAGGCTCAGAATATGAGCCTGAACTCCTGGATTACAAAGGACGGAAAGGAGATAGGGATTGCACAGGCAATTCAGGCAAAAGCCGCAGGCACTGAACCCACTGCAGATATGAACCCTGTTCTCCTGAAACCAAAAGGGGACTGCGTTTCCCAGGTAGTCCTGCTGGGCGAGCCCTATGCTGACAAAAGTGCAGGCCAGTATTACGATTCCATTGAAGAGATGCACGCAGTGCTTAAAGGAGCCCTTGAAAGGCTCTGGAAAGAGCATGACATTATTGTTATGGAAGGAGCCGGGGGAGCTGCAGAAATCAACCTTTATGAGAGGGACATCGTGAATGTGGGTACTGCAAGGCTCACAAAGGCTCCTATAATCCTTGTAGGAGATATTGAAAGGGGAGGCGTGTTTGCAAGCCTTTACGGCACTATTGCCCTTCTGCCTGAAGATGTAAGGAAAAACGTCAAAGGGTTTATAATCAACAAGTTCAGGGGCGACATAGAAATCCTGAGACCCGGACTCAAGCAGCTTGAGGATAAAACCGGAATCCCTGTGCTTGGGGTCCTTCCTCATTTCAAGCTCCGCATCCCTTCCGAAGATTCGGTCTCTCTCGGAGATAAAGAGGATTCAAAGGCAGAAAAAGAAATAGAGGTTGCAGTAATCCGCTTGCCAAGGATCTCAAACTTTACGGACTTCGAACCCCTTGAGGGGCTCGTAAAAGTTAGGTATGTGGACATCAACGAAGAACTCGGAAACCCTGATGCAATCATGATTCCTGGGACGAAAAATACTGTTAATGACCTTCTTGACCTCAGGGCAAGCGGGATGGACAAAAAAATTCAGGCTTTCAAAGGAAAAGTCCCTATCTTCGGGATCTGTGGCGGTTACCAGATGCTTGGCAGGACTATCTTTGATTCCGGAGTAGAGAACGGAGTCGAAGCCGAGTTTGAAGGCCTGGGGCTTCTGGACATAGGGACCAGATTCGGAGAATATAAAAAGAGAACTGTCCAGGTAACAAAAAAAGTCAATGGTTACGGCCCTATCCTGAGACCCATAGATGGTGAAGAGATAAAAGGTTATGAGATCCATATGGGAGTTACGGATTCAAACCGCACCGTTTTCGGAGACGATGGAGCTATTGATGAGGACGGTTTCGTAATCGGCACATACCTTCACGGGCTTTTTGATAACAGGAATATAAGAAATGCCCTTGTCCGGTATCTTTATGAGAAGAAGGGCCTGGAATACGAACCAGATGAGGCAATAAGCGAAAACGATGCTTACGAAGAGCTCGCAAATGTGGTTGAGCAGAACATTGATATGGAAAAGCTCTTCGAGATCGCAGGAGTCTGAAACAGACACGCAGAGAAATAAAGCATAAAAAACAGTTTTTGAGCAGGTTCTGCGGAAGTATGGGGAATAGCTGGAATAAAAAATGGAACCTAGGGTAAAGTACAATGCTTGCAGAGGCTGACTTTCCTCAGGACCCGCTCAATGTATAATAATTTCTATCCTATCTATTTATTCATTGTGAATTTGTTCTCCTTAATTAAAGTAAGACTGATTGATAAGACCAGTTTATTTATCTTAAAAACCTGAATAAACACCGATTTTTATAAACCCCCCTGAAAACCGGGCCGCTTTAAAACTTTTATATTCTATCAAATTGCTGCTAAGATTAAAGTCATTTTATTTCAGCGTCGGTCCTCCCCGGCTGTATTGGGTTGAGTCAAGGACAGCAAGCCAGTCGAAGTCGGTGAGGCTTCGAGGAGTTAGTGCAAAATAGGTAGGGTTCATGCTGCCCGAGCGGGCAGGAAAATCTGTTGTTGCCATGATTGGAAGCCTCCTGCCATTGTTAGTTGGAATAAACCGTACTGGTCCTGGCGCGGCAGTAAGGTGCGCTTCAAGAGTACCTGGCTCCAGGTTGCCCGATGCCATTTGCATCCGAGACGCCGACTGCAGAGCCGATAACTGCATAGCGTGGACCGAATACCTCATTGAGGTGAGATCCCACCGACCACCATGCCAGCAGGTCAGCTCCAAGTTGCCACTGTGTTTTTCCTCGCTGGAGATGGTTATTGTGGGCAAAAACCAGCACTTTTCCCCTGCACGCTCACGGGATACTATATACTCCAGATTATTCGCCATCATTGAGTCCCGGATGCCAAGTCCTTCAAAAATTCTTTTCTCTGGCTCCAGCTTTCTCGCCAGTGCGGCATGATAGTTCAATAACTGACGCGCCACAGATGCATCAATATATATTTTGATACTGAGTATTTTATCTCTTATGAACTTGTTTTACTTATTTTACTTATATAAGATCACTAAATTCAGGCTTTAAAAGTAAAAGTTTGCAGTATGAAAAACTGTTAATTATATTAATGAGCCAGTTCAACATTTTTATTTCTCTTAAAAACGCCTTGGTTATTTTTCGGAAATTACCGATATGCAAAATCATTAAGGGATAAACAGCAGATGTTTAAATGATGCCGATTTTTGAAATAACACTTATAATATTTTTTCCTTCTTTTACCCGGGTAACACAAATTCAAAAAGAAAAATAGTATAAAAATTTATATAGTGTTACTGAGAGAGAAGTTTAAGCAAAAATTTTAAAACTAATAAAGTAACATTAGTTAAAAAATGCTTTTCAAAGATAATTGAAGAGAATTTCATTTATAAAAATCACTTCTCAGGTCTGCATGAAAAATCAGGCAGGCATTCAAGGAGGATTCATTTTGAGATATGAGTTTCAGAGAAAATCCCTTTTTATAGTAATGCTGTTTTGTGCTGCCGCGGGAATCCTGATATTACCCGCATCTGCTGATGTTACTCACTGGGAATTATCTCCTGCCTGCCCCTGTGTAGGGGATGAAATTACAATTTCAGGAGAGGCATCCAATAATGAAATAATTGAAGTAACTATTTTACATGAAGAAATGGTCCCTGTTTCAGGTAAAGGTTACAAATATCAGATAAATAAGCTGTTCATTCCAAAAACAATATCAGGAGGTGAAAGCTCCTTCAAAGTAAATGCCACCGGAGAAGACGGCGTTAAGGTCAGAGACATAAACGTAAGAGTTAAGAAATTCAGGTGGTTTACGAGACACTCAAATGCCCTGGAAGGCGAAGCCTCACTATCTCAATCAAACATACCCCCCTGGATGAGTTATTTCGTGAAAATCGACGGAGATATTGTAAGCAAAAAAGAAGAGTCTAATAAAAACATGTGTAAAAGTAATTCGAATACCGGACAGGCAAAAAATGGACAGGTAAAACTCACATTCGAGACCTGTTACGAAGCTGCACAAGCTGACGAAAAAGGAAATTTCAAATTCAACTATGATACTGATTCGCTTCCCGCAGGCGATTATATAATTACCGTGGGAAGTATGGAACAAGAATTAACCCTGAATCCTGAAAAAAAGAAAGGACCTGAAGAAAAAGAAAGTAAAACAAAAAGGAAGTAAAAAGATTTAAATTAGCCTCCTGATTTCATTCAAGAAATATTTTTATTCTGTTTTAGATCTGGAAAGGAAGAATAAAAAGGCAGTTCTATAGAAAGAAAATACTGATGCCGAACTGTCTTTTGTATTCTTCATCAACTAGCATTATTATCTGTATTTATCTATATCCGATACAGAATTCCCTGTAATTTCGTAAGTTTGAACTCTATTTTTAACCCGAATCTCGGACAGAACCCTGTCTTCAGGGATTCTGAATAAGAAAACTGGAACATCCACTTTCGGAATCCGGAAATAGAAAAAATAGATCGGAAACTTCCAGAAAAATAAAAAACACACATGATATTCTTGGAATAACATGCCCAAAAAATGAAAATCCTTTTCACTTAGCTTTTTTGATAATAGAACTCCATCATTACCTTTGGACAGGAAGGTTGTTTTTACTTTGGTTCTCCGAAGCCGTCAAAAAACTAACCATTGAATTGCCATCGAAGGCCCAGATGTGACCTTGATCACGGATGCCAAATTGCCTTTGAAGCAATTCTACTGTCCTGGAAATGATGGAGTAATGTAAATTGGACGGAGAAATAAACAAATCTTGTGGTTTAGACATTCACAAACGTTTTGTTATTGCTACTATCCTCAGTAGATCCGGTGAAAAACAACAACATCGTTTTGCCAGAGATGATGATGGGATTTTAGATCTTAAAAATTTGGTAACCTCTGAAAAATGTGATGTTGTTGCCTGTGAATCATGTGATGTTGTTGCCTGTGAATCAACAAGTGATTTCTGGGTTCCGATTTATGAGGCATTGATAGATCATTTGCCTGTTATAGTTGGAAATGCTCGAGATATGAAAGCATTTACACATAAAAAAACAGATAAAATAGATTCCGAAGTAATTGCAAAACTTGCATTGAATAAGATGGTTCAACCATCAAGAGTTTTTCCGAAGAAACATAGAGAATTCAGGTCATACGTCAGGCTTCGCCTAACTCTTGTAAGAAAAAGAACGGACATTAAAAATGAAACTCATGCAATTCTTTCCTCCGAAATGTTACATCTGGGTGATGTTCTGACTGACATTTTTGGAAAAAATGGTAGAGCAATTCTAGCAGGAATCTCTTCAGGTAAAAATATTGATCAAATTATAGAGTCGCTTTCTCCAAATGTTCGGAAAAAGAGTGTTCAGATAAGGGAAATTCTGGATAGAGAAATATCACAGAGTGCTGCAATAAGGCTTCAGATATGTCTGAATCTTATAAAACATTTAGATGAAGAAATTGAAGTTCTTGAAAGAGAAATTTTCAATTATGCTTATCAAAAGCATAAAAGGGAAATGGAAATTTTGATGTCAGTTCCAGGTATTGGGGAGCTTGGTGCGGCAACTCTAATTGCTGAAATAGGAGATTTCAGGGATTTTCCAACGGGAGATAAACTTGCTTCATGGCTTGGAATAGTTCCTAATGTGTATCAATCTGCAGATAAATACCATAACGGAAGAATCACTAAGAGAGGATCAAAAGTAGCAAGGTGGATTCTAACTCAGATTGCTCAAGCAGCAGCAAGAAAGAAAAATAGCAGATTAAAGGAGTTTTTTAACAGGAAAAAGAAGACAATTGGATATGCTAAGGCAATTATTGCCTTAGCAAGGAAAATTGCAACAATAATATGGCATTTGATCACAAACGATGAGATGTACGAAGATGAAACAGGATACCAAAAGGGAGAAGTTAAAAAGAGAAAGATTGTTGAGGCAGAGATATTCTCGGTTGATGAAAGGATAACAATAATTAGTGGAATTATCGCAATTATGGGAAAAAAGGAAGGAGAGAGTACGTGATGAGTTTTCTCATCATGGACTTTCATGCCAAGTAAAGAGGGCTAAACAATTGTAAAGAGGTCTAAACAACCATCAGAACATGCGGACCTGTCTGCCAAGCCCTTCACGGACAGCCCTTTCATAGACCAGGTGTGCGGTTGCTACATCCTGGATTGCAAGCCCTGTGGAATCAAATATCGTAATCTCTTCCTCACTGGTCCTTCCGGGCTTGAGACCGACCATCACTTCTCCGAGCTGGGCATGGATATCATTTTCCGAGATATAGTGTTTGGATAGGGGGACGTTCACTTCTCCGGAATGGAGAGCCTGGATCATGTCGTCGACAATAACCTTGGCACGGAGGAGAATTTCGGGGTCAAGTTCTTCTTTTCCTACTGCATCTGCGCCTATTGCATTTATATGAGTGCCTTCTTTGATCCAGCTGGCTTTTACAATTGGTTTTCTGGAAGGGGTTGTTGTGACAAGGATATCACAGTCACAGACCTTTTCAATGCTTTCTTCATAATGAATTTCGCAGGGCACGATATCTGCCATATCCCGGATAAACTGTTCACAGCTTTCCTTTGTCCTGGAGGTAATCCTGACAGATTCAGGCTCAAAAACCTCACAAAGAGATTCAAGCTGGGTCCTTGCCTGGTTTCCTGCGCCTACAAGCCCGATTACTTTCGAGTCTTTCCTTGCAAGGTATTTTGCGGCAATTCCACCGGCTGCACCTGTCCTGATATCTGTCAGGTAGGTCCCGTCCATGATCGCTACAGGGGCTCCGGTCTCAGGGGAAATAAGAATGATCAGCGCCATTACTGTGGGCAGGTTGCGCGTGGGGTTTCCGGGGTGGACATTTACAATCTTTACGCCGGTAATGTCCTCTTCTTCAAGGTATGCAGGCATTGTACGCAGGTCGCCGTTGTAAGCAGTATAGTAAAGATAGGACTTAGGCGGCATCTGCACCTTGCCAAGCCCGTGCTGCCTGAAAGCCCTTTCAACTACCTGCATATCGGAATGCATGTCCATAACACTTTTTACTTCTTCCTGAGCCAGCCACAAAACTTCCATATTACAACCCTCAATCGGAGCCATAAAGATACCTCACATTCTGAATATAAGCTGGCTTCCGGTTGAAAACCAGACTTAAATTGAATAAACCGGAATAGAAACCGACAGATAAACAGGCAAATTAACTGTCGGGTAGCAAGATTGCTATTTTTATTTGTGCAAATATGTATATATAACATATCTTCACTCATTTAAAGAACTTCCTTCGTGAAATGAGAATTATGCAAGAGAGTACTGCCTCTTTTCCCGGGTCAGACCCGAAAGAAAAATTGTTGAAGCCTGCCAGAGATATCCGGAGTATCCTGCGCTGGGGCTATCCTAAATTCGCAACTATCCGTTTTGTAGCTGAGCATTCCAGGCTAAGCGCAGAGGAGCGGCACATTCTCAGCAGAGTAATTGTTTCCCCGGAAAAAGTAGTCTCGAGGATCAGGAAGAAAATAGCCTGTGATAGCATAAATAACAGAGACCTTCTGCTTGATGGGTACAATGTCCTGCTGAGTGTCGACAGCCTCCTCAAAAACGAACCCATGTGGTTCTGCGACGACGGATATATCAGGGACACACGCTATTATTTCGGCAAAAAAAACCAGGCTGAAGATCTCGAGGAAGCCCTTGACTCAGTCCTTGAATTTTTATCAGAAGCCAGCCTGAAGTCAGTAAGCTTCCTTCTTGATTCACAGATTAGCCGGAGTGGAGAACTTGCAGGTTTCATCCGCCGCAAAATTGAAAATTACGGGATTTTGGGAGACGCATACACATCAAAAACTGCGGATTTTGACCTGAAAAGAGAAGGAGGAAATTCAGAAAAAAACCTTATCATTGCGACTTCAGATGGAATTATAATCGATTCAGTTCGGCAGGTACTTGATATCCCTGCCTGCCTTATGGAAAAAAAAGGAATTGAGCCTCTACGGCTTTACTGAATCCTGGCTTTGCCAGCCTGAGCGGACAGGGATTATTAATTTATTACCAGGCGTCCTGTCTGAAACATTCTGCCTGCCTGTAAATTTTTTCAGCTTCGGTGTACTGCCCCTTTTCTTTAAGCAGATCTCCATAACCGGAAAGGCTCCCAAAATGCCCGGGGTTGAGTTCAAGGGCTTTTTTGTACTGAACTTCAGCTTCATGCCTGTGCCCGAACCTGGCAAGCAGCCTTGCATATTCGCAGTGAGCTTCAACGTCTTCAGGGCTAATTTTAAGCGCATACCTGAAGTGCACTCTTGCCCCATGGATGAGTCCGTGTTGTGCAAGCAGGCGGGCATAATAAAGGTGGAGTTTAGAGCTTTCGGGGTCTGCTTTGAGAGCTACTATGTAATAAGTTTCGGCCTCAATTGGCTCCCCTTTTTCCTCAAGCAGACGTGCATAGCGGAAATTTGATTCAACGTGCTCCGGGTCGATTTCAAGAGCACGTGCATAATGGAGGCCTGCTTCGGTTTTCTGTCCGCGCCTGTTGAGCAAAATTCCATACCCGCAGTGCGATTCGACATGATCGGGGTCAAGAAGAAGGGCTCTTCTATATACTTCTTCGGCTTTATCCAGCTGGCTGAGCCTGTAAAGCACGCAGCCATAACTGCAAAGGGTTTCCACATGGTCAGGATTGAACTCAAGAGCTTTTTCATACTGAATCCGTGCTCCGTCCAGCTACCCTGCCCCGGCAAGCATAGATCCATATCCGCAGAGGGCTTCTATATTTCCCGGATTTTCTTCAAGAATTTCTTTGAATTCCCTGGCAGCGGATTCCATAAGCCCCAGTAAAGAAGCCGTTTTTCCTGCCACCATATGGGCTTCTTCCCGCATTTTACCTGAGAAAAGAGAAGCAGAAGCCCTTGAGACTACATATTCTTCCCGGAACATCTTATCATTGCCGAAAATAAAGGAGAGTTTCAGCAGGGTCTCAGGTGAAAGCAAATTCTCATGTGAAAAAGAAATGACAGACTCAGTTGCCTTATCGAGATCACATTCATCTTCAGAGACCTTCTCGATTACATGAAAAACCAGCTTGTCTACGGCATCCATTTCCATGCTCAAAAAACCTCCTAAAATTTATGACCAGATTCAATTTATTTGGCAGACTATAAATAATTAGTTATATTAAATGGATACAATAAATTGGAAAAGATGGATTTCAAAATACAAGGTATCAGAGCAAACCGAAAAAATAAAAATTAAAGAATAGAACAGCGTTTGACCGACAGGATAATATATTCAGAAAATTGGGAAAGATTTCCTCCCGCATCCCATGCTGCGAATAAAAACACATGAATTTAATTTTTACTTACTCACTTACTTACTCACTTACTTACTTACTTACTTATTAAACCCTGTTCACATACAGACTGTACCTCGGCTCGATATCATACATGCCCTCCAGCTCCTGTTCGGTCAGGAAACCTCTTTCAATCAGTTTAGTGAGGGTTTTCCTGTCAACGGATTCAACCATATCCCAGAGTTCCCGCTCCTGAAGATATGATTTCAGCTTTCTTATCTTCCAGAGTTTCCAGTCCACTCTTTTCCTCTTAAGTTCCACATTTCCTATTCTCAGGATATCTATTCCTTTCTCGTCAAAAGTATTCAGAATACGGTTCCTGAGTTCTTCCCGCCGCTTTTCAAGAACAGATATTGCCGAGACCAGCTCGTCATATTCAAGTGCAATATCTGCAAGATCCATCTCTTCGGGATCCTGTTCGCTTATGTCAAATTCTACCGTCCAGCACTCCTCCTTTTTATCCCTGAATTTAGACGTGATTTTTTTGCAGGGGTCTTAAATGTATCTTAAATAATTCTGTATTCTTTTCAATCAAGTATCTTTATGACCAGATAGTGTATGACCGGATTTTTATGACCGGATTTTTATGACAAGGTTGCTGTCAAATTTTCTACAATCAGGTTGTCTATTTATGTTTAAGCGTATACGCACATCGGATTTATAGATGCACCCGCAGAATATAGCTATAAAAAGAGTATAGCTATACATATACAGAGATTTATACTCTGATAGATAACAGCAAATCATATCTCAGTTATACATTCAACTGCTTATACATAACACATAAAAATTTTCAGAAAGTATATAAAGCAGGAATGATTAAAAAGGATTATCAGGGGGAGTTTATTGTGACCAGCCTGAGAAAAGCAAGAAAAAAGCAAGAATTGCGCCTGATTATGCCGGAGATAAATGGGATTCTGGAATCCGAACCTGCTGTGCTCAGGATTGATCCCGAATTAATTATGCTGATAGGAGATATACATGGAAACCTTGATGCCCTTGAGTTTATTATAGCAATGAGAAAAAAACTGGGCTGTAAAAAAATTCTCTTTCTGGGAGACTATGTGGACCGCGGAACGGAGGGTACGGAAGTCCTCATAGAGCTTTTCCGGATGAAACTCGAAGAGCCTGAGGATGTCTTTCTTTTGAGGGGAAACCATGAAAGTGCTGATATGAATATTTATTACGGCTTTTTTGAAGAGATAGATTTTGACAGGGATTTTCTTCTTGAGATCAGCAGGACATACGAAAGGCTGCCGGTAGCAGCATTGGTATCTGGACATACTTTCTGCGTACACGGGGGAATCAACGGAACAGAAAATATCGATACTATCACAAAGGAAGGGGCATTTCCTTATCTCTGGAATGACCCGTCTGAACGCCCGGGGCTGGTCACCTCATCAAGAGGTTCTACCGTCAGGGAATTCGGACCTGATATCGTTGAAGGCTTTTTAAAAGTGAATAGCCTGAAAAGAATCATAAGAGGGCATACAGCCTTAAGGACCGGGTATGAATGGTGGTTTGATGGGAAACTCCTTTCCCTTTTTTCCTGCCCTGATTATGTTGGACTTGGAAATGCTGCTGCTTTCGGAATGATGAGAAGAGAGGAAATAAAAATAATTACTTTCGAAAGCTGAGACCAGTAAAATGAAAATTTGGCTGTGCAGGTAAAACTTAGTGGTCTGAAAGAAACTTTGAATAGTAGAAAACCACCACCCTGAGCCACTCTTTCAGACAGAATTTTTATGTTTTGCCGGCTGTGAACTGCTTTTAAGTTAAGAAAGAAATATATAAAGTTTAAAATTCTGAGGACGGATGCTAGACTTATGCAGCGAACGTCTTCTTTCAATAGTACTGAAAGATGTTTCAAACTGCCTTTTCTGACTGACCCTATTTTCGGTATTATTAATCCGGAATAATCCAGTTTCGGTATTTTTTGTTAATCAAGAATAATTCCGGTTTCCGCATTTGTTATTAATCCAGAATAATCCAGGTTTCTGTCATTTTGCTCCCGATATCCGGGTCAAGCTGCATGGCTTTCATGTACTGTATTTTAGCCTCGTCGAAACGCCTCATTTTTCTCATAAGCAGCCCGTAGCTGTAGTGGAGAGGAGGATAATAGGGGTTCAGGTTAAGGGCTTTCTTATATTCTTCCTCTGCTTCGGAGAAGCGCCCGAGTTCCGAAAGGAGGTTTCCATAGCTGTAATGCCCCTCGGCACTTTCCGGGTCAAGGCTGAGAGCTTTTTTATATTCGATTTCAGCCTCATATCTCCTGCCGAAACGGGCAAGGAGGTTTGCATAATTGGAATGCACTTTTGCATCATTCTGGTCAAGGGCAAGGGCTTCCAGGTACTGTTTTTCAGCTTCCGAGACTCTGCCTTCCCTTGCAAGAAGGTTTCCGTAGTTGAAAAGAGTCCTCCTGTGCCTGGGGTTAAGGGAAAGAGCTTTTCTGTATTCTTCTTCGGCTTCTGAATAACGCTCGAGGAAGGAGAGAAGAACTCCGAAATTGTGGTGGAGGCTCGGGTCTTCAGGGTCAAGCTTCATTGCAAGCCTGTACTCTTTTTCAGCATCCCTGAGTCTTCCAAGCTCAAAAAGCATATTTGCATACCCACCTCTGGCAGGAACATAATCGGGATTGCCGGCAAGAGCTATCAGGTAACGGTCTTCTGCTTCCCTGAAATACCCGTACTCGGTAAGGAGGTAAGCGTACCCTGCATTTGCCTTTACATGTTCGGGTGAGTTTTCAAGTACGGTTTTATACTCATTTTCTGCATCTTCAATCCTTCCAAGCTCTAAAAGAAGTTCAGCATAAGCACATCGCGCATCCGCATTCCCGGGGTTTTCTTTCAGGACTTCAAGGTAGCTTGCTTCGGCTTCAGGGGAAAAGCCAAGCAGATGTGCCGCAGTACCCAGCGCATAACAGGAATCTTCGCGGAGCTTTCCGGAAGCCTGCGTCAAACAGACCTTTGCAAACACATATTCTTCCATATGCATTTTTTGCTTCCTGCAAGCACTGGACAGGTTGAGCAGGAGTTCGGGGGAGAACGATTTTTCTTTCGAATTTTCCAGAGCAAAATCGGCTGCACAGGACAGGTTGTTCTGGTCAGACCCGATTATTCCAATTACTTCGTACACAAAGTCATCAATTACTTCAAAATCCATACATCCGGCACCTCAGAAGGGTAGTGTTTTTAATGGGGGATTGTCAGTGTAACATCCAGAGTATAGTTTTACATTTAGTTGAATATATTAGTGAGTGAATAGTCAGTATCACTATCCGACATAATATTAGTGTTTGAATAGTGCATAAGAGAATCAGTATAATATTACAATTATCATATAACACTCTATCCCTTTGTAACTTAAAATAAAACAGTAATTGGATCGAGAGACACTGTTTTCCTAAAAAAATAAATTCCACAAGATAAAAATCGAGCATTGCAAGACAGAAAAGGTAATAAAAATAAAATAGCAATTATAAAAACATAAAAAATGATACGATTTAATAGAATGGAAAAGGAAACACTAAATAAATAAAAATACGATTGGAAAAGAAAAGCACATCGAATGATAGTAACCATAGTTAAGGATAAAAATTAAAAAATTTCGAATAGGGTATAAACCAGGAACTAAAAAATAACCAGCCGTATTAAAAGAATAGTGATAGTCAGCTAAATTATCCGATCAAAAAGCAGTCTGTCATTAAAAAAATAAAAGTCAATTTAAGAAGAGAACCTGAGAAGACACGGAGAAGTATAATAATCAACGAAAATTAAAAGAGATGAGATCAGGCGTCAAAAGTTTTAGACCTCTGTCCTCTGGTAGATCTGTCCTCTGGTAGATCTCTGTACTCTGGTAGATCTGTACTCTGGTAGATCTCTATCCTCTGGTAATATTCCTTAAATTTGATTATTTTTAATTTGATTATCTTTAATTTGATTATCTTTAATTTGATTATCTTTAATTTGATTATCTTTAATTTGATTATCTTTAATTTGATTATCTTTAATTTGATTATCTTTAGTTATTCTGAGCTTTTCCTGAAGCCAAAAGACAGTCCCATGACCAGCCCTGCACCAGCTCCCATCAACATTCCGAGAACCAGCCCCATAACCTGAGAACTCATAGACGGTGCAAGGATAAAGTTTCCAAACAGTATTCCGACTGTTGCGCCCGCCCCGATTCCTGCAGGCATCCATCTTCCGGGAGACTGTTCTTTTTTCCCGGATTTTACCACATTTTTTGCGCTATTTGTTTCTTTCATTTCTCTTACTTAATCCCATTTCATTTATTTAACAGGTTTCTTCATTCCTGCTTCAGTCCTGCTTCAATCTCTTTCTTCAATCCTGCTTCAATCCGGTTTCATTCATCTATTCTGTTTCTTCATTCCTGCTTTCTGCTTGTATTTCACTTAATAATCCTTAAAGCAAACAGAAAATAAACTTATATTTTACCTCAGGGTTGAAAAACAGATTCTGAACCTGAATAGAATATTTTTTAATCAAGAAAACATGTTCCTGCATGAAAACATATTCATACATAAAAAACTTTTATTTATTGTTCAGAAAAAACAATATAGGAGAAGTTTACTCTCCTTATTGCTTAAAAGCATGAGATAATCGTTTGCACCGGCAAAAAATAGATATCCAATAGCCTTGCCGCGGATATCCGATAATTATTACTATAGATAAACAGTAATCATCACATAGATTCAATAACTATCGCCACAGATCACCAGTAATCATCACTATAGATTCAATAATTATCGCCACAGATAAACAGTAACCATAACCACAGATAACAGTAATAATTTAAATATCCCTGAAATTGATCATCATGTTTCTCAAACTCTTTTCTCTGTTTCTGATAATTCCCGTTGTGGAGATTTATCTCCTGCTCAAGGTAGGGGAAATAATCGGAGCTCTCAATACCGTTCTCATTATTTTGATCACCGCAGGCATCGGGGCTTACCTGACAAAAAGCCAGGGTTTCAGGGTGCTCCGTCAGATCCAGGACGCAACCATGCAGGGTTACATGCCTGGAAACGAACTCCTTCATGGACTCTTTGTATTAATCGGGGGCTTTGCCCTTCTGACCCCTGGATTCCTGACAGATACCATAGGGTTTTCCATGCTTATTCCTCAGATCCGGGAGATCTATGTGAGAATAGCAAAAGGGATCATAAGGAAAAAGATACAGCAGGGCAACTTCCAGATGAGGATGTATACTGATTTCAGATGACCGCATTCAGAAATGACAGTATTTCGGGTATGTAACATACCGGTAATCAGACCATGCGGAGACGTTTCAGGACAGAATCAGGGATCGTCCTATAGTTTCAGAACAATCATTATGGAAGAACCCCGAACACGTAAAGAAGCGCAGGCGCCAGAAAAACCGTAATTAGCCCGGCGATTCCTATTGCAAGTCCGCTCATTGCTCCTTCGGTTTCTCCAAGCTCTATTGCCCTGGTTGTCCCGAGAGCATGAGAAGAAGTCCCGATCGCGATCCCGACTGCAACGCTATCTTTTATCCGGAAAGAGCGGCAGATGAACGGACCCAGTACAGCTCCTATAATTCCGGTTATCGAAATTGCAGCCACTGTTATTGCAGGCATGCCACCTATCTGTTTTGAAATCTCTATACCTATGGGCGTGGTTACGGACTTGGGAACAAGAGAACTGGTTATGACATTATCAAGTCCCAAAAGACTTGAGAAGATCAAAATGCTTGAAATGCCCGCAATGCAGCCTGCACTTATGCCTGCAATTATAGGCACGGCGTCATTTTTCAGGAGCTGGATTTTTTTGTAGAGGGGAACGGCAAGGACTACAGTTGCAGGTCCGAGAAAGAACGAAATGTAATCTCCACCTACATTATAGGTTTCAAAATCTATCCTGAAGTAAAGAAGGACGAGAATCACAAGCACAATGCCCACAAGGAGAGGATTGAAGACGGAAAAACGGGTTTTCTTATAGAGCAGGCTGCCTGCCTGAAAAGCAGCAAGGGAAAGAAGAATCCCAAAAAGAGGCGTGCCTAGAAATTCATTCAAAAAATCGGCCTGCACTTCAGGTCACCTCTTCTGTCTTCCTGTCGGATGACTTCGCTTTTTTATGCACCATGACCTCTTTTCCACTTAACTTTTTGACAAATTCAACTGTCAATCCCGTAACTCCCAGGATTATTACTGTTGAGATAATGGAGACCCCGAGAACTGCAGTCCATTTACCTTCAAGCACGGCAAAGCATGTTATGAGGCTGACCCCTGCAGGGAGAAAGAAAAAAGCCAGGTTATCGAGCAGAAAATCGCTTATCCTGTCTATCATTTCAAGCCTGACCACACCTGCAAGAAGACCGAAAAAAAGGATTAACATGCCCAGGATATTGCCGGGAATGGGCAGCCCGAATGTTTTTTGAAGCAGCTCGCCCAGAAAATAAATGCTGAGAATAATTGAAAATTGTTTTAGCAAAAGCTCATTTTCCTCCTTAATTGGAAATGGACTAAAGAAATTGAATTATAAATACCTTCTCGATAAGGAAAAGTTGTTACAGTGTACTCAGGATTACAGACCGGGACGTTAACTCAAAGAATTATCCGGATTCCTGAAGAATAGCGGGTTTCGCAGTGCCGGATAAAAATGAAAGCTTTTGTAGGGCACACAATAAATTCATATCAGGCGAACTCCTATTTTCCTTGGGTGTTCTGATGGGAGAAAACCGTTTAGTATACATGGACCACGCAGCCACCACTTTCATAAAACAGGAAGTGGTTGAAACTATGCTGCCTTTTTTGAAAGACCATTTCGGGAATCCTTCTTCCCTGTATTCAATAGGCAGGGAAGGAAAAGAAGCTGTGGAAACTGCGAGGGAAAAGCTTGCAAAGGCTCTTGGAGCCAGCCCCGAAGAAATTTACTTCACTTCAGGGGGGACGGAGTCTGACAACTGGGCTGTTAAAGGAACTGCTTTTGCCAGGCGAAAAAAAGGGAAACATATTATCACCATACCAATCGAACACCACGCCGTGCTTTACCCCTGCAAGTATCTTGAAACTAAGGGATTTGATGTAACCTATCTGCCTGTGGACGAATACGGACTTGTAGACCCTGCAGAACTGGAAGCTGCAATAAGAGAAGACACTATCCTTATTTCGGTCATGTACGCCAATAATGAAATAGGGACAATCGAGCCCATATCAGAGATAGGGAAGGTTGCCGGAGAGCACGGGGTTCCTTTCCATACCGATGCCGTACAGGCAACAGGCAATTTTTCTCTTGACCTGAAGGGGAAAGACAGGGATGTGAATATGCTCTCACTTTCCGCGCATAAATTCTATGGGCCAAAAGGAATAGGGGCTCTATATATTAGAGAAGGGACTGAAATTGACAGCTACATTCACGGAGGAGCACAGGAAAAAAGGAAACGGGCGGGGACAGAAAATGTTGCGGGAATTGCCGGAATGGGAAAGGCTATAGAGCTTGCGACTGCAAATATCGAGAAGCATGCTGAAAAGATAAGAAAAATGAGGGACCGTTTAAGGAAAGGAATAATGGAAATTCCCCACTGCAGGCTGAACGGACACCCGGAAAAGCGCCTCCCGGGAAACCTGAACTTCAGTTTTGAGTATATAGAAGGGGAGTCCCTGCTGCTTATGCTTGACCAGATGGGTATTTGCAGTTCAACAGGCAGTGCCTGTTCTTCTGGCTCTCTTGACCCTTCACATGTACTCAGCGCAATAGGAGTGCCCCCGGAAATTGCCCAGGGCTCTTTGCGCCTGACTCTGGGAGATGCAAATACCGAAGAAGATGTCGATTACGTACTCGAAGTCCTGCCTCAGGTCGTGGAAAAATTAAGGGCTATATCTCCATTCTATAAACCATCAGATGTATGTGAAAAATGAATACAAAGGACGCAAGTGGGGGAATTTTGTGTATAATAAGAAAGTAATGGACCATTTTATGAATCCGAGAAACGTGGGGGAAATAGAAAATGCGGATGGCATCGGAGAAGCAGGAAACCCTCACGGGGACCAGATGAAGATCTTCCTGAAAATACGGGACAACAGAATAGAAGATGTAAAGTTCAAGACTTTTGGCTGTGCAGCAGCAATAGCTTCCAGCAGCATGGCAACTGAAATGATAAAGGGCAAAACCCTTGAAGAAGCCTGGGAGCTTACAGATGAAGCTGTAGCCGAAGCCCTTGAAGGGCTGCCTCCGGGAAAACTTGAATGTTCGGTAGTTTCGAGGGAAGCTACCCACAGAGCGATCAATGATTACCGTAAAAAGCAGGGGCTTGAACCTCTGGAAGAAAAGACCTGAAAAAAGATAAAGATCCTCAGGGCTAAACTCTGCATGATTACCTTTCCGAACTCTTTTAGCCCCGGATATTTCAATTGAAAATATGATTTAACCCATATCGCAAACTTGATTATAAAAGTATCAGATCATACCCTATGAAAAAAATAGGGATTGCAATTGCTGATCCTGAAGACTGGACAGCCCGGGCACTCATCAAAGCGGCAAAAGAAAAAGGTTTTTCCCCTCTTGTTTTTGACCTCAGTAATGCGGAAGTCAGGATAGGTTCAGGCATTTCTGAGCCAGCCTCCATTTTTAAAGCAGGTGAAGTTCTGCTCTCAGACCTTGATGCGCTTATTGTAAGGGATGTGGGTGCAGGGGCTTTTGAAGGAGTTTCATTCAGGTTTGACATACTCAGGGAACTCGAGGCAGAAGGGGTTTCGGTTATAAACTCTCCAGAAGCCATCCAGAATGCGGCAAACAAATACCATGCTTCTTATCTTCTTGCAAAAGCCGGGCTTCCTGTGCCTGAAACTGTAGCTGTCCAGAGTCTTGAGGCAGCATTAAAAGTAATATCAGAATTCGGGGACGCTGTTATAAAACCTGTTTTTGGATATAAAGGGAAGGATATTGCAAGGGTAAAGAACCGGGAAATCCGGTTTTCAGACCGAAAGATTGAGCCTGCACCTGTTGAGGAAATTCTTGAAAAGCTGCTTGAAGAGAAAGGGATGCTCTATATTCAGGAATTTATAGAAAACCCGGGGAGAGACATAAGGGCTTTTGTTGTGGGCGGCACTGCCATAGGAGCTATTTATAGAAAAGCTGCTGCTGGCTCCTGGGTGAACAACCTGAGCCAGGGAGGAAGTTCGGATAGATGCGTTCTTACCGATGAGCAGGAAAAAATTGCCGAAAAAGCTTCACTTGCGCTTGGAACGACATTTGCAGGCATTGATATTATAGAAGGCACGGAAGAATCGGAAGAAAACAAAAAAACCGAAGGCATGAGCAGTGAAAACAGGAAAAGTCCAAGGATACTTGAAGTCAACGGAACACCTTCAGGAAAAGGAATTTTTGATGCCTGGGGAATAAATCCCGCAGACCACATCCTGGAACACCTTAAAAATATTTTATGAATTAACTATAAATCTGATTGGAGTTAGTATAACATATTTTAGAGAGAGGATTCATAAAGGAATTATCAAACCCGTAGACTGCTGATTCAGCCGGCGGACCCGTAAAAACGATAAGAGCTGCTTTTGACATAAGCAGTCCGAAAACGATTATCCTGAGGACAATCGGTCAAGAAAAAGTTATTGAAATTTTAAGACAGATCCGGATTTCCAGCCGGAAAGACCGCACAGAAAACATTAAGATATAGGTTGCCTTTGAATAGTCAGAGGCAAAAGATGAGTGAATACAAACAGTGTATAGTTACCCGGGACGACCTGAAACTTTCTAAAGGCAAATTTGCTGTACAGGTGGCTCACGCTGCCCTTTCTGCAGCTGAATGGGCAAGTAAAGGCGACCTTGAAAAATGGAAAGAAGGAGGGCAAAAGAAAATTGTCCTGAAAGTCCCGAGCATTAAGGAACTTTATGAGCTTAAAGAGAAAGCAAGGCGGGAAGGGCTCCCTACTGCTCTTATACAGGACGCGGGCCTTACTGAGATCCCTCCCGGAACCGTTACAGTACTCGGGATAGGGCCGGCAAAAGAAGAGCTTATAGATAAAATTACAAAAGACCTTAAACTCGTTTAACTTCAGGATTTCCGGGTAAAAAAATATAGTCAAGTTTAAAAAGCCAGCAAAGGATATCAGAAGAGATGTTTTCACAGACAGGAAAAAAATTCTGCCTGCTGTCATATACAGGAGGACGTACATGAACAGGTTAGAGATTTCAGAGAAAGAGCTAGCCTCAATAATTGCTATCCTGTGTATATTCCTTTTACTGCTAATAATAACTGGATTTCTCTTTCCGAACACTGCTGGCAATATTACAGACGAATTGAAAGAATATCTTGGGCTGAGTTCCGGGGATGAAGCCGAAGAGGCATTCATACCGGATATAGCTTCTTTTACTTCCCCGGTAATACCCTCGTATTCCACTTCAAAGAAAGAACTTACTCCTATTCTGAGGACTCCGTTACAGCCCGGCTTCTCTCTCAGCAGTAGCTATCAGACCTCAGAGCTTTTCCAGGGTGGGATAGGTTACCTGAGAGTGGGAATTAAAAACGAAGGCAGAAACCCGATATTTATTGACAGGTACGGAGTTTCGGTTAACGCTTCCAGAAACAGGCTTTATTCCGAAGACTGCGGAGTTTTGCTTTCCCCGGGAGAGGAGCAGATACTCGGGATAATCGCGGTGCAGGTTCCTGAAGAAGAAAAAGCCAGATTCAGTATTGTACTCTGGCTTCTTGCCTCGACGTCAGAAGGGAAATGGCACGAGTACGACCCCTATTACCTGAACGGGTTCACCACCGATCTGAAGACAATGCCTGAAAAACATAACCCGAAATACCGGTACAATCCTGAATATTACTTTAAAACAATAAATGGACTGGTGGAGTCCTCCGAGCCTTCCGTGAGAACCAGAGCAGCCGAAACAGCCCGCTCATATCCCGGGGCTTATAATATTTATCAGGTCTGTGCCCTCTTTGACATGGTAAAAGAAGAAGTCGAATACGTAAGCGACCCCAGAGGGAATGATATATGGGAGCCAGCCAATGTTACCCTGCGAATCGGTGCAGGAGATTGTGAGGATCAGGCAATTCTTCTCTCTTCCATGGTCGAAGCTATCGGAGGCACAACAAGAATTTATCTGACAGATAACCATGCTTTTACAGCTGTTTATCTGGGCAACGGGACCGATTCAATCGAAGGTGCGGTTAAGGGAGTGAGGGCTTATTACGGAAATGTCGACGTAAACTACCTGACCGATGAATATGGTTCCTGGATTATGCTCGACCCGACTTCCAGCCTTTATGCAGGCGGACTCCCCGGAAAAACGGCCCAGACAATGATTCGGGGATTGGAAGGAAACGAAACTAAAAGAAGCTGGACATTTGTAGACACAAGGCAGGTAAAAGTGATTGACATCAGCACCAGAGCGATTTAATAATTCCATAGCACAAATAAGGTAAGTTTTGCATATCGGGCAACACGCAGGAAAGGATATTTTTAAAAACTGTTGACCTCAACAGCCGATCAGCATGTTTTACCCTTTTACTATTATTCAAAAATCCGGCTGTTAATATGATTCAAAGACTTGTCCAGTTTATCAAACCTATTCAGATTATCAAACCTATTCAGATTATCAAACCTATTCAGATTATCAAACCTATTCAGATTATCAAACCTATTCAGATTATCAAACCTATTCAGATTATCAAACCTATTCAGATTATCAAACCTATTCAGATTATCAAACCTATTCAGATTATCAAACCTATTCAGATTATCAAACCTATTCAGATTATCAAACCTATTCAGATTATTAAAGGAGTGTTTATAACCTATGGAAGTCCCGGAAATTGAAAAACAGATAGGAATAAATCTTTATTCTACCGATACCACAGGTCTTGGAGGGCAGCTCCGCCAGGAGATAGAGGATTTCATTGTAAAAGAAATAACAAACCGTGAGGAAGGCGAGGAAGGAAAATACCTCATTGTTGAACTTACAAAAAGGGACTGGGACACGCACCACCTGACCCGGACTCTCTCAAGGATCCTGCAGGTAAGCCAGAAAAGAATCAGTGTTGCAGGCACGAAGGACAAAAGAGCTCTTACCACACAGAAAATCAGCATATTTGATACCGATGCATCAGAAATAGAAAAAATTCACCTGAAGGACATAGAGCTGAAAGTGCTCGGACGCTCCCGGAAATCCGTAGAACTTGGGGATCTGTGGGGAAATGATTTCAGGATTACAGTGAGAAATATTGAGAATTCCCCGGAAGAGACGGAGGCTCTGCTCAAAAAGACGACTGATGAAATTCTTGCTCAGGGAGGTGTCCCCAACTTTTTCGGGATTCAGCGCTTCGGCTCTGTTCGCCCTGTAACTCACCTGGTAGGAAAAGCCATTGTTGAAGGGAACTTTGAAAAAGCAGCCCTCCTCTACATTGCCGAACCTTTCCCGGAAGAACCAGAGGAAACAAAAAATGCTCGCCAGTTTGTCAAAGATACCCTGGATTTCAAAGAAGGGCTCAAAACCTATCCTCTCCGTCTGGGCCACGAAAGGGCTATGATGAACCATTTGATAGCAAATCCTGAAGACTATTCCGGATCTTTCCGCGTGCTTCCGCAGAACCTTTACAGGATGTTCGTTCACGGGTACCAGTCCTATATTTACAATATAATCCTCTGCCGCAGGATAGAAGCCGGCATACCATTGAACCGGGCGGTTGAAGGGGATATAGTCTGTTTCAGAAACGAAGTCGGGCTTCCGGATTCCTCAAAGACCGAAAAAGTCACTTCCGAAACCGTAAATGCCATGAACCGCCTGCTAAAGCTCGGCAGAGCCTTCATAACTGCCCCCCTTCCGGGTTATAATACTGAATTTGCATCCGGGATTCCGGGAGAAATAGAAAACGGGGTTCTTAAAGAACTTGGAGTTTCTCTTGAGGGCTTTAACATAGAAAAATTCCCTGAAATGAGCTCGAAGGGCACCAGAAGGGAAGTTCTCCTGGAGGTAAAACCGAAGTTTGAGGCTGGAGAAGATGAGCTGAACCCAGGAAAATCAAAGGCAGTTCTTGAGTTCATGCTGCCGAAGGGGAGTTATGCTACAACTGTACTCAGAGAGTATATGAAAGTGAACCCTCTCCAGATGAGTTGAGAAACTGAAAACTCAAAAAAACAGGCAGGGCTGCAAAAAATAGACTGCAGTAAAAACTGACAGCTCAAAGCTCTATACCTTACTTTTTTTGGCGTGCGGGCCAGGTGCTTCACGGCACTCTGACCTTCTAAGATCCAGAGCAGGCAAGGAGGCTTTTCATCATGAGCCTGTGCCAGAATAATTTTTGTTCCTGTATAACTAAAAACAAATCAACGTAAAAAGCGTGCATTGAATTAAAGAAAAAAAATATTCAGGCCGAAAATGATACGGCTGAAAAAGGATATAAAAACTACTACATTTTTTTACAGACTGGAATCTGCCCCCTTCTCCACCAATCTTCCATACATGTTTGCAATAAAGATCGTATTTGTAAACATGAGTGCAGGCAGCCCTACAATTACGGCTGAGAGGATTAGGAATATAAAGCTAAGAGCATACTGTTTCAGGACTGTCGTAATATACTCTCCAAAATAGTTCCGGACAATATTTAGGATGTCAAATTCAAAGAAGGATTCAATGGTCTGTTTCCTCATAAAATTAACAGCGAGTAAAGGAATCACAAAGACCCCCAGTAACACGCTGACGAGGTTTCCGAAAATTTCGCTGACATAAGTTGCAGCATGCAATATAATCGCATATACTATGTAGAAAGGAAGCGCTTTCAGAAAAACTGTAAACCCGAGTTTCAGGTCTTCCATAAAATCTAGTTTTATAAGGCCTTCATATCTGCCTTCAACAAACTCATTGATAAGCCTTACAGTGTAACCGAAGAGTACAAGCCATCCTATAACTGGAACTATTAGTAAAAGTGCATAAAGGAGCCTTGCTGGCGTTTTAAAAGGATATTTGAAAGCTTCTGAGAAACTGATGGTTTCTATAATAATCACCGAATATACTGCTATATTTCAGATATATAAAACTTTGTAAAAATAAGGACAGAGAAATAGATAAATTTAGTAAATAAACTTACAGAGAAAGTTAAAATTGAAAAAAGAAAAAGAGATTTAGAATTATAAAAATCTGTTTGAAAATATATCGTAAACAGCTGGATTGATTTGTGAAATTGAAAGCCTGGATATGAAGGCCTGGATATGAAAGCCTGGATAAGAGATTATTTCTAACCCCTCCAGATCTTCTCATCAGTGTCCTGAAAGGAAAAACTTGCCGGTTATTTTCTCTTTATCTCTTTTTCAAGCATCTTCTTTGCTGCTTTGTCGCCTGAAGAAGCTTTCTTCTGCAGTTTTTCCATTTCCTTGCGAGCCTTGGAGTTAAAGATTTGTTCCATATCTTTCTTATCCATTACCATATAACGACCCTTCGACGAGATTGCATTAACAATCTCTACATATCATTGTTGCAGTTTAAGCTTTAATAAATATTACTGTAAGTTCATACATCAAGTGTCTAAAATATTTAATAGTTTTGACCAGAAATAGAAAACTAAAAAGGAACTTAATCAGAATATCCAGAAGATTTAAGAATTCAAGAAAAGTCAAAAAAACCTGTATGAAAAGTCCTTAAGCGCATCTAATTGAGAAGAATTTCCGGGACAGGATATTATCAGTCCCGGGCTTTTCCACTAACATAGAACAAAAGAAGAAGATTGTCAAAGATTATTTTTTCTTCATTTCCTTTGCCAGCTTCTTCTTTGCGTCCTTGCTGCCTGCGGAAGCCATTTTTTCCAGCTCCTGCATCTTTTCTTTCTTAGCTGCCTTTTTCTTATCCATATCTTTTTTAGACATTGCCATGGTGTATACCTTCATAGAATTTAATGAAACAGAAATATCCGCAAGGTACGATGCCAGTTCAGTACCCCAGCAGATACCACATTAACCCATTAATTTCATTTTTAAAACTATTTATCAGTTTCCCGAGAAAGGGAAACTGACGTTTTTATAAAGTTCCGGAGTCATCCAGCAAATGCTGTCCTTACTGAACTTCTCTTTCCTTCCTGTATTTACACATTGCCCTGACGAGCCCTTTAAATGGAGGAGACGGCCTGCCTGGTCTCGACTTGAACTCAGGGTGGAACTGGGAGGCAAAGAAAAATCGTTTTCCTGGGATTTCGGCAATTTCCATTCTATTTTTATTTTTGCCGGAAAACACTATGCCAAAGGATTCAAGCCTGTCCACGAATTCGGGGTTTACTTCATACCTGTGGCGGTGACGCTCAACAATATAATTGGTCCCATAGAGCTTTGTGGCAAGGGAGCCTTCTTTCAGGATAGCATCATAGTCCCCAAGACGCATGGTGCCTCCCATATCCGCAACTCCGGTCTGTTCCGGGAGGATATCAATCACAGGGTAAGGAGTATCTTCATCAAACTCCGTGCTGTTTGCGTTTTCAAGGTTTGCCACATTTCTTGCAAACTCAATTACCGCAAGCTGCATACCCAGGCAGATTCCAAGGAACGGGATGTCGTTTTCCCTAGCAAATTTAATTGCAAGCATCTTCCCTTCAGTTCCACGGCCTCCGAAGCCGCCTGGAATCAGGATGCCATCATACTGTTTTAGTTTTTCAACTTCTACCAGGTCTTCTTCAAGGGTCTCAGCTTCAACCATGTTGACTTCAACCCTGCACGCGTTATCAATTCCTCCGTGCTTTACAGCTTCAAGGATGCTGAGATAGGAATCTTCGAGATTTGTATATTTGCCCACGATTGCCAGCTTTACCTCGTCGGTTGTGGACTTCATCCTTGCAACCATTTCTCTCCAGCCACCATCATCAACACCGGACTCCAGCCTCAGGTGCTTCATAAGCTGGGTGGTCAGTCCCTGCTCCTCGATCTCAAGAGGCACTTCGTAAATGTCGCCGGCATCATGGGCGCTGATAACCAGCTCCTGGGGAACATCACAGAATAAGGCAATTTTTTCCTTGGCGCTTTCCTGGAGGGGAGTCTTTGACCTTGTAACTATCACTTCGGGGCTCAGCCCAAGTGCCCGGAGTTCTTTCACCGAGTGCTGCGTAGGTTTGGTCTTCTGTTCTCCCTGCAAATCTTCCATTACAAGGGTCACATGGATAAAAACAATGTTTTCCGAAGGTTCTTCCCTGTGCATCTGGCGGACTGCTTCAAGGAAAGGCATGCTCTCAATGTCTCCTACAGTCCCTCCTATCTCAATAAGACAGACATCAGCCCCGCTCCTTGCTGCAACTTTTCTTATTTTATTTTTGATCTCATTTGTAATGTGAGGAATAATCTGGACGGTTTTTCCGAGGTAGTCTCCCCTCCTTTCTTTGGCGATCACTTCCTGATAAACCTTGCCAGTTGTTATGTTGTGGTCCCTGGTGAGTTCCGTGTCAAGGAACCTCTCGTAGTTTCCGAGATCCAGGTCAACTTCGCCTCCGTCCCTGAGCACAAAAACTTCCCCGTGCTGGTAAGGGCTCATGGTACCTGCATCGATATTGATGTAAGGGTCGATCTTGATAGCCGTAACTTTATAACCTTTATTTTTCAGGTTTCTGCCGATGGACGCGATGGTGATGCCTTTCCCAAGCCCGCTCATCACCCCACCGGTAACTACGATATACTTCATGGGTAAGCTTCCTCGATAATTTTCTAATAAGAATTCCGGACTGAATACAGTCCTGTAAATGTCAGATTAAAAAGTACTTAGAAGTGTAACTTATACAATTCCTGATTTAATTCTTGTGTACGAACACAATACCAATATCTTCATGATATAAAAATTACTCTCTGATTCTAAAAGAGACAGCACTTGGAAATGACAGAAAGTAAAGAGACATAACTTAAAAAGGACGGAACGTAAAGAGATAGAATTTAGAAAGAACGGAACGTAAAGAGACAAAACTTAAAAAGGACGGAACGTAAAGAGATAGAATTTAGAAAGGGAATAACGTAAATAATAAAAACAGTTCCATGTTTTTAGAATCAAACAGATCCAGAACTTAAAAAATTAAAAGCTCAAATGAGCCTGAGAATAAACAAAAGGTCCGGACAGGTGAGTTTAACTGAGCATCTTATCAGAAACCTTTTGCTTAATCCAGAATTTGTTTCACAGGGTTTTACTTCAAGCTATTTACATTAGCTGAACCGCGGAACATTAAGCCCGTAAACGGCACTTAAATTTCGTCCATAAACTTTAGCAGGATGTAGGTCGTACAGGTCACAAACAGAATCGAGAACAAAAGGGATTGGGTAAAACTTACATCGAACTGGAGGCTCTCTGGCAGCAGGAAATAAAGAAGGAATGAAGATACAAGAAGTAAAAATCCTCCCAGAGCCAGAATAAGGGGAAACCTTTCGTTTTCCCCGGTGCCTTTTCTGGTCCGTTTTCCTGAAGAAGCCGGGAATCCTCCCCTGAAGTTCTTGAAAGCTGAAGCTGATATCCCGCCAAATCCGCTTCCTCCTGACATCCGGGAGCGGGAAGCCTTTTTTGCTGGCTCTGCTACGAAAGGTCTTGAGGGTCTTAACTCTTCGCTCTCTTCTTCCCATTTATCAAGCTCATCTTTTTGGGGCTCCTGAGTCTTTGCCTCAACTTTTCCGAGCTGGACAGGAAAACTTTTCTTCTTTGAGCCGTAACCTGCGGTTATAAAAATCTGACCATTTGTAAGTACCCTGCCGTCCTGCGGAATTCTTGCGACTGCAGAAACATATTCTTTCTGAAGGACATAAGGGTTGTCCCGCAAAAATGTAATCTGCCCTTTAAGCTCGTCACTGACGGAAAGGTGAATATGTGTTGGGGATCCGTAGTTTGTGATAAGGATTTCAAAGGTCTGTTCTCCGCCCGGATAAAGAGGGATTTCAATATTTTCTTTTTCAAACTCAATTGAATTTATTTCCTGCCGATTGATAATAACGTTCTGGAATATCTGCTCCAAGTTCACCCCTCACATCAGTTCCTGAGGTCTGCAGGAAGCAAGTTCGGAATCCCTTCGTCTATGGGGTAATGCTCTTTACAGACAGGGCAGTAGAGGGTTCCGGATATGACCTCTTCTTTATTTTCTTCAACAACGTTCAAAGTCAGGTCGCCCTTACACACAGGGCAGGCCAGAATATCCATAAGGTCTTTTTTCACAAAAATTCACCATCAAAGCCACTTTTGCGATAGGGGAGACAGAGTTTTACTTTTCGCAGGAATAGTTAAATGTTTTGTTTTATATTTCCTGCTTCTTATCTTCATAATCCCGGATATGAAAAACTTATCCTTGTATTTACATTTAATCAGGGTATATCCGCCAGAGCCATTTACTTATATCTTTGCAGACTTCATGTTCGCCCACAGGTCTCATAGCCTTTATTTGACATTTCGAATTCCGGTGATTTTGTATTCAGACAGTGATTTTTTATTCCTGACCAGTGGAATTATCTGTAGAACTGGCTTTTCCTATCTCTACCCTTTGATCTCTGTAATACTGTAAATTTAATGTTTTCAATGAATCATTCTTCAATTCATCTTCCTATTTTAATGTAATCTAAGTACTTACAGCTAACCTATCATTTAATAGTCTATTTATGAGTTGGGTTTTAGATTTCTGCAGAAAGTTATAACTTTAGATATATATTAACGCGTTGCTTTTTTAAAGAAAGTATATAAAACAATAGCTTTTGATATTCTTAATAATTTATTAAACTAGAAAAGTCGAGATTCAGAGAAATCATGTTAACCCGGTTTGTCGCATTTTTTGGGTTTGGAGACACCTTAAAAAAATAAAAACTGGATTTTCGAGCAATCTCAAAAATGTACAGATAAAGATGTGGGATGTAAAATGAAACAAACGGCATTTGAGAAAAGCATCGACCCAGCAAGTCAGAAAATGCTGGAGAAAGCGGAAAATGAAGGCATAGAAACTGCCTGGGACAGGTATGAAAAGCAACTGCCTCAGTGCAGTTTTGGGCAATTGGGGATTTGCTGCAGGAACTGCAATATGGGGCCCTGCCGGATAGACCCTTTTGGGGAAGGGGCTGAGAAAGGGATATGCGGCGCTACGGCAGACATTATTGTTGCCCGGAATCTCTTAAGAATGATTGCTGCAGGAGCAGCAGCACATTCGGACCATGCCAGGGACGCAGTGTTGACTTTTAAGAAAATGACTGAAGGAGAAGCAGGAAGCTACGGGATAAAAGATAAAACAAAACTGTTCTCGCTTGCTTCAGAGTACGGGATTTCCTTAGAGGGAAAAAGCCATGAAGAAGTGGCAGGAGAACTTGCCAGTGCCCTGCTTGCGGAATTTGGAAAGCAGGAGGGGCCCATACAGTATACCCGCCGTGCCCCCGAAGCAAGGCTCAGGCTCTGGACAAGTCTCGGAATAGAGCCCAGAGGAGTTGACCGAGAAATTGTAGAATGCATGCACAGGACGCATATAGGAGTGGATAACGATGCAACTCATATACTCCTGCATGGGTTGAGGACCAGTCTCTCGGACGGCTGGGGAGGTTCCATGATCGCAACCGAGATACAGGACGTCCTTTTCGGAACACCTGAACCAAAGAAGAGTACTGTAAACCTCGGCGTGCTCTCCCATGACAAGGTAAACGTGATCATCCACGGGCATGAACCAATCCTCTCGGAAATGATTGTGCAAGCTGCGGAGGACCCTGAACTTCTTGAACTCGCAAAAGAGAAAGGGGCAGCAGGAATCAATGTTGCCGGAATTTGCTGTACGGGAAATGAAACCCTGATGCGCCATGGGACCCCTATTGCAGGAAACTTCCTTCAGCAGGAACTTGCAGTGGTTACAGGTGCTGTAGAAGCAATGATAGTGGACGTGCAGTGTATAATGCCAGCCCTGGGAAACCTTACAGGCTGTTATCACACGAAATTCATATCCACATCGCCTAAAGCTGATTTCCCCGGAACTGTGAGAATGGAATTCCATGAAGAAAGAGCTTATGACACCGCAAGGGAGATTGTGAGAACAGCTGTAGAAAACTTTCCTAACAGGAATATCGAAAAGGTAAATATTCCGGAAGAAAAGCAGGAGTGCATGGTCGGCTTCAGTGCGGAGGCAATCCTTAAAGCCCTTGGCGGCAGCCCTGCTCCACTCATCGATGCGATTGCCGGAGGTGCGGTGAAAGGGATCGGAGCAGTTGTCGGATGTAATAATGTAAAGGTCCAGCACAATTACGGGCACGTGAACCTTGTAAAGGAGCTGATAAAAAATAATGTCCTTGTGGTTACCACGGGATGCAATGCAATTGCCTGTGCTGAAGCCGGGCTCCTTGTACCTGAGGCTGCTGCCCAGGCAGGGGATGGTCTTAAAGGAGTCTGCGAGGCTCTCGGCATTCCACCTGTTCTGCATATGGGTTCCTGCGTGGATATCAGCCGAATCCTGGTGCTTGCCTCGGCAATTGCAAAGAGCCTGGGAGTCGACATAAGCGACCTGCCTGCTGCCGGAGCAGCTCCGGAGTGGATGAGCGAAAAAGCAGTGAGTATAGGAGCTTATGTTGTTTCTTCAGGAGTGTTTACAGTACTGGGCACTGTTCCACCTGTCCTTGGAAGCCAGGCAGTCACGGCTCTTCTGACAAAAGGCCTGGATAATGTTATTGGAGCAAGCTTTGCAGTTGAGCCTGACCCCTTCAAAGCCGCAAACCTGATGCTTGAGCACATTGAAGGAAAAAGAAAAGCATTGGGCCTGAACTGAGGGAGGAGGAACGTAATGAAAGACGTGATCATCCTGCCGGAACGCTGCATGGGCTGCCGCTCCTGTGAGGTTGCCTGTGCTGTTTCCCATTCAAAAAGCAAGAACCTTTTCCAGGCTTTAGGAGAAGAAAAAGTCCCGAAAAAACGCATCTCTGTTGAATACATCCACGCACTTGAAGCCTCAGTTCCTATCTCCTGCCGTCACTGCGAGGATGCACCCTGCGTTTCGGTTTGCCCCACAAAAGCTCTTTCCAAGGACACAGTAACAGGTACTGTAAATCACAATAATGAGCTTTGCGTGGACTGCTGGAAATGTTCTACTGTATGCACCCGTTTTTCGCCCCTGTATCTCTTACTCCTTGTTTCAGGGTGCTGGAGCTCTTCCATGTCACACAACTATGGAGTAATCGACAGGCAGACTGAAGAAGGGACAATTGTAAGATGTGATCTATGCGGGGAAAGGGAATTACCTGCATGTGTTGAAGCCTGCCCAACACACGCTCTTGTATTTCTGGATATAAAGAGGCATCCGGAAACAAAGGCTTTTAGCTATTTCTGAAAACTCCAGGGCAAATTAAAAAATATACTGGAAAACATCATTTATGGTAATGGGTTTTCCAGGTTTTATTTTTCGTCGTGAAACAGTAAAGTAGCCGGATATTCTCTCAGATGGAGTACAGGGTTTCTGCTGGTGCCTGGTTGATGCTACTTACCTGCTGATAGATTTCTCCAGAGGCGATCAGAAAGGTTTTTTCAACTTCTCCAGCAAACGAGTAGATTCAAACGAGTAGATTCAAACAAGTAGATTAGTCCTTCCTGTAATCCTGGTTCTTTTTTTCTGATAAATCCTGAAAGGAGTTTGATCTCTCTTATCCGGTTAGCCTCCATGAATGATACTATATAAAGGATTATCGTGATATTAATATAAAGAACTGAAAAAGGGAGTCAGGTATGAACAGTAATCTTTACAGAAAAATAATGGTCGCAACAGATGGCTCGGAAAATGTAAAAAAAGCTGTCAGTACCGCTGTTGAACTTGCAAAGCTTAGCAGGGCAAAACTTTATGCAGTATATGTTGTTGCTGCCGGTGGAGGGTATACGTTTGGCCATCCCAGAGACCTTGGATGGGAAAGAGCAATGAAAGAGCAGTTAAATGCTGAGGGGGTAGAAGCGACAGCTTATGTGGAAACTGCCGGAAAAGCTGCTGATGTGGATGTTGAACCCGTTATTCTTGAAGGGGGCCCGGCAAATGAAATTGTCGATTTCGCGGAAAAAAATAATATCGACCTCATAGTACTGGGAACACTGGGAAAGACGGGAATTGAGAGGTTTTTACTCGGAAGCGTTGCTCAGAACGTGGTGAGGCATTCCAGAAAAGCCGTACTGGTCGTAAAAGAATTGGAAACAGAGTGATGAAGCATACGTACCGGACACAAAAACAGGCGGCATATGCAGAAACTCCATGTGTAAAAACATAAAGCGAAAGGTTTCCGGGCAGGAGCTCCGAACTTTTTCGGGATAGATTGATTTACCTGCCCGGTCCAAATGTCTTTCAATGATAGAACTCTTTCTCAGCGTACTGGATTTTGCGCTTCCTGTGCTTGTAATGATTTTTGTCGGGCTTGTAGGCACCAGTGTACTTGTAGAGCTTGGCCTGATGCAGAAATTTTCAAAACTTGCAAGCCCTGTTTTTGCCTATACGAACCTTCCTGAGACCTGTGCTTCTTCTTTTGTCGTGGCAATAGGGTCTGCAGATGCCGCAAACAGCATGCTTCTTCAGGCAAAAAAAGAAAACTGCATCAACGACAGGGAAGTCCTTCTATGTTCGATGATGAATGCGACACCTGCCTATTTCAGGGAACTTTTCACCTATCAGATCCCTATAGTGCTTCCCGCACTCGGGCTTGTGGTCGGAGGATTTTACTCTCTTGTATTTGTGTTCACTGCCGTGGTAAAAGTTCTGCTTATTGCGGTTGCGAGCAGGATATTTCTTAAGGGCAATTCCTGTAAAGCCCCTGAAACCCGGAGCAGAGAAAAAGTGTCCCTGAAGACTGCTTTTGAGCGTGCATTCAGGAAAGAGTTCAGGCTCTTTCTGAAGATAGCAGGAATTTACCTTATAGCAACCACGGTTATTTTCATCCTTCAGGAAAAGGGAGCTTTCGAAATTTTCAGTGTGCTTCCTCTTGCAGAGCTGTTTAAAATCCCGCCGGAGACAATTGTCCCTCTTACAAGTTACGTAGCGAGCCCCATTCTGGGAATTTCCCTTCTCGGACCCATGATCCATTCGGGAGAGATGACAGAGGTACAGGCAATGATCGTACTTATGCTGGGCAGCATGTTCATGCTCCCGATTTTTGCTATCCGCAGCCAGCTCCCGAGGAAGGTAGCTATTTTCGGGACGCGCCTTGGAGTTCAGATTGTTGCATATTCGACATCAATAAGTATACTTGTAAGGTTTGCAATTCTGCTAATACTGCTCAGTATGGTTTCCTGAAAATAACAAATGGGTTTTAAAAATAATTGTCAAGTTGTATCAAATAAATATTTTCTCAAAAGAGCCTCAGGATATAAAAATGTTAAAATAATTAAGTGAAGATCACAAGAAAGGAAAGACAGATGGATAAAACTGAACTAAAGTTTAGTTGTATATACTTAAAAAAATATTAAAAGCAAGTTAGTGAACGGGGTTTTTTGAAGGAGGTTAAAATATGTTGGATTTAATTATGAGCAATAATATTTGATTTTGAGCTTGGCCCGTTCACCAAGCTCAACAGAGGAGTAAGCAATATATAAAGTTTTTGGCACAAAAAAATACAATGCCTTTTTGTACCATAAATAGAAAAAAAATACTAAATTTTCAGATATTCTTTCCTTATATGACTAATTAAACAGAAAATGATATTAATATGAACAGGAATGTCATTGCCTGTCCTGGATGAAAAGAGAGAATAAAAGAAAAATTGATTAAAAATTAAATTAAAAGAGTTATGTAATTTCATAACCATTATCTTTTTGTAATAATACTAATCCTGGCATAAAAAGATTCCAATCATTTTAGATTATACTAAAAAGAGATTTAAACGATAATTGCCACACTATAATATGAAATAAATATATACACACAGAATATTAGAACTGGAAAGAAAACATAGCCATCATGAGCCTTCTATAGAAAAACGGATCTTATAAGGCTTAAAAGAGAATAAAATTGAGGGATATGGCATGAGAGAAGAAACTTTTAAAAAAATAATGGTTGCAACCGATGGTTCCGAGCTTGTAAAAAAAGCAGTTGAGACTGCCGTTGAAATAGCAAGGCTGAGCGGAGCTAAACTTTACGCTGTGTACGTTATAGTTGCAGCAACCCGTTCTCCGCGAGACTTCGGCTGGGAAAGAGCTGCTATGGAGCATTTCAGGAAGGAAGGCGAACAGGCTACCCGTTTTGTGGAAGAGAGCGCAAAAGCTGCCGGAGTAGAGGTGGAATCCGTACTGCTTGAAGGGAACCCTGCAGATAAAATTGTGGAGTTTGCAGAACAGCAGGGCACTGAAATGATCGTAATGGGGACACTCGGAAAAACCGGACTTGACAGGTTCCTGCTTGGCAGCGTAGCCGAAAAAGTGGTGAGGCATTCAAAGACACCTGTACTTGTGGTAAGAGAAGAAAACCCCTAACAGAAATAAAAGCTGATAGATAAGGAATTAAATAAAAAAAGAGGGCTTCAGAGTTTAAATCTGAAGTTAGCTGAAATCTGAGCCTTTGAAGACAGAAAAAACTGACTGCAATGGCTCAGATATTAAAAATACTGTTTTATCCGATTACACTCAGACCGGAGACCCGGATAGAGGGCGTGATTATGCCACCAACTTTCCTCACGTCCAGGCCTGCACCTGTGATGTTCTTAAGGAGCTCGAAAGCATTGCCCGAAATCATAATAGATTTTACAGGCTTATCCAGGGCTCCGTCTTTGATTGTAAAGGCATTTCTGGCTTCTACGGAAAAGTCCCCGGAAATCGAGTTTGCGGTATGAGCGCCGATAATTGTGTTTACGAAAATCCCTGAGGAAGTATTTGCAATAACGTCCTCCTGAGGATAATCGATTATGAAGTTCCTGAGCCCCACCGAAGGAGGGCTTGTATAAGATGACCTTGAACCGTTTCCTGTACTTTTCACACCGGCTTTTCCTGCCGTGTAGCTGTCATAGAGGTAGGACTTAAGGACGCCGTTTTCAATAACTGTGGTGTGCTGAGAAGGAACTCCTTCGTCATCCGAAGCTGAGGTTTCTATGCCTGCTTCAATCAGCCCATCGTCGTAAATGCACAGTTCGGAAACAGCAATTTCATCCCCGAGCTTTTCTATCAGGCCGGAACGTCCTTTTTGCACATTGTCAGCGTCAAGAGAGGGAGCGAGGGCTTCTTCAAGAATGTCAGAAAAGGCAAATGGGTGAAAAATAACATCGGTTTTCTGGGGCTCGATTTTTATTCCACTTCTGGATTTCAGGGCAAGGTCAGAAGCGTTTTTCCCGAGAACAAAAAAATCAATATCAAGAGACCGGGAAACAGCAAAGTCATAGGCTGTAGAGGTATCTCCGTTTACGGTGATAACATCGACAAAACCGGAAACTGCTGTTGACTCCTCTTCTATTTCTATCCCGTTTGTGTTCAGGATAAGCCTTTTGCTCTTAGAACGGGTAAACCCTCCAGAGGTAGGAAGCGTGCCTGGAGTCTCTTTTGTACCTTCAACGAGTTCTACGGCATAGCCTATGCATTCCTCGAGTTTGAGAGCCTCAACTTTTTTGTCGAAAATGCCTGAGACCTGAGGGTATTTCCCGTTTGAAGGAAGTGCTACCCAGTCAGGGTCACTTTCCCGGACACGGGCTTCTGCAACCGCAATCTTTACGGCATTCTCGAGTTCTGCTACAGAATTGGTGCTGGAAAAGCCCACTGCTCCGTTTACTATAGCACGAATTCCCAGCCCTTCAGAGAAACGGTCCTTTGCGCTTTCAAGGGCATCTTTTTTGAAATTGACGCTTGTAGAATGGTTTGCAGCGTAATAAATTTCGGCTTCTTCGGCTCCTGCCTGTTCTGCCATTTTCAGGGCTTTTTCTGCAAGCTCGTACATCTTCAGGCACCTCCTACAAGTGCTTTCGAAATGGCAATATGTGGGGACCCGTCAGACACAGGTACAAGCTGTCCGGCTTTTCCGCATCGTCCGGCAGTCATTTTCAGGTCGTTGCCGACTAGGGTCACATGGTTAAGGATTTCAAGCGTCTTTCCTGAAAGAGAGACGTCCCTTAAGAGCCCGGTAAGCTCTCCGTTTTTTATAAGGTACCCTTTTTCGGCATTGAACTGGAATATACCTTCTCCGGTGTTTACCTGTCCGCCTCTTGACCCTATAAGGTACATGCCGTCCTTTACTTCCTCGAGCATCTCTTCAAACCTGGAATCTCCGTTGTCAATGAATGTGTTGCTCATCCTGACAACGGGCATGGAATAACCCTGAGCCCTGCAGTTTCCCGGAGTTCCTCCAAGTTTGGCTGCTGTTTCCCGGGAGTGGAGATAAGAGTTAAAAATTCCGTCCTTTATTATCTCAGTCCTTTTTGACTCCGAACCTTCTGCATCAAAAGGATAATATCCAAACTCATGCAGAGTCGGGTCGTCAATAATGTTAATAAGCGGAGATGCGATCTGTTCTCCTATCCTGTTTTCAAGAATGGAATCACCTTCAAGCACAAGGTCGGCTTCTGAAGCATGCCCCACGGCTTCATGGGCAAATACGCCTGCCAGCTCCTGGTCAAGCACCACAGGCATTTCCCCGCCTTTAGGTGTTTTAGCTTTTAAGAGTTCAAGCGCGGTCTTTCCCGCTTTTCCGGCAAGTTCGAGAACATTTTCGTTTTCAAAAAGCTCATAACCGTACCCGAAACGGCTTTCCCTGCCTGCCTGATAAACGCCGTTTTCCGAAGCAACGGCAGAGACTGCAAAACCGACATTTAAAAGCTCATATTCACATTCCAGACCTTCGGAGTTCCGGTAATCAACTTTAAACTCAGACTCGAGATACATTACCTTTGTACTGTGAACACCTTCAAGCTTTGCGTGTTCTTCAATACTCTTCAAAAGGCTTACTTTTTCTTCAATTGCAATATCTCTAGGGTTAGTCCTTACCTCAGGAAGATCCCTTACTTCAGGAGAATCCACGGCTGCAAGTTCTACATCTTCTTTGGGGGTGCTCGCATTCATAGAAAAAGCAAGTTTTGAGGCCGTGTCGACCCCGCGTTTAAGGTTAATATCCCCTTCAACAGCCGTATAGCCCCAGGAACCTCCGCAGAGGGCCCTTATTCCGGCCCCCTTTGTGAAGTTTCGGGATATTTCTTCTATCTTTCCGTTATCCAGGACGATAGAAGTGGAACTGCCTTCTATCACCCTGCAGTCATAAAATTTAATGTCCTGCATAATACTATTCATGATCAGTTCCTGCACCCGAAGAGATTAATAGCCTGTACGGAAGCGGGTGATACTTCCGGGATGTCGAAACTTAGTTTTGTAATATTTTTGAGTTTTTCAATAATTGTATTCTTTCTCGGACCCACAAGGCTGTGTTCCATTACTTCGGCTATTGAGGAAACAGGAATGATCTGGATCTTTTCCCTGTATGCCTTTTCAACAAGAACATCTGCCTCGTTGGCTTTGGGTATGATGACTTTCTTCATGCCGGCCTGGGCTGCTGCCTCGATCTTGTAGGTGACACCGCCAACAGGCAGGACATCTCCCCTTACAGAAAGAGAACCGGTCATTGCGACAGTCTGATCCACAGGAATCTTTTCAATGGCAGAAATTACTGCAGTTGCTATGGAAACCGATGCACTGTCTCCTTCCACACCTTCATATGTCCCAACAAACTGAATGTGGACATCATGGCGCGAGACATCCGTGCCTGTCATATTCTTGATAACTGCGGATACGTTCTGCACAGCTTCTTTTGCAATAGTCTTGAGTTTACCTGTAGCAATAATTCGCCCCTCTGCTCCGGAAAGGGCAGGGGTGACTTCGGATACAATCGGAAGTACGATTCCCGAATCTCCGCCCATAACTGCAAGCCCGTTGACTCTTCCGACAGCGGAACCTTTCCTGAGGAAAGACTCATATTCCTTGCGCTGTTCGAGGTAGCTGTCTGCAAGCTGCTGTTCTATGGACCTTGCAATCCTCTTTGCCGCAAGAACATGCTCGGAAGTTGTAAGCGGAGCGCCTTCGGAGTGGGCAATATCGCCTGCAACACGCACAAGCCCTCCGAGGTCACGGAGTTTGAGGGTAAGGTGGCCTTTCCTGCCTGCACGCCTTCTAGCTTCCCTTATCACTTCTTCTACAGCTCCCTCGTCAAAGTGAGGGATGTGACCGTCTCTCATGACTTCCTGGGCAACGAAGCGGACAAGTTTCTTCCGGTTTTCATGTGTGTCTTCCATGGAGTCCCGCATGTAGACTTCATACCCGTAACCTTTTATCCTTGACCTGAGTGCGGGGTGCATTTTCTGAACAGCGTCCAGGTTCCCTGCAGAGACCATAATAAAGTCACAGGGTACAGGCTCGGTCTTAACAAGAGCTCCGGAGCTTCTTTCGGACTGCCCGGTAATCGGGTATTCCTTTTCCTGAAGCGCGGTCAGGAGGCTCTGCTGTGACTCAAGCCTGAGAGTGTTGATTTCGTCAATGAAAAGCACACCTTTGTGGGCTTTGTGAATGTCTCCGGCTTCTACCCTGTCATGTGCAGGGGTCTCAAGCCCTCCGGACTGGAACGGGTCGTGCCTGACATCACCAAGCAGAGCTCCGGCGTGGGCTCCGGTTGCATCGATGTAAGGTGCGTGCTCCTTATCATAATTTGAAACCGCCATTTTCGGAATCATCATTTCCTCTTTGGGAAGGAACTGGCGGGTTAACATGAGAATCAATATGCCTGCAATAATACCCCAGAGAAGCTGGGAGACGAAATAAGAATAGATAATAATACCCACAACAAAGAGCATCATAAGCATGTTCCGTGCCTGGGCTTTCTTTCTTGCTTCCATCTTGTGAGCCATGACAATTTCTCTACCTTTTCCGGCCGGAACCTCTCTTATCTTGGGGTTATTGAGATCCTCAAGATTGGGATATACAAGGATATCCTTGAGCTCCTCTTTAGGAAGAAGTTCTGCCATTGCTTTTGCAAGCAGGGACTTTCCTGTACCTGGAGTCCCTATCATCATGATGTGACGCCTCTGGCTGGCGGCCTTCCTCACGACCTCCACTGCGTGTTCCTGACCCAGCACCTGGTCAATAAGGAGCTTGGGGACCTCTATATTTGAAGTGTCTTCAAACTGGAAGCCGATGTCAACATCTTCATCTATATCTTCATGTAACTCAGACTCGGCCATGACCTTGTTAGGCTCATCCTTTGTCTGGTCGGCCGCAGACGGATCAACTTTCGGAACAGGCTCTTCCATTTTATGGGCCTGCCTGTCCATATTCTCCGAAGATCCGTCTATGTTCTGATTATTATTATACACCATGGTTAGCTCACATATTCGAACGTTATTTGATAGACGTTATCTGATCGAGATTATATACTTGACGCTTTTGAAAAAACAATAAATCTGAGTAGAATAACGGGAAAAGCGGCTGTTACAATAACAGATTCCTGAAGTTACTGTAACCCCATCCATACTTCGGCTAATTATATAAACTTACTGTATATAAAATTAACCTACCACTGTACATACAGTATATAGAAGCCTTTCATTATATACTATTTGCTGGTTAATATTAGATCCGAAGTTCTGGACGGAAAAATTAAATATCAAATTAATGCACAGGAGAATTTGCAGGATATTTTTTACATGAATATGCGATATCCCCTATATAAACATCACCTGACCTGAAACTCTGTATTGAGGAGTTTATCCAGTGCCTCACAATCGATATCGACAGTTATTTAAAAAACAGGAAGGAATTCTCTTTCATGGCCAGAAGCAAGGTAAAAAATCTTCTCCTTCTAAAGCAGATTCACAGTGCTGTAAGCCAGATCAAGAAAGGAAAACTGGATAAAGCTCTAGAGACTCTGGATAAAGCCGAAACATCTGCAAGGCAGTCGAAATCAACAGATGCTCTCTATTATATCCTTTTTACCCGCGGGGGCATTCTCTATTCGGCAAAAGAATACGACCAGGCTCTTGAAGCTTATGAAAAAGCCCTTGAAGCGGGTTCAGATCTCCTGAAAACTGACCCGGAAAATGCTGATTACCAGCATTACATGGGTACAACCCTGAGCAATACTGGAAATCTCCTGAAAAAGAAAAGCGAAATTGATAAAGCTGACGAATATTATTCTCAAGCCCGAAAAATTTATTTTGATCTGATCAAAAAGGACCCTCAGAATGCTGTATACCAATCTTATGCCGGAGAAAACCTGAACAATTACGGTGAACTTCTTATGGAATCCGGCTCCCTCGAAAAAGCCTGTGAAATCCTGAGAGAAGCTATTGAAATTTACGAAAAACTTTATAAAGAGAAGCCCGACAACCTCGGTTATCAGGCAGAACTTTCAGTCGCGCTCAGCCAGTTAGGAGGTTGCCTCAAACATCAGGTGCCTGAAGAGTCTGGAGCGGCAAAAGAGAAACTTGAAAAAGCTCTGGAATTGCAGGAAAGTCTGCTGGACCAGCAGCCTGAAAATGAGAAGGTTAAAGAAGCCATCGCCCTGACAGAGGAAAGACTGAAAGGGCTTTGAAAGTCCTTCAAAGGTTTTTTCCGGAAAACAGCAGCATGTGAACATAAAGGAGAACCATCAGCCCGACGACCACCCCCCATATAAACTGGAGAGTAAAATAAGAGTAAACTACAAGCCCGAGAACAAATAAAGTGATCAGGATATTTGCAAGCCTGACCTTTCTCTTTGTTCCGGGGTCGTGAGGAGTTCCGGCTTCATCCTCGTTCAGGTCGCATTCGGTGAAATAACGCCTTTCCTGCTGCACAAGGAAGTAAATCCTCAAGATAAGGATATCAATGATTATACCCCAGAGAAGCTGACCTATGTAAAGGGTATAGAAAAAGATAGCCGCGAGCAGGATTCCGATTAATGTAATTAAGAATTTTTCATACCTGCCTTTTCCATCAGCCTTACTGCCAGTCCTGTATGAACTTCTGTCCATTTTCTCTTTCTCTGTCTCCCGATCCATACTGCCCTGCCTGTAAGTACCCCTTCAATGTAGATGAACAGTAAAATATCCAGAAAACTCGCGTTTAAGAAAGGTATAAAACTCCAATATCTATTAAAACTTTAATACCTGTTATATTTATTATATAGTTTTTAATAATATATAAAAAGTTGGGAAAAGAAAGGAACAGGAAGAAAAAACGAATTCGATAACATAATCTATAAGGCAATAAAAGTCCTTTTTTTAATATGCCTGAGAAGCCCGATAGACTGAGAGAAGAAGCAGTAAAACATTTTAACAGAACAATTGACCTGATGCAGGAAGGAAAGCCCGAAGAATCCCTTGAAGCGCTCCAGAAAGCTGAAAATGCCGCACAGGAAGCAAAAAGTGACGCTATTTTGTTCCACACCTTAAAAGCGAGGGGTCAGATCCTTCAGTCCCTTGGCAGGCTTGAAGAAGCTCTGGATACTTACGTTTTTTCCTTAAAAATCAGCTATAAACTGCTCTCAGAAGACCCGGGAAACGAACTCTATAAAGACACCATCCGTCTTAACCTCAACAATATCGGAAACCTCGGCAATATTTTTCAGAGAGCTGGCAACTTTATCCTATCGAAACAATGCTATGAGACCGGACTTGAGATCTGCCAGAAGCTTCTTGATTCCCACCCGGAAAACACCTTTTATCAAATGTATGCAGGAAATACCCTCAACAATCTCGGGGAACTGCTTTTTAGCGTGGGACAGATAGAAGAAGCAAAAGAAAAATACGAAAAAGCCCTGGAAATATATGAAAAGCTCCTTCAAAACTACCCTGAAGATACGGAATACCTCTCAGATAAAGAAATGACCCTTAACAACCTTGGAATTCTCTTTTCTCAAAAAGAGCAAAAAGAAGCGGCAAAAAAGAACTTCAAAGAATCTCTTGAAATCCTGGAAATCCTGAGCAAAAAAGACCCCAGAGATCAGAAGCTCAAGGAAGAAATTAGCCTCAGGCGGGAAAAGCTTGAAAAGATTTGAAACATGATTTCTGAAGCAAATCGAATAAATCTTCAAAGAAACGTTTCTCTTTTTACATACATGAATTTTTTATATATAAGAGTTTATAAAACAAACATTGTCTCCATCGAGCGTAACAAAAAAGACACGAAATAGCGAATATTGTTGCAGGGGTCAGAGCTTTTTTTGATTATTTTGCTTTCTTACTAAAACTTACTGTTATAATATTTTAATTAGTCCTCTTGAACGAGCGAAGCGAGTGAAAAGGACAGCGGACTCCCGAGGCGCAATTCGGGCGAGACGGGACTCGGGCGAGACGGGACTCGGGCGCTGAAAACTCCATAACTTGCAAATTTTACGTGAAAAGATCAAAAATGTTTCCGAGCATGCTGCTGTCAGCCTGGTAGAATTCTGTGTATTTGCAGCGCTTGCAGGTGATATGGGTAAATTTTTTATTCTGAATATCGAGAAGCTTGCTGATCAAGCCACCTGTTGTGCGGATCTCACCGATGTCGTAGGAGCTGTTTCCGCATTTCGGGCAGACGAAGTTAATGTTTTTGCTCATTTTTCAGCCTCATTTTTATTCTCACTTTTATTCTCACATTTATTTTTAGATAGTTTGAAGTATGGAATAGCTTTATTTTTACGCTATTTAATGTTATTGCAGAACTGCAGGTGCAGGAGAGATTCCTTAATAGGCTTACAATTTTTAAGAAATAAATATATTAGAAAAGAAAACCAATACAGCGTTACACACATGAAAGTAAAAGCTATAATTACAATCGCCCTGATAATCTCGGCTGCTTTAATGGCTGCAAAAATCTCACCGGGAGAAGACTCGGAGCAGTTCGGGGAAGGGAATTACATCCATATTGACACTATGGTGATTGAATTTAACAGGACGGATGCGAATGTCCAGATAAAATACCATCTGAGCCCTTTTGCCCAGGTTTATATGTTCATGTTCGGGAGCAAGCATCTGGAGCCAAAAATAAAGGATATATTTTTTGATTTTGAAAATATAGAGGTCCGCAGGATAGGCAGATCCAGTGCATTAATCCACGTAAACGACATTTCCAGACATGACGATGAATACTACCTTCACGACTCAAGAGAACTGGGAATACAGCCGGATATACTCACCCTTGTCTATCCCGACAGGACAAGGCAAAATATAGAATATGCCAGGGCTACTCCAGACATATTCTATGTTTGAAATTATAGTCTGGATTTTCAGTGGCGGTCCTGCCGTCCACTAATTCAATTTCATTTATGATTCGTTTATATGATTTTTATGATTTATTTGTATGATTCCTTTATTTGGTTTCTTTAGATAGTTTCTTTATACAATTTCTTTATATGATTTATTTAATTCAAGCTTCTTATTTTTCTTACATTTATTTGCGTTTATTTCTTCCATTCTCCGAAATCAAATAGCTCAAATAGGAAACTAATAATAAAAAATATCACATAAAGGATATAAAGCGGATGTTTCAGGAACATATATTTAGTAAAAGAAACCCAATTTTCTTTGATAGCAATGGGAAGATTCACATTAAAATGTCTGAAATGCGGAAGGGAATACGGACAGGAATACAGGTTAACCTGTGATAATGACGACTCCCTTTTGAGGGCGGATTACTTTGAAAAAAAGCTGGAACTTAGAGACCAGCCCGGAATAGGGAGATTCCATTCCTGGCTCCCTGTACAGGAAGAGCTTACCACAGAAGCGGGGCCAATCACTTACAAAAGCGAAGCTCTCGCAAAGGAACTCGGGCTTTCCAACCTGTATATAGGGTTCAGCGGGTACTGGCCCGAAAGAGAAGCATTAATTAAAACCTGCAGTTTCAAAGAACTGGAAGCCCACCCTACAATGCAGCTTCTGAAAGAGTCAGGCGGAAAAGCCATAGTTCTTGCCTCTGCAGGCAACACTGGAAGAGCTTTTGCATATTCTTCGTCCCTTACAGGCACGGACGCTTATATAGTGGTCCCGGATTCAGGCGTTTCGAGCATCTGGCTTCCTGAAGAACCTGCTAATTCCATTCATCTTATCAGCATGACTCCGGGTAATGATTACACAGATGCTATCAACCTTGCAGGCAGGCTTGCAAAACTCCCGGGAATGGTTCCTGAAGGAGGGGCAAGAAACGTTGCCAGAAGGGAAGGGATGGGAACTGTAATGCTTGATGCAGCCGTGACCATAGGAAAAATGCCTGACCACTATTTCCAGGCTGTAGGGAGCGGTACGGGAGGAATGTCAGCATGGGAAGCTTCACTGCGGCTCAGGGACGACGGGCGTTTCGGCTCAAAGCTTCCAAAACTCCAGCTTGCCCAGAACCTCCCATTTGTTCCCATGTACAATGCCTGGAAGGCAGGAAGAAGGGAAATCATCCCTGACATTGACATGAAGGATGCAAAAAAGCAGATAGAAGAGACATATGCTACAGTTCTCACCAACAGGGCTCCTCCCTATTCCATAACTGGAGGGCTATATGATGCACTTGTCGACACGGACGGGATAATGTATGCCATCACAAGAGAAGAGGCCCTTGAAGCAAAAGCCCTTTTTGAGTCCCTCGAAGGGATAGACATCCTGGAACCTTCCGCAGTTGCGGCTGCTTCCCTGTTAAAAGCCGTAGAAGCCGGAAACGTGGAAAAAGACGATGTCATTCTCCTTAATATTGCAGGCGGAGGTTTTAAGCGGCTGAAAGAAGACTTTACGCTATTCCAGGTTGAACCTGAGGTTACGGTCAGCAGTTCTGAAGTCTCACTTGATGAACTGAAGATTTGAACTTCCATTACATCCGGAATCAAATTTCAAAAAACATAACAAAAATCTGTGTAAATCTGTTAATAGAAACCTGTAAGAAAAACAGGCTCAGAATACTCATAAGCATAAGCACGTCAGAAGGTATAGGCATGTTAAACCCGGAAGAAGAAGTAATAACACTCATGAAAAAAGCAGGGATTGACCTCGTGGCAACCCTGCCCTGTGACAGGATTAAAAATCTGCTTCCCCTGGTCTCAAAAAATTTTCCAGAAATCAAGATGACAAGGGAAGAAAACGGGGTGGGAATTTGCGCCGGGTTCTATCTTGCAGGCGGAAAGCCCTTAATGCTGATTCAAAGCACAGGGCTGGGGAATATGATCAATGCCCTTGAATCCCTGAACGTGACCTGTAAAATACCCCTGCCTGTCCTGACGAGCTGGCGTGGTGTTTACAAAGAAGCAATTGAAGCCCAGGTTCCTCTCGGAGTCCACCTGCCTGCGATTCTTGAAGGGGCAGGGCTTGCATACACAATAATCGATGAGGTTGAAAAACTCCACCAGATTGAAAATGTAATCAGTGACGCCTTTGAAAATTCCAGGCCCCATATAGCCCTGATCTCCCCAAAAGTCTGGGAAGCTTCAGAGTGCTGCGCCTGGCAGGGTGCAGGAATGCCAGAAAAGCCGGAGGTTATGGAAAGGACATGCAGTATTTTCCTCAAAAAAGAGGTCCTCAAGCCGGTAATGCTGAGAAACGATGCCATCTGCGCAATAGCTTCAGAGCTTGATGACGAAGTTACTGTAACAAACCTGGGAGTCCCCTGCAAGGAACTTTATGCCTGTAAAGACAGGGACCTTAATTTCTATATGTTTGGCTCAATGGGGCTTGTCTCTTCCATAGGTATGGGAATTGCCCTCCGTTCCGAAAAAACAGTTGTCGCTTTTGACGGAGACGGAAGCCTGCTTATGAACCCAAATGCCCTTCTTGAGATTGCAAAAGAATCCCCGAAAAACCTCATTATTATTGCCCTTGATAACGGCGCCTACGGGTCTACAGGTTCCCAGGAAACCTGCGCTCTCAGGTACATTGACCTCGAAATATTTGCAAACGCCTGCGGGATCACAAACACAGCCAAAGTAAATGCCAGAGAAGAACTGATAAAAATATTCAAAAAGTTTAGAGACATGAAAGAGCTGGCTTTGATCCACGTAATCCTGAAGCCGGGAAATACAAACGCTCCAAACATTCCACTGAGCCCCGAAGGTGCCGCAAAGCGATTCAAAGAAGCCCTTGAAGCAAAAAAGAATTAAAAGGGTTTGATTCAGGCTTATTGAGATTTGATCAGGGGTTAATCTCTCAAGCTTTATTCTTTAACCCTTTATTCTCTCCAGCTTATTTTCTCAACCGGTTCTGTGAGCCTGAACCTTCCCGTAAGAAGCTGTTCTTTAAGTTCCTGTGCGGCTTTTACTGCCCTTGCACGGTCAGACTGGCGCAGAGTTACCTTGATATCTCTGAGACAACCTCCGGCTTCACATCTGACAGTACCCAGGTTTGCCCTGAAGGCTTCCCCTCTGCACCTTGAAATACAGAGCCCGCAGTTAAAGCAGAGTTCAGGGTTATGTTCAGCTCCGTTTTCTCCTTTGCTTACTGCGCCCATTGGACACGCCTCAGCCACAGGGCAAACCTTGCAGTTAATACATTTTCCTGGATCGTACTTTACTCTCAGGTCTGCGTTATCCCAGACGTCCCCGTATGTTATATCGCAAAGGGGAATCCTGCCCGCCAGGTCCACCAGTTTGAGCGGGATCTGGCTGTCCAGTTTAAGGATATTTTCCAGCATACTCCTGGAAAGTACAGGGATGGGGACAGCCCACGTATTGATAATTTCAGGGCCTCCAGAAGTTACAAAGCCGCCCATGTACTCAGGGACCATATCATGAAGATCCGCAAAACCGGTAAGGTTGGGGTTATCAGGAACGCTGCGAGTGCCCTGGCCTGTGACAAAACCTTCAGCCCCGTTGATCAGAACTCTTGTCCCGATCCCTATTGTCTCGAGTCCGGGGACGTTTTCAATGGGGTTCAACTCTCCGCAACCGCAGAAAGTCATCTCCCTGAACTCCCCTTCAAAAGGCAGGGCATGGAAAATAGTGTCGATAGGGTCCTTACCGGGATTTACAAACGCTCTGTAATTTTTAAATGCATGTCTGGTTGCATAAAGACGTGCAAATGGGATTTCAGAAAGGCAGGTCTCTACGGAGAAACACTTGCCTTCATTTGTGGTTACGTCAACGCGAATGATTTTTCCTTCCACCATGTCCCGGAAAAGATGCCCACCTCCATAACGGGGATCTGATACACTGTGAGCTGTCCCGAGTACTATAATGTCAAGAACCCCGAGCCTTTCGTTGGGGCACGGCCCAACAACTGCCGGCACACCGTTCAGAAAAACTTCAGAAGCTTTTATAAAAGAGTCAGGTTCTGAGACTTTGAATGAGAAAACTGCATAAGTTCCGCTCATGATTCCGCGGGTGGCGGTGGTTACAACATCGACATCTTCGAGCCCTATTTCTTCTCCTGCCCTGATCCTGGAGCTGATTTCTTCAGCTGTAAAGACTACGGCTTCTCCGGCATCAATTTTTGCCTGAATTTCCAGGATAGTCCTGTGTTCTTCTATATTAGCAGATGCTCCGTTCATGTTACCCTCAGCGCAGATAACGTATTCATCATATTTTAGATGGAATGATGCCATCTATTTACCATTCATTTAGAGACAGGTTAACTGGATGCAGGGTACATGGGAGTGTATTCAGCCAGATGGGAAAATTGGTGTTTATTCGGAAAACTGATGATACTCAGGAAATCGAAGCACTATATTAGAAGAATGAGCAGAATTAAAAGGTGAACAAAATCAGAATAAGAAGAATCTAAAGGGTAAGAAGAAAAGGCTTCGTTTTTTTAATTTCTAATACACTGCCCGGTTAATTAAGCCATAAATGCAAATATAAATAAGGGTGCCAGTTATCATTTTTTAATCATTTTCCCATAGGAATCTTTTAATTTCTTGAAAGTTAAGGGTCTGCCATGACCTGGATAAAATGTCCTGCACCCCGAATCAATCAATACCTCCCAGCTCTTTAAAAGTTTAGGTACATCATCTGCAAAAGGAGGGAAAATTGTCCCTGGGATGACATTAAAAAGAGTATCACCAACGAATGCAACCTCATTTTTAATAACAAGACTGATAGAGCCTGCAGTATGGCCTGGAGTTGAGATGATTTTTGCGTGAGGGATATACCTGTCCAGATCATATTCATCACTTACAACAATATCAGAACTCACAGGCTTGTATCTTGACTTTGATAACATGAAGGTGTTTCCTATCCGGGAAATGATTCTTGAGAACCATAAAGTGCCCTCAGGAAAGGGAGTTGTACCCTTTTCCAGGCATTCTTTTTCCTCTGCATGAACAAGAATTTTTGCCCCGCTCTTTTCTTTTATTTCGGCAAGGCAACTCACATGATCATAATGAGTGTGGGTGAGGACTACCAGAACTATATCGGTAAAATTAATGTGGTTTCTTTCAAGAGCAATTTGGAGGTTCTTGATTTTGCCAGGGTGTCCCGCATCCACAAGAATTCCCTAACCTCCTGTAACTATAAGGTAAGAGTTTGAATGACCCATTGGGACAGTAATAATACTGTAAGGCTTATCAGTATCCAGTCTTTTAGTGTATGATTTATCACTGTCTGATCTATAAGTATCCGATCTTTCAATGTTTAATCTTTCAATATTTGGCCTGTCACTTTCTGGCCTATTATCATTCATGCTGCCACATTTTAGCCTGGTTGTTCCGTTTAAAGATATTGGAAATTCCCCCGGTGAATATGGAGAAACAGATAATTAGCCGTCCCTATTATTGAGTTTTTCATAAAATAGCTCTCTGCCCGGCTCTCCATTTACCTTTATTAAACAGTTGTATTTTCAACGCTTTCTTGCATTAATTTTTAGCATTCTTCACATCGATGGATAAATCGGTTACAAAACAGTGCAAGATATTTTGCTTTATCAGGACTCTATCCAGCAAAAAAAGCCAGAACCACCCAAAACTTATATAAATGATGATGCGTACTATGGTGTTGCACTTCCGTGCGAGAAACGGAAGCAATACACATTGTAGAGGGCTCGTGGTCTAGACGGTTATGACGTCGCCTTGACATGGCGGAGGTCCTGAGTTCGAATCTCAGCGGGCCCACTTAAGAATTTAGAAAAAACAGTCAGGACCTTTCCAGAGTTTTTTCTGGAAAGCGAAAAACGAAAATACTGCCAGTTCTTTTAAGATATGTTCTTAAAAAGGAACCTGCAGTATTAGATCTGCCTGCCCAGGTAGCTCAGTGGGAGAGCGCTGCCCTGAAGAGGCAGTTGTCCCCGGTTCGAATCCGGGTCTGGGCACCAAAAAACAGGGAACATCAGTAGTGTAGCGGTCATCACCGGGCGTTGCCAACGCTCGAACCCGGGTTCGAATCCCGGCTGGTGTATAACTTTTTTAGTTATCCTTATTTCAAGTATGTATCTTGTTATAGGGAGTATAAGACATCACATAGGGCTCGTGGTCTAGACGGTTATGACGTCGCCTTGACATGGCGGAGGTCCTGAGTTCGAATCTCAGCGGGCCCATATAAATATTAATCCGGCAGTGAACCTGCATTTATCACGTTACTGCCAGATCTGCCTGCCCAGGTAGCTCAGTGGGAGAGCGCTGCCCTGAAGAGGCAGTTGTCCCCGGTTCGAATCCGGGTCTGGGCACCAAAAAAACAGGGAACATCAGTAGTGTAGCGGTCATCACCGGGCGTTGCCAACGCTCGAACCCGGGTTCGAATCCCGGCTGGTGTATAATTTTATTGACCATGTTTATGATCAAATCTTTTTTCCTTAGTTTTCCAATTATCATTTAACTTTTTTCTTTGATTTGTGTGCTTTTTGTCCGGATTTATCCACTAAGATTAATAAGCAGGGATATTCAGGTCATAAACAATTAAAGATATCACAATAAATGTCAGCTTTTAATAAGATAACCTGTTCCGGATCAAATATTATTAGTTATTAGAGAGAATAGAAAGTTTTGTGCATAGAAGGTTAATCATTCAAACGTAATCAGTTGCATTGTTAACAGATAAAAATATTAAGAAGTAAGGAAGAAATACGCCAATGTGATATGAAAACAAGACAATGTTAACCTAAAAGTTCGTTAACCAAAAGCTTAATTAAAACAAAAGATCATTATAATTATTGGATATACATCTCGAAAAGACAAGAGAGTTTGTTGGAAGAGATTATACCCACTAAGTTGCAACCTGAAAAATCGTAAGGAGATTTAACCATGACAGGAAAGTTCCAGAAAAGAAATGCAGAAAGGAAAGGCGTTAGAAAAGAATATGAACTGGAGCAGAAGTTAATAAAGGAAATCGTAGACGAAATTCAGGTAAGCGGCGGTGGAACACTAGAGTGAGTAAAAAAGTACACATAACTATTCAAGCTGGAGAGATTGTCGAGCAGACCGTAGAAGTGGCTGAAACAGCCACCTACGAAGACCTGCTTGATGAGCTGAACATAAATCAGGAAACAGTACTTGTATTAAATGGAGGGAATGCTGTTCCCCTTGATGGGGCTATAGGTTCTGATAAACTAACGATATTAAAAGTTGTAACAGGTGGATGATCTGCCCTTAAGGGCAGTGCCCCTTCTTTATTGAGACTTATTTTTCCCCCTTTTTAGAGAGATTTTAAAGGTTATTTTTCTGCAAGGTTATTTTTTTGAGGTTATTTCTTTGAGGTTATTTCTGTAAGAGTATTTCTTTGAGGTTATTTCTTTGAGGTTATTTCTGTAAGAGTATTTCTTTGAGGTTATTTCTGTAAGATTATTTTCTGTAAGATTATTTTCTGTAAGATTATTTTCTGTAAGATTATTTCTGCAAGATTATTTCTGCAAGATCAATTTTCTACAAAGTTACTTTTCTAAGTTTACTTTCGCAATATCAGTTTTCTGTGAGATCAATTTTCTGCGAGGTCTTCCTTTTATAGCAGTCATTAACAATGTGGGCCTTTCAGCTTCAGGTTTTAGATTTAACATTAGATCCAACCACGCGTTATCGACTTTATTAGTGGAATCAATAATCTCGGTAACCAGGAAAAATACCGATGAGAACCATATCGAGAACATCTGTAAGAAAACCCTGGAAAGTGAAGGAAAGAACATAATAAATAGGACATGATAAATTAAAGAAGAGAGTTTAAAAAACAAAGGAAAGGATCTAAGAAAGTAGAGAGAAGGGTATAAGAAAATAAAGAATGATTTAAGAAAGCAAAGAGAAGAAATCTAAGAAATTAAAGAAAAGAACTTGAAAGATACGAAAAAACTGAATATCATGGGAAAACAGAAAGAAGAAAAATTAAATAAATATATTATGGAAGGATTTGATTTCCATAATGGTGAATTCCCGAAAGGGCTGTCAGCCATTATGGACTAACCCTTTTGAGTTACTTACTTGGGAGTAAGAGGCACCTTTTTGCTCATAACCTTCAGTTTTTTAATTGCTGAGATCGTTGCCTGAGATTCCTTGTAGATTTTATCTTCATAATAGCTTATGATCTCATCAACAGGGGCTGCAAGGGAATATATCTTTATTGGGCGCCCTTTACCGGGTTTCTTTTCCGAGCGTACGTTGACCCAGGACTGATTGCGCATGAGCCTCATAGCGAGACTGACTTCAGGCTGTCTCAGTCCGGTACTGATTTCAATTTCACGGGATGAAGCTTCGTCAACATTCATAAGATATGCCATAGTTGTGGCAACGTTTCTCGACATCCCGAGATTTCGTAACGTTTCAATAAAAATGTGGTCGTTTTCGTCCAGCACTTTTACTTCATAGTCTTTCATGATAACCCCTTCATAGTCTATTTTATAATTTATTTTGTCAGTTAAAGAATTTGGAGGCAATTATAATTCAGACCTTAAAAGGTAGCTTTCATAATCACCTGTTAAAGCTAATTCCGACTTCAAAAGTTTTACTCCATATAAATATTTATATGGTAGTCTATCCCGTTTTAAAACTTTGAATGAAATAAAAAGCGTTTTTTCACAATCGAGCGGATTGTTTACGTTTTAAGTCCAACAACCGGTTATTAAAAACAAATACAGTACATTTTCATAACCGACCACCAGAGAACCGTTTTGTGAAATTGATGGGAAAATACGTACCGGTTCAGTAATTAAACCTGTATACGTATATAATTAGAAGGTTATTCATTTCCAACATTTAATAATGTACTCATACTATTTAAAGTTGTATATATTAAAAAGGAATTGAAAAACTTTCAACTACACCTGACATTAGAACTTATGAAAAAATAATTAATTATATGAAACATAATAATCCCATGACCCGGATAAAAACCTGAAGGCATCACAACAAAAATATTATAATTGCACTGATAAAAGAAATTGCAGGCAAAAATCCTGACAATAAAACGTCAAAGATAATTTAGAAATGTTTATATCCCGGTTTCAGACAGACCAGACAATTAGCCAGAAAAACGGGTGAATCTGAAACATTCTTCTCGATCTTTAAGAGGTCTTATCCTGAAAGCGCCCAATTGGGATAAAGTTAAAAAACTTAAAAGAGTTAAAAAATTAAAGATCTGTAAAAGGGAGAAAACTCAATAAAGAGCTTCATGAAGCCAAAATTTAAGGAATCTTTTCCAGGGTTAATTTCAGTTAATTTTCAATTATTGCTTTGATTTTCAATTAACTGCTTTGGTTTTCAATTATTGCTTTGATTCTCAATCAATTTGCTTTAATGTTCAATCAATTCCAGTTACTTTTCAATTAATTTTTTTGATTTCGATTAATATGCTTCACTTCTCAATTAATCTCCTTTATTTTCAAGTGAACTTGCTTCCCAGAGAATTTCCTCACAATACATTACCTGGGCTGCTTATTTAATCCTCACTGAAATACTTTCTGACCAGAAGAATTGTGCTTGAACCCGCTATAATAATCAGGAATAGAGCAATAACCATCCCTTCTGCTGTGAAGTCCTGCCATGAATGGACAGATACCCACAGCCCGCTTCTTGTGACAAAAGTCGAGAAAATTACCAGAATAAAAGAAACAAGGGCAAGCATAGGGAGCATGAAGCCGTACTCATCATTGCGGAACCGTAATTTTGCATGCAGATAAGCCGTTGCTGTAAGCCAGGGGATAAGCGAGGAAGTCTCGACCGGATCCCAGGTCCAGTACCAGGCACCCCAGCCAAGTACCTCATACGCCCAGAAGGCTCCAGAACCTATCCCCATTGTAAGGAAGAACCAGGAAACACGCATCCATCCGGTTGCAAATTCCTGCCACCTGCTGTCCCTGAGGATAAGACCTGAAATTGCAGCAGCAAAAGGAAGGGTAAAAGCTGCATAGCCAAGGAACAGAAGAGGGGGGTGTATGGCCATCCAGAAGTTCCTGAGCAAAGGGTTCATGCCCTGTCCGTAAGAAGCAACAAAAGGCTCTGCAAACAGATTCCAGTTTGTAACTTCAGGCACTCCTGCCCATGTTAGATAATACATTGAGAAAGGATTTTTCAATACCAGAAGAAGCAAAAATGCAGAAGCTACAAATAGGGAAACTGACTTCATAAGTGCAAAAAGCTCCGTCTCTCCGAGTACTTTTCCTGCTCGTGTGAAACGCGTGGCTGCAATCATTATGAAGATAAAGCCTGTCCAGACCAGAAAAGACCCTTCCTGACCTGCCCAGAGTGCTGAGAACCTGTACTTCAAGGCGAGGTCAGCGCTGGAGTGTTGAAAAACATAACCGTATTCGGTATCAACCCCAACTAAGTGATAAACAAGCAGGGATATCGCAATGATTATTCCTGCTCCTGCTGCAAATTCCAGTTTTTGTGAGAGGATCATAAATTTTTTATCCTGCTTCAAGAAGTAAAGCAGGGAAGTAAAAAAAGCAAGCAGCCCTGAAGCTCCGGCTATCCAGATGAGCCCCATTCCAGTATTCATACAATCACCATCTGCACACCCGTGTCATGCATTGTTTTACCAGCCCGGTTCTATTTAATTTCATTTTTCAGTTCTCGTTTTTATTTCCTCAGGAAGCTCTTTCGAAAGGACAGTTTCCGCAAAGCTCATTTTCTGGAGTGCTTTTTCCCCTTCCAGAGAACCCGAAATGAAAAGGATCAGAACTCCCAGCACCATCAGATAAAACCCTCCCCAGAGAGAGCTCATAAAAGGCACCTTTCGAATGTAAAGTTCCACGGCCCGTGCTTCCGTGTCTATGGATTTAGGGGCGATAAAAAGTTCTTCCAGAAGCCCCCTGCGGATATAGGTCTCGGTGTAGGACTGCTGCCATTTAAAGTCGCTTATATACCTTACCTGCCCGCTGTCAAAAGGCTGCCCCCATCTGTACACATCAAAATAAATCGTGCTTACGTAAGAAGAACCAGAATGACCGCCATAGGGTTCCCCTTCGACCCCGGATATTATATCAGTGATAAGGACGCTGTAACCCATAGGCTTAAAAGTAGCCATTTCTCCGACAGGTACCACTGCAGAATCCTCAAGGTTCATATTTGTGCTGAATATGATCCCGACAAGGAGCAGGACTGCCCCCAGGTGGATAATATGAGGCCCTGCTTTCCGGAGAATTCCTTTCAGGCTTTTTTCCTTTAAAGAAAGAAGTCTGTATACAACTGCAAAAAATGCCGCTATAAGGACCGGAAAAGAAATATTAACAGGCAGACTGGAAAACAGGGAAAATGCAGCCGAAAATGCGGACCCTGCAATTCCCAGCCCAAATACCAGGAGGCCTGCCTTTTTCCCTGCACTCTTTATGAGGAGGCAGAGGGTGAGCAGCATTACAAGGGCAAGAGTGGGCAGAGCTGCCCGCAAATTAAAATAAGCGGCATCAAGAAGAATTTCTTCTCCTGTACCGAGCCTGACGATAAAAGGGGTTAAAAGCCCCATCGTGATCAGGGCGGCAAGCAGGGTCAGCACCGAGACTGTAGCAAATAGAGTGTTTCGAAGTGTAAGGATATCATTCAGTCTTTTCATAAAAAACCTTGAGAGTGTGAATAAAATATACAACTTAATAAAATAAATACAATTAAATAGGGATAATATTTACTTAAGCCCATTATTTAAACATACATGAAAATAAAGGATTTCTGAAGAAAACAGCGAGAGTTTAATTACTCCATCTTTTGCTGGCTATGAAGAAAAAAATAAGATGGATAAGGGTGTGGGAAGGATTAACTTCTGCCCCGGAAAAAAGTAACAAGGAATTAAAGAGATGATACCACGATAGAGCTGATAATCAAAGCGTTCTGGCTGATGATCCCTGCTTACCTTTCCAATCCCTTCGCAGCTGTTTTCGGGGGCGGAAAACCGATTGATGGAGGCAGGACATATAAAGACGGGAGAAGGATCCTCGGAGACGGAAAGACATATAGAGGGCTCTTTTCAGGCATATTTTGCGGGTTTCTTGCAGGCTGTGTTGAGGTATGGCTGAGTTTCAGAGGGTTTGAGATACTGGGAATCGAAATGCCCGGATTCGGCCCGGATTATACAAGTTCGTTGATAGTTGTGCTTGCCCTTGCTTCAGGTGCGCTTTTCGGGGACATGTTCAAGAGCTTTTTCAAACGCAGGATGGGACTGAAAAGGGGAGCGTCACTGCCTCTCGTGGACCAGCTTGACTTTGTGGTCGGAGCCTGGGTATTTACATACCTTGCTGCCCCGGAGTGGTTCGTGAGTAATTTTACTCCGGGAATCATGCTTACAGTTATTATAATAACGCCTCTACTACATCTTACGACAAACATAATCGGATATTTTATAGGTGTAAAGAAAGAACCGTGGTGAAAATTTCCGGGGAATTTAATAATATCCTTACAGGAAAAATCTAAGAAAACACATATAGCATTAATAAGGCTGCAAATACCGGTGAGAAAATGAGCAAAACAAATTCAGAAACAGGAAATAATTTTGAACAACAGAAACAGGAACTTATCGCAGCCCTGAAAGCCTGCGGAGCTGTCCGTTACGGGGACTTCACACTTGCTTCGGGAAAGAAAAGCAAGTATTATATAGACATCAAGAAAGCCAGCACGGACCCGAAAACCCTGAAAATAATTGCCAGGCAGGCAGCCCTCAGGATAAAAGAAATGGATGTGGATACAGTTGCAGGTGTGGAACTCGGAGGAGTCCCTCTGGCAACCGCTGTTTCCCTGGAGACTGAACTCCCACTTCTGATTGTGAGAAAATCCGTCAAGGACTACGGCACAAAAAGCAGGTTTGTTGGAGACCTGAAACCCGAGGACAGGCTTGTAATGCTTGAAGACGTAACAACCAGCGGGGGCTCGGTGAGAGATGCGATCGAGGTTGTCAGAGAAGCAGGAGCCAGTTTAAAATACGTTATCACAGTAGTGGACAGAGAAGAAGGGGCAGGGGAAAAACTGAAAGAAGCAGATGTCGAACTTGTGCCTCTTGTAAGTGCAAGCGACCTGTTGAAATAAAGAAAGTGCAGTAGCACTTTCCTGAATCTCTATTTAATAAAATTAGGATCCTTATAAATTGGAATAATAATGACAGTAATAATATTGTAATATTGTAATATTGTAATAATAGTAATAGTAATAGTAATAATAATAATAATAATAATAATAACATTTAAAATTTACCTTCAAAACCTTTTATTGCAGCAGGCAGGCAGTCAAGAACTGATGCAAAACCGGAATGATGAAGGTTTAATACCACAGCGCCGACAATTTCATCGCGAGTTGCGCCTTCGTTCTTTGCCATCATGGCATGCATCTGCACACCTCTTGGGTTTCGGTTAGCTGTCTGGATAGCGATGTTGATTAGCTGCTTTGATTTAGCATCGAGACCTTTTAAAGCCTTTTGCGCTTCAATGAGGTCGTTAAAACGTGCTGCAACTTCCGGGCATTCGTTCTGGAAGATCTCATACGGATTTTGATTCATAGATGTCACCTTTTGAAGAATCTGGTTCATTTTTTATATTTAGCAGATCTCAGGTAAATTAGATTTTATGTTTTTATAGATACTTGGAATGTTTCTACTTTTGCATTCAGTTGATAGGCTTAAAGTGTGATTATTCCAATCCTAAACTGATAAAAAGTATTAAGAGAAAGATATTAAAGAAGATAAAAAACAGGACTCTAAAGAGAAATTAAAACTTGCAGGATTTTTATATAAATAAGAAGCTTAACAATGAGAAGATATTTATCAAAAGAAATAGAGAATTAGGAAATCCTTTATTGTGTTGCTGGCTAAAAATATCATTTATAAAAATGAAAATATTTTTAAATTGAAAGAAAGGTCTTGTGAGTTCCATAATCCATTACCTTTTTTTTCACGATATTTCCTCAAAGGCATTAAGAACAAATTTCAATTGAAAAATAAATTTTTTTGAACAAGGAGAATGAAAATGAAAATTTTGCTTATCGGCGGCGGCGGAAGGGAGCACGCTATTGCCGAAGGAATTAAGAAAAGCAAGCATAACCCAATCCTTTATGCGTTAATGGCAAAGAAAAATCCGGGAATTGCCGCCCTCTGTGAGGACTTCCTGCTCGAAAAAGAAACAGAGGTTGAAAAAGTTGTCGAATATGCAAAAGCCAGGAAGATAGAAATGGCTTTTGTGGGGCCTGAAGCTCCCCTTGCAGCAGGAGTTGCAGATGCCCTATGGGATGCCGGAATTCCCGTTGTAGGACCTAAAAAAGCCTGTGCAATTATTGAATTTGACAAGGCGTGGGCAAGAAATTTCATGAAGAAATACGGGATCGAAGGCTGCCCTGCCTATGAGGTTTTTACGGAAGAAGCTCCTGCACACGCTTTCATTGAAAAGCTTGGTGACGTTGCAGTTAAGCCCTCGGGACTTACAGGCGGCAAAGGTGTAAAAGTCATGGGCGACCAGCTACCTGACATCAAAGCTGCCAGGGAATACACAAGCGAGCTTCTGGAAAAGGGACCTGTTGTTATTGAGGAGCGTTTCATAGGAGAAGAATTTACCCTCCAGGCTTTTGTTGACGGAAAAAACCTTGCCTTTTTCCCTGCAGTGCAGGACCATAAGAGGGCTTATGAAGGGGACATCGGGCCAAATACTGGCGGCATGGGCTCTTACACGGATGCAGGAGAGATCCTTCCTTTCATGGTCCCGGAAGATATCGAGAAGGCAAAAAAGATTATGCAGCATACCGTAACAGCCCTTCGTGAGGAAACCGGAACGGGATACCAGGGGATTCTTTACGGGCAGTTTATCCTTACATCCAGAGGCCCAAAAGTCGTGGAGTTCAATGCCAGGTTCGGAGATCCTGAAGCCATGAACGTTATTCCCCTTATAGAGACTGATTTTGTAGAAATAATGTCTGCCGTGACAAAAGGAACCCTTGGAGACCTGCCTGTGAAATTCAGCAGGAAAGCTACAGTCTGCAAATACGCAGTTCCTGCAGGCTACCCGGATAACCCGAAAAAAGACAGCGAAGTGATTGTAGGAGATATAGGGGAAGCTTCAGTTTACTATGCAAGTGTGTATGAAAAAGAAGGGAAAATTTATACCACCACTTCCCGCGCCGTTGCTGTTGTCGGGTGTGCAGAAACAATAGAGGCTGCAGAGAAAGTCGCTCAGAATGCTCTTGAAAATATTCAGGGTGAACTTTTCTTCAGGAGAGATATAGGCACAGCGAGTCTTATCCAGAAAAGAATAGACCATATGAAAGAACTTAGAGGCTGATTGTTAAAAACTATGCATAAGTGCCGCATCTAAATATGTGTAAATAAGTACTATGCAGTAATAATAAAGCCTGGAAACAAAACAGAGCCTGGAAATAAAGCCCAGATTTAAAGTTTGGTTTCAGCCAGAAGTTTAAACTCAGCCGTAAAGAAGTCGGGATTTGAGACGATGAAGAGAGATGTACTTTCTATAACTGACCTGTCCAGGGAGGAGATATACGAACTCCTTGAATCGGCAGCGGACCTGAAGAAAAAACGTAAGGCGGGAGAACCTACCGAGTACCTGAAACATAAAAGCCTTGGAATGATTTTCGAAAAATCCTCCACAAGGACAAGGGTATCCTTTGAGGTTGCAATGAGCGATTTCGGAGGACACGCCCTTTACCTTAACTCCAGGGATATCCAGGTAGGAAGAGGTGAGACAATTGAAGATACAGCCAGGACCCTTTCGGGATACCTGCACGGGATCATGGCAAGGGTTATGAGCCATGACACCGTGGAAAAGCTTGCCAGATTCTCGACCATACCCGTGATAAATGCCCTCTCGGACCGGGAACACCCATGCCAGATCCTTGGCGATTTCATGACCATCATGGAATATAAAAACAGGTTTGAAGGCCTGAAGTTCGCCTGGATAGGAGACGGGAACAATGTCTGCAATTCCGCTCTCCTGGGCTCTGCAATCATGGGAATGGAGTTTGTCATTGCCTGCCCTGAAGGTTACGAACCCGGAGCCGAGTTCCTCGAGAAAGCGAAAGCCCTGGGAGGCAAATTCTCAATAACAGATGACCCCAAAACTGCCGCAAAAGACGCAGATATAATCTATACTGATGTCTGGGTCTCCATGGGGGACGAAGCAGAGCAGGAAAAGCGCCTGAAAGATTTTGGTTCTTTCCAGGTCAACACCGAACTCCTCGGAGTCGCAAAACCGGATGTAATAGTAATGCACTGCCTTCCTGCCAGGAGAGGCCTTGAAATCACGGACGAAGTTATGGACGGCCCAAACTCCGTGATCTTCGAAGAGGCAGAAAACCGCCTTCACGCGCAGAAAGCCCTTATCCTGAAATTGATGAGATAAAATTTCATCAATTTCTCCTCTATATTTCTCCTCTATGATTGAGAGGACTCATATGAAATAAATATATATTAGAAGTTATCGGGTTTTTTCACCTTCCGAGAAGGCTTTCAAGGAAAAAGTATAAGAACAAAGAGCACTACTATGTGCTGCTGAACATAAGCCACATCGTGCGAGAGTTGCCCAGCCAGGTCAAAGGCGCTGGATTCAGAGAATTACATATAGGACTATATTATATTTAACTGTAAACACACCAACATGCGAGAGTTGCCCAGCCAGGTCAAAGGCGCCAGGTTCAGAGCCTGGTCTTGTAGGAGTTCGTGCGTTCGAATCGCACCTCTCGCACTTAATTTTTGGGTAATAGGTATCTTCAAAAAACGCAACGCTGTTTTGTACGATTTTTTGCACAACTATTACATTTCTAAAGTTTCCCTAATCAAAAATTGTTCGTTTCTATAGAGGCACATTAATAAAAATCAATTTTACAATTGCCCAAAAATACCTTTGTGCTACTGAGATATCAGTTCTCAGAAAAATATAGAAATTTATATTTAGATTACTTGTTTTCTTTATTGCAGATGAATCGAATAGTGAAAGATTACTTGGCTAATAATATCTCGATTAGTAACTTCTCTACAAATGTATCGAATAGCTCTTCAGAACTTTTAACAAATTCATCACTTATTTTAAAAAACTCAGTGGTGAACATTACACAAAACGCGACAAACTTAATTTCACAAACTGAACCTATAAAAATAGATCCAAATTGGTTTTATAGTTCTTCGGCTCAATGTGCAGCCGCAATAGTTGGGCTTATGGGTGCTTTCCTAACAACGAAACTTATAAATCAAAAATCTCTTATTGACCAACTTCATAATGAGATTTCTGATTATAAAAGGAGAATTGATTTAATAACTCAGCAAATTAAGCCAAAAATGGAATATGTTAGTAATATAGATTTTGAGAATGATTGCAATACAGTAAGAGAGTTTTTAAATTTTATCAAACTTACAATAGACCCAAATAATCCTCCAAGTTTGGAGACAGTTTATAAAAAATCTATATTAGTCGAAGAACTTAAAAATATCTCTAAAGAAGCCTTTGAACAAGAGTATAATGACAATTATTTAGAGGAAGTGAGAGAAGCCGCCGAAGAACTAGTTGATAGTTACTTAAAAGATTCGTTAAGATCAATAGATTTGAAGAATCCAACAGACCCAAAGTTACTTTATGATAAAGCAATAAAAGATGATGAATATAAACTTATGAACAGATCTATTTTTGAAGAAAGGTATAATATATTTTTAGAGGTTAAGAAAAAGGAAGCAAAACGTCAAAAGAACCCTTTTTTTGGCTTAGCTCTGACACAACCAATTAACTACGAAAGTTTAATGACACCTCCTCTTCCAAAAATGATGTCAAGAGAAGACATCGAAAATGATAGAATAAAATTAGAAAACTATTCTCGCTATAAAGAAGAGATTTCAATAAAAAAAGTAGAGCTTGAATTTTACAAAGATATCGTTGCAAGTAAAGAGAATATGCTAATAAATAGCGACATTATGAGTCTAAAAAATAACCTTTTATTGTTATTTGTATTTTCGTTGCTTGGTTTATTCTTACCATTATTTATGCTGCTTTTGGATTATGAAACTATGATTAAATATAGAGGGGTTACTTTTTTTTTAATATTCGCAGGATGGTTGCTTATAGTATTTAACTTAAAAACCGAAATATGGAAGTTATTTGATAAAAATTGAAATTAATTCCTATATTCACTTAAAACAACTCATTCCAAAAACAACTTTGTTGTTAAGTAATGATAATCGTTCTAGAGATGTCATGATAGAGTTCCTTTAACTATTCAAAATGAGGATTCTGAGAGATAATTTTGAGTTTGCAATAGGCTCGATAAGTGGCTCATATTCTGTTTAGAAGTTTCTTTACTTCTTTCGTGTCCAAACTTATTTTACCGTCCTTCATAATTCTATCTTTCATCCTCTTCAAAGTACTCCTATGTTTAACCCCTAACTTCCGTGCCTCTTCAGGAGTTAAACCCAAAATCTTCTGCTTAATTTCTTCCTCATTAACGAAAACTTGAGCTCCTATTACATCCAAAGGCTGATCTTCAATATTATTGGCTTCTTTCCCAATGTAAACCAACCCCTCAGCCTGAATATGTTTTCTCTTTAAAACTCCTATGTCTCCATCAAACTTATTTTCCATATGCTCAACATAATGCAAAATAGTCCTGCTTAATGGCTTGAAATATTGAGATCCTTCCTTAACTTCTCCTGAGTCATAATCAATGAAGGGCTCATAAACGATTTTCTGATAATCCTTTGTAAATGGAGCGAGAGGCTTAACAGCCTTATCATCTTCTATAATTACTTGGAAGCTTACAAGGAAGAAGTTAAAAGGTTTAATCTGTTCTTTCCAGGGTTTCCTCTCATTTAGTTTTTTAAATCTGCTTAATACAATAGAAGTGCTAACAGTAAGCTGAGAAATTGCATAAAGGTTAGAATATTTCTCTTCAATATCTCTTTCAGTAATCAGCCTATAATGCAGTTTAAGGATATCCTGCCAGATTTCAGCCTGCCAATCTTCAACTGAGTTAGGGAAGGGGTTTGTTAAATGCCCAAGCCCATGAAGTTTGTAAGACCTTTCATCTTCCATAAACTTGATTTTTCCGTTCTCATAGTAGTATAGAGCATATCTTTTAGAAGCAATTCCATAGAACCAGAGATCCTTTTTCTCAGGTTTAAGCAATGGAATATCCATGTTGTAAGGATTAAGAGGCTGAAAAAACTCTGCGAGCTCCTGAGCTTTATCAGGAGGCACAAACACAGAATCAGTATCCATGTAAGCGTGAATAGCACCGAGCTCTTTTAACCTGGCTTCAGCCATTGTTAAAAAAAGCCTGGCTCCTGAAGTAATCATAACAGCCAGGAGAGGATGAAAATATTTGCCTGACTTCTCAAACCTGTTTTCCTTAGTAACAAAGTTATCAAGACCATAAACCTGAAACTCACTTTTCTTATCTTCTGGGTTAAGCTCAATAAAGATTCCATAACTGAGAGCATTTACAAGAATCTTGATAGCCTGGGCTCTGCTTGATAAATGCTGAAGTTCAGGAGCATTTTTATCAGTCTTTTTTAATTTTTCCTTAATCTTCTGCCTCTCTTCTACAAGAACCTGAACAACATTATCCTTTAACGGATCAATATCAATTCCAAGAACCCCAGATTTCCTTAAACCCTTCTGTGCTCCTTTAGGAACAAATTTTACAGCTTCTATAATTTTTGGAGCTTTGCCGGTAAGGAGATATGAGCCTATAACATCCGGTAAAGAATACCACATCTCTGAGTTAGAACTCAGATAATTGATTCCTACGTTAAAGCCTGTATTATTTCCTTTATAATCCATTCTCACAGGCAAAATATCATCATCGGGCTGAATCTTGACCATAACAACAAGCTTTTTCCATGTATCCTGATTCTGAAGGTCTGAAAGTTTTACTTTTGAAACAAATCCTATGGTTTCTTCTGTTATATCCTGAATTTCTAGTGTCATGACCATTTAATTATTTCACATAATACTTTGACATTTTCTCATCTGCATTCTTCCTTGTAAACTTCCATTCAATTTTCCTTTTGTGTTCATTCCTTCTCTTTGTCCATGAATCCACTTCATTTTTAAGCGTCTCGATGTCCCCGATCCTTCTTCCTGTACATTCGATATCCATGACATTGATCTCGATTTCAGCAGCATTGAGCCAGCTTGCATGTTTTGGCGTGTAATGGAACTCTATCTTGTCCAGAATCTTCTTTGCTTCCTCTTCTGAGAATGCTTCGTAGAATGACTTCTCTTTATGGATATTGAGATTATCCGTAACCAGTCTGATGACTTCTGCTTCAGAATATTCTTCTGTGACAAGAATCTTCATGAATTGTGCAAAATCCTTCATTGTTCTTCTTTTGGTTACCTGAGTTACCCTTTTTCCTGCTTTGAACTCTACCGCCATGAATATGTTTGCTGTTCCGTTTCTGACATACTCATAATCATATTTTTCTGAACTTCCAAGCTTCATAGGAATGCTCATTCTTTTATCCCTGAGCAGTTGCTTAGGCTTCTCGTCAAGACAGATAAGAGGTTTTTTAGGATCATAATCCTCTTCATACAGACTAAGAATGTCATACATCCTGTCTCTATATTCAGTATCGATAGTCTGAATACACCACATCCGTCTTAACCAAGGTTTAGTTTTGCTTTTTTCAAAATAAGCCTGACACTCTCTTTACCTATAGTTTCAAATCCTTCTTTTTTCCTAAGTTCTTCAGTAAGCAGGGAAAGAGACCATCTTTTGCTTCCATCAGGGGAACTGCTGCAGGCTAAAGCGATTACTTCTGCAACATGTTTTTCAGTGTATTTTATAGGTTGACCAGATCTTGATTTGTCAAAAAGAGCATTGGGGAGACCTTCATCAAGGTATCTTTTCCGTATATTCAAAGTGGTACTCCTGGAAATACCTAATATTTTCACGATTTCAGTGATTTCTGTTTGCTGGTTTGATAGAAGGAGAATACGGGCTCGAGTTAGTTCTCTTGCGCTTTTACGTCCTTTTCTCACAAAATCCTGAAGGAAATTTACCTCATTATCTGCAAGTTGAATCTGTAGCATGAAGGTATAAAAGGATTCAACGTTTATAATGATGACTAATAATTAAATGGTTGAGACACTAGGCTTTCAGCTATGATGTACTTCCAGAGGTTCATTAACATTGTAACTGTAGGGTACATGCTTGTAAAATCAAGAACTGTAACCTTTATTGGCTCCTTCCTGATTTTACATTCTGTTCTTCCTCCGAAATATGAAGTCATCATGTTCCCAATAATCAAATCTGGAAAATCTGGGTTCAGTTCTAGGAAAGGTTTAACCCCTAACTGGCTGAGAGCATATTTCCCAATGGAAGCCTCGCTAAAGATTTTTGTTATGGGTACATGGATCTGGTAAACGTCAAGCTCCTTAACAAGCTTTTCATACACAGCCTGAGTAGTTTCAACATCTTTTATCAGATAATCAATATACTTTTCAGTAACTTTTCCATGTTCAATTTCTTTCATTTTCTTAACAGGAGTGTTGAGCCTTTCTGCGGCTTTTTCAAGGGAAATACGTCTTTCCTGAAGGAGAACTTCAGCCAGCCTTTGAGTATCTAGGAAATAGCCAGAGAAATGACTCTCTCCCTTGTTCTGCTTGGTTGTGGTAAACTTAAAGTTGTTAGAGTATCCAAGCTTTTTGACTATTATAGGAGGGTTGAAAGGGTCATCTGAGAGGGTGAGGGTAAAACCGCCTCTGTTCCTTCCCCTTGAATCTCCTGATCTTTTAGCAATTCTGATAAGGTCAAAAGCTAAGTTATACCCATTGCAGAGGGTTTTAAGCCCAAAGACTTCAGGATAAAATACATTGTCTATGAACTCATCCAGGGAATACAGGTTTATGTTATGCTTTTTTGAATAGGCTTCCAGTATATTTATTTCTCTTTCATTCAGGGTAGATGGATCATAGAATAAACCATCATGCTGAATAACTCCATCCTGGTAGATCTGGAAGTATCCTATCTTAAAATTTTGATACTGGTCTATGGTTGTTTCAGTATCAAAGACCAGTACCCTGTTATGTCTGAGAGGAGTATCATAACTAAAGCTCCTTTTTGCTTGGGGCTTTTCAAGTCTCTGAGTATATCCCCTAACTGCAACTTTAGACATTTTGCACCATCTCATTTCCAAGATCAATTAACTGAGTTCCTAACTCTTTCAGTAAAGCCCCAATAGAAACTAACTGAAAAGCTCTTTTTTGCTCAGTGGAGGCATTTCCAGATCTGGCTTTTGGACTTAGCTTGTTTTGTTCTTTTGTGACCTTGAAATGGCAATTTTTACATAGAGGCTGAACCTGGTCTGAATTGTTCCGTCCAGAGATGTGATGCATTTCAATTAGATCTGGATCATCTTCTCCACAGATAACACAGCAAAGAGAGGAGTTTCCTTTTCTCTTCTGTTTGTTCAAAGTTTTTTGATAAGTCTCTTTGTCCATAGTCTCACCTCCTCAATGCTGATAGACTTCCAAAAACTCCGGTTCTTCCTGAGCTTCTAGGATCTCATAGAGCTTATTAAGATCGGTTTCAAAGTGGTGGACGTTGCCTTTTGCATCTACTATTTGAACGTCCTTAAATTTGGCAAGAACAGAAGGATCATTGTTTTTTATTGCCTTCTGAACATTGGCATGATATTCTGCAATTAAAGACCTATCCTTAGAACTGGCTGTAATAATCGTTTTTTGTCCTTCTGTGGAGTAAATCAGCATTTCAGCCTGGATAGTATCTGTTTTTGTAACCTTCCAGGTTCCTCCTGACTTGTAAAGGTTCTTTCCAAGATGCTTGACTGCAAATTCTGTTCTTTTGCCTATCTTTTCAAGTACAGAAGAAAGATTTTCACCTTTTCTCATTTCCCTTAAAATTTGGAGAGATAGATTTCTATCTCTCTTACCCTGGGCTGAAAGAGTTTTCCAGGCTGTCTGGCTTAGATCAAAATCGCTTATCTTCAGATTTCTAAGCTGGCTGAGGCTTTTATCAGGGAAAAATTTGTGTTTCCTGATGATCTCCTTTGCATATTTTGTATCTCTAGGCTGAATTTTGAGCCATTCCCCATAAGTCCTGTAGTCTTTGGAAAATCTTGGTCGGCTCATCGTTCAGCCTCCATCATTCTGATAAAAGCTGTTCTCATAACTTCAGCCTGAGAGCATCCATAATCTTCTGCGTTCTGTTCTAGTTTCTCCTTAAGGTAAGGAGACAATGTTATCAAAACTCTGTCTTTTGTGGTCATGTAACTCACAATAAGCAACATGTACCGCTCTTACTTATGTACAGAATTGAGTATAACTTTAAGTACAAGTTTGACATATATTTTATATATACTTGAGTAAAACACAAGAATAAGAGAGTATTATTTGTGACACAAAGAGACTTTGAAACTGAGGTAAAGCGGTATCTTACACAAAAAGGGTATGTAAGAAGGAAACAACTCATAGAAGACCTGATGAAAAGGCATAAAAATGAACTTGGGTATAGCCTCAAGAGTATAAATCGTAAACTAGACAATCTGATTAATTTGGAAACAATTATACGCCTAGAATCTTCTGATTTAGGGAAATTAGGAATAGAAGATACTGATGGAAGAGCTAGTTATCTGACCTTGAAAGATGTGTCTAAAATTAAAGGGCATATGGACAAGATTTTAGATTGGCTTGGGTCAGAAGAACCCATAAAGCAAAAAATGGCTTTAAAAGAGATTGCACGTTATGAACAAACTTATGTCTTAACTCCTGTACAACTGGATATAGTTATAGCTCAGTTTGATAAAAACATTGAGGAAGGAACTATAGATGAAGAACTTGCTGATAAGTTGTTGCTCTTATTAGATAGATATATTTTGAAAAAAGACATTGAGCCCACTAATAAAGTAAAAACAATTGACCTGTTAGTAAAATTGCTAAAGAAATATCCTGTTCCTGTTTCAACCCATGTAAACCTTAGAACTCACATTATCTATCTTCTTGGACATTATGGGCATAAGGCTGTAATTGAAAGGTTTATGGAAGATGCAAGAGCCCTACAAGATCCTTTTTCTGTAGAAAATGTTTACAACACAGAATATACAGCCAATCTTATTGAGGAACATAGAGAAGAACTTTACAGGTTGGAGGAAGAGCTAGCAATAGAAGGAAAAGAAAACGCTTCACAGTTTGTTTCCAATATAAGAACTGAGGCTCTAATTAATTTGGGATTATATAAAACCCCTTATGCAAAAGGAGAGAAGGAGGATGATTCTTGGTGAAACTTCTTCTTTTGAATGGTCACGGCATAAATATGCATGTTGATGGAGCCAAGCTTCATATCAAGGATGGAAGGTTTTCAACAACAGAAGAGCCTCAAGAATATGTATTTTCTCCAAAAAGAATTGATATTGATGGCATTATCATTTATGGTAAGAGTGGAAACCTTACCTTAGAGGCTATTAGATGGCTAATTAAGCATAATGTCCAGGTTTCCATTTTAGATTGGAATGGCAAGCTTTTGACAACAATGCTTCCTCCTGAAAGTACCAATTTAAGAACAAAGTTTGCTCAGTATCATGCTTTTGAGGATAAGGAAACTAGGCTTGAGATAGCAAAGAAGTTCATTGAGGCTAAATTTAATAAGTCTAAGGCAGTCCTTGATTTCCTGAGCCAAAGGTATCCAGAAATTAATTTTGATATTTCGGATGGACTCACAAAGTTAAGAGAAGTAAAGAGCACCAGGGAAATTTTAGGAATAGAGGGAACCTTAGCCGGCAAATACTGGATTGAGTTTTCAAAGGCTGTTCCAAAGGAATATGATTTCTGTAACAGGGTAGATCAGTTCAGAAGGGCTATGGGCTCAGGGGATATGGTAAACACAATGCTCAACTATGGCTATTCTCTTCTTGAGGCTGAATGCCTGAAAGCAATTAATTCTGTAGGGTTAGATCCTCATGTCGGGTTTCTGCATGAAATGACACCAAGCAAGAACAGCTTAGCCTATGACCTTCAGGAGCCTTTCAGGTTCCTTGTTGATCTGGCTGTTATCAGCCTGATTGAGAGTGGAGCTATGGAAAGTAAAGACTTTATCAGGACTGAGAATTACAATCTGAGGTTAAAGCCTACAGGAGCCAGGAAGGTTGTAAATGAGTTCTCCAATATGCTGAATAAAAAGGTAAGTTATCAGGGAAAAGAAAGCACCTGGAGCTATGTTATCTTCCTGAAGGTGAGAGAATTAGCCCATTACCTCACAAGCAAAAAGGAGAAACTGGATTTTGTTAAGCCTGAATATGAGATTGAAAGAATTGACTCTTATGATATAAGGCAGAAGATTCTCAATATTTCTTATGTCGACTGGAAGAAGCTAGGGTTTTCTAAAGGTACTTTGCACTATATGAAGCAGAATGCTAAGTCTGATAAACCGTTTACTCTGAACGCTCATGTTCTGGAAAGGGTGAATAAGTGGGAAGCTCTGGTTTTAAGTCAAAAGTAAAAATGCGTATACTTTACTGTAAAATGTAAAAATGTAAATTTACAGTAAAATAGTAAAACGGTATCAGAAGAAATTGTAAATTTACAGTAAAATTGTAAAGCTGTATCAGAGGAAGGCGTAAATTTTACAGTAAAATAGTAAAACAGCTTACATAGAGGCAGTAAAAAGGGTTGTAAAACACAATTAATTTACAACCCTTAATAAATTCGATAATATGGTTCAAAACTGTAGAGGACCAAAGCTTAGGCAAATTTGAGCTTTAGCAGAATAGATGGCACAATAATTGTATTACATATACTACAAAAAGTATAGTTTTGAAACAAGATAAATTAAAAACTTTTTTATAGCAAGTTTTTCCTTTCTTTTAATTAGCTTTTTTAAATTTAATATAATTAGGTGAAATAATGATAATATTATATGTAGACAATTTTAGAGGTTTTCATGAAACGTACATCCCTTTTACTAATGTTAATTTTTTAATGGGTGAAAACAGTACAGGTAAATCCTCAATACTATCTCTTTTAAATTTATTAGATAATACTGGGTTTTGGCTCAATCAAAAGTTCAACTATGAGGATATTCACCTTGGGTCTTTTAGTGAGATTGCCGACAGCAATATAGACAAAAATTTCTTTAAAATCGGGGTTTTTGGTCTAAATAGTAAACCCACGAAAGGAGAGGACTCTTATAAATCTATTTTTATGAAATTTGAAAACGATAAAGGGCTTCCTTATATCACAGATTTTAGCTATATCTCAAAAGATCACACTGTGATTGCAAATATTGGGAAAAAATCTATAAAATATAAAGTTAAAGAGATCTCAACTATCCCTGAAGATCCTTCTGAAGCACTTACTTTCTTTAAAAATTGGATCCAAGAAGTGGATATTAATATTAAAAATAAAGGGTATAATATCATAAAAATTCCTTCTCGTACACCGTTACCTATTATAGGTAGCTTTATAGAAGCAGAGTTGGAAACAAAAAAGAAAGAAACAACCGATCCTTCTAATAAAGCAAAGGTCGCTTCTCAACTTAATCATGTTATATTTCCTTCTTTTATTGGCAAATTCTGTTGGATTGCTCCAATTAGAGCAAAACCCAAAAGGACATATGATAACTATGGAGTATCTCCTTCTTCTGAGGGGGATCACGCCCCATATTTATTGAACAGGTTCCTTAATTTTAGTAAATCCAGTAACAAGAAGGATGTACTTTCTTCAATTGAATCTTTTGGAGTACAAAGTGGGCTGTTTGATTCTATTAACACAGTTCCATTTGGAAAGGATGAAACTTCTCCATTTCAATTAGATATTATATTAAATAACAAAAATTTTAAAATATCTAATGTAGGTTACGGAGTTTCTCAAGCTCTTCCTATTATTGTCGAAATTATTTCGAGATCTAAAAACACATCGTATGCAATTCAACAGCCTGAAGTTCACCTACATCCACGTGCACAGGCGGCTTTAGGCGAATTTATTTATAGTATGCATTTAGCTGAGAGCAAAAATTTTGTTATTGAAACCCATAGTGAGTATTTAATTAATAGATTTAGAATTAAAATTAGTCAAAATGAAAGTAAAAAAGTTGATTCTCAAGTATTATTTTTTGAACGAACCGATAACGGAAACAAAGTTCACATTATTGAAATTGATAATAAAGGCAGATACTCAGAAGATCAACCAGAAGCTTTCATGAACTTTTTTGTCAAAGAGGAACTAGATTTATTGGAGATATTCTAATGTGTATAATAATTGATACAAATGTATTAAGTTCTGTTTTTTCATCAAAGTCTCAAGATCACTCCGAATTTGAGCCGGTATTTAGTTGGATTTTTAATGGTAAGGGAAAGATCGTTTTTGGAGGAACTCAATATCATAATGAACTCAAAAAAAACGGAAAATATGTTGGTTTGTTCACTTTATTAGGAAATAAGGGGAAAGTCAAAACAGTTTCTAGAGACAAAGTTGACAAAATACAAGCAAAATTAACGGAGGATTTCCCAGATCCTAAATTCAACGATAGACATCTTGCGTCTATCCTACTCTCGGCAGGTAAACATATAGATTAATATTATTAATTTTATATCTCTTTCCTGGTCTTCCCATGTCAGAGAAAAACAGTAGTAGAAGAGTTGAATCTTCCTTAAAACGTACAAGGTTCTTAGGTCACCTTGGTCTCATGGCTGGAGTTTTCAGAGAACTTGAAGTTGACAAACTGATCGATGAGAAACTTCCCAAGGAAAGGGATCACAATGTTCCTCACTCAGTTTGCATCCTTGCCATGGTACTCAATGGTCTTGGTTTCATAGGGCAACGTCTGTACCTTTTTCCTGATTTTTTCAAAAACATTTCTACTGAAAGGCTTTTCGGAGACAATGTAACAAGAGAAGACCTGAATCAATATGCTATCGGAGAGACTCTTGATAGAATCGTAAAATATGGCCCTACAAAACTGTTTACGGAAATTGCTCTTCACATTATGGCTCGTCTACCTATTCCTGTTCACTGTTTACACGCTGACACTACAAGTGTCAGCGTTTATGGGGATTATGAAGACGAAGAAACTGAGTCTATTGATATTACTTTTGGAATTCCCAAAAACGGAAGATGGGACCTCAAACAATTTGTACTGAGCTTGATTGTTAATCAGCATGGCATACCTCTTTTCATGAACACCCATTCAGGAAATGCTTCCGACAAAAACACAATTCTGGAAGCTATCAACTCTCTTAAATCAGTTCTAAGGCCTGAAAGCAAAGTGTACTATGTCGCTGATAGTTCCTTTTACACAGACAATAATATCAAGAACATAGGAACGTCATTCTGGATCAGTCGCGTTCCTGCAACAATTACCGAGGCAAAGGAACTGTTAGCTGCAAATCTGAACCTGAAAACGCTAAAAAGCGACGAAAGATACTCATTTTATCAAACCTTTGTGGAATATGGTGGAGTTAAACAAAAGTGGGTTTTGCTGCTTTCTCACAAGATGAAAGAGAAAAAAGAGCAAACTCTCAGAACAAAGCTTGACAAAGAGTTTGAAAAAGCAGAGAAGTCTTTTAAAAAGCTGAAAGGAGAGGACTTCTTCTGTGAAGATGATGCATTAAAAGCCGCAGAGAAATGGATTCAAGATTTCCCCTCAATTGTGTTTGAAAATGTTGATTTGAAAGCCATTAAAAAACGTGAATCGGGTAAAAGAGGCAGACCTTCAAAAGATGAGAAATTAAAGACTTATTACAGGATTGATGGCAGTTTAAAGACTAATGAAGCTTTTGTTTTGAAAGAAATGGAGAAAATGGGACTTTTCATTCTTGCAAGTAATGATATCAGTATTTCTCCTGAAGATATGCTGAAGTATTACAAAGGACAGGACAATGTAGAAAAAGGATTCAGGTTCTTGAAAAGTGATACGTTTAGCATATCGAAAGTTTACCTCAAGAAAAAATCCCGAATTGAAGCACTGACTATGATAATGGTTCTCTGCTTAATGATTTATTCAATTGCAGAATGGAAATTAAGAACAAAGTTAGAAGAAGAAAATGAAACGGTTCCAGATCAAAAAGGGAAGCCAACAAAAAGACCTACAATGAGATGGATATTTTTCAATTTCCAGGGAATTACAGAACTTAGGATTCAGAAACAAGGAGAAATAGAGTCCGAAATATTGAATATGGAGGATATTCACTGGAAGATACTGAGGCTCATGGGAGAAAAATATGAAAATATCTATCTCTAATTACGTCAACCTGCCGAATGTAGGGTCTATTGTAATCGCTTCAAAATGTAATCTTATTTGCACTAATGATAAAGAATCTTATCCTTTCTTAAAAAATTCCTCAATATACCCAAAAGGTATCAGTAAACCCAAGATCTATAGAAGTATACGCAATGCAAGTTTAATAAATGATCACAATATCGTAGAATTTTGCAAACCAAATGAGAAGTTATCTAAGGAAGATCAAGAAAGTTTAAAGAATATTTTGGAGCAATATTAAGAGGATTTCGATAAACCTCGTTTTTTGGTTGATTGTTTATAAAGGGCATATAAGCAATTTGTCGAAATTCTCTTAAGTGTTTTGGTTGTGTTCTTTGGCGAGTTATGTTGTATTTTCAATGTTGTTTGTCAATAGGCACAACTTTTTGATTTTTTAAAAATAAATCAAAATTCGAAAGAATCTTTAAGTATGGGCTTAGAAACTAGACTTTTTTATTGTTAAAATATATAAATAATAGATTTTAGTTAAGGCAACTTTCAAAAATTAGGGTTGTGCAAAATTCTCACAAAACAGCGTTGCGTTTTTTGAAGATACCTATATCCCCGCACTTAATTTTTTTGATTAATTCTATGATTTATAAAGCTTCTTGTGAGTTGTGGCAAGATTAATCTCTTAAGCAACGGACTTAAGATCTGTTATCGAAGGATTTCGTGTGTTTGAATCCCACCCCTCGCATTTAAACTCTCTTTTAGTTATTTATTTTAATCCATTCTGAACTATTTTCTCAGATGCCTTTGAATCAGCATTCTGTATAAAAACTGAACCATAAGCTTCCAAAAGACTGTTTATCGCGAAGGAGTTCAGATATTCGAATCTCTTCTCTCGAACTAGAAGTGCAATTGAAAACGACCTGCTCTACACCCGTCCACACTAACAAATACTTTCTTAAATATAAGTAGGGTTTGCAGTTTACACATATAGACATTCTATAAAGAATTTGAATTAAATTATTTGTAAATATTGAAAGAATGTATATTCCACCCATGGGACTGCTTCCTTTCCAAAGTGCCAGAAATTTTTCGATAGAATGTGTACAATTGATGAAGCTCTGAGAGAAAAAACCGTCACCTGTATGCATGTAGTTATCAGTTGCATGAGGAACAGGTGGGTTGGTGCAGATGCCATTACTTGCACCTGCATTGAACATTAATCTATTAAAACAGCTTACTGAGACTTTTGACTCAGAAGCTTAAAAAAGATAATACAGTACTGGCTGAAAATAATAACCGATTTATAGATAGTGCTGTATTCTAAATTTATGAAACTTGAAGAGCGTCTGGAACTCTTTAAAGAAAAGATAAAAACAACGGATTTTCTGGAATGTAAAGGATTGGGAAATGAAATCCCATACTGGATATTTGATTATGAGCCTGATAAAGAGCTTCTAGTCAGAGACACAATTGAAAAGATGGTTACAGGCTTTGAGACCAAATATTCTCTTAAAATAATTGAGATTAACCTGTACGATCTGTGTCTCAAAATACTAAGTCAGAAGCTTAGTGATGAAAAAATAACCCAGTTTGAAAGGAAAAAGGGTTCAGACGCCTTACTTGAGAAGATAAGACTTATTCTTAACCAGGATGCTACAAAGAAAGAAATCTCCGAGATACTTCAGGGAAACTATGATATTATTTTCCTGACAGGAGTGGGAAATGCCTGGCCAATGGTCAGAGCTCATTCTGTCCTTAATAACCTTCATTCCGTTACAGGTAAAAAGCCTCTTGTGATGTTTTATCCTGGAAAATTCAGCGGGCTTGACCTGAGCTTATTTGGAGAATTCAAAAGCAAGAACTACTACAGAGCTTTCCGCTTGATGCCAGAGGCAATGTAAATTTTAGAAATTTGTTCGGGACTACTCTATGGAGAGTTTCAGGTTTTCAGATAACATCCAGAATCTTAAATTTAACTCACATAGAAACTCAATTCAAACTAATATTTATTCAGAGTGCTAAACATGACAGCCACAGAAATAAAAATAGAAGATTTATTCGAAAAAGATATCCGAAGAGATATCAACGGGGTAATAAAGGTTGATCAGGAAGACGAAAGGAGCGTCTATACTGAACTTGACGAGTATGTGGTAACAGGGGAATCCAGAAAGCATTTTGATACATTTTTCAGAAATTATGCTGCAGCACTTGAAGAACCTACAGACAGAATAGGAGTCTGGATCTCAGGGTTCTTCGGTTCAGGAAAATCGCATTTCCTCAAAATCCTTTCATATTTACTGGCGAATAGGGAAGTCCATGGAAAGACAGCACTCGAATTTTTCAGGGAAAAAATTACAGACCCTGCTATTTTTGCCAATATCGAAAAAGCCGTTACTACAGGTACTAAAGACGTTATTCTCTTTAATATTGATTCCAAAGCAAACACTGCAAATAAGGGCGATGAACAGATTGTAAACATTTTCATGAGAGCTTTCAATGATATGAGAGGGTACCTGGGGGATGTTTTCTGGATCGCAGATCTTGAAGAAGACCTTGAAGAAAAAGGGCTTTATGAAGCATTTAAAACCAAATTCGAGCTCATAAATGGAGATCCATGGGAAGAAAGAAGAGTTACCTATGGTTTCGAGCAGGACGATATCATAGAAGCCCTTGAAAACTGCGGCTACATGAGCAAGGAAGCTGCTACCAGGCTGTTTGAAAACGACGGCGCAGGATATACTTTTAGTGTTGAGAAATTTGCAAAAAAGCTAGATAAGTACTGCAAATCAAAAGGAAAAGACCATCAGGTAATTTTCCTGGTGGACGAAGTGGGGCAGTATATAGGAGAAAACAGCGAACTGATGCTCAACCTTCAGACCATTGTGGAAGAACTAGGGACCAAACTCCGGGGAAAAGCCTGGGTTGCAGTCACTTCACAGGCTGATATTGATACTGTTACAAAGGAACACGTGAAAAGTTACGACTTTTCCAAGATTCAGGGACGTTTTAACACCAGACTGGGACTTACCAGCGCTAATGTGGACGAGGTTATCAAGAAAAGGATTCTGCATAAGAAAGAGGAATACAGGGACGTTCTGGCTTCTTACTATGCTGAAAAGCAGACAATACTCAGAAATCTGCTTGCTTTTTCAAACCGGGCTGAAATTAAAGTCTACAAAAACGAAGATGACTTTGTAAACGTATATCCTTTTGTCCCCTACCAGTTCAACCTTGTGCAGAAGGTCTTTGACAGGATCAGAGAAACAGGGTTTACGGGCAAACACCTGGCAAAAGGGGAAAGGTCGATGCTCAGCGCCTTTAAAGAGTCTACCGAGAACTACTGCGAAAACAATGTAGGGATGCTGATTCCTTTCCATGCTTTCTATGAGACTATTGAAGGCTTCCTTGACCCGATTATCGCAAGAACAATCTCCCATGCCCGGAAGAACGATTTTCTTAATGACAAAGACTGCGAACTTCTGGAAATCCTGTTTATGATCAGGAGTATTCCGGAAATTGAGCCTAACCTTGACAACCTGATAGTACTCTCCATTTCCTCAGTTGATGAAAATAAGCTCAAACTGAAAGAAAGAATCGTTGAATCCCTGCGGAAACTCGAAGACCAGAACCTGATTAACAAGTCCGAAGACAAGTATTATTTCCTGACAAATGAGGAGCAAGAGATTAACAAGGACATCAAAAGGGTAGAAATCGAAGAGCACCAGATCCTTGAAGAGATCCATACGATGCTTTATGAGCAGAAACAGGGGATCTGCCCGGCATCTCATAAGGACTACAAGTTTAACAGAGCTATTGATAACAGGGAGAAGACTGTCACAGGTGCAGACCTTACAATCAAATTCCTGACCCCTCTTTCAGACCAGTATAACAGTAAAAAAGGAAATCAGCAGTCCCTGAGCGGCGAGAATTTAAGCAATATAGATTCAACGGACACCCTGCTTTTCATACTTCCGGAAGACGAGTTGATCGACCAGATAAGGTCTTACCTGAAAATAGAGAAGTATCTCAAGCAAAACTCCTCAAACCGGAACAATGTGGAAATCCAGAATATTCTTTCCACAAAACAGCAGAATGCTAACAGTGCAAGAGCAAAAGCCCTGGAACTGGTCCAGAAAGGGGTCTCGGATTCAAGGGTTTTTGTTGACAACAAGGAAGTAATCCCTGAGAAATCCAGCCCTAAAGAGCGCATAAAGGAAGGGCTCGACTTACTTATACAGAACGTTTACAACAAAGCCGGATATGTTATAAAGGACTATGAAAACGATAGCGAAGTGCTCAGAGTCCTGCGCTCGGACGACCTTGAGAGGTTCGGAGTTGAAGGCAGTGAAATAAACAGGCTTGCATTAAAGGAGATGCTTGACTACATCCAGCTGAAGTACGGGAGAAGCGGAAGGGTCCTGTTAAGCGATTTAAAGGAACGCTTCATGAAGAAGCCCTACGGCTGGAAAGAAATGACGATTTCAGGGCTTGTGGCAATTCTTTACCTTAGAGAAGAGATCAAACTTCGCTACCAGTCCGAGTACCTGTTTAACGATGCGAGTGCTACGGCAAAACACCTGACAAGAAGGGACGAAGCTGACAAAGTGGTCATAGAAATCAGGGAGAAGACCGAAGAAGAGGACCTCAAAGCCGTAAAGAAGATCCTTAATGACCTTTTTGAAAAACTGAGCCTGCCTGAAAAAGAGGGCGAACTCTACGAAACTGCAGAGAAAATATTCAGGGAAGAGCTTTCAGCTCTGCAGGTAATCGAAGGAAGATATGAAGAAGAAGGGAGCTTCCCTGGTAGAGTCCGGATAGAAGCCTACAGGAAATTCCTGAAAGAACTGACAGAAAACTCAGACCCTTCATCCTTTTTCAGAGCTGCAGCCTTACGAAAAACCGAATTTGAAGAGCTGCACGCCGATGCAGAGCCTGTGAAGAACTTCTTTAACGGCTCCCAGGTTGAGATCTTCAGGAGGCTTGCCCATAAGTACAGGGATTACTCCAGAAATATCCAGTTCCTCAGTAAAGAAACAAGAGCAGATATTGAAGAAGTTAACAGAATTTTGAACATGGAAGAACCCTACTCTCAGATCCGCCAGCTCCCAGTACTGAAGAAGAGGATAGAAGTTGCAATACAGGATGCCCTTTCTGCCCGGAAAAAAGAGATCAGAGATAACCTTGATGCTGTTACAAAAGAGCTTGAGAGGGAGCTTTCAGACGAAATCTTTTCTGACGATTTCAAGGAAACAGTGCTAAGGCTCTTCAATGTGATAGAAAGGACGATAGAAGATGCTGAGGACTGTGCTCTTGTCCAGAGCCAGGTTCAGATTATAAATTCTCAGAGGGTAGAAGCTTACAGGCAGATGGACCGGGAAAGGCAGACTATCCGGGAAGAGCAGAAGAAGAATGAATATAAGACAAGACCTGAGGCTTTAGATAATCCGGGAACTCCGGCAACAAAATCTGTGGACCACGACACAGGAGCAGAAACAAAAATTGTTCCTCCGGCGGCCCCTCAGAGAAATACTGAAGTTATCAGCAATATAGCATTTTTCAGATGTGGAAAAATGCTGGAAACCGAAGAAGATGTTGAGGAATATATTACACAGCTCAGAGAAAAATTGATGGGAATCCTCAAGGAGAAGAACATAAGGGTGTGAATTACACCCTCTTTTTAATTTTATTGAAACTGATTTTTTTGAACCTTTTTTATTGAACCTCTTTTATTGAAACCTGCGTTCATCTGAATCTCAGAGATCTTTTTTGTCTCCATCTTCTATTGTAGATTCATCAAACATTGTAGATTCATCAAACCTAAATTTTTTCATTATCTTTTCCTTTATCTCGTCTGCTTTTGCAGCGTATTCTTCGGCTTCTTTTTTCATGCCCATGCTTGTGAGTAACTTTGAATATTCTGTAAATGCTACTGCCATATCTCCCATGTGTAAGAAATTTTCAGTTTCTTCATCAAGCAGTTTTACGTTTATGGGTATACTTTTTTCAAAGGCTTCTTTTGATTTATCATACTCGTCTGCCAGATGATACGCAATTCCCAGCTGGGTATATAATACACCGATAATTGACTGGTAATCAGGGTTATCGGGATCAGATACTGGATGCTTATTCAGGACAGAGAAGACTGATTTGTAGATCTGGATAGCTGCGTCGTAATTTCCCATGGATTTATGTAATATCCCGCAAAGGGTCCTAATTTCACAGACGGCTTTCCAGTTTTCCGGTTTTTCGGGGTCTTTTTCGTACAGGGCTTCATAGTAATCGCGGAGAAGGACCAGGTATTCTTTTGCAAGACCATAATTCTTTTCATGGATGAGTATAGTTGCTTGCTTCTGGAGGTCAAGAGCAAGAAGGCCTTTCATGAGATCTTTTTCGTTTTCATTCTGCAGGACCTGCCTGAAGACGTCGGCTGATTTTGAATACTGCTGTTTTGCAGGTTCCGGTTTTTCTGCTTTTTCATAAAGCAGCCCCATGTGTTTGAAGGAAAGGGCGAGTTCTTTTTTGTAATCTAAGTTTTCGGGGTTTTCGCTGGCAAGCTGGCGGCTCAGTTCTGTAATGCGCTCACGGTACAGGATTGCATTTTCATATTGTTTTTGCCCTGAAGCCAGGGATTCAAGGTCCCCGAGGGTCTGGATGAGATCTTCTTTGTAAACTGGAACGTCCGGGAACGTTTGTACCACATCTTCAAGGATGCCGAGAGCTTTTTTGTAGTATTTCAGAGCGGTTTCTGGCTCAGGGTCCGAATACTGTTTCCCTATGTAACCCAGGGTATTTGCAATTCCTACTTCATGGTCGATATCTTCGGGATAGGATTCAGACAGTTTTTCATAGGCTTCAAGGCCCTGTTCATAGTACTGTTTTGCAGTTTCCGTTTCCCCTTTTCCTGCGTAAAGGTGTCCGATCCGGTCGAGGGTTGCGGCTATATTTGCTTCGCTCACCTCATCTTCGGGGTCTCTTTCGTGAATATTCCTGTAGATATTGATTTCCTGCATATGGCATTCTTTTGCACGTTCTATGTCCCCTATGTCTTCAAACAGTTTCCCAAGCCCGGTAAAGTCGTCGGAAATTTCATACTGATAATGCAGGTCCTCCGGATTTTTCCCGGCCAATTCTCTGAGAATTTCAAGAGCTTTTCCGGCGTATTGAGCTGCTTTTCCAGAGTCCCCGGCTTCATAAAAGGCCCTTCCGAGCATCCGGTAAACCTTGCCCTGCTGCCGGACGTAAGTAGTATTTCCCGGACTTGCCCGCTGTTTTTTGGAGAGGAAATCAAGGGCCTGGAGGTAGCTTTCTTCGGCTTTTTCGATTTTCCCAAGTTTTGTGTACAGGTCTGCAGAGGTCTCGTATAAGAAAAGAAGATGAGCGGAGACGAGAATGTGTCCCGGTTCTTTTTTGAGGATTCCGGAATAGATTTCTTCTATCTGCCCAAATACCGTGTTTGCGGCTTCGAAGTTCCTGGATAATAGACAATAATTTTTAAATTGTTCGGTCAGCAGCTGCAGTTTCTTAAACAATTCCAGTTTTCCGGGAACCAGTTCAAATAATCTCCCGTAATTCTGCACGATTCTTTCGAAAATCACGGGCTCTTCTTCAAGCTTTTGCGCATCCAGGTGATAGGTCATGATATTTTCCAGGACTTTCAGGTAGTTCTGTATATACTCAGAGTTGTCCGGGACCCGGGCAATGAGCTCGTCATAAGCGGCAAAAATTTTGTCGAAATATTTTTTGTCCCTGTAAAAGTACTCCTCCATTTTAGAAACACTATCTATCTCGGAGAGAGCTTTTATGGTAAAACCAAATGAATTATAGACATAGTACTGATGGACAGGGTTTTCCGGAGCATCCAGAAAGAGCGGCACGGAAAATTCCATTAGCTTCTGGAACTCCTCCAGAGCTTCTTCATTCCTTTGTTCGGCAAGAAAAGCTCTCCCTTTCAACATAAGGATAGAGCACTGGTAGTCCGGTCTTTTTGCCTTATCTAAAAGCTTTTCGGCTTTTGCAAGGTTTTCAAATGCCTTTTTGGTTTTCCCCGTGTTGATCTGGACCAGAGAGGTTTCAAGAATCCGTTGTATTTTATCCGCAAACTGCCTGGACATACACGTAGATTACTATTCAGGTAATAAAAGATATCGTCCAGCCCGGCGACTTCCAAAAAAATAAGCATAAAGCCCGACCCCGCCAAAAAAACCGTACCTTCAATTTGAATTTCAGGCACATCAATCAAAATAAAGATCCCGAACAGGTCAAAACTCAAAAAACTTATAAACCCATCAAATATTATAAGTCATATAAATTTCTCAACCAGTTGAAAAATGAAATCGGGTTCTGGAAATATGGACAAATCAGCAATAATCGAATTCTCAAACAAGGTTCGGGACAAGTTAAACGCAGAAGTAAGAAGCCAGGCAGCCTATTACGGAATTTTACCTGAAGAAATCCATGCCGTGGAAGAACATGCCGATTCAGTTATCATTAACGGCAAAGTCTTCAATTCAAAAATCAAAAACCAGCGCTCTCAGCTTGTAAAGCAGATCAAGGAAAAAGGCTACGAACAGGTAATGGAAGAAGTAACTTATGCCTGGTTCAACCGCCTTGTAGCTCTCAAGTTCATGGAGATGAACGGCTGCCTTCCGGACCAGATAAAAGTTTTCACCTCAACCGACCCGAATAAACCCGAACCCGACATTCTTACAAACGCCCTGAAACTTGACTTTCTGAATCTTAACCGAGATTTAGTTCTTGACCTCAAAGCCGAAAACAAAGATGAAGAACTCTACAAATACCTGATTCTAAAGCTCTGCAATTATCTGAACAAAATAATGCCTTTTCTCTTCGAGAAAATCGAAGACTATACCGAACTCCTTTTCCCTGACAAGCTTCTCCATACAGGCTCTGTCCTGCATGGCCTTAATTCAATTATTCCGGACGAAGACTGGAAAGAAGTTGAAATCATAGGCTGGATCTACCAGGACTATATTGCCCCGAAGAAGGACAAAGTCTTTGCCGACCTGAAGAAAAACATCAAGATCAGCAAAGAAAATATCCCAGCAGTCACCCAGCTTTTCACCCCCCACTGGATTGTCCGCTATCTTGTGGAAAACTCCCTGGGACGCCTGTGGATGCTCAACCGTCCGGAATCCAGCCTTGTTGACAGGATGGAGTATTACATAAAGCCGGAAAAGCAGGAAACCGATTTTCTGAAAATCAATTCTCCTGAAGAAATCAAGATCTGTGACCCTGCATGTGGTTCGGGGCATATGCTCGTTTATGCTTTTGACCTGCTGTATGCGATTTACGAAGAAGAAGGATACACTCCCTCCGAAATTCCGGAAATGATCCTGACCCACAATCTTTTCGGGATTGAGATTGATAAGCGTGCAGGAGAACTTGCCGGGTTTGCATTGGCAATGAAGGCAAGGGGAAAAGATCGCCGCTTTTTCAATAAACAGGTTCATCCCAATATCTGTATGCTGGAAAATGTCGCTTTTGAGCAAGGAGAACTCAATGATTACATTGAGACAGTTGGACGTGAGCTTTTCACCAATGCTCATAGAGCTACTTTACTTCAGTTCGCAGAAGCCGATAATTTTGGTTCTCTGATACGTCCGGTTGCAAAAGATATATCAGACCTTTTGCATTTATTGGAATCAAAAAATCTTTCAGGCAACCTCTCTCTCCTTTCAACTCATCAAAAAGTCCTGAAAGCTTTGAAGCAGGCGGATTATCTCAGTCCGAAATACCATGTGGTTGTTGCTAATCCGCCATATATGGGTGGCAAGGGGATGAACAATAGGCTGAAAACTTTTGCTCAGGATAACTACCCAGACAGCAAATCCGACACTTTTGCCATGTTCATCGAACGCAATCTTGACCTTGCAGTGAAAAAAGGCATGGTTGCCATGATCACCATGCAGAGCTGGATGTTCCTTTCGTCTTTTGAAAAACTTCGCGAAAACATCCTGAGTAACGACACTATCCTATCCATGGCTCATTTTGGAGCACGGGCTTTTGACAGCATTGGTGGTGAAGTTGTTTCAACAACGGCATTTGTTCTCGAAAATGCTCAACACCCTGATTACAAAGGATCTTATCTGCGACTGGTTGATGGAAACTGCGAGGCAGATAAGGAAGCCGAATTGAAAGCAAAAAAATCTGAACCTTTCTGCGCCTCCGCCGCCGCCTTCCAGAAAATACCAGGGAGTCCAATTGCGTATTGGGTGAGCGAAAATGTTATAAATGTATTTACTGGTAACAAGTGCATCGAAGATTTTGCTGAACTAAGACAAGGAATTGCTACAGGGGATAATGATCGTTTTTTACGTTTCTGGAATGAAATAAATTTTTCAAAAATAGGATTTGAGTGTGAAGATAGAGAAAGTTTTTGGTTTAATGAATTTGACTATGCTCCTTACAACAAAGGAGGAGGATATCGAAAGTGGTATGGGAATAATGAGTATGTAATAAGATTTTCTAGAGTAAATTACGAAATATTAAAACAAATGGGAAATCATTGTCCTAGTGAACAGTTTTACTTTAAGGCAGGAGCTACATGGTCTGCCTTATCATCATCCCCCTTATCCCTCAGGTTATTTCCAACGGGATTTATTTTCTCTGACAAAGGGCAAGCATTATTTACAAATAAATATGAACATTTGATAAAAATAATATCTTTTTTAAATTCAAATGTATGTGGAAACCTTTTGAAATGTATATCACCAACTTTAGACTACCATTCCGGATATTTAAGAACACTTCCTTTATGTATTAAGGATATTCCTATTAATGATTCACTTATTTCTCTTAGTAAATTCGACTGGGACTCCTACGAAACATCCTGGGATTTCACTACCCTTCCAATTCTCCAACCAGAATACCACCATCCAACCCTCGCTGAAACATACACAAAACTCCGCGCCCACTGGCAAGAAATAACTCTTGAAACACAGAGGCTGGAGGAAGAGAATAACCGTATTTTCATAGAAGCCTATGGTTTGCAGGATGAAATGACTCCTGATTTACCTCTTTCTGAAATTACGCTAACCTGCAATCCATATTACCGCTACGGTAACGACAAAACAGAAGAAGAACTTGAAGCACTGCTGTTGACCGATACAGTTAAAGAATTTATATCCTACGCTGTCGGGTGCATGTTTGGAAGATATTCGCCGGAAAAGGAAGGGCTGATCCTTGCAAGTCAGGGAGAAAAGCTGGCTGATTTTAAAGAAAAAGTACCCGGAGCTACTTTCCTGCCGGATGAAGATAATATCATCCCGATTCTTGATGATGAATATTACATGGATGACATAGTAGGCAGATTCAAGGAATTTTTGAAGCTTACATTTGGGGCGGATACGCTTTCTGAAAACCTGGACTTCATTGCAGGGGCGCTTTCAAAGAAAAATGAAGCTCCTGAAAAGGTTATCCGGAATTATTTCTTGAGAGACTTCTACAGCGATCATGTGAAGATGTATAAGAAAAGGCCAATTTACTGGCTCTTTACTTCTTCTGAAAAGGGAAAAGCGTTCAATGCGCTCGTTTACATGCACAGGTACGATAAAACTACCCTGGCGAAGATGAGGATAGATTATTTGCTGGACTTTGAGTCAAAGCTTGATGCTCAGAGATCGCTTCTGGAAAAGGAAATTACTGAAAATTCTAAGAATAGTGGAAAAGCCGAGTCAGAACTTGCTAAACTTAATAAAAAGATTAATGAGCTCGTGAAGTATGATGAACTGCTAAAAAATAAAGCAGATCAGATGATCGAGATTGATCTGGATGATGGGGTTGTGGAGAATTATAAGAAGTTTGAGGGGTTGGTTGGGAAGATATGAACTTCCATTCCCTTATCAAATCCGGCGAATCCGAAACCCTTGAATTCAAAGAAAAATTCGATGACAGAACCATAGAGTCAGCTGTGGCTTTTGCTAACGCAAAAGGCGGCATGATCCTTATAGGGGTTAGTGGTGCTTGCCAGAAGGAGGAGAAATGACTCACTCAATTGCTGAACTGCTCTCCAGGCCCGAAGGCAAAACGCTGGAGTTCAAGCGTGACCTGTCCTCTCCTAGAAATATACTAAAAACACTGGTAGCTTTTGCCAACACCGCAGGGACGTCTGGAGTATTCCTTTAACTATCCTGCGGGAAGCTGTGGTCAATGCTGTTGTCCACGCTGACTACTCCCAGAAAGGTGCACCCATCCGGATTTCTTTTTTTGATGACCGCATTGAAATAGAAAACCCTGGCATCCTGCTTCCGGGTTTAACGGTGGAAGATATGCTTCAGGGGGTTTCCAAATTACGGAACCGCGTTATAGCTCGCGTTTTCCGGGAACTTGACCTTATTGAGCAATGGGGCAGCGGTGTTAGCCGTATGTTCAAAGAAGCAGAGGTTCTCGGTCTTCCTGAACCGGAGATCGTTGAAGTGGGTATGCGGGTAAGGTTCATTGTTTATCTGGCGGAATCCATTGCGGTTGAAACCACAGGCTTAGTTACAGGTGAAGGAAAGTTACAGCCCGAGTTACGGCCCGAGTTACGGCCCGAGTTACAGCCCGAGTTACGGCTAGAGTCACTGCTTGCGGCTAAAGTGCTGGTCCTTCTTATGAAAAATGATGCCGGAAAAGCCGAACTTGCGTCTGGATTAGGCCATAAGACCATTTCAGGAGAGCTTAAAAAACAAATCAAAAGGCTTCTTGAGCTTGGTTTCATTGAAATGACAATCCCCGACAAACCCCGTAGCAGCAAGCAGAAATACCGCCTGACAGCTAAAGGGAAGGCATTTTTAGATAAAGAGGCTGAGGGAGGCGAAGAATGAAACCAGATAAAAATACTGGAAAAAATATGCATCGGATGGAAACCGGCGAATTCATCACAAGCCATGTGATGAATTTGAAAGCCACATGCCTCGAAACTGAGGAACTAAAGGGTAGCAGAAATCTTCTTTAACACCAGAATAATCGAGCAGTGGAGCAGCGGTGTCAGGCGCATGTTCAAGGAAGCAGAGGCTCTCGGGCTTCCTGAGCCTGAGATCGTTGAAGTGGGTATGCGGGTGAGGTTCATTGTCTATCTGGCGGAATCTATTGCAGTACTGCCTGAATCTAAAGAAATAAAAGGGATACTGGATATCCCGGAGCACCAAGTCAGTGAACTTGGTGCCAGAACAGGCACTATGTTGGAACTTCGCCGGCACCAAGTTGAAGTACTCAAAAAATGTAAAAATGAATGCTCTATTGTCAATCTGATGGAGCTCACAGAGAGGACAGACCGCAGCAAATTCAGAAAGCGCATACTAAGTCCTCTGCTCGATGCAGGCTTCATTGAAATGACAATCCCCGACAAACCCCAAAGCAGCAAGCAGAAATACCGCCTGACAGATAAAGGTAAGGCATTTTTAGATAAAGAGGCACATGAAGGCATAGAATAAGAGAATCATGTCAGTCATGTCCATGCCTGTATTCGATGGAAATCTGCAGATTCATCACACGGCGTGTGATGAATTTACAGGCATTCCAAGTCTGGTGCTTCAAACATCTTAAAGGCCAAAATAGTTCTGCATTAATTCCGCATTAATTCCGCATTAAAGCCGCATAAGCCGCACTAAAGCCGCACTAAAACACTTCTTTCCTGACAGAAAGGTTGAGGATCTTGATTTTGAAGCCGCAGTAGTTTGTTTTGAACGCAAGCGAAAGCTCGTAGAAAAGGATCTGGAATCCCTGCTCCTGGTAACCAGACATCAGGGACACCTGGTGAGTTTCAAAAACGTTATAATCACACCAAAAAAACCATAAACACGCCATGACCTTGCCAGGGAACCAGCAAGGTTGTAGAACTCATTGGCATCTTGTGAATGTTCTAAAACAAATCGCAGATAATTAATCAGGATTGTTGGCAAAATTTAATACAGATTGGAGCGTGTATTGATTATTATTTTCTACATTTCTCAGGAATCTGATAATCTTGAGTGGGCAACATGTGAAACTTCCATGTTTTGAGACTGTCATAAGCCAGATGGTCAAGAATATCTATAGGTATAAGGGATGCAGGTACTCTGAGCTTGAAGCAAAACTGGTTGATGATTTTAAAGCAGGGTGTTTTTTTCAACAGGATGATCCGGATTACAAAATCAATGAATTCAAAAACGAAATCTATTGGGTTTCCAAGTACCTGAAAATGATACGACTTATCCGTGATGGGTCAGATGGGTTAATTTCCATAAATCCTGAGGGAGTGAGGTTTTTAAATACACAGGTACTTGAAGAAAGCAAACTTGAAGATCTTGAGCAACTGATTGAGATACGGACTTATTTAAACACTTTTGAACTTAAACTCGACCCAATTGTTGTTTCGTACAGGCAGCTTACACAGGCTGATAAAGGGAAAGTTGACAGGACATTAAGCAGTTTCTACTGCTCAAAAGACCCGGACATTCAAGATTTTGTGCGGCATAAAATGGAAAGATTTGACGACAAATCAATATGCAGATCATACCTTATACTTGATCGAGAAAACAGTGATGACGAAAACTTTTGTATTCTTGGGTTTTTTGCCCTGGCTTTGAAAATACTAACTGTGGACCAGAACAAATTAAACAGGAAGCAAAAAAGGGACATGAACCTGCTGAGAGAACAGGAAGGCATTCCGTCCTATTTTATTGCCCAGTTAGGGAAAAATGACATGTTCAAATATAATTTTAAAGGGAAATACCTGCTTGATGAAGCCGTAAACATTGTTTATGACTGCATCGGGTTGTTAGGAGGGACTATTGTCTGGCTTGAAGCAAATAAAGAAGCCGACTCTGTAGTGAAATTCTATAAGAACAATAAGTTTATAGAACTGCAGTCCGAAATGCAGGAGGATGGAGTAGAGAGAATCCAAATGATAAAATATTTAAATAGGGAATGAATAAGTGAAAGAACATATATCAATTAAGAACACATATAGTTGTAAAAAAGAGAAGATTAAATTACAAGGGGGAAAATTATGGCGTCGAGATATCTGGAACAAAACTGTTTACATATATCAGACCCGGTTGCTATTAATAAGCTTCATTCTCTATTTGAAAAGAATGAAAAATCCAAACCTCCTGAATCTCGATATAGGAAATCCGAGGAAGAGGTAATCGAATTCTTAACTAAAAAATTTTGACCTTTATTTGATTACAGAAGCTTGACGAACTCGTCATCGGTCATTCCGGCTTGCCTGATTATAGATTTCAAAGTCCCTGACGGAATTTCGGGATGATCCGGGACAATAACAACGAGAATTTTATCCGGAGCCTTCTTTTTCATTTTGATATGGTTGCCCTTCTGAGATATGACCTGAAAACCCTGGCTGTTGAGAGCCTTGATGACCTCAAGAGCTGAGGGCGTGGGAAGTTTTGGCATGGGAAGAGACCTCTACCGTTGTGGTAAAAACCTGTCTGGCTGCAGGGATTTTGACGTCCTCGTCTTCGAGGTAGAGTTCAATTGCTTCCTTCAGGTTCTCGATGGCTTCTTCAATTGTTTCACCCTGGCTTGCGATGTCAAGCTCCGGACACCAGGAAACATACCATTTACCTTCATTATGGACGACAGCTGAAAACCTGTACGTTTCTTCCATGATTAAAGATTTCCTATGTGCTATAAAAAATCTCTCTTTGGAAGATGTCCCAGTTTAAGGTTTCTGGTCGAGGGGGTACTTTTCACCGCGTGGATCAGTATCTGATATGAAACATAATTAATTAGTAATGTAATTTAATCGTGTATTTCAGGAACGGGCAAGAAAATTTGCAAATACGGTCAGTTTGTAAGCGTGCTGCATAAATTTCTCCATGCTTTAGCGAGTCCAGAATTCCCAGGAGAATGATTATAAATATAATTATTACAAAAATAATCATTATGCAATTCTACAACCGGCAGAAAGAGCTTAAACTTATGGAACTGCTCGATCAGGGGAAACCATCTTTTTTTGTCATAACCGGCAAAAGAAGGGTAGGAAAAACCGAGCTGATCAAGCAGTTCACACGGAACAGGAAAGCGCTGTATCTTTTCGTTGACAGTAACAAAAGCATTAACATTCTGATGGACGAGTTCGACCGGCTTTTAAAGGAGAAACTGGACCTGCCGGATTACATAAAAGTCGATGAACCTGAGAATTTCCTCAAATTCATTACCTCTTATGACAGGGACCTGGTAATAGCGATTGATGAATTCCAGAGGTTCCAGAAAGTCTACCCATCTTTCATTACTCAGCTGCAGCGATACTGGGACATGAAGCCGGACAATTGCAGAATCTTTCTTATCGTTTCCGGGTCTTCTATTGGCATGATAAGAAAAATCTTCATTGAGGAACAGGCTCCGCTCTTCAAACGTGCCGATAATATTCTGACCATAAAGCCCTTTACGGTCCTTGAGACATTTGAGATGCTCGATGGCATGGGTATAAAAAATCCGGAAGAAAAACTGAATCTATACTTCCTTTTCGGAGGGACGGTGTATTACTATCGCCTGTTTGAAAAGTATCAGTGCACAGGATTTGATGATGCCCTTGAAAAGCTGATATTCAGCGAGTTTGCACCGCTTAAAAATGAAGTGAGGGAAATTCTGATAGAGGAATTTGGGAAGGAGCACTCCACATATTATGAAATAATCTCAGCGATATCACAGGGAAGATGCTCGATGAGCGAGATCTCAGACATGACACATGTTTCTTCGAGCTCATTGTCACCTTATTTTTACGATCTCACAGATCTGCTGGGAGTAGTGGAACACCGGATACCTATCACGGACAGTCCTGAAAAAAGCAAGAGAGGACGGTATTTCCTGAAGGATAATTTTTTCAGGTTTTATGGTCGCTTCATATATCCTATGTACAGCCGGTATATGGCAGGCAATTATTCTCCTATGCTGGAAAAGGTCCGGAAGGAATGGCAGAGTTACACAGGCAAGATATTCGAGGACATAGTTCATGAACTGCTGGTTGAAAAAATGATCAGCGATTATCCAGAGCTTGGGAGCTGGTGGAACCGGAAGGGAGATGAGATTGACATTCTTGGAGTAGATCACCAGGGGAGAAAAGCCCTGGCAATTGAAGTCAAGAATAAAGAACTGGCTGAAAACGAAGCTAGAGAGATTCTGGAATTAACACTCGATAAAACAAAATTAGTAAAAGGAATATCCGGTCAAAAATTGAAAGTCGGGATAGTGGCTCGAAAGGTCAAAGGTAGAAAGAACCTGGAAGATGATGGATTTCTTGTATGGGAGCTGGAAGAGCTCATTCCATGATATCAAAAAAGACAATTGTCCTTATTATCAAGTCCTGGATCCAATTTGGGTGATGTATAGGAAATGACAAGACGGATAATTTTTACATGCGGTATGAATGACCAACCCAAAAGTTAGCAAAATCTTTTAAAAATAAAAGAGTATTTCAGGGATAAAGTATCTAAATCTCTAGCTCTCAATTAAGCCTTACCATACTTAATAGCAGGATATGAATTTTCATGGTCAACGTAGAAAAAACCAGTGGTAGCATACTCAAAAAATTTTCTCCTTCTGAATTCAAAGACTATGAGAAAAGAAAAATAGTTTTCTGGTACGACAGGGATAAAACTGCCTGGGATCAGGAGAAGAATGCTCCCGGAGAAGAGCTTGAAGAAATAATACAGATCCTGAAAGAAAATAACATCAAATTCCATATCCTTGACAACAATTACTTTGAAACCAAAAAACTCCTCGAAATTGAAGATACGGAATCAAAATATTTAATCTACTGTCCAGACAAAGAAAGATCACACGAATCTAACTGGCTTTTTGATATCCAGCTCTATTCTTCCAGATTCGAAAACAGCCGGATTTCAGACATTAAGAGCGAGTTTGAGATTGACGGGCATGATCTTGACGACTTCTTCACTAAATACGAGAAATTCTTTGGCAACCAGAAAGAAAGAGTTCAGCCTTTAAAAAAGTTCTACCAGAAAGACTGGCGTGAAAAAGAGTTCATTCTGGGCATGTTGGCTGTTTTTTCAAAAACGCAGGCTCCTGAGTTCAAACAGATTGTTAGGGACATCATGCTCAAATCACTGGATGAAGCTGAAAATCCTATCTTGGAGAATATCTCAAAATTCGGACTGAAGGAAAACTTCTGGGAACTTTCAGAAGAGGACTTTGGGTTTTCGGCAAAGAATCCTACCCTGAAGAAGCTTTTCCTTAGTTTCCTGATTACACACATGAAGAGGTATTCAGGAATTTCCCTTTCAGGTTACGACCAGTATGTGAACCGAAAAGAAAACGAGTGTCAGATCTTCCTCAAGCACTGGATGGACAGCTCACGGGATTCTAATACATTTGAAAAATATACAAGGGAAATCCTTGAAGAAAATAACCATGATCTGGAAAAGAACCTGCAGGCAGCGCTTGATAAGCGAGATGTGCAGACATATCTTGAAGCCGAAGCTGTTGAGACATTTGATAAAGCTTTAATTGTTCATATACTCAAATCCCTGAACAGTCCTGTAAATTCAACAGAAGATGACTTTAAAAACTATCTTTCCTGGATTGATACCCGCAGGACAAAGCACTGGTTTTCAGAGTATGAGAATATCTACAACGCGCTTGGATATGCGGTTAAGCTCTTCCAGTTTTCCCTGAACTATTATGATAATCCAAAAGCATCTAACGCACTTGAAAACACTCCTAGCTTATACGAGTTATTCAAAGCGTATGCTGAGACTTACTACCAGATTGATTACCTCTATAGGAAATTTTACTATTATTATGACAAAGAGCAGGAAAAAGATATCCTGAAGAAAAACCTCAGACCTCAGGTTGAAGACCTTTACACCAACAAGCTACTCGGAAAATTGTTATTGAAATGGAGTAGCCTAATTGAATCTGATCTTAAAGGGCAGTGGAAGATCGAGCTTGCAGAAAGCCAGAAGAGTTTTTACAAACAGCACGTAGCAAATAAGATCCTGCAAAAGGATGATCGGAGTAAAGTTGCAGTCATAATCTCCGATGCACTTCGCTACGAAGCAGCAGCAGAGCTTTTTGAAATCCTCAACAAAGATACCTGGGGACTTCCCGAACTCAGCTACATGGCAGGAGTTTTACCCTCATACACAAAGCTTGGAATGGCAAGTTTACTCCCACATAATGCTCTGGAATATAAGGGAAGAGAAATCTTTGTGGATGGCATAAGTTCTGAAGGACTTGAAAAAAGGAACAAAATCCTGCAGAGTAAATATGAAGATTCACTTGCATTTAATTATGAAGACTTCATGAGGTACAGCCGGGAAGAAGCAAGAGAACTCATCAAGGGAAAAAGAGTCCTTTACATATACCACAATAAAATAGATTCAACTGGGGATAAACAGTCCTCAGAGAATAGCGTTTTCATTGCTGTAGAAGAAACAATTGTTGAAATTAAGAAACTTGTCAAGTATTTGAGTGATCGACTGAACACAACAAATATCATTGTCACAGCAGATCACGGTTTCCTTTACAGAAGAGACGATATGGAAAGTGTAGATAAAGTAGATACTTCATTATTTGACAAATCTCGCATAATTGACACAACAAAGAGATTTATCCTGAGTGACCAGGAACTTACACAGGATAATTCACTGGATAACATACACAGCTTTGACATGCGCCATATGCTCGGGCAGGATCACACTCCCCTTTTTGCCTATGTCCCTAAAGCAGATCTCAGGTTCAAACTTCAGGGAGGGGGGCTCAATTTCGTGCACGGAGGAGCCTCTCCTCAGGAAATTGCAATTCCAGTTTTAACATATAATCATCGGCGGAATGAAAAAGCCATTGAGAAGAAAGGTATCAAGCATGGTAAAGTCAATGTCTCGGTGATAAATGACCGGAAAAAGATTACAAGCAACAAATTTAAAGTAAAGATTTTCCAGACAGAAAAAGTTACTGACAAAATGAAATCCCGCACCATTAAAGTTTCTCTATGGGATATTGATGGTGGGCAGGAAAAAATGGTCAGCGATGAAAAAATCATTATTGTCAATAACGAATCCGATGAACCCGAAGAAAGGCAGTATAATATCCTGCTCACCCTCGGAAACAATCTTGAAAACAAAACATATTACCTTAGGCTTATTGACGAAGACCCAGCTGAAATTAAAGATATTGCACGGATTCCATTCGAACTTGACCTTCTGATTGGCGACTTTGATGACTTCTAAGTTGAAAATAAATTATGCACAAAAATTCGGGATAAAAAAGAGTAGGGATATTTAATAGGGACAGGATAAAAATGACCGAAGAATCTCTTGAGACAGCAATCCTTGAAACCGACAGAAAATTAATTCAGTATTTCCCTGGCAGAGTTGTACGAAAAGACCTTACAAAACTGCTGAAAGTTGGGCACAACGTCCCTGTTTACGTGCTGGAATACCTGCTTGGCTCCTATTGTGCTGACGAGGACGAAGAAGTAATCCAGGAAGGCATCCAGATAGTAAAAAGTATCCTGTCCCAGAACTATGTCCGCCCAGATGAAGCCGAAAAGATCAAGTCGAAGATCCGTGAGACGGGCTACTATACGGTTATTGACAAGATCACGGTTATGCTCAACGAAAGGAGAGACATCTACGAAGCTACTTTCTCCAATCTCGGGCTCAAAAGCATTGAGATCGACTCTGACTATGTCATAAAATACGACAAGCTTCTCGGTGGCGGTATCTGGTGCATGATCAAGATGGAATACTCAACAGAATCAGCTTCTTCGCCATTCATAATCTCCAGTTTAAAACCCATCCAGATCCCGAATGTAAACATCCAGGAGGTCCTGGTTGAAAGAAAGAACTTCACCAAAGATGAGTGGATTGACGTTCTGATGAGAAGCATTGGGATGGAGCCTACCCAGCTTGAAACTTCCACAAAGTGGCATATGCTCGAAAGGCTTGTTCCTCTTGTCGAAAATAATTATAACCTCTGCGAACTCGGCCCGAAAAGTACTGGAAAATCTCATGTTTACAAGGAAATATCCCCAAACACCATCCTGATGTCCGGAGGGCAGACCACAGTTGCAAACCTTTTCTACAACATGGGCACCCGACAGATAGGGCTTGTTGGGTTCTGGGACGTTGTGGCGTTTGACGAGGTTGCAGGAATCCGTTTCAAAGACAAGGACGGAATACAGATCCTTAAAGACTATATGGCCTCAGGCTCCTTTGCGAGGGGAAAAGAGCAAAAGAACGCAAACGCTTCCATTGTTTTTGTTGGAAATGTCAACCAGAGTATTGAGTCCTTATTAAAGACTTCACACCTGTTCTCTCCCTTCCCGGAAACCATGAACAGTGATACCGCCTTTTTCGACAGGATGTACTATTATATCCCTGGCTGGGAAATCCCGAAGTTCAGGCCTGAACACTTTACGGACAGGTATGGATTCATAGTTGACTATATTGCAGAATTCTTCAGGGAAATGAGGAAGAGGTCCTACGCCGACAACATAAACAGATTCTTTAAGCTAGGGAACAACCTGAACCAGCGTGATGTGATCGCCGTTAAAAAGACCTTCTCAGGTCTTATGAAACTCATTTACCCGGATGAGAATATCACCAGGGAACAGGCGCAGGAGATCCTTGAGTATACCCTCGTTGGAAGAAGGCGCGTGAAAGAGCAGCTTAAAAAAATAGGAGGGATCGAGTTCTTCGATGTCAATTTCTCCTATATTGACAATGAAAACCTGAAAGAATCCTTCGTGTCCGTCCCAGAAAGCGGTGGAAACAAGATTATCCCTGCAGGTATCACAAAACCTGGTGAAGCCTATGCTGTTGGAGCTACCGAATCTGGTAAAATTGGGATTTACAAGTTTGAAGTTCAGGTAGTTGCAGGCTCGGGAAAATATGAAAAATCAGGTACAGGCTCAAATACTCAGACAAAGGAATCCATAAAAACGGCATTCAATTACTTCAAAGCCAATGCAAAATCCATAAGTCAGAGCATATCTGTAAAAGAAAAGGATTACTTTTTGCACGTCCAGGACCTTTACGGAGTTGGCATGTCAGAAGAACTTGCCCTTCCAGCCTTCATCAGCCTCTGCTCCGGCGCATTGGAAAGGTCACTTCAGGAACAGACTGCAATTCTAGGGAGTATGACAATCGGCGGCTCTGTAGGTATACTTGAAAATCTTGCTGGTCTTTTGCAGGTCTGCCTTGATGCAGGGGCAAAGAGGGTAATGATTCCAATTTCTTCTGCAGGAAAGATTGCAACAGTGCCACCGGATCTTTTCAGTAAGTTCCAGATTTCGTTTTATGAGGATCCTATAGATGCAGTGTACAAGTCGATGGCGCTGATTTAATTTATTGAAGTAAACTTCAGAAGATCGCAGGCACAAATTAACTCTATATTTTTTGCAAATGTGGAGACTTACTCATTTTTCTAAATGGCAGTAGGATTTTGAACTTACACACTTGAAATGAAAAAACAAGCTCAATAGACTTTATGGTTTAAATCATTATTTTGCATAGTTAAAGGTTTAAAACTATTGTTTCTCAGTTCAATTTTGTAAATCCTAAGAGATTAAGATTAGGAAAAAATTTTGTGAGAACATTTCTTAGATCTTTTCTGAACTCAGACCACTCTTTCTCATTTGTCAAGTCGTATGATAGCTTTATCGATGTAATATAGAGCGGCACACTTCTTTTTCCTTCATTTTCCAGGTTATAATAAAAAGTCCTTTGCTCTTTTAATTCAGTATCTGGGTAAAGGAGCATCGAACTAATAGCATCTTTTTTTGTCACATACGCATACATTTGGTACATATCAGCCTGTGACACTCCATATTTGCGTTTTTCGTCATCCAGAAGCTTATATTTAGTATCAATGATTGCAACATCTGGCCCTCTTTTAATAACAATATCCGGCTGTAGGTTGAACACGCCAGAGCCATCCTCAGAGCTAGCTAATTTACCGATATATTGCTGTGTTGAGACCGAAGTTTGCGGGCCAAAGAAATAATCTGGGTCCTCTTTTATCACTTTAGCTATGAATTCTTCAAAAAGAGTTTCCATAGGTATTAGAAGAGAAAATGTCTCCACATCTGAAGCTTGAAGAGTAAGCGTGGAATGGGAGAGAAATATCCGGCATATTCTGATAAACGGCTCGAACTTTCTGTTTAACCTAGTAAAAGAAATCCTGTCAATCTCTGCAAGTGATACAGGATAAAGTGTAACTGAATCAAGAATTCCTGATATTGATCTGAGCAGCCTGAATGAATTGAAATTTTTTACCATTCTAGACATCAAATAACATGTGTATTTTAGTGTACGATTGAGGGTAGTATCAATAGATAACTCATGGTAATTACATGGGATAATATGCAAGCGTGCGGGATTTGTATAGCGTCTTGTGTCTATTCTTTCCCTGATAAAACGGAGCTCTTCAGAATTTTTGATATACTCTCTTCTCTGAGTCGATTTGATTAATTCATTTAAATTCTTCGCAAAAAAGTAGATAAAAATTTCAAAGAAATCAAGTTCTTCTGTATCAAGGTCTGCCGAATCTATCTCCTTTAATGACAATTTTTCAGAATATGAAAGCATTTTGAGCAGGTTTCTTGCAATAACGGCCCTATGCTGTTCATATCTGTCATCTTTAAACAGTTTAGGCAATATTTCGATTGTGATACTACCAGCTTTTACGACTCCAATACAATTCCGTGGTTTGAGGGTTTTTCTTCCGATATCCAGAAATTTATTGGTTTTGTTAATCTTTTCAAGTTCATTAAGAGTTTCTTCAGTTAAATGAAGGGTCCTTGAATTTTCAGAATAATAATCTTTTTCTGTTGACAGGACTACATTATAAGTAACGTATTCAAAAAGAGTTGCAATCGAAATGGTCAACTTAGTCACCTATTTCGTTCTGCCTCTTTTCTGAATTTACCACTCTCTGGATGGTTTTTATGAACTCTTCCCCCTCAAGGTTATCAATAAAGGAAAATGAGCGATTCTCAACTACTATAAATTCATTCCCCAAAACCTGTTTGAGTTTTGCAGGTGCGTCATAGAAATATTCCTGCATAAGCGGAAGGATTTCATAATACCAGATGAAACGGAAATCCTCAATTGCATCATTGCGTGATTTAGAGTCTTTGAGTTTTAATAAATAACTGTGTCCTATTTGATGATCCCTATCGTAGGTTTTGAGGATATTTTCATTGACTTTTTTAAGCGCTTGAATTGAAAGATCGAATACTTCCTTGATATCTTTATCCTCATTTACTAGCTTCTCTTCGAGTACACTATAATCAGGCATCATTTCAATAAATCCAAAACGGCGCCTGAGTGCAATGTCAATTAGAGCAATTGATTTGTCAGCTGTATTCATGGTGCCTATAAGATAGAGATTAGGTGAAACTGCAAATTTTGTTTTGGAGTATGGGAGAGTGATAATTAGTTCATTGTCAGCTGTAAGGCGCTTATCTGACTCAAGAAGTGTAATCAATTCTCCAAAAATACGCGAAATATCTCCTCTATTGATTTCATCAATTACAAGGTAGAATGAAACTTCTCCAGCGGCTTTTTTGGCTTTTTCTTTTTCTTCTACGGTCAGTTGTGGAATATTTTCCATCTGCCCCCATTCTTTTTCGATTTCTGCTTTAGCCATGAGAGCATTGAAAGCAAATCTAGAATATCTTTTAAACAAACCTTCGTCTACCTTATAAGATATCTGACCATCATCATTGTTAAGAGGGCGTAGCCCTTCAATGAAATCTTCATATGAAAAGCTGGGATGGAATGTAATAAATTCGTAATAAGTGATTAATTCATGATTCTTTGAAATTTCTGGTTCGGCTATTTTCTCAACCTTTGAGAATTCATGATTTTGCACAACTTCTGGTTCAATTATATTCTCGACATTTGAATTATCAAGTGAAACCTTCGATAATTTCAGCAGTCTTAAAGCTGCATCTTTATTAATTGGATTCAAGTTGCCTTTTAATTCATTTATAATAGGTTCAGATTTTGATAATATACTGTCATTTCTAAGATCCTCCAATGTAGGACCATTTCTCATTTGTTTTAGATTTTTGATTCTAAAAATTAGTTTACCATCCCATTGGAGTTCCTTTTGAATAAATTCAGCAATACCAATAACTTTCTTTCTAGGACTGGCAGCATAAATAAAAAGCATATCTCCAGCCTTTATTATATCAATTGTCTCTTTTCTATGCATGTTACTATTAATATCTAGTGTAGATTCTGATTTGTTCCAAAGCTCTTGAATTTTCGGATAAGTAAGCTTAGACCCATAAAAGAAAAATTTTCGATCAATAGAGATTTTTTCTTTGGTTGTCTGGTCAGATGTATCTGATTTTATTAAATTAGACGTAACAAAAGTATCATCTTTTTTAGAAGAGTCATAAGGAATAGTCTGTTTTTCGTTGTATATCTGGTCAGAAGTATTTGATTTTATGAAGTTGGATGCAACGTAGGTTTTACCTGTTCCAGGTGGACCATATAGAATAACCTGTTTTTTGTTGGATAGTAGTTTTTTCATTCGAAGACATTCATTCTTCATTGAAGCAGAATCTTCCTCAATTATAACAGAACCACGTCCTTTTACATATACAGACTCAATTTCAGATATCTTTAAGAATACTTCAAAAAGATTATCCAATGTATTATATATCCTATTCTCAATATTGTCCGGAATTTCGCTTTCTTTTACTACACTAACTAGCCTTATATTCTCTGTCCAGTTATTATCTATATCTTCATATTTTCTTAATTCAACTTCATAAGTTTCATTCTCATCAAAGACATGAATCTCTTTATTGGAATTTACTAATTCAAGAAGTTGCTTCTTCAATCCTTTATCAGATTTAACAAATTGAACACATTTGTCACTGTTTTGGACATGTTTTCCATAGCGTAAGCCAAAGAGAATGTAAGAATCAGCGATCCGTATATAAAGCTGAGGACATTTAGAGGCCTTCATGTCATCAATTGAGCTATCTTTTTTTGTGATAGCAGCCCAAACATATGAATTAACAACTTGACCTTTATAATGAAATCCTTTTACGTCAAATTTGTCGCTGTATCCTTTTTTACTTATAAACACTTCTAAATACAATTTTAAAAGTTTATTTGGCGTATTTCCATCGTTATTTGATTTAAATTCTTCAATTTTAGGTTTAATAGTCGAGTTATATCTGTTTTTTATCCTTATCTCTTCATCATCTCTTTCGTATAATTGGCTCCCTACCAAATTTTCATCAACAATTAATCTGGCAATCGAGATAGCTTCCAATATATTTTTCTTAGTCAATTTCATTAATTAACACCGTCACAGTACAATCTAAACCCGCACTCCTTGCAGATTTCCGGATCCTCTGTCCCTTCAAAACCATGCTCATAATCATGAGCAATCCTTTGTGCAGTCTCCACCATAGAGTCGATTGTTCCTCTATCAAGTGGACTTACTCTGCCTTCAGTACCCCTGTACTCTCCGTCCTCCTGCAGCTCAAAACTCCTGGGTTTTTCTAGAGCCAGCATGTCAAGTGTGAGCTTTTTCGCCGTGTATCCGGGGTACATGTGTTCAAAACCTTTTGCGTAGAGTAGAAGCTGCCTTGAACGGTCTTCGGGACTCACATCATATTTCCCAGTTTTGTAATCAATTATCTCGACCTCTTTTTTGGAGGGGTCAAGCAAATCGATTCTATCAATAATACCCTTGAAAACGAAGCCGTCTATAGGGACTGAAAACCACTGTTCTACCATGAGGTTATTTGAGATCCGGTCTTTGTTTCGGAGCCAGAATACTTCAAAAAGAGGAAGGGTAGATTCGAGATCTGCATATATCCATTCTGGCTTTTTATGAAGAGTTTTAGCTATCTCATATAGTGCCTGCTTTTCTGCAACCTTTTCTTTAACTGCGGTTTCAAGTACCTTATGTACGAAACTCCCCCTTGTCATAGCTCCTGTGGAATCTTCATTCTTCCGGCTTGGCATGCGCAGGATTTCCTGCAATTCATACTGTTTCGGACAGTTTTCATATGCCTTCAAAGCGGAAAAGCTGAAACTGAATGCTTCCGGACTGAACCTTAAACCATTATTTCTGACCTTTATTTTTGTGAGGATCTCTCCTGCTCTCATAGCAGGATCTATCGTACTCCATTTATGCTGTAATTCTTCAAGGTAATTCCCGCATCCGCCGTCCCTGAGGGCTCTGTATACCATCAGGTAGTGTACAGCTTCCTCAAGGTCCTTATCAAGGGCTTCAATAAGCTGTTGTATACACCTGTTTTTCTCCCTTTCAAGCTCATCGTCTCTCACAAAACCTGCAGTTTTGATCTCAAAGTCTCTCCGGTAAGACAGGTCAAGAGCATCAAAAGTAGTCTCCATTTCTGTGTTAGCGTTTGCTTCCCTGTCCAGAGGACTTTCTAGGTCTCTCCAGCGATCATATCCAATTTCCATCAAAAACTCGGATGGCTCCCGCTCCTTACCGCCATACTCAAGAGAAAGAGTAAGTATAAGGTCTTCTTTTGCTCGCGTAAACGCGACGTAACAAAGTCGGCGTTCGTCTTCAAATCTTATTTCTTTTTTTCGTTCCTTAATAGCCTTCTCGAGCTCTGCTTCACTTAACTTCGCTGAGAAAAGATCACAGTACTGTTCCATCATTTCCAGTGGAATTAGAAAATCTTGCCCACCCCTTAATAGAGGGAATTTATCCTTTGCCATGCTGGTCACAAAAACAACCCTGAATTCGAGTCCTTTTGCTGCATGGATGCTCATCAGGCTTACAGCATCGTCTTCCCTGATTTTTGCAGATTCAGGGTTGCCCCCCATCTCGTCAAGGATCTCAAGGTAATCGATGAAGCCAAAAAGCTCTCTATTATGAAATTGTTCAAATTTCTTTGCCATTTCATGCAGGTTTCGGAGGTTAAGAAAAGCTTCCCTGGTTTTCAGCGTATCCAGCCTATTAAGGTGTCTTACAATTCCACTTAGATCGTAAATTTCAAGAAGAAGGTCGGAGACATCCAGCAGTTTTTTCTCGCTAAGAACCCTGATTGTTTCTTTTACTTTTTCGACAGTCTTGCATCCGTTTTCGCTTAACTCTATCTCGTCAAGATGGTGGTAAATGGCTTCCTGAAAACGAACTTTGTTTCGCTGGGTGTACTCTCCTATACGAACTGAATCGCTATTTTTAAGGCTGTTATTGTAATGAAAGAGTCGCCACCAGGCCTCTGTGCCTCTTGGAGTAGGATCCATGAGATTGTTTAATATGTAGAGATAGGAAAGTACGGTCTTGATTTCGGGTTGTTTCAAATAGTCTGCATCATCCTTCACAATCACAGGAATTTCGCGCCTCTGGAGCGCCTGTCTGATATGTCTTCCTTGGTTATGGGTTCGATAAAGGACTACAATTTCTTTAAGGGGAACATCATTTTCAATATAGAGTTCAATCTGTTCTACTATTTTTCTTGCTTCTTCGCCATCATCTTTTGTTTCCTGGACGACTACATTTTTGCCCTCGTTATCATTACAGTTCTTGAGAAGGAGACATTCGCCTTTTCGGTCTTCTGGGTAATTATGTGAGATCAGTCTGTGGGCTACCTTGAGGATCTTATTTGTTGACCTGAAACTCGTATCAAGGGATACAACATCTTTTTCTAAAATCCCGAACTGCTCTTTAAACTCTTCTATATTATTCGCGTATGCTCCCCGGAAAGCATAGATGCTCTGGTTTGCATCTGCAACCACTGTGATATTTTTCTCCCTTGCAGTCAGGTGTTTGATAAGTTCGAACTGCACGTAATTAGTATCCTGAAACTCGTCAACAATAATATGGGTATAGGTGTCATTCAACTCTGCTGTGCCATAGGTGTTAAGGAAATCAAGGGCAATTTTATTAAGATCCCCGTAATCAAGGCAATTCAGGGTTTTCTTTCTCTTTTCATACGTTTCCCAGGCGTTGATGAAATCAGCATATTTACGATATTCATCATAAAGTCCGATAAATTTCTGCCATTTTTTCTTTTCATCTTTCAGGGCTTTTTGCTGACTACTATCCTTTAAATGAAATGTGTTCAGGTTGACCTTGCACTCGTTATAAAACTGCTCAAATCTGCTTTCTTCAGCAAAGTTAAGTAACGATTCCTTTCTTGTTTCAAGATAATCTTTGAACTTACTAATAGAAATGTTCAAATCCTTTGCTTTTGCGATTGTGCTGGAGTATAAAGTTGCATTTCTCGAAGTTGTACCCAGATCCTTATAAATCAGGATAGCTACATCAATTTCCTCAAAAATGGTAAATTGCTCCGAAATCCCACACTTTTCAGAATTATCTCTTATCAATTCGGCACAGAAGGCATGAAAAGTACTTACCTTTACATTGGTCCCTTGCCCTAAAAGTCCATAGATTTTCTTTTCCATATTTCTGGCAGCTTCTCTTGAAAAAGTAAGAGCGAGAATCTTTTCCGGTTTAACTCCCTGTACTTTGATCATACAGGCAATTTTGCCAGTGATTGTTGTAGTCTTACCTGTACCTGCCCCTGCAAGGATTAAGAAAGGACCTGAAACATGCTCAACTGCATCTCTTTGCCTGGAAGTGAGGTTTGTGAGGAGTTCTTCTAACATGCGGATGCCCCGAAACTATTTTGTTTATTTTTGTATTTCAGAAAGACAGGCATGTATAAAAATATTAAAGTTATTAATCTTCTGGAAACCAGCGATACATGTCATCTTTATCAAAACACGCAATAAAAAAATATAGTAAGTGAGATATTAAATATTTATTAGTTATAACCTGAACCTTAATCAGAAATGAAAGAAGGAAATGTAAAGCATGGAGGAACAAGTTTTAGAAATACTTGAGCAATATGCAAAAAAAAGAGTTGAGATAAAATACATAGTTGGAGAACTGAAAAACGGCGGTATAAACTTAATTTCAGATCCATGGCTAAACAGGCCGTTTATTGATGTAATTAAAAAACTGATCGATGAGAATGTGCTGGTCCCTTTGAAAAGCGCAAAAAAGCTGCAACAGTATGAGGGATTACCTAGCAAGTATGAGATTAATAGACATTACTTCAGACAGTGTGATGAAGAGATACCAGCAGAAGAACTGAGAGGACTTTCATGCAAACTCAATATGAGCTACTATTTAAAGCACATTGAGGAATATCGTGCGCATAGGGAGTTTATACGCAGGATTAATGATTTAATGATGGATAATGATTGTGAAGTCCTTACTGCTAATGAAAGATCATATTTGATATTCGGGGATGAAAAAGCAATTACTTCCCCAAAAAATGCATCTATTGACGGAGAAATTATTTTAAACCGACTGAACCTGACAATCAAGGACATAAAGGCTGAGAAAAAACCAGAACCATTTTTCTATATTAAAGCCAAAGAGTATGAAAGTTTAAGTGATATATTAGCCCGGAAAATTCTTATTGTGGAGAATAAGGATACCTTCTGGACGTTCATGGATGCAACTTTAAGCAGAGAACTTACAGATATTCATTTACTTATATACGGGGAAGGAAACGCCGTTGTAAGTAAGTTTGAGTTTATACAGATGGTGGGCGGTAAGACAACTGATCATTATTATTATTTTGGGGATATGGATCAGGAAGGAATACTTATTTTTAATCGGTTAAGGAGTACCTTTTCAGAGTATAATATTCGTCCAGCAGTTTCATTATATGAATATATGTTGAATAAATCTGGGCAGGAAAACGCCAAACCTCTGCGGAAATGCCGTAAAATAAACGAAGAGTCGCTGTCTCCATTCATCGATTTCTTCAGCCACGAGACTAGAAAAGTAATTGAAGAGATTATATCTGCTCAAAAATACATTCCTCAAGAAGTTGTCAATAAAACAGATATGAGGAGGCTGCGTATGATTGGAATACGCTAAACATTTCCAGGACATTAACGAACGGATGAGGCATTTAAAATGTTATTATCCATTTTTCCGGATCTATGCGTATTCTTATCGGAATAATCTGGAATATGATTTACCCTATATCGCACTTAGTGTTTTGACCTTATTAATCGAGGAGGGAAAACTACGTGGACGTTCCCTGAAGGTAGATGAAATTGAGGTACATATAAAGAATATACTCAATGAAATGTATATGGATTATGAGACTAACAGCAAACAGGTAACACGTACATTATTGACTATTCTAGAAACGGACAGAGACGGAGAATCGTATCATTTTGAATATATGGACCCTATCCGTAGAAAGAAAGATGGTCATTATGTGCATCTGATAGAATATGATGTAAGTAACAAGGCTTACCAAATCAGTGATGCAGGACTTGATTTCATGATAAGCATCAAGGAACTGCCAGAGGAATCAAAAATTTCTGTGAGCTTAATCCTTTTTAAAAAGCAGATTGAAAATGGTTCTTTCGTAACTGCATTGAATACGGTAAGAGAACTCAATCTTGAGGTTCTTCGCAAAAAAGAAAAAAAACAGAATTTGTTAGAGAAAATGCTGTATGGAGGAGCCGATGTAGTTGAGGATTATTCCATTTTCTCAGAGGGAGTTTTTAGCCAACTTCAACAAGAAAAAATTTTATTTGAAGAAGTCAGAACCACTCTTTTAGAATTAACAAAAAATCACGAAGAAATCATCAATATTTCCAACAAAAGTGCGAATGAAAAGGATTTCTTGATCCTTAAGCAAATTTCTACTGAGCTCGACCGTGGTTATCAGCTTCACTCCGGATTACTGAAGGAGTATACAGACCTGCCGGGAGAGTATGAGAAAATTTGTCGGATCAGGGTAAACTCGTTATTCGATAGAAAATGGCATTTTAAGGAAATCCTCGAAAACAATATTAGGCAAAATTATCCAAATGATGTTCATGTTATTGGAATGCACCCTATGTTCCTACCTAAAACCACTAGGTCTTTTAGTTTATACAAAATATTTGAATCGCAGATTGTAAGCCGTAAAAAATCTGAAGTTTCCGAAACAAGGCAGAATGATGAATGGAGTGAAAAAAAGCTTATTGATGGAACAGTTGATGAACGGCAAAGAAACAATTTTAGAGTTTATGCTCATGCGTTACTCGGGTGTGTAGAGGATCATGGCGGGGATTTAACCCTTGAAGTATATCTTAAGACAGTTGAAGATACACTTGGACCTGAAGCACTGCAAAATATGGATCTGATTCCCTTCCTGTTTTCGCTTAATGTTGATATTGATGATGTAAACGCGCAAGCCTCTGATAATTCTCAAAAACTGAAAAACAAGGAACTAAACGTCACTCGGTTTGAATTTAATAAACTAAAATTATCGTGCCACTCCAATCGTGAACTGATCCTAGAGGCGTTACTATCCGCACATGAAGCACTCGGTCTTTCAAGTTCCACTTTTATCGTTACATCCTTTCCGGACGAGATAATAAATATTAAAAAAGGGTTCAGTGCTTATATATCAAACATGAAATTTATTATGAAGTGATTATGTGAAATTTGAAAAAGAGAATCTAGGAATCGCTTTTGATATGCTTTATCAGATGTTGTCAACTGGCTCAATTGAAAGATTTGTGTATCCAAAACACTTCATGCGTTATGAACAAGAAAGCGAAATAAGGGAAGCGCTTGATTTTTGTGCTGAAAAACTCGGACTATACGTTTGCGGACGCGGAGATTCAATATTTTTGAGTGCCGGAGTTGGAAACCGTGTTTTTGGTTATACTAATGAAGATGTTAAAAATGAACTCGGGAGAGGATTCAAAAACCCCGAAATGTACACAGTCTTTTTCATAATGAATGTAATAGTAAGCGAATTTTACAAAGAATCCTTTCATGACACACTTCGCATAAACCTTCCTAAAAATTACCTTATAGGAATTATAGAAGCAAAAATTCGGGCATTATCTGATTTTGAAGATCTGGATAAAATCAGTGAAGAGTATAAATTTAATTTCAGGGAAATTAAAGACTTATGGGATAGTTTGCCAAACGTAGAATTCAGAGATGATTCAGATATTGAGATCAAACAAAAAGGTACCAGTTCAAAGACTGCGATCATAAATGAAACTGTTATTTTTATGAAAAAACACAGACTGGTAGATGAGCACAATAATGCAGTTTATCCTACGGAAAGATTCAAAGCAATCGTGTCTGAAGCGTATAACAGGTCAGACGTTCAAACAGACATAATAGAGTTCATTGATGATTTGACTTGTTTGGAGGAAGAAAAGAATGCCGAAACTTAAAAACCTCCGAATTATTAATGCCCAGTTCAATGAAGGCAAGGGCATATACCAGGATTTTCTCATGCCTTTTGACGGTCTTAGCGCAACGTATGAACTTGTTAACGGTGGTGGCAAATCCGTCCTTGTAATGCTATTATTGCAGTGCATCATACCGAAATCACATCTTGATTCAAAAAAACCTTTTAAGGCTATGTTTGAAGGAGGGGATCCAAATAGGACAACGCATGTTCTGGCTGAATGGGAACTTGATGAAGGGTTATATGAACACAAGTACTTGCTTACAGGATTTTGTGCGAAAAAGAAAGATGACCCTGATGATCTTCTCGAGAGTGGGGGTGTGAACCATTTCAGCTACATCCATCTCTACGATAAGTCAAATGACTTGGATATCTTTAGAATCCCCTTATGTAGATGGGAAAATAACGAGTTTGTGGTTATGGATTTTTCCAAAACACTTTCCATGTTAAAAGAAAAAAGTGGAGATTTCAATATATGGATAACTGAAACTATTAGAGAGTACAAGGAACGAATCAAGGAATATAATTTACTCGAGGCAGAGTGGCGATTGGTTCAGAGCATCAATAAAGATGAAAACTACCTGAAGACCTACTTTGGAGGTAATTATGGCACCTCCCGAACTCTTGTTGAAAAACTCTTAATAAACACTACAGATGAATGTTTAAGAGATAAACGTCGGTTCAGTGGAGACAATTCTGAGGAAAAAAGTAGCGAGTCACTTGCGAGTGCACTTTATCAGTCCCAGGAAGATTTAAAGAGGCTTAAAGAGGAAGTCGAGCACGTCAAGGAGTATACAACACTTAATTCAGAAGTCAATAAGATAATTGATGAAAACAATAAAGTAATCGAATCCCATCAGAAATTTGATGAGGCTAAACTTATTGCCTCTTCTCAGTATAAGGCTCATGATTTGAAAGTAACTGAGACGCTTTCTAATCTTGAAAAAGCTGAATTTGACCTTAACGAAACAAAGAGATTGCACGAGAAAGTCGAACATGATATCGAAAGATTCGAATTAATGCGGCTTAATATAAAAGTGAATAAAAGCAAAACTGTTTTAGAAGAGCTGAGGGTCGAAAAAGAAGGGGTTGAAAAATCACTTCAAGACCTAAAACATAAATCGAATTTTGCAACTGCCACAAACAAGTATCTTGAGATTCAAAACCTCAACAGTGAGATCCGTGAATCCCAAAACACTCTGGAAAATATAAGAAAGCAGAATAATGAATTGTTTGGTGAGCGAGACACTATTGGAAAAAGTTTGTTCTTACGTATTTCGGAAGACTTGGATATGGTTTCTGAACAGTATGAAGCTGAAATGAAAGCTAAAAATGAAATTCAGGAGAAAATAAGTGACTGTCAACATATCATCGGACAGCTTCATAACGAATTGAATTTTTTGGGTAAAGAAATATCCCGATATGATGACGAACTTAAAAACCTGAAAAAACGCGAATCTGTACTTAATAACCAATATGCTCAATATTCAAGGATCACTTGTGGCCTGATTATAGAAGACGAAGTCGAAGCAACAGGAGAACTTATAGAGGAACTTGAGGGCAAACTCAAACAGTTAGCAGATGAAATAGAAACGTTGAAATCTAGTCTTTTAACTAGTGAAATTGAAATTAAATATATTCAAAGTCAAATTAAAAACACTGAAGAAAACATCGAGAAGGTAAGAGCCAACATCCTCAAGTTTGAATCGGATAGAAGAGCAGTGCTAGATATTGTTGAAGCCCGTGAAGGGACTGACATCGAACCCTGTCTCCTTACAGTAGATAAAGAGATTAATGACACTCAGGAACTGTTGTCAACAGCCAGAAAAACCCACAAGGAACTTAAACAAGAATTGAAGATGGTACAGGAATACGGTTTTGCCTTAAGCGAAGATTTTGAAGATGCGCTCACCTTATTAAGAGACCGCTTTAAATTTGCTCGGAGCGGAGCTGAGTACCTCAAGGATCTAGATACTGATGGTCAAAGAAAGCTATTGAATAATGTCCCGTGGCTTCCTAAAGCAATAATTCTTGCTAATGATGATTTCGACGCCCTTGTTAAAAATCCGCGAAATCATTTATCACCCAAAATAATGGATTCCTCAGTAATTCTTACAGGCATTTCAAGTATCCAGGAAAATAAAAAAGTCTCTCTCGAAAATGTGTTTATACCTTCAAGAGATGCTGAGTATTACGTTAATGTTCTCAATAGAGAAAACACGATTAATCGCATAGAGGAAAAGATCAAAGATGTCGAGCAACAAATCGTTCGCTGTGATAATTCACTTAAAGTTGCTAAGAACGACAGAGAAGCTCTTTCCTTTTATCTCTATACTTATCCTGTAACTTATGAATCTGAACTGCATGAGAGGTTGTCAGAGTACGAATCTCTGAAAAAAGAGGAAGGAAACAATTTGGTCAGTATCCGAAAAAAAAATGAAGACGATAGTGTAGCTCTTGAGCAGGCTAAATCAAGTCTATTGACTACTCAAGAAAAGCAGGAAAAGCTAAAAGAGAAACGTGATCTGCTCATCGATCTAAATAAGATAATGGATGAAATTGTAGAAAAAACAAGAGCTCTGGAACAGAGCAAATTGACCCTGAATAATGTAGAAACTCAGCATAGGGAGAAAAAGAACCTAAAATACAAGCTGGACATTGACTCTAAGGAAAAAGACAGTTCTGTGCGGTCTCTTTACTTACAAAAGAGCATGCTCGATAAAGAGGTAAAGTCATTTGTTCAGTATCGAAATGTGAATGTAGATAAATTGCCGGAAAAGGATACAGACACACTCCGCTCAAAGTGGATCTCAGTTAATAGTGTACTCAACCAGGTTAGCGGGAACATTGAACAAATTGATCATAGGATAGAAAAGAACAAATCTCTAATAGAAGTGTTTTTAAAAGATATCAAAAACTTAGAAGTGTCAATTGAAAGCATCAAAGCCAATAGTAGAAGTCAGCCGTATCCCGACGATCATCTGGAGTTTCTAAAGAAAGAAATAGAAAATGTACAGGCTAATTTGGAGGATATGAATTCCAGACTTCACAAAGCGAGTGATAACCTACTTCTTCTCACGAGAGAGTTTGAAGAGAAGTGTCATAGATTTAATGCCAAATCTGGAAAGGTTTACTTAGCGGACTCCTTTCTCATTGATTCAACTCTGGTAGATGAAGAACTAACCAAAAATCAAAAAGAGAGCTATCGTCTAGTTGAAAAGATAGTAGGGCTAGAAAATCTATGCAAGAAAACGGAAAAGGAACTAGAATCTCTTAAAAATAGCCTGGATCATTATAAGATCTTGAGTGATGTTTATAAAATTGAAACACAGGCTGTTGAGATAGCTGTAGAACTTATCAGTCACAAGGAAATAGAGAATCTTTTGAAAAATACTAAGGAAAACGTTGAAAACAGAAAAAGCAAATTCAACGTTGCTAAAGAACAGTTCCTGAATAAAATCGTTGATTTGCCAGTTGCTTCTTATTTTAAAGATGTTGTGAGACAGAAACTCCTAGTGTCGCGTCAATCCTCAATAGTCGGATAAAGACGTGACAATTTTATCCTTGCATCATCTGTTGTAAATTGCCATTTAACCTTTGAATTTTTGTTGTTTCTGTAATTTTGCCATGCCAAAACTTCTTTTCTGACAAACTCGATGTTATCCATTCTCCTTTTTAAACATTGACCTGTAAGTACATTCAGTTCAATCTCTGCCATGTTCAACCAGCTTCCATGTTTTGGCGTGTAGACGAACTCAAATCTGTCCCATAGCGCCTTTGCTTTTGGTGGTGGAAATGTTTCGTAGAGAGATCCAGGTATGTGCGTGTTTAGATTGTCCATTACTAACGTAATTTTATCTGCATTTTCATGTTGAACTTCTATTTCTTCGAGAAAATAAGCCCAATCTCTCTTTGTTTTTCTTTCAGTGATCTTTACCATTCTTTTCCCTGTCAACGGTTCACAGGCAAGGAATATATTGCACATTCCATTTCGCTTGTATTCATAATCGTACTTTTCTGGCTTCCCTGTTGAGCAGGGGATAGGGATCCGGGTTTCTGCAATCAATTGTTTTGGGGATTCGTCCATACACACAACAGGATTTCGTGGATCAAATGGACGTTTATAAACGTCCAGAACCATTTCCATATTCGCAACAAAGCTACTGTTTTGTTCTGGAGGAATTACCCATTGTTTCCTTTGCCAGGGTTTGATTTCGTTTTTTTAAAGTACGGCGTACTGTTTCGTGAGAAATTTCCTCGAAATAACCAAGTTCTACAGCCTTATCGGCTAATAATCTTAACGACCATCTTGCAAAACCTTCAGGGGGTTGACTGCAACTAAGGGCGACTAAATGGGCTTCAAGATCACCATCAACTTTTTTATTATAAATGCGCTCGCTTTCTTTCCCGTTAAGGGCAACTTCAAGACCTTCTTCAACAAATCTCTTCTTAACACGGTCAATTTTTTTCATACTAATATTCAGGACACGTGAGATTTCTTCATTGGTTGAATGGCTAACATTCAATTCACTTTTATCGCAATTAAGCAAAATCAGAGCATTGAGAATTTGTTGAGAGTTATGTTTTCCCTTTGAAGCAAGTTCACAAAGAGATCTACGTTCATCTTCGGTAAGTGTCACAGTATATTTAATCATGAATGATACTTATGAAGATCATTCAATATAACGCTTAAGACTTTCCATCGGTGACACGACACTAGTTGCAAATACCCTAAGAGAGGCAGAAAGCAATGCAAATGCTCTGCAAGACTATTCCTGTACCATAACTTCAAGAATGGAAATGCATCAGAAACAGGCGGACTCTCTTAAAAGTGTCGAAGAGAATATAGTTGCTCAGGCATTAGGTATTGCAATGTTGTATAGGGATTACTTGCACAAATTTGTCAAGTTGTCAAAAATAGATGTGGATGGGACCCTGGAAGAGATGGTTCGAATAAACTTCAACGATTGTGAATACTCTGAAGAACGTGCTGAATCTGAAATGAGGTACTACATCCAAGAACTCATCCAGGAAATTGAAGTCGGTAATATTGGCAAAAAAGAGTTAATAAATAATCTTACCCCTGCGTATTTAATAAATAAAGTTCTGGACATGAAATTGCTTAAGCTGGACATACGTAAAATTGACAGAAACTCGCTTAAATTCCAGAGATGGGAAAGGATACAGGCGTCCGGAGGTCAGGAAAATGCCATGTATATCATATTTTTGGTAGTGCTCATGTCATATATCAGAGATATTGTGGTTGACAGAAGAGATAAAAATACGTCAAAAGTCCTAGTGATAGACAATCCATTTGGGACAACCAGTTCATATTATCTCTGGGAAAAAATATGGGCAATTCTTGAGAGAAACAATGTTCAGTTAATCTGTCCTGGACACAAAATTGGTACAAATGTAATGGAATTTTTTCCAATAAATCATCTTCTTACAGAGGAATTATCTACAAACGATCGAACTCGTATAGGCATCCAAGTAAGGGCTAGAAGCGAGATTTTGGATCGTATAGAGCGCCAAAAGCGCGGAGGACAACTGTCAATATCAATGTACTGAGAATAATTAAAGTACCTCCTTTAGAGAGTAGAGAAGATGATATCTTGGAAATTACCATGATGATATATGAAAAAGACAGAATGCTACAGAAGAGTTAGGTTTCAAGACTTTCTGGGTCCGTGCTAAGTACCTTTAAATCCACTACAGTCTTTATTGTAGTTTCACATCAAAGAGATAATTAATTTTTATTTGTGGCTTATCAGGGTTCTCTGCGTTCCATGCAGCCCTTAAGAAATTATGGTTCGCATCCATGACTTCAGCATCACAGATAAAGTCCATGCGTTCATGTTCAAGTAATTCGGATTAAGTAATTCGGATTCAGATACCCTACTGTCTACTAACCGCGAATTCTTCTTTCGAAATATATAAATACAAATTTAACATCAATAGCTTTTAATATTTATTAAAAACTGTGAAAGGAATAAGCATGGAATGGATACTTTTAATAATTGCAGGGTTATTTGAAACCGGATGGGCAATCGGACTAAAATACAGCAATGGATTAACCAGATTCTATCCAGTGGTATTTACGGTTATTACTTTAATTTTAAGCATGTATCTATTGGAAAAAGCTCTGAGAACATTGCCTGTTGGAACAGCTTATGCAGTTTGGACAGGTATTGGTATTATTGGGACAACAGTATTGGGAATATTCCTTTTTAATGAGTCAATGAATATAACACGGATTTTCTTTATTGGATTAATTGTCATTGGTATTGGCGGATTAAAACTGGTATCAGCCTGATTATTCTGATCATCTAACTCCTGATATTGATAGGAAATAATCTGATTTATGTGTGAGAGATGAGTGAGAAAAATGAAGGATATTGAAGAAAAGATAATTGACATCGGTCATGAGATTTTTAAGGGTTATGGGGTTGATGACATCACTGCACAAATCCTGTCGATACTTAACTTTGAATCAGATGAAATAAGTATGGAGGAATTGGCACAGAGAACAGGATATAGTCTTGCTTCCATCAGCCTTAAGATTAAAAATATTGAACAATTCTGGAGCATAAAAAGGATATATAAGCCAGGGTCTCGCAGGACATATCTATATATGGAAAAAAACCTGTTAGACGCTTTTGCTATCCAGATCAGGAATGGATTTGAAACCGAACTGGACATTGCAAAGAAGAAAATAACTCCCCTTATAGAGGAATATAGAGAAAATGCAACTACTCAGGAACAAAACACTAAACTCCATACGTATGAAAATTATCTATCTGAAATTAATAAGTTTGAAGAATTGATCCGCTATGTATACTATCAAATAGATCGTCTGAAAAAGAATCAAGTTTAGTTATTGCCAACTCCAGATCACATAATGAACTCGGTGGCAGAGTGCTCTAGCCCAGGACAGGTGTAGCCGGAGTGGGATACTTTGCAAAATTGAATTAAAAAGGACTTACGCGGTTGGGCTTGGAAATCAATATAATTAAACCTTCAGCTATCTAAAGTGCAACCCTGCCCACGACTTCTATTGTACTTTATTTTGATCCTCAAATAGAAGCCCTAACTAATAGTTACCATTTTATCCAAATCTTTTTATTAACAGATGATCAATTTAACATAAATTTCAGAATATCGAAAAAGCAATCATTGAATACGTTCTTTTTATGTGGCACTAATTTAAGAAAGGTTCCCTGACCCGGCAGCACTAAAACTACCTCCTTCAGCAATGTGAGCTATGAATTTTTTTTGAAAATCCAAATCAATAAAAAATAATTGACATTTGGAAGGATATTATAAGCATGCTTTCTAAAGGGGCAAAAGAACAGGAGCCTGTATCGTATCAGGCACTGTTAGATGAGAATCACGCCTTATTAGATGAGAATAGCGCTTTACAAGACGAAGTACAGAGCCTGAAAAGATGTCTAACAGAAGCTGAAGAACTTAAAAGCGACATTAATGAGCGCAAGAAACCAGAGGAGGCACTCAAAGAGAACGAAGCGCGTTGTAAGGTTGATGAGGCCGTTAAAGCCGGACGGGAGCAATTGAACAGATTGCTGGATATATTGCCGGCCTACGTGGTACTGCTCTCCCCGGATTACCAGGTGCCGTTTGCAAACCATTTCTTTGAAGAGCACTTCGGCAAGTCTGAGGGCCGGCGTTGCTATGAATATCTCTTCCAGCGCGTTGAACCCTGCGAAAACTGTGAAACCTACAAGGTGCTCAAAACGGGTTTACCTCATCGTTGGGAATGGACAGGGCCAGACGGCCGCAATTATGACATCTACGACTACCCGTTCAAGGATTCAGATGGTTCCACACTCATCCTGGAGGTAGGTATAGATATCACCGAGACCAAACAGGCACATGCGGCAGTTCAGGCAGAGAGGCAGCGGCTCTTTGACGTGCTGGAGACGCTGCCGGCAATGATATGCCTGTTAGTACCTGACTATCACGTCGCCTTTGCCAACCGCAGTTTCCGTGAAAAGTTTGGCGAGTCAGGCGGCAGACGCTGTCATGAATATCGTCATGGACTTGCCGAGCCTTGTGAATTCTGCGAATCATATAAGGTGCTTGAAACCGGTCAACCCCACCATTGGGAAGTCACCATCCCGGATGGAAGCGTGATTGATGTCTATGATTTTCCGTTCACGGATGTTGACGGTTCTCCTATGATACTCAAGATGGACGTTGACATCACCGAGCGTAAAAAAGCAGAAGAAGCTTTGGTAAAGATTGAAGAGGCTCGCATAAAAGAAATTCACCACAGGATTAAGAACAATCTGCAGGTTATTTCATCCTTGCTTGACCTTCAGAAAGAAAAGTTTTCTCACCGTGAAGTTTGTAAAGTTTCGGAAGTTATCGAAGCTTTTATGGAAAGCCAGAACCGCGTAATCTCTATGGCTCTTATTCACGAAGAGTTATATAAAGGAGATAAAATAGACACCCTTGAATTTGGAAGTTATCTGAGAAAGCTAACTGCAGACCTCTTTGGTTCATATAATATTGGGAATAAGGACATCAGTTTCAAGTTGAACCTTGAGCAGGTTGACCTTGATATGGATACAGCAATACCTCTTGGGATTATTGTAAACGAGCTAGTTTCAAACTCTTTTAAGCATGCCTTTCCTGCTGGAAAAGGTGAAATCCAAATAAACCTCCTCAGAACTAAAAATTCTGCCTCTAAGAGTGACATTCCTGTCTCAGATAAGGACTGTATGGGAAAAAGTGGCTTCAATTACATACTCGAGCTATCGGATAACGGGAAAGGAATCCCGGAAGAGATAGGTCTCGAGAGTTCGAATTCTCTCGGACTCCAGCTTGTAAATATTCTGGTTGAACAGATAGACGGTGAAATCGAGTTAAAAAGAGATAAAGGTACTGAGTTCAAGATAAGTTTCATTGTACAGAGATAAGTTTCATTGAACAGAAGAGTTGATTGGGATTCAGATGGTTAAACGATGAATTCAGCATCGATATCTTTATTTACAAGAATTAAGATGTCCAGATAACCGATTGAGTTTTTAACTATCAAAAATTTCTTATGGGTTTCGATTGATAAAAAATGGTTTTTGGGGCCAGCTCTGATAATTAAAAGTTAATCTGTTGTGGTAATTATAGATACGGCGCTATCAGCGTTATTAAATGAGCGTATATGTTCTAGACTGACAAAAGCTCGTTTACTATATATAATCTAGTTGAATAAAGAAGTAAATAAACTCTGGCGCAGGCCTGGAGCCATTTTATTAATTATATTGAAATATGGGGTATGAAAAAATGAACTCAGTCAGAGGCATCCAGAAATGGCTGGCATTTGGGTTGAGTGCGGAGCAGGAGGATCGCTTCCGACAGGCTAACTTTGGTGAGGACATATCTCAGGCCCGGATTTTTATTTTTCTGGTCCTCCTGCCCTTTGTAGCTCTTCTGGTCAATGACTATGGTTTTCTTGGGTTTTCAGGTAAATTCTATGCGCTTTTAGCGCTTAGACTTGTTTTTACTGCGTACACAGTCCTGTTCCTCAAAAGCCTTAAAGAACTTTCAAACTATCACTCCTATGACCGGGCTGTATTCTTTTGGGTTCTTTTTTTCGCGCTTGCCAACATCGCGATTAATTCGACCCGACCTGAAAACTTTGTCGCTCATACAATTGTCACAGTCCTCGCGGTCTTCATCATAGTTCTCGCTATCCCAAACCGGTTTACAAACCAGGTTATTATGGCTCTGGTGTACACTATCGGGCAGACATTAATTATTGTACCCGGTCTGAGGGTATCGCCACAAGCTTCCTTTGTGGTGCTCCTCAGCATGTTAATGGTGAATGCCATTGCCGTTATATCTAGCTGGCTGCTTCATTTCTGGCGCAGGCGGGAATTTCTGACTCGCGAGGAAATACAAAAGTCAAGGGTGGAAACTGAAATACAGCTTATCGAGCGCAAGAAAGCTGAAGAGGCGCTACGTGAGAGTGAAGCATTACTTTTCGCTTTTCTCGAGCAGCTACCAGTAGGTACCGGACTCTTTGACCCCCAAGGACGCCGGTTGATCAGCAATAGTTTACTCAGCGACCTCGTGAGTGGCTCAATTCCATCGCGTGACTCTGAAAATAGCTGGCGTTGGCGAACATGGGGAGCTGATGGTCACCTGATTCCGCAATCCGAATGGCCCGGAGCAAGAGCACTTAAAGGCGAGAACGTAACTCCAGGGTTAGATTTTCTCTATACTTTCGACGGTGGGCTAGAAATCTGGACTCGCGTAAGCTCTGTACCTTTCCGCAACAAGTCTGGGGAGATCAAAGGCATTATTACTGTTATCCAGGACATCGACAAGCAAAAGCAGGCCGAGGAGGCATTAAAAAGAAGCGAAAAAGGCCTTGCTGAAGCTCAGAGAATATCTCACCTTGGAAATTGGGATAGGAATCTTGCAACTGATAAATTGTACTGGTCTGATGAATTGTATCGTATTTTTGGACTTAAACCTCAAGAATTTGAAATGACTTATGATACATTCTTAGATTATGTACATCCAGAAGATCGAGACTATGTAGATAAAGCCGTTAAAAAAGCTCTAAACGAAGGTTCCTTTGATATTAATTATAGGATTGTATCAGCTAATGGAGAAGAACGAGTAGTCCATTCTCAAAGCAAAGTTGTTTTTAGTGAGAAGAATACCCCTGTTCGGATTAGAGGGATAATCCAGGATATTACCGAACATATAAAAGGAGAAGAAAAAATTCAGCACCTGGCAAACGTTGTGGAGTCATCAGATGATTCTATTTTTTCACAATCTCTTAAAGGCATTGTTACCAGCTGGAATAAAGGAGCAGAGCAGGTATATGGTTATTCGGCTGAAGAGATTCTGGGGAAAAATGTCTCAACACTTGAGCCAGAGAATTTAAAAGGGGAAATAAAAAAGCTGATTGAGAGAGTTAAAAATAACGAGAAAATAAGATACTACGAAACTTTACGATTAAGAAAAGACGGCACATTAATAAATGTTTCAGTAACTCTTTCTCCAGTTTTCAGTTCTTCTGGAGAACTTATGGCGGTTTCAACTATTGCCAGAGATATTACTGAGCGCAAGCGGGCAGATGAGGTTTTACGGAAGAGTGAGGAGCGCTTCCGCGCTCTTGTGACAGCCAGTTCGGAAGTGATATACCGCATGAGCCCGGATTGGAGATGTATGAACCGGCTTTGTGGCCGGGGTTTTCTTTCCGACACGGAAAACCTGAACCCCACCTGGCTTCAGGAATATATCCTCCCGGAAGACCAGCCATACGTGACAGCCGTCATCAATGAAGCCATTCGGACGAAAAGCATTTTCGAACTGGAGCATCGGGTCAGGCAAGCAGACGGCAGCATTGGATGGACTTCCTCACGTGCAGTTCCGCTTCTCGATAAGAATGGCGAAATAATTGAATGGTTCGGTGCCTCCAGCGACATCACAGAGCGCAAGCAGGCAGAGGAAGCTCTGGCAAAAATGGACATTGCCCGCCAGAAGGAAATTCATCACAGGATAAAAAATAACCTGCAAGTTATTTCTTCCCTCCTGGATCTTACGGCTGAGAGATTCAATAACAGAGGGTGTATTCAGGATTCCGAAGTCCTTAAAGCTTTCAGAGAAAGCCAGGACAGAGTTATATCCATGGCTCTGATACACGAGGAACTGTACAAAGGTGAAGGGTTCGAAACTTTGAACTTCTCATCCTATATTGAGGAACTTGCTGAGAACCTTCTACAGACTTATGTAGTCGGAAATCTCGATATTAACTTGAAGATGAATCTGGAGGAAAATGCATTCTTTGATATGGACACTGCAGTTCCTTTAGGAATGATTGTCAATGAACTTGTTTCGAACTCTCTTAAACATGCATTTCCCGATAGAAAGGAAGGAGAAATCCGGATAGAACTGTATAAAGAAGAAAACGGAGAATGTACAAAAAGCATAAACGAAGACTGTAAGATTACCAATTTCGTTCTGACCGTTTCAGATAATGGCGTGGGCATTCCTGAAAAATTCGATATGGAAAGTATTGACACTCTTGGCATGCAGCTAGTGTCATGAACATTTAGTTTTTGGTCATTTTATAAGTTAAGAATCGTTATGTATTGACATAGAAATACTATAAATTATGCTCAATAATTAAATTGTCATGACACTAGTAACTTCCCTTGTAGACCAGCTTGATGGCGAGCTTGAATTGAAAAGAGACAATGGGACAGAATTCTCTGTGCGTTTTACGGTGACAGATAGAGATAATCAGTCATCTGCGCAAGGAATCAAACAATCAATTGAATAATATCATTTATATTGAGATCATCCATATTGAGATCATCCCAAAACTTGATTTAATCTCATTATTGCTGCTAATATTATAACTCCCAGGTAGGATATTTCTTTTATTTCATACCTTGTAAACACCTTTTTACATGCCTCTATCCAGCTAAAGAAATTTTCGATCATACTCTTCTTTTTGAACTCATTCCATCTACCTTTATCGGACTTTCTCTCTTCTTTTTCTTTCTATTTCTAATGTTTCCTGGTATATGGACTTTATTCAGTGTCTAAATTCCTATGTTGAATTCCTATGTTGATCTTAACTATAAGAGGGTCGCCCGCAAAAGATCAAAGGAAGGTTCGGAGATTATCCGTATGGAGGTTATTGCGTTTGAATTGCAGCACTTACACCAGATTCTAATTGAACCTTAATATTTTTACAGTTCTTTTTTACAGTTCGTTTATATCTATAATTTTAAGGAGTGGTAGAAAACAACTTCAAATTTCCACTCTGGAAATAGCTTTATAATCCCAATTTTCAAGTCATATCACAGACAAATCAGCATATAATGGTTTGAAATTATATTTTCTTCATTCCTTAAGCATGATGAAAACGAGAAGATAAGATAACGGATTCTGGAAGAGCTCCCGAGACCGACGTATCCCCCAATGTTAGAAGCTAATATGGAAGGATAAGGAATGGACTTTTCACCCGAGGACAGGGCGTGGTTTGACAGTAATCCTGATATTAAATTCGGCTCTAAGGAGTTGGGCTTTGGCGGTGCTGGTATAGTTTATGAACTCGATAATAATCCTAATCTTGTGATCAAAGTACCAAAACGGTTCATACCTTATACTGATACTGAAAAAATGCAAGATATTGATACAAGAACTAAGTTATTTAGGGTGCTGCTTCTTAAAGAAATCGAAACTTACAACAAACTTAAAAAACTGAAAATTATTATCCCTACTCGAGTTGTAAAGCTTGGAGTAAAAACAGCAAGCGGAGAGGACTATTTAGGATTAGTTCGACCCAAATTAAAAACTTCTTTATCAGATTTAATAAAGCTATCAGATGAACAACTTTTCGAGTTTCGAGAAAATCTGGTCGAGCTTAGCGAAGCGGGCTATGAGGTTGCAGGGTGGCTTCAGGTGGGGATAGACAGTCTGGGAAAAGTCCAGATTTACGATATTGGGGATATAAAACACTGTGAAGATAAAAAAAGTGCGTATAGTAGAAATGGTAATACGTGGTATACATTTTTATATTGCACTGAAAAAGTAAAATATTTTTTTAGTGATCCATCAAGGACAAAGACTTTTTTCAAGCTTTACAAACTCTATTAACTGATTTTCCATTTATCCTTTTTTTAGCATCGACCTTTTTTTCCGGTCATCTCTAGAAAATTGAAGACTCTATGTTCCATTGGAACTTTATCTATATCTTTATCTTTCATCTTTATTGCCGGCTGCTTGTTCATGTTTAATTCAATTTTTCGTAGAGGGTATTCATGATTGTCGCTTAGATTCGCTCAAGGACCCGAGGCTCCCCTACGTCTTCTACGAAAATGCGAAATGCCGCCAGTTGTTTTCTAGCAGCCGCCGCCAGCTCGCTTTTTTCCTGCGCTCGTACTCATTGAGTTTCTCTGGCGTCCAGCCCCATCCATGCCATATCTCTTTTCTGACCCTGTATTTCACGGCAGATATGTCCAAGACTGTTTAATCCCCGCTCAGGTATTTCCTGGTATGCTTGTGGAAACGTGTGGGTATAGACCGGCGTGTAATTCCTGCCACATAGATTATGTAACCAGTTTCTTATACAGAGGTCAACAAGTGGACGCCACGATTTTCAGGAATCACGGGAAGATTGGATTCTGTCTCAAATTTTGGCCATGCGTATGGGCCTGTCCGCTAAATGTCTATAGTCGTTTCTGTTTCAGTCGGAATATTATCGTAAAAGAAAACCGTTTTATTCTTTTTTTCGTTTTTATCATCATATAAATAGTAAATAATGTTTTCTGGTATCGTTTACATTCCAAATATAATCTCCTCTGGAAAATTACCCCAACATTCGCACAACCAGCCGCAAATCAGATAAAAAAACATTAGCATCCAGCATCAGACAATAATAAAAAAATAAATAAATACATTAAGAAGTACGTAATAAAGAAACATAGTTATTTTTGTATTTTTGTTGTCTTATAATACCTGAGAGGATCGAATAAGAGAACTGGAATCTAATACAAAATATAGGCGATTATCGTGGGTTTGTTTGATTTTGCACCGATCTCGAGAGAGGATGTCTGATGGCACACGAAATTCCAAAACAAAATGAGATAGATTTTGAACCGGCATTGGAAAAAGTCTATGGAGAAGACAGCATAGTTGAGATGTTTGCAAACTCTCTGGAAATTATTGAAAGAGCCGAACCAGAACTCATAACCTTTTTAAAACAACTTGAAATTGATATTAAACCAGCATTGGAAAAGGTCTATGGAGAAGACAAAGTAGATGAGATGTTTGCAAATATCCTGGAAATTATTGAAAGAATTAGATCGGAACGTACAGCTTCTTTAAAAATGGAAGATATCACAAGAGATAGCAGCTGGTATAAAGATGAAATAATGTACACGTTTTATGCAGATCAATTTGGCGTAAAAAATGAAAATGCTGCCAATACATTTAAAGATTTAATAGAAATGCTCCCTTATCTTAAAGATCTGGGAGTAACAACACTTTATATTTTGCCGTTTATGGATTCTCCGATGGGCGACGCGGGCTTTGATGTTCGAGACCCTCAAAAAATTAGAGAAGACCTTGGTGGGATGGATGAATTTGATCAGTTTATAGGAGAAGCGAAAAAATATGGGTTTAAAATCCAGGCAGATTTAGTATTGAATCATTTTTCGGACCAGCATGAATGGTTCCAGGACGCTTTAAACGGTGATGTCAGTAAACTGGGTTATTTCATATTTCGAAAAGAACCACCGGAGTATGAACGTTCGCAGGACGGTACGATAATTAAATATATTGAAGAAGACTGGACCCCTCCATCAGAAAGGAGGATGATTTTTACTGATGCCTGTGAAGAAACTCACTATAGAAAAATCAGCATTGGTGGAGAGGATTATTATTTCTATCATACTTTTTATCCTTTCCAGCTTGATATAAACTGGGAAAATCCTGAAGTTCTTTACTATGTCTTGGAGAAAATGATAGGTTTTTGGAGCAATAAAGGTATAGATATATTTAGATTAGACGCTATCCCTTTTCTTATAAAAGAAAAGGGTACAAATGCTGAAAATCAACCAAAGACCCACTGTATTATCAAAATTCTAAGTTCATTTAATCAGGCAATCGGCCCCAGATCGATTTTCCACGCTGAAGCTTGTGAGCCCCCGGAAGAGGTTCTTAAATATTTTGGTAAAGAACGCACCTTTAATATTTATGGAGGCGAAAATTTAACTCGAACAGATGGGGTTCAGGTTGCTTACAATTTCCCTCATATGCCTGCGATTTGGGCAAGTCTGATTACAGAAAATAATGAATTTTTTTGGAATGTACATGAGGAAACTCCTGCTATCCCGGAATCCACCGCATGGGCTCAATTTTTAAGAGTACATGATGAATTGACCGTTGAAATGGCTGATATTAGTACTCGAGAAATTATTTATGGTTCATTAATTTCAAAAGGTGAAGAATTTAAGGGTCTTGGAATTAGCGGCAGAATGGCTAATTTCTTAGACGAAAATCCCGCGAAAATCAAACTTGCTTTTGCTATACTTCTTTCTCTCCCCGGGATACCTGTGATTTACTATGGAGATGAAATTGGAGCCAAAAACAACACGGAATATGGAAAAAAAGCCGAAAAAAAGCGTAAGGAAATTCTAAATAAAATAAATATAAACTTAAGCTGTTTTGATAGCCGTGATATTAACCGTGGTCCTATTTTAAAGAGCGACTTCTATAGTTCAAAGAAAGATAATATAATCTACAAAACAGTCAGGAACTTAATAGAAGTGCGAAAAGGGATACCTGTTTTAGGAAGAGGAAAATTATCCAGGTTAGAATCAGACAAAAAAGAGATTTTTTCCTATCTGATAGATAGTGATGATCAGTATGTAATCATTGTAAATAATTTATCTGGAGAAGAATTGGAGACTTCTCTTACATTATTAAATGATTTAGCTGAAAAGATCAATAAAACGACATGTATGGTCAATCTTATTAACCGTGAAAAAATAAACGTTTGTTTAAAATGTGAAAAATTAATCGTTTCTCTTGAGCCGTACCAAACCCTGTGGTTGAACTAATCCCAAAACCTCTAATCTTAATTAAAATAAAGAAGATGGTAGATGCTGGAGTTGGTAGATGCTATGGTCTCTCTTTTAAGGGAACTGAAACTTTCGGATAAACAGCAAAGCAAGAGTACTTTCCTGGATATGGTTAATTGTATTTTCCTAATGTGTAGAATTCAAGCATATAGGCTGTAATCATCGTCATATAGGTTATCACAACCAGCAAGAAGTGTCCGGTGGTACTTGCTGATAATGAATTAACAGTTGAAGATATTAACATCGCTTCTTAATCAGGCAAGTGCATAAAACAGGTGAAAATGAATACTTACTCCAAAAACTGTGCAACTCTTGGACCTTACGAAAAACTAGCACTTATTGAGATCTTATAAAAACTAGCGTTCATTGAGATTGATTTCATATGTAAAAAACTCTGCTTACGCCAATAACGATGAAAAGCAGATTCCCTGGATGTGCGACCAGTCCGACTATGCAGTTTTTGTAAGAAGCGACCTTACGGCAGAGCCTGTCCTGAAGGCTGCAGCCACTATATAAAATTGATATCATGTTTTGAGGAATTTGCATGCTAGAGCTTTCTGAACGAGAGAAAATCCCTGAAGCATGGGACATATACAAGAGACATACCCTGTCCAATAGCATCATCAACAGTATGGTCATAAGGGATAATGGGCTGACGTTCGTAACGCAAGAGAATGGCGAGATACCTATTATAGAAAATTACGGATATGGCCTCTATTACCGTGACTGCAGGTACCTGAGCGGTTTTCTCATGCGGCTCATGGATATGCCTCCAACGCAGGTTCTATCCAGTGACGTGAGAGGGTTTAGATCAACTCTTATGGTCACCAACCCGGAAATGAAGGATTGCACGGGCACCACCGTCCCCAAAGAAACGCTTCTTGGCACTATTGCCACGGTCATACCGGGCTGCATCCGGCACAGCCAGACTATCCGGAACTTCAACACGTTCCCTGTGACCCTGAGCCTTACTTTTGAATTCAACGCAGATTTCGCAGACATGTTCACAGTCAGGGGCATCGCCCCACCGACCTCCGGAGAAGTGTTGCCTACCAGGTTCGATGGCAAAAAGCTTTACTTATCCTACGAGGGAGAGGACAAACTTCATCGCAACACAATCATTGCATTTGATCCATTGCCCACAAGGGTCGAAGGAAAAAAATGCACATTTGAACTGGATATATCCCCACGCGGGTCACAGACAGTTGATGTGGAAATCTCCGTAGAGGAGATCGAGCCCGGCCAGGAACCTGAGCGGCCAGTGAAAGATCCCGATGAGCGAATGAACCAGATTATAAGGTCCTACGTCAAGGCCCTCGAATACAGTGACAGCATACCAACCAGCAACAACATTTTCAACAGCATCATGGTGCGCTCACTGTCTGACCTGAAAATGATGCGCATGAGCCTTAACGGTGATGTGTTCCATTCGGCCGGGGTGCCCTGGTATGACACATTATTCGGGCGAGATAGCATAATCTCAGCTCTCCAGCTATTGCCTTTCGATGCAGGGCTGGCAAAAAGCACACTGCTGGTGAACGCAAAATTCCAGAGCAACAGATCAGATAACTGGAGGGACCAGGAGCCCGGCAAAATGCTTCACGAGCTGAGGCAGGGCGAGCTAGCGAACCTGAACCTGATCCCGCATTCGCCTTACTACGGCACTGTCGATGCTACTCCTCTGTTCCTGATCCTCCTGGCCGAATACGTAAACTGGACCGGGGACATCGAACTGGTCAAGCAGCTGGAAGGCAATGTGGATATGGCCCTGGAATGGATCGATGTCTACGCCAATCTGGAAGGAAATGGTTTTGCCTACTATGCGGTGAGATCCCCAATGGGCATTTACAACCAGGGATGGAAGGACTCTCCCGATTCCATCAGCCGCTCGGATGGCACTCTGGCGAAACAACCGGTCGCCGTTGCCGAAGTACAGGGATACGTGTACATGGCGAAGAGGCAACTTGCACCTCTATTCAGGCAGCTGGGACGGGAAAATGATGCAGCAAGGCTGGAAAAGGAAGCAAGGGAACTGAAAGAGAGGTTCAACCGTGAATTCTGGATGAAAGACAGTCAATTTTTCGCCCAGGCACTGGATGCGGAAGGCGTATGTGACGTGATATCGTCTAACCCGGCACAGTGCCTGTGGACAGGAATTATCGATCAAAAATACGTAAAATACCTGGTCGACAGGATCTTCAGAGACGACATGTTCACCGAATGGGGCATTCGCACGCTATCATCTAAAGAGCAGCGGTACAACCCGCTGGGATATCACAACGGCACGGTCTGGCCGCATGACAACGCAATCATTAGCATGGGCTTGAGAAAATACGGGTTCATCAATGAAATGTCCTTATTGTTCACAGGCATATACGAGGCGGCCAGGACGTTCGAGGGCTACCGCCTGCCGGAATGCTTCAGTGGGCTTACTCGCTCTGAGTACGACATCCCCGTGAAATACCCGATAGCCTGTAGCCCGCAGGCATGGGCGTCTGGAACCATACCATGTATGCTCACAGCCTGCCTGGGCATAGCTCCTGATGCCCTGAACAACCGGCTGATTATCAACAAGCCACATCTGCCTTCTTGGCTGGACAATGTGCAGTTCAACAACATGAAAGTTGGAAACACATTGACCGCTCTGAATTTCAGGAAGGCCGAGTACGAGACGCTGGTCAACGTATCAAAGAAGATCGGGGACATCAATGTGCTCATCGAGTATTAAATTTTGGGAATGAATAAAAAAGAAACTAATTGAAAAAAAATTGAATGAAACTGGATAACAATAGAATTAGAGCGTATGGCAAAAGTAACAATATACACCACAGGCACCTGCCCGGTGTCTACAGAATCAAGACCATTACTGAGGTGGAATTAATGTTGGCCAGCTTTGTCCCGTGTCCAGGCTTCCTTCCCAGCTTACCTCCGACAAAGATTGTGCATCCGGTTTTTTGTGAAATTGAATTTTTATTATTAAGGTACCCACATCGAAACTGTCTCCTATATATGAGCCACTATCGTATAGAAAATAGTTCCCTAATGTATTTTACAGATACATTCTACAAATATAGTACACTACACCTCAATGATTCAGAAACTGGATCTGCAGATATGAAAGAATGAAAAAACCGGGAGTAAACTGAATAACAGTTTTAAAGGTGATAAAATATGTTTTGTAATCAATGTCAAGAAACTTTTAAGTCAATAGGTTGTACGAAAAATGGAGTATGCGGCAAGAAAGGGGAAGTTGCAGATCTTCAGGACAGATTGATCTATGTCCTCAAAAGCATCTCTTTTTATAATCTTAAAGCAAGGGCTGCAGGTCTGAATGAAGAAGCAACAGATCGTTTTATTCTTGACGGCTTCTTTGCCACTCTTACTAACACTAATTTTGACAAGGAGGAAATTGAATCCTATATAAAGAAAGGATTTGAGCTCAGAGACAACATTAAGGCAAAGCTTCCTTCGGGAATAATAGATGCCGAAAAAGACCTGCCTGCAGTGGCTACAGTTACCCCTGAAAACATAGGAAATTTGGATGTTGCTGTTCACTCAACTGCAGATGAAGATATCCGATCCCTTAGAGAACTTCTCACCTACGGGATGAAGGGAATGGCCGCTTATGCACACCATGCCTATATTCTGGGATATAAAGATGAAGCAAGCTTTGAGTTTATAGAAAAAGGACTGTTTGCAACAACAGACGACAGCTTAGGAGTAGAAGCCCTAACCGGCCTTGTCCTGGAGTGCGGACAGAAAGGTGTCTCTGTCCTCGCCCTGCTTGACAGAGCAAATACAGAAACATATGGAAACCCTGAACCGACAGTAGTTAATATAGGTGTAAGAGATAGGCCTGGAATACTTATCAGTGGGCATGACCTGAGGGATCTCGAACAGCTCCTTGAGCAGACAAAGGGTACCGGAATAGATGTTTATACCCACGGAGAAATGCTGCCTGCAAACTCTTATCCTGCATTTAAGAAATATGACAATTTCGTAGGCAATTACGGAAATGCCTGGTGGAGACAGAACGAAGAGTTCGAAAAGTTCAACGGCCCCATCCTGCTGACAACAAACTGCATAATCCCACCAAGGGAATCATACAGAAACAGGATCTACACTACAGGAGTCGTGGGTTTTGAAGGGCTTACCCATATATATGAAAAAGAAGATGGCACAAAGGACTTTACTCCGCTTATAGAACAGGCAAAAATGAGCAAGCCACCCGAGCAACTGGAAAGTGGAACAATAGTCGGAGGTTTCGCACATGATGCAGCCATTTCTGTTGCAGATAAGATAATAGATGCCGTAAAAACCGGAAAGATCAGCAGGTTCATGGTCATGGCAGGCTGCGACGGCAGACATAAGGAAAGAGCTTACTACACAGATTTTGCAAAAGCCCTACCAAAAGACACCGTAATCCTGACAGCCGGCTGTGCAAAATACCGCTACAACAAACTGGATCTTGGAGATATAGAAGGAATCCCAAGAGTAATCGATGCAGGTCAGTGTAATGATTCATACTCTCTTGTAGTAATAGCTCAGAAACTTGCAGAGGCTTTCGGCCTCAAGGACATAAATGATCTCCCTGTTTCCTACAACATAGCATGGTATGAGCAAAAAGCCGTGCTTGTTCTGCTTGCCCTCCTGAGTCTTGGAGTAAAGAACATCACCCTGGGTCCTACACTCCCAGCCTTTGTTTCGCCGAACGTCCTTAAAGTGCTGGTTGAAAACTTCAATATCAGGCCAAACACAACCGTTGAAGCTGATATGAAAGTACTTCTGAATCAAGCTTGAACTTTATGAAGAAACTGGTGTTGCGTCAACAGCAAAATATCGCATAGATTAATTGTGATTTTCAGAAATTAAATCTCTGAACATTGACGCAACACTAACTAAATTATTAAAATATACTGAATAACATAAAATTATGGTTAAAAGAGGGAACAATATGAAAGTTATTGATATGGAATCTTCACCTGAAAAGCCGAATCCTCATAATGTAAGCGTTAGAATGCTCTATGATACAGAACATGCCCAAGCAGTACATATAGAACTAAAGCCAGGAGAAGCCTTAAAAAAGCATAGCACTCCAACAAATGTCTTTTTCTATATTCTTGAGGGGAAAGGCATTGTTGAGATTGGGGATGAGCAACAGGAGGTCAGCATGGATACGTTAATTGAAAGTCCTGCAAAAGTTCCTCACCGCCTTTTGAATCCCGGAGATGGAATCTTTAGAGTACTCGTTGTTAAAGTCCCGAGACAAACCGAATCCACACGCTTGCTGTGAAGCAAAATCACACAAACAGGATAAATAAAACAATAGAGGAGAAATATGTCTACAGAAGAGAATAAAGCAATAGTCCGTCGATTCTTTGAGGAAGGGCCCTCTAAAGGAAATCTAAATATTGCCAATGAACTGCTATCATCTGATTTCACTCTTCATGTTCCTCTTCCTGTATCTTCAGGAATAAATGGAATAAAAGAAGTAATCACCTCATGCAGAGCAGCCTTCGAACACCTCAATGTTACAATAGAAGATATGATTGCCGAAGGAGATAATGTGGCTGCTCGCTTCACAGCCCATGGTATACATAAAGGCGATTTTATGGGTCTGCCGGCCACAGAAAAAACAATAACCATGACTGGCATAGAGATCTTCCGTATTAAGGATGGTAAGATTGTCGAGTTGTGGGGTGAGGCTAACCTTCTCGGCCTGATGCAACAGTTAAGGAATTTTCCTTCACCTGGGAACCAGGGTTAATTTACTGGAAGGATGGCATATCAGAAAGGTCCTGACCTGCTAATAGAAGCTGCGGCAAAGGTTCTGAAAAAAGAATGCACAGTTTGTACTCACAGGAGAAGGGGAAATGCGCGCCCTTTGTGAATATCAAGCTCATAAACTTGGGATCGGAAATTCCTGTAACTTTCTTGGGTATGCCGCGGATAATACTGTGATAGACTGGTTTAATGCCTGTGACCTTGTTTGCATTCCTAGCAGGAACGAGCCTTTCGGAATTATCGTACTTGAAGCCTGGGACGCAAGTAAACCGATAGTTACAAGTGATCCTTGTAGGAGGCGCAACAAGGATGCTCGCCGTGGTTGAACTTGTGGAAAACTTCAAAACAGGCATTATTGCTTATAAAGAACCCTCTTCTATTGCCTGGGGCCTAAATTATATCCTTGAAAGGCTTGGTCGTAACAAGATGGGAGAAAAAGGGAACTATCTTCTTAAACAGAAATACAACTGGAAAACCATAGCTGAAAAAACTTTGAAAGTATATGAGAAGCTGGTTGAAAAGCACAAATCCAGTTTCTGAAAATCAAAAAACTGATATTTCTCTTAAAGCTATCAAGGTATTTTCACCCAAAAATGGGAACCTTTACAAGCAATTGCCTGAAAAAGGATCAGTATAATAAAATTTAAAGCCATCAAATTTAGATCTTCAATTTGCTGAGAATGAGTTTTCGTGTATATAAACTCACATTGGAAACAGTTGGTAGTATTTAAGGGAAAATATTGAGAGTCGAAAAGTTACGTGCGGAATCGGATCTTGAAGAATCAGAACTTTATGAGAGTTGCAGGACGGAATTAAAGCAGCTGAGGTGCGAGCATCTAAAATGAGAGACAAACTGATCTCGGCCAAGCAAGAAATGATGGAATTGAAAAGGAAATAGAACTATTAAAAAATAATATGCTACAAACTGCAATATTAGAATCAGCAACTCAGACTTCGGGCTATTGCTTTTAGTCGTTAAATCTGGACACGTAGAAACCATTTAGAGCCCATCCGGAAAGTAAAAAGTGAGTAGAGGAAAAAATGAACTCAGAAAATGTTTAAATAATTAAAAGGGGGGGAAGTAGTTGATTCGACTAAAAAGGATTTACGAACAACCATCAGACCATGATGGATTCAGGGTACTTGTAGACAGGCTTTGGCCCAGGGGACTTCGAAAAAACGAAGTCAGGCTTGACCTGTGGTTAAAGGAGATAGCTCCCAGGGACGAACTTAGAAAATGGTTTTCCCATGATCCTGAAAAATGGGAAGAGTTCAGGAAATGCTATCTTGAAGAACTGGAACTAAAGGAAGAATATGTACAGAAACTCATGGATAAAGCGAAAGAAACTGACCTGACCCTGCTCTATGCCGCAAAAAATGAGGATTTAAATAACGCCGCAGTTTTAAAGGAGTACCTGGACTCAAGATTAAAGAGATAGTGATCGCGAAAAATTGAATAGACAAAACTAGCTCTCCGATTCCGAACCATTTTAATAAAACTTGATGTTTCAATCTACCCAACGATCAAGAATTCTATTCTGAAATAAGGAATTTATTTGGAATCGCAGTACTAGTTACACAACATCAGCCGCAATTCACTGAAATTCTTTAAATGGAATGTTCATGGTTTTATCCGTTAATGACCTTCATTTTCCTGGTATATTATTGATGGCGGCGCCCGTATGAGATAACATAGGCAGCGTTACGAAACTGGATCATAGGGTCGGCCGGCTCGATTCCCTCGGGTAATTGGGCGGGAAGGAAGAGAAGATCACGTTCCACTGCATCAGTATCTGGGATAACTTTTGTGATCTCGATTAGGCCTATATCGGCGAGCCTGCGTGTGCCAGGCCACGCAATTGAAGGATCGTCTATTTTATCTCCCGGTTCCGATATTTGAACGCGTAAATCGAACTTAACTGGTGCGCGTGCCAGACGCTGGCGAATCTCGTCTGCAAGGTAATCAGGAGAAGCTTTTTCAATCTCCTCTGCAGACAAAAACTGGTTTCCCTCCTCAGGCTCGATGCGGTAACGACCAAAAACAACCTGATCCTGTGCATTGGTGAACTTGTAACTGTTGACTCCAAAATAAGTGAGCGTTGCATAGCTGACTGGCGGAGGCTGTTGTGATTCCAGGAACGACTTCGCAACTGGATGTGTTGCAAGGTAAGTGTCAGCCGGCGTCGGAGTAGCAGCTCCGGGTCCACTTGAGCCAATTGCAATCAGGAGTTCCCGAAACTCATCAGTAGTGGCGGAGGGAAATCCATTGAACGAATGTATCACAAGATCTGTCTCCGATCCGTCCGGTAGATGAAACTTCACTGCCATACCTCGCGGATTTGCAAGATCATCCGTGTCTGATATTGTAGGTATGCCTGCAAAATCGGAAAAACGAACTGTCACGGGGACTGCTGCGTTCTGAAAATGCGGCGCCTTACTCAATGCTGCCGCCGAAGGGCTGGGGAGAAATCTTCCCTCTAACACGATGCCCTTCGCATGGATTGCTCGATTATAGGTTTGCTTGCCGAAAACCAGATTGATTGCATCGACTAATTCAGCCGGTGTCGAGCTTTGGGGCGATGAAGCTTCTAGCTCTTCTTCTGCCCGTTTCTCTCCAATTTCGTCATTCAAAAAGGTATGATGCGCATCATCCAATGGCATTACAGACTCTCCTTTCAATTACTTTGCTTATTAGCTTCATGTTGAAAGACCTCCCAACCTTCTGTATTACAACGCAACCCAATATCATAGGTTAGCAACTCTTTGGGTGATAGCAATTCTTTATGGTGCTTTTTAATCATTGTTTCTCTAAAGAATGTTTATTCCAAAACTCACCAAAGACTGGCAGTTTTGCCCCTGTCTGATGTATTGAAAAAACCGAGCGAATCCTCGTTCACTGATCTTTAAGAGTCGTGCACATACTATTCGACGCATCCCTGCAGGTCTCAGCGTGATGTCCTTGACGATCTTGAAAGAGAGAAGAGTCGAGATGCCGATCGGGACTACCTGCTCCTTGTCTCCATGCAGAATCAGCTGGCACATCGAACTTCTTTGAGGAACCAGCTGATCACATACGCCTTCTTCCCCTCCTCAAAAATGCAAATAAAACATTGACAATTCTACAAGAGGTTGAACTGCTTCAGACAACAATATCGTAATAACTTCTTTTATGAACTAAAGTTTATTTCTGCCAATTTACTGTCTGCTTCCAGATATAGCATTTTTATTTTCTAATTATAAATCAGGTTGCTTTACCGTTCTGGCAGAAGTACATAGACGGCGTTCCTTCTCCGAGATTGTACTCTTTCCAGACTGCACAGGTATAACAAATGCATTGCTGGTTAGGGTTAAGATCCTGACAGGTGGTTTTGCCTGTGGAACAGTATACTCCTGGAACGTTTTGAGGCTCCGGAACATCTCCTTCCCGTGCAGTTTCCAACCCTTTCATAAAACTATCAAGTTTATCCATTGCACATTTGCTGTCAGCCTGGACAGGGCACTTTGGGCACATACATTTTTTGACATTCTCTAAAGTGTATGCAACTTTCGAATTCCCTCTCTTATCCATTTTATCCCCCGAATAATATTAATTAAAAAATATTCATTCTATATCTTAAATTTAGAACATAAAAGCCTTTTCAGTTTCCGGAATAATCACAACTTATGCGGTTGGAATGAAAATAAGTTTTTAGTACTCAGGTTAATTCAACAACGTAAATCCTATTGCATACGTGTGTCATATGTCGATTTACCTAAATTATACGGGATCAATTTTCGAGTAATCATCGATTAGTGGGGTAAAAATGATTTTTTGAAACAAAAGTAGTTGAGACTATTCAGAGAACACCTGATATAAAGAGCGTAAGGTTTGAGAAACCTCAGGGATTCCATTACCTTGCATTCAGACGGAAAACCCAAACATAAAAGTAATTGAAACAATTACTAAACCCGGATCAGACTGGAAGGGTGTGTCAGAGAGAGTCAATGCAGAAATGGTCAAAAGATTTATACCAGATTTTATAGAGCGCACTTTCTATACAAGTGGCCCTCAGAAGATGGTAGACGCAATCGTCTCTCTTTCAAGGGAAGTGGGAATTCCGGAGAAAAGGATAAAGCAAGAATATTTTCCGGTTATGATTAATTTACGAGCAAAATTCACAAAAAGAAGTAGAACTTACAAATGATCAAACGGCGGTCGAAAAGGAAGAGAAAAGATATGAGAAAAAGGGTCCAGAATTAGGCTGAATAAAAAATATTTCCTTTTCCATGAATCTCACTACCTATTAACCGCTACCAGGCTCGTGCTTTTGCCGTCTCAAACCTGTTTTGTTAAGAATACTTCTTAATCAGCTGCCTATATCCCGGGATGCAGCCCTGAACGGTTTGTAAAGCTCTTTCTGAACTGAAATAAAAAAAGTTTTGACTAAATGTGTCACGATCCATGGCAAAGATTACCCGGATTTTTTTAGTGAGATGTAAGTAGATTATCTTTATCCCATGAACCTCCACCAGAGTTTGGAGAAATCAGGTAGCATTATTGAGAGAAGTTAATATGAGAAAAGTTATATTCATGTCTCACGTTTACGAATCCTATGAAAAAAAGATTTTCCAATAAAGTCCTGATTATTGGTTATGGTTCAGTTTCACAGTGCACCCTGCCCCTTTTACTGGATAAGCTCGATATCCCGCTTGAAAACATCACCTTAATTGATTTTGAAGACAAGTCAAAAGCCCTGAAAAAGTATACTAATCAGGGATTAACGTTTGTCCGTGAAAAGATTACCCCGGAAAATCTGGATCAGGTTCTGTCACAAAATATGGAAAATGAAGGAATGATCATTGATCTTTCGTGGAATATCGATGCCAATGAAATCGTTAAGTGGTGCCATGATCATGAGGTACTGTACGTTAATACTTCGGTTGAAGTATGGGACCCTGCTGAGAAATTTCTGACTCAAAGTTTATTGGAAAAATCTCTTTATTTACGGCAAATGAGACTGCAGGAACTTTCCCGCGACTGGAAAGATGCTCCGACTGCTGTTGTTGACCATGGAGCAAATCCGGGCCTGATAACTCACTTCGTAAAGCAGGGCTTGCTGGATATTGCCGCCCGCACCTGTGAAGACAAAAAAGTATCACCCGAAGACGAACAGGAAATTGCCCTCCTTGCAAAAAACAGGGACTTTGCCCGCCTGGCCCGGAAGCTGGGAATCAGGGTGATCCACTGCAGCGAAAGGGATACTCAAATTGCCAGCCGGCCAAAGGAAGTTAATGAATTTGTAGGAACATGGAGCATTGAAGGATTAAGAGAAGAAGGAACTGCTCCGGTTGAAATAGCCTGGGGCACCCATGAGAGCAAATTGCCTCCCCTCGCACATATACCTCCTTACGGACCGAAAAATGTAATTCTCCTTCCTCAGATGGGCGTTAATGCATGGGTCAGGTCGTGGATACCTGACGAAGAAATTGTAGGTATGGCTATCCGTCACGGAGAATCATATGGCCTTTCAAAACTGCTAACTGTCTGGGAAGGTGAAAAAGCGGTATATCGCCCCACAGTACATTATGCTTACATGCCCTCTCATGATACCCTTTCCTCTCTTTGCGAATTGCGTGGCAGGAATTATGAGCTTCAACCCAGGCTCAGGATCATGACAAATGAAATCGTATCTGGCGAAGATATAATGGGAGCACTCCTGATGGGTCACTCTTATAATTCCTGGTGGACCGGGAGTGCGTTGAGCATTGAAGAGGCAAGGTCCCTCGCTCCCGGCCAGAATGCTACAACTCTTCAGGTAGCTGCAGGCATTGTTGCTGCCATACTATGGATGCTTGAAAACCCGCGGGAAGGCGTTAAAACACCTGAAGACCTGCCCCATGATTTTGTCCTGGATATTGCCAGACCGTACCTCGGGAAATTTATTTCGACACCTTCGGACTGGACACCACTCAAAAACCGCAAAATATTTTTCAAAGAAAGCCCCGCCGTGAAGCACGACCCGGACCCATGGCAATTTGAGAATTTTATTTTCGTAGGTTAATCCGGAGTGAGATATTCCAGGTAAACCCTTTCCAGAGCAGACTAATCAGAGCAGACTGATATCTGGCCCTGGAGGGATCTTACCTGATTTCTGCGTTAAAATTGCATTTCTCATTATCTTTTTTCGGCTTTTGCTGTTATTCAACTTTCGAGCCTCAGTTTTTATCCTGAACTCAATTTTTATCCTGAACTCAATTTCTATTAGAGACTCGGTCTTAAAAGCCCCGGTTTTAAGAGACCCGATTTTATAGGGACGCGGCTTTTATTTTGAGTCCTTAACTCACTAAAAACTGAATTCATAGTTCAGAGCATCTAATTGTTATTACATAGAATTTTCATCACATATGAAGATATAAAATAAATTAGAGCATTCCCGGATCTCAGTTTGTTATTGTTTGTTCAAAAGCATCATTCTTTTAAATATAAGTATTTTTATATAGGACAAATTAGAAAGAAAAGCTTTATCAATTAATTATACAACTAAGGACAGATAAAGCAATTTTCATTCGACTAAGTATTCCCATATAGGACATATAAGAAAAAATGTATATTAATTATTTAAAAAATAAAGAGATATAACCCACGGTCATTAAAAAAATATCGTAAGTAGAGGATGCGGATATAACGAAAACAAAAGAAAAAAACAGATTAGATTGCTTTAGCTTCAACAAACCTTCTTTTAAACGCTTAACAGATACTGAAAATTAAATCTTCTTCTATGAATTTCAGATGAGCATATAATAGTCAATAGAGTATCCGATAAAAAAATTGTTTTAAAAAATCTTATTGATCTGGAGTAATCATGTCAGAAAAGCATTCCAATTATCATTCACACGGGAAGAAGGAAAGTTCCGAACAGTCACATAAGAGTTATGAGCACGCCTGTACTCATTCCAGAACTCACTCCCACATGCACAGTCATACTCACGGAGCTGTAGATCCTTCAATAACTGCTACCAGCAGAGGGCTCTGGGCTGTCAAATGGTCTTTCATAGGGCTTATGGTCACAGCCGTCCTGCAGATTTTCATCGTGTATGTCTCGGGAAGTGTTGCCCTGCTCGCCGATACCATCCATAACTTCGGAGACGCATCAACAGCAATCCCCCTTGCAATAGCTTTTTCCCTCGCAAAAAGGAAGCCGAGCAAAAGCTTTTCTTACGGATACGGCAGGGTAGAAGATCTTGCAGGTGTAATCATTGTTTTTCTGATCCTTTTCAGCGCAGCAGTTGCAGGCTATGAGTCCGTAACCCGCTTTTTAAATCCCCAGCCCGTAGATCATTTGGAAGCTGTAGCTCTTGCAGCAATCATAGGCTGTATCGGAAACGAAGTTGTTGCCGAATTCCGCATGAAAGTTGGAAAAGAAATCGGGAGTGCAGCCCTTGTCGCAGATGGATATCATGCCAGGGTGGACGGCTTTACCAGCCTTGCTGTCCTGTTAGGGGCAATCGGTGTGTGGTCAGGATTTCCGGTCCTTGACCCTCTTATAGGCATGCTGATAACAATAACCATTCTCAAAATAGTTCTTGATTCCAGTAAACTCGTATTTACTCGCCTGCTTGACGGCGTTGAGCCTGAAATTATCGACAGGGTAAAAAATATTGCTGAAAGCGTTGAAGGTGTCTGTGAAGTAACAGACCTCAGGGTGCGCTGGATAGGGCACAGGCTCCATGCAGAGATCAAGGCATCCGTTTCCTCTTCACTTTCCGTTGAAGAGGGGCACGAAATTGCCAGCGCAGTGGAAAAAAAGCTTCTGGAGAATTTTTCCTATCTTTCCGACACCACTATCCGCGTAGACCCCCTGAAAGCCTCAGGGGAATGCTGTCACAGCGGGACCGAAAATCCAGATATGCAACATGGAAAACAAACACACGTTGTAAATGTCTATCCTCAATGAGTCCAGATAGTTGGTTTCATCAAACCTTTATAGGATTTCCACAACTGAACTGAAAAAAGGGCTTTATATTTCTTTTTAGGGATCATTGCTTAAGTATATCATATTCTACAAGGACAAAGACACGAATTCCATTCATATAAATGGATTCAGAGTCCAGTTTGTAGGGATTAGTGTGTTTGAATAATCCCTCGCACCAAACTTTTTTATCCGTTTTTTTGTGATTTTAAGCCTGCATGAGCCGGATTATCTTTTTCTATTACTTTAAATTTGATGGTAAATTCCGTACCCTGCTCCCGCTTAAGTTGGAGTTCTCCATCAAGCTGGTCAACAAGGATATTTACTAACTGAAGGCCAAGTGACTCGACGCATTTTAATTCCATGTCATCAGGAAGCCCTTTCCCGTCGTCCGAGACTGTCAGGCTAAAAAGAGACATGCCCATCTCACTATTCTTCTCTTCCCTGCAGAGTTTGATTCGGATTTTCCCTTCTTCGTCTTCGTTAAATGCATGCTTGAGGGAATTTGAAACTAACTCATTAACAATTATTCCTAACGGGACAGCAGTATCCATATCAAAGAAAGTGTCTTCTTCCAGGTCCATGCTCAGACTGATATTTTTACTGCTAAGGTTGTATGTCTTGAAAAGGTTTTCAGCTAACTTTTTAAAGTATGCAGAAAAGTCCAGTGTATCGGTCCCTTCTCCTTTATAGAGTTCCTCATGGATGAGGGACATTGAGATTACCCTGTTCTGGCCTTCCCTGAAAGACTCTATAACATTTTCGTCCTCGAACTTTTCAGCCTGGAGATCCAGCAGGGAAGAGATTATCTGCAAATTGTTCTTGATTCTGTGATGAATCTCTTTTATCCGGGCTTTATCCATCCTTTCCAGAGCTTCTTCAGCCTTTTTACGTTTGGTAATATCAGTGAGCATGCTCACCGTACCCATAAACTTGCCATCTTTATCAAAAATGGATTTAGCATTTATGAGTGCCCATAAGGATGAGCCATCCTTACATATTAATTTCAATTCGTAACTCCCATTGATACCCTGCCGTCTCTTTTCCAGACTCTGTTTGAGGATAGTCTTACTTTCTTCATCGGCAAAGTCCCATACCGGTCTGCCAAGACCTTCTTCCAGAGTGTATCCGAGCATATCCGCCATTTTCTTATTAGCGTAAGTGATTATGGCTTCATCGTCTATTATGAGTATACCTTCGTTTGCTGTCTCTACAATGTTGCGGTACTTTTCCTCAATTTCCCGAAGTTTTTCTTCTACTCTTTTTCTTTCGGTTATATCTCTGGCAATGACTGAGACAGCAGTCAGCTTTCCAGAGGCGTCAAAAACCGGAGAAAGAGTTAATGAAACATTTATTATTGTGCCGTCTTTTCTTAACCGTGAAGTCTCATAATTATTGATTCTTTCTCCCTTTATAACCCTGTCAGTTAATTTTTTTGTTTCTTCACTTAAATGGGGTAGAGTCAGGATGGACTCAGTCTTTCCAAGAATTTCTTCCGCTGAATAACCATAAACCTGCTCTGCTCCTTTATTCCAGCTTGTAATAACGCCCTCAAGGGATATAGTGCCAATAGCATCACTTGATGATTCCACGATATTCGCTAAGTTTCGAATTTTCTCTTCTGATTTTTTACGCTCAGTAATATCCTGGACTATTCCCTTCGCTCGAACAGGAACATCATTCTCATCAAAAATGACTTCGCTCTCCGCATGGACGTTGCGTTCTTCCCCGTTAGCCAGTAAAACCCTGTAATCAATGCCAGATGGCTTTTCGTTTAAACCTTTCTTGATAGCACTATCCACAAAATCTCGATCATCGGGATGTATATAATTTAAAAGTTCATGGTAAGTTGCGCCTGATTCTTGAGGATTACGTCCAAAAATCTGATATAACTCATCAGACCAGAATACTTCACCAGTTACAAGATCCAAATCCCAATTTCCAATGTGAGCCATCTTTTGAGCTTCAGCAAGACCTTTTTCACTTTCTTTCAAGGAGGTATAAGCTTTCTCAAGCTCCGCTGTACGTTCTTTAACCAGTTTATCTAAATTGTCATATGCTTTTTTTAGAGCTTCTTCTGCTTTTTTGCGCTCGGTGATGTCACGGGCAGCCGCAAAAACACCAATAACCTCTCCATTCTCGTCTCTATAGACTGAAGCATTGTACAAAACAGGGGTTATGTGTCCATCCTTATGCTGAATCTCAAGGGGATAATCCCGAACTTCACCATCTGTAAATACCTGCTTATAGCCTGCACGAGCATTCTCAGGCTCAGTAAAGTAATCTGAAAAATCAGTTTTAATCAAATCATTTCTGGAATATCCGGTAACCTGTTCTGTAGCACAATTCACATCCGTAATTTTACCATCACGCCCAATGGTTACTAAAGGATCCAAACTGGATTCGATAAGGCTACGATTATAAATATTTGATAACCTGAGAGCTTCTTCCGCCTTTTTCCTCTGCAGAGCCTGCACCACCGCCGGCGCGATAGCTTCGAGATCCTCCTGCTGCTCAGAGCTGTAGCCCCCTTCACGATTTGCAACCGCGATCAAGCCAATCGTTTTCCCGTCCTGGACAAGCGGTACGCCAAGAAACGATGTGAGCGGCGGATGACCATATGGAATCCCGATACTGTCGGGATGTGATGGCGGATCGCTGGTAAAGAAGCCTTTCTCATTGATAATGACACTGCCGTACAGGCCATGGACAGCAAAAAAGCTCGGAGGACGGCGATGTCCGGTCTTGTCGTACATGAAGCACCGTTCCCATCCCAGATCGCTTTTTGCAACATCATGGAGAAGGCCGTCGGTACCCATTTCATTAATGAAACCAAACTCGCTGCCGGTCACTTCCAGGGCTACAGATAGACATGCATTTCCCACTTCTTCTTCTGTTTTTGCCTGCACTACATTGCTGAAGATCCGGTTGATTCCCTTAAGGATACGATTGTATCTGCGTATCCTGTGTTCTTCCTGCTTGCGTTCAGTTATATCATCAAACAGGGTGTATACCTGGAAGGGCCTGTCTTCTCCAGTCCGGAAAATGGGCACAGCATTAATGTTGATCCAGCGATAGAAGTTCTCCCGGGGATTGTAAACTCCCATCACCACGCCCTGCACTTTCTGCCCTGTTCGCAGGGACACCATAGCTGGATGCTCGAGTCCCGGGAACATAGAGCCGTCCTCCCGGATAGTAAGATACTCTTCACCCACAGAAGAGCTACCCAGGAACTCAGCTGGAGTTTTACCAAGAATTCTCTCAGCTGCGGGATTCATGGAGATTATCTTACCGCTTGCATCCTGGTAGACCACACCTTGAAGCATAGTCTCATGTAAAAGTCGATAATGTTGCTCCGACCGGAGAAGATCCTCTTCTGTCTGCTTGTGCCTGGTGATGTCGCTAAAGACCGCAATGAAACGATTACTTCCCATCGGGCTTGCAAATACTTCGAACCATCTGTCAAGAGAAGCGTTGTATTCTTCGAAGTGCATTCCCATACCTGTGCGAACAACCTCTCCGTAGCGATCCAGCCATCTCTGCTCAACGATGGGGAATATCTCTTTGAAACCCCGACCGATAACCTGTTCTCGCCTGAGACCTGAATGCTTCTCATACGCGAGATTAACATCAAGAATTATATTATCAATTGACCGACCGTTTTCATCAAAGACGATCTCGCCAATCTGTACCGCCTGTTCAATCAAATTGAAGAGATCCTGATATTTCTCTTTGCTCTCCAGAGGCTTTTCTTCAAACTCTTTCTGACCACTTATATCGAATCCAGAAATGTTTACGCACTCCTGCATGGATAAGGGGTGAAAAACAATCAGATATACGCTTTTTCCCACTTTAACTTCGATTTTTTCCGGGTTATTCCGAGAAATTACCCTTTGCGCAATATATCCGATACTTGAAGGCAATTTTTCTCCGACTCTAACGCCCCACTCATGCAACAAGGGCTCCCCAGCCTCATTTGAGTAAAGAACAGTCCCATCCATTCCAACACTGAGCACAGGATTAGAGATATTTGTCGGAAATTGCTTCATTTTTGTGTCCATATTCCCCTCTGGCTCCCTCTCTTAGGCAGCAATATGCCTAACTTATTCTTTTATACTGCTGGATGTGACGCCTGATTACTTTTTTCTCTTACTGAAAACTTAATAATAAATTCAGCTCCGTTATTCCTATTAAGTTCAAGTTCCCCATCTAACTGATGAACAAGGGCGGTTATCAGCTGTATGCCAAGACTACCAGCAACTTCAATTTTGAGATTTTCAGGAATGCCTATACCATTGTCTGAAACAGCCAGAATAAAACTGGTGACCTTATTACATTCCTTTTTGTGCTTTCCATTTTTTTCTCTGCGGAGTTCGATTCGGACTTCTCCACTGTCTCTGCCCGGAAATGCATGTTTGAGGGAATTGGAAACGAGTTCATTGATAATTATTCCCAGCGGGACAGCAACATCCATATTAAATAACGCATTTTCTTCCAGATCCATATTCAGATGGATGTTTTTGCTACTAAGGCTATAAGTCTGGAAAAGATTTTCAGCTAACTCTTTTATGTAAGTTGAAAAGTTAAGAGTATCGGTATTTTCCCCTTTATAAAGTTCTTCGTGGATGAGAGCCATAGATATAACCCGGTTCTGGCTTTCTCTGAAAGCCTCAATAACTGTCGGATTATCGAACTTATCAGCCTGAAGGTCAAGTAGTGAGGAAATTACCTGCAAATTATTCTTAATCCGATGGTGGATTTCCTTTTTACGGGCAGTCTCAATATTTTTCAGGGCTTCTTCTGTTTCTTTACGCTCTGTAATATCCTGAATTATTCCTTTGATCCGGATAGGGTTGTTTTTTCCATCAAAAATGACCTCAGATTGCATATGGACTGCACGCTCTTCCCCATTAGCCAAGACGATTCTATATTCAATACTGTGAATTCTTCCTTTTACAGCTTTCTTAAGGACGCTATCCAAATAGTCTCGATCTTCCGGATGTACGTAATTTAAAAATTCGTTATAAGGCGGTGCTGATTCTCTAGAGTCGCATCTGAAGATACGATACATTTCCTCAGACCAATATGCTTTACCAGTTACAATGTCCCATTCCCAGTTTCCAATATGAGCCATTCTTTGAGCTTCAGCGAGGCCTTTTTCACTCTCTTTCAATGAAATATAAGCCTTTTCAAGCTCTGATGTACGTTCTTCAACTAATTTTTCCAGATTATAATGTACTTTATTTAGATCTTCCTCTGCCTGCTTTTGCTTAGTGACATCTATTTGAACGCCATCCCATATCTTTCGGCCGTCGTGAAGCCGGCGAGGACGGGAGTGAAGTCGCATCCACTTCTCCTGGCCATCTGGCAGCCGCATAGGTACTTCCATATCAAAATCCGACAACTCTCTCGCACTAAGCGCCTCTGCTTCAAAGACCCGTTCTAAATATTCCGGCGGAACTTGCCTGTACAGTGTGCTGGGGTCACGCAGCACATCCTGGACATTGATGCCGTTGAGCCGTTCGATGCCTGTGCTGAAGTACAGAAACCGGACACTGCCGTCGGGCTCATGGATATACTGATAAACTGCACTGTTCGGTAAGTTGTCGCCCAGGAGACGCAGACGCTCCTCACTTTCACGAAGTGCCTCTTCGGCCCGTTTGCGCTCGGTGATATCGCTGGCGGCACCAAACCATTCAACGATTTCGCCGTTAGCATTCAGCATAGGAACCGCACGCGAGAAGATCCATCCAAGGCTGCCGTCTGCTAGCCGGACCCGATGTTCCAGCTGGTAAGTGCTCTTTGTACTTATAGCTTCATTGACGACGGCTGTCACACGAGGCTGATCTTCCGGAGGAACATATTCCTGAAGCCATGAACTGCTTGGGATTTCCGTATCTGCAAGAAAACCTCGACCATAGAGCTGGCGCATCTCGCTCCAATCAGGACTCACACGATATACCACTTCTGAACTGGCCGTTACAAGAGCACGAAAACGCTCCTCACTCTTCCGCAGCGCCTCTTCAGCCCGTTTGCGTTCGGTAATGTCATGGTAAGTGCAGATTATCCTGTATATATGGCCATTTTCTTTCATGACCGGTTCGGCGCTTATCAGCATCCAGGTGAGTTCGTTTTCCTCGGGATTCCGCACGGCTACGAGCTGGTCTTTCACGGGCTTACCGGTTCTCACAGCCTTTCTAACGGGATGGTCATCGACATGCAGTAGTTTACCATCCTCTCCATAGACTTCCCATCTGCTCCATTCCTGACTATTAATATTTAGAATGTCGAGCTCGCTATCCAGGCCAAAAATCTGCATAAATGATGGGTTTACCACTGCGAACCTGCCAGTCTCATCAATAAGCGCAACTCCAGATTTTACATTCTGGACTAGTGTCATGACCATTTAATTATTTCACATAATACTTTGACATTTTCTCATCTGCATTCTTCCTTGTAAACTTCCATTCAATTTTCCTTTTGTGTTCATTCCTTCTCTTTGTCCATGAATCCACTTCATTTTTAAGCGTCTCGATGTTCCCGATCCTTCTTCCTGTACATTCGATATCCATGACATTGATCTCGATTTCAGCAGCATTGAGCCAGCTTGCATGTTTTGGCGTGTAATGGAACTCTATCTTGTCCAGAATCTTCTTTGCTTCCTCTTCTGAGAATGCTTCGTAGAATGACTTCTCTTTATGGATATTGAGATTATCCGTAACCAGTCTGATGACTTCTGCTTCAGAATATTTTTCTGTGACAAGAATCTTCATGAATTGTGCAAAATCCTTCATTGTTCTTCTTTTGGTTACCTGAGTTACCCTTTTTCCTGCTTTGAACTCTACCGCCATGAATATGTTTGCTGTTCCGTTCCTGACATACTCATAATCATATTTTTCTGAGCTTCCAAGCTTCATAGGAATGCTCATTCTTTTATCCCTGAGCAGTTGCTTAGGCTTCTCGTCAAGACAGATAAGAGGTTTTTTAGGATCATAATCCTCTTCATACAGACTAAGAATGTCATACATCCTGTCTCTATATTCAGTATCGATAGTCTGAATACACCACATCCTTCTTAACCAAGGTTTAGTTTTGCTTTTTTCAAAATAAGCCGAACACTCTCTTTACCTATAGTTTCAAATCCTTCTTTTTTCCTAAGTTCTTCAGTAAGCAGGGATAGCGACCATCTCTTGCTTCCATCAGGGGAACTGCTGCAGGCTAAAGCGATTACTTCTGCAACATGTTTTTCAGTGTATTTTATAGGTTGACCAGATCTTGATTTGTCAAAAAGAGCATTGGGGATACCTTCATCAAGGTATCTTTTCCGTATATTCAAGGTGGTACTCCTGGAAATACCTAATATTTTCACGATTTCAGTGATTTCTGTTTGCTGGTTTGATAGAAGGAGAATACGGGCTCGAGTTAGTTCTCTTGCGCTTTTACGTCCTTTTCTCACAAAATCCTGAAGGAAATTTACCTCATTATCTGCAAGTTGAATCTGTAGCATGAAGGTATAAAAGGATTCAACGTTTATAATGATGACTAATAATTAAATGGTTGAGACACTAGTCCCCGAAACTGATCCTCACTACAGCGAAGCGTTTCCAGCGCCTTCTTACGTTCGGTGATATCGCGTGCAGCAGCAAAAACACCAATAACCTCGCTATTCTCGTCTGTATAAACTGAAGCATTGTACAGAACAGGAGTTATCTGCCCATCTTTATGTTGAATCTCCAGAGAATAATCCCTAACTTCACCATCCATGAATACCTGCTGATAGCCTGCACGGGCTTTCTCGGGCTCAGTAAAGTAATCTGAAAAATCAGTACCGATTAAATCATTTCTGGAATATCCGGTAACCTTTTCTGCAGCATTATTTACATCAGTAATTTTGCCATCAGGCCCGATGGTTACAAGAGGGTCCAGGCTGGCTTCAATCAGGCTGCGGTTATAGAGATTTGACAGTCTTAGAGCTTCTTCTGTCTTTTTGCGTTCGGTAATATCTATGAATGCAGAAATAGATCCACGTGGGTTACCCTGCTCGTCACACAGCGGTCTTGCATTGCCCAGAACATGTCGTATCTTGCCTTCCGAAGATACAATGTTTAGCTCGAAATCGTTTACCTCTCTACCTGCAGCTGCCACCTGTGATGGCATATCTTCAGGCTGCATCTCCACCCCGTCCTTGAATAACTTAAACATCTCGGGTCTCTCTCCTTCAGGAGCGGACTTGGAGAAGTTTGTACCCTCAGGAGCATGCACCCATTCATAGGAGAGGCGGTTGCCGGTTATCTGAAGAGCCTTGGGATCGTGTGCTATATAAACGGAGACAGGAACGGCATCCAATACTACTGCCAGCTCATCCGAGCGAGCCCGTTCACGTTTCTCGCTCTCTCTCAGCGCGTCTACCACAGCATCACGTTCCTCCAGTGATTGAGACAGCTTGATATTGCTGTAGCTCAGTTGTGAGATCATATTGGCAAAGGTCATGAAGAAAGCCATGCTTGTATCCACAGCTTCCCTGCTCAACCGCGGGACCTTTTCAAGCGCCTTTATGTATTCCTCCTCATTGAAGCCGTATTTTCTAGCCTGGGACCGAAAAAGATCGTAGTCAAGAGGCTCATTATCAAAAAGGAACTGCCCTGAGAAGATATTCCCTATATGCTGCCCTTCTACCATAATGGGAGTCACTACGTCCCACATATTGTTCTTGCACCTGTACAGCTTATATTCTCCCGGAGCAACGTCAGCAGTTAGATTTATGTCACTTTCTATGCAGTACTTGCAGGTTTCAGGATTAACCCTGTGAAATTTTGTGCAGATATCCTGCCATCCAACACTTACCAGAATATTGCCCTTAAGATCAAGCAGGGCCATGGGGATATGAGAAAGCCTATAAAAATCATTCATAAGGGACTGGATTGCTTTAGCGTCAATAATCTCGGCAAGTTCCAGGTTCACCTTTTCTTGAGTTTCACCTTCAAGAAGTTCTTCCTCAAGATTTTTATTGTCACTTATATCAAATCCGTAAATGTTTACGCATTCTTGTTCGGCCAAGAGGTGAAATACAACAAAGTACACTCTCTTGCCTATTTTAACTTCTATTTTTTCAATAGCTTCCCGGGAAATTGCCCTTTGAACAAAAATTTCGATATGTGGAGGTAATTTATCTCCTACTCTCACTCCCCACTCATGCAGTAAGGACTCACCTGCCTCATTTGAGTTAAAAACGACACCATCCTTTGCCACAGCCACACTGAGCACAGGATTTGAGTCTGTTGCTGGAGATTGCCCCGTTTTCACTTTTATTTCCCCCTTAAATCTCCATTACCTAGCCGATAAAACATCTGACCTTCAACAATCACCGAATAAATTATAGTTTTTTGATTTCCATACTCTTTTACTTTCTGTTATATAACAAGACATCATTTGTATTCAGTTGTATTGATAACTTTAAGACATTATATTATAGTATATTATATTATAATGCCATTTCCTTGATTTGTATTATTTGAATTTCTTTTTTATATTGCTAACAAATAATAAGTTAACATAATAAGATAAATTTAAACAAATATTGGCTAATACAAGCTGTATCAGTAACCCATCCATGAAGGAACGAATAGTGCCAAGTAACCGTATGTGCCGCCTGACCCTTGTCCAGACTGCATGAATAGAGCTATGGAAAAATTAAGGCATGAAGTATATGAGCAAATGTGGGTCCAAGCAAGTTTACAATTACAGGAACGCTCAAAGGCTACAAGCGAGAAGATCGCCTGAAAGAAATATCCTTCAGCCCTTTTCCCCTGCGGGCGTTATGATGAGGCTACCCCGTTTACAACTGAATACTATCATCATACTTCCGGTCTCTGAGATTGTTATCTTTGAGGATGCATCGCATCAACACCACCTTGAAAAAACAGATGAGTACCTTAAGGTCGTGCGTAATTTTATAGATAAAGCAGAGAAAAGACAGATGTTCACACCCCTTAAAACTCCAATCCCACTAAAATAAAAGTGCTTTTTAGGTTTTCCAAATCAATCAGGAATTCTATGCAGCAGGTATTCATATATCGGAAGAAGCCGGGATTTAGAGCAAAGGAAAAAGTAAAATGAGAGAAAAATAAGAAAATAAAAGAAAAGCCGAGATTTTCAAAAAGGGCTACAAATTACCAAACATTTAAGAATCAACTCAACCACAATCAGCCCCAGCGTTACAAAAAATAAAAGAATCAAAAGGTTGAGAATGATCGGGTCAATTCTTCTTAGAACTGCCCCCAGTTCATCCATGCCAATTACCATATATATAGTCACCATTTTAAATAATGCGACATCTTGTGCGTGAATACATGCTTCTCCCAAAACTCATCTAGTTCTTCCTTTAATACTTTAATATTCTTGAATGATTTTATTGACGTTAACTCTTCTCTTGTCGTTTTCCAACAATATTCTGTTGGGTTCCTATCTGGAGTAGCTGGAGGGAAAAGTAATATTTGCAACCAATATTTGTTATTTTGAAAGAATTCTCTTGCTTTTTTCGATTTATGCCATGTTGCTCTGTCCAGTAGAAGAAATATTTTTCTTCCTATGTCTTTTTTAAGCTTTATTAATGATTTTAAGAAAGAGTCTGTATTCTTTTTAATCCCTAAATCATACCAATAAAAGTCTCTGTTTTCAGTGTAGAATCCTCCAATATTGATTTTTGTTTTTGAACCACTTATAAATTTAATAGGCTTAGAGCCTTTTATTGCCCAACATTTTGATCTGTTTGAGTCTAAATAAAAACTACTCTCATCCTGAGTGACAAATAAATAGTCAGGATTTAAGAGTCTTTTTTTTGATTTCAGCAATAAATTCGTTTGTTAATGCCTGATTTCGTCTTTTTGATTGAGGTCTACATGTAATTCTACTAAATCCTAAATTTTTAATAATTTGTCTCATTCTTGATTTGGAATAAGATATTCCAAATTTCTCTCTGACAAATTGAATTGCATCCTTAGTTTGCCAACCACGAGAAAAGCCATCATCTGTTGGTATTGGCTCTGATAATGCTTTCTTTAACACAGAAAGTTGCTCTTCAGTTAAAAAAGACTTTACTCCTCGACCAGGTCTACATTTAAGGCTGGACAAACCTTCTTCTTCAGCTCTTTTCATCCAACGATGAACTGTTGAACGATGAACTGAGAAATCTTCTGCAACTTTAGCTGGACTCAAACCATTTTTAACTAACAGCAACGCTTGAAGTTTTAACTTCTCATTCTTGTCACAGGAACTACAGATAGCCGTGGCAACATCAGAAGTAGTAAACATTTCCAAACTCATAATTAAAATAATATAATTACTTCAATTATATAAATGTTGCATTATATAGAAGGGTCACTATAATTATGATAAATTGATATATCTAAGTTTCGTTTATTATTTTATTAGAAATATAATTAATATTTCTTTTCTAATTCTATAGTCTGTTTTAACAGTTGAGAAAGATGTCCTGGTTTTTCAGCTCTTCGCTTTTAAGATTAGCTCCTTGCCTTTGAGATTAGCTCCTTGCCTTTGAGATTAGCTCCTTGCCTTTGAGATTAGCTCTTCACTTTTAAGATTTTTCGGTTTTTTCAAATTATGAGTTTTTGACTTAACGAAGATGACATTTATCAGTTCATTATAATAATTATTTATAAAACTAAAAAAATTGAAAAGAAACTTTGACATCAGTAAGAATTACCGTACACTGCATAAAGAGTCTGAATGTAATGCTATACTTATCCGAGAGGACCGGAATACTTAATATAAAATCTCGTAACCTTATGTAACGAGTTTGGAAAATATTATCTCACAATATTATCTCGCAACTCGCCACCTATATGAAATATACATCCTCTTTAAAAACGGAGCCCTTACATGCAATATCACATAAAAGACCAGACACTCATTATAAAAGGTGATTTTGAAGCCGTAAGCACCGGATTAAACGGCGGCCGTGCGCGGGTAGAATACATTTTTAATAAACAGGTGCCAAGGACTTTTAATCCCCCAAGTCCTGAGGAGTTCATAAGAGAAGAAGCTCGAAAAGACGGAATAGAAACAGCCAGTCTCGGTCTTCTGACAGCAGTAAATATGGAATACCTCCAGGTCATTGAAGACGATTATATGACAGCTTTTATAACAGCTGGCGTAAGCAACTGCTCGGAATTCAGGGCAAAGGCAGGGACCATAAACATAATTCTGGTCTCAAAAGCAAGGCTATCAGAAACAGCTCTCTTCGGTGCAATCATCACAGCTACTGAAGCTAAAGGGCTTGCTCTTCTCGAAAAAGGATACAATTTTCTGGGCACCAATACGGATGCAGTTATTGTTGCATATGAGACCTGCTCAGACTCGGGCCCGAAAAGTAAGACAAATCAGGAAATCCCTTATGCAGGTTCAAGTACTGAGTTTGGAAAAAAGATTACAGAAGCAGTTATAAAAGGGATTAAGGCAGGGCTTGAGTTAAGAGGAGAATAAAACAAAACTGTTTTCGTATACAATATAAATGAATCTAATTTCCCACCACTTCTGCCCTATTTAATATACTGTGAGGTGCACGCTCTTTAGATCTGAAAACGCAGCACCGGAATTAAGAATGTAAGTTTAAGGAATGTGTCTCAGGCATATATCTTGATTTATCGACAAATATAGCTTAAAAGCTTGAGACTGCAAGTAGTAAACAATTACAATATTTGATAAACGAAGTTCTGAAAGACAGTAAATGATTAAAACAAGAATAAGATCAAAACAAAAAACCAGAAAAATCATTCAAAAAACAATACCAGAAAAATCAATTTCAAAAATCGGTTTTAAAATTAAAGTATTATAAGGTGAGCTTGGCAGCGATCCAGAGTTCCCGAAGGCTCGCACACCCGAATTGCGCCTCGGGATCGCAGGAAATCGTAGATTTTCTGGGAGTTGCGATGTAATCGCAACAGTACGCGTCCTTTTCGCTTCGCTCAAGAAGACTAATTTAAGATGAGTTAAGCTTTGCTCAAACAGATAAAAGATAAGATAAAAATGATTGGAAAAAACAGAGTTGAATAAAACTTAAAAACATATCAGAAAAACGTTCAGAAAAAACAATATCAGAAAAATCAATTCAAAAGAGTATTAAAGTATTATAAGGTGAGCTTGGCAGCGATCCAGAGTTCCCGAAGGCTCGCACACTTCAGTACAGTAAGGAACGCGGGCAGGCTTATCTTCTGTGTTCGGGATGGGTACAGGAGTTGCCCTGCCGCTATGGCCGCCAAACTCAACCTATAAAAAGGATATGGAAAAGATGGAGTCATGTATAGATGTGCTGCATACTGAATTTCGCCTGGACCTGAATTAGGGAAAGGAACGGATAGTTAGTGAACGCGGACTGAACACCTCGTTGCCTTGGTGCTTACATCCCGTTTCTATCAAACCGGTCTTCTACCGGAATCCTTAAAAAGGTCTCTTTTTAGGTCAGATTTCGAGCTTAGATGCATTCAGCTCTTATTCCTTAGCGCGTAGCTGCCCGGCGATGCCTTGTCAGACAACCGGTACACCAGTGGCGCCGCTGCTTGGTTCCTCTCGTACTAAAAGCAGCTTACCCGCAGACCTTGTGCACCTCTAGTAGATAGTAACCGACCTGTCTCACGACGGTCTAAACCCAGCTCACGATCTCCTTTAATAGGCGAACAACCTCACCCTTGGCCGATGCTGCACGGCCAGGATGGAAAGAACCGACATCGAGGTAGCAAGCTGCCGGGTCGATATGTACTCTTGCCGGCAACGACTCAATTATCCCCGGGGTAACTTTTCTGTCATTTTTGGCCCCCACCAAGGAGGCTCAAAAGTTCGCTAGAACCGACTTTCGTCTCGTCATCCACTGCTGTGCTGAATAACGTCAGGCTGACTTATGCTCTTGCACTCTTCAGTGAGTTTCCGACCCACTTGAGTCAACCATTGCGCGCCCTTGATATCTTTTCAAGGGCGTCCCGCCCCAGGCAAACTGCCCACCTATCGGGGTCCTCTTCGCAGAGTTAGGGTCGTAGTCCCAGAAGGGTAGTGTCCCAATTGTGGCTCCACGCATGCTGGCGCACACGCTTCGACGCCTCCTACCTACTCTGTACATCCAGAACCACAACCCAGCGACAGGCTGCAGTAAAGCTCCACGGGGTCTTCACTTCCCCCTAGAGGTCTCTAGACTGTGCACTAGAATGTAAGCTTCACCGGATTCCAGTTAGGGACAGTAGGGCTCTCATTGATCCATTCATGCAAGTCGCCAATTAAGCGACAAGGTACTACGCTACCTTAAGAGGGTCATAGTTACCCCCGCTGTTTACAGGCCCTTCTTCCCGTTGAACCGGGGTTTCAGGTACCTGCACTGAGCAGGATTCAGAGATTGTACTAGCCCTTACGGGTTTGCAATCTCCTATGTTGGTATTAGACAGTTAGAGCCCCCTGGTCACTGCGACCTGCTGTCTTCACAGCAGGCACTCCTTATCCCGAAGTTACGGAGCTAATTTGCCGAATTCCCTTAACTGAAGTACTCCGACACGCCTTAGCCTTTTCAGCTAGGGGCACCTGTGTCAGTTCTCGGTACGGACATTTAGCTGCCTTTTCACGGGTCCCTGGGTGCAGCCGACTTGAGCCATTACAGATTCGCCCGATTCTCGCCATTACGGCTCTCCACGGGTTTCGCTGCTTAGACGGCGCGACGACGCCGCTCGGCCTGCCCTGAGACGTCAGACTCAGTGCTAAATGGTACAGGAATATTAACCTGTTTCCCTTTTGGCGTACTCGAATTACGGTACGTCTTAGGACCGACTAACCCTCGGCTGACGAACATTGCCGAGGAAACCTGGCCCCTTCGGCGGCAGGGATTCTCACCCTGCTATGCTGCTACTATTACCAGGATTTTCGTTTGTGAACGGTCCACAGGACTTCACAGCCCTGCTTCAGCCCGAACACAACGCCTTCCTACGAGATTACCTTACGGTACTCCGTGGTATCGGTGGTCGACTTGAGCCCCGTCAATTTTCGGGGCCCCAAACCTCGACTGGTGAGCTGTTACGCACTCTTTGAAGGGTAGCTGCTTCTAAGCTAACCTTCCAGCTGTCTTGGGCTTGGGACGCCCTTTAGTGTTTACACTTAGTCGACACTTGGGGACCTTAACCACGGGCTGGGTTGTCTCCCTTACGGACTACAAGCTTACCCCAGCAGTCCGGACTCCGACTATCTTTGATGACAGTGGGTTTGGAGTTTGACAAGCGGGCGAGGGGTTTCCCCCCCGGAACCGCCAATCAGTGCTCTACTCCACCGACAATCTCCAGTCAGGTCATGCTGCGACATGTTTCGGAAGGAACCAGCGGATGCCGGGTTAGATTAGCATTTCACTACGAGACGCAGGTCACACGAATGATTTGCAGATCAATACCGCTTGCGGTCCTCCACGTAGCTTTCGCCACGCTTCAACCTGCCCACGCCTAGATCACCCGGCTTCGGGTCGTACCCCGATGACTCCACGCACTTGTATACGTCGTGCCTCACCCGTAAGGGTTGCGCACATGTTGCTTTCGCTTCGGCTGCCCAATTAAAAGGTTAGCCATTGCCATCAAGATACACTCCCTGGCCCGTTCTTCAAAACGTAAGATACGACACTGGCAGTGATATTCGTACAACACTCTCGCGAGTGGTTCCTTCATATCAAAGATCCTTTCATGCCGTATCGTTCCATCACTATCAGGTTTCAGGCACTTTGCACCTCCCTTCTCGGGGTACTTTTCAGCGTTCGGTCACCCTACTATTTCGCTATCGGTCTCAAGGAGTATTTAGTTTTGGAGGTTGGTGCCCCCCGGATTCCCGCACGATATCCGACGCACGGTACTCAGGGACATGTTCCCGTCTTCTGGCTTACACCTACGTGACTGTCACACTCTATGGTCTGCCGTTCCAGGCAAGTTTGGTTTTGCCGCGAGACTTTTGAACAGCCCTACAACACCACATTTCCCCGAAGGGATTCGGTTTGAACTGTGCCGGTTTCACTCGCCGTTACTTACGGCATCTCGTTTGATTTCTTTTCCAGCTCCTACTGAGATGTTTCAATTCGGAGCGTTCCCGATCATGACTGATCACTATGGAGAGGTCCCATTCGGAGATCCCGGGTTCATTGGATCCATGCACCTACCCCGGGCTTATCGCAGCTTGGCACGTCCTTCATCAGCTCTTGAGCCGAGCCATCCACCTGATAGCATAATTCCTATATACCTAACCAGGTCCAGTTAGCGTTCAATATACAGCACCTATACACGACTTCATGTGCCTGCGGTTCCGCGCAGGCTATCCATCCTTCCCCGAAAATTTACTTTCCGGGTGCACAAAAATGGACTTGCTGGGACTCGAACCCAGGGCCTCTGCCTTGCAAAGGCAGCGATCTTCCAGCTGATCTACAAGCCCGAGAGAGACAAGAGATCCAAATGGATCTCAGGTTTGAGGATTTGTTCGGTTTATCGGCATCTGGGTGATATTGTTTTATGCTTAGGAGGTGATCCAGCCGCAGATTCCCCTACGGCTACCTTGTTACGACTTAACCCCCCTTGCAAAGCACAGGTTCGAACACGGCACGAAGTCCGTGCCCTCACCCATACCTCACTCGGGTGGTTTGACGGGCGGTGTGTGCAAGGAGCAGGGACGTATTCACCGCGCTATATTGAAACGCGATTACTACGGATTCCAGCTTCACGAGGGCGAGTTACAGCCCTCGATCCGAACTACGAATGGGTTTGTGAGATTACCAGCCCTTTTCAGGGGAGGGACCCATTGTCCCATCCATTGTAGCCCGCGTGTAGCCCGGGAGATTCGGGGCATACTGACCTACCGTGGCCCGCACCTTCCTCCGATTTAACATCGGCGGTCCCCACAGAGTACCCATCGTCCCGGAGGACATGCTGGTAACAGTGGGCACGGGTCTCGCTCGTTGCCTGACTTAACAGGATGCTTCACAGTACGAACTGGCGACGGCCATGCACCTCCTCTCAGCGATTCAGGCAAAGTCTTCAGCTTGGCCTACATATTGCTGTCGCCCCCGGTGAGTTGTCCGGCGTTGAGTCCAATTAAACCGCAGGCTCCACCCGTTGTTGTGCTCCCCCGCCAATTCCTTTAAGTTTCAGCCTTGCGGCCGTACTTCCCAGGTGGCTCGCTTCACGGCTTCCCTGCGGCACCAGACACGGTCGCGCCATGCCTGACACCTAGCGAGCATCGTTTACGGCTGGGACTACCCGGGTATCTAATCCGGTTCGTGCCCCCAGCTTTCGTCCCTCACCGTCGAACCCGTTCTGGTAAGACGCCTTCGCCACAGGTGGTCCCACAGGGATTACAAGATTTCACTCCTACCCCTGTAGTACCTCTTACCTCTCCCGGTTCCAAGTCTGGCAGTATCCCCCGAAAGCCTAATAGTTGAGCTATCAGATTTCCCGGAGGACTGACCAAACCGGCTACGGACCCTTTAGACCCAATAATCACGATCACCACTCGGGCCGCCGGTGTTACCGCGGCGGCTGGCACCGGTCTTGCCCGGCCCTTGCTAACGGATGTATTTTACACATCCGGACAGCCAGCATATGATGCTGGCACTCGGTGTCCCCTTATCACGGTTTCCCGCATTGTAAAGTTTTCGCGCCTGCTGCGCCCCGTAGGGCCTGGATTCATGTCTCAGAATCCATCTCCGGGCTCTTGCTCTCACAACCCGTACCCGTCGCTGGCTAGTAGGTACATTACACCCACTACTACCTGATAGGCCGCAGACCCATCCTTGGGCAGACGAATCCTTTTGACGCATAAAGCATTCCAGCAAATATGCGTTATCCGGAATTATCCCCAGTTTCCCGGGGTTATGCCGGTCCCAAGGGCAGGTTATCCACGTGTTACTGAGCAGTACGCCATGTATTGCTACATATGACTCGCATGGCTTAGGCGAACACCGATAGCAGTAACCTCTGGCAGGATCAACCAGAATTGTTAATGTATCGCACACTTCAAAATTAAAGGTCTTGGTCGCAGAAACTTGCACTAACAACTATCAATTCAGTTAGTTCATGTCGCGATAAATGTAGTATAACAAATATCACCCAGAATTAACCGAACCGACAAATCCTCGTCAGTCAGGAAATAACTCCTGACTCCATTAAAAGATGAAATTGAATTTGATTTTCAACCCACACATTTGACCTGTGTGAGGGATACATACAAGACGTTTCTTGTATATAAAGCTTTGTATTGTCAGGTTCACAACATTATGGATGTGAAGAACCCATACAAGACATTTCTTTGAAATAAAGCTTCTTATGACTTTCACACATTTGAGCTGTGTGAAGGATACATAAAAGACAGCTTTTGTATATAAAGCTTTTCCCACCTCGCAGCTTTTTAAAGCAGTCCCATGCAAAGAATTTTGCCTGAACCTGCAAAGACAGCGCATTTCCGATTAGTGAAATCGGAAGAAGGCGAGACTTGCACATTAACTGTACAAGAGGAATATACAAGACAGTTCTTGTATATAAAGCTTTTTGCTTACCATGCACTTGCATACAGATTTTATTGAAAAAAATGATAATCCAACAAATCCATAAGCGCATGCCGCCTGATCTCTCCTGATCAGGGAATCTCCTAAACGCAGTTCTTGTATAAATACTTTTTGCTTGATTATACAAAGCTGCCAGTATAAAAGGAAATGAAAATTGCTTTTGAAAATAAAGGCATCAGAAGAAGGATGAGACAGTGTATAAAGAAATATAAAGTATTCTGGATATTCGTTAATAATTTCTTTTCATAACTAATATCTTTTCAAATATCTTTTCAAACATCTTCGACTATGATTACCACTATTTTCACACTAAAAACATGAAGTCCTGTACCTGTTGTAAAAAAATACAGCCTTATAGGCTGGAAAAAAACAGTATCGTTAAGGACTGAAATTACTTATTTTCAGTCTTAGAACCTTAGACTTGCTCAGTGAATTTTATATATATAGAATCACAATTAAATTAAGGGGAGTTGTAAGTCCCTTTAAGAAATTGGGAAGATTCTGGGAATTAATACCTGATTAGATCATATTTAGGTATCCTTATCAAAAAATGGGGAATTAGAGGGTATCTCGGTATTTTATAGGTCTTACCAGGAACTTTTTTAGCCCGACCTTTACCCCTACTTAAACCAGGGATTGCTCCTCAAGAGCTTAAATGGAGGTTAAATATTTGATAGAAATAGATCCCAGTATGATTCTGGTGCGTTATAATGTAAAAATGGAAAAGCAAATGACACCAGAAGACGCTGCAGAAGAACTTTACCCAAAAGATGAATTAATTTATCCGATAGCAAAGGCCATTTTTGAAGGCGAAGAAGATGACGTTGTAGAAGGACTGGAAAAGGCCATTAGCTCTGGAAAGGACCCAATCTCCCTAATAGATGACGCATTGATGGTTGGTATGGGGGTAGTCACCAGACTTTACGATGAAGGAATTATTTTCCTGCCAAACGTTATGATGTCTGCTGACGCTATGCTGGAAGGTATCGACCATGTTAAGCAGAAGGCAGGAAAGGCACCCACAGTAAAAGGAAAAGTAGTATGCCATGTTGCAGAAGGTGACGTCCATGATATCGGAAAGAATATTGTGGCTGCACTACTGAGAGCAGCTGGCTATGACGTTGTAGACCTTGGAAGAGATGTTCCTGTAGATGAGGTCATCGCAACTGTTGAAAAAGAAAATCCCATGATGCTAACAGGTACTGCTCTGATGACCACGACCATGTATGCATTCAAGGAAGTTAATGATAAGCTTATGGAGAAAGGCTACAGGATCCCATTTGCATGTGGTGGAGGTGCTGTGAATCAGGATTTCGTGTCCCAGTATGAGCTTGGGGTTTATGGTGAAGAAGCAGCCGATGCCGCTAAAATAGCCGATTTCATCAAGGCAAATGGGGACAACGTTGTGAAACTAAGGGAGAAATTCCATAGACACTGAGGAGGTGGAGTAGATGGCAGTAAACAGATGTACTAAAATGTCTTATGCAAGCGCAGATGAAATGATCTTTGGAAAAGCCGTCAAGCCCGTCAAAGCAGGGCTCGGGCTCGAGATCGGGGCCGGCTACACAACTCCTGAAGTAAACTACGCTCCCAGGCCTGAAGCAGGTGCATCCAAAGAGAAGCTCATAAAAGAATATGAAAGGATCACTACCGACATCATGGCAAGGATGGTCCAGATCGGTGCTCCAGCTGTTGTTCTGGAAACCGAACATGTCCAGCAGATGTCCAACAATCCCGAATGGGGTGCAGCCGTTGCACATGCACAGAAGACCATCATGGAAGACTACCATGATGAATACGGCATAAAGTGTGCTCTCCGTCACACCATTGGTGATATTCGTGAGAGCAGGGACTTCCTCGAGCTCAGAGGGGGAGACAAGTACAACACCTTCCTGGAAGCCTTTGAGCAGTGTGCAAAGAGTGGCGCAGACATGCTTTCTGTAGAATCAATGGGTGGAAAAGAAATCTTTGACTATGCCATTCTCAGGAACGACATGGCCGGCATACTTTTCGGTATAGGCGTTCTGGGCAGCATGGATATGGAAATGATCTGGAAAGACATTTCTGACATTGCAAAGAAGACAGGAACTATTTCCGCTGGTGACACAGACTGTGCCCAGGCAAACACCGCAATGTTCATTGCAGGCGGTCTCCTTGACAAGAACCTTGCCCATACAATCGCAATAATTGCCAGGACCATATCAGCAGCGAGATCTCTCGTGGCATACGAAGCAGGTGCAACCGGCCCTGGAAAAGACTGCGGTTATGAAAACACAATTGTCAAAGCAATTGCAGGAGTTCCGATTGCTCAGGAAGGTAAGACCTCGACCTGTGCCCACTCTGACCTGATGGGTAACATCGTTATGCAGTGCTGTGACCTATGGTCCAATGAATCTGTCGAATACCATGGTGAATTCGGCGGTACCACAGTTCAGTGCTGGTCAGAGACCCTTGCATATGACTGTTCCATGATGAACGTCGCTCTCCAGTCGGGCAACGAGAAAGTACTGAGAGACATACTCGTGGCTTCCGATATGTACAGAGACGCGCAGGGCTATGTCCTCGCATATCCGCATGCCTACAGGGTAGGAGAGGCAATTGTCAGGAACGGAGACGACATCTACCTCCGTGCAAAGAATGCCGCTCTCGAAACCATCAAAATCATCGAAGAAGGAGCAAAAGGTAAGCTCGAACTCTCAAGGTTCGAAACAACTGCACTTGCAAACGCAAAGACATCTTTTGAAGCTCTTACTGACGATGCTGACAAGTTCATGAGCGACTGCCTTACAAAATATAAACAGGAAGTCAAAGTCTTCAAACCAGAGAACTACGGCCTCTAAAGGCTGTAACTCTTTTTTCTTTTTTATTCCGAAAACCTGTTAAGATATTCTACAGCGGTTTTCTTCAGTATAATTTACGAATTTTTCATTCATGACTGGATTTATTCAGTATATTTTCAAGCTTTTTACAGTACTGGGTTTTTCATTCAGAACACTTTGTTATCCTTGTAATGCTGTCAAAAACAGAAGGAAAATAATAACAATATGAATAATAATAAAAGAGATAATAAAAGGAGAAGAAATAATAAAAATAAAAAAGATACAAAAAGAAAAATTTTTAAAAACACATTCGACTAAAAAATGAAATTAAAAATTAAGTGGAGATATATATCAATTAATCAGGCGTAATACTCGTCCCTGGCTTCTACCATAGCTTTAATGTGAGAAACAGGGGTCATGGGCGCAATTCCACATCCCGGTGCCAGCACGTCAACTCCGTCATCAAGAGCCTGCCTGGCTTCGGTTTTTATTTTGTCAACCGGGCCCGGAAGCAAAGTGAACGGGCTTGAAATGTTTCCTACGAGCCTGGTTCTGTCCCCGAGTATTTCTTTGGCTTTCTTTACGCTCCCTATTTTTTCTTCAACACTCAGACCTTCGAAACCACAGTCTGCCATATAGTCAAGGATAGGATTTACATTGCCGCAGACGTGCAGGACTGTGACCGAGTTCACATTTGAGGAAAACCTCTGGAGTCTTGATTGAAGTATATTTTTAAAGGAGTCAGGACTCATCAGGTCAGGAGATGCAACAGGGTCCGCAATGGCAACAACGTCTGCTCCTGCAAGAGCCATAGAGTTTGCGTAGGCTATTGTGGCTTCGGTAGCAAAATCAAGTACCTGCTCAAAAAGATCGGGTTTTTTCAGAGACCATTTCATAAAAGTCTTTACACTTGAGAGGTCGGAGGCAAGGGTAACCGGACCTTCCATACCGCCGATAATAGGCACATCAGGTCCTACCTTTTCTCTGATGATTTTAATAGAGCCCAGGACAGCCTGGATCCTGCCCTTATCAATCAGGTTCTCAGGCATTTCCATACCTTCGAGATCTTTGGGGTAAGGGTGAGCTGTGACAGAAGGCTGCCTGTTTTTTGTCCCCATATTGACCTCACATCCCATTGCTTCTGCAAGCACTGTCAGGCAGTATGGAACCCTCACAGCTTCGAGCCCGCTGACCTCATAATTTGCAATCGCCAGCTTTGCCATCAGTTCAGGTTCTGAGTGAGCTTCTGGCCAGGGTGCTCCCACCTGATCCATCAATTCTACAATCCCGGTCTGAGTCACGGAACAAACAGGCACTTTGTCAACCTGCTTTCCTTCCAATGCGTTTAAAAGTCTCTCCTTAAGTGTCATATCACCCATGGTAATCTCCCCGTTGAAATGATTCGAGATTTATTCTGCCTCTGTCCAGCTACGGTCAAGAAATATATTTAAGAAATTTTCCGGTCCAGTTTTTAACCGTTGATTTATTTAGTAATTTATACTGACCGTTTAGGTTCTGGTTTTTAAGCCATTTTTATAACAGGATTGCCTCGGTAACCCCAGGAGGCGTATAAGAGCGGTTAGAGCTTATTAAGCGGGCAATTAAGCCTGCAGGTCACCGAAATCCCCGTTTTCGGACTGACTACTATAATCTGGGTTTTATGCTATATCATTGTTTGGGAGAATACGAATTAAAAATGTGAACTTTAAAAAATACAAATTAAAACTACGATTTTTAAAAAAGTGAAAATAAAATAAGTCAGAAAAATAAGTCAGAAAAATAAGTCAGAAAAATAAGCTTCAGAAAGTCCGCTACCAGAAAAAGACTCTAAACCAGAAGAAACTCTAAAATACGGGATAAATCTCCTGATAAACCAGGTGAAAAATCAGAATACCAGAGTAGAAGAAGGAATCCGTATGGAGCTAAACATAGATAGAATAAGGATATTCGAAGGCGATATCGTGAAAATGAGAGTGGATGCCATTGTTAATGCTGCAAATAATACACTCCTGGGAGGCGGAGGAGTAGACGGAGCAATCCACAGAGCTGCAGGTCCTGCATTACTTGAGGAATGTAAAACTCTTAACGGCTGCCCTACAGGAGAAGCAAAAATTACATCAGGGTACCTTCTGCCTGCAAAATATATTATACATACAGTTGGCCCTGTGTGGCAGGGAGGAGAAAAAGGAGAGGACGAGCTTCTGGCTTCCTGCTACAGGAAAAGCCTTGAACTTGCCAGGGATTACAAAATAAAAACAATTGCTTTTCCAGCCATAAGTACGGGAGCCTATGGCTTTCCTTCCGAAAGGGCAGCAGGTATTGCAGTTTCTCAGGTGAAGGAGTTTCTTCAGAAAAACGAGATTCCTGAGACTGTTTATCTGGTCTGTTATAACAAAGACAGCTGCAAAAGCATCAAAAAAGCCTTGAGCAAAATCTTGTGAGCCCGTGATAAGAGAATTCAGATGGAAATATCTTATACATATTTTTTAATAATTTAACTGTCTTCAAAGAGATTGCTCAAATGCGTGGTAAACAATGAGAAAATTAAATTTTGAAAGTTTTCTCCCACACACACTTATGGGAGATTCTTTATATAGTATGTTAGAAAAATAGGTTCTAAATAAAAATTATAATGATGAAGATATGATAGCAAATTATAGATCCAAAGGCATGATAACAAATTATAGATGCCATTAACACCTGCACAAAAAAGCGGGAATTAAACACGTATTCCTAATATGGATCAGTAAACGCATATCAGTAAAAATGTATCAAAAATATATCGATACCATATGTAAGTATCAAAAATATATCGATACCATATGTAAATAACATTCATTAATAACGTTTATCAAAATGAATTCGCGGAATAGTTGATTGATATAAATTTTTTTGAAATACACTCAAAGGAAAGTAGCAAATAATAATAATAATAATAATAATAATAATAATAATAAGATAACACTCAAATGAGCTGCAGGATTTATTGCAAAAAAGGGAATCGGAGGAATTATTATCGTTTACGATGAAGCCTTTCAAAGAGGCCTTGACCTGGTTAAACATAAAAGATATGAAAAAGCTGTAAACACGTTCAATAAGATACTGGATAAAAACCCGGGACATACAGGAGCCCTATTTAACAGAGGTCTTGCTCTTCTTGAAATTAAAAAACCCCAGGAGGCCCTCGATTCATTTAATGAAGTCCTGCAGCTCGAACCCGGAAACTCCGATGCCCTCTATAGAAAAGGAACCTGTCTTGCAGCTCTCTTAAAATTTGGAGAATCCCTCGAAGCCTATGAAAGCGCCCTCGAAACTTCCCCTGACAACCCTGAAATCTGGTATATGAGAGGGCTTGCATTTGCCGAAATAGACAGGACTGAAGCTTCAATCCTTTGTTTTGAAAAAGCTCTTGAACTCATGCCTGAATATGCAGCCGCCTGGTGTGCAATGGGGACAGTAGCCGGAAAGGCAGAGAGGTATGAAGAAGCCCTTGAGAATTTTGAACGTGCACTTGAAATTAACCCAAAGGACTCCGAAGCCTGCTATGCAAAAGGTCTTGTCCTTGCAAAACTTGAAAAATATGACAGTGCTCTGGAATGCTTTGATTCCCTTACAAGGGAAAATCCGAGAAATGAAAACGCCCTTGAACAGAAATGCCTTTTGCTTGCAAAGATAGGGAAAAAAGATTTAGCTCTTGAAGCTCTCGAAGATTTCTTAAAGAAATATCCTGCAAATGAGGCTGCACTTTACCATAAAGGTATCCTCTTAAGCGAGCTTTCAAGATACGAAGAAGCAGAAAAAATCTTTTCGAAAGTATTGAAACTCGATCCCGAGAACAGGGAAGCCTGGTTCAGGAAAGGTTTTGCCCTTGTACAGCTTCTCAGGCTCAATGAAGCCATAAAAGCTTTTGAAGAAGCCATTAAGATCGATCCCTCTTATTTTGAGGCCTGGAACTGCAGATGTTTTGCACTTATGAAACTCGAGGTCTACGAAGAAGCCCTTGAAGCTTTTGATTCCATGCTCAGAATCTATCCCGATGTGAAGGATATCTGGTACAGCAGGGCACTTGCTCTTCTGAAACTGCAGAACTATGCCGAAGCTGTCCAATCCTTTGCCCGTGTTACTGAACTTGACCCTGAAAATAAAGATGCATGGCTCCAGCAGGGGCTTCTGCTTGCCAGAACAGGGAAGCACGAAGAAGCCCTGAATGCCCTTGAAAAACTGCTTGAATATGATCCTGATTTTACCGAAGCCCAGAAACTAAGGGGTACAGTGCTTGCAGGGCTCGGACGTTTTGAAGAAGCCCTTGGACCCCTTGAGAAAAGTCTTGAAAAAGAGCCTGAAAACTATAACCTCTGGCTTCAAAAAGGACTTATTCTCCTTGATACAGGCAAACTAGAACCTGCAATTGATGCTTTTGAAAATGCTGCACGCCTGAATCCTGATAATGAGACCTGCTGGATGAACATGGGTTTTGCCCTTTACTCCCTGGAGCGTTATGAAGAAGCTCTTGAAGCTTTTAAGGAAGGACTGCGGCTGAACCCCTACCTTGAGACGGGCTGGAACAGGAAAGGAATAGTTCTCGGAAAACTTGGAAAAACAGGAGAAGCCCTTGAAGCCTTTGAAGAAGCAATAAAACTCAGGCCTGATTTCGAAGATGCCTGGAAGAATAGAGGGCTTTTACTTTTTGCCTCAGAAGAATGTGAAAAAGCTGAAGAAGCCTTTGCCGAAGTCCTTAAGATAAACCCTGAAGATATAGATTCTCTCTACAACCGGGGTATATCCCTTCTTAAACTGGGAAGAAAAGAAACTGCCCTTGAATACCTTGAAAAAGTCGTTTCCCTCAGGCCCGATTACCCTGACCTGTCCTACAGCCTTGGTGTGGCGTTAACCGAACTTGGAGAATATGAAAAAGCTCTGGAAACCTTTGAAAAACTTGCTTCAGAGAACCCCTATGACCTGGAAATCCAGTGCAGGAGAGGAAAGCTTGCAATGGAGGTTGGAAATTATGAAACTGCCCTGCAGGCATTTGAAAGGATATTGACTGAAAAACCCGCATCAAGAGAAGCCTGGTACAGGAAAGGGCTTGCTCTCCTGAAGCTGGAAAACTTTGAGGAAGCTGTAAAAGCCTTCGATGCGGTAGCTACAAAAGATGCGGATTACGAAGATGCCGGAGTCCTGAAGGGCTTTGCCCAGATGAAACTTAAAGAATGCGCATCTGCTCTTGAGACCTTTGAGAGGGTGCTTGAGAAAAAACCCGACTCTGACACCGCCTGGTACTACAGGGGCATGATACTTTACACCCTTCAAAGACAGGAAGAAGCTGCAAAAGCATTTGAATCAGCTTCCCGCCTGAACCCTGGACTTTATACAGCTTTTGAATACAGGGCAAAGTGCCTTTTCGAAACAGGGCAGTATGAAGCTGCTTTCGAAGCTTTTGAAGCTGTACTGGAAAAAGACCCTGAAAACCTTTCAGCCCTGGAAAAAAGGGCAATTTGCCTCTTTGAACTGAAGAAGAATAAAGAAGCAGTCGATGCCCTCTCAACCCTGCTTGAAAGCGACCCGGAAAGGAAAGACACGAAACTAAGGCTTGAAGAGGCAAAACTCAGGCTGGGAATTGAATATTTCGAGCTTGGACAGTATGAAAATGCTCTTGAACTTTTTGAAGGAATAAATGAAAAAGCTGAAGGAATATACGAAAAAACCCGGGACCCTCAAAAACCCAATTCCGTACTTTACTGGAAAGGGCTTGTGTTTATCCGGCAGGAAGCTTACGAGAAAGCAGTTGAAGCATTTAAAGGGATTACTGATCAGGACCCGAACTTTGCTGAAGGCTGGTACTTTACAGGGCTGTCATGTTCAAAACTTGGAAGATATGAGGAAGCTTCCGAAGCTTTCAAAAAAGCCCTTGAAATCAATTCTGCATTACGTGACACACACGACATATGCTATCAGCTGGGGATTTCCAATTTTGAACTGGGAAAGTTTGAGGAGGCTCTGAAAGCTTTCGAAAAGGCTTTTAAGACGACTCCTGATCGGGAACAAATTACGGAAACTACTTATACGGACCTTATCTACATGAAGAGTCTTTCCCTGCTCAGGCTTGGAAGATATAAAGAAGCTGAGGTGGGTTTTAAGGAAGTTATTTTCAGAGACCCGGACAATGCTGAAGCCCTCGCACACCTGAGCACTGCATGTTTCAAACAGGAACACTACGAAGAAGCCCTGGAGATCTTTGAAAAGGTTCTCAGTCAGACCCCTGAAAGAAAAACTGTCCTTTTCCGGAAAGGAGTTGCCTTAAAAGCCCTCGGTAAAATACAGGATTCTCTGGACATTTTTGACCTTGTCCTGAAGCTCAAGCCTGACTGTTCTTATGCCCTTGAACAGAGAGGATACGCTCTCTTTGAACTGGGAAGGTATGGAGAAGCAGCGGAAGCTTTTAAAGAAGCGCTTGAATACTGCCCGAATAAGACATACATGCAATACCTTAAAGGGCTTGCCTTTTTCAGGATTGGAAACTTCACCGAAGCTCTGGAAGGGTTTGGAAAAGCCCTTGAGCTCGGGTGCCAGAAGCCTGATATTCCTTATTACACAGGGCTTTCCTGTTTCGAAACAGGAGACTATGCAGGAGCTTTAAAAGCCTTTGACAGACTCCCTGAAGAAGGGACACAGGACCCGGATGTCCTGCAAAAAAGAGCTCTTGCACTTTTTGAACTTGGCAGGCAGGAAGAAGCCGTATCTGCAGTAAATTTCCTTCTAGAGCTTTCCGCAGAAAACTTAACCATAGGAGAAAAAGGAAATGAGCCAGAAGGAAATGAGCCCGAGAAAAGCCCGGAAGAAAATAACCGGATCTGTCAGGAACTGCTTGAAAAGTTTGCATCCGCCCTTATAGAGCTGGGAAAACCTGAAGAAGCTCTCCTGCCTCTCGAAAAGCTTGCAAGAGAAGGGTCGGCTTCAAAAGAAACCCTTTATGACAGAGGGATAGCACTTCTGGAGCTGGGGAGACAGGAAGAAGCCTTTGAAATATTTTCAGACCTGATTGAGATTTATCCGGACTTTAAAAAGGCATGGTATGGAAAAGGGCTGGTGCTGTTTTCACAGGAACATTACGAAGAAGCCCTGAAAGCCCTTAAACAGGCTGTCCCGGACGGGGAAGAGTCGAAAATAGGCGAACCTGAACTGGAAGACGCCTTGACTAAAATAGGGCTTTCCCAGCTCAAAACCGGGAAATACGAAGATGCCTGCGACACCTTTGAAAAGGTTCTTGAGAAAAATCCAATGGCTGCTGATATATGGTACTTAAGCGGCCTTGTTATGAGGGGGCTTGACCAGAATGAGGATGCAGTGGAAGCTTTTAACAGGGCTCTGGAAATCAAACCTGACCTGAGAGCTGCCCAGGAACAGAAAGGGCTTGCCCTTCTTTCACTTTGCAGGTATGAAGAAGCCAGGGATGCCTTCAGTTCAGTCCTTGAAGAGAGCCCTGAAAATGCAGACGTCCTTTACAACCGTGCAGTGGCAAGTTTCAAGACCCTCAACTTTGAAGATGCTGCAAAAGACCTTGAAAAAGTGCTCCTTTTTGCCCCTGACTCCCCTGATTATACCGAAGCCTGTTATATGCTGGGAATTGCCAGTATAGAGCTTCAGGATTACGAAAGAGCCCTGCAGGCACTTGACATGGTTCTTGAATGGGAGCCTGAACACGAAGAAGCACTTTATAATATGGCTCTGGTCCTTTTCAACCTCGAAGAGTACGAAGAAGCTGCCAGAACCTTTGAACAGCTGCTTGAAACATCTCCTGAAGACCCTGAAAGCCTTAATTATCTGGGCCTCTGCCTCCTGGAACTGGACAACCTCAAAGAAGCCCTGAAAGCCTTTGAAAAAGCAGCCCTCTTCAACCCGAAAAACGAAGAAGCCCTGTATAATGCAGCCACAACCCTCATTAAATTAAACAGGGCCCAGGAATCCCTGGGATACTTTGACCGCATCCTTGAGATTTCCCCTGATAACCTCGATGTCCTGAACTATAAAGGAGTTATTTTCTGCATGCTGGACCAGTACAGGGAAGCTCTGCGTGCCTTTGACGGAGTGCTCAAAAGGGACCCGGAAAATATAAAAGCGATTTATAATGTAGGGGTTGTCTGCTTTAAACAGAAGCTCTACGAAACCGCAGCCAGAGCATTTAAAGAAGCTCTCTCCATAAACCCCTGGCATGAGCAGTCCCTGAGATACCTGGGCATCTCCCTTGCAAAAATCGGAGAATACGAAGAAGCCCTGAAAGCCTTCGAAAAACTGCTCAGGATAAACCCGCAGGACGTCCAGTCCATGAATTACAGGGGGGTCATCCTTGGAAAGCTGGAAAGGTTCGGGGAAGCTATAAGGGCTTTTGATGAAATCCTGCGCATTTACCCGGATATGGCAGACGCAAGGGAAAAACTTGAGGTTTTGAAGTCTCTTGAAAATGATGAAGAATTATACTAATTATACTAAGTTTGAAACCTGATTCCAGGCTTAATTATAATTTTTAAATTAGTCCTCTTGAGCGAGCGGAGCGAGTGAAAAGGACAGCGGACTCCCGAGGCGCAATTCGGGAAGGACAGCGGACTCCCGAGGCGCAATTCGGGGAGTGAAAAAGACTTCGTGCTGTTGTACTTACAGTTCAACTCATAGAAAACCTGCGATTTACTTTGATCCCAAAACACAACCCGGTAGGAGCACAATTTAAGAAACTGCAACAGGGTGAAGATGCAACAGGATGAAGAGAGAAGTGGAAAAATTGAGAAGTATTTTTGAGAAGTGTTTTAGAAGTCGTAAAAACCAGTTCGGTTTGTTAGTTTGACCCGCATATTAACGTTTTTTGCGGGTCTTGCAGGTCTGTTCGCATTAGGGATAGATTATTTCTTTTAGCAAGAAAAAATAAGCAGAAATTGTATTTAAGGTTTGTCATATGATGGCATGGTACACACAGTCATGGTAATGAAATAATATAAAAAAATGGCAGGTTTTTAAGTTTAAGAAATTTTTAGCCTTATATTTTCAGGATTTTTCTGAACATTGTTTCTTTAAAATATATGCCCGTATGAAGAGAAAAGAGAAACAATACTTAACTTTGCTGAGTGTACTTTTAAACCATGTACAGATTGATTGAATATAATTCTAATTTATTATTAAAGTGAGTGCAAATTAAAGAAAGTGCAAATTAAAGAAACTGCACACTAAAGGGAGTGCAAGGGAAATGTTGCTTATGGACATAATAACCTGGGAGCCGAAAGACTCGTTAAAAGTCGCGGAATTCTATGCGAATTATGAGTACCCGAAGGGCATAAAAGTGATCGATGAATGGACTGACCTTACGGGCTACCGGACGTTTGTGATCTACGAAGCTGATGATGAGAAGACCTATGCAGCTTCAGTCCTCCCTTTTATGGGGCTATGCAAATTCGAGACTTTCCCGATAATGAGACTGGATAAATTTATGCAGCTGGCTCAGGAACTAACAGAGGAAGCAGGAGAAAAAGGCATGGGAACTGCTCAGGGTAAAGAGGGATCAGAAGAAATTCTTGAGCAGATAGAAGGGCTTGAGAAAAGAGTGGAACGGCTTGAACACCACTCTTTCATCCAGCAGGAAGATACAACCTGAATTTTAAAATACCCGCCCTGAATACAGGAAAGCTGGAGAAAAAATTCTAAAACTTATTTTTCAAGCGCACTTTCGAACTTATCCGCACTCATGCGGTAGATGTGCCAGCCGTCAACAGGCCCGGCTCCGAAGTATTCGTAGAATTCCCTTGCAGGATTCCAGTCGAGCACCGCCCATTCCATTCTCCCGCAGTTCCTTTCTTTCGCGAGATTAATGCAGTGCAGGAACATTGCTTTTCCGATACCTTTACCCCTGAACCCGGGCTTTACAAAAATGTCTTCGATATAGAGCCCCTGCTTTCCCACGAAAGTAGAGAAGTTGTGAAAAAAGACCGTAAAACCAGCAGGCTCTCCGTCAAGCTCGGCAAAGAAAACCTCAGAATAAGGCTTTTCACCGAACATGGATTCCTCAAGGGTTTCTTCCGTGGCTGTAACAAGGTGAGTAAGTTTTTCAAATTCGGCAATCCCTTTTATAAACTCAAGGATAAGAGGGATATCTTCTTTTTTTGCAGCGCGGATGTTCAAAGCGGGTTTCTTCTCAGTGTCAGGCATCTTCATTCCTTTTTTCGTATCAGTTTGTATAACCCTGGAAAATTTACAGAAATTTATGGATGTATACAATTAATTTCATAATAATCTGTTTCATAATAGTCTGTTTCATAACAATTTATTTCGAGATAATTAATTTCATAATAATTGGCTTCAAGATAATTGATTTCAAGATAATTAATTTCATAGTAATTGAGTTCAAGATAATTGAGTTCAAAAATCAAATCCGCAAACCTATTAAATTGAAGATATATTTTAATATGATTTTAAAAAGTCAAATATACCTGCTCAGTCCATGATAATTACTGTCCGGCATGACTTCTGATAAAAGATTTACCAGGGAATCAGTGAAGAAAATGATTGGAGAGATGAAAACAGACCCCGTACGCTGTACTTACAGAGCATCCCATTTACGAAATTCAGGGGTCCCCTGATGCTCTGTGAGGAAGATTTCAAGCCTGTCACTCTTGCCGACAGGGAATTTTTCGAACGGCACAGTGAACTTTACCCGCAAACCCATAGCAGTAACACGTTTACAAACATGGTCTGCTGGAATCATTTTACACAATACCGGTATGCATACGTGAACGGAAATATAATAATTTCTGGCACCACCGGAGGGATTACGCGGTTTCACCCTCCAATCGGCCCGCGTGACCCTGAACTTATGCGTGAGCTTATACAGCTGGCAATGAAAGTAAGCGACAATACACCTCTTATATTCATAGATCCTGATACTGCACTCTGGATACGTGAACTCGAGCCGGATCTTGAGCTGGTGCCGGATAGAGATAACTTTGAATATGTCTACAGAGCTTCCGACCTTGCAGAACTTCCCGGAAAGAAATACCAGAAAATCCGCAGCCATCTTAACAGGTTCCGCAGAAACTGCATGAGCACGGTCGAACCAATTACACCTGAAAACCTGGAAGAGGTTATGGAACTCCTGAAAAAATGGAGAGATTGGAAAGGGTGTGATAAAAATCCGGTTCTTTCCCATGAGGTAGAAGCAGCCTTCTATGCAGTTGAACATTTTATGGAACTTCGCCTGAGAGGCTTTCTTCTAAGGGTTGATTCGGAGGTTGGTGCCATTTCCATTTTTGAGCGGCTCAACGCAGATACGGCACTGATCCATTTCGAGAAAGGGCTCCCGGACTGCGAAGGGATATATAAGGCTATCAATGCAGAAACAGCAGCTGCTCTAGCAGATGAAGTGGAGTATATCAACCGGGAGAGCGATCTCGGGGTTGGCGGTCTCAGGGAGGCAAAGCTTAGATATCACCCGCACCACATGGTTGAGGTGTACTCTCTCAAACGCCCGAGTCCCGTCTCGGGAGGACGGTGTCCTTCCCGAGTTTCGTTTCGGGAGCACGAGGTCCTTTTCGCTGCGCTCAAGAGGACTAATTGATGGGGCACCCAAAATGACTATCCATCTCGACGCAGGAAAACGGTTTTTCCAAAAAAGGGAAGAGGAGACTGGAAAGAAGAAAAAATTAGATAATTGAAAGAAAAAGGAAATAAAAGAAATTGCTTCTTCTGCCTTTACTTTTTTCGGTCTTTACTCTTTTCTGTCTTTACTCCTCTTCCTTCTTTTCCCCGAAAGCTTCCTTTACGATTTTAACTGCGCAGAGCTCCCCGCACATGGAGCAGGCATCACTTTCCGTCTTTCTGGCGTCCCGAATTTTACGGGCGCGGTCGCCGTCGATTGCTAGCTCGAACTGCTTTTCCCAGTCAAGGTCTCTTCGGGCATAGGCCATGGCTGTATCCTGCTTCCATGCACGTTCTCTTGGCCCTTCTTTTATGAGGTCTATGGTGTGAGCTGCAAGCTTTGTTACAAGCAGTCCCTCTTTAATATCTTCGATAGATGGAAGAGCAAGGTGTTCTGAGGGAGTTACCATACAGAGGAAGTCAGTTCCGTGCATACCTGCTACTGCTCCTCCTATTGCGCCTGTGATGTGGTCAAAACCGGGAGCAATATCAGTGACAAGCGGGCCTAGAAGGTAAAGGGGGGCTCCGTCACAGAGTTCTTTCATGCCACGGACGCTGAGTTCAATTTCGTTTAAGGGGACATGCCCGGGTCCTTCAACAAAAGTCTGGACATTTGCCTCCCTTGAGCGCTTTACAAGCTCTCCGAGGGTGATAAATTCCATGAACTTGGGACGGTCGGAAGCGTCTGCTATACATCCGGGGCGCATGCCGTCTCCAAGGCTCAGGGTCATATCATATTCTTTTGCGATTTCAAGAAGATAGTCAAATTCGGCATAAAAGGGGTTGTCTTCCCCGTTGTGCAGCATCCAGGCAAGGGTAAAAGAGCCTCCGCGGCTGACAACATTCATAATCCGGTCACTCTGGCGAAGGCGCTCCAGGGAGTTCAGGTTGACCCCGGCATGTACGGTTACAAAGTCCACTCCCTGTTCGGCATGTTTCCTGACGGCATTGAACATGTCGTCAGAGCTCATTTCCACCACAATTTTCCGGGAAGCTGCAGCCTGATAGATAGGGACAGTCCCTACAGGGATGTTTACGGCTTTAAGGATGCGGGTGCGGATCTCGTCCAGGTCTCCTCCTGTTGAGAGGTCCATCACTGCATGGGCTCCGAAGGCTTCTGCAGCTTTTGCTTTTTCAATTTCAGCATCTATATCGATGCAGTCCCTTGAGGTCCCTACATTGGCATTTATTTTTGTGCTCATGTACTTTCCAATACCGACAGGGAGAGTGTCTCGCCTGGCATTCTTTGGAATGGCGACCAGCCCTTTTGCAACGCAGGAACGGACAATCTCGGCGTCTATTCCTTCAGCTTTTGCCACGGCTTCGATTTCAGGGGTGATGACCCCCTTTTTTGCATCTTCCATCAGCGTCATTTTTTGCTCCGTATGTGAGGTGGATGAGTAGTATTCCAGTCCTGAAGTACTCAGGTCCTGAAGATTCCAGCCATAAACGTTTAAGTCCTGAATCTGAATGTTTAAATCTTGAACAGGATGTACCGATAAGGACATACCAGTAAAAAAATAAGAACTACCGGTAGATGTACCAATAATAATGATAATGAAATAATCTGATTGGGTAAACCTTCTAGCCGAACAAACTTCTCTTTTAAATGATTAAAATTGATTAATCCGGAATTCTCTGTTAAATGATTACAATTGATTAATCCGAAAATTCCAGTTTGTCGCTTAGAACAGAGAGTAAACTGGTATATAGCTTTTTACATTCGGAAAAGTCTCCCAGTAATGTATAAATAGACAAATATATAAATAATGTATCCCTATTAAGTAGAGCATACATGTGCAGGAAATGCACGCCTGTTATTTATAAAGCGAAGGATTTTTACAGAGGATAGGGGCTTAATAAGCAGCGTGGATACATATAGAAAGTCAATTAATTAGAAAGTCAATTAATTAGAAAGTCAATTAATTAGAAAGTCAATTAATTAGAAAGTCAATTAATTAGAAAGTCAATTAATTGGAGCAGTTGACCGATTAGAGTCAAAAATCTGGCCAAAAAACATTTCATACCATTACATGCTTCTTTAATATACCATGCTTAATTTGTCATCTTTAATGTTTTGTGCGGAACATTTTTACGCACAAAATTCATTAAAATTTTAGAATTGTTCCGTTACTTTTCCTTACGAAATTCCATATCACATTAACAGAGGTTAAGGTACTTTATATGACAGTTGTCGCATTTGCAGAAAAAAACAAAGCAGCAGCCCAGATCGCCAGCATCCTTGGCGAAGGGGAAGTGGATAAAATATCAGTGGAAGGGCTGCCTGCCTACGAGTTTAAATGGAAAGGAGAAGAGTGGCTTGTGATGGGGCTTTCCGGCCACATCATGAACTACGACTTTCCAGAAAAATATAACAAATGGAGTGAAGTTGACCCCGGGACACTGCTTGGAGTTGATCCGGAAAAATTTGTGACCAGGAAGGAGTATGAAGCTGCAATAAAAAACCTGGCAAAAAGGGCAGACAAAATTATCCTTGCATGCGACTATGACAGGGAAGGGGAAAATATAGGGTTTGAAGCAAAAACCCTTGCCGAAGAGGTCACTGATGTCCCTGTTGCAAGGGCACGTTTTTCAGCCCTTTCCCCAAAAGAAGTAAGGAAAGCCTTTGAAAACCCTGTAGATCCTGACCACAACCTTGCTATGGCTGCCGAAGCCAGGCAGATTCTTGACCTGAAGATGGGGGCTGCATTTACACGTTTTGTTACGCTCTCGGTCAGGGAAAAAGCAAGGACAAAAGACGTCCTTTCAATAGGGCCCTGCCAGACTCCTACCTGCGGGTTTGTTTACGAAAGGGAAAAGGCTATCCGGGCTTTTGAGGCAAAGGACTTCTGGAAGATTACTGCGGTTTTTGCTGCAAAAGGAGGGGAATTCGAAGGCACCCACAGGGCAGGAAACATCCATGACAAAGAAAAGGCAGCTGAAATCTTCAAGAGGCTGAAAGGGGCAAAAGAAGGACTCGTTGTAAAGAAGACCGTAAAAGAAGCAAAAACCAGCCCTCCAAATCCACTTAACACCACAGAGTTCCTGAAGCGGGCTTCAAAGTTCCTGGGGATCAGCCCCGAAGTTGCACTCGAAACCGCAGAACAGCTCTACCTTGCAGGGTTTACGAGCTACCCGAGGACAGAGACCAATAAATATGCAGATGACTTTGACTTCAAGTCCCTGGTCTTTGATTTCGCAAGGCAGAAAGAGTATAAGCCATTTGCAGAATCAATCCTCTCTGCCCCGATAGTTCCAAAGAATGGAGAAAAAGACGCACATGACCACCCACCTATCCACCCGATCAGGGCGGCTGCAAGGGGAGAGGTCAGTTCTGCAGTAAATATACCGCAGGCTGCTGAAGTTTATGACCTTATTGCAAGGCATTTCCTGGCAAACCTCATGCCTGCAGCAGTTTTCGAAAAAACCCACCTCCACCTGCAGGTTAAGGAAGAGCCTTTCGACTCCTCGGGGACCGTGCTTAAAGAACCGGGATGGCTTGAGGTTTATCCGTTTGAAAATAAAAAAGATAAGCTTCTCCCGTTTGTAGAGGAAAAAGAGAGAGTAGACGTAAAAAAGCTGAGCAATACAAAATCCAAGACCAGCCCTCCGAAAAAACTGACAGAAGCCGAACTCCTGACCCTTATGGACAGGCACGGGATAGGGACAAAAGCAACAGCCCCTACACATATAGAAACAAACAAAAAGAGGGGGTATTTCGAGAATAAAGGAAAGACAATTTCAATCTTAGATACAGGTTTTACCCTTATGGAAGGGCTTTCCCTGTCCGTCCCTATCCTTGTAAAACCTGATATCCGCTCAAAGATAGAAGCCCTTATCCAGGAAGTTGAAGACGGGAAAAAAGAGTTCGAAGCGGCTCTTGCCGATGGTACGGTCCTGATTAAAGAGATGTATGCCCAGCTTGAAGCAAACAAAAAAGAGCTTACCTCAAACATTGCAGGCACAATAAAGGATGAAGCCGCCCTCGAAGACAAGAAAAATTACATCGGGACATGTAAGGCTTGCGGGCACGTTCTCAGAATCATACAAACGGATTCCGGGCGTTTTGTGGGCTGCACAGGCTATCCTGACTGCAGAAACTCCTTCTCTCTACCCAAGACCGGAGCCCTTACCGTGCTCAGGAGCAAGGAATGTAAAAAAGAAGGGGCAGCCGTCCTGAAGGTGGGAAACAAATACAACTGGGCTGTTGGTATTGGACCCTGCTTTAAATGCGAGTTTGAAAAGGAGTGCTATCCCCCTGAAACCGTGGGACCCTGCCCTGAATGTGACGGAAGCATGTTCCTGATATCTTTCAAAGACAACCGCTTCCTGGGCTGTACAAAGCGTTGTGGATATACCCATTCCGTTCCTAAAACCGGAAAACTGACCCTCCTCGACAAAACCTGTGAGACCTGCGGCTGGAAGCTGTTCAGGCTGAAAGAAGAGGTAGAAGGAAACGAAAGCCTGGAAGAAGATATCTGCATAAACCGGCGCTGCACTGAAGGAATAAAGTACTGGAAAAAAGTGGGACCCAGAAGTGGAGCAAGAGCACAGGGCAAGATTTCTGCAGACTCTGGAGCAGAGCTCGGGGCGAGAAGTACGGCAAGAAATAAGGAAAGGACGACGGCTCGCAGAGTTTCAAAAACTGTATCAGTGGCAGACAGCAGGAAAGACCGGAAGTGAAGGATTTTTAAGAGGGCCGAAAAATGAAGTTATAGAGTTATAATATCTCTACCGTGCAACCTTACTGGCTATACAGAGCCGTTCCTGTACGCTCGACGAAGGATAGCGGCCTTTCCCGCAATAAAAAAGAACAAAAGAAGAATAGACTAATAATTACTTCTGACTAATAATTTATTTCTGCTCTTATCACATTTCCAAACGTCTTCCACTTTCTATTTGTTCTACTTCTCCCTTCCTACAAACTTTTTCTTCTTTTTGGGCAGAACCGTCAGATGAGCTGGCGAAGGCTTTTGTATTTAACAATGAATTTAAAACCGGTTTTCGGGAGGAGAGGAACAGTTCTCTGGATAAGGCATTCTCGATCCGTATCCAGAAGAAACGGACAAAATAAATTGGAAGCCTTATAATGATAATTTAGAAAAGAGAAGAGTGTTCCGAAATAACAAAATTCAAAAGAGAGATAAGAAAATCCTTTCGGATTTTCTCCTGCTTCTAATTTTCAGTCGAAAATAATTATGCTGCGGCAGGTGCGGCTGGTGCAGCTGCGGGCATTGCTTCGACCTGGGTCTTCCTGATCTCAACTCTGCGGAGCGGATAGATGAACTTGGCCTGCCTGTAGATGGCTGCTGAGAGCCTGCCAAGGATTGCTTCCTGCATAAAGGTCTCGAAATCGGTTTCTGATGCGCGCTTTTTGACGATGTCAACCATCATTTCCCTGATAGCCTGCATCTGGCTTGAGCGTGCTCTCTTGATGGTGAAGCAGGTTGGCTTGACGCGGATAACAAAGCCGTCTTTGGTCCGGACATCGACGTTTGCATCGATCCTGGAGGTCTGCCTCTTTACGATAGAGCGGACATAGTCGGTTGTGAGTTCGTGGCCCATGAGGTCGGTGGTGGCTATGTCTCCGACAACGTTGTTGACCCTGAGGATGACCTTTGTGTTGTTCTTGGTCATGTCGTTTGTGAGTTCCCCGACTGTGGTCTCAACATTGCGGCCAACAAGCAGGGAAGGGTCTCCTGCCATTGTAGTTCCGACAATAACCCTGTTTAAGTAAGCAGGGGCTTCAATGTTATACCATTCCTTGGATTTCCATCCGTCAAGCTTTCTCTGTACTTTCTTTCTTGCCAAGTAATTCCTCCGAAGTAAATTTCGTGTATGTAGTTTTATTTTGCTTTGACCTGGCGCCCTCTGGCGACTTCAGGTTTTTATCTTCCGGATGCTCGGATGAGCCTTTCCATAATCAGTGAGCGTGAAAGGTTTTCAGGCGCTTCTGCGCAGTTCCGAACTGCCACAGGAATCGCTCCAGCGCAACCTTCTCCATGCAATACAAAAATCTCTGAGCCTCTTAGCATTTCCGGACTGGGGCCCCATCCCATCTGCCGACAGCCACAGGCTCCTGATAGTCAAAAATGTGACCGGAAATCGGCCAGATATTCTCAGAAATTAACGGATACTAACTAGTTAATGGCTCCACTATACACATCATTTCCGTATATAAAGAAATCGGTCAGAAACATGTTCTGCTTTCCTGTTCACAACAGCAAGGAAAGCAAAAAGGAAAAAATAGGTTGAACATCATTGAAAAGTTTAAAGGTAAAGGCAAGAATAAAAAATGAGAAGAAAATTTAGAGAAAATAGATTCATTTCGACAGCTCACATACCCTTTTCCTGAATTCCTCAGGCCATTTTTCAGGATCAGGCATCTATGGATGAGGTTGATTACGAGACTTTCATGAAACGCCAGTACAAAAAACTGGAAGAAAAAGGAAGTCCTTATCTCTGGATAAAATCTGATGGTTTTAAAGTCAGGCTGCACAGTGCTGGAGTAAAACCCCATCTTGACCCGGACAGGATAAGAAAAAAGTATAACTGAAGCGAAAGACGGAATAAAAAACTGCAAGTCACAGAATCGTTTATGCAGTGAAAACAACACTGTTTTTTTGAAATATCCTGGAGAAAAAGGATATGACGGGTTTTAAGAGTTACCTTCCGGAGTAAAAGGTTTGGATTTTACAGAACTTTCCCACACTGCTGTTTTAAATTGAGATCAACAAATCTAATATAACCATGTGACTCATAACTATGTGACTCATAACTATGTGACTCATAACTATATGATTCCAATATACAGTGTTCCTTTTTTCGTAAGGGGATAAAGAATAAGGAGGGTTAAAATGAAAAATCTATTTGATTTAACTGGAAGAGTTGCGATTGTAACAGGTGCTTCATCGGGCCTTGGAGTTGAGTTTGCCAGGGCTTTGGCAAACCAGGGTGCAGATATTGCTATAGTTGCACGCCGTGAAGAAAAATTAAAGGAAGTCCAGAAGGAGATCGAAAAAATCGGCGTAACCTGCCGGTATTACATTTGTGACGTGATGCAAACAGACCAGATTAAAAGTGCGGTTGAAAAAATAGAGAAAGACTTCGGCAAAATAGATATACTTGTAAACAATGCCGGTCTCGGGCTTGTTGACGCTGCGGATAAAACAAGTGATGAAATGTGGCGCAATATGATTGATACCAACCTGAATGGTGTTTTTTTCTTTGCGCGGGAAGTCGGGAAAGTAATGCTGAAGCAGAAATACGGAAGAATCATTAACATAGGATCGATTCATTCGACTGTGTCGATGAAAGGAATGCCGGTCACAGCCTACTGCTCTACAAAAGGCGGAGTTTTAATGCTCACCAAGTCCCTGGCAACCGAATGGGCAAAAGAAGGCATTACCGTGAATGCGATCGGACCCGGTTATTTTGCCCTGGGAATGGCTGAAGGGGTTGTTGCTGACCCGGAATTTGCAAAAATTATTGAATTTATGTGCCCTATGGGACGTGCAGGACAGACAGGAGACCTGGATACAACGGTTGTTTACCTCGCGTCCGAAGCATCAAAATATATTACAGGCCAGATAATTACGGTTGACGGCGGCTGGACGGCACTTTAAGGTAATTGAAGATTAATCCTTTTGAAGGATTCGCGTTTTTTTCAGCTGCCTGAGGGCAGTTTATTCTTTTTTAATTTTCGACTGCATACCGAGATAAGACTGATCCGAAAAGCTGGTTGAAAGCCAGGTAAAAAAGAAAAAGCGATTTCTTCTTAATTATTTGCCTGGTGGTCTGTATTCCAGTTCCAGCTTCGCTGCTTTCTCCATAGCCTCCATGCCTTCGTTGACCGACATCAACGGTGTGGTCCTGACCATCTTTACGGCACCTCCAGCCAGGAGAACCATTGTTAGGGCTTCTGCACTTACATTATCAGGTAATGTCGCAATTTCTACCAAGTCATATTCACCAAATGAAACCCAGAAACCTTTAAGTTTTCCCCCAAGTTTTTCCATTAAAAAACGTGCCACTTCTTCGCGATTTTCCGGATTTTTTACTAATCTGGCTACCGCTTCAGGCGTATAGGATATTTGAATCAGGTAATCTTGCATAAATTCCCCTCCCAATTACTTGGATTAATATTTCTATAGATAAAATATATACATATCTATTAAAGGTTTTAAATAAAATTGAGTGCTTTTGTAGAATAGCACATTTTGGTTATTGTAAAGTTACAGCAGGTTGTAACACTTTTCGGATGGGCTCTAAATTGGGACCAAGTTGGAACCAAAACTGCAGAAAAAGAATATACACATGAAATATTATATCAGTATAGAGAAAAGTAGCCATATAATTCCAGCAGTGAAAGAAATATAAGAGACGGATATTATGGAAGATAAAGAAATACACATTGATGTCAATCAGATCCGGCTTCTTATCCTGGAAAGAAAGGATGAAATAAAAGAAAAATTCAAAGCTGAGATCATTGGAATTTTTGGTTCATATGCACGTGGAGAGGAAAAAGAGGGAAGTGATATTGATGTCCTGGTAAGATTTGGAGAAGGAGCATCCCTTTTTGAGCTTGTGGGGCTTGGAGATTACCTCGAAGATCTTTTTGGAATCTCAGTGGATGTTGTTTCGGAGAGAGCTCTTCACCCGATGATGAAGGATGACGTGCTAAGAGAACTGGTGCCGGTATGAGATCTCCGCTTCTATACCTTTCTGAAATGCTCGATTCTTCCAGAAATATAAAGGATTTCTTGCAAGGTATGGAAAAAGAGACTTTTTTAAAGGACGAGAAAACCAGGAGTGCAGTTGCTCATCAGTTACTGATACTGGGAGAGGCATCGAAAGCCATCCCCGCAGATATAAAGTCACGAGCCCCAAACCTTGATTGGAAAGGTATGGCAGGTATGAGGGATCGCTTGATACACGCCTATTTTAATGTCGATTATGATCTTGTCTGGGATACCGCTAAAAACAGAGTTCCCATGGTTGAGAGAGAGCTTGAAAAACTGATTGAAGAGTTGAGTTTTAGCAATTGATTATTAAAAATTGCCCGGCGGTTTGTATTCAAGCTTCGATGCTTTCTCCATAGCCTCCATGCCGTCGTTGAGTGACAGCAACGGTGTAGTCCTGGAGATCTTTATAGCACCTCCAGCCAGGATAGCCATAGATAGGGCTGCTGCACTCTCATCATCAGGTAATGTTGCTATTTCCACCAGATCATAATCGCCAAGTGAGTTCCAGATACCTTTAAGTTTTCCCCCAAGTTTTTCAATTAAAGAGCGTGCCATTTCTTCACGATTTTGAGGATTCGCTACTAACGTAGCTACTGCTTCAGGCGTGTATGCTATTTGAATCAGGTAATCTTGCATTAATTCTCCACAACTCAAATTAATATTTTAGATAATAAAATAAAAAGGTGTTCATAGAACTATAAAAACATCATTCACATTATATGGAAAGAGTGATATATTAAAAAAACATACTCTGTTTGTGAAAAAAATGGGTGATAAAAGATTTCTGGAATTGATAATTAAAGAACCGAAAGAACTATCTGATAGTCAGAAAAAAGCCGTTCTATCAGACAGAAGACATATCAGGATTATTGCTGGAGCTGGCGCCGGGAAAACTGAAACACTCACAAGAAAAATTGTGTGTTTGCTTCTTTACGAAAATGTTAAACCAGCATCTATTGTTGCTTTCACATTTACGGAAAAAGCAGCGCAGGGGATGAAAAGTCGAGTTTATGATCGTGTCCGCCAACTTGGTGGTGAAGAGATATGTGCCAAACTGGGGGAAATGTACATTGGCACAATACATGGTTACTGCTCTTTTTTACTAGAGAACCATTTTAAGTTTGGAGACTATGGAGTTCTTGACGAAAATCAAGAAACTGCTTTTCTAATGCGTGTGGGATGGGAGCTTGGGTTTGGTAAAAATGGAAATTACACCCAGAACTGCCGGACATTTCTTAAAAATCTTAACGTGGTATATGGGGAGCTAATACCAGAAAACAATCTAAAAAAGAAAGCTCCAGAATTCTATAAGTGTTTTAAAAAATATGAAGAAATCTTAGATTCCCATAAGAGGTTGACATTTAATAGAATGATCAATCTAGCCCTAACAAATTTACAAGAGAAGCAAAACGTACTCTCAGATGTAAAATATCTGATTGTTGACGAATACCAGGATATAAATAGGGCTCAGGAAAAACTTATACAGTTAATAGGACTGAATTCCGAGATTTTTATTGTGGGAGATCCCAGGCAAACTATTTACCAGTGGCGGGGATCAGATGAGAAGTGTTTTGAAGATTTTGCAGTAAAGCACATAGATGCCGAAACTATTTCTATTAATGAAAATAGAAGGAGTGGCAGGCAAATTATAGAAGTTTCAAATCAGTTCTCAGATTATTTTGAAGATGAATATGACCATCTTGATCCTGTGAGAAAAGAAGAGGGTGCAGTATATATTGCAAAACTTTCGGATAACATCCATGAAGCAAAATGGATTGCGGATCAGATAGAGAAACATGTAGATGCTGGAAAGTGTTCATATGGTGATATTGGAATACTACTTCGCAGTGTAAATACATCAGCGCCTCCATTCATTGATATATTCAGGGAAAGAAACATACCTTTTATTGTAGGAGGTAAAGTTGGTCTTTTCCGCAGGCCTGAAATTCAAACTATGGGCAAACTTTTCGCCTGGCTTTACGATAAAGGATTCTGGTACGAAAGCCAATGGGATCGAGAAAATAAAGAGGAAGGAGAAGAGCTCCTCTATTCTGCACTTGAAAGCTGGAATGATGGAGTTCCTAGCTGTAAATTACATAGCGAAGTAATTAAAAAGCTCGAAAACTGGAAAAAAAATACGCTTGATTCAAAATACGAAAGCTTTACAGAAGTGTACCATGAACTTCTCGTCCTGTTAAATTACCTTAACCTTGATTCAGAAGATCCAAATCATGCTGTGATAATGGCAAACTTGGGAAGGTTTAGCTCTCTTTTAACTGATTTTGAATCTGCAAATATGCTTGGTGGCAGGCAGAGAAACTGGGAAAGAGATTTGAAGAATCTCTGCTGGTATATGAATAGTTATGCATCAGGCTCTTATGAAGAGCAGCCGGGAGACGACATCCGAGGAGTAGATGCTGTTCAGTTGATGACAGTACACCAAGCAAAGGGACTTGAATGGCCACTGGTCTTTGTCCCAGCTATGAACGCTAGGCGTTTTCCATCGAGTATGGCAGGAAGAGAGCAAACATGGATGATCCCAAGGAATATGTTTGATGCCGAGAAATATGAGGGAGATATAGAGAGTGAAAAGAAACTTTTCTATGTTGCTCTCACGAGGGCAAAGGATGTGCTTGTTGTTAGCCACTTTGGAACGCTAAACGGCAGAAACTCAGGAGAAAGCACTTTTATCAGTGAAGGGCTTCGGGATTCAAAGACTACGAAATTATCTGCAAAAGACGAACTACCTTTGCATGACCTAACAAGTTCCAAAATTTCAGATGAGATACTTACGTACACCCCCTCCGAGATTATCCTATACCGGAAATGCCCTTACTTTTACAGATTAAACCAAATCTGGGGTTACGAGCCGGGATTCAAAGAGAGAATCGGTTATGGAAATACTCTACATTTCTGCCTTCAGCAAGCAGCAGATCTGATTAAAAATGAAGGGTACAGCCCCATAAGTGCAATTTCAACAGCAGTCGATGAGAATTTCTATATGCCCTTTGTAAATAAGATACAGGGAGAAAAAATAAAGGAAGCAGCTAAGAGAAAGCTCATAAGTTTTGTGAAAAAGCATGAAACGGATATGCATAATATACAGGAAGTTGAAGCAAGGATAGAGTTTCCACTCCAAAAAGCCACAATTACTGGAAAAATTGACGTTATAATTCATGATGGAGATCAGCTGGAAGTTCGTGACTATAAAACATCAGATAGCGTTATCACAGAAGCTGAATCTGCCATGCAAATCCAGATGTACTCAATAGGAATGAAAATTCTTGGGGAAAATGTGACTAAGGGTTCTGTAGCATATCTCTCAGACGCAAAAGTCGCATATGTGGAAGTAGATGATTCCAGACTTGAAGAAACAAAAAAACAAGTAGAAAGACATATAGAGGGAATAAAAAACCGTAGCTTCAAACCATGTACAGGGGAATTTTGTAATAAGTGTGAACTTACAAAGATATGTAGATGGAAAAAAAGATGAGACATTTATCAAATTTTATGTTTATGCATAATGAAATCAAAAGTTAAAATTGTATAAGTGTTTGGAGGGAATGGTATGAAAGCAATGTTGTTACGTGTTGGTATTGATACAGGAAGCGGGGGAACACTTGGACCTATTTTTAAAGACGGTTCTTTTGAGTACATCCCTATTCCTGAAGGCTATCTGTCAGAAGAAGATAAAACTTACGGAAACACAATCGGTAGAAAAGGTTTACCATTGTCTACTTACGTTTTTAAAAGCCTCAAAGACGTTGGGATCCTACATTCGGCAGGTTGACGTAATTAGAGATAGATATTTTCATATTTTTCTCCCATGAGCCTCAGTATCTTCCAGTGAATATCCTCCATATTCAATATTTCGGACTCTATTTCTCCTTGTTTCTGAATCCTAAGTTCTGTAATTCCCTGGAAATTGAAAAATATCCATCTCATTGTAGGTCTTTTTGTTGGCTTCCCTTTTTGATCTGGAACCGTTTCATTTTCTTCTTCTAACTTTGTTCTTAATTTCCATTCTGCAATTGAATAAATCATTAAGCAGAGAACCATTATCATAGTCAGTGCTTCAATTCGGGATTTTTTCTTGAGGTAAACTTTCGATATGCTAAACGTATCACTTTTCAAGAACCTGAATCCTTTTTCTACATTGTCCTGTCCTTTGTAATACTTCAGCATATCTTCAGGAGAAATACTGATATCATTACTTGCAAGAATGAAAAGTCCCATTTTCTCCATTTCTTTCAAAACAAAAGCTTCATTAGTCTTTAAACTGCCATCAATCCTGTAATAAGTCTTTAATTTCTCATCTTTTGAAGGTCTGCCTCTTTTACCCGATTCACGTTTTTTAATGGCTTTCAAATCAACATTTTCAAACACAATTGAGGGGAAATCTTGAATCCATTTCTCTGCGGCTTTTAATGCATCATCTTCACAGAAGAAGTCCTCTCCTTTCAGCTTTTTAAAAGACTTCTCTGCTTTTTCAAACTCTTTGTCAAGCTTTGTTCTGAGAGTTTGCTCTTTTTTCTCTTTCATCTTGTGAGAAAGCAGCAAAACCCACTTTTGTTTAACTCCACCATATTCCACAAAGGTTTGATAAAATGAGTATCTTTCGTCGCTTTTTAGCGTTTTCAGGTTCAGATTTGCAGCTAACAGTTCCTTTGCCTCGGTAATTGTTGCAGGAACGCGACTGATCCAGAATGACGTTCCTATGTTCTTGATATTATTGTCTGTGTAAAAGGAACTATCAGCGACATAGTACACTTTGCTTTCAGGCCTTAGAACTGATTTAAGAGAGTTGATAGCTTCCAGAATTGTGTTTTTGTCGGAAGCATTTCCTGAATGGGTGTTCATGAAAAGAGGTATGCCATGCTGATTAACAATCAAGCTCAGTACAAATTGTTTGAGGTCCCATCTTCCGTTTTTGGGAATTCCAAAAGTAATATCAATAGACTCAGTTTCTTCGTCTTCATAATCCCCATAAACGCTGACACTTGTAGTGTCAGCGTGTAAACAGTGAACAGGAATAGGTAGACGAGCCATAATGTGAAGAGCAATTTCCGTAAACAGTTTTGTAGGGCCATATTTTACGATTCTATCAAGAGTCTCTCCGATAGCATATTGATTCAGGTCTTCTCTTGTTACATTGTCTCCGAAAAGCCTTTCAGTAGAAATGTTTTTGAAAAAATCAGGAAAAAGGTACAGACGTTGCCCTATGAAACCAAGACCATTGAGTACCATGGCAAGGATGCAAACTGAGTGAGGAACATTGTGATCCCTTTCCTTGGGAAGTTTCTCATCGATCAGTTTGTCAACTTCAAGTTCTCTGAAAACTCCAGCCATGAGACCAAGGTGACCTAAGAACCTTGTACGTTTTAAGGAAGATTCAACTCTTCTACTACTGTTTTTCTCTGACATGGGAAGACCAGGAAAGAGATATAAAATTAATAATATTAATCTATATGTTTACCTGCCGAGAGTAGGTTGGGATGCATTTTGACCCTGAGTTTAAAACCTACACTTATGGAGATCCGACAAGTAAAAGAAGTTCTCTCCTGAGATTGCAAAAAAATGACTTATTGGTTTTTTACGCAGGACTAAAACCTTACAATCAAAAAAAGGAAGAAGCAGCATTATATATTATTGGATATTTCACAGTTAAAGAAGTTATCGATTTTAACCTCTTGAGCACTGAAGAAAGAGAGAAGTATTGCAAGAGATGCAAAAATAATGCTCATATAAAGAGAATGGAAATTTTAGGAGAAGAGCATCTTGATGATCTGGTCATAATTATGGGCCAAAAAAACGGGAGTAAATTACTTGATAAAGCCATAAAGATCAGTGAGAAAGGCAGTGATTCTATAGGTAGAAATCTTCACGTAGTTTCTAAAAAAATGAGGCCAATTTTTGGATTCGAAGGCTCTATTCAGAGGAGCAGACCTAGGGAAGTAAAGGAAGAATATGTGGATAAATTGAAAAACTTGCTTTTTGTAGAATAAGTTGGTTTACCTACTACTCAATTTCTTTCTAAGGCTTTTTAATATTCTAAACTTTTTTGGCATCCCATTTTAATTTTCCTACATATCCAGTACATTTGTGCACACTATTGCATCTCTTCATTTATGGGAACTACCAAAATATCTTATAGGACTTACTCGTTGAAAAAAAAACGACTTCAATAGGCATTGAGATCCATTTTTTTGTTTATTGATTTTTTAAGGTTTTGTGACATTATTTTCAGACAGACTGGCCAAGTCATAAAAATAAACACAATTATTGCTCAAAAAATTTATTAAGTGGAAGCAATAATTTATAACATATCAAAAATAAATGGACAGTGTTTGAAAATTGATAGATGATTACACCCAAAAACTCCAGGAACTCTTACATACGCTTTTCCAGTTCGATTCGACAGATCTGGATTTTGGAATTTATCGCATAATGAACCAGAAGCGCAGTGAGATTGAAAAGTTCATAAATAAAGATTTGATCAACGCAGTTGAAGAGGCACTTGAAAAGTACAGAGCATCCGAAAAAAGAGCTCTGGCCTCTCCTTCTTTAGCAAAGAAATGGGTTCAAGCAGCAACTTTGAACAATTTAGGAGTTTCAGCTACGGAGATTGCAGGTACGACCATCATAAACCCTTTAATTAATCCTTTACTCGGAGATTTCCCTGCATACGGAATTGAAACTTCAGAAGAGTATTTACAAAGCAATGAAATAGAGAGAAAAACTTGGGATTCAGAATTTGGAGACGATGAAACAACCTTTGAACAGCACAAAGCCGAGATTTTCTCTCACATTTATCACTTTTTCTCACGCTACTACGACAAAGGAGATTTCATATCGCTCCAGCGCTATTCAAAACAGCAGAAATACGCCATCCCCTATAACGGTGAAGAGGTCATGCTTCACTGGGCAAACAAGGGTCAGTACTTCATAAAAACAGGAAAGAACTTCCAAAACTATGTTTTCAAGGATGACGGGAAGACTTACACCACACATTTCAGGATTTCAAACACCCCTATAGAAAAGAACAGCAACAAAGATGAAAACCGGTTCTTCATACTGAAAAGAAAAAGCAAGATTGAAACTGAAGATGAGACGGAAGTTCTGGAACCTATTTTTTATTATCCTGAGAATAAAGAACTTACCATCCTCTTTGAATACCGAGGATTGACAAAGGAAGAAGAGAAGGAGTTTGGTACTAAGAATGTGCAGGACAAAATTCTTGATGAAATAGAAACCAAAATTCTTGCTATCATAAAAGATCCAGACCTGAAAAAGGTACTTACAAGACCTATAGACGGAAAAAAGAATTTCCTGCGAAAACACCTTAACCGCTATGTGCGAGAAAATAATACTGATTACTTTATCCACAAGAACCTCAAGCGCTTCCTGACCAATGAACTTGATTTCTACATCAAAAATGAAATCTTCGACCTTGACAACATTCTCGAATCAGGAAACGAAGCAAAGATGGAGCGTTATGTAGGAAGAGTAAAGGTCTTTAAAACAATCTGCCTAAAGATTATTGACTTCCTCTCCCAGATAGAAGAGTTCCAAAAAAAGCTCTTTGAGAAAAAAAAGTTTGTCCTAACATCTGAATACTGCATGACTATAGACAATGTACCTGAATTTATCTATCCCAACATTCTGCAAAATAAAGCCCAGCTTGAAGAATGGGAAAAACTCTATGGTATCAGAATAAAGAATCAGAAAAGTCTCTATGATCTTGAATCCCAGATCATAGATCTCAAAGCAAATCCTTACCTTGTAATTGATACAAAGTTCTTTGACCAATCCTTCAAAGACTGCCTCCTTTCAAACTTCAATGACCTCGATGAAGCAACTGGAGGTCTGATGATAAATAGTGAAAATTGGCAGGCATTGAATTTATTATTAAACAAGTACACTGAACAGATAAAATGTATTTATATTGATCCGCCTTACAATACTGGAAAGGATAAGTTTCCATATAAAGATCGATATATGCACAGTTGTTGGTTATCTTTACTATCACAAACAATTCAATCTTCAAAAGGAATTCTAACATTAGACGGAATTTTCTTTTGTAGTATTGATAGCAACGAGGCTCATAACTTAAAACAAGTTTTTAATGAATATTTTGGCAGTGATAATTATCTCGCAGACCTAATATGGGACCTTGGTACAGGTACAACTGCTGGGCATTTTACGAGATCGCACGAATATATATATTCATATGCAAAAAATAAAAAAATGTTAGATAATTTTGATTATACAGACGGCGGTACTATAACACATGGTGCACTGAAAAAAATATCAAAAGCCAATCCAGCAAGTGAAATTCTATTTCCGGCAGGAATAGAATTCGAGGGAGATAAAGATGAGTTTTCTGGATGCATTGGTGGCTCTGAAAAGGAATATATAATTAGTGAAAAAATGGAATTTGAAAATGGTAAATTAAAAAAGCCAGTAATAATCAAAGCTGGATGGGCAATGAAAAAACAAATACTGAATTGGCTTGAAGGAAAAGAGACTTACGATACAAAAGGACAAAAGGTTACAAAATTTTACTTCAATAAAAATGGTATCCTATGTTATGAAAAAGAAAAAAGTAAAATAAATCCAAAAACAGTAATATCAAAATTAACTAATACAAAAGAAGGAACGTCCACATTAAAAAATGTTATAAATGAAGATATTGATTTATATCCAAAACCTCCAAAACTTCTGGAATTTTTAATAAATTTAGGATCTCAAGATGAAGCATCAATAATTCTTGATTTCTTTGCCGGTTCTGGTACAACTGCCCATGCAATTCTCAACTTAAACAAAGAAGAATGTGGAAACCGAAAATATATACTTATAGAGATGGGTGACTATTTTGACTCAGTCCTAAAACCTCGTATCAAAAAAATAATATACTCAAAAGATTGGAAAGATGAAAGACCCCAATCAAAAGACGGGCAAAGTCATATTTTCAAATACCTTACACTTGAACAGTACGAGGATACCTTAAATAACATAGAATTTGGAGAAAAAAGCTCATTTCAGAGAAGACTTAATGGTTTTTCGGACTACATGTTACATTACATGCTCGACTTTGAAACTGCATATAGTCCCTGCAGGTTAAACATAACAAAGCTTAAAAACCCTTTTAACTATACTCTCAAAGTTTCTGATCAGAATGAACTTCGGGAACAGGTTGTAGACCTTGTAGAGACTTTCAACTACCTTCTCGGAATCCATGTGAAGAAAGTTAAAACTTTCGAAAATAATGGCACCTATTACCGTGTGATTTATGGGTTTAAGGTTCAGGGGGAGAACGAGAGAAAGGAAAATATTATTGTGGTATGGCGGTGCACCGTAGGACTTGATCTCAAAGAGGATAAAAATTTTATTGAAAGTACCGTTCTCTCGGAAAAGGAACCTGATTCAAAGGTTTATGTAAACTCGGACTTTGCTGTGGAAGGTGCATTCCCGATTGAGCCAACTTTTTCTAGGCTTATGGGGGCATGAGGTATGACGGTGAGTAGAAGGAAGAGCGGGGCAAAGAATAGCAGTGGTAAAAGGAAGGCTTTGCTTGACGACCACCTCGTTCTGAACTCATATATGCTCAATCTCTTCGGGATGAAAAATTTTAAAGAACTGAAAGAGATCCTGAAACAGACAGAAGAAGGGTTTGATGAAGAAGGGAGAAGCTACATGTTCCATGCTCTTTATTCCCTGAAGAAACTGGAACCAAGACTTAAGCCCATGCTCGAAGACTATGACAGCAACATCAGAGAGTATATGGAACATATCAACCAGTCTAGGGAAACTCCTATAAAACTCAAGTACTTCCAATACCTATCTGTGCTTTTCGGGGAGATCTAGATAGATATTTCTCTGATCATGTTAATTTTATCAATGAACTAACAGAATTTGAGTATAGATTCATTAAAGAGCATACAAGTCCAATTGAAGAAGAGAATAGTGGATTCATTCATTCAAGAAATGATCTCAGAAAACTTGCATTCTGGATGGCAACTGGGTCTGGGAAAACATTCCTCGTTCATCTCAATTATCTCCAGTTCATAAAACATAACAGGGGAAAATACCGGATTAAATTTGACAACATTCTGCTCATCACCCCAAACGAAAATCTTTCCTTCCAGCACATCGAAGAGATGAAGAAAAGCCGTATTCCTTGCATGCTTTTTGGAAACACAGAGTTTGGGGATTTTTCCAAATTTGCAGATGAGAACACCATAAAAGTGGTTGACATCCATAAACTTACCGATGAAAAAAAGGGCTCTGGAGTCACCATAGATATTGAAAAATTCGGGACAAAGAACCTGGTCTTTGTGGATGAAGGACACAAAGGTAGTAGTGGAAAGAAATGGAATTACTTCAGGAATGAGCTCACTTCCGATGGGTTCAAAATTGAATACAGTGCTACTTTCGGGCAGGCTGTAGCTTCAGGGAGCGAAGAGGGACAGAAACTTTTTCATGAATACGGCAAATCAATTCTTTTTGATTACTCCTATCGCTTCTTCTTTGAAGACGGATATGGAAAAAAATACAAAATCTTGAACCTCAAGGACAAGGCATATTCTGATGAAATAAAGCACAAACTCATGCTCGTGAACTTGCTTTCCTTCTACCAGCAAAAGAAAATTTTCAATGACAACTATGCTGAAACCCAAGAATATAATATTGCAGAACCTCTCTGGGTTTTTTTGGGGAGTAGCGTAAATAAAAACACTGAAACTTCTGATGTTTTACAGGTGATCAATTTCCTCGGAAAATTCCTCAAAAACGAAGATAACTGGGTAATAAATAACATCAAAGATATCTTTGAAGGGAATTCAGGACTTGAAGATCCCACAGGGATAGACATCTTTTCTCCCCAATATCCTGAACAGAAGCTCAAGTTTCTCCGTGAAAGCGGGCTATCTCCGGAAGAAATCTATACCAATATACTGAAAAAGGTTTTCCACACTGTAGGCTCTGCTCCTCTCTACCTAGTGAACATTAAAAATGCAAAAGGAGAAATCGCACTTAAATGCGGAACTGGAAAATACTTTGGAGTAATCAATATCGGAAGCGATGGCCAGTTTTTGGATCGTGTAGAAAATGAATGCAAAGATCCCACTACCGCAAAAATCCTGAACCTTCGCATTGATTCGGATGATATAAGCTACTCTCTTTTCAGGGATATCAACTCAAACAATTCCAACATCAATATACTCATAGGGGCAAAGAAATTCATTGAGGGCTGGAACTCCTGGCGCGTTTCTAACATGGGTCTTTTGAACATAGGCAAAAGTGAAGGCTCGCAGATCATCCAGCTTTTCGGGAGAGGTGTTCGGCTCAAAGGAAAAAATATGAGCTTAAAAAGGAGTACTGCAACAGATGGCTCTTCTGAATATATCCCTGTGCTTGAAACTCTGAACATCTTCGGCATTGAAGCCAACTATATGGATCAGTTCAAATACTACCTCAGAAATGAAGGAGTGACTGTAGACAACAGAATTGAAATCCCAATAAAAATCCAGATTAATGATTCCTACATAAAGGAAGAGTTACTCATACCTGACTATAACAACCGGGAATTTAAAAACCATATTTTTGAGCTTGATAGTTATGAAAAAATGGAGCCAGTAGAGATTGACCTTTATCCTAAAATTGATGTCCTTGAAAGTAATGAATCTGAAGAAATAAGAGCTGAGTACAAAAAACCAAGAAGGGAAATCAGGAGCCCCGAAATTAATCTCCTAGACTGGACAAAAATATACTACCAGCTTCTAGAGAAAACGAACATGATTACTCAGATAAAATCAGATATGGGAGGAAGAAAGCAGCATACTTATGTTGCTTATTCAGTGCAGGATTGATTCCCCCAACAAATTATAAAGTTTATTTTGAGGGGAATGATAACCTAAACAAATTAGTGCAAGAAGATGGAAAAATAAATCCAAAGAATGGAATTACTCTTAAAGAGGCAACTAGTTGGTTTACTACCATCTGGGAACAATCTAATTCTGAATTTTTTGAAGATTATAAAAAAAAGAAAGGGCATGATTGGATAGACGAAGATTTAAAAGCATTACTAATATTTTTAACTAAGAAAAAAAATCCAACTGGCAGACAAAATATCAGTGGTTACCTTAAGCTAAGAAAAATGAAAGATCTACATACTGCCACTAACGAAAAACCATTTGAAGAAGAAATAATAGAAGCATTGGCTCAAGGTAAAATAATAATAATTGACTTATCTCAAGGAGATCCGGAAATTCAAAAGCTATACTCTGAGAGAATATGTAGTAAAATATTCAACCACTCAATGGGTAATTTCACCAGAAATAAACCAAATAATTTTGTACAATTTTACTTTGAAGAAGCTCACAATCTCTTTCCAAAGAAAGAAGATAAAGATATGAGTGATATATATAACCGAATAGCAAAAGAAGGAGCAAAGTTAAATTTAGGTTTAATCTATGCAACTCAAGAAGTAAGCTCAATATCTTCAAATATATTAAAAAATACCCAGAATTGGTTTATTGCTCATTTAAACAATGAAGATGAGATAAAAGAAATTAAAAAATACTATGATTTTAAAGATTTTACCGAAAATTTAATTCTATTCAACGCTACCTCAGACAAGGGATTCATCAGAATGAAGACTTATTCGAATTCCTTTGTGGTACCAGTCCACATCGATCGATTTTTGGCTGATGAAATTGATTTAGAGGAATTAAGATGAGTTATTCAAGTCAAGCTGGAAGGAGACCAAATGAATATGCGAGTAAATCGTCACATACTAACATAATATGGGACCAAGATATTAAAGAATTCTTAGATAAATGCAGTCTTCCCAGCGGCTCTGATGAGATTGTTCTAAGAGAAGAAAATCTTATAGCTGATGTCAATTATGATTTAAAAAGCCCTATAAGCCTTTTTATCACAATAGATGGAGGGTATACAGAGGTTTTCATTAGAAGAGAGTTTCCATCATGTGTTTTGAACTTTTTTCAATTTGGAGCATTGATTTTTGAGCTTAAGGATCTTAAAACTCTTTCTAACAAACCGTTTATAGATCCCGAAGATATCGAAAGGCTCAAAAAAATAGAACGGCTAAAATTTGTTCTTCCCACAAAAAACATTTCTTACAAAGATGAAAGTTTAACCAATTCAGTTAGAAATACATTTTATGAGTTTTTTACAGAAAATAAAGAAAATTTCATTGAAACTCTAAAATGGTTTTTATATAGGGAATACGACAGTAAAAAGGAAATCGCTTCTTACACACTCTCTAGTTGTCCAAATCCAAAATGTAACAATAAAAGAATTGAATTAAACAAAAGGGATATGTCAGAGAATTATCTTTTCTGTTGCGATGACTGTGGCGAAAAAATATATTTAACAGATGTTTTTAGGCTTCACGAAGTAATTGATGATGAATTTGGGGCAGGTGGGATTTTAGCATATGTTACCAATCTTCTTGAACATATATTGTTGATTCATTATATTAGAACAATATTGAGGATAAAGCCCTCTCTGCTGAAAGAAACATTATTTATCAAAGAGGGGCCTTTAGCATTTTTTAGTGTCACCGCGAATATGCATAAACCAATGAGAGATTTGTCTAACTATTTATTGGAAAAATATGATCTTAATTTAGTAGGTGTTGAAAAAAGTGGATCTTTTGTAGAACACGCCGCTCAAATAGGAAATAAGATGGAATCTGGGACACTTTTGCTCATAAACAACAACTACATATATAAGTATATCATTCCCGGCAAAGCTGATCCAGATAATCCCTATGCAAGGACATCTTATTATGGGGGAAAATTGATTTTCAAATCCCGTGACGAAAGATTATACGTTGTAACTATACCTGTTGAAAACGAATCTGTCGTTCTTGATCCAAAAAAAGAAAATTTTAAGAATCTAGACTCAATTCTGCAGAATCTAGAACAATTAAAATGTGATATGTATGATAATTCTTTGTTCCCTGTTGCGCTCGCAAATAAACTAGTATCCTTATCAGCGCATCCAAGTTCGGTAATACTTGAAAAATTTGCTAAAAGCTTCATAAAACCATAAGACCAAAAGACTATGCTGAAAAATAAGTAGTAACAGTGAGTCATTGCCCATATAGAAAAACGAGTGCATCAATCTTTTTTAGAAAAACAAAAAGAGATTCTTATATTTAAGAGAAAAACTCTACAAGTATGATAAAAATCTGTTCGGCAGCCTAGATCTAAGAGTCTTCGTCTTCGAAGTAGAGTTTAATTGCTTCTTTCCGTTCTCGGCTACCTCTTCAATCTTTTCCTTACTTGCAATATCAGCCTCCAATCACCAAGGAATTTCGAGAAAAAGTCTCTACACAAACTTCACTCCTCCCCTTTATCAAAAACCCAATAAGCAAAATCCTACCAGCAAATCCTCCTCTTTCCTCTTTCTTTCTCTCCTGCACACTTACAATATCCTCAAACCATTGATCTCGGAAAATGCATCAACAACCGCCTTCACATCAGCCAGTTCCTCAACGCAGGGATTTCCTGTAAATTCCAAAACTTCCTCCCGAAGATTTTTTAATTAGGTATCTCAGGTATTCCCGGTCGTTATCAAGGGTTTTGTATTCAGGGGTCCGGTTTGAGGATTTTATGATGGAGAGAGTTTTGTTGCTGACCGGTTTAGGGCAAGATCAAAAAGATAATAAACGGTAGGTGGGGAAAAAGGGGAGCAGCCCGCCCGAAAATATAATAAAACAGTAATATTCAGACAGCCCCACAGGCGGCTCCAGTTCCTCATTTTTCAATGATTTCCCAGTAACCGCCTCTAGCCGAACCGATTCTCTTGAGTAAACCCTTTTTCTTTAATTTAGAAATGTTTTCTTCAGTTTTTCTTGCAGAAATGCCTACTCTATCGGAAAGTTCCCTGGCTGAAATTCGTGAATTTTCTCTTATCAAACTGAGTATCACTTCTTGATTTTGGGTTAGAGTTTCTCCGACCTTTTCTCCGACCTTTTCTCCGACCTTTTCTCCGTCTCTTTCCTCACTATCCTCAAAATACTTCCTCTTAAACGTTACAATAAACTGAGTCCCAACCTCTTTAAAATCAGTGTCGGGTTCCATCGAAAGGATAAGACTTATTCCTCTGCCCCATTTTTCAATCCAGTGAATTTCATGGAAGATTTCAGCTATCAGCTCATTCCTTCGCTCAGAAACCATTTCGGTCTTGATCTGTTCGATGGTAAGTCCTCCATAAAGGAGACCTTTGTTTCTGATTTCCACACGGTTTTTGAATACGGCTACATTTACGGAATCATATTCATAATAGTCCCGGTGGCAAAAGGCATTTATTATGGCTTCTCTTATTGCTTCTTTCGAGATTTCAGGGACGTCGATTCTCTTCAGGCCCTCAAGCCGCATTCCAATGTGGGTGTTTTTAAGGAGGTATTTTTCAGCCTCACCTATCAGGTAGAAGAGATCACCTGTATAGTCCTGCATGTCAATGATATATGAAGTGTCATTTGTAGCAAAGACTGCACACCTGAGTTTTGCATTAGGGAAAAAATCCTCGGGTTTCTTTCCGAAAAGAATGACTGCGGCATTTGTTAAATTTCCGTCTTTTGAGAGCTTTAATTTTTTCAGGGAATTTTCAAGCCCTTTGTACTCTTTGCCAGCTTCTTTTACAAAGGACCTGACTTTTTCTTCACTGATATCTTCTAAACTTGCTTCCCTGCAAATGGAACTATCCCACTTCAATTGGTCCTTATTCTTCCTGAGTATCAGGTTCTCAAGTTCTTTTACACTCAGGGGCTTGTCCTCATCAGAAGTGCGAATATAAGCTCTGCCGTATGCAAAGTAAGGTACTTCATTTCCCTGGAATTCGACTTCAATGCAAGATTTTCCCTCGAAAGTTACTTGCCGGATAACGGGATAGACTTTTGGTTCTATGTACGCTGAAATAGCCTGAGAAATGGTTCTCAAAGTGTCATTCCCAATTTCCTGCCCCACAACTGTCCCATCGTCCTTAACTCCAAAGTATAATTTGCCTTCCTGATGCTTGTTGAGTATAGCAACTATAGAGATTACGGCAGGTTTCAATTGTGCAGTGGATTTTTTCAGTTCAAGGGTTTCAGATTCCTTTTGTTTAAAAAAAGGGTTCATAACCAGGTCCTGAAATAATTCTTATGACTTTAAGATAATATTCAAGTATTATAAAAGGTATGGATTTTGGAAATTAATGGAATTGAGGACTTTATATTCGCTTAGACTAACAATAAAAATCTCGCATCAATAGTGCGGAAATTTGCTATAAAAAAAGAAGAGAACTTTAAAGAAAAAGAACGTAAGGGCAATAGAAAAATTACAGGCTACCTGCAAGCGCATGAAAAAGTAACTGCAAAAGAATTACATAATGTATTGAAGGTATCTTAACTTCCAGCCTTTGCCCTGAAAAGCCAACCACACACCATTACATCCGTTCTTTTCCCTTATTCAGCTCATCAATTCTTGCCTGTATCTCATCCTTCTGCTGCCTATACCTGATTTTGATTTCCTTAACCTCTCTGTAGATAAGCATGCTTTCATCACTGATTCCTGTCATTGACTCGATATGTATTACGAGTTCGTCTACCCCTTCGTCCAGTCGCGGTTCTACTTTCCGCCATTCTGCATACTTGAATTCATGATTTAGGAATTTTGTCTTAGACCGATTTGGTGCAGGATCAAAAACTAAAAAACGGCAGTGAGGGGAGAGGGGAGCAGCAGGCTCGGGAAATATATTTTTACAGAAATAATATGTTACCTACCTTCGACAAAAGAAATCTAAGACTATAAATAGAATAAGACAACATCTTAAATTTTAAAGCAACCGTGAGGTCACTGGATGGATGTAGTCACTTTATTAAATTGTTTATCTGAAATTGAAATAGATAATCTACGTGCTACATATCATTTTCAAGAAAGAATTCGGGAACGTAAAAGTGAAATACATCCAGACTTAAATGAAATATACAACATAATCCTTAAAGAACAGCCTGTTGGTATCCTTAAACAGGAGCAAGAAAAGTTCAAACTCTATTACGAAAGAAACGAGAGTTATGACCTTATCGTCATAGTAAGTATTAAGAGCACAAATCCAACAATACTTAACCTTGTGACCTGTTTCCTTGAAGATGCAAAAAAGAGGAGGCGGCCGGATGAGGCAAGAATCCCTGGTAACTAAGTACGATTACGATTTCGAAAATGATAGCATTTTCTTTTACGGAAGCAACAAGAAGTACAGGTCTTCCATAGATCTGGACGGAATAATCCTTGATATTGGCGAAGATGACCAGATCATGGCTATCGAGATCCTTGATGCTTCAAACAGGTTCAACCTTGCAAAAGAGGACTTGAGGAACATAAAATACTTTGAAGCTCGCATAGAAGTTAGCGAAGAAAATATCAGGCTGACAATGAAAATGAGCGTCAATAAGAGAAATAAACTGGTTGACAAAGGCCTTGATGCTCTCGGGCTGAACAGCATAAACCTTCCAATAAGCACGCAGGGGATCGAGCTTAACTGTTAATTTATTTTTCCGGAAGTCGAAGGCAATTTAGTTAACTGAAACCTCCACTATAGCGATTTCTCCCAGTACCTGAGCCTGTTCTCCTGTTACTTCCAGGACAAGCTGGATAGCTTCCTTAATGTTTTCAAGTGCCTCCTCTTCTGTATCTCCTTCGCTGATAGCGGCAGGAATTTCGAGGCACCGGGCGGTATAGCCTCCTTCCTCAGATTCTTCAAGTTTAATTGTGAACTGCATAAAGAATAACTGGTAATTTTGATATTTAATATACCCTGCCTCTGAAAATTTCCCGTTCTACGTTTTTATTCCCTGTTTAGCGCTGTAAATAAAAACCAGGTTGGGAGAGAGGGAAGCAGCAGGCACCGGAAATATATTTTTACAGAAATATTCTGACGGTTCTGACTTTTATTAGATTATGAGTTAGCGTAAACTGTTTATGAATTAATTTTCCTCTAATTCACATATCCCAAACTCAGGCAAGAAATATCCTAACACGTGTTTTTTTAGTCGCAAAAACGTTACCTGAGTAAGTTAAAATTAGAATCACAGAAACCGGAAATGTGAACTTTTAAAATCTCGCACCAATGGTGCGAGAAATTTGCTACGAAATTAATGAAAATTATGCGTAAAGAATATTTAAGGCTGGGTATACATGTAAAAATAGAAAACTGGAGTTCTTTTTGAGAGCGCTTTCCGGGATGACTATATGAAAGGTATTGAAACTTCTGAATATAAGACTCTGTTTGGAGAAATCAAAAATCGAATACTTAAAGGCCAGTACGAGGCTTTAAAGGCAGTAAATAGGGAATTGATCTCAGTTTACTGGGATATTGGAAAGTTGATTGTTGAAAGGCAAAAAAGTGAGACATGGGGCAAGTCCGTTGTCGACCAGCTTTCAAGAGACCTCCAGGAGGAGTTCCCTAGAGTAAGGGGTTTTTCTGCCTCAAATATCTGGCGCATGAGGATGTTTTATCTCACATATGCCGACAATCAAAAACTCGCACCATTGGTGCGAGAAATCGGATGGACTCACAATATAGCAATTATGGAAAAGTGTAAAGATGACCTTGAACGCGAATTTTATCTTCGTACAACCCGGAAATTCGGGTGGACTAAAAATATTCTGATAGTTCAGATTGAAAACGATACTTACAAAAAGACCCTGCTCAACCAGACGAATTTTGAAACAACCCTCCCGGCAGAAATTCAATCTAAGGCAAAACTCGCAATTAAGGATGAATATACTTTCGATTTCCTCGAACTCGGAGATCTCCACTCAGAAAAGGAACTCGAAAAGGAAATTCTCTTAAAACTGGAAGCTTTCCTCCGGGAAATGGGTGGAATGTTTACCTTCATAGGCAGTCAGTACCGCATTCAGGTAGAAGATGAAGAATACTTCATCGATCTTCTTCTCTTCCACCGGGCTATAAACTGCCTCATCGCAGTAGAACTTAAAATTGGCAAATTCCTCCCAGAATACATAGGAAAAATGCAGTTTTATCTGGCCCAGCTAGACGATTTCGTAAAGCAGCCCCACGAAAATCCCTCTATCGGCATCATCCTATGCAAATCCAGAAACAAAACCATTGTAGAATATGCTCTTCGCGAATCAAACAAGCCCATTGGTGTTGCTGAGTACAAAATTGTTTCTACACTGCCAGAAAAACTCAAAGGAAAATTACCCTCTCCTGAAGAAATTTCGAAACTTTTGGAGGAAATAAAGTAAAGAAGCGAGTTTCTCCATTTCAATCAAAATATAATCTTCCACTAAAACCAAAGTAAGAAAATACCGCTAAATTCTCCTCTCCTGCATCCTCAAACCCCCTGATCCCTGAAAGCGCATCAAGACCTCCCTCATATCACCCAGTTTCTCAACAGAAATATTCAGTAAACTACAGAACCCCCTCCTGAATATAATTAATAAGGCGCCCCACTTATTCCCGGTCCTATCAAGAATTTTTCCATCCCAGGGCCCGGTTTGAAGATTTCATGGTTTGGAGATTTTGTAGAGGGTTAGTTTGGTGCAGGACTGAAAACTAATAAAAGGTAGGTGAAGGAAAAAGGAGCAGTGCGTGCTGGAAATATAATAAAAAAGTGATATATTTGGTAGAATTACTATCAACCATTGAGAAACTTGCAGGGAAAATATAATAAGAATTAATACAGTATACCTGAAGTCATTATTTTTCAGGATCTGATATCTTTGGGTGAGAAAACAAATCTGCCTTGTTTTGAAAATGTTCTTAGTCAGGCAGTCAAGTACCTCTACCGATGTGAAAAATGTACTTATTCTGATCTTTAGAAGACACTTATTGATGACTTCAAGATAATAAACGATTTTCATCAAGAAAATTTAAAGCCAAAAATCCTTGAGTTTAAAAATGAAATCTACTGGGTTTTTAAGTACCTGAAATTGATTCGATTTATTCAATCAGATCCTGAAGGGTTTATTTCAATCAGCTCAAAAGGAAAGGACTTTTTAAGTAAATATCCACCTGAAAAGGGCCAGCTGGAGGATATTGATTATCTTATAAGCATAAAGGACTATTTTGTCTCTTTTGACTTAGAACTCGACCCGATTGTTGTCCCTTATAATAAATTCATACAATACAGCGACGAAGAAAAAGCGAAAAAAACATTAAACAGTTTCTTTTGTTCAAAAGACTCCGATATACAGGATTTTATCCGAAATAAAATGGAAATATTTGATGACAGATCAATTTGCAGGTCTTATCTCATACTTGATAGAAAAAACAGTAATGATGAAAACTTCTATATTCTTGGGTTCTTTGCTCTGGCTTTGAAAATATTGACTGTAAATCAGGACAAATTAACCCGAAAGCAAAAAAAGGATATGAATCTGTTAAGGGACCAGGATGGCATCCCCTCTTATTTCATTGCCCAGTTAGGCAAAAATGACATGTTTAAATATAATTTTAAAGGAAAATACCTGCTCGATGAAGCTGTCAATATTGTTTATGAATGTATGGAAATGCTGGGAGGAAACATAGTCTGGCTCGAAGCAAATAAAGAAGCTGACTACATTGTGCGTTTTTACAAAAATAATGGCTTCATAGAATTACAGTCCGAAGTTCAAGAGGATGAAGTAGAAAGGATTCAATTAGTTAAATATTTAAATACTGAGTGATTGGATAAGATAAATTAATATGGATTTATAACTATACTATAGTGTAGTGAGAAGGATATAGACCGGACAATTATACTAAAAACGTTGTTTGGAAGCGAGTATAATTAACACACTCAAAAGTAATAAGCACAAAATTAAATGGATTGGTTAATATGGCTTCAAGATATCTGGAACAGAACTCTTTACATATATCAGACCCTGTTGCCATTAATAAGTTACATTCCTTATTTGAAAAAAATGAAAAATCCAAACCTCCTGTCTCTCGATATAGAAAGTCCGAGAAGGAAGTAATGGACTTCTTAAAAAGCTAATCAACTTATACCTAAAACACTCTTTTTTTAATAGTGTGCATGAAAATATTTTATCTCATGTTCCACTTCACTTTAGACCCTCATTTGTTATGACCGGCAGGCCCGAAAGGGAAGAGGTCTGGGACTACCCATTAGAAGCAGTCAGGGAGGCGGTTGTAAATGCAGTCTGCCACAGGGATTACACAATTATGTCCCAAATCGAAATCCGGATTTATGACAACGAACTGATAGTCTGGAGTCCGGGTGGATTACCTCCTGGGCTTACACTGTAAGAGCTTTTCAAGCCTCATGCTTCGAAATTGAGGAACAAAGGAATAGCAGAAGTCTTTTTTGATACCAAAATAATTGAACAGTGGGGCAGCGGCATTGAAAAGATAATAAATTACTGTAAGGGAGCAGATGTTCCTGAGCCTGTTTTTGAAGAGTATCAGGGTTTCCGCGTAATATTCAGGAAAGGAATTTTTAACGAAGACTATCTTAAAGGGCTTGGGCTAAATGAAAGGCAAATTAAGGCTGTGTTCTATGTAAAAGAGAAGGGAAAGATTACCAATAAAGAATATCAGGAAATATCCAATATAACTAAGAGAACGGCTTCAAGAGACCTTGCAGAACTAGTTTCTTTAAAAATATTTGAACAAATTGGCACTACAGGAAAAGGAACAGCATATATTCTATCGGGGACTACAGTTGAAAAAGAAAATACTTTGTAAATGGGACAAAGGACAGTGTAACATAAGTTCTGTAAAATCACAAATCTCAGAAGTTATTTGGTAGAAAATTGCATATCGGGAGATCAATTTTCCCATAATACACAAAAACTTGACTTCAAATTTACAGCAAATTAGGCACACTTCCGGGGACATAAAGGGGACAAACACTCCAAACCTACCAGAATGAACATGTAATGAATATGTGATGAACATGCTTGAATAAGCACGAACATATTGTGATTAATTTATGAATTTTAGATCCTCTTCCGGAAAGCAGACCTGCAAAGAATAAACGAAGAAGTAAACACAGCTATAAATCAAATCATTGGAATATGATTTGTATCTGAAAGACGAGGCCAGTCAGTGAGAGAATTTACTGTTGTTATCGAACAGGACGAAGATGGAATTTACGTAGCTTCTGTACCTGAACTTCCGGGATGTCATACGCAGGCAGAAACACTCGACGAGTTAAACAGGAGAATAAAAGAAGCAATTGAACTGTACCTTGAGGCTGAAGCTGAAAAAGAAAAATGAGGAATCTACTCTCCTTACCCTTCAAGCCAAACCGAAAAAGTCGCCAAAAAGCCTGATTTCCTGCTCACCTTCGCAGCAGCTTTTCATTTGCAGTCAAAATCTCGACCCCAAGTTCGCTGAAATCCTTATCATGTGTTACAAAAACCATTTCCCCTGAACGGCAGATCTCTGCAAAAACGAGGTCATTAAAATCATATTTCCCCTGCTCGAAAAAGCTCATAATTTCAGGCAGGTCTATTACTTTTAAATCATTATCACAGGCGAGAGTATTTCTGAGGATCTTTTTCACGTTTGAGGCGATATCTTCGGCAACCGGGCGGAAGCCGATGGAGTTCCTGAAATCCTTATACCTTGAGTGAGTGGTCTGCTGTTTGAACTCAATTCTCGAAAAGGCATTGATGAACTCCGAGATAATCATGCAGTTAATATAAATCGTGCCGTTTGAATTCCTGATTTCCCTTAGAGCCCTGGAATAGACAGCCGACTTCTGGTCAGGCCAGCCTATAGGACCGTAGATATAGAGCCAGATATTAGTATCAAAGAAATAACTCCTTTCTTCAGGAAAGTCATAGGTCTCTATTGAATGGATAGGAGCAGGACCTGGTTTTACAGGCAGGGTTTTACCGGGGCGGAGCCTCGCACTGCGCCTTACAGGATAGACCGTTGCGCGGTGGACACTCTTAGGCATCTTCGCCCCCGATCACATCCCTGAGTGCTTTCCTGCAGGAATATGCATGTTCAAAATAGACTTTTGCCCGCTCCATTACCCTCTTAAGGACGATCTCATCTTCGTGGTCAAGGTCAGTAAAAGAAAGGCTTTTTTCAATGATCTCAGCCTGGAAGGTCCCATAAAGCTGCCCCACAGCCGAATTTAAGAAGGCAGGAGTAAGTTCATTGGTTTCTGCAAAAGAAAGCTCAACAATCCTGTTTTTGCGGAAAGCATCTGCAATTTTATCGTGCACTTTCTGCCCGTCGCAGGCTGCAACACAGCAGTTAATTCCTGCAGTCTCAATAATCTTTATTTTTACCTTTTCTTCCGTAGCCTTCCCCATCTGATCACTCCTTTGCCAGAGATCAAGAGCCAGAGTTTTGAGCCGAAAAACAGCCGACGAAGCCCCTCTTCTCTTGCCTGTTATCCTTCTGTATTTTGGAAATCATCCATTTATCCAGTACTTCTTACCAGTTATCTCTTTTATCCAGTACTTTTTACCGGTAATCTTTTTTATCCAGCATTTTTTACCGATTATCTCATTTTACTGATTATTCCTCTAACACCTTTTCCTTTTACCTTCAATAACTTTGTCGGTTTACCCTGGTTAAGAGTATTTCCTGCATTAATTTCTCAAGGAATAATGTCTCGATCGCTTAACTTCGCAATCGTTTAAATTATTAAATGCGTGAACTTCTCCTCCCTGAGTTTTGATGAAGGCGAGGAAGGGACTTCACGCCTTGGAATAAGCTATTCAATGGCTTAACCGGTTTTTTTCTTAAAAAATAGCCACCCTTTATCCTCTTTTCCGTACTTTGTTTTTATCAGTACGTAATCTCCTTCAAGTTCTTCCCCGTGAAGCGTTATAATAATCTCTTTCTCGTTGCGTTTTAGAAGTTCAAAAGTACCCCTGTCCCAGATCTCAACTCTGCCGGCTCCGTACTGTCCTTCTGGAATTTCCCCTTCAAAGTCTGCATATCCGAGTGGATGGTCTTCAGTCTCGATAGCGAGCCTCCTGGTTCCCGGGCTTTTCGGAGGCTCTTTAGGAACTGCCCAGCTCTTAAGGACTCCGTCCATTTCCAGGCGAAAATCATAATGGAGATTGGTCGCATCATGGCGCTGAACCACAAAAACAGGCTTATCGGAATTCTTCTCTTCCCCTCTGGCAGGGGGTTCGGAGGTCTTATTAAAATCCCTTTTCTTCTCATATTCTTCAAGCATGGGAGATCAATAGAAAATATGGCAGCGCAGGATATAAATGGTTATGCGGCAAAGCTTGAAAAAAGACAGTAAATTTCGGAATCCAGCCCCTCCGGAGCGGCTGATGCTTTCATTCCGATCGTCTGCACACAGGCGGTTTCAAGAGAAGTGCGATGCGTATATGAAAGGAATTGAAGTGTGACGCATGTATAAAAGGATTTGAGATGTAACCTGCGGTCATTCAAGGATACCAGTTAACCACAAAAACCGGGAAATATTCTTCTTTTATTTTCTGGCAAGTGCATAATCCGCATAAATCTTTAAAAACTCTTTGTCCGCCTGCAGGAGTACGGTTTCAAACATGGCGACATGGATCTTTTCCTCCCGTGCAATATCAAGCAGGATAGTACGTATTTCTTCGTTTTTTGTCAGGTTTGCCATCTGTTCATAGAGATTGACAGCATCCAGTTCTGCGATCATTGCGGCTCTCAGAATTTCCTTATCAAGGTCTTTTTTGCTGATATTTTCAAGATCTGCAAGTGTTTCCGAAAACAGACTTTTACCCCCTCTAACTATGCCCTGTTAGAATATGGAAAGGCAAACTTAATGTCTCTTTCTATTGTGACTTTTTATATTTATTGGAAATTTTTATTGTAGTTTTATTAAGGTATTTTATTGAGATTTATTGAGGTTTATTGAGGCGTATCAAGGGTTATTGAGGCATATTCAGGCCATTGGGACGTATAAAAGTTTATTGAGGTTTATTGAGGCGTATCAAGGGTTATTGAGGCATATTCAGGCCATTGGGACGTATCAAGGGTTATTGAGGCATATTCAGGCCATTGGGACGTATCAAGGGTTATTGAGGCTTATTAAGGTTATAAAGGTTAATATTAGCCCTGCTTACACTGAGCAAATATCCATGATTATTTTTAAAAAATTTACTCAAGGAGGCTCTATGAAAAAAGAAATTTAAAAGCATAAATTATGGATTGGACAATAAAAATGAATTATGTTAGAGAGGAACTTATACACAAATTTTATAAACTAATCATGTGAATAGATAATTAATGGGGGTTTACTGGGGGTCATGCTGATTGCAATGATAGTTGTAGAAGACCGGACTGCTATTGGCTGACAGTATATAAATTAATAGTTAGAGATATGCCTGCTATGCCAGTTACTCCATGCTGTCTTTCATCTAACTGAAAACCAATCCACCCGAGGCCGAGAATTTTTGAAAAAGATAAATTCCTTTTTGCTTTCAATGATAATCTTATTTTCGTCTCTGTCCATCAGCCCGAACCTCGCAGCCGGAAGTGCCGAAAACTTAGAGCCGCCCCTGAACAGCACATCAATTTCAGACACTGCAATTGAAGAAGCACCTCTGAACCCGGAATTTCTGAACCCCGGAAAATCAGAATCATTAGAGCCTGTTTCATCCTGTGACTACGGGCATGCCTCAGGCCCGGGGTATACCCCCCCTCCGGTAAATATACCAGCACTCTCACAGAAAGGGGGAAAGCTTCTGCTCAGGGCGCAGGGTTCGGAACTCCCTTCAACGTATGATTTGCGTGAACAGGGAAGGATTACATCTGTAAAAAACCAGGGAGACACCGGAAGCTGCTGGGCTTTTTCAAGCCTTGCATCCCTTGAATCTTATATTCTGGGGACAGAGGGAAATAGTAGAGACTTTTCCGAAAATAACATGAAAAATCTTGTCACAAGGTACTATTCCGATGGTTTTGACCTGACTCCCGATAACGGCGGAAATTCTTTCATAGCCATGGCATATCTTACCCGCTGGTCAGGGCCTGTAAATGAATCTGCAGACCCATATAATGAAAACTCGGTCAATTCCCCTGCAGGGCTTCCTGTGCAGAAACATGTTCAGGAAGTAGTTGTACTGCCTGAGAGAACCGGGCCTCTGGATAACGAGTTAATTAAAAGGGCACTTATGGATAAGGGAGCTGTGTTTTCTACAATATGCTGGAATTTGCCGGATTATCATGATAAGAATTACACCTACAGATACACCGGATCAAATTCTGCAAATCATGCGATAACCATAGTAGGCTGGGATGATTCCTTTGACAGACACAGGTTCAAACAGGTTCCATCAGGAAATGGAGCTTTTATTGTAAAGAACAGCTGGGGAGAATCCTGGGGAGAAGATGGATATTTCTATATTTCCTATTATGATACCAGTATTGGATACAGAGAAAATGCAGTCTTTACGGCTTCGGAAAAAGAGAATTTTGACTATATCTACCAGTATGACCCCCTCGGCTGGATAACCCAAATAGGTTATTCCGAATTAACCGCCTGGGGAAGCAATGTTTTTACCACGGAAAGAAATGAAAAACTGGAAGCTATAGGGTTCTATACTACAGATCTCAATACGGCTTATGAGATCTATGTATACAAAAACCCGACAAACGGCCCGATTAATTCATTAAAAAATTATGCTGTAAAGGAAAGCGGTACCTGCTCATTTCCCGGATATCACACCCACATACTTAATTCTCCTGTAAACCTGATTCCGGGAGAGAAATTTTCTGTTGTTATAAAGTGCAGGAATCCTTCTTACGTATACCCTCTTGCAGTTGAGAAACAGTACCTCGATTACAGCAGTAAGGCACAGGCAAATCCCGGGGAGAGCTATGTAAGCCGGGACGGGAACAGCTGGAAGGACCTGACATCAGTTGTCGAATACGCGGAAACAAACCTCTGTATAAAGGCGTTTACAACTGTCAATGAGCTGCCAGAAGCTGGATTCTCATCAAACATTACCAGCTGGGTTTCTCCTCTTACAGTCCAGTTCACTGACCTTTCAACAGGTGCCCTGTCATGGGAATGGGATTTTAACGGGGACGGGATTACAGACTCAACAACCAAAAACCCTGTCTGCACCTACACATCTTACGGAAATTATACCGTTTCATTAAATGCAAGCAACAGGAAAGGTTTTGACACCGAAATAAAACCCGGTTATATAACAGTAAGCCCTCTATCAATTATCTCTTCAAGTCCCGGAGGAAATATCACTACCTATGAAGGGGAAAGGCAGGAATTCAATATCAGCACAAATCATAACACCAGTGCAAACTGGTATGTTAACGGAACGAAAAAACTTACCGAAACCGGTGTTAAAAGCAGTTCATATTCGGAAAGTACTCTGTTTCCAGGAACATATGATGTTACCGTGCTTGTCATAACAGGAAACGAAAATGTTATGCTTACCTGGAACTGGACAGTCGTTGACTGGAACCCATGGGACGATTTGACCTCCCTGGATGGGAAAAACATAAGCACGGAAGAACTCCAGGAAGCAATACACATCTATAAAAACGGCCTACCTATCCCAGGGACAGAAACCAAGCTAACAGACGAAGGACTCATAAAACTGATAAGGCTCTGGAAAGAAGGAGCTGCAAATTGAAAAGAGAATCAGCAAGAGGGAAACTGTAAAATGAGAGGGAAACTGTAAAATGTTTCCCGTTAATTTTTTGTTTTTATTCCACGCCTTCAATTGCTCAATTATTTTCTTTTTATTTCTGGCTTCTTACCTTTCTTTTTCCAGAGTCTGCTCGACCCCTTCCCCGATCTTAACATTCATGAGAAAATCATCAATGGTCGCAAGGAGAGAACCGATTTTCTCAGAATGAAAACGCACAGCAACCCTATCATTGCTTATCTCGCTTTCCATGCTCCTCAGATTATCCGGGGCAAGGGCTTTCAGTATTCTGGCTGCGGATTTTCTTGATTCAGGGTCTGGAAACTCAATTGTGCCTGTAATTTTCATAAATTCGCCTCTGCGTTTTTACACCAGTTCTATGCCTCTGGTTATTTTAATTTTGCTTACTCTGTTTTTACCATTCAATTTCTGCCGGCTGGTTTTCAGGATCAGTTTTTGTTCATTATTTATGCTTATCACGTTTACTTGCTCTTCTTTCCCATTGAAATTATCATTTTACTTTCCCACTGGCGTTTTTCCTGAGCTGCTCCCCGATTATACGGTCTGCAATGCTCAGGAACTCCTCCGTACTTCCCAAGGGTATTGAAGCTCCGGATGCAACACTGTGCCCTCCTCCGTTTCCGCCTGCAGCACCAGCAGCTTCCCTGAGGGTAAAGGCAAGGTCAAGCCCTTTTGAAACGAGTTCACGAGTACCTCGGGCAGAAACCTTTAAAATACCTTCAGATTCGTTTACACAGATAAAAGGAAGCTCGGGATGGAGGTATCTGACTACGGTTGTTGCAAGGTCCCCTGTCGAGATGGCTTCAACCGTGCTGATATACCAGAGGTTTTCCCCTTTGCGAATATTTTCCACATTTTTCCGGATATCGATGGCAAGATTCTTTTCATGATCCTTTGTAAGGGAAAAGGCTTCATCAAGGATAGTTGCGTCTTTCAGGCAGAGAGCGAGGGCAAGCCCGTAAACCTTTTGCTTCCCGCAGGTATTGAGTATGGAAATGAAATCATAAACATTGTGGACAAGTTCCCGGTTGAGCAGGAAAACTTCCCCGATAACCGCTTCAATTGCTTCAGGGCTTGCCTGTTTGACAAGTTTCAGGGCAACAGCACTGGCAAGTTTTGAGGTCTCTTCTTCGGAAAGATCTTCAATGTTTCCGGAAAGCCCAAGCTGATTTAAGAATTCCGCCGCTTTTTCCGGGTAACCGGTTACATCTAGAAAAGGCTCTTTGCTGTATGCGAGCACGTCTGCAAGATTTCCATCCCCGACTTTTAACCCTTTTCTGATGGAAACAACCCCTGATTTTAAGGCTTCTTCCAGGATGAAAGCATTTGCAGTCCGGAAAAGCTGCCTGTCTCCAACTGCCCCTGCAATTGCGAGCCCTGCAAGGTCGATGTTTCCTGTCCCGAGTTCCCGAGCTACAAGATAACAGGTTCCTGAAGCCGAGATATCCGTTGCCCCGTCTATTCCTACCATATGTGCGTTTACCACAGCTTTTGCGGGGGACTGCCCTACTGGCTGGTGGTGGTCAATTATAACAACATCCGCGCCCACTTGTTTAATAAGTTCTGGATGCCCGCTGCCCATATCACAGAAAATGACAAGTTCTCCTGAAGAGATGCTCCTGTTCACTTCTTCAATTACAGCCCCGTCCAGCTTGCTGGCTATTGAAAGCTGAAAAGGGATGCCAGCCCTCAAAAGGGCGTGGGCCATTATTCCGGCTGAAGTTAGCCCGTCAGCATCGTTATGTGAAATCACGCGCACAAATTTATGCCTGCGTATTTTATCGGCTGCATTTTTTGCAAGATTTATCAGTTTTTCAAGCTCACTCAAAGCTCATCACTCGTAAAATTCAATATCAAAGTAAGAAGACAGGTACAGAAATCAGTATATTACAGGGATCAGTTAAAAATTTAGCTGCCAGCTTCCGGAAGATGTCGTCTATACGGGCTTAATGATATAAAACACAATTCCCGGAAAAATGTATAAAATCAACCTGCAGGTGTCCGCCCCATCCAAAAATGCTGTTCAACAATTCTATTTCAGGGCAAAAGCACATAAAAAATAAGGCATATAAAGCCTTTAAATCAAAAAAGGAATTAAGTTTTTACTGGCAGTAATTGTCGGGCAGCCTCATGAATGGAAGGGCATCGTGACCCTACGCGCTTACCCTGTAACCCTGTAATTGAAGCTGGTCAGATTTTCGGGGCTTGACTATCAGGTATTTGTTTAAATCCAGTTCCATCATATACTATAGTATTGTTATCTACAACCGTATAGTATTCCAAGCTGTATTCATAACCAGATTCCACAACAATATGCCCATCGGTTACTATATACCATGAACATCCTGCTCGGATATATTCTTCATAAGAACCCGAAGGGGCTGTGACTGTGCGCGTTTGCCCTGCAGGAATATTCACCTGGAAAACAGCTTTTTGGGAACCTTCCTTTGCCCAGGATACGACGATATCATTTCCAACCCTATTTTTTATATGAATAACAGCGCCACCTGCATAATCTGGGACATAATCTTCTATCCCCTTACAATCGGTTTCTGTGTCTCTACTGGTGTTGCTTGCTGTTACTGGTCCCCCTATAAACTGACCCAGGGTGATGGGCGTTTTTCCCACAGCCACAGTGACTGTAACGTTGTTGGTTATGGTGTCAATTACAGAAGTAGTGTTGTCACCGGCGTTCGTTACGTATAACTTTGATCCATCCGGGGTAACTGCAACTCCACAAGGAGCGATTCCTACATTCACAGAGTCTGTAACTGTGTTTGTAGCGGTGTCAATAATAGAGACATTGGAGCTACCCAGGTTAGCCACATATACTTTTGTTCCATCAGGTGCAATTGTAACTCCAACCGGACTCCATCCTACGGGCACAGAGGCTATAACGTTGTTTGTGGCTGTATCAATTACAGAAGTAGTATTGCTGCCATAGTTCGCCACATATACCTTTGTTCCATCCGGACTGATCGCAACTCCATAAGGAGCAATTCCTACAGGCACCGTGAAGGTAATACTGTAATTAGACGTATCGATTACGGAAGTAGTGTTACTGCCGTAGTTCGCCACATATACCTTTGTTCCATCCGGACTGACTACAACTCCAGAAGGACTGTAATCTACTGGAACACTGGCGATAACAGTGCTGGTCGTTGTGTTAATTACAGAGACACTGCTGTCGTTTTGGTTCGCCACATATACCTTTGTTCCATCCGGACTTACTGCAACTCCATAAGGAGCATGTCCCACAGGCACCGTGGAGGTAACAGTGCTGGTTGTTGCATCAATTACAGAGATATTATTGCTGTCATCGTTAGCCACATATACCTTAGTTCCATCCGGACTGACCGCAACTCCACAAGGTCGAATGCCTACGGGTACCGTGGAGGTAACAGTGTTTGTTGCTATATCAATTACAGAAGTAGTGTTGTCGTCGTAGTTCGTAATATATGCAAATGGCACTGCGCCTGCGACACTCGCCAGCATTAAAAAAGCCAGCACAGTTATCCCTAAAATGATTATGAGGACATGCCCTCCGGATATTTTATCATATGTTGTTTCTTTCAATTTAAGCCTCCACATATAGGGCCTTTATATTTAGATAATTGGAAGAGATATAAATTCAGTCGAATAAATTTTCCTTATATTTAATAATTAAAAAAAAGAGAGGAAAATAAAAATGAGATTAAAAGATTTTATTTGAATATATTTTCGATAAATCTCCAGATGCGCCGTTGTTAGAATGTTTTCGTATTTCTTCGTTTCACATTCTACCCTATTTCTGCTTTATAATCGAAAAAAGATTAAAAACCGTTTTAAAAATTAACAATTTTCGATGTTACACACACGACATCAATAAGTTGGTTCAAACATTCTAATGCGTAAAAAACGTATATATGCGTTGTCTCTGGTAGGTTTCTCTTTATATATGAATGTAAAAATAACACACCTGATACAGAATTATTATTAGTATATGTTAAAATATGAAGGTGTTGTAACGGACAAAAGAATAATAGATCCAGAAGAGGTAAAAAGTCCATCATAAATAAAATCTGAGTAACTTCCCATCTAACAGCATACTAAAAAATCCCTCAGGGATTAACTTAATTAATAAAAAAATCCATAATAAGAAAGCGGCAGGCACCCTGTCATCACAGAACATCAGTAGTGTAGCGGTCATCACCGGGCGTTGCCAACGCTCGAACCCGGGTTCGAATCCCGGCTGATGTATATCATTTTATAAAAAAGACATATCTGTCCTTTAATCAGGATCATTTTTTTCTTATTTTTGCTTATCTTTTGTTTTCGGATTATAACCACAAAATAGCCCTTTTAGTGAATCTCACTGATTAAAACTTCAAAATTAGTCCTCTTGAGCTTAGCTTAGGAATAATGCCCAAAAATTAGTCCTCTTGAGCGAGCGCAGCGAGTGAAAAGGACACCGTACTCCCGAGACGGAATTCGGGTGAAAAGGACACCGTACTCCCGAGACGGGACTCGGGCGAGAAGGACACCGTACTCCCGAGACGGGACTCAGGCGAGAAGGAATTCGGGTGAAAAAAGAGAAAAAAGCAGCGTTTAAAGCTGCTTTAAACCGTAAATTTATCGGGCATCAAAACTTCCTTCTCATGACGCAATATGCAGCTCCGACTGCTCCCAGAAGAGCAGCAGATTCAAATCCAGGCATAGAACGCCAGTTCCTTACAGGCTTCTGTGGCTCGGAAGAGATATTGCCTTCCGTATCTTCATCAACAGGCTCGATTTCTATTGAAGCGGGTTCGGCTGCAACAATTGCAAATGACCCGAATCCCGGAGTCCTGGCTTCATAATAGACATAGGTACTGTCACTCTCATCCAGTTTGGTGGTTTCGAGTTTAGTCCATCCTTTGTCATAATACCAGAGGTTAAGCGAATCTTTGTCATCCGTGTCAACCCCATATTTATCAAGCCAGGTTTTTTCAACCCTGAAGCCAACTACCGCGTTTTTGATATTATCGGAATTTGCGATTCCTCCGGAACCCACCCAGATGTTTACGTTTTTATAAACCGTGCCTTCAGGCAGGCTCGGGACCAGCTTCGACTGGCCTTTAAGCATTTCAACAATAGTGGTGATCTTCCCGAGGGTCTTTCTGGCATCAAACTCCACATATCTTATGCAGGTTACACCATTGGGGAAATCGAACCTTACGTGTTTTCCGTCAGAAACATACGACTGGGAAAGCTCCTTAGCCTCAACATTGTTCTGAGGTTCCGGGGAACCTCCGGCTCCGCCGCCTGAACTGCTGCCTGAACTTTTTGAGCCGCCGCCTGAACCCCCGCCAGAGCTTGACCCGACCTTAATGGAAGAGCTTGAAGGGAGTATAGGGAATTCAGCTTTGTTTATGTCCCTTAAAATACCCGAAAACTGGTATGTTCCGGATGATGCAGGAGCTTTAAGAGTGTAGCTGAAGCTTTTTTCTGTCATCAGCAGGAAGGAGACCTTATCTCCGTTTACAGTTACAGCTTTTTCCGGAAGGGTTGAGCTGACAAATGTGAAACCTGCAGGAAGCTTTTCAAGCACCTGACCTGCTGCGCCGTAATCAGCTACATTGACTGTTACCTGAAACACCTCATTAGCACTGACTGAAGACGGAAGAACCCTTTCTGCACTGCCTGCAGAAGCCGGAACTGCACATAAAATCAAAGCCATGAGTAACGCAAACGCAATTTTAAACTCAGGCTGCCTCATATCCTATCCCACCCGTCAGCATAGTAAATGTTCAGAATTGCATATTTGACCGCGCTGGAGATTTTACCGTCACTTACAATATTTTTGATTTCTTCGGCAGAGAAGCTGCTGTCAGCCCCTCCGAACTTTGCTATAAGCTCATTTTCTTTAACTGCAGTGATCGAGATGCTATTAGAATCTGTAATTTTATTACCGAAGTAATCCGTTGCTGTAAGGGTGAATTTAAATTCTCCTGCCTGAGTGCTGTCCACATTGCAGGTATAAATGCCTCCTTTTTCAGGTGTCATTGATACTACTCCTCCACCTATGGGGGTAAGATCGAGGGTTACTGACATAACTCCGGACAGCTCATCCGAAACTTTTGCATTGACAGTTGAGTAATCCTTCCCGTCGTTCAGGATATAAACAGGAGATGCATAGCAGCTCTCTATAACCGGAGGCACAAAATCCCCCTTGAAAGGAAGGTCAAGCGTAACCGGGGAAGCTCCATGCTGATATGTTGCAGAAACGGGAGATTCCACAAGACCCAGCTTGAAAACTATTTTTTTCCCGTTGTCCTCTTCTGTACCTGATACATCTAACTGATACTCACCTTCTGTCTCTATAGTTTTCAAGCCAACAAGCTTTGAATCTATATAAGCTGAGATTATAGTTCCTTCAGGTACATCTGCGCCTTCTGTGATCAATTTTCCTTGGAATACGTTGGGGATAGAAGGAATATCGCTGGCAGATGCAGCCGGAATAAGGGATATACCCAGTACCAGGATAACCAGGCACACTAAAGTTCTTAAGTGTTTGTCCTTGATGGTCATCATATCACCTTGAGGTTTTTACGTATCCGAAAAACCCATTAAGGAAAATCCTTCAGGGCTTCCTTTTCGAGTCCCTCCAGAGCTTTGACCCGAAAGTGAGCAGAATAATGCCTGCAACTGCATAAATTATCTGGAAACCCGGAGCACTGCCTTTTTTAGAAGACTCGTCAGAGGATCCTTCAGTCTTTTCGACCTTTACTTCATCATCTGCACTTTCCTGTACAGTTTTTTCCTCGTCCGTTACTTCCGGAACCTCGACATCCGGTTGAGTTACTGCGCTATTTTCAATAATCTCCCTGTCTTCTTCCTTATCCCCGGACACTGCCAGTGATCCTGAACCCGAGTTTGAAGTTGAACTCTTTTTAGAATTCCCGGAATCGCCGACAGAAAGTTCAACGGATGAAATTACTGTTCCTGACTTCCAGGTAAAACTCTTGCCAGTATCCTTTTCATCAATTGTAAAAGTAACAGGTTTTCCTTCATCTTCGGCTTTACCTGAGATATAGAAAGTGAAATTTCCCGCGGGATTATTAATCAGAAATTGTTCTACGTACTCTCCGTTAAGATAAGCTGCAACAGCAGTATCTACAGGAGCAGGAGAGCCATCAATAAAGGCAACCCCATTTACTGTCATAGGGAGAGGAGGGACATCCTCAGCCATACCTGGATGGGCAGCTATTAAGAAAAATAAAATTAGTACAGCTGTTCCTAAGAAACTATTTTTCAATATTTTGTTCATAATTTACCTCCAATTGCTAGCAAGCAAAAAAAGAAAAAAGAACCTTTCAGCCTCAACTGGCTGAAAAGTACTTGCTTTTAAAATTGGCCCTTCACCGGGACTTATTCAGCCTGATAAAGTTCTACATTTTCAATGGATGCGTAAGTACCGTCTTCTTTCATGAAAATCCAGTATCCCTGTCCAGGGACCATAGCACCGCTGGACTCAAGAGTCTGAACCGGGTATGGGATCTCAGACTCTGGTTGAGCGAATAGATCCAGGAATCCAAGATTAATCGTGCCTCCCCAGCCTTCATTTTGAGAATACGTGATTATGTTGGAGAACTTATAGTTTGCAATAATCTTATCACTCTGCAATGAACCCAGAGTCTCAGACCAGTGAGCAGGCTGAGTTGAAGTGTGTCCTATCATCTGCCAGCCTGCACAAAGGTCGAGAGAAGCAGGAACATCCGGTGTTGCACTGCCGACAGGCATTGGCTTGAACTTTACATTGGTTTCACAGGCTTCCGGAGTGTAGACCCAGTAACCCTTACATGGTTCTATAGTCTTCGGGAACTGCCAGCAGGCACCGTCCCAGTAAATTACTGTGCTGCCTTCTCCAAAGACCGAGCATGTGTCAGCATTGAAAGGAGCCAGTCTCCTGGGTACGGATTTCAGGTTCCAGCCTGCATCAAGTGTAAGATCCATATCTTCGTATGTCTGGACAGGCCCGCACATAGTAAAGCATTCATCATAGTTGCCAGCTCTATCCAGAGCGATAACAGCAACCCAGTAGTCTTTACCATAGACGAGGGGTTTTCCTTGATACATTCCAATGTGCATAAACAGAGCCTTATTGTCTATAGTGTCATAGATGCTGCTTACAGGCATTGCCAGTTCCATTTCTTCAATGCCTGAAGGCTCAAAATCGCTGATGAAAACCGCATATGGAGTCCCATAGTAAGCGTCTGCTCCATCGTACAGGTCTTCTTCAGTATTTTTATCCCAGCAAACGTAAAGCCCGGGCTCATCGTATGTATAATACCATGTAGTATCACTGAAAGCATCGACAACAGTCAGGTTCGATACAGGAGCAGGGGCAGTGGTATCAACAGAAATGAAAAACGGATCAGGCTGATAGATTCTGCCTGCACAGTCAGTGATGCGCACGGTCCAGGGGATGTTCATTCCGTCAGCAACCGTTGCATCCACGGAACAGAAGCTTATCCCTTCTTCACCGATAACTGAAGTGCCGTTCTTAACTTCCGTGCCATTGATGAGCAGTTCGTACCCAAAGGGCAGCCCTGCTCCTCCCATTACACTGAAGTTAAACTTCTGTTCTGCAGTGACAAGCTCACCGTCAACAAGACTATTCGGAGAGATAAGCTCGACAATAAGCCCTTCAGTATTCACGTAGAAGTTCCTGACTTTACCTGAGCAATTATTTCCTGCTTTGTCCTCAACAAGGACAGACCAGTTGTATGCGCCGTCAAAGAGGGCTGTATATGGAATTTCTGCATATTCCCCTGAAGCTATTTCACCGGAACCCAATAATAGTTCAGGTTCTCCATTTATATACAGCTGGTAATCAAGGTCAAGGCCGCAGTTTGCGGACAAAGTGTCCCGGCATGTGAAATTAAAGTTCAGAAGTCCTGTTGTGTCAACGAATCCATCTTCTGGAGAAACAAGAGTTACGCTCGGATCCTTGGTGTCCACATACAGGTCCTGGAGTCCACTGCCACCGATATTTCCGGCATCGTCCTCGAGTACGATTTCCCACTGGTAATAGTTGTCGGATTTTTCAACCTCGTACTTTACACTTCCGTTGGAATTTATAATTCCTGATTTCTTTTCAGTACCGTTGATAAAGAGAGAGTAGGCAACTGTATTGTCCAGTTTGTCAAAAGCACTGAACTCGAAGACAACACACTCCGTATTTACATATGTGGAGCTGGGTTGAATTCTGTCAAATCTCGGAGCTTCATTATCAACCACGAAAGCATGAATATCGGTTTTCTCAATTAAGTCTACGGTTCCACCTATCCCATAGACCGTCACATTCACAGCATCATTTATACCTGCCGGGACTTCGTAGTCATAAGACCAGACAGTGTTGCTGAGGTTGGTCATGTTAAAGTAATCGGGCGTGAGAACGCTATACCCAACTATTGCCACTGCATCATATACAGGTTCACTGAAGGTTGCAGTGATCTTTACAACATCTCCCATCCTGAAAGGACCGGTTTCGTTGTAGGCAATGCTGACGCTCGGCTCGGTCATCCCGGTCGAGACAGTATCTGTATTTTCTGCTTCTCCAATTGCACCTGCTGTCCCTGCCAAAAGGGATATGATCAGCAGTGCACTGAATAATATTAATTTTTGTTTCATGTTCTGCACCTAGATTCCGCACATTTTTGATTAACTAAATCTTGAAACTTCATTTTTATCATAGTGTAAATAATATTGTAAAGTCGGCGAGTTGTAGCAGATTCCAGTTAGTAAGTATACAATCCCATAAACAGTCAAGAAATTATTAGATATATAGAGTGGTTAAGAAATAAACAAAATAAGACTGTAATAAGTTTGCAATTTATATTTTACTAAACTGCTTTGCCCTTCACCCCCTGAATTAAAGTGATCTGATTAACATTGCCTTTAATTAATATCTAAGAAAGCCATCACTTTTCTGAAACCCTTTCGGGAGGAAATATGCTGGCTTTTCCTCTGGAGCAGCAAGAAAATTGACCCCGTTAATTCTTGTGCATCAGGGGAATTGTAAGTCAACCCCGTTTTGATACCTGGCCGACCGGTCAGATTGGTGCATCAGACATATACTTATTAATCCTGAACAGTGAATTCACTAAAGAAAACCACCAGGGGATAATAAATCAGCATTAACCAGGTACATGTCTTTTCATAATGTCTTTTAATAATGTCTTTTCATATTATCTTGTGACGATAATATGACATAACTTACGCAAATATTTGATATAAATCTTTCTAAAAAAATTTATTTTTTAATAAAAGTATCGGTAAAAAATAGATTAAATAATAGTGATTTTAAAAAATTAAATAATTAAAAAAGAAATCAGACTATCGAATAAAAAAATTCATTTTATTAATTTAAGTGGGTAATTCTTCCATCCCAGGGTATATGCTCACAAATTTAAACATAAAAAACATAGTTTTCTAAAAAGCAATTTTTCCAAAGGGGAGGATTTGAAATGAAATATACCTTTCAGGACTCAACGGAATTTCCCGTTCAGAGAGACTTTATTCAGGATATTCAGGACTTTATACGGATTTCTAAAGAAGTAATCCCTCTTGAAAAGTCAATTAAAGAGATAAAACAGGTAAATATCGAAGAGACGGGGACTACTCAGGCGGGAATTGAAGAAATAGACAGGTTCCAGAAAGAAATCACTGAGTGTATAGAAGAACGTGCACTGGGATATGAATCCAGAGAAGTTCTTGAGATAAAATCCAAGACAATAGAGACCTGTGCGAACATATCGCTGTTGAAAAAGAATGAAAAACTTGAAGATATAGACAAACAGAACAGGCTGGCACTTATAGAAGTACGGCAGCTGGAAGACAGGATACTTACAGCTCTCAGCCCTTTTTTTGAAAATAGCATTTATGGCGCCGAACACACCTGTTATGCTTCAAGCGAAGACAGGAAGCTTAAAGGGTGGCAGGTAAGCTCTATCGACGGCATGAGGTACGAATTTGAACTGAGTTTTATACAGGATACACTGAAAGTTGAAGACCTCCTGAAACTTACTCTGCCCGTGCGGTCAAAAAGCGGATTCCTCTCAAAAGAAGAAAAGGTAAAAAAGCTGGACGTGTCAGGTTTCTACGTTACCAATATCGAGCACGGAAAAAATACTACGAGAACTGTTATAGAAGATAAGGATGCGGAAAACCGGTTCATAATTACTTCAGATGGCGGGACATTTCTGATAATGTATGGAGACAACGAAATAACAGGCGATGAAAAGCTGGCTCCCGCTCTGGATAAAGATTCCATTTCCATATTTGTGGAAAAAATTAAAGATTTCGTAACAGACTCAGTGGTTTTCAGAAAGCTCAGGCTGATCCTTATAGACGGCAAAAATGCTGTTGAAGAGAATGTTATTTTTGACTGCCTTAAGATTATAGCCGGCATATACGGAAAGCTCGCAAAGGAATGCATTGAGAGAGGATACACGGAAGGGGAAATAACGATTAAAATAGAGGAGCCGGGAAGTATCCGGACAGAAAAATACATTTCAAAGTCCGAAGCTTCGAGCGAACTATCATCCATAGGACCTGAAGGAAACGAGCTTGCCCGCATCCTCAGAGTCAGCGAAGCTTAAAAGATTTTCCAGATATTAGTTTGAAAAGTTTTGAAAATCATCAGATAGGATAAGACCTGAGTAATCAGGATTTAAATAACTTTAATATGGACTCCCTGTTTGCAGGGACAACTTATTTTTTCAATTTATTCTTCCCTGTAGCCTTCAAGGTTTTCAATTTCTTTGTAACCTGTTCCTTCAGGTAAATCTGTTCCTTCCGGAAGAAAGGGCGTGAAAAAAATAACCGAACAGAGGAGCAGGAATGTCACGAACAGTCTGGACTGCTCTTCAAAAGTAGCATAAAGAATTAAAATTCCAAGCATGACCCACAAAATAAAACTCAACTGAAGAGCAATCTTCACTCTATGTAAATTTTCTGTGCTATCGCTCAAGCAAATCCCCCAAAAATATCCCATTTAGAATGATTTGGGATTGAATAAATAGCTATTTATTAGAAAAATTCCGAAATTCGAGTTCCAAAATTTAAGAATGTTGTGTATAAGAGAAGGAATTGTCTGAAAAAACCTCGATTTAAAAAATAGAAAAAAGACTGCAGTTATACAAAAGTTATACAAAATCAGAATAACTATATTCGGAAAAAAGAGTATACAAAGCCAGAATAACTATATTCGGAAAAAAGAATATACAAAACCAGAATAACTATATTTGGAAAAAAGAGAAAAAAAATAGCAAAATTGAAAAAAAGATTAACTCAGGTTTTGGGTATGATTATCCAGAGCAAAAATTAAAGGCATCAGCCTGAAGAACCGAAACATCAGCCAGAAGAGCCATACAGTCCAGAGTACCATACCTTCTTTCGGGCATTAAATTTCAATAAAGTCGATGACCTTTTCTCCCTCGCTTACTCTTTTAAGAAAATCATCCCTGTTTGAATAGGGAACTCCGGCAGCTATGGAAGCAGCCGCTTTTTTACCGATCCCGGGAAGACATCGAATAAGAGTCAGGGAAGCAGAGTTAATGTGCAGTGGATAAGGAATTCCGGTAATCGAACGCATACCGTGCCCTGTGACAGTGATATCCGTGAATTTCCGCAAAGGAAGGAGGGAAGGGATTCCCACGAGCAGAGGATAAGAACCGATCTGCCTTCCAAAAGTGATTTCCCTGTCGTGAACCTCACACATCACATCTCTCAGTACAGTACCTTCAGGAACTACTTTCCTGAGCATTGGAAGGTCGATATTCTTCCTGACCCGTTCTTTATAATCAAGAAAGAGTTTCTTGTGCTTCTTTGCAGCTTCGTCCCTGCCGTACATTGGAGTTCCGGGAAATGCCATGACCTGCCTGATATTGATCCTCCGGAGAAGAAGCCCCGAATCAAGAACTTTTTGCAGGAAAGCATAGTTGAGCTGGAAAGTCTTTTTAGTCTCGCCCATAAGGCCATGAACAAAATTGATGCCCGGAAGAATTTCCGGAAGCCCGTTTGCCCCGCGCACAGCTCCAAACCTGTTGACCAGCCTGATCGCTTCAAAGACTTCTTCTGAGGTCGCCTTGAGGGAATTTGCTGCAACCACTGCGGGATCGGCAGTCTCCATACCAAAAGCTGCCACATCTCCCGGCGTATGGAATTTGACAATTGTCTTCAGAATCTGCTCTGATTCTTCCGGATATGTTGCAAGAGTAATGGGGTTTGCGTTGTCCATGTGGAGTACGGAAAGTCCGGGTGCGGAATTCCTTATTCCTTTATAGAGCCTTTCAAGGACCTCAGGCACAGGCTTCGGCACTGGTCCACCTGCGTCTGTCCCATGATAGGAAAAGAGGTCAGGCTGCCTTCCGATTCTGAAATAGCGTGCTCCGTAAGAATAAAGTGCGGAAACTTCAGAAACAACATCCTCCACGGGCCTGTAGTCCGAAGACCCATAAAAAGGCTCAGTGCAGAAAGAACAGTGAACCTTCCTTCCGCAGCCCCTGTATGTTTCAAGCTCACACATGCAGTGAGGGTAATCCGGGTGCTGCCTGATCAAAAAAGCCCCTCTGACACCCCAGCATCCGATCTCGGATGTTGTCCTGAAACGGTGCTCAATAGACTCCTGATCTTTCAGCCTGACAGGAAAGCTTCCAGTACTTCTTTCCCCTTCGATCCCGTCCTCAAAAAGGTCGTAAATAAAAGCCTCAATGTCCATTTTTGCAAGTACGGCATCTCCGAGGCTTATGCCGCTTTCCGTGCCCTTTGCAGCCCTCCCGCCTTCGCTGCTGAAGCCGAGCCTTATAGGGCCGCCCATAACTTTTATTCCCTTTGCAGCCCCGAAAATTGCTTCAATTTCTCCGGGAGAGATGGGAGATGCACGCAGATATTTGCCGGGCACGGTCATGCCGGCAATAATAACCACAAGGTCTGCCTTCCCAATAAGCTCGCCAGCTCCGGGAATATTTTCCCTCAGGGTGTCAATAGTCAGGTAATGAATGTCATTTTCAGAAAGCCCGCGTTCTCTCAGAGCTCCTGCTATATACCTTGGATAAGGGGAAAGATAGGGAGGGACTCCCAGGCAGGCGGGTTCGTCTACGTAGCCGTCTATAATAAGTGCTTTCATATAAGTTCCTGTTTCCTTTGTTTGATAACCGGAGATTGAAGTATAGAGCGCAGCTGGATATTAAATTAAGGGTAATTAAAACAACACAGAAGCAGAAATAAAGAGAGGAAACCAGAAAAGAGAAATCAATAATAGACAATTAAAAAATAGTTAAGGGCCGGGACCGAGAATCGAACTCGGGTCGTAGCCTCCACAGGGCCACAGGATGGACCTCTACCCTACCCCGGCCACAGGGTCTGGTACTTCAGGTTTGAAGCAACCTATAGAAGGAGTTTTTTTATATAAAGTTTTTGCCGGGAAAAGCAGCTGACCTTTTTAAGAGAAGGAAATCTTACCGTTTTCCGGCATAAAAAAGTACCGGAATAATAGAAAAAATCCGGTTTCTCTCAGGGGTTTCGGCCAGATCAGATCTTTTTAAGCCTGTCAAGGGCAAGTTTTGCAGCCTTTTCTCCGGAAAGGAGCATCCCTCCAAAGACTGGACCCATTCTTGGGGCACGGGTTGCGGCATTTGCAGCCATGCCTGCCACAATAAGTCCTGGATAGATCTCCTGGGTTGCATCCACAGCCAGGCGCTCTCCTACCTCGGACCACATAGGCTTTTCTCCCAGGATGCCGAATTCCCCTATTTTTGCGTTTGGGATTTTCCGGAGAATGGTATTGCAGACGACTGCATCATGCCCTGTACCGTCAATCACGAGTTTCGTGCGGATCATGAGAGGATCCACATGCAGGCGCTGTGTTGTGACAGGTCCCCAGTTAATTACTATGCCCGTAACCCTGTCATTCTCCCGGATCATGATGTCTTCAAAGCTCACAAGGTTAAAGACCTCAGCCCCTGCAGACGTTGCCCCTGCGATCAGTTTTCCCACGGATTCCACGGAGTTTGCCACAAAATACCCGGGCTCGTACTCCTTATACCTGATCCCGAAGTCGTCCAGGACGCGGCAGGCTTCTTCCTGTACAACTATGCGCGGAAACATCATGCCTCCAGCCCACATCCCTCCCCCGAGGGACAGTTTCTGCTCATAAATAGCGACCTTTGCCCCGGCTTCAGCCAGGTACTTTGCAGCCACAAGGTTTGCAGGTCCGCCTCCTACGAGTGCCACATCAATGTCCGTGTATTCAAGGAAGGTTTTAGAATACTCTTCAAAAATTGCCCGTGTAATTATGACTTCGTCGAGTTCCATTTTAATCTCTCATAAAGCTTATGCGGTTGAAAGACCGGAAAAAAATCCGGGATTTTTCAGAAATAAATCAGGAATTGTTAACCCTGATCCGTAACATTAAATTCACATTTTGATACAGGGCATTGTTTTTAAAGTTGTTGGAATCGGTGGGAAAAAGCAAAAAGAAATAGTAGTGTCGCAAAAGAATCGGCAGTGTGCTAGTGTCATGAACATTTAGTTTTTGGTCATTTTATAAGTTAAGAATCGTTATGTATTGACATAGAAATACTATAAATTATGCTCAATAATTAAATTGTCATGACACTAGTTTTTCTGAAAAATTACAAATTTTAAGAGTTTTTGAGCCAGGAATTCAGGATCATTAGCATGGTTTCACATGCAGTATCCTGAAATGCCCAGAAAATTGATTTTGAATTTACAGAAAATTCGCGGCACTGACCAAAAAACAAAAATAAGAAAGAAGCTCAAAAATATTGGGGCTTGATTAACCAGATCTAAGCCTCAATTAACCAGGTCTGAACCTCAATTAACCAGGTCTATTTTTAATCAAGCATTTACCGTTCAGCCTTCCCCCCATTAATAAAGAACATTTTGTCACCTTCATTTCCGGGGTAAAGGACAAGCTGACCGTCCTCAATGGCTGCTGCCTCTACAGTGGGTAAAAGAGACATATATTCGCCATTCATGGACTCAGGACCGCAGTCAACAAGAGTTGTTACCGGCAGGTCAAGGAAAAGCCTATTTCCTTCCAGGGAATATGTCCCGCTGCCGGTGTTGCAGTCGGCTTTAATATAGTATGTGCCGTCAGCGAAAAAGGAAAGCGTATAATCTTCAGGGCTGGGCACTTTTATCTGGCTATCAGGGCTGTCAGAGTCCTGGAAACCGGTCCACTGCCATTCGGTATCCTGGATATTGCCAGCAGAAATTGGTTCCAGGTCCTCTATATCGACTCCTGAGCTTTCCGGGCTTCCCGAAGACTCTTCAGGGACGACTCCTGCGGATTCGACAGGAGTGTTCTCTACAGGTTCAGCAGAAGTTTCCTCTTCGGTTTCTGCAGGAGCATCAACAGAATCATTATCTGCAGGTTCAGCTGGAGCGCTTTCTACAGGTTCAACGGGAGTATTATCTGAAGGCTCAGCAGGAGTTTCTTCCTGCTCAGTACAGCCGAGTGAGAAAGAGACTGCGGTTATAACCCCTATGGTAAGGAGTAAAACAAGAGTTATAGATGCACTTCTGGTTTTCATCGTACGCCTCATAACTTAATTTCATGAAAGTATTAATTACATGGATTAATTACACGGAAAGATGTGCCTTTTCAATAAAGCTTTTGTTTTAACTGCAATTTGACCTGCAGTCATCCAGATGTTTCTTTCAGTCCGTTGCCGGGAGTTCTGAGCAGATACTGCCCACAAACAGCACTTATCAAACAAAAACCATAATCAGTGATCTTTTATTCAGTAAAATCAGCGATTTTTTATTCAGTAAACAGGGCTGGCAGTTAAACCATACAGGAAAACCAGCATGGAGAAATTTTTAAAACAGGCAAATTCAAGCTGCCAGCAAATCGCTACCTGACAGATCAGCTACCAGGTAAATCAACTGCCGGATACAGGCAGAATATATAGTGTTATTCTCCATGAGGACCTCTTATTCAGGAATAATAAAAATTTTCTGAATAGTGTTATCTGAATATTGCTATCTGAATAGCGTTCTAAACAGTGTCATCTATATTTCACCTGTTATAAAAACACCTGCTAACAGATTATTTGCCTTCGGAGACGGCTTTTATTTGAGAGATTAACAAAGATTAAAATTCAGTAATTAAGTTTCGAAAACCAGATTCCTATGCATCTATAATTCACAAGACTAACCTTATTGATAAGAGAATAAAAATCAATAAATAAAAACCGAAATATGGGGAATAAGATGAAAATAAGCGCGCGCAATATCCTTAAAGGCAAAATCAAGAGCATAACACACGGATCGGTTAATTCGGAAATCGTGGTCGAACTTCCGGGAGGTACCGAGATTACTTCGATCATAACAAAAAACTCGGCTGAAAAGCTGGGTTTAAAAGAAGGGCATGATGTCTATGCAGTAATTAAAGCCTCAAGCGTCATGTTAGCCTCAGACTGAGATGCATGACTCCTGGACTGCAAATAATGTTATTCAACTAATGTGTCATAATAAACCATAACTTCAGGAACCCATACCTGTCAGAATGAAATTAAACAGGAACTCATAGCCACACGAATTATACACGAATTGATAAGAGGGCAATACCTCAAGGAAATCAAAAACACTGACAGGAAATTGTCCTTAGAAGATTGTCCTTAAGAGAGCATTTTAAGTTATATTAGAGGGGGGAATCATTTTGCCAAAAGAAGAAAAAGTACCATCTTTTCAACCTGAACCTATGCCTGAACCCGAACCACAGCCGGTTCCTTCACCCGAACCGATACCCGAGCCTGAACCGGAAACCGAACCAGAACATAAGTCCGGAAAACAAGAATTGTGAACCAAGTCAGCAGGCATGATAACAAAAATTTACATATCTCATTGCGAGCAAGATGAATTGCTTGCCCGGGAACTGGCAAGGACTCTCTGGGCAGTTGAAATAGAGAGCTATTCATCCCTGTACAGGAAAGCTCGTATTCTTTCTCTTGCCGAAAGGATACGTTTTGGAGTCCGCCAGTCAGACTGCGTTATTCCTCTAATCACACAGGATGGAGTAAGCTCTCCGGAAGTGAACCAGGAGATCGGGCTGGCTGCAGGACTCGACCAGCTGATAATACCGCTTGTAGAATCGGGAATCGAACTGCCTGTACTTATCCGCCATCTCCAGCCGGTTATCTTTTACCCTGATACCTATGAGGATGCCCTGGGAAAACTCATACAGGGCATAAGACAGCTTACTAAACTTGACTGGCTGAAAATAAAATGCCCTTACTGCGGGGAGGAAATGACGCAGTATATCTCTCCGGAAGAAGAGGTTGATAAGGCTCTTCTTGCAGGAAAACATCTCGAGACCATCTGCAGTTACTGCCAGAGGAATATCTACCTTGACCCGAGAACCTTCAGGCCCGTACCCTGACCAGAAGAGAGGCGAATTCATGGAAGAGGAAGGAGAATTCATAAAACAAGCCGGAGAAGATCCCGGAGAACCAGCAGCAAAATCAAAACTGGGAGAAGCTGCTGTCCGTGAGGCTGAAGTAAGGGGCATAGAAGAACTTACCCCTGCAGAAAAGAAACACCTGCTGTTACAGCTTTCCAGGGACAGAGTAAAAGACAGTTCTGCCGGTCCCTGGGAAATTATCGACATCCGCAGGGAACAATGGAGAGCGGTTAAAGATACACTGGTCGAACCTGTAGAAATAGACGTAAGGGACAATGGAAGGAATGAACTGTTCAGGGTATTGTTTGATATAACAAAACTGGAAAGGGAACTTGAATCAATAAGCTGAAAGAAAAACTTGAAAGAAGAATAAAGGGAGATAGATATACGTCAAAAAGCAAATAAAGCAAGATCAAAAATTAAACGATATAGATTAAAAATTAAGTGATATAGATTAAAAAATTAAGTGATACAGATAAGATTTCGAAGCAGCTTAGAAATCGCCTGTACGAAGCGTATCTGTTTTATCTGTCAAAATTAAACTATCAGATAACCCATTCGGTTTAGAAGTTTCTACTTTTTCTCTTTGCATAGCACTGCCTGCAGTAGACCGGTCTGTCAGGGTCCGGTTTGAAGGGCACCTCGGTTTCTATATCACAGTCAGAACATTTTGCTGTGTACATCTTTTGCGGTTCTCTGCCGAAGCCGCCTTCTTTTCCGGAATCGCTTTCTCTGCTCTGGTCCCGATCTTTATTCTGGAAACTTTTTCGTTCCATTTATTTCCCCCTCGGTTAATCCTGGTTTTATATCAAGTAATTCAAGAGCCCGCACTCACCCATGGGTTATTCCGCAGTGTGTCTCAATGAACTAATTGAATAATAAATATCCGGCATGTTAGTATTTATTGTTGTTGCAGCTGTTTGAACTATTATGAAGTCTCCCGAAGTTTATTTCAGGACTTTAAAAGGCATTTTTTGCGATCCTCTATGCAGTAAATAAGACAGTTATTTTCAAAACAGTTATTATGACCCGGGATAAAGTTCAATATAAAAGCCTGTGACATGAAAAGTCCAGAAAAGTTAATCTCACAGCCAGAAACGGTCAGATCGCATAATAATTGAGGGTAAAAGTCTGAAAATATTAAGAGCCTGAAAGGATAGGGTCTGAAAAGTTAGCCTCTGACAGTTTTATATTTTCTCAGCCTGATTCAGGGGTCAGTGAAGTGAAAATGAGAAGAAAGAGGAAAAAATGACGAGAATAAAGCTATAAACCAAAATATTTTTGAAAATGGGAGGCATTTAACCTCCGGAATATTTTCCTGCTCTAGATGGGAGGCTATAGACATTTCAGAGGTTGTCTTGATGCCACAAACTCCAGAATCTGGACCTTCTCCTGTTCTGTATGTCTACCAGTTCATCATGTTTCAGATAACCAGACAGCCTGAAATCCCTCAACTTCGACCAGCATTAAAGCTTATAACTCGCCTCCCATCTGAGTACTGTTTATTCAGAAGTTATTTGCCTGCGAACTCCCTGCTAACATCGGCAGCATTGGAGTATTCATGGTCAGGAAGGTCCTCGAGGACTGACATTACATCCTTACCTGCTTTATGCTTCTTGGCATGTTCAATAAGATCTTTCTTCTTTGCAGGATAATCCATACCCTTCAAAGCCTTCTGAACTTCAATCGGACTTGTCTTCATATTTTTCCCCCATAATAGATTATTTATCGTAAACCTTCGAACGCTTTTGGACCCTTACCAGATTTGCTGTTGCAAATTTCCTTTAGATTCGGTACTTATTTCGGTTATCTTCGTTCAAAAAGTTCGAGTTTCTGGTAATCAGCAGGAGGCATCTATATCCCTGAAGGCAGGGCCTGACACCGAAGCTGAATCTTTCCTCTGGCACATTTCAGGGCATCTTTAGCCAGATAAACTGTGCCTGTAATGGACTTCTCAATCTGGTAAGGACTCCTTTTTTACAGGTTTTCCTTGCAGGATTAAGGATAGCCATTACCTAATTTCCCTTATTTGCCCACCCTCCATTCAGTATTATGCAATAAATAATATAAAAAATAATTCAACTAAAACGTTTGTTAGAAGATGAATATTTTGCTTTAGAAGCCCTTTATTTTTTATTAATATGAGATCTGGCATTAATGAAAAATAGAAAAGATATAAAATAATCCCGATTTTTGTTTAAACCCCTGATATAGCCCTGTTATAAGCTTTATAGACAAAAGAAAATCCTCTCCAAAAGGGCTATCGAATCGGAAAAATTACTTTATCAGGAAATAAACATACGACTTATGAAGAAAAACTTCCCTGAAAATGGCCATGCCTTGCAGGTTATTAAGAAAAAAAATCTATATGTGACCGAATTTTAATTGCGAGGCATATATTTTGAGTTCATATACCTGAGTTTAACCTGCCCGAAACTCTGTTCATTTTCTCTGCTATCGGTCTTAAAAGTAACTTTTCAGACCGGAATGGCTGTCAGCAGGAACATTTAATCCGTAGCCGGAAAAGTTTTAGCTTCCTGAATAAGCAAAATCTTTAATTTCTTTTTTAACTGAAAACCTTTAATAAGAGTTCTGCAGATTAAGGTCCAGATCAAGAACTAGAGTAAACAGAAAAAATCGATCCGACGTTATTTTATGGTCATAACAAATTTTCTCATTCTTTTGCTTGGCCTGGTTTTTCTGGTCAAGGGGTCAGACTATTTCGTTAAGTCTGCATCATCGATTGCAAAGAAGCTTGGAATTTCGGAATTTATTATAGGGCTGACCCTTGTGGCAGTCGGTACATCGATTCCCGAACTTGCTTCTTCGATGGCTGCTTCTATCCAGCAGGCAAGTGGTATAGTAATAGGAAACGTTGTAGGTTCAAACATTGCAAACATAGGTTTGATTGTTGGAATTGCTGCATTTCTTTCTCCAATGAAAACCGAAGTTGAGATGCTAAGGAGAGACGGCTATATAATGCTCTTTGCAGCTTTACTTTTCTTTGCCTTTGCACTCAACGGGGAATTATCGAAAATCGAAGCCAGCCTGTTCTTACTGCTGTATATAGCTTACACATTTTTCCTGTTTGAAGAAACAGACAAACATGAAGGTAAGCTCTATTTCAAAGAATTCATAAAATATTTCGTTAAGTTCCAGTATATAAACAGTGCAAGACAGAAAATCAATGGCATAAATAACGGTGTTAGCCGCACTAACGGAGATTCAGGCAACAAAAACTGCCAGCCAAAAAATAGCTTTTCAAAAGATATCCTTGCCCTGATATTGAGCTGTGCAGCCATTATAATAGGAGCAAAGTATTTCGTCAGTGAGTCAATATTTTTTGCAGAGATCCTCGGAATTCCGGACACCATCATAGGCACTACTCTGGTTGCAATAGGGACCTCCCTTCCCGAACTTGCGGTAACGGTATCCGCAGCAAGGCAGGGTTACGGAAATATTGCACTTGGGAATATAATAGGCTCGAATATCACAAATATACTTATGATCCTTGGAGTTTCCGGTCTTCTCTTCCCGATCGCCGTTGCAGAGATAAGCCTCGTCTTTACAGCTCCTGTAATGATATTCATAAGCGTGGTCCTGCTTATATTCATCAGCACAGGCTGGGAAATAAAAAGATGGGAAGGAGCGGCATTGCTGTCTCTATATGCAGCTTTCCTGTTTGTACTCTTCAGAGTCAGTTAAAGTACCTGAAAAATTGACAGGACATTCGGAAAAAAGGACATTCGGAAAAAAATATTTGCAGGAAAGGCCGGATAACAGGCGGCAAGCTTAAAAAATGCATTTATCAGGAAAAACCATAGAGGTGCTTTATGACTAAAAGCAGAGCAACTGGAGCATGTCTGTGATACGTTTATCCTGCTAATTTTCCTTTCCCTTTAAGCCTGTTATCGGGATTTATATTTTCATTCGGATTTCCATTTTATCCGAGTGGAATATTATTTATGATTTCTATTTGTGCAGTATAAGCTGTTTTTAATATGTGCCCATAGAAGAGAAGTTTCAGGTTTATTATTTTCAATTTATTTCCAGTTACATAGAAAATATCAGCTATCCGGCATGCTGCCGTCTATCCGTCCTCCAACATTCTCCTGTAACCACGACCGATAAAAAACTGAAGCTCTCTTTTCCTGCCGATTAAAGCAAGCTGAGAAGTAGCTGAATAAGGATGATCAGAATAATCAATCCTATAATCAACCTTATGATCCCTGTCACTTGTTTACCCCCCATTTAAGATATATAAGATCTAAATATATTTTTTAGTTAAATAAAATATATACTTCATGCAATTTAAAGCTTGGGCATGGAGGAGTGTCAATTAAAAAAGTCCGACAATAAACATAAGCAGGCCTGAAAATACAGGGATTAAAAAATTATCATTTAAGAAAAATTTGTAAGCTGCCTGAGAATTAAGTTCTTTTATTGTCTGCAAATCCACAACGCTTTCCAGCAGCATTCCGCCCGCAGACCCGACAAACGCCTGTACAGGAGTTACAAAAAACATGGATGTGAAGAAGGCTGCCAGAATTCCTGCAAGAGTTCCTTCGATACTCTTATTTTCCGAATAAGGAAGTTTATGCCTTCCAAGAGTGACGCCTGCAATGGTTGCTACCGAATCTCCAAACCCGACCACTGCTATGGAGGCATATACGATCTCTTCAGGGAACAATATAAGAGAGACTACTATCCCGCAAACCAGAAGTATAGTCCCTTTAAGAGGGATATTCTGCTTTCCGGGCCTTCCCCACCTGCACAGGAAAGCGTAAAGTGGGGAGGGAAGCATTTCATTTAGAATAACATAAATTACTGCCAGATAAAAAACCAGCAGGAGGAGAAGAAGGGTTAGTGCGTGGTCCCCTGTTAAGTAAACAAAAATTATAAAAAAAATTCCTGTAAAAAGGTGTATTAGCTGGCGTTCAAGCTCACCTTTAAGAGAAGCCTTTTCGTCGCGATAACCGCATTTTGCTCCTTCCTGACCCAGTTTTACCATAGAATCACTTCATAAGTTTACATCTTCTTAACCCGATTAATTAACAGGATGAAAGTCTGCGGAATAAATCAAGAAAGGTGAGCCAGTACATGGTTCATATGTGCCGCGATCCAGTACATGATTCATATGCTCGGTAATTTATTATTAAATAAAGGATTATTCATTGAATATAATAAATATATACATAATAAATTTGCAGATCAGGCTGTATCACTGACAAATCAGGCATTTTCCGAAACGCCCTCTCACCAGATGTCCACTTGAAATTACCTATGGTAACTTCTTTACCTTAAAAACTAAATCTTTCAAAGTCCAGTATTATTGTGATAACATGCCAACAATAGTTCACTTTGATATCCCGGCGGATGATTCTGAGAGGGCAAAGAATTTTTACTCCAGATTATTCGGCTGGAAATTTGAGAAGCCTCTGGAAACAATGGATTACTACCTGATTGAAACCGAAGGACCTGAAGGGGAATCCGGGCTCGGAGGAGGCCTCAGGAAAAGAGAAGGAGCAGACCAGAGAATAATGAATTATATTGGAGTTCCTTCAGTGGATGAATACCTGGAAAAGGTTGAAAAATTAGGGGGCAGAGTGCTGATGCCAAAAATTGCTATCCCTGGCTGGGGACATCTTGCAATTTGTATGGATACCGAGAATAATGCTTTTGGGCTCTGGCAGGACGAAGAGAAATCAGAGTGATTTTGCGTATCAGGAATTTTCCATCCTATGGATTCTTTCCATCCTGTAGATTCAAGGTAATTTTGAAAAATAGAGAACAAAAACGTTTTTTTGTTTTTTATCATAAGAAATTCAGACTTCCAGAACCGTCTGTATTTAGTCTGTAGCTAAGCACTGTTAATAGCCTGCAATAGCCTGCTGTTAAAAATTAAAGGAAAAAGATTTCATAGAAATTCAACTCACCTGGTTATTTCAGTCCAGAAGCTTGGTCCAGGAGCGAAAAGTACATTCTCCTGTTACTTTTCCCTTTGTTCTGGAGTTTTTCAATCTTTATTCCTTTAATCTCTCCTGTATTTTTAAGGTGTGACCCTCCACAGGCTTCAATTGTCACGCCCTCGATTTCAACAAGGCGGACTTCAGTTATCTCTTCAGAGAAACCTTTGGCAAGCGTGGTAAGCCTTGATAATCTTTCTTCAGCTTCTTTGCGGCTGACAAGGTAGAGATTTACGGAATGGTTTTCGGCTATTATTTCATTTGCGATTTTTTCGTATTCTGCGAACTTTTCCCTGTCAAAAGCCTCAAGGCTGAAATCAACCCTGCTCTGGTCAAGCCCCAGCTGGTTTCCGGTAATCTGGGCTCCTGCTTCTTTTTCGATCACATTTGCAATCACATGGGTTGCAGTATGCATGCGCATATGCCTGTAACGGCGGTCCCAGTCAATAATACCTTTTACTTTATCTCCAACCTTAAGACCTTCTGCTCCGGTTTCGCCTTCAGGAGAGATCTCGTGGCTTATGTCTCCATTGAACTTGCCCGCATAAACAACCTTAAATTCAGCCCCGTCCCTTTCCCGGACCAGTTTACCGGTATCACTGGGCTGCCCGCCGCTCTCGGGATAGAAAGCAGTGCGGTCAAGGACAATATACTTGCCTTCAGTCACTTTTTCAACGGTTGCTTCGAATTCTTTCAGGTAACAGTCAAGGAAGTAAAGCGCTTCTGTCATTGGTAAACCTCTCCGGTCAGGAACTTTTATAGACTCATCTTTAAAAGCGGCATTCAAGAAGCCGGCAAATCTCAAATAGCCACATCTCAGTACAAATTATAATCAAAATAATGCCTGCACATGAATCAAAAATATACTATCAGGTAACTGGATGCTCCTTTAAAAGAGTTTCCAAATATAACTTATTATTCCGGAGATAAGTTATAGGTTCATAGTTAGAGGTTCAAAATTAAAGATTCAGGGCCTGGAGACAGCCTTTATTCATTGCACCCAGATTTTTGGATCTCCATTTCATTTCCTAATATTCATTTCATTCCCTTTTAATGCACAGTGCACCTGTAAGCAGGATAAAGATAGATGTCCCTGACGTGAGAGAAGGGACATTCCTGGGAACATTTCTGTCCTCTCCGCTTTCTTCTTCTGATGAGCCGCTTTCATTTTCACGTGCGACCCAGAGTTCCGGAGCCCCGTCAGGACCTTTTCCAGGAGAATTATTCTGCGCGGTATGAGAGGAGAACTGCAAAGTCTCGCCCTGCTCCTGACCGGCGGCTGAAAAAGGTGAGGTACGGGCTGTTCCCCTGTTCTCGATATTACCCGAAGGCTCAGGAGAACTGGAAATCCCGCCGCGTCCTCCGCCCGCTTTCCCTCCCGTACTCTTACCGCCATCCCCTTCATAACTGATGCTCCTGATTATATTATCTTCACTCAGATTCCCGGATGTGTTTGCCCCTGTTTCTGCAGGATAAACAGTCCAGTTCCAGCTGTGTTGCAGGAATGAAGAGCCGTTTGCTGCAATAACTGTCAGATTGTATTTAGACCCGGGAGGATCGGTGTCGCTGTTTTCTGTAATTATGCCTCTCAACTCCCCAGTATTAATTGAAAAAACAGCAGAAGAAGCAGATTCATTTGTCTGCACCAGGGTTCCGTTTATAAGCCAGCTAAAAGTGCAGTTTCTCGTGGACCTTATTCCAAAATCCAGCACATCCCCTTCAACTGAGGCTGAGTCCCGGGCAGGACTTATATTCCCTATCTCGAAACCCGTGGAATATGATGCAGGTCTGGCAGTAAGTGGGAAGGAATCACTGCCGTAAGGAAGGTCCCCTATCCCGCTTCCGTCTGCATCCGGGCCCCGGTAATCAGAGTAAAAGTTTCCAAAACGGCTTTCGTAAATCCCGCCGTTATAGAGATATTTTATACCTTCAGCCGTGTTCCAGTTGTTTGGAAGACCTGAAAACCTTTCTTCCGGAAAGTTTTGACTTAAGCTTTCATTGACATTGATTCCATTTTCAAATTCATTCTCGAAGATTGTATTGAGGAAAGAATCCGTTAACCTGAGCCCTTCCGTATTGTTTGAGAGATTATTGCCCTGAAGGGTGTTGTTTGATGAACACTCAAACAGGACTCCCTGCGTGCAACCTGATATTCTGTTATTTTTAAGTTCACAGCTTCCCGCACTTTCGAGATAAATGCCAGCTCCCGAAGGCCCGTTTATGCTGAATCCGGTGATGTTTACGGAATTTGCAGTCACATGAAGAACAGGCTCTTCGAAGTTTTCTGCTTCCAGAACTGTGTCTTCAGGCTTCCCGGAAGCAGAACTTAAGTTAAGGGACCAGGGAAGGTCTATATTTTCCCGGTATATTCCCGAATATACGAAAATTGAGTCTCCCGGTCTGCTGTAGTTTACCGCATCTGAGATTGAAGAAAAATCCCCGTCCCCGCCAGGCTTCACAGTAAAAGTGGAAGAAGCTCCTGATGCCTGCTCATACATTTTTAAAGCGTCCACAAGCCCGTGGCCGAAAATAGTATCATAGCCGGGATTACCGAGGTCTGTCGAAGAAGTATAGAGCAGCCTCCTGATATCCATAGCCGACTTTTCCGGGAAAGCGCTCCAGACAAGAGCTGCAATACCTGCAACATGAGGGGAAGATGCACTTGTACCGAAAAACTGCTCTGAAACCCCCTTTGCACCTGTGACGTTTACACCGTCAGGCCCTGAAATGTCAGCTTTCTGGCGGACCTCAGGAGAAGGGTAAAAAATCGTAGCAGGACCAATGGAAGAAAAATTCTCGATCTCATAATCTCCTGATTCTCCCATGCCGACCGCTCCCACGGTTACCGCATCAGGAAGGGCAGGATGTCCGAAAATCGAGTCTTCAGCAATTATGTTTTCAGGATTGACTTTTACTTCAGGCCAGTAGTAAATATAGAGTTCAAGTTCTCTTGCTTCCCCTGAAACTTTTTTAACTTCGATAGAAGCGTTGAGGGTGTTTTCTCCTTTATTGGTGTACATAATGTATTCAAGGGGAAGATCGTCCCCGTCCTGATGGACTTTGCTGGATGCGATAATCTCTGAAGTTTCCCGATTTTTAAGGTAGAGGTCATAATTATTTTCCGATTGTTCCCATCTGTCGTTCCACTGAAGAAAAACCCATGTCTCTCCCGAGGGCCTGATCTCTAGTTGCAGATTCTTCACATCCCCCTGCCCGCTGCTGAAATCATGCCAGCCGCTCCCGTTGTCATAAAATAGGCACTGGTAATGGCTGTCTCCTGAGTTTCCTGCAGCGCTTACGTAGAGGAGGTCGTGCTTTTTTATGATTTCATTAATATGGTTTGCAACTATCCCGTCTTCAAAAAAAGGTTCTGAAAGCCAGCCAATATCATCACAAATGACTGTACAGCCTTCATTAACAAGGGCATCTACAGCCCTGTTAAATTCAAGCCTGCTGGACCCGCAGTCATGGAAATACAGCTCCGCACCTGGGGCGATATCCTGGATAATCTCAAGCATGGCAGTGCCTTCATTTCCTCCTATTTTATTGCTCAGAATATTCACACCATAGGAAATATTGCCTGCAGCCTGCGAATCCTCAAGACTGTCCACGCCATCGGATATGATACCTATTTTTATTCCTGTCCCGTTTACACCGTAAGAATCCCTGAGGCTGGAGGATTTAAGGATAAAGTCTCCCTCTGAAACCGCGTTTTCCTGCCTGACAAAAGGGGGAAGAACCGTTTGAATATTTTTTACTTCAGAAAGGGAAGCCAGGGTTTCAAGTGATTTAAGAGGGACCCATGATACAGCAATATGGTTTTCTTCGTCTCTTTCCTGAATTTCGCAATACTCTTCAAGTACGCTGCTGTTTGCAGAAGGCTTCAGATAGATGTATACATAGACTTTATCACCTGAAAACAAAGAGGGTTCTGAAGAAGGGTCTGAAGACTCGCTGGCATTTTGCCCCGGACCTGAAAAGACTTCAGCGTCTTCTGCAGGACCGGCTGCCCTTCCCCTTACAGGATCTTCCTGACTCAACTGCCCCAGATTTATCATCCGGGCTCGCAGGGACGCTGGAGACTCTTCCCCTGAAAGATAGCGCTCGTCACAGAGCTTCAGCAGGTCTTCTGAAAGCTTCTTCTGCGCAGGGGTTATGGATTCTTCGGAATAAATAACATCTTCCTTCAGGTCTGTAAGAAAAAAGTCTCTGTTTTCACTGCCATTCCCGCTTTCATTTTCATCCAGAACCATTTCAGCCGCAGAAGCCCTCTGCACATCCGAAATACAGAAGATCGCAGCCCATGACAGAAAAATAGAGATCAGAAATAATTTAACAGATAAACGCAGCAACACCTTACTCATAGTAACCAGCACATCAGCTTTTTAATCGCCCGAAAAACTTTCAGCAGTTACATAAAAAGCACAGGTAACAGACAATGATCTGAAAAAGCTCCCGGTCCCCGTAAGATTAAGTCCCCAGATTAATTAAAGAGCTGATGAATTATAAATTCATAAGATATACAGATAAAATAAACTGTTAAGATCAACCTGAAGGGTGAACTCAATTAAACGGGCTAAAAGAAGAAAAATTATAAAAATTCTGACCGGTGTGACCTTATCCGCGATAATGAACCATTCCTGCACGCTCGACACCGGAGGCGGCCTTCCCGGAAAAGAGAAAAAACCAGAATTAAGTCAGGATGGGAATCCTATCTTGACGCCGCTATCAATTGCAGCAACACTGGCTTGAAGTTTTTCTTCTCTGGTTTTGAGATCGTCTCTTAAGGCAGCCAGTTTCTTTTCGGAACTTTCGGTCTCTTCTTCAAGCAGGAGGGTTCTCGAAAGAAGTTCTGCTACCTTATGTTCGAGCGAGGCAAGTTCTCCGGTATCCGAGCTTGCAAGTTCTGATTTTCTGGAGTCAAACGCCTTCCGCGCTTCAGTATACTCTTTTTTCTTCTCTTCAAAACCCGAGGCTGCAGACCTGACCTGTGCCAGAGCTTTCTCTTTTTTCTGAGCCTGTATATCAAGAGCATGGTCCTCGAAAACTTTCTGGAGCTCCGGGAAAAAGGAAGGTTCAAGGTTTACAGGGTTTTCAAGGCAGATATCGAGCTGTTTCTTTACCTCAGGCTTCAGTGTATATTTGCCGCTTTCATGGAGTTTCTTTATTCTTGAGAGGTTACCTGAAAAAGGCAGAATAAGGGAGTTCAGGCCTGCTTCGGCTTTTTTGAGCCTGCCTTCGGCAAGAGTTGATTCTTCCTGAAGTCTTTGCAGTTTTTGCCAGGCTTTTCCCTGTTTAAGCTCTTCGAGAGTCCGACTGTTGCTGGCTATTTCATCTTTCAGAGCCTGGAGTTTCCGGTTTTTAGCTTTGAGTTCGCCCTCTTCAGCTTTTATTAAAGAACAGGTTTCTCTGACCTCTTTTATGCCTTTAGAAGCTTCTTCAATAGATTCCATTTCACGCCTGTGACCCTGGATTGTTTCCCTGAGCTCATTAAGGACCTTGCCAAGCCTGCCGAGGCTGTCAGTAACGTCCTTTGACTCCTGAGGAAAGACAGGCCTGGTATACCGGAAGCTCCTGTTCATATGTTCAAGGCAGGTGTTCAGGCTCTGCATGGCTGATTCATGAAACGCTTTAAGGGATTTAAAATCCGTGTTTTCCGGAATCCCAAGCTTATCTATAAATACTCCTACCTGTTTTGTTACGTTTTCACGGTTACTCTTCGCCCGCTTAACAGCTCTTATGTCGAAATTTCCCTCAACTTTTGCCTCCAGAAGATTGTCATTGCTTTCCCTGAGCTCGGAAATCGCAGCCTCAAGCTCTTTAAAAAGCCCTGAGACATCCCCCTTTATTTCTGAAGATATTTTTTGAGAGCTTTCCTCAAGCCATGCAGGCAGTTCATCAAAACCGATCTCGATAGAAGCATTCTTCTCGTGTGAGCTTTCCTGCTTTCCGAAGAGCTTTTTAATCCATTTCAATATAGGCCTTCCCGGAATTTGATAAGATAGATACAGGTTAATAAATTTAAAGGCAGAAAACTTTATAATATTTGTGATTCAGTAAGATTTAATACCTGAAATAACAAATAATTTTAGAAAGCTGAGGATTTAGTAAGTCAGCAATCCTGCAGTAAATTGGGGTACAGATAATAATTCAGGGCATAAGCAATTATTCAAGGTATATTTCTTTAGTCCCTGTATATGTTAAAGTTTGCTCTATCCAGTCCTGCCCATACTTCTCCGCTGATTAAGGTCAGGAATCACTGGATGTAAGATAAAAACGTTTCCAACTTTTCTGATTTGGGATAAAAGATCTGTGAAATAAAAAGGAGATAAAAAATGGACGGCGTAATAAGCAGTGGAATTATAGAACATGTGATTCCGTATACTGATATAACAGTGTCCAGAGTGATCTTTTCACTGGCATTACTGGTTGCCGGGCTTGTTCTGGTAAAACTTCTTGTGCGTATTTTCAGGAGAGGGATCGAAAAAACAAAACTGCCTGCCCTTACCACGCAGTTTCTTGGGCATTTTCTGAAAATCCTTCTGTGTGTTGTGGTTGTCCTGATATTTTTAAAGAGCCTGGGTTTTGATGTGGACAGTTACGTGGTAGGGCTTTCTGCGGTTATAGGTCTGGTCCTTGGGCTTGGTATGCAGGACACCTTTACAAACATAGCAGCCGGGGTATGGGTTGCTGCGATCAGACCCGTTGACACCGGAGAAATGGTAACTGTAAACGGGCAGACGGGAAAAGTAAAATCCGTAGGAATTATGTCAACTGAACTCCTGACGCCTGACAACCAGCTTATAACAATCCCGAATAAGCTTGTCTGGGGGAGTTCAATTGTCAACATGACCCGTATGCCAACAAGAAGAGCTTCAGTGGATGTGGGAATCAGCTATAATTCAGACCTTGAAAAAGCTGTCAAAATAGCCATGGACCTTATGAAAGGTTACCCCCCTGTACTTCAGGACCCGGAACCCTCAGTGGTTACTACAGAGCTTGCGAATTCTTCCGTAAATCTGCAGCTCAGGGCATGGGCAAAGACCGGGGACCTTATGGCGGTAAAGAATTATCTTACTGCCGGAATTTTTGAGGCTTACAGAAGAGAAGGAATTGAAATACCCTTCCCACAGATGGACATTTATATAAAAGAATCAAAGGAAACAAGAAAAGAGATTATGGAAATTCAAACAGCAAACTCCGGCATAAGAGCATACGAATAAAATTAGAAAAAATTAGGAAGAATCGAAAAATTAGAAAGAATTAAAAAAAATTAGAAAGAATTAAAAAAAATTAGAAAGAATTGAAAAATTAGAAAGAATTGAAAAATTAGAAAGAATTGAAAAATTAGAAGGAATTAAAAAAATTAGAAGGAATTGGAAAAATCGAAAAAAATTGAAAATACAAATGTGAGAAACTGAAAGCAGAGCTGTTTCAGCAGGTTATATGAAATATTGCAGAAACCCTGCCTTCGATTTCATTCCAGCGTTCAATCGCCCAGGGAGTTGGAAAAAGCTCTATCCCGCATCTTTTTCCTCTGAAAAAATCTTCAGCTTCCTCAGAAAGTTCCACAAAACCCGTCTGCCCGGTTCCTATGATGATTTTCTCCGTGCCTTCTTCGTAAATATGTTCGGCTTCTTCAAGAGAGACCTTATGGGAAGTCCCATACTTTTCTTTCGAAAGCATTTTTTCCCTTTTTTCTACCCTGCCGTCAAGCCGGATAATAATATCATAATCAAAAGCCTCTCCTTCTACAGTAATTGAACCAAAACTTGTGGAGTCGATCTTTGGTTTCATGGTTTGCCTCCTGAAACTAAAACTGGAAAACCAGATCTTACATTATACAATTGTTTTGCATTATATAAATAACAGGAAGCTTGCTTAAATTGCTAAGGTTGCCTGAGATTAAAAAACACAGGAATACTTATTTATATTTATTGGAAACTATTAAACATTTAGACAATAATAAAAAAATAAAAATATACCCAGAGGTAAAAAGATGGGCTGCTACTTATTGGAAGATTTTATCAAAAGTATGGGAGAAAGAGCCCCTGGGCAGGAAAATTTTGAACTTGAACGGGACCATCTGCTGCGAGCGAATCTTAGAGGTGCGGTATGGACCAGGATAGGATCCATGGTGGCATATACCGGAAACATAAAGTTTACACGGGAAGAAGCTCTCGAACACGGGATTAGCAGAAAGGTAAAAATATCCCTTGCAGGAGAAGGTGTCAGTTTTATAAAAGCCGAAGGGGTGGGAAAGCTTTTCCTTGCAGATAGAGGAAAGAAAGTCTCAATTCTGAAACTTGAAAATAACTCGATCTGCGTAAACTTCAATGATATCCTCACCATTGAAGACTCCATTAGCTGGGACATCAGGATGATTAGAAAGCTTTCAGGGATAACGGAAAAAGAGATTTACAATGTAAAACTTGAGGGAACCGGCGTATTCGCCATTACCACTCACAATGAGCCCCTGGTCTTCAGAGTGACCGGAGAGCGCCCTCTATTCACCGACCCTGGCGCCACAGTTGCCTGGACAGGGAACATGGAGCCGGAAATAAAAAGCGATATCTCCCTGAAAACTATTGTAGGAAGAAGCACAGGGGAATCCGCCCAGATGGTCTTCAGAGGAGAAGGGTTTGTGGTGGTACAGCCCTGCGAAGAAATTAATTCCCAGGAAAAAAATGAAAAAGGCATCTCGAACGTGAACGTTTATACCTGACGCACGTGAACGTTTTATACAGAACTCAGGTGAATGTTTATTTAATTCGCCGGAAGCTTTTTGCCCGGTAAAAGAAGGGAAGGCACGGGAAGGAGTGCCTTCATCGTTTCCGGTTTAATTTTCAAAAGCCAGAGCCTGGGCCTCATCACTGCAGGCTGTCGAAAACTTTTCTTTCTCCTTTTTTGCGCATTCCATGCCTTCTTCCACAGCCTCCCTGATGATATATCCGGCTTTGTGCAGGATGGTATCTCCGATCTGGGGATCTTTGTCCATGCTTGCTGTGCAGGGGTAAGAATGGTGGGCGCCTGAGATGGTTTCTTTATATCCCGAAACATCGGTCCAGCCGAGTTTTTTTGCGACAAACCAGGTTGAGCCGCAGGGTGCGTCCCTGAGTACACCCGCTCCTATGAACATTTTTCCGTCAGGGCTCATCTCTATCCTCAGTACAGGCCTTCCGAAACCGAGGTCCACGAAAGAGTCTATTACCGGCTTTCCGGTCTTATCAAGAGCACAGAAAGGTTTTGGAGCCTCAAATTCGATACCCATGGCTTCGAGTTCTTTTCTGAGCTGCTCAAGGACGCCGGCAGGAGTCTTCTTTGAGTCCTCGGACGGTGCAATTACGGCTTTTGCCCCCGTTTTCTGCACAACTTCGGGAATGGCTGCAAACAGGTCGGGGTGTATGCCTATTGCAAGGATCAGATCACATTCAGGAAGATTCGGAGGCATATACTGGGCAGGCTCTTCAATAAATGCCGGAAGGTCATCTGCAAACTCATGGATTCCTACGATCAGGTTCGCATAAGATTTCCTTGCCTGACGACAGTGGTTGCAGAGCTCACCACAGGACACACAGAAACTTGATGAGTTCACCAGATTCTGGATAACTTTTTTTCCCAGTTCGCCTGAATAAAGCACGAGGATTTTCATAGTATTATTCCCCCTTTCAAGGATTTCAAAGCCATTTCACAAATTCGTTTTCTTCGTGAAAATTACCTCCACTTTTTATCTCCTATAATGAAAAAAATATAGAGAAAAAACCTGTTTTTAAGGAGGTCGCTGATAAGTTTTAAAATGCAGTTCTGGAAGAAGATGCTTCAGACCGCACACACTTCTGGCAGAGATGACTTTACCCTGTTATCATCCTATGTTATCATCTTACTGTACATTATAATTATTTGTTTCAATCTATAAATAATGGGAGTTTCGAAATAGAAATTGGTATACACTCATATACCCTTATCTGAATTTTATGAACTGGATAGAAAGCTGAAAAAAAAAGAGAAAGGAAAAAAGAGGCACAAAGAGGGAAATAAAAGAAACGACAAGGAGAAAAAGAAAAAAGGACATAAACGGGAAATAAAAAATGAAAAGGAGAGAAATGAAAAAACTGGGGCTCAGTTTTTCATTCTCCCAGCTTTAAAGCCCCGTGCGGGCACATCTTGATGCACATGCCGCACTGGATACATTTCTTTTCGTCCACGCAGAGGCTCCAGTCCTCATCAAAGGCATAAACATTCATAGGGCAGACAGAAATGCAGGCTCCGCATTCAACACATTCTTCCTCGTCCCTGTGGATGGGCCGGTCAAGAATTGCAACGATTGCCCCTCTCGACTCGAGAGCATTTTTAATTTTATCGAACCTGGAATCTTTAACGTCTGCAATGAGTTCTCCGTAAGTTGAGTCAATGTTTGCGACCATAATATTAAGCAGGATCCCTGTTTCTATGATGGACTCGGAGATAATTGGGTTATGTATCCTTTCCGTGGGGATGCAGATCTTTATTTTCATGCTCAGTACCTCCTTGCAAAGAGCTTGCTTATATTGTCGCTTGTGATAATCCCGAGTACTTTCTTCTGCGCATCAATCACCGGCATTGCTGAAACTCCGTAGCGGTCAAGCCTGCGGGCTGCAAGGTCCACAGGTTCGTTAGGGGCGCAGGTAAGGACCTTTTTCGTCATAACGCTTTCTACGGAATCGAAAATGTTTTCCGCGACTGCCTTTGAGATATCCCAGGCTGTGAGGATCCCTACAAGTTCACCGGTATCCGAAACTACTGCAAGGTGGTTGAAAGAGTTCTCCCAGATTTTCTTTGCAGCGTCCTGGACAGTCTGATCCTTTTTGATAGTGACAATGAAATCGGACATAACGTCTTTTACAAGAGGCACTGCCTGAGTCTGCTTCATGGGCTTTGCCGAGCCTTCACTGCAAAGCTTTTCCACAGGCATGCTGACAAAGAACTTTCCGTGTTTTACCCATTCCTTCAGCTCGTTTGCAATCTTTCTGGCGTTCTTGAAGCTTGAAAGGGAAGATGTTGGAACATCCTTTCCTTCAATCTGCACAGATCCAGATCTGAGTTCGGCATAATTTACCTGCCTGACCACAGGCTTGTCCCTGCTTCCGATGGCATAGTCAAGCACACTGGTGGTGATGTCCTCGTCACGTACTGCAGTTGCAGCTGCAAGCTTTTCATTCAGGATAGGAATAGGAATCCCGATTCCCATGTAAAGGGTTGTCCCGTAACCTGCAAAAGAGGCGGCTCTTAAATAATCAGGGCTCATTTCCTTAAGGTTCCCTTTAAGCATGAGGGTTCCAAAACTTCCGGATGGGGAATGCTGAGTCCCATTGCCTATGACATAACCCTGCGCACCTCCAAGGAAAATCCTTGTGCCTGTCCCTATAGTTTCATAGCCCGGGTCGTTTGACAGGGGAGAAAGCACTCCTGCTCCGGAATAAGTGACGTTTCCGAAGTTGGGGAGAAGCTCACCCATATAAGTATTCAGGATCCTTTTAGAACTGTTTGTTGCAGCGTTGTATTTCTGGTATGCATTCCTGGGGTTGAGAAGAACGGCTTCGTTTAAGTCTTCAAGGGTGATCGCCGTATCAAGCACTTTTCTCGGGTAGCAGTCTGTCCCGTAGGAAGTTGCATGAACATTGATTTCTTTTCCCCTGAGAAGGTCTTCAATAACGTGCGCTCCTCCATACTGAATCCCGCGTGTGTCCGATATCTGGGCAGCTCCGAGGTAAGCATCAACAGCAGCAATCCCGCTGTACGCCTCAACATTATTGAACCATAATTTCTGAATTTTAATCGGGGGTTCTGAATGACCCAGATTGAGCATCAAACCTGATGAGCACATGGCTCCGAAAGTGCCTGTTGTCACCACATCCACTTCTTTCGCAGCACTTTCCACGCCGAGGTCTTCAACAATTCCAACCATTTCTTCGGCTGTGACTACATTGACGCTCCCATCTTCAATTTTTTTATTAATCTCATGAATTGATTTTTTTACCATACGGGTTTCCTCTTGCTATAAACTTATCTAGATGGTAATTTTTGCCAGAATTATATATTACTTGTGATAATCCCGGGGGTAACAACCAGCTCTATAATAACCCGGAAATTCCGACATTGCATTATCTGGCTTCAGGCTATTGCTGTCAGGTTTCCATTTAATAATTATTAGTCATATTTACAAACAATATATATTACTTGCGGTAATCAGAGGTTCATCAGGTCTAAGGTTATTTTCGGAAAAATCAATGACTGTTCACATTATCTACAAGCTGTATAACATGGAATTCTTACCTGCAGGGAAATGAAGTTATTTTCAGTAAGTTTCTTATGCTTGCAGGATATTACCCGAGTCCAGGTGATTTATTGACGCGTGTATTGGCTACCGGAACTTTTGATATTCTCCATCCGGGACATGTTTATTTCCTGGCCCAGGCGAAGGCTCTCGGAGACGAGCTCTTTGTCATTATTGCCAGGGATTCCAATGTGACCCATAAGCCGAAACCAGTGATTCCCGAGGAACAGCGGCTTGAGATGGTAGATGCACTCAAAGCGGTAAATAAAGCCATTCTTGGCAGTGAAAAGGACATGTTCGAACCTCTCAGGGAGATCAAACCGGATATCATTGCTCTGGGCTATGACCAGCGTTTTGACACAGAGATTCTGGAAAAAGAACTTACAAAAAGAGGGCTTCCTGCAAAAGTAGTAAGGATCCCGCTTTCAAAAGAATGCCCCCTTTGCAGTACCGGCACAATTATAAAAGAAGTCCTTAAACGGTACGGGTAAACTTACCCATACCGCCTGCTGTTTTATGCAAACACTTTTTCAAGCCTGTCAAGGGCTTCACGAATTCTATCGATGGACGTTGCATAGGAAATCCGGATAAAGTCCTCGCCCGAAGCCCCGAAAGCGATTCCGGGAGTTACTGCCACATGAGCTTCTTTCAGGAGCTTTTCAGCAACTTCAGTCCCGTTTCCATAATCGCTTACATTGGCAAAGGCGTAAAAAGCACCATCCGGCTTCTTGCATTCCAGCCCCATTTTATTCAGCCCGTCAATAAGGATGTCCCTGCGCATTTTAAAGCGGTCTACCATTGCCTTGACCCCTTCCTGAGGTCCCTGAAGGGCTTCAAGCCCGCCGTACTGGACAAAGGTGGTAGCGCTGCTTACGGAGTGCGACTGGATCTTCTGCAGTAGCTTGAAAATCTCAGGAGGGGCTGTCAGGTATCCGAGCCTCCAGCCGGTCATTGCGTATGCTTTGGAAAAACCGTTTACAGTAATGGTCCTCTCCTGCATCCCATCGAAGCTGCCGATGCTGATGTGTTCCCTGTCATAGATGATTTTCTCATAGATCTCGTCCGAGACTACCAGAAGGTCATGGTCAATTGCTATATCGGCAATGCACTGAAGGGTCTTTTTCCCGAATACGCCGCCTGTCGGGTTGCCGGGGCTGTTTACAACAATGAGTTTTGTTTTATCATTTATGTATTCGGCAAAATTGTCAGGCAGGAAACCTTTCTCAGGAACTGTGGGAACCCAAACCGTATCTGCCCCTGCAAAACGGATGCAGGCATCATAAGTTACCCATGCAGGATCAAAGAGGAGGGCCTGATCCCCGTCGTCGAGGGAACCCATCATTATTTCGAAAATCCCCTGCTTTGCACCCGGAGTGACCAGCACATCTTTTTCACTCACATCCAGATGGTTCTCAGTCCTCAGTTTTTCGGCAATAGCAGATCTCAGTTCCGGAATGCCTGCAGAAGGGGCATAATGGGTTTTTCCCTCATACATAGCCTTTGCTGCGGCATCGCAGATATTTTTCGGGGTATCGAAATCAGGTTCGCCAAGGCTAAAGTTGATAACGTCTGTACCCTCTTTAATCATTCTGGTTGCAATATTGGAGATCCTGATCGTTGCGGATTCTTCTACACGCTTAAGCCTTGCGGATGTCATAGGGATGGTCCTGGTTTATTACATTTTGCTAGCTTATCAGACGTTAAAGAATTTCACAGCCGCCGCACCAGCTTTACCGCAGCTTCGACAGCCCTTTTGGCATAGTCGACACGTTCATGTGCGGCCATCCTGGTCATACCCGGGCCGGGGATTCCAAGAGTTACCGGCTTGTTGAACTCAAGGGAAAGATCCATAATCTTTCTTGCGGCATGCTGCATAACCACCTGGTCATGGTCGGTTTCGCCTTCGATTACCGACCCTATGGTAACCACTGCATCAATATCTTCCCTCTGGCAGAGCTTTTTGATTGCAAGAGGCATATCAAAGACCCCGGGCACGAGAATAGTCTCTTTAACTGTTGCCCCAAGGAACTCTGCATGCTCTCTTCCAAGCAGCTCCATCTGATAGGTAAGATCCCTGTTAAATTCAGCTACAACAAATCCTAGGCTGATAGTCATCGAATAAGGTCTCCAGTCTTGTTTTTAATTTAAAGTTACTAAAGTCACATCACATTCTTAAAGGGCCTGCATCTTCAAACCCCTGTCTTTGACCGGTGCCGGCTTCCCTGACCAGTTTTTCCGGCTTGAAGAGCAGTTTTATCACATTTAAAGCATGTTCGCGGGTCCGCCTGTCCATCAGAAATGCGAGTTCTTTCTCATCTTTTCCTTCATCCTCATGGACAAAGACCTCAATAATATGGGTATTGGTCATGAGCTGGGCCATAATAAGACCCTGAGAAGCTTCATGAGCGCACATTTTGTCTTTTTCTTTGCCGCCAGGCATGCCAAGGGCCATTACTATGTCGCAGCCTTCTTCTTCGATAAGCTTTTTGGCTGCTACCGGAAGGTCCTTTATGCCGGGTACGGTTACTCTTTTAATCTGTGCGGATACATTTTTCTGTATCTCGTCAATTGCTGCACGCCCCATATTATAGCGCGCAAACGTTGTATCTGCAATCCCTATTGTAGGCATGTGAATCCGATCGGAATTTAAGATATGTTCTTCTGGTATTCCTGAAACGTTTATAAACTCTGGCATGGAGAATTTTTAAAATCCTCTCATAGCCTGTCAATAACGCGTGTTGCAGCTTCAGTACCTGCTCCCACGCTGTCAATATAACCGTGCTTATGAAGCACGATTTCCAGCTGCTGGATAGTGGATAGAACGTCCCTTGCAGTTACATTACCCATGTTTCCAATCCTGAAAATCTTGCTCTTCAAGCGTTCCTGCCCGCCAGCGATGATTACGCCGCGCTTCTTCATATCATTTTTGATATCTTCTCCGTCAATCCCTGCAGGGGATTTCAATGCTGTGATTGTGTTGGAGTACTGGCTGTACTCATTGAGCTGAGGGAACATCTCTATATTCAATGCACCAGCTGCTGCCCTTACAGCTTCTGAAAGGGTCCTGTGCCTTTTGATTCTGGCTTCCATTCCCTCTTCTTTTACGATGTGAAGGGCTTCCTGAAGTGCATAGAAAAGAGGAATCGCAGGTGTGTAAGGTGTTTCCGGCCTGGGTTTGTCCCCGCTCTTTTTATATGCTTTGAGGTCATTATAGTAGAGCCTCTTCTTCATGCAGTTCATAGCCTCAAAGGCTTTTTCGCTTACTGAAACGGCTGCCATTCCCGGTGGAGCTGCAAAGCATTTCTGTGAGCCTACGATTGCAATGTCAACACCCCATTCATCGACTTTGACTTCATCTCCCCCAAGAGAGGTTACACCGTCCATTATAAAAAGGGCATCGTATTTTTTAGCAAGTTTGCCGATTTCTGCAGCAGGGTTCATAATGCCTGCAGAGGTCTCATTGTGGACAAGGGTAATGGCTTTTGCCCCTTCTTCGAGCTTCTCCTTAACCTTTTCGAGGTCAACAGGAAGGCCCCATTCAAATTCCAGCGGCACTAATTCAGCATAAAGAGCTGCGAGGTCTTTAAAGCGCTCTCCGAATTTTCCGTTTTCTATGGCAATGACTTTGTCCCCGCTTCCGGCTACAGACCCGACAGCAGCTTCCATTCCTGCAGTCCCGGAGCCGCTGAGTAAGAAGATGTCATTTTTTGTCTGGAAAACATCTGCAAGAATTCCCCTGCAATCAGTATAAATTCCGGCAAATTCGGCACTCCGGTGATTGATCATCGGTTTTGACATCGCCCTGAGCACTCTGGGTGCAACAGATACGGGACCAGGCATCATCAGAAGGGTATCTTCCAGATCCATATTTTTAATGCTCCACACTTTTTCAAAGATTAACTCACAATTTTGTTTGTTTTTTATTGGGAAAACTTAGTGAACCTGTAATTTTCAATCATGCAATCCCGAAATAATTCAGGGTAATATTTCCATCAGATCCAGTGTGTTAGAAAGGCTGGAAATCTTTCATACCTCTGAACCACACATGTTATGATAATTTGATCATTTTAGACAGGTCAAGCACTGAATTAAACTAAGGATTCAGGTTTAATTGAATCCTAGTATATAACTTATGTGTTTCCCTGCTCAAACTCAACTCCTGAACTCATGAAAAAAGAAAAAGAAATTAACTCATTGACCCTGAAGGAGCTTCATCACGTCGTGTTTTGTTACAACTCCCACGACGGTTCCTTTTTCTACCACAAGTACAGCAGGATTTCCTTCGAGTATATGCGAAACTACTGAAATAGATATTCCGGGAGATACTGTAGGGAATGACTCCCCCATTATCCCTGAAACTTTCAACTGAGAGATTGGTTTTTTCTTGCTCTCGCCCATCAGCCTTACAATCATGTCTTCAGAAACACTCCCAACAGGTATACCCCTGTCAAGCACGGGAATCTGTGAAAAACCATGAACATGCATAAGGTTAACCACTTCTTCTACCGAGTCTTCAGGCGAAACATGAAGGACAGGGGAGTGCATAAGGTCCCTTATAAGAATCTGCCTTTCCTTTTCAGCTTCCTCAAAAGCATCAAGAATTTTCCTGACCGTTGAGAGTCTCGGGTCTACGTCTCCAGATTCTATGCGGGCTATAAGAGGCTGGCTTACACCTGCTCTTTTAGCCAGATCGCTCTGGGTAAGCCCGAGTTCATTTCTTCTTTTTTTAAGATCTTCGGGTGTTGGAAGCAGCATATATATTACCGATAGTAATTATTATATTTAATGCCATTGGTTAACATAATTTTAAAAGTTTATATATAAATTGCTTCCGCAGGCCCTTAATTCTGATCCGGAATTGCTATCTGTAACAGGTTGTCAATAATAAATTTAATTAAAAAATAACCATGTTTTAACAAAAATAGCATGAAGACATTATTAGAGAATTTATGATGCAAAGATAAAAAAGAGCCTGGAGGATAAAAAATCTTTATTGAAGATAAAAAATAGAGAGTTGAAATATAAATAGAAATATAAATCTAAATAGAAACATGAATATAAATACATATTTATATTTATACGTGTATATATACATATAAACATGAAGGGACAATAGAAGTAACTAAAGTCAAACAAAATAAACCGATGAGCAGGCAGAGACAGGAAAATAACAAAAAATTCAAAGAAGGAAATAAAAACAGAATTTTCCCCTTGAGCCTTTTCATCCGTATTCAGATACAATCGGCAATATGAATTCAGATATAGCCTGTGCAATATGAATTCAGACAAAACCTGCCATAAGAATTAAGATATAACCTGCCATACAAATTCAGGTACAATCTGCAATACGAGTGCAGGTATAACCCATTATCTGTACTCAGATATAGTAAGGGCTCTCTATTTCCTTTGATTTTCTTTTTCTCAGCTCTCCTCTTATTGCCTGGTAATATTTCATTGTGTCCGGGGTGACCGAAGGCCCTGTCTCTTCAATTGCCTGAAGGAAGTGTTTTTGTCTGACGCTTTTTGCATGCAGATCTTCACGCAGGGCATACCTTCCCGCCTTTTTGCATACAGCTGCAATATCCGCACCCGTATACTGGTCTGTAAGAGAAACAAGTTTTTCAATATCAACGTCTTCTGCAAGAGCCATATTCTCGGTATGTACCCTGAAAATCTCCCTGCGTGCCCCCTCATCAGGTACAGGAACAAGGATCAGCTCATCAAAACGCCCAGGCCTGAGAAGGGCAGGGTCTATCATATCAGGACGGTTGGTTGCCCCGATTACCACAACAGCCCTGAGCTCTTCAAGCCCGTCCATTTCCGAGAGGAGCTGGTTAAGGATTCTTGCTGTGACCTGAGGCTCACCTGTGGAAGCCCCGCGGACCGGCGCAAGGGAATCGAGTTCATCAAGGAAAATTATAGACGGAGCGACCTGTCTTGCGCGCGTAAATACCTCTGCAATCCTTTTTTCAGACTCACCGTACCATTTGGAAAGGAGATCACTTCCTTTGGCTGTGATGAAGTTAGCATCGGACTCGTGGGCAATAGCTTTTGCAAGGAGGGTTTTCCCGGTACCCGGAGGACCGTATAAGAGCACGCCTTTAGGAGCCTCAACCCCTATATTCCTGTAAGACTCTGGACTCTTCAACGGCCATTCCACAGCCTCTTTCAGGAGCTCTTTTACCTCTCCAAGCCCTCCCACGTCATCCCAGCCAATATTGGGGACCTCTATCAGGATCTCTCGTATGGCAGACGGCTGGACATCTTTCAGGGCATTTTCAAAGTCTTCCCTTGTTACCTGAAGGGAATCGAGGATCTCACCCGGGATTTCAGGCTCGTTGAGGTTGATTTTCGGCAAAATACGCCTCAGAGCACTCATGGCTGCTTCCCGGCACAGTGCAGCAATGTCTGCCCCCACAAAACCGTAGGTTATCTGGGCAAAATCCATAAGATTTACGTTGTCCGCAAGGGGCATCCCTCTTGTATGAATCTGGAAAATCTCAAGCCTGCCTTCCGTGTCCGGAACTCTGAGCTCAATCTCCCGGTCAAACCTTCCAGGACGGCGGAGTGCGATATCTATGGCTTCAGGGCGGTTGGTAGACCCTATAACAATCACATTCTTGCGGGCTTTAAGCCCGTCCATAAGGGAAAGAAGCTGGGCGACCACCCTCCGTTCAACTTCACCCGTGACCTCAGCCCTTTTAGGGGCAATAGAATCAATTTCGTCCAGGAAGATAATCGCAGGAGCATTCTTTTCTGCGTCCTCAAAGATCTCCCTTATTGCCCTCTCGGATTCCCCATAGTATTTTGACATGATCTCGGGGCCGTTAATTGAAATGAAATAAGCATCCGATTCATTAGCAACGGCTTTTGCAAGCATAGTTTTGCCCGTCCCGGGAGGGCCATGAAGCAGCACTCCCTTGGGAGCGTCGATTCCGAGCCTGTCAAAGAGCTCGGGGTGTTTCAGAGGCAGCTCTATCATTTCCCTGACCCTGCCAATGGCGTCTTTAAGCCCGCCCAGGTCTTCGTACATTACAGTTGGAATGTTTTGCTCAGGAGTTATTTCCGTTGCTTCCGGCAGAAGTTCCACCTGCGTCATGTCCGTAATCTTTACTATCCCGGACGGAGAGGTGGATACAACCTGAAGTTTTATTTCCCCAAGACCGAAAGATTGCCCAAAACCCTGTCCGAAGAAGTCCTGAAAGAAATCCTCGAACATTACCCCCTTGCCGAAAGTTTCCCTTTCCCGCGACCTCCGAAGGCTTGTGGTAGAGATAAAGTCCCCTTTTGAAACCGTGCGGTTCATGAATACGGCTTTGAGGGTCTCACTGGGAGCGTAGATCTGCATGCCCTTGGCTACAGGCGCAAGGGTCACACTCTTTGCTTCTTTCCAATCAGCTTTGCGGATGTCCACATATTCCCCTATGCTGGTCTTTGCATTCATACGGATAAGCCCGTCCATGCGGACAATATCAAGCCCGGAATCACTGGGATACGGACGCCCTATCAGAGCAGAAGTTGATTTTCCACCTCTGATTTCCACAACATCAAAAGGTTTCAGTCCCAGTTTCTCCCGGAATTTCTCGTCAATCCGGACAATTCCTTTTCCCACATCGCGTTGATCGGCTTCTGCAACCTTAAGTTTTATAGTGGATTTATCCCCCTCAGTCAAATACTCCCCTCCATCTCGATCAGTAAAATGCTGCCCAGCAAAACTTGTAAAATAGTGAAGATTAATCTGGTGCTTTCAGGGCAGTTTTAGCCCTTATTACTTACTCTTTTTGCCTCCTCATCAAGCTTTTTCAGGCTGGTTGGAATAGGGTTTTCTTTCAGAAGCTTTGCGAAATAAGTAAGGTTATGCACCATGTACCTCGCTGTCCGATTAGTATAAAGGTGTCTTTCCCCTCCTGCTTCTATATAGCTGGGACCCGGACCTGCATCTCCAACCCAGTAGCAGTCCGCATTGGGAGGCACGGTACATCCGAGGTGCGTGAGGTTGTAAAGTATGGTAGAACATACATCATGTGCCCCGTCTTCATTTCCCGTAACCATGACCCCTGCAACCTTTCCGTATAAAGGATACTGCCCGGTTTCTGGATCTCCTTCCATATATGTCCCATCCAGCCTTTCGATCACCATTTTGGCTACAGAAGAAAGTACTCCAAACCAGATAGGGGTAGCTATAACCAGAATATTGCAATCTTTTATTTTTTCAAGTATGAAAGGCCATTCATCCCCGTTTCCTTCATCCGAAGAAACCCCGAAAGCTATATTGTAGTCAACAACCCGTATGACTTCACTACCAACACCAAGTTCTTTAAAAATAGCCACAGCCTTATCAATCAGAGCATGGGTGTTCGATATCTGTGGCGATTTTTTAAGTGTGCAGTTCAAAAAAAGTGCCTTTATCGCCATAATATATATGTTTCTAAAAGCGGTTATATATACGGGGAAGTAAAAATGTTTAGAAAAAGTATTACTGAACTAATATAATTATAATTAAAGATATTTTAATTAACTGCCATATATCACCAGGGTGCAGGATTGCTTCTGATCCTGAAATTTATCTGATCTGATTTTCAGCCAGATTTTCAGCCAGATTTTCAGCCAGATTTTACCATTAAGCTCGACAAATAAAGAGAGAATAAGTAAAATTCAGAGATCCAGAGCCTGAAAAAATACAATAATTTAAAGTATATAATCTTGAAAAAGAAAAAAGGGCAATTTAAGGACTCTGTATACTGTACTTATGAAAAGGAAAAAAGTAGAAAAATTGAGCCGATAACCTGGTCAAAAAAAGAATTAAAATTAAAAAAGAATAAAAAAAGGTAACTGCTCAGAGTATAGTTAACGGCGCTCCTATGAGCGCCGCACGAATACCCTCTAAAACAGGTAAACCGTTCTTTTTTCCTGTAGAAATGTACGCCCTAATTCTGCAGAAAGCTTGCGCTCCCATTGCTTTTCTGAAAGTTCCCGATATTTTCTGCTGTAGTTTCATCATCCTGATATCTCTTTCTGCCTGATTATTATCAAATGGAACTTTCAAATCTGTCAGGAATCTCAGAATCTTTTCTTTGTGTTCTATAAACCTATCCAGCAGATTCCTTGATTTTGTTTTTGGATTTTTACCGCGTTTTCCCTGTTTTTCAGGATTTAGAGAATGCGGATTTTCTTCAAGCGCTCTAATGATAATTGCATCAAACCTTTCTTCCAATGCTTTAATTTGCTCAAAATCAGGTTCTCTTAATTGCTCTTTACACTCATCAGTGTATTTCTTCATCTCAGTGAGCAGTTCATTCATCTCTTTAGCCCATGTCTGTTTATAGTTCTCTTCAATTCCTGTAAGTTCTCTCTGTAAATGAGCGTTACACAGAGCATGATCACAATCATAAACGTTGTAAGGTTTCCATCCATCATGAACTGCTACTCCCTTAAACTTCGGAAGAATTCCCATAGCATCTATTGCTTCTGCTCCTCTTTTTGTATGAGCAAAATAACATGTGTATTTTTCATTAGAAGCTACATGAAGCCAGTGTCTTTTTCCTTCAATCTTCATACCAGTTTCATCAAAATTGATTACAGGCGAGGCTAATAACTTCTCTCTAATAACGTTTTCAAATTCCTCTAAATTCTGGAAACATTCTCTTTCTGCTCTAATTATCGTAGCAGGACAGATTTTTATTCCCATAATGTCTTCAAATAACTCAGAAATTCTATCATAAGGAACAAACTGGTAATTTTTACAGTAAATAGCTGAAGCTAAAATATTAGGGCCATACTGAACCGGATATTTCACTGATTCGGGAAAAACGGCTTTATTCAACTTTCCACAACAAGGACAGGTTTTAATCTGACTTTTATGTTCTGTAACAATTAGATTTACGGGAGGAATGTCAAAGACCTGTCTTCTCTCATAAGCTTCAACTTCAACATTCTCAAGGGTAGATCCGCATTCTTTGCAGCAGGTCAAAGAATGTTCTATTACCTACTCAGGATGATCAACCATATCAAGAGTCGTGCCTGGATGACCTTCCTGACCTCCAGGTTTCTTCCCGCTTGGTTTACGCAGACTCTTGGGATTAGGTTTCTCTTTGACAAAATAATCAGTAGAAGGAGGTCGACTGCTGTTACGACTGTTTTGATTTAAACGAGATTCTAAGGCTACAAGTCTTTCAGTGAGTTCTTTAACTTGAGATTCTAAACTCTCAATGTAAGCTACAATAATTTCAGGATTTGAAGCACAGTAAGAAAGAATCTCATCACGTTTCATAAAGCTAAAAAGGAATCATTTTATATCCAATTTTTCCTCGGAACGAGGAAAAATGTGTAGCCTCGTTAAGGCTACCTGAATAGTTACAAAAAAAGTTAAGTTAAAGAAAAAAATATGCTTATAGCTTAAGTTCTTTAGCCATTTCCTGGAAAACTTTTCCCTTATCAGTCGTTATAAAAACACCGTTTTCATGCCTGATAAGCTCTTTTTCTTTCAACATTTCCAGATACTTCTGAGCAATGTTAAAGTTCAGATTTACTTCATAAACAATATGTGTTTTCTTTGCCCCGTTCATCGCCACTCTTAAAATATCTACTGCAATATCTGTCCTGCTTCTTCTCTTCAATACTAACTCCTCCCCCACTGTGATTTGAAGTGATCTTTGTAAGGATTAACGCTTTCAAAATATATTAAAGCGTATCTTTTTGTAGGTAACAAAGATTCTAATTCTTTATCGTTCTCCTTTCTATATAACGATATCAGTATTATATAAAGTATTAAGTTTGAAAAAGAAAAAATTTAACCTGAAGTTTTTGTGGACAAGATAAAGATTAATGACCCTTCATATAAGAAAACTACCCTGTTTCGGCAGAAAAAGGACTGAAAAAGAGAGAAAAAAAACCTTTATTAATCTGATAAACCAGATTCAGAAGAGAAATGATAAAAGTGGGCCCGCTGAGATTCGAACTCAGGATCCCCGCCGTGTAAAGGCGATGTCATAACCGACTAGACCACGAGCCCAGTTTGCTGCTAATAACATTCTTTATGATAGCCTTAAAGGCAACCGCTTGAAATGCAAGTCCAACATGTCACTAGTTATATATATGTCTTTTGTTCGGAGAAAACTGTCAAAAATCAGCACAAATCAGAAATCGTTATATACCAGTTAATTTTCACATACCGCCATAAAAAGGCTGGCAAGGAGAAGAAAAGAAGCAGGAAATTAATACAGCACAGCATGCGTGTGAAAAGTTCTGCATTTAATAGCCATCTTTCAACACTTTTTAAGCAAGAATACATACAAGCAAAATATATTTATAAGAGATTAGCATGATGTAATATGTGAGCGGGTCTCTCTTTTGTAAGATAACCCCAACCCCCCAACACCCCCAATTCATACTCCCCAACCCGCTCATACTAATTCTTAAATCAGCTTTATTCAGTCTACTACCTTCATAATAATTCTTACCAGCTTCATTGATATCATCTTCATACCAATTTTTATATTAGCTTATTGAGCCTGTTGCCTGAAAGATTTTCTCTGTCCTTTTAAATAATTTTATCGTGTTCTTTTAACCATCTTGAGAATCAATGATCAGTACTACTAATTCTTATTTATGTTTCTTTTAATGTGAATGAGTGTTCGGATTTCTTACCGGGAGGAAAGTAGATTATAAAAACACCATCATAAGATACAGTTATATAAAATTTTAACAATAAGACTGTAATTATAAATTAAGTGGAATATAATCGAAAGTTATTTATAGGATGTATGATTACTGATGCTAAGTGAGCGGGTCTCTTTTCCATAGTATAACCCCCAAACCCATATCCCCCAACTATTCCCCCCAACTATTCCCCAAACTCCCCAAACCCGCTCACAACTTTTCTAACGGCTTTTTTCTCAACTTTGTTTAACACTATCCCGTTTTATCTCATTAGTTCCTAATGTTAACCGGGTTTTTCTCAACTTTAATTACCCGAATTTTATCAACCTCAATTACTCAAGTTTTACTTAGCCTTACCCCGCCCTGTAGCAATAACTTCTTCCACTCAGTCACTTTTAGCCGGAAAAGTACAGAAAAATCATTTATGTTTTGCGATTCCGGTAAATCTGTAAAATAAATCAGGGAAACATCTGACAAATGACCAGGCAAATATAACAGGGATGGGATATACTAAATATATTAAAAAAGTATTTATAACGGAAGTTGCATAGTGATATTTGTGAGCGGATTCCAGTCCAAACTTCCCAAACACACCAGCAACTTCTTTTTCATTAAAAGTCAACCCCGTAATTCCGCTCACAAAAATCCTCACACTCTTCTGTATAAGTGAGAATTTGCATAATACACTCATAGATATTTTATATACTTACACTGGCAATGAAAATTTAGTTCTGATGTTAACAGGGCTTGGAAAAGTAAAAAATGAAAAACACTTTCTTGACTGTAGAACCACAGGGGAAATAATTGATTAATTGGTTTATAATCGGTTGATTAATTGGTTGGTTGATTAATTGGTTGATTATGGATGAGTGAATTGATTATTATTTAAGAAAGAAATTAAGACTCAATAAGTGTTTTAAAAGTCAAAGCGTGTTTTAAGACTCAAAAAGTGTTTTAAAAGTCAAAAAGTGTTTTCTGATTTTTAGGTTCGGCTTTTTTCGAACCATCTTCCATGCCTCCCTGCGTATCTGCAGCAGGCGAACCTTTTTCAGATGCTCCCTGTTTCACTCCCTGTTTTGAAGCTTCTTTATTGGCCGGACTCATCTTTTTTAACGGTGAAAGAGACGGCTTCTCTTCTTCGAGTTCAGGAAGGGACTTTTTCCCTGCGAAGTCAGGAATTGGACCCTTTTCGGGCAGAGGCTCAGAAAGAGAGAACAGATTATTTTCTGCAGGCTCAGGATTTTCAGGCAATTTCATTTCTGAAGACCTTTTTTTCTCAGGAAGCTTTTGAGGTGTGTCAAATCCAAGGTCAAGGGTTTTCTGCTTTCTTTCCGGAGACTGGGGACCGGGAGATTCGGGTTTTTCGGCTGAAGCGTTCCCTTCTTTTTCAGGAATATTAACCGGACAGTGGAGAGTTGCCTGTTTATCATCTGCCGCAGGAGCAGGAGCCTTAAAAAATTCCTGTTCTTCAGTTCTATCCCTTTTCGTTTCCAGAAGGTTCTGGGCTTCATCGTAAATTTTCTGAAGTTTTTTGCTGACCTTTGCGCTTCCTGAAAGGTACATCAGTTCTTCAAGCTCAAGCCCGAGGTTTGCAGTAAGTTCAACAGCAGACGCCTCATCCTTTAACAATATTGAATAAAAACCTAAAAGGTTGTTCCTGGAATAATGCATCGACTCAAAGCTGTGCTCCCCGATCTTTGAAGCAATATTATCCCGCATATCACGCCTGGAACGGGTCTGCCCGAGCCTTCTCCAGAGTGAAGGCTGCTGGTACTTAATAAAGCCAGGATACGGTCTTGTCTTTGAAAGGGCAGCCCCGCAGACCATGAGCATGCTGGCATACCTCCACATCCTGTAGTTCTGGCGTTTCTTCACGCGCCCGAGATAAATGTCAGCCTTTGAAAGGTAGCCAAAACCCGTTTTTATATCTTCGAGGTCGCCATCCTTCCGCGCGTACTGGATTGGCAGGTTCTCGTCTATCCAGTGCACAAGATCCTCAGGACTCTCATCAAGCCCGTATGCGGATTCAAGAGCCCTTTTGCAGTCAGTGCTTTTAAAGATCTTCTGCATCGCCTTAAAGATATTCTCTTTAACATCTCTGCCTGCAGTGCTGATATCTTCAGCTTCGAGAGCCTTCTTCCCGTTAGCTGCAGCCTGAAGATCATTGATAGCGCTCCTGAAGTCTCCGCCCGCATTTTCTGCAATTTGCAGGACAGCTTCCTGGCTGCAGGAGACTCCCTCAGATTCACAGACCTTCTTCAAAGCGGGAACCATGGACCGGCTCTGCACGGACCCAAACTTAATTTCCAGACAAATGTTCCGGACTGTGGGAGTTAACCCGTAAATATCATTTGCAATAAGTATTATCGGCTGGAGCGTGGATTTTATGATCCCGGAAATGGCCCTCATCCCGCCCCTGTCTGCAGTCCCGTGGAGATTGTCAGCTTCATCAAGTATAATGAGCCGCTTACCCCCAAAAAAAGTATTCATTGACGCTGCTGAGCCGGCTATCTTCTCAATAACACCTGCAGTCCTCTGGTCGCTTGCATTGAGCTCTATAACCTCCCATTCCATATCCCCTGCCAGTGCGTGAGCGCTTGAAGTCTTCCCTATCCCTGCAGGCCCGTAAAGAATCACTGCCCTTTTCTCAGGAATCCCGGACTGCCATTCCTCAGCCCACTTTCTCAAATCCTGCACTGCCTTCCTGTTCCCCACGACATCTCCAAGGGTCCGGGGTCGGTATTTTTCAGCCCATTCAATTGCCGACATCATCTTAAACCATACCAATAAAAAGAGAACTCATTATTAACTTTATATGTTTTAATTTTTTTAAAATGACCCCTGCCCCCTGTTTTACAATTTCCTCAAACCTTTCATGGATAAATAACTTATAATTCAATCCTCCAACTTAAAAGAAATCAACTATCTATAAACCAGCTCTCCTTAGCAAGTCAACTATAATTAGACCTCCTGAGCAAGTCAACTATAATTAGACCTCCTGAGCAAGTCAACTATAATTAGACCTCCTGAGCAAGTCAACTATAAATTAGTCCTCTTGAGCGAGCAAAGCGAGAGAAAAGGACACCGTCCTCCCGAGACGGAACTCGGGCGAGACGGAACTCGGGCGAGACGGAACTCGGGCGAGACGGAACTCGGGAGGGGCAAAATTAATTAATATGTGTGTTTGTTTTTCTTTGAACTACTTAAGCATTAAATAAAAGCTGGATAGATATGGAAAAGAACGGCATGTATGCCCTCCTTGAAGCTATCGAAGCACGAGCCCGGGCGAACAGAGCAAGAGTGGCTATGGGAATAAGAGACCCCAATCACAAGACTCTTGAGAGTGCATGGAAAGCCCAGGAACTGGGATATGCACAGGTAGTCCTTGTAGGAAGTAAAAAGGAAATCGATAAAATAGGAACCGGGCTTGAGGTTATAGATACCGAGGACCCCGAAAAAGTCCTTTCAGACCTCCTGGTTTCAAGAAAGGTTGATGCAGTAATAAGAGGCACTGCAAAAGCATCAGGAACCCTTTCAAGCCTTAAAAAAGCCCTTGGAATGAAAAGGATTTGCAGGCTTGCCCTTCTCCTGACAGCAGACGGGACACCCTTTTTCCTCGCTCCTGTCGGAATAGATGAAGGAAACACGATTTCGGACAAGCTTCGAATGATCACGCTTGGCGCAGAGCACATCAGGAGGCTGGGAGTCGAGCCTGCCGTAGGAGTCCTTTCCGGAGGAAGGATGGGAGATATAGGAAGGGACAGACGTGTGGACAGGACTCTCGCAGACGGGGAATTTATAACAGGGAGAGCCCTGGAGCTTGGAATTAACACCAAACACTACACAATCCTTATTGAAGATGCCGTAAAGGAATCTAACTTCATCATCGCTCCTGACGGAATATCGGGCAACCTCATTTTCAGGACAGTTGCCTTCCTTGGTGGAGGTGACGGGCTCGGAGCGCCTGTTCTGATGGACGATTACGTATTTGTGGACACATCAAGGGTCGGCGGGCATTTTACAAAAGCCATTATGCTCGCAAGTGCGCTGTCCCACCTGAACAAGGAAAGAAAAAAGGTGATTCACTGAAGCTTATCGCAGAAAACTGGCCCCCAGTAAAAGGGGACTATGTTACAGGAAAACCCGATTCAAGAATTGCAGTGGTAACTCTTGCAAGCCACCTTGATGCCTGCCCTGATGCTGCTATCTGGGGCAGTTCAAAAACCGAAAACCTGGGAGTAGAAAAGATAATAGTAAATGTAATTTCAAACTCCAATATCAGGTACGTCCTGGTCTGCGGAACCGAGTCAAGAGGCCACCTGGCAGGGCATTCTCTCCTCGCAATCCATGCAAACGGAATTGATGAACAGGGCAGGATTACCGGTTCACAGGGAGCAATTCCCTTTATAGAAAACATATCCGGAACTGCAGTCGAACGCTTCCAGCAGCAGGTTACAGTTCTCAATAGAATTGGGCTGAATGACCCTGAAGAGATCAGGAGGATTGTTGAGGACTACAGGGATAAAGGAGAAGCGTACCCTGAAGAGCCCATGCTCGTCTGCGCTCCTAAAAAAAGGCAGACTTCTTTTGCAGTCCCCACTTCAGGAGATGTAATAATTTCAGGGGAATTCGTAATGGATTCAAAAGCAGGAATAATCTATACTGCGGAAAGCCTCTGATCTTTTGAAAAAATAATGGATAAAGAGAAGTCCCGGGTCAATAAAGATGAATTCTAAATCTCAATAAATTTTAAACGTCAATAAATTTAGAACTTCAATGATAAGCCTTAATGAATTTAAAACTTCAATGATTTTTTATTTTTTATAAACGTGGATTTCGAGGGTGCAAAAATGTTTAAGTTCCAGAAAGAGCAGGAAATTGCCAATATTGCAGGAATAAAAGTGGGCGGACAACCTGGAGAACTCCCTACCGTACTTGCAGGGACCATATTTTACAACAGGCACGAGATTGTCGAAGACGCCGCAAAAGGTCTTTTTGACAGGGATGCTGCCGAAAAACTCGTAAATCTACAGGAGTCGGGTTCGGATACTACCGGAAACCCTCATATGGTTCACATCTTTGGCACAACCGCAGAGAGTATCACGCGTTATATTGATTTTATTGCAGAGGTTTCGGATTCTCCTTTTCTCATAGATTCTCCCGAAGGGCCTGTACGTGCGCATGCTGCCGGATACGTGAGTGAGATCGGGCTTGCGGACAGGGCAGTATATAACTCCATAAATATGAGCATAAACACATCGGAAATGAAAGCCCTTGAACAATCCGACATAGACAGTTCCATTATCCTGGGCTTCAATGCCAAAGACTCCTCCCTTCAGGGCAGAATGGAAATGCTCGAGACAGGTGCAGGACTGTTAGAAGAAGGCCTTCTCTCAATTGCAGATAGGTGCGGGATAGTAAACAAACTTATAGACCCGAGCATAACTCCCATGGGAAACGGAGCCGGAATAGCCCTCAGAATGACGATTGCCGCAAAAGCAAAATGGGGCCATCCCACAGGCTCAGGAATCCATAACGCCCCCTCGGCCTGGAATTGGCTGAACCGCCAGAAAGAAAAAGACCCTGTCCTGTATAAGATCTGCGACATAGGCTCTACCTGCCTCCAGCAGGCTGCAGCCGGAGATTTCATCCTCTACGGCCCTATAGAATATGCAGAATACGTTTTCCCCATGGCTGCAATGAGTGATATTATGATTGCCGAAGCCGTAGCCGACCTTGATATAGAGCCAGTAGAAAGGCACCCTATTAACTTTCTCGTTTAATTTATTAAAATACGGATTGATATCCAGAACGCAGTTTAATCCGCCCCTGAATCGAAGCCTGGAATCCTGAGTGAAAATAAGTTTCTTTTCCCGGGAAACCGTCTTTAGTCCGCAGAACAAATAAATTGACTCCATAAACTTGTCCGGAGGGCTGCCGGAAAGTAAAAAAGCACGAATATAAAAAGGTAGAGAACAGTCTGGCATGGCAGATAAGGATTCACTGGTCAAAATTAATCGTAAATACTCTTTTTTTGCTACCCTTTGAGTAAGCTCGCCTTTATTTATCATAGATTAGTCCTCCTGAATTCAGCTTAGAGAAAAAACCCGGAAACTAGTCCTCTTGAGCGAGCGAAGCGAGTGAAAAGGACCGCGTATTCCCGAGGCGCAATTCGGGCGAGGCGGCACTCGGGCGAGACGGGACTCGGGAGGCCAACAACTTATAAAAACTTTGAATCAAAAAGTATTTACTTCCAGGAAGTAGATTCAATATATAAATTCCTTAAAATGGAAAAATATCACCGGATCAGTAAAGGGAGCGGGGTAATGGCTATAATTAAAAATAAAACAAAGCACACAATTCGGTTTGTGGCTTACAGGGCTGACGGGAGCGAAATGCATCAGAAGGCTACGAAGATTCAGCCAGACAAAAGCCGGTATGTAAGCAGCAGTTACACGGGCGGTATTGACTGGTTTATTATTACGGCTTTTCTTCCGGAGAGCAGCATCCAGGACCATGTGGATGTGGATATACTGCCGGCTATAAGGAACGGAGATGATGCTCTTGCATTCGCAAAAGTGGGAATTGAAGAAAAGTTTGTATTCGTAGAAGATCCCGATAAAAAAGAATTTCGTTTTTACCGCGATGAGGAAGAGCCAGAAGGAGAGATTCACGGCTGGTGAGCTAACATAAGCCCAGTAGTTCCGAATATCCTTAGTTCCGAAACCTGTTTTTTACAATTGAAGGTATAATCAAAAAAAGTATTGAAGACTATGAAGTCGTTTGCTATGACTCCAAAAAACGACTCCATGTCTGATGTAGACACAGCCAGTTTACTGGCTTTGTCTTCTGAATTCTTTAGCATCGTTGATATAATAACTTTACCCGATGGAGCAAACTACAGCTATCAAGAGTTTCTTAACGTTTTACTTCATGCGGCAACATCTTCTACTGATTCTCTTGAATCTGCAAGTAATGATCTCAAATCAAAAGTTCCAAACACAAGAATACCTTCAGCTGATACTATTTTCAATTACATAAAATCCAATTCTATTGAATATATCCTCTCTTCTTTCCGAAAAATAAATAATGAAATTTTTAGGATGATGAAGCTTAAAAACAATGTTCATGACATCGCTATTGACTTTCATGACGTTGAATATTATGGATGCAGAGACACTCTCTGTGTAAGGGGAATCAAACCAAAGAATGGAACTTCATGGGGATATTCTTTCTGCACCTTAGATGTAATTGGGAATTCTAAGCTAACACTTGATGTTATTGACATCAACGGATTAAGCAAAGATTATTCAATTCTTATGGAATCATTGTTTGAAAGGGTTGAAAAAATGGGAGTAAAAGTGGGAACAGTATACATGGATAGAGAATTTTTTAACAGAAAAGTTATCTCAAAGATGGAGAAATACAAAGTCGATTTCGTAATTGCAGCTAAATCAAACAAAAGAATTAAGGAGATGCTTGAAAGGCATAGAAAAGAAAATAGAGATACTTCTACGGTTTTTGAATATAAGTTTCAAGGAGAAGAACAAACTTTTAACATTGTAGCAGTGTGGGATAAAGAAAAAGAATACAGTATATTTGCAACAAATAAAAAAGTGAGTTCAATAGACACATTTGTAAAGCAAATACCTGAAGAATACAGGAAGAGATGGAATATAGAAACAGGGTATAGAGTAAAAAAGGATTTTAAGATACGAACATGTTCTAAATCACCTGTTGCAAGGACACTATTTTTTGTAGTTCAATGTATCATGTATAATATTTTGAATGTATTAAAGTCAGTTCTTGACATTACAGCATACCAAATGAAATCAGTAATAAATCAAGACATTATTAAGGCAGTAAAAGAAGGAGTTAATTCATTATCCAATATTACAGTCAGGTCATTTCTTGAGTGCTTAACCAGATATAATAAAGAAAGAAGGCGAGCGCTTCGCGCTCGATTAAGAGATTTATAAATTTTTAAATATAACCAAAAAAATCATAAAATTAGTTAGTGGAAACTATGCACAAATTTTACTTCAGGACTTTAAAATACTGAAGTTTTTAGAACATTATATAAAAAATGAAATCAGAATCGATGAGATGAAAACATTTTTCATGAACTATTAAGGAAAAATTGTAAACGAATGAAAGTTGTCATTCGGAACTATAACAAATCGGAACTACTGAAGCCAGAGAAAGCTTTAAAACCCTGTTTATTTCCTTCAAAAATCCTGCTCTTATTTGATTCGCTTAATTGATACTTTATTTCTGGCTTTCAGATAGTTACGGATTTATTTGAATTCGCGGTCTTCAGAGACAGGTGAAGAACCTTCCCTTCCGCCTGCACATTTGATACAGACGCCTTTTTTATGATCCATGCACTGGCTGCATACAGGCCTTCCGCATAAATGGCATGTATGAAGCTTAGCAGGGCGCCCGCAGATTGAACACAACCCCTCTACTTCCAGAATCTCGTCCTCCCGAATTTCTCAGTATATTTTCAATAAAACGATTGCACGATTGGATTTGAATTAAAAACCAATATAAAAGATGGTCCTTGGGCACTATAAACGTTTCCAGAAGACATATTTAACTCTGCAAATAGTACCCCCTGATTAGAAAACTGACAGATTAAGACCCTGTAAATAAAAAGTAAGGAAAACAAAGAGTCCAGAAATAACTGCCTGAAACGGGCTACCTGAAATTGACTGCCTTTATTTAAAAAAAGGAGGGCTAAATTAAAAAGAGAAAAAGGAGGTTTTTACCTCCCTGAAAACGCAGTATTGAAAAGTCAGTCCACTATCCCGCCCGTGTTTGCGGAATGGACGGCACGCTGGTACCTTGCAAGGTAACCTGTGACTTTCTTTTCAGGTGGATTAAAGACAGACCTGCGCTTTTCAAGCTCTTCTTCAGAGACTTTCAGGTTCAATATCCTTTCCGGAATATTGATTTCGATAAGGTCTCCGTCCTTTACAAGACCTATAGGACCTCCTTCACTGGCTTCAGGAGAAACGTGCCCTATGCATGGTCCCCTTGTGCCTCCGGAGAACCTCCCATCAGTCACCAGAGCTACGGATTCCAGCAGGCCCATACCTGCGATTGCGGCTGTGGCTGCGAGCATTTCCCTCATTCCCGGACCGCCTTTGGGGCCTTCGTAACGGATGACGACAATATCTCCCGGTTTAACCTCTCCTGCAAGAATGCTCTTCATGGCGTCTTCTTCACAATCATAAACTTTTGCAGGTCCTGTATGTACGCGCATTTTCGGGTCAACTGCAGCCTGTTTTACAACCGAGCCATCGGGAGCGAGGCTGCCTTTGAGAACTGCAATTCCTCCTTCTGCATGAATTGGGTTTTCCAGAGTTTTAATGATCTCTTCATTCAGTTTCGGATTGATTATTTCAAGCTCGCTGATGTTTTCTCCGATGGTTTTGCCGTTAACCGTAAGCTGGTCAAGGTGGAGTTTGGAAGAAAGCCTCTGCATAACTGCTTCGACCCCGCCTGCCCTGTCGAAATGGAGCATGAAATTGGGACCTCCGGGCCTCAGAGAAATAAGGTGGGGCGTTTTCCTGCTCAGTTCGTCAAAGGCTTCAAGAGGCAATTCAAGCCCGAATTCATGGGCAAGGGCAGGAAGGTGAAGGGTTGTATTTGTGCTCCCTCCCACTGCCATGTCGACCATTATGGCATTTTCAAAGGATTTGTAAGTGACGATCTTCCTTGGCGTTATGTTCTGTTTTACAAGCTCAACAATGCGCTCTCCGGATTCCTTGGCGATGCGAACTTTTTTTGCGTCAACGGCATGTGCAGTTGCACACCCTGGCAGACTCAATCCGAGGGCTTCGGTCATACATGCCATTGTGTTTGCAGTGAACATCCCGGCACAGGATCCTGCTCCTGCACAGGAAAGGTTTTCAAGCCTTTCAAGCTCAGCTTCGGAAAGTTTGCCTGCCCTGAAGGCGCCGACACCTTCAAAGACTGAAATAAGGTCAGTATATTTGTCGTCCACATATCCGGGGAGCATAGGCCCTCCTGTTACAACGATTGCAGGAATGTCAAGCCTGCCTGCTGCCATAAGGTGCCCGGGGACGATTTTGTCACATGTGGGGATAAGAACCATGCCGTCAAACTGGTGGGCTCTGACCATCAGCTCGATAGTGTCCTCTATAACCTCCCTGCTTGGGAGAGAATATTTCATACCCTCGTGCCCCATTGCAATCCCGTCGCAGACCCCTATGGTGTGGAACTCGAAAGGAACTCCCCCGGCGTTCCTGATTCCTGCCTTTACAGCTTCAGCAAGTTTGTTCAGATGAATGTGACCAGGAATTATATCGTTCCAGGAATTGACAACCGCTATGAACGGCCTCTTCATTTCCGCGTCCGTGACCCCTGTTGCCTTCAGAAGGGAACGGTTTGCGGCACGTTCGGGCCCCTCTTTGATAATGGCACTTCTCATAATGAATCTCCTGTTAGTCTCTCTTTGTTATCTTGACACTGAAAAGTATGAACGTAATCCATTATAATGTACAGATAGATAATGTATAGATAGGAAAAAACTTCATAGTATAAACAGCTTGGGGAAGAAAAACTGCAAAGAGGCTGAGAGAGTTACCTGAAAGTTATAAAACGGGATAAAAATTAAACAGTGTGTCGCTGGGATAAGACCTCCTGTTGCAACGTTCTGGTTTAACAATAAAAGGACATAAAAAGGACAAAATCTGGAAAAATTACCCCTGTTAAAGCCTCAAAATGGAGATTTACTATCACAAAACGGAAATTAAATATAATAATATCCAAATATTTATATAGCCAGTCATTGATGTTGATTTTAGCATAGTGAACGGGCCTGCCCCTAACTACACATTTACAAGATCACACCAACACCCGCCACAACATCTAGCCACCAGGGGCTGTACCCGTTCACCGAGTTTATTTTTCACATGTATGTTTTTTATCATGTTTTTAAAAATATGGCTTTTTTTTCACAAACTTTTGTTCAGAGGAGATTAGACTTTTTTTCCCTGATTACAGGAAAAAACTCAGCATATAAATAGTAAAAAGAATAGCTAAGAGCAGGAATATAACTAATGAAAAATATAACTAATGAAGAATATAACTAATGAAAAATATAACTAATGAAGAATATAACTAATGAAAAATATAACTCATTAATCCAATCGGACAAATGATTTTGAAATAAAAGGATCACAGTAAGGTATCCCTCAAAACCTTACTGCAGATCCTTTTATGGAGGTTTTAGGTTTTTGGACTATTTTTGCTCTAGCCTTTTTTGACTTTATCCATTTTTTTATTTTTTGCCATTTTTCAGATTTTTTGCCATTTTTTGTATTCCATGTTTGCAGTTTTTACTGCACTCCGGGCATTTCCTGAAATCCTGTTGGTTCCGCTTTTGGTCGGCAAGTATCCGGATAGAATATTGCTATTCTCCTGATGGGGTTCGTAAAGGGTTCATGAAAGATTGAGCGAATCCACAGTTTTCCGGGACATACACGGAATACGGAATCTTATTACCTTTTTTATACTATAAATAAGATTCCATAGATGCCAAAAAGAAATACAGAAAGAAAAGGCAGCGTTGAAGAAGCCCGGCTATTTTGATATAAATATTTATCTAATTCGCAGAATGCAGCCAGACTTGAGGAAATTCCAGAACCAAAAAAACTGATATTTGATAAAAACCAAATTATATAAAAAAGGCGAATAGGAAACCAGGAGCTGACCTGCAGACATGCAAACCTGTGAATCAGGACACATGCGGATTTGCAGTCAGGCAGTCTGCTGCTTTGAAAACATCTGTAAGTAAATCATTTAGAACCTCTTTGCCAGGCGGCTGGAAGAAGATGAACGATAAGAATGCAGGATATGAAGAAAAAAAGAACAGGTATCCCGATTCAGCAGATGTTGCAGGCGGCGAAAGGGGGAAAGCCTTCCATGCAGCCCTGGAGAGGGAAGAGGCTCTGAAAACGATAATCAATAACAGTCAGGTAGTGGTATTTCTCTGGAAAAACGAGGAAAAATGGCCTGCAGAGTTTGTTTCCGAAAATGTGGTGAACTTCGGATATACCGTGGAGGATTTTATCTCGGGCAGGGTACTGTACGGAGACATCATATACCCCGAAGACCTGAATAAAGTTGGTGAGGAGCTTCAAAAAAGGATTCTGATGGGAGCTCCGGACTTCAGCATGGAGTACAGGATTTTTTCAAAAGCCGGGAAAATACGCTGGGTGAATGAAAGGAGCTTTATTGAAAGAGACCAGGAAGGAAAAGTAACCCACTTTCAGGGTGTTGTACTCGATATCACAGAGAGGAAAAGAAGTGAAGAAAAACTGAAAAAAGCCCTGGAAATGCAGAAAGTGCTAACTGCGGTAATCAACAACAGTCCTGCAGTGGTCTTCCTCTGGAAAAATGAAAAATACTGGCCTGCAACTTTTGTCTCTGATAATATTGTACAGTTCGGATACACAGCCAGCGATTTCATATCGCAGGGTATCCTTTACGGGAAAATAATACATCCCGATGACCTGAAAAGGGTTGAAGGAGAGCTTGAGAGGCATATCCAGAAAGGGGAAGTAAGCTTCAATTCCGAATACAGAATTTTAACAAAAGCCGGAGACCTTCGCTGGGTTAACGAGAAGACTTTCATTCAGAGGGACGGAAACGGGAGTGTTACCTGCTTTCAGGGAATAGTGCTGGATATAACCCCCAGGAAAAAAATTGAAGAAGCTCTGAGAAAATCCCTGGAAATGCAGAAGCTTCTGAAAACGATAGTCAATAAAAGTTCAGCAGTAGCTTTTCTCTGGAAGAATACGGAAAACTGGCCTGTGGAGTTCGTTTCGGAAAATATAACACAGTTTGGATACAGTGTGGAAGACTTCACTTCGGGAAAGATCCTCTATGGAGATATAATTTACAAAGAAGATATCAATTCGGTCTTTGAAAGCCTTGCACGCGCTGTCAGGGAAGAGTTAGACTCTTTTGAAATGGAATACCGGATTCTTACAGGAGACAGAAATGTTCGCTGGGTTGAAGAAAGGACATACATCCAGCGGGACAATAAAAACACTGTTACTCACTTCCAAGGAATAGTCGTTGACGTCACGGAGAGAAAAGAAGCCCGGGAAATGCTAGAGATTCAGAGAGAACTCAGCATAGCCCTGAGCAGCACCTGGAACCTCCAGGCTATGCTTAACCTTATTCTTGATTCCTGCCTGAAGATAAGGGAGATAGATGCAGGGGGCATATATCTTAAAGACGAGCTTCTTGACCAGATCAACCTAGTAGCACACAGGGGGCTTTCTTCTGACTTTGTAGAAAAAATTTATGCATACAGGGCGGACTCTCCGGAAGCAAAGCAGGTCTGGACTGAGAAGCCGGTATATAAACTGAGCTTTTTTGCGGAAGAGATGGCAGGCATGTTAAGGAAAGAAAAGATCACTGCAGTCGCAGTAATCCCTATGAAACACAGGGGCGAGGTAATAGGCAGCCTGAATTTTGCCTCCCATACTGTGGACAGGATTCCGCATAATGTCCGCAATTTCCTTGAAAGCATCGCCCTGCAGGTTGTAAACTATATAGCCCCTATACGGATAGAGGCAGACTTTATATGATAACCTCCAGCGAAAACTGAACCTTATTAAGATGACGAAATCCTTATTTAAAACAAATTTTATAAATAATGTCGAATTGGGGAGCGAGAAAGCCAGGGTTGTACCTTCCATCTCTGAGCTTTAGATACGCAAGTGCCGGTTTTTGCTCTCCTTGTCCGGAACTGCACTGGTATCATAATTTATTGCTAGAGGAGGAGAGAGGTTGAAAGCAATAGTAGTTTATCTGAGTACCTCAGGGAATACAAAGGATATGGCTGAAGCAATAGGGAACGGGATAGAGTCAAAGAATGTGGACGTAAAGGTCGTCAGTTTCTATGATGTAAAGCCTGAAGAACTCAAAGAAGCTGAAGCGATTGCGGTTGGTTCTTCGACTTTTTACTACAAGATGCTGCTGCCCATGGAGAAATTTATGAATGAGACCCTTGTTTCCATCAACCCGCAGGGCAAGCTGGGAGCTGCTTTCGGGTCTTACGGGTGGAGCGGGGAAGCGCCCATAATGATAGCAGAAAAGATGAGGGAACTGGGGATGACCGTTATAGACCCCGTACTCAGGATCCTTCACAAGCCCACGGACAAGGACCTTCAGGAATGCAAGAGGCTTGGAGTAGATATTGCCGAAAAAATAAAGCAGAGAAGTAAAAAAACGCAATAACGGTCAAAAGAATCCTATTCAGGAGATTCCGGCATAATAACGGAATCCTGTTAACCGGAAGAAGACCATCCAGAGCTCAAAAATAGTTGATATAAAGGGCATCTGGTGGCATCTTATTTTTTCTGCTTCCACAGATTTTTGTTACTTATGAGGGACTTCAGTAATTTGCGTTGAATCAAGCAGCAGTTCATTGAAAAGTTCTGTCCCCAGACTCAGCGCGGCAGGCTCGTGGCATATAAGGCTCTCCCTGTCAAAATGCCTCTGGTTTTTAGGGAAGAGTGAAAGCATAAAAAATTTGTCGGTAACTGTAAGGCTTGCAATTTTCAGCTCGCCCGAATATCGGAAAAATTTTACGTTTTTAAGAGCCAGCATATCCCTGAGATCTTCAATATAATCAGTATAATACCGTTCATAGACGGATTCAGACATCAGGAATGAAAATTCAACCCCTTTTTTTGCCAGCTCCTGGCAGAGAGCAATCATAGGCGGATAAAAGTAAGCTATGGCTTCAAGGATGTAAGCGGAGCTTGAAAGTCCTTCAACAACTTCAGGGTCGAGCTCGAACATGCGGTCGAGGTCAGGCTGGATCAGTTTACACTTACCGAGCTCTCCAAGCCTTTTCTTAAAAGAGAGGGTAAACGCCTGCAGATCCTTTTCCGACCAGTACTCGAAATTGTCTTCAAAAAGCTCTATAGTGCTGACGAGAGGCTGCATTTTTTCAACGAGAACTTTTCCGATAGGAGAGAGAGTATATGACCTGTCTTCCTGTAAGACCAGGGACATATCTTTTAATTTCTTAATCTGGGGAAGGATAGAAGTGGAAGTTACCTGAAGAGCTTCCGTAATTTCATCCATGTTTTTGGTCCCGCTTCTGAGAAAAAGCAATAGTTGTTTTCGTTTATCGGAAAGAAAAATCAGCTCTATGAGTTCCAGTTTCACCCTTCAGTCTCCTATCATTGCTAAAGCTAGAAAGATAAAGATAAGACTAAAAATATTACAGCCATCAAAAATATATAAGTTATTACCTTGTTTGACTATTTCATCGGATAAAAATCAGTTAAGATTTAAAATTTCATTGAAGTAAAAATTCAATTAAGGCAAAAATTCAATAAAGATAAAAAATTAGCTTAAGATTAAAGTTTCTTAAAGTTGAAAATGCAATTAAGATAAAAATACAATTAAGATAAAAATTCAATTGGGTGAAAATACAATTAAGGCGAAAATGCGATTAAGGCAATAATCCAGCTAGAACTCTGAACTATAAAACCGGATACAATAAAAATCCAGACCTTACTTCTGACGGTTTTTAAAAGGTATGAATAAATAGAAGGATTTTGCAGCCGAGAATTTTAAGAGTATACACCAAAGTAAAAAACAAAAATAGTCCAAGCAAAAATAATCCCCAGGCTCAGTCCAAAAAAAATCCTCGGGCTCTGTAGCTCCCGCTAGCTAAATGTCGTTATTGCCCGGTTTACGGGAGTAGTTTCCAGGCTCCTTAAACTAAAAACTGAATCCGGGACTGGAGAACAAATAAGGATATTTGAAAGATGTTTAGTCTTTCAATATTATCCTGTTGTACATAAGAACGAAAGGAAAAATACCTTACTGGAAAATTCCTTATTTTCAGGGTTCTCAGGCAGAAGCTTCCTTGGTCAGGATATAAGCAACCATTTCAGGGTTAAGCTTGCTTTCCCTTGCAACCTTTTCTTCTATCCTCTCAGCAGGCGTGCCCTCCATCTTCAGTTCTCTGATCTTTTCGATCACAGATGATGGAATGCTGTAATATTCATTAATGTCTTTCCTGTGGCCCCAGACATCCCCTTCGATAAGCTGGATTCTCTGCATTTCAAGGAACATTTCTATAGACTTCGAGACCGTGCGCCTGTAAGATTTCGGCAGCTGAATTACCTCAATTTTCGGGCAGGTTTCTACAAGTGCAAAAATGTCCTTGTTCGAAGGCCTGAAGGCCAGGTGAACAACACGCTCATTAGGATTTAGTGTAAAGATTTCTTCCCTTGAACTAACTACTCTAATTTTCACTATGTCTTCCCCCACTGTAAAGTTTTATGTTTTTATCTCAATATTAACTACTTATACTTATTATAAATATTTGTCTACCACGCCCTCTAATTTTCAAACAGTTTTCTGCACCTTCAGCCCTCTTGCAGAACTCAAAGAGTTACAGGAAAAATCTCAAAAAGGAAATAAAAGTCAGATCCGGGTATGAGAACTCGATAACTCCTCAGTCCCTCAATAAACCTTCGTGAAGAAGAAAGAAAAATACAATCATATTTGTCGTAAGAATAATCTTAAAGTTTACAATTTATAACTCATTTTTTCCGGATCAGGCTCTTTAACAAAAGACATATGATATACGCCCTGACCTTAAAATTTACAGGATACGTGACAGGGCACTTTCTCGAAGTGTTTTGCAAGGCACAGGGTCCGGAAAATTAGCATATCCTGCGTGCGCGCAGATATTCCAGATGGAAATATATTTCAGATCGGTTTACCTGCGAGAGAACAACAACCAACAGGGAAGAACAATTCAGAAAAGAGAGAAAACTTCAGAAAAAGAGAGAAAACTTCAGGAATAAATCATAGCCTGACTTCACTGGAAAGATATTAAGCCCACTATGAAAAAGAAATCCCGGAAAGGATCTCAAGTTTCCGGTTCCAGTGATCAAGCTCTCTTTTCGCAGTATACCAGTCAAAGAAATCACTATCTTTTCCAATACCACCGGCTTCAAACCTTTCCCTGAGCTCACCTGAGCCGTACCCGAACTTTTTCTCGAAACCCTTACAGATCGCAGAATATCGATCGATCTTGTATTTTGCAACATGTTTTTCATGTTCCAGAGCAGAACGGATAGCCTCACGTACTTCCTGAGGTGAAAAACCAGTTTCTATATTAAGCGTGAAACTCATGTCTATCCCGGTAAAAGAAATTTCTTATTTTGTGATTGCTTGCTTCATATAAAGTAATTATGAAAATAAACAGCTGAACATAGTAGCTTATTAGCCGGGAATTTTCCCGGTTTACATTTATGGGCTATTTTCATAACTACTTTATTTTTGCCGGATTTTTATTAACGTTTCTTTTTTTCCGTAACAGCAATTCCTATAAGAAGTATTACCAGGAATCCGACAATAACCTTGATGGCTGTGGACACTCCTGACCAGTCCTTATATTCAGCAGCTGGCACGGACCAGGAATCAGGCATTTCAGCCTGCCTGCTATCTTTTAGAAGCTCAGGCAGAGGTTCCTCAGTTTCGGTCTCATTTTCTTTGTATTCAATAGCTTTCTTTCCGGTTATGATCGCAAACGGAGAGAAACCCGGAGTTCTGGACTCAAAATACATGTACTGCCCATCTTCCCCCATTTTTCGTGTAGGGAGAGCATTCCATTTTCCTTCCGAATACCTGTACATAAAAACTGAAGGCCCCTCTGTCTCGTTTTTTGAAATTTCAGTGCTTCTGACCCTGAAACCTATAATGGCATTGGCAATATTCTGTGGAGCTGCAATGCCCTCATTCCCCACCCAGATATTCAGGTATTTATAGACCTTTCCAGGAGGTTCTTTTGGGGTCAGGACAGACCTGCCTTTAAGCTGTTCAATCATGGTTGTGGTCTTTCCCAGGGTCCTTTTGGAATCAAACTTCACATATACAATAGCAGTGGCGTTTCTGGTAAATTCGAACTTAATGCGGTCTCCTGTAGTGATGAATTCCTGAGCAAGTTCCTTGACCTCCACATTGCTTGCAGGCTCGGGAGAACCACCACCGCCGCCGCCGGCAGATGACCCGCCAGAGCCTCCCGACCCGCTGCTTACCTTTTCCTCTTCACCGGCTTTAATGTAATCAGCCCATGTGACAGAGCTATAACCGTAGGCATTACTGACATTAAGGGTTACGGAATAACTTCCGGTTTCGGTATATTCATGGCTTGGGTTCTGAGAGGTGGATGTGCTGCCGTCTCCAAAATCCCAGTGCCAGGAGGTTATGTTACCCACTGAAGTGTCAGTAAACTGAACAGCCAGAGGGACACCCCCTTCCCGTGCAGAGACGGTAAAAGAAGCATGTAGCCCGTCTCCAACCATAATATATTCGGACTTGGTAATGCTGTCCCATGCAGTGCCGTTGCCTGCCCTCAAAGTAACCGTATAGAACCCCGTATCTGCAAACTCATGTACAGGGCTCTGTTCGGTTGAATCTATGGTACCGTCCGAGTTAAAGTCCCATTCCCAGGCAGTCGGGCCCCCTGTGGAAAGGTCTTCAAACTGGACAGTAAGGGGAGCTTTGCCGGAAGTAATGTTTGATGTAAAGTCAGGGGAAGGGGCTGTATCAGAGAGCACTTTTACTGAAGATGGGACCTCAGTGCTGTTAGACCCGAAAGAGTTTGTTACGGTCAATTTCACGTTATAATTCCCGGCGCTGGAATAAATGTAAGACGGGCTCCTGGCCGTTGAAGTATTGCCGTCCCCAAACTCCCAGAACCAGGAATCCACGTTTCCGGAAGAAGTGTCGTTAAACTGAACGGTAAGAGGAGCATTTCCTTCCTGCGGGGATGCGGTAAAAGCAGCCACTGGCATATTTCCTGCCGTAATAAAGCTGGATTTTGTCTCAGTGCCTGTGGCAGTGCCGTTGACTGCATTGAGTGTGACAGAATAGACCCCCTCAGACGTGTATACATAAACGGGGTTCTGTTCAGTCGAATCCACAGCCCCGTCCGAATTGAAATCCCATTCCCAGGCAGTGGGACCGTTGCTGCTCATGTCAGTGAACTGGACAGAAAGGGGAACCGACCCTGAAACCGGATTTGCGGAGAAATCAGCTACAGGGGCAGTGATTGAATATGCATTGACGGAAGAATCAGCCGTATCGGACCCGTATGAATTTGTTACTGTTAATTTCACTGTATATTTCCCGGCTCCGGAATATGTATGGGAAGGGCTTTTACTGGTTGATTTGCCGCCGTCCCCAAAGTCCCATTCCCATTTTGTCGGGCTCCCGGTTGAAGTGTCAGTAAACTGGACGGCAAGAGGAGCCAGCCCCTCGAGCGGGGAAGCTGTAAAGCTGGCCAGTGGCCCATTTCCATCAACAGTAATGTAGTCTGATCTTGTGATATCATCACTGACAGTGCCGTTAGTTGCTCTGAGGTTTACGGAATACTTTCCGGCAGCGGAATAAGTATGGACCGGGTTCTGTGTGGCAGAAGTGGTCCCGTCCCCGAAATCCCATTTCCAGGATGTCGGCCCTCCGCCTGAGCTGTCCGTAAACCTGACCGTGAGAGGCGCTTTGCCTGAAGTTGTATTAGCACTGAAGCTGGCTTCTACAACGGGGACCACAGGTTTTTCCTTAATAGTAATATAATCCGTCTTGACCTCACTGTCCGAAGAAACGCCGTTACCCGCTTCAAGAGACACGGTGTAGGTTCCAGCCCTGGAATATGTATGGGAAGGGTTTTTGGCGCTAGATGTACCCCCATCTCCGAAGTCCCATTCCCATGTTTCAGGACTGCCTGTTGACCTGTCAGTAAACTGTACTGTTAGCGGAGCTTCACCAGTTAATGGAGAAGCTGAAAAGTCCGCAGTGATTGATTCATTTCCACTATCTGCGGCGGAGCCTAAATCAGAACCCACAACTACAGCCAGTAAAGGAGATAAAAAAAATAAAACGATTAACACCGTTATTTGCTTCAATGAACACACCCTGTTTACTTTTTACTTTTCAGATGACATCCCCTGCCCCCTTGAATACCCACTTGATTTTACAAAAGACTTTAAGCCTGTTTTAGATCCTTATTTACAATCTATCAGCAGTATTTTCTTCATAATTATAAATCCAGCAGCACGAGTCCCGTACCGGAGAATAACGCCTCAAGATGCGAATCAGGTCACCCCATCATTAAATTAAAGTAGAGTTAATTTATTTTTTTTAGAACCATTACTTTTCCAGCTCCTTATAGAAAAGTAAATCTCGTAACTGTTAATCTGACTCCAGGTATGAAAAGCTCTAAGATTTACTGAAAAGAGTAGAGCATTTTCTTTTACAATATATTACCAATATATTACCAATATTTCTTTATATAAATAAGCTAACATTTTAAATGGGAATTGGTATCCTGAATATTAAGCTTTTTGATTTAAGACCATCCGAATAGCCTTTTTTGCCTGAACCGGAAATTATGTTTTGACAGGCCTGCCATTAAAGAAATTGCTATTATCATTCGCATTTACATACCTGAAAATTAAAGTAGAAAAATATCTAAGGTACCGGGGACTGGAAAAAAGGCAACCTGTAAATATTTAAAGTAGTTTTTTGTTTTTTCAGGAAATTATGCCTGAAAGAAAATAGAAAGTGCAGGCAGGCTACAGGAGAAATTAATAGGAAAACTGATAAGAAAAGTTTTCGGAAAGAAGAAAAAAGAAAATCGATGAAAAAGCGAGTAAAAAAGCAGGAAAGGAAAAACAGGAAAGAAAAAACAGGGAAGGTTATTGACAGAAAACCGAGGAAAATGATTTACAGGAGTAAAAAATACATTTAAAACTCCGGTTCATAAGACCTGAACATCCGTTGCCCGGGTTGCTTCTTTCAGCATATGTGAGAAAAGGTCGGTGCCCCATTTAAGGGCTTCAGGTTCAATGCTCATCAGGCTTTCGTGTTCAAAATATTTATCCCTGGAAAAAAGAGTAATCAGGAAAAACGTGTCCGTTACTGTGAAATCTGCAATCCTGGCGTCCCCGTGGAAGGCAAATATACTGACGTTTTCGAAATTCATAAGGGTAAGCAACTCTTCCCCATAATCCTTTTTGAACCTCTGAATCACAGGGTCCGCAAGTATTAAAGAGATCTCTACTCCTTTTTTTGCAATTTCAGGGTAGAGTGTGGTAAATGAAGGGTGAAAATAAGAAGAAAAACCCAGAATATGTGTGGATATGTGAAGCCTATCTACAAATTCAGGACTGAGCTCGAACATATGGCTTACGTCCGGAACGATGAGTTTACAGCCCTTCAGTTCAAAAATTCTTTTGCTTAAAAAAGGAGGTATCCCTTCAAGGTCCCTTTTTGCCCAGTAATCGAAATTCTGTTCCAGAACGTCCAGGGTATCCAGAAATGGAGGCATTTTATCAGCGATTATCATCCCCAATAAAGTGAGCTCGTAGGCATGCCCTTTCTGTACTACAAGCTTGCCTTCTTTTAACTTCTTGACCTGGGGAAGGATTGAAACAGGGACTGAAGAAAGGTGTTCCTGAATTTCAGCCATGGTCCTCGGCTTATCTTTAAGAAAAAGAAGAAGTTTCTTCCTTTTTTCAGACAGGAAAACCAGTTCCGTTAATTTAATTTTCTCAGCCATCAGAACACCGTCAAAAAAATTTAGATGTAAAAGGATAGAGACTTAACTATTTAACAGTATCGTTAAATTTACACACTTTTACTGTACACCGGAAAAACGAAGAAATTAGGAGTGAAACCGGAGATTGAAAAGAAACAAAGTTAATAAAAAAGATAAGAATAAAGGTGAAAAATAAAAGTTAAAATAGAAATGAAGGTGAAAAATAAAAGTTAAATGGAAATGAATATCGGGATAACGAGGATGTTTAATTAAAGCAAAATTTTGCAGCTGGCGGCACCCTTCAAATCAGAACCTGACTGCATTAAGGACCTTCAGTTTTTTCTTCCAGTGGTCAAGCCCTTTTTTTGCGGCATACCAGTCGAAAAACCTGTCGTCGTCGAGAAATTCACCAGCCTCAATTTTTTTGATGAGTTCAGTGGATATCAGGTCGTACCGGTCTTCAAATTCATCGCAGATCGTTGCATAACGCTGTACCTTATATTTTGCAAGATGCTTCTCATGTTCCAGAGCCGAGCGAACAACCTCGCTTGCTTCCTGCAGCGAGTAATCGGTATCAATCTGCAATGTAAGGTCCATATTTATCCCTTAAATTAAAGATCCATATTTATCCCATAATAATTATTGTTGATACTAAAAATTAATCCTATATTTCTCTTTCTATTTATTAATTAGTTATATTTTAGAGAGTTCAGGAAAATATGAGAAGCATGAAACCTGAGTAAAAAAATCAAGTATTTTAATCACAGCATAAAATTTGAAAAAATATCAGACAGATTTTATTTCTCTGTTTCGTGACAGATCTCTGTTCTCTGTTTTTTATCTTCAGGGACACAGCAGGTCCTGCTGACAGCATCGTCTTACCCAGGAGTATCGTTTTTTAAAACACCCAAAAAACACCCAGAATGAAAAATGAAAAAGAGGAATATGAAGAAATGAAACGTGAGAAAATGAATATGAAGAAAAGAAAATGTGAAAAAAGGAATATGAAAAAATTAAACGTGAGAAAAGGGGATGAAGAAGGTGAAATATGAAAAAAAGAAATTTGGAAAGAAGGTAAAATATGAAACAGAACAGAGAGCAGAGATATAAAAGTGTGGATCTGAAATTAAATCCACACGGGTCATCAGTTCCTTGTTACAAGCCGGATTATACCGGAATTCTCCATGTTCTTATAGAGGAACGCTGAAGAATACGCAAGCAGCATAAACTTGAAGCCCTCTACAAAGTCCATCTCCATGAACATCAAAATCATGCCCACGAAGAAGGCAAACTGTATTACGCACAGAACCATTCCGGCTGCTGTGAACATTTTCTGACGACTACTACCACTACTATCACTACTGTCTGAATCATCGGATTCTTCTGACATTTTATTTCAAACCTCGCGAATAAAGGTCTTAAAGAGTGTTTTAAAGAGTTTTTTACTTTTCTGGCTTTGTTTGTTTTTTATGTTTATTTTTAAATTTCAGTTCAGGCAATTTTGTGAAGATCCAACCGGCTCGTATAGAGCAACGACCCCGTTATAAAACGTATAACGTAAGCCTTATAGAAAGCTCATAAAACGAGATAAAAAGTTGAAATCTTCAAAGGATGCATCTGAAGGTTCACTCGAATTGATCCCTGGGTGCAGCATTACCTGAAAAAACACTCTCCAATTTAGAGACTTTTATACAATATTACTGTTTGAGCTGGAAAGTATATATAGTTTGCGTGAAAGGAGGATCACTGTCTTGACTGAAGCTGTTTTAGAGCTGGAAAAAAGGATTATATGTCAGTTGCCGGGATGATTTTCAGCCTTCTGTTCCAGAGATCGAGGCTATCGAGGCCACTTTTTGCGGCTTACGGGTCTAAAAATTCTCTCCATCCGGGTTTCTGGCTTAAGTTTTCCCATAAAAGTTATCAATTGTTCTTCAAGGTTTATTTTAAAAAGCCAGTAATATTAATACTGTAGTACAATAATCAGTAAAAATTACAATAAATCAGGCATTATGAAATAAAAGGAAAAGAGGTTTGAGGGAATGGTTATGAAGAAAATTTCAACGATAATAGTAATGTTCCTCGTCACTGCTGCTGTTGTCTTTGCAGCCGGCTGTGCCGAAGAGCAAGAGAGCGCAGAAAATGAAACTCCAGCAGATGCCGAACAGGTTTCATCCGTAACTCCGGAAACGCCCGGCATAACAGATGAAACAGTGACTAATGGTGACACAACTCAGGGCGATCAGACCATAGAAACAGGGCAGATCATAACCGAAGCTGAAAACGGAAAAAGCATAAGGATCAAAAATGGAGAAATTTTTATCCTCCAGCTCAGGGAAAACCCGTCCACAGGCTATTCCTGGGAACTCAACGTGAGTGAGGGGCTCAATATTCTCAGCGACGGATATACCCAGGACCAGTCTCCCGAAGGTCAGGTTGGTGTGCCGGGAACTCATTCATGGACTATTGAAGCCGTGAGCCAGGGCAGCCAGCAGGTGAACGGAATATATAAGAGGCCCTGGGAGAATATGACCGGAACTGAGGAGAACTTTACACTTACTGTAGAGGTTGTTTGAAAAGTATTTCGGGTTCTTGGGTTTTATTTTTACCTTTTTTACTATTTTTAATTTGAAAAATTTGTGGGGCTGGAAGATTTTCAGGAGCGGTATTTATAAAAGAAAATTTTTGTTCTGGCTGCGGTAGACTGCTCGGGACTTAAAAAAGAACTCCTGGGAAAAATACAACCTTCCGTAGAAATCCAAAAAAATGGAATCGCTTTTATTAAAAAGATTAACCGGCCAACAATATTTGAGGCTAGAAAAACTCGCTCATTCAGAATTAATAATTTCTTCAAGTATAGAGTTCAGGTCAACCGGAGGAGAAGGGCGCACCTCTTCAGGACCATGAACATGATGAGGAAAAGTGTCAAGCTCTTTATGGTGGGGGGCATTGTCCCACCTTTTTACCAGATTTCCCTGTGGTGATTGCCAGTGATACCTGTATTTCGTGAGTACAGGACTGTTACTGCGGATTTCAACAAACTCGAAGAAATAAAGAATAGAACCGTTCATCAGCTCTATGTTACCTTTTAAGGACCCTGCATCAGCAGTGATCTCTTCAAAATCAACAGAAAAATGAGTGATCAGGGAATACTCTTTAAGCAAGGATTCAATTTTCAAGTAATAGTCCCTGAAATTCATATCCGGATCCCTGAGATGATCTCAAGTTTTTTATTCCAGATATCAAGTCCCCTTTTTGCCGCATACCAGTTGAAAAAGTCTTCGTCATCTCCAAGGTCGCCTGAGTCGAATTTTTCCATAAAAAGCTCGGAACTCATCCCGTATTTGTCCTCAAAATTCCCACAAATATCCGAATACTTCTTTATTTTGTATTTTGCAACGCGCTCATTCTGCTCCAGCGCTGCCCGAATGACTTCACTTACTTCCTGGGGCGTGAAGTCACCTTTTATGTCCACAGTGAGAGTCATATCCCTTTCACCGAATAGAAATTATGCTTCATTTTATAATAAGGTGATTCAGAGGAACTTCCTGTTAGTTGAAAAAAAACAGGATTTGAGGAGTCTGATCGGGAAAAGAGAACATAAATTAGTAAGACTTGAATTTTATTTTTTGGTTGTAGCGGGCCGCCCGGAACTTAACCGCAACTACCTTCGGAAAAATTATTCGGAAGTATTCTCAACTTTTCAGCAATCAGAAAGCTAAAAAACAATAAAAGCGTCTAATTATTATACGTTAGAGGATAGATTCTATACTATAGGCGAAATCATGTCAATTTTATCTGAGATCTTCGGAGAATGCCCCCAGGCAAAAATAATCGAGGTGTTTGCAGAGCACCACGAAGACAAACTCTATGTTGCCGATATTGTCCGAATGACCAGTGTTTCAAAATCAACCGTTTACAAGCACCTGAGAAAATTAATTGCAGAAGAGGTCATTGAGGAGAAAGGGAGCGCAGGCAATATCAAGTTTTATCAGTTAAATCTCAGCAGCCCGAAAGCAAAAATTATCCTATCAGTGGAGAAGTTCATCGCCTCAGAAAGGCCAGGAACTCTGGTTGCTGTGGGATCAGGAGAAAAAACTGGACAAAACTTAAAGGGAAATGCTTATGGAGATGAAAAAACCCGGCAACTGGCCGCTAAGGAGAGCAAAGGGGCCCGCGAAGAAACTTCGGCTGTTGAAGAAGAAACGGAGTATATCGATTTTTACGGCATCGAAGCGGCCTCGACAGCAGACGGTGAGACCTATCTAATTGGGAATTTTGAAAGCTTTGAAGATGCCAAAGACTTTCTTAAATCTGAGTTGAACCACTTTGAAACCGTTAATACAAGGATAATCAGGCACACTGAAAGGACGAGTGAGGAAGCAATATTCACAGACCGCGTAGAAGATTTCTTTTATCACAAACCGCCCTCCTGGGATTCGCAAATATGAAATGTGGATGCCTATGAAGATATTTCTGCGTTGTCTGGGATTTATTAAAGAAATGGACTATGGTTGTTATAAGTTATTACCTATCGTCATGCATAAGAGAGATGGCTTTCAAGAATCAGTTTTTATTCTAACCAATATTTGGATGATACTTAAAACCAAAAAATGAATAACCAGAATAAAGAGCATAAATAGTCAATCGAAGCTTTCAAAGAAATCATTATAGTTGTAGATTATCTTCATTGCTTCAATTTCTTGTGAGATATTAACTTTTTCAACGGAACTAACCTTGAATAATTCTGCATCTTTTATAAGTTGACTCATTTGCTTTTCAAGTTTTGAGTAAATAAATGAATACTTACCCTCTCTTGTACTAGAGCTCTTAAGCACATTTCGCCTTAAATTTTGGATTGTAAGAGCAGCTGCATATGATTTATTCGCAATCGTTGTATCAGTAATTAAAAAAGAGGATATTTTAGAGATACATTCAAAAATAATTCTCATATCTTGAGGGGTGAAAGGATGCTCAATTCTGTATAATTTATATGATCCAGAATCAACTGTAACTTCTTCATAATTTGTCCACCAACTAGAAATGTAATCAGGATTCTTTGCGGTAATTCCTGAATCTGCTAGAATCTTTGCAATTTTATCCTTTGACTTTTGGAGAGAGATACGATTCTGTTCTGCAAAAATTTCAATTGCCCGCTCCAGAAGATTAATCCATAGAACCGAATTACTGAATAATTGTTTAAATCCCTTCCACTCAAAGGGTCCTTTCTGGAATTGAAGTTTGTCTCCCCACTTCATCATGAATTTAAAAAATATAGATCTAAATGATTGATAGAAACCCAAACGATTGAGAATAACCTCCATATTAATTAATCCCTTTTTGACCGAGGGCGTTGATGAATCGAGACTAAAGGATATTTCTCGGAAAGAATTTCCATCCTTAAGCATAATATCTCTATCGAGAGGAAGAAATAAACCTCTATTTTGAGAGTCAATGCACAGGATAGCAATCTCCCCACAAGTTAACTTATAATAATTACTAGATTCATATGAAATATCTGAAGTTTCCCCATAAGTACTCGCCCCTGAATAAAACATAGAATACTCTTCCTCGCCCAATTCAAAATTATGAATATATTGTAATTTTTCATTCTCATCAAAGTTAACTTTAGACAAAAGATCTCTTAGCAGGCGAGGTGCAGGATTGTTATCATAAAGTCTGACGACGGGATAGGCATTTATCTCAAGAAGTCTCTTGTCTATAATTTCTTTTATCTTTCCTATTGTTTTAGTAGTTCCAACAAAGAAAAATTTATCAACATCGGAAGAATGCAAGTTGTAACTTAATGAGGGATATCCTGTAGATAGTACAAAATGTTTGAAGCCCTCTGGAATAGTCCCTTCAATACTTCCTAATTTATCCCAACTACAAACAGTTAGAAAAGATGAAATTTGTTCAAATATCGAATCCTCTTGACGAAGTAAACGTTCAGTTCCTTTAGCTTCGAAGCGGGGAACAATTATCGTAACGAAGCACTCCTTATTTTTTTTGAATATTTCCTTGATGATATCCAGTATTTTTTCTCTAAGAGGATTCCTCTGAGTATATGAATTAACATAGAAAATTTTTTGCAAAGAATTATTTAAAGAATAGAAGAGTTCTTGTTCAATTTCCTGGCTTAGATTATTAAGTAAAATATCATAAGTCAATTGGGAATTCCACTGCTTCATTACGGATAGTACTTCAGGCCTTCCATATTCTCCAACAACATTTAAAAGTGTTGAAAAAACTTTAGAAAAATACAGTTTTACATCTTTTTTAGTTTCCCCGTCGATACTCTTCAAGCATTCCTCCAATGACTCAGAAATCTCATCATAGGAATCAATCGAGATGTATTCTGGTTTAATCTCTCTAAGCTTTTCTTTAGGCATTTGTTCCATTTTTGAAGATAAAGGATTTGGGTGTCTTGAACCGCTATCAAGATTCAGATCACTAAGAAAAGAGGGGGAATCCCAAGTGTGAAATAATACCTTAATAGAACCAAAAATAGTTTCGCTTTCTCCAATTCGATATAAGTGACGGATATCTGGATTAGTTGAAAACATCAGAACTGTACTGACATCAGCTTCTCTCAAAAACTCCATTAGCTTTTCTGTTCTAGGGCCAAAGTATCTGGAATCCGAGATAATATCATCTATATTTTCAATTATAAGTACATCAGGAGATACTATTTTTATGCTTCTAAGTACCTCTGAAATTTCAGATTCAATTGAAAAAAAGTGTAACTTGGCTCTGTAATCAAGAATTTTCTCAGTAGTTTCTTCATCGTAAAAAAAAGACTCAATTTCCGTTCCACAATTTTTTAATTTTGTAGAATTAACAAGGAGTTCCCAAAGCCATATCTTCTTATAGTTAAGACTCCCTGTCCAGCGAGTTTGTTTTTCAAGAGAAACATTCCATTCTCCATTTTCATTTATAACTTCAATTTTTTTTCCATTATTTTTAGGAACAGAAATTTCTCTTAAGAAATTCCCACCAAATTCTTCGGCTTCTCTAATTATAGAATTCTTGCACTTTCTAACAGTACCACTGCATAATTTAGTTCTTATTTCATTTCCACCAAACTTTCTATACTTAACCTCTACAACATCTTCCTTTTCAAAAACCATTTCTCTCTTAAGATTGTTGCTTTCTTGCTTTAGTTTAGGTGGGAGAAAATTATCTTCACCCTCAATATAAACAGTCTTACTAAAAACATCATACGAAGAATATGAAGGCACATAAGATTTACTTTCAGTATTTATAGAATAATTTCCGATGACTGCAACTTTTCTGTTAGGGAAAGTTAAAAGATACTCTGATGCGAGAAGGGGGATAAAACGAAGGTCATTCCATGGCCAAGTGACAAGAAATATTCCTTCAGGATTATCTTTTATCCAGTCAAGATAAGATTTTTCTATTTCATTTGGCACAACTTTCCATATAAGAGGCAAGTGGGAAAGATAATTTTCCGCTTTTTTTCCTTCCTTTTCTGTAACATACTTTACAGTTTCGGGAAATGATGCTGTGAACAGATTTACTTCAGTATAGAACAATGCATTACAAGAAGTACATCTAAGACGTTTCTCGTCAACAAATTCAATTGGTTTCCCAGTTACGTGAGGTTCATGACAATTGGGACAGGTATAAGCAAAATGGTAATAAGTTCTCATTTTTCCCCCAACTTTTTTATTAACTTTAAAATCTGGAGCGCTATGGATGGATCCTCTACCAAGAAACCAAGCTCATAATTATTTGTCATTCCACTAAATGTAAAATTAGCCGATCCAGAAAGAACTTTCTTGCCATCAGCAACAAGAACTTTAGCATGAAGTATTTTGTCCTCAACTCGGTATATTTTTAGATAACTAAATTCTTTTTGTAAATTAAATATATAATTTACAGCCTCGTTTTTTGTCGCAAATTCATCTTCGTATAAGTATATTTCAACCTGAACTCCTCTTTCCAGGGCATTTCTCAATTTAGTTACAATGCTCATGTCTGTGAGAACATAAGCTGTAAGAGAAAGTTCATTAGTGGAATTCGAAATCAGGTCATTGATTACCGATCTAAATGACCTTATTCCGTATCCAACCCATTTTTCACCCGTAGCCACAGGAACAATTTCTTCAATCATCATCAATCTCCAATGAGAAGATGCCTATCAAGCCAGAGGTTCCTATGTTCACATGAAGTTTCAGAAATCAAAAGACAACTATAACATGCCGCGCCATTTACACAGTCTGCTGATTTAGTTGCATCACAACAAAGGGGATCATTAGAACAAAGCAAAATATTCCCAACTGCACTATTGATAATTTCGTGGAATATGTCTACTGACCCTACAAGTCCACCCATTCCTCCATCTTCTCCTGGAGATGTATTATAAATAAGAATACCACCATTTTTTCCATCACGAGATATGTAAATTCTTTCCCTCAGTGAAACTGCTGAATAACCAGTGTGTGAGGATAAAGCTCTGATGACTGCATGAGAAAGTGTATGGAGCCAGACAAATTCGGGTTCTACAGAAACCTCCGACCACCCTGAATCAGATTTCATACCTGAATCTGTGTATTCTTTCCACAGGTTGTAGGCGAGTTTTGAGGTTAGATCAGGAATTTTTCTTTCACCAAATGTAATGAATATACCTTCACCAAATCCTTCATACCCTGGATACCAAATACTTCCATCCGAAGGTAAATACACACCTGATGATACTAACAATTGGGGTTCACTTTCATCTGCAGTTGGTACTATACGTCTGTAGCCAAGCTGAACTGTGATTGTTCTGATCTTACTAATTGGGTGAACAAGCAATTCAGGAATGAGAGGTGAGGTTGAGATTATCTTTTTTGGATGCCCCATAACAAAATTTTTGGTTGAACTTCCTGCTCCTGATAGCAGTGAATCAAACTCTTCATACATTAAACTCATGAAAGATTTGCTTTCATCGTTTAAGCGTTTATAAAGATCACAGAACTCTAATACACCTTTTTCTCTAATTTCTTTGCTTATAACTTCAAGCGAATCATCAGGAATTCTTCCTTTTAGACTACTTGAAATCCAGTCTATAACAGTATTAGCATCCATCCTAAGTAAAATATCGGAAGGCATTTTCATCATTGTATCAAGAGCTATTGAAACATCATACCTTTGAAGAATTCTTGATATCTGATTATCGAATTCTGGAATTGTCAAAAGGGTCATTGTTTCAGAAACCCTGAGTGAAGTTGACTGCCTCTGCATTATTTTCATCATTTTTTCACAATTTTTTGACCTATCAGGCTTGGTATAAATGGGAAAATAATCGCTAGAAGGAGATTCTCTTTCAGGAATTCTTCCCTTACAGAAAAAATTCATTTTGTAAATTTCCTTCATATTGTTTCTAGCTCTACAAATAGGACATTCTATGATAATATCTTCTAGAGAACTTCCATTTGCTTTCCAGCGGAAGTAGTCTGGTTTACATGACGAGTTTTTATGGACAGCATAATTCCAGTTTACTTCATCGAGGTGACCATCTGGACACGCTGCAACAAATCTAACTGCAGAAGATTCATCGTTAGTTTCACATAGAGGGCATTTAGATCCGTTATACAAAATGGGGGCATGATTTCCTCTTCTTCCATAGCAGACTTTCCACACCGGGAAAACATATGTTGAGTAAACACGATAATTGCTTTGCTTTCCAAGTCCAGCGTTTGTAGGCAAAGCTAATATGCGAATATTTATTTTTTCTTCCGATCTGCTTTTAATGTACTTGGAAATCCTTGTCTCTGCGATTTCAAATCTTCGAAAAGTATCCGGATTAAAGTTCTCACCAAGTCCTTTTTCCAGTGAGGGAATAATCCGAGGTCCTTTTTTAGTTTCGATTACGGAACCCGGACCATAAGTAAGAACAAACTGCGATCTGCTTATATGCTGAAATTCCCTTGTCATATTTACACCTCAAACGCAGTAGTTTCTTCTATTTCACGAAGAGATTGTGGCGCGTTTTTGTAAACAACACATAAACCAACCTTTTCATGTGCTGGATCCCCAAGTATTACATTTTTTTCTGGAGGCCTATATAGAGTATACTCATTATAAACCAAATTTTCAGTGAAACCAAGCTTTTGTGAGATTCCAAGCCACCGATCATACTGAGAACGGAAACACTGGATTACTTTTTTGGAAATGTCACTAGGTAAGCAAGTACGCAAAAAAATTTCAAAGTCTTTCAATGACTCCTCATTTTGAATAGTATGACCTGATTCAGCAAACCATCTAGAACTGGGATCAGGCATATTTCTTAGAAAAGAAACAATTGCAGGACCGGCTGCTTTCTCTAAACATCCGTCTGAAAAAGGAGAAACCGAAGCAGGTTCTACCTCGATGTTTATTCTATGATGGTACCCTGTAAATATTTCATAATGGCTAAGATCTCTTGCTCTCCCAGCTTTATAAAATGTGACAACCAGAGCTCCGTGATCTCTTCCTACTCGACCAGTTGCCTGAATGTACTGAGATGTTGTTTTGGGCTGCCCGTTTACAACCATCAAGGATAAGTGAGGAATATCTACACCAGTTCCAAACATTGATGTAGTGAATATAGCATCAGGGTTTTCATTTATAGTGCGATTCTTTCCCTGTTCTAGTTCTTCAAGTAGCTGTGGAATATCAGTAGAGTTTATCCGGCTTGAAAGTTCAACCACTTTTTCTGCATCCAAATTTCGAACTGAATCTTTGGAAATATTGTTTAATCTTTCAATAATGTCTTCTCTAAAAAGTGATCTATTTCCTCCTAACTCCCTAATAGAATTAAAATAGCCTACAAGAGTCCAGAAATTTACAATACCCTTTTCAGAACAATTCTCTCCACCAGTTTGCAGCATCCTTGACCAGATTCTTATAATCGGTGTTAGCGGACCTCTTCCTGGTGCATAGATTCCCATGTAAACTCTCCCAGGTCTATTTTCATCCCATCCAGATGACCACGCAGGCATTCTAACAAAAAAACTGTCTTTGAAAGTTAAACCATATGCAGGAAATTGGGATAAAGGTCTATTAAAAAGACTTTTAACTTGAATCGCTGCATCATTAACAGTTGCAGAAGATGCAATATATTTTGGAGATCCACCTGATTCGCGGATAAGCCCATCGACAATACACTCATAAATACCAAACATACTACCCAAAGGTCCATCCATTAAATGAAGTTCATCCTGTACTATCATATCAGGCGGAAGGAATGGATTTACATTAGAGGAATACTTTGAAATCGCGTTTTTGGTGCAATTATTTGGCAATACTTCTTCTGAGTCACCACGGTAATAACCATAAAATCCATTATATTTACTTATGTTTCCAAATATAGAACTACATCTGGGTTCAAAAGCCAATCTAGCTATTTTATCTGCAGTACTTACAATAATAGTTGGACATCTATGGTATATCTGTTCATCAACAGTATATGCTGGAATAGGAATATGTGAATATTCAGCAAATGGAGAGGCATTGTCTTTCACAAATAGACCGTCTGGTAATTTCTTTTTTGAATTTCCAGAAACATTGGAGGGTACGCCTTCCTTATGATTAACATTACTGTTAAGATCACATTCAGGATTCGGACAAAAAATTTCAAAATCAACAGGTGAATCTTTTCTTCTTCCAACTTCATTGTATGAAGGGAAATAACCAGATCGTGAAGGTCTGAAAGAGGCAACTTTGACGTTAAGCTCTTTTTCAAGTTTCGATATAATATCATCAAATTCTTTTTCGTCAACTTTTCTGGAGCTGTCAAGTTTAGTATACATTATGAAATAGTTGATAAGGCATCTATCATCTAAAACTTGAATTTCCGTAATCAAATCAGATACTGATGTGAGCTTTGAAACATGACTCTTCAATTCAGAGAGAGTTTTTTCGTATTTAATTACGAAATATATTTTATTAACCCCGGCTGGTAAACCCGAACTGGGGACAGCAAGCCAAGTACCACATACTGGGCATTTTACGATCTGAGCAGGTTCACCTTCTGACGATGAACTGTTTTGTAATGCTTTAATCGCTCCTTGTTCACCACGAAGATGGTTAGGAGATACTCCTCCTCCTACCCACATTCCTACAGAAAATCTTACAGTTCCGTATAGCCAATCTTCAGATGTAGAATACTTTTGTGGCCTCCATCCAGAAAGTCCCTGATTATTGAAAACACGCAGGTACTCTGCTGCCGTGATCATAATAAGTGTTCTTCTAAATTGTTGGACGGTTAAAAGACGTAATGTATACCTAGAAATTACGGAAGTTCCTGCCCCAGTTATATCTTTGTTATCTTTTTCTCCATTCCGAACTCTTGCCTGTGCATTCCTTCGTCTTAAAACCATAACAAATGCCATCATTGCAAGATAAGACTCTGTTTTTCCTCCTCCTGTAGGCACCCACAGCAAATCAACGTAATCTCTGAATTCGGAGTTTTTATTGGATAGAGATTCCAGATTCATTAAGAAAAATGCAAGCTGGAACGGTCTCCAAACAAAGTCAATATTACTCTCCCCCAGTTTGCCGCCCCTTTTCCAGAGGTTTTGTAACCATATAACTTTATTAGCAAAACAAAATGACAGAAGAATATCTTTATCATTTTGAAGGCATTCTATTCCTCTATTAATCCTTTTAAGGCAAATTTTTTGTTTATCTATAAGCTTTTTTGCTAGAATTTTATCCTTCTCAGAAAAATCCTCAAGTGAAGTTTCATTTTTCAGAATCCATTGTTCATAACTTTTTAGGATAGGATTTAAATAATCTTTTATTTCTGTTTCATCCCACATTTCGGATAACTTTAAAGCTGAGAAAACTGGAGAATTCGAGATTTCAGAATTTGTCCATTCAAAAATAGGTGCTGGATTTGGATAAAGGGGAACAAATTCACTTCTTACATCACAAATTATGAATTCACGACATTTATCAAAATGAATACCATCAGGCCATAATACTTTAATGTCAAATTTATCTTGATAATCTACATCCTTCCATATAGAGGAACACATGTGACCTCTTGCTAGGACAGGATTTTCTCTATAGATAAAGTTAAGCTCATCATTTTCTTCGGAATCAATTGACTCTAATTTGCAATCATTTCCAAGAATGACACGTATAGAAGGCTGATAAAGAGACGATTCAATCACCTTGTCTCCATAACAATCTCCTATCTTTAACTCATTTATCAGACTAAGAATAATATGGAGTGAATTATTGACCTTTATCCCCCTACTATTCAATACAATTTTTCCATCTATTCCTTCGTAAATAGTTATTTCTTCAGAGGATTCTCCAGACATGTTGAGATTAAAAATTTCACAGTAAGGTTTTCGTTTCCAAGAAAAATCCGTTTCGGTAACTACCTTTCTATTAGAATTTTCTGAAATAAGTTCTTCTTTGAAATATCTTCCCCAAGTTACACAGACTTTCAAATAAGGATCTTTACCCTTAACTAAGAAAGATATCCCAAATGATTTAGATCTTACACGAGGATCAAGTTCAGATGGGAGTATTGAAAATGTGTTTTCCTGTGAATCAGCATCTTCTGCCCCCTTATCATCACCCTCAACATTAAGAATTTCCGAATCTGGACTAAGTTCTCTTTGTTTACAATCCTTTGGAATAATAACTCCAGTGATGTATTCAGTATAAGGATCTGATCCAATCATTGTTTCTTCAGATCCATTTCTGGGCCCTAAAACTTCTTTTATCAATTCTTCAATATATTTATCCCGCATATTCTCGCACCACATGTCCAATGAATGTAAAATCCAAAGAAATTATTAAAGATGCAATCTGTTAAATATTTTACAATATTATACCAAGTTAGTATTCCAAAATTTGGTTAAATAATTTTCTATAGAATCAGTTCTCTAGATTTATATTTTCATGAAAGATACAAGAGTATATATTTTAGAATACAGTTGCTCAAAAATAAATTAGTGAAAAGTATTAAGAATCACAATTCGGAGCTTACAGCTTTGAGTAATAGATACAGATATCTCTAAGACTACAAATTTCACATCTGGGTTTATCACTGGGAATACAAACCACGTTTGCAAAATCAATTAAAGCGAAAGAAACAGTTCTCGGATCCCAGAAATTAACAAGATCATGCATAATCCCGTAGAAAAGCTTGCTCCTCCTTGATGAATCAGTAATTTTCAGCCCAAAAATTCTTCCAAGAACACGGACAGTATTTGTATCCAGTACTGGCTCAGGAAAGTTATAGCCAAAACATAGAATGGCTGCTGAGATATAATTTCCTACTCCCGGCATTGTCATTAATTTTTTCCTATCCAGAGGCAGTTCCCCACCATATTTTTCCATAACTTCCACAGCCATGTCGTAAAGTAAATCTGCACGCCAGAAAAGTCCAAGAGATTTTAGATCAGCTTTAATTGCTTCACGACCAGCTTTAACAATTGACTCAAAATCAGGATATTTAAGAATAAATTGTTCATAAATATTTTTTACCTGATCAGCTTTCGTTCTATGAAGCATCACTTCAGCAACGGCAATTTTATAGGGATCAGAGGTTTCTCTCCATGGAAACTTTCTGAGATTTTCCTCTCCCCATATAAGAAGTTCAGTTCTTATTATTTTTATTTTTGAGAAATATTCTTTATCTCTGGTAACTGTATTCATGAAATCTCTTCAAGCATCTTTTCGATTTCAACTGCTATCCCTTTAGCCATAAGAGGAGGCACGGCATTACCAATCTGTGCATACTGCGCGATTCGAGGGCCTTCGAATTTATAATTATCAGGAAATGACTGTATTCTTGCCACTTCTCTAACCGTCAGAGATCTTGCCTGATGAATATCTGGATGAATGAAATAATGACCATCCTTTGATATATGAGCAAGTATAGCATGGGAGTAACCATACTGATTGACCACCTTAAATCTATCCAGAAAAGACGTTTTATTTTTGTGTGTCTGGAGTTCCGGTGATAGTTCATTATATTTGAGCCGTTTTCTTTCTTTATCCCATTTTTCAATTGCAAGTCTATATATGGTACGATCTCTAGGATTATGTATTCTTGCGTTGTGTTGAATAAGTATATCTTTCTTTTCTCGAATCTTAAATCTTTGAAGGTATTCAGATGACCATGAAAACGGCTTTGTATATTTTGCAGGACCTTCAGTACCTTCGCCAGCTTGCAAGGGGGGGAGGTCATTCAAAAGGGAAGAAACATGAAACCTGCCAAGAGGAGTTTTTAAAAAGTCAGGATATGAAAGATCGTGCTCATTTTTCCAGCCAATAAATATTATCCGGTTTCTTTCCTGAAGTACACTAAAATCTTTTGCATTCAGCATATGAGCTTCTGTTTTGTATCCCAGTTTTTCCAGTTCTTCATGTAAATTTGAGAAGATAATCCCATTTATTGCACTTTTAATTCCCGGAACGTTTTCGAATACGAAAATTTTTGGTTCAAAGCTTTTTAAGAAAGAGATGTAATGCCTATATAGATAGTTACGGGGATCGTCTTTCATTTCTTTTGGCTTTCTGCCTCTCCCGGCAACAGAATAAGCCTGACATGGTGGCCCTCCTATAACGACATCAACCGAATCGCTGTCAATGACTTTTAAATGCTCTTTAATCTCTTTTATCATAGTAGTTTCGTTTGATTCAGTTACTTCCCCCTGTAATAATCCAGCTGGAGTGAGTTCAAGCTCTTTGAATTTATGAATAAATTCATCTCTGTTGAGATTTCCTGAAATATAGTCTCTATAAATCCTTTCGTTGCTGGAATCTTTCAGAGAATGATAAATCGCTCTGGTTTCCAGAGAATTCCTAGCATGACAATTTTTCTCTATATGAGAAACAAATTTGAATCCCTGCTGAAAGAACCCTTCTGTAAGCCCTCCTGCGCCAGAAAACATATCAAGAACTGTATATTTTGATTCCATCCAGAGATTCACCTAGACTGTTTTTCTTTTTAAGTTTGTTACCAATCTAAAAAACGATTAATGTCAAAAGAAGTTGAAATATATTAACATGTTGATGAGAATCATCTTATTTCAAAATTTTGAAATTTTCTCCTCCCTCTCCCACAAACTACACATTTAAATCTCTCCTCACCCTTTTCTATCCCACAATATAACACTCATAACTATTATCCGGTGACTTTTCATGAATAACAGGCTGTACAAATATTATCCCGAAGATTTCGGGGAACTCAAAGTTGACGTCCTGCACATGGACCTGACTTTTGACATTTATGATGACAGGACGAACGTGAAGTCCATACTCAGGGTCAGGACAAAAGATGAGCCCATTGAGAAGCTGGAGCTGAACTGCAAGGACCTTGAGATCAGGGCTGTAAGCTGTTTTCAGTCCGAGGTCTCTTACAGGTACAGGAAAGATGATGCTATCCTTGAGATCAGCTTCAGGGACTTGATCCCGCCGAATACCGAGATTGCGGTCATTACGGACACGGTATGCAGGCCCACAAAAAATATCCTTGAAGGGCTGTACTATGATGAGACTCCGGCAGGGGCTCCCCCGCAGCAGATCACTCAGTGCCAGCAGTGGGGGTTCCAGAGGATCGTGCCCTGCATAGATGACATGACTGCAAAATGCACATACAGGACGACCATCATTGCAGACTCGCGCTACACAAACCTCATAACAAACGGGGATGTCGCTGTAGAGAGGCATACCGTAAAACCGGGAAGGGACAAAATCGTCTACGACAACTCGGTAACGCCCATGGCTACATATCTCTTTTTCCTCGGGGTCGGGACCTATGCGATCTTTAAAAGGGAATTTGAATACCCTGACGGGAGCACGTTTATGCTGGAACTGCTCGTGCCTCCTGACTCGGATGCCAGGGCTGCGGAAAAGGCTCTTGATGTCCTGCACGACTGCGTAATGTGGGTCTATGTCTTTACAGGGCCTGAGCATTACGATGAGGACAGACTGGCCATAAGGCAGCTTATGTGGGACCTTGTCCGCAGGCGGGAGAAGCTGAAAATCGAGGCAAAGCCCAGACCCGGACAGGGAGAAGACAACCTGGGCGGAGACGGACAGGTTGGAAAAGGAGAAGGAAAAGGAGAAAGAGCAGGAGAAGGACAAGGACAAGGACAAGGAAAAAGAGCAGGAGAAGGAGAAGGAGAAGGAGAAGGACAAGAGCTGCGGAAAATCAGGGACGAGCTTGCCAGGCTTGACAGAAACATCACTCCCGGGTACAGGTACACAGGGACCGTGTACCGGGAAATCGGGATGCAGAACTCGGACTTCGGGGGCATGGAAAATGTGGGGAACACAACCATTACCACAAACCGCATCATGCCTTTCCCGCAGATAACGGATCCTGCTTTTGAGTACATGATCAGGGTTAAGGTTCACGAGTACTACCACAACCAGAACGGGTCCGAGGTTACCGGGAGAAGCCCGTTTGAGATCTGGTTAAACGAAGCTGTGACCGTGCACATAGAAGAGCAGTACCACGCTTTTCTTTTCGGTGAGGACTACCAGAGGCTCCAGAGAGTGCTTGACCTTCTTGCACCCGCTTCCGGGACTTTTGCCCTGGACTCGGGGGCTGCTTCCATGCCCATCATCCCCGATGGGTTCAATGACCCCAACGACCTGATCACTTCGGTTACGTATGTAAAGTCCCCTGAATACGTTCGCATGGTCGAGAGCCTCACAGGAAAAGACACTTTTGTCCGGGGGCTTGACCGTTACTTCAAAAAATTCCAGCATTCCAACGCTTCCACACAGGACTGGATAGAGGCTATGGAAGAAGAGAGCGGAGTGGCCTTAAAGGAGATATCTGAGACCTGGCTCAGGCAGACTAAATTCCCTGTGGTCGAGGTCTCAGCCGAATACGATAAGCTTACCGGGAAATTTACTTTCTTCCTCAAGCAGCACTTCCCTGCCGGAGGAAAGCCCTGGGAATTCCCATTCAGGGCAGCCCTTGTGGACGAAAGCGGAAAAGACATTGTTGAAGTGCTGGAAAGGGTAAGCGGGGAAACTGCAGAGATTTTAATTGAAAATGTGGGTATGCCTTCATTCCTTTCCCTTAACAGGGGGTACTCCTTCTACGGCAAGCTTGTATACAGGGCAAGCCAGGAAGAGCTCCTCATGCAGGTCAGGAAGGACAGCGATATTGTGGGCAGGTTTACCGCCTTCTACACCTTTGTGGACCGGGAAAAGCTGAGGCTCCTTAGAGTTCCGGGGTCTGCCCCCTCCGAAGACTTTATAGAGCTCTACTACAGGCTCCTCAATGACCGGCAGCTCCTTGAAAGGGCTGGAGGGCAGTTCCTGACCATTTTCGAATCCGTAGAAGACGAAGAGTTTGCCCATCACTACCAGGCACTTTATGATGTAAAGCAGAAGCTCCTTAAAGCGGTCGCCGGAAAGTATAGGAGCTCCCTCATCTCTGCCTACAATTTCTTTGAAAACGCCTCGGCCCCGAGGGACGGGTCACTGGAAGAAACCGCAAGGGTGATCAAGAGCAGGCAGGCTAAAAACATCTGCCTGGGAGTCCTTGCAACCCTTGATGCCCCTGACATCCATGCCCTTATAAAACAGCAGTTTGAGACCGCGACCTGTGCGACCGACCGGCTTAGTGCTTTTGCCGCATACCTGAACAGTTCGGCTCCTGACAAAATAGAAGTCCTGAGAGCCTTTGAAGCCGAATCGAAAAAGAACCTGATCGCCTGGGAAGCCTTCCTCTCAGTAATAGGAAGCAACAGCAGCGTTGATGCGGTGGAACTGGTCAGGGAAATGGAAAGGTCGGATGCTTTCAGGATAGAACAGACAAACGACCAGCGTGCACTTTACGGGAGCTTTGCCCGCAACCGCAAGAAGTCCCTCGAGACCGAAGAAGGCAGGGTTCTCTTTGCAGAGGTCCTGAGAAAACTGGCTCCGGTAAACGAATATACCACGGTCAACCTCCTCAACGCCTTTGCGAACATAGACCAGATGGAAATAAAATACCATATCCCGCTGGTTAAAATCCTTGCAGACCTCCTTGCGGAGCTTGACCCTCAGAAATACCCGAGTGTATATAACAGGATCAGGAAACTTCTTCTCGGAGCTCCCGCAGCCGTCGAAGCCTATGGGATAGTGCAAGGTAAGATTCCGGCTCTGCAAACGTAAAGTTCTGAAAGAATGTAAATCCAGAATTAAATCTACAGTTAAATCTACAGTTAAATCCACAGTTAATCCGAAATTAAATCCGAATTTAACTCAACGCATAGAAGTACAATTTTGCTCCGTTGAAAAAGACTTCATCGGAGCTTCTTTATTACAGGAAAACTTTAGATCTATTCCGGTCCTTTCCGGGATTTATGTTTAGTCCGGGATTTATGTTTAGTCCGGGATTTATGTTTAGAGAGTTATGATTGGAGAGTTATGATTGGAGAATTATGATTAGAAACATGCAGGAATAGATATATTGTGCAGGAATAAATTAAATGGAAGTATTAACCGGCAAAAATGGGAAAAACTGACAGACTGCGGTCTATTAAAAAGTTCAGTTTGAACCGAACGGATCTGGGGGATATTTCTGGCAGGGTAAAGGATGGTATCGGAACTTGCTGCTGTAATCCTGGGGATTTTCGTACAGTTTTTTGAAATTGTCAGTGCAGTCCTGATAGTTTTTGGGGGGTTAAGAGCTGCACTTGAAATCTTACTTGTCGAGGCTTTCAGGAAACCTTACAGTTATGAACACATAAGGAAGAAGTTTACAAATAAAATATTTTTCGGGCTTGAGCTTCTGATAGTTGCAGATGTGCTTGAGACCCTGAGAAAGCCTTCTCTGGAGGAACTGTTCCTTGTAGGAGCTATCGTGGTAATAAGGTCTTACCTGGGCTACTTCTTAAGTAAAGAAGCCGAAGAGTACCAGTTTGACTGAAACCCGCGGTCCGGTGAAATATAAGAAAATGCCTTATTGAAAGGATAAATGTCGTAATGTCGTATTGAAAGGGTGAAAGGGTAAATGTCGTATTGAAGGGATACAGGATGGTTTCGGATCTGTTCAGGAATATTCTGCAGTTTTTTGAATGGGTTTTCGAGGCAATCGGGACGGTTATTATAATCTATGGGGGGCTAAGAGCGACATTTGAGCTCTTATTGTATGAAACTCTAAAAAAGCCCTGTTCTCTGGAAGAGATAAGAAAAAAGCTTACAAACAAAATACTCTTCGGACTTGAGTTTTATATTGTCGTTGCCATTCTCGGGACCCTGAGAGACCCTTCTTTATCCGAACTCGTTCTCCTGGGCATTGTCGTACTTATCAGGACAACTCTTGGCTATTTCCTGAGTAAAGAGGTTAAAGAATACCAGTTTGATTAAGCGGAAATATCCGCGGAGACCTTAAAACCCGTATATTAATATCGAGGAGATCATACTGCTCCGAAAATTAAGGGACGTGCTTCGTGCAGTGGAGCATTTCCTGTTCCGTTCTTTTATGTTTTTATCCTTATAAGCCGGCACCAATAAAAAGCACATATAAGAATTGAAGCTTACACCCCCTGAACCGGAGACCGGGGTTGCTCTCCCTAATATAAAAGCCAGAAACAGTATAATTTAAAAGCAAGTAGCGTGTTAAGGATACAAAATATTATTAAACTCTAATATTATACTAATCCGAAATCCAGATTCTCAACCTGAAAATCCGAAGTCCGGGTTATATTTACTACTTTAAATTTAGATCGGGTCTGAACAGGGTCCCGGCGTTCAAAAAATTTGAAATCACATACAGGAGCAATTTAATGTATCATCTAAAATGTATCGAGTGCGGTGCAGAGTATTCAAAAGATGAAGTAATCTATACATGCAGCAAATGCGATGGGCTGCTTGATGTTATTTATGATTATTCCTCAATTAAACTCGACATGGAAAAATTAAAGACCGAATGTCCTTCGGTCTGGAAATATGCAGAACTTCTCCCCATAGAAAGAGAACCTGTGACCATACATGAAGGCGGGACCCCACTTTACAGATGCGATCGCCTTGCCGAAAAGATAGGGATTAAAGAACTCTATGTAAAACATGAAGGAATGAACCCGACTGGCTCATTTAAAGATAGAGGGATGACTGTTGGGGTTACAAAAGCACTTGAACTCGGAATGAGTACCGTCGCCTGTGCATCAACCGGGAACACGTCGGCAGCCCTTGCAATCTATGGGGCAAAAGCAGGAATACCTGTGGTTGTGCTTCTTCCGGCTGGAAAAGTTGCCCTTGGAAAGGTAGCCCAGGCACTTATGCACGGGGCAAAAGTCCTCAGCATCCGCGGAAACTTTGATGATGCACTCGCTCTTGTGCGCACTCTCTGCTCCCAGGAAAAGATCTACCTCTTAAACTCGATCAACCCTTACAGGCTGGAAGGCCAGAAGACCATCGGCTTCGAGATTGCAGACCAGCTCGGCTTCAAAGTTCCTGACAGGATTGTCCTGCCCGTAGGAAATGCAGGCAATATCACTGCTATCTACAAGGGTTTCAGGGAGTTCAAGCTCCTTGGCATCACGGACTCCCTCCCGAAGATGACGGGAATTCAGGCAGCAGGCTCCTGCCCCATAGTAAAAGCCATTAAAAACGGGGCTCCGGAAATCACTCCCGAAGAGAACCCGGAGACGGTTGCAACGGCAATCAGGATAGGAAACCCTGTGAACGCAACAAAAGCCCTGAACGCTATAAGGGAATCCGGCGGTACTGCGGAGTCCGTAACTGATGAAGAAATCCTTGCAGCCCAGAAAGACCTTGCAAGGCTTGAGGGTATAGGAGTCGAACCTGCAAGTGCAGCCTCGGTAGCTGGTCTTAAGAAACTCGTTGACATGGGAGTCATAGGCAGGGACGAAACAGTAGTCTGCATTACCACAGGCCACCTCCTTAAAGACCCCCAGACCGTTATTGACATCTGTGAGGAACCTACTGTCGTTGATGCAAACATCGAGTCCATCCGGGAAGCGATTTTCGGGAAGGGAAAATAAAGCCTGAAGGACAATCTGGCTTAAAAAAACAATATGCGGCAAGAAACTGCAACTGTATTAAAGGCCCTTTCGGAAGGATTCGAAGATAAGTACTAAGATAAGTATAAATAAGTACCATAAGTACCGGGACAGAAAAAAGTTGAAATATTATCGGTCTGGTCCGGTACTCTTCAATTCTTTAAGGTTTTCCGGGAGCCAATCAGCTTCCCCTGATGTTTACTGTTATAATTAACATCCCTGATGTATCCAGATCCTTTTAAATCATGATAATTATCTGTGGGCGTGACACTAATGGAGCAGGACTATAAGCCTCACGAGATCGAAAACAAATGGCAGAAAAAATGGAATGAGAGCCGGATTTTTCAGGCTGAACCTGATAAGCGGGAAAAGTTCTTCATAACAATCCCTTACCCTTATCTTAACGGGAACCTGCATGCAGGGCATACCCGCACCTTCACAATAGGCGACGTGGTTGCAAGGCACAAAAGGATGCTCGGGTACAATGTGCTTTACCCCATGGGCTTCCATGTAACAGGCACACCGATTGTCGGGCTTGCCGAACTGATCGCAAGCCGGGACCCGCAGACCATGGACGTATATGAGCGCCTGCACGGGATCCCCGGAGATATCCTGCCGGCCCTCGATACTCCGGAAAAGATTGTGGACTATTTCAAGGTGGAAGCTGAGAAAGCCATGCGCATGATAGGGTACTCCATTGACTGGAGGCGCAAGTTCACAACAACTGACCCTACCTACAAAAAATTCATAGAATGGCAGTACACCCGGCTTGAAGAAAAGGACCTCATCGTAAAAGGTTCCCACCCTGTAAAGTGGTGTCCTAACGACAACAACCCTGTGGAAGACCACGATATCCTGCACGGAGAAGAAGCCACAATCGTGGAATACACCCTTATAAAGTTCAGGTACAGAGACCTCGTCCTCCCCTGCGCTACCCTCAGGCCTGAAACGACATACGGAGTGACAAACCTCTGGGTAAACCCGAATGTCGATTACGTAAAAGCCAGGGTTGAGAAGGACGGAAACGTGGAGTTCTGGGTCGTCAGCAGGGACGCTTTCAGGAAATTGACCTTTACGGACAGGACAGTCGAGTATGTTGAAGACATGCCTGCAAAGTCCATCATAGGAATCAAGCTCACAAACCCGGTAACCGGGGATGAGGTAATCTCCCTTCCGGCGTCCTTCGTAAAGCCTGAGAACGGTAGCGGGATAGTAATGAGTGTCCCTGCCCATGCGCCTTTTGACTACCTTGCCCTCCGCGACCTTTACGATGCTGACCTGAGTGAATATGGAATTACCGAAGACCTCAGGAAAATCGAACTTATTTCCCTTATCCAGGTCCCCGAATTCGGAGAGTTCCCTGCAAAAGAAATTGTGGAAAGCATGGGAATTTCAGACCAGAAAGACCCTAAAGCCGAAGAAGCAACAAAAATCGTATACAGGAGAGAGTTCCACGGAGGTGTCCTTAAGGAGCTCACAGGGAAATATAAAGGATACCCTGTTTCAAAGATAAAGGACATACTTACCAGGGACTTCCTGGCTTCAAACGCAGGCGAGACCTTCTATGAGTTCAGCGAGCCCGTAGTATGCCGCTGCGGGACTCCGTGTGTCGTGAACATGGTTAAAGGCCAGTGGTTCCTGAACTACTCAAACCCTGACTGGAAAGCAAAGGTTTACAAATGCCTCGGCCAGATGCGGGTCATCCCGACAGAGTACAGGGTTGAGTTTGAAAATAAGATTGACTGGCTCAAAGACAAGGCATGTGCACGCAGAAAAGGTCTCGGGACCCGCCTTCCTTTTGATAAGGAATGGCTGATTGAATCTCTAGGGGACTCGACAATCTACATGAGCTACTACATCATTGCAAGGTTCATCGAAAAAGGCGAGCTTGCCCTTGAACATCTTACACTTTCATTCTTCGACTATGTCCTTCTCGGAAAAGGCGATTCTGCGGCAGTTTCTGCGGAAACCGGGCTTAAACCTGAGCTAATAGAAGAAATCCGCAGCCACTTCAATTACTGGTACCCTGTTGACCTGCGCTCTTCCGGAAAAGACCTTGTCCCGAACCACCTGCTCTTTTTCCTCTTCCACCACGTAGCCCTCTTTGAAGAAGAAAAATGGCCAAAAGCCCTTGCAGTAAATGGTTTTGTTTCCCTTGAAGGGCAAAAGATGAGCAAGTCCAAAGGTCCCATCCTGACCCTGGAAAGTGCGGTCAGCTCTTACGGAGCAGACATAACAAGGATGTATATCCTCTCGACAGCCGAACAGACTCAGGACGCAGACTGGCAGAAGGCAGGGATAGATTCTGCCCGCAGACAGGTCGACAGGTTCTATGCCTTTGCAAAGGATGTTATTGAAAGTGGGAAGCGCGGGACCCTGAGTGCAGAGCTGAAGCAGATCGACCGCTGGATGCTCTCAAGGATGCAGAACTACATAAAGGAAACAAATGCTGCCCTTGACTCCATCCAGACCAGGGAAGCTATCCAGAACTCCTTCTTCCTGCTCATAAATGATGTCAGGTGGTACCAGAGGAGAGGCGGGGAAGCCCTGCTCTACTATGTGCTGGACAACTGGGTCAGGCTTATGGCTCCTTTCACCCCCCATCTCTGTGAGGAGGTATGGGAAGCCATGGGGCACGAAGACCCGGTTTCCCTTGCGCAGTACCCCCTCTACAATGAAGACCTCATAGACAACGGTGCAGAGCTTTCAGAAGAGGCTGTAAAGAGTACACTGAACGATATTGAAGAGATCATAAGGGTTACGAAGATGACACCTCAGAAGGTCTATCTCTACACAGCCCCTGCCTGGAAAGCAGAAGCCATAAGGTGTGCCTGCGGACTTCAGGTCGAAGCTCCGCTTGAAGTCGGAACCCTTATCAAAACCCTGATGGCAAAACCTGAACTCAAGCGTTTTGGCAAGGAAATCCCGAAGTTCGTCCAGAAAATAGTGCCAGAATTCAAGAGCGGGGGTGCGGAACGCTACGAGACCTTTGCTTACCTCGGCCTTGATGAAAAGGACCTCCTGAAAGAATCAGCCTCCTTCCTCGAGAAAGAAATCGGCTGCCCGGTTGAAATCCAGAGTGCAGATTCTCCGGAATATGACCCGCAAAAGAAGTCAAGGTTTGCAGAACCCCTGAGGCCTGCAATTTATATCGAGGAAAAGAAGGAAGAATAAAAAACTTCTTTATAAATGAAACATTCCTCATCCGGGCAGGTAAGAAAGCCCGGAATTTCTTACTTTTTTCTCTGGCATGAAAGTACTCCCAAATACTTTCATATTTTGTGCCTCTTCTTCGAAGAATTTCATGTTCGTTTTCTGGTTCTTTCCGGTTAACTCTCCGGTTAATTTACTGTTATCTATTTCCTGAATGACAGCAAATTAATCGCAGGTTCTTTCTGTAAACGTGCCGCGCTCCTCTCGAACCATCTGGTACTGGATATAAAATTGAAAACATTAGCCGCGCCGGAAAATATCCAAATATGGAATATCAGCCAGGCAGCTGGAAATGACCGGAAAAAGGTTAAGACTGTATCAGTAAAGCTCCACTCTTCTGTCTTCAAAAACAGGGATTAATTTTCGGACCTCATCTTTCTGGGACATGTCAAGGTCATGAACTATTACACATTCTTTGCTTCCTGCATCGGCTTTTACTTCTCCCCAGGCATCAATAATCATCGAGTGCCCGAAATAACTGCAGTCAGGGGCAGAACCTGTGCGGTTGCAGGCGATGTGAGGGATCTGGTTTTCTATTGCTCTTGCCTTTGCAAGGACCTTCCAGTGTTCGGACCTGGGATTCGGAAAAGCTGCTGTGGTTACAAGCAGGTCAGAGCCGGCAAGAGCCAGTTTTCTTGCGACCTCGGGAAAGCGGAGTTCATAGCAGATCTCAAAGCCGATTTTCAGGTCTTGTTTTTTCAGGGAAATGGGCTCTATCGAACTGCCTTTTGAGAAATACTTATTTTCGGCTTTGAAAGGGTGAGTTTTGCGGTAAGTGCCTGCAAGAGCCCCGGACTCGAAGCAGAAGCCGAGGTTATAATAAGGAGAATTTTTATTTTCAGCGGAATTTTTATTTTCAGTGAAATTTTTATATTCAGTGGAATTTTTATTTACCGGCATCTCATTTTCATTTCCTGAAAAACAGGCATCTCCCTCTCTAAAATATTTTTCTTCACCTGATTCGTTGCCATCCTTCAGAATGATAGAACCCAGGATGATGCAGTCGTTGGCTTCGGAAAAACACGCCAGGTTCTCAAGAAGAGGAGAGGGAAGGGTTTCTGCTGCATGGTCAATATTTTCATAGCAAAAGCCTGTGGAAAAAACTTCGGGAAAAACGACTAATTCTGCCCCTTTATCAACAGCTTTAAGAGCCATGCTGAGGGCTTTTTCAAGGTTTTCCTGCTTCTTACACTGAAGCACATCCATCTGGATACAGGCAACTTTCATATTTATGACCATGAGGTTTGATTAAAGATCGTTCCTGGTTCGGACAGGTAAAAGGTTTCAGGGTTCGGGACCTGCAAAGAATCTGCATAAAGGCTTTCAGGGCAGCAGGGTAGTTTGCTTACTTTTTGCTACGAGCCCTTCAAGGTCTATCCTGTGTTTTATCATGCCTGCAAGCACTTCATTTGCAAGCTTTGTTACCTCTTCCCTGTTTTCGCGTATTTCATATGCAGGGTCATCAGGAGGTATCTCAATTTTTGTGATATCGGCTCTGGCTTTTTTCAGGTGCGAGTCAGAGGCTTCACAAACAATTCCGGGTTTTTCCATGTACCGGTCAAGGTGCTTCTGGGTAATTCCTACAAGTTTTAACTCTCTGCGGAAACAGGGCCTCTCGAAAAGCCGGGAAATTACATACACTCCGACAGGAATCCTGAAGTCAAGGTCAATTTTAAGGAGCTGGTTCCTGAAAATGAGATAAATGTCTTCTGGATCAGAAGGGTCCGCAGGCCTTACTTCCCTGCCTTTATCCGGCAAAAGATCTTTGTTTTTTTCAGGCAGAGTATAAATTTTCGAAGGGGGGACCTCAACTTCGTCCAGTAATTCAAGATCTCTGAGTGCCCTGAGGTAGCCCGTGAGAACCAGCCTGTGTTCTTCTATTCCCTCAGCTTTCAGTTCCCGCGTGAGCCCACTTATTGAGAGCCGCCTGCCATTGAGCAGTTCCATAACTTTAAGGTTGAGTTTCTCTGCCATTTTCTCTGCCTTTATATCAAGATGAAGGTTATTTAATGGTAGTTGTCTTCAGGCCCGGGGCCGGAAAAAACACAATCTCCTGCTACAATAACCGGGTAATCAGACCCGCACTCCGGAAGCTTCCGGGAAAATAAAATTTTCCCGGATAAGAAAGCTGCGGACAGGAAAATTGCAGGGAGTAACACACGATGTAATTATCCTGCACAATATAAAGCTTATGAGAGATTTTGCAGAAAGCTCATAAAAAGAAATAATCTTAACAAAAGATGTGAAAATAAAAAGAAATTAGTAAGAAAGTAAAAAACAAATAAAGCTTGAAAGTATCAGGCTAATATTAGAGAATATCAGGCTAATATTAGAGAATATTCCTTTAGCAGAAAAAGTGAACTGCCACCAGGCTGAAAACCTGGAGATTTTAAGCTTCTTCTATCAAAAGAAAAGGACTGAAGATTAGAAAAAATCAACGTAAAGATTACCTGAAAAGAAAATTAAAATTAAAATAAAGATATATAATTTTAAAGTCCGGCGGGGACCAGGAAAACAGAAAAAGAGCTTTTTTCAGCTAAATTGAAGGGCAACGCTTAAAAATGATAATTGCTATCTGGTTTAGGCTTAAACTGAGGATATTTTAAGGATGCAAAGATGATTACAAAGTTAATTCCAAAAAAAGTGTTCTTTACAAGTGGTGCCGGTACACATCCCGAAAAACTTGAATCATTTGAGGCTGCCCTTCGGGACGCATGTATTGAAAAATTTAACCTTGTAACTGTGAGTTCTATCCTGCCTCCGAGATGTGAAATTGTAACAAAGGAGGAAGGTCTGAAAGAACTCAGCCCCGGAGAGATAGTTTTCTGTGTAATGTCCAGAATCTCTTCGAATGATCCCGGAAAAACGTTAACAAGTTCAGTGGGCTGTGCTCTTCCAGTGGATATCAGCAAACATGGTTATATCTCCGAATACCACGCTTATGAAGAAAGCGCGCAGGACGCAGGTGCACACGCAGTAAAACTTGCAGAAAGCATGTACAGCACCTGGACAAAAGAAGAGCCTCTTAAAACATTCAGCATCCCCAGATCGTCAACAGTAAAAGATAGCGGCGACTGGATGACTGTAATATCCGCAGCAGTTTTTGTTATTTAAATAACAGGATATCCTGTACAAACGGTAATACTGCTATTTCATATACATTATAACAGTACTGGTTACACTGGTTGTTTACAGTATATTGTTTGTTTGCGATAAGTCTGCTATTGATGTCCCTTTACAGATTACCTGACCATTATCTGGTATACGACTATCATAGGAGTCCCCAGTAATCATTATCATTCATTATACGCATTTCATTTAACTTATGACTTTTAAACACAGAAAATAAAGCTTATCCGGGAGTAGCCGCTCTCTGTGAAAAGCCGGCAGGCAAGAGGGTCTGCATATATTGATATTTAATAAAAAATATATAATCCCTTAACGCTGTTTGCGCCTCTTACCGTATATTGCCAGGTACCTGCGGGAAGGCAGTAAGGGCTACAGGCAAAACATATCGCAATCTGTTATATTTATATGGAGAATGGTATGCATCACAATGTATTTACTAACACCCCGACAATTCCGATTGATGTAAAGGACAGGTCTGTAAGCGAATTAATGGACGGAATGCTCAGGACAGGTTTTCAGGGCAGAAAGCTTGCGGAATCGGTTCAGGCATGGAGCAACATGCTCAAAGAAAAGGACACTACCGTACTCATGGGCCTGTCCGGAGCCATGGTTCCTGCCGGCATGCGCAGGGTTATTTCTTACCTTATCCGGGAAAGAATGATCGACTGCCTTGTAAGCACAGGAGCAAACCTCTTCCATGATTCTCACGAAGCCCTCGGGAGAAAACATTATGTGGGCTCTCATCTTGCCAATGATGAAAAACTCTTTGAACACGGTGTGGACAGGATTTATGACGTCTTTGCAGTTGAAGAAGAGTTCAGGAACGCAGACAACCTGATTGCGGATTTTGCAGAGGAAATCGGAGAGATAAGCTGTTCTTCAAGAGAGTTTATGTACCTTCTTGGGAAGGAGCTCGTAAGGAGAGGAGCTGCCGAGGATTCGATAGTAGTAAGTGCATACAGGCATAACGTCCCCATATTCGTGCCCGCCCTATCGGACAGTTCCATAGGTATAGGGCTTACCATTGCAAGGAGAAGAGGGCTCAAACTTGAAATAGACCAGATAAAAGACGTTGACGAAATCACACAGATCGTTGAAAAGTCAGGGCATACGGGTGTGGTCTATGTAGGAGGAGGAGTCCCGAAGAATTTTATCCAGCAGACCGAAGTGATAGCTTCTATTCTGGGAATGGACGTTCCGGGGCATGAATATGCTATCCAGTATACCTCGGACTCTCCTCACTGGGGTGGGCTCTCAGGCTGCACTTTTGACGAAGCGGTTTCCTGGGGCAAGGTTGCAGCTCAGGCAAAAAAAGTGCAGGTTTTCGTGGATGCCACCATTGCCCTTCCTATTGTTGCCCATGCTTTGCATGAAAAGACGCGCGGAGTTAAACGCACTGCCCCTGTCTTTTCCTGGGACGGGCCCGAAGGGCTTGAGATTGCTTATAACGAATAATTACATTACAAATCTTTATTATATTTGAAACTGATAAGATAAGGCGAGAAGGAGAGGACATAAATGGGTAAACGAACTCGAATAATTAACGATCCTTCCTATTTAGTACCATTACTCAGGACTTTTGGATCCAGAACCCATAAAAAAATATTCGACGCACTTTCTAACAAATGGATGACCAGAGCGGAAATCGATGAGTTTATAGGCACAGACTCATCAAAAAGCCTTCATATTCTGAAAAAAGCCGGGCTCCTTGAAAGCCAGTGGAGAGTTCCCGAAGCAGGGCAAAAACCCTCGAAAGAATACCACAGTTCTTATTCAAAGGTCCAGGTGAACTTCCAGTGTTCTTTTGAAGACCTCAGCGACATTATTATGCTGACCTTCAAGCCTTATGAAGAGGTTAAGGACGCTATGGAGGAACTTGAAAGACTGGTAGAAGAAGGCAATACCTCGATGAGCAACCTCACAAGGACTCTTAATAGGAATCCGTTCTATATCTGTGCTGTTGCCCGCAGGTCCGAAAGGCTTTCAGTAATGGGGCAGAGATTAAAATTAATTGAAGATGTAGAGGAGAATTACGATTGATGATTAAAATCCTCCAGACCAAGAGCGGAGTCACCAAATTTCAGGTCCTCATTGAGATTGCAGCCCACCAGCCCAATGTAAGGCAGAAAGAAATTGCCGCAAAAATAGGAATAACCCCCCAGGCAGTTTCCGAATACATTAAGGAGCTTGTGAATGACGGGCTGATCGTCACCGAGGGCCGTGTCCGGTACAGGATAACGAAAGAAGGCGTAGAGTGGGTTCTTGAGAATGCAACCGAAATGAAGCAGTATGCCCGCTTTGTCATGGAGGATATAATCAGCCATGTCTCTACCTGGACAGCCATTACAAGAGAGGAGGTCAAAGAGGGCCAGCAGGTCTACCTGAAAATGGATCACGGACTCCTCTATGTAAGCAGCAGGGAAGTAACAGGCGCATCAGGCGCCATTATATCCGACGCCGCTGAAGGAGAAGATGTAGGAGTAACCAGCCTCAAGGGCCTTATAGACCTGGAAAATGCAACCATCACGATCTGCAAGGTTCCGAGGGTTGAGCGCGGAGGGTCAAGAAAAGTTGACCTCGAGCGCCTGAAGATGCTGGCAGACGCAAAACCCTATATAGCAGCAATAGGCGTTGAGTCTTTAATCGCACTCCGCAAGATAGGCATAAGCCCGAATGTAATGTTCGGGACAAACGAATCCGTTATTGAGGCTGCATATCACGGGCTTTCATCCCTTGTGGTTTCTGTGGACGAACAGGTCTCTGCTCTTCTTAACAGGCTGGAAACCGAAAACCTCGAGTATGAACTCGTTGACCTGACAGTCGAATAAGAGTCTTTTTAACGTTTTATATTTAATTTTGGGTTCCATGCATCCGGAACTCGAAACTTACTTTTTTAATGTAAATTAAATTGCAGGTTCCAGTATGAATTACAGGTCCTGGTATAATTTCGGATTCAAGTATGGATTACAGGTCCCGGTATGATTTCGGATTCAAGTATGAATTCCGGATTTAAGCCTGATTCCAAGGCTTCCCGAAGTTTACGCTGTACATTTTTATCTTAAAATGGTATATTTTACTTATAGCGGAGGTTTTCCATGAAACTGATTATACTTTCCGATACCCATCTCAAGACAGGAGAGATCCCTGGACAGCTTCAAACCCTTCTCGAAGACTGCGACCTTATTGTCCATGCAGGGGATTTTAGCACTGTAGAAGCATACCGGGCTTTTAATGCCAGCGGCAAGCTGAAAGCCGTTTCCGGAAACGATGACAGCCCCGAACTCAGGAAGCTCCTTCCCGAAAGGCTGAAATTTGAGGTTGAAGGGGTAAGGATAGGAGTGGTCCATGAGGCAGGGCTCTCAGTGATGGACACGACCGCACAGGGCTACCTGGCAAAAGAAATGGAAGTCGATGTCCTGATTTTCGGGCACCTTCACCGCCCTATCATTGAAAGGAAGGATGTAATGCTTGTATGCCCGGGTTCTCCTACAAAGCCCAGGATGTCAAACCCAGGTGTTGTAGAACTCATAATCGAAAAAGGGAGCATAGAAGGAAGGATAATTACCCTGGAAGGAGACAGCTGCGGATATATAAAGTTCCGGGATGCTCTGAAAAGGCAAAAAGAAGAAGAGGGTCATAAATAAAAGTGAGAGTAAAAATGGGGGTGGAAATTTAAAACTCGAGGGGGTCTTAAATGCCAGATTCCGGGAAACTGAAGGAATCTTAAATGCCGGAACTAGGCACATGCCTCGCTAGGTGAGGTCTCTGGAACTGCTTATTCAGTAAACCAAAAATTTACATAGTCTCCAGTTTGAACATTACACCGGTGCCCTGAAGGCTCAGATAAACTTTGTCCCCAAACTCGAGAATCTTTTCAACACCAACATTGCTGTTCCAGTTATATACAAAATCATAGCTGCCCTGCATGGGCTCAAAGCCCAGGGACAGCAGCCTCTGGTTGACCTCAGACGGACGGACTCCCTCGCTACTAAACCAGACCACAAGATAGGTTTTCACAGGATCATCTCATTTTATTGATTGACTGATAAATTTTAGCACAGGTTCTAATTCAAGCACACAATACTTATTTTATATCTGCTTCGTTTATTTATCAAGATTTTGCCTTTTACTTTTCTAATCCCGTAAAAAAAGAAGTAATTCCTTCAAGATATTAATTTTGGGAAACTATCTGGAAAGAAATCCGGAAAGGAATAAGAAAAACAGGTAAAAAGATAGGCAATAAAAGAAAGTTTCTTTATAAAAAGTAAAAAAATTCAGGATAAAAATTCCCTGAATTTCCCACTGTTTAATATAATTTTTATTCAGTTAAGGCTTTACTGTTTTCAGGTATTATCTTGAAGTGATTCCAGAGCTTTTTTCACCATTTCGCGGTAAATTTCAGTATCAATGGAATAGTGCTCTTTTGCAAGCCTTGCGTTGGGGTCTTCCTGTGCCTCAACAGCTCTTATCCTTTCAAGGGTTTGCTTTGCAGTATCAAGTACCCAGAGATTCCTCGTCAGCTCGTCTACCTGCTGGATAGACTCAGGGCGGATTGAGGTCAGGACATTTCCGTCGTCCGTGGTATAGGTACTGGTCTTGCCGATTACGGCAACAAAAGCCGGAAGTTCGCATTCTGCAAGGAACTGAGCGGCTTCTGGCTGGTACTGTCCTGCATAAATAAGGAAGGAACCTGTTGGGTCGGAAACCCTGCCCCTCCAGTATTCGGAGTCGGTCCCGATGTCTTCTTTTTCAATGAGTGTGCCCACAATAAAGATGCGGTTCACTTTCGCCCCTGTGGGGGTAAGGAGATATTGAGGGGCATACTGGTCGCTTTCATCCTTTGAGGTGAGGTTCGAGTCTTTCAGCTCCCGGGCAAAAACCCTGCGAGCCGCTTCTCTGAAGAAGCCTGCCATTTACTCCACCTCCGGCTGAGCAATCGGTTCAGCAAGCATCTGGTCAAGGAGCTCCCTGTCAAGGGAAGTCCGTGGAGTAATCGATTCTACAAGGATATAGCGGTCAAGCTTGTGACCGGTGATGGTATAATACCTGCCGACAAGCTCGTGTTTGAGCTTGTCCAGTACGACTCCCGGATCAAGAGCGTCTGCAGCCATTGCAATGGCGCTGTCAAGAGAGATGCCTGAAAGCTCTTCCGTAAGTTCCCTGTTGATAAGGGCGTCCTGAGTGGAAGTCCCGGAATCGAGGACCGCTTTTATCCTGAGGTCATATTCCCCTTTAACTTTACCGTGTTCTGCACATGCCCCTTTAACAAGAGCCCTTTTACATTCAGGGCAGCGTTTTATGAGCCCGGAACCGGTCTGTATATCCACCATTGCCCCGAAATAGGAAGACATGGAGGTCCTTACTTCAATATCTTCGTCGAGCTCTTCTATGGAACTTGACCTGTTAAGCTGGACCTGAGCCTTGCCGTTCCATTCGTTAACAACAACATTCTTCAGCAGGTAGCTCCTGCCCTCTTCCATATCCGGAAGCTCGGAACTTGCCCAGTTAGTAAATTTGATGACTCCGGTCTCATCCCCTATAAGCCCTGCCTGTTCTATAGATTCGTGGGAGTTCTCCCAGAGCTGGATAACTTTCCCTCTTACTGTTGCCCACTGGTTTCCTGTAAGGTCAGCAATATTTCTCAGCTCAGCTTCCCTTGCTGCTGGAGTGAAATCGCCGCCTCCAACTTCAACGGGCTCGGAGAGCTTCTCTATGGAACTGTTCTTGTTAACCTGGACCTGGAACCTGTCATTGTATTCCCCGACAACTATGCTTCTTAGAAGGTAGCTTTCCCCCTGTTCAAGAAGGGGAAGTTCGGCATTTTTCCAGATGGTAAACTTTATGATTCCTGTCTCATCCCCAAGAAGCCCGACCTGAGAAATGGATTCATGAGTGTTTTCCCACAGCTGAATAACCTTTGCTTTAAGGTTTGCCCACTGCCCGTTCTCTACAATGTCCACAATTTTGGTGAGCTGGGGTTCAGCCTGCCTGACATAAAACTCATTTTTAGGAATGGAGTATTTCTTCAAAAAGTAGTTTGTTACGCTGCGCTGCGCTTCGTTAGAAGGTACCTTGAACTTCTTAATCAGCTCGTCGAGTCTGCTTTCGATGTCCTCAACAGGAACATCGATGCCGAGTTTCATAAACCGGTCTCTAATGGATTCTGCAGTTTGTTTCATATTTCATTCTCCGCAAGCCTCATGGTTATCATAATTTTATTGTGAGGCACTCTAAATTACTGCAGCAGAGGATATAAAGTTGAGTGATGCGGGGTGAAAGTATTCGTATGATATGGAGCAAAGTCGTCCCTTAAAAATTGTAACAATGAACTGCAACCTGAAAAGACGCCTGTTCCATAGTCTCAACCCGGTTTTGAGAACTGAGTTTGCCTCATTCAAGGCAGTCCCGTTCTCCAGGAGCCTCAATTTTCCTTTCCCAACCTCTGCTCCGAAATTAGCCTCAAATCCTCAAATATGTATTTTATTAATAATTCAGGCAACCGGATAGTCATTATAGCGGTAGAGCAATTCTTCCGGTACATCGATTTTTATATCTTATTTAGATTGCCAGTAACTATCCAGTGACCTATCCACAAGGCACTTTCTGGTAATAAATATTTCATATTGTAATTAATATTATTAGTGAAACCAGTCGCTTAATAGAAATTTTTTAGCAACTTTAGAATAGATTGTGCTTTCATATTAATAAAGTTTGGGATGTTAGGCGCCTCCCAGGAGCTAAAAATATATTAAAATATTATATTAAAGTTCAAGTCCGGACTTTAAAAATTGAATGTTTTATGTTTGTTCCATAGTTTCATGTTTGTTTTACAATTTTATGCCGGATTTACAGATTTAGTTTTGTTTTACAGATTTTGTTTTGTTTTACAGTTTTCCCGGCAGAGGAGATCTCACATATTAATTGAAATTACTTATAAAGTATGCTGGCAGTCTGCTTGGCTGCATCTCCTTCCCCAATGATGGTTACTATATCTTCATATTCAAGCACAAGGCTTCCGTGAGCAATAATAGAATCACTCCCCCGCTGAACCATAACCAGGAGACTTTTTTCAGGAAACTGGATATCCTTGATGGCTCTTCCGACCACCCTGGGATTTGTGACCTTGACTTCCATCATTTCCCCTTCGCCTCCTACTTCGCACATAGAAAACAGATGAGGCCTTCCGATCATATTTTCAAGCATCACTGCAGTGGTCATTGAAGGGCTAATGGCGCGTATTCCCAGATTCCAGAAAGCCTGAAGGTTTTCGATCTCATTTACCCTGGCTACCAGCTGATCACCCCTGAATCCGAAACAGGTTTTAGCAATCTGGCAGAAGAGAAGGTTGGTATCATCTTTATTGGTTGTTGCAACCACATATTTGGCATTCTCTATTCCTGCCTTTTTCATGACATTTACATCTCCTGCATCACCCTGGATTATCCGGATCCCGAGTTCCATACATTTCTTGCAGTTGCTCTCTGAAATATCCACGACAATTACATTTTCTCCTCTTCTGTCAAAACGTTCGGCAAGGATTCTGCCTACCTTTCCTCCACCAATTATAAGAATTTCCATAGGGATTACCTCCAGCATTTCTGCCACTTTTTTTGATAGGCTTCCACTCAAAAAGACCGTAATAATAACCGTAAGAAAAACAAGCCCTACAAGGCTCTGCCCACCCAGAATTCCCATAGAATCAAGTTTGATTGCAAAATAAGTCGCAACCGAAGTCGGGACAACACCCCTGGGCCCGATAAAGGACAGAAAAAGTTTCTCGTTTGTGCGGACCTGAGAGTTCCACATGGAGATGAAAACCGCCATAGGGCGGATAACAAATACGAGAAGCAATACAAGGACTATCCCGCTTACCCCTATTCTCTGGATATCTTCAAATTCAAGCATTGCCGCAAGCAGGATAAAAATAAGGGAGAGCATCACAGTAACAATATCGCCTTTGAACTCCTTGATAGTCTCCTTGTAAGGGAACTCCGAAGTCCCAAGTATGATCCCGAAGATAGCTACCGCCAGAATTCCGGACTCATTACCCAGGCATTCTGAAAGGACGAAACAGGCAAATACCGCAGTCAGGGAAACCAGCCTTACAGTCTGCTTGCTGAACGCTATCTTCCGGGTGAAGAACCATCTGAGGGCAAACCCGCTCAAAGACCCCAGCGCAATTCCTATCCCTAACCTGTAAAAAATAAAGATTACAGCATCAGTCCCGGAAAGTTCTGCTGCAACCCATTCAAAGACCATGGCAGCAAGGATTACACTTGCAGCATCATTCAGCACCCCCTCAAGTTCAAGAATTTTACCAAGCCTGTGGCTAATCTGGATATTTCTGACAATAGGAGTTATCACTGTGGGTCCTGTTGCAGTGACGAGGGCTCCGAATAGGGCTGCAATTTCAAGAGGGATATCTATCAGAATACTGGTCAGGGCTGTGGTCCCCAGAAAGGTCACAAGGACCCCTATTGTTGTCAGTTTGAGGACACTTTCCTGAACCATCCTTATATGCTTAAGGTCAATATGGAGCCCTCCATCAAAAACAATCACGGATATTGAGATTGCCACAATGGCGCTCAGCCCTTCGATATAGAGTGAAGGGTCAAGCAGATTGAGGACTTCGGGCCCGGCAATAATTCCTTCGATCAGCAGAAAAATGATAAAAGGGAGCCGAAAATAGTAACTGAGTGCCCTTGCGGCAAGAGACATAACGAGCACAGAAACTACAAGCCCAAGTAAGAGTATAGGATCAAGCATGAGACTCCCTGCAAAGATGTATTACTCACTAAAAGATTAGGGGAACATCAGGGATAAATTAAACGGAAGGATATCAGAGAATATCACCAAAAAAACATAAAATATCTGATGATTATGCATATTAAATCATACGATTTTTCATAGAGGTCCGGATCCCGACTGTTGGAAGCTCCCGAAAAGTTTCTTCCCGGAACTCCATTTTAAAAGAATGAGATATAAATTTAGCCTGTTATGAAAGGATTCATAAAACATCCGGTTTTTATTTTAACCTGATTTTTTAAGATATTCCGGAGTTAAGCGTTTTTCCAGTGCTGAAAAGAAAAAGTCAAGGAAAAGGGCTATGAGTATGACAGGGAAGGTCCCTGCAAGTATTTTGCTGGTATTAAAGTTTGTAAGTCCTTCGAAAATCATGGACCCCAGGCCCCCACCACCTATAAGGGCTGTAAGGACCGCAATGCTGTTGGCAAGGATAGCTGCAAACTTTATGCCCGCAAAGATGGCTGGATAAGCATTTGGGAGCCTTACATATCTGAGAACCTGAAAATCGGTCATCCCTATGCCTTTTGCGGAGTCCAGCAGGGCAGGGTCCACGTTGAAAAGGCCTATGTATGTATTTTTGACTATGGGGAGCAATACCCTTAACATTATGGCTATAACAGCTGGAAAAAAACCAATCCCGATTAAAGGCACAACCACAGCCACGACCGCAAAGCTGGGAACTGCCTGAACAAGGTTGGAAAACCTCATTACGAGAGAAGCAAGTTTTGCATTATAGAGGGACAGGAATATCAGAGGAACGGACACAAGGGCTCCGACAAGAAGAGCCGTATAAGCAAGGAAAAGGTGTTCAAGCGTTGCCTCAAGAATTTCTGCAGTTATGACCATGTCCCGTACCTCGCTTTAAGAATTTTTTCTATTATACCTGCTATTCCGTCCAGAAGCACTGCAAGAAGCCCCACCCAGGCACCCGTAACAAGGATTGTGCCCATATCATACAGTTGAATTCCGTTCTGAAGGGCAGCCCCAAGCCCGCCTGCAGCAATCAGACCTCCAAGGGTTACAACCCCCATTGTAAATACGACCGCAATCCTGACGCCTCCGGCAATCAGAGGCAGGGAAAGGGGAAAACGGACTTTGAAAAGGACTTCTCGGGGAGTCAGTCCCAGGGCTTCGGCAATTTCTATGTATTCTCTGGGCACGTTTGAAAGGCCTGTATAGGTATCTCTGGCAATAGGGAGGATAGAATAGAGGATAGAAGCAACTATTGTCGGTGCAGCACCTATCCCGAATATGGGAAGCAGAAGGACAAGCAGAGCCACATCAGGGACTGTTTCTACCACGTTCAGGCTGTTAAGGACGGGGCCTGCAAGTTTCTGGTTCCTGTAGGTAAGAACTCCTGTGACTACACCAATAAGGATAGAAAAAAAGAGGGCAAAGAAAAACATGTAGAGATGTTCAACTGTGCGGAGGGAGAGCATCTGAGTGTTCCAGACTCTTATTATTTCTGCAGTGAAATCGTTAAGACCTTCAATAATCATACGATCACCTCAAGTGGTATATGCTCCTGTACCTCTGCACGTGGTTTGATTTTAAACTGGATCATCTCTTCAGTATGCGGGTAATTATTTTTGCTATCACTGTGGGGAAGGGCTCAGGCGGTAAGCCAGGAAATAAAGAAGTGGCGTCCAGCCAGCCTCATAGAGAAAGTATCTCATGTTTCTGGCAGGCTGCTGTGTTTCACCTTGATCGCTACTGAAAAGGCTCGAAGTAAACTCAAATAAGATTCTGGAGAACCCGGTCCGAAAAAAGGACACCGACAGGTTCGTTATCTGCGACTACAAGCCCCATAGATTCTCCTCTGGATTTGAGCTCTGTAAGGGCTTCGAGAAGCGGAGCCCCGGAGGAGAAAAGGGGGAGGGGCTTTATGGCTTCTTTAAGTTCTCTCCCTTCAGATCTGGCTTTCAGGACATCGTTTAAACCAATCCGTCCAGAAATTTCCGGGGACGTGACAAAAGCAAGTTCAAGCCCGTTCCTCACTATAAGGTCAAGGGCAGTTTCTGCAGGCATTTCGGGGTCCAGAGTTAATTCTCTATTAATAGGCTGCATCATGTCACCGGCCTTCAGTGCATCTATATGCCTGTACTTCCTTTTTGAGTCCGCGATTTCAGCAACAAGGTCACTGGCTGGCGAAAAAATCAATTCTTCGGGGGTCCCGACCTGAACGAGCTCGGTATTATTCATAATTGCAATCCTGTCTCCAAGCCTGAATGCTTCGTTAATATCGTGCGTGACAAAAACAATGGTTCTCCCAAGCTCTTTTTTTATCCTGAAAAACTCATCCTGAAGCTGAGTCCTGAGGAGAGGATCAAGCGCGCCGAAAGGTTCATCCATAAGAAAAAGAGGAGGGTCCATAGCCATTGCTCTCGCAAGCCCGACCCTCTGCTGCTGGCCTCCGCTCAGTTCATGAGGGTAGCGGTCCATAAAACTCTCAGGAGGAAGGGAAACAAGGCTTAGCAGTTCACTCACTCTTTTTCTGATCCTCTCTTCTTTCCAGCCTTCAAGTTTAAGGAGCAAGCCGATATTTTCCGAGATCCTTAGGTGAGGGAGTAGCCCGATATTCTGGATCACATAACCGATATTCCGCCTCAGGCGGACAGGGTCAAACTCTCTTGTATCGATCCCATTTATAAACACTGCACCGGAGTCAGGCTCTATAAGGCGGTTTATGGTCCTTATAGCCGTTGTCTTCCCCGAACCGCTCCTTCCTATAAGAATAAGGAGTTCTCCTCCCTTGATTTCCAGGTTCAGGTTTTTTACGGCAAAATGCTCCCCGTATTTTTTTGTAATATTCTCAAGTCGGACTGAATCTATCCGGTCAAAAAGTTTTGTGAATGACATGGGCAGAGCCTTAACATGCGGTGTTCAGGAAGATATCAGGCCTTCTTCTATCAGGTAATCCCTGGCAATATCTTTTGCAGACCTGCCTTCAATGTCATATTCTCCATTAAGGCGCCTCATGGTGTCCTGGTCAATCCTGCCGTTAAGCTGTGAAAGTGCCTCCATGGCTTCTGGATTATCCTCTGCAAAGGACTCGGTAACAAGAACAACGGCATCGTAAGGAGGAAGAGCGTGCTTATCGTCTTCAAGCACTTTCAGGCCGTAGAGGTCGTTTCGGGTATCCGTGGTATAAGCGCTTATAGCATCAACCTCATTGTTCTCCATAGCTTCGTACATTATGCCCGGAGCCATTGAATTGTAGTTTTTGAATGAAAATCCGTAAACGCGGGCAAGCTGCGGAAGCCCGTCTTCTCTTGTGGCAAACTCCGGGTCAGTGCCCACCGACATTTCCGAAGCATAGGGCTCAAGGTCACTTATCGTGTTTATTCCCTGGTTTTCAGCCCATTCCCTGTCAACAGCTATAGCGTAGGCATCTTCAAATCCCAGGCTTGATGCGATTACTACTCCATCGCTTTCAAGCATGCCCTTTTCTGACTCTTCATATACCACTTCAGGGTCCCACTCCTCAAGAGGCGGTTTTTTCAGGATCTGGCTGTAAATTGTCCCTGTATATTCAATATAGGACTGGATGTCTCCTTTTTTCAAAGCCTCGTAGTTTACAAGCGTGCCTCCGAGGTTCTCTTTGACCTCAGTATCATACCCCTGCTCTTCGAGCAAAAGCGAAACCATATGAGCAGTAATATAGGATTCCTGGAAAAGTTTTGTTCCTATCACAACTTTTTCTGCAGGCTGCGTATTATTCTCTCTATTTTGATTATTTTCCGCGCAGCCGCTGAAAAAAAGAGAGGCTGCAAGCAGCAGGACTATAATAAAGCGAAATTTCATTTGATTCCCCCCTCAGTATCCGACTCCCGGTCAGTATCTATTTTCCTTTAAATAAATCAGCGGATTTATTTGTAGATTTACTGTCGATGGTAGTTATAGCTTCTTATGAGCAAAAAACTTATAAAGTACTGCAAACGGAAACCGTTTAAATATATGATATACCTGTTGTAAAGGATTATATTAACCTGTTTCTGGCCCTTCCTATACTACCTGATATAAAGCAGACACTTCATTCGGTTCATTAAAGCTATCTCAGGACAGAAACTGTCTTTATGGGCCTGAAAACCGCGTGAAAAAAGCTGAAAAATACAGATAATATTCTAATCATGTTCGAAAAAACAGCAGAAACTTACTTTATATTTTAGAAGAGAAAATCACTGCTTTTTATATATATTTTTCTCCTTTTGTTTAACCGCTTTTCATTTGTATATTATATACAATGTCTTTAAACAGTCTTTTTGTATAAATATAGTTTTATATATTAATCCATCAGGTTTTGAAGGGAATGTATAAATTCTAAAAAATGTTTTTTAACTCTATGAAAGCTATTATCCTCGCAGCAGGGGAAGGACTGCGCTGCAGGCCTCTTACACTTACTCGTTCCAAAGTAATGCTTCCTGTAGCTAACAGGCCCATTCTGGAACATGTCATATCTTCGCTTGAAAAAAACGAAATCAAAGAAATCATCCTGGTTGTCGGGTATGAAAAAGAGCGCATCATGAACTATTTTGAAGACGGGCTTAATTTCGGGGTAAACATATCATATGTGGAGCAAAAGGCCCAGCTTGGAACAGCTCATGCAATTGAGCAGGCGAAAAAACTGATAGGGCCCGAAGATTCCGAATTTCTTGTTTTGAACGGGGACAACCTTGTAGAGCCTAAAACCATCGCCGACCTCCTTAATAACTATGAAGGTGATGCAAGCCTCTTAACCGTAAGAATGGAAGATACGGCAGGTTATGGAGTGGTATTGAAAGAAAAGAAGAAAGTCACCCAGATTCTGGAAAAAAGGCCCGGAGGCTTAAGCCGCCTTGTAAATACAGGAATTTATATTTTTACGCCGCAGGTCTTTGAAACCATTGAAAAGACCCCAATATCCGAAAACGGAGAATATGCAATAACCGACACTCTCCAGCTTATGATCGATGAGGGGAAAATGGTTACTTCAATCCCTACAGAATCAAAATGGCTGGACGCGGTTCACTCGTGGGACCTCCTGAAAGCGAATGCAACCGTATTAAATGCCTCCAAAAACCTGAAGCAGGAAGGAGAGCTCGAAGAAGGAGTAATAATCCGCGGAAATGTCGCAATAGGGAAAAACACAATAATTCGTTCCGGAACCTATATTGTAGGTCCCGTTGTAATCGGGGAAAACTGTGATATAGGACCTAACGTAGTAATTTTGCCCTCCACTACTATAGGAGACAACGTGTCCATAAGGTCCTTTACCGAAATACAGAACAGCATCATAATGAATGACTGCAGGATTTCTTCCCATGGACAGATTTCAAATTCTATAATTGGAAGCAATAATACACTTGGCCCAGGTTTTACCGCAGAGGAAAAGGAAAACCTTGAGATAAACATAAACTGCAAGGTCCATAAAGCCCCAAAGCTCGGCACTATACTCGGGGACGACAACCGCATAGGAGGCAGAGTGCTTGTTAAAGCCGGAGTAATGATAGCGGTAAACTGTCAGGTAGAGTCCGGAAATACAATTTACAGAGACCTGTCCCGTGATTCGGTGGTCCTCTAAGCTCGTAAGAAGGAGATAAAAAATGTGTGGAATTGTAGGGTATGCAGGGCGAAATGCTGCTGCGCCGGTTATAATAGAATCTCTTAAAAAACTCGAATACAGGGGATATGACTCCGCAGGGGTTACTGTCCTTGGAAGCGGGGTTGAGACATACAAAGCAGTGGGAAAAATCATAAATCTTGAATCAGAAATTCCGAAAAACCTGAAAGGAGCTATCGGGATAGGACATACTCGCTGGGCAACTCACGGCCGCCCAAGTACGGAAAATGCCCATCCCCATAATTCGGGAGGAAACCCTGTAAAAATCTCACTTGTACATAACGGGATTATTGAGAATTACATGGCGCTAAAAGAGCGGCTTATCGGAGAAGGTTATGAATTCAAATCCGAAACCGATACCGAAGTTATCGCACATCTTCTGCACAAACACATATATGGAAGCCCGGATGGAAAAGAAGCCCGGAATAATCTTCTTGCAGGGCTCAGGGAAGCTTTAAAAGAGATTGAAGGGTCATATGCACTTGCAGTAATCTCTGCGGACGAGCAGGGAAAACTTGTTCTTGCCCGCAAGGACAGCCCTCTGGTTATAGGGCTCGGGAAAGGGGAAAATTTTGCTGCATCTGATGTGACTGCTTTTCTGATTCATACCAGAGACGTAATCTTTGTCGATGACTTTGAGACCGCAGTCCTGACACCTGACAGCGTGGAGATATTTGACAGGGAAGGAAAACTCAAAGAAAAGAAGATAGAAAAAATAGAGTGGGACTTTGAAGCTGCGGAAAAAGCAGGTTATGAACATTTCATGCTTAAAGAAATCCATGAGCAGGTCAGCGCAATCCACAATACCCTGGCAGGAAAGGTCTCGGAGCTTGAAGGAGCCATATACTTAAAGGAGCTGAACCTCAATGATGACGAAATAAAGAAACTGTCAAGGGTTCAGATTCTCGCCTGCGGGACTTCCTGGCACGCAGGCTTGCTGGGGAAATACCTTTTTGAACAGCTGGCAGGAATTCACTGCGATATTGACATCTGCTCCGAATACAGGTATAGAAACCCTGTTATGCATGAAGGGACCCTCGCAATTGCTATTACCCAGTCAGGAGAGACTGCAGACACACTTGCAGCTGTTCGGGAAATCATGTCTTACAACTGCCCCACCCTTGCAATCACGAATGTTGTGGGAAGCACAATAACAAGAGAAGCAAACAGTGTTCTCTATACCCGGGCAGGCCCGGAGATAGGGGTTGCTGCCACGAAGACTTTCAGTACCCAGCTTATCCTCCTTTATCTCCTCGCTGTAAAATTCGCTCTCGTGAGGGGCAAACTCAGTCCTGACTACGTGAAAAGTTTTATTACGGAAATCAGAAAGGTCCCGGGTGAGATCCAGCAGATCCTCAACCAGAAAGAAGTGATAAGGGAATGTGCTGAGAACTTTGCCTGTTCAAAGAGCTATTTCTTCCTTGGAAGGCACCTGAGCTACCCCATAGCACTCGAAGGAGCCCTGAAGCTCAAAGAGATCTCATATGTACATGCCGAAGGCTTTGCTGCAGGGGAACTGAAACACGGCCCTATTGCCCTGCTTGACGAAGGGGCTCCTGTGGTTGCGATTGCCACGAAAGGGCAGACTTATGAGAAGATGCTCAGCAACATAAAAGAAGTGAAAGCCAGGGACGCGTATGTAATAGCAGTTGCCAATATCAATGATACTGAAATAGGAAAATATGCTGACGTTGTCCTGAGAGTTCCCTCGTGTGACGAACTTCTGGCTCCCCTTTTGAGTGTTGTCGTACTTCAGTTGCTTGCTTATTACACTGCTCTTGCCAGGGACTGCGCTATTGACAAGCCCCGTAACCTTGCAAAGAGTGTAACTGTAGAATAAATACACCACTATTAAATGATCGGTTAATTAAACCATAAACAAGCTTTCAGAAAAATTGAACTTCAGGAAATATGGAGTGGGATTTATGAAACTTTTCGGATCTTCAGGAATTAGAGGTATAGTCAATACGGAAGTTACGCCCGAACTTGCACTGAAGGTGGGACTTGTATTAGGAAGCCGGAAAAAGACTGCTGTAATAGGGAGAGACCCAAGGGTTTCGGCTCCCATGATAGAGCACGCCCTTGTTGCCGGGCTGACCGCGGCAGGCTGTGACGTAACAAAAGCAGGCATGGTAACCACTCCCACCCTTGCTTATGCAGCCAGGAAATACGAGTGTGGTGTAATGGTTACAGCTTCCCACAACCCCTCGGAGTATGTTGGGATAAAGCTGTGGAACCCTGATGGGATGGCTTTTGATTCAGCCCAGCAGGAAGAGATTGAAGAAGCTATAGAAAAGGAAAACTTTTCCCGGGTTACCTGGGACTTAATAGGTAAAATTGCTGAAGACGAGAATGCCATCAGAGACCACATGGACATGATTGAGGGTCTTGTAGGAAAGTCTAAGCTGCGTGTGGTTCTTGACTGCGGGTGCGGGGCTGGGAGTACAATCACCCCCTATCTCCTCCAGGAACTCGGCTGCGAGATAATAACCCTGAATTCCCAGCCTGACGGGCATTTCCCGGCAAGAAACCCCGAGCCAAATGACCAGAACCTTTCCCTGCTTAAAAAAGCAGTTGTGGCATTCGGAGCTGACCTTGGGATAGCTCACGATGGCGACGCAGACAGGATGATGGCAGTGGACGAAAAAGGCAATTTCGTTTCCGGAGACGAACTGCTTGCAATATTCGGGCGTTTTGAGTGCGGGGACAAAAAAGGGTCGGTTGTTGTGCCTGTGGATACCTCTCTTATGGTAGACGATTACCTTGAAGGCTCGGAAATCATAAGGACGAGGGTAGGGGACGTTTATGTCGCAGAGGGCATAAAGCAGTGCAAAGCAATCTACGGTGGAGAGCCCTCAGGAAGCTGGATTTTCCCGAAGATCTCTTACTGCCCGGATGGGATCTATGCAGCTGCAAAACTTGTTGAAATTGTCAATGAAAAGAAATTAAGTGAATTAAGGGCAGAACTTCCGATCTATGCCACAAAGAGAGGCGCTTTACCCTGTGCAAACGAAAAGAAAGCCGAGTTTATGAAACGGGCAAAATCAAAACTGGAACCCCTTGGAAAAGTCCTTGACATTGACGGCATCCGCGTTGAACTTGAAAACGGCTGGGTACTTGTCCGGCCTTCAGGCACGGAAGCAAAAGTCAGGATTACTGCAGAAGCCCGGGAAAACGTGGATGGGATCTATGAGATGGCAGAAAAAATAGTGAAGGAGGCGCTTAAATGAAAGCTGTTGTCCTTGTGGCAGGAAAAGGCACAAGGATGGAACCTCTTACTTCCGACTGCCCGAAGGTGATGCTTCAGGTAGCAAACAAACCCGTACTCGAACATATCCTTGATTCGGCTGTTGAAGCAGGCATTGAAGGTTTTGTCTTCATTACAGGATACCTGGAAGATCAGATAAAAACTCACTTCGGGGACGGAAGCAGATGGGGAGTGAGCATTGAGTACGTGCAGCAGAAAGAGCAGCTAGGGACTGCAAATGCCATAGGCTATGCCAGAGGGCACGTTGAAGGAGCATTCCTTGTGCTTAACGGAGACATGCTCATAGAAAAATCTGATTTACAATCCCTGCTTGAAAGAAAAGAGGAAGCTGTTATCTGCGTAAAAGAGGTAGAAAATCCCTCGGATTTCGGAGTGCTTGAAACTGAAGGAGAGAGAGTAATCAGGATAATTGAAAAGCCAAAAAACCCCCCAACAAAGCTTGCAAACGCCGGAATTTATCTCTTCCGGGAGTCAATTTTTGGCTTTATTGACAGGACAGAGCTTTCTGTAAGAAAAGAACTTGAAATAACAGACTCCATCCAGATGCTGATCGACAGTGGAGCGCCTGCAGGTTACAGCCTTCTCGGAGACAGCTGGATTGACATAGGTTACCCCTGGGACCTCCTGAAAGCAAACGAGCACCTCTTAAAAACCCTGAAAGGATACTGCCGGGGTAATGTTGAACCAAACGTTACTTTAAGAGGGGAGGTCGCTATAGGAAAAGGCTCACTTATCCGGAGCGGGGCTTATATCGAAGGACCTGTGGTAATAGGAGATTACTGCGATATAGGGCCTAACTGCTTTATCCGCCCATCAACAGCAATAGGCAACAAAGTAAGGATAGGGAATGCCGTTGAGGTAAAAAATACAATTGTTATGGAAGGCACTCATATTGGTCACCTGAGTTATGTGGGTGATAGTGTTATAGGGCGCCGCTGTAATTTTGGAGCCGGCACGAAAGTTGCAAACCTCCGCCACGACGGAAAGAACATAAAAGTAATGCTGAAAGGAAGGATTATAGATTCGGGCAGGCGAAAACTCGGTGTGATAATGGGGGATGATGTGCATACAGGCATCAATACAAGCATAAATATTGGGGTCGTAATGGGAAAAGGGAGAGCCACAGTTCCCGGAGAAGTGGTCAAGCACTGAGAATCCGATAAAAAGATATAAAAAAGGAGTTTCGAAAACTCCCTCCTTTTCTCTTACAGGTTAAGGAGGGAAATTTCCTGTATTAATTTTTGAAGTTTATTTCGTTTTTGAGTTTAGTCCATGAACCGGTTTTATATACTGATTTGACTTTTTGAAACTCATAAATATATTGTCCGCTTACGAATATAGCTGCTTTATGCTCCAGAGCACGGTTTTTCGGAAAAAACCTTCTATTTCTACCTTAAGCGATCCGTCGTTCATTTTTTCTACAGATTTTCTCAACCGGTCATCCGAATTAAGGATCTCTCTTATTGTGTCTTCATCGGATTCAACGGTTATGGTAGGACCGAACTTAGAATTAGGATCGTTAGGAGTATCATATCTGTAAAAGTCTCCTACTTTTCCACCGTTCATAAGTAAGGTTACATAGAGCATCTCACCATTGTTGAGCTTGATTCTCCCGGCAATCTCTTCACTTCCAACCAGCCTTTGAACAAGCGAGGGCACATTATCAAAGTTCTCGTTGTAAAGCTCCATCTGCGCGCTTAATTCGGAATAAAGATCGTTCTCTGCACTGGAATTAACAGAAGTTTTAAAGGTGCTGGCAGGTTTAACATCACCGGCACTGGAAGCTACCCCTGCCGAAGAAACAAGCAAAAGCATAACCAGAAATAAACTCAGGATTCTATTTTTACTGCAAGAAATCATAACTGAAAATAAGAGTCCTGAATATAAAAAAGTTCTCAATAGACAGAAACGTTCAAAAAAAGTAAGATAGCAGAGGATGAAATTCCGGATAATGTATAATAGGCAGTACAAATATTTTTAAAAATAATTGGCTTCCGGGTATGCAAGAACTGAAAAAGAGAAAAAAATGGAAGAAAAAATAGAAGGAAAAGTGGAAAAAAATAGAAGGAAAAGTGGAAAAAAATAGAAGGAAAAGTGGAAAAAAATAGAAGGAAAAGTGGAAAAAAATGGAAGAAAAAATAGAAGAAAAATAAAAACTTACCGGGATAAGTGCTATCCAGCGGCAAGGTTTAAAGTTTAAGAGATGGTCTGAATATTTCAGAACAGTACTTGTCGAAAACCTGATCCTCAACCTGTTCACAGATTTTTTTATAATTTTTCGACTTTGGGTCGTGCTTGCTCATACTCTTTTTGACTTCAGCGTTCATTTTGTCAAGAGTTTTCTGGTCGAAACCTTCCGTATTCTCCATAGTAAACATACAAATCATACTCTGGAAGCAACTTAGATGCTTAACTTTTTTTACGTTGTTTAACTTTCTACATTAATACGATACAATACAAATGTGTTAATCAGATAATATACTGATAATTAATTATCAGCTTTCACTATTATAGAAAATAGTTTCAATTTGATAATTAAAAGATTTATATTATTGCCCTAATATATTAGCTTTCCCTTTGGTTTATTTCATCATACATTAAACGAATAAATCAGGAAATTTGCAAAGAACTCTTTATGAAAGCCTTTTTACTCAAACAGCTAATTAATAAGGCCTGCATAATCATTTATCCAGTCGGGTTCTAAACAATAAGTTCTTTATTCGTACTCCTATAAATATTTTACATCAACGTGATATCATTCAGGATTCACATCTGTAGATTAAATATCTGAATATATAATGTTTACCTGAATTTCAATGATAGTTTACAGATATAACATAAAGAATACAGTAACTTTACAGGTCATAAGGATACGGTAACTTTACAGATCATAAAGAATACAATAACATCACAGAAGTAGTAGCAAAAAAAACAGTTCACCAGAAAAACAGTTCACCGGGAAGAAACATTTACCAGGAAAAAACATTTTTGAACAAAGAATATTTTTTTATATAGAGTTAGGAGAAGGCTTTCGCAATCGAATCCAGGGGCAGGATCATGGGTTAATTTTATTAGCCCTTCATGTCAGTATAGGATATAGAAAAGTATTCGAGTTGATAACAAAGTGCGACCAGTCTCACAACGAGTGAATGCGAAAAAGACTCATGAAAACAATACCGAATTTACGAAGTCCACATCCGAACTTCTTATCCTGAAACCTGAAGGATACCCCCTGAGCGGGATGATGGAAGAGTATCCGGTTATTGAAAACAGGGATGTATTTGAGTTCTATGCACGGGAACAGTGGAGCGGATATGTCGCCCGCAAAGGGGACTATCTCTTTGACAGGAGAATGTTCCCTGACTTTGCATACCGCATTATAGATGTGGAACCCGCAGAATCCATGATAGGCAGCTCAACTTCAATTATAGTAACCGAAGAGGAAAGCGGAATTCCTTCTTCCTCAGAGATTAAAGGCGATGTCATATTTGAAGATGTCATAGGGCAGGAACTTGCAAAGCAGAAATGCAGGCTGATCGAACGCTTCCTTGAAGAGCCCGAACGATTCGGAAAATGGGCGCCAAGAAACATCCTGTTTTTCGGACCCTCCGGAACGGGAAAAACCATGCTTGCAAAAGCCCTCGCAAACAAAACCGATGTTCCGCTCATTCCTGTCAAAGCCACCCAGCTGATAGGAGAATATGTGGGAGACGGAGCCCGCCAGATCCATCAGCTGTATGACAGGGCAGAGGAGATGGCTCCCTGCATAATTTTCATTGATGAGCTTGATGCAATAGCCCTTGACAGAAGGTTTCAGGAGCTCAGAGGGGATGTCAGCGAAATTGTAAATGCCCTCCTGACAGAAATGGATGGGATTATCGAACGCGACGGAGTCTGTACCATCTGTTCGACAAACCGGATAAATTCCCTGGACTCTGCAGTAAGGAGCAGGTTTGAAGAGGAAATAGAGTTTGTCCTTCCGGGAGAAGAAGAAATCGTCCATATACTGGAATCAAATGTGAAAACTTTCCCTCTGGGTGTCGAAGAGTGTGATTTTCAGGCACTCGCAAAGAAAGCGAAAGGGCTTTCCGGAAGGGATATTGTCGAGAAAATCCTTAAAACCGCCCTGCACCAGACAATTATCGAAGACAGGGAAATTGTCACCGGCAAAGACTTTGAAAAAGCCCTTGCAAGACTGGGCAGGAAAGATTTCATGCCGGACCCGACCCACCTATACGTATAACCTGTACGTATAAATTAAAGAGAAGTGTCCTCTATTTCTTTTTATAAAAAGTTTCAAACACCTCTCTTATATTTTATTTTTTTCAGACACCTCTCTTATGTATTATTTTTTATAAAATTTAAAAAAATTAAAGATACTTTTTCCGTTGAATCCTCTGGGATAGTTTTATGTATGGAGATCATTATTTTCTATCAGAAACCATATTTCAGTAAAGTCTTAACGATATCCGAAACAAGATTTAAAAGGGATTCCCATGAGTGAAATACGTGAAGTCGACCGTTTTGAGTGCAGTGTTATAAGTGTGATCAAGAATCTGGCCTGGAAAGGTGTGACAGTTGAAGAAAAAGGCACACAAGGAAGGGTGTACTTCGGAAGGGTTAACGGGGATATTGAAATAAACCCTGGAGACACATTTTATCTTGGAATCAGGCCGATTTATGAAATAGAAGATAAGACCATGAGAGTTACACTCTACAACTCTGAAGACAAACCGCTTGACTGGACACTTGTTTGAACAGGTGATGGTAAAGCCGGGAAGTAATCCGGATAAAATAAAGATTCTTTCTACAGGTTTGTTTCCTGAAGAGAGATTTAATCTACTTTTTAAACCTGGAATCGACTTTTTAAATCATATACCTTAAATCCTGTAACCTATTTTTTAAATCCTGTACCTTAAATCCTGTAACCCATTTTTTAAACCTGGAATCTACTTTTTAAATCCTGTAACCTGAATCTCAATCTTTGTTTCTAAAAATTAAATTATTAATATCCTCAGCAGTGGACTCAATCAGGTCTGTAAGGGACTTCAAGTTCCATCAGGTCTTCGGCTACAATAACATTTTCAAATACTTTTCTCGAATCATTCAGGATAGGTCCCACATCATCAGTATAACGTGAACTGATATGGGTAAGGACAAGTTGCCTGACTCCGGCTTCTTTAGCGAGAGATGCAACCTCGCCTGCTGTCGAATGCATGGATTCTTCCGCCCAGCCTGCCATCTCGTCTGCAAAACTGCCATCATGAATCAGGACATCAGCATCCCTGCTGGCTTCGAGCACTGCTTCACAGGGCCGGGTGTCTCCTGAGTATACAACCGTCCTTCCGGGCCTTGGAGCTCCCACAACTTCTTCGGGCTTTACAAGCTTTCCATTTACTTCTACAGGGTTGCCTTTCTGCAGTTTCGCAAAAAGAGGTCCAGGAAGAACTCCAAGCTCTACTGCCTTTTCCCTGTTGAAACGTCCGGGCCTGGGGTTTTCAATAAGAGAATACCCGAGGCTCGGAGTGCTGTGTTCGGTCTTCAGAGCACGGACCACATAATTTTTTCCTTCCACAATGTCCCCAGGACTCAGTTCGACACCTCTGACTTCGTATTTAAGGTTGCAATATCCAAGGACCTTAAAAACCTCGGTGAACTCCTTTGTCCCTTCAGGTCCGTAAATCGTCAGCGGCTCTTTCCTGCCGAGGAAAGACATTGTTTGAATAAGGCCGGGAATCCCGAGGAAATGGTCAGCATGAAAATGGCTGACAAAAATAGAAGACAGGCTCATCATTCCTGTCTTTGCCCTCATCATCTGCTGCTGGGTTCCTTCACCACAGTCAAAGAGGAGGAGCTCCCCTTTCAGGTTGACAATCACTGCAGACGGGTTTCTGTTGCGGGTCGGGAGAGAGCCTCCAGTGCCGAGAAAAATAATGCGAAGCATGATGAACTCACTGATTTATGCTGAATACTGATGTGATGACCATTCATTTATGATAAAACGGCCATTTGTGATAAACTGGCTGGTAATAAAGGACTCATAATTACATCAGGGGTATTTATTGATTCCTGCCCATCTGCAGGTACTTTTTCAGTATACGCAGTGAACAGGTGTGATTGATATTGAATTACAAAAATATGAGATATAATATATAGAAGATATGTAATAAATCTGCATAAAGATGGGATACTATTTATTATAAAAGCTCTTTAAAACCTACAGATTTGCATTTCTGTTAACATCTCTTCTAAGAATCTTACCTTCCCCAGAAGCTGCCTGCTATGGAAAAATTCCATTCGGGTACGAATAATCTCCCTGGGTGTATATGAAGAGAATTATTCATCAAAGAAGAATCCATCACCAATTATAAATAAAGAAAAAAGGAACCGTTGTTACATGTCAGGAAATTACGGAAAAGTCTATCTTGTGGGTTCCGGTCCAGGTGACCCTGAGCTTCTTACCCTGAAAGCCCGCCGGCTGATCGACAGTGCTGAAGTCATAATCTATGACCAGCTTCCGGGAAAAACAATTTTAAGCTCAATGCCGGAAACCGCAGAAAAAATTGATGTAGGAAAATATGCGGGCAACCATACCATGACTCAGTCTGAGATCAACGATGTACTTGTGCGGAAAGCAAAAGAGGGTAAAATGGTAGTCCGCCTGAAAGGGGGAGACCCTTACGTTTTCGGAAGAGGAGGAGAGGAAGCCGAGGTACTTGTAGCAGAAGGTATAGAATTTGAAGTCGTGCCAGGGATCACTTCCGCAATCGCAGTGCCTGCCTACGCCGGAATTCCTGTAACCCACAGGGAAAGCACTTCAATGGTTACTTTCATAACCGGCCACGAAGACCCAACAAAGGAAGAAAGCGGACTCGACTGGAAGACTCTGGCAAAGTTTAACGGAACCATTGTAATCTTCATGGGCGTAAAGATGCTCAGGCGAAATGCAGAAGAGCTCATAAAGCACGGCAAAGACCCTGAAACCCCTGTGGCAGTCATTGAAAGGGGAACCCGGCCTGACCAGAGGGTAACCGTGGGCACCCTTGAAAATATCGCCGACCTGGCGGAAGAGAGAAAAGTAAAAGCCCCTGCCATCACAGTCGTAGGAGAGGTAGTTAACCTGCACGAAATTCTAGGGGAACAGCTTACAGGGGCTGAGTTTTAACTTGCTGAAGTGACAGGAGAAAGAAATATGGCAGAAGAGAAAATTCCCGTGCTTGCGATCATGAGGCCGGAAAGTTACCGCGAAAAATCCGAAGCTATTGCCAGGGACTATGGATTTGAGCCTTTATGTGTCCCGATGATAAAGCTTGAAGGCATAAAAGATGACGGTTTCGAGCCTTTTATTCAGAGGGTCATTGACGGGACTTCGGACTACGTTGTTTTCACAAGTGCAAACGGGATAACTTTCACACTGGATAAACTAACGGAAGATGAAAAGAAAAACTTCATCACAGCCCTTAAAAAAAGAAAAGTAATAGCAATCGGTCCCAACACGGAAAAAGAGCTTGTGAGAATAGGAATTGAGAACTCCTTCATGCCTGCGGATTACAGTTCCGAGGGAATCGTAGAAGCTCTCTGTCCTGAAGTGAAAGGAAAAACTGTTGACCTTGCAAGGAGCGCTTATGGGGCAAAACTCTTAATAGACGGCCTTGAAAAATGTGGGGCAACGGTTTACGAGACCCATGTATATACTCTCAGCATCCCTGAAGGAGCAGCCCAGAAAGAGCTCATAGAGCGCACCCTTTCGGGAGAGGTTGACGCCTTTGCCTTTACAAGCTCTATGATGGTCAGGGGATTTATGAAGCACGCAGAAAACCTGGGAGCTTCAGAAGCTGTAAAAGAAATTCTCAGCAGGGCTGTTGTGGGCGCAATTGGGACTCCGACAGGAAATACCCTGAAAAAACACGGGGTCAATGCAAACGTGATCCCTGATGAGTTCACCTTTGAAGCCCTTATAAAGGCTATGAAGAAAGAGTTCTGAAAAGTCGGTTCCAGAGCCGGTTAAAAATATTTCCAGTTAAAAAACAATATTTATTATAGTTCTGTGGAACAATCTGGTTCTGGAAAACAATCTCACTTTTAAGGATCAATATGATAGGAATTTCAAAACTTTACTGCGGAACCGTGGAACCTTCTGACGCCCTTCGTTATGGAAGGGACTCAAAGAAGCTCCCCTCTCACCTTCTGCAGTTTTCAAAAGATAAAAAGCCGGTTGTGGTCTGGAACATGACCCGCCGCTGCAACCTGAAGTGTGTCCACTGTTACGCTCAGGCAAAGGATGAAGAGTTCAAAAACGAGCTCTCAACAGAAGAAGGAAAAGCCCTTATCGATGACCTTGCAGCTTTTGGGTCCCCGGTTATGCTCTTTTCGGGTGGCGAGCCCACTATTCGAAAGGACCTGCCCGAACTTGCAGCCTATGCCCGCGAAAAAGGTATGAGAGCTGTAATCTCAACAAATGGCACCCTCATTGATAAGGACCTGGCAAAAAAGCTAAAGGAAGTCGGGCTTTCTTATGTGGGGATCTCGCTTGACGGCATAAGGGAGACTAACGATAAATTCAGGGGCATGTCTGGAGCTTTTGATGCGGCTCTCAGGGGCCTGTACAACTGCCAGGAAGAAGGCATAAAGGTAGGTCTTCGCTTTACAATCAACAAACAAAATGTAAAGGATATTCCTGCGATCTTTGACCTTCTTGAGAAAGAAAATATCCCCAGGATCTGCTTTTACCACCTTGTCTATGCCGGCAGGGGCTCGAAAATGGTGGATGAAGACCTCTCTCTTGAAGATTCCAGAAAGGCTGTTGACCTGATCATGCAAAAGACCAGGGAACTGCACGAAAAAGGCTTCCCTGCAGAAGTACTTACCGTGGACAACCACTGCGACGGCCCCTACATTTACCTGAAAATGCTGAAAGAAAACCCTGAAAGGGCTGCCGAAATTTTTGAGCTCCTTTCAATGAACCAGGGAAATTCCTCAGGAATAGGGATAGGATGCGTTTCCTGGGACGGTTCGGTCCACGCCGACCAGTTCTGGAGGCACTACTCCTTCGGAAATGTGCGGGAAAGACCTTTCAGCGAGATCTGGACCGACCTCAGTGACGAACTTATGGCAGGGCTCAAGTACAGGAAGCCCCTCATCCAGGCTAACGGAGACCGATGTGCAAAATGCAAATGGTTTGATGTATGCAACGGAAACTTCAGGGTAAGAGCCGAAGCAGTATACGGAAACGTATGGGCGGATGACCCGGCTTGCTATCTTACAAAAGAAGAAATAGGATACGATGAAGCCTGAAAACAATTCAGGCTTTATTAAATTTCAATGTTTCTTTTAAATTTCAATGTTCCTTAATTCCTGTTATTTTTTGAACTATACCATTCTGGTATGAATGTTTCAAATCCATCATACCATTTCAAAACGGTTTCGGCTTGCCTGAGCATTGTGTTGACTTCTTTCTATCCAAATTGAATTGCCCAGGGAATTGATGAAAGCTGGTTACTTGCAATATATAAAGCCATTAATCTGAAAAATAAAGCAGGTACATCGTGTTCAAAATATCCATTTATGCGTCCTGAAGCAAATGAGGCACTTATATCCGCACACCATGTAATACGGTTGAATTCTTCCCAGGGGTCACCATAATCAACTCTGTTAAAATCAATAATTCCCAGCTCTCCAGACTCTGTAATAATCATATTTCCGGCATGATAGTCACCATGTTGAAAACACTGAGGCCGATTATCCAGCAAATACCGGTTCTGTTCTATGTATTCAATTATCTTCTCTGCTCCCTTCAGACGAATCCCGCAAGCTTCATAAGCGGCAATATTTCTGTTTATTTTCCGATTAAACCGCTCCGACCATGAGATTTGATTTTTTGCCGTAGATACTTGATGTATTATTTTTAAGATTTCACCCGCTTTAACTCCAAACTGGTATTGCTCTTTTCTGTCAAGTCTCGGAAGAAGATATTCTGCATCCTTACCTTTAATCCAGGTTAGCAAAGAGTACACTGATTTTCCGTTATTACAAATTCCAAAATCAACCGGATGCGATATCAAAATATCAAGCTTATCAAGCTGTTTTATTGCTTCAAAGTCCCGTTTTCTGTTCTCGTATTGCGAGACGTCCGATACTCGGAGTAATAGTTCTCTGCCGTCTGTAGTTCGGACATAATATTTCTGATCATCTGACCACCCCCTGTTAATGGGCTCGACTTTTTGCCATTTACAGGAGTCAGGGATTTCATCAGGGAATTTAATCACGTTAACAGCTCTATGAATATTGTAACCTGTAGATTGCCGTTTATTAAGGTTAAAACTTTAGAGTTTTCTTTTATAAATAATCATTTATCATTCCGGATACGTATTTTCAGAGTAGAAAATAGGAAAAAATGGATAGTAAAGATCGAACTGAGCAGCTCGCCTTACAGAGCTTACCGGCAAAAACACACACCATAACATAGCTGGTCCGGCAATAACATAGCTGATGTCGGCGGGCCTGCTTTTGAAAGGTAGATAAAAACATTTATTGAAACACCAACAATAATATAAGATACACAGGCTATAGTATACTTCTGGCAGTATTGAAGATTTAAAACCGGAAAACAAGCTATGTAGCTGGTTATGTTTGATTTCATATGTTTTGATCATAATACCTTTTATTACTCCATCTTTCGAGATACTGAGGTTTATGCCGATCTGAATTTCATTAAATGCCTGTGTGGATGTCTGCTTTCATAATCAGGTAAGGTTTCATGCCCTGTATTTATCCACAATACTATCAAAATTCAGGATTATAATGATTTAAATTTAGAATTATAGACTTTAAGTTAGGATATGTAGCATAGACTTCAAGTTAGGAGATGTAACCGCTTAAGTCAGGAAATATAGCATAGACTTTAAGCTGGGAGATATAGCCGCTTAAGTTAGAGATGACTATGAAGCAAAAGACTGTCGATATTGTTTCTGGAAAAATGGGGGTAAGTTGAAGTGGCAAATAGCCATGTTAACACTTTAAACCCTGGAGACCCGTTCAGGGACTGGCTTGTAGAAGAGGTTGTTGCAAATAGGATTCGGGATAAAAAATGCTGTGTAAACGTTTTTAAATACAACTCTTCCCACACTGTTTGCAGGTATCAGTTTAAAGGGGAACATTTCAGCGTAATGGCAAAGTTCTTTGCCGAACCGACAGGCAAGCTGAAAGCATACAATCCCTATAAAGGCATGATGAACGAGTACAGGAACCTGAAAAAAGCAGCTTCGATAATAAATGTTGCAAAGCCTCTTGCAGTAAGAAAAGACTTCAATTGTGTCCTTGTAACCGAACACATACCCGGAAAATCTCTTGGCTGGTACCTTAAACGCGAAGAAGACCTTTACGGAAGGCTGTCTGCTGTGGCTCACATGCTCAGGAATCTACATGACAATACAAAGTCTTCTTACAATAAAGAAAATGAGTTCAGAAACTTTCATGATGTTCTGGACCACCTTAAACTTGATTACGGCACGAGAGAGACTTTCAATAAACTTCTGGGAGAATGGTGGTACAGTTCATTGCTCGACCGGGATCATGGCTGTATGGTCCACAGGGACGTTACTCCTTCAAATTATATTTTTTGCAAAGAAAAGCCCTATGCCATCGATTTTGAGAGCTCATGGTTTGAGGCACATCCCATAAGAGACCTCGGGGTCCTTACTGCAGAACTTAAGAATGAATTTGAATTGCACAAAGGGGGAGGCTGGAAAGCCGAGCCCTATATAGGAAACTTCCTCTGGGAGTACAGCCGCGGGGAAAAGGACTTTTACAGCATTACCGGAATTTTGCCTTTTTTCATGAGTATAGGGCTGCTCCGTTCCGCAAGGCTTCACCAGGGAGATTACAGGAATTACCTGATAAATGAAGCGCGTGAATGTCTGGGTGCAATTTATAGAGGGAATTAAGTAAAATAGGAAAGCTTTAAGATAGTAAACGAGATAGGAGACTGAAAGTAAAATCAAAGATATTGAAAACATCACAAGGGGGACATGGGAGGCAAGAACATTTCAAGGAATGATGAAGCTGATCCTAAAGGAGGCACTGTCACTTTTCTGGGCGATCCTTTAGAAGCCGGGGAAGATGTATTTGAGAGCTGCCAGATCAAAGGGGTTATTTTTGACTGCTACCAGACGCTTATTGATATCCATACCGAAGAACACAGAATCGAGACATATGAGACCGTAAGCTCATGGCTTGCCTACCATGGGGTAAAGATTAAGCCGGAAAAGCTCTGGGATACTTACATATTTAAGGTTGAAGAAAGGATGAAAGACTCAAAGGAGATATATCCCGAGATAAGAATTGAAGAAATCTTTGCCGAGATCTGCCAGGAAAACTCTATCTGGAAAATCGACGAAAAAAGCCTGGGAATTGAAACGTCAAGGGTCTTTCGGGCGGCTTCAATCCGAAAGCTGCGCCCCTTCCCTCAGAGCATAAAACTAATCGAGCAGTGCATAAACATCCCAAAGTGCATAATCTCCAACGGGCAAAGGGTCTTTTCCGAACTTGAACTGAGGTTCCTAGGGCTTTATGACTACTTCGATTTTGTAATATTCTCGTCAGATGTGGGATACAAAAAACCCGACCTCAGGCTTTTTATGACCGCCCTTAAAAGGATGGAACTCGAACTCGAACCCAAATGTGTTATGTCCCTAGGAGACTCTTACGAAAATGAGATCCTTCCGGCGAGAAAGCTCGGGATGCAGGCAATGACGATTGGAGAAGCCTGGAAACATTTCGGGATAACAGACTGAACCGGAATACCTGCCATGCAAAATACTTTTTTAACCCATTTTACCTGATCTCCTGGCTTCCAGGATTCTTTTTTGCCTGCCAGCTTTTTATTGTCTTTTTCTTTCTTTTTCCTCTTTTTTATTTTATCTCTCCTTCCCTTTCATCTCTTTTTATTTTCTCTCCTTCTCTTTTCTTCCTTTTACTCTAATTCTTATTTTTTAGAGAATTGCTTCTCTTCATAAAATGAGACATCGCAGAAGGAAAAATCTTGAAAATATCCCGATTAATCTGAAAAATATATAATTCCAGCATAAAATATAGATATTTGCACAACGACTATATACTAAAAAAGCCATAACAATATTTATAGAGAAAAGAATAGAAACAAAGTTCAATCTATAAAATAGAGCTAATAAAAACATATAAGAGGATGCTTTATGCTCCAGAATGGAAAAATCAAAGGTCTGATCTTTGACTGCTACAAAACCCTTATTGATATCAAAACTGACGAAAAAAGCAGGGAGACAAACAAGAGAGTAAGCAGCTGGCTGCTTTACCAGGGAGTGAGGATTGAACCTGATAGGCTCAGGGAAGAGTACAGATGGAAAGTTGCAGGCAGGCTGGGCAACTCAGGCCAGCAGTATCCGGACATCCGCATAGAAGAGATTTTTGCCGAGATCTGTGCAGAAAATGCCTTCAGAGCAATTGACCCGTACTGGCTCGGTATTGAAACTGCAAAGGTCTTCAGGACCGCTTCATTAAGAAAACTTGAAGCTTACCCTAAGAGTTTCAGGCTTCTTGAAAAATACAGAAACGTTCCTAAATGCATTGTCTCTAACGCCCAGAGGGTTTTTACAGAACAGGAACTCCGCTTCCTTGGTTTATACGACCGCTTCAATTTTGTAATCATGTCCTCAGACCACAGAATCAAAAAACCTGATACAAAGCTTTTCAAAATGGCTCTTGACCGCCTCGGGCTTGAACCATGGGAAGTGCTCTCAATCGGGGACACTCCGGAAAACGATATATATGCCCCTCAAAGCCTTGGCATGAATGCGATGCATATCCGGGATGCCTGGAGATATGCATAATTATTGACAGTATAGCATAAAATCCACGTTAATATTTTGATACATTTTCGCTTGTGCTGGTTCAGTAAATATGATCCAGTAGATGCAATCCTTACAAAATTACACATGCAGATTAAATTTATTCATTCCTGCACTCGGGTGTCAAACTACTGGACAGATTTATTTGAAACTTAAATGTCCGGCAACTCTGGAATATTCGTTTTTATTGCTACATTCTTTTTATTGCTACATTCATTTTTATTGTTACATTCTTTTTGCTACATTAATTTTTATCGTTCCATGCCAGTAAGCCCACCCGCGCGTGCAGGACTCCGGATAATAACCAGTGAGTAGCGGTCAGGATACTCAGGAGTATTATCTAACTGATTTTTTCCCGATTTTCGCGGACCTCCTGAAAACCGGTATTCAGGCAAAAAACGTAATCAACAAAAAACAGGTTTATGACAGGCTTACATTCCTGGCAAACACTGAAAAGCAAGAAATTTACATTCTGCTCGAAACCAGATATATTTAAATAATCGCAAGCACTCTAAAACCAAAGAAATTCTTACACTCATTTCTCATCACGGAGTGTCTTTATGACAGAATCAGAAATTCCAAAAGAATATAATGCAAATGAGGTTGAGAAAAAGTGGATGGAGAAATGGAACCTCTCCATGTACCACTTCAACTGGGGAGAAGATACACGCCCCCAGTATATTATTGATACCCCACCTCCATATCCAACAGGTAATTTCCATATTGGAAACGCGCTCAACTGGTGTTATATCGACTTTGTTGCCAGGTACAAACGCATGCGCGGATATAATGTGATGTTCCCCCAGGGCTGGGACTGCCACGGCCTGCCAACCGAAGTCAAGGTTGAAGAAACTCATGGGATTACAAAAAACCAGGTCCCCAGGGCTGAGTTCCGCAGAATGTGCAGAGAACTGACTGCTGGAAACATCGACAAGATGCGCCAGACAATGCTTCGCCTGGGATTTTCAGTGGACTGGAGCAACGAATTTGTCACTATGGAGCCTTCGTACTTTGTAAAGACACAGAAGTCCTTTGTCAGGATGTACAATAACGGGCACATCTACCATGAAGACCACCCTGTAAACTGGTGCCCCCGCTGTGAAACTGCAATTGCCTTTGCAGAAGTAGAGTACGATCAGGGGCAAACAAAACTCAATTTTGTCCACTTCGACAAAGTAGATATTGCAACCACCAGGCCGGAACTGATGGCAGCGTGTGTTGCGGTTGCTGTAAACCCTGAAGACGAGCGTTATAGCCAGTATATCGGGAAAGAAATTGAAGTTCCGCTCTTCGGGCAGAAAGTAACACTTATCGCTGACGAGGCAGTCGAGCCCGAGTTCGGTACAGGCGCTGTAATGATCTGTACTTTCGGAGACAAGCAGGACGTGCGCTGGTGGGCAAAATACGGGCTTCCACTGATAAAAGCCATTGACAAACAGGGCAGGATGACAAAAGCAGCAGGCAAGTACGAGGGCATGAGCATCCCTGAGTGCAGGCAGGCAGTCATTTCCGACCTGAGAGATGCAGGCTTCCTCTACAATCAGAAGCCCCTCGAACAGAATGTCGGGCTCTGCTGGCGCTGTGATACTCCTATAGAAATCCTTTCCGAGCCCCAGTGGTTTGTAAAAATAAACCATGAAGGCATCCTGAAAGCCGCAGACGAGATAAACTGGTACCCTGAATACATGAAGGTCAGGCTCCAGAACTGGACAGGCACCATGGAATGGGACTGGTGCATCTCCAGGCAGAGAATCTTTGCAACCCCGATCCCTATCTGGTACTGCAAGAAGTGCGGCGAAGTCATGATTGCCGAAGAGAGCTGGCTCCCGATTGACCCGAACGAAAACGTACCAAAGAAAGCCTGTGCTTGCGGGTCAACCGAATTCGAGCCTGAAACCGATGTCCTGGACACCTGGATGGACTCTTCGATTACTGCGTTACACGTCTCTGGCTGGGAAAGCGAGCACGACCTCCGCCTTCCTGCACAGATCCGCCCCCAGGGGCATGACATCATAAGGACATGGGCTTTCTATACGATTCTCAGAAGCCTGGCGCTTGAAGGAAAGAGGCCCTGGGACTCCATAGTGATTAACGGGATGGTGCTCGGACCGGACGGACACAAGATGAGCAAGTCCCTCGGAAACGTTATTTCCCCCGAAGAAGTGACCACACAGTACAGTGCCGATGCTTTCAGGCAGTGGGGTGCTGTTGGAGGTTCAACAGGCTCAGATGTAATGTTCCGCTGGAAAGATGTGGTTTCAGCTTCCCGTTTCCTGCAGAAGATGTGGAGCATTTACAGGTTTTCGATGTCCCACTTAAAGGACTTTGATCCTGCAGATGCCGAAAACTTCCCTCCGGACTCCCTATATACAATTGATAGGTGGCTCCTGAGCAAGCTTAACAGGCTTGTAGAATCCACAACAAAGGAGCTTGACGGGTACCAGTTTGATTCCACATTCAAGGCTATAAGGGGCTTTGCCTGGGAAGTCCTTGCAGATAACTACCTTGAACTTGTGAAAGGCAGGCTCTACGGGGAAAATAAGGAAGGCAGAAAAGCAGCCCAGTATGTGCTTTATACCACAACCAGAACACTTTCCCTTTTGCTGGCTCCGTTTATACCTTTCTTTGCAGAAGAAATGTACTCCAGGTTCGACAGTGCGAGTGTCCATACTCGGGCATGGCCTGCGGTCAATGAAAGCCTGATGAGCGAAGAAGCCGAAGCAGCAGGCGAAATGATCAAAGATATCACAGGTGAAGTCCGCAGGTATAAGTCAGACCTTGGAATGGCTCTCAACGCTCCTCTGAAAAAAATAGAGATTTATAACACGCAGATTGATACAGGGGATATTGCAGGGGCTACAAACTCCGAGGTTGAGCTTATGGAAGGTGCCCCTTCGTTTGATTATGTGCCTGTGGAAGTTAAACCCAATATGGGCATCCTAGGACCGCGCTTCAGAAAAGATGCAGGAGCCATCGTGAAAGCCCTCAAGGCAGAAGACCCTGCTTCAGTCGAAGCCCAGATAGCATCAGGCAGGATAACCGTTACCGTAAACGGAGAAAAGATTGAACTCGAACCTGAAGCAGTCGAAATCCGGAAAGAAGTAATTTCCGGCGGCCGAGAGGTCGATGTTCTGGATATAAAAGGCGCAGTAGTTGTAATTGTAAGGTAAGGACCTCAGGCAGGGTTTTCAGGCGGGTTAAGAACATCTCTTACCCGCACAACCTTATTCACTGCACTGAACATTTCTATTTTTTCTTTTTCCTGCTTTTTCCTGCTTTCCGGACTTTACGTTACGCTCCGCACAGATAGCTTGATTTTACAGGCGTGTGAAACCCCAGGAAATATTTTTAATTAGTTTCTGATGTTTTGCCTCTTACCAGCATTAGAGAAAAAGAAAAGATAAGAAGCGCTGCATAAAACATTACGCTTGGATCAAACCGGTTATAAAGGGACAGCCAGGTGTACACCAGCATTGATCCTGAAAATACTGCTAAAATTATAAGTCCTATGTATTTTGCGTCTACCATTTTTCATCACTCGCTTTGTTTTTCTACAAATTATTTTTTTTAAAATTGGAATATTAGCTAGAAGTACGGCAATTTATTCTGTATCAGAATAAACGATTGATCAGTTTCGATGTGAATACTGTCTGTACTTTTTAAGGTCCTTGAGAACACATTCAAGGTCGGATTTCATCAGCTTCAAATCCAGATTTTCTCCCTGCATATTATCCATGAAATTGATCGTTTTCTCTTTTTTAATTATGATATCTTTCTTCAGTGAAGCTAAGAAATTATCACTTTCGTCACCAAACTTTATTTCTTCAGTGTTCCCGCTAAATTTGAAGTTATTTTCATCAGGTTCATCATCCAGTCCATCAACTTTAATCGCAAATTCATTTTCATCTAACTTAAAATCGGTATCAAATGATGCATCTAGATCCAGAGACATACCACCAAGAGACGGCTCTACAGTCTTAAGTTCAGGACTGCTGACTGTTAAAGTGTCTGAAGTAGACATTTTAGTTAGAAGGTCGTCATCAAAATCTAATTCATCTTTTTTGGATTCGACTACTTTATCAAGAGTGTTAGCTTTGTCAGCAGCACTGAAATTTAGATCTGCTTTCTGGGTATCAGATAAAGAAACAAATTTTTCCTTATCTTTACTGCTTCTGCGGGGTAAAGCTGATGAAAGGGATAAAGTTTTACTGCGGAGGTTAACAAAAAGATTCTGAACAGCATCTTTTGCTTTAAAGAGTATTTTTTCCACTCTTTCGAAGGAATTATTATTGGAGTTACTCCGGATTGAGGTGGATTTTTTCTTCATTGAACTGGACTTTTCCTGACCTGAGATGGACTTATTCAGGATTAAACTGCTAAATTTTTTACTGTAATCAGAAAACTGTTTCAAACTTTTAGAGCCGAAAGCTGCTGTTTGCTGGTTCTGATTCGAAAAGAGTTTAATTTTCATAAGATCGAATGAGGCTCCTCCTTTACTTTCATATCTATCGTATAGAGTTGTTGTCCCCATTACAGCCAGAGTTACAAAAATACCTATGAATATTGTAAAATTTGTTTCGTATATAGTTATTAAATCCATATCACATACCTTCTGCTAGACTATCGAGTACTCCATTAAATGAAAAGGCCATTTCCACTAACGGAGGGACTATAATCATCAGTATTCCCGAAAGTATGAACATAAATATACCATAGTAGATCGCCAGGTACATCGGTCCTCCTTTTACGGCAACGATCGCAAGTAGGTTGGCAATTGTTAGAATAATAGTAACTATCACAACAAATTGCCCCAGCAATTCGAGGGGGACACCCCCGAATATGCCCATATTCATGCCACCCATGCCACCGGGTATGCCCTCGAGTTCGGAACCGTTTATTTCAAACTGGGTAAAAAGGGAATTTATAATGGTTGAAAAGATAGTAAGGATCTGCCCTATGAAAAGAAGAAGGCCAACCATCGATACATGGAGAGGAATAACAAGACTGGAAAATCCTTTGGCTATGCGTTCTCTTTTCATTCTCAGAAGGACAAGTTCAAGGTTTGACGAGCTCACGAGCTCGCCTACCACTTCTGCATTACCTCCGAAATTGACAGCGTCCACAAAAACGCTTGTAAATTTGTAGATCAAATAACTGCCCGTTTCTCCGACAAATCTCCCCCAGCAAAGGGCAGGGTCCAGCCCGGATGCCAGTTTCTTATAAAGCTCCTGGCTCATATCTTTAAGCTCTCCAAGGTTCTTGGGGTCAATCTTTAAAAGAGCTTTTGGAACAGTCAGACCGGACCCACTTATAATAGACCCGAGGCTTCTTATGAAAGTTGTATAACTTTCATCCCTTTTGTTAATTTTTTCAATATCTCTTTTTGCCGCAATCCCTACAGGAATCATGGTAACTCCTGCAACAATCATCCCGACTCCTTTAATATCAATAAAGAAATCAGCAGCTGAACCGGTGAAAGCCGGCAGAACAGTTAGCAATAAAACAGCCAGGGCTGCGATAACAAGTGTAAGAGGAGCCCACTTATAAATATAAGTCTGCTCTTTTGATTTTACACTTAAATTATGGACTTTAGTGTCTTTTGGAGAACATCTAAAAAGCAGGCCTACTCCAAAGAAGGCCATAAAAAATATGATAAACATTGTGGAATAAAGCGTATCAGCCGGATCCCCGATATTGTATAAAATCACTGAAAGCAGTATAATTATAGCTACAAGCGATGTGGAGACAAGCAATGCTGTGTATGCGTTTGACCATTCTTTCGTGGTATCAAGGTCTCTTTCGAACTCATCTTTTCTTTTTGTCTTGAATAGTCTCCATTCCTTGGTGAGAAATTCACTATCAGGTTCTCCTGCCGCTATGGCGTTTGACAGCCTGTTGAGAAGTTCCCTCATCCTGTCATGCTTTACTTTTGTGGATATAAGCTCACAGGCATTGGCGTAATCATAATGCCAGTGCTGAGCCAGCTCTTTAATCAGGTTAAAATATTTGCTTGGGCAGTACTCTTTCTTTCCAGATATGCTTGAGAATATTTTGTCCCTTGTAAGATTGGCAGTCGAGATTGAAGCCATATAAGTAAGAGCAAAAAGCATATCATTGCTCATATAGAGTTCTTTCTGGTAGTCTTGATATTTAACATAAAGCTGGTCTAAAATGGATCCTGAATTAGACTTTTTGCTAAAAATGTTTTTTATCTTATTGACACCCATCTAAACCACCATTTAGAACTGAATCCTCAGCATACCGGACTTTGTAATCTTTGCGATTGTGTTAAAAAATTCCCAGTAGTTTACAATTCCTTCATCGCTCAGTCTTTCCAGAATTTTTGCCCGTTTTTCAATCTCATCATAAATTGCTTTCTTTTTCTTACCCGGAATTCCAAGCCTTGTGGCGATTTTATTCTCAAGGATATAAGAACTTCCCATAGCACTGAAAACATGTGTATCAGTAACAGGATCCCAGGAAAAAGCTTCAATAAAGGAAATTCCCCCTTTATCCGGGTTGTATCCGAGAACCTCATTTATACTGAGGACTCTCCTCACAAGCTTGCCGTCAGGTCTCCGGACAGCAGACTGGATTATAACAAAGTTGAGGTTGTCCACATACGTTTTAGGAATGTTTATAGGATCAGCAGTAAGCCTCTGGATCAGTTTCTCAACGGTTGCGGCGTGGAACGTTGACATAACAGGATGGCCGGTCTGCATAGCCTGGAATGCGACATTACCTTCAACTCCTCGGATTTCTCCCACAAGGATATAGTTTGGCCTCTGCCTCAATGCTGCTTTGAGAAGGTCGAACATTGTAACATCCGAACCGCTGCCTTCTCCGGTTCCTGCACCCCTTGTACTGCCTCTTGTTGTTTCCCGGGTCCAGTTTTTGTGAGGAATCTGCAGTTCGGGCGTGTCTTCGATTGAAACCAGTTTTGACTCGGGGTTTACAAAAGCTGTAATTCCGTTCAATGTGGTCGTCTTACCACTGGCGGTTTCTCCGCATATGAAACCGCTCATTCCTTCACCAATCAGGATCCAGAGATAAGCTGCCATCCTGTAATCCAGAGTCCCTCCTTTTATGACCTGAAGGATGCTGAAAGGAATGTCAGCGAATTTACGTATAGTGAAATTACTCCCGTTTTTACTGATATCGTCCCCAAAAACAATGTTAATCCTTGACCCGTCCGGGAGTGTGGAGTCAACTATAGGGTTTTTGAAAGTGATGGGCTTTCCTATCCTTTCTGCAAGCCTGACAATGTAATGATTGAGGGCGTCGTTGTCATTGAATTCTATAACGCTCCTGAGACCCTTGAACACCTTGTGTTCAATAAAGATGGGCCCGAGACCATTACAGGTTATATCTTCAATTTTGTTGTCATTTATGTAAGGGTCAAGAAAACCGACACCGATTTTGTCCCTGATAACCGAGTATTTCAGAGCTTCATACTGCTCTTTTGTTACGTATATATGATTTTTATCAGGATCTTCCTTTGATGGGAAAAAACGTGACCCCAGTTTTTTGATCCCTGATTCAGCCCCTGCGGCAGAACTGGCAGCCGGATTTTTTTTGCCAATTATGCAGATGGCATCCAGGGATTCTCTCAGTATACGTTCTTTTTCCTCTAAATTTTCAGGATCAAATTGAATCCCTGTAAGGTGGTCTACAAGCTTTATTTCCAGTTCTTTAATAAGAAATCCGACTCCGGTAAGAAGTATGGGCTCAATAGGAATATAGAAATTCCTCACATCGTTTTTGTTCGGATAAATATGGACGTATATCTGGTCATTGACCCTGTATATCAGATTGGGATCTTCTATATCACCATGCTTGGATTCAAGCTTTGGAACATATCTGGGTATGCCCATTGTATCTATGGGCAGGATATGCAGGTACTCCAGAAGATGAAGGTTTTTTTCAACTTCCGCCTTCATTTCCGGAGGGAGGAGTTTGTAAAGGTTACACGTTTTCAGGTTTGAATGGTCATGTCCGTCGTATTTTTTTGGTTTAAACGGAAAATTTGTGTATACTCCTGCATTAAGTACATGACCGTCTTCAGTACCCAGCTTTTCCTCGATGCTATCCATGTCAACCCCATGCGCGGCTAATAATGTTCAAATTTATTTAGACTTTAGCCTGTGATATTGGAATTATCTTTAAACCGAACCCAGGCTGGACTTCAAAACTCACTATATTACCTGTACTCTTCTTGGCGCCTCTTATTTTTGAGACTTCCATAACGCTAATATAGCGGTCAGTGAGCTGTTCCTTCCTTAGGAACAGGTGACAGTCACATGAAGACCGTATTCTGACAAGAGTGTCTTCTTTGAAAGCATGTTGATGTAAAGTAATGAAAATGGTATACCCTTTGTCACACAAATTTTTCAAACTTGTAAGGAATTCAAGGATATTATCCTCATCAGAATAAGTAGTAAACATTGTGAGAGAATCAATTATGATGACTTTTTCCCTGACGCTTTTTATGTGAGTCGTAACAAGGTGCAGGGTACCTTTCATTTGCTCGGAAGTCCATTCGACACCTTCAAGGTGAACCGGAAAAATCCTGAAATACCCCCAGCTGTAAAAATCCGAGATATCAAGGCTCAGGCTGTCCATTTGAGCCAGCATGCTTTTAACTGTGTTCTCGGTTGAATAGTAAGCTATCCTGTGAAGCTGATTCAATCCACCATACACCATTTGCTGACAGAATACACTCTTTCCGGTATCATTTTCTCCTTCAATGAGCACAAGAGAACCCAGAGGGATGCCCTCACCTAACTTTTTATCAATTTCATCATTGCCGCTTGAGATAATATTCTTTTTATCCTCTATTTCTCCCATATTACTCACCTACAATATGCTCTGCGGAAGAGACGATACCATTTTCCGTGATGATCTTTACAATGAAGCTGTCACCGGATTCAAGCTCGGTTAAGAGTTCAATGTTAATACTTTCGTGAGGGTCCAGGATTCTGGGATTTATGAGATCTATTTCAGGCTTTATGCTGTAACCGGACCTGTTCAAGTAAGAAGCCTGGCCGTCTTTAACCAGGATAATGTCCCAGTGGTCGAAATTGTGTAACCTGGTCTCCCCTGTATTCACAACCGTAAAGCTCGCATGATTTGTTGAAATGTTGAATGTTATATCCTGAATTTCAATTCGGGTCTGGAGCCGGTCCATCATGCTTTGATGGGCTGAGACGTATCCGTGATAAGAAGACTCAACAAGGTTATTGGTCCCCATTGTCAGAGTACCTGCAACAACCAGAACCGTCCCGATTACAAAGAAAGCCACGATTATCGTATCAAGGCCCATGATATCACCTGGAGAACGTGTCTGATGTCGATACCCCGTTGTAAAGGAAAAAGGTGATTTTGTAAATGTCAGCCGGCAGGGTATCAATCGCTATTGATGCCTTAATAGTCTCGCCGCGGTCCCAGGTATCTCCGTCCCCATTTTCAAGCGTGAAATCCCATGAGGGATTTGATTCCGATTCGAATCCCGGGTTCCAGTATCCTGAAGAAGACATGATAAAGATGTCACAGTATTGAAGCTGTGAAAGGGGTATGTTTGAGGACCCGACATTTTTTATCCAGACGTACACATTGTTCCCGTCAGGATAGATAAAGATAATATCGATATCTGTTTTGAACTGGTCTTCCATGCTCTGAGCAACTGAACTGTAAGATTCGGAGAGACCATACACAGAAGGAAGGATGGCATTAACAAAAGCCACTGCAGCTATTACACTCACTATTACGAGTATCGCTGAAGTTATCACTTCCTTTGACATGCGTTCTTCACCGTTTTATCTTTCATTCAGGATGTGATCCAGCACCTTGGAGTCAAGAGACATGTCTTCTGGATAAAGTATGTGATAAAGTCTGTACAGGTCCACAACTGCATCATCAAGGTTGTTATTTTTGATCAGAATCTCAATGACTTTAACAATAATTTCCTTAATTTCACCTGGAATATATCCCAGGAGAGAGAACACTTCAATTAATTCCTTTATGGCGTTCTGGTCATATTTCTCCACCATGTCCTTGCTCCAGACAATGGTCCTGTAGAAGGAAATGGGATCAATTAGTTTCGAGTCAGCCCTTTTAGGCTGGTTTTTAGCAGCCTTTTTCAGGTCTTCAAAGAGGTTTTTTGGTATTTTTTCCATTTCCAGGTCTTCATCTTCAGGCTCGTCCTCCTCTTCGATTTCTTCATTCTTCGGAGGTTGAGGCTGATCTTCCATCGACTTTGGATTCACTATGGCACTGGAAATATTGGCAATACCCTGAATATTCTGGAAAGGATTTTCCAGGACCCCCATCGTTTCCCTGATGTCCATGAGAAGAGTCTTTATAGAGCCTTTGATCTCGGTTACCTCTTCTTCAAGGCTTGCAACCTTGTATTCTATAGTATCGCTTTCAGCTGTAGCTACAAGTTTATCAATCATGGACTGGTCAAACGATTCCCCACTATTCATCATATCACCCAACTGTAGCGTTAAAAAAATAAAAGATAATGGCACCCCGAGGAATGTCATTATTGCTTTAATTTTAATTTTAGACGAGTGTCATTATATCAGAGATTGCTGCTGGTGCAGTCCTGTGAATGGTATAGGTTGCTCCCTGAGGTGGTTTGATTTCAAGCTGAAACTCGCTATTAGCTCCAACAGATGTAGGAGTAGCAGCGTCAGCAGCCACTTGATCCAAATCAATTGTTATTTGGAATTTTTCAAACCTATCTATAAGGTCATCAGTATTACCGTTATATCTGGCTGCTATAGCAAATTCATCGCCATCAGCGACAGCACCAAGTTTCAATTCACTTGGCTCGATATCCGGAGCTGAAACAACTATGAGAGTTTTAGCCATATCCACTGGAGAGCCGCCTGAAGTCAATTGAAGGAATAAAGTGACAGTGTCAATTTCAGTATTACCGTCGTCACTTTTAGCAACTACATCTCCACTCAGTTCAACACTGCTACTTGCTTGCTGTACACCGGTGTGCACAACCTCCTGGCTTTTCTGAGTAGTATAGAAACCTGCTCCGAGCATAACGTAGCTGAAAACTGCAGCAACTACTACAAAAGCTACGAGAACAATTGCAGCTTCAAGCCCGGTAAATCCTTTTTCATCTTTTGAGAACATTTTCCACATCGAGAATCACCTCAGTAAACTGTATAATACTGCCCAGCAGTAATTGAAGGGGGCATTGTTCTTTCAAGAATAAGGACTGCACCTTCTGGAGGTTTTACCTCAATCTTGACTTTTTCGTTTACTACAGGCTTTGAAGTGAGACCAAGAGGATTATCAGGTACACCAGTATCACCAGTTTGGAGAAGACTGAGTTCAATCTTATATTTTTCACCCTTTTCAACTAGGTTCGACGCACCAGTTGTGGTCTCAATTATTCCTTCATAAGTCCATGCTCCGTCCTCAACTCCCGCAGTCTCTAAGTGTGCTTGTGTTGCAAAGTCATCGAGATCTGTATAGGTAATTATCGTTTTATCAAGATCTACAGCTGATCCACCTGCTGTGTTGGTTATATAGAATGTTATCGAATCTATAGCCGGAACGTCAGGCTCAGCAACGACATCAGTTCCTCCTAATACAATTATATCCCCGGAAGGTGCAAGGCTACTGCTTGCCTGCGCTACACCGGTGTGCACGACTTCCTGGCTTTTCTGGGTTGTATAGAACCCCGCTCCCAACATGACGTAGCTAAAAACTGCTGCTACGACTACAAAGGCTATCAGCACTATTGCAGCTTCAAGCCCGGTAAACCCTTTATCATTTTTTATAAATCGATTCCACATAATAAATCACCTTTATGGTGTAATTATTATAACAGTAAATAGAATATCAAGTAATATTATAAATGTTTCGGCTGTTATAGAGTTTACTTTATATAAAAATTATTGACGCACCGGAGTGTATTAAGATACTTTAAATGAAGAAGAAAGTTATATTGGAGAATAAGATAGTGAAAAATATGAAAGACAGATAAGCCTGCTCATCACCATTTTTAGAAAAAACAAAAAGTGAAAATAAATATAACTTTATTTGCAAAAGCGATTTATCCACGCAGTAATAAAAATATACATAATAAATTAATTAAAGAAAATCTTTATAACTAAAATTAGAATGTATTATTAAAAAACTGGTCATTAAATTAATTAATTTCTCTTTTATGATAATTTAAAGGCGCATGATCATTTTTTATCGTTAATGCCGTGACATATAGAAAATAATTACATAATTAAGAAAAGAATGATAATATTTTATTATATCATCTCCATTCTGCCCGACGATTTGAGAATATAAAATAAAGATTGTTGTAGCTGATAATATATTATAATACATATACTTACATATTATAATATATATTAAACTGAATATTACAGACGGGTTTTCATAACAATGAACAGAAGTATGTAAGCAAAGCAAATAAAAAATAACAGAAATAATTACAGATTCACAGGAAGAAAATCATTCTTAGAAATCTTCCTGTGAAATAAGAATGTCTACCTTGTGGGAAATGTAAATGGGCAGTCAGGCCTGGACGTCATTTAAACCTTTTTGAAAATCTTTTCTTTCACGCTTACATGGGCAAACAGCTCTCTAATTTCAACGGGTAGGGTTTCGGATTTGCCAATAATAAGGTAGCCGCCATCCGAAAGAGAATTATAGAAATCTTTCAACATTTTTATTTTCTGGTTTTCATTAAAATATATCATAACATTTCTGCAGAAAACTGCATCAAAATGCCTTGATATCGGAGGTTCGCCTGTCAGGTCATGCTTCTGGAACCTTATTGACAGTTTGCTGATATCTCTTACTTTGAAGTTTTCCCCCGAGGGCTCAAAATACTTAATTACAAGGGAGGGGTCAAGGTTTTTTAATTGTTCTTTACTGTATGTTCCCTGTGAAGCACCTTTCAGGCATTTTTCATCAATATCAGTTGCATAAATTGACACGGTCCATTCTTCAGGCAGGACCTCTTTTGAACAGATAGCAATCGAATAAGGCTCTTCCCCGTAAGAGCAAGCTGCACTCCAGAACCTGACAATATTGCTTTTACACTGCTTTTTTCTTTCCATTATATTCGGCAGGATCTCTTCCCGGAAAAAAAGAAACGGAGTTCTGTCCCGCATAAACTCAGTAACGTTTACTGTAAGCGTATTTATGACTTCTTTCATCTCGTGCTTATCCCTTTCCAGTAGACCGCTATAAGACGTATAGTTGTCCACTCCTGCAGCTTTCATCCTCAGGTCAATTCTTCTTCTGAGATAACTGTCCCTGTACCCGGTCAGGACAATACCGGAAGATTTTGAAATCTTTCGCACAAGAAAATTGAAGTCGTCATCAATATTTACAACCACAGTACTTCCCCTTTAGCAGTATATTTAACAATCATGCTCCCGTCCGCAGGATTAAAAATAACGTTCCTGCCAACTTCCCCTCCGACATCTTTTGCCAGAATCGGGATATTCTTTTTTATAAGAGTTTCTTCAACAGAGATTGCGTTCCTGTCGCCTATTTTGAGAATATCAAGGCTCATGTGCTTGAAAACTTGAGCCCCGCCTGCAAATTTTGCAGTAATCCTGCTCCTTCTTGCCCCCATTTTAACCATATCTTCAACCATTTTTTCTATCGCTGTTTCAGCATACTTGGTCTCGCCTCTATCCGAAGCTCCCGGAAGCAGTACATGTGCTATCCCGCATATCCCAGTAGAAACATCGGAAAGAATAACGCCGATGCATGAGCCGAGGCCCATGACTTTTAAAAGCACGTTTTTTCCGATTTTATATTCCCCTATGCCGGCGGACAGTTCCCCGTCCAGGGTTTTAATTCTTGAGTCTGGCGCAGTGCCTGCAAGATAATTTTTTGCAGCATTAAGCAGGGAACACGACCGGCAGGAATCCTGAAATGGGCATGTATCCGAAAGTGAGCAGAAGGACTTTACCAGTACGTCCCCGCTGATCAGGAAAATCGCTTTTCCGCTTTCATTCGAAATGAACAGGAAGACGCTGCTCATAATCGTCCCATTATCTTCATCATATCATCAAGCAGGCAGGGTTCAGGGAGCAGGGCCAGATAAATCTCTATATCCGAATCAGAGCTTAAAGAGGTCTCAAACAGGATAATATGGTTGGTGTTCTTTGCCATCTGTGAAACTACAGAATCGATGACTGCAGTGGGGACATCGACTGCAAAACTTGGAGGGGAAGGGAGTAATATGATGTTCATAAAATCAGCTGACGCATCACAGAAGGACGAAGAAAGTATATTCCCGACCTCCATGATCGTGGACGCATACATCTCTTCATCAAGCTCATCCATTCCGAAAAGATCGCCTGCAATTTTTCTTGCAGACTTTTCCGGAAACATGATGTACAGATATCCGGATTTCTTTTCTTCGAGGTCCTGAAGTGCTATAATCACTCCGGCAACAACTTCGCCAATGAATTCACGGGAGAGGTTTTTTATTTCCCCCACCTTAACTTTTGGCACTGAAAGATAGACATCTTTATTAAGCAGCTTGGAAAGAGATGTTGCAGCGTGTCCGGTTCCGATATTGCCGAGTTCCTTCAAAACATCCATTTCCTCTTCACCAAGCTTATCCAGATCAGTCATCAATATCACCTTTTATAAGCATTGAAACATCTATAATCGGTATCACACGCCCATCTCCCAGTATGGTGGCACCGATGAATCCTTTTGAGTTCGATAAAACATTTCCGAGTGGTTTAATGACAATTTCCTGCTGGTCAATGATAGAATCAACTATCAGGCCAACTTCCTCGTTTTCTTTTTCAACGATTATGGCAATCTGCCGGTCGGGTTTTTCGCATTCGATATCGAAGAATTCTTTCAATTCGAGAATCGGTATCAATTTATCCCTGATATAGAGCAGGGGGGTTTCTTTAATGAGTTTATAATCACTGCTGCCGACGCTCAAAGCTTTCACAACATTGGAGATAGGAATAGCATAGGTCTCGGGACCGACATCTACAAGCAGGGATTTGATTATAGCAACTGTTGGAGGCAGGTCAATTCTGATTTTTGTAAATTCCCCTTTCTTTGAATATATCCTGACCTTTCCACCAAGTTTTTCAACAGCAGTTTTTACTGCGTCCATACCCACGCCCCTGCCTGAGATCTCTGTCGGGACGTCCTTTGTTGAAAACCCCGGAGCAAAGATCAGCATCCTGACTTCTTCTTCGCTCAGGCTCTCCACATCAAATGAAGACAATAGTCCTTTCTCAACAGCCTTCTTCTTTATTACTTCAACATCTATGCCTCTGCCGTCGTCTTCTATCTCGATGATTACGTTGTTTTTCTCTCTTCTTGCAGAGAGCTTTATTTGCCCGACTTCACTTTTTCCGGCTTTTGAACGCTCTTCAGGGAGTTCAATACCGTGGTCAACCGAGTTTCTTACAAGGTGAACCAGAGGATCACTGATATCATCCAGAATAGTCCTGTCAAGTTCCGTATCCTGACCTTCAATTTCAAACTCGATATTTTTGTTGAATTTCCTGCTCAGGTCTCTTACCATACGCGGAAACTTGCTGAAGACCCTCTCAATTTTTACCATCCTTATTCTCATTACCTCATCCTGAAGGCTCGAAATCGATTTGTCCAGAGTCCCGGTTGCCTCCCCAAGTTCAGGCAGGTTGTACTGCTGGGATATCTGGAGCAGGCGCCCTTTGTTTATGACGAGCTCACCCACAAGATTCATTATATTATCCAGATTGGAGGTCCTGACACGGATGGTTTCCTGCCTTTTTGGGTCAAACATCGCTTTTGTGGAGGATTCTGATTCGGAGAGGTGGTTGTTTGAACCCGGTTCGGATTCTTCAGTCCCGGAAGCTTCGCATAACTCCAGTAACTGAGGAGAAGAGCCGTTAATATTTTCTGCAGGAGATTGGAATTTATCCGGCTTTATCTCCAGACCATCAATGATCCTGTCCGAGATGTTCCAGTCCGGAAGATCCTCCTCAGAAACCTTTTCTGGAACATGATCAGGAATCCCGAATTCTTCTATCTGCAGCTTTTGATCGGAAACTGCAGGACCCAGTTCAATATCCAGTTCGGAAGCTGGAGTTTTCTGCTGCTCTAGAGTTTCCTGTTGCTCTAGAGTTTCCTGCTGCTCCGGAATATCTCCCCTGGAATCCTTACATTTTTTCTTCAGGAGCACTCCGGCGGATTCGGTCTTTTTAAAACAGTTTACGGATTTACCAATTCCGTCCAGAATGCGGTGCATCCTTGCTATTAAACCGTATATGTATGAGTGGAGTGAATTTCTGCTGTTCACCTCCGAAACAGACGTTGTATCAGAAGGAACGGAAAGGGTTTCAGACGGCAGAATGGTAGTTGATATGACATCCGGCTGAGACTTCTCCGAAATAGAATTATTACGTTTTATTTCTTTATCAGAGGCACCATTAAGCGGTTTAATTTCAGAAATATTAAATTGTTCGATTTCTGAAATTCTATCCATCAGTTCTTCTACCTTACTGCTGTCCCCTGAAAGGAATACTTTAAAGCAACCGTCAAAGCCGTTCTCCATGTCGTTTTCATCAGGCTCTGTTTTAGCCAGTTTACTGATATCTTTGAGAGACTCTATAATCAACGATGCTCTCAGACCTTTCATGGCACAATCCTTAACAAGGGTTACATCAAGAACAAGGTTGCACTCATCCGTACTGCATGTTCCTCTGTTCATAAGGTTGCAGCCATCCGTACTGCATGTCCCTCTGTTTTCGGCTTTATCCTTCTGATATTCCGGACTCGGAGAAATATTTTTCTCCGAATTCTGTGAGGATTCTATTGCAGGAGATGGGACACTGTTGTCTGCGGATAAAGGGCAGAGAGATTCATGTTCTCCGTTCTTTATTTTATCATAATTTTCAAAAGCTTCTACCAGGTCGTCAATTTTTACATTATCGTTATCCGCATTCTCGATCTGTTTGACAATATCCGTGATCCGGTCGACTGTTGAAAGCAGGATATCAACAAGTTCGCCATCTATCTCTATATCTCCATTTTTTATGCCGCAGAGGACTTCTTCCATGGTATGGCACAGATGTTCGAGTGAAGCATAGCCGAGAAATCCAGCCATTCCTTTTATTGTATGGGTTATCCTGAAGATTTCATCAATTGCAGCAGTGTCCCCATTTTCCAGGTCCACAAAAGACTGGTTGAATATATCAAGGCACTCGTATACTTCCTGAAGGAAATCGCTTTTATAGGCTGCCATATCACTTTCCATTGCATTTCACCTCCGACATCCTTACTATTTCTTCAGGGATCTCAAAAATGGGTTTTACCGTATCAATACCGCCGGCTGCTATTGCAGCTTTTGGCATTCCGAAAATAACGCAGGTATCTTCACTGCATGCAATTGTGGAGCCGCCTGCATCCCTTATCTTTTTAAATCCGGCAGCCCCATCAAACCCCATTCCCGTAAGAATTGCAGCGACTATGTTCTTTCCGTAAACGTCCAGCATGCTTTCAGCTATCACATCAACTGCAGGCATTACCGCATGAACAGGCTGGCTTTTTATGAGCTTTATTCTGGTTACACCCAGAGCCTTTTTAACAGTCATGTGATAGCCGCCGGGGGCTATGTAAACAACACCAGCAGTTACTTTTTCATTATTTCTGGCTTCCTTTATTTCCAGCTCTGAAAGGAAATTCAGCCTCTCTGCAAGTTGTTTGCAAAAATTGCCTTCTGGCATATGCTGGACAACAAAGACCGGAGCAGGCAGGTCACCCGGAAGCCTTGGGATCACCTGTTCAAGAGATGAAGGACCTCCGGTAGACGAACCTATAAGGACCGCAAAGTCTCCAGCACAGCTCCATTTCCCTCTGACAACCTCGCCTTTAAATTTCCTCATATTAATTAATCTTAATATGCTGGGGTTCGAGCTGTGAATATTTCTTATTTTGTCAACAAGCTCTTTCTCAATCTTATTCACATCGTGGTGAGATTCAGATTTCGGGACAAAATCTATTGCTCCAAGCTGCAAAGCTTCTAAAGCCTCTTTTGAGCCCTCTACTGTCAGAGTACTGAACATGATTATCGGGACAGGGTCCGTACTCATAATGGTTTTAACGGCTGTAAGCCCGTCCATGACTGGCATGTTAACGTCCATTATGATTATGTCAGGGTGCAATGATTTTGATTTATCTACAGCCTCCTTTCCATTACACGCATCTCCTGCTATCTTTATATCCGGGCTGCTGGCAAGCATGCTTCTTATTGCCATCCGCATGAAGGCAGAATCATCAACAATAAGAGTACGAATCATACTATCCCCGAATTCATTCACCGACTACTTTCTTAATCTCTTCAATGACCTTGGGGGCCTGGAAAGGTTTTATGATGTAACCTCTTGCCCCCAGTTTTATGGCTGTTTTTACAATATTTTCCTGACCGATGGCAGTGCACATCACGATTTTAGCATCTTTGTCAGCAGTCTTAATCTGTTTTAATGCGTCAATTCCGGTCATTTCCGGCATGACAACATCCATGGTAACAACATCCGGCTTTATTGTCCTGTACATTTCCACAGCCTGCTTTCCGTTTTCAGCCTCCCCTGCGATGTCGAACCCTGCACCGAAAAGAATGTTTTTCAGAAGTTTTCTCATAAAAGCGGTATCATCAACAATCAATACTTTTGCCATATATATCCCCCAAAATTATCTGAAATTATCTTTTAGAAATTTTATCTACCATACTTACCCCATGAGGAGTCAGTTCAATTTCTTTTCTGATTTTTACAACTTTAGCAAGCCCGGAATCTACAAGGCGGTCATAATAACTGTTTAACTCATCCGTTGACATTCCAGCTATGTTTTCAATTGATGCAAAATCCAGCCCGGAATATATCAGAGTGAGAATCTGCATTTCATCTTCGGACAGTTTAATTGCCGGCTTATGCTTTTCGAAAAGCCGCTGAAGGTAGCCTTCAAGCATTTCCAGCGTGCTTTCGGGACAAAGTACCAGGCTTGTTACTACATTACTTTTTTCAACATGAGAGAGGACAAGAACCTTCCTCTGTTTCCCGCCAACATTTCTAAAGTCAGTCTTAACAGATCCGAGATTCTCAATAGGGATTCTTTTCTGGTTTCTGGCAGATAGAAACCAGAAACCTTCATCTGTTACACTGAAATACCCTTTTTCCCATTGTGCATCCGATGAAACAACGCCCCCAACAGTTGCGGACGAGAGGAAAAACACTGCAAACTTATCTGCTTTGAGATTAAATGCAATGTATTTGAAGACCTGATGGTGGAGGTTTTTAGGAAGCTGAAGGACAATTTTGCTTTCTTTTTTAATCTGGATACAATTAACGCCCTCGATTTCAACATCTTCCAGGTCTTCTATTTCCCGCAGGGAGATGTTCCGTTTTCCAATAACGAAGCTGCTGTCGGTGACTACAAGTTCTACATCCACCCATCCGTCATCATAAATTTTAACAGGAGCTCGGAGGTGGACTTTATCGGTCATCCCCGCATCTCCTTCAGCTCTTCCTCGCTGAATAACTCTTTAAGGTCCATTAATGTGAGAAGCCCATCCTCAAGTTTTCCCACTCCCTTTAAGAACTTAGAATCGTCTCTTAAAGCCAGGAATTTGGGTATTTCTTCAATATTCTGAGAAGACAGGTACTTGACTTCACTTACACTGTCAACCATCATCCCGATAGTGGCATTATTGTATTCAATAACTATAATCCGGGTATTTTCATCGTTCTTCTTGGATTCTTTCCCCAATCTCTTTCTGAGATTGATGATTGTTGCTATCTGGCCCCTGAGGTTCAGCACTCCCTCTACAAAGCCGGGAACATTAGGAATTCTGGTGATTTGAGTTGGCAGGATAATCTCTTTTACCTGAGAAATTTCGACTCCATACCTCTCTTCTCCAAGACTAAAAACAATCACCTGAATCGTATTATCCACATTTACGATCTGACTATGATAACTCATATTATCACCTTAAAGGGGCTTTAAAGAAACAGCAAGTTAAAACTGCTGCACCTCATCACCCCTCAATCAAACAGATTCAACATTCAGTATATTTTTGAGACCTTGTTTCTGTCAAAACCCTGTGGTTTTCCGGGAGAAGGCTGGACGTTGTTCTTTTCCCCTGACACATCGAAGTTTTCCAGGAGAGTATTGACCGTTTTCTGGGCAAGCCCACTGACATTCTGTACAGACGTGCTCACCTGCTGCATGGCAGCTGTCTGTTCTTCAATTGCAGCAGAGGTTTCTTCACTGCTTGCAGCATTTTCTTCTGCTGTTGAAGCGGTCTCACTTATGCTTTTCTCGATATTCTCAACTCTGCTTAGACCTTCATCCGAGAGCTTATCTAACTCAGCAAGCATGGAGTTTATAGTGGCAACCGCATCGGCGATCTCATGGCTCTTATTCAGGGCCTGTTTGATGTTTTTGCTTCCTGTTTTCGCCTGTCCGTCTGCGGTGTTGATGGCTTCTGTCACCTTTTTGGTCTCTTTCTGGACGTTTGTAACGATCTCATTTATTTCGTCAGTGCTCTTTCTCGAATCTGCTGCAAGTTTCCTGACCTCGTCAGCAACGACAGCAAAACCTCTGCCGTATTCTCCGGCTCGTGCTGCTTCGATAGCTGCATTTAAAGCAAGGAGGTTGGTCTGGTCGGCAATGGACTTGATTTTTCCTGTGACAGCTCCGATGTTATTGACAGCGTCATCAAGGGAGTGGACAATATCTCCGAGTTTGGAAATTTCTTCAACAAACTGTTCCACCCCTTCCAGAGCCATGTTGTTGAGATCCTGGGCTTCGTCACTGATTTTACCAGCCTGGGAGGCATAACTGGAGGATTTTGTAGAAGAGTCACTGAGCTTTTTGAAGATTTCCTGGGAGGCTTTTATATCAGAAGCTGCTGCGCCTGCATGCCTGGAAAGGTTCTCGGAACCGGTTGCGATTTGCTCTGCAGCAGTTGAGATCTGCTGCATTCCCATGTTCATCTGGTTAACGGCTTCTTCGGACTGGCGGGCTTCTTCAAGAGTAGTAAGCATATCCTCAAGGACATTCTCAATAACTGATTTTAGAGTAAAAACAAGCTTATTAAATTCATCAAAAATCCTGCCAAAATCATCGTCTTTAACCTTTTCGAGCTGGACATCAAGGTTGCCTTCACCAATTATTCTGATACCTTCTCCGAGATTCTTCAGGCAGCTGTTAGTATATTCCAGCAAATCCTGGATTTCTTTTTCCTTCTCCTTCATCTCTGTCATATCAGTAATAATAGTAAGATTTGCAACAATTGCTCCAGTATCATCTTTTATCGGCACGGAGGAAGTTACTGTATGCAGTGGTTTATCCTGAGCCTTAAGTTTCAGCGCCCTTTCAAAATTGAAAACTCCTTCTCCAGTTTCAAGGACTGTTTCAGCAATTGATTTTTTGTTATTGCTCTCCATTAAGTCAGCAGGAGAGAGACCGATTGCTTCACTGGCACTTTTAAACTTACACATTTTCACAAAATAGTCATTGATATATTTTATTTTTCCAGAAGCATCTACATAAAGAGCAAGTGATGGCTTGGGTATGCTGCTAACAATTGCCTTCTGAGACTCTTCTCTACGTATTATTTGTTGAGTGACGTCCAGAAACACACCGTCAACATAAGCTAAATTTCCCTTATCATCATTCACCGGATGAGCCTGTTCCTGAATGAATACTGTACTGCCGTCTGCTTTTTTAATTCTGTATTCAACCTGATAGGGAGTCCTGTTTTTCGTCGCTTTCTGTACAACCTTGTTGAGTGCAGGAATATCCTCTGGACAAATAAGATCGGACCAGGTCAGTTTCCGGGTAATAAAATCCATTTTGGAGTAACCGGTTAATTGTTCTACACTCTTGCCTATATAGTGTATTGCCCAGGACGATTCATTTGAAATTCTGAAAACAGTTACTGGAAGACTGTCTATTAACAGGCTTATTTCCTTTGCTTTTGAATCAGTATCTTCAAGAATATTTTTTACACTGTTTTTTGGTTTTGTCTTTTTAAAATCAGAAACTATTGAAGACATGCTCAATCAATCCCCTAAGAGTATATATAATAACTATCATTATAATTGTATAAAGTATTTAAATGTATAGGTAATAAAAAGAAACTTTCTGCCAGAAGATATTCCGAAAGAATGGACAGTTAATTTATTAATAAGAGATAATGAAAATTAATAAGAGATAATGAAAATTAATAAGAAATAATGAAAAACAGAATTAATATAAAAATAGAATTAATATAAAAATAGAATTTCAGAATTCGACCCTATTATTAGCACAGGACTTTATAAGTTTTTTTAGATTTGAGGTCAAATCATTTCAGAAGAAAAAAATTAACTGTGATTTTTGGAACGGCAGTAAAATCAATTAAATTAGTATATGCAAAGGTTTTGCAGGTTTTTGAAGAGTTAATAAATTTATATAAATAGAGTGAAAAAATGGGCATACCCTCAATTTCAATGTGAAACTTTATATACATCCAGGTAATCTGTTTCAGAAAAGTATTATTCAGACCTGGGGTTCTTATGACAAAAGTAGAAAAGGTTTTACTATTACTCAAAAACATGGTGTACGAAAGCACCAGCCCGCAGGAAACTCTCAAATTTGCTAAGTATTATAGAAGTAAAGGGCTCGACGTTCTGGTTATTCTGTGGGGACCTATGGGAGTGTTGCTTGCAAAGAAAGATAAAACGAGAGGTTCACCGAAATACGATGCCTCGGTCCAGGAATGTATAGACATGGGAGTAGAGTTCCGGTGCTGTCAGCTTGCCTCAGACATGATCGGACTTAAGAAGGAAGAATTGATCCCGGGAATTGAGTTTATTTGCTCAAAAGAAGTGGCTGAACTTTTTCTAACATACAGTGAAGAAAACCAGCTGATTATAAATTTCTGAATCTGGCGGTTTGTCCGGAGTCAACTTTAAAGGATATTTAAACTTACTTTAAAATCTCTTTTAAAATAATTACTTAAAAGGTATAAGCTTATAATTATTTTTTTAAAGACTTCCTGCAGTAAATTATAGAAATACATAAATTAAATAAAAAAATAGTTATTGTCTTCTTGCATCTCTTTTTCAAAAGTCCAGTCCAGGAATAAAGCCCCTGCAGCATCTTGAAAGCGCTCTTGCCAGGATAAAAAATGATATGAAAATGAAGAATTAACTGTTTTAGGCGAGGTAATAACTACTTTAAACGAAGAATTACTGCTTTAAACAAAGAATTAACTGTTTTAGATGCGGAATTATTGCTTTAAACGGAGAATTGACTGTTTTAGAGTAAGGGATTTACTTTTTTAGAGGAATGAATTATATGTTAATATACGGATATTTAAGATAAAGGGAATCTTATCTAACATAAAGGCTTCATGTTTAAAAGGATAATATATTAGAATTTGCATTCCTTATTGCGGCACCACAAGACTTTAATTTTTAGTTGAAAGTAAAAGGATCAGGTGATATCATGTTTACGGAAGCTTATGAACTTACTGAGGAAGAGAAACTTCTTTTACAAAAGGTTCTCGATGGAGATATAGCATTTCGCAAGATTGAAGAATTTGCAGACCCGCTGACAGCCGTAAAGATCCGAAGGCTTGCTATTCAGGAGTATGGAAAACTGGAATTTGAGCATATACAGAATTTCTCACTGGACGTGGAAAGCGTAACAAAGAGAAATATCGAAAACATGATAGGCGCAGTCCAGATCCCTCTGGGAGTTGCCGGGCTTCTGAAAGTAAACGGAGAATATGCAGCAGGAGAATACTATATTCCTCTGGCTACAACGGAAGGAGCACTTGTTGCCAGTGTAAATCGCGGCTGCTCGGTAATCACCAGATCAGGAGGAGCAAATGTAAGAGTTTTTGAAGACGAAATGACAAGAGCTCCGGTCTTCAAGTTTGAAAGTCTTGAAAGAGCCAGAAAATTTTATGATTGGGTGAAGAGCCCGGAAACTTTCGAACAGATGAAACAGGCTGCTGAAAAAACGACCCGGTTTGGAAAACTGCTTTCAGTAAAGCCCTTTGTGACAGGAACATACATCTATCTCAGGTTTTCCTATGATACAAAAGACGCAATGGGCATGAACATGGTGACCATAGCAACGGATGCTGTAATGCACCTAATAGAAGATGAGTTCGGCGCACACCCTGTTACCCTTTCAGGAAATATGTGTACTGACAAAAAACCTGCGTCCATAAGCGCCATCCTCGGGAGGGGGAAAACCGTAGTTGCTGAAGTGACCATTCCTCAGGAGATAGTCAAAGAGACTCTCAAATGCACGCCTGAATCAATGTTTGAGGTAAATTACAGTAAAAACCTTCTCGGTTCTGCAAGGGCAGGAGCCATGGGGTTCAACGCTCATGCTGCAAACATTATTGCTGCTGTATATCTTGCATGCGGGCAGGATGCTGCTCATGTTGTCGAAGGCAGCACAGCGATTACAAGTATGGAACTTACAAAGTATGAAGAAATCCATTGCTCTGTCACTCTTCCAGCCCTTCCCGTGGGTACGGTGGGAGGAGGGACCGGGCTTGGGACACAGAGAGACTGTCTCAATATCCTTGGTGTAGCAGGGGCAGGAGACACCCCCGGAATAAACTCGCGGAAATTTGCAGAAATCGTTGCTTCTGCAGTGCTTGCAGGAGAAATTTCCCTGATAGGAGCACAGGCAGCCGGACACCTGGCACGCGCTCATGCACAGCTCGGCCGCGGAAAGTTCTGAAGCTGGCAAAGGTGCGGGATAAAACAGGTTCAATCTACCGGTAAAATAAGAAACAGCAATAAAGAAACACAGTACTGTACTGAATGACGGCTTTCATCCCACATGGCAGGTCGGAGAAATCCGATCTGTCGAGGAAGAGGGCTTTTCTTTCCGGGTAAAAAATAAATTAATTTACATCCAGACTCAATTTTTATATTTATTCAGAAAAATTAAAAAAATTGATTAATTTTTTATCTATCAATTACGATTATTCCTTCAACACTTTTTATTATTAATTCTCTATAACTCTTTTTTTCAAATATCCTTCTACTAAACGAATAAAACTTCTACAAAAACACAGAAAAATATTTAAATATTGCAGTCTAATAAACTTCATTCAGTACTTAATTTAAACTAGGGTCTGGGGAATAGTATGAAAATAAGAGTTGTAAGTTCGAGAGATGAAATTCTCTCCTTAAACCCGAACGAAAAGGTGATTCATCTTGCGTTCAGGCCTTCGAATAAAGATATTTTTCTGCTTGTCGAAACATGTCCCAAACTCGAGATAGTCCAGCTTCCAAGCTCATATCAGCGAACTATGTCAAAATCAATGGAGATGTTTTTAGAGATGCAGAAAATACAGCTGATTGAAGGAGACGTCTGGGGTCACAGAAAAGACATCAATGAATACTACACGGTCCCTTCTTCAGTGATGAATAAGATAAGGAATATGAAAGTCGATGGAATCCCCAATGATAAAATTGCAGAGAAAATGAGCAAAGAAAGCAAACTCAACCAGAAAATGATCCTTTATATCCTGAACAAAAAACCTCTTGAGTTATAAAAGAAATTCCCAGGATTTCTCAAATATAGAGATGCCCTGAGGCATCCCTGTTATATACTGTTCAGTTATATATTTTAGCCTGAAAACCCGGGCATCGTTCGGGTTCATGTTTCAGGCTATGTTTTTTTGGCACCATTACTTTTATCCAATTACTTTTATCAGATGTTTTCCTGATATATGCAGATCACTCAAGTTCTCCGCTGAAATATTTGTCGTAGGAAGCCATGTCAAAGTGCCCGTGCCCGCTAAGGTTGAAGAGAATTACCTTTTCTTCTCCTTTCTGCTTAGCTTCAAGGGCTTCATCAATCGCACAGCGTATTGCATGGGAAGATTCAGGTGCAGGCACTATTCCTTCCGTCCTGGCAAACTGGACAGCGGCATCGAAGACCTCTTTCTGGCCATAAGAAACCGCTTCCATGAGCCCTTCGGCACAGAGTTTGCTTATAATGGGAGAGTCGCCGTGATAACGGAGTCCTCCTGCATGGATGGCAGGTGGTATGTGCTTGTGTCCGAGAGTGTACATCTTGAGAAGAGGCGTCATCTCGGCAGTGTCTCCGAAGTCATATCTGTATTCTCCTTTTGTCAGGGAAGGACATGCTGAAGGCTCGACTGCGACCACTCTTGCATTGTGCTTTCCTTCAAGCCTGTCTTTTATGAATTCGAGTCCGATCCCTCCGAGGTTGCTCCCTCCTCCGCAGCACCCTATAACCACATCAGGATACTCTTCGACCTGTTCAAGCTGTTTTTTACATTCAGCTCCTATCACGGTCTGATGGAGCACAACATGGTTCAGCACGCTTCCAAGCGTGTATTTTGTATTATCATGGGCTATTGCGTCCTCTACAGCCTCACTGATTGCAATCCCGAGGCTCCCGGGCGTGTCAGGCTGCTCCTTCAGGATTTTTCTTCCAAACTCCGTATCAGGACTCGGGGAAGGTACGACATTTCCTCCCCAGAGGGTCATAAGGGATTTTCTGTAAGGTTTCTGGTAATAACTTGAACGAACCATATAGACCTTGCATTCGAGGTCAAAGTAGTTGCAGGCAAGAGAAAGTGCACTTCCCCACTGTCCTGCTCCGGTCTCGGTTGTGAGCCTTTCCGTGCCTTCTTTCATATTGTAGTAGGCCTGGGCAATGGAGGTATTTGTCTTGTGGCTGCCTGCGGGGCTGACTCCTTCATACTTATAATATATTTTTGCAGGGGTCTTGAGGTCCTTTTCAAGCTGGTGAGCCCTGAAGAGGGGGCTTGGCCTCCAGAGCCTGTAAACATCGAGTATTTCTGCAGGGATATCGATGTACCTGTCACTGCTCATTTCCTGCCTGATCAGTTCCTTTGCAAAAATAGGCTCAAGAGCCTCAGGGTTTATAGGCTGCCAGGTTCTTGGGTCCAGAGGCGGGTCTATTGGAGACGGCAGGTCTGAAAGGACATTGTACCATCTCTTCGGCATTTCATTTTCGTCAAGAATAATTTTTGTCTGCTCCATGAAAATCTCCTGCGTAACGTTTCTGTACAAAATCATACCTTGATGTATTTAAGTGTTATCTGTTTCTCATCTATATCCAATAAGCTCCACCATTATACTTTATAAAAATTCACAAAGTTATTGGAGCTGGAAGGTGTGAGAACAAAAGGGAAAAAAGAAAATGAATAAAAATAAAGATGAATGGAAACAAAAGGTAATAAAAATAAAAAATAATAAAAATAAAGATGAGAAATAAAAGAGAATAGAAATAGAAGAAATAAAAATAAAAAGGAAATTAGTAAAAAAGAAAAGTTAAAAGATAAAAAAATAAGACATTATATTAGGAAAAAAGAAAAGATTAAAAATAAGATAATAATAGTAATAAATATATCAAAACTGGATATATCTGAAAAAATATTTAAAATAAGAAAAATTGGGAATAAAAAATCCTGGTTTCAGCTGGCGTTATGCTCAACGGGTGTTATTTTACTCTCCTGGCAAGTTCCACGGCAAGCTTTGCGACCTCTGAAGCGCTTTTACCAAGCAGCCTGACCATGGGTTCTTTTCCTATTGCTCCTTTATCATAGATTACTTCAGGCATTCCTCCGTATTTTCTAATTGCCTCCGATGTTCCCCATTCCATGGTGCTGGCATCCCCAGGATCTTCAGCCCTGTCAAAAGAAGAGATTCCAGGATTTATTTCTCTGCATGCTTCAAGAATTTCTTCCGAGTATTTCACATTCATGGCAGCCCTCATTTCAGGATTCTCGCGGAGAGCTGCTAAAATAACCCTGGCAACATGCTGGCTGGCTCCGAAATTAACGTATCCGACGGGAATTGCCTTTTCCCTGAACCTGATTATCCTGCCTTCGACAGCAGCTATTTCATTATAAGTCCTGGCACATGGGATTGCCATCCCTATATTACAGCCAACCTCAGGGATTAGTTTTGCAAAATCAGGGCTGTATGTGAGGATTGAAACCGCTTCTTTTACGTCCTGAAGAGCCAGGTACCGCTCTTTTTCTTCAAGTGTATTTGCCAGAGGATTTACAGGTCCCACTCCCTTTCCTACAGGCACGCTCCTCAAAATCGCCTGTTCCACAAACGTCTTTGCTTTTCTGGCAGCGGTTTCCGTGCTGTCACCCCGGGCAAGGCAGGCAGCCATTGACGCGGAATAAGTGCATCCAGACCCATGTGTCCCTCCTTTTACAAAAGTGCCCGGAATGCGTGTAAAGGTGCCGGACACAGGTTCATAAAGGAGGTCAGTCGCGTCGATATGCCCTCCCGTAACAATAACGGATTCAACCCCAAGGTCTGCAATTTTTCTTGCCGCAAGTTTTGCATCTTCATGGGTCTTGACAGTGACACCTGCAAGTGCGCCCGCCTCTGAGGCGTTTGGAGTTGTAACCTTGCAGAGAGGTAACAGTTCTTTAATAAGGACTGAAAGGGCTTCTTTTTTCAGCAGGTCTCCTCCGGCTTCAGCAGCCATTACAGGGTCGAGCACGAGGGAGAGATTATGTTTTTTTACCTGCTTTGCAACCTCTTTTATGATCTCTGAAGAGGCAAGCATTCCGGTTTTTGCCCACTTAACATCCATGTCGGTACAGACAGCCTCTATCTGGCTCGCAACGGCTTCAGGAGCAAGATCAAATGTTTCAAGAACCCCTGTAGTATTCTGGGCGGTTACGGAAGTAATGGCGCAGGTCCCGTGGACTCCGAATGCTGCAAAGGTCTTGATGTCAGCAGCAATTCCTGCTCCCCCTCCTGAATCAGAACCAGCGATAGTCATCACAACAGGAGTTTTAAACATAGGGGTTTTTTCTGTCATTTTATTCCTCATTTCGATTTTTATTTTTTATGGCTTATTATGCTGGTGTATCTAAATATAAGGCACTTATACGGCATTTATACTGCACTTCTCATTTTTGTCAGAATTACACTTTTACCCCTTCTGCAGGACTCTTATTTCATTCCGACAATATTTCTGAATTCTCCGGAAATCTATAAGACGAAGGGTACCGGGTTCTTATGAAACTTGATTTTGTAAGTCCCGATTCCGAAAAACCGGGGAACTCAGGGATTTTCGGTATTATGAAAGTTTGTTTTTTATGACGTCTTTTAGAAGAGTTTCTGAAATATTATTTAGAGAGTTGATAGAAAGTGTTTCAATAATATAGTATTTTTTCCTCAGGAAAGAGCATTTTTCTTATATTTTGCCTTCGTTTATATACCTGAAGACCAGAATTGAGTCATTTCTTCGATACATTTATATATTGTATTTACGACTTTGATGCAGATAATCGAATACTTAAGCGCGGCGATCAGTTTAAGTCTGGATTAACTATTTATATTGATATAGATAATGACTTGATTTATAATGTTTTAAGGGGATTGTAAGGATGGCAAACCGACCTCTGGATATTTTGAACAACGCACTGGACACACCCGTTATCGTAAGATTGAAAGGCGCACGTGAGTTTAGGGGCGAGCTGAAAGGATACGATATTCACATGAATCTCGTGCTTGACAATGCTGAAGAATTAAGAGAAGGAGAAGTAGTAAGTAAATTCAGCAGTGTCGTTATTCGCGGTGACAACGTCGTATACGTATCTCCGTAATCTATATCAAGCACTTCATCTATTATCGTTAAACTCGGTAAGCAGCAAGATCTGTAGAGCTGGGATGAATTCAGAAAAACGAAATCGCTTCGAATTATCGAATATTACATGCTAGATTGATTTTTATCAGGAGATTTGAGAATGAGTAAAGGTACGGCTTCAATGGGAAAAAGGCAGAAGCGCACCCACGCCAAATGCAGGCGCTGCGGCAGCGTTTCGTTAAACGTGCATACAAAACAGTGTACTTCATGCGGCTTTGGAAAGACATCCCGTATGAGAACTTACAAGTGGCAGGCAAAGTGCAAATACTAAACCTGCCTGCTCAATTTTCTCTATTTTTTACCTGCACCGGAGGTCAAAATTGAAAGAAGAGTGCGGGGTTGCAGGCATAATTTTGCCTGATGACAGACCCGCGTCAAATGCTGTCGCATTCAAGCTTTATTATGCCCTTTATGCCCTTCAGCACAGAGGACAGGAATCGACAGGCATAATGGTGCACAACGGCTCATGTCCGCTTTCCATCAAAGGAATGGGGCTTGTACCTGATGTATATAACAAAGATTCCCTCGGGCGTCTGGTCGGTAATGCAGGAGTCGGGCATGTCCGTTACTCCACAACTGGCGGGTCAAAGATTGAAAACTGTCAGCCTTTTATCCTGAACTTCAAGGGCGGAACAGTTGCCATTGCTCATAATGGGAATCTGGTAAATGCAAGGGAACTGAAGGATGAGCTGGAAAATGAAGGCAGAATTTTTATCAGTGATTCAGATACTGAAGTTATTGGCCATCTGCTTGTAAAAGAACTGATAAAACACGAACCTATCGAGTCTATCAGGACTGTAATGCGCAAGCTTGTTGGCTCTTACTCTCTTGTCATTTTCATTAACGGTGTTATCTACGCCGTAAGGGATCCTTTCGGTTTTAAGCCACTCTGTTTTGGAGAAGTTGACGGCGGATACGGAGTATTTTCCGAGAGCGTAGCCATTGACACCCTGAACGGCACCCTTATAAGGGACGTCAAACCAGGCGAGGTCATGGTCTTTACAGGCTCAGGTTTTGAAAGCCACCAGCTCGCAAATGAACCGCATCCGGCACATTGCGTTTTTGAGTTCATTTACTTTGCAAGGCCAGACTCCGTTATAGACGGCAAGCTTGTCTATAAAGTAAGGGAAAGAATCGGAAGGGAGCTTGCCCGCGAACATCATGTAGACGCAGACATCGTGTCTCCTGTCCCTGACTCCGGAATCACTTCCGCAATCGGCTATGCAAGGGAATCAGGTATAATGTACCTGGAAGGGCTCATGAAGAACCGTTATATCGGGCGCACCTTCATTCTTCCGGGACAGGACCTGCGTGAAACTGCAGTTCGGCTTAAGATGAACGCTATTCAGGACAATATCAAAGGCAAACGTGTTGTCCTGGTAGATGACAGCATTGTCCGCGGGACTACCTCGAGGCGTATCATAGATATGGTCAGGAAGGCAGGCGCGTCAGAAGTCCACGCAAGGGTCGGAAGCCCGGCAATTATTGCCCCCTGCTACCTGGGAATCGATATGGCAACCCGGCAGGAACTTATCGCTTCATACAAGACCATAAAAGAGGTCGAAGGGCTGATAAGTGCTGATTCTCTCGGCTACCTCAGCATCGACGGGCTTATGAGAGCACTTGAGTGCGACAAGAACGACATGTGCATTGGCTGCCTTACAGGAGAATATCCTGTAGAGATCCCGGGCGAGAAATGCAGAAAGAAACAGACCCGTCTGGACGATTTCAGTAAGGCTGAAAGATCCTCTCAGGCAGTATCTCCGGACAGCCTTTAAGGATTTTTTCACATTTCTTAATTTCTTCTTTCTTAATTTTTTATATTTTTATTTTTTATTCCTTAATTTTTTTACTCAATTTTTTCTGCCTTTATTCAGTTTTTAAAATCGTCAGATTTACCGCCCTGTTCCTTGGCCCGTCCATTTCGGCAAAAAAAATGCTCTGCCAGGTACCGAGTTCCAGTTCGCCCTTTACAATGGGCAGGGCTTCGCTTGATCCGAGCAATATGGCTTTAAGATGCGAATCAGCGTTATTGTCTATTCTGTCGTGCCTGTATCCTGCCCCCTGAGGTACAAGTCTTTCCAGCATATTCAGGATATCCTCCCGGAGCCCGTTTTCATTTTCATTGACAATTATCCCCGCAGTCGTATGTCTGGTGCTGATAATGCATACACCTTCCCGTACCCCGCTTATCCTCACCTCTTCCTTTACCTCTGAGGTGATATCTATCAACTCTATGCGCCTCGAAGTTTCTATATTAAGATTCAAGTCTTTCCCTCTGAACCGATAATATCTGCTGTATTTCTTTACCTGAAAACCTTTTTGAGTAAATATTATCTCTTCGCTTCAAATCTTTTTGTCTTTCCAGTCTCTTTTTATTTCATTCTTTTCCGGATCTCCATCATAGTTGAGCTACCGGATCAATAATTCTCATTCTCCTGGAAACAGGTCTGAAATATCCCCCTATAAGGGATTTTAAATTCGCATTGTATCGAAGACTTCGCCAGTTTGTCTGGCGATCTAACCCAAAGAAGAAGTTAAAGGGAAAAGGAGTAGAAGAAGTAAAAATTAAAAAAAGGTTGAAAATTAAATGAACAATATTCATCTGTTTTTTCTTCTTTTTCATGGGAGAGGCCGCTCTCCTGTATTGAGCGGGACAAAAAAGGTTTAGTAAAGAGAAAGCAAAAAATAGTAATATAATTATGTTTTTTTGAAAGAACCGGAAATGATTTCCAGTTCATTCTTTTATCCTCCCCATATGTCCGTTTTTTGGGAGAGTTTTCCTTTGTACCGCCGTTTTTTGTATTTAGTTACTCCAGGGATGGAGATGCTGGTGTCCTGATTTGTTTCTTCAAGGTGTTCTGGCTTAAAGATCTACTTTTCTCGTTTTTAAATATGTTTTTTGAAACCAGACTTGAAGATCTTTTAGGAAATACTGTTTATCTGAACTGTTCTTGAGTACGTTTTTAGTATATACGGCGTTTTTCTTCTGTTTTGGGAGGTGTGTTTTCCAAGAGACTTTTCCAAGAGACTTTTCCAAGAGACTTTTCCCAGCGGTTTTTATTTCATGAGTGCTTATTTGGGATTTCTTCGGAAATTTTACATTATTTATACTTTTAAAGATTGAATATGGCAATTTTGACTTATGCTTTTTCTCTCTACTGACTGGTCAAAGAATATTCGGCGTTTTTCGGTGGAGGAAATTTATCTTTGTCTGTAGAATGTATCCGTCCCCCGAATGTTTTATTAAGCACTTCATGCGGGAGACAGCTGTTCCTGCATTTCAGGTCTCCTCCGACTTTATGCTTCCTGTCTCAAAAAGTCCGAAAATGTTCAGGACTTTAGATTTTGAGGCCGGGACAAACTTACGGTCTTTGAGAAGAAACCCGTGAAGAACTGGTCTCAGAGGCTTTTGCGTAATAATTTCTTTCATTCTGGCTCACCTTTGATTGAACTTTTGTTTTTTGGTTTTGCCGGCAGACGGTAACTTATTACCTTCTACATATATATAAATATTTGGTACAAAATTTACGATTTATTAGAATTCTTTCTATAAATATTTGCTCAAAAAGGTTTAAATCCCCTGCTCGAAGGGTTTATGCAGGGGCCCTGTTTTCAGAATCGTACTGAGATAAAGCTTTACCCAGACATAGACCACCCCGGCTCCAATAGCATTGCCTGCAACGATCCCCCACCAGGCACCTACCTGGCCCATATTCAGATTGAAGGCAAAAAAAGCTGCAAAGAGCGGGGTAAATACTATGGTTCTCAGGAGATTTGCGGTAAGCGCGCTGAAGCCTTTTCCAGCCCCCTGGAATAGGGATGTCGAGAGCATTCCGAGAGAAACTGTTGGATAGAAGAGGCAGATTATGCGCAGGAACTGGATAAGATCCGGAGCTATGTGAGCGGCTTCTTCCGTCTGCGTGAAAACGGCTGCAATCTGTGGGGCGAATATAAAAGTAAATGCAGCAACCCCGCCTTCTATAAGGAGTCCGGCTTTCACTGCATAGGTATGTGCTGTTTTTGCTTTTTCAAAGTCTTTCGCCCCGAAGGCGGCTCCGGAAACAGAAACTACTGCAGTTGCTATACCTACAAGTGGGGCAACTGCAATTGTAGCAACACGCCAGCCTGTGGAGTACACTGCAACTCCGTCAGTGCTGCTCACGTTCACAATAATCAGGTTGAGGACGAGCATGGATAACGACATTGAAAGCTGCTGTGCGGAAGCCGGGACTGCAATCCGGAATATGTCGTTTATTATACTTTTCTCAAAGCTGAAGTCTTTAAAGTCAAAGGAAACGAAAGTGTCCTTTTTGAAAAAGAGCCAGTTCAGCATCATGGCTGAGGAGACCGCAAGAGAAAGCAGTGTTGCCCAGGCTGCACCTGCAATCCCCATTTTAAAGGTGTATATGAAAATGGGATCAATAACGATATTCAGGGCTGCCCCGAGGACCATTGCGTACATTGCCCGCTTTGAATCCCCTTCGGACCTGAGGATAGAGTTCGCTACGTTAGTAAAAAAGATCACTATGCTCCCGAGAAATATTACCCTCGCATAAGCTACCGCAAGATCGGTTGTTTTCCCTGCTCCTACAAGTGAGAATATATGAGGGGCAAAAACATAGAAAGGTATGGTAAATATGAGAACGAGCAGCATCATTATTATAATCGTATGTACGGCTACGTTGTCTGCTCCTGCCTTATCCCGCGCTCCGATTTTTCGGGAGATGGCTGCTCCTCCTCCTATGCCCAGGCCGTTGGATAAAGCCATGCTTATGAAATAAAATGGAAATACGAAACCCATTGCAGCAAGTGCGTCTGCTCCGAGCCCCGAGACCCAGAAGGTGTCTATGAGCTGGTAAAGAGTCTGAACGGACATTGCAACAATCATAGGGACTGCAAGTTTAATGATTGCTTTTTTGGGATCGCCCTCAAGAATCCTTACGCCTTTAGTTTCCGGGCTTTCTTCAGATTCAGAAAAGTTTGAATCTGCTGCTGTTTTAAGCTCCATTTACTGTCTTCCCTTCAATATGTCTTTTTACCTTTTCTCCTGAGCTGTATTTTTTCAAGGGTCCGGGAAGACATACCGAAATTAACAGCATTTATTCTTCATCCCGTAACCTGCAGAATTAAGTTCCTCTAGTGTTTCATTAAGTGAGAAAAGGAATTCGTCTCTTAACCTTTCTAACAGCTGTTCCGGATCAATGCTTCTGAAATATGCCGGAGTACCTTCTATGACTTCTATGTATTTCTTCTTTGACACTCTATTCAGAGTAGAATAGATCTTCGTTCTCGGAACGTGAGTGAATTCGTGAATTTCCCTTGCTGTTGCCTCTCCCTGTCTCAGGAGTCCTATATAGATTTTTGCCTCGTTTTCGGTAAATCCAAGTTTCTGAAGTTTGCCTGTTAGCTCAGTTTGCATTGCAGACCTCAAATCAGTGTTTAGAAGCCGTTTTTCCTCTTCAGGTGCTCTCGTCCAGCTTTTTTAATGTGTCCAGAATTGTTTTCAGGCCTTCCTGATAAGCTGCAATCTCTTCTTCAGTTAACCTGCTTAAAACTTCTGAATTATTTTTTTCAAGCTCTTCTATAAGCCAGTTCCTGTAATCCTCTCCTTTTTCAGTAAGAGAAACCAGGATCTTTCTCCGGTCTGACGGGTCTCCTCTCCTGTAGACAAGCTCCTCTTTCTCCAGAGCATCTATCATGCTGGTCAGGCTTCCTTTCTGAAGGTCAAGGCATCTTCCCAGAGTTGTGGGCATTATTTCACCAACCGCACCTATAATCAGGATTGCCTTATTCTGATTTTTATTCAGGTTATAGGAACCGCTGCCTGTTTTATGAAAAGCTCTGGCAAAATTCTTATGAAAAAGATGAATCATGTCAAATTGAAGCTTTACCGTCTCTTTTATTCGTTCTTCTTTCATCGGCATCACAATGAGGCACTTTTTTCAGTCCTGACCCGGATGATAAAACCATATTAAAATCCGTCAGAGGTCTTTTTGAGAGGCGTTTATGATCCAGTCAGTCTTCTTTTGCGAGGCGTTCAGTGTTCAATCTGACTGGTTTTGACGGGTTTTATTGGATTTGACCGGTCTGGTCTGTATTTATCATCCGGATCTGACTGTCTTTAATCGTACTATTCTCTTTTCTTATTGTTTGATTCCAAACGAAAATAGGGCAGGGTTTATTTATATTTTATGATTTTATATTGTGATATGGACTCCTTTCTGATTTCAGGAAGGAAAGTTAACATTTTTAAAAAAAAGCAAAGAAAAAAGAATTGAAGTAAAGAATAAATGAAATTCATACTGGCAACTTAATACTGTGCATTTAGATACCCGGTAAGATTTGTATCCTTCTTTTCACTCCATGTGGCAGTCAAAGTAAGGTTCAGAGTAAAGCCTGTTTTGTATTTGAAAGGAATCTGCTGGCCTTTCGTAACCCCCTGCCGGTCGAAAATAATGTTATTGCCATCTTTTGCGACGAAGTGCCAGTTGCCTTCATCGGGGCCTGTAATTGTGGCATAACCGGAAATAGTTACCCAGAAACTTGTTGTTGAATAATTATAGCTGCCGCTACCGTTAACGATAGGCATTGAAAAGTTTTGATCAATAGAGCCTCCAAGACCGTCTTTTGACAACTGCTCTAATTTTTTAATTTGCACTTCATTTATTCCAGTTTTCTCCATAAATATTCTATTTAAGTCCGTTTGAACCATAACCGTCATTATTTTGCCTCTTTCTTTGTTTATCGAGATATAAATCCTATTTTTCAATTTTTACTGTTAAGTAGAATCCATCCTTTCTTTTTACTCCAGGAAGTCCATTTTAACAGTCACATTATGTATTTATTTAGACGTTCCAGTATATAACATCTGACCACACTATAAAATTAATTTTATTGTTGAGAGAGGAGAAAAATTCCGGGAAAAAGGCACAAATAAGAAAGTAAAAAAGTTGTATGATGCTGAGCAGGATTATATGGGGTTGAGCGGATAGACTGCACGTGGAGTAATGGGAGGACTCTGAGTTTTCAACACTTCTCTCCCTCTCCTTCTACCTTTATCATGCGCCTCAAATAAACCTGCGCCCACGCAAAGGTGACCAGCGACCCAACAACTGTTCCCATAACAAGCCCCCACCAGACTCCGGACAACCCCCAGCCGAATGTAAAGGCAAAAAGCAGGGCAAATACCGGCGTCAGTATCAAACTTCTAAGGAGTGTGGCAATAAGTGCGCTTGTACCCTTTCCCGCACCCTGAAAAAGAGAGGCAGAGAGCATTCCGAAAGCAACAGCCGGATAAAATACGGTCATGATTTTAAGCAGCCTTGTCAGTTCAGGGGCTATCTGGGCAGTATTTTCTGCCTGCGTAAAGGCGCCAGCAATATACGGAGCGAAGATATATACTGCAACTGCGACTGCTGCTTCTACCAGAAAACCTGTCCTTGTTGCATAAAGAAGAGCGCTTCTTGCTTTTTTATAACTCCTTTCCCCGAAAGCTGCTCCCGAAATCGAGACCACGGAGATTGAAATTCCTATTAGAGGGGAAACCGCAATGCTTGTAATCCTCCAGGCTGTAGCGTAAACAGCAACCCCGTCAGTATTGCTGACATTCACTATAATATAATTCATTATCAGGGCAGTAAGGGCGAGAGCAACCTGTTCTATTGAAGAAGGTATGGCTACCCTGAAAATGTCTTTTGCAATATCCCGGTTGAATTTGAAGGAACGGAAAGCGAATGATATATAGGTATTTTTTTTGATAAAAAACCAGTAAAACATAAGCAGTCCGGAACAGGAGAAGGAGAATACTGTAGCAAGGGCTGCTCCTGCAACTCCCAGGTCCAGCACATATATAAAAATCGGGTCAAGGACGACGTTCAGGAGAGATCCAAGGACCATCGACTGCATAGCTCTTTTTGAATCTCCTTCACTCCTGAGTATGGAGTTTGCGACATTTGTAAAGAAGAACACAAAACTGCCTGCAAAAAGTACCCTTGCGTACGCAACTCCGAGTGGAGTAGTTTCTCCTGCCCCGCTGAATACGAATAAGTCTCTCACAAGAGAAAGCCCTATCCCTGTGAGAACAACGGTCAGTACCAGCATAATTACAAATGTATGTACTGCAACATTGTCCGCTCCGGCTTTATCCCTGGCCCCTATCCTGCGGGAAATTGCAGCACCGCCACCGACTCCAAGCCCGCCTGTAAGAGCCATCTGGATTACAAAAAAAGGGAATGCAAAACCTACGGCAGCCAGGGCATCCGCACCAAGGCCTGCGACCCAGAAGGTATCGGTGAGGCTGTAAATGGTCTGTACACCCATTGCAACTATAATAGGAATGGAGAGCTTGATTACAGCTTTTTCGGGGTCCCCAAGGAGGATATCCACGCCTTCTGTAACTTTATGAGGGGATTTCGTTTCCGTTTTTCTTTCTTGATCCCTGTTTTCCTTTGAGTCTTCCTCTCCCTGCCCCTTTTGTTCTACTGCTTCCCTGCTCATTTTCCACACCGTTTTTGGACTATCATATTTTCATTCTAACAAAAGTTTTTGCCCTATTCTTCTTTAGTCTCTCAGCCTTTAACATTTTCTCATATGTAATGAAAAACTTTTCATTTGTTTTTCTCGTGCAGTGCCAGAAAGTGCGATCTGAGGATATAATCTTAGAATAATCAGGCAATAGGATCTGAAAATAGGATCTAAAAATAGGATCCAGAAATATGATGGCAGTGTGCCAATTTTCCTAAAATTATGAATTTTTAAAGGTTTTAGAGTCAAGAGAACTCGAGATCATTAGTTTAAGGAATGGTAAAAATATAATTTCTAATACAGTAGTTCCGATTTGTTATAGTTCCGAATGACAACTTTCATTCGTTTACAATTTTTCCTTAATAGTTCATGAAAAATGTTTTCATCTCATCGATTCTGATTTCATTTTTTATATAATGTTCTAAAAACTTCAGTATTTTAAAGTCCTGAAGTAAAATTTGTGCATAGTTTCCACTAACTAATTTTATGATTTTTTTTTTGGTTATATTTAAAAATTTATAAATCTCTTAATCGAGCGCGAAGCGCTCGCCTTCTTTCTTTATTATATCTGGTTAAGCACTCAAGAAATGACCTGACTGTAATATTGGATAATGAATTAACTCCTTCTTTTACTGCCTTAATAATGTCTTGATTTATTACTGATTTCATTTGGTATGCTGTAATGTCAAGAACTGACTTTAATACATTCAAAATATTATACATGATACATTGAACTACAAAAAATAGTGTCCTTGCAACAGGTGATTTAGAACATGTTCGTATCTTAAAATCCTTTTTTACTCTATACCCTGTTTCTATATTCCATCTCTTCCTGTATTCTTCAGGTATTTGCTTTACAAATGTGTCTATTGAACTCACTTTTTTATTTGTTGCAAATATACTGTATTCTTTTTCTTTATCCCACACTGCTACAATGTTAAAAGTTTGTTCTTCTCCTTGAAACTTATATTCAAAAACCGTAGAAGTATCTCCATTTTCTTTTCTATGCCTTTCAAGCATCTCCTTAATTCTTTTGTTTGATTTAGCTGCAATTACGAAATCGACTTTGTATTTCTCCATCTTTGAGATAACTTTTCTGTTAAAAAATTCTCTATCCATGTATACTGTTCCCACTTTTACTCCCATTTTTCAATCCTTTCAAACAATGATTCCATAAGAATTGAATAATCTTTGCTTAATCCGTTGATGTCAATAACATCAAGTGTTAGCTTAGAATTCCCAATTACATCTAAGGTGCAGAAAGAATATCCCCATGAAGTTCCATTCTTTGGTTTGATTCCCCTTATACAGAGAGTGTCTCTGCATCCATAATATTCAACGTCATGAAAGTCAATAGCGATGTCATGAACATTGTTTTTAAGCTTCATCATCCTAAAAATTTCATTATTTATTTTTCGGAAAGAAGAGAGGATATATTCAATAGAATTGGATTTTATGTAATTGAAAATAGTATCAGCTGAAGGTATTCTTGTGTTTGGAACTTTTGATTTGAGATCATTACTTGCAGATTCAAGAGAATCAGTAGAAGATGTTGCCGCATGAAGTAAAACGTTAAGAAACTCTTGATAGCTGTAGTTTGCTCCATCGGGTAAAGTTATTATATCAACGATGCTAAAGAATTCAGAAGACAAAGCCAGTAAACTGGCTGTGTCTACATCAGACATGGAGTCGTTTTTTGGAGTCATAGCAAACGACTTCATAGTCTTCAATACTTTTTTGATTATACCTTCAATTGTAAAAAACAGGTCTCGGAACTAAGGATATTCGGAACTACTGTAATATTTACTCTAGGAATGACTTCACAGCCATTGCTGAAGACGATATCGAGAACAAAAATAATGAGATTATATCTTCTTTATTCCTTAGTTTCACTTGCAGCATACGAAAATTGAACCTCGAATTTATGACAAATTCGCGATTAAAGAGCCAACTGCGGAACTCCTATGGTATTTTTGATCTGATCGGTTAATTATTCCCGGACAACATGAATGACATTTTACATGTTTTTCTGTACTGTCATCATCAGTCATAGCTGGAGACGTAAACATGATATAAAGAAGCTATTTTTGCCGCAGGTTCTGGCAGTAAATTTATTAATTAAGGAAGAAATGGAGAAAAACTTACCCAATCCGACTATTAATATAAAATTCATTCTATTTGGAGAATTAGTTGGAGAATGTATGATGAATAATGATGGAATGTGCTGATTATCCCTAATAAGATATATACTTGAACCAATTACATTATACAATTATTAAAATCCAGATTTTGGGCTCCTGCTTTTTTGTACCAATTCATTCTACAATTCGGCATGTTTGTTTGCTGAATACGTATCAAACTGCGGGCGGCCACCCCACCCTAAAGGATGGGGTATGCTTCGGGCCGCCCGCCCGGTTACTCGGGGACAGATAATTAAGCATCCTCTAACAAGGTTTCATGAACATAAGTGATTGAAATTTGCCTCGGTTTCCGGTCCGATTTACGATTATTATACAAGGAAGCTATGATTTAGAGATTTAAAGAGAAAAACGAAGAGGCGAGGGTTCACTTCATCCCCTACCTAAAGGAAGGGGTATTCGTGACCCTCTGCGCTCCCGTTGTAAAAATATCAATATCCAGCAAATAACTTCCATTTGTGGGTACTGTTTTAAATGAGGGTTTTAATAAAAATTATAGTGTTTCAATGAAAAAACTTTGACTTTCAGGTTTATGAATTTAATGAATTACAGAATGTGGAGGGATGTAACTGAATAAACGAACTATGTTTTATTTTGCTGCGGTCCTTATGGCATTTCTCATGATCATTCCGGGAATTGCCGCCGCAGAGACCTGTCCAGATGGATATAAAAATGTGAGTGTTTGTAAAGCTGAAAAGATGGTCGAAAAAGAAGACGTATTTCTTCTGGATGTGCGTACTCCTGCTGAATTTAATAAAACACATATTGAGGGCACGATACTTATTCCTGTGAAAAATGTACCTGCACAGGACCCTGTAGAATTATCCTCTGATGAACTGCTGGAAGTGAGAATAAATGAAGTGCCAGCCGATGAAAAAATACTTGTTTACTGCAAGAGTGGTGCCAGAAGTGCCGCTGCATGCAGTTTACTTGTCAGCAACGGATACAGGAAAGTCTATAATATGAGAGGAGGCATTGACTGCTGGTTAGCCAGAGGGTGTACTGTAGATGTAAACGCCGATAAAGCTGATGAACTGCTCGGTACAGGGGAGTTCTTCCTTCTGGATGTGCGCACTCCGGCTGAATTTAATGCAGGGTATATTGAGGGGGCAATATTGATTCCACTGAAAAATGTTCCAAAGGAAGACCCGGTTGAATTACCCCCGGAAAAGCTCTTAGCTCAATGCCTCTGTGAAATTCCGGAAAATAAGCCTATTCTGGTTTATTGCAAGAGTGGGACAAGAAGCGATGCTGCAAGAGATTTACTGGTAGATTCAGGTTACAGGCATGTCTATAATTTGGAAGGCGGCATCCTCACCTGGAAAGCTGAGGGATACCCTACAGTTTGTCCAGCTATTTGAGATTAAAAAACTCTTCAATTTTTTCCTTTTTTATATTTTTATAATCCTTTTCCTAATCCTTTTCCTTTTTACTTTTTAAAGATTTTTTTATCCGAAGTATAAAGTTTCATTTACCGATTTTTGAATAGTTTCACTTTCTCATTCGCTCCATTTTTGTAATACTTAAATTGAGTTTCATATGAAAAAATATTTATATCTTTAAATTCAATATTATTTGTTATTACCTAAATTAAAAATAGTAATACGAATTGAATCAGTAATACGGGGAAAAAAGGGTCGATTAACAGGGGTGTCTTAATGGAGCAGGAAACTCAGACAGCAGGAGCAAAAAAGGCTTCCTCCAGGGAAAAAGCCGGTTCGCAAGCATACAGCATACGGGAAAAAATGTCCTCTTCAGCTTCACCTTTCCCGTATCTTGCCCCTGTGTTTGCTCCGGTTTCGTTTCCTGCTCCCGAATACCTGTTTTATTCTCCGACGCTTCTTCAGCTTGACCTTAATATCTACCGGGAGCCTGTAATAAAATCCCTCATTAAAAAGCATAGCGAAGACCTTTACAGACTTATAAAAAAGACACATTTTGACGGAAAATATTATCAGGTAAAAAGCGTGCGTTCAGGGGGATGGGAATACTGCTGGGAACTGGCAGTCAGGGTAGAGTTTTTCGGAAAGCTTCAGGGCCTGGCTTTCGAACCTGAAAGGGTCATTTCCAGAAAAAGGAAGAAAATAACCTTCAGGTACCTCATCCTGGTAAATCCCCATGAACTGTGGGACGAAGAACTGGTAGAAAGGTTGTGGAACATTCAGGAGAGGATCGAGTTTCTGATGGCAAAAATCCTCTTTCACGAATGCATCCATGTCTTTATTTCACTGGAAAAAACCCTGCCATCAGGTCTTGGGCAGACGGATATTTCTCTCGAGTTCAGGGAAGTGCTTGAGTTTGCAAATTCCGGAAAACTCTGCCCTGAAAGTTATGGGGTCAAGCTTCACATCCAGAATCTGTCTGCTCTTTCCCCAGATTTTTCCGAAAGCTCTGCAGGAAAGCCGGGCACTGTTTCCGAAATCTATGAGTTCCTGATCCACGAAAAATACAGCATCAAAAAAACCGATCAGGCTTTCGGTTTTTCCTGGAGCAACCGGAAAATTTCACGCAACTATGCCCGGATGGCTGCCCTTAAAATGGCTCCGTATTCGGATTCTAATAAAAAAGACTGGGAGAGGGAAGTTTTCAGGCTGAGCAGGGATGTGGAGGAATTGTATGACAGGATTGACAGCAATTATGTTTTCTTATTATAAATTACTCCTTTTAATGCACATCTTCCCTCCGTCTTCCGAAAAAGCCTTCAGATTTTCTCTTTCTCTTGCATATATAGTCTTATATATTCAATCTTCTTCCCGGAGGCTCTCGAAAGCGGCCCGCCAGATAGGAAAGGAAGCATGGCAATAAAAATCGTCCCGCCAGTGAAAGGCTTTATTAAAAAGGAGCCACATGAACAGAGAACGGATTTCAGGAACAGTACCTTATACTCGAACAAATCACGGAGCCTTTTTCAAAATTTTTCCTTTAGCTCACCTGGCAGGTAAATGGCTTCCATGTCAGTCTCTGTATTTTTCAGCAAAACGGGCAACCACTCGTGAGAAGTTCTATGCTGAAAAGTAACCGGAAAAGGATTGGTAGAAAGAGGGTAACAAAATAAATTTAGAATAAAGGTAAAAGAAAAACCATGATAATTTTGTATGCTTACGCTCGCTATCACATTAAAAAATAAGGGAAATTAGTTTCCCTTAAGATGGAAATTAGTTTCCCTTAAGATATGCGAGAATCATTTCAAGTATATGTATAATCTCACTTCTTGTTATGCCACTTTTTTCTTCTGTATCATTATCCGAAGATGTTGATGTAATAGTATTATTTACAGTTATTGTTTTGCTAGTAATTGCAAATGTAGAATATTCTGATACTTTAGCTGTAAAGTACACATACGTTGAATCCTGTCCTGTTATTGTAATTGGCACTTTTACCCATTTACCGTTATCATACATGTTCAGGACAATGGAGGATTCATCAATCCCATTTGCTTTAAGCCATGTCTTTTCAACTTTAAAATCAACAGCTGCATTTTCAATATTATTTACATTATCACTGTCGATCCATATATTAAATGACTTGTAGACATCACCTGATGGTTTCTCAACCAGGCCTGTATCATCTTTCAGATCTTCGATAACAACTTTTGCCTTACCTGAATCCTTTGTTGATTCAAAATATATATTGTTGACAACTGAATTGTCATTTTTAACGTCAACAGTTACCGTCTGGCTATTATCCATGTTTATCTGTGTTGTTTCTATATACTGGATATTAGTCTGCGACGAATCAGTTATTACTATGTCATCATCTGAAGATACAACATTCCCGTCGTATACAGTAGAATTGTTAGCTGTGATAATATCGTCGTCTGTGTTTACGGATGTAATAATATCATCATCAGAATACACATAGTCATCGTCAGAATTGTAAATATCGTTATCTGTAGATATTACCGTAGTATCAATTACAACAGAATCATCTGCAACGATATTGTCTTCTTTTTTAACTGAATTTTCATTGGTGTCATCAGAAACATCAACAACAGTAGTCTCATCTTCAATAGTCGAATTATCTCCTGATGAAATTGCCTTCGCCCCTGCAGTAGCGCACGGGAGTACAGCCCCAAAAATAAGGACTGAAACTAATAGTATTGACAGATATTTTTTCATCCTCTATACCTCTTCCAGGGGATTACCTGTAGAATTATTTTCCCAAATATATTTTTCAAAATTTTGTCTGTTGGTCTCACCAGGAACTATTTTTCTCCAATAAGTACGTCCTGGGTTTATTGAGCCTATGCTTTAATTCCCTTTCGGCCGGCTTACTGTAGTAAAATTATCTGAATTTTGCCTTCCAATTACGATATTTATAAAACAGGATAACAACTTCTGACCTGTCCCTGAATTTTTCTGCATGCCGTTTGTAAAACCTTTTTAAAAAAATAGGATCAGAGATATCAGCACTGCTGGCAGTTTATTAAAAATTGAAAAATATGCTTTACTCGATTTTTTTTCAGGTCTGCATCTTACCTCAAAAGTATTTTTGAGAAAAATTGTCCAGAACATCGCAAAAAAATAGAAAATAAAGTAAAAATCACAACCCTTATCTGTGTAAATAATATTTATTTGAGAGGTAGTGTTTTGAGGGCATAAGGAGAGGAGTACAAATGTATGGGATGACTTTTCGAATGAGGAATCTTTTCCGTTCCTATCGTCACCGGTTACCCTGAAAAACCTGTCATAGTTTCCTTTCCCTGTGCTGTGACTTTTAGCCGTCTGGCTTATTCTTACTGTTTTACACTGCTCACTTTAACGTAAAAACGGGAATAACAGGTCTTCTATTAAAAAGAAGTCTAAAACGTACAATTTCTCAGGTCTGTATTTTAGGTTTAAAATATCACAAAGGTGAGCTCATGAAAATGCGAATAATGTTAATAGCTGCTTTCTTTGTCCTGTTAACTATTTCTTCTCCGGCTTCAGCCGTTGTTCCTGATTTACGGATGAGCAATCTCTTCAATCAGGAATTCGATCAGGAACCTTCCTGTACTTCTTCTCATTATGAGGTTTTAAAATCAGACTTACCTCCAGCTGAATGCAGCAGAATAGGGCTTGTTTCCGGAGGCGTGGCAGAGTACAGGATCAGGATAAACGTTGGACCCGGTGAATACGACTACATCACCCTTACCAACTATGTGAAAGAAAAAAGACCCTGGAAAATCAAATTGCGGGCGGCCACCCCACCCTAAAGGATGGGGTATGCTTCGGGCCGCCCGCCCGGTTGTTCTGGTAGTTAGAAATCATCAAGTTTTCTTTGCTCGGATCTCATGAATCTATACAATTGAGACTCTTCACTCGGTTTTCCTTGCGATTCTTTAATGTAATGCTTAATTGTATCAGCAGTTACGTTTCCAACGGATCGATAGAACTTTCCATTTGACCATAGACTTCCACCCCAATACTGTTTTTTAAGATCAGGATGGAGCTTGAACAGTCTGTAAGAACTGCCTCCTTTCAAATATTGAATTACCTCTGACAGAGAATTACTTGGATGGAATTCCAGAAACAAGTGAACATGATTGTCTACTACTTCCATTGCATGTATTTTGTAGCCATTTTTAGTGCAAATGTTACTGAAAATTAACTCGCAATCTTTTTTAATTCGCTTATTGTAGAATATACTGTATCGATACTTAGGCACCAACACGATGTGGTAGGTAATCTGACCATAGCCATGGCTAAAACTGTGTAATTCCAACTGATATCACATCCTAGCCATAGATGGATGGCACCATCGGTGGCTATGGTGCCAAAAACAAGCTTATTTTACAAAAAAAGCAAGGATTAAGATATTTAAAGTGAAAAACGAAGAGGCGAGGGTTCACTTCATCCCCACCCTAAAGGATGGGGTATTCGTGACCCTCTGCGCTCCCTTAGTAATAAATACAGGTAAAAACCTGGTAATTCTTCCGGGACAGGGCCTGACTGAACAGTTCTATTCTGACATGGCAATATATTATGCCCAGCGTAAATACAGTGTATATATCCTGGACAGAAGAGAGACAAATATCCCGCCAGATGAAGACGATTTCAGTTTTATGGAGTACTGGACTGTTGAAGAACACCTGAATGACACATACATAGCTATCAATGCTTCAAGAAGCCATACTTCTTTCTTAAGCAAAAAACCTGCAGAAAATATAGAGGTTACAGCTATAGGCCACAGCCATGGAGCATTAATCCTTACAGCTTATGAGGCAAGCCAGTATGATGACATGCCCCTGGGGTCTGTTGACAGGATAGTGCCTGTGGATATTATCATTAAATACGACCCCCAGTATCCCGAGTTAATATATAATCAGACACAGGAATTTAATATTATTTCCAGTGAGATCGAAAATGAGGTCTATGAAGGCACTGGTATGGCTTCTATGATTTATGTAGCCAGCATGGCTTACTCAAATCCTGAAGGAAGTTCTCCTTACCCTGGGCTTACAAATATCCAGTTGTTCAGGCTCATGGCCAGTCAGACATATATTCTTTCCTCATATCCCTACACTCCGGACTATCACTACTGGAGCGGGGACCTCAGCGGCCTTTCCTATGTCAATGAAAGCAGGTTACTCTATCTGACTCTGAGCGGAGGAGCTGCACCATTCACGCCAAAGTATATGGATCAATTCATGGCCGGGCTGATGGGCAATGTGGACGGGTATGAAATAAACTCTTCCAGTGTGGATTCCCCAGTACTTTATGTTGGTCTCGGAGGAGGATTTGGCGATTACGGTTCCTGGTGGTATGAGAACGAGGCTGGGAATACGAACAGCAGAGTTACCTCTATGATCTGGAATAACCAGGGGCATGCCAGTCTGCTGATCGATCAAAATTCTCCTGAATTATGGGCGCTTATAGATAACTGGATAAAAAACACAGAAACCTGAAAAAAAGGTAAAAATCCGAAAAAAATGAAATCGAGTAAAAAGAACCCTAAAGAGAAAAACATGAATTAAAGAAGAGAAATGTCACTTGAAAGGAGAAAAATTACTCTGAAAAGAGAAAAACCAGAATAAAAAGTTAATTTGTCAGCTTTGTTAACAGCTCCTGGATTTATGTATTTTCAAGGAGATAAGCAATGGAAGGGTAAATGGCTCTGGCTCTTTAGCTGCAAGCTTTTTATTCTTTCAAAATTATTTGGTTTTAAAAGATTCTTAAAAACGCTTTCCCTGCAAAACGGGCAGTTTAAAATGTTCTGAAACTTCATTTGCTGGTTTGAAAATGACTGGTTCAGGAGGAGTTTGAAAAATCGCCGAAAACATCCGATCAATATGAATGTAATTAACTTAGCAGTTGAATGTAATTAACTTAGCAGTAACTATAATAGGTCTCTGTAACATATCTTTCTTAGTCTGAGATTCATGCAACATTAGAACCTCGGAATACAGATCATAGGGGGATAAGGTAACGGAGGATATGTTCAGATTTGCAGATGAACTGGGGCCATTTAAGATAATTCACATTTATGAACCGTCTATTGACCTGAAAGCAGTGCTCGTTGTTGATAATATTGCAAGGGGACCAGCCCTTGGAGGGGTAAGAATAGCTCCGGACGTGAGTGCCGAAGAATGCTTCAGGCTGGCGAGGGCCATGACCCTTAAAAATGCGGCTGCAGACCTTCCTTATGGGGGCGGTAAAATTGTCGTTTACGGGGACCCGAAAATGCCTTTCGAAAAGAAAAGCCAGCTACTGAGGGCTCTTGCAGGTGCTCTCCGGTACACAGAGGAATATATCTTTGCCCCTGACATGGGGACAGATGAAATATGCATGGCCTGCATAAAAGATGAAATCGGAAGGGTTGTGGGTCTTCCCTGTGAGATGGGAGGCATCCCTCTTGATGAGGTTGGAGCTACAGGCTGGGGGCTTTTTAATGCAACAGAAGTCGCACTTAAGTATTGCGATTTTGAGCTGAAAGGAGCCAGGGTAGTTATTCAGGGCTTCGGCGCAGTCGGAAAACACGCTGCCCGCTTCCTTGTAAGGAAAGGAGCTGTCCTTGTAGGAGTCGCCGATTCCAGAGGTGCAGTCCATAACCCTGAGGGGCTTGATGTTGATTCTCTGATCGCACTTAAAAATGAAGGGAAAAATGTGTTTGAATATCCCGAAGGCAAAAAGCTAGCAAGTGATGAAATTGTCTCTGTTCCCTGCGACATCTGGATTCCGGCAGCCAGACCTGATGTTATAAACGGGAATAATGTCCATCTTCTGGATACGAAACTGGTAGTTGAGGGAGCAAACATACCCCTCACTGGGGAGGCTGAAAAAATTCTCTATGATAAAGGAATTCTTTATGTTCCGGACTTTATTGCAAATGCAGGTGGGGTTATCTGTGCTGCCTCGGAGCACCAGAAAACTACCAGATCCATAGTTTTCGGTTTAATTGAAGAAAAGGTTAGAAGCAATACGGAACAGGTGCTGGAAGCTTCAAAAACCAGAGGAATACTGCCAAGGGAAGCTGCTTTTGAACTTGCCATAAAAAGAGTTAACAGGGCAATGAAGTACAGGCGCTGGTCGATCTTTTCTTCTGCCCCGGGATTTGTATAACTTTAAGCTACGCTCCGGGATTTGTATAACTTTAAGCTATTTTCCAGTAGAGCCTTTAATTTTTCAGGCTTCCCGGAATTCTTAGCTCTTTTATCTTTCAAGCTCGATTTCTACTTACATTGATTTCTACTTACATTGATTTCTGCTTATCTTTCATTACAGCTTAACACTTTATTTCTGCCTGCCATTCCCTCCGCACAGCACTGCTGCAGCCCTTACTGCACTTTCAGGAGAGAAAAAGACCGGCATTCCGGTTTTTGTAAATGCCGAAGCCAGTTCCCTGCTGAATTTCCCACCCGGTGAACTGATAATTACAGGTTTTCCACAGCTATCAGCAAAGTTTTTGATTTTTTCAGCAACGCCTTCGGTAAGAAGAGGCGGGCCCCATAGGAGGCTTACAATTGCCAGGTCATATTCCTCGTAAGGGGTTTCCTGAAGGGCAGCAACATAATGTTCATCCCTCACACTGCCTGTCAGGTCAACAGGGTTTCTTACGGAAGCAAAAGCCGGAAGTTTTTCTTTCAGCTTCCTTACTGCGGCTTCTGAAAGTTCAGGGACCCTGAGCCCTGCTTCCTCACATGCATCGGCAATGGAAATGCCTATCCCTCCCCCGTCAGTTATTATGAGGACTCTTTTTCCATTTACAGGGGAATACCTGTTAAGGACTTTGCAGGCGTCTTTCAATTCTTCGTAGCTTGCAACCTCGATTATGCCTGTTTTCCGAAAAGCAGCTTCATACGCTTCATACATCCCGCTGATAGCGCCTGTGTGCGAGCTTGCTGCCCTTGCTCCGGGCTCCCGCTTCCCTACTTTGAGAGCAACTACGGGTTTCTTTTTTACGCAGCCTGAGGCAGCTTTAAGGAACTTTCGGCCGTCTGATACGGATTCTATGTAAAGGGCAACTGCTTTCGTGGCTTCGTCTTCTGCAAGGAATTCAAGGCAGTCACTTTCGTTCACGTCCACTTTATTTCCGTAACTCACAACCCTTGCAACGCCTGCCCCTTCGTTAGCCAGCTCATCCATTATCATGGCTGCAAAAGACCCGCTCTGAGTAAGCACGGAAACCCCATCCCTGACAGGCCTCTCTATCTTTTCCCGTTCGATGAAAAAAGTGTCCACATTTGAAACTGTATCATATATGCCGAGGCAGTTGGGACCCATAGCCCTGATCCCTTTTTCTTTTAACAGGTCCCTCAGCTCATCTTCCATTTTCATTCCGCCGGGCCCCATTTCCCTAAAACCTGAACTTACAATTACGGCTCCTTTTATATTTCCTGCAGGCTCTTTCAGTGTATCAAGGACTGCTCTGGCCGGGATCGCAAAAATTGCGATGTCAATCCTGTTATTAATCTCCCCCGGTGCTGAATAGCATTTGAGGCCCTCAATCTCCTCGTAGCCCGGATTTACAGGATAGATCTTCCCTTTGAAATTCATTTCCCGGAGGCTTTTCAATATAGTGTGGGAAAGTTTTTCAGGGTTCGGGGATGCTCCTATCAGAGCTATGCTTTCAGGCTTGAAGAAAAAATCAAGATTATTTTCAGTGCCAGTTTTTTCTTTATCCGCTTCCTCTATATCCATTCAAAACCTCACCGGGTTTTCCTTCCAGATATGTGATAATTCTTATTTAGAATAATTTATGGACTATTTGTATAAAAGAATTCTAATTTCAGGTAATCGGAGTCTGACTCCCCTTTTCGAGATAAAGAAAACCCGAAAAACTTTGCTGGCCTCTTCAGTGGGGAGTCATTTATTCCGTCTCGAAGGAGTACTGCGTGTCTTTTACTTTAGAGGTCACAGTATTTACAAACAGACCTGTCACACTCATTATTGCTGAACTTCCACTTTGAACCCCATTTTTTAATTTCCTGAATTACCTTTATGAATTCTTCCCCGCTTTCCGTAAGATAATATCTGGATACGGCAGGGAGTGAAGAATCATCTGTTTGTTTTACAATAAGACCTTCCCTTTCCAGTTCTATCAGCCGGGCAGAGAGGATTCTCGGGGTGACGCCTCCAAGTCTGCGTTTGAGCTCGTTAAAGCCTTTTTCCTTCTTTTCTCCTTTATAAAGCTCCAGCAGGATGTGTATGGTCCAGCGTTTTCCCACAATATTGACTGTTTTGTAAAGAACACAGTTTTTCATAGTATAAACTATGATACTGTCCTTATATAAGCAGCATCTTTTAAATAGTACTGTTAAAAAACGCCTGATTCATAGAAGTATGCATTTACCGAACATCCAGCTGGAAAGATAAGATACGACAGTTGTTCGGTCGAGAGGCGATACTATTGAAAAGCACCATACCTGAAAAAAATGCAATTATTCAGCGCGACGGGGAAACATATGTAATAGCTCCCAGAACCCCTGGAGGAATAGTTGACCCCGCAACCCTCAGAAAGATTGCGGATGTGGCAGAGAAATACGGGGCTGCAACCCTGAAAATGACTTCCGAACAGAAGATGGCAATTGTAGGCTTGAAAGAAGAAGATATTGACGCCGCCTGGGCAGATCTCGGCATGGATGCCGGAATTGTTGCCGGACCTTTTGTAAAGGCTGTCAAGTTCTGTCCGGGCACCACGTTCTGCAGGAAAGGACAGCAGGACGCTGTGAGCCTCGGGATGAAACTGGAGGCCAGATACAGAGGAGTAAAACTCCCTTACATGATGAAAATGGCTGTATCCGGCTGCCCCAGTTCCTGTTCCGAACCTGTGATTAAGGATGTGGGGGTTATGGGTACGGCAACAGGCTATACCCTTATGGTGGGCGGCTCCGCAGGGCTTAAACCAAGGCTTGCTGACGTTGTTGCAAAAGGTCTCTCTGAAGATGAAGTCCTGGCAGCTGTTGACAGGATAGTTGAGTTCTTTAAAAACTATGGAGAAAACAGGAAAAGACTCGGGACCATTATAGACAAGATCGGTCTTGAAGAATTCAAAAAAGAAGTGGGCCTCTGGGAAAAATAAAAAGCATTCTTTCCTCGGTTTTTTCCCTCATTTTTCTCTTTTTTCATGTTTTTGCTTTTAATGCTCACAGTACTTGCAAACCAATCTCTCGCACTCTTCATTCTGGAATTTCCATTTTAACCCCCAGCGTTTTATTGCCTGTATTATTTTTACAAAATCATTTCCGCTTTCAGTAAGGTAATATTCTGACTTCGGAGGGTTTGTAGAATCATCAATTTTTTTTGCAATCAGACCTTCATTCTCAAGCTCTGTAAGCCTTTCCGAAAGGATTTTTGGAGTTATGTATCCGAGTTTTCTTTTCAGCTCATTGAAACGCTTTTCTTTTTTCTCTCCTTTGTGCAGCTCAAGGAGGATATGAATTGTCCACCTTTTCCCGATAATATTCATGGTCTTGTAGACTGTGCAGTCTTTCATGGTATAAAGATAGAAACTGTCTGATATATAAATTAGTATCTCTAATATACTGGTATCAAAAGGATACTATTATAAAACAGTAATTTATAATAAAATCCTTTAAACTGTCATGACTCTATTAAGCACACAGTCCGGGCTTGCTCTTATAATAATATCTGGCTGCATTTACGAATTATTGAGCGAAAGCCTGGAGACCTGCCTGATTTATTGTAAGCTGCCTGGCAGGTCAGCACACTGTAAAACTTCATTATACATCCAAGGAGAAAGGATCAACCGTGAAAGACAATTTACCGGAAAAAGGCGCAATCGTTCAGAGAGACCGTGAGACATACACAATAGCTCCCCACCTCCCGGGAGGAATCGTAGACCCCGATACTCTTATCAAAATCGGTGAAGTTGCGAAAAAGTACGGGGCAGCTGCCCTGAAAGCGACCTCTGCACAGAGGATTGCAATAGTAGGCCTGAAAGAAGAGGACCTGGATAATGCCTGGGCTGACCTTGGAATAAAACCCGGTGCAGCCATAGGGCTCTGTGTTAGAAGCATTAAATTCTGTCCCGGGACAACTTTCTGCAAGCAGGCTAAACAGGATGCTGTAGGCCTGGGACTCAAACTGGACGAGAAATATCACGGGATGTCCATGCCTTCAAAATTGAAAATCGGCGTTAGCGGTTGTCCGAACTCATGCGCAGAACCTGCTATTAAGGACATAGGGTTGATGGGCACTGCGAAGGGATACAACCTGATGGTAGGCGGCTCTGCTGCTGCAGTCCCCAGGCTTGCCCAGGTCGTAGCAAAAGACCTTTCCGAAGACGATGCCCTTGAAATCGTGGACAGAATCCTTAATTTCTATAAAAATTCCGGCACAAAAAAGAGGCTTGGAAGGTTTATTGAAGATATGGGTCTGGACGAGTTCAAAAAGCAGGTTGGGCTGTAACTTACTGGCAAATCATTTGATTTGAAGTGGAGTAAAGGGCTCTGATATCATTGTTTGGCCGCTGGCAACTGTGTAATTTGTTTCCTCCATAATCTCAAGCCCCTAAAAGAAAACGGGGCTTGAGGTCAAGATCCTCAGGTCTCCTGCCAGAGCTGAATTCCAATGAAAAATCTGGTCTGCAGACCTGTTCAACAAGTTTGTAGTGGTCAGGCATATATGAAACGGATGCCAGTATGTATATACTGGATAAATCAGTGCCCGGCTAAAAAATAAGGGCACTCTGAAAAATACAGTAGAAAAACAAACATAAATGGTCAAAGGGGAGAGTCATATGAATGTTATTGAGATGAAATCTTCGCCGGAAAAACCCAATCCTCACAATGTGAGCGTAAGGATGCTCTATGATAGGGAAAATGCCCAGGCAGTACATATCGAACTCAAGCCAGGGGAAGCCTTAAAAAAGCATATCACACCAGTCGATGTTTTTTTCTATATTCTCGAAGGAAAAGGCGTGGTTGAGATAGGGGATGAACAGGAAGAAGTAAGCAGAGACATGCTGATCGAAAGCCCTGCAAAAATTCCCCACCGCCTCCTGAACCCCGGGGACGGAATCTTCAGGGTACTTGTGGTAAAAGCACCGAGGCAGACTGAGTCCACTCGCCTGCTGTGAGATTCGAGATTTAAGTTCATCAAAGGGCTGTCAAAAAGTGACTGAGGAGACAAAGCCAATAAAAATCGCAGTCATACGCTGTGATATCGTCTCGGAAGCCTGCCCTGGAGTGGGATGCTTCAAAGCCTTCAATGAGAGAAAGTCATACTTCAAGGAATATGACGAAAAAGCTCAGATGATTGCTTTCTTCACATGTGGAGGCTGCTCTGGCAGGAGGGTTTACCGCCTCCTAAAAGCTCTAAAAAAACATAACCCTGATGTGGTGCACCTGAGTTCCTGCATGTTAATGGAGGATAGCTATCCCAGATGTCCAAATATAGATACCATCAGAAAGACAATTCAGGATGCAGGCATAAAAGTGGTTGAAGGAACTCACCACTGAAAGGGACTACCACTAAAAGGAGTTCACCACTAAAAGGAACTTATCATAAAAGGAATTCACCACTAAAAATGTCATTATCAAAAAACTGCCTGAAAAATCAGCTCTGACCGGCAAAAACCGCTTTCTGATTGAAAAAATAATATTTGGGACAACAGACTGAAAATGCAAATTTCAGGACGAGAATCCAAGTTAAGTGTATACCGGGTGATAAAATGGACAATAATACATCACAGGATAGGGGCAGCAATTCGGGAGAAGAAGAAATCTATGAAGGCGCAGACCCCGAGCTCCAGGACCTTCCCCTTCCTAAAACCGACAGCATGCTATATTTGATCCTGAACTCTCTAAATCAGAATATAGCTAACTTTAATGCGTATCTGAAATTTAAGCACTATATTTCAGAAGATATATTAAATACAGAACTCTTAAAAAGGAGCATGGGCATTCACAGGGATTTTTCTGCCCTCTTTTTGCACACTAAAGAAGAACTGGTATTCATTTATCCGGAGCTTCTGGAGAAAGCAGAAAGAATATTGTTTAAAGGAGATGTGGGTGCAGACTTCATAAAATATACCTGTAAAATGAGCAAATTAATAGACGATTACAAAAACGTCCTGTACAGGGAAGGCTATTTGCCGGATTTCAAACGGCAGCTATTCCTAACAGACACCTGATGATACATGCCTGAACTGCTCCATTCTCAAATAATTTTTCCTTAAATGCATAAACACCAAGGGGGTTAATTTTCATGGTAAAACGAATGATTATTAAAATTGATGAGGAAAAATGCACAGGATGCGGAAAATGCGTTGCACCCTGTGCAGAAGGCGCTATCCAGATAATCAACGGAAAAGCAAAAGTCGTATCCGAAGAACTCTGCGACGGTATGGGCTACTGCATCGGTATCTGTCCCGAAGGAGCTCTTTCTATTGAAGAAAGACATACAGTCGAATTCAACAGGGAAAAAGCCGAGTCCCAGCCAAAAAAACAGGACCTGTCAATCCACTGCTTCCAGTGCGGCGCAGGAGAAGACACCCACTACCTCATGCCCCTCAGACACAATATGGAGAGCATGTGGGTTTGTACTCGATGCCTTCCACGTTTGATTCACGGCTGATTCATAAATATGTCAATTAGTCCTCTTGAGAGAGCAAAGCGAGCGAAAAGGACACCGTCCTCCCGAGAAGGAACTCGGGATGGAGAGCATGTGGGTTTGTACTCGATGCCTTCCACGTTTGATTCACGGCTGATTCATAAATATGTCAATTAGTCCTCTTGAGAGAGCAAAGCGAGCGAAAAGGACACCGTCCTCCCGAGAAGGAACTCGGGATGGAGAGCATGTGGGTTTGTACTCGATGCCTTCCACGTTTGATTCACGGCTGATTCATAAATATGTCAATTAGTCCTCTTGAGAGAGCAAAGCGAGCGAAAAGGACACCGTCCTCCCGAGAAGGAACTCGGGATGGAGAGCATGTGGGTTTGTACTCGATGCCTTCCACGTTTGATTCACGGCTGATTCATAAATATGTCAATTAGTCCTCTTGAGAGAGCAAAGCGAGCGAAAAGGACACCGTCCTCCCGAGGCGCGATTCGAGGCGGAAAGGACACCGACCTCCCGAGACGGGACTAGGGCGAGATTTCACGCGGACTTTAAATATATATCTTTGAGCTCGTGCAGGAGCAGGTGGAATTTTTCATGCTTGCCTGCACCTATTTCTTCATCTTCTACACGTTCAAAAGAGTCAAGTAACTCTTTCTGGACTCCCGAATCAAGGTATGCGTCAGCTTTTGGGAAAAGGCCATTATTCTCTTTCTCGATATGCTGCGCCAGAAGTTGAATATATGCCCTTGAGTTCTCAACTATTCCAGAACCTTTTTTATCCCATTCCTTTCCGGAAACCGTTTTTTCTATCCTGCCGACATATTCCCTTGCCTGGTTATGTTCCTTCAAAAGAGAATCAATTAGTTCTCCTGTGCCTGGAATTTCTCTCTTTACCATTTCAGGAAAAAGATGAGCCTCTTCCTTTGTGTGATGGCATTTATCAACGAATATTCTCATGAACTCCACGAGTTTCTCAAGATGCTCCTGTTCAACACTTTTTCCTGACTCTATATTCGTGCATACGCTGTCAAGTATTTCCAGCATCAGTTCGACAGCCCTGTGTTCTTCTCTCAGATCGTCTGTTGGCCTCATATTTTCCCCACCATTTTCCAGTAATTTGAAACCCGGCTTCTTTCGGATATCCGGTTATGTTTATTCTCCTGCTGCCTGCTTTTTTGTAAGTTCTAATTTCAGAGCTTCAGGAATAGATAAATAATAAGCATATAGATTTTAATGTAACATCAAACTGGGGGTTAACAAATATGGAAGAACACAGAGACCTTGAACATGAAGAATTACTGGAAAGTATGAGTGAGAAACTGGGTTTTACTCCGCACATTCTTGAGATACTTGGATGCCTTGACAGCGATTCCCTGAAAAAATATAACAGATGCAACAAAAAACTGCTGTCAGATGGCGCCCTGCCCGCAAAAGTCAAGATTCTGATAGCGCTTGCAGTAGTTGCATCCAAGCAGTGTGAAAGATGTACCGTTGTACAGATGCAGAGCGCCCTCAAGAACGGTGCTACCAAAGAGGAAATAATGGAAGTTATGGATGTGATATTCATAACCTCGGGAGCCCCTGCCGTAGCAGCCTGCAGAGACGCATTGAAATTACTCAAATAAAATAGGAATAAAACTAAAAGCATAAACTAAAGCCGCTTCAGACCTGAACATTTTTCCGGAAATTTCCGACCGAAAAAACGTTTTTTGCATAAGAATCAGCATTTCTGCATCTTATGCGTATCTTTTTTCGAAACTGTTTTAAGATATTAAATCCCAGATTCCAATATGCAGAATGAACAGCTCCTGCAGGAAGTTGGTCTTAATGCTTATGAAGCGGCTGCCTACCTTTCTCTGTTGAAGCTAGGTGTTTCCGAAGCAAGTGACATCTACAGGGATTCTGAGGTGCCCTACGGAAAAATCTATTCTGTCCTTGAGTCCCTGGCAGGAAAGGGTTTTGTGGAAGTCCAGGCTTCAAGGCCCAAAAAGTTCAGGGCTGTTGACCCTGAACTTGCTCTTGATACTTTTTTTGAGAGGAGAAAAGCCGAAGTCGAAAGAGAAATGGCATTTTTAAAAAGCTCTGTAGAAGAGGCAAAATCGGTATTGAAAGCGGTCCCCACTCAAAAAAGAAAAGATGAATTCTTCTGGACAACCGCTATCACAGAATCTGAAATTAAAAAATTTGCCGTTTCTATTTACAGTGAAGTCAAAAAATCGGTATGTGTCCTCCCTCCCGTTTTCGGAATTTCCATCGTCTTCTACCTGCTTCCGGAAATCACAAAGGCTATTGACAGGGGTGTCCGGATCAAATTGATGATTTCCCCGCGTTTTATGGCCCTTGCCTCCGTGCTTTCCCATCAGGAGGGAGAAATTCTCGAAAAATTGAAAAAAGGCCTTGATATCAGGCTGGTCCAGAACTCCAATTCCTGCTTCGGAATCGTTGACGATAGCATAGTTGTTCTTTTCCAGCCCCATCCCACAGACCGTGACAGGGTACTTTCAGTCGTAAAAGTCCGGGATAGCGGTCTTGCAAAAAACCTGAAAGAAGAGTTCGACCTTCTCTGGAACGCCGGCGAGAAACTTGACCTTCAGGAAGAACTGGAAGATAAACAGAATCCGGGGAAAAATTAACTTTAATTACTCACAAATTCGTCCTCTTGAGCTAAGCTCACTGTCATAACCCATCAATTAGTCTGCTTGAGCGAGCGAAGCGAGTGAAACAGACCGCGTACTGTTGCGATTAAATCACAACTCCTATGAAATCTTCGATTTCATGCGATCCCGAAGCGCAATTGGGGTGCTATCAAAAATTATTATTACCATCCCCCCAATTAACCTTCGGATGATTATAGGCGTCATGGGGCCGGAAGGCTCTTATTCGGAAAGGGCTGCAAAATTATGGGCTCGGAAAAATGGGCTGAGGGGCGCAGAGTTTCACTACTTCGCAGATATAGAAGATGCTTTTCTGGCTGCAGTGGGAGGGAAAACAGATATCTCAGTAGTCCCTGTAGAAAACTCCATCGAAGGTTCCGTAGGAGTCACTCTTGACCTCCTTCTTGAAAACGAGGCTGTCATTATTGGAGAAATAGTCGTCAAAATCGAGCACTGCCTCCTTTCTAAAGGCGAGCCTGAGAAGATCAGGGTTATTCTTTCCCACCCCCAGGGGCTTGCCCAGTGCAGGCATTTCCTGAAGACACATTTTCCTGAAGCTGAACTCAGGAGTACGGGCAGCACTTCCCACGCAGCCCGGCTGGCAGGAGAGTTTGAGGAAATGGCAGCAATTGCGTCTCCTGAAGCTGCGGAACGTTACGGGCTCAAAATCCTGCTCTCAAATGTTCAGGACAGGAAAGAAAACCATACACGCTTTATTGTGGTCAGGGGCGGAGAAAAAGTTTTATCCGGGAAAATTAAGGGAAAAGCAGATTCCGGTGAAAAATTGAACACAGTTTTCGGCAGGAATGCAGAGCATAAGTTATGTTCTGAAACGGAAACCGGAACAGAAAATTCCAGTTCTTATGCATTCAAAACGTCTCTTATAGTATATCTGGAAAAAGACAGGCCAGGTGCTTTATACGAGCCTCTGGGATTTTTTGCAAAAAGAGGGATCAACCTTACAAAAATAGAATCAAGACCTTCTAAAAAAGAGCTGGGGGATTACTACTTCTATATCGACCTTGAAGGAAACATAAGCGATGTGCTTATAAAAGATGCCTTAGAAGATATAAAATCAAAAGCTAGTAAGAAATCAAGGTCCAGCACATTAAAGGTACTGGGTTCCTATCCAGCTTTCAAGAAGTGAACGGAAAGATTAAAAATGGTTAAATACCTTAAAAAACTTAGTAAAGTTTGCGCGATGTGATGATTTGGATCTTGAAATATCAATAAAAAAGTATGAATCTGCAGTTCGGGTTTACAGGCTATTATACACTCTGTTTGATTTCGTCACAGCGTTCCTTACTTTGTATATAATCTTTTCATTAACTAATATGGAAGATATATTTTCGATATTTAGTGTTTTTGAACCTTATACTGGGATTAAATATGATATTCTAGGGTTTAAGGTTGTGTTTGAAACTTTAGGTATTATACTTGTAGAACTAATTATTGCTCTAATAATTACTGCCATTAGATACAAGCGGAAAGAAAAAAAAGATGCCATAAAACTTATCGAGGAAAATTTCCCAACACTTAAGGAAAGATTAAGGACAGCATACGATAACAGGGATAAAGAAAACATAATTGTTAAGGATCTTCTCGGTGGGGTAATTATTGATCTAAAGCCAATAAAACCCTCATCCCTCTTGAATAAGAGATTGGTAATAATAGGGCTTGGAGCGATGTTGCTTACAGGCTCTGGTTCTACATATATAGCGGTTACAGACTATCATACAGATATAACTCCTACCGACTTCAGTGAAGTGATTGAAAATCTTCCTTTCTCTGGATCGAATTCGGACATTGTTTCTGTGGAGGAAAACGGCGGGACCTCCTCGGACCCGCAGGACAACAGTGAACTTTTTGGAGAGCCGGCTGTTATCGTGGTCGAGGGCAAGGATGTAGACCTGAAGATCCCTCCTGGTGCAGGTCAGGGCTTCACTAGCCAGGAGGAAGGAGAACAGAATAACGAATCATTCATCCAGTCGGATATCTATAACCCTGAAGCCATCGCTTCTCAGTCTTATTATGAGAACCTTCCCGAAGGGTACAGAAGTGTTATCCAGAGTTATTTTGAACAACTAGCAGAAGAATGATATAAAAATCGTCCCAAGCTGGTTATAATTGAATCCGGACTTGGTTGAAGTTGAACTTAACTGAAGACAGACTTACCCCTCAATTTAATCGAAAATTATCGGAAAACAGTTTTTGAATAACAAACTGTATAAATTAACAGCTGTATCTGGAGTAACAGTCAGACTGTTTTTGAAAGTATTTTGTTACGTTAACGGATAAGGTTCAGCAGGAGCGGGCTCGGGTCCCGCAAAAACAGCAACTCTAAGGGTGAAGCAGACATGAATGAGATTAATACCGATTCGGGGCAGGCCGCTACGACCTACCAGAACGCAGGCAGGATTTTTAAAAGTTTTTTTGAAGAGATAGGAAATGTAATAGTGGGTCAGAACAGGGTTGTGGAAGAGATCATAATCTCCATCCTCTGTGAAGGGCATGCCCTGGTAGAAAGCAACCCGGGGCTTGGAAAAACCCTGATGATTTCCACTATCTCAAAAGCAATGAACCTGAAATTCAGCAGGATCCAGTGTACCCCTGACCTGATGCCTTCTGACATTACAGGTACCAACATGATTCAGGAGACAGATAATAAAAAGGAGTTCAGGTTTGAACCCGGGCCTGTCTTTGCAAATATCGTGCTTGCAGACGAGATTAACCGTGCTTCTCCCAAAACTCAGTCCGCCCTTCTTGAAGCCATGCAGGAAAAACAGGTAACTGTCGGAAACGATACATTCCTGCTTGACCGCCCCTTCTTTATCCTTGCTACCCAGAACCCCATAGAAATGGAGGGGACCTATCCCCTTCCCGAAGCCCAGTTAGACCGTTTCCTCTTGAAGATCCTTGTAGACTATCCATCCTTTGAAGAAGAAATGGAGATCATAAACCGATATACGAAGTCCGAAACCCCGAAGATCACCAAGGGGCTGGACAAATCCACACTTCTCGATTTGCAAAAACTTACCCGTCAGGTCCCCATTTCAGAAGAACTCAAGCAGCGCGTCCTTTCTATTGTGTCAATGACCCGCAAAGATAAGGAACACATTGAGTACGGGGCTTCTCCGCGTGCATCCATTGGACTCATTCTTGCAGCAAAGGCAAGAGCCCTTATACAGGGCAGGAACTTCGTGAGCAAAGAGGATATTGACTACATGGCTTACCCTGTCCTCCGCCACAGGCTGATCCTGACTTTTGAAGCAGAAAGAAGCGGGATGACACCTGATCAGGCTATCGAAGAAATTATTAAGAAGGTTAAATAAAACAGGCAAAGAAATTAGATGAATGGAATTTTCCGGGATATCGGAGTCTGAAAGGACTGTAATTGAGCAGGTTCTTAAAATACAACCGTACAGGATGCAGGAAAAAAATAAAAACCAGAAAGGTTTTCCAGGTCCGGCAGAACCGGGCTTTTCGGCTGACGATCCAGAATGACTCGCACAAAACAAAAAATCGAAACGGACTTTTTCAAGCAGCTTGACCGCTTTACCTTTTCGGTGCGGAAGAGGGTATCCACGGTCTATGCCGGAAACCGTCCGTCAACCCGAAGCGGACACGGCATAGATACTATCGGGTTCAGGGAATACGACTCAAGCGACGCTTTGAAAGATATAGACTGGAAGGCTTATGCGAGGACTGAGAAGCTCTATGTAAGGCAGTTTGAGGAAGAAAAAACCCTTACAACCCATATCCTTCTGGACGCCAGCAAAAGTATGGACTATCCTGAGAAGGGGACTTCAAAATTCGAATATTCTGCCATGCTTGCTGCGGGTTTTGCTTATATGGTGACCAAATACAATGACAGGTTTGCCATATCCACTTTTACGGATGAGATTGAGATAAATAAACCCAGCAGGGGCAGAAAAAACCTTATGCGGGCAATTGACCGACTGAGCGAACTTGAACTGTCCGGAATGACTTCTATCGGGGAAGCAGTTACAAAGTACAGCCGGGAAATCAAGTCCAGGTCGCTTGTGATCCTTATCTCGGACTTCATGCAGGAACCTGAGGCAATAGAAACAGCTCTTCACAGGCTTTCCGACCACGACCTTATCGTGATCCAGGTTCTTGACCCCACGGAAAAAGTGCTCCCTCTTCAGGGAAACAGCAAGCTTGTAGACCTTGAGACAGGAGAGGAAATAAGGACTTATATCAGTGATAATTTCAAGGAACGCTACACCAGAAAGCTTGACGACCACAGTGCAAGAATTAAAAAGACCTGCATGAAGGTCGGAGCCGAGTTCTATACCTTTACAACCGACACTCCTGTTTTTAATGCTTTCTACAATACTATCAGGAGAAGGAGACGCTAAAAATGCCTTTTCAAAACCCCCTTGCTCTTGCCGCTCTCCTGAGTGTCATCCCGCTTATAATTATTTACATGCTCCGCCCGAAGCCAGCAGTGCTTTCTATTCCCTCGTTGATGTTTGTCCTCAAGCTTGACAGGGAACGAAAACGGGTTTATGCTTCTCTCACAAAAGTCGTTCGTGACCCACTTTTCCTGATCCAGCTCCTTATGCTGATCCTACTTTCCATTGGAGCGGCTGGTTACTATTATACTTCAGAAGAGCCTCTTAGCGGAGAGCATACCGTACTTGTACTTGACACTTCGGCAAGCATGCAGGTAGATTCCCGTTTTGAAGATGCTGTTCGAATTGCCGACGGCTATGTTAGCAAAAAAAACAGCATAATCCTTGCTTCCAACATCCCCCAGCTTGCCCTTGAAGGCGGAAGCGCTTCAGCTGCTGAAGACATTTTCAATAAGGTCAAACCCGGAGCCGGTACTGCCGATTTGTCTGCAGCCGTTACTACAGGTATGCGCCTCCTCTCTGAAGAAGGGGGCAGGATTATTGTCATTTCAGACTTTACTAACTGGGTAGGGGATGACCCTGTAGCCTCCAAAAACCTGGCTGAGTCCTACGGGCTTAAGGTTAATTTCATAAAGGTCGGAAAGCCCGCGGAAAATATAGGGATCATTAATGGGTGGATTGAAGCCGTTGACGGAGAATACGGTTATACGGGCGTGGTTAAAAACTACAGGAGCGAAAGTAAAACCGTTGAAATCATGACCGGAAGAGGGACTTCTGGAAATGCTTCAAAGTCCTTTACCCTTGACGTCCCTGCAGGCGGCACAAACCAGTTCAAACTTGCAAACCTGGGTCCCGGCACCACCACAATCAGCCTGAATGTTGATGATAGCCTGGACGTTGACAACAAAGCCTATATCTCCATTCCGGACACTTCCGGACAGCATATCCTCTATGTCACGGATAATGGGAAGCTGCCTTCAAAAACAGCACTTTCCCTGGTCCCGAATATTGATCTTGAAATTCGGAAGTCTCTGCCTTCTGCCCTTGACAGCTATACACTGGTTGTGCTTGCCCAGAAACAGAACCCCATTGCCAACAGCTCTGTGGATAAAATAGAAACTTACGTGCGGAACGGAGGAAATGCAGTCTTTATTGCAAGCGAAGCCCTTTCCCCGGAGAAAACCGAGGTTGGCCTTGTTAAACTCCTGCCTGTAAAGCCTCTTGGAGTAGAAGAGGCAGAAAACGGGCTTAAAGTTAAAGAAACTCTCAAAAGCAGCATCACGGAAGATATGAAAAGTGAAGAAATATCAGTACGCAGATATATGAACGCAACGGAAAGGACAGGTTCCACAACCCTCGTAGCCACGGAAAGCGGCATACCTCTACTAAGCTACTGGCAGACAGGTAAGGGAACCATATTTTATATGGGTCTTAATGACGAGCTCGGAGACGGTGCCTGGAACAACTTCCATAACCTGCCTGAATACCCGGTTTTCTGGATAAAGCTTGTTGAATGGCTCGGAGGAATTGGTGACATCTCAGAGTACAACCTTGAAGCAGGTACGGTCACTTCCCTTTCAAAAACCGAGGAAATCCGGACTCCCTCAAAAACCCTGACAGCAAACAGTTTGCTTTACGACGAAGTGGGGATATACGAAGTATCAGGCAAGAGGATTGCAGTCAATATGTATGATGACAGGGAATCAAATACCACAGTGGACTCCTCGGAACTTATCAGTCGTTCACTTGAAAATGATGAGCCCAAAACCATGAAGTCCGAGACCTATACTGCAAGAAACGAGATTACCAATTATCTTATAGGAATCCTGTTCCTGCTTATGCTGCTTGAAATCCTTATCGTCCGCGGGAGGGGTGAACTGTGAACATAGCCCTTGAAAGCCCTGAGATGCTTCTGCTTATTATTCCGGTCATTATTGCAGGCTTTTATCTACTGCGGAAAACGAAAACGAAACTTGTGGAATGGAGAGTACTTGTTTCCCTTCTCCTTATCCTTGCCCTGGCTTCGCCCTATACAACGGTTACCAGGACTGTCAGTGAAGAAGACCCTTCGATTGTGCTTGTTCAGGACCAGACTGCAAGCATGGGGATTTTCCCTGAAGGGGCAGGTACTGACCTGTATGAATCCCTGACGGCAAAAACCCCGACCGCTCTTGTACAGCTTACCGGGGAAAAGACCACTCTCGGGGATGCTGTGACCCAGTATTCCGGGCTTGGAAACCAGATAGTGCTTGTTACCGATGGGAACAGCAACTCCGGAAAGGACCTGACCGAAGCCCTGGAATTTGCAAAAGACACAAATACCACGGTTTACCTTGTCCAGCCCGAGCTTGAAACAAATGACCTCAGTGTTGAGATACTCGGGGATAAGAAAGTGGTTGTGGACAATCAGAACGAGTTTGAGATAGTTGTCCGCCAGGCTTCAGAACAGAGTGTCAGTTATTTCCTTGAAGTTTTTGTGGATGGAAAGATTTCCCAGAGCAGGCAGTTTACTCAGGATACAAGGAATAATACCATCCCGATTAACCAGGCTTTTACCACGCTTGGCGCCCATAATATAAGTGTAAAGATCAGTGATATATCCGGAGGGGATTTAAAAGAAATTAATAATGAATTCTTCAAGTCCATTTATGTGATACCAAAACCTGAAATCACGCTTGTCACAAATGAGACAGGTTCCCCTCTGGCTAAAGTCCTGAGCAATCTGTATGAAGTCTCGGTTGCAAACGGCTATCCCGGAGCAGGGAATATTACAGATAGTAAGGTTCTTGTTCTTGACAACCAGTATATAAACTCATTTTCCGACGCTGAGATAAAGGAGATCAAAAATTACGTCAGCAACGGAGGCGGACTTATCGTCGTCGGAGGAGACCGGGCTTACAACTATGGAAACTACCTTAACTCTTCCCTTGAAGAAGTCCTGCCTGTGATTTCAAAGCCTTCCGAGTTTAGGGGAGGTAGAAATCTTATCCTTCTCCTGGATGTATCTCCAAGTACAGTTGCTCACAAGACTCAGGGAGATATCCTTTCAAATGCCGTCAGGATCCTTGAAGAAGACAACCTGAAGGATGCAAATGTTGCAGTTATAGCATTCGGCAACGCAGCTTATGATGTTTCCGGCGGGTTTGTGTTTATGGGGCTGCCTCATAACGTTGCAATCCTGAAAGAGAAAGTCTCGAAGCTGACTCCAACTAACGAAACCCAGACCTCTCTTGACCAGGGGCTTGGCATTGCAAAACAGATGCTTGAAAGTGAAGATGGCGAGCTTGATGCTATTGTAATCTCTGACGGAGGGATTGAGGAGTCCTATGGCCAGAGCGTTCAGATTGCACAGGAACTGAAGGACATGGGTGTGAACCTTTATTTTATCCATATCCGCTCTTCTGCTCCATCACAGGCTGACAGGACCCGGAACTACTATGCTGAAATGCTGATGCAGGAAATCGGGCTTGAAGGCAATTATCAACATATAGAGATGGGGGAGAGGGCAAACATCGTATTTGAAGAGCCTGCAGAAGCTCCTGACGAAACTGAGGAAGAGGAACCCGAGTATAACGGGACCTATCCACTTCTTGAATATTCCCCTGACCACTTCATCACCAGAAGTGTGAACCTCACCAATGCGAGTATTACAGGATATAACCAGGTTACCCCTAAAGCCGGAGCTGAACGCCTTGTTATCACGATTACAGGGCAACCTGTGCTTACAACATGGCGTTTCGGACTCGGGCGCGTTGCAGCCTTTACCACGGATAACGGGGAAGGAGGAGGTGTTCGATGGTCTTCGGTTCTGTACAACGGGTCAAACAGCAAACTTATTTCAGGCACGGCTAACTGGGCTATAGGAAACCCACAGGCAGAAGTGGGCGCTGTTGTCGATGCCCCTGATACCTGGCTCGGCACCCCTTCCGACCTTACCCTTATTATGTACGATGAGGGAATTCCGCAGCTCAAACTGAACGGAGCCCAGCTTGACCTCGCCCTCACAGGAAGGAATACATATGAAACAAGTGTCAACCCTGTAAATATCGGTATTCATGACATCTCCGGCTACCCCCTTGCAGTAAATTATGCTCTTGAGTACCTCGAGGTCGGGCACAATAAGGATATTGAGTCCTATATTGTTGCAACAGGGGGCAAGATCTATACTGAAAAGGAAGCAAGAGCCTCTCTTCTGAAAGACGCGAGGCAGAACTCGCAAAAAGAGTCAAATGAGCCGGTTAGCCTGAAAATGCACGTGCTTCTTGCAGCTCTCATCCTTTACCTTTCAGAAGTAATAGCCAGGCGCATAAAGGAAATGAGAAGGCTTACGCAGGCACAGGGAGAAGCTGGGGAGGAAAAAGCAGCATAACCCTCCTTCTCCCCTTCCTTTTTTATTACTTTGCTTTTTTCTTAACCTGTTTTTCTTCTTTTTCATTCTTCTTTTAAAAAACGGGCTGTGGGCAAGCCAGAAGATCTATTTTTCACTACATTTGAGTTATAAATATGCCAGCAAAAACAGGGTCATCTGCCCTGAAAAACCGGAGAATACTGGAATTACAAGGTTATCGTCTATCCTGTTTACTGCGGTTTCTGTGAGGGTTGCAATAAAAGCCATAACAAGAGATACAATTGGGTTTCCAGTTATAACGAGCCCGACCAGCAGATCTGTGATAAACTCGGAAACTGAGCCTTCAAGGGATTTGTCGTTTTTAAAAGTTTCTCTGAAAATCCTTCTTTTTCCGTAAGACTTTCCTATAAGGGCTGCAACAAGGTCTCCGAATGTAGTCATAAGGACTGCGGCATAGGCAATTTCCCTGCTGAAGAGGGATATCGCTGCAATTGCTCCCAGGGCAAAATAGATGTGACCTCCAGGGCGGTTTGCTTCCTCTTCCCTGTACATCATATAAAAAAAAGGAATCCTCATGCCTTTTTCGAGGCGGAGATATTCAAGGAAAAGGACAGTTACAAGAAAGACCATCAGCACCCAGAGAATTGCGTCTTTCCCAAAAAACTCGTAAATAAGGACTATAAAAATTGAGACCAGATGAACACTTTTTCTCAGAATTTCAAAGACGAGTTCTCTGGACAGCATAACATAAATTTAGTGAGAATAAAATATAAATCTGTACTGGTCCGGATGCAGGAATTCTCTCTGCTGACAACGGTTTCTATGCAATACGGATATATCCTCTTATTCACTGTTCCGGGTCAGGCAGTCTCCATTTATTTTACTTATCAGGTCAGCGTCTTTAATCATTTTCAGGCTAATTATCCCTCCTATAAAAAGATTCATGTGGTATGTCAGGGCTCTCCATGCGAGTACCGTAATCCCCAGCACTGATGAATCCACAAAAACAGAAAAGATAGAAGCCGCTCCCAGTTCGGCAACTCCGCTTGCCCCTGGGGTTGCAGGTATTATCATTATGATTGCCAGAAGAACCTGGGCTGCAAAGGCGGTTAGAATTGAAGGGGTATTTGAAAGGCCCATGAGAACTAGGACGAGCAGTGTAAACTCCAGGGTCCAGAAGATAAAAGTATAGAAAATTCCCCAGAGAAGCCCTTTTTTTCCTTCCGAGAAAAAGATTCTGACACTGTCATGAAAATGATCTATTTCCCTGTCTATCTGCTCCATAAGGTGTGAAATGGCTGTATCGGTTTTTTTCCCGAAAAAAGGAGCAAGTTTCCCTGATATCCTGCGAGTTATATGCTTCATTTTCTGGGGTTTCCAGACACCGTAAATAACCAGTACAAAAATTACGAACACAAGCAGGTTTGCTGTTAAGAAAACCGCATCGAACTTATAATCCGAAAGGACGTCTCCAAAAATGTAAAACGCGAAAGGCAGACTGGAAAAGATGAAAATCGCATCAAGGAGACGTTCCCCCACGACGATTGCTGTAGCTCTGCCAGTGGGAATTCTGTTCCTGTTCAGACTGTGAACTCTGAGGAACTCTCCGCCTGCGGAAGAAGGAGTAATTCCAGCCACAAAGGTGCTCGAAATAACTATTTCAGTAACTTTGAGGATGCCTATCCTGTGCCCAAGGGCTTTGCACAGAGCCCGGATCCGAAGCCCCCATATAAGGTAAGAGAAGGCATGGAGGAGCACGGCTCCGAGGATATATTCCAGCCTAATCTCTCTCAGAGCTTCTATTGTTTCCGAATTATAAGTCAGGCACGTAACCAGGGCAATTGATATTGCGCTGATAAGCAGCGACCCTATAAACCATTTTTTATACCTGCCCATTGAAATCTCTTATATTATTTTTTAGTAGCTATAATCCTGTATAAGGAAACTACTTTTTACAATAGAAACTACTTTTTACAATATATACTGAACGACACAGGGACACAGGAAAAAATAAGAAAACGATCATAGACCTTCCTGAAACAGTAACACAGGAGAAAAATAAGGAAATGATCATAGCCCGTCCTGAATGAAGAATAACAGGACGGAACTGCTTCAGGATAAAATCCCTTTATTATATTTTTATTAAAACATTTATTAAAAGTTCTCCTTTTTAAACCCGAAACAACTATGAAAACACATTTTACCGGAAATATGTACCTGATCCTGGAAACCCGACTTTTAAGCCCTGTTCACGACCCTTCCTGTGAGGTATCATAATTGAGGTTAACAATTGTTTCCTCTATACTGGAATCATTATCAATTATCACTTCAGGCCATATTTTAACTCCCGAATGTATGGTGGAGTTATCTCCTATGGTCACTCTGTGCCCGATCACTGTCCCGTTTTCAAGGCTGCATTTTTCCCCTACAGCTGTTTCATCGGCAACCACTGACCCTGAGATATTGGAGCCTTTTCCTATAGAGACATAATCAAAAAGATAGGATGAAAGAATTTTTGCATTGTCGTCAATAGTGCAGTTCGCGCCTATTACGCTGTAAGGCCCCACAAGGACGTTGTCACCTATTACAGTGTTTTCCCCTATAACAATCGGTCCTACAAGGGAAGAATTCGAACCTATGCAAACGTTGTTTCCTATGGATAAAGGCCCGCGTATTCTTGCGTTTCTTGTCGTAAAGTTTCCTTCTATAGTGGTCCCGGGAAGAGCGTCAAGCATCCAGCGCTGGGCCTGCCTGTAAGCTGCCGAACTCCCTACATCAGTCCATTTCCCCCGGACAAGCATGCCGTTAATTTTTTCATCTGCTGCAAGCAGGGAAGGGAAAAGGTCTTTTGCAAAATCATACTTTTTATTCTCGGGTATCCAGTCGAAGATTTCGGGGTCACAGATGTAAATGCCTGTACTTGCAAGGTTGCTAAAAATTTGCCCGGACTTGGGTTTTTCGAGGAAGCGGTGGATCCTGTTATTTATATCCATATCCGCAATCCCGAATTCTCTCGGGTCATCAATTGAAAGTAGCCCTATGGTCACTATTGCGTCATTGGTCTCGTGAAAACGGTACATCTCCCTCAGGTCAAGGTTAAGTACGTGGTCTCCCCCAAGCACGATAAAAGGCTCATTTTTCAGATACTCCTCTGCGTTTTTAACCCCGCCTGCAGTGCCCATCTTCTCCTTTTCATACACATACTCAATATGTACCCCGAATATGTGCCCGTCCCCGAGCTGTTCTTCTATGCGCTCCCCCATATATCCCAGGGTCATAACTATTTCATTGAACCCTTCTCTTGAAAGGTGCTCTATCAGGTGCCTTACTGACGGTTTATTGAGAATCGGTATGCTGGGTTTAGGGTGTTTGAAGGTCAGCGGTCTGAGCCTTGTCCCTGCACCTCCGCACATGATACATGCTTTCATATTTTTCCCAATGTTGTTCTATGGATATATTGTTAACGATATATTGTTCCATTTTGAAGTTTATTGATAACGGTTATTCCAGAGAGAGGGTGATACCGTAAAATTTAATGATAAAATGTCGGTTTTCATAGCAAGGTATTACTTCAGCGTGATATCTTCTTTCTTTTCCACATTTATCTCTTTTTTCCCCTTATATTCTGAGACAGTACCTGTTATGCTTATTAGGTCCCCTTCATGGATCATGCTGTTCAGGGCTTCAGCTCCTGCGTTCTTCGGGATAAAAACGCTCAGGACTTCCGAGTCGAAATCCACATCTAAAAGGAGGTGCTCTCCGGTGTATGTAAACCTCTTGCTTAAAACCTCAGCGTCAAGAGTTACTTTTTCCCCAACACCTGATTCGTGGGTGTATTGAAGGGCTCTTTCTCCTGATTGTCCCGCACCTGCAAGTTCCGAACCGAAAAATACGTATGCTGTCGAAAGAGACGACAGTGCCATAATAAGCAGCACCACCACGACTTTCTCTTCCTTTTCCATCTTTCATCACTGTCCAGTCTTGGTTCCTGAATTAACTTATATTGAATTTTAATGAAGATAAATCTATTTCAAGAACCAGATTAGACCTCAGGATGAGTAGAATTTCGCATCTTTATATTTCATGCAGGTTATACATTCCGGACTCTGTATCCCGGAACCGCTTTACGTTTTATTCAGGGATCGGCTCACATTTCAGGCCTGTTCACGATGGAGACGAGCTTTATTTCAAGGATCAGGGTTTTGCCTGCAAGCTCATGGTTAAAGTCAAGGATTGCGTAAGTTTCCGTGGAGTTAAGCACCTTAACTATCCTTCCTCCGGGGGTTATGATTGTCTTTCCCGGCTCCGGAGGCTCTTTCAGTTCAAGCCGGAGAAGAGGGATTTTCTGGACGAGATAATCTTTATGTTCTCCGTAGGCTTCTGCGGGAGGTATTTTAAGGGTTTTTTCTTCTCCTTCCCGCATCCCAAGGACGCCTTCATCAATGCCTTTTATCACCTGCCGGGTATCTGTCCTGAAAAAGAAAGGCCTGTAGTCCTTTTCTTCACCATATATTCCGGCCTCAAGAGCTTTCTCTTTTAGAGTGGTGTCAAATACCGTTCCATTTTCAAATTTTCCAGTGTAATCAATAAGGACATAATCTCCCTTTTTTACAGTCCGGGGGTTCTCCATTCTCCCTTCTCCTGTTATTTTTTTCTCTGAAGCTTTTCCGGCAGCCAGGAAAAATTCCGGAATGCCGGACAGATGAATCTAATTAAAGAAATATAAACCGGTTCTGGACCGGTTCAATTAACTTAACATCACTCGATTGATACGAGCTTTACATCGAAAACAAGAGTCTCGCCTGCGAGTTCATGGTTAGGGTCAAAAGTAACGTGCGTCTCATTTACGGCAATGACTTTAAACTGGCCTCCGTATATGCTGCTGTATACCTGCCCTACTTCAGGCTTTTCTGACATATTGAGCTCTTCAAGAGGGACTGCCTGAACCCAGCTTTCATTGTATTCCCCATAGGCTTTCTCAGGAGGAATAGTCAGGGTTTTCTCTTCGCCCTCCTTCATTCCTATCAGCCCTTCATCAAAACCCTCAATTACCTGGCCGGAACCAGCAGTAAGGTTCAGGGGTACATACTCTCTCTGTGCATTGTATATGCCTGCTTCCTGTGCTTCTTCTTCTATAGAAGTATCAAAAACGGTGCCATTCTCAAATTTTCCCACATAATCTACCTGGACCGTATCTCCTGCTTTTACAGCCCTGCCGTCTCCGCTGCCGTTATCCGTGCATCCGCTTCCTAAAACCATACTTGCCAGAAGCAGCATTGTCAGGAAATATATTGTACTCTTCCCGACCCTCATTTTTTTCATTCCTCCACTGAAATGACCTTTACTTTGAATGTAAGGGTCTTGCCTGCAAGTGCATGGTTGGAATCAATAACAAAATTTTCCTCGCCTACTTCTGTCACAGTGCCTCTGAGCCCGGTTTCCGTAGCCAGCTGCATCCCTACTTCCGGAACGAAATCCACAGCATCACGCGGAAGTTCCCTTGCATATTCTTCCACGTATTCCCCATATGCTTCCTCTGGAGGGATTTTAAGGATTTTTTCTTCCCCCGCTTTCATTCCGACCACACCTTCGTCAAAGCCTTTGATCATCTGTCCGGCTCCGACGGTGAATTTCAGAGGTTCATAGTCCCTCATTTCGTTGTATATGCCTGCCTCCATGGCTTCTTCTTTTTCCGATGTGTCGAATACCGTTCCGTCATCAAGTTTACCTACATAATGGACGGATACAGCATCTCCTTTTTCGACTACTTTATTCGAATTTTCAATTATATCCTCAGTCATAACAATCAATAGGACAAAACGAAAGCATGTTACATAAACGTACTGATAAAAAAGGCGCTGGAAAACGGTTAAAATAGGACTTCAGTAAATAAAAATTACGGAAATCTTTAAATCCTACTTTCTGGAGTTCGGCTCAGGATTTGGATTCTTATCCATCTTCTCTGCTGGCTGTTTTTTAACTCTGCTTATTTTTCTTTAAGTTCTTTTTTATATTCGAGATATGAGTAAACAACAGTAATCACGACTACAATGACTGCAGGAACAAGGATGAAGTAGATTGCATATTCAGGGAAAAAAACTCCTGAGAATGCGGTTATTCCTGCTATCCTGAATAATTTCCCTCCAAGACGGTTTGTCCTTTTCCATACCTTCTCACTGCTCAGAGTCCAGGGCGTCCTGATGCCTATAAACCAGTTTTGCTCTGCATTTTCCGTAAGAACCCCTGCATAATAGAATAGAAGCCCTATACCGAGCGGAATCACGGCATTGGGACTTATCTGAGTTCCTGTGTTCCAGAGAAGTATATGGAGATGAACCATGACCAGAAACAGGATCAATATTAACCTGAATCCTTCATAGTGTTTCCTGAACATTTCTATGTTTTCTTTTCTCGGGTCAATTTTCGGAATCACCAGGAACAAAATTACAAGCCCCGTAATCAGGAGGGGCATGAAAAAGGTCCCCCAGAACTTTGACATATAGCCGTTTACCTCTCCCTGAGAGTCCCAGTGAGTAGCCATCTGGTCAGGGACCTGAGGATAAAAATAGATTGAAAGAATAAAAGAAAGAAGAACCAGTCCTGTTATCGCTGCAGTAACTTTCCGCATATATGCCAGTTATATTTTTTAAATATTTAAAATGTAGCGTGCTTCAAATCCGGCAGCTCTCACAGGATGGCTGCAATGACTGGTAATTCTGTGCTGCACATCAAGCCGGAAGTGCTCTGACCTTAATTTTCCGGAAATCTTAGCCAGTAAATGAGACGCTTCTTGATACGCTTCTTCCGGACTTCATTCCAGGCACGCCAATCCGTGCCGCAATTCCGCCTGCATTGCCTGGGATTTTTCCTTCATTAAACATAAAAAATCCAATTTTCGGGTTGAATATGGATAATTTAGTTAATTTTATATCTTTTGCCAATTTCGTAAAATAAATTATTTCTGAAACTTAAAAAGTATGTTTCAGGTATTTTTACCCTTCAAATTAAAAATCGTAACCATGCTGGTACTTATTCGGCTGGAAATGGGATTTGAGTTACCACTGCAGTTCATGTGCTAAGAAGTTTTCAGGGGTTTTTCTCGTGTGGAAGATGAAAAGAGAATTATCTATCTTATTCACGCTGGTTCTTGCATTTCAGGTTATTACTGGCAGTACGGCAGCTATGACGCTTTATGTTGATGACGACGGAACAGGAAACTATACGACTATCCAGTCTGCGGTAAACGCCGCAGTTAACGGGGATACTATAATTGTAAATCCCGGTACTTACGAGGGGGATATTACCCTCGATACATCCAGTTTAAGAATTCAGTCTCAATCAGAAAATCCTGAGGACACGGTAATTCAGGGAAATGGCTTTTATCTTACGCAAAACGCACAGAGAATAGCCATTAAAGGTTTCACTCTGAAGGGCACTGGCAGTTCTTACGCCATAGCACTTGAAGAATACGCTGACAGTATAATTGAAAATAATATAATACTGGACCACGGCACCGGCATTGACACGAATATATATTCCACCTTTACAATAAATGATAATGATATCTCAAGTTGTGGGACTGGAATTTATGTCGGCGAATGTTATTTCAACGCTATTATCAACAACAACAGGGTTTCAAAATGTGGCACAGGCATCACTGTGGGAGATTTAGGGTATCCACAAATTGAGAGCAATATAATTGCGGAAAATGGTCAGGGTATAGCCCTGATGTACGAAGGCGGTGCCACAATTGTGGGGAACACTATCACGTCCAATAAAGAGTCTGGAATTTTCCATAACGGACACGGTGGTAGTACGATTTACAATAATAATTTTTATAACTCTAACAATATAATTTTCGGGGAGTATCATGATTTTCCAGACATGTGGAATACTACCAGAACCGCAGAGAATAATATTGTAGGTGGCCCTTATATTGCAGGAAATTACTGGGCAAAACCTGATGGCAAAGGCTTTTCCCAGACGCATTACGATTTAAATGGAGATGGCATAGCCGAGCAACCATATTATATTGATGAAAAAGAGATTGATTATCTGCCCCTGGTAACCCCAGGGACGGAGACTGAGCCTGTACTTCCTGAAGCAGATTTCAGGGCAAATACAACGTATGGGAGTGTCCCTCTTACTGTCGCGTTTACAGACCTTTCGAAAAATGCGGTTTCCTGGAGATGGGACTTTAACGACAATGGGAAATATGACTCTGTAGAACAGAATCCGGTTTTTGTGTATGGATACCCCGCAGACTTTACTGTCAACCTGACAGTAATCAATGAAAACGGGACTTCTACAAAAACCGCTGTAATAACCGTGCTGAAAAAAGAAGCTCCTATCCTCCCTGCAGCAAATTTCAACGCCAATACCACCACCGGTTATCCTCCCCTGTCTGTTTTATTCACAGACCTTTCACAAAATGCAGCTTCAAGAAGCTGGGACGCTAACGGTGACGGAATAAAAGACTCAGGTGAAACAAGTTTTGTTTATGTGTATAATACTGCAGGAACTTACACCTCGAATCTGACAGTAAGCAATTCCAATGGGACAGCTTCAAAGACTGCTACAATAATTGTGCTGGAAGCGACCAATTCAGGAGGAAGCAGCAACGATGGGAGCAATGAGGGAGGAAGCAGTAACGATGGGAGCAATGAGGGAGGAAGCAGTAGTGGAGGAAGCAGCAGTGGAGGGAGCAGCAGCGGAAGCAGCAGTGGCGGAGGCGGTGGTGGATCTCCCGAACCCGCAAGAAACGTTAAAACAAAAGAAATTTCACAGACTTTCATTCAAAACGGCAAGGCTGTAAAGTTTGATTTCACAAAGAATGCTACTTGTGTAGTATATGTGGGATTTGACCCCAAGAAGAATGCAGGAAAGACCACAACAATCGTAGAAGAATTAAAAAGCAAATCTACACTTGTTTCTAAAATACCTGGAGGAGAGACTTACAAATCATTTAACGTGTGGGTGGGAAACAGCGGTTTTGCAAGCTCAAAGAATATTGAAAATCCGGTTATCTGTTTCAAAGTTGAAAAATCCTGGATTCGGGATAAAAACATTGACCCGGACTCGATTGTACTGAACAGATACAGCGATAAAAAATGGTCGAAACTTGAAGCTAAACTCTCAGAGGAAGATGATAAATTTCTGTATTTCATAGCCCATGTCCCTGGCTTCTCCTTTTTTGTGATAACAGGTGAAGCGGCAGGTAGTGCAGGGAATATTTCCAGAGAGGAAAACGGGCTGGAAACGCGGGCTCTGCAGGGAGAAGATGATGGAACTGCGGGATCTAATGCCGGGACAAATTCGGGGCAGAAAGAAAAAATGAAATTCCCTGATGCTTCTCCTGTATACAGCATAGCAGGCATTCTCTTATTAAGCCTGATATGTATATTGATTTATAAAACGATTCCAAAATGATCAGGCGAAAAGTAAAATGAAACGTTTCACTGCGTTTCATTTTTCATACTTTTTTGTTAAAAAAGGTATTCTTCCGGAATTGACAGCTATAAAGTGAATCATTCTGTAATCACTGCAAACTATGGTAAAACAATTCCCAGGGAGATAATCTTTAATAATAATCTAAAAACGAATTTTAAGACACAATGCCAAAATCTAGTGATAACCATAAAAATCAAAAATCACTAGATTTTGGAACTGAGTCAATTTTAATAATAATTCAAAAAAGAAATCGAATTTTAATAACAATTTAAAAAGAGAGATCAAATTTTAATAACAATTTAAAAAGAGAAATCGAATATAAATATTTTTAAGTGGACCGGTCGGGAATTGAACCCGAGGCCTCTACCATGCCAAGGTAGCGATCTTCCCCTGATCTACCGGCCCATGTTGTGCTTTTGCTTTGTCAGCACTCCTCATACACTCAATATCGTATATAAAACTGTCGCCATAGGGGCTCAGCTTCCTGTAAATAAAATTTAGGACATGCAGAATCCCAAATATTCGAGCAAAAGTTATAAGTAGTAAATCGAGTATTAGAAGTGTTGTCGGATTGGGACGCTTTCCCTAAAAAAGCCTTTCAACTCTGATAATTCGAAATAACCTGACATCTGGGCCCGTAGCTTAGCCTGGTGGAGCGCACGGCTGATAACCGTGAGGTCCTGCGTTCGAATCGCAGCGGGCCCACCACAATCCAATGACCTCTTTTCGGAGAGTTCAGGTTATTAAATTATATATGTATTCCTTTCGGGCCCGTAGCTTAGCTTGGTGGAGCGCACGGCTGATAACCGTGAGGTCCTGCGTTCGAATCGCAGCGGGCCCATATACTTTTTTACTATATTTAATCCCGATTCCCTGTAAATTTTCTATCCTGGTCTAAATTTTCTATCCTGGTCTAAATTTTCTATCCTGGTCTAAATTTTCTATCCTGGTCTAAATTTTCTACCCTGGTCTAAATTTGTTATCCTGATCCTGTAAATTTATTATTTTCTTTTGCATCATTACAGGTATTTTAGAATACCCTTCTGCTGGCTTTGATTCAGAAAGTATCGGGATTGAAAATCTATTGCTGGCCGTAATTTTGAATCAATAACCTTGGCAATAGAGAAACTGATGTAGAAAAGTTACTGAGAAAATTGATGTAGAAACGTTGTGAAAAACGATTGATGTAGAAACATTATGAAGAAAAGTTGTTGCAAGAAAATTGCCCTTAATAAAAAAGTTAGGGTAGGGGTAGTCCCCTTAATTCAGAATGGCTTTCAGATAAAGTGGTTAACGCAATTTGCTGTATGGGAGCTTGCACCCGACTCTGACCCCATTCCGTTCCCTTTCATAAATTTCAGGCTATGTGCTTCAGGCGTTCTATGTTCCTCAGCACAAGTTTGCTTTCGGCTATGATTTCTTCTTCGATCTTGCTGACAATGCGGTCCATAGGGACTGTAAGTCTATACAGCTTGATCGGTCTGCCCTTACCTTTTGATTTCTTTTCTTCCCGGATATCAATCCAGTTGTTTTCGCGGAGGTAGCGCATTGCAACACTGACTTCCGGCTGTCTCAGGCCAGACACCATTTCAATGCTCTGGGAAGAGATTTCCCTTCCCTTTGCAAGACAGGCTAGGGTAAGAGCAATTGGCCTGCTGACATTAATCTTTCTGAACAATTCAATCATTTCGTATTCGCTTGACCCCATACATATAGGGGTTTCATTTGTCATGTCAGTAGTTTCTATAGCTGAACCACTTTCATCTACCATTAAAATCACCCGAAGAACCATTATAGAGTGAATTAATATAAATATCTACTTATGTTTTAAATTTAATATATTCTAAATTATAATTATATCTTATACTGTTACTCCGGTTAACATTACTTTGAATAAGGCTATTCATCATGTTTTATTCAATTAACAGAGGTTAACCTTTCCAGGGCATTCTTCTTAATAAATATACTTAAGTGCCTCAACCTAATTCTTATTAATATAATTTAGTCATATATGAAAATATCTATGCGTAAAATTTATATTTTTGCGTAATTAAAAAGCTTTATTTGCCTTAAAAAACAGTTTTAGTTCACTAAAAATTGCATTTAAGAATATTTTTCTCTGTTTTTCTAAAAAGCTGCTTTTAAATACATTAAATAAAAATAAAACTGAATTTTCAGAACCTTTCATATAAATAAATTTTCTGAAGAAACTTCTAAAAGATGAAAATGTGGATGAAAACCATAAACTTTTTTGATTAAATACTTGTGATCCCGAAGTAATGCAATAATATTGATTATGAAGTTAGCGCTATTGATATGGCCTGGAAGTAGTGATAAGAAGTTAATGATGTTAACAATGAAGTCATAATGGTAGACAAACAGATGGCAGATAGACAACTGAATGAAAAAACTTTATTAAATAGCTGGTTTGAGTAAATGAAACGTTAAACTGTTTTAACGGGATAAAAAATGTATAAAATGGAATGGATAAAAAATGTATAAAATGGAATAAATCAAAAATATATAAAAATGGAATAAAACACAGGTGATTACTGGAACTCCGGGTGGTTGACAAATATTTTTCTGGTATCTCAAAACAGCACAGAAGTAAAAAAGAGATGGTAAAAAAGAATAAGAAGGTTTTAATTAACCTCTCGGGTGTGGAGAGGAATTTCCCATTGATATAATCGTATTTTTGATTTAAGAATATACTTTTTGCATATGTGATTTTAAAGAAAAAACTGCTTTAACCTGTCTTTTTCGCCGATTTTTCAGGATAGATGCTTGAGACGTTCTATGTTCTGGAGAATAGTTTTGCTCTCAGCAATGACGTTTTCTTCAATTGTGTTGATAATCGTTTCCATCTGGACCGTCAGCCTGTAGAGCTTTACAGGTCTGCCTTTGCCGTGGTTCTTTTTTTCTTCCCTCATGTCTACCCAGTCGTTCTCACGAAGGTAACGCATTGCAATGCTGACTTCAGGTTGCCTTAGACCTGATACCATTTCTATACACTGGGAAGAAATTTCTTCCCCTTTTGAGAGACATGCAAGGGTCAGGGCGACAGGCCTGTTTATATTGAGCCTCCTTAGAAGCTCGACCATTTCGTACTCTACCTCTCCCATTTTAAAATCATTGCCTTCTAATGTTAGCCCATTATCTGCCACAACTATCATCTGCCGTTTATACCGGTAATTTCCTTGAGTCTATTCCGGTATCTTATCTTATCCAGTATCATCAGATAAATAGAAATATATTATTTTAAACGAATAATTTTATGGTTTACCGGACATTTAAAAATTGCCAGTGATTTTTTAACGGCAATTCAAATGACTATTTTTGTTTCTGTGCTTAATATATTTCTATTTTTAAATTTAAAATCTGAGACAGTGCCTGAAAAACCTGGCATCTCAGTTGGTTTAAATAATTATAATACTCTCTCCCTATATATAATAATATGTATATAATAACTTTTTGACAATGGGAAACACTAAATTAATTTAAAAGCTTTAGTAATCAACTGGTTAAGGAATAGTCATAATAATGGTTTTAAGCGGGACCTTTTTCAGTTCTTTGTTCAGGTATATATAGGATTAAAACAAATATCTTATACTTATCCGGTTAAGATATTTCCCGGGATAGCTGTTCAATTAAGACGTTTATTAAGAAAGTGGACCTGAGATTAACACTGTACATAAACATCAAAATTCCTCTTTTCTTGCCAAAACTATCCGGTTTCTGCAACAACTATCAAAAAAATGTCCTTTTTGAGACATTTAGCATACCTTTTCTGGCAAGTCTTATATACAAATCCCTGAAAGATTTAGTATAATGACTGACGGGACTACTGACGGGTTGAACAAAGCTGCTGTATTTATCTGCCACTGCAGCGGGAATATCTCGGAACACGTTGATATCAATATAGTGAAAAAGACCCTAAAGGCAGAAGGTTTTTCAGTTTATGATTATGAATACCTGTGTTCAAGCCAGGGACAGGCTCTGATTAAAAAGAAAATTTCGGAAGGGCATGTGGACAGGGTGGTAATAGGTTCATGTACTCCTTCCAAACACGGCACTCTTTTCAAAAAGTGCATACAGGAAACCGGATTGAACAGGGCAGGGCTTGAGATTGCAAACCTGAGGGAACAGTGTGCCTGGGTGCACCCTGACAGAGCAGGAGCTACTGAAAAAGCTCTCTCTCTCCTTAAAGCCAAGCTGAAGCGCCTGGAAAACATAGAGCCGCTGGAAGATATAAAAGTAGACATTGCCCAGCAGGTTCTTGTTATCGGCGGAGGGATTGCAGGGATCACGGCTGCTCTTAACCTTGCAGATAACGGGGTTCCCACTTTCCTTGTGGAGAAAGACTCAAGCATAGGCGGGCAGATGGCTAAAATCGGGAAAATCTTTTCTCCTGATAAACTTGCTGAAGAGTGTGCGATGTGCTCGCTCAGCCCTCTTATGAATGAGGTTGCAGCCCACCCAAGGATTACTCTTTTGACCTGGACAGAAGTAGAAAAGCTTAGCGGAAGCGCAGGAAACTTTACTGTCAAGCTAAAAAAGAAACCGAGATATGTGAAAGACAACTGTATAGCATGTGGGAAGTGCAGCAGGGTCTGTCCCGTCTCTGTTGAAGACGAGTTCAACTGCGGCTATATGGACAAAAAGGCAATTTCTCTTCGTTTCTCTCAGTCAGTCCCCAAGGTTTACTTCATTGACCCTGACAGCTGCCTGCAGTTAAAAGGGGAAAACTGCGGAAAGTGTGCAGAAGCCTGCAAAACAGGAGCTATCGATTTCTCTCAGAAAGAAGAGATCATAGAACTGAATGTGGGTGCAGTTATCGTTGCAACAGGCTTTGAAGAGTATGACGTTTCCCAGAAACCCCAGTACGGGTATGGGATTTTTGAAAATGTTCTTACCCAGATGGAACTTGCAAGAGTCCTGGGCATCAACGGACCTACAAAAGGGGAACTTCTCAGGATCTCCGATTTCAGCAAAGCTTCCAGCGACCCTGCTCCTTCAACATGTGATTCAAGGTGCGAAAGCTCGTCTGATCATCCCTTTGAGGTTGAAACTCCAGAAAGGATAGTCATGATCCAGTGTGTTGGTTCAAGGGACGAAAAGGAAGGAGGAAACCGCTACTGCTCAAGGTACTGCTGTATGGCAGCCCTGAAGCATGCAAGCCTGATAAAGAAAAGGTATCCGAAAACGGAAATCACGATCTGCTATATTGACATGAGGGCTTTTGGCTTTTACGAAAACTACTACCGTGCAGTCCAGGAGACCGGGGTTAACTTTGTGAGGGGGAGGCCTGCAGAAGTCATTGAAAAACCGGATAAGAGCCTTGTTGTAAGGGTTGAAGACACCCTTAGCCAGAAAATAAAGGAAATCCCTGCCGACATGGTAGTACTTTCCGCAGCTATGGTACCATCTCCGGGGACAAAGAAAATTGCCAGTGTGCTGAACCTCAGCCAGGACGAAAGCGGGTTCATCAAAGAGAGGCACTCCAAACTGAAGCCGGTGGACTGTTCCCTTGATGGGATTTTTGTCTGCGGCACTGCTCAGAGCCCCAAGGATGTTACTGATACAATTGCCCAGGCAGGACTTGCAGCCGTAAGAGCAAGGGCTTTCATTACAGACAGCCCGAAGGTGCTGGATAACGAAATTGCAGCCATAAACCAGCTACTCTGCACCCGGTGCGGGGAATGTCTTAAGTGCCCGTTTGATGCCCTTTCTATAAATGAAAATGGGAGGGTTGTTCTTGACCCACTTATATGCACAGGCTGCGGGTACTGTACCGAACTCTGTAGGGAAGGAGCTGTCCAGATTGCAGGTTTTACGAAATCCCAGCTAAAGGCTGAGTTAGAAGGCGTTCTTGAAGAAGGGGACGTACTTGGCTTTGTGAACAGCGGAATATCTTCCCTTACCTGTGACAATATCGGTAACAGTGTGCTCACATATCCTTCAAGTGTTAAATTGATCAAGGTTCCTACCTGCCTGATAGTTGACAGAGACCTGGTGCTGCATGCATTCAGGCATGGGGCGTCTTCTGTTCTTTTTGTGGAAGACCCGCCTGACAGCCCGAGAGCTGAAGTGATATATCCTCTTACTGTCAGCCATTTCGAAAAACTCAAAGAAGAACTTGGAGATTCAGGAAAGAGGATCCATTTCAAAAAAGCGTATGTTCCGAATATCAAAGGGCTTGCAGGAACTTTTACCAGCCTTGCCCGGGAAGGAGAGATGATAAAATGATTCCATATGTAAACGAATATGATACTCCGAACTGTAATACTCTTGCAGAGACAGCAAAAAAGAGTATCAGAACCCCTGAATCTCTGGGGCTTGACCGCTGTATCCAGTGCGGAGCCTGCACAGCTTCCTGCCCTGCAGCCCGGTTTACGGATTACAGTCCGAGGCAAATAGTAAAAAAAGTGCTGGAAAACGACCGCAGTGTACTTGAATCAGATATGATCTGGTCCTGCTTCTACTGCTATTCCTGCAATATGCGCTGCCCGAGGAACAACAGCCCTGTTACAATCGTGCAGGTACTGCGCCAGATGGCTATTAACGAGGGTATCGGAATTGGGAAGCTTGCCTATTTCCTTGAGATAGGAGAGTGCCTTGCAGAAAATGGAGCCAGCAAAGTCCCGGGCGCCGGCGTAAAGAATATGGAAAGAGACCTTGGAGAACGCTGGATTGGGATTAAAAGAAACCTTGAGCCAATCCGTTCCGAACTCGGGCTCAGCCCCAGGGATGTCAGGGACACGCATGGAGAGGTCCAGGCCATTCTTGAGAGCACAGGTTATTTTGAAAGGGAAAAGTGGATTAAAGCAGGGATACAGGAAAAAAAACTTCACGGGTTCCTGAAGGCAGACTGCAGTGATGAAGAAAAAAAGAACGGAGACTTTTGCTTTGAAAGCGATAGAGAGTATACCGGACAGGAAGCTATTACTGTTTAAAAGCTGCATGGTCGGACAGGAATATCCCGGAATAGAAACCGCCACAGCTTACGTATTTGACAGGCTTGGGGTGGATTACTGCATAAACGATGAACAGTCCTGCTGCACAGGTATAGGGCACTACACAGATGTATTTGAAGGGCTCACAACAGCAGCAATTGCAGCCCGAAACTTCGCAGTAGCCAGGAAGTGCGGATATCCGAACATCACCTGCCTCTGTTCAACCTGTTACGCAGTAAACAAGGAAGCATGTGAACTACTTAACAACAATCCAGAGGTCCGGGATAAGGTCAATTCAATATTTAAAGAAAAAGGCTTTGACGACCTTGTTTACGAAAAAGGCGATATGGACCCGCGGGCTAACTTTTATCATGTCGTTGAGGTCCTTCTGAGTAAAGCTGGTCAGATTAAGGAAGAAAAGAGAGTCGATTTCTCAGGGGTTAAAACAGCTGCCCACCACGCCTGCCACTACTATAAGGTCAAATATCTTGATGTGATCGGAAACCCGGAAAACCCCCAGCTTATAGATACGGTGGCTGCCGCCTGTGGGGCATCCCCTGTCAGGTGGTACGAAGACCGCTCCCTTACCTGCGGGATGGGTTTTTCGCAGATCCACCTTAACAAAAACACCTCATTGCAGGTTACCAAAGCCAAACTGGACAGCCTCCAGAGAGCAGGAGTTGAATTAATGCTTCACATGTGCCCGAACTGCCATATCCAGTACGACCGCTACCAGCCTGTAATTGAAAAAGAGTTTGGGGTAAAATACGATATGGTTCACATGAATATTGCCCAGTTCGTAGCTCTCTCACTGGGAGCAGACCCCTACAAAGTATGCGGTTTCCAGACTCATTCCGTGCCTCTGGAAGGTTTTCTTGAAAAGACCGGTATAATCTAAAAACCTGAGTTAAAGTTGAACCGGTCACTTTTTTATTTCGATTTTTTCCAATCACTTTTTTTGACTCTACCGAAATTTATCGAACTTCTTTGAGGAATTTTGGCTTATATATACGTTTTTTCTTGACTTGTGGGGAATTCAATTTTTGGCGTACCATTCGACCCAACAGTCATTGGATCATTAATGCCAGTGACTTTGGGTTGTCCAAGCCCTTTATTACTTCTTCCCGAGTTTCCATCCACCATACAGGCAGGTCAAGCTCCCCAATAATCCGAAGCCTGGAGTAGAGTTATTTTTGTTTGATTCATTTCCATTTGAACTACTACCATTATTAGATTCGGAATTATTATTGTTTGAATTATTTAGTTCGACAGCGTTTTTTTCTTCAGATGATGATAAGTTAGTTTCTTCAACTCCTATGTCTTCAGTTGCATTGGAGGTTGCCCCTATGCTTTGATCAGTCATATTAGAATCCATAAAAGGCACAATTACAACTCCAATAGGATAGTTCATATAATATTTTCCTGTATTCACCATAGCTGTAACTTTGTTTGTGGCTGTGTTAATTATAGAGACATTGTCGCTTTCGGCGTTTGTCACATATACCTTATTTCCATCTGGAGTGACTGCAACTCCTAAAGGAGTAATTCCTACAGGAACTGTGGCTGTAACAGTGTTTGTTGCTGTGTCAATTACAGAAACATTGTCGCTTCGTTTATTTGGCACATATGCCTTTTTTCCATCAGAACTGAATGCAACGTCACAGGGATCGTCTCCTACCGGCACAGTGGTTGTAACTGTGTTTGTAGCTGTATCAATTACAGAAACATTGTTGCTGCCTGAATTAGTTACGTACACCTTATTTCCATCAGGACTGATTGCAATATCAGTAGGATGGTCTCCTACAGGTACAGTGTCTGTAACTTTGTTTGTAGTAGCATCAATTACAGAAGTAGTGTTGTTGCGACTGTTTGTAGCATAAATTTTTTTCCCATCTGGTGTAAATGCAACGTTATAAGTACTCAGCCCCACATTAACCGTGCCCACTACACTGTTTGTGGATGTGTCAATTACAGAGACATTGTTGCTGTCATTATCCACCACGCTGTAACGATTTGTCACATAAACCCTTGATCCTGTCGGATCGACTGCAACTCCCCGAGGATAACCTCCTACATCCACCACAGCTTCAACCGTATTTGTCGCAGTGTCAATTACAGAGACAGTGGTGCTTGTGCCTGACAAGTCCGCCACATACACCTTTGTTCCTGCAGGGTTGATTGCAACTCCAAAGGGCCAGCCTTCTACAGGTACCACGGCTGTAAGATTGTTAGTCGTTGTATCAATTACAAAGACAGTTCCAGTGTCGACTCCCAGACTTGTCACATATGCAAATGGAGCTGCACCTGCTACGCCCGTCAGTATTAAAATTGCAAGTGCAGTTATTCCCAAAACTCTTATGAGGGTATCTTTTCTGCGTGCTTTATTAGACATTGCTACAGGTGGGAGTGAAATCGAAAAAGTGTCAATCGGTATTGTTGATATAGTTTTAATTTTCATCTTTTTTCCCTGATCAGTGTTTGTCTTTCATGCCAGTGCTATTATCAAAAGATTTGGACTTTGGATATTTTTCTAAAATCTCCATAATTTAAGTGAATTTCAGGATAAAAACTACTTTTTATTACTCCCCTTTATCCAGAATGCAACTAGCAGGCTTACAACCCAGTAAACTATTTCGAATCCAGGAGTTATTTTTCTTTCTTTTGTAGGAGCGCCTGTATCTTTTGTTAAGATTACCCCGTCACCACCAGTTTCTTCGCTTCCACTACTGTTTTCTTCAGTAGAACTGCTTGTATTCAGCACGAATATCTTAGCCACTTTTGAGGCTGTTCTGTTTTCATTGATTACTGTCAGGTTAACAGTATAGGTTCCTGCTGAAGAGTAAGTATGGATCGGATTTTGATTTGTTGAATTATACCCATCTCCAAAGTCCCAGTTCCATGAAGTTGCGTTCTGAGAATGGTCATTGAACTGGATCGAGAGAGGAGCGTAACCGGAGGTGATATTGCTACTGAAGTCTGCAACAGTAAATGCTGATTCTGGATTTGCTTTCAGAATAACAAGACCATTAACACCTTCGCTTGCATAGACATAATTGCCGGAAACTGCAATATCTCCAGCAGAACCTGCATAAAGCCCTTTAAGAATTGGAGAAGAAGGATTGCTTATATCAACAACCACAAGACTATCATCAACGGCTACATAGGCGTAATTGCCTGAAATTGAAACACATTCAGCATATCCGGAAGTATTGTAGTTTCCCACAAGAATTGGAGAAGAAGGATTACTTATGTCAATAATCGCAAGCCCATTTTTGCTATCAGCTACATAGGCATAATTTCCGGAAACTGCAACATCGTAAGCAAGTCCGGCAGTATCGTAGCTTCCTTTCAGAATTGGAGAAGATGGGTTGCTAATATCAACAATCAAAAGACCATTTCCTTCATCGGCTACATAAGCATAATTCCCGGAAACCGAAACACTCCAAATACTCCCGGTATAATCATAATTTTCTATGATAATTGGGGAAGTGTCATACATTCCCTCAAGAATTGGAGAAGAAGGATTGCTGATATCGACGATGAAAATACCATTAGCCATATCGATTACATATGCGTAATTGCCGGAAACTGTAATACCTTGAGCCCATCCGCCAGTATTGTAACTTTTATTTAGAATTGGAAAGGAAGGATTACTAATATCAACAATCACAAGACCATCATCATCGGCTACATAGGCATAATTCCCGGAAACTGCAACACCTTGAGCAGATCTAGGAGTATCGCAGCTTCCTTTGAGAAAGGGAGAAGAAGGATTGCTAATATCAACAATCACAAGGCCATTATCCCAATCGGCTATATAGGCATAATTTCCTGAAACTGCAATACTTTTAGCCCTTACGATAGTATCGCAACTTCCTTTGAGAGTAGGAGAAGAAGGATTGCTTATATCAACAATTACAAGGCCAGTATTACTATTCGCTACATAAGCGTAATTCCCGGAAACTTCAATACCATGAGCATATCCGGTAGTACTGCCGTTTCCTTTAAGAACTGGAGAAGAAGGATCGCTTATATCAACAATTACAAGACCATTATCATTATCAGCTACGTAGGCGTAATTACCCAAAACTGAAACATCACAAGCAATTCCTGCAGTATTGTAGTTTCCTTTGAGAGTCGGAGAAGAAGGATTGCTTATATCAACAATCACAAGACCAGTATCGCCATCAGCTACATAGGCGTAATTCCCGGAAATTGAGACACCGTAAATATCTCCGGCAGTATCGTAGCTTCCTTTGAGAACTGGTGAAGATGGATTGCTTATATCAACAATCATAAGACCATTACCCCAATCAGCTACATAGGCGTAATTGCCGTAAACTGCAACATCGCCAGTAGGACCGGCATAACGTCCTTTGAGAATTGGATCAGAAGGATTACTGATATCAACAATCACAAGACCATCATTATCAGCTACATAGGCGTAATTTCCGGAAACTGTAATACAATAAGTATATCCGGGAATATTGTAGCTTCCTTTGAGAGTCGGAGAAGAAGGATTGCTTATATCAACAATCACAAGACCATTATCGTCATCGGCTACATAAGCATAATTTCTGGAAACTTTTATGTCCCTTACAAAACCTTCTGTCATAATCTTACTCACTAAAACAGGTGAAGAGGGATTAGTAATATCCAATATCAAAAAATCCTGTCCCTGGCCAACGTAGGCATAATTACCAGCGACATCAACAGCGTCTGTCGTCCCGCCAAAATGTCCCACCAGTTCCATGTTTACTTCAGGAGCAGCTGCTGCCCCGGCAACTGATCCTGTTATCGTTACAAAAAAAGCAACAAATATAAGCGGATGAATTATTTGTCTATTTATTTCCATTAATTATACATCCTGTCCTTCAAGTTCTCACTCTCGTATTTTTCAAAGATCTCAAACCCTTAACCACAGATACTTTTCTACTTCCATTTTTTATACTTCCATTCAAACAGAATCCAGCTTTCCAAGTATACATTAAGAAATGATAACGGATTTAGAATTAAACTGAAAGTCGTTGACTGACAACCATGGCGTTTTATTGGCATAGACATCTATTCTACTTACTGTGCTGTTATATTTAGTTTGGATGGCATGAAAAGTACTTTTGAACTCCATAAATTCCTCTCACCTAACTCCTTATAAGTTTTCTGTGTAAACTCTCGAACAATTGTTTTTCATACTCATTTTGAGTCTGTAATAATTCCTTGACCTTTGATAGTTTGATGATTTGGCCAGAAATTATATATGTGAACATATTGCCTCATCCTATATTCAAGAATTTATATACAAACGTCAGGGGCACAATTTATACTCACATATGGTGATATTTGTGAATGCCTAACAATCTTACAGCAAAAGATCAGCTTTTGTATCCAATATGAGCCTGTAGAGCCTGTGAATATTCTAAACTTTGACCGGCCTCGCCAAAATTAGATCCTCTCTATAAGACAAATTCTGATAAAACACCGCCCTCACCCTTACTTGCGGAATGGGCTTTTCCCAGCTCCACCTTAACAAAAGCACCTCTCTCCAGGTTACCAAAACCAAACTGGACAGCCTTCAGAGAAACGGAGTGGAGTTAATGATCCATATGTGCCCGAACTGCCATATCCAGTACGACCGCTACCAGCCTGTAATTGAAAAAGAGTACGGAGTGGAGTACGACATGGTACACATGAATATTGCCCAGCTCGTAGCTCTCTCAATGGGCGCAGACCCCTACAAAGTATGCGGTTTTTAGACTCACTCCGTGCCTCTGGAAGGTTTTCTTGAAAAGGCCGGTTTAATATAAAATCCCGTTTTAAAGTTCAACCGGTCATCTTTTTTATTACATCGGGAGTGAAGAGGTCACGGTTTGAAGCGTTTTTAAAAACATGTATCTAAGTTACTGATTATAAATGTAGTCAATAGATACAGTAAAAATACTTTCATTATTTTCAAGCTCGTTGTTAGCTGGCGTTCTAATCTCACTTAGTGGGTTTGTAAACAATCCCAAAAGCGCTACGAGAGTTAGAAATACAATAAAAATAGTGATTACCTTGCCGATTTTACTCATGCCAACACCTATAAAATGAGGGGAGCATAAACCCCACTTATATACGGTTGATTTTTGAATCAGAGACTTCAATTATTTTTATTTCGAACCAGAATCTAAATGCATATACTTTTCCAACGACTTTTGCTTATCCAATCCACTGTAACTTCTTTTTGAACTTCCACTCCCATATTGGCAAGCCAAGCTTCCCAATGACGAAGCTTGGAGTATTACCCTACAATATCATCCAGACCTACAATCAAAACTTTCTCATTTGTTTCGAGTTCATTTTTTATCCTGATTGCATCCCTCTCCAGAATACAATTCTCTCCAACAACCCAGGGCGCTGATCCATCTCCAAACTGGATATAACACACAACAGCCTTTTTCAACTGAAGGTTATTTTTTTCCAGCATTGCGAGAACATTTTCATCTGGAACAAATTCTTCAGATAACATAATTATGTTATAATTTCCTTTTTTGATTTCAACTACAGAAGTCCAGTTTTCATCTTTCCTTAATTCATATATTTTATCTTCATCAACTTCTATGTAGTACATTCCTCGCCCAATATTAGAATTATAGTCTATGGTATAATTCACGGGTATGTCGTAATTTTCAAGAATGGCTTTAACTTCCGCCTCACTAGTTTCATTTTCAAATTGAATAAGTAAACCAGGTGTTTTAACTTCTTGAGATTGCATCATCAGTGCTAAGAAGGTTAGAAGAGCAATAAAAACAACTACTACTTTGCTAATTTTATTCACATCAATCACCGAAAAAAATGAGGAGTTTTAACTCCTCACATATATACGTTTATTTTCAGAACCGAATGCTTCCCAATAAGGTACACAGAAATATATGGGATTAGGATCACCTATACGCAAATATTCATTCGAACCACTTATTTTGTATCCACGACACATTCGAACATGACCTGGAACTCCACTCGCGAAGGGTCTACCATTGTTAATTTCATTCATAGCTCCAGCAAAAGATACAGTGTCTGTACTGAATGAATCAGGTTTATTCATTCCGTTGCTTGAACGATAATAAAGTAACTGATTGGGATAAGTAACCCCATTAGGAGCTACCCCATTCATCATTTCATATATAGTAGTTTGGTGAGGACTTTCATCATTGTAATATTTAGTAAGCATTTTGGCAGTTGCTGGAGCACAGTAGTAACTCGTTATTTGCGCATACACAGTAGCACCAAGATCTACTTCAACATCAGTTCTCGATTTTGTTATATCGGCACTGAGTTTTTTAATATTTTCTTCAGTGACTGCCGCATTAATACTAACCCCCTTATTAACTGCTGCTTGTTCTATAGATTTAGCAAGTTCATCACTTTTTTGCCAGTGTCTTAGGTTGTTGTCTATCCCATTCTTCAATCTCTGTTCATATATTGACCATATTCCGGGTTCAGTTTCAGTTGCAGGTTTATCTGGTACCACATCAAGGGTATAAGCATCCACAAATATCCGATGTTCAACTCCTGTAGTCTTGTCCTTTACTATAGTCATTGCTCCTACGATAGGATAATCGTATACAACCATCTGTGTTGATTTGATTTCCCCCTCAGGGTATTCATTTTTAGGACTCGTTACGAAATAACCTAGGTAACGCATAATTATGTTAGAAGTTAATCGAGCTGCTTGCTTGTGGAAATGGTTGAGGACAGTCTAAAAAGTTACCTATGTTATTTCGCGGTGGGTCCTTAGTGGGTTTGTAAACAATCCCAAAAGCACTACGAGAGTTAGAAATACAATAAAAATAGTTATTTCCTTGCTGATTTTCATACCAACACCTAAAAAAGATGTGAGGTTTTAATCCCTTTTATATATGGTTAATTTCAGAATTAATGGTTTACAAATGCTTGTGTATCAATCCGGATAGGAAATGAACAAATGTCGCCAAGGACTTTTGAATATCCGATCCCTCCGATCCCCCTGTTACTTCTTTCTGAACTTCCATCCACCGTACAGGCCGGCCAAGCCTCCCAATAACCCGAATCCTGGAGTAGAACTATTTTTGCTCGATTCATTTTCACCTGAGCTACTACCGTTACCCGATTCAGAATTATTATTGTTTGAACTACTGAGTTTGAGAGCGTTTTTTTCTTCAGATGATAAGTTAGTTTCTTCAACTCCTGAATTTTCAGTTGAACTGGAGTTTGTCCCTGTACTTTGACCAGTCGTATTAGAATCTATAAAATGGCCAAAAGCAACTCCTGATGGATGATATCCTACATTTACAATGGCTATAACATTATTTGTGGCTACGTCAATTACGGAGAGGTTATTGCTGTCATAATTCGCCACATATACTTTTGTTCCATCTGGATCGACTGCAACTCCATTTGGATGAGTTCCTACAGAAATTGTAGTTGTAACATCATTAGTTGCTGTGTCAATTACGGAAACCGAATCATCTTCCCAGTTCGTTACGTATACCCTTTTTCCATTCGGAGTGACTGCAACTCTACCAGGACGATTTCCCACAGAAATTGTAGTTGTAACATTATTAGTTGCTGTGTCAATTACAGAGACATTATTACTGCGAGCGTTCAACACATAAACTTTTGTTCCATCTGGAGTGACTGCAACTCCAATCGGAAAATTTCCTACATTTACAGTGGCTATAATATTGTTTGTAGCCGTGTTAATTACAGAAGTAGTGTTGCTGCGACGGTTCGTGACATATAGTTTCGTTCCATCTGGATTGATAGCCACTGCCCAAGGATCAGTTCCAACATTTAAAGTATCTATCACACTGTTTGTGGCTGTACTAATTACTGAGACAGTGTTACTGTCACGGATCGCCACATATGCCCTCGTTCCTGTCGGGTTAATGGCAACTCCACAAGAACTTCCTCCTACATCCACTGTGGCACTTCGTGTATTTGTTTCTGTGTTAATTACAGAGACAGTAGTGCTACCTATACTTGAATCTGTCACATATATTTTCGTTCCATCTGGTGTGGCTGCAACTTTGCCAGGGTAGCCTTCAATCTCCACCATGGTTGTAAGATTATTAGTTTTTGTGTCAATTACAAAGACAGTGCCAATGTTGATGTTTTTCCCCGGACTTGTCACATATGCAAATGGAGCTGCATATGTGATATTCGCCTTTACTATAAGTGCAAGCGCCATTATTACAAAAGCTTTTATAAGGATACGCTGACATGCTTTATCACATATTATTTCTTTCATTTTAGCCTCCCTTTTATAGACTCTTACAGTTGAGATAATTTCAGGATGGAATAACTTTATTTATAAATTAAATTGTAACTATTCAGGTTATAGTTAACGGCGCTCCCTTGAGCGCCGCTATAATACCCTCCAAAACAAGTAATCCGTTCTTTCTAATTGTAGAGATGTAAGCTCTCATTCTGCAGAAAGCTTGCGCTCCTTGTGTTGTTCTGAAAGTTCCTGATATCTTTTGCTGTAGTTTCATCATCCTGATATCTCTTTCTGCCTGATTATTCTCAAACGGAACTTTCAAATCTTTCAGGAATCTCAGGATCTTTTCTTTGTGTTCTATAAACCTATCCAACAGATTCCTTGCTTTTGTCTTTGGATTCTTTCCACGTTTTCCTTGTTTTTCAGGATTTAGAGATTGTGGATTTTCCTCAATCCCTTTCATGATTATAGCATCAAACCTTTCTTCCAATGCTTTAATTTGCTCAAAGTCCAGTTCTTTGACTTGCTCCTTACATTCATCAGTATACTTTTTCATCTCAGTGAGTAATTTATTCATTTCTTTAGCCCACTGCTGTTTATAGTTCTCTTCAATTCCAGTAAGTTCTCTCTGTAAATGAGCATTACAGAGAGCATGATCACAGTCATAAACGTTGTAAGGTTTCCATCCGTCGTGAACTGCTACTCCCTTAAACTCCGGAAGAATTCCCATAGCGTCTATTGCTTCTGCTCCTCTTTTTGAGTGAGGTAAATAACAGGTGTATTTGTCATTAGAAGCTACATGAAGCCAGTGTCTTTTTCCTTCGATTTTCATACCAGTTTCATCAAAATGGACAACATAAGAAGTCATTAATTTCTCTCGAATAATGTTTTCAAAACACTCTAAATTCTGGAAACATTCTTTTTCTGCTCTAATTATCGTAGCAGGACAGATTTTTATTCCCATAATATCCTCAAAAAACTCAGAAATTCTTTCATAGGGGATAAAATGGTGATTTTTACAGTAAATAGCTGAAGCTAAAATATTTGGACCATACTGAACTGGATATTTTACTGATTCAGGAAAAACAGCTTTATTTATTCTTCCACAGTGAGGACAGGTCTTAATCTGGCTTTTGTGTTCTGTAACAATCAGGTTTACAGGAGGAATATCAAAGACCTGTCTTTTCTCATAGGCTTCAACTTCAACATTCTCAAGAGTATGGCCACATTCTTTGCAGCAACTCAAAGAATGTTCTATTACCTACTCAGGATCATCAACCATTTCAAGAGTTGTTCCAGGATGACCATCTTGACCTCCAGGTTTCTTTCCGCTCTTTTTACGGAGACTCTTGGGATTAGGTTTCTCCTTGACAAAAAAATCAGTAGAAGGAGGGCGACTGCTGTTACGACTGTTTTGGTTTAAACGAGATTCTAAGGCTATCAACCTTTCAGTAAGTTCTTTAATTTGAGTTTCAAGACTCACAATGTAAGCAATGACTTCAGGGTTTGAAGCACACAAAGCAAGAATCTCTTCACGTGTAAGCATGATAACGAAACAAAATAGGATTCAATTTATATCCAATTTTTCCTCGAAAAGAGGAAAAATTGTAGCCTTTAAAAGGCTGCCTGAATAGTTACATTAAATTTTATATTTCGGAACACATCTATTTTTTGCTTTTTAAGTATCTTTGTCAATTTTGGCAAAACTTCAACTTAAACAAATATATGAAGTGCCCTTCCTGTATATCATTTCTACAGAGGAAGAAAAGTTCTATGAATTTCCATAGAGCATTATTTCACAGAAGGAGGTAAGAGTAAATTTATAATTTTAGCACAATATTATTTTTGGAATAGGATCTAATAATTAAAGGAGTTCGATAAACTCCACTCTTTGGCTTTTATATATACATATAATCAACCATTGGAACCAAGGTTTATCGAACTCCCGAGGAATTTTACCTCACATATACACGTCCAACTTCTGGGCCACCGTAAGTGCATTCATATCTTACTTGACCGGATGACCCAACAGGCCACGGATCATTAATATGCAAATGGAAATACCCATCTTGATATAGGTATCCTCGACAAAGTCGACAATGTCCAGAAATCATACTGAAAAAAGGTCTTCCGTTGTCAATCTCGGTAACAGCGTCAATATTATAAAGTGCGGAAGTCCTGACAGTTGGCGTTTTATCCCATTTATCTTCAACCCATTCCTCAATGTCATCATATGAGAGCCCATCATCGGGTACCCCATCCAAATAGTTGTAGATAGACGTTTGTGAAGGGGCAGGGTTCGGGTCATTAAAGTACATACAAAGCATTCGGATACTAGTTGGAACACAGTAGTATTCAGTTTCTTGTCCAAGATGGGGAACATAAATGTCTCCACTTGTTATAGATTTTATCGCTGCATCGCCACTGAGTTTTTCAATATTTTCTTCCGTGACTGCCGCATTAATATTAACTCCTTTATTAGTCGCTGCTTGTTCAATAGATTCTGTGAATTGACTACTTTTCTCCCACTCTTTTAAATTCTCTTCCACTCCACTCTTCAATTTCATTTCATACATTGACCAAACCCCTGGATTGGTTTCAGTTATAGGTTTATCTGGCACTTCATCAAGGGTATATGCATCTACAAATGTCCGATATTCATCTCCTGACTTGTCCTTTACCGCAGTCATCGCCCCTATTTTAGGATAACTGTATACAACCATTTTAGTTGATTTTATTTCTCCGGTCGGGTAATTTTTTTTGGCAATTTCTTTTGACTTCTTCATGGCTTCAGCTACTTTATAGGGTTCAGGATCAAACGTAATGTCGTTGAATGAATGTCCCAGCGTTTTATTGGCATAAATATCAATTGTACCTATCAATTTTTTTTCTTTGTATACTGAGAATTGATAAAATAATTTCTGACCATTTATGTCGTAAAGCTCAACCGGTTTGGGATCAACAGATGCCCCTGTCCAGTTTTCAAAGCCTGGTGCATCGGCTGCTATGAAACTTATCATGTTCGCACTGGCATGCTTAAAAGCTTCCTCAGCAGTTACAGAATAATCTTTTTCTTCTTGTGCACTTACTGCCGGTATTAACACCATACCAACCAGCAGTGTTGTTAAAACAAGTATACCTACTCCAATTTTATTATGGTTCATTACTTTATCTCCTGTGTATCTTATACCCAGGAGGCAGAATCAGACAAGCTAAGCCTTAAATACAGACAAAGCTAACATAACTCATGCCTTTAGGGCGTGTTTTGTGGAGTTCGGGCGGTACCTGGAAAGCACTTCTGAACTCCATAAATCCCTCTTATCTAACTCCTTATAAGTTTTCTGTGTAAATTCTCAAACAATTCGATTTTCGAACTGATTTTGAGTCTGTAATTGCCTGTAATAGTTCCTTGACCTTGACAGTTTGATGATTTGGCCAGAACTTATATATATATGTATATTGTCTCCTTATATATTCAAGTACTTCTCTATAAACTTCCCAATTCTACTGAATATTCTCATATATTGATTTTTGTTTAACTATTACAGTTTTGCCGCATAAAATCAGTGTTTGTATCTAATACGAGCCTGTATATATTCTAAGCCTTCTAATTTTTGGCATGTCTATTTAAAAATTATGTCTCCTATATTTTAGACAAATTATGACAAAATATCGCTCACGCCCTCACCTGCGGAATGGGCTTTTCCCAGCTCCACCTTAACAAAAACACCTCTCTACAGGTCACCAAAACCAAGCTGGACAGCCTCCAGAGAGCCGGTGTGGAGTTAATGATCCATATGTGCCCGAACTGCCATATCCAGTACGACCGCTACCAGCCCGTAATTGAAAAAGAGTATGGGGTAGAGTACGACATGGTGCACATGAATATTGCCCAGTTCGTAGCTCTTTCAATGGGAGCAGACCCCTACAAAGTATGCGGTTTCCAGACTCACTCCGTGCCTCTGGAAGGTTTTCTTGAAAAGGCCGGAATAATATAAAATCCAGTTTTTAAATAGAACTGGCTATCTTTTTTATTACAATGGGAGTGAAGAGGGTCACGGCTTGAAACGTTTTTAAAAATATGTATCTGATTTACTGATCATTAATATAGTCAATAGATACGGTAATAATACTTTCATTATTTTCGAGCTCGTTTTTCATTTTGACTGCATCTTCCTCCGGAATCCAATACCTGAACCCGTCCGGCTTTTCAAAGCGAATATAGCACCAGACGAACTTTTTCACCTGAGTGTCATATTTATTCAGTATCGAAAGAAACTTTTCATCATTGACAGCCTGTTCGGATACCGCGATTACGTAAGAATGTCCTTTTCGAATGCCAGTAGCAGAAGAAGATATAATCCAATCTTTATTCTCTTCTTCCATCCCTTTTCTCAATTCGCGTCTTATATCCCGATTATCTTTGTCTACCATAATGTAATATTTATTTCCCATAGAACCCGTGTTGCAATCTATGCTATAGTTCGTAGTCATGTTATAGTTGTTATAGTTTTCAAGAACATGTTTAACTTTCTATTAGGAAGTTCCGTATTCAAATCGGATGTTCATCCCACCCACCTTAAGCTCGTTGTTAGCTGGCGTTCTAATCTCACTTAGTGTGTTTGTAAACAATCCCAAAAGCACTATGAGAGTTAGAAATACAATAAAAATAGTTATTTCCTTGCTGATTTTCATACCAACACCTAAAAAAGATGTGAGGTTTTAATCCCTTTTACATACGGTTAATTTCAGAACCAGAGGCTTCAACAGTTTGTGTATCAATCCGGATAGAAAATGAACAAACGTCGCCAAGGACTTTTGAATATCCGATCCCTCCGATCCCCCTATTACTTCTTTCTGAACTTCCATCCACCGTACAGGCCGGCCAAGCTTCCCAATGACCTGAAGCTTAGAATATTATCCTTGAATATAATCGAGGCCTACAATCAAAACTTTCTCATTTTTTTCAAGCTCATTTTTTATCCTTATTGCATCCTTTTCCAGAACACAATTCTTTCCCACAACCCGGTCTGGTGATCCATTTCCAAAATGGATATAACACACGACTGCCTTTTTCAACTGAAGGTTATTTTTTTCCAGTACTGTAAGAAAATTTTCATCTGGAACAAATTCTGCAGATAACATAATTATGTTATAATTTCCTTTTTTGAGTTCAACTACAGAAGTCCAGTTTTCATCTTTCCTCAATTCATTGATTTTATCTTCATCTGCTTTTATGTAGTACTTTCCACGCGAAATATTAGAATTGCAGTCTATGGTATAATTCACAGGTATATCGTAATTCTCAAGAATGGCTTCTACTTCCGGTTCAGTAGTTTCATTTTCAAATTGAATAAATAAAGCAGCCACTTTAACTTCGTGAGATTGCTTTATCAGTATTACGATAGTTAGAATGACTATAAAAACAAGTACTACTTTGCTAATTTTATTCATATCATTCACCAAAAAAATGAGGGGTTTTAACTCCTCACATATATACGGTCAACTTCAGAACCAAATGCTTCCCAATAAGGTATACGGAAATACACAGGGTTAGGATCACCTATACGCAAATACTCATCCGAACCACTGATTTTGTATCCACGACACATTCGAGCATGACCTGTAACTCCACTCTTGAAAGGCCTTCCATTATCAATTTCATTAGTAGCTTCTTCAAAGTTAATAGAATCTTCTACATATGAATTAGGTTTATTTAATCCGCTGCTTGAATGATAATAAAGTAACTGCTCGGAATTATAAACCCCGTTAGGAGCTACCCCGTTCATCATTTCATATATAGTAGTTTGGTGAGGACTTTCATCATTGTAATATTTAGTAAGCATTTTGGCAGTTGCTGGAGCACAGTAGTAGCTCGTTATTTGCGCATATACAGTAGCACCGAGATCTACTTCAACATCGGTTCTCGATTTTGTTATATCGGCACTGAGTTTTTTAATATTTTCTTCAGTGACTGCCGCATTAATACTAACTCCCTTAGTAGCTGCTGCTTGTTCTATAGATTTAACAAGTTCATCACTTTTTTGCCAGTGTTTTATATTATTTTCTATCCCATTCTTTAATCTCTGCTCATATATTGACCATATTCCAGGTTCGGTTTCAGTTGCAGGTTTATCTGGTACCACATCAAGGGTATAAGCATCCACAAATATCCGATGTTCATCTCCTGTAATTTTGTCCTTTACTATAGTCATTGCTCCTACGAGAGGATAATCGTATACAACCATCTGGGTTGATTTGATTTTTCCATCTGGGTATTCATTTTTGGCGATTTCTATTGATTTATTCATAACTGTAGTGGCATCAAAAGGCTTTGGCTCAAATAAAACAAGTTGGACTGTTTGCCCAAGCCTTTTATCTGCAGCAATGTCGATTATACCTATCAGGGTTTTATTTTTATAGACCGAAAATTGATAATACAATTTTTGACCAGTTGGATCGTAAAGCTCCAATTGTTTGGAATCAATAGATGCCCCTGTCCAGTTTTCAAATCCTGATGTGTTAGTTGCGATAAAGTTTATCATTTGCGCATTGGCATGCTTAAAAGCTTCTTCAGCAGTTACAGAATAATTATCCTCTTTCTGTGCACTTACGGCTGGTATCAATGCCATGCCAATCAGCATTATTGCTAAAATTAGCGATCCTATTCCAATTTTGTTCTTAATCATTTGTCTAACTCCTAGTTATTTTTCCCTAGGAGGCAGAATCAAGCAAGCTTAAATATACGCAAAGCTAACATAATCATTGCCTCTTAGGGCAGATTTTATGGAGTTCGGGTGAACTTGGAAAGTACTTTTGAACTCCATAAATTACTCTTAGTTAGCTCCTTATAAGTTTTCTGTGTAAATTCTCAAACAATTCGATTTTCGAACTAATTTTGAGTCTGTAATAGTCTGTAATAATTCCTTGACCTTTGATAGTTTGATGATTTGGCCAGAAATTATATATATAAACATATTGCCTCATCATATATTCAAGAATTTATATTCAAACGTCAGGAGCACAATTTATACTCACATTTAGTGATATTTGTGAATACCTAACAGTCTTACAGCAAAAGTTCTGATAAAATACTGCCCGTACCCTCACCTGCGGAATGGGCTTTTCCCATCTCCACCTTAACAAAAACACCTCTCTCCAGGTCACCAAAACCAAGCTAGACAGCCTCCAGAGAGCCGGTGTGGAGTTAATGATCCATATGTGCCCGAACTGTCATATCCAGTACGACCGCTACCAGTCTGTGATTGAAAAAGAGTACGGGGTAGAGTACGACATGGTACACATGAATATTGCCCAGTTCGTAGCTCTTTCAATGGGAGCAGACCCCTACAAAGTTTGCGGTTTCCAGACTCACTCCGTGCCTCTGGAATGTTTTCTTGAAAAGGCCGGTATAATCTAAAAACCTGATTTAAAGTTTAACCAGTCATCTTTTTTATTTCGATTTTTTCCAATCACTTTTTTGGCTTTGCCGAAAGTTGTTCCTAAATGAGCAAGTCCTACAGGCACTGTGGCTGTAACAGTGTTTGTAGTCGCATCAATTACAGAAGTAGTGTTGTTGCTAACGACAGCAAAACCCATTTTGGCACTTACTTCTTCCTTAACTTCCATCCACCATACAGGCAGGTCAAGCTTCCCAATAGTCCAAAACCTGGAGTAGAGTTATTTTTACTTGATTCGTTTTCATTTGAGCTACTGCCATTATCGGATTCTGAATCATTCTTTTTTGAATTATTGAGTTCGACAGTGTTTATTTCTTCAGATGGCAAGTTCGTTTCTTTAACCCCTATGTCTTCAGTTGCATTGGATGTTGTCCCTGTACTTTGGGCAGTCATATTGGAATCCTTAAGAGGCACAATTACAATCCCAGTAGGATAGATTCCTGCATTTACCGTAGCCGTAACAGTGTTTGTGGCTGTGTCAATCACTGAGACATTGTCGCTTTCGGCGTTTGTCACATATACCTTTTTTCCGTCCGGTGTGACTGCGATTCCCAGGGGCCATTCTCCCACAGGCACTGTGGCCGTGACAGTGTTTGTTTTTGTATTAATTACAGTGACACTTTTATTGTAGAAGTTCCCTAAATATACCTTACTTCCATCTGGACTAATTACAATTTCACGAGAAGAAGTTCCTACAGGCACAGTGGCTATTACAGTATCCGTGGCTGTATCAATTACAGAGACAGTGCTGCTGCCAGCTACATATACTTTGTTTCCATCAGAAGTGACTGCAACACGGTCAGGTAAGCTTCCTACAGACACAGTGGTTATTACATTATCCGTGGCTGTATTAATTACAGAGACAGTGCTGCTGTTATAGTTAGTTATGTATACTTTTTTTCCGTCCGGTGTGACTGCAATGCCACAAGGGGAGTCTCCTACAGACGCGCTGCCTGTAACTTTGTTTGTAGCCGCGTCAATTACAGAAGTAATGTTGCCGCGAAAGTTCGTGACATAGATTTTTTTTCCATCTGGTGTGATTGCAACATTATGAGTACTTTGCTCCACAATAATCGGTGCCATTAAGGTATTTGTTGCTGTGTTAATTACAGAGATATCTGTGTTGTCACGCTGCTTCGGCACATAAACTCTTGTTCCTGCAGGGTTAACTGTAATTCCCGAAGGATAACTGCTTCCTATATTCACTTTGGCGCTAACCGTATTTGCAGCTGTATCAATTACATAAACAGTGCAAACGTCTATAGCTGCGGACGCTACATATAACTTTGTTCCTGCAGGGTTGACCACAATTCCTACAGGCCACCCTCCTCCAAGAGGCACTCTGGCTGTAACATTGTTAGTTGCTGTGTCAATTACAGCGACAGTAGGAGTAGGAACAGTACCATTATAATTCATGTCGTAATAATAACCTCTCTGATTATAATCCCCCAGATTTGTCACATATGCAAATGGAGCCGCACCTGCTACACCAGCCAATATTAAAATCGTAAGTGAAGTCATTCCCAAAACTCTTATGAGAGTATGCTCTCGATATGTTTTATCATACGTTATTTCTTCCATTTTAAATCCCAGCTTATGGACTCATCAAAAAGTAACAACATCAGCGACCCTCTCCTAGATTTAGTTTATACCAGCACCCTATAAATAAGGAGGTTTCGATAAACCCCAATCTTTGGCTGGTTATTATATAGGTTCATAGAAACCGTTGAAACCAGAAGTTTATCAACCTCCTCTGAGGAATTTTTACCTTACATATATACGTGTAGATTCTGAACTGCCGTATGTGCGTTCAAGTAATCCTGGATTACCATATGTCGAACCAACAGGCAGTGGGTCATTAATGCGCAAATATGTATACCCATCTTGAACTATGTATCCTTTACAAAGTCGAAAATGACCTGGAATCATACTGAAGAATGGTCTATTGTTTTCAATTTCTGATATAGCGACACTATCAGAAAAACTACTAGCTATAGTTCCCGTTTTTCCCCATCTATATGTAGCCCACACTACAACATCATTAGCTGAGAGCCCAGATGTGTATATGGAAGCAGGGTTCCAATTCCATAGTCCATCACCCCTATAGATTGTATCCTGCGTAGGGATGGGAGTCGGTTGATTATAATATTTACAAACCATTCGGATACATGCTGGGCCACAAAAGACATCTCGTTCTTGTCCAATACCGTTAATATCAAGTATTTTACCTGTAAATGAACTTTTCACTACTCCCTCGTCACTGAGTTTTTTAATATTTTCTTCAGTAACTGCAGCATTAATATTAACTCCTTTATTAGCTGCTGCTTGTTCTATAGATTTGGCAAGTTCATCACTTTTTTGCCATTCCTTTAAATTGTTTTCCTTTCCATTTGTCAAAATCTTGTCATACATTGACCATATTCCAGGTTCTGTTTCAGTTGCGGGTTTATCTTCAACCTCATTAAGGGAGTAAGCATCTACAAATATCCGGTGTTCAATTCCAGTGGTCTTGTCTTTCACCACAGTCATCGCCCCTATCCTTGGATAGCTGTATACAACCAAATTGGTTGATTTGATTTTCCCATCTGAATATTCACTTTTGGCTATTTCTATTGATTTTTTCATGGCTTCAGTCGCTTTATAAGGTTCAGGATCAAATACAATGTCATAGATTGAAGGTCCCAACGTTTTATCGGCACAAACGTCGATTGTATCTATTAATTTATTTTCTTTATATACTGAGAATCGAAAAAATAATTTTTTACCATTTATGTCATAAAGCTCTAGTGGATTGGGATCAACAGATGCCCCTGTCCAGTTCTCAAAGCCTGGTGTGCCGGCTGCTATAAAACTTATCATGTTTGCATTAGCATGCTTAAAAGCATTCTCAGTGGTTACAGAATAATCTTTTTCTTCCTGTGCACTTACGGCTGGTATCAATGCCATAACAACCAGCAGAATTAATAAAATTAGCGTTCCGATTCCAATTTTGTTCTTAATCATTCGTCTAACTCCTAGTTATTTTTTCCCTAGGAGGCAGGATCAAGCAAGCTTAAATATACGCAAAGCTAACATAATCATTGCCTCTTAGGGCAGATTTTATGGAGTTCGGGTGAACTTGGAAAGTACTTTTGAACTCCATAAATTACTCTTAGTTAGCTCCTTATAAGTTTTCTGTGTAAACTCTCGAACAATTGTTTTTCATACTTATTTTGAGCCTGTAATAATTCCTTGACCTTTGATAGTTTGATGATTTGGCCAGAAATTATATATATAAACATATTGCCTCATCATATATTCAAGAATTTATATTCAAACGTCAGGAGCACAATTTATACTCACATTTAGTGATATTTGTGAATACCTAACAGTCTTACAGCAAAAGTTCTGATAAAATACTGCCCGTACCCTCACCTGTGGAATGGGCTTTTCCCAGCTCCACCTTAACAAAAACACCTCTCTCCAGGTTACCAAAACCAAACTCGACAGCCTCCAGAGAGCTGGGGTGGAGTTAATGATCCATATGTGCCCGAACTGCCATATCCAGTACGACCGCTACCAGCCTGTGATTGAAAAAGAGTTCGGGGTAGAGTACGACATGGTACACATGAATATTGCCCAGTTCGTAGCTCTCTCACTGGGAGCAGACCCCTACAAAGTATGCGGTTTCCAGACTCACTCCGTGCCTCTGGAAGGTTTTCTTGAAAAAGCCGGTATAATATAAAATCCCGTTTTAATGTTGAGCCGGTCACCTTTTTTATTTTGATTTTATTTTTTTTCAGGCACCTTTCATGCAGGGCTTACTTTTTCCCTGCCTTTATTCTGTAAATTTTGAAATCTCAGATCGACTTCTCCCAGCCCTGTCCCATATCAACAAGAGGCCTCAGCTCAATGATCTCGAAGGTGGCAGTTGCGTATATCATTTTTCCCGCTTCCTCTCCGGCCATTTTTGCGATCTGACCTTTGATCATGTCAAGCATCTCTCCGGAAGTCGCAGATTCCTTCATCTTCATATAAACCCTGATCCCTTTCCAATCCATAATCTCAGCTCCTGGCTCCATGATGAGGAACATCGCGTAAGGATTTTCCTGAAGGTTTGAGAATGTCCTGTTCTTGCCTGTTGCAATTACAACGGTATTTTCATCGATCATATGGGGTGAGCCGAAAACAGCCGAATCTACCTTTCCGTCTTTGGTCGATGTGCTGAGGACCCCAATTCTGGGCTGTTTGTTAAAGTAGTCCATCAATTTTGACGTCATATTAAACCTCCTCTCATAACCTGTTTCAGTGCTCTTTTTGAGGACTTCAATTAGCAGACCGCTTCCGAATTACTATCACGAGAAGGTCCCCGTTAAAAGAGCCTTATTAATCTCCAGGCTGCAATAATAAGTGTCTTGAGCAGGCATAAAACTTTTTACTCCACAGTATCCCGGCGCTCAGGACACTTCGCAGGGCAGATTAAGAGAAATATAACTTAAATTTATTTTTGAATAGCCTAAATCCCCAAATCCATTAAGTATATATATTTCGTTATAATGAGTTCTAAAGCCTTAATTTCTTCACTATACCATTCATTATTATTTGATTATCTGAAATTATCATTTCACTATCGTAAATTATCATTTCATTATCGTAAATTATCATTCAATATTGGAAAGGAGGCTTACTTCTGGGAACAATCAGCGAAAAAATCTTTTCCCGGGCAGCAGGAAAAGAGGTAAAGGCTAATGATTTTGTGCTGGCAGATGTGGACTATGCGATGGCGCATGACGGCACATCAATACTTGCGGTAAATGCTTTTAAGGAAATGGAGATGGAAAGGGTCTGGGACCCCTCAAGAATTGTGATTCCTTTTGACCATATTGCCCCTGCAAACACCGAGACATCAGCTACCCTGCAAAAAGAGATCCGAGAATGGGTAAGGGAACAGAGTATACCCAATTTCTATGAAATAGGAGAAGGGATCTGCCATCAGGTTCTTCCTGAAAACGGCTTTGCACTGCCTGGAAAACTGCTCGTCGGAGCTGACTCTCATTCCTGTACATACGGGGCTTTCGGGGCTTTTGCAACTGGAGTCGGGGCAACCGATATGGCTGAAATCTTTGCTACGGGAAAGCTCTGGTTCAAGGTACCGGAAAGCTTCAGGATGACAGTTGAAGGAAGCCTTGACAAACACGTTTACGCAAAAGACCTTACCCTTTACCTGATAGGAAAAACAGGAATTGCAGGTGCAACCTATAAAGCAGTTGAGTTTTACGGGCAGGCAATCAGCGAACTTTCTGTTGCCGGCAGGATGACGCTCTGCAACATGGCAATCGAGATGGGAGCAAAGACCGGAATAGTCCCTCCCGACGAAAAGACCTTTGATTTCCTGAAAAACAGGGCAGTTGCTCCTTATGAACCTGTGTATTCAGACCCTGATGCTTCTTATCTTAAAGAGTTTGTTTATGATGCCGGAGACATAGAGCCCCAGGTCGCCTGCCCCCACCAGGTGGATAACGTAAAGCCAGTAGGGGAGGTTGAAGGGACTCACGTGGACCAGGTCTTTATAGGGACGTGCACCAACGGAAGGCTTGAAGACCTCGAAGTAGCAGCATCAGTCCTGAAAGGAAAAAAGGTTACAGTCAGGACAATCATAATCCCTGCATCCCGCTCAACCCTCCTTGCAGCAATCAAGAATGGGACAATGGAAATCCTGCTGAAAGCCGGTGTGACCCTTGCAACCCCTGGCTGCGGGCCCTGCCTTGGCGCTCATCAGGGCGTTCTTGGGGAAGGCGAAGTCTGTGTTTCAACCGCAAACAGGAACTTTAAAGGCAGGATGGGAAAAGACGGCTTTATCTATCTTGCGTCTCCCGCAACCGCAGCAGCTTCTGCACTTACAGGCGAAATCACTGACCCGAGGAAGATATAAAAGAAGAAAAAATCTAAAAGAAGAAAAAATCTAAGAGAAGAAAAAATCTAAGAGAAGAAAAATCTGAAAGGCAGTCTTCACGGCTGCCCTCTCGATTCTTCCTGAAACCGGTTTTTGTCTCATATCCGGGTTTGATTACCATATCCAGGGATTTTACCAGCTAGCCCGGAAGTTCTCCAAAAAAATAAGAAACAAATCAACGGCTTTTCCACTCTATATTTATATTTCCTTTTTTCTTCCGTGGTAACAGTATGAAAATTCATCTTAAATCCAGATAAAATTTATACCATGAATTCCATATTTCTAAACAGGAGGGAATAACAATAACTGAAGAACTTAGTCACGATAACCTTTCCCACTTGATTGAACACTGGATTGAACATAACGACAGCCATATACAGAGTTTTAGAGAATGGGCTCAGAAAGCCAAAAAAGATGGTTTTCTTGAAGCTTCAGAAGAAATTCTTGAGGCTGCTAACAAAATGGAGGAAGCAAACAAACTCCTTGGCAAAGCAAGGGAAGGGCTTTTCCATCTCCATGAGCACAAATAACTTTGATATTTAAATACCTGCAAAGAACATATTTTTAAAATTTATGTGCCGGGTTTGTTCCCGTCATCTTTTCTCTTTTGTTTTTTTATTAATTTCGGCTCTTCACCGGGTTTAACATGCAATTTTTTCCCTGGTTAGAAGTGACTTCATGTCCTTTAACTCTTTAACCAGCTCTCCTATTTCCGGTTCCTGCAGGTATTTAACAAAACCCTGCTCTTCTTCAGGGCACAGGTCATCACTGCTCAATAGCTCTTCAATCAGATTTTCTCCAAGCAGGCATGCTGCAGGGTTGTTCTTACTTTCAGTATTTTTCATTTCAGCTGGACTGGTGCTGGAATCTCTATCCGGGATCTTATTTTCACTTAATTTCACTGCTGAGAAAGAGGACACGGTTTTTGATTTATCTTCTTTCTGCGGAAAAACCGTATCTTCGTCTTTTTTCCCGATTACGTTTATCCTGTCTCCTTTTCCCTCAATATCTACAGTCACAGCCTGGATAATATCAGATGCCATATCTTGTGAGACCTTTTCTTCAGGTGTACTGCTTTCAGGTGTCTTATCCTCAGGTGTGTTAATTTCAGATACATTATCTTCAGGTGTGTTAATTTCAGATACATTATCTTCAGATGCATCATTTTCAGATATATTATCTTCAGATTTTTTATTTGCCTCTTCGGCTTTTATTTTCATCCCTTTGTCTTTTGCCTCTGAAATTTCAAAACCTTCCCCAGGTGCAGAATCTCCCTGAACTTCAGGAGTTTCGGCTATTGTTTCAGGTATTTTTACATATTCTTTTCTCGGAAGAGGGGGAAATATTTCTTCTCTCCAGGGATATTCTGTTATTTCTTCACATTTCTCTTTTCCTGTTTTCCGGATAAGATGAATCCGGGTTTCTATTCCCTTTTTCTCCCGGTTCAGTTTTTCTATTTCTTTTTTAATATCTTCTCTCTTTTTTACCAGATCCTCAAGATCTGCAATGCCTGTGCATTCAGTTCCGGGCTTTTCCGGCTTAACTATTAAATTCTTTAAGCCGCCGATTTTCAGCCCCTTGAATCCGTTTTCCTTCAGTTCCCTTAACCCGCCTATGCTTATATTTTTTAAACTTTCCATTTCTTTACCCCCCAACAATTCTGATTAATCCCGATTTCAAAAATCTTTTCTGCCGCTTTCTTTAATTCTCTTTAAACTCCTTTTTCATAACTCCTTTTTTCATAACTCCTTTTTTCATAAACTCTTTTTTCATAAACTTTTTTTCATAAATTCCCTTTTCATAAACTACTTTTTTTATAAACTACTTTTTTCAGGCACATTTTTATTTTTCTGAATAAAACTCCGTTCATATCTGGAATGTGAACACCCTGGATACTACCGGAGGGATAAGGATCATGCAGAGCCCTGAAATTCCGGACATCAGCCCCCCATAGAATAAAAGTTTGTAATTTCCTCCTCCTTCTACAATCTTCACCACGAGCGTATTTGAAATTGTCAGGATAATTATCACGGAAAAAGTGAATTTGTAAAGCAGGGGCACGCTTTCTGCCACATTAAACATGCTCATGCCCATTCCGGACATCCCGTTCATACTCCCTTCTGCGGACATATAAGCCTCGCTCATCTTTGAGACAAGCCCGCTAAACCTTGAAATTATTTCCATTACAAAAATAAGAAGCCCGACCATAACAGCATGAAGGGTTAAGGCAAGACCCTTGAATCCGGAACTTACAAGCTGCCTCTTCATCCTGAGCAGGACGATTGCCAGGCTTGAAGCTGAAACTATATTCCCTATTTCAGCGGGATCGCCTCCCAGCTCGACCGCATCGTTAAAGATCCTTGAGGACCTGTTTATCAGCTCTGATCCTGTTTCGCCTATGAATTTTTCCCAGCAGAGCCTGGACTTAAACCCCATGGAAAGGCCTTTGTGAAGTTCTTCGACTCCTGGCTTGAGACAGCCTATAGTTTCCCGGTCGAGGTTTTCCATAGCACTCCTTATAGTGATTCCTGTTGTCCCGGCAAGGGTTCCCAGAGTTTTTATAAATGCAGGAAAACTGCTGTCCCTTTCATCTATTTTTCTGTCATCAGCCACCGCAAGGACGCCTATCGGAAGAGTAAAGAACGGAACTCCAAGCAGGATATACTCTTTTCTGGTTCCGAGCAGAATCAGGACAGTAAGAGAAAATGCACCCAGAGGAAGCAGGACCCGGCTCAGAAACTTTATCCTTTCCTGTTCCCTGGACTTACGGCTGAGGGCATGCAATTTCTTTTCTGCCGGAGCCGCCTTATATATTATGTAAAGGGCAAGCCCGCATATGAAGAGAGTCAGCAATACAATAAGGAACGCAATGGTTTCTATGTTCTCTATATTGTAGATCATGACCGAAACAAGGATTATGGTAACAACAAGAGTTACGGAAACCATCAGGGCAGTGTATCCGTCAGTCCATTTTTTCAGGGATTCTATGCTCCTTTCGTATGCGTTGGAATAGATCTCTTCCCTTGTGATCTTTTCCTGTTTGAGGAAATTTTTCTCAGGCTCTCCTGAAGAAAGGATGTTTGCCATCCTGCCGAACAGTTTTGAAAGATAGGCATCCTTTAATTTCTGGGAAATGTACTTGCATGCTTTTGCATACTCATATCCCCATTTTGAAGCAAGGATATGTATCTGCCAGAAATATTTTGAAGCCTCATATTCCTTCTGTCTCCCTGCATAATCGAATATCCTGTCCCTTTCGATATCCGCGGTTGAGATAGCTGCCATATACGTCAGCAGGAAGAGCATATCATCATTGACCCTTTCAACGACTTTTGTGCTCTTCAGTTTTCGGGCAAGACTGAAATACCCTTCAACTCCCCGCTTCGCAGAATTTATTTTTAAGTACGGAGCCATCTCTGCATAATTCATGATATTACCCCCGCTTCCTCAAGCTGGATCAGGGTAGTAAACAGGTCATAGAAATTCGTAATATTTGCCTGGTGGATTTTTCTCAGGATTTTTGATCTCCTGTCAAGCTCAGAGTATATCTTCCTGACCTGGGTTTCGGGAATTCCCATTCGCGGGGCAATTTTATGTTCCAGAAGGTAGGAGTTGTTTTTTCCCGTGAATTTGAACGTATCTGTCGCAGGGTCCCATTTGAAAATATCCATAAAATTAAAAGCCTGGTTCACAGCATCATAGCCAACTATCTCGTTTATGCTCAGTACCCTTCTTCCAAGCCCTTTCCCGGGGACGTTTACAGCACTCTGGATAATGACCACATTCAGGTTATCCACATAATTTTTGGGCACATTTATGGGGTCTCCGGTAAGCCTCTGGATCAGTTTTTCAACCGATGCTGCATGGAACGTTGACATTACCGGGTGCCCTGTTTGCATCGCCTGAAAAGCGATACTTCCCTCAACCCCACGGATCTCTCCTATCATAATCTCATTCGGGCGCTGTCGCAGGGCTGCCTTAAGGAGGTCAAACATGGAAACATCAGACCCGCTGTCGTCCCTCGTAGTCCTTGTAACCTCACGGGTCCAGTTCTTGTGGGGAACCTGCAATTCCGGTGTGTCTTCTATAGAGACTATTTTTGAATCCGGAGGAAGGAAAGTGGTCACAGCGTTCATCATTGTGGTCTTCCCGGAAGCTGTTTCTCCCGAAACAAAACAGTTCATCCCTGCCCTGAGCATCATCCACATGTATGCAGCCATTGTATAGTCAATTGTACCGAACTCTACAAGTTCGAGGATTGAAATTGGGACTCCCATGAATTTCCTGATTGTAAAATTGCTCCCACGTTTTGATACATCTTCTCCGAATACGATATTAATCCTTGACCCGTCCGGAAGAGCCGTATCTACTATAGGGTCCCTGTAGGTGATCGGCTTTCCTACTTTTTCGGACATCTGTATGACAAAAGAATTGAGTTCTTCAATTTCCTCAAACGAGATTGTTGTTTTAAGGGACGAAAATACCTTATGCTCAACAAAGATCCTTCCAAGACCGCTGCAGCTTATATCTTCTATGTTTGAGTCAAGCAGTAAAGGTTCGAGCACTCCCATCCCCACCTTATCCCTGACCATCCGATATTTGATTGCATTGAATTCCTGAGGAGTTACGGAAATTTTCTTCGGTTTTCCTGAACCGAATAATTTACCGGCTCCCTTAAGGTTTCCGATAAATCCGGTTTTTCCGTCATTCTTTCCTTCTTTCAGGGAATCTTTTTCCTTATTTTTTTTCTGATCTGTATCTTTTTGATTTTGTCCGCCTTTTTCTTCTGATTTTCCGGGTTTTTCCTTCAAATTCTCTTTTACATCACAGGTCTTTTCAAGAGCCTTTACGAGAAGTTTCTTTTTTTCCTCAGGGTCATTTGTATTAATTTCCTGGTCATGTATCACGTCAATGAGTAATTTTTCCACTTCCTCAAGCATGCTGTCCAGTTTTTGGAACAGGCAGGGCTCTATGGGAATGTAGTAATTCCTTACGTCTTCCTTATCCGGATATATATGAACAGCAAGCCCTTTTCCGGCAGGATAAATCAGATTGGGGCGTTTAATGCTTTTCATGGACCTGGAAATTCTCGGGTAGAACTCCGGAAATCCTATTTCTTCCGCTGGAAGCCTGCAGATATAATCAAGGATATGGTGATTTTCTTCCCTGCCAACGAACTCCTGCATTTCCGGAGAAAGGATTGCATATACCTCTTTTCTGGAACGCCCCCCATTCTCCGGTGCAGGCAACGGGTTAAAAGGCAGAGCTTCCATCTAGATTCCTCATTCGGGTTTTTCTTTCCGGGAACCATCTCTCCGGACGCTTTTTTCATTTTTTCAGGCTTTAATCTTTGAAACAGGAATTATTTTCAGCCCGAATTCGCTGTCCACATCAAAGCTAAGCAGATTTCCCGTAGTTTTCCTGGCACCCCTCAGTTTCTGGATTTCCATAGTTTTTACCCACTGGTCCCCAACCTGCTCTATCCTGAGTTCCAGACAGGCGCTGCAAACTGATCTCAGCCTGTAGAGTACCGCCTGCGAAAAAGCGTACCCGTGCACGCTGATGAGAATGGTTTTTCCCCTGTCACAAAGTTTTACACATTCCGTAAAGAAGTTTAACACCGCATTTTCCGAGGCATTAACTGCAAAAATTGTAAGGGAATCTATAAGGACCAGTTCTTCTTCACATCTCTGTATGCATTCGAGAAGCACCTGCAGCAGGCTCTCACTTAAACGCGGGTTTTCTTCAACATAACCTGCATTGATTTCAAATATCTTTGACCTCCCTATTATGAAATAGTCCGAAATCCCGCGCTTTAAGCTCTCCATCTGGTTAAGGACTTCTTTTGAGGTCTTTTCCGTTGTCAAAAAAAGCACAGTTTTATCCTGGTTAAGGGCCCCCCATATTATCTGCTGCAGAAAAATAGATTTGCCACTGTCGTTTGCACCTTCCAGGAGGCAGAGTGAACCCGCAGGAATACCCCCTTCCAGTCTCCTGTCTATTTCCAGATTTCCGGAGGATATAAACTCCAGAAGCTCTTTCTCTTCCTCTTCTTCTATCAGGTAGCCAGGTTCCTCTTCACAAAAAAATTCTTTTCCTAATACTGCTCCTTCCCCTTTGTTTATTTCCATGTCTCTCCCCCCTTCTCAGACCTGTCAATCCCTGAGGTCCCTTAAAAGTCCCTTGGCTTCTCACATCTGGCTTTACAGCCAGCTTTACAGGAACAGGTTTGTTGCCTGTGTGAGTTATTTGCAGAATATTACTCTGTCTCTAAATATTACTATCTTTGATTATTACGATCTCTGAAATTACGATTTCTGAAATTAATGTCTCGGATTATTACTATCTCTAAATATTAGTATATTTGAATAATGTTTACTCAACTTGAAAGATCATCCTTTGAAATACCATGAAGCCTTTACTCCATTCGGGGCAGTCACAAGAAGCCATTTAATGCTGGAATAGCCGGAAAGGTCTGAAGCGTTCAGCCGGACAATCAGTTCCATCTTCTCTCCCGGGTCAAAGACTCCGGGGTTTATGAGGTCCGGAATGATTCCCATTTTTGTCCAGTTGTTTTCGCAAAGGACTTCTTCCTGATAGGGAATCCATACTGTTTCCATGCTGTTCGATTCATTTTGATAGGCAACTATTATGTCCATATAAGTGAAGTCCCCGATTTTTGTCGAGCCTGTGTTTTTCAGGGATACAAGAATGTCCACTCCATCTGTGGAGACGTTTTCAGCACCTTTAACCTCTATTTCGGTCTTCAGAATTTCATTTCTGTTTTCCTGCATTTCAATAACCGAATTTGAGAGCCCGTTTGCCATGTAAAACCCCCCTTTAGAGCAGACGTAAGAGGCTAGAAGGATGGTTGAAACCGAAATCATTGCTGCAATTATTGACCCGAACCCCATCACTCGAACCCCTTATTAAACCGTGAAATAGGCCTCTTCAGAAACCCCGTTGTATGTACTGAACTTAATAAAATATTTTTCCCCGCTTACAGGCAGACCTGAAGGTTTAATTTTTACGCATAGAGTTTCCCCTTTATCCCAGTCACTGTCCCCCCCCTGTTCGATAAGATAACTCCACCCTGGGGCCAGATTCCCGTTTTCGTCATAGGGGATATGCTCAAAGTTCCCGGCCTCTCCGAAAAAGAGGTCTGAATCGGGAAGTGTGTATGAGGGTATTTCCTTACATCCCACATTTTTTATCCATACATGAATTTCCGTACCTTCAGCCCCTCTTGCTTCATGCAGGATTTCGATATCTGTCATGATCTGGTCTCCCATAGAGTCCGTTCGGCTCATTATAGGGTCTCCGGCAGAGATGACGGAGGGGTAGACAGCTGAAACAAACCCGAATGCACAAATGACGGATGCTATTGTCAGAATTGCAGAGCTTATCGATTCCCCACCCAATTTTCGACCCCCGCTTTACTTTTCCGATCTTTGGACCGGAGAAATTGATTTTGATTTTGATTTTGATTTTGATTTTGATTTTGATTTTGATTTTGATTTTGATTTTGATTTTGATTTTGATTTTGATCAGCCGGTTTATCAGGCTGGCCAATGTATGATTTGAAGCTGTATCAAACAGGACAATGCTAAATGGGCAATGCCAGATGATACCGTTAATAAAGATGACAATTCCAGAGATGACAATTTCTCAATTATAGAATCTTAATTTACGAAGATTTGATTTTAGTTTATGAAAGTTTGATTCGATTTATGAAGATGTATCTACCTGCCTCAAATGCGCCGCCTGGTATCAGATTTGCTGGAAGCAGCTCGTTTTGACCTCTCAGCTTTCTGAGGCTTAAATTCAACTGAGACAAGCCCTGTTTTTTTCTCATTTTCTTTATCTCTCCAGCCCGGAGTTTCATAAAATGGCTGGATATTCTTCCTGAAACCTTCAGGGCTCAGGATTGCACTCAACTGCGAAAGTACAGTTATGTTATCTTTCATACTGACCCTGTCTTCTTCAGCGGGCTCTTCAATTGAGAGGTTTGCAATGTTTTCGATGATCTTTTTCGTCTCTTCAGGGAGATGTCCCGTAAGAGCATAGAGGTTCAGAAGTCCTTCGAGGTTTTCGTGACCTACTGTCCTGACAGCATAGTCCACCCAGCGCATAAGTTCGACAAGCATAAACGTATCGATTTTCCGGAAGCTCTCAGGTTTAGGTCTGTGTTCTTCCTGTTTCCTGATATTTTGTACAGGACTTTTCCGGTCTGATATGACTGGTTGCAGGGAATCTTCGTTCTTCTTTATAGTTTGATTCTCTGTTTCCGAAGCTCCTTCACAAAGCCTGCATTCTGCGTCTTCATTCCCGGCCACGCCTGGCTGGTTACATTCAATTTCATCTTTAGCCGGTGCCGGGCTTTTTAATGTCTCAGAGCATGGGATGCTGCAGAAAGGATTTTCATTTTTATTCACAAGGTCTCTTATGTCAACGAGTAATTCTTTGATCTCCCCTTTCATGATTTTAAGTTCGATTTCTATTTCGTCAACTCTTTTATCAAGTTCCATACTTACCACCTGATAACGAAAATAAAAATTTCCGTTTTTATAGCAGTAAAAGGGGAAGTATCCCCTTACTGGGGTTACTTCAGGACCATAACTTTATCAAGCTGTGGTGGAGTCACTCTTGTTATCGGAACTATTGCACCTATTTTCGGTTTAATCTCAAGCTTGAATTCTCTGTTTACAACCTGATCAGAGGTACCTTGAAGCATTGAGCCAGAAGGTACAGCGAGAGTTAATTGAACTTTTTCATGCTGTTCTAGAATCGCGTCTTTATCATTGTCTCCCACAAAATCCTTAGTCCAGCTCAAGCTTTGGTTGTATGTAGCGTTGTCTGCATAAGCTACCACCAGCATTCCGGCATTACTATCGGCTCCTATATCCACAGGAGATTGTCCTGCTGTGAGTTGAAGGGTGACAACAATAGTATCCACTTTTGATCGATCGGCACTATTTGCAATCACATCACCTGCAAGCTCTACGGAAGAAGTGGTCTGTTTGACGCCTTCGTCAATGGTCTTCTTGGCGGTATCTGAGGTTGTAAAACCAGCCCCGAGCACGACATAAGAGAAAACTGCTGCCACCACTACGAAGGCGGTCAGCACTATTGCGGATTCAAGCCCTGTAAAGGCTTTATCATCTTTTCTAAAGATACTAAAAATCCCTTTCATTCTGTTTTCACTCCATCATTTCTTTTGAATGAAGGTATATAGAAAAGCCAGAAGGCTCCATCCCCAGCACCTAATATTATTTTTTTGATTGTGATCTACTATAGGGAATATATGTTCAGGAGCTGATGCTTATGGTTCCCATCACTGACTCTCTACATACAGGTTTATAATTTTACAACAGATACTACACCCTCTTAATTTATTAACTTTTGCTAGAAAATTATAAAGTTTTTATATTAGTGCTTATTTAATTTATAGAAGTTATGATTAAAGATTAGATTATTTTCAGACAGAGTATTTTGAAGAAGAACAGGGATTTTGGACCTTATCAGAATAATAAAGGTCTTAAACTAAAAGTAAAACAAATAAATAAATAAATAAATAAATAAATAAATAAATAAGTAAATAAGTAAATAAATAGAAAAAGAGATAGGAAGTTAGTGAAGTTTTCAATAAAACTTCTCAATCTCGTGCTTCACGTCTTCGGGTGAGAACTTTTTCCTCACGAGAGGCATTTCATGAAGTGTCGGCATCATTTCTTCAAGGGTTTCCTTGTCGCTTTTGTAAAATATGCCGTTGGGTATTTTATCTCCCCATTCAAGGGCTTTTTCGAAAGCTTTTGTCTGGTTGTAAGGGTCATAGTCGCTCTCGAGCCTGTAAACCCTTTCACGGTACCATTTGAAGGTATTCACTTTATTAAACGTTACACAGGGCTGGAGGATATCAAGCAGAGAAAAGCCCCTGTGAGTAATTGCGGCTTTAATAAGCTCTTTCAGGTGCTCCTGGTCTCCTGCAAACCCCCTGGCTACGAAACTGCAGTCCTGAGAAATTGCCAGGGCAAGCGGATTAAATGGGTGTGCAAGGTAGCCGAAAGGCTGGGCTGGCGTATGTGTCCCTTTAGCTGATGTCGGAGATGCCTGCCCTTTGGTCAGCCCGTATATCTGGTTGTTGTGAACGAAAAGGCTGATATTCGGGTTCCTGCGTATTGCATGAAGGAAGTGGTTTCCGCCTTCGGCATAACAGTCCCCGTCTCCTGCAACCGCAATTACATGCAGGGAGTGGTTAGCAAGCTTTGCAGCAGTGGCAACAGGGAGAGTCCTTCCATGCAGCCCGTTGAAAGTATGGCACTTTATGTAATGGGGCAGTTTACCTGCCTGTCCTATTCCCGAGACCAGCAGGACTTCCCGGGGCTCGATTCCAAGTTCGGCAAGTGCCTGTTTGATGGTTGAAAGTATCTGGAAATTTCCACATCCAGGACACCAGGCAGGGACCTGGCCTTCATAATCTTCAGAGGCAGGCATCGATTTCCTCCTTCAGTTTTTCTATGGTAAAAGGTCTTCCGTCATATTTCAAGATCTGGCGGGCGAATTCGAAGCCTGTTTCGGCTCGCATGAGTTTTGCAAATTGCCCTGTGGCGTTGTTTTCAACAGAAATAACAAGATTTGCATTTTTAAGGAATTCTATGTAATCAAACCTGTCCCTTTCGGGAAACGGATAAATCTGGCTGAAGTGCATCATTGCAATTTTTTTATCCTTTGAAAATATGTCCACTATTTCTTTTATCACACCGTAAGTAGAGCCGTGCCCTACGAGCACTATTTCCGGAGAGGAATCCCCGTACAGCAACGGAGCTTCGATTTCTTCCTTTATTAGAGGCAGTTTTTTCAGCAGCCTTTTCTGGACCATTTTTATGCGCGTTTCGGCGTCCTCTATAATGTGCCCTTCTTCGTCATGCTCATCACTATCTGCAACAACGAGATGCTTTCCTGCTTCTCCGGGGACTGCGAGAGGAGAGATTCCAGTATCTGTGTATCCGTAGCGTTTATAATCTTCTGCCCCCTCCAGATCTTTTTCCCTGACCCTGTAATCATTATATACAGGGCGTTTGAGGTCAAAGCTTTCAAAAGTCCATTCAGACTCCCCGAGATACTGGTCTGACAGGATAAAAACAGGGATCTGGTACTTTTCTGCAAGTTCAAAGGCTTTACTGGTAAGGTAAAACGCCTGTTCCGGGGTTCCCGGCTCAAAGATTACCCTTGGAAATTCTCCGTGCCCTGCATTCAGGACAAAAAGCAGGTCTCCCTGTTCTGTACGTGTGGGCAACCCGGTAGCAGGCCCCGGGCGCTGCATTTCTGCGAGCACGAGAGGGGTTTCGGTAATCCCTGCCAGGGAAATGCCTTCTGCCATGAGGGAAAAACCTCCTCCGGAAGTGCCGGTCATAGCTCTGGCGCCTGCAAAGGAAGCCCCTATTGTCATATTGATTGCCGCTATTTCGTCCTCAGCCTGCTCAATCACAAGACCGTATTCTTCAGCCCTGGAAGCAAGATAGTTCAGAATTCCTGTTGAAGGTGACATCGGGTATGCCGAGTAGAAAGTGCAGCCTGACATGAGGGCTCCCATACCTATTGCCTGAACCCCGTCTATTAGCAGAAGTTTTCTTGCTTCAGGCTCGGGAATTCCGAAAGCTTCACAGCGGGAGCAGTTTGAATGGGCATAATTATACCCCGCCTCTGCACAGGCTATGTTTTGTTCTATTATTTCCTTCCCTTTGTCTTCGAAAGTTACCCTCAAAATATCGTTCAGAAGATCCAGCCCAAGGTCAAGGAGTCCCAGCACTGCCCCCGTTGCTACGGTATTTGCCATGACACTTTTCTTTCCGACGTCGAGAGCTATTTTTCTGAAAGGGATATCTATAAACTGAGGGCCTTCAAATTTCTTTTTCATGCTCTCGGAGTCATATAGAATAAACCCGTCTTCTCTAACACTATTCTTATGGATTTCTATCGTATTAAGGTCGAGAGCCAGAAGAATATCAACTAGCTCTTTAGAAGCCATTACTTCCCGGTCAGAAAAGCGGAGTTGATAGAAGTTATGTCCACCGCGTATCCTGGACATATAGTCCTGGTGCGTGAAAACGTGATACCCTTTTCTGGAAAAGATTTTTGCAAGGGCTCCTCCTATTGTCTGTAACCCCTGCCCGGCTTCTCCCCCTACTCGAAGTGTGTAGTCCAGAAACTTAACCTCCAAACTTCCTGTATGTTTATAATTGCTCAGTGCTTTTCTACAATTTCTTTCAGTTAATCTTCACATCCCTTCCTTCAATAGCTCCCGCACATTCCTTAAATATAATTTAAGAACTGCGAGATTATGGGGTTGTGAAAAATGGAGCAATAATTTTCTAAAACAATTAAGTAAAACAGGAACTTCTTTTATTTCAAATTCTTTCGTTTCCTGTTCTTTTCTGCCTTTTAAGGCTTTAATCCCCTTTAGCTAAAAGTATTAATATTAAACCTTAAATAATCTTGCTTCGGGGTCCGATCCTGAATTTGGGAGAAATACTGACGATAATACGTGACATTGAACAATAATAAATAAGTCCGTTTATATGCACAAAATTAAGGCGAACCTTATAATCAGGAACTTACCGGATGCCTTACAGGACTGACCTGTCCTGAAATATTTGTCCTTACAGAGAGAAGCATTTTCAGGAATAGAATTTCAAAAAAATATTAGAATAAATAAAGCATCTTTCCAAAAAGGATGCAGCCTATCAATACAACTCCAAGTATAAGTATGTCCGTCTGAAGTACGGCATATAATATGAAAAAACAAATCAATGAGGTAACTGCACAGGCCAGAACATCAACAGGATTACTCATGCCTGCCTCCATTAATTATTACATAGAAGTTTACAGTGTGATAAGCATTTCTAATTTGAACCGAATTTTATATTAATTTACATATAATTAATGATATGCATTTAACTTGGAAAGCGAGAAGTCATCTTCCTTGAAACTGATCCGCCAGGCGAAGAATTCAGGAAGAAATAGTTCACTTTTTATTATCCTAAAATTCTGAGTTTCATTTTTACTGGATTTCTATATTCTCTGAATTTCTTTATCCCCTGGACTTCTATATTCTCTGGATTTCTTTATTTACGCAATTTACTCAGGAAGTGACCTGCAGCTGCTGTTAAAAAAATCATGGAGAATATTGGAGAAAACTGGTCAAAGATAGAAATTCCAGCCCTGAAACCTTACCTGTTGAAACCTTACCTGTTAATAGTCCGGAAAGTGAACTACCCACTAAATCTAAAGATTTAATGGGCTTCTTGGTTCATTCCTCCCTCTATTGAGGGCAAGTCCCCAAGCTCTTCCCCACGTTCCGCAGGTGTTACAATCCAATTAGATTTTGATCTACGAGAGCAAATTTCTTGATATTGATAGCGGCATTAATGTCTCTATCATGTTTTGTTTTACAGTCAGGACAAGTCCATTCCCTGTCTTTTAACTGAAGCTCTTTATTGTGGTATCCACATACACTACAGAGCTTGGAAGATGGTTCAAATTGTCCGATTCTTAAGATAGTTTTCCCGAACCATTCAGCCTTATATTCTAACTTTGTTACAAAACTACTCCATGCAGAATCACTAATAGACTGTGCTAAATGATGATTCTTAACCATGCCTTTAACATTTAATGTTTCCAGAGCTACAGCTTGGTTTTCGCTTATCAGTTTAAAAGAGAGTTTGTTCTGGAAATCATTTCTCTGATTAGTTATTTTATCATGGAGTACAGCAAGTCTTTGTTTAGCTTTTGCCCTATTCTTAGAGCCTTTTTGTTTCTTCGAAACTCTTTTCTGAAGAACTTTAAGCCTCTTAAGAGAGTTTTTCAGGTACTTAGGATTTTCAATTTTTTCTCCATTAGAAAGAACTGCAAAATCTTTGATACCTACATCAATTCCTATTGTTGTTGATTCTGCGAAAGCTTCCTTTACTGGAAGTTCTTTACCATCTTCAACAAGGATACTGATATAGTAATGCCCTTTACAAGTCCTTGATACCGTAGCTGTTTTAAGTTCTCCTTCAAACTTCCGGTGAAAAACTGCTTTAATTGGTTCTATTTTAGGAAGCTTAATAGTGTTTTTTTCAAAGTCTACGGAGTAGTGCTGAGGTACAGGGAAAGATTGTATAGGATTTTTCTTAGACTTAAACTTAGGGAATCCGGTCTTCCCTCTAAAAAACCGAGTGAAAGCAGATTCAACCTGCTTAGTCATCCCCTGTAATGATTGAGAGTTGACTTCACCTAACCATTCATTAGAAGCCTTTAGAGTAGGAATTAATTTGTTTAAGTCAAATCTGGAAATTGATTTTCCTGTTTGTTCGTAAGTTTTAATTTTTTGATCCAACGCCCAATTGTAGACAAATCTACAGCTACCTATATGCTGATTCAATTGAACAGCTTGTGCAGTTGTAGGATAGAGTCTAAATTTGAACGCTTTCACCATACAAGGTATTATGCTCTTTAACAACATATGTACTTTTTAGTAAATATGAAGTATGAAACACGGAATCATAGAAAATTTTTGTTAATGTACCATGTTATTTTTGTTTGCAAATACCGAAAAGTCATACTTGAACCGATTAGCGAAGAACTAAAACAGATTATGATTGACATTTCAAAAGAGTCAAACTTTGAAATCCTTGAAATGGAAACAGACAAAGACCATATCCATTTCCTGATTAAGAGTGAACCGAAAGTTAGTGTTTTGTCAATTGTCAGAAAATTGAAACAAGAATCGACAAACCGATTGTGGAAAACTCAAAAAGATTATCTGGAAAAGTATTATTGGGGTGAAAATACGTTATGGAGTGATGGATATTTTGCGTCTACTATCGGAAACGTTAGTAAAGAGGCGGCAGAATATTACATACGGAATCAGGGTTGAAGTTGACGCTTATATCCCCTGAGCTAAAGACTCAGGGGTTTTACGCTTCGTCATATAAATTTCCAAAATAGAAAAAACTTTTTAAGACATGGTCTTAAAAAGTTACCTGCCCTTTCAGCAAATCATCTTTTACGGGTCAGAAGAGAATAAGGCTTTTTCCCTGAGAGCTGTGAAAAGGCAAAAATGCGTACTTCAGGATATTTCGCCTTTTCTGCCGAGGATATAGAGAATCATATCCGAATTCAGCTTACTTTCTCTTGACAGCTTCTCGGCAATCATTTCATTTGAAAACCGATCGGCTTTTAACTCCTGAATTTTCTCCAGGACATTCTGAGAGACATTATAGTATTCATTTATATCCTTTCGGTGGCCCCAGACATCCCCCTCCAGGAGATTTATCTTCTGCATCTCCAGGAACATCTCTATTGACTTTGAAACCGTCCTCCTGTAAGATTTAGGAAGCTGTATGGCTTCAATTTTAGGACATGTTTCAGCAAGCATGAATACATCCTTGTTAGACGGCCTGAAAGCAAGGTGGATAACCTTCTCATTCGGATTAAGGGTAGGAATTTCCTCCCGTGAACTAACCACTCTGATTTTCATATTATAGTCCCCACTCATTATTTACGAATTAAATTTTTATTTATTTAAAAATCAAATTTTGTTTACGCATTAACATTTTATATACGTATCGATTAGCAGAAATATTATTTAGAGGGTCTGTATCCGAAACGAGCCCTGATAGAGTCAGCATGTGCCTTCAAACCTTCTTCCTCAGCTAATGCGATTACAGTTTCTTTCAAACTTTCAAGCCCACTCTTGCTGATTTTCTGTATACTGGAATACTTGAGGAAGTGATTTATGTTCAGCCCGGAATAGATCTTCGCATACCCTGCCGTAGGAAGCACATGATTGGTACCGGAAGCGTAGTCTCCGACAGGAACAGGAGCATAGTTCCCTATAAATATCGATCCTGCATTTTTAATTCTGTCAAGCACAAAATCGGAATCTTCCACCATAATTTCAAGGTGCTCAGGTGCAAATTTATTGCTAAAGTCAATGCACTGATCAAGAGAGTCTGCAATCAGAACTGCTGCATTTTCAAGAGAAATTTTCACAATTTCACTCCTTGCAGTACTTTCGGCCTGGGCGAGCACTTCCTGCTCCACTTCTTCTGCAAGAGTTTCCGAAGTCGTCACAAGCACGGAAACCGCATTCGGGTCATGTTCTGCCTGGGCTATAATATCCGAAGCAGCCATAGCAGCATCTGCAGACTCGTCTGCTATGATAAGGACCTCACTCGGACCTGCCGGAAAATCAATCTCAGCAATATCCCTTACCTGCATTTTGGCAGAGGTCACAAAAACATTTCCTGGACCGACAATTTTGTCCACCCTGGGAACGGTTTCAGTCCCGTAAGCCATAGCCCCTATTGCCTGCACTCCCCCGAGCTTGAAAACCTTATCCGCACCTGCAACCTTTGCAGCAGCAAGGGTAAGAGGGTGTACGGAACCGTCAGCCCTGGGAGGAGTACACACAATAACCTGCTCAACTCCTGCAACCCTGGCAGGGATTACTGTCATCAATACAGTCGATGGATAGGAAGCCCTCCCTCCGGGAGCATAAGCCCCTACACTTTCAAGGGGTGTTGCCTTCTGCCCGAGGACAACCCCGGGCTGAAGTTCCATAAACCAGGTAGTTTCAGGCATCTGAGCCCTGTGGAAAGCCCGAATATTTTCAGCTGCAATTCTAAGGTGTCCAAGCAGTTCCGAACCGATCTCGGAGAGAGCTTTTTCAAACTCTTCTTCACTTACCTCAAAATTTGCAAGTTCAACTTTATCGAACTTTTTTGTATACTCCCTGAGGGCAGCATCTCCTTTCATGCGCACGTCAGAAAGTACGGCTGATACGGTATCTCCAACATCTGCAAGCCCGGACCCCCGGGAAATTAACCTCTGCATTTCAGCTTCCGAAACATCAGACAACTTTTTGAATAACATTATAATCATCTCTGAGATTACCCAATAAAACTGAATATAATTGATCCTGATCGGATTGAATAAATTCGGTACTAATTTAGAATCTGATATAATCTGCTCTCATTAAATCTCTGATCTCATTTAATATTTTACCCTGGATTCAAGCAAAAAAGCGGAGAAATAAGAAAGCAGTGCTTTATAGAAAAGGACTGATTCAATAAGAAAGACCTGTAAACATCATAATTCGTACAGCCATGTTCGCTTTACTAAACCTTTCTTGTCCCGATCAACGAAGGAGAGTGGCCTATTTCCTTTTCCTTTGGAAAGAACCGCCAGAAAAACTGATGAGTTTCTACATTTAGCTGGAAATTTAAATCCAATTTTGGGAACAAAGAAAGATAGTAAAAATATTACTTCAAGCCAGGGTGTACTTCTTCAGCATTCTCTTTCATATAATTGCGGCACCGGTTCAAACCTATTTTAGGTCTGCTGACTGTCATCCTGTTGGCCCGGCGCAGGGCAGGCAGAGAAAAATTAAAAATCCTCTCGGAACTCAGGGATAGAGAAAACAATTAATCCCAAAAAGCAATAAATTAAAAAACATGAAAGAAAGCTCAAAGTAACCGGTAATCATTAGTCAGAATCAATAATCACTAATTGTCCTCTGCCCATCGGAAGAACCTTTTTCCAGAGGCTCAATATCAGAAAATTCAGATACCGCTTCTCTACGTCCGATCTGCTTGAAAATCCTTTCAGTAATCTTTGGTCCTACAAGTACGGCTATATGTTCAGGAGAAGCTGCTGCGAGTTCAGCTGTGGACTTAAAGCCTGCCTCATAAAGTTTTCTTGCTCTCACGCGCCCCACACTTCTGATATCAAGCAGGTCCATAAGTTCCGGGGCTGCTCCATACCTGATCCTCTTTTCCAGTTCTGAGGCTTCTTTTGCACCTTTAAGGTCGAGAAGTCCTGCAAGCTGGGCTGTAACATGCATTATCCATTCGGCAATATCTGCAGTTGCATGGATATCACCTTCCCCTATCCCGAACTTCAGACAGATCTCGTTTTCAGGCTTCTCATGTATCCAGTCCATCAGAAGGAGAGAGGTCTTTACCTCACCAAGGAACCACTCGTACTCGGCGATATTGAAGGGATTCGGAACCTTTGAAAACTCGCCTGCGTGAGCCATTACGTAGTCGTTGACTTCCTGGTAGTCCTGGCTCCGCATATACATAAGACGCATATCCGGAGTGCTGCATATCAGGTGCAGAAGGGTAAGCTCGGTAAGGGTACCTGCTTCCCTCAAGCCCTTTGCAATAAGAGCTGCAGAGAGAGGGTCGATGTAGAGCCTTGATACGAGTTTTCCGAAAACCGTGGAAACAAGGGCATCGGGGTCTTTTTCAAGCATACCTTCCCGCCTCAAAAAGTCCAGGCATTCGTCCACAACCGCGGAGAGCCCGAAGTTTGAGTACTGGAAAGCGAAAAATGTTGCCTCGAGGAAATCCATGAGTTCTTCCCTTGTCCGGGCAAACCCGTTCGAGATCGTAGAAAGTATATGCGTCCTGAGGGCATTTTCCGTACCCAGCTTGGACCATATATCTTCAGCTCCGGCTTCGATGTATTTTTCGAAAAGGAAGACAAACTCCTCGTAAGACTTTGCAAGCAGGACAGCTTCTCCGTAAGGGTCAAGCCTCGGCCTCCCTGCCCTTCCTGCCATCTGCTTGTATTCAAGTACCGGGATTGGCTGCATGCCCGAATCTGAAGAGTAACGCCGGTAACTCCTTATTATCACACGCCTGGCAGGAAGGTTCAACCCTGCTGCAAGGGTAGGAGTGCTTGAAATAATTTTTATACGCCCTTCACGAAAGCCGTTTTCTACAAGCTCCCTCAAAGGCGTTGTAAGGCCTGCGTGGTGGAATGCTGTCCCTGAACGGACACAGGTGGCAAGAACTGATGAAACATCGGTTTCACTGTTTTCAATGATCTCGTCAGCAATGCCTGCAAGAGTTTCACGGTCTTCATTAGAAAGAGTCTTTTTTACTGCAGAAACTGCTTTTTTTGCAAAACCCATGCAGTTCTTCCTGCTGCTCTCGAAAACAAGGCACTGTCCTCCTTCCTTTATAGTATCGAGAACCAGGTTTACTGCCTCATCTTTTGTTGGCTGCCCAACAGGCTTCTCCTTATCCTTGCAGTAAAAAATCCCGTTATAAAACACCCCTTCCATAAGGTCGGTGGGCCTCCACTCGCTTAATACAAGTTCGGCATCAAGCCAGGCTGCAAGCTCATCGGCATTTCCTACTGTTGCCGAAAGTGCAAGGACCTGACAGGAAGGGTTCATTCGCCTGAGCTTTGAAAGGGTGATTTCAAGCGTCGGACCCCTGTCTGGAGAATCAATAAGGTGAACTTCATCTGCCACAACAACAGAGATCTCCTGCATCCAGGCAGTCTCGTTCCTGAGCAGGGAATCTGTTTTTTCAGAGGTTGCAACAATAATATCATTTATGCCGAGCCCTTCGTCTCGCCTGTCGTAGTCTCCTGTTGAAATCCCGACCCTCATGCCCAGTACGGAAAATTCCTGAAACCGCCTGAATTTCTCGGAAGCAAGAGCTCTCAGGGGCACGATATAGAGTGCCTTTCCTCCATTAAGCACAGACTTCAACATCGCAAGCTCGGCAAGAAGAGTCTTTCCCGAAGCCGTAGGAATTGCAGCAAGCAGGTTTTTTCCTTCAAGCAGGCCTTTCTCAACAGCTTCTGCCTGTGGCGGATAAAGTTCAAGAATCCCGGAGTTTTCGTAAAAGCGCTTTATTTCATCGGGCAGGTCGAGGCTTTCTATCTTCATTGAAAATCAGAAACTCACACATAAGATAAAACTATTTTGAAACCGCAGTGCAAATGCCGGAGCTGTTCCCCTGAAAAGGTTGAGGTTTTCATTGAGTAAACCTTAAAGCATTTCATAATCTGGAACAGCAGGCTTTTGCAGGATCATTCCCTGGCAAACTGGCTCTTAAGAGGTCACTCCTTAGCAGAATAATAATAGTTTCCACTTTCTTTCTGCTCCCGGTCAAGCCTTGAGCCAAGGTTGTTTACACGGGGACGCCTTGTTTCTTCATCCCTTCGGAAGGTTATGCCGAGGTTTTTCAGGAACCTGTTCATGCCGCCTTCCATGCTGAAAGGACCGTGGGCTTCACCGTAAACTGAGGGTTCTCCTTCAAAAACAAGGAGACGCTGGCTGAGCATATCTATCATGTAAATATCGTGATCAACCACCAGAGCGGTTTTCTGGTTGTTTTCGGCAAAACGGTTGATGACTTTGGTGACCATGGAACGCTGCTCAACATCAAGGTGGGCGCTCGGCTCGTCAAGAATATAGAGGTCTGCTTCCTGGGAAAGGCAGGCAGCAACTGCTACCCTCTGAAGTTCCCCACCACTGAGGTCTGTAAGCAGGCTGTCGTAAATTTTCTCAAGCTGGAGAGGGTTTGAGATCTCAACCTCATAATAACTGCTTCCGAACTGCTTTGAAATGCCCCTTAAGAAGTCCTGGACACTCAAAGGAATATCGGCTTTGATGTACTGGGGCTTGTAGGAGATTTTTACCTCGATTCCCGGGTCTCCTTCGTCGGGCTTTATTTCACCCGCCAGAACTTTTACGAAAGTTGATTTCCCTATCCCATTAGGACCAACTATCCCGAGCACCTCGCCTTCACGCAGGTTTCCTCCTGTGGCTTTGAGGGAGAATCCGTCCCCAAACTTCTTTGAGAAACCGTTAAAGGAAATCATGGACCTGAACTGGGCATCTTCCCTTGGAGGATGGATCTCAAACTTGATGGATTCAGGGCGAATCCTTATGTTTTCTTCAGGGAGGTAGCCTTTAAGGTACTGGTTAATCCCCACACGCACACTTTTCGGAAGAGTAACCACACCAAAGCCTGCGGGTTCACCGTAAGCTATGTGAATTACATCTGTAAGCATATCAAGAAGTGCAAGGTCGTGCTCGACCACAAGTACTGCCCTGTCCTTTGAAATTTCCTGGATAAGGCGAGCTGCGTTGATCCTCTGGTAAATATCAAGATAAGGGCTTATTTCGTCAAAGAAATAGAACTGAGCATCTCTTGCCGCACAGGCAGCAATAGCAACCCTCTGCAGTTCTCCACCGCTCAATTCGGTAATATTTCTTCCTATAACACTTCTCAGGCCAAGATGGTCGATAAGCTCGTCCAGAACGCCTCTTTCATCGGTTTTCTCAAGCAGCTCAGAGGTTTTTCCTTTGAAGGCTCTGGGAATGAGGTCAACATACTGGGGCTTCTGGGAAACCTTTACCCTCCCATCCACAACGTCCTTGAAATAGTCGTGAAGCGCAGTTCCGGCATAATGCTCGAGTACAGTGTCCCAGTCTCCTTTTCCCTTCCCGAAATTGGGGACCAGGGCTCCTGAGAGGATCTGGACCGAAGTACTTTTTCCTATACCGTTAGGTCCCAGAATACCGGTTACTTTTCCTGTCCTGGGTACCGGAAGCCCGAAAAGGGCAAAACCGTTTGGTCCGTACCTGTGAGTTGGTTCCTGCAGGGCTTCAGGGAGCCCTATGATCATAATGGCTTCGAAAGGACATTTGTTGACGCATATTCCACAGCCCACACAGAGTTCCTCGGAGATGACCGGCTTTCCGTCTGCCTCAAAAACAATGGTCTCATCTCCTGTCCTGACTCTGGGACAGTACTTTTCGCACTCCTTGCTGCACCTTCTGGGCTGGCACCTGTCTTTGTTAAGTATAGCTATTCTCATATTAGTCCCCGGAATTACGTTTTTGATTGGATAAGTGTAAGTAATTCAGCAATGTGGAAAACATAAATTAGTTCAGTAATGTGGGCTTACACAGGTAAGCCACTGTGAATTCCATAATATGGCTCAGTCATTTGATTTCAGTTTTGTGAGTTCTTTTTCTTATTCAATCCCGGTTATGAAATGCCTGATCTGGTATATGAAACGTTGGAATGCTGCAGGCATGAAATGTCACCGTGGAAAGGATTTACACATAAAAATAAAAATAAAATCAATAGCAAAAGAGCCCGGGTAAAAGGTTCTCTTTTTTTATAAAAGCCTTTTCTGAAACCCGGGAGAAGATTTTTTTAATTCAGGAGCAGAGTCCAGGTTACAAGGAAGAAGTCAATAACCATGAATTCGACATAAAACCAGTCTTTAAACTTGAATTCCTTTACATTTATCTTAAGAGACGGATATATAAGCTTCTGGACGTAATACGTTATTCCTATTACGATCATGAGTATAGCATACCACATCCTGTCTTCGCCTGTACCGTACTGGCTGTAGAGTATTAACCCGGCAAGTATTCCGAGTATTGAAGAAACAATAGTTTTTATAATTCCTTCCCTGTGAGCTTTCTGCTTCTCTTCAGGGGTCAGCTGTTTGATAAAGCTCTTTTTTTCAGGAACTTCAACATCGGCTGCAGTACCTTCTATGGAAGCCTCGGCAGCTTTTGTTAACTCCTTCCTGGACTTTGATTTTGGGCTTTGTTTGCTCAACCTGTATTCTCTCCTGAACGACAATTATCTTCCCGGGGATATATTATTAACTGAAGTTAAAAAGGTTAAAACCGGATTACCAGATTTAGATCATCAGATTTAGATCATCATATTTAAATTTTTAGAATTAAATTTTTAGGACTGAGTTTCAGCGACTTAAATAAATTCATTGCTTAAAACATTACCGATCTGATCTATTGATATCGAATCGATCCCTATAGAATTTAAATGTTTTGAAAATTTTGAGGGTCTGTGCCCTCCAGGGTGGTAAACAACCGTGACTTCGGGATTGAGTTTTCTGACCATAGCCTCAAGCCCGCAGGCATCAAGGTGGTCGCTTATTTTAATAATCGGATAGGAATAATCTGCCCGGCAACTCAATACATATTTTTTCACGTTCCATGGGAGCCTGTCAAGTTCCCAGGGAGCCACAACGAAAACTTCATCATCTCCTTCGGATTCAAGCCCTGCAAGTTCTCCAGCGTCCTCAAGCATGCTCCTGGTAAGCGCTCTTACCCTTGCTTCCATCCGGATCGCTCCATTGTATCCAAAGCCTCTCATCAGTTCAACCGCACGCTGTGCTTTTCCGAACTCATAAGCTCCAAAGGCTACGGGGCCGCTCTCAAAGAGGGCGCATTTCATGCTGTCAAGATCATCTGCAAAGTGACACGACGGGTCTTCAGGATCGCCGTAGTTAGCCTCGGTGATAAGGACATCACACGGAGGGAGCTTGCTGGCGTCTTTAACGTCCCCTGTGACCAGAATTCTTGTCCCTACATCGTTCTCCCAAAAAAAAGCAGCTGCACCGGCAGTATGCTCCGTCGGGTAAGTCTTTACCACTGTCCCTTCGATTTCAATTTCATCTCCCAGTCTGCATGTGCTGCCCACGTATTTTTTGTCGTGCCTGATTTCAAGAGCTGCTGCCGTTTTGTCCGTACAGACCGCCCTGGGGGAGAGCATGGCTGATTTTCCGTGATGGTCGGAGTGAGCATGTGTGATGAGATAAGCATCGGGCTGGGGGTGTTTTCCCGGAGTCCGGGTCGTATCAATGGAAAAGGTACGTAAATCTCCTGCATTGTCCCGGAAACGGATGGAAATGTGGGGTTTAAAAGTACCTCGCGAGTTGCGTTGCCTGAGCGCAAGCACTCCAAGGTCAATAAGTTTTTTAGAAATCACGCCAATCCCTGAGGAGATTACACTTAAGTTATTTAAGCTTAGGGAAAGCAAATAAACTCGTAATTATACTACCTATTACAAAAAATAAAAGAGGATGTATAAAATTTGAGCCGCCGCTAATTGAAAAGAGTCAGGCAAATTTTAGTAAATGTTTTATATCAAAATCAGTATTTTGAATTAAGATTTATTAAGTTTATACAATTTTAAATCAGGTCATACAACGGCCAAGATACAATATTCGGTGTATAGTTCAGCAAATTTAAAGCGCTGAAAAACACCAACTTTAAGGGCCGAAGTGCCATTTATGGCTAATATCTCTATTTATAAATGTTGATAAACTAATTACTGCACTGTTTTATCAAATTGATTCACAATTGAATAACGGAAGGCATTAATAATGATTGATATCGAACAGCAATTTTTAAATGATCTCGATAACCAGCTCTGGAGGGCTGCCGACAAACTGCGCTCTAACCTGGATGCCGCCAATTACAAACATGTGGTGTTAGGGCTTATTTTCCTTAAATACGTGTCTGATGCCTTCGAAGAGCGCCAGCAAGAACTTACTGAGCTGTTTCAAAAAGACGATGACGACAATATCTATTACCTGCCCCGCGAAGATTATGACAGCGATGAAGCCTACCAGCAAGCCATAGCAGAAGAGCTGGAAATTGGTGACTACTACACCGAAAAAAATGTTTTCTGGGTACCCAAAACCGCCCGCTGGAACAAACTGAGAGATGTAATTACTCTTCCCACTGGCAGTGTTATCTGGCAAGACGAACAGGGCGAAGACGTTAAACTGAGATCCGTGTCATGGCTGATTGATAATGCATTCGATGACATTGAAAAAGCCAACCCAAAGCTCAAAGGCATTCTCAACCGCATCAGCCAATACCAATTGGATGCAGACAAGCTTATTGGCCTGATCAATGAATTTAGCCTTACCAGTTTTAATAACCCCGAGTACAACGGCGAAAAACTTAACCTTAAGTCCAAAGACATTCTCGGCCATGTTTACGAATACTTTTTGGGCCAATTTGCCCTTGCCGAAGGCAAGCAGGGAGGCCAGTATTATACACCCAAATCTATCGTTACTTTGATCGTGGAAATGCTGGAGCCCTACAAAGGCCGTGTGTACGACCCAGCCATGGGCAGCGGCGGTTTTTTTGTTTCGAGTGACAAATTCATTGAAAAACACGCCAATGTAAAACATTACAATGCTTCCGAACAGAAAAAACAAATTTCGGTATACGGGCAGGAATCCAACCCCACCACCTGGAAGCTTGCTGCCATGAACATGGTCATTCGTGGCATTGATTTTAATTTTGGCAAAAAGAACGCTGACTCCTTTTTAGACGACCAGCACCCCGACCTGCGAGCCGACTTTGTCATGACCAACCCGCCTTTTAATATGAAGGACTGGTGGCACGAAAAGCTTGCCGACGATCCGCGCTGGACCATCAATACCAACGGCGAAAAACGCATCCTTACTCCACCGACGGGTAACGCCAACTTCGCATGGATGTTGCATATGCTGTACCACCTGGCTCCCACGGGCAGCATGGCGCTTTTACTGGCTAACGGTTCCATGAGCAGTAACACCAATAATGAAGGGGAAATTCGCAAAACTCTTGTCGAGCAAGACCTGGTGGAATGTATGGTAGCACTTCCGGGACAACTCTTTACCAACACCCAAATCCCCGCATGTATCTGGTTTTTAACCAAAGATAAGAATGCTAAAAATGGCAAGCGTGATCGCCGCGGCCAGGTGCTGTTTATTGATGCTCGCAAATTGGGTTATATGAAAGACCGCGTACTGCGGGATTTTAAAGATGAAGATATCCAGAAACTCGCAGATACCTTCCATAATTGGCAGCAAGAATGGTCAGAAGAAAATAACCAGGCAGGTTTCTGTTTCTCCGCTGATCTCGCCTTAATCCGAAAGAATGACTTTGTATTGACCCCTGGCCGCTATGTGGGCGCAGAAGCTGAGGAGGACGATGGTATATTATTTGCCGATAAAATGGCTGTACTCACCAGCCAGTTAAAAGAGCAGTTTGAAGAAAGCAGGAAACTGGAAGCTCAGATTAAACAGAATTTGGCGGGGTTGGGCTTCGATGTTTGAGAAAACAATAGCTCTAAATGAGTTTATCATACTTCAAAGAGGATTTGACCTTCCGGCAAGCGATAGGAAAAATGGGAATGTACCTGTCGTTGCTTCAACAGGGATAGGAGGCTATCACGATGAAGCAAAAGTTGAAGCTCCTGGAGTAGTTATTGGTCGAAGTGGCAGTATTGGGGGGGGGCAATTCATCACAGAAAATTTTTGGCCACTAAATACAACATTATGGGTTAAAGATTTTAAAGGGCATCATCCTCGCTATGTTTACTATCTTCTAAAAAGTATAGATTTCAAACAATTTAATGTTGGTTCTGGTGTTCCGACATTAAACAGGAACCATTTGTCGAGCATTCTTGTTTCAGATATTGGCATTAATTATGAGACGAAAATCGCAGAAATACTTGGCAAAATTGACGACAAAATAGAACTCAATCTCAAGATCAACTATACTCTCGAAGCAATGGCACAAGCCATTTTCAAAAGCTGGTTTGTAGATTTTGATCCGGTCAAAGCCAAAATCGCCGCCATTGAAGCCGGTGAAGATTCTGATGGTGTAACTCGTGCCGCTATTAGTGCCATCTCCGGCAAGACCGATGAAGAGTTAGACCAATTACAGGCCGAGCAGCCAGAACACTACATACAACTCAAAAACACCGCCGAACTGTTTCCCTCCACAATGCAGGAGTCGGAATTGGGAGAGATTCCAGATGGGTGGGAAGTAAAATCACTCTATGATTTTGCTCAATACATAAATGGTGCGGCTTTCAAAAGTGAGGATTTTTCTTCAAATCATGAAGGATTGCCCATTATAAAAATAAGGGAATTAAAATATGGAATAACACCTCAAACTGAATTTACAAAAAAGGAATTCGATCAAAAATATCGAATAAACAACGGGGAAATATTATTTTCGTGGTCTGGTAGTCCAGACACCTCCATTGATATCTTTTTGTGGACAGGTGGAAATGGATGGCTAAATCAACACACCTTCCGAGTAATTCCTCAAGAGGCGGAAGAAAAGGAGTTTATATTTTTCTTGCTTAAATTTTTCAAAAAAAGTTTCATAGAAATTGCAAGAAACAAGCAAACAACGGGCCTGGGTCATGTTACATCGAAAGACCTAAAAAATATGTTTGCATCATTTCCAACTAAAAACGTCATAAAATTATTTAATGACGTTGGTGAGCCAATCGTTAGTAAAATATTTTTCAACAGTACGGAGAATAATAATCTCTCTAAAATTCGTGATTTCCTTCTTCCCAAACTCCTCTCCGGTGAACTATCCGTTGAAGCCGTCGAGTTCGCGGAGGAATAGGGGTTAAACTATGAATGAAGACCAATTAGAACAACTCTGTCTCGAATGGTTCCGAGATAATAGCTGGGATGTTTTATATGGCCCTGACATTGCCCCCGATTCAGACAATCCCGAACGCAAAGATTACCGCGAGGTAATTTTAAAGCATTATCTACAGGAATCACTGGAGAAAATTAATCTCCATCTCCCTTTTAATGCCATTGAGCAAGCCATCGCTCTTGTTTTAAAGCCCGAAAGTCTGGATTTGATAACCAATAATCGCGCCTTCCACCGCCTGTTATTGGAAGGTGTACCGGTTGAATATCGTAAAGATGACGAGACGATTCACGACCGCGCTTTTTTAATTGACTTTGAAAACATTGCTAATAACCGTTTTTTAGCAGTAAATCAGTTCACCATTCAAGGAACTAAAAGACCACGCCGCCTTGATGTGGTCTGTTTTATTAACGGCTTGCCCATTGCAGTATTAGAGCTTAAAAGTCCTGAAGATGAGAACGTCGATATCTGGGATGCCTTTAATCAGCTGCAAACCTACAAAGATGAAATCAGCGACCTCTTTGTTTTTAATGAAGCACTGGTTGTAAGTGATGGTTATAACGCCCGGATTGGTGCGCTGACGGCAAACAAGGAGCGCTTTTCACCCTGGCGTGCTGTAAAAAATGAAGATGATAAGCCACTGCTGGAATGGCAGCTGGAAACCCTGGTGCGGGGTTTTTTCGACCGCGAGATGTTGCTTGATTACATCCGCTTTTTTGTGCTTTTTGAAAACGACGGTGGAGCAATCATCAAAAAAATAGCCGGTTATCACCAGTTCCATGCTGTGCGAGAAGCAGTAAAAGCCACGATTATTGCTGCACAGGACCCGAAAGGTGTGGCAGAAAAGCGCGCAAAATACGGGGATGAGGTGGTGCCCGGCAGCAAAAAGGCTGGTGTGGTGTGGCATACTCAGGGCTCGGGTAAGAGTATTTCTATGTGTTGTTATGCCGGGAAGCTGTTGCAGCAGCCGGAAATGAATAACCCGACCCTGCTGGTGGTGACGGATCGCAACGACCTGGACGGCCAGCTGTTCCAAACATTCTCCAATGCGCACGAGCTGTTTAAGCAAACACCGGTGCAGGCCAACGACCGGGATGAACTGCGCCAGTTGTTATCTGAGCGGGAATCAGGCGGCATTATTTTTACTACGGTACAAAAGTTTTCACCCTTTGAGGACGAAGGTGCCCACCCGATCTTAAACGGCCGCCACAATATTGTGGTTATTTCCGATGAGGCACACCGCAGCCAGTATGGCCATAAAGGCCGCTTTATAAAAGTAAAAAATAAAGACGGCAATGTTACAGGTAACAAACTGGTATTCGGCTTTTCCCAGTACATGCGTGATGCCCTGCCCAATGCCTCATTTATTGGTTTTACAGGTACACCGATTGCCCTTGAAGACAAAGACACACGCTCGGTATTTGGTGATTATGTTTCTATTTACGACATCCAGGATGCAGTTGACGATGGTGCAACCGTAGCCATTTATTACGAGTCCCGCCTGGCAAAGCTCGATTTAAATCATGCCGAAATTGAAAGGTTGTCCGATCAGGTTGAAGACATCGTGGAAGACGAAGAAGACACGTCTAACCGCGAGAAAACCAAAGGGGGATGGAGCCGCTTAGAAAAACTGGTGGGAGCTGAACCGCGCATTCGGCAGGTAGCTGCCGACCTGGTGGGACACTTTGAAGCACGCACGGAATCAATAGACGGCAAAGCCATGATTGTGGCCATGAGCCGGGAGATTTGCGTGCATTTATATGATGCCATTGTGGAATTGCGCCCTGATTGGCATGATACCGACCCCAGCAAAGGCACGATAAAAATTGTGATGACAGGCTCGGCATCCGATCGTGAGTTGTTACAGCCACATATCTACAACAAGCAGACCAGGAAAAGATTGGAAAAGCGTTTTAAAGATAATAACGATCCTCTCAAGCTTGTGATCGTGAGGGATATGTGGCTCACAGGTTTTGATGTGCCCTGCTGTCATACCATGTATATCGACAAACCGATGAAAGGCCACAACCTGATGCAGGCCATTGCACGGGTAAACCGGGTATTTAAAAACAAGCCTGGCGGCCTGGTAGTGGATTACATCGGCATTGCCAATGAATTAAAGCAAGCACTGAAAACCTATACCGATGCCAGAGGGAGAGGCGAGCCCACTCTACGCGCCGAAGAAGCGTTTTCGGTCTTGCTGGAAAAAATGGATGTCGTACACGGGCTTTTCCATGGTTTTGATTACAGTGAATTTGTAGACCAAGCTTACAAACTGCTGGTGCCAGCATCAAACCATATATTGGGGCTTGATGACGGTAAAAAACGCTTTTTAGATGCAGTGCTGGCGATTAACAAAGCATATTCATTATGCGGCACCCTGGACGAAGCAAAAGAACTGCGCGCAGAGATCGCTTTCTTTTCAGCCATTAAAGCCGCCATCAGTAAATTTACATACGTCGATAAAAAGCGCACCCAGGAAGAGATGAACTCGGCTCTCAAGCAGATTCTGGATAATGCCGTGATTGCCGAAGGTGTTGTCGATGTGTTCCAGCTGGCCGGGTTAGAGAAACCTGATATTGGTCTGCTGTCTGATGAGTTTTTAGAAGATGTCAGGCAGATGCCTTACCGTAATCTGGCAGTAGAGCTGCTGGAAAAATTGCTGAAAGACAACATAAAATCGAAAACCAGTAATAACGTGGTGCAGGAAAAGAAGTACAGCGACCGTTTGGAAGAAACCCTGCGTAAGTACAACAACCGTGCCATTGAGACTGCCCAGGTGATTGAAGAACTGATTCAAATGGCTAAAGAATTTCAAGAAGCACTCAAACGCAATGACGAACTTGGCCTGCAACCGGATGAAGTGGCTTTTTATGACGCCTTAGCGAACAACGAAAGTGCAGTTCGTGAGTTAGGTGATGAAATCCTCAAAAAGATCGCTGTAGAAATTACCGAGAAACTGCGTAAATCCACTATTGTAGACTGGCAGGTGCGCGATAGTGTAAGGGCTAAATTACGCATTCTTGTCCGCCGTACGTTGCAGCGCTACAAGTATCCGCCAGATAAAGCACCGGAAGCCATTGAATTAGTACTGAAGCAAGCTGAAGCACTTTCAAATTCGTGGACAAATTAATGAATATTCAGCTCGAGAAACTAACATTTATATGACTGGACATCCCTTTGTTACTTACTAATAAGTAAGTGTGCTGTTATGAAAGATATAAACCAGACCAATCAACAGATACTCTACTACGCAAGGAATTTTCTGCAATGCAGAGGTTATAACGGATTCAGTTACAAAGATATCTCTCAGAAATTGGGAATAAAAAATGCAGCAATTCATAATTACTATCCCAAAAAAGAAGATCTGGTTGCAGCCCTGCTTGAAGACAGCAGAAAGAAATTAGCTGAAAATATTGCACAAATAGTTGAATCTGGAGGCTCAGCCCGTGAGCAACTTCAATACTATTTTGATTATGCGTTGAAGGAGTTTGATGAAGGCAAAAGTATCTGCCCTCCAGGCTCTGTGATTCTCGATTTTGAAGAACTTCCTGAGAAAGTTAAAAAGCAGAATCTGTTACTGCTGGATGATATCTTGACCTGGATATCTGGAGTTCTTAAAGCCGGTCTGGAACAGGGAGAATTTAGTTTTTCTGATTCTGTAGAAGCACGTGCAGAATTAGTAGTTGAAGCCTTAATGGGTGCCAGGCAACTATCCAGCATTAAAGGGAGAAAAACACTCGTGAGATCCATTTCTTTAATTAAATCCGACCTTGGGTGGAAAAATTGATATTTACGGAAGGATTGATTTTTTGCGAGTTCCTACTTACTTATATGTAAGTAAGTAAGTAAGTAAGTAAGGTATTCTAATATACTGATTTTATAGAGGAGAAATTTGATGCCTATTATGAGTATTATTTCATGCAAGATAATGCAGGACGAAATTATCTGGATTCTTGAAAATGACTCTTCCATTGATGAGACCATTATAATTGATAGTGAAAATATCCTGGAATTCGTAGAAAAACTGGATAAAGTAAACCTCCAGTATAAAGTGCTATCCCTGGAAGATATTTCCTCACTTGCAGAAATCAGAAGTGAATGCAAAAACTACACAGTTATGATTCATCTGATGGAACTGGGTCTTCATAGAAGTCCTAAAGAATTGAAAATCAAGGTATATGAGACTATAAAGACTCTTGCTCCTTTTTCTTCGGGAATTTTGCTCTTTTACGGATTGTGTGGGAATGTGCTGGGAGATGTTGAAAAAGATTTCGAGCGCAGTTCAACCTCATGTCCGGTCCGTATTCTTAAAGACAAGGATCACAGGATTGTAGATGACTGTATAGGAGCTACTGTGGGAGGAGTTAATAACTATCTAAGGATACTTAAAAGTGTCAGTGACGCTGGAACATATCTTTTTACCCCCATGTACAGCAAGGGCTGGAGGGAACTGCTTGACCTGAATAAGCTAAACAAAGACCCCTCAAAAGCATTGAAATTAATGAAAAAAACCCATGAAATGATAGGTTACAAAAGGGTTGCAAAGATTAACACCGGACTTGAATACACTGAGAATTTCGATGCTTCTATTCAAGAATTTGCAGAGTTATTTGATTTCGAAATCCTGGAATTTGATGACGGCAATCAGAAAATTTTTGAAGATTGCTATAACGAACTCAAAGCGGAACTTTAGGAAAAATCAAAAGGTTGAATAGATTTGGTATTTATAAACTAATGGTGAGAGGATGTCTGTACTCAGCATAATTGCCTGTGAAATGCTTGAAGACGAACTTGTTTATGTCCTCTCAAAAGATCAGAACGCAGTACGTTTGATCCTGGTTGAAAACAGGCAATGTTTCAGGTTTGTTAGAAAACTTAAATCCGGAAATTGCCAGGCCAGGATTTTTCCTCCGGAAAGGATATCTTTTTTCATAAAACAGATGAATCGTCCCGCATCCATGAAAATTCCCAATTTTCTATTGAAGTTTCCATTTTTTGGGAAAATACATGAGAATATGAAAGAAAAGAACAGAGAAACAATCACCGTAGTGGTAAACATTCTGAAGCTTGGCCTGCATGCAGATTGTGACCTTTTAAAGTCTGAAATCTACCGAAATATGAAGGAAATGGTAGAATTTTCAGATGGAATTCTTATATTTTATGGGAACTGCGGACGCCCGTTAAGGGGCCTGGAAGCTGAGTTCAAAGATTTTAATTGCCCTCTCTATTTTCTCGAAGATGAAAAAGGAAATATTGTAGATGACTGTATCAGCATAGCTCTTGGAGGCAACGATAATTATGCTGAGGTTATGCAGAGTGGGAACGGCACAGGTATGATATACCTGACACCTATGTGGGCTTCCAGCTGGAAAGAAATGAGAATGGAACCTGGTGACACTTCTGACTTCAATGTAAGCTTTTTGAAAAGACATTATAGAAAGGTTGTCAAAATAAGTAATGAGATTTCTATGGGAAGCGAATTTGATAAAAATGTCTTAAATTATGCCCGGACTTTTGATATGAGTATTATTGAAATGAAAGGCAGTATGGAAATTGCAATGAAGTCCTATATGAATGCCAGGAACGGAATCTGCAAAAAAGATCCGATTCAGAAAAGCAGCTGAATGATCCCACTTAGGTCGTTTTCCAATTAGCTTAAAAAATTAAACTGGAGATTAGATAATAATTGTGGAATCGTTAAAGTTTGTGGAACCGATTATCTCTATAATCCAATCTCCAGCCAGGAAAAATTAAATGCACGGAATCAGCTAGAAACTTCCTTGTTAAGTATATAAGCGACCATTTCAGGGTTCAGTTTACTTTCCCTTGCAACTTTTTTCTCAATTTCCTCAATGGATTTTCCTTCATTCTTCATTTCTTTTATCTTATCGATCACTGAAGACGGAATTGCATAGTATTCGTTTATATCTTTCCTGTGTCCCCAGACATCCCCTTCAAGGAGCTGGATCCTCTGCATCTGAAGGAACATCTCTATGGACTTTGAAACCGTCCGCATATAGGATTTGGGTAACTGGATTACCTCAATCTTCGGGCAGGTTTCAACCAGTCCGAAGATGTCCTTATTAGACGGCCTGAAAGCCAGGTGAACAATACGCTCATTCGGATTAAGTGTAAAAATTTCTTCCCTTGAACTAACCACTCTTATTCTCATGTTTTTTCCCCCACTCTAAAAATAGTTTAAGTTATTTTTATTTAAGTTATTTTTATTTAAGTTATTTTTATTTAAGTTACTTTTATTTTAAGTTATTTTTATTTTAAGTTATTCCAGGTATCAAGCTGAACTTTTTTAAGTTATTCCAGGTATCAAGTTGAACTATTTTTTAAGTCATTTTATGTTTTTAATTAATCCAGGTTTTAAGTTATTTTGTGTTTTTACTTTATTAGAAAGTACTTATACTTATTATAAATAGTTATCTCATTGCACTAACATTATTTAGATAGTCTATCAGTAGATACATCCTTATAATAGTTCAGAAAAAAGTATTAAAATGCCTTAAAAATGATTAAACCCTTTTTTTCCAGGCAAATATTTAACTGTTCTGGCAGTTTTCGCCTCTTTTAGTAATAAAAAAATTTTAGAATACTATTTGAATTATTCAGACTGTAAAGTTTAGATTTCCTGTTTTTAGCTTGAAGTTTAACTGAGGTTTTACTGAAAGAAGCAAATATTAAACCCCAATCAGGATTTAGAAAAAAGTTATAGAATTCAGTCATGTAGAGAGAATTTTAGAAGAGTGTTACGATAAATTACAGTAAGGAAACCCCAGAAAAATTCCGAAGATAGAAACTCCCGTCTATGAGTACTTCAAAAGAGTATCCTAAAAAGAAATCGGGAAAAAGTTTGGCGCCCTCAGGTTCCCCGAACCAGGGCAGCTTTTTCAGAAGAATAAAGGGGTCAGAGAAGCTTATCGAGTTCAGCAGCCAGTACACTGCCCTGAGTCACACCCATAAAACGCTTCACTTCAGTCCCATCCTTCTGAATGATCAGGGTCGGGACAGCGTGTATGCCGTACTTTGAGGCAAGCTCCTGGTTTTCATCCACATCGACAACTTTAAACTCAACTTTATCCCCGTACTTTTTCTCGAGCTCTTCAAGAATAGGTTTTTGCATTCTGCAAGGTCCACACCATGTTGCGGAAAAGTCCAATAACATCGGTTTCATAAAATCACCTGCAATACTTGAAACGTCTGAGACTTTTTCTGTTCTTAGCTTATCTACTCCGGTCAGCGCACGAAGGGATCGTATACATGCGTCCGTACGGCACAGCTACCGAAACCCAATCCTGAATATAGAGGTATATAAAGTAAATTACCAGATACAGGGTAGGGGCTCGATTTGTATATATTATCTTCGAGCATATATAATGCTTATCTAAGTCCTTCGAGCCTGTATTTAAAGTTATTCCGAAAAGGGAGACATAGCAGCTCGTTATTGATCTCCTTTCTCGCTGTCTTCTTTTCGACATTTAATAATGTTGCCGAAATACATACACCCTTCCATAGAGATCGTGGGCATCTCAGGAGATTCGTCAACCATTTTTACAGGAGCTCCACGGATAAGCACACAGGGGACTCTTTCTCCGGCTTCTCCCATCAGGATTTCTGCAGCAGAAACAAGGTTGTCTGCCGCTGCTTTGTAAGTGAGGCGGAGAGGCTTTCCGTAAATATCAAAACTGCCCCTGGCGTCCTCAACAGGTATAAAACCGGAAACTCCAAGTGCAATTCCTGTGCAGCCAAGCCGCAGGGGCTGTGTCCTGCTGTCTCCTATAATCACTCCCAGCCTGCAGGAGTAACGCTTCTCAAGCCTTTTCCGTATGTTCTCGGAACTTTTTCTCGGGTCTCTGGGGAGCAGGACCACATGACCATCAGGAGCATTCGAGGCGTCTATTCCGGCATTGGGAGAGAGAATACCTTTTGTTATGGTAAGTGCGGCTCCAGGAACACCCCCGAAGAGCTCGTCACATTCCTGAAGCACAAGCTCCATTTCCCTGGGATCTATCCCGTACTTTTCTCCGAGGGACAGAGCCTTTTTTCCGGGGGTAATGCTGGCAAGATTGACAATCCTGTTTTCTGCCGTACCAATAGCAGACTCAGCCAGTACAAAAATATCCCCATCAACCGGGACAAGACATGCTTCCTGAAGTGAAGCTTCAATAATCTGTACGATGTCGTCCCCTGATTTAATTATAGGGGTCTTAATCCCGAACATCTGGACGGAAGTGATTTCTGGACTCATTTTCATGCCTTAAAAACTGTGGTTAGTCTCGGTTTTAGAAAAAAATAAAACCAATATGAATAGAATTAAACCGTAAAATACCGGAAGATATTGATAAATGTATCCAAAGGTTTGGATACTCCTTCGAAGGATAAAAAAGCTTTGAAATATAGATATGTCCGGGAAATATCGGATTCGAGCAGGACCTGAGGATATCTGGAATCAGAACTGTTTTCCTGTTCGATCTGATGCAGTTACACCAGCCTGCCAAAAAAAGGAGAAAAAAGGTATCAGGTAATAAATAAACATAAAAAGAGTGCCAGCTAACTTTACTGTTTTTATTTGCCGGTTTTTCTGAATTAATCACTTCTGAGAAATTCCCGCCAGAGAAAGCAATCTTGCTGTGTTTCTATGGGACCCTATTGGCATAACGTGAATTCCCCGCGAAAGTTTTGTCAGCTCCTTTATGGTTTCGGAAGCTATCAAAAGCCCTTCTTCCATAGGGGATGATGCATCTTTCATTCGAAGCATAATTTCTTCGGGCACGTGAATCCCTGAGATGTTTTTATTCATAAATTCAGCCATACCCAGAGACTTGAGAGGAATCAGACCTGCAATTACAGGCACCTCAAGATAGTTTACTGCGTCCATAAACTCCTCGAACATACCTATATCGTATACAGCCTGCGTCTGGATAAAATCCGCCCCGCATTTAACCTTTTTCTGGAGCTTTATCAGCTGCATTGTCTTTTCAGGGTCTATTCCCGAAACTGCTCCCGCACAAAATGAGGTCCCCCCGTCCAGTTTGTTTCCTGCAAAATCGACGCCCGTGTCGAGTTTTCTCACGAGTTCTATGAGCTGCACGGAGTCAACGTCATAAACAGGCTTCGAGCCCGGATGGTCTCCACAGGTAGGATAGTCTCCGGTCATAAGGCAGATGTTTCTTATTCCAAGCGCATATGCTCCCAGAAGGTCAGATTGGAGCCCTATTCTGTTCCTGTCCCGGCAGGTAAGCTGCATGATAGGCTCATGCCCTTCATCAAGCAGAAGCTTGCTAAAAGCCAGAGAACTCATGTGCATAATTGAACACTGATTATCCGTAACATTAAGAGCATCTGCAATACCTTTTAACTGGCTGGCATCTTCCAGAGAAGCTGAGAATCTTGTACCCTTGGGAGGAGAAACTTCAGCAGTAACCAGAAATTTTCTGGAATTCAGTTTTTCACGAAAATTAAAAAGCATTAAATAAGAATATTAGGTATGAAATTATTTAAATCCATGCTCCTGTGGAGCATAAGGACGTAAAGAAATCAAGCCCCTTATTATATAAAAAGTGGTATAATTTATGAAAATTGCGACTCAGTTCCAGAGTCTCATGATGAGATAAAATTAAAAATCACTATATTTGCAACTGAGTCGAAAAGTTAATTAAATTATTTAGTCCCATGTTCCTGGGGAGCATGGGTGACATAAAGAAGATCCAGCCTGTTTATTTTATTCAGACGATCATAAATAAGATACCAGACACAGTCTTTATCCCTGTTGACCTCACACATCCCTTCCACAGACCCTCCGCAGGGTCCGTTGAGAAGGGCTTTGGGGCACTGAGATTTCGGACAGAGCCCCCCGTACTGACTTATAGTACAGTCCCCGCACATAACACACTGGTCAGAAAGCAATTTTCCTCCACTGGAGCCGCCAAGCGAAAGCGTGTTGTTTGAACCGTATATAGGCAGGTCCACAACAGTCGCAACAGCAGAAACTCCACTACCGCAGCCCATAACAAGAACACAGCTTGCGTCATTTATTTTCTCGCTTTTTTCGACAAGAGAATCATAAGAACGTATGCTGCAAGCAGCGGTCGGGAGAGACCAGCCCACCACATGCTTTCCGCTCTCTTCAAGTTTTCTGCACATCTCCCGGACTTCAGGTTCTCCTCCTGTCTTCAGTTTTGCAGCGCACACGTTGCATCCGACAATAAAAATATTATCTTCGTCTTTTAACATGTCCAGGATTTCTTCAAAGGGTTTTGCTGAAGTTATGATCATAATTACCTCAAATATCTGTATTCCAGGTTAGTCCGATTAGATATGCATTCGCGAATCATCTCGGCGATAAGCGGCAAAGAACGGGCCTGCCCATCCAGTTTACGTGCAAGACGCTCAAATTGCAGCAGGGTTCCCATAACAAGAACATCGGTAGCTTCCGTTTCATGGGAAACAGCATCCCTGGCGAGGGCTGCATCTCCTCCCCTTGCAAGCATCTCCTGTTTAATTATCAGAGCTTCCGTGGTTGTAAGGTTCCTTATTTTTAAAACAAGATGAACGCTTTTTCCCTGCATAACCTGTGAACCGACTCTTGTGGCTCCGATATTTCTCATTGCAATGCCCGCGTCCTGCGGGGTTTTCACTTCAAGCACCGAAACTTCATACCTGCCTTCCTTTACAACACTTGTGCGGCTCCTCAGGGCTCCTGAAAGCCTGACAACGTCAGAAGTTGCAGGTACATCGTGTGTACGGATAATATGTGCGCCTTTATAGACAGCAATCGCCGCTGCAGCCAGGCTGCCATAGAGCCTTTCATCTGCCGGCTTTCCAAGGACTTCACCTATGAAGGATTTTCTTGAAAGGGCTGCAAGCAGAGGTTTTTCAAAGATCTTAAGGCGCTCGAAATCGTCCAAAGTCTCAAAGTCGTACATGGGCTGCTTCTCGTCCATCCATCTTCCTATCGCAGGGTCAAGGATGAGGCTTTCAGACGCTATGCCCCTGGACTCAGCAGCCTGTATAATGGAATCAAGGGCTTCAATAATGGCATCCATGCCCAGGAGGTCTCCGGGGGCTTTTTTGGAAGCCATAACCACAGCCGGACAGCCGTTGTCTGCCACCACTTCCATCATCCTGGGATCCGCCGTAAAGCCGGAAACATCGTTTATGACCTGTGCCCCTCTTTTAAGAACTTCCTCTGCTATTTCGGAAAACATGGTATCAACTGAGACCACAGCGTCCACATTGCCTTCCAGAGCTTCAAGCACGGGAAGTAAGCGGTCAAGTTCTTCTTTTCTGCTAATAGGTTCTGAAAAGCGCCATGTTGACCGGGCACCTATGTCCAGGAAAGTTGCTCCGTCTTCAACCATTTTTTGGGCGGTCTCAAGTGTAGAGTCAGGACTTATAATTGAACCATTGTAAAAAGACTCAGGGCTCAGATTAATAATACCCATTACATGTGCAGGATACTGGTCTCCTACTTTTATACCGCAAATATCAGTATTAATTACCATTTTTGACAACCAGGTTATATAGATACTAAATCAGTAGCGCAACAGCGCTGATAAATATGACAATACTCGTCCGTGGATATTGCTGAAAGCCTTCCACTCCGCCATCTGAAAGACTTTCTGCAAGCAAGAAAAAAAATTCCGGCTGCGAAACGGGTACTGGGGGATCTGAAAGGGAAATGGAACTTATATTTGGTTAAGCTTGAGAATAAAGGAATTCAGAATTCCTGAAAACCATATATGTGGAAACTGAGGGATCTGGAGATTTTGTTTCGGGTTAGAGGAACAATATGGAAACAGTGAAGACTGCCTGTGGGAACAGTAACTGTCACTATATCAGGTATCCATACTGTCAATATATCAGGTATATTTGTTTAGGGATTATAAACACCAGTTTAACGCCTGGAAACTTTATGAGAGCCAGACTATTTATTTAAGTTTTCATCAATAATTTTGATTGTTTATTAATGGCGAACAGGAATGTTAATAAAATAAGCTTCAATGATAGATAAAAATATTGATGTGTAAAATTAGTTTATCACAATAAGGAAAAGTCAATTTCAGAATAATAAAAAGCATTTATAAAATATGAAAAGAATAACCCGGGCTGACAGACTAAGAAAAAATAAAATTTGGCTCCAGTTCGATGCAATCAAAAAACAAATTTACTTGTTTTTTCCGGAAAATTGAACCGGCTCTTTTCATCATAAAAGGAAAAGCCTTAAATTAAAAAATTAAAGGCTTTTCTCAGCACACATAAGTACGTGCTTCATAAGCATGGCAACTGTCAGGGGTCCTACACCGCCAGGGACGGGAGTGATAAGGGAAGCTTTTTTGATTACATTTTCGAAATCCACGTCCCCGTATACACCGTCCTCTTCTTTGGTGATTCCCACATCGAAAATTACAGCCCCTTCCTTAACCATGTCGGCTTTAATAAGGTGTTTGACTCCTGCTGCAACAACAAGGATATCGGCACCAAGGGTGTATTTCTTCAGGTCATCGGTGAAGATGTGGCAGACAGAAACGCTTGCATTTCTATTAAGAAGCATTGCTGCCATTGGTTTTCCCACAACATTGCTGTGTCCGACAATAACCGCATTTTTCCCCTTGACAGGCACATTATACTCTTCGAGTGCCCTGATTACCCCGTGCGGAGTACATGGGACAAGCCCTTCATCCCCTATCATGAGTTTTCCCATATTATAGGGATGAAAACCGTCTGCATCCTTTGCAGGAGATATGGCTTCCATTGCTTCCTGCGGAGAGAAATGCTCTGGCAAAGGCAGCTGAAGCAGGATGCCGTGCACATCCTTGTTATTGTTAAGGGAATCGATCAGGGCAAGAAGTTCTTCCTGGGTAGAATCTGCAGGAAGAAGGAAGTCTTCTGCTCTTATGCCCACACGCTCACAGGCTCTGTGCTTCAGGCGGACATACATCTTTGATGCAGGGTCATCCCCTACAAGGATGGTGGCAAGCCCGGGAGTAATTCCCCTGTTGCTTTCAAGGTCTTCTACTCCTGACCTTACCTCTTCTTCGACCTGCTGTGCAAGGACTTTTCCATCTATGATACGTGACTCATAGCTTTCATCTAACAAATGGTAAACCCCCTATCTCCTCAATTATTCGTAAACAGGGAACTTTAAACAGAGATCCCTTACCTTAATATTGATTTCCGACAGAAGAGCATCGTTTTCCGAATTCTTTATTGCAGCCTCGATGTAGTCTGCAACCAGTTCCATTTCCTTTTCTTTCATGCCCCTTGTGGTGCAGGAAGGGGTCCCGAGCCTTACCCCGCTGGTTACGAATGGGCTGCGGGTCTCGAAAGGAACTGTGTTTTTGTTGGCGATGATCCCGGCTTTGCTCAGTGCAGCTTCAGCGTCCTTTCCTGTAATATTCATATTATTGAGATTTACAAGCATAAGGTGGTTGTCGGTGCCGCCTGAAACAATATCAAAACCTTTCTGCTTCAGACATGAACACAGGACCTTTGCGTTCTTTACGGTCTGATCCTGGTCCTGCCTGAACTCTTCGCTCATGGCTTCTTTGAAGGCAACAGCTTTTGCAGCTATGATATGCATGAGGGGGCCGCCCTGGATACCCGGGAAAACCGCTTTGTTCACGCCTATTGCAAGCTCTTCAGTCTTCGAGATAATCATTCCGCCCCTGGGACCGCGCAGGGTCTTGTGGGTGGTTGTGGTAACAAAATCCGCATAAGGAACAGGGCTCGGGTGTACGCCTGCAACTACAAGTCCTGCGATGTGTGCAATATCTGCAAGGAGGTAAGCTCCGACCTCATCAGCAATTTCCCTGAACCTTTTAAAATCAATCACACGGGGATAGGCTGAAGCTCCGCATACTATCATCCTGGGCTTGCATTCTTTTGCCAGTTTAAGGAGCTCATCGTAATCCAGGGCTTCGGTCTCTTTGCTGACCCCATAGGGCACGATGTTATAGAGTTTTCCTGAGAAACTTACAGGGCTGCCGTGAGAAAGGTGTCCGCCGTGAGAGAGGTCCATGGACAGGATAGTATCCCCCGGCTGCAGCACAGAGAAATAAACAGCCATGTTGGCACCTGAACCTGAGTGAGGCTGGACGTTTACATACTTTGCCCCGAAAAGTTCCTTTGCCCTTGCAATGGCGAGATTTTCGGCAACGTCAACGAAATCGCAGCCTCCGTAATAGCGTTTACCGGAATATCCTTCGGCATACTTGTTGGTCATAATAGAGCCCTGGGCTTCCATAACAGCCCTGCTCGCATAGTTTTCTGATGCGATCAGGTTCAGCTTGTGTTCCTGACGATCGGCTTCATTTTTGATAGCCTCGAACAATTCCGGGTCAATTTTTTCAATATAAGACATCACTGTCACCTTATAACTCATGCATTTAAAACTTGTTTTAAGGGTTTCTTGATAGAGTTAATTGAATTTCTTCATAGGCAGATTTATCAGGAGGTTTTACAACCTTCCGGATTTAAAAGAGCTCTGATTAAAGGAGCTCTGATTGAAATGAACTTTATACTGAGATAAGGGATCTCATTCAGACTCATTTAAAGGTTAATGAAAAATTTTCTGAGTAATCTTTAGACTCAGGAAATTATGTAATATTGAAAGCTTTCGGTTGAAGGGGCAATTTCGCGTGAGTAATATAATTTCATGTACTTATAACCATCAGGGTATTGATGAAGATACCAGCGGATGAATACACTAATGAAGATACTAATGGGTAAAATCTGTTCCGTTTTGGTGCGCCTTCTTTTTTTGAAAGAAGTATTCTAACCTGCGAAGCTGAAATTGCTATATGGAACTATGTTTTCTGGAAAACTTTACTCCAGCTCAGGGTCTGATTCTCTCCAGTCTTGCACCTCATGATAAAACTGATGAAATCCCGGGTTCCTTTATCTTCCTTTTCAAAGGTCTTAATCAGGGGCTGTTACGTTCCTGCCCTCAACTTTAAGTTTCCCCTCGACAAAAAGCCTGACAGCTTCGGGATAGATAATATGCTCCTGCTCAAGAATCCTGTCAGTAAGGGTCTCTTCGGTATCTCCCGGGAGCACAGGCACGCATCTCTGGATAATAATCGGACCTGAATCGAGACCTTCGTCTACAAAATGAACAGTGCAGCCGGCAACCTTTACCCCATATTCAAAAGCCTGTTTCTGGGCATGAAGCCCTTTGAAAGCCGGGAGAAGAGAGGGATGGATGTTCAGTATCCTGTTCCGGTATGCATTAATAATCTCGCTTCCCAGAAGCCGGAAATAGCCTGCAAGCAAAAGGAGGTCAGTATCATACTGTCTGAGCACTTTCAGGATTTCCCTGTCATATTCAGCTCTGTCCCGCCCTCTGGAGTCAAGAAAGACAGCACTGATACCGTGGTTTTTTGCACGTTCGAGCGCATAAGCATCGGCTTTGTTGGAGATAACTACATTAACTGCCGCGTTTTTTATGTAGCCCTTTTCAATGCTATCTATGATCGCCTGGAGATTTGAACCCCGTCCAGAGACCAGCACTGCAATCTTTACCGTCATTGAGGGATTTAGATTGAAACAGTGATATATTAGGTTTTTGGAGCTTTACCGCACCCTTAAAAACGGAAGTAAATCCAGAGGAAGAGAAAAATAGTTTGTCTCAGGGTCCTCTCCGAACCTCAGGAAAAAGAAGCAGTTTATGCCTCATGAGTATCCTTGCGTTCCTCTATAAAATCGAGGAGTTCCTGAGAATCACTTATAGTGTCTAGTTCTTTCTTTTCTATAAGCACCGTATTTTCAACGGATTTCAGTTTGGAACGCCCGTTAATTATGAACACGGACTGTGTTTCCGTAATGCAGGAAATGCTGCTCATAAGGTGAGCCCTCTTGATTACGGTTGTATTGAATTCGCTCACACCTGTAAGGATAACCGAAGACTTATCCCTGGAGATGGCTTTGAAAGGTGCCTGAGCTGTAGGGAGCACATCATACCCCAGCATTGAAATTGTATTCAAGATAAGGTCTTCGGGCAAAAGCGTTCCGGGTTTCCCCTTTGGCTCCTCCTTTTCAGGCTCTGCTTTTTTCCTCGGCTTTCTGCTCCCGCAGGACTTCAGGATATCTATGGGTTTTGCCAGCTCTACCCCGAAAATGTCCTCAAGATGGAGCACGACGTCAATGGACGCGTCCATGCCTTCTTCTTCATACTTGCTGATAGTTCTTCTTGAAACCCCCACCATAGAAGCCAGAGTCCCGAGGGACATGGACTGGGTGGTTCTTGCCTTCTTAAGGAGGTCTCCCTCTATTGAGACATAAAGCCCTCCAGGTGCTGCCGATACCAGAGGTCTGATATTTTCAACAAAGTAATCATACAGGGTCTGGACGCTGAGGGCAAGGATATCATAGCGCATGTAGACAACGCTGTCTTCAAGCATCTGGTCCCTTGTCTTGGCTCCGACCACGATAGCGGAACCTCCCAGATACTCAGCAAGATATTTCATCTCCCTTGCTGTTTCTTCGTTCAGGCCGTCAATATTAAATAAAACCTTGCAAAGTAATAGTGTATCATCTTTTCGTGCGGCAACGTCAAAGCTCCTCGGGCGTATATTACAGCGGTCAGAGAGTGCAAAACCCGCACGTGCCAATACATCAATAATTTGATGTATGAGAACCTCTTTTGTCATTCCGCTATTAATTTCTGTTTGAACATCTATATATATATTTCTCCAACATTGTCAGCGAGTAGATGGGGAAAACAAGCCGGAGAATCCCGAAAATGCTGGTTTCCCCTGACCGCAATTGCAGAAATATTAAGGGAGAAAACTGGATAAGGAAAAAAATGATCATCGGAATCGACGATACGGACTCAAACGAAGGCATGTGCACCACATATCTGGGAGCCCTGCTGCTTGAGGAACTTCAGGAATACGGAAATATAGAAACCCTGCCTCTCCTCGTGCGCCTGAACCCTACAATCCCTTATAAAACAAGGGGAAATGCAGCAGTAGCCCTGAAACTTAAAACCGACTGTCCTGAAAAGGTAATCGCACATGTAACATCCAGAATAGAAGAACTTGCACGCATGGAGTGCGAGAAGACCAACCCGGGTGCGGTATTTATTCAGGATAAAGATTACGGAAGGCTCAGGCCTGTACTCATGCGTTTTCTGGAAGAGGCTGTAAGAGACGTAATTGAAATAAAAAAAGCAAAAGACCTTATCTCCATACTCGGGATCGCCTCAAAGGGATTCAAAAACGGGAGAGGACTTATAGGTGCACTTGCAGCCTGCGGGGCAATGCTCGATCAGGATGGGTTGGACTTCACTTTTGAGCATCTGGCGTACAGGCAGAAAGATAGATGGGGAACTCCGCGTGAAGTGGATAAAAAAAGTTTTTTTGAAGCTGATAAGGAAACATATCCCGAAACATGGGATACCGTGGACCTTACAAACAGGCTAGTAGTCTGTGTTCCCCATTCAGCAGACCCGGTTTTGTTCGGGATAAGAGGAGAAAGCCCTGAGATAGTAAATAAAGCTGCATCTCTCATCCGGGCTGAGCCTGTCGAGCGCTTTGCCGTGTACAGGACTAACCAGGGAACTGACATGCACCTCCTTCCGGCTCAGAATATCGCTGAGACCAGGGATATGCACTCCTACAGGCTTGAAGGCACGGTTTCGGCAGCCCCGAAAACCCTTGAAGGTGGACATGTCATTTTTGCAGTCCGGGACAGGGAGGGAGCAGAAATTGATTGTGCAGCCTTCGAACCGACAAAGAATTTCAGGTCGCTTATAAGAAAACTCGTCCCCGGAGATCTTATCTGTCTCTCAGGAAGTGTCACTTCCGGGACCCTTAATATTGAAAAAATCGAAATCAAATCTCTTGCCCCGGTGTACAGGGAAGAAAACCCCATATGCCCTGAATGCGGAAAACACATGAAATCCTCAGGCAAAGGGCAGGGGTTCCGCTGCAAAAAATGTGGAACGGATTCCCCTTCAAAAGTCAGATTTGAAGGGGACAGGGACCTTGACCCCGGCCTCTATGAAGTACCCCCTTGCGCCAGGAGGCACCTCGCAAAGCCGCTTGTAAGAGAAGAGCGCAGAGACATGAGACTTAATCCTGCTCGATAAATCCTGCTCGATAAATCCTGCTCGATAAGAGGAGAAAGTTCCTTTTTCGATTATTTTTTATCTTCAATCCCGCGGATCTGGTAAAGTCAGTCCAGTATATTCAACACAGCTATTCCGGCAAATTCGACATAGATAGCAGGTAAATTCAATGGAGCTAACCGGTGAATTCAATAAAGTTAACAGGCGAATCCAATGAAGTTAACAAGTCAGTTCAATGGAGTTAACCAGCAAATTCAATGGAGTTGACCAGTAAATTCAATAGAGTTCCGGCACCGGGGGAGCTTTTCTTTTGTGTTCATTTCTCTCAATGCGCCTGGTGACAGAGTTAAGCTGATCTGCAGAAATCCCTGTCTTATCCAGAATTACTTCCGGTTCTACGCCATCCTCAATCATTTTCAGAACTTCATCAACCTTCACGTATGAGATGCCGAGATCTGCTTCATCTGTCTGGCCTGCCCATAGACCTGCGGACGGTTTTTTGGTGATGAGAGATTCCGGGATTCCCAGCCTGCTGGAAAGCTCCCATACCCCGGTTTTATAAAGCCCTCCTATAGGTTCAAGGTCAACGCCTCCATCCCCGTATTTCGTGTAGTAGCCGAGAAGGATCTCGGTTTTGTTTCCTGTCCCGATAACCATGCGGTTCAGCCGGTTTGCATGGAAATAAAGAAGGGACATCCGGGTCCTTGCTTTCAGGTTGCCTTTCGTGAGCCTGTCCGCAGATTCGCTCTCCGGGACCGCAGCCATAAAAGCCGAGATAATGCCTGAGATGTCAATTGTCCTGTACTCTATCCCGAGCCAGTCTGCCAGAGCTTCAGCGTCCTCACTGTCAACGGCAGGGGTAAGGCTGCTCTCAGGCATGTGGATGCCAAGAACCCTGTCCTTTCCGAGAGCTTTTACGGCAAGAGTTGCGGTAAGGGCGGAATCAATCCCTCCGCTGATGCCAACGACTACCCCTTTTACGCCTGCTCTGCCAGTCTCGTCCCGGATAAAATCAATAATCCTGTTCTGTGCGTTTTCAAGGTCCATAATCTTAAATTCCTGAAATTTGTGAATCGTGTGAATTCAAATATTTTAATCTAAAATTTAAACTAAGGTTGCTTTGCTGGAGAGTCTGAACGATAACATCAAAAAGTTTGATTCAGACCCTGTTAAACAGTTTTATACACAGAAGCTGTAAATATATTAACCTTCCAGAGAAAACAGAGTAAAAGGTAAACTTATTTAATAAATGGGGAATATAGGAGGCGTGTCTTCCGGACATTTCAATATAAATACTTGAGTGTTAAAATATACTGAGCTATTTCCCGGTCCTGAGCATCCAGTAATCCGGTGTCCAGAAAGCCAGAAACTGGCGAAAGTATGTTTCCCGGAAGGGAAAAGCAGAAACAGGTGTAGATATTAGAAATTTGAAGCAAGTGAAAATTACACCAGATACGCGGCACACTCCAGCTTAAACGCATACAGGATAAATTTTCCGGATGAAAGGCATTAAAATAAAAAGAGAATCTAATATAGAAAACAGATAGTTAAGAACTATCCGTAGAAAACGATAGTTAAGAAGTATTCGATCCGGAAAATTCGGAAAAAACGGCATCCTTTCATTTTATACCATTACCAGATAGAATAATAATCAAAAAGACAACTATTTTCGGGATGATCCATGGAAGAAATACAGTTGAAGGTTGAAAAGGCATATCCTATTGACCTTGGAAGAGGAATTATCCGGCTTGACCCTACAGCTCTGCTGAAACTTCAGCTCTCTCCCGGTGACATTGTGGAGATAAGGGGGAAGAAAAAGACCACTGCAAAGGTATGGAGAGCGGACCGGCAGGACTGGGAACAGGGAATTGTGCGCATTGATAATTTCATCCGGCAAAATGCCGGGGTCTCCATAGGGGAGAAGGTGACAATTAAAAAGGTTGAAGCCCCGGAAGCAAAAAAATTGATCCTGGCGCTTCCGGAAAGCATGACACAGGGAGGGCCCGAACTTCAGTTTGGAGAACATGCAAATGAGATCATAAAACGGCATATCCTGAAAAGACCTGTGTTCAAGGGGGACATAATTCCAATAATAAATTCAATGTCTCAGCCAATGACAGAGTCCCTGACAACAAGCCAGGTAATCCCCCTGGTTGCTGTCGAGACTGACCCTGCAAATACAATTGTCCTGATTACCGAAACAACAAACATTGAACTCCGGAAAAAACCGGTACAGGGCTACGAAAAGGCAACAAGAGGCGTCACCACCTATGAAGATATAGGGGGCCTGGGTGACGAGATCATGCGTGTCCGTGAAATGATAGAGATGCCCATGAAGCACCCTGAACTTTTTGCCCACCTTAACATTGAGCCTCCGAAAGGAGTCATCCTCTACGGCCCACCGGGAACCGGAAAGACCCTGATTGCAAAAGCCGTGGCAAACGAGTCCGGAGCAAGTTTCCATTACATTGCCGGGCCCGAGATTGTAGGAAAGTTCTATGGGGAAAGTGAAGAAAGGCTGAGGAAGATCTTCGAGGAGGCTACCCAGGAAGCCCCTTCAGTCATCTTCATCGATGAAATCGACTCCATTGCCCCCAAGAGGGAAAACGTGACAGGGGAAGTGGAAAGGCGTGTGGTTGCCCAGCTCCTGACCCTGCTTGACGGGATGGAGGAAAGAGGACAGGTTGTGGTTATAGGGGCTACCAACCGTGTGGACGCAATAGACCCAGCACTCAGGAGACCTGGCCGCTTTGACAGGGAAATCCATATAGGAGTGCCGGATACCAAAGACAGGTATGAGATTCTGCAGATCCATACAAGGGGCATGCCGATTGAAAAAGATGAAGAGTCCGTGACAGGTGAGCCTGCGCCGGAAGTCGAAATTGGAGCCCTGGATGAATTCGAGGTTGAAACAGGGACTGAGATAGAAGTCGATGAAGCTGCCATGGAGAGGGAAAAGAAAGAGAAGACAAACCTGTATCTCATGTCCCTGGCTGAGAGGACGCAGGGATTTGTGGGTGCGGACCTTCTGGCTCTTGTGCAGGAAGCAGCAATGAGGTGCCTAAGGGAAAACCTGCCTGACCTCGACCTGGAAATTGACACAATCCCACCTGAAAGGCTGGAGAAGATTGTTGTAACCAAAAAGAACTTCGAAGATGCACTGATGGAAGCCGAGCCTTCAGCCCTGAGAGAGATCTTTGTTGAGATGCCTTCTGTCAGCTGGGGCGATGTTGGAGGTCTTGATGAAGCAAAGCATTCTATCATCGAAGCTGTTGAGTGGCCTATTAAAAACCCGGAAAAGTTTGTCAAGATGGGAATAAAAGCTCCTAAAGGAATCCTGCTTTACGGACCTCCGGGAACAGGAAAGACCCTGATAGCCCAGGCTGTTGCAAAAGAGTCAAATGCCAATTTCATAAGCGTTAAAGGGCCGGAGATGTTTTCAAAGTGGCTTGGAGAATCGGAAAAAGCAATTCGTGAAACCTTCAAGAAAGCGAGGCAGGTCTCTCCCTGTGTTGTCTTCTTTGATGAGATCGACTCTATTGCCGGTATGCAGGGTATGGAATCCACGGACAGCCGGACTTCTGAAAGGGTACTCAACCAGCTGCTCACCGAAATGGACGGGCTTGAGACACTCAAGGATGTGGTAATTATTGCCGCAACTAACCGCCCTAACCTGCTTGACCCCGCAATCCTGCGTCCTGGCCGCTTTGACAGGCTTGTTTATGTGGGGGCGCCGGACAGGAAAGGCAGGCTGAGGATCTTCAAAATCCATACGCAGAATACACCTCTTGCAGAGGACGTGAACCTTGAGAACCTTGCCGATACGACAGAAGGATATGTGGGTGCGGATATAGAAGCGGTATGCAGAGAGGCTGTAATGTTTGCTCTCAGAGAAAACTTCGATATTGAAGCGATTGAGATGAGGCACTTCAGAGAAGCCCTTAAGAAAGTTAAGCCCACAATTAACGAGAACATTGCCCAGTTCTATGAGAAGATAGAGGAGCAGTTTAAAGGAGGCCAGAGACCGGTCGAGACAGCCGGATTGGTGGGATACAGGTAAAAATTTAAATTAGTAACTCTTAAAAAGGAAGAGTTTATAAAGTATACGGATTCAAACTGAATAAATGTAAAAAGTAAATGTATTTAAACTGAAAAGCCGGCTTTACCTAATCCCGCATAACACTGAGCACGGAGACAAGATAAGAATGTCTAAAGTATTTGCAAGAAACCTCCTCTTCAATAAGCAGGTGATGGCTACCGACGGAACAGAAATAGGAACACTGAGCAATATTGTAATCGAGATCAAGGGAGGGCGCATTATTGACCTTATGGTCAGCCCGAACCCAACCTTTGATGCTTCCAGATACAAAAAAGAGGACAACTACCTCCTGATTCCTTTCGATTCCGTAAGCGCCATCAAAGACTATATTATCATAGACAAAATGAAAGCAAGGGCATGAATTGAAAAACAGGGAAAGGGAAGAACTCATTTACTTTCCTTTTCAGACCCTATTTCACTTTTTTTGCTCACCCGAGTTCCGCCTCGGGAGGGCGGTGTCCTTTTCGGTCGCTTCGCTTCCTCAAGAGGACTAATTTTTTGTTTGAGGTAATAGTGATCTGACTCGAGAGGACCAGAAGAGATTAAGTTATGAATATCTCTAGCCTATGCAATCTCATTCACTATACTAAACCGTTCCTGTTCCGCTAGATGAAGGAGAGTGACCTTCTCAAATATAAAAAAAGAAGACAAGCAAATGATAATTCACTTCTGCTTTTATCAACTCCGAAGCTTTTTCTGTTTTTATCTTTTCTATTTTTATCCTTTCTATTTCGTCTACCTTCCTTTATCTTTCTGCTAAAACAAGAAAAAGAAGCAAATATAAAGAACAAGCTGTATAAATGGTGTGAAAAAGATAAAACAAAGAAGGTCAAGACAATGTTTACAAAATCCAGCAAGTATGATACTGCTTTTTTGAAAGAGAACATGATGGGACCGAACGCAATAAAGATCATTGAAGAATTGTTGGAATCCTTGAAGCTTGAAGAAGGCATGAGGGTACTTGACCTTGGCTGTGGAAAAGGATTAACTTCAATCTTCCTGGCAAAAGAATATGGAGTTACTGTTTTTGCTACCGACTTATGGATCAGTGCAACAGAAAACTATGAAAGAATCAAATCAATGGGACTGGAAGATAAAATAATACCAATACACGCGGAAGCACATGATTTGCCGTTCGCACAGGAATATTTTGATGTCGCCATAAGTGTGGATGCATATCACTATTTTGGAATAGAAGAGGATTACTTAACAAAACACCTTGCCCCGCTTGTAAAAAAAGGAGGAAAAATAGCAGTTGCAGTTCCAGGGCTGAAAAAGGAATTTGAAAACGGAGTTCCGGAAAAACTGCAACCATACTGGTTTGAAGACATGACTTTAACTCTACACTCACTCGACTGGTGGTATAACCTATGGAAAAAAGCGGATTCTGTCAGCATAGAAGAATGTAAAGAATTAAAGTGTTTAGAAGAAACATGGCAGGACTGGCTTTCCTGTGATAACGATTATGCCCGTAGGGATATCGGAATGATGGAAGCTGAAGGTGGAAATTACTTTAATCTGGTTTCAATCATAGCCACCAGACTGTGAAAATACCTCTGAAATTGAAACGCAGGCGGAAAATTGTAACGAAGGCCGGAGGATTAATGATGAAAATCTATCAGGTAGACACATTTACAGAGAAGCCCTTTTTTTAATCAACAGATATGGCAGGGTCAATAAATATGGATGTAAAAATGAAAGGTATTGTAAGGGTTGTACCATACGATCCTGAGTGGAAAACCGAATTTTTGAAAATAAAAGCAATGATTGTTGATTGTGCCGGTGACCTCATAATTGATGTTGTTCACGTTGGGAGCACAGCAATTGAAGGTCTTGCTTCAAAACCTATTATTGATATTGATGTGGTCATTGATTCATATTATGTTTTTCCTGCTGTGAAAGACAGGCTTGCAAAAATTGGGTTTGAACACGAAGGAAATTTAGGTGTTGAAGGTAGAGAAGCTTTTAAAAGAACCTTTGTAGACGATTTTATGCCCTACCACCTTTACATATGTCCGAAGGATGGCAAAGGTTATCTTGAACATATTGCTTTTCGCAATTATTTAAGGGATCATCCGGAAGCTGTGAAAGCTTATGGAGAACTCAAAATGAGATTAGCTGAACAGTTCAGAACTGATATTACGTCTTATGTAAATGCTAAGCGCGAATTTGTACAAAATGTTCTTAAAAAAATTAATAGTCCCTGAATAAAAATTCGCTTGTTGGTCAAATAAAATTCATGTATTTTTTAACGTAAATTTGTAACATACTGTTTATTTAGGCCTTTTACTTTCATCGGGTTCCTCTTCTATGTTTATTTGTTCTGCTGTATCTTCTCTTTTTTCTTCTATTGACTCTAGTTTTTCCATTAGTTCTTTTTCTTTATTATCATTCTTTACTTTTCTTGCCGGCATTTGTTCACCTCAATAGTTTGATGTCTGCTAAAGCAATAAATATACTGAAACGCTTACTGATGCTGAATTGTTTATGGCAATACAAACCTGTGTTTATGTTAAATAAAAAATCAATAGCATAAAATATTAAGGTATTCTTGCAATTACTGCTTTATGTTGTTTCAACTTGCGAACAGGGAATACAGGTTCTCTATGAGTTATTTTTTGATTTGAAGTTATGATTTATACATTGATTTGATATTATATAAATTAGTTAAATGCTGGGAGATTTCGAACATGAAAGATTTTCCGGAGTTCATGAAAAGTAAAAGCAATCATATCAGCAGCAAAGAACAAAACACAGAAGATATTGACGGCTATTTTTACGAAGGCGCAGACGGCAGCCAGATGGCTTTCTGGACCTGTTATTCTGACAGGGTTTCCAAAAAACACACTCATGAGTTTGACGAGTGGATGGTTTGCGTTAGCGGACAATATACAGCGTATTTAAATGATGAGGAATTTGTCCTCAATCCGGGGTGTGAATTATTCATTCCCAAGGGGGCAGAACAGTGGGAAAAGTGTATCGCCGGAACGAGAACGATTCATGCGTTTGGGGGAAAGAGGATTCGTAGGAATGAAAAATGAGGAATTTATGAACTCTGTACAACACATTGTCTCAAAGCTGGATTCATTCTACAATTGAATAACGATCGTTGTTGACTTTATATTAGATAGGAAATTATTCTGAAATTAAAGATATATCTATCTTGAAGTAGAATATTTCATCCAAACTATGGAATCAAATGTATTTTTGAGAGTGCATGAGATAGATAATTTTATTTTTTAATTTTTATTTTCGCAATCGGGTTGATTTTCAGTTCGATTTCTTTAAAAATTTTGTCCCACCAAGAAACCCTAGAATCACATGCCTTATAAATTATCATAGAAAAAGTTGAAGAAATATCGTGTTTTAATTCAGGCAATTCTAGATTGTCAGATTTGGTACAAAAACAAGTGGCCAACAACAAGTCAGATTCAAAATGATTAATTATGAGTTTTGCATACTTAGGGGAGCAATTCTCATAACTATCATAAAAATATTTTTCAACTAATCCGCATAATTTATCTTTACATGCAGCAGTCAAATATATGTTTTCAATTTTTTTTAATAACCTTTCTGCTTGAAATATATCTTCTTTTTTTATATCTTTTCTATTTGTAGACAACATATGACCCTATTGAAATAGATCTTACTACATATTAAATTTTATCAAGTAAAGTTCTTCAACATAATGCAAAATTAGATAGAGAGATCGAAATACCGCTAAGAGAGAACTATTCTGAATTTTTTGAAAATCCAGATCAAAATAAAATAGTCCAGGTGCGATAAAAGTAACAGCAATTACATAATAATTTTTTATCTTGAAATATCGAGATATAGTTTCACTTTATTACTTATCAGTTCGTTACCCTCCCTGTATCCCACCATGTCACCTCTTTTTAACATCTTTCTATGGTGAAATATTGTCAGTACATCAATAATTGGGATTAAAAAAGTCATGGGGAAATCCGTTGAACTTATTTTTTAAACCTTCATTCTTATTTCTCTAAGTACATATATTTTTGTTTTTAGGTTTCTTTTTTAGTAATTATATAAGAGGATATTACTCATATACAATTATATAATGTTATGAAAGCAAAAGAAAGTATTAATTTTTAGTATTATTTTATACAAAGATGTTAAGATTTAAATAGTAAATCATCCATGATATTCTTACTAACAGAAGAAGTTAGGCTTCCTTCAGAAAGCCTGGAAATGTATCGATTTTTCCTGGAGAGAAGGAAGAACCTGTTAGCTCCAGGGTGATGATGCTGGAGACGACATACGGGATAGGAATTGTCTCCTGAAAAGGAGCAGGCAAATTATGTGGACGTCTCAGGGGATTTAGAAGAAAATTAAACAAAAATAAAGGAGGAATAGTATGGAAACCGAGAGCAAAGATTTATTTATTACAGAGCTTCCTGTAAAAACTCAGGAAATATTGAAAAATATGGATTATCCTGTAAAAAGAAATGAAATTATTGGACGAGCGAGTAGGAGTGGGGCGATCCCTGACGTAATGCGGGAACTTGGCATGCTTCCGGACAGGAAATACTACAGCGATGAGGATGTCGCCGAGGAGCTTCATAAAATTTACATGGGAATTCCGGCCTGAAAATCTTAATTTGTTTTTTTCGTTTATTTTGAAACAGTGGGAAAAGAATAATTCTTACCCACATTGCAGTTTTAGATTCTCCTCTTTTTCTTTTTTCATGTTCCTGTCATTTTTCCGATCATGGATTATGATATTGATTATCTTTGTTGCATTATCAGGAAAGATACTTGCGAGAATTGCGTATTAGCAACAGTACTATAACAACAAATCCCGCAACAAGAATAGCGGATACTATGCGATGCTGTGAGAAGTGATTAATAAAGGATGTAATTCCAAGTCCAATAAGAGTAATTGCAATTACATAGTAATTCTTATGTCTTGCAATAGAGAGATATAATGCCAAATTATTATTTATCAGTTCATTATCCTCTCTATATCCTATCATGTAATCCTTTTTTACCAGCTTTCTGTGGTGAAATATTGCCAGTACATTAGTAATTGAAATTGTAAAAGCCAGAAATAGACAAAGAAAAGAAAAACCGATATGATAAGCACGGAGAGCTTCCTGGATGTTAGGGGCTCCTCTCCCGAAAAAAAAACTAAGGGCTGTAATAGAGAAAGCAAAAGCTGTAAATGTCAACGTTATCAATGAATAAAACCGATCCAGAACTTTGTTCTGTTCCTCGAATAAATCTTTTTCAACACTTTTTTGTATAGCCTGGATTTCGTCCTCTACCATACCGTTGCCCCCATTTTCAATTCAAGAGAAATAGCAGTATTTTCAGTATTTTATGTTTATCATGTATCTTAATCAATAAAAAGCAGTTTCCTATCAAATTTAAATTTCATATAGAATTTGTAGTATATTTGACAGGTTAGATTAATAGGTGACTAAAATGCACGCTGAAAGCAACAATATTCAGGACTACCTCAAAAAGAGTGAAGTCATAAACTACGATCATAAGCTGATCGTTAATAAGTGCCTTGAATTAGAGAAAGATATGGAAAACATAGAAAACATGGAAAATATAGAAGGCATGGAAGAAAAAAAAGAAATCAGCCTGATCAGGAAGATTTACGAATTTGTCCGGGACGATATCCATCATTCAGGAGATATTGGAGCACAGGAGGTCACCTGTACGGCATCCGAAGTTCTTGAGTTCGGGCATGGGATCTGCTGTGCCAAATCCCACCTGCTTGCAGCCATGCTGAGGTATTTCGGGATACCAGCCGGGTTCTGTTACCAGAAACTCTGTTCAGGTCAGGAAGGAATTGACAGGAAAGTCCTGCATGGACTGAACGCTGTATACTTGAAAGACCTGGACAGATGGATAAGGCTGGACGCAAGAGGCAATAAGCCGGGTGTAGACGCTCAGTTCTCCTTATATGAAGAAAAAATTGCCTGGCCGGTTAAGAAAGAGCGTGGGGAAGAGGATCACCCAATAATATTCAAAGAGCCGAGTCCGACTGTTATTGAGATCTTAAAGAAAAGCAACAGCAGGAAAGAAATGTGGGAACAGTGGGATCTTGGGCTGAGGGACCTGTTCCATGATTAAGAATTAATCCTGAATTAAAAAATTAATCAGGAGCTTCTCAGGGAAAGCCTGTCCGTTGTGGTTATCATATCCAGCCATCGTATCCAGCCATTGTATCCAGCCATCATATCCAGCCGTTGGATTCAAGGAATTCAATAGCTTCTACAGCCCCGTCCCCAAAAGATGCCTCTGTTACGTAATTGGCAACCTCTTTTACTCTTTCATCCCCGTTCGCAACAGCAATTCCGAAGCCTGCCGCCTCAAACATTTCAGCATCATTTGCCGAGTCCCCTATCGCCACAAAATCTTCGGCTTCAAAGCCCATCATACCGGCAAGCTTCTGGAGTCCTATCCCTTTATTGATTTTTATGCTTTTGATATGGATTGCATATTTCGTATCAACAAGCTCGATGTCAAAGGGCTGGGTTTCGAGAAGGGATCTGGCTTCTTCAAGGTCAAAGTCCCGCCTGAGAGCGATCTCGGTCTTGCGGTACGTGGGGTCGAGTTTTGTGAGCTTGAAATGCTGAGAGAGGAAAGAAAAGGCTTTTTCACATTCTTCCAGGCTTCCTTCAAAAATGCCATTCACATCATAGCGGACAGTAACGGCTCCCCCATTTTCAGCAATCACAGCTCCTCCAAGCCCGATGAGCCTTGATGCTGTCCTTGCATAACACAGGATATTGCCTGTAGCAAGAACTACAGGGACATTAAGGGTGCGCATTTTTTTGACAGCACCGAGATGGAGTTCCCTGTTCTTGCAGGTAATTGTCCCGTCAATGTCAATGACCAGAGCTTTAAATTTCATTAAAAAAATATGGGGATGGAGGAATAAAATGCTTCCCCCATTAATTGCTCTTTAAGTGTGGATTGGGTTTCAGGCGTGTTGATCAGAATAAGATCTTATTCGATTCTGATCTTATTCGATTCTGATTGTATTTTGATCGTATTCTGATCACAGATCCTTACTTATTCTAATCTTATTTTAATCGTATTCTAATCGTATCCTGATCGTATTCTGATTGTATTTTGATCAGAGTTTGATTCCAGGTTTACTGGTCAGTAAGCCCAGCTGTGGTTACTGCAACAACAGCTTCTCCTTCCGGGAGGCTGGGCGAGTCAACGAGGCGTATAATTCTCTTTTCTCCTTTGGATTTCCTCAGGTAAAGCCTGAAGGTTGCCGTGTGCCCGACTATGTGCCCTCCGATTGGCCTTGTGGGGTCTCCAAAGAAGGCATCGGGCTTTGCCATAACCTGGTTTGTAACAACAACACAGGCGTTGAACAGGTCTCCGAAGCGGAGAAGGCCGTGCATGTGTTTGTTGAGTTTCTGCTGCCTGTCTGCAAGGGTTCCTCTTCCGACATACTCAGCCCTGAAGTGAGCCATAAGGGAGTCAACAATTAAGAGGCGAACGGGTTTGCCCATTTCCTTGAGTTCGTTTGCCAGGTCCACAGCAGAGTCAACAAGAAGTATCTGATGATTGGAATTGTAAGCTCTCGCTACATGGATGTTCTGCAGGAATTCTTCGGGATTAAGTTCCATTCCGTACTTCTCGGAAAGCCCGTTTACCATCTGGGTGATCCTTTCCGGCCTGAAGGTATTTTCAGTGTCGATAATAATGACGGAACCGCCGAGACCTCCGTGTTCCCTGTCCATCTGGACATTTACTGCAAGCTGGTGAGCCACCTGCGTCTTTCCGGAACCGAATTCTCCGTAGAGTTCGGTAATAGCCTGAGTTTCGATACCTCCACCCATCATTTCATCAAATTCGGTGCAACCGGTGGTAAGTTTGCCTACAAGCTTCCTTCTTTCAAGGACGAGATCTCCGGTCTCAAACCCCCCTATATCAGCAGCCTGTCTTGCGGCATTAATGATTTTTGCGGCAGTCGATTCCCCGATTTCGGCTGTGGTTGCAAGTTCAGAAGGAGACGCTACAGCGACTGCTTCAATTGTGTTAAATCCGGCTTCCTTGAGTTTTTCTGCAGTAGCAGGGCCAACTCCTGGCAGTTCTTCGAGTGCTATTTCGCTCATTACAAATTCTCCTAGATGCACATGTTTGTATAAGGTGCATGACAGTGGCTCAACTATGGTTTTGCACGTATATATAACTAGAGTAGGCGGGGTGAAAGTATTCTTAACCGCTAAAAATTGCGCCAATTTACTCGAAAGAACCTGGCAAAAAAGTGGATAAAAAGAGCTCTTTTCAGCCACTTAAACTTGTAAAAGAAAAGAGGAAAAGAGAGAAAAAAATATAGAAAGCCTTCAAAAAACCGAGAAAAACCAAAACTTCTTTTTACTTAGCAGATTATCACCAATCATGCCAAAGGTCGCCGTAGGCGGTACGTTTCAGTATCTTCATGACGGACACGCCAGATTAATTGAAAAAGCGTTTGAGATAGCAGGCAGTGGAAAAGTCTACATAGGGCTTACTTCGGACGAGATGCTGCAAAAAAACCACAGCGTCGAGAGCTATAAAATCCGAAGGTCACGCCTGCTTGAGTATATAAAAAAAATGGGGGTTCCGGAAGAGAAATACGAAGTTACAAGGCTGAACGATCCCTGCGGCCCAACTATTGAAGAGGACTTCGACCACATAATTGTCTCCCCTGAGACCTATCCGGTTGCCCTGAAAATTAACACTATAAGGGAGAAAAAAGGAAAGAAACCTCTGGAAATTGTATATGTTGAGTACGTGATGGCTGAAGACGGGATACCGATTTCTTCTACCAGGATTTCAAAAGGAGAAATAGACAGGCACGGCAGGTTAAAAAAAGAAGCTTGAAAAAAAGGTTTGAAATCCTGAACTCCTTTTTTTGTAAATTCTCCCTGCAACAGATATAATCGGGCATCAGATATAATCGGACAACAGATATAACCGGCCTACAACAGGTATAAATCAGGATAGAATAATAAAGTGATAACATGCCCAGAGAATTTACACAAAAAGACATCGAGATCTTTAATAAGCTCGTCCCGGAAGCGGGAGGAAACACAATTTCAAGAGAAGCAGGGCACCACTTTCCCTTTATACTTCGCCCGGTTTCTCATAAATTTGCCGAATCCCCCGAAGACTTCAGGGAAAGGCTCGAAAGGCTGGACGCTGATGAGATTGATTACCTTGTAGGGCTTGCCCTTGAAGGAAAAGAAGATGTCCAGTCACTTGACGAAGATCTTGAAGAACTGGTCGCGGTGGTCGAGAAAAAAGTATCTCCTGAAAGGGCAAAACAGCTGAAGGACTTTGTAGGAATCTTCTAAAAAAGTTGCTGGTAGATAAAATAGCTGAAAAGCTAGTAGATAAAATAGCTGAAGATAGAAAAATAGTGTAAACAAAAACAGCTGAAAGACAGATTTTCAAAAAGCCCAACTAAAAGCACCCTGAAAAAATGCATTAACATGTTACCTGAAAAACTTATTTTTGGGACTGCAGGAGTTCCCAGAAGCACGAAAGCCAGCAACAGCGTTGCAGGAATAGCTAGGGTCAGAGAACTGGGGCTTGACTGCATGGAACTTGAGTTCGTGCAGGGAGTCCGTATGAGTGAAAAAGTGGCAGTAAACGTCCTGGAAGCAGCCAGAAGAGAAAATATAGCCCTGAGCGTACATGCACCTTACTACATCAACCTGAACTCTTCTGAAGAAGAAAAATTAAAAGCCAGCATGGAAAGGATATATCAGGCTGCAAGGATAGGCAGCCTCTGTGGAGCAGAGTCGATAGTGCTGCACGCAGCCTTTTACCAGAAGAGCAGCAGGGAAGCCGCTTATCAGAACGTCTCAAAAGCCCTCAGTGAGCTTGCAGGACGGCTCCGGGGTGAAAGCATAGATGCAGTCCTTCGCCCTGAGACCATGGGCAAACGTGCTCAGTTCGGAACCCTTGATGAGGTGCTTTCTTTAAGCGAAGAGATCGAAGGGGTCATGCCCTGCCTTGACTTTTCCCATCTGCACGCAAGGGAAGGAAAGGAAAACTCCTATCCCGAATTTACGTCAATCCTCTCGAAAGTGGAGGACGCCCTTGGAAAAGAAGGGCTTGCAAACATGCATATGCACGTATCAGGAATAGAATACGACAGAAACGGAGAAAAAAAGCACCTGACCCTTAAAGAATCCGATTTTAACTATCCCGAACTTATGAAAGCCCTTAAAGAATTTGAAGTTAAAGGGCTTGTTATCTGCGAAAGCCCAATAATGGAAGAAGATGCACTTCTTCTGAAAAGGACTTACGCGGAATTATAATCCAGGAGTTCTTACTAAAAACAGGCTGAGAATGTCGTTTTAAGGATTAATCTCAAATTCCTTTCTGAAGATTAATCTTACAATTTTTTAAGGCGTACACTGGGTACTCACAGTCGAATAAAAAGAAAGGTCTCAGCCCAATTTATTTGTTAATTATTCCTTCTGCATTAAATTCGTTAACAGCTTTTGCTGTATTCTCAAGGAGCCTGAAAGCAAGTTCCTGGTCCGGCCAGAATGCAAGCCCGCAGTCCGGGTTCGCATACTTTATGCGGTCCCCGAGAACCGAATAAGCTGTTTCAAGCCTCTTTTTTATAATATCCGGAGTCTCGAGCTCGGTTACTATTTTTTGCATGTATTCCTTATCCTTCCAGGCATTAATTCCATACTTTTCATTGACAATACTTATAAGGCTGAAAATATCGGTCCGTGATATCCCGACCCCTGCATAAGCATCAGAATCTTCCAGCACTTTTCTGTCCAGAAGGTCAATGTAGGAAGGGTTTCCAGCGTACTCAAATCCTATGACATTGATAGGGGTCTCGCATATAAGCTCATACTTCAATGGGGAATATACATGAATTTCAACATCTGCCCCTTGCTGCCTGGCAAAGGTAGAGGCAACGGTAAGAGCCGATATAATTTCATCGTCGGAAAACTGAATTTTATCATTTAACCCAAGGCCGATTTCATCCAGAGCTATAACTTTAATTTTGAAATTTTTTGCTGTTTTAAATGCCTGTTTGATGAATTTCTCGATATCCTTAGCAAGGATATCATATACGTCTACAAAAGCCGTTGCCCCAAAAGCCTGATAATACATATCCGTAGGGCCTGCGATACAGACCCTGACTTCGAGAGTTTTTCCGGTCTCTATTTTATACTGCTTTGCAACTTCATCAATTGCTTCCAGCTCAAGGATAGTCGCACGTTCCTCTTTCAACACATAAGGCTCATGACAGTTTTTTTCGTCTTTTATGATATCAAAAAACTGCCCAATCATGTCTCTGAACTGGGGATATGTGGGAACTTGCACTCCCGCATCAATTTTTATCTGAAAAGCCTCTCTTATTATTGAAAAGAGTTTTTCATCTTCATCCCGGTTTTCCGCCGCACCCTGCACCCACTCCCTTGTGACACCTTCAGGTGTGGGGAAGCTGCCTTCATCGATAAAAATAATCTCCTGCATGCTGGATATTAAGGGAGATAGAATCTTAAAGATATTGAAATTGTTCTGGTGTCACAATTAGGATTTTCTAATTTTCACACTGCTAGACGCTAAAGAAAAAAATCGTAAAAAGAAAAAATTTGTTGAAAGTTATGTCTTAAGCTTTTCAGGGCTTCCCTCGGTTTCTTCGAGCCACTTACATCCTCCGTCCCTGTTAACCACGCCAACTGTAAATTCTATCCCGCTTTTATCCACGTACTCCCTGGTTCTTTTCAGGGCATGGTCCACCATTCCGCCTGCTGTAAGGATAAGACAGCGTTTTCCACAGAGAGCCATAAGGATTGATTTGTCTATGACGCCTGAAGTGACGTCCAGGCGGATTCCGTCCTGTTCGGCAAGGGTTTTGCTCTTCTTTCCCATTGCCCCCACGAAAGCGATTTCTCCTTCTTTGATAATCTGCCTGACCTCATCCGGGGAATATTTATCAGTATCGTAAAGCAGCACTCCGCCTGCTTTGATGCCCTTGCGCTTGAGCTCAACAATAGCCCTGCCGTTGGGGTGAATGTGCAGGACAGTGGCATTAATCGCCTCGTAAGGGGACTGGGTGGCATACTCTCCGTACATGACTCCAATATTCAGGTTATCTCCCTCCCTGACTCCGGGAGCGACGTCAACCCACATAAGGTCAAGTGGCTTCAGGGTATTGACAAGGTCAGGGATGGTTTTGGGGGAGTTTCTGCCATATGCAAGGCCTCTTCTCTCAATTTCATGATAAATCTCAAGCGTAGTGGGCTGGCGCAGGCCCGCTTTTTTAAGGAGTTCCTGCTCTTTGAACACCTCTGCGGGTGTACCCTGCCCTATAAGTTTGCTGTTTGACATAAGGAAAACATAGTCAGACCAGCGGTATGCAAGGTCCACATCATGAGTTGATATGATAATGGTGCTCCCGAAATGGTTGAATTCGTTGAGAAGATCCATAATCTCGTCTGCCCCTACGGGGTCGAGGTTTGAGAGGGGCTCATCAAGGATGATCACTTCAGGCTCCATTGCCATAACACCGGCAATTGCAACCCTTTTTTTCTGCCCACCGCTGAGGTGGTGAGGAGGCCTGTCCTTCAGGCGGATGAGCCCGACATACTCAAGGGCACTCTGCACACAGGCATCGACTCTTTCTTTTGAATAACCGAGGTTTGCAGGCCCGAAAGCTACGTCCTGGTATACTGTGGGAGCAAAGATCTGGTCATCGGAATTCTGAAAAACGATTCCTACGGATTTCCGGATTTCCCGGAGGGATTTTGAATCGTACTTAAAAGGAACCCCATGGAAGAGAATTTCACCTTCCTGTGGCTTTAAAGTCCCGTTAAGGAGCAGGAAAAGGGTGGACTTACCGGAGCCGTTCTGCCCTACAAAGGCAACCTTTTTTCCTTTTTTGATCTCTATGTTTATGTCCTGAACAGCTGCAGTCCCGTCAGGGTAAGAATATTTAAGGCTCCTGGTTTCAAGAATAATCATGATATGTTCCTCAAATGATGGATATGTTTTTTGTAAAATAAAAAAGTGCAAGAGCTGAGAGGAAATAAGCAGAGGTCAGCAGGAGTTCCACCGCCCTTACAGGCCTGTGCACTTCGAAAAGGGTCATTTTTCCGTCATAACACCTGGAATTCATGGCAAGGAAGAGCTTATCTCCCTGCTCCCAGGACCTGATAAAGAGCGTGCTCCCGAGCATGGCTATTGAATTGAGTGACCGCCTGAAATTCGAATAGCCCAGCCTCACTGTCTGGGCATATTTTATGCAAAGAACCATGTCCAGGAAAACAAAAATATACCGGTAAATCAGCATGGATAGCTCTATGAGTGATTCCGGTAGCCTGGAAGCCCTGAGCACGGCAAAGAGTTCTATCATCGGGGTTGTAAGCGCAAGGAAGTAAAGGCAGCACATCCCGCTTAAAGACCGTGAAAGCACAAGGAGGGCAAGCTCAAGCCCGTCTGCAGTTACCGCAAGAGGATAACCCGCGAGTTTGAAGGAAAACAGTTCCTGCCCCGAGCCTGAAAAGAAAGCGATAATAATCACACCCGTAAGAGCGAAACCTGCAGGAGCGAGCAGGAGTTTCAGGTAGAATTTGAGGGGAGTCCTGCCGAGAACAACAGTTGCAAAGCTCATGCAGAGGGCTATGAAGAGAGGAGCTATGGGAGACGTGGATGAGACTCCCACAAGCAGCCCGAAAAAGACTATTGCAAGCTTTAGCCAGTTGTTTATGTGCCTGAGTGGGCTCATAAGCGCATAATCATCAAGAATATTTGTCATATAGCAAACCCGCAGATTGTGGATTTAAGCAAAAATCAAAGGTTAAAAATAATAGGCAAAAGATAAAAACTTTCCTGCAATGAAGGCAGGAAAGTAAAGGGGTAGAAAAGAAATTATAAGGAATGTTTGTCACTTTCTGACTTTTTTTTATCTTTATATCCAAGATCGTTTTCGTATCGGCCTTTTGCCTTGTAGTAGCCAAGGAAATAACCGATAATCCCTGCGCCGATAGCTGCCTGAAGGCCAAAGAGGAGGCTTTCAATTTCACCACTTGGAGGCTCCCAGAAAGGTTCTGCATTTGGCTCATAGGTTCCGCCGGTGATCTCATTGATAACATTTTCAGCTTCCCCGTCAGCTCCTCCGTATTCGGCGTCTGACGTGGATGACATATAAACGAACTGCACTGCAAAGACCAGGAAAATTGCGAGTACAATAAGTTCCAGTTTTCTGCTCATGCGGAAATACCTCTCAGTTTTCTTACAACAGCATCTTCAATGACTTTCATTTCAACCAGGATGTCGCTCTTGACGTTGACAACGTACTTGAAGAGCAGGGCACTGATAGCTCCCTCCATGATCGCAAGGGGCACCTGAGTAACTGCAAAGACTGTGGCGAATTTGCCGAATGAACTCATGAAACCTGCAATAGTAAGCGCTCCACCTGCAGGATACGCCAGAGAAAGTTGCACGGATGTAGTTAGATAGGTTGCCCAGTCCCCAAAAGCCGTAGCAAGGAAGACCACGACAAAGAAGTTGATATTAGCTTTCATACCTGCTTTATAAACAAGGTATGCTACCACAGGCCCTACGATGCCCATGGAAAAGACATTTGCTCCAAGAGTTGTGAGTCCCCCGTGCGCAAGGAAAAGTGCCTGATAGAGAAGCACGATAGTCCCGAGCACTGCGGATATTGCCGGACCGAATATAATTGCTGCAACTCCGGTTCCTGTAGGGTGGGAACAGCTTCCGGTTACCGAAGGCAATTTCAGGGAGGATAACACAAAAATAAACGCACCTGCGACAGCAAGGAGAGGCAATATTTCGCGTTTTTCTTTGACCAGATTGTTCATTTTGTAAATGCCGTACAGTATCACGGGAATTGATACTGCAAACCATAACTGCCACCAGGGAGTAGGTAAAAAACCTTCCATTATATGCATAGGATCACCGCAAGGATATCAAGTAAAGATTATTGGGATTAAGTAAAGTTAGATTGAGTTATAGAATACATAAAGGTTACGGTGGAAGAGAAACGGGTGCGCAAGAGCCTATAAAAATTAATTTGAAGGTAATACAACTCTTGAAAATCTGGACAGATAAGACAGAACAAGCAAACTTGAGTAATATCAGGCATAAACTGGCAGGAACATTATATATTATAAAGAATAAATAAAAATGAATCAATAACTTGAGACGCTGTGAAAAATATCCTGACAAAGGTAGAATTTAATATCAGTATCAGTAAGCAGGGAAAAAGAGATAATAAAGTAAAGTTGTATAATGATTAAAAAGATAATAATGAAAATAAAAAAAATAAAAAAATAAAAATGGAGGTTATAACGTATATAGATCCTGTTTTTAGACCTGGAAGACAGGTCAGAATGGCAAGCAAAGCAAAATATAATCAACTAAAATTGCTTTAGCAAAAAAGTATTGTATCCTGAAATATATAAATATATCCATTTGGTTCGTTTAGAAAAGAAGTCTTGAAATAAGATCGTCAGGAAGGGTATACTTTTGAATAAAAATAAGAAGATTTAAAAGTAAGGCTTTTTTAAAAAGAAAATTTCGTTTGGGATAGAATCATGAAATCATAGAATGTTCCTTTTCAGTGAATTAAAGCTCCTTTCCACTGAATTAAAGCTCTTTTTCAGTGAATTAATGCTTCTTTCCACTGAATTTTTCCCGGTGAAGGCATTATTCCCACAATTGCTATGAACCTAATTTACGAATTCAAAGCCCGTGACTGAAAAATACTACCGAATAAGCAATTGCAAAATAACGCCCGAATTTCCCGATAAAAATCAGGACTGAAAAAGACCTGAAAGACAGCTGCATAAGTCCTGCAACCATTGTAATTACATCTCCTATGCCCGGAACCCAGGTAAAAAGGAGAGTATAAACCCCGTATTTATTGAAAAGCCTCTCACTTTTCTCGAGCTTTTCCGGAGAAGGAGAAAGGTATTTTTCAAGCACATGCCGCCCTTTTAAGCCCAGATAATAAGTGGTGCATGACCCCAGGAAGTTTCCGGTAGTGGCCACCATAACCACAGAAAAAGGGCTGAACCCCTGGTAAACAAGAGCGACTACCAGAGCCTCTGAGCCGAAAGGCAGGACTGTAGAAGCCAGAAAACTCAGGACAAAAAGGTTCAGGTAACCGTAATCGGCAATAAAAGTACTCAGGGTTTCAAACATGGTAATCCTTCTCTTACACTCCTGCCTGCGATTCTATTTAAAGTGTTTCTTGCCACCCGAATTTCATTTAGAGCACAGGAAATTGAAGATTTTCTGAGAATTATGGTGCAATTTCAACACCACGCTGTCCTTTTCACCTGCCCGGCTCGCTCAAGAAACTGATTTATGACAATGGTATTGGACTGGACCAGGGAGGACCGGGTAAGAAGAGTATGGAGTAAATTTTTCATAAAGGGCTAAAAAAATTAAATTACAAAAATATCTCTTATCCTGAAGCCTTACTCTATTTACCGAACCTGGCATGTCATGCCCGACCAGGATAAACAGACTGCACAGAAAGAAGAGAAAGGGCAGATAATTTACTTTTGACTTAAATAAGTCCTGAATGGTGCTTAAAAAACAAAAAAGAAGAAAAAGACCGGAATCAAAAAATATTTCCGGTCCCTGCTACGAAAAAGAAGAAACCTGTTCAGTCCCTTCTTTTCCTTAGCAGTATAAATGCTGTGGCAAGTATGCCGATGGTTGCAGCGCCGGTCAGGAAGGGAGTTGATTTCGTTACTTCGTAAGTTCCGCTCAGGTCTCCTATCTCAATCGTATAGTCGCCCTGTTCCTTTTCAGTGTGCGAGAATTCGACTGTTGTGGTCTCGCCAGCTTCCAGGCTTACGGTTTCGGAGTCCACGGTTTCATTGTTGACCAGAAGTTCCACTTCGGTTTCTCCTGCAATGTTACCGGTGTTTGTAACATTTACCTGGATTGTGACTGCATCTCCGCCCTTAACAGAAGCAGGTTCAATTAAGAGGTCTGAAAACTCGAATTCGGCTTTGTCTTCAGAGACTTCAACAATAATTTCTCCTTCTTCATAACCTGCTTTTGTAGCATTTACTGTGAATGTGCCCGGAGCGGTTACCCAGTAAGATACAGTGCCGTCCGTACCTGTCTGACCTTCAACTTTCTGCCCTCCAAAGAATACATCTGCTCCGGGGACAGGCTGTTTCTCTACAGAATCAGTAACCCTGATGCTTATCTGGTCTCCTTCCCTGATGTTTTCAGGAGAAACTGAGAGCAGCAGTTTCAGGACTCCGGCTCCGACAATATCCACATCCTTACTTCCGGAGAGGTAGCCTGCCTTGTTTGCATATAAAGTGAAATCGCCCTCCAGGGTTGGGGTGTAGGCAAGGATCCCGTCGTCCCCTGTGGTTCCGATGCTCTGGTTGCCGAGCCGGATTTCAACGTCACTGACTGCAGCATCCCTTGCGGTTACAGAGATTTCTGCAGCCTCTCCGACCACAAAGACATCAGGGGTTTCTATCCTGAGCTGGTCCTGTGGCGCGCTCTTGACTTCAACGAATGGATAGAAACGCAGGACATTTGAATCAGCTACCTTGAAGCTTACATTGCCCATCAGGCTGATCGTATTGCCCCTTGAAAGGGAAATTGAATCCTCGTTCTTCATTGTAATTCCTGAACTGGATATGGTGCTGATTTCCATCTTGCCGAAGGAGTCGCCCTGGGAAAGCTCAAGATAATCATCTGAGACCTGGAAGATGCCTTCTATAAACACAGCGTCAGTTTCACGTGAACGGAAGACTGTGCTTATGTGGGCTGCGATCATGGGGACATCTTCCGCCCCGCCGATATCCGCTTCGTAGATGTAGTCCCCATTGCTGGAAGTTATCCCGGAATCCACAAGCTCTCCGTCCCTGTACAGCTCGAGAAGTACTCTGTTACCGTTTACATCGACCTCTGCGGCTTTGAGGGAGTAGCCATTTTCAAGAGCTATGGAGGAGCCCGTGAACATAGACCTCTTGTGATCGTCATCAATCAAAACTTTTGCAAGGATATCATCTGAAAGGACACTCACGCTTCTTGAATTTCCGAAGGTATTCGCAGGGTAGCCTGCAAAATACTTCTCTGCCATGAAGCCAATGACCTGATAGGAACCCCAGCTTTCCTGTTCGAATTTCACGAGTGCAGGGCTGGTTGAATAGACAAGGGCCTCGTCATCAATCGACCTGCCGCTAATCTCTTCTGTCAGGGTCAGGCTTTCGGTTGAGACATTCTCATCTATGCTGTAATAGAACCCTTCAAAGTTATAAGGCGTCCAGACAGTGGTATTAAATGTCTCGTCATGAACCGTTCCCCTCAGTTCATAGGTTCCTGGTTCGGAAATTTCAACTATGGGAGCAAAGCGAAGCTCGCTGGAGTCAGCCACGACAAAGCTGAGTTTTCCCATAATGTCAACCGTATCTCCTCTGCCCAGAGTAAAAGAATCACGGTTTCTCATTATGATTCCGGAACTCGAAGTAGAACTGATCTCCATTTTCCCGAACCTGTCCCCATTCTCGATCTGGACATATTCGTCCGATATCTGGAAGATTCCTTCTACAAATATAGCATTTGTCTCCGTGCCCCTGAATATCTGAGCTAAATGGACCGCGATCAGAGGTACATCATCTGCGTCCCCGAGATCAGTTTCATAGACATAGTTACTGTTGGAAGATAGGAAACCGTTGTCTATCACATCCCCGTCTTTCTCGAGCTGAACCCAGACCGTGTTTCCGTTAACATCGACTTCCACGATGTTCAGGGAATAGCCTTCTTCAAGTATGAGGGAAGAGCCTGTGTAGAGGGATTTCCTGTCATCGCTGTCAATCAATATTTTTGAAAGCTGACCGTCCGAGATTACGCTTATATCGTCATTCACAAAATTAGAATTTTCAGTATATCCAGCAAAATACCGTTCAGCCATAAATCCTATAACCTGGTAAGAGCCCCAGTTCCCATATTCGAAGTTTGTTTCGATGGGCCTTGTCTCATACTGCAATCCGTTTCTCTGGACACTCCGACTGCCTTCTGTAAGCTGGATAGTCATATTTTCCGAGCCTTCCCCGGTATCCAGGTCATAGTAAAAACCCGAATATGTCTGCGGCGTCCAGGTATAGGTAAGGTTCTGGCTTAAATTTGCATCCCATATGCGGTTGCCTGATGAGCCCGAAACCTGTGCAGCTGCGGATTCGCACAGCAATCCGAGCATTAAAAATAGGCATAGAATTTTTAAGTAGTTTTTATTCCCCAAGTTAAACCTCCTTTTAATGGATTGGAGCAGGGGTTTGGCCGTAAGGAAGTCCGGGAGAAATAGAAACAAAAAAGTTCCTGAGTACTCCCCTGGATTTTTTCCCGTATCCGGATACCCCATATCACTTTGAACATATTGAAATATTCAACTATATACAGTTCTAAGTATTGAAGTAATTAGATAAAAGTTTTTGGGCTGTCCTGAATGTATAAAACGAAAAACTGAAAAAAATAAGATCTAAAAAAGGATTAAAAAAGAAATAAAGGGATATAACAGCTTAAAAATAAACAAAGGAAGATATAAAAAAATATTATATTTTTAGCTGTTAAATTTAGAACTTATTTTCAAGAATTTGAATTTTTAGCAAGTATTATTACTTTTCAAGTATCCTTATGTGTTAAAGAGTTGTATATTTTAATCCGTTATATTTTTCAACAATTTATATTTTCAATAATATGTATTTTCAGTAATTTATATTTTTCAGCAATTTGAGTTTTTCAACAATGTATATTTTCAACAATCTGTGTGTTTAACCATTTGTATTTTTATTAAGTAATTTTTTGTAGAACACAAACCAGGGGTTGTCCAGAAAACCTATAACATTCTTGCTGATGAGCTGTCCTATAATCAGAGGGAGCACGGGCATAACTCCATAATAAGCAATAAAGACAAATATCACAGAGTCCAGAGTAAGGTTAACAAAGTCGCTAGCCCCTGAACGTAGCCAGATATAAGGGTTTATCATGGTGTCATGCTTGAAGTTCTTTTCTTTTTCCGAAAAACGCTTTTTAAGGGATGCAAAGATCCAGGCATCAAGGTTCGAGCAGACCAGAAAAGAAACCCAGCTTGCAATGGTAATCCTGATACTCAGCCCGAAGAGACTCTTCCAGGCATCTTCAAGTTCAAAGAAAGGTGCAGGACTGAGGTTTGTAACCATGCCTATGAAGAGTACAAAAAGTACCTGGGTAGCAAAAGCGATAAGGATGGATATATGCGTCCTTTTCTCCCCGTAGACTTCGTTAATCATATCCACGACCTGGGCAATAAAAGGATAAATGAAAACCGCTGCGGGCGCGAAAAAGGAATAGAAGCCAAGGTCAAACACGATAATGCGTGTAGCAAGTACCTGCGAAGCTGCGAGGTAAACTACATAGAAAGCGGTGAGGGCTGCAAATCCATTCTCAGGCATTTTTTTAATAATATACACGGATGCATAGGTAGCAATTGTTAGAGTGATGATCCAGTAAAGCCAGACAAGCATATTTTTTCACAACCGGATTTATAGGGAATGGGAAACTTATGAGGTGGCAGATAGGAGTTAAAGTAAGGCAATTTGATATAAGCTGCAGTTAAACTGAAATCAAGCCGAAATTAAAATAAAATTAATTGAATTAAGCTTGAATTAAAGGTAAGGCAAACCAGCAAAACTGCCGGATTCGGGGAATAGAAATGCAGTTCATTTTATTTAAAGTTCACACTCTATTCTTATCCCAGGACTCCTCAAAGAGCATCCAGCGACATAGGAACAGAAACGTGTAAATGCCCGGATGAAAGAAAATTTTCCAGCCTTACAATCCGGGAAATAACCAGTATTTCAAAATTTTATATTCTATATTCTATATAAAGATCCACAAAATATAAGTTAAAAGAGAAGGTTTCTGACCTTTGAAATTACAAGTCCAGTAAAACCACGAACTAATTAACTGAATTTACCAGCAGGTAACCAGAAAGTCAGTACCAGTTAAGAATCATTATAAAATTAAGAATCACTGCAGATTCGAGAATAAATTGCATATTCAATAATTTACTGTCATAAACGATTAATAACGTATGGAGCCGTCCCGGCATGGATACAGATACCAGTATTTCAGAAGACCTGAAGCTTGCCGTCCTTGAAAAGATTAAACCCACGGAAGCCGAAAGGAAAGAACTCATGGCTGTTCAGGATGAGCTTGCCGCAGAAGTAAAAGCAGCAGCAGAGAAACTTTGCGTGCCTGATATTTTTGTGAAGATGGTGGGTTCTGCTGCAAGAGGCACCTGGCTCTCAGGAACTCACGATATTGATGTTTTTATCAGCTTTCCCGAAGAAACTTCCAGAAAAGACCTGGAAATAAGAGGAATGGGAATTGCCAGGGAAGTTGCAAAACACGCGGAATATGCCGAAGACCGCCATGCTGAACACCCTTACCTGAATATTGTTTACAAAGGCTTTGATGTGGACCTTGTCCCTTGCTTCCGGGTCTGTTCTGCATGCCAGCTAAAATCCGCAGTCGACAGGACACCTTTCCATAATGAATTCATAAAATCCCGCATAAAAGGTAGGGAAGATGATGTCCTGCTCATGAAGCAGTTTATGCGCGGGGGCAGAGTCTACGGCTCGGAACTGAAAACACAGGGATTTTCAGGCTACCTGACCGAACTCCTTATCATTTACTACGGCTCTTTCGAAAAAACCGTAAAAGCAGCCTCTTCATGGAAGCCCGGCAAGAAAATAGATATTATGCAGCACTCGGAACTGGAGCACAGCGAACCCCTGGTAATGGTGGACCCGACAGACCCGAAGCGGAATGTTGCAGCAGCCCTCTCTCTTGACAAATTCTGCATGTTCATAGACCACTGCAGGGAGTTTCTGAAAAGCCCGGAAATCAAATTCTTTTTCCCTGAATCTCCCCTGCCCATCGAGGATAAAGAGTTTCTTGAAAAACTGGAAAGCCGGAAAACTTCACAGCTTGCAATCGTCTTCGAGACGCCTGATGTTGTGGACGACGTGCTCTATCCGCAACTGTATAAAATGGAACAGGCTGCATCTTCCCTCCTCAGCGAATACGATTTTTCAGTGATCAAAACCGGCGTCTGGTCAGGGAAACCCCAAACCGTGGTTATGCTCGAACTTATCTCAGGCACCCTCCCCAACGTGAAAAAGAGAACTGGTCCTCCGGTATGGGTCAGGGAACATGCTGAGAAGTTCAAAGACAAGTATGAAGGAGCTGAAAATGTTTTTGGAGGATATATCGAAAACGGGAAGTACGTCTATGAAGTCCACCGAAAATACACAACTGCAAAAGGGCTCCTTGAAGAACAGCTTCTAAACTGCTCCCTGGGAAAACAGGTTTATCAGAGCGTGAATAAAGGCTTTGAGGTTATTGAAAATGCGGAAATTTGCAGGTTAAAAGATCAGGATTTCAGGGTTTTTTTGAGGAAATGGGTGTAAATTTACTATTAAGTACAAATCATTCCTCAATATTCGATTTTTCATAGAGAAGAGTACTCAGGGAGCTGCCCCCCGAACTCTTACACAGGATAGGTACTTTCCATTAGTTCTCATTAAACCATCAAAGAATGTAAATCTGCTAGCATATCTCTGGTCTGATCTATGAAGAAGACAATAAAGACAATAATAAACCATAATTGAATAATTTTAGGTTTATGTTTAGAAAATAGTAATGACAAAAAACTAGAACTCCATAATATCAGAATGAATACCCCTGTTTGATAATCCGTTATAATTCTATAAATTGGTAAATAAAAATCTTGAGAAAGAAACATTAAAAAAGAAAAACTAAATAAACCAGATGAATAAAATGCAGCTACATTGGCAGTAGTAATTAATAAACTATTAGTAGATGAATTATTAGTCGAATAACTAAGATTGGAGATTAATATACAATATGATATCATAAAAATAAAAAAACTAAAAGCAACACGAATCACAGGCTTTGAATCAGTCTCAATTTGACCAAAAACAATAAACAAACCATAAACCGTAATATAAGTTTGGGCTAACTTCTCTTTTCGATCAATATCTCTTTCAAATAATCTTTCTTTCCCATCATTGTCCCTTTCTCTTTTATCAAATAACCTCTCTTTTCGATCAAATTTTAAATTAGAAATAATACCACCACCGAAGGGAAAAACAATTAACATAAGACAATAAACATAAGTCTTCAAAGGAATCATATAATAATTTTTTTAATTTCAGTGATTATCTTATTGCCTGCGTCAGAATATGCCAGCATAATTTGATTTAAACATATATTTTATAAAAATTATTAATGTTTTTGATTCATATTATGATTATACAAACTGAATAAAAGAAGAAAATACAGGCTTGAGTTCCTGTATCAATTTATAATCAAATTGAATTATTTGGATCTAAAAGTCAAAAATCATTAAAAAGGAATTAGTGAAGAGAATTCAATAAAGACTCACAAACCCCTCAACCCTTTTCTGATAATAAAGATACTCCTGGGCATACCCGCAGTAGCGTCCGAAATATTCCCGTCCCCAGTCTCCCATACAGCTCAGGTTTGTGCAGGTTTCGAAGTAGCTGTCATCGATATGGTAATGCTGGATGATCTGCCTGATGTGGGTATCTACAGGGAAAGACTCCATTTTCTCAAAAGCGAAAAGGAGGACGCAGTCAGCAACTTTTTCCCCTATGCCGCGGAGCCTCATAAGGCGTTCTCTGGCGTATTTGTATTCAAGGCGGAAAAGGGTGTTAAAGTCCAGTTCCCCTGAGCAGACTTCCTCTGCTGCCATTTTTATGCGGTCTGCCCTGAAGCCCAGCTTACAGAGGTCAAGCATGGACATATCAGCGTTTGCAAGAGTTTCAGGGTCCGGAAAACTGAAATATCCGTCTTCGAGCTCCTGTCCGAAGATCCGGCTCAGAAGACAGATCCTTTTTTGAATTGTCGGAATGCTCGAAGCCGTGGCAAGCATGTAAGAAATCAGGCATTCCCAGGGATCCTGACGGATCAGGCGCAGGCCCTTATATCTTTTTATTGCCCTGTCTATCAGAAGGTCCCTGTTGATGCTCTCGTAAATTAAAGGGAGGTCGTCGTCAAGGCGAAAATAACGGGAGAAAAATTCGGGAGGGAGTTTGGAGTCAATTAGCAGTTCCCGGCTGTCTTCCTCCTGGGAAAGACGGATAACATTGTTTCCTACAACCCCTGTCCACCAGTCTCCATTCTTTTCCCAGCGGAAGACCTGGCCGCAGTCGAGGGTATAATCAAGGTTGAAAAAATCGGGATCAAGTCTGTACATCCAGCTCAAGCCCCCTCAAAAAAGTTCCCGCAGTCAGCGTGTCCCCGAGCCCAACCGTAGTTATCGGGGATTTGCAGAGAAGAGTGGGGAGAATACAGAGCATACAGCCTTCCATTAAAGCATATGCTCCCCGTCCACAGGCAGCTCCTCCGAAGGCTTTCAGGAAAAGCTGCAACTGCTTTCTTCCAATCTCGCTTTCCTGAAGTTTCAAAGCCTCTTTTTCCATAAATTCCCGCCCTTCGAGCTTCCCTGAAGCGGCATATGCTCCTGCACACTTCTGTCCGAAGCTCATGGCTTCGATTATTTTCCCGGCTTCCTTCAGCAGAGCTGGACTTTCTCTGTCTTTCCATTTTTTTTCATCCCATTTTTCTGAAATTCCTGAACTGTCAGAATTTCCGGAATCCGGCCCTGATACAGTCAGAACAAACTCCCTTGTATGAATAAAGAGTCTCTCAAGCCCGTTCATAAAAGCAAGTTTACAGGCTGCCTTTCCTATGGACTCGGCTTCCATACGCAAAAGGCCTTCAGCAGGGACTCCGTGCAGGTAATTAAAGATTGCAAGCTCGTCTTCGTTCATTCCGATGCTGTCCGAAATTCCGGCAGATTTTAAAAATACAGAGTTTGCTATATCCCTGCTTGCGAAATGCCCCAGTTCCACATGAATCCTGAGATTTTCATTTTTTGATTTCCAGGTTTTAAGCCTGGAAAAAGAATTTTCAAGATATTCTCCGTAAGTGCTGCCGTCAGGATAGGTATCAAGAAGGAGATGGAAGCCTGATATGAGTGCCCCGTCCATTTCTCCTGCATTGTCCAGGGCATAATTCTCAAAAGCAGCGCTGGTAAAGAGCCTGAAGTTCAGGTGGTCGCAGGTCGCAATAAAGCGGTTTTCCCTGGGGACCCGGATTTCTTTTCCATAAAGGGAAAAAGTTTCGCCTTCTGAAAAATCAAAAACGAAATGGATAGGGTCCTGGGTTCTGGAAGTACCTGTGCTGCCTGTCCGTGCATTATGTGCATCTTCAGATTTATGTGCATCTTCAGATTTACGCGCATCTTCAGATTCCTGAGTATTTTTTATAGATTCGTCTTCAGGGTTTACTTTTCCCGGCTCTTTATCTGCCTGAAGAGGAGTGCCCGGAAAATAGACTGCTTTTTTTGAGAATAAAGAGAGCTGGGTTTCTGAAGGAACAGCAACATTCGGGACGACTCTCGAAGCCCCCATCTCGGAAAGGACGTTTGCCATAATCCCTGCATTTCCGCCCATTCTTACAATGGACTTTTCAAGATACCGGTTCTTCAAAAACTCAAAGACTCCCTGTTCAAAAACAAGCCATTCGGCTCCACAACCGTTTTTCATACAGTAAACTAGCCCTGCCACGAAATCAGACTCTGAAAGGATTTTCCCGGGAGGGTTCTCCATTTTTTCAAGAATTTGAGCCTTTTCAAACGACTTCAGCAGTTCCGAGATTTCAGCTCCGTTTATCCTGTATACGGAGTCTATATTTACATTATAGCCACAAAGTATTTTCATCTGACCTGTTCCTGTAAATTAAAACGGAGAGGGAGCCTTTTTCAGGCTTCCATGCTGGGAATCACTTAATCCGTTATAAAGCGTGGAAGATAAGAATCTACCCTGGAAAACCTATCCGGAAAATAATTTCCAGAAAAGTCTCTTCTCAGAAATTTCTGGAAATTTATAACATAACTTATTTCCCTGATTTTATCTGTTTCATCCTTGCAAGCATGGCTGCAAAAGCCCCTGCGGAAATGGTATCTCCTATTCCTACCGTTGCTTTTGGCCTGTCCACCACTTTGGATGGTATGAGGATAGCGTCATGATCTGACCCGTATATGTACCCGTATTCAAATTCATCCGGGCTGCATAGCTTTCTTCCTGTACAGTAAAGCTTGAAGGTCTCCAGATCTTCCAGGCCCTGGGCTGAGACAGGCACGTCCAGGCCGGTTTCGGCTTCATTAAGGTCTTCGATTTTTCCGTGAAGGGCCCGGGAAGCTGCGAGGACAGAGGAGAAGAGCAGGGCATCCCTGTGTTCTTTCAGGGTTAGAGGGTGGCCTTTTGCCAGGATGCATATATAGAAGCCAAGAGAGTGAACATGTACCCTTTCAAGTTTAAGGTCCTTCATTAACTGGACAGCCCCCTGGTAAAGGGACATAATCCCGTTTTCTCCCTTCCGGATCACGGAATATGAAAGCTCCTCATATCCGAGTACATTAAGAGCATTTGCAACTTCTACAGTGTCAAGCCCGAGAGAATGGACATGCCTTGCAACAATTTCTGTAAGGATTGCCTTTCTTATAACCCGGTTCTGGATGGAAGTGAGCTCCACATGGATACGGAGGTCAGGGTTCAATGACTTCAGCTTATTAATGACTTCTACGGAATGCTCAACATAATCTTTGTAGGTAGACCCGTCCTCATATTCTTCTTTTATCATCTGATAACCGGAAAGCATTGCCCCGTCAACCGGAAAGATGGTCTCAAGCTGGTCATATATCGCTCTGTCCATATCAAGGCGGATCCATTTGGGGCGGGAAGAGATAATCAGGCGGTTGTCCCTGGGCACTTTGAAAGTGCTCCCTGCGCAGGACACTTTGAGGTCTTTGGAAAACTCAAATATCCAGTTGACCTTTGACCCCATCCCGGGATTGAAAGCCTCTGCAGGAGTCTTGAGGACGACTTCTCCATTTTCTACTTTAGGGTGAAGGATGTTGCCGTTATCTTCAAAATATTCTGCCTGCTCTGCTGAAAGCCAGGGAATATAAGCCACAACCTTTTTCAGGTCTAACCGGGCAAGAAGGTTTGAAATAATTCCTGCCTGGCCTCCCATTCTGGCATAGTCGAAACCAAGGTGTTCTTTCAGCCACGTATGGATTTCTTCGGTATATGTGGGCACTTCTGCGGCTTTCCCTTCCCTCATAGCTATGAGCAGGCGGGCGATGAAATCCAACGGATCGGCAATTTCTCTCGGGTATACCGCAACCCTTTCCTGAATTTCAGCCTCATCGAAAAACCCGATAAGCTTTGTCAGGGCTTCTTCATCCAGGTGCCTGATAGCATCAATATTGCTGTTGTAAGCTACAAACATCCCGTCCAGATAAGGAAGGGCTTCTTTAGCATCGTAAAATGCTTCATTATGGCGCTGTTCCCATTCTTCCATGTCCACGTCAGTAAACCCCCTGGGAATAAAATAAAGTATCCAGAATCAAGAAACATATTATTCTGGAATAATGAAATAAATAAACCAGGATAAATCCCTGGTTTTGAATACAGGAGTTATCTGCTGTATTTTACTCTATTTCCCATTCTACGTTATTTTATTTAACATTGTGTAGATTGGGAGCCTGAGGGCAGTCCAGTCTGATCTGATGCCGGCTTCCAGACCCATAGCAGGCATCAAAAATAAAATCCAGGCATAACAGGCACATAAAACTGCATATTCCAGAGTTTACCCTGTGCACCCAACACCCGTGCCCGATACCCGTACACAATACCGTTCTTTTTCGGTTCAGGTTGTGTATTCGGCATTGATCCTGACATAATCGTAAGTCAGGTCGCAGCCCCATGCAGTTGCGGATTCTTCTCCCATTGCAAGGTCAAGGTTAATGATAATCTCATCATTTGCCATTATTTTCTTCAGGAGGGAAAGATCCGAAGCCGTTGATATTTCCCCAGCTTTTACAAGTTCGACCTCCTCTCCTCCTCCTGAGAAAGATAGAGTGAGCCTTTCCTGCTCAAGCTCGGCACCCGAATACCCTGCTGCAGCTACAACCCTGCCCCAGTTAGGGTCTTTTCCGAAAATGGCAGACTTCACCAGAGGAGAGCGGACAATGGTTTTTGCAACAAGTCTGGCATCTTCGTATTTTTTTGCCCCTGTAACTCTGGCTTCTATAAGTTTGGTCGCACCTTCCCCGTCTTTAGCCATTTTCTTTGCAAGGTCGGTAAACACACAAACAAGCCCTTCCTCAAAGTCGTCAAGGCAATCCAGGCAGGGCTTGACTCCGGACTTACAGGTGGAGGTAAAAAGCACCATATCATTCGTGCTCGTGTCCCCGTCCACGACAACCATGTTGAAGGTTTTGTCGACAGCTATCTTCAGAGCCGCATCCAGGACATCGGCAGGCACCTTTGCATCAGTATATGCAAAGCAGAGCATGGTTCCCATATTCGGTTCTATCATGCCGGAGCCTTTTGCAATTGCCCCTATCCTTACCCCGCAGTCAAGTTCCACAGCAGATTCTTTAAGGGCTCTGTCCGTGGTCATGATAGCCTTTGCTGCTGCACGGCTACATTCGGGAGAACTGCCCAGCCCTTCAAGGACTTCAGGAAGGTGTTCCTTTATAAAGGAGACGTCAAGCCTCCTGCCGATTACTCCTGTCGAGGCAACGGCAACGTTATCAGGGTCCAGGCCTAGATTTTCAGCGACCATAGAAGCCATTTCCATAGCGTCCAGAAAACCGTCATCACCAGTAAAAGCATTGGCGTTTCCACTGTTTGCAATCACAGCAGACAGCCTGTGTTCGGTTTCAATCCGTTCCCTGCTGAGTGTAACAGGAGCCGCAACTACCTTATTCCTTGTAAAAACACCTGCCGCAGGCCCTTCCGCACGGATAACAGCTATCCCCATTTTTCCGGGTTTTATCCCGTATGCAGATACGCCCCTTACTGCACAAATTCCGCCCTCTATTTGCTTCATGAAAACTCTCCTTAGACTCAAAGTTTTGCAAGTCCTTCTATAATGTCTCCGCGCGTGACAATTCCGACAACATAACCATTTTCAATCACAGGAAGCCTGTTGATCCTGTGCCTGACCATAAGTTCTGAGGCTTCTTCAACGGATGCCTCGGAAGAGATTGTGTGCACACTCTTTGTCATCATCTCTTCCAGCTTTGTAGAACCAACATCAGAAAGCATCTTTTTGGTTTCCTCCCAGCTCAGGAGTTCCCTTATGGGCACCTCTATTATTTCAAAAGGGCTCGGGAGCCAGAGGTTTCCTTTTTCCGGGATCACCAGCAGCTCAAGAAGGTCAGCCTCACTTACTATCCCTACAAGCTTTCCGTCCTCAAGGACAGGAGCTCCACTGATGTTGTTTTCCTTAAGGATCTTTGCAGCTTCCCGAACTGTATTTTCAGGCTTGCAGAATACAACATCAGGATTCATGACATCTTTTACTTTCATCGGACTACCCCAAAATAAATTCCATTCTTTATTTTTATCCGTCACCAGTTATATATTCTCGCCTGCTCTGCGTTTATGGAGCTGTGGCAGGCGTCCAGAGACCGCGGGTCTCAACCAGCCCGAACATAAGGTTCATGTTCTGGATAGCCTGCCCGGATGCGCCTTTGACAAGATTATCGATTGCCGAGAGTACAACAACCCTGTTATTCTCTTTATCTGCTTCAAAGCCAATATCACAGAAGTTAGAACCCCTGACCGCAGTAAGGGACGGGACTCCTCCCGGGAGCCGGACAAAAGGCTTATCCCTGTAAAACTCCTCATAAATTCCCCTGACATCTTCGGTCGAAAGAGGCTCTTTTGTAAAGAGGTGTGCAGTTGTAGAGATCCCTCTGATGGTTGGGATTACATGCGGAGTGAAGCTGATGTTTCGGAGATTTCCGTCAAGCCTCGTTAGTTCCTGTACGATCTCAGCCCTGTGCCTGTGAGCTGTAAGTTTATACGGGACAATATTTTCTGCAAGATTCGGGTAATGCGAGGTTTCAGTTGGAGAAATTCCTGCCCCTGAAATCCCTGTTTTGGAGTCGAATACCGCGATATCTATCAGCCCGGCTGCTGCAAGCGGGGCTGCTGAGAGAATCGCTCCTGTAGGGAAACAGCCCGGATTTGCCACAAAATATTCTCTGGCTGCTTCAGGGTGAAGTTCTACAAGCCCGTACACTGCATTCCTCGGGTCGCTGTGTTTTATTCCATAAATTTTTTCAAATACCGGAATATCAAGCCTGTAGTCCGCGCTGAGGTCGATTACCTTTGTGCTACCGTCGAGCAGTTCGGGGACGTAATTCATACCGGTCCCGTGAGGCACCGCCAAAAAAACCAAGTCACAACGCTCCCTGATTTCTTCAAGCCCGGGGTTTTCGTACTTCAGGTCCAGAAAGCCTTCGAGGTGCCTGTGAGTGCTTGCTACGGGTTTTCCTGCAAGACTCCGGGAGGTCGCCAGTTCAAGACTGACATCGGGGTGGCTTACAAGTAAGCGCAGGAGTTCTCCTCCTGTATATCCGGAAGCTCCTATAATTCCTGCCTTGATCATGGTATTCACTGCCAGTGTAATGTCAATACAAGATAATTAAGCTTGTTATCGAAAAAAACAAGAGAGAAGGATCTGGGGGTTGCTGGCACGCAGATAATGGCTCATAAGATCTGTTTTGATCCGGGCTCATTCCGGCTCTATAAGCATCTGTCTTTTAACTTCAAGATCATTTTCTGCGATAATGCCGCCACTATCATAATCAACTACCTTTACCGAAACCCATTCTCCCGGCTTCAGCTCCATTGAAGGCAGCAATTCGCTTTTATTCAACGCAAGAACTCCTTTTTCTCCGGTTTCGAGAGCTCCCAGTTCGGAGTCATTTAGCGGATACGAGCTGCCGTTAATGTCCATAATAACCGATATAGAAGGACTGTCGAAAAAAAGCTGATCTCCGCCTTCATGTTTGAACTCAAGGGAACTCTCGTCCCCGGTAAAATAGATCTGCAGTTTTGCTGTTGGTGATATCTTATTGGATGGATTGCCGTACTCCTCAAAAAAGACTGAAGAAACCAGTCCTGCAAGAATAAACACGATGACTATTGTAACTGCCGTCCCGATAACAGGAGCGAGACCCTTTTCATCTGAGCCCTTTAAGGCTGAAAATTTCTTTACCATCATATCCCCCGGGAAGAGAAAAGTCATATAATTAATATTAAGACAGTAAAGTTTAAATTTCCAGATATATAAGGATATTCCAGAATATTCCGGTCAGATAATACCAGCTTCAATCAAGCAAATGCCTCTGAGAAAACCGAATAATAAGGTAAAGTATTTTACCTTTATCAGCCTTTTTTCCTGCAATAAAATTCTTATGAGTGCTGACTTCCGGAGGAACAGGAGGAAAGAATTTGAGCGAAAAAAAGTTAGTTTATCTTGCAGGCCCTCTCTTTACGCATGCCGAACTCGAATATAACAGAAAATTAAGAGATACGTTGCTCAATAATGGTTTTTCTGTTTTTTTGCCCCAGGAAGACGCAGAAGATGCGGCACAGGAGCGCGAAAGACAGAACCAGGAATGCATATTTCTAAAATGTGTGGAAGGCATTGATGCCTCGGACATTATTGTTGCAGTCCTTGACGGTGCAGACGTGGATGCCGGGACAGCATGGGAGGCAGGTTATGCCTATGCAAAAGGAAAGCCGGTGATAGGGCTCAGGACGGATTTCAGGGAGCTTTCGGACGGGATAGTTAACTTGATGCTGGAGATGGCTATAGTTGCCCTTGCCAGAGACGAAGAAGAACTCATTAAAATAATTGAAAAATACCAGTGAACTATAACCGTCTTTGAACCTTTTTTTATCTGTATACAGTTTATTTTTCACCGATATGATTGTGATTTAATTTTAAATGATGAAGCCTGTTAACTGAGTTATAAAAATGACCTTTATATTGAAAGATATTTAAAACTTATTTTATATAAGTGAAAATATAATTATACCTGAATTGAAATAAGTCTAAAACAGATTCATCCACAGAAGCCATAATTCATAACGATTATTAGGTAAAAAAATATTAATATGGAATGCCAGACATAATAACAAGTGGAGGTTAAATCAATGACCTTTCCTAAAGGATATAATTTTACAAAAGTAAAAACTTCACATGGGCCTGACATGTACGTATCCAGGTATGGGAAGCTGGTAAGAGTCGTACCATGCGGTCCACATGTGGAGTTATCCGAAAGATATGCCAATGACTTGATCCGCCAGATCGAAGCCATGGATTAAAATATAAAAACTTTTTCCGACTTTTTATTTTTGATTCGGACCCGTTTTTCGTGAAAGCCCCTTTACAGACCGAAGCCCTTTCGGCCTGGTATTTTTTAAACATTTTTCTTTCTATAAATAACTACCTTTTTTCTTAATTTTTTATCTAAAGTCTTTAAATAGCCTTGATATAACCCGTGTCATCCAATACTTCAGAGCCTCCATGATCTTTCAGTGGATACTTTTGGTGTCCGCTATGTTATAAGATTAGATTTATTTGAGATTCGATTCAGTTGAAATTCAGTTCATTTGAAATTCGGTTTATGTGAAATTCAGTTCATTTGAGATTCTGTTTATTAAAAATCGCTTCAGTTGCTATTCAACTCAGTTGAAATTCAATTTATGCGAATATGCTTTAAGCTTTAGACCAGTAAAAGCCTTAAAACAGAGAAACCTTAACACTGGGCCAGTAAATTCTCTACAAATCAGATAACTTGAAGTTACAAAACAGGGAAGCTTGAAAACAGGAGCCGGTGCGTTGATCAGAGTTTACAGGGAAAACGATCTGGAAGACATGGTAAGAATATGGTACGATGCCTCAGTTATTGCCCATCCCTTTGTGCCAGCCTCTTTCTGGGCTTCGTACAGACCTGCGATGAAAAAAGAGTACCTCCCCTTTTCAGAAAATTATGTTTACGAACAGGAAGGAGAGGTCGCAGGCTTTATTTCACTTGCAGGAGAGATAGTATGTGCACTTTTTGTAGCTCCCGAAGCACAGGGAAAAGGAGCAGGAAAAGAACTGCTTGAGCATGCAAAATCCCTGAAAAAAAGGCTTTTCCTTAAAGCCTACAGGGATAATAAAAAAGCCATCCTCTTTTACGAAAAGAATGGGCTCAGGGCAACAGGGCAGGAAGTCGAAGAATATACGGGCTGCGTTCAGATTTTAATGGAGTGGGAAGATTCTTAATATGGATTGGGAAATTTGGCGCTAAAGAGAAGGGAAAAGAGAAAAAGAAAGAGGAATGAGAAAAAGGAAAGAGAATAGAGAAAAAGAAAGAGGAATGAGAAAAAGAGTAGAGAAGAGAAGAGGAAAGGAAAGGAAAGGAAGAAAAGAAGAGGAAAAAGAAAAAGGGAAGAGAAGAGAAGAGAAGAGGAAAGGGAGAAAAGAAGAGGAAAAAGAAAAAGGGAAGAGAAAAGAAAAGGGAGAAAAGAAGAGGAAAAAGAAAAGGGGAGAGTTAAAAAGGGGAGATGAAAAAGGAAAAAGCAGGGAGTGAAGGAGGGGAAGTTATGAATCATAAAACTGAGGATAGATCCGTTGGAGAGGAGGAAGGCTCGCTTTTCCTTTACCTTGCACCCGATACACCGGAAGCAAAGAAAATAAAAAGCCTGCAGGGAAAGGAATACGAGTATGCCGGGTATATCGGAACGGTCGAGTATTCGATTGCCCGTTACTATTATGAAGTTGACAGAAAAATAACGGATAAAGACGCAGTAGCAGCACTGAAGAATCTCAGGAAAAACTGCAGCAGACCCATTTCTTTTTTTAACCGTGGCCTTGAAAAAGAGATTATTAAAAGCCTTATAGAAGTCCTTGAAGAAAAGCCGATAATAGTCCACGAATTAAACCTGGTAATAGATTACGTTCTGGAAGTTATCAGTAACAGGTCCTGGATGGGAGACAAACAGGCATACATAAAATGGGTAGCCTATATAATGGACCTTTTCACAGAGGGAGAAAAGGAAGAATATGAAAAAGAAATAAAGAAGCTTGCCGCCGAAATTGGCCTCTCGGATAAGCACGCAGACCTTATGCTCATGAAAGGGGAAGAGGAAGATTATTTTGAATTTATAGAAGAATATGGGGAAGAATATAGGGAAGAATACGAGGATATAGAAGGGCTCCGGGGAGAAGATGCAGGAGAAAGGCAAAAAAGGGAAGTAAAAAGAGAAAAACAGGCTGGAGAAAGGTTAAAAGAAAAGGAATTAAGCGATGAAGAGCTGGTGGCGGAAATGGAGGACAAATTCCGCCTGATGGAAGATGAAGAGAAGTTCGATTTCCTGCTGGAAAACGGCCCGGAATTTTATGAATTTGCAGGAATTTACATATCAGAGCTGGCAGAAAAAAGGAAATATGACAGGATACAGGAGCTTTACAGCAAACTCACAGAGAAATATGATAACTTCCTCTACCTGTATGTGATTATGGGAGCAACCTACCTTGAAATAGACCCTGACCTTGCAAAGTTCTATTTTGAACAGGCACTGAAAACCCTTGATAAGCTGGATGAATTTTCGGACGCGACAAAAGAAAAATTAAGAGCCAGCTTCGTTTCTTTTATAGAGAAAATAAGTTGAGTCCACGCCTGAGAAATTCCTGAATTTATTGTGTAAACTCAGCTTGCCTGGTGAAAGTTTAGTTTTCGTTTATTCTTTCTTTTTCATTTTCATTTTCATTTTCATTCTTATTTCACTGATCTTCAGTCTCATTAATCAGTTTTTTCTTCGGCAGAATAAAGCCATCTGGTAAACTCCTGAGCTCTTCAAGTTCATAAAAAAGCCATTCCATCTGCAAACTCTGATTTTTTCCAGAAAAATAACCTGTTATGAATAAATTAAAAAAAGAGGCTGAACAAAGAGTTTAAATATAATGAATACTAACTAAATGTTAGTAACTGAGAAACAATACAAACTTACAGTAACCATAAATTACTAACTGTAAGGCAACGCAACCAGTTACATCTCAAGACCTGTAAACAAGATCTGCGAACAGACTGAAGGTGAACCTGTGCACCTTTAAAAACGGATTTCTCCCTCCAACAGGGCAGATGAGAGTTTAAAGCTCTCATCTATTTTGCCTGCAAGTATGGACAGAGAAAACAGGAATTTCCTACCCGGAAAGCTTCCCATGCTTTAAGGCAACTTCCCGTGGAGAAAAGAAATAAACTGTTCCATACCTCCGGAACACCTACAGATAAGATCAAAAAATTACCAACCAACCTCAATAAATCAACAGAAGTAAACTGAGTAATTTGAGCAAGGAGGAATTTGTACATGAAACTGCCAATTAAGAGACCATCCCGTGACGTGTACAGCTGGGACCCGTTTGATGAGGTCAGAAGGATGCAGGAATATATGGAACAGATGATGAGAGCATTTCCTGCACTTGAAAACAGGTACGTAAGTGATACCTTGTCCCCTCTGACCGATGTTGCGGAAGAAGACAATAAAGTAATTGTTACAACAGACCTGCCCGGCATTGACAAAGAAAATGTCGAGCTGAACCTGAGAGATAATTTACTTGTAATCAGCGCACAGAAAGGAAAAGAGGAGGAGACGGAAAAAGAAGGCTATCTCAGGAAAGAGAGGTCTTTCATGCGCTACTACCGTGAGATACCTCTTCCTGATAACGTAACCGAAGACGGGGCAACTGCCCAGCTCAAAAACGGCGTCTTAACAGTCACGCTTCCAAAGACGAAAGACGTAACTGAGAAAAGAATTCAGATTGAATGATTCAGAATAAATGATTCAAAATGAATGATTCAAAATTAACGATTAAAAATGAACGATTCAAAATGAATGATGAGAGTCTGGTAAATTATTCAAACAGACAAACAAACCACCAATAAAACGGATTAAATTCAGAGCTGCCATTTCCTGAAATTAGCCTGAAAAACTAAAAGTCACCTCTGCCTAAAAAATCTTTTTGAGAAACTGTAAACAGACTGTCCAGAAGTCCTGGCTCTCCGAGCCTGCAGGTTCTCAAAAAGATCACTCTACATTTGAATTGTAATATCCAGATTTCTAAAAGTATTCAAGATCCCGTAGAGATAACTCCAGATTCTCAAAAAAATATTCAAAAAGTCAGGATTCAGTAAAAAAATCAGATTCAGTAAAAAAATCAGATTCAGTAAAAAAATCAGATTTAGTAAAAAATCAGATTTAGTAAAAAATCAGGATATCTCTTTCAGAACTTTTCTTTAGAACTTCTCTTCTATAACTTCCCCGTCAGGCTCCTTTTCTTTGAATATCTGCCCTTCGAAACAGTAGACTTCTGCCCCTTTAACCCAGGCATCCGGAGAAAGACCTGCTTTCATGCATGTGTGGCTCAGAAAGTCAATGGAATCCATGTCATTCTCAGGCGCCACCTGTGGAAGCAGCAGACCCTGGCAGTAGCCCTGTTTTACGATAAGCCCGTGCTTGCCGATCTCCACCTTATCCGGAAGCTCCTTTGGAGAAGCATTGATTTTTTCAGGCTGGGTCAGTATAGTAACCTCAACCAATATATTTTTCATCTCGTCCTGTTCAACAGTAGGAAAGCGAGGGTCACGGGTTGCCGCAGAGATTGCGGAGTCCAGTATTGCTTCTTTAAGGGTTGAATCAGGGTAAGGATGACCTATACATCCCCTCAGGAGGCCGCCCTCGGTTAATGTGACAAAAACGCCCCTATATTCTTCAAAGACCGGAGAAAGCTCAACACCTGACGCGTCAGGTCTGGGAGACTTTCCCTTCGACAAAAATATTTCAATAGTTTTCCTTGCAAGCTTGACTGCAGCCCTGCCTTCTGTTTCTGTAAGCATGCTTGAACCAACACCTGTAACTGCATTTAACCTTTTATAAGCTTAAGCTGTTAATCATATCTTTAAGCTGAAGACCAGCCAGATTATAAGTCATTATCAGCTTATGGGTATCTGTTTACTTGTATGTCTGTGCGCCGGTGTAACAGTATGTTTATCGAAGCTGGTTAAAGTAGGTTTCTGGCATTGCCGGAAGCTGCAGGAAACAGGCCTTTAAAGCTTTTTAGCTTCCTGATACTTATTGTAAGCAGCCTTGAGAGCTTCGACGCCTGGCAGCTTTTCCCCTGCAAGGAAATCAATACAGGCTCCTCCTCCAGTGCTTATGTGTGAAAAGCGGTGTTCAAGCCCGAGGTGTGCAACTTCCACAGAGATATGCCCGCCGCCAATGATAGAGAAATCGGATTTAATAGCAGCTTTTATAATTTCATGGGTTCCGAGGGCAAAGTCCTCAATCTCTGAAACCCCGGCAGGGCCGTTCAGGACAACTGTTTTGGCATTCTGGATTTCATTGGTGTAGTCCACAATGGTTTCAAGACCTATATCGTTAATGGGCAGAGAATCGGAATTAAGTTCGGAAATAGGAGCTTCAACACGCTTTTTGTTATCATTTAAAGCAACGTCTTTCGGAAGTCCGATTTTATCTTCGAACTTCGCAAGCAAACCTCTCGCCCTTTCTATCTGGTCTTCGTAGCCCTGGGATTTAATGAAATCCAGATTGGCTTTTCCTATATTTACTCCGGAAGCGGCAAGGGCAACGTTTGCAACTACCCCTGTAAGGAGGACTCTGTCAGCTCCCCCGTTTGTGAGGACATTTTCGGTTACTCTAAGTGAGTCGTCCACTTTTGCCCCCCCCAGCACGAAAACGCTTGGCCTCTCTCCACTTTTAACTCCTTTTTCCAGGGAAATAAGTTCTTTTTCCATTACCCTGCCTGCTCCGGAAGGGAGGACTTCGGTAAAGCCTACAACAGAGAGATGAGACCTGTGAGATACCGCAAACGCGTCATTAAGGAAAATATCAACAAAGGGTGCCAGTTTTTTAACCATAAAAGTATTGGCCTGCTCGGCTGTAGTCCTCTCGAGGCTCTCTTCAGAATAGAACCTGACGTTTTCGAGCATGATGACGTCCCCGTCTTCCATAGAAGCGATCTGAGTCTTCGCAAAAGTCCCGAAGATGTCGTCCACATAAGTAACTTGCCTGCCCAGATACCTGGACAGCAGGTGAGCATGAGGTTTCATAGTGGTGAAGTCTTTTTTCCCAGGCCGGCTCTGGTGCGCAAGCACAACGACTTTTGCACTCTCAAGGTCTTTAAGAGTGGCAATATGACTCCTGATCCTCATATCGTCCAGAATGTGACCCTGAGTGTCCATAGGAGAGTTCATGTCGACCCTTAAAAGAATCGTCTTTCCGCGTATGTCAAAATCATCGATCGTAAGAAAGTTTCTGGAAGTCATTACCCTCAGCACACCTTTGTAAACAAAATTTTATATATATCGAAGAATAAAGCTTGATAAATAAAATTTAAGAGAATCTTATTCTTTCAGTATTGGTTATCTTGTCATGGAATTTTTTCCATAAATAAGTTTGTCCTCGTATACATCTCAAGAGATAGATTACTATTTTTATATGAAAAATAAGAAAAGAATAAGCCAGAGAGGCAATCGATATGGTAGCAGAGGAAGAGAATTGCGGAAACCGTGAAGAAAGGGTTAGAAAACTGGTTGAAGCAGGGTATGAGACTGTAGCACGGGAGATAATAGCCTGTATAAGGTGCCCTCTCCATGAAAGTGCAATTAAAAGAGTGATAGGAAAAGGATCCTGCAATCCGAAAGTTTTCTTTATAGGAGAAGCCCCCGGAGAAAGTGAGAACAAATCAGGAATTCCCTTTTACGGCAGGGCGGGAAAAAAGCTGGACCAGATGGTTGAGTATATGGGGCTTTCGGAAGAAGACTGGTTCGTAACAAACACAGTTAAATGCCGTCCCCCGGGAAACCGAAAGCCAAGGGTACAGGAAATAGAATGCTGCAAACCCTTCCTTATTGCCCAGATAACCCTTCTTAACCCCAAACTCATAATTCTCCTGGGCAACACAGCTGAAAAGTCATTTTGCCCGGAAAGAAAACTGGAGTGGGGAGTCCCGGTAGAACATGAGGGAAGGACAATCCTTAAACTTTACCATCCTGCAGCCCTGATTTACACAGCTTCGAAGATAGAAGTCCAGCGCGGTTTCATTGATAAAAACAGGGAGCTCTGGCAGTAAAGAAAAATAATAGAAGGGAAGAAAAATAATAGTAAAGAAGAAAAATAATAGTAAAGAAGAAAAATAATAGTAAAGAAGAAAAATAATAGTAAAGAAGAAAAATAATAGTAAAGAAGAAAAATAATAGTAAAGAAGAAAAATAATAGTAAAGAAGAAAAATAATAGTAAAGAAGAAAAATAATAGTAAAGAAGAAAAATAATAGTAAAGAAGAAAAATAATAGAAGGGAAGAAAAATAATAGTAAAGAAGAAAAATAATTGAAAAGGAGAAAAAAATAGAAAGAAGAAAAATGGAACTGAAAAGGCGTTATTCCTCATAAAATATAAATAAAGCGATCCCGCTATAATTATCTAGATTTGCTTTATAATTATGTCACATAAATAAGAATTATTTTACAATACCGGGGGGTAAGAGATGTCAATGGTGAAAATGTCACCTGATGTGCTTTCATGTTCTGATGATGAGGGAAATCTGCTTATAGAGGTAGATATGGTCGGGGTAAAGAAAGAGAATATTGAATTGAAAATGGTTGAAGAAGGCTTTTTCATAAGGGCAAAAAAGGAAGAAACCGGAGTTGAATACGCTGGAACATACGCATTTTGCTGTAATGTAGTCCCGGAAAAAGCTGTTGCAAAATACACTGATGGAAAACTGTATGTGAAAGTGCCCTACAGGGAATCTACAGAAACGGTAGATGTTAAAATCCAGTAAAAAACCGATTAAATGGAGAAAATATGCATCCAGTAATTGATTATAGCAAATGTAACGGCGCTCTTGCCTGTTATGAGGTCTGTCCTGCAGAAGTTTTTGATATTGAAGAAATGAACGGGGTAAAAAAAGCAGTTGTAGCCCGCCCGGAAAACTGTATAGAATGCGAGCAATGTGTGGAAGCCTGCCCGATAGATGCTATTGAGCTGGTAGAGGAGTGAATTTCAGACCTCCGGAAAGAATTGCCAGGAAAAGCAAACAGAGTACCCGGCAAGAGCTCAGCAGAAAAAAAACGATAGAGATTCCGGAATAAGCCGAAAATCCTGAAGGGATAAAAGTGCACCCAAGAATTGACTATAATAAATGCATTGTTCACTTGAATGCTATGATACATGCCCTGTGGACGTTTTTGACGCGGAAGAAACAGAAGAAGGAAAGAGAGCAGTTGTGGCGCGTCCTGAAGACTGCATAGAATGCGAACAGTGCGTTGAGGTCTGCCCTACCGACGCAATAGAACTGGTAGAGGATTAACAGACCCGGATTGCAATGACTATGATTGAAAATGCATCATGAGCACAGGTCTCCCTGGCAGGGAAAAAGACACAGTATAGCGGGGAGATAGGCTGATAAAGCCTCATTGTTACCTCCAGCGTATCAGGAAGTAGGAGAGTAATTCTCCTCCCTTCCTCCCTCTATATTATTGAGTGCTTCCTCCGCAGCAGTTCTGACATTCCTATATTCTTCCATATCCGTGCTGATCCGGCGCAAACCCTCGACAGCTTCCGGTCCTCCGAGTTCCCCAAGAGCCCGGATCTCCGCAACCCTAACATCCCTTTCCTTTTCAGTCTCCATAGCTTTGAGGAGAGGTCCAACGGCTTTCTGATCTCCAAGTTTGCCCAGACCATTTGCAGCACTTTGCCTTATTTCATGACGTTCATCTCCAAGTAAAGAAATAAAAGGATCAACTGCTTGAGGATCTCCAGTCTCGGAAAGAAAATGAACAATTACCAATCTTACATGCCGGCTCTCATCATCAAGGGCATCGATCAGGGCGGCTGTGGCATCAGGATCATTATATCTCCCCAAGGCATGGACAGCAACACTGTGGAGAGCCGGATTTTCAGCTTGAAGGAATGCCACAATAAAGGGTATTGCTTCTTTACTTCCAATATCTCCGAGGGAGTAGGCAGCAGCTTTCTGCACCTCGAACTCGTCGTCTCCAAGCGCATCGATAAGAGGCTGTTCTGTCCGGGCAATTTCTTTAGGTCCTTTAAAGTAACCCAGAGCACTGGCAGCTTCCTCTCGAACCTCCGGGACCTTATCGTCCAGCATTTCAACCAGGTAGGGAACAGCAGCAGGGTTCTGGATCTGCCCAAGGGCACGAATACTGTTGATACGGACATCCGGGTTCCGGCTGTCAAGCAGCTCAATAAGTTTTTCAACTGCCTCTTCGTCCCCCAGGTTTCCCACAGCACCAGCTGCAGACCTCCCGAGTTCCCTGTCATCAAACAGCTCTATGAGAGCAAGAGCAGCTTTCGGGTCCCCTATGGCTCCCAGAGCAAATACGGCTTTGCTGCGCACTTCATCATTATCGTCATCAAGGAGCTCAATAAGCAGGTCCGCGGCTTCCGGAGCTTTCAGCTCTCCAAGAGCCTCAGCCGAATTCATACGGACTTCAGGTTCAGGGTCCTCAAGAGCCTCAATAAGAGGTTTTGATGCTCTCGGTTCTCCTATTCTTCCAAGGGAATAGGCGGCAAGGCTGCGTACCTGCGGGTTATCATCTTCTAAAGTTTTTATAAGAGAATTGACCGAAGGCTCCCCTATATCGATAAGTGCATAAGCTGAAGCATAACTTACATTCCGGTCTTCATTCCCGAGGCTCCGTACCAGTTTGTCCACCCTGGCCTCGATAGGTTCCTGGCCAAGACAACCAGCACAGATTCCGGAGAACAGGAGCAGGAGAAGAAAAAGTTTTGCAGACCTGCTGCCGAGAAGTTCACACAGCTTTATCATATGCATCACCCCCTTTCCCTCCAGGAGGAACTAACAACTCAGCAGAAACCGACCTGTTCTGCCACGTCGAAGTCACATTAATCCTGAAACGATCTCCACTTTTTCCAACCACCGCATTCTGGACGGGCATATAAGATTCTCCTGAGGGCTCTCCATATGCTATTTCCACAACTGCATAGGGATAATCCGACCAGGTCCAGAGAGGAGTCTTGTCATACTCACCCACACCATAGATCTCGGAAGATGTAAACACCAGGTCCCCGGTCTTCTCGTTTATCACTGTAAAGTTTGTGGATACATTCTTTTCGGAGCCTAGACCTTTGTTGATAAGGTAGCCGTAGATCCTGTAAATATCAGAAGTATTCCTTCTCTCCATTTCATATTCCAGTTTAAGGTAGAGATCTCTGGGAATTTCGGGAGGAAGAATCTCTACCAGATAGGTATCTTCATCAAGAGTCCTGCTATTCTCCACAACCTTCACTTTTACAGGATATTCTCCGGGAAGATAATACCCTATCCATACGCCAACCGAGTTATTTCCCGGAAGAAGATGGATCGGCTTCTCGTGCGAAACAAACTCAGTATCCCACGGGTCTCCGGAATCCGAAGGTATGAGCAGTCCGGAATTGTGGTGAGCCACTCCGTCACTGTCCACAAAAGTATTTTCAACCTCAAGCCACACGTCTACAGGTCCTGTACCATTGTTCCTGAGCACTATGTCCAGCTGTCCTGATTCCTGAACTCCAATAGGAGCAGCGCTCATATCTGCGATATGTACATCAGGCCCTGTTCCATACCAGAAAATTCCCAATAGCAGTATAAGAAAGAAAACTAAAACACAAATCAAGGTTCCTTTCCTCACTTTATTCCCCCTCAGCCCCTTTATCCTTCATTCCGGCATTATCCTTAAGCTCATTAGCTATCGAAATGCAGTTGGTAAGCCCGTACTTTTTCTTTGTTATTATGCCCCGCCTTTCCAGGTTAATAAGGACCCTGGAAACTTTGGCTTTGGAAAAATCAAGGGAATTCACGAGTTCATTCTGGAGAATTCTTCCCCCTTTTGCCGCAATCAGTTCGACAGCTTTTTTTTCATCCCCTTCAAGGACCCGCAAAAGGACAGCCGTAGGGTCTATATGAGCCCTATCAGGCTGGAACCCTTCACCCTGGAAATTCTCAGCAGAATCAGATGAGACCTCAAAACTCCTCTCCTGGGGGTCCTCGACTGCAAGATTAAGAACTTTTACCCGGGCTGAAGGGGTAGTCAAGGAAAAAACGGGTTCTTGAAGCCCTGAAGACCGCAATACCTGAGCCAGAGCCAGCCCTCCCGTAAACCCGGAGAAAAGAAGGATATACGCTTCTTTTACTGTATACACATACGGAATATCCACAACTTTGAACGTGTCTCCTTCGAGCTGGATTACCACCGGAGTGTCTTCAAGCAGAAGATCAACGGCGACAATGCTTGAGAGGAGCAGGATACCCACAGCCAGCACGAATTTTTTTCGTTCTTGGATCGTACTACCACCTCATTTACTACCTCCAGTATGTATGAAACAAATGTTATAATTTTAGTTTGACCTGAGCCCGAGACGTCTCATAATTCCGAAACCACCGGGAGTTGATATCGAAAAAATATTTTTGGCGAGCATATAAAAAAATAAGAGGATTTACCCCTCTAAGACAGAAAAATAAGCCAGGATACGGAATAAATCGTGTACGTAGAACGGCAGTAAAACGGGCTCTGGATATAAACAGACAGAGTATGGACAGGTTAAGAAATAAAGAGGGAGAAAAAAGCCTGTTCACGATAAAAGTAATCCAGAATCTCACTTGTTCTTCAGATTACCAATTTATATAAAAAATTAATTTTTCTTCAATGTAAGCCTCATGTCCACTGCAAAAGCTCCCTTCCCTTCTTCCAAAACCATCATAGGATTAATCTCAAACTCCTCAATTTCCGGAAAATCACAGACAAGCCTTGAGATTCTTAAGATGGCATCCACCAGAGCGTCAATATCCGAAGGCTTTGCACCCCGCGCTCCGGCAAGAAGAGGATAGGCTTTGATCCCTGTAATCATCTCCCTGGCTTCCTTTTCATTCACAGGGGCAATGGCAAACCTCACATCCTTGAGGATTTCCACGTAAACCCCGCCAAGCCCGAACATTAACATAGGCCCGAATGTCGGGTCGCGGATCATCCCTATAATTACTTCATTTCCCCCTGAGAGCATTTTCTGTATCTGTACTCCTTCAAGAACCGCATCCGGCCTTTTTTCAGGAATCTTTTCCATCATCCCCAGATAAGCTGCCCTCACCTCATCTCCACTTTGCAGAGAAAGCCTGATCCCTCCAACATCCGATTTATGTGATATCTGCGGAGAAACAACCTTCATCACCAGAGGATAACCTATCTCCTCAGCAGCTTTCACGGCTTCCTCTTCAGTTTTTGCAAACACAGTTTTCACCACTGGAATACCATACGCTTCCAGAATGCCTAAAGACTCAAGGCCCGGTGTTCGCCGCTGAACATCCAGTGCAGCTTTGAAAATTTCATCCGCCAGAGCTTTATCTGAACCGGATACCGTAAAGGCTGGATCTACCTGCTTCATACTCATATGACGCCCTCAGAACAGTTATTCTTTAAGATAATTAATTTCATTAATAAGTTAAAAATTGTGAGGTCTTAACTTCAAATTGAAAAAAGTTTACTTTAATCCTCTGGAGTGAGTTTTACTTCGAAAAATCAGAATATAGTTTCCTGAGCAAAGTCACTGCTATAACTTATAAATCAGTCCTTTCAAGTGAAACTTGCTTGGAAAACCAAAAATTAGTCCTCTTGAGCGAGCGGAGCGAGTGAAAAGGACAGCGTACTCCCGATGCGCAATTCGGGAAGGACAGCGTACTCCCGAGCCGCAATTCGGGAAGGACAGCGTACTCCCGATGCGCAATTCGGGAAGGACAGCGTACTCCCGAGCCGCAATTCGGGAAGGACAGCGTACTCCCGAGCCGCAATTCGGGAAGGACAGCGTACTCCCGATGCGCAATTCGGGAAGGACAGCGTACTCCCGATGCGCAATTCGGGAAGGACAGCGTACTCCCGAGCCGCAATTCGGGAAGGACAGCGTACTCCCGAGCCGCAATTCGGGGTAAAAAAGATAATAAAAGGCAAAGGAAAGGTTCCTTTACCATCAGATAGGCACTGAGCTTCTCAGCTTTACTTCGGTTTCACAGATTTCCTTTGTGTCCCTTGCAATGGTCAGTTCTTCATTGGTTGGGATAACAAGGACCCTGACTGTTGCATCCGGAGTGCTGATGTCGATTTCCTGGCCTCTGATCTTGTTCTTCTCTTCGTCGATCTTGATGCCAATTCCGTCAAGGTCAGCAAGGATTCTCTTTCTGATGCTTGCGCTGTTTTCTCCGATACCTGCGGTAAAGACTATTGCGTCTACACCATTGAGAACGGCTATATACTCACCTATGACTTTCTTGATCTTATATGCGAAGATCTCAAGGGCAAGTTCGGCTTTCTGGTTGCCTTTGGAAGCTGCTTCGTCAAGATCTCTGAAGTCGTTGCTCAGACTGGAAACCCCAAGCACACCCGACTTCTTGTTCATAAGGGTATCAATCTCTCTGGTTGACAGTCCTTCCTTTTCCATGATGAAGGGGACAACTGCGGGGTCAATAGAACCGCACCTGGTTCCCATTGCAACTCCCTCAAGAGGGGTAAAGCCCATAGTAGTTTCAATGGATTTTCCGCCTTTAACAGCTGTAATGCTTGAGCCGTTACCAAGGTGGCAGGTGATTACCTTGACATCCTGTTCGGGTTTTCCGAGCATAGCGGCAGCCCTCTTGGCAACATAGAAGTGAGAGGTGCCGTGGAAACCATATTTTCTGATCCCGTACTTTTCGTACAGTTCATACGGCAGAGCATACATGTAAGCATATGGCGGGATTGTATGGTGGAATGCCGTATCAAAGACAGCAACCATCGGGACCCCAGGCATAATTTCCTGACAGGAAGAAATTCCCATCATGTTTGGAGGGTTATGAAGAGGTGCCAGTTCGAAGCAGTCCTTGATTGCTTGTTCTACGCCTTCATTGATCAAAGCCGAGGAATTGAATTTTTCCCCACCGTGCACAACTCTGTGCCCGACAGCATTGATCTCGTCCATGCTCTTTATAACACCGAATTCAGAATCTGTGAGAGCCTTGACAACTTCTTCGAGTGCGATCTTGTGGTTGGGAAGATCGGTCTGTTTTTCCAGCTTTTTGCCGTCAAACCTCTTCTGGGTGATAATAGAGTTATCGATACCTATTCTCTCACAGAGCCCTATTGCAAGAGCGGACTCATTTGTCATATCAATTAATTGATATTTGAGAGAAGAACTCCCTGCGTTTATAACCAGTACTTTCATTTGTGAACCCCAGTTCAATCCATTACTTTCAATTACATTTAGAGTTTCCGGATAAATGTTACTATATATGAAAGTTAATAAAACGCTGTTTTAACATCTAATATTATTTATCCTGCGCCGCCGCCTGCACACAGGTAATTGCAACAGCACCGACAATGTCTTCGTCACTGCAACCTCTGGACAGGTCGTTAATTGGCTTTGCCAGCCCCTGGGTAATAGGTCCGTAGGCCTCGGCTTTGGCAAGTCTCTGAGCAATCTTGTATGCAATGTTTCCAGCATTCAGGTCAGGGAAGATAAAGACATTGGCTTTTCCTGCAACAGGGCTTCCTGGGGCTTTTGAAGCTGCAACTTTGGGAACAATTGCTGCATCTACCTGCAGTTCACCGTCTATTGCAACATCAGGAGCAAGTTCCTGTGCAAGCTTTGTGGCAGCGACTGTTGCCTCGGTCAGTTTGCTGTGTGCGCTTCCTTTGGTGGAGTAAGAAAGCATTGCAACATATGGAGTGTCCTGTACCAGCAGTTCAAATGTCTTTGCAGAAATGACCGCAATATTTGCAACATCTTCTACACTTGGCATTTCGACCATTCCCGAGTCAGCAAAGAGGAATGTCCCATCGGACCCGTATTCACAGTCAGGTACGGCAATAATGAAGAAAGCAGATGCAAGAGCTGCGCCTGGAGCAGTCTTAACTATCTGGACAGCAGGTCTCAGGGTGTCCGAAGAAGAGTGGGCAGCTCCTGATACTACTCCGTCTACTTCTCCGAGTTTTGCCATCATGACAGCAAAGTAAACGTAATCGCTCATTATTTCAGCTGCACCTTCGAGTGTGACGCCTTTGTGCTTTCTCAATTCGTAGAAAGCGTTAATGTATTCATCCTTTCTCTCATAGGTCTTGGGATTTACAATTCTGGCTTTTGAGAGATCCAGATCGCCTGCAAGTGCCTTAATATCGGCTTCATCACCGACAAGGACAACTTTTGCAATACCTCTTTCAAGGATCTTGGCAGCTGCCTGGAGGGTTCTTATATCTTCAGTTTCAGGTAAAGCGATTGTTTTGTTGAGTTTCTTTGCTCTCTCACTGATTTTTTCTAAAAATGTTACCAATCAACCAACCTCCTATATAATTAGAGTAATTAACTTAGCTGGCTCTTGATATATAAATTTACGTAAAAAGCATAGAGGGATATATAAAAATCAAAAATATATATTTTAAGAGCCCGTGTATATATCTATATTAAAATATTTATCCTAAAGTATATGAAGACCGAAGGCAATCTCTGCTGAAATTTTTTATAACTTGAAAGATCTGTTACAGATGTCTGAAAGATCTGTCATTAATATTTGAAAGATCTGTTACAGATGTCTGAAAGATCTGTCATTAATATTTGAAAGATTTGTTATGAATATAAATGATAAATAGATATAAAAGAATTCCGGAATGAAACGAATGAAAATATTGGGAATTTCAGGAAGCCCGAGAAAGGGCCAGAACTGCGAGAAAATGATTGCAAGCGCTCTTGAAGTAGCAAAAGAAAGAGGATTTGAAACAGACACCGTTTTCCTCTCCTGCTCTGAGGTCGCTCCGTGCAAAGCTTGCGGGGCTTGCAGAGAAAAAGACTGCTGTGTGATCGATGACAGTATGGAAGAAATTTATGAGAAAATGAGGGCAGCAGATGGTGTAATTGTTGCAGCTCCCGTATATATGGGAAATTACCCTGCCCAGCTCAAAGCCCTTTTTGACAGGAGTGTACTGCTCCGCCGTAAAGACTTTGCACTTAAAAACAAAGTTGGAGCAGCTCTTTCAGTCGGAGGCTCAAGAAACGGAGGACAGGAAAAAACTATACAGTCCATTCATGACTGGATGCATATCCATGGGATGATAGTGGTTGGAGACAATGCACACTTCGGTGGAATAACCTGGAACCCTTCAGAAGAAGACTCCGTAGGAATGCAGACCGTTTTCGAAACTGCAAAAAAGCTGTGCGATGTCCTGGAGCTGGTTCATAAAAAGAAATAAGCAACAGGCTTAACTAACAGCTTTTATTGACCAGAGAAGTTAGTGTAAATTAAACAGGCTAGAGTAGAAATAAAAGGAAAATGAGTCTCTCAGAAATTGGACTGGACCCTGAAACATAGATATATATTTTAGAGAGATACATTTAAATAAATGCTTGAAATCTTCTGGGCAGAAAAAGAAATTCAGGCAGATTAATATTAAGAGTTATTCAGAGCCCTGAGGATTTACTTTTTTCAAAAAAAGAGTTGAAGCGTAAAAAACTCCTGAGAGGCGCGAACATTTGGAAGTTAAGCCAGAGTCCAGATTCGGTATCCACAGAATAAAAGAATACCCCAGGCTAATCGAGTACATCAGCAGGTTTGATACAGAAGCTACCAGGGTCAATTCAATTGCCATTTTAATAGGACTCCTGACAGGGCTCGTTATAGGAGTTTATGACCGCGCTCTCCAGTACAGCAATACTCTTTTTGGGATGCAGCAGGGGTTCTCTTTACACGAATTCCCGCATTACTACGTAATCTTCATGCCCGCCCTCGGAGGGCTGGTGGTGGGGGCGATCTCTCACTTCCTGATAAAAAAGAGGTACGGTGTAGAAGGTCTTATAGAAACCGTAACCCTCAGAGGAGCAAGAATAAAGCTCACTGATGTTTTTCTGGAAGTATTCACTTCAATAATTACTATCAGCTCCGGAGGCGCTCTCGGAAAGGAGGCTCCGGGTGTACTTGCAGGAGCAGGGACAGGCTCTTTTGTCGGGAAAATCCTGAAAAGCCCGGAAAGACAGCTCCAGGTCCTTCTCGGGTGCGGGGCTGCCGGAGGGATTGCAGCTGCTTTCAGCGCTCCGCTTGCAGGCGTGGTCTTCGTGGTGGAAGTGATTTACGGGGAACTTGAAACAAAAACCTTTATTCCGATAGTAATTTCATCTGTCTTTGCAACCCTTGTCTCAAGCACTCTTTTCGGGATAAAACCCATAGAGATCTCTTCCTACCAGCTGGTCAGCCCCTATAAAGAGGTCGGGCTCTGCCTTATCCTCGGGCTCCTTGCAGGAGTGATCTCAACTATCCTTATCCAGGCTCTTTATTATATGAAAGACCTTTTTTCGGAAATCCCTGTCCACCCCGTCTTCAAGCCTGCCCTTGGCGGTCTTGCGGTGGGCGCACTCGGCCTATTTTATCCCAGAGTTCTCGGGATGGGATATAACGTTATCATGGATGCCCTGAACAGCCAGCTTGCCTTTAACCTCCTGTTAATCCTTCTCTTCCTGAAAATACTCGCATTCTCCCTGAGCCTGGGATCGGGAGGTTCAGGAGGAACAATTGTACCCTCTCTTTTCACAGGCGCAATGCTTGGAGGAGCCTTCGGGACAGCTGCAAATCTCCTCTTTCCGGGGACGATAGCAGAGCCGGGAGCCTATGCCATGATAGGGATGGGGGCTGTCTTTGCCGGAACTGCGAGGGCGCCACTTACCGCTATCCTGATCCTTTTTGAGATGACCAGAGACTACAGCCTCATTCTTCCACTTATGTTTTCCTGCGTCCTGAGCAACGTGATGTCAAATGCCCTGTACCCTGAGTCGATTTTCACGGAAGGGCTCCGCAGGAAAGGGTTCAAGATTCGGAAAGGCAGGGAAGTAGATATTATGGACTCCATGCTTGTGAAAGATGCAATGGTCACACATGTCCAGACCGTCTCGGAAGAAAAAAATGTGGGGACCCTTATCGCCCTCATGCAGGCGAGCCGTCATGCCGGTTTTCCGGTGCTGGATTCAAAAGGCAAACTTTCAGGGATAGTAACACTTTCAGACCTCCGCAGCAAAGTAAAGTATGGAGAAGTTGACAAGAAAATAGGGGACATCGCTACCCGCACCGTAGAAGTAGCCTATCCCGACGAAACCCTTGAAGCCGTTCTCAGACGCCTTGGATCAAAGCAGATAGGCAGGCTTCCTGTCGTGGACCACGAGGAAAAGACAAAACTCCTGGGTCTCATTACCCGGAGCGACGTCGTAAACTCATACAACAAGAAAGTGATAGAAAAAGTTAGGGATACGGAATAATTGCTTCACCCGTAAAATACAGGCATTTGAAAGTGGTGAACAAAAAGTCCCTCACACAAGAGATATTCTAATCATACTCGATTCATTAAAAAATTGATTTATTCCAGGCTTTTTATTAATGAGCTCTTTTTATTAATGAGCCCCCCATAACCCTTAGTTTTTCCTCTAAATGCCGGATTGAAGTTATAAATCGATTTCGGATTATAAAAATCATTTTTGAAAACTTTGCTTGCATTAGAACTGAATTACTTAGAATTAATCCCGTTTTTAAGCCTGAGAAGAAATAATCAAGTAAATGTTAGATTCTGAGAAGAAATAATCAAGTAAATGTTTGATTAATACTGTAGATCAGGATGTGATCGCATGGATGCATTCGTCAAAGATAAAATGAATCAAAGTATGAATGATAGAAAACAATATCATTCCCGATTTTTAGAAAATTGCAGTACTTATAACTCATTTCTGGAGTTAGAAAAGAAAGCATTTGAAGCTGGCAGCCTTTCACGGAAACATAAGGAACTCATGGCCCTGTCTATTTCTATTGTTACCAAATGTGAGCCCTGTATAGAATGGCATGTCCAACAGGCCTGTTTAACAGGTGCATCAGATAAAGAGATATATGAGACTATAGATGTGGCCCTCGAAATGGGAGGGGGCCCTGCTGCTTATTCTCGATTTGCATTGAATGCACTGGATTTTTACAAAAAACAGGCATGAAATTCTTGGAATAACAGGCACAAAAAATGAAAGTATCTGGAAGTACTTTCATGCCAGGAAAAAAATAGAAAAACTGTAACTTCCTTTTTTAATTACTTTTTTGGCTGAGTCTGCTTTCAATGATAAGGGATCAGTCCCAAAAATCAAAAACTACTTTTTGAACCTCGGTTTTTAAATAATCAGTCTGGCTACCGGTGAGGAAATTTGTTATAAGTTCCTGTGAATATAAAAACAAAAATGCGCTCTGTATCAGTTCAATTGTAGACCTGAGCATACACTTACTATAGACCTGAACATACACTTTGCCAAACGGTTTAGAAATACCTCCATTTAATACGGTAGCCTTTTTGTAGGACGCGATTTATAGTTACATGGGAAAGGTGAATGAAGCACTGATGGGAAAAAAGGCTTCATACTTTCTGTTTTCAAACTACGGATTAGCTCATTGAAGGGGTATGGGGAAATGGCAAAAAATAATCCTACCAGGATTACTGCAGAACCTGGAAAGCAGGAGATTATTATCACACGGGAATTTGATGCTCCGCGAGAGCTTGTTTTTAAAGCATTTACAGACCCGGATCTTTATACACAATGGATTGGACCCAGAGGGTTCACAACGGCTCTTAAGATATTTGAACCGAAAAACGGCGGTTCATGGCAGTATATCCAGAAAGACCCGGAAGGAAATGAGTATGCATTTCACGGGGTAAACCACGATGTTACAGAACCGGAAAGAATAATCAGTACCTTTGAATTTGAAGGGCTTCCGGAAAAAGGGCATGTCATCCTTGACACAGCGAGATTTGAAGCGTTGCCAGGTGACAGGACAAAATTAACATCTCATTCTGTCTTCCAGACGATTGAAGACCGCGATGGTATGCTTCAGTCAGGTATGGAAGAAGGTATCAATGATTCTTATGAACGTCTTGATGAGTTGCTGGAAAAAATGAAAAAATAAAACTTCCATTGAAAGAAAAAACTGTTTAAAATAATAAGTCCGGAGAAAAATACATGCAAAAAATCACCCCATTTTTATGGTTCGACAGCCAGGCTGAGGAAGCGGTTAACTTCTATATTTCCATTTTTAAGAATTCAAAAATATTAAGCACTGTGCGCTATGGAGAAGCAGGGCCCGGGCCGAAAGGAGCTGTGATGTCCATGACATTCCAGCTTGAAGGACAGGAATTCATTGCGTTAAACGGCGGCCCAGAATTTACTTTCTCACCAGCCATATCGTTTTTTGTCAACTGCGAGACTCAGGAAGAAATAGATGAGTTGTGGGAGAAACTCTCTCTGGACGGAGAAAAACAGGGTCCTGCATGGGTTAAAGATAGATACGGCATTTCGTGGCAAATAGTTCCCACTGTTCTGGGAGAACTGTTGAGTGACCCTGATACTGAAAAATCCAGAAGAGTTATGGAAGCAATGCTTCAGATGGATAAAATTGACATAGAAAAGCTAAAGCAGGCACATAAGGGACAATGAACCGGACGTTTGTGGATATTGTCCAGCAGCTTTCTTAAAGGACATTTCTGCAAAACAGCAAACCGTTTGTTATTTTCTCTGTAAGGTAAAACATATGTAATTGGGGGATTTTCAACGATGATAGATTCAACTAAAGGGCAGGTTTCTTATATAAATCCTGACGATCTGCACAAAAACCCGGCATTCACAAACGTAGTTGCAGTAACCGGTCAGGTGAAAACGATTTACATTGGAGGTCAGGACGCAGTAGATGCTTCCGGGACAATTGTTGGAAAAGGGGACATCAAAAAGCAGACTGAGCAGGTTTTAGCCAATTTGCAAGCAGCGCTGAAAGCTGGAGGCGCTGAACTGGAGCATGTAGTCAAATGGAACTTATACGTAGTCCAGGGGCAACCTCTCCAGCCAGGTTTTGAAGCGTTCCAGAAATTCTGGGGCAGAAGACCTGACCCACCGGTCATAACCGCTATGTTCGTGTCAGGATTGGCAAACCCTGATTTTCTGGTAGAGATGGATGCAATTGCTGTTGTTCCTCAATGAGTGCTATCCCCACTACGAAGGCCGGGAAAAACTCTCCTCAAAGATGTTTAGACATATCTGAAGAGCAGAAAAAAAGAGCAGAAAAAACCATTTTCGACATGGGAGAAATAAACATCAGGGGTCACAGGACATGAGCAGCGATGTATCATCGGAGAAGTCTCCTTTAACCTTCTTTGTATTAATTTTCGCTCTTTCAATTCCGTTTCTGTTGTTTGGCGGAAGGCCACTGCCTCTCCCGATAAATCTTCCTGTGAGTTCTTTTATGTTAGTTTGCCCGCTCATAGCAGCTTCGATACTTGTTTATAAAGAAAGCAAATTTGAAGGAATAAAGGAGCTATTGAAAAAGACTCTCAATTATAGAAAAATAAATCCAAAGATCTGGTACCTGCCTATCTTTTTGTTGATGCCAGCCATTATGCTGCTATCTTATCTGGTAATGCGTTTTATGGGAAAGCCGCTTCCCGAGCCTCACATTCCTGTTCTGGCGATTCCTCTGTTTTTTGTCATGTTCTTTATTGCTGCTGTATTTGAAGAAGCAGGCTGGATGGGATATGCAGCTGACCCCATGCAGCATCGCTGGGGTGCATCAGGAGCTGGAATTCTCATGGGGTCGATATGGGGGATGTGGCATCTTGCGGGATGGCATTTTCAAACTCACCATACTGCGACATGGACTGCAGGACAATTTATCTCTACAGTAGCACTTCGAATCATTATTTTCTGGCTCTATAACAATACTGGAAAAAGTGTATTTGCAGCAGTTCTCTTTCACGACATGATGAATGTCAGCGAGTTTCTGTTTCCAAATTATGGTTCACATTATGACCCGGTTATTACCGGAGTGATCACTGCAATTTTAGCTGCGGTAGTGACGTTCCTGTGGGGTCCCAGGACATTAGCCAGGTTCAGATATTCCGGGCAAAACATAAGGCTGCCATACTAACATTAGCAGGGAAAATAAATAGCTATTTTATAACATAATGTTTATAAAAACATAGAGTAAAAACCAAGCCTGGAAAAATTCTGCAGAATCTTAACAGCATAGGGAGTGTATCAGAATGAAAAGTAAACTCGTGGTTGTTTCTGTCTCTTATAATAATGGGCTTTACCGCGAAGTGCTCAAAGGAGAAGAAAAATGAAACCTTAGGATTTTGATGGTATCGTCCTCCCTGAGCATGTAATCGAGATTTATCGGCTGCTCGGTGGAGAAGTAGCAGGGGATTTCATCGGTCTTCTACAAATGATGAATTCTTTAAGAAAATGATAAATTCTTTAAGAAAATGATAAATTCTTTAAGAAAATGATAAACTCTTTAAGAAAATGATAGAATCTTTATGAAAATGCTGGGATTCTTATGCCTGAGACTGGAATAAAGGTAAATGAGGAGCTGGAAAATTACCTGAAAAACACGATACTGGAAAAAGAGACGGTAGAAAACAGAAATAAAATATGCGATTTTTATGTTGAACTGTCTGCCAGGGAGACGTTGACAATCACACGCCGGCTTTTCGAAGAAAAACTCTATCTGGTGCACGAATTCAGGATTTCACAGCTTGTAGAAAAAGAAAAAAACCTTCTAATTTGCGGAGAGGCAGGTTCGGGAAAAACATTCACGCTTAAATGGCTTAATTTTATTTTTTCCCGAACCTGCCTTGAGGAAAAAGAGGAATACTTCCCTCTTTATGTGACTCTTGATTCCTATACTAAAGGCTCATTTTATAACTACCTGAAATCAGAAGCGAAGGAAAAGGGGATATCAGGGACCGATTTCAGGAAATTACTCCAGGGCAAAGCCGTACTGCTTCTGGACGGGCTGGACATGCTTTCGCCTTCAGATTATTTTTCCCCTTTTAAAGAAATTTCTGACTTTATTTCGGATCATGAAGACTGCAGGTACATTATTGCTTCAAGGCACGGACCTTTGGGGAATATAAAAAGCACATTTGCGGTCTGCGAACTTGAAAAATTATCAGATGAAAAAACAGGGCTTTTTATAGATAATTACGTCCCCAATAAGAGGCAGGCTAAACTTTTGAAAGCCAGGGTCCTGAATAAGATTAATTCACATCCTTTTCTCCGTAACCCCTTTTTGCTCCAGCTCTGGATAAGGATTTCAATCGCTCAAATGGAGAACGCGGGAAAGAAAAGGTCTGACAGGGAGCCTGTTCCTTTTGATTCTGACTCTATTCCTTCCAGCCGGGCAGAACTTTACATTGATTTCGTTTCAGAACTTTTCATGAATTATCGGATAAAAGCAGACTCCTATGGCTCTGGAAATACTCACCCCGGGAGTATAAAAACGGAAGGAGCGGATGTATGGAGAAAAGAGCTGGAAAATTTTCTAATGGACCTGGCATTTAAAATCCAGCGCAGGAAAGAGATTTCATGCAGGTACGGTTATGCCCTTGAACTGGCAGAAAAATATGCCAGGCACGGCATGCCTGTCAAAAGAGAAACGCCTGTTAAAAGAGAGAGTGAAGAAATAAGCACCGGCGAAGAAATAATAATTAAAAAGGCAGAAGCAAAAAAAGCAGAAGCCAGAAGGCTTCTCAGAACCTGTTTTGAACTTGGCCTGCTGTCGAGAACCCGTTCAGAGGTAAGGTTCGGAATAGACAGGTCTTTTCAGGAATTTTTTGCGGCTTTAAAACTGAAAACATTCCTTGATGAAGGAAAGGATATTTCAGAAGCATACCTGCACCCGGAGTGGAAAAATACGGTTATATTTACATCTGAGATGGTCGAATCAGGGGATGAACTGGTAAATTCCATGATCTCCTGTGGGAATTTAGACCTTGCCTCAAAATGTGCAGGAAAAGCAAGCCCTGAAACAAAAAAGAAATTATGCTTAACACTTGCCTCCAGGCTTGACAGTAGATATACAGTGGAAAAAATAAGGACAATTCACAGCCTGGGAAGCCTTGGTGCCTGTGGAATTGAAGCCAGTTCAAAAGTACTTGAAAATAGGGATACAGGCATAAAAAGAGAGGCTGTAAGAATTCTTGGAGAAACGAAATCCAGGACAGCGCTTGCCCCTCTGACGGCTGCACTTGGAGATGAGGATTATTCCGTGAGAATAGAAGCCGTAAAGGCTCTTAGCTTGATAGGGTCCGAAAAAGTAGTGGAAGTACTTACAGATGCTCTCGGAGACAGGAACCGGGCTGTCCGCCTGGAGGCTACGGACGCACTGGTGAAGATTGGGTCAAAGAAGGCGCTGGAAGTTCTCGTTCTTGCACTCGGATCCAAGGATGATTTCGTTCGCTTTGGAGCTATAGGAGCTCTTAGCCGAGCAAACCCGCGGGAAGCGGCAGACCCACTTATAAAAGCGTTTCAGGAAGAGAATAAGCTCGTAAGGCTCGGGGCTGCAGAAGCTCTTGGGCAGATGGGGTCTGAAAGAGCCGTTGAACCGTTCCTTGTTGCCCTTCAGGACGAAGATGAATTTGTCAGGTGGATAGCTGCAAAAGCTCTTGGAAAAATAAAATCGGACAGAGTTTCTGAGAGATTCACGGATATACTGGAGGATAAAAGCCATTACGTCAGAAGGGAAGCAGCAAAGGCTATTGGAACGGCGTGTTCGGATAAAGCACTCGAGCACCTTATTTCCGCACTTTCGGATGAAGATGAATTCGTGAGAAAGGCGGCTGCAGAAGCTCTGGGCGAGATAGTACCCGAAATAGCAGATTCAGGAACGGCTGCCGATGCACTGGTAAGAATGCTCAACGACAAAAGCCATTTCGTCCGCCTGGAAGCTGCAAAAGCACTGGGAATGATAAGATTCAGAGAAGCAATCTACCCGCTTCTTTTTGTGCTGGGGGATGAAAACCGCTTTGTACGGAAAGAAGCAGCAAAGGCTATCGGCCAGCTCGAGTCCGAAAGAGTCCTTGAGCTGCTCAGCCAGGCACTTATGTCAGAAAACCAGTTTGTAAGGCAGGGGGCGGCTAGAGCCCTTGGACAGATGAACCCGGACGGAAACCGGAACCAGATGTCGGATAAAGTCTTCGATTCCCTTGATAGTGCCTTTGAGGATAAAGATAAACTTGTAAGGAGAGAAGCAGCAAGGTCTCTGGAAAATATATCAAAAAACATGCCTGAAAGAGCCTTCAAGTCCCTGATTAATGCTCTTGACGACGAAGACGATGAAGTAAGGAGGCTCCTTGCCGGAATACTGACATGCCTCGGTTCCGAAAAAGCCGTCCCCCGCCTGGTCAGTGCTCTCAAATCCCATGACCCTGTTGTAAGGCGCTTTGCAGCCGAAGCCCTCGGGCAGACGGGGTCCGAAAAAGCGATTGAGCCCCTGATAGATACAATGCTTTCCGATACTATTGGTTTTGTTAAGGGTGAAGCCGCGCGCGCTCTCGGGAAAATACATTCCGGAAAAGCCGTGGAGCCTCTTGTTAGCGCACTCCTTGATGAAAACAATGAAGGAAAATGGGGAGCTGCTGAGGCTCTTGGCAGGATTAAAGCTGAAAGTGCAGCTGCTCCTCTTATTCTTGCTCTTGAAGATAAGGACGATTTCACACGGCTGGCTGCTGCAAAAGCTCTTGGCAGGATAAAACCGAAAAAAGCCATAGAGCCTCTTATAAATACACTTTACGACCAGAACCGCTTTGTAAAAGCAGAAGCTGCCGGAGCTCTTATGAAGATCTGTACAAAGGAAGACAAAGAGCAGATGCAGAATTTACTTGATTCGGAAAATGAACTTGCAGCAAACCTTGCTTTTGAAATCCTGGAGGAAATTGAAATGGAGGAACTATCAAAAACCAGAGTTTTTCCGGATTTGCAGTAACTACAAAAAGAGAACAGATTTGAATGATGCAACCAGAATAAAATAAAAATCAATTTAAAAATGTTCCTTTGAAAAAAGTACTTCTTTGGAAAAGGTATTCCTTCGAAAAGGGTACTCATTTGAACAGTACCGGAGCCAGAAAAATGGAAAAAAGCCTCAGGAAAAACTTTCTTAACGCCCTTCACGGAAATCCTGTTAACAGGATCCCTGCCCTTTCTGTTACCCAGACCGGAACCGTAGAGCTTATGGACATGACCGGAGCAGCCTGGCCGGAAGCCCACTCAGACCCTGAAAAGATGGCAAAACTGGCAATTGCATGGCACGAAATAGCAGGCTTTGAAGCTGTCCACTATCCTTACTGCCTGACCGTTCTCGCTGAAACCATGGGCTGTGATGTAAGAATGGGTACAAAAGACATTCAGCCCTCGGTTCTGTCTCACCCTTTCTCAAAAGGGCCCGAGAATCTAGGGATTCCTGAAAACCTGCTCGAAAAAGGAAGGATCCCGGCTGTCCTCAAAGCAACTGAAATTCTGGTAGATATGATTGAAAACAAAAAAGGAAGGAAAATTCCCCTGATTGCAGGCATGGAAGGTCCTCTGACAGTTTTTACTCACATTGCCGAAATTAAAAACTGCCTTATCTGGGCACTAAAAAAGCCAGACTATTTTAATACATTTATGGAAACTTGCACCGAACTCTGTATTGAGTATGCAAGCACACTTTTCGACCACGGAGCAGATGCCCTCTGTATGCCCGACGGCGGAATAGTGGGATCAAGAATGATGCCACCTTCAGTCCTTGAAGATTCGGTAAAACCTTTCTACAAACGCCTTTGCAGAAAAGTAAATGGTCCCGTGATACTGCACATCTGCGGCGATGCTGGAGATTCCCTGAGAACTCTTTCGGAATGCGGTTTCGAAGCTATCAGCATAGAAGAAAAAGTGAGCTTGAAAGCTGCAAAAGAGGCTATTGGCGACAGGGCAAGGTTAATCGGAAATGTTTCTCCCTCAAGAACTCTGCTTTTCGGAACCCCGGATGCCGTGAAGGCAGAAGCAAAACAATGCCTTTCAGCAGGTGTGGATATTCTTGCGCCGGGATGCGGGATCGCACCAGGGACTCCGCTTTCTAATATAAGGGCGCTTGTGGAGGCAAGGGACGAGTGGTATGTGGAGAAAGGTTGAAAATTACGATGGACAGGTGTAAAAATGACAAAAGAAGAAAACCACTGATCATTTCATCAATTCCGTATCCTCATGCGAATACGCCGGCGCACAGCAGCAGAGAATTTTCAGTTCTTTTTCACCGGTGTTCATTATCCTGTGCGGAGTTCCGGGTAGAATACAGACGGTATCTCCTTTACGGATTTCAAACTCCTGCCCGCCGAGGGTCATTATCCCGCAGCCTTCCGTGATGTGATAGATTTCCTCAGCCACTGCATGTTTGTGGAGCATTGTTTGTCCTCCGGCAGGCACGGTAGCTTCGGCAAGGCTCTGTCCGGAATTTCCGTGGATTGCGGGGTGCATGAGTTCACGGATTATTGAACCGTCTTTTGTAATATAGGGATCTATCTTTCCATATTCGGTTTTTAGCTGCATTCAAAATTACTGGGGCTGGCAACTATATATTTATTTTTACTATTTTTTTCAAAGGGGAGGCGAGGGTTCTTCTTGCCATAATTCGGAAAAAATAAGGGAGCATTCAGGGATTTTCTCGGCACTTACTAAAATCATATTAAGGTAGAAAGGCCCCCCGCGTTTAATTTCTAAAGGGGCAGGGTCTACGAATTCCAGGATGTCAGCCGGATGTTTGAGATAGAATTTCTCGCGCTCCGGACGGTTCATGTTTTCTTTACAGGGAAGGCCAATTGCAAAAATTCTGGAATCAGGAAGGTTTCTGGCTCCTGCGTCAAGAACAAGCGCAAAAAAGTAGTAAAGCCCATGAGGCAGGTCAAGCATGCACCTGATGTCTGCTTCAAGCTCGGCTAATAAAAGACTCCGGGTTTCTTTCCTGTATACCATTAAAAACAGCACTTTATCTCCGGAAAAGAGTTCCTGGACAGTGTCCGGCAGGAATATGTTTCCGAAGACAAATTCGCATTCTTCGTAAGCCGAAGATGTAAAATCGTTCCTGACAAACAGAAGGCCTTCCTGGTCAGAAAGCGAATAACCCATATTACCTTCAAGGTCAATTATCGGATATTTGCCTGCAGAAGTATCCTTCCAGAATCTGTCAAGAGCCTTAGCCTCAATTCGGGACAATATGCCTATACATTTTCCAGCAGCCATGCCTTCCAATACTGAGCCCCCAGTACCCTGGCTCATTTTCAGCAGCCAGGCATTCCCGGTTTCGGAAAAAATGATTTTTAAATCAGAGGTTACAGAAGATTAATCCCTGAGTAATATATAAAAAGCATTGTATAAATTTATAGTCATGAAAAGGAACTGAATAATCTGGACTTCAAGAAAACAAATCAAGAAAATAGATCCGGATAAAAAGTCCGAAAAATAAATCCGAAAAATCGGAAAAAATCCAGAAAAATCCAGAAAAATCTAGAAAAAACAGATAAGGGTAAAAATAAAGGAAAATCAAGCAATATTAGAACAGTTAATACTATCTAAAAAATTAATAGTTCCAGTCGTTTTTTAAGATTTTCCGAATAACTTTCTCTTTATTTTCCTTTTTGCGCTTCCTGACATCTGTTCAAGGATAATTGAAGTTGGAGTGTTTTTCCCTGCAGGGGCGACTTTCCCTTCCCTGATAGCCTTCAGTACTGCTTCAACCGTATTCTCTTCAGCGTCGATTTCAGTATATGCCTGCCCCACCATCTCGGGAATATGGGAATCACTCCCGGCCACTCCGGGTATTCCGAGCCTTTTTGCTTCTTCCAGGGCTTTCCTGTTGGCCGAGTTAAAAAGACAGCGAGAATTGAAGACCTCAACCGCATCAATATCAAGCCCTTCGAAACTTCCTATCCCGTGGGAACTGCGTTTGAATGGGTGGGGGATAATAACTGTGCCGCCAAGTTTCCTTGCCTTCAGGATTGTTTCTTCCGGGCTAAGCAGGGGCTCGATATTTTCCTTTACTCCCAGAACCAGAATATGCCCTTTTGAAGAACTCACTTCCACCCCAGGGAGTACTGTAATTTCAAGGCCGAGTTCAAGGGCTTTTTCCGCGCAGGCGAGGCCGCCTTCCACAGTGTCGTGGTCACAGATAGCAAACCCGTCGAGCCCCCGTCTGCGGGCAACCTCAATAATGTCCCTGTGGCTTGAATTGCTATCCTTTGAATGCTCGGAATGTACGTGAAGATCGAATTTCATGATAATATAAAATTGCAAGTAGAATTTATATAAATTTTGAAGGGGAAAAGAAAAAAGAAACCAGACGTATGTAAAATCTCCTGCTTATAATAGAACAGGAAAAAAGTGGTAAAATAATAGGAAAATAGTATGAAAAAAATACTTTGAAAAAAATAGTTTGAAAAAAGTCAACTAACTGCGGCAGGATTTCAGGATACCGGGTTCACACTTTAAAGAAAAGAGGCGCTACCTCCAGAAAGAGAAATCTTCCCGCATTTTATAGTGACGGCAGGATAAAATAAAAGCATTTCGATTGAATACGAATAAATTAAGATTTAAGCAAAAATCAGATAAGAGGCAAAAGGAGGAATCACGAACGGGCACACTTATTTTAAAAAATCTGGTGTAGGGGTAGTTTAGGATATTAGGAGGGTCTGATATCTTCAGTAGACACCCGTTCGCAAATAAACAAACGACTTTTGGGTATAAATGTCTTTCGTAGACATACGAACAATATTCAAATTATGCAAAAAACTTTCTGAGAAGAAAAATATTGGCAAACATAAGTTTAATATGCCAATGATTTTTATATCCTACATTCGGCAGGTTGACGTAATTAGAGATAGATATTTTCATATTTTTCTCCCATGAGCCTCAGTATCTTCCAGTGAATATCCTCCATATTCAATATTTCGGACTCTATTTCTCCTTGTTTCTGAATCCTAAGTTCTGTAATTCCCTGGAAATTGAAAAATATCCATCTCATTGTAGGTCTTTTTGTTGACTTCCCTTTTTGATCTGGAACCGTTTCATTTTCTTCTTCTAACTTTGTTCTTAATTTCCATTCTGCAATTGAATAAATCATTAAGCAGAGAACCATTATCATAGTCAGTGCTTCAATTCGGGATTTTTTCTTGAGGTAAACTTTCGATATGCTAAACGTATCACTTTTCAAGAACCTGAATCCTTTTTCTACATTGTCCTGTCCTTTGTAATACTTCAGCATATCTTCAGGAGAAATACTGATATCATTACTTGCAAGAATGAAAAGTCCCATTTTCTCCATTTCTTTCAAAACAAAAGCTTCATTAGTCTTTAAACTGCCATCAATCCTGTAATAAGTCTTTAATTTCTCATCTTTTGAAGGTCTGCCTCTTTTACCCGATTCACGTTTTTTAATGGCTTTCAAATCAACATTTTCAAACACAATTGAGGGGAAATCTTGAATCCATTTCTCTGCGGCTTTTAATGCATCATCTTCACAGAAGAAGTCCTCTCCTTTCAGCTTTTTAAAAGACTTCTCTGCTTTTTCAAACTCTTTGTCAAGCTTTGTTCTGAGAGTTTGCTCTTTTTTCTCTTTCATCTTGTGAGAAAGCAGCAAAACCCACTTTTGTTTAACTCCACCATATTCCACAAAGGTTTGATAAAATGAGTATCTTTCGTCGCTTTTTAGCGTTTTCAGGTTCAGATTTGCAGCTAACAGTTCCTTTGCCTCGGTAATTGTTGCAGGAACGCGACTGATCCAGAATGACGTTCCTATGTTCTTGATATTATTGTCTGTGTAAAAGGAACTATCAGCGACATAGTACACTTTGCTTTCAGGCCTTAGAACTGATTTAAGAGAGTTGATAGCTTCCAGAATTGTGTTTTTGTCGGAAGCATTTCCTGAATGGGTGTTCATGAAAAGAGGTATGCCATGCTGATTAACAATCAAGCTCAGTACAAATTGTTTGAGGTCCCATCTTCCGTTTTTGGGAATTCCAAAAGTAATATCAATAGACTCAGTTTCTTCGTCTTCATAATCCCCATAAACGCTGACACTTGTAGTGTCAGCGTGTAAACAGTGAACAGGAATAGGTAGACGAGCCATAATGTGAAGAGCAATTTCCGTAAACAGTTTTGTAGGGCCATATTTTACGATTCTATCAAGAGTCTCTCCGATAGCATATTGATTCAGGTCTTCTCTTGTTACATTGTCTCCGAAAAGCCTTTCAGTAGAAATGTTTTTGAAAAAATCAGGAAAAAGGTACAGACGTTGCCCTATGAAACCAAGACCATTGAGTACCATGGCAAGGATGCAAACTGAGTGAGGAACATTGTGATCCCTTTCCTTGGGAAGTTTCTCATCGATCAGTTTGTCAACTTCAAGTTCTCTGAAAACTCCAGCCATGAGACCAAGGTGACCTAAGAACCTTGTACGTTTTAAGGAAGATTCAACTCTTCTACTACTGTTTTTCTCTGACATGGGAAGACCAGGAAAGAGATATAAAATTAATAATATTAATCTATATGTTTACCTGCCGAGAGTAGGTTATATAATTGGAAAAGTTTATCATAATTCCGTGCTGCCTGAAAGGGAATTAAAAACAAATTTAACCCTGCTCATCAGGATTAAGTTCCAGAGATTTTATCCTGTTAATTATGTCTTCTCTGGCTTCATAATCCACTGAAATCCTTTCTCCGTACTCGACCCTGTGCACAATGCCTTCATCGTAGAGCCAGGAGAGGACTGACATCCCTTTTTCCGAATTGGGGAGAGAAAAAGAATAGAAAGACCAGGCAGGCAGATGTTTGATTATTTCATCTTTTAACTCCTGCATTCCGATCTTCTTTTTTGCGGAAACAAATACAGGATTGGGAGCCATATAGCCAATTTCTTCCATAAGAGCTTCAAGCTGGGCTTCTTCAAGCAGGTCGATTTTGTTAAGCACTGTGATTATCGGAACTCCCTGTATGCGGTCCCAGAGAGTGTCGTGGGACGTGGAGAGCTTTTGCAGGATTGTTTCGGGTTTTTCACCTGCATCAACCACCAGCAAGATGAGGTCGGAAAGAAAGATTTCATCAAGGGTCGACTTGAATGCATCGACAAGCCAGTGAGGAAGCTCCTCTATAAATCCCACGGTATCCGTCAAAAGTGCTTTTCTTCCTCCCAGGTCAAGCGCCCTGGTTGTAGGAACAAGGGTTGTAAAAAGCATGTTCCTGGCTTCAACGCTTTCATTAACAATCGCATTGAAAAGTGTGCTTTTTCCGGCATTGGTGTAACCTGCAAGAGCGACAAGGGAAAAGCCTTTCCTGTGCCGAAAAGCCCGGAGAGACTCGTCATCTTTTCCTGCAGACTCGAGTTCATCTTCGATCCTGGCTATCCTTTTCTTCAGGTCCTGCTCGTAGGCGTCTTCATAGTCCCCAAGCCCCATAAAACCTGCTCTTTCCTCTTTTTTCACAAGGGAAACAATAGCTCGCGCTCTTGGAATTTCATATTTCAGCCTGGCAAGTTCAACCTGAAGTTTGGAACGGCGTGTAGTAGCTCTTTTTGCAAAAATCTCCAGGATAAGCTGGAATTTGTCCATTACCTGGCACCCGCAGATTTCCGAGATATTGAAAAGCTGAATTGTGGAAAGTCTGTTATAGAAAATTACCTTTCCGGCTCTCTTCTGCCTCACAAGTTCGGCAAGTTCCTCTATCTTTCCTTTCCCGAGCTGGTACCTTGAGTCAGGAAACCTTGTCTGGGTAAGCTCACCGACAGGGATATAGCCTGCGGCTCTTGCAAGCTCTTTCAGTTCCTCAAAGAGGTATTCACTGCGTTCTGGGTCAGCCCGCGGGTTTGTCCTTTTTACTAAAATTACCCGGCTTTCAGCCTCTGTTTTCTTATCTGCTGGAATTTTTACGCCTCGATGTTGAGTTCTTTAATAAGTAAATTTCGCGCACTCAGAGAGATGTGGTGGGCAAGCTCGATAGCTCTCCTCTCAGCCATGGACTCCTGGTACTTAAATGCCTGCGAAAACATGCTTTCAGGCACCCAGAGGGGCTGGTTATACATATCCCCTTTTTCTGCCACAATCGTGCCCTCAAAGGAAAGCTGGTCAGCCGTATCCTCAATTAACTGGACAATATCAAGGAGACCTGGAGCTTTTTTAAGCCAGACTGGAAGAATTTTTACCTGTTTTACCTTTTCTATGTGGTCAGCAGAAACAGTGAGAGCTGCTGCTGCACAGACCATGTAGTAGCCGCCTTTTATCCTGTGCCTTCCTGAAATGTCCACTGCAATAATATCCCACATTTTTATACTTCACCCTCTTTACGGGATGAAAACGTAACAAGCCAGAAGTAAAGTCAATAAAACACATTCGTTCTTTAAGAAATAATACAGAAGCAATATGAGATCAATAGAATCAAACGGAATTACATTTTGACCCTGCCTATATCAAGGTACTCGACTTCTTCCCCTTTCTCGACCGCAAAAAGCATTCTTTTTCTTACGCTGTTTGCAAGCCTTACAGCCCCGGACATGACCGGAAGCCTGAACTCATAATCTGCAGGGATAACGTTCACAAGGTATTCTGAGTGGGGAATTTTTTCTATTGATTCGACTTTCCTGTAGACTCTGAAATGTGTCCCGAACTTAAATCCTGTCTTAACCACATGCCCGGAGTCCCTGAGGGCTTTATATGCGCTGTATTTGCGCAGGAAAGAGCCTTCGATTTCCGAAGCTTTTTCAACAAACTCTTCGAATGAGAAGATTTTTCCTTTCCTGTCCCGGACGACTATAACCCCTCTCGAAAAAAGGTAGAGGGACTCGACCAGCGAAAGCTGCAGCCTTTCAGGATCAAGCATTTTCCCGTAAAAGCCCCTGGAATAAAGTGCCCCGGAGGCTTCTGCATCCCAGGCTATTACCCTGTCTTCAAGGAAAGTTGCATCGGCTTTGACTGCAGGGAAGGGCTCAGGCATTTCCCCTTTGGGAGAAGCGGATTTGATTTCGTAAAAGGTGAGGTCACTTTCTTCGTCCACAACAGCCAGGATGAACTGCTTGTGGACATTTTCTGCAGAAGCGACGGATTCCTGCAAAAGTTTTACAGAAAGGGGCTGCCTTTCGGAAAGGACGTGAACAAAAATTTTTGCTGCGCTTTTTCCCGGGTGGCTGCCTCGAGGGTACACCCTGAAATCCGCGGATGAGGGCTGGACATAATATCCTCTTTCTTTGAGGTCCTTGTAAACGATGTACTTAAGCTCGAAATTCTGCTGCCTCAGAGAAGCCTGTTCAAAAAATGCCCTGAAACCTAGCAGTTTTCCTTCAAGCTCGATGTCGAGTTTTCCTCGGGACTGAAGGTACGCAGCCTCCACAAGTGAGAGTTCAAGCCCGTCGTCTTTTGGACGCCCGAAATAACCTGTTTTGTAAAGTTCGGCTACAGCTTCCTTTCCTGCGAGGACCCTGTCCCCTTTAAGTTGTGTTTTCAATAGATTCACCTGAAAAGAAAATGGGATGAAAATAAGTTACATAAAAATTTATTTTATAAGATCCCGGTTTTTAACAGTCTGATTTGCACCGGACCGGATTTTTACCCTGGCATTTAAGAATCCGGCTCTTATTAATAACTGGTGTATAATAATCCGGCTTAATATAATATTGTTTTTTCTGCCTGCAGAGGAGGCAAGTTGCTCGTAACTCTTTAGCTGGAAACCCTGGAATCCCTGAACTTTCTTGCAGCTTCGACTAGAGAGCCGGCAAGCTCCCTGTATGCAACTCCGTGAAGGTGTGCATAAGAGCCAATGGTATTGTTAACTATGAGCCCGTCCCTGTCGCCTCTTATCCCCGTGCCCCTGGAGAGTGCTATTGCAAATTCCGCATCATCCGGGATTTCAAGGATTTCAGAGTGGTGGAATTCGTGCCCTTTGAAGCTGTTGCCTTTTTTCCCTATAGGGCAGTCCCTTGCAAGGGTCCCGATATTGTAACTGACAACCCGTGTCTGTCCCATAATTGTGTGGCCCGGAAGAGCCCCGACCATTGAATAAGTGGACTCGGGCATGGAAGCATCGTGATAAGTGCCTTTCCCGGGGACACCGGTACTGATTTTTTCCGTAAGGTACATGAGCCCTCCGCATTCGGCATATATGGGCATACCTTCAGCAGAAGCTTCTTTGATGGCTTTCCGTATGGTTTCGTTGGCTTCAAGTTCGGTTGCAAAAAGTTCGGGGTAGCCGCCTCCTATGTAAAGCCCGTCAACCTCAGGAAGCCCGGGGTCATTTACAGGGCTGAAGTAAACAATCTCAGCACCTGCAATTTCCAGGAGGTCGATATTGTCGCGGTAGTAGAAATTAAAAGCTTCATCAAGAGCAACCCCTATCTTCGGCTTTGGAGAATTTTCATTTACGGCAGGGGAAAAGATACTGTTTTCCAGAGCTGTAAGAGGTTTTGCACTTTTTGCAATTTCCAGAAAACGGTCCACATCAATTCCTTTATTGATAATCTCTTCAATGCCGTGTAGCCTGTTCTCAAACCCTCCATCTCCGAGCCTCCGCCTTCCTTCTAGAGCCGGCATAAGCCCGAGGTGCCGCATGGAAATCTGCATCGAAGGGTCCCTTGGAATGATCCCTAAAACAGGCACGCTGGTATAATGTTCTATTGCCTCTTTTGCCTTCTGTGCGTGGCGGCGGCCTCCGATATTATTGAGGATTACTCCCGCGATCTCAACATCGGGGTCGAAGTTCTTATACCCGCCTATGAGAGCAGCAGCTGAGCGTGTAATGCTGCGAGCATTGATTACGAAAACCACAGGGCATTTAAGGATCTTTGCAATCTGGGCAGTGCTCCCGACGTCGCTTAGACTTTCAAAACCCTCAAAAAGCCCGCGAACACCTTCAATAATTGCAATATCGGCCCCACCACCGGTTTCACAGGCATGGGTGTAAACATCAAGAATTCCGTGCTCATCCATAAGGTATCCGTCAAGGTTCCTGCAGAACCTGCCCGTGATCTCGGTATGGTAACTGGGGTCGATATAGTCAAGGGCGACCTTGAAAGGCTGGACTTTATACCCTCGTGAGACAAGGGCAGCCATGAGCCCCATGGAAATTGTGGTCTTGCCTGAAGAAGAGCGGTCTGCGGAAATCAGGACTCTGGGAATACTCCCGGCATCTTTTCCGCCCGGATGGTTGCTTTGGGACATGTTTTCACTACCCCTGATGTGGTTTTTCTATTTACTGCGGCACAGGTAGTTTTTACGGATAGTTTTGCAGTTATGATGCTTTTAAGAATTTATTTTTTCATGTTTCGCTTATTTTCAATTATTTCCAGTTCGCGTTCCAGAACTTCCGGTTTACTTTGTCATTTCCCTCAGCCGCTCATCGCTCAGGTGGTCTGCCATAACCTTTTTTTCATTTTCCAGGATTGCTTTTCCAAGCTGGCGGTAGACTTCGGCAATATCGGAGTCAGGAGCTTTCTCCATAACGGAATAGCCTTCCCTCTCCCAGTCCTGTACTGCCTGCCTCTTTGGAATGAAAGCCATTAACTGGCTGCCGATTTCTTCGGAAAACTTTCTGACAATTTCCTCTTCCCTGCTTGCGTTTCTTGAGTTGCAGATAACTCCGCTGAGAGGCATCCCGATTTTGGAAAGCCCTTTACAGATATTGTTTGCTGCATAAAGGGGCATGTACTCTCCCGAGGTCAGGACATAAGCCTCGTTTACAAAGCCTTTCCTGACAGGGGCAACAAACCCGCCGCAGACGATATCCCCGGGTACATCGTAGATTATGAGGTCCTGTTCTTTCAGAAGGTCTCCGGTGACGCTCTTTAATTTCTGGATTGCGACTATAATTCCGCGTCCTGCACAGCCTATTCCAGGCTCCGGGCCTCCGGCTTCCACGCATTTGACGCCTGCATACCCTTCAAAGACAATGTCTTTTTCCTTAACATCCACGCCTTCGCGGAGGAGGTCAAGAATTGTCGGAATTCTCCGCCCTCTGAGAAGGGTTATCGAAGAATCGCTTTTGGGGTCACAGCCTATGATCATAACTTTCTTGCCTTCTTCCGCACAGGCGGCTGCAACATTTGAAGCTGTGCTCGACTTGCCTATGCCGCCTTTTCCGTAAATTGCAATGATCTTTTGTTTTTTCAAAGGATCTTCCTCCCGCTATTGAATATTTTCCGGCTTTATCCTGATTTATCATGGACTCTGGTTTTTTATCCGGTCTTTCTTTCCCATTTCAGGCTTCCTTTGCAACTTCCCTTAATGTGGCTCCGAATTCGGACTCCACGATCTGGCTTACTCCAAGGGTCTTTGGGTGGAGGTCAATCTCAACCATAACATGCTCATGCCCCATTTCTTTTAATGGGAGAACCTGCCTTGGACCATTTGTGATCGAGATCAATTCCATATGCCCTATGTTTTCCATGGGAACTGCATGTGGGACACCTGTGATAACGGCAAAATCATAATCACTGTATTTTTCTTTTATCAGCTCGCTGACCTTTTCCCCTGCAACAGGGTATTCGTCCATGCCACCGATTATCTCGTGAATCTCGACCCCGTGGGCTTTGAAGTCCCGCATAATATATTCTGCATGCTGCCTGACACGGGGAAGCCCGAGCTCAGGGTCAATGTTTGCCATGTTTACCAGGTTTTCCTTTTTCCCGAGAGCCTCTGCAACCTCATTGACTGCAAGGGTAATATCTGCAAACATATAGCCGGTTTCTTTTTTGGCGTTCATTATGATCAGGCCTTTCTTGCCTTCCTTCAGGAGTTCAACAAGCCTCTTTGCAACTTTATATTTGACGTCGCCCCTGGAGGGAGCAAGGTACTCTTTGCTTGCAGCCCCGAATTTCTTTTCAACCTCTGTGGCTTTCTGGAGGAGGTATTCCTGGCGCTCGAACTCTTTATGGTCAATTATCCCGGCATCGAGTGCGGATTCCAGAGCAAAAATCACGCCTTTTGTGTTGTTGTGATAGCCTGCGTGAACTTCGACTTCAATTACAGGGATGTCCGGGTTTGCTTCAAGCACGGCTTCGTGCATTTCCTCTCCTATGATCATGCTGGCGCAGGTCCCGACAACGCCCAGGATTTTCGGGTTGAATAACTCGATTGACTTGTTGATGACCTGCACAAGCTTATCGTGCCCACCGAACACAAAACCGTTTTCGTCAAGCCCTGTGGTTACCACATGGATCCCGTCTTCTTCAAGCAGCCTTGCATGTTTGAAAGAACAGCCTGGAGGCCCGTGCAGGATTGCAACATCTACGTTTAAGTCCCTGAGAGTATAAAGAGCCGCAACGATTGAACTCGGGCGGGGATGGATAATTGAAATCTCTTTTTGAGTCATGACAAATCCTCTTTCTGATTATACGAATACCGGTATGGGTTCCATCCGGAAAATTTCGGAGTCCCGCAGGACAATTACCCCTGCATTAACGGGAAAGGTGCCCGAAAACATGATTATTTGAATTTTAATACAGTTAGACAGGTGAAATAGCCATATAAATTAAACAGGTGACGGTCGGCTAAGGGTTAATGAATGATAGTTAAATCAGTGATGAAATCAGACAGGCAACGGAAACGAATACAGATTGGAAGACCCTGTATAAAATTGTATCATAAAAATTCTGCAAAAAGCCTGCTGCCCGAAACGAATCCTGAAACGTAGACAACCACACATGTGTTCCCTGTTTTCCAGATTGGAGAGGAAAAGTTTCGAAAAAACAGCACACATTTGAAGCCACCTCAAAACATTTCTCAGCGGAAACATTTCACAGAGGAAAGGATAATATCTTCAGTTCCCGCAAGTTCCACAGCTTTTGAAAGCCCTTCCTGGATGCTGCCTGCATAGGAAGCGTTTTTAGCAGTTACTTCCTGCATCCTTTCTCCTACCAGTATAATTTGCCCGCATTTTGTACCTGATTTTTCTACAAACTTCTGCACTGAGGCAGGAGGCAGCCCTTCACAGACCTGGGAAGCTTCTTCTCCGAGGACGAGGATTACACTCCTCTTTTTTTCGTCTTTTTTCTTAAGAAGGGCATACTCAAGGGCTTTTTCTGCAGAAAGGATGTCCATCCCGGAATTTGAGTTGTCAATCAGGGCAATCCCGTTAAGTTCTTTTTCCTGCATCCTGCCTGAAAGCCCTCTGAACTCCTCAAGCACGGAAACTACATCTTTTACCTCAACCCCGAGTTCGAGAGCTGCGGCAGAGGCTGCAACAAAAGCAGTCCTGTATGCAGAACTGCTGTATCCCGGGCTCAGGGAAGCTGAAAAGATTTCTTTTCCCCGGCTGAGAAAACGCAGGGTAGAGCCCGAAACTTCTGAAATGCCTGAAGCTTTTTCGGTTTCCAGGACAAAGTCCGGAGTCCTGCCAGTTTCAGAAATGTTTGCATGAGCCTCTGCAAGAAAAGGGTCTTTAAAGGTGAGAACCTCTGCCTGGGTTTTTTTTGCAGCTTCAAGGGCTTTTTCCGCCCCCGAATTGATGAGAAGGACACTTCCGGGTTTTGCATTAAGGATAAGCTGGAGTTTTGCGTCGCTTGCAAGGGCTGTGTTGTTTGCGATCCCGTAATCAGGGGAAAGAGTTGTAAGAATCCCGAAATCTGCTGTCCCGGTGCCTCCGATAGAAATCTCAAATATGAAGAATTCAGGCTTTAAATCAGGTTCTACTCCCGCCTCAAGGCTTTTTTCAACGGCTGTAAGGATGCTTCCAGGAGTGATGCTCAGGCCCCTGTAAATTGAAGAGTGAAAACCGTTATCCCAGACTTCCAGTCCCCGGGAGGTGTGGAGCACAACTTTGAACCTGCGAGAGAGCATGTCAGCGAGAAGGGAGGCAGTACTTGTTTTTGCTTTTACGCCCGTTACCTCTACTATTTTTGTGCCCGAAAGCCACGGGTTTTTTTTAAGGATCTTTCCCACGATTTCGTGGTGCGAAAGAATGGTTTTTCCTGCTGCTCTGGCTTCCTCCAGCATGGAGTAAGCAGAATCAAGGTGTACGGGTGCTACCAGGAGGTCAAATTCGGAAACGGGGAGGGGAGCTTTTGAACAGCGGATGCCGTATTTTTCTTCAAGCTCCCCGAGAAGCGCAGGGTCCACGGTCCCGTAAACGTCCACCCCGGACACATCATTTCCCAGGGCTGCAAGCTTTTTTGCGATTGGAATGCCGCCGTGAGTAAGGTCAAGCACGGCGAGCTTCTTCCGCAGCAGGCCCATAATAAAACCGGACTCGAATATTATTCCTACAGGGACTCCTGGACCCTCTTGAAGACGAGTTCTGCGATCAGTTCGTCAGCACCGAGAGGCTTTGCGTAGCAAAGGGGGACTTCCTTCCCATCGATTTCAAGGATTCCGCACCCTTCTTTGTCAAGGCTCAGGATTTCAGGGATGTCCTTTGTGATGTGGACGCCTGAAGCCAGAAAAACAGGCACTGCTGAAATCTTTGTTACTCCTGTACCGGAGAAGCCTTCAATTGCCTCTTCAAGGGTCGGCTCGCTGTTTTCCATAAATCCTGCTCTAACAACAACATCAGAGTGCTTTTGTGCGATGTAATTTGCGATCTGGGTTACTACTTCCTTGTTGTAAGGCAGTTTGCTCCCGTGGCCGATGGCCAGAATTCCAAGTTTCTCGGTCATTTTTAAAACCTCTTATATATAAGCTAAACATTGTTCAGAATCTGCTTAACACAATTATTCTGATTTGTAACATCACAGAGTTTAACATAGTTAGAATTTATCCAATATATTCTCTTCGTTTCTAAAAAATTATATATATTAATTAATTTATGAAGTGACCGAAACTGTTTCATATGATAAAAATAAGAGAATTTAAAGACAGTTTAAGAGATGAACCTGAAAAAGTAGTTACCATCTATATCCATTTGGCATCGGTTAACGAATTTTACGCACAACTTCGAATACCAAGTATAACTATTTTCCAACAAAATTCATAGATATATGACATAAAAAATAACACTTTTTGACGTTTTAATCCTCAACCGAATCCAAGTGTATCTATATCTTTTTCGATAATAGCTGCTAGCTAATTTTCGATAGACCATTGAGTTACAGTTTGTCCTGAATTAGTCGGGAGCCGCAATTATCGTACAAGAATTCGATTTTACTTTATATATATAATTTATATTTGTACTGTAAATCTTATAGTAAATTCAGTTCCGGAATCTCTATTTAACTCAATCTGGCCTTCTAACTGGTCAACCAGGATTTTTACTAACTGTAAGCCAAGAGAGCTGGAATCTTCCAGATTAAAGTCCTCAGGAATACCAATTCCATTGTCCGAAACTATTAAAATAACATTAGTGCCACCATAACTTTCTTTTATGACTCTCTGCTCTTTGTTTTCGTGTTCTGCAGAGTCTTCCCTGTAAAGTTTGATTTGAATTTCCCCATAATCTCTACCTGAAAATGCGTACTTCAGGGAGTTGGAAACAAGTTCGTTAACGATAATTCCCAATGGGATAGCAGTATCCATATCGAAGAAAATGTTTTCTTCCAGCTTGATGTCCAGGCTCGTATTGACATTTTCAAGTATATAAGTCTGGAAAAGATTTTCAACAAGTTTTTCGAGGTAAGGCGAGAAGTTTAATGTATCCGTTCCCCTGCCTTCGTGCAGCTCTTCATGGATAAGAGCGATTGACATTACTCTGTTCTGACTTTCTATGAAAGCGTTAAGGACTTCCGTATCCTCAGCAGATTCTCTGCTTCTGAACTTTTCAGCCTGAAGGTCCAGAAGGGAGCAGATTACCTGAAGATTATTCTTTATCCTGTGATGGATTTCCTTTTTACGGGCAATTTCGAAATTCCTGAGGGCTTCTTCGGCTTCTTTTCGTTTTGTAATGTCAGTATGAAGGTTCATAGTTCCAAAAAACTTACCATCCTTATCAAAAAGAGATTTGGAGTTTGTATATGTCCAAACTGGATAGCCGTCTTTATGTATAAATTTAATTTCAAAGCTCTCATTGACATTTTTCCAACCTTTTTCTAACATCTGTTTGATAATAGTCTTACTTTCATCACTGAGAAGATCCCACATCGATCCGCCAATGAGTTCTTCCGAACTGTAACCAAACATATCTTCAATCTTCTTATTGACGAAAGTAATTCTTTCTTCAGCATCAACTATGCTTATGCCTTCATTTGCAGTCTCCACGATGTTGCGGTACTTCTCTTCGCTTTCACGAAGTTTTTCTTCTATTTTTTTTCTTTCTGTTATATCTCTGGAAATGAAAGAGATAGCAATCAGCTTTCCATAGGAATCAAAAACAGGAGAAAGAGTTATCGAGACGTATATTGTCGTACCGTCCTTCCTTAACCTTAAGGTCTCATAATGCTGGACCTTTTTCCCATGCATTATCTCTTCAATTAGTTTTATGGTTTCTTTATCTAAATGAGGTGGAGTAACGATAGATACAGGCTTTCCCAGAACCTCTCCCACCGAATAACCATAAACATTCTCAGCTTCTTGATTCCAGCCTGTAATGTTGCCATCCAGGGATATAGTTCCAATAGCATCGTTTGATGATTCCACAATATTTGCCAGGATCTTGAGCTGTTCTTCTACTTTTTTTATCTCAGTGATATCCTGAACCGTTCCTTTCACCTGAACAGGGTTATTTTTCTCATCAAAAACAACTTCAGCCTCTGTACGGACTATGCGCTCTTCTCCGTCACCTAAAATTATCCTGTAGTTACCTGCAACAGATTCTCCATTTAAACCCTTTTTTAGGGCATTATCTACACGGTCCCTGTCATCTGGATGCACATAACTCAGGAACTCGTCATAAGTTGCGCCCGATTCTTGAGGGGAACGTCCAAAAATGTGATATAGCTCGTCAGACCAGCATACTTCACCAGTTATAAGATTCCAGTCCCAGCTTCCAATATGAGCCATTCTTTGAGCTTCAGCAAGCCTACTTTCACTTTCCTTTAACGAAATATAAGATTTCTCAAGCTCTGATGTACGTTCTGTAACTGTTTCTTCTAAACTGTCGTGTGCCTCTTTCAGGGCTTCTTCTGCTTTTTTGCGTTCGATTACCTGTGCAATTAAAAAAGCTACCGAACTGAGAAAATAGGTATCATCTGAAGTAAACTTCCTTTTTTTCCTGGAATGGACACCAAGTACTCCGAATATTTTCCCGATACTGCCGATTGTAACACTTACTCCGCTATTAACCTCGTGCATTCTCAGTATTTCAGGTTTCTTAAAGCGGCTTTCTCCTGCAAAATCTTCCACAACCACAGGCATACCTGAAAATAAGGTACATCCCGCCTGTGACTCCTTTTCTCCCCCAATAATAGCTTTCCCTACAAGCCCATGTTTCCATCCAGACCCAGCCCTTAACAGGAAGTTTCCGTCGGGCATAAGTTCCAAAATTTTACAATATTCTACTTCAAGTATATTTGCAATCAGCTTTACGCTCTCATCCAGAAAGATTTGCAGGCTTTCGAATTCAAGAGCGACTTTTCCTATTCTGTAGAGAATGTCGTTCTGCTTTTCCTTGATACGGAGCCTTTCTTCAAGCTCTTTCTGGTCAGTTATGTCGAACCCATAAATGTTTACGCATTTTTCTTCAGATGAAGGATGAAACGCGACCAGGTATACTTTTTTCTCTATTTTTAATTCCATTTTTTCAGGTCTATTTAAAGTAATTACACTCTTCACGAGGTCTCTTAAATAGGACGGCAATTTTTCCCCTACCACCACACCCCATTCGTGTAATAAGGGCTCACCTGCTTTGTTTGAGTAAAGAACAGTACAATTATTTGCCACACTCAGCACAGGATTCGGATTCTTTGCCGGAAATTGCTCCAGGTCTGTTTTCATAATTCCCATCAGACTCCTATCTTTGACGGCAGTATACCTGACTTTATCTTATTGTTGCGACCACTCACACGCGAGAATATAAAAGTTAATCTATAAAAATAGCAAATGCATTAATTTAAATTTTTCTCATTTAACAATTATTGCTAAAATTCTCTCTTTGTAATTTGACCGTTATAGAATTTAACTACTGATAGATATACATTTGGAATTATTCCCTGCCATGAAGCACGCCTGTCTACAGGAGAATCTGCTTCATGTAATGTGAAATCCCTTCGAAAACCCTGATTCATTCCAATCAAAAAATATTCAGGACTCTTTATTTTATTTTATTTAAAATCGGTTCTCTGAACCCAAAATCAAGCTAAAACAAAATCCAGTTTTCTTGTCAGGCAGCAAACGAATTCCCAGTCAAATATGTAACGCTAAATACAATTAAAAAATGTAACGCTAAATACAATTAAAATTTAGTCCAGATTTGTGCATTGCAGGAGTTGATTTGTATAAACTGTCATAGGTTACATTTGCGCATTTTGCAAGCATAAAAAAGAATTGAAAGAGTAAAGATATAGATACTCTTACTGATTTAAAACTATGAAGAATCAACTTTCCTAATCATTTCTTCAACCCCTTTATCAGTTCCGTAATATTGCCCACGAATTCCAGTCCGGCATTTCTTCCTGTCCCCGAATAGATAAGCTCGGTGCCAGAACCTTTTTTCTTTAACAAGTCCACATTGATGCTGGAATTTAGCGACTCGTTTACCTTAGCCGTCATTTCTCCCAGTTTTGGAGCAGGAAGATCGACGCCTTTCGACCTGTCCGCATCGATATCGAGCCGATATGTTTTATTTTCCAGCCGGATCCGAGTATTATCTGCGGTCACATCGAGTAAAGTGACTTTTGCCCCGGAATAAGCCGTAAATTTGTACAGCTTTTTATCGTACAAAAAACCGAAGATATAACCCGTAAAATAACTGCCAAACCATGGTATTTTCGCTATTGAGCCTGAGAGTGATACACCTTCCCGGTCGAAGTGGTTGGTCTGCATCCATATCCAGGAGGAAGGCATTGAGACGCCCCAGTCCTTTTCAATATAGCCCTTGCCGCCAGTGAAATCTGTCCTTATGCCGTCAACCTCGATGAACCCCTCGATAGAGTGGTCCATGCTCAATATGCCGTGATAGCATTCCATTCCAGGCACAAACGCATACCAGCCCATCACCCCTGGGGATAACAGTTTCACAGGCCAGGGGTAAGTGCCTTTAAAACTGATTCGGGCAGTGATCAGGCCTCTACCCTGCCCGAGGGTGAGATTCATTCTCTCGGAGCTGAAAAAGGACCCGCCAATAGAGAGTTCAAACTTTTTGTCACTCGCTTTAAGCTCATCGAGAGGATACCTGAAATAGCGCATTCGCTGCGCCCTGGCATCCAGGAACATTACAAATGCGTGGGACTTCGAAGGGTCGCCAGTTATGGAGACACCGGGTATGACTGCACAGGCATTCTTTTCGCTGTGGTCCACCACCTTAAAATACCAGCCTTCGAAAAAATTCTTCTCTTTTCTCCGGCCATGAAATATTTCCGGCTTCCAGATATCAAACATAAGTAAGCTTCCTTAACTCTGCCTTCAAACCGTCTATTTCGTACTCAAGCTCCATTATTTGAGATTCGCAGGCCCTTAGTTCGTTATCCAGAGTTTGAAGGTCAGAACTGAAATATTTCTGTGAGATTTTTCGGAAAGATTTCCCCAAAGATAAAAATAGTGTTGAAAGTTCCTGTTTACTCATCAGGGCTTTTTCAGTAAGCTCTTTTTCCAGCTCCAGCCAGGGGTAGGAATGTTCACTCCTACCTGACATATTTATCTCATTTTTATCCGACATACTTTTTATATTTTCTTTAATCCGGCTCTGGACTTTTATTTCCTTGAAATGTTTATCGTTCAGAATTTCTTTTTCATTTTTGATTTTTTCAATAGTTTTAATAATCTTTCCTGATGAACTCAAATGTGCTGCGGAAGACGAGGAATTTACGACCTTTTCTCCCATTTCAACCCATCTTTTATCCTTATTCCAGTCATCAACCTGATTAAGTCCTTTTAAATATATTATTTTTGTTTCGGTTTTTACCCTGTCGGCAAATCCGGTTTTTTTGTTTTGCAGTTCCGAAATTTTCCTGTTTCTGTTATTGATTTCAGACAGTGTTTGAAGCATGTCAGCAAATATTCTTTTTAAATCAGGATCATTTTTGACGGCTTCCATCTCCTGTTCGAACAGTGTTTTCGTGAGCTGGTAACAGGAGTTTTTATATTCCCGGTCCAGTATTTTAAATTCCCCGTGTAATTCTCTTACTCTAGTCAGGGATTCTTCCCATTCGAACCTCATTTTTTTAATGAGAGATATGTTTTCCTCAATTGAATCAAGATATTTCTGTTTCTTCAGTACAAACTCAATCTCTTTATCAAAGCCATCAAAAGAAAGGCTATCTATGAAGGAATTCTCTTTTGAAAAGTTTTCTATAGGAAAGCTTTCTTTAGGAGAACCTTCTTTGGAAAATCTGTCTTCAGAAAAGCCCTGTCTGGAAATATCTTCTTTATATCTCGAGTTTTTATACCTTGAAAGTACTGCCTGTCCTGTTTTTCGTTCGTATTCCTCTTTTTTAGTTTCAATTTTCTGGATCTGCTTCTTACATGAGAGTATTTTCAGGTTGATGCATTCAGGTCTGAACCTTTCAACCCAGCATTCCGGTACCCTGACTTTACCTTCCCGGATTCTGGAATCGAATTCCCTGACGTACTGGATAAAAGAAGAAGGCTTTGTCAATGCATCCGGAGACAAACTGGCTCCGTTTAAGTTTGAAGCCCTATTTTTTTTCAAAAGCTCGTCAGCATTTTCTGTTATGGTCTGACCTGCTTTTCTGAGAATGCCCGTGCCCTGAATAATTTCCAGAGAATTCAAATCTATGAGCCACGTCTCAACAAATGTTCTTTTGAATAAATGCATATCATGCCCGTTATGCTCTACAAATTTTTTAGCTGTTTCAAGGCTTTCAGCATCTCTGAACCCGAAACAAAGTGTCATTACACATTGCCCTGTCTGAAGCAGTGCTAAAGAGTGCTTATCTGCAAAGTATAAAAAAGACTTATGGATATTTTCATACAGGAATTCAAAATCATTTTCATTCATAAAATCGGTTACCTTTGCACAAAAAACACACATGATATTCTTGGAATAACATGCCCAAAAAATGAAAATCCTTTTCACTTAGCTTTTTTGATAATAGAACTCCATCATTACCTTTGGACAGGAAGGTTGTTTTTACTTTGGTTCTCCGAAGCCGTCAAAAAACTAACCATTGAATTGCCATCGAAGGCCCAGATGTGACCTTGATCACGGATGCCAAATTGCCTTTGAAGCAATTCTACTGTCCTGGAAATGATGGAGTAATGTAAATTGGACGGAGAAATAAACAAATCTTGTGGTTTAGACATTCACAAACGTTTTGTTATTGCTACTATCCTCAGTAGATCCGGTGAAAAACAACAACATCGTTTTGCCAGAGATGATGATGGGATTTTAGATCTTAAAAATTTAGTAACCTCTGAAAAATGTGATGTTGTTGCCTGTGAATCAACAAGTGATTTCTGGGTTCCGATTTATGAGGCATTGATAGATCATTTGCCTGTTATAGTTGGAAATGCTCGAGATATGAAAGCATTTACACATAAAAAAACAGATAAAATAGATTCCGAAGTAATTGCAAAACTTGCATTGAATAAGATGGTTCAACCATCAAGAGTTTTTCCGAAGAAACATAGAGAATTCAGGTCATACGTCAGGCTTCGCCTAACTCTTGTAAGAAAAAGAACGGACATTAAAAATGAAGCTCATGCAATTCTTTCCTCCGAAATGTTACATCTGGGTGATGTTCTGACTGACATTTTTGGAAAAAATGGTAGAGCAATTCTAGCAGGAATCTCTTCAGGTAAAAATATTGATCAAATTATAGAGTCGCTTTCTCCAAATGTTCGGAAAAAGAGTGTTCAGATAAGGGAAATTCTGGATAGAGAAATATCACAGAGTGCTGCAATAAGGCTTCAGATATGTCTGAATCTTATAAAACATTTAGATGAAGAAATTGAAGTTCTTGAAAGAGAAATTTTCAATTATGCTTATCAAAAGCATAAAAGAGAAATGGAAATTTTGATGTCAGTTCCAGGTATTGGGGAGCTTGGTGCGGCAACTCTAATTGCTGAAATAGGAGATTTCAGGGATTTTCCAACGGGAGATAAACTTGCTTCATGGCTTGGAATAGTTCCTAATGTGTATCAATCTGCAGATAAATACCATAACGGAAGAATCACTAAGAGAGGATCAAAAGTAGCAAGGTGGATTCTAACTCAGATTGCTCAAGCAGCAGCAAGAAAGAAAAATAGCAGATTAAAGGAGTTTTTTAACAGGAAAAAGAAGACAATTGGATATGCTAAGGCAATTATTGCCTTAGCAAGGAAAATTGCAACAATAATATGGCATTTGATCACAAACGATGAGATGTACGAAGATGAAACAGGATACCAAAAGGGAGAAGTTAAAAAGAGAAAGATTGTTGAGGCAGAGATATTCTCGGTTGATGAAAGGATAACAATAATTAGTGGAATTATCGCAATTATGGGAAAAAAGGAAGGAGAGAGTACGTGATGAGTTTTCTCATCATGGACTTTCATGCCAAATAAACGGCCTGCCATTTGAATAGAGTATTCCTGCCACAGGAAAATTTTTCCTGAACATTTTCCAGTGCCTCTTTAAAAGGCTGAACTCTTCTTTATTCAAATTGTTCCGTTCAATAAAAAATAGAGGCAATGGGCTGGTTCCGGGGAAATAGTTTGCAATCACGGGCTTTGCTTTCAGGTTTCTCTTTTTCTCATAATTTTCATCTTTTGTGGCGGAACATTCAATTTCTGACATGCACCCGATTCGATCAATAAAATTCTGGGCACAGCAGTAAAAAGCAGGCTCGTCTATCTTTTCACTCCCATCTTCTCGCTTTAAATTACACAAAAATAACGAATTTTATGCAGTCTGCTGAGTCTCAACGAAACCGACTCTGACCTCGAAATTTCTATTTATAGCCTCAGTGAGGCGTCTGTCTATTTGAATTGCAATATCCTCCGGGACTTCCTGTGCTGCAGGATGGGCCACAACAATATCAACCCTTACAGGTTCTTCTAAAAGGATATTGCCAGAGTCGTAACCTATAGAGACTTCGACAGGTGTCAGCCCAATTCCACTGTACATGGGCTCTTCAAACATGTAATTGACTTCCTCGTTCACCTTCTGTTCAATTACATAGGTCTGGTAGGATGAAAAACTGACAAGGATCAGAACTACAGAAAGAATGGTGATTGCAATAAGGAGAAGAGCACTGCGGGAGATCACGGCATAACGTGCATGGTTGATTGCAGAGAATTCAGGCGGCCTGAACCCGGAAAGCCAGAACAGGACAAGTGTAGAGACATTGACTGCAAGCATGTTGATGACCACAAGCAAAGCAGCAGCAAGAGCCACCCCAGGCAGTCCCCATGCAATTCCAAGCCCTGATGTTGCGGCAGGAGGGATAAGAGCAATGGCGATGGCAACTCCTACAAGAGCAGATCCTACGTTTCGAATTACGCTGATAGCGCCTGCAAGGCCGGACCCCAGGGCAAGCAACACATAAAGGAAATTGGGGCTTATGCGTTCAGCAATCTGGGTCACATCCCGAATATCGAGGCCAGGAGGCAGGAAGAAAGATTCCTTGATAAAGAAACCTACGAGTGCAGAAACTGCAATTGCCATCACGAGACCTGTGACCTGAAGCACTACTCCTCGAGAGGCAAGCTTCCTGTCATCCACAACCGTCCCGACACTGGCAGTTATTGCAGGTCCCATCAACGGAGCCACTACCATTGCCCCTATAATCGTCGCAGCCGAATCTAGCAAAAGCCCGGCAGTTGCAATGATCGTGCTCAGGATCAGAAAAGCAAAATAGGTTGAAGCTGCAGGTGCAAGGCTCCGTGCACGCGCAATCAGTTCTTCCCTTGAAATACGTTCCCCTGCATACCGGCTCTTCAGCATATCTATATGCTCGGAAATTACCGTTTCAGGAGACAATACTATGGTGTAAACTCCCCTAATTACCCCGGCTTCGCGGAGTTTGTCAAGTATGGGCTCGACGCCTATGGAGGGAATAGGGAACTGAACAAGAGCTTCGAAATCCCCTCTTCCTGTTTCATCCCAGACAGCATAGTCGATCTGTTCATTATCAAGAACGCTCAAGACAGACTCGCGTTTCCCTTCGGGTATAAGCACCTGGACCAGACGCATGATATAATATAAAGCTGTCTGGATATATGAATTGTAAAGAATAATCGGTATTAACCCGCGCAGAGTAAGAATTGTTCCGGAAAAAACACCCGGGAGCCATTATAAAATCGGAAACAATAAACGCTAAAAATAAATGACCGGTAATTTAACCGGAATCTTAAATGCCTCCACTGCTGCTGACGGCTTCTTTTGCACTGTCCCTTCCACTTTCCTGGAAGGAAACGACATCAAAGTCTCCTCTAAGGGCTTTCAGGGCGTATTTTTCAGCTTCTATTTCTTTTCTGGTCCGGATAAAAAGCCGTCTGAATAAAGATACAGGAGGACACCAGCCCTGTATGGCATGTTGAAGCAGGAAAGTTGAAACCACAACAGGCAGGATTAACCATTTTCTGCTCTCTTTTAAGCCAAGCACCGCTCCAGTAAAAGAAAGCATAGCTGCATTGGCTTCAATATATCGTTCAATATCCCATTCATGATCAAGTTCTTCAATTCTTTCAGAAATCTCGTAGGCGGTCCTGTCCGAATAAAAACGGACAGTTGCTGCAATTTCAGCATCGATAGCTTCATTAATTTCGCGGGGAGTGTTGGCTCTTACCCTGTCTCCCCTCACAAGTTCTCCAAATTCAACCACCGGCATATTCCCCCTGGCAAAAAATACGTTCCAGATAAATTTAAAAATTAATAAAAATCAAAAATTTATCTTTAAAGTTTCTGCCCCTTAAACATCATCAATTTCAGAAAAATTCTCTGCGTTTTCTGTCCTGTTTTCCTGGTAAAAAAGATCATCGAAATCGCCGCGCAAAACCCTCAAGGCATATTTTTCGACATCAATTTCCTGCCTGGTACGAATACCGGCTTTTCTGAGAAAAGGTACAGGAGGAGCCCATCCCAGTACAGCATAAAGAAGCAGGAAAGTTGTGGCTATTAAAGGCAGGACAAACCATTTTCTGCCCCTTTTAAAACCAAGCACCAGCCCGACAATGGAAATCACAGCCGCACGAGTTTCAACATGGCGCCCTATATCCCATTCACTGCAAAGCTCTTCTATCCTCCTGGAAATCTCATAGTCGGTCTTGCCCGCATAGAACCGTACGCTTGCAGCGATTTCACGGTCAATTGCTTCATTAATTTCAGGAGGCGTATTAGCCCTCACCCTGTCTCCCTTTATAATCTCCCTAAAATCAGCAATCACAAAAATCCCCCTCTTAATCAAACAGATCTTCAGGCTTTACTTTCCCCTGATGCCCTGAACCGGAATACCCTCCACTAAAATAGGGTGGAGATATGATCATATAAAGTTAATCATAAAAATTTAGTTTCAATACTTACACCCATAACGAAAAAAAGATTAAAACAGTATTAATTTCTTCACGCAAGAGCACATAAAATAGATCTGAACTCCAGAACCAGCCGGTATTGACAGGGGCCGGGCATAAAAAGGGAGTACAGCCTCCCTGTAAACGTTAATACTCTACAAGGCCATTCGGGTAATATATGACACTCTTCCCATCAAAATACACGCCTCCCGGGTGCATATATCCATTTGACCCGCTCCAGTCGAAGTTGAGCCAGTACTGTTTCTTCCCGTCGTCCAGTTCTCTTTCGCAATACCAGACGCTTTCAGCAAAAGGGTACCTTTCTGCTATATAGTCCGTTATTCTGTAAACAGTATCAAGGTCATCCCCGATATAGATTTCGGGAAAAGCATGCCCGTATGACCCGTTATATGTGGTAACCACCCTTGTGTTAAACCCCATATTCTTCAAAAGGGCAGAGATAACAATGGAATAGTCGTCGCAGTCTCCTACATATCCGCTGTCTATAGTCTGTGAAGCCCTGAAGAAAAACTCGGCATTTTTGTCATACCTGTACTTCCATTGCCTGTTTACATGGTTATACACAGCACATGCATCTTCCATATTATATCCCGAAGACTTTCCTGTGATATTGAAAATTTCTTCCTTTATCCTTTCTTCATCTGAGTTAATGGCTCTCTGGAAACTCAGAGACATCCTCCTGCGTTCTGCAGAATAAGAGTAAGCTGGATCTTCTTCAATATATGTCGGGACTTCAGGAATCTCAGGGAGGGTAAAACTTTCATCACTTTCATTTTTTTCAGCAACCTTATTCTCCTGAGTTTCGGAATTTTCTTCCCGGACAGGATCTTCAGGAAGCTGCGTATTTAAATATTCAGTAACGAGGCCCTTATTAAGGCTGCCAGTGTTTATACAACCGGAAGTTACGGATATAAAAAAAATGAGAAATATAAATGTTAAAGCCTTTTTATGGGCCACAAAATCAGCTCCGGAAATAATTTATGGGTAAGAGAAGTAAATAAACTTCTCTAAAAGAACAAAAATGGTTTCAAATTCGGGGGCCGAATATTAGATTCAATAGGCCGAATATTAAATTCAATATCAAGATTTACTTTTCTCTTTTACGTTTTAAAAAGATTCCGCACTTGGGATAGTCCAGGCCTTCGCAATATTTACTGTCTGGAACGTAATGAGGACATGAGGAACAATATTTACATTTAGTATGGAAAATACTGGATAGTATCCCTATAGATATACCCCCATATCCGTATATAATCTAACGTTCCCAGGTATGAAACATTGCATCGGCCTTCACGCCTTGACCTGCTCTGCTTTCATGCCGGAAATACTTAAGTTTCCTGAATTGATCTCGGTGATTTTAAAGTACGGTAACCCTTTAACTGCCAGAAGGGCCATTGAATATTCCATATCCGGGGTATATCCCTTAATCTTTACAGGACTGGCTATGGCATTGAGCAGTTCTTCAAGATTAGGGCTATTTGATTTCCACGTCCCGTCACTCTGTGTTTCAGCAGTAAAAATTTTCCATTCTATTTTTACAGACATTAGTATCCTCCCCATGAGAAAACTTATTCTTTTACGCAACATACCAAAAAAATAAATCACTGATAATCAGACTTAATTATTTTTATATGTTTCTGTCTATAACTTTTTATTATCCTTATAATTATATATCTCCCATACAGAATCTAAAATTCTTTTCAGGGAAAACAGGAGGGGAAAACTACAAAATGGTCAGGAAAACACGACCATTACCTTTTAAAATTACAGAAGAATTATTAGGAGATTATAAAAATAGTAGATAAATACTAGATAAACATTAAATAAATAATAGACAAGTATTGTAAAAATTATTATAAAAAATTATAAAAATAATATAGAAGTATTGTAAAAGTATTAAAAAAATGTTGATCTGGAGAAATCCACCGCTTTCTATTATAAATCTCTGTGTTTTATGACCTTATAAATTTCTAAGAAAATTAAGTACATTCCGGTTGAATTCTTCAGGTTTTTCCATATTTGGCACATGAGCACAATCTGGCATTATAACTTTTTTTGCATTTTCGATTTTATTTTCAAGCAGATCAGCAGCCCTGAGGATTTCAGGATTATCAAGAGACCCGACAATAATAAGCACAGGAACTTTTATCTCATCCAGCCTCCCGGCAGCCGGTGGACTGAGCGGGTTAAGAGGGCTGGCATCGGCAATTGCCCATGTGCCGTTTTTAACCGCAACCCTGTTCATTTCAGCTGCATGCTTACGAACTGAAGGGCTGACCTGTTCAGGCTGCCGGAAAGTGCCATCAACCCAGAGGCGGATTTGCAGGTCACTCACAAGGTCCAGATCCCCCTTTTCGAGAGCTTGAAGCATCTCCAGAATCTCAGATGGGGGCTCCCCTGTCATTTCAAAACTTCCCGGAATCCCGCTTACAACGGTTAGAGACAGAACCATTTCAGGGTGTTCGAGCGTAAAATCAATAACTGTTTCTCCGCCCATGGAACAGCCCAGTAAATGTGCATGTTTAATTCCCAGGCCCTGAAGCAGGTGGTACAGGTCATGTCGGTGGGAAACGGGTCCTGTTACAGGATCGGATTTTCCAAACCCGCGCATATCAAAGCGAAGAACCCTGTAATTTCGGGTAAAAGACTCCCACTGCTCTTCCCACATGCCACTGTCAACAAACCCGGCATGGATGAGCACAAGAACCTCGCCCTTTCCCTCGATTTCATAGTAAAGCTTTCCGTCTCCAGAGTCTGCGTACCCGGTGGTCATTTCCTGTTGTCTCCTGTGTAATTAAGCCCGATCATCTTCCTGATTAGTGCCTGTTCAGTCCCTGCCTTTTTCCTTCCTGAACTTTGCATATGCTTTCCGGGCATATTTTTTCAGAAGATAATTCAGGCTTTCTTTTGAGATTGGCTTTGATTTTTTAACTATCATTACCGGCTTTCTCGCGTGCCTGGCAATCCTCTGAGATAGTGTTCCAAGTAAAGAGATCTTGAATCTCTCACTGGAATCCCCAATAATTGTCAGGTCGTAACCGTTTGAGACTTCAAGTATTGCGTCCTCGATAGAATATCTTTCAAGAAGTTTAAAGCTTGCAGGTGTGGAAGGGATCTTTTTAACCAGCCCTTCAAGTTCTTCAGCTATTTTTGCCTTCTTTTCCGGATCTTCATCAGGGCTGACAATGCTTATTATTCTTATTGAAGCCCCTGTATTTTCAGCAATCTTTTTTGCCAGAGAAAGACCGTGTACGGAGTTTTCTCTTCCGTTATAGGCTACAAGGACCTTTTTGATGCTGTCAGGCAGGTGCCCTTTTAAAAGTGCAATCTGGCTTTTCGAGGAAAGGAGAACATCGTTTGTTACGTCTCCAAAAGAGTACTTGAACCTCTTAGAATCGTGCCAGCCCATTATAATTATGTCAGCGTTCTCTATTTCAGCCTGCTCTATAATCGAATTGGAGATTGTGTGGTCAAAGGCAACAATATAGTCTCTTTTATTACCGAATTTTGCAGGATACTGCTCAAAATAATCCCGAAAACGGCTGTCTATTTCTATCTGTTTCTCATGGTAGAGTTCCTGACCCACTGTAAGGGAGATCTGGCTTGGAACCTCAACAACATGAAGACAGATTATCTCATTTCCAAGAAGGTCTGCCAGTTTAAGGAGGTCCCTTTCATGCCCGGGATTGGAAACAGGCACAAGTACCCTTCCAACAGGTTCCGGTTCAGCGCTCACCCTCTCTACATTGTTTTCCAGAAGGTCAAACAGGTTATATGCAGGCATAGCTTTGTCTTTTCCATAGAACATGTACCAGCCGGCTCCGGCAAATATCATCAATACGGAAAAAAGTAAAGGCAAACCACCAAGTAGAGGGAGCAGAAGCATACTCCCGACCACCCCGAAGATCTGCGTGAAAGGGAAAAAAGGGTCCCGAAATGTCGGTTCATAGCCAGGCAGGGTCCGTTTCCTGAGGATAATCACTGCCATATTCAGCAGGATAAATATCAAAATGTTGAAAGCCCCCCCAAGTCTTGCCAGCTGTTCTATGTCAAACAAAAACAGGAGCAAAACCATTACTGACCCGGTGACCAGAATAGCATTATGAGGAGTCTCATATTTTTTATGGATACTGACAAACCATTTCGGCATCAATGCGTCCCTGCTCATTGCGAAAGGGAACCTTGAAGATGACAGTATGGCGCCATTAGCTGTTGAAAGCGTTGCAAGAAGGGCGGAAAAAGCAATAAAGAATTTCCCGGAATCACCTGCAATAAAGCCTGCAATGTCTGCCAGGGGGGTCACTGTTGACGCACCCCCTTCAGGGCCTGAAAAACCTGCAACCACAGCCATAATGCCTGCGTAGAAAAGTGTTACCACAACTGCTGAAGCGATAAATGCCCTGGGAAGGTTCTTTGACGGATTTTTCACTTCTTCAGCAACAGCAGCGGCTTCCGCCAGCCCGAGATAGGAGATAAAAATCATACCTGCCGTGGTGAATATGGATACTACCCCATGCGGAGCTACCGGGAGAAGGTTCTCAGGCCTGACCTCGAAGGACACTTTTCCAATGAATACAAACAGTATTAGCAGCAAAATAACAACAATAAAGTTCTGGAGGGAACCACTGCTTTTTGCCCCACGGAAATTGATTATTAAGAGGAGCACTCCCGTAACAGCCGCCACCAGATATATTGGCATGGGATGAAAGATCTGAGCGTATTCTGCCAGACCTATGAGGGCAAATGTGCCTTTAAATATCAGTGCCAGCCAGGAGCCGAGACCTATCACCGCACCGAATGCAGCTCCCATTGTCCTGCTGATATAGTAATAGCTGCCTCCCGCAAGAGGCATGCCTGTTGCCAGTTCTGCCATGCTTATGGATGTGGCTATGGTAATAAGCCCGCCCAGCAGGAATGAGATTATTGCTCCTGAACCTGCGTTTGCCATGGCAATTCCGGGAAGAAGAAATATGCCTGCTCCTATCATCGTCCCGGTGCCTATTGCAAAAGTTGAGAAAAAACCCAGGCTGCGCCCCAGCCTCTCCGTTGTTTCAACTGGCGCCATTTACATCCCCATCTTGTCGGAACTCCCAGTCAGATAAACCGGGCTCCGTATAACCATGATCTTACTCTTATCTTTATTATTCAGATCACACATTTCCGCACTATGCATCCGGAAAGGCAACAAAAGCTTAAACCCCTTAATTGGGCCTGCTTTCGAATAAAAATCTCCAAAAAACGTCATTTTCCTCCAGCAGTACAGTTTAATTTCTGTTTTAGCGGATCATGCATTTGAACTAATGGATTATGCATTCAAACTAACCGATTATGCATTCAAACTAACCGATTATGCATTTGAACTAATGGATTATGCATTCAAACTAACCGATTATGCATTCGAACTAATGGATCATGCATTAGGATTAATAATAGGAAGAAGGCATCCTTCCATGGTTATAAGTCTCTTATTCTGTCCTGGTTGTTTTTGCTTTCAAATAGTACATATAATTATCCGTTGGAGACTAATTAGAGTTTTAACTTCCGTTTTATGGATATGTTTGCAAATTAATTCTTCTGTGCATACAATTTATTTTTGTTCCCCCGCTGCCAGTTCCGATCAGGACACTTTACTTAAATTTCCTTCAACCTTTTTCCTTTTCTCTTTACCAGAGACGTATAAAGGAGTGGATAAAATTCGAATAAAAAAATCGGATACTTCTAATTCCTGTTCAAAGCCAGTATGACGTCCTTTTTCAGGATCAAGGGATAAAACTTCGCCTGCCGGATACAGGAGATTAAAAGTTTTATTAAAATATATAGAAACGTGTCTTTTATATCAATACATGCTCTTTGCCTTTCGTATTAATACATGCTCTTTTTGATTTCTTATCCTCAACCTGTTGAACAGTTGTAAATCCGGTTATTTCCGGGGGCTTTATCTGATAGTTCCTCAGCATCAGGATCAAGCAGAACTATCGATTAAAATAATTGAGGCAAACTTTCTTTGTCGAAATGAACGCTGGCAGAAGTGAGATCAGGATTCCGAATCAGAATGATAGTATTCCTGTATACAATTTTCAAATATCTTTTTGGATTTTTCGAACCCTTCGTATATTCCGTCCAGATGGTCCTGAGAATAATTTGGTTTTTCTTTAACAACGATCGTATCTATAATCAGGTTAAATCTATCCTGAAGGCTGCGTATCTTTGTTTGAGGATCTTCATCTGTAGACGTAGAAAGAAACTTTTCTACGTTGTCTTCAAAAGTGTCTTTAGCTATTTCCAGGCCTTCATTTATCCCTTCTTTATAATCAGAATAAGCTCGTCTATCCTTATTTCTTTCAATTAAATCACTGAACTTTCTAACTGTCTTTTTAATTCGCTTCTGTTTCAAACTCCTCCCTCCCTGACAAAAACATAAACTGAGCAACAAAAGAAAAAATCAAATCCTGTACTGGTGGAATCTGGTTAGAGCATTTATTTTCCATTATTTATATATATAATGGACATAAATCCTTCCCAATCTACAGGCTTCTTTTTATCATAATTATTTCTTGACACCGGGATGATCTTAAGCCTGGAAATTTTGAATATAACCAGGAATAAGCTGGAGTTTTACTGGAACTTCATCCCTGCATTAACACATCGGATTAAGCGTATCTAATTTAACACATCTGATTGAGCGTATCTGATTTAACAGATCTGATTGAGCGTATCTTGATTAAACACATCGGATTAAGCGTATCTAATTTAACACATCTGATTGAGCGTATCTGACTGAAAATATTCTGTCCGTATCTTCAAATAAGCAATTAAAGGCATATATTACATTATAACTGAAAGTAAGACTTTAACAGATTCCAACATACGGACTGCAACATAGGATAGTACCTTAATCCTGGTTCCAGGGCATCCATATCCTCATGAATCACGGTTTTAAAAGATCCGTTTCCAGATAACAGATATATTTAGAGATATTTATAATATATTGGTATTAAATAGTTCGAAATGAACATAATAAAGAATAGGGATACTGAGGAATATAGATTCAGGAAACAAATTACTGGGATGACACCGACTGCTGGAGTCATTCTACTGGAGGCATTCATTTCCTGGAGGTCAGGCTGCAGCCCTGTCTCTCTCCCGAATTTATCCTTAATGGGATAACCAGCCGCAAAGAAAATTTAACCGGAAATCCACCTGTCAGTTAGAATTTTGTTAACATCTAGCTGTAGAATTTATTTATTCGATCGTTTATTTTTGACGCGGGCTATGACCGCAGTGTATCCGCCTCCAGACCGTTCCCGGAAACCTATAATGGTGTTGCCACCGTCACCGAACTTGCCCTTCAGTCCCGCAGGGAAAACTGCATATACTTTCCAGATCCGGTTTATAAAAGCTGGTAGGAAATAAAGTATTGGGACCAGTAGAAAAAGAAAGAGAACTGATTTTTATGTAAGCCCGCAGAAGGCTTTTACGCATTAACCGTTGCGCCAGGAAGCCTGTTTACATGTTTCCGGTAACAATGGAGTAAACTGCACCTGTTTGCTAACCCTGCCTTGCATGAATTAATTGCCCGTCAAAACGAGGGAATCTATTTATTCATAAATTCCTCGATAAGCTTTACCCTGTCAAGCCTTTCCCTCCTTCTGTTTACATTTAGCTGCAATTCCAGGGGTGGGACCTTTATTTCATACCCATTCCATTTTACGGTCTCAAGGTTTTGCCTTGCGTAAGGACCGCAGTCTACTGGCTCAGGAATATCCAGGATCTCCTGGGGATCAGATGCAATATCTATTCTTGCATGCAGGAAAATAACACCGAAGTCCTTTGTCAGCCATCCGTTAGTATCAATAATCGGCTCGATCAGGCAGTCTGAGAAAACTTCAGTGATTTCATCGATACACCTGGAATCAACCATAATATCAACATCATGTGGGTTCATTTTAATGCCGCGGATGCAGGCGGCACAGCTCCCTGTCAGCCACCAGTCAATATCCGTACCCTGAGCTTTCCGGCAAAATTCTGTTAAAGCCTGTTCCCACGGAACAGGAGCAAAATACCCGAGCTGGTCAAACATCAGTTTCGCATTCTCAGAATATCTTTTTTTTATTTTGTCCATGTATTTGGCGTTCTGAGGGTAGACTTTTACGTATCCTCTACCATCGTTTTCATAATAACACATTTTCAGAACACTTTCGTATCTGGAGTCAAATTCCGAAATCCTGAACACTACCTTCCCGTCCAGCTCTTCAAAGGATACTTTCATCCACTTAACCTCCTTAATTTGATTTCCTGGTTAGACCACTAAATTCCTTTAATTTGATTTCCCTGGTAAAATCCATCTAATTCCTTTAATTCGACTGCCAGTGATCAATTCTTTTAGCTATCAACTGGTCTTTACTGTCATGGTGTGTATTTTCCAGAGCCCTTATCAGACTCTTTTTCCTGGAATCATTTACATAAAATTTACTATTTAATTCATGAACTCACAAAACCCGGTTATCCTTTGAGATTCAGATTTCAGGACGTGTAAGGAAATAATAACCATAAAATAGACTACATAATCATAAAGAGAGACTATATAACCATAAAAAAGACGGAAATTAATCATAAAAAGAGATTGTATAGCCATAAAAAGAGACCGAAACCCAGATTTGTCCCTCCCAGGCAAATGGAGGAATCAATAACCTGAAGACTATACCAATCGAGGTTAAACGAGAAATGAGGGTTAAAAACCGGATGTTTAAGAATAGAATCTTTAAGAATGGAGATTTAAAGCTCGATTAATTATAATAAATTAAGAGGATTTTCTTTAATTCTCAACTGGTAAAGCCTCCTGCAGGAAATCCTCAAATATTTTTTTAGACCTTTCAAATCCCATATATATCCCATCTAAACACTCTTCAGAGCAATTTGGCTTTTTTGTAAGGACAATCTCATCCAGAAGCTGGCTAAATTCATCCTGTAAGTTTTTTGCCTTTACAACCCCAGCCTCATCCGAAAAGGATAAAGAGAACTTATCTACGTTTTCTTCGAAGGTATATCTGGCTATGTCCAGACCTTTATTTATTCCTTCTTTAAAGTCTGAATAAGCCTGATGATCCTTATTCATTTCAATATAACGTCTGAATTTTTTAACAGGACTGTTAATTATTTCTGTGGTCAAAATCCTTCACTTCCTTTTTTAAGTGACCTTCGCCAGGAGAATGGGCTCCAGGTGTTTTTCAACCACCTCCAGGCTAAAGAACCTGAATTTTGGGTTCAGGAGCTTTAAATTATTAGTTGCTATTAAAAATTTCACTCCAAAGCTGGAAATATTTACTTATATAAAATCTCGCCGCATTAAAATAAAAGCAGATATAGAAAAATAGTATTTACAGATATATTAAGCTATAGAATAAAAATTGGAAGTAGCTGAATATTTTAAGAGTAGCTGAATATTTTAAGAGTAGCTGAATATTTTAAGAGTAGCTGAATATTTTAAGAGTAGCTGAATATTTTAAGAGTAGTTGAATATTTGAGAGTAGTTTAATCCTTTAAAAGTAGTTGAATCTTTCAGGTAAGCATTTATGTATCCTGTACTGTCGGGATCAAAGGACGGGACAACCGGCTATAAAACTCCTTTGATAATTTTACGCCTGCCACATCAATGTACTTATAAAATAGATAGCTCAACGGTATAATAAGGAGTAAAGACAGAACAAATGAAATTAAAACAGCCTGCACATAAGAGAATACAGGATACAGGAGAAGGAACAATGCACAGCTAAAAGTGCTTATCACGGGGAAATGCACAAGGTACAGGGAATAGGATATTTTTCCGAGGAATACAGGCACACGGGAAGAAAAAACCTTCTGCAGGTCGATGCTGTTCAATAAGACATACATTACCATCCCTGCGCCTATGATATGATAGGTCATTTTTGGATCTCTGAAAAAGCCATTATTCAGGAATCCGTACACAGAATTCTCTGCCAGAGGGCTTATGGGATATGAACCCAGAAAGAGCCCTGAGATCAGTATGATAAACAATACTATCCTGTTATCTGTTTTAAATATCGATTTCTTACTGCTGAATATGTCTGCAAAGACCATTCCTATTATAAAAGCAAGGTAGTAAAAATTAATTAAAGCCAGAACTGCTGCAAGGTAGAAAGTCCAGCGGTTTCGAAGAGACCCGAATAATAATGCCATTGTGAAGACGAGCATGGACCCGTAAAATTCTATTGACATTGTCCATAGAACCGGGTTATACGGAATTGCCCCTCCCACAAAAAAAGAATTCCATGCTGCCTGCCTGACTGCATCAAGAATGCCGGGCGTAAAAGTCCAGTAGTCCCGGTAGTTACTGCCTGCAGCAAACGTCATGGTTTCAATGTAGTAACGATACAACCCGGTTGATGCCAATAAGTACGAGAACATCACTGCTGCAAATACAGGAACAAACAACCTCAGGTACCGACGTGCTGCACTGCTTATGACAATACTGTTTTCCTTCGTTTGAAAAAACTTCCGGGTTAAAACATAACCGCTCAGGACAAAGAAGATACAGACCGAAAAGTTACCTGCACCGATCAGACCGAGCGGCGTGGTAGAAAAAATATGGTCCAGGCTTCCGAAGTGTGAAGGATACTTATCGCCATAAACCATAGCCGGGGCTAATGCAACAAAAAAGTGCATTATCATGACATTTATTGCAGCTATACCTCGCAGTCCGTCAAGATAGGTTATTTTCCCGGTCATTTTTATCACTCATGATATAAGGGGATCAGGAGTATTATTATTAGATAGATTCTGCTCCTGAATAACGAGAGCCACAGATAAAATAAGTCTTTCCATTTGCTTCAGTACTTTATTAATGCGTGTTAATGGACGGTGCTCCGGGCCAAAGCAGACATATAAAAAATTTGTAATAAATAAGAATAAGAGAAGACAAAAATTAGATATTAAAAAAGCTCCGGGATTACTTTCATCCCTTTAAGACCTGGCTTTGGCTTTCAGTTTCTTCTTATTTTTCCGCACCCTTAGGTAGTATTCCCGCTGTCATTGTTGGCTATAAAAACCCCGTTATTTAGAATACCGCCAGGGACGTTCATTATTCTGTCTTCTACCCAGATTCTGCAGTTCTCAGAAATTAAACATCCTTCCTCTTTCTGGAAGATTGAAGTGTGTTTGTAATAGTCGAGTTTTACAATATCAGGGGTTTCCTCGTATATCCCGCATTCTTTGAATTTTTTATTCATATAAACGTCGAATGTACCGTCATCATGGAGGACGAAATGGGTTGTTTTATTGCTGTATTTTCTGGACATGTTGGATCACACATTTTAACTGTTAAACTGCTGCACGACCTGCTTTTTTAGCCATCTGTAACCATCTTTATCAATCTGTTTTTTCAGCCATTTTTTTCAATGTGCTTGTCCGGCTCACACTTTCAGCTTCGTGCACAGGGTTTTATTATTTAGGGGAGTTCTATTTAGGGAGATAGAACAACCTTTTTTATTATCCTTATAGCACTTAAAACGCAGCAGACCAAAAGATAATAATAAGTTTCAACCCGTCTAATCCTGATTTTTATTCGACCAGCATAATGTGCAGACAACAGATATGATTAATATAAAATTGAGGAAGCATAAAATTTAATCAATATGTTTACTAAAAGGAAAAAGGAGAAGAGCAACTAAAAAAGAACTAAAATAATAACTAAACGTGTAACTAAACAGATAATTAAAAAGTAATTAAAAAGTAATTAAAAAGTAACTGAGATAGCAACCAAACTAGTAACTAAAAGAAACTAAATAAGTGACTAAAAAGCAACTAAGATCATTACTAAACAGTATCTAAAAGAAACTAAATAAGTAGCTGAACATTTAAATAAACATGTAAGTAAACAGGTAACTGAAAAAATAACTATTATCTTAAATAAATGGCCCCCCCGACCCATTTATTTAATAATCAGCTATTTTTATGTTTATCCTGTTTCCGATGTACTTATTTCCTATCATCCCCGGAGGAACTGCTGGAAGCTTCACACCAATATCACAGTAAGAGAATGTATTTCCTGTAATGGTCGGGCAGGTCGCACCCTCGTAAATATAGAGTCCGATTCTGGCTTTTGTAATTGTATTGCCCTTGACCACGTTATCCCAGGTTTCACACAGGGTTACCGTTCCGTTAGTTATCTGATTATTCATAATAGTATTCTGGCTGCAGGTTAGCCCTGTGATGCTGACACCACAGTTATAGAAATAATTATTACGGACAGTATTATTATTGCCTGCACCCTGGAAATCGACCCCATTCTTCTGGATATTGAATCCGTTGATAACCGCTCCCCCCTGGGTTACCCTGAACCCGTTCATTTTTGGGTACCCTGTCCCATATACGTTGATGAATTTCCCGGAGATGGAAACATATTCATTATAGGTTCCACTTGCTACTTTGATCGTATCTCCGTCGCTTGCTGCATTCACAGCGCTCTGGATAGTCTTGTATTTGGCTGTACTGCCTACATAAAGGGTTGCAGCAGAGGCTGTCCCTATTAGCAGGGTTGTTATTAAGATCGCTAAAATTAGTTTTCTCAACATGTTAAGTACTCTCCTGTTAAATAAAGAAAGATGGGCTACAATTTAAAGTTATTGACGAAGTTCCCCTCCACATGCAAGTACTCTCCTGTTAGATAAAGAAAGATAGGCTGTAATTAAGAATTATTTTTATTATTCTGGCTAGAAAAATTAATTTTTTATATAAAGTGATCCTGCCCCCATTTCAATAAATAATCAGCCTTCCCATAATAAGGAAATATTGTGTTTCAATTTATATAATAACTGCTGTAGCACACAAAAGTTCTATATACAATTACCGTTAATTGAAAAACATGAAAGGATTTTCTATCAATATCGAAGATGCTACTCTGGAAAATGAAAATTTCCGCAAGGTTCTCTACACCTCAAAGCACAGCCAGCTGGTATTAATGACCCTTAAGCCAGGGGAAGACATTGGAATGGAAGTCCACGAAGAAAACGACCAGTTCTTCCGTTTTGAGGCAGGACAGGGCAAGTGCATAATTGACGGCAACGAATACGAACTCAGTGACGGAGTCGCAGTTATCGTACCCGCAGGTGCTGAGCACAATGTCATCAATACCTCAAACACTGAAGAACTGAAGCTCTACACAATCTATTCCCCGGCACACCACAAAGACGGGATCGTGCGCGCCACAAAAGAAGAAGCAGAAGCAAATGAAGCAGACTTCGACGGCGTGACCACAGAATAAGGCTTAAATTAGAATTTTTTAAGCATTAAATACACAGAATAAAACGCTTTCTAAAAATAAAGCGTTTTTACCTTTTTTATTTAGATTTTTTATTTATATATTTCTTCAAGCTTTTTCCGTAAAAAGAAGAAGTCAGACCCGTTCTCAAGCGCCATCCCTGCAATTGCAGTTGCGCCAGGGCTTGCAAAAAAGCCTGTTTTTGGGAATTGTATTAATCACTGTGCTAGTAGATCTAGCTCCCGAATCCCGAAAAACTGCAGATTTCAGGAGAGTAAAAATGGCAAACTGCTCCAGAAAACTGCAGATACGGAAAGGTTTAGAATGGCAAAATGATTCGGGGAGGAAAATGCCGTTTTGCGAACAAATCAAGTAAATTTGATTTGCTATTTAATAAAAATACGTTTTTATACATAAATATTTCGCATATAGTAGAGAATTTAGATAGAAAATAAGAAAAATAAAACAAGTAAAAGTGAAAACATAGTTATATAATAAGAAGAAAATAGCCAGAAATAAATAACTCTATTGTTGGGAGATTACCCAATATGTCACATTTAATAGTTCCAGAACACGTTCTGGATGATATTAATGAGTTTATACGTACAAATTATACGAATTTTCATCATTCTCTGCCACACTCCTTAATTATTTCTCAAGCTTTCTGTCTAAGGTTTAAAGAATATGGAAATGACTTTGGTGTATCTGTAATAGCCGATGCTGTAGAATATGTAAAAAAATCATCAATAGAAAACAAAAAAGTTAAGCCGGAAAAAGAAAAGCACGATTACTGAAATTGTTTTACGGATACAGGGAAATTACAGGGCAAGCACACTTTGAATCATTTGAAAAAGAAGAAGAAGAAGAAGAAGAAGAAAAAGAAAAAGAAGAAAAAGAAAAAGAAGAAAAAGAAAAAGAAGAAAAAATGGAAGAAATTAAAGAAATAATCCATAATTTTGCGCTGGAATTTTTCAGGGATGATCAAGGATAATTATATTGATTTGTGGCCTGGCAAAAAAGCGGATTGGTAAAAATGTGTTTCCTACGCCGTTTGAGACCAGAGCCATGGTCTTATCGGTTTTCACAATTCCTGTCCTGTATTTTTGCCCGTAATAAGAAGGCACATACGGCGCCCATAACCCGAAAAATGTAATCTGCCCGCCATGAGTGTGACCGGAGAGGACAAGATCGACTTTATCTGTAGTTAATTCTTCAGCCAGATCGGGTGTATGTGAAACAAGAATCACGAAATCATTTTCTTCAGCATCTTTTACCAGCGGGTCAACATAAGGCTCAGAGTTAAAATACCAGTCCGTACTCCAGTCTACGCCTGCAATTTTGATCTTATCTTCCCCAATCTCAAGCCATTCCGCTCTGTTGCTCAAAACAGTGATCCCTGCATTTTCCATGCATTTTACCGTGAGATTGTAATCTGTCCATTCATCGTGGTTTCCCGTAACTCCGAAAATCCCCATATCTGCTTTGAGTCTCGAAAGCTCTTCAAAACAGGGACCAATATACCCCACATCACCGGAAACATAATCGCCGCCCAGAATAATAATATCCGGTTCCAGATCATTTACTTTTCTTACCAGGTCTGCAACTCTTTCCCTTTCGAAATACGGGCCGTGATGGATATCGGAAATGAAGACTATTTTCTTGTCCTCGAAATTTTGCGGCACATCACTGTCGCTAATTGTGGTTGTTTTTTCGTTTATCCAGTAAGGCTCAATAAAAATATAAACGAAAAATGCTGCAAGACATACAAAAATTATTACGAAGATTTTTACAAGTTTCAGAAGTTTCTTTTTTAAATTTTTCATAATATAACACGTACCCTTTTGCCTGTTTGAAAGAAAGAATTTGTAACAACATTCAGAAGACAGAAAGAAGACGGAAAGAAAAAGGAAATAAGGTGGAAAGGCGGAAAGAAGACAGAGAGAAAACGGGAAAGATGGAAAGAAAGCGGGAAGAAGACGAAAAGAAAATGGAAAGAAAATGGAAAGAAAGCGGAAAGAAGACCGGAAGTTATGGGAAAAGCAAAAACACCCTGCCAGTGCTGTTAAATAATCCTGAACTGGAAGGTGAAACGATCCCTTGCATAATAATTCTCAATGGTTTTGCCCGGTTCACCCTCGAAATACGGGATTATTTTGAGCAAAACCATTGATTATGCCAGACGTTGATTATGCCAGACGTTGATTATGCCAGCTCCAATGCTTTATTCACGCATTCTTTATCATTTAATGTTTTATTCTTTCATGCCTTTTAACAGAACAACCACTACCGATAGGGCTACAACCACTATCACGATGCTCAGTATGGTATTTCTGTTCTTATCAGACCCGGCTTTTTTTGCGAAATCCCCCAGTTGAAATCCGTCAGTGGACCTGCTTTCAGAGGGGACCTGATCGCTCTCTTCTTCCAGTACCTCCTGGGTGGTATTGCCCGTTATCACAAACGAAGCATACCCTGGAACTTCTGAAGTGAAGTAGAGATATTCATCGCTCTCTCCTGTCAGTTCGGTGGATAGGGGAACCCAGACCTTTTTCTCATATCTGTTAAGCGTTATGGAAGCCGGGACTATGTCCATTTCCCGGACCCATTCTTTATTTACCCTGAAGCCCAGGGCACGGTTATCTATTTTGTTTGAGGTCGAATATCCTGCGTTTCCTACCCAGACATTAAAGGATTTGTAAACTTCGTCATCAGGCAGTTCCGATACAAGGACGGATTTTTCCTTTAACTGCTCAACAATGGTTGTGGTCCTGCCTGCGTTTTCAACTGCATGGAAGGCAACATAAACAACACAGGTTGCATTGTTTTTAAATTCAAACCTGACAGTTTCACCGCCTGAAATGGTTGCCCGGGAAATCTCTTTTGCTTCAACATTTCTCGGAGGTTCCGGAGAGACGCCGCCTCCGCCTCCACCGCTGCTACCTCCGCTGCTTCCACCACTACTACCTCCACTACTACCTCCACTGCTACCACCACTGCTGCTTTTATTGTCATCAGGTGTCAGAGAGGGACTAGGATCCGGGGTGGGAGTTGGTATAGGGGTTGGCGTGGGGGTTGGCGTGGGGGTTGGTGTAGGGGTTGGTGTAGGAGTTGGTGTAGGAGTTGGTGTAGGAGTTGGTGTAGGAGTTGGTGTAGGGGTTGGTTCGGGAGTTGGTGTAGGGGTTGGTTCGGGAGTGGGAGTGGGCTCAGGACCCGGAGTGGGAGTAGGTTCAGGGTCCGGAGTAGGAGTGGGTTCAGGGTCCGGAGTAGGAGTGGGCTCGGGATCCGGAGTAGGGGTCGGCTCGGGAGTAGGCTCGGGATCCGGAGTGGGCTCAGGATCCGGAGTAGGGGTCGGCTCGGGAGTAGGCTCGGGATCCGGAGTGGGGGTCGGCTCAGGCGTGGGTTCAGGAGCCGGAGTGGGCTCGGGATCCGGGGTGGGAGCCGGCTCAGGGTCTGGAGCGGGGTCTTGCTCAGGAGCCGGTTCGGGATCTGGTTCGAGAGTCGGCTCAGGATCTGTCTCGGGCGCAGGTTCTGAAGAAGGTTCAGGAGCAGGCGCGGTGTCATCATCTGAAACCGCCAGAGGCCCGTTATCAGCATAAAAAGCTGCAGCAACCGCACCGACGGCAATAACCTGAAGTGCAATGGCTACTGTAAATAAAATGGAGAATATTCTTTTTGCAGTCAGAATAACACCCCTATATTTTTGAATTCCGTTATGTTCGCACTATATAAATTAATATTTATTTTTTCCTCATATAACCGCTGGTTCCACTACATGGATTTTCACTTCCAGTGGTATGTAAAAAACGCTTCAGTTTATAGTCTTAATGGATGAAAAAACTGTAAATTTCTCAGTTAGATTTTTGATGTTAGTTGTTTTGTTTGAGAACCACTATCGATTAGTCTTAGTATATCAGTATGTTGTTTACTTTCAATCCTTGTTTTAATGGATCTTGCTCGCGAAAATTTGGGGACGAGTAATTATTTCGTTGAGTGTGAATGGACCCCCTGATGCGTATCAATCACCATGGATATCTGGCCATTTTTGCTTTTGCCTTTCTTACAGCTTCTGCCAGCCTTTCCATGCTCAGGAAACCACTCTGGCTGAGAACTGCACCGAGATATCCATCATTTTGATTGAACACAGGGTAATGTAATGGGTCCATTGTATACCAGCTAACATTTATTTCTTCTGGATAACCTGTCCTTTTTATGTTCATGCTTATTCACGTTTTATAGTTCACGTCCGTGAACTACCACTCAGCTAAAGACTGAAAGCTTCCTGTTTCATTCCTCCCTCTATCGAGGGTAAGTCTACAGGCTCTATTGGGGAGAAAATACGTTATTGAGTGATGGACATTTTTCGTCTAGCATAGGAAATGTCAAAGGAACCAGCAGAATATTATATACGGAATCAGGGTTTAAGTTGAAGCTTATATCCCGTGAGCTAAAGGCTCAGTGATTTTACGCGTCTTCACATAAATATGAGCAAAATCTGTGAAACAATTTTTCATAAAAATAAGAACCCCTTACCACTTTTTTACCTACCAATATACATATAAGGAAAGCATACCAAATTTTGCACCTAAGTGGTATTATGCTGGATATGCTCAGAGGTATTACGATTGATGACGTGACAACACGGGACATGGATGATGCAATCTGGGTGGAAGTCACGGAAAATGGGGGCTGGCACGTCGTGGTCATGATTGCGGACGTCGCAAAGGTCGTTCCGAAAAATTCAGAGCTTGATAGATTTGCAATGTCTCGGGTCGAGACCAGGTATTATGCAAACGGCAACAGCCCGATGTTACCCAGGCGGCTCGCAGACGGGAAGCTATCCCTATGGCCGGGAGAGGAGAAGTATGTCCTTGCCGTGGATATTATCCTCAATAGAGATTTGTCGATCCTCGAAACAGGGCTTTTACGGACTATAATGACAAGCGAAGCCCGGCTAGCATTCTCTGACGTCCCCCGTATTCTCTCTGATAGAGAGCACCCACAGCATGCTCTCATCAAGCTCATAAGCCAGCTCACAAGCGGCCTTTTAATGCAACGCCGTAGCCATGGAGCGCTCGCATTCTACGACCTGGGGAGGGGGCTGGTGACGAGTGAAGAAGGGTCGGTGCGGCAGTTGAGATGCAGAGGGGATACCATAGGCTACGTTATCATCCAGGAGCTGATGATTCTCGCTAACATGGCCATAGCAGAGTATGCGGTCAGAAATGACATCCCTATTCTTTTCCGTAACCATACAGCCCGGAGTGCCACCCCTGAGCGGGAGAACTTGCTGAAGTTGCTCGAAAGCATGGCTTTTATTCCTGAGGTAAACATAGCTGCCGTCAGGCATACCACGTACATGATGCTCAATAGAGCGGAATACGGCCCCGTAATCATGGGCCATTTCGGACTGAACCTCGGAGCGTATACACACTTCACCTCACCCATCCGAAGGTATGCTGATCTCGTGAATCACCAGCAGATCCGTGCATACATCCGAAAAGAGCCCTTGCCCCATTCTAAAGAAGAGATTCAGGCAATTGCATCGCATATCAACATGAGGCACATCGAAAACGACAGGGCTAAAAGCGAATACATGAAGGAAAAGGCATATAAAGAAGCTGAGTTGGCTATCCGGGGTAATCGGATCGAAGATGCAAACGATACAGACTTCGAGCGCATCACCAAAGTACTGATCCGGGAGGGTAAAGACTGCCCCGAGGCTTATTTCGATGCCTTTCTGAAACGCCTTGCCAAGCTGCCGGTTATCTGCGCAGGGCTGGTACTCCTGCAAGCTCCTGATGGCGAAAAATGGACTGAGCTTAAAATAGCGCTGCTGGAGGATATCGCAACCGCGCCTCAGAAAGCCGTCTCGGTCTTCGACATCGCACAACATATATCGGGCTGGCAGATGCCAGTATACGAAGTGACAGAAACTACGCGAAGCAACCTGCCTGCATTCACCGCCATAAGTGCAATTAGAATCGGTGACAGAGAGTACCGGTCCGCTGCATACGAAGACCTGACAAAAAAAGGTGCCATGCAGCAAGCGTCCGCAGGCCTTCTAGCAACTATTCTGGGCTTACCTGCTCCGAACTTGAAGATCAGGATAGAAGATTCGCCAGCCAGTCAGGAAGAAATAACAATTAATGCGTCAAAAGACCCAACAATTAACACGTCAAAAGACCCGATCTTTGCCCTGCAAGAATACTGTCAGGCAAAAAAACTTCCCTTGCCAGCTTATTCCTTTGAGATGGAAGGCGCAACCAACAGGCCAATCTTCACCTGTACCTGTACTTTTGGCTCCTCGACCAGCACCGGCCAGGCAGGAAAAAAGCAAAGGGCCAAAAGGCTAGCAGCCAGAGCAATGATATACACTTTAGTGACAGGAAGTTGATGCCGGTCTCGAGGTTGTAGTGAAAACTGCCATGGTTTTTTAGTTTCAATCCTTGTTTTAGTGGATCTTGCTCGCGAATAAAAAGTCTCAGCAGTTTGTATTGATTCACGGAACAGATTACAGTTTCAATCCTTGTTTTTGTGGATCTTGATCGGGAATAGGAATAGAGAAGAGATCTTGATCTACGGAAGAGCAAAAATAGTAAGAGCCGTTGAGATCTGCAAAAAGCGGAAATGAATTAAGCCATATCCACCTCTTAAAATAAGGAATGTCTCTTCTGCCAGATGTCACCGTAAACCACAGGTATTTATTGATGCAAATAAGTTATTAACTAATAATGATTTCTTACATAATGATTTCAAATCTATGGAAGTGAATAAATGGCAGAGGCATTAAATTCTGATAAGATAAAACCTTCTCCAACTCTTAACACTATTATTATGGTAGAAGATGCTATACAAAACAGCCCAAATAGTGTTATAACTATTCCGGAACTAAAAAAAGCGCTTCCTCGGCAGGTAAACCACAATACTTTAATGACTATTTTGGAATACCTGGAAAAAAGTAATAAAATAGCTGTTGGGTTAAGAGGGATAACCTGGATTCACAACACAAATCATAATTTAAGGAATGTTGCGATTTACGGACGCGAGCTATAAAACGTGAATAGCATGGAGCGTGTAAGTGTAAGATTAACTCCCGAAGCTGAGGAGGCATACGAATATCTGATAAGTAAGGCTTCGGACTCAAAGCAGGAAGAGACAATTCTTAATGCTTTTCATCAGAAAATAGAGTTAATAAAAAACGATGTTCATTATGGAAATCCAGTTGCTAAAAGATTAATTCCTTCAGAATATAAAACCAAATATGGAGTAAATAACCTGTTTAGAGTGGAACTCCCAGGCTTCTGGAGAATGCTTTACACACTTACAGCTGGTAATTCGGGCGTTGAAACTCTCGTAATAGTGATTGATATAATCGATCATAAAAAATACGATAAAGTATTTGGTTACAAGAAGTAAGTTTTTCCTTTTCTGCCGTCCTTCGGATCCGCTCCATGAAGACACATAGCAGGGTAAAGCCACAAGGAAAAAAAGGTTCCTTGTTTGGGCTCTGACCCGGCGAAAGGTACTTTTTTGGGTTTGGATTAATGAGACTGTTTCAATCCTTGTTTTAATGGATTTTGCTCGCGAATAACCCGTCCATCTGCGAGAGCTTGAATCCTCTCAAGTTTCAATCCTTGTTTTAGTGGATATGCTCTCGAATCTGTTTCTCAAATTAATAGTTTGCTTCTCAATCAGCGCGTTGGTCTCGTAAGACCAAATGAACAAAAACTTCAAAAGTTTTTTGAAGTCATATTATTTTCTAATGAATTTACGACTATTTTCAGGTAGCTTCAGATGGCGGAGACCAAGGTAATATTTCGCCAAATAAGATTAATGAATATGAAATCCCTCTCCAGCCTCTCACCATCCTAAAAAAATTGGGGAGGATATCGAAGCCGGGCGGATGCTCGTCGAGTACGCCAAAATGCTGATTGAAATTTACGGGCAAAAAACTCAAAAGAACATCGCCAAACTTTGGGCAGAATAATTAAAATGCTATGAACATCCAACCATAACAATATGCGAATCTATAAAATCATCTTTTTTGTCACAGCGGTTTCGCAGATTTTCAGCATTTTTTTCTCGTCTTTTAGCGGAGGCAGTAATTTCAATGAACTGCTCATCACCCCAGCCGGGTATACTTTTGCCATTTGGGGAGTGATAACCATGTTTTCAAGCATCTACGCGCTGCTGCATCTCTTTGGCACACGGACATTTTCAAGGCCGGTGTATCTCTGGCTCTCGTCGGTATACGTCTGTTTTACCCTCTGGCTCATGGCGGCTGAGCGGGAATTGCTGCTGTTGACGGTGCTCATTTTCCTCTTTATGTACTTCGCTTTGCTCAAGGCGTTTCCCCAACTATTGGAACAGGGTTTTGCGAATATCCAGGAGAAGCTATTCCTGCAGGGCGGAGTCGGGATGTATCTGGGGTGGTCAAGCGTTGCGGTGCTAGCTAATATCGGCGTGTATGCTTTTTCCTTTGGCATCCAGAGTAGCTCCCAGCTCGGAATCTATCTTCAAATGCTCCTCGTGCTTCTCGCGGCGCTCTCTGCGGGCTACGCACTCTATCAAAGCAAGCGCAACGCCGTGGTGTTCGCCACCCACTGGTGGGCCTTTGTCGGGATTCTCGTGGGACTTTTTTCGAGGGAGCAGACCGAACTCCTGATCGCCTAGACGCTCGTCTGCGTTGTCGGACTGAACGTGTTTTATTTCAAAAAGCGGTTGAGATCTATAAAAAATTAACAATTGAATAAACCAAAAACAAAAACCATTATTATCGCCATTATTTCCTTTTTTGTAGTTGCCCTGGTAGGTTTGTGGCTCTTCACTGTTTTGTGTGGGTTGAAAATAATTGCCTGGTTAAAATATGTTCAGATCAAATTGAGAACATCAAGCTTGAATGTGATTTTCAACAACATCTGTTCCTATATTTTGTGCATGCTACTTCTATACCAGGAAAATTTAAGTTAACCATTCGAAACATTGAAGAGCCGTTTTGGAGCAACTATCAGATTCAGGTCACGTTTCAATCCTTATTTTAGTGGATCTTGCTCGCGAATTATTACTTGTACCCTGTAAATCTCTTTGATTCGAGGTTATAGTATTTTTTCCGTATGTCGAATTATCCATTCTTTTATTTCTTCAATTGACATCTCATTTTCTGTTGTAGCCACTCTAATTATGAATTCTATCATCTCTTCATCTGTAGACGTAAACCTGTATCCTCCATCTTCAATAATAAAATTCATGGCTTCATAACCAGTTCTTTTATTTCCATTGAAAAACGGATGTTTTGCAACAATAGTGTAGACTATTACAGCGGCATTTTCGAAAATAGTATTGGATTCTTTTATCAAATATTCAAACATTAATTCTAAAGTAGCTAAAGAACGTATTGCGGGTGTATAATCATCCGGATCTTTAAATTTATCGTAATCTATAACCTTTTGATGAATTTTCAAAATCTCAATTAAGCTGATCAAAACATCACTTTCTTCCAAGTGCATCTAAAATGTTTTTATCTTCTACCAGCTTCTTTTCTAACCAGGCATCAAAATCATTTATATGAGATTCCTTATGTCCTTGTTTTTCTTCTTTTGGAAACATAGGACTGTAATCTTCTTTCTTTTTAACTTCCCCAATAAGTCTCTTAACTACTGAATTATAAGACTCTTCGGGAGCTAACTTTAACTCTTTAAGTGATTCCTTTACATCCGGATCTATAGCTATAGTAGACATGTATTATAATATGTTATAATAGAATAAATAAATATACCCACATTCCGCAGTAAAGTTTAGAATATTCACAATTGTTCTTGCTATCGATTTTCAATTAAAAGTGGATTTATTGGACTTTTATGCAGTAGGCAAAAGCAGGTAGTGTGTCAATTTTTCTGTAAAATTACAAATTTAAGAAGTTTTTGAGTCAAAAATTCGAGACCGATAGATTGGTTTTGCATACAGTCTCCTAAAAATTAACTTGGAATTACAGCAAATTCGCGACATTGCCCAGAAGTAATAATATGGTGTATTTAGAGACCAAAAAACGATATCATTCAATATTCGCCAAGTTCCATCATGGGCCAAAATTACTTTACTCTGTTTGAAAAACGCTGTCGGGAAAATCATTGATTTTTGAAAAAAATACCGCGGAATGTGGGATATACATTAAAGTTTGCTAATGTTGATTCTATTCAGGCCTGAAAGGCATCACCGGAAAACTGGTTTCAATCCTTGTTTTAGTGGATCTTGTTCGGGAATATCTCCGAATTTCAAAAATATCTGAGTTTCGGAGAGTTTCAATCCTTGTTTTAGAACCTATCCGAAAAGTCAGAATACACGTTGAAAAGCTATGACAGGCTTAAAATGTCTAAGTATTTACTCTATGTGTATATCCCTTACTGTGAATGGTACAATGGATCAAACATTTAATGATACAATGGATCAAACATTTAATGATACAATGGATCAAACATTTTTTGGGTAGACTCTCAACCCACTCTAAAAAATGAAGAGCCATCTTCTTTATTTATATCCCCAATATACTCACGGTATATTACGTACTTGCCATTTGCTTTCTTTATGCATCTAACCCCAAGCCCACTCTTCTTTATCATGGCTTTTCTTTTCTCGGCATCGGATTTATCAAGCCCAAAATAACTGAGTTCGTCGAGCATGTAGGTTTTACCGTTAAAGTTCCTGAAAGTTTTATGCATAGCGACACCGAAGCTATATCTTTTTTGAATGAAGAGTAAAGGCTGTCACTCACTTTCTTTAATCTGATATACAATTTCGCTTCCATCTTCCCCTGTTTTCCAGATACCGTCACTACCTATTATATAATCATCAGTTTCAGAAATGTCAGAATCGTGATCTTGTATTTCTTTAATTGCCTCACCAATTGTAATAGGTCCACTTGCATTATCCGGGATATGAATCAGTTCATCCAGTCCTTTTTTCGTGATTAATGCAAGTTTTTTCAGTGCTTCTATTAGAGTCATTTCTGTCATGGTTTTTATTCCTCCTTCCAGAAGTTCTTTTCTTATTCTGCTATAATACAGTTTAGGTCTCTTCCTGTATGTCTTGTATCTTCACACTTCCTTTCAGGATGTTATTACGCTCAAGATCAGGAAAAGAGTGACTTATCTTTTTTCAGCTCTCCCCTTTTCTCTTCCGGATGTCTCTAAGACTCTTTACCACACTTAGGATATACTATTGGCTGTTATAGAAGTTTCGATAAATATTAGTGTCGGACATCTACACAGGTCACAACACTTTTCGGATAGGCTCTTAATCTCTAACGAGTTTTCTAATCAATTGCAATCTATTAGTGCATTCATGCGTTCGTGTTTTACTTTAATGTTTCAATCTCTAACGAGTTTTCTAACCGATTGCGATTTTAAAAACAATCGGTTCGTAGTTTTCAGTAAATTCAAGTTTCAATCTCTAACGAGTTTTCTAACCGATTGCGATTTCCTCCTGTGGTTTCTAAAACTACATTACCATATAGTTTCAATCTCTAACGAGTTTTCTAACCGATTGCGATTATGTAGTAGGAGGGCAGGGCTTATTTGAAATTCCTGTGTTTCAATCTCTAACGAGTTTTCTAACCGATTGCGATTTGGATATACAGACGGCGCTAGGGAAAGGAATTGTAGTTTCAATCTCTAACGAGTTTTCTAACCGATTGCGATTATTCTCCCTTGTAAGTGGCCATGAGGACTCCAGAGGTTTCAATCTCTAACGAGTTTTCTAACCGATTGCGATCCTAGTATATTCCTCTCTTCTCGCGGATATTGCAAGTTTCAATCTCTAACGAGTTTTCTAACCGATTGCGATGTACTGGTATGCGGGGATTACAACGTTTGGTTTATTCGTTTCAATCTCTAACGAGTTTTCTAACCGATTGCGATATACCCCTTATGAATCCGTACCCCTTACAATAAAATAGTTTCAATCTCTAACGAGTTTTCTAACCGATTGCGATTGTTTTCTTTTTGGATCAAGAGGCCGAGTATCAAGGGTTTCAATCTCTAACGAGTTTTCTAACCGATTGCGATTTTCCCGTTTACCCTCTCGTACAGCACCCCTTTACTGTTTCAATCTCTAACGAGTTTTCTAACCGATTGCGATCTCAGAAATTCAGATATCTTTGAAATTGTCGGAGAAGTTTCAATCTCTAACGAGTTTTCTAACCGATTGCGATTATTATGTTTCTAATCTGCCCATCCTCAACCATGGAGTTTCAATCTCTAACGAGTTTTCTAACCGATTGCGATGTATGATGGTTCTAAGAACTGTGTAGTTTCAAATTGGTTTCAATCTCTAACGAGTTTTCTAACCGATTGCGATGGCAGATGTATACTGTTCAAAAGACTGCCAGGAGAAAGTTTCAATCTCTAACGAGTTTTCTAACCGATTGCGATGCGGCTGCTTTCAGATGATGAGTTAATCGTAGATGTGTTTCAATCTCTAACGAGTTTTCTAACCGATTGCGATCCATACAGTTTTTTCAGTTCTATCCATTTTTACGGAGTTTCAATCTCTAACGAGTTTTCTAACCGATTGCGATATAATTTTTTGATCGAAACTGTCATAACTTATTGTTCGTTTCAATCTCTAACGAGTTTTCTAACCGATTGCGATTTTCCTGTAATGCTTTTGTTATGTTCAACATCCGAAAGTTTCAATCTCTAACGAGTTTTCTAACCGATTGCGATCCTCTGCGCCGTTTTCGACAAGTCGAGGGAGGACAGGTTTCAATCTCTAACGAGTTTTCTAACCGATTGCGATCTTTCAGGCCCTTTCCGTAGTTATTGTCAGTTTCGTTTCAATCTCTAACGAGTTTTCTAACCGATTGCGATGAACCGAGTCATATAATGACGTGGCAAAATTAAGTTTCAATCTCTAACGAGTTTTCTAACCGATTGCGATTTGACAACTCACTTTTTTAAGAACATAGGGAAAAGTTTCAATCTCTAACGAGTTTTCTAACCGATTGCGATTACGCATTCGATCCGCGAGACGAGGACAATACAAAAGTTTCAATCTCTAACGAGTTTTCTAACCGATTGCGATTCGCTTAATTTGAGATCTTTATTATACCATGTTTTAGTTTCAATCTCTAACGAGTTTTCTAACCGATTGCGATCTACAAGCCGGACGTTTACAATCCTGATCATGATATGTTTCAATCTCTAACGAGTTTTCTAACCGATTGCGATTAAGCCCGCTTCGCTTGAAGACTTCCCCGAGAATGAGTTTCAATCTCTAACGAGTTTTCTAACCGATTGCGATAAACAAGGGCAATTCCTGTTACCGGGGTCACAATTTGTTTCAATCTCTAACGAGTTTTCTAACCGATTGCGATGGTGACGTTGAGACTATAGATAAGGACGTTTCATTGTTTCAATCTCTAACGAGTTTTCTAACCGATTGCGATATCACTACGGAATGTGTGCCAACATTGAGATTGACGTTTCAATCTCTAACGAGTTTTCTAACCGATTGCGATCTTGATAAGATCCTGGAAGTAGTTAGCGTTGAGAGGGTGTTTCAATCTCTAACGAGTTTTCTAACCGATTGCGATCAAACTGGGTTTTGTTCTGTAGAATCCTCAACTGAATGTTTCAATCTCTAACGAGTTTTCTAACCGATTGCGATAAGAAATAATACTTTTTATAAATGTGGTCAGATGAAAGTTTCAATCTCTAACGAGTTTTCTAACCGATTGCGATGCCCGAAGGAGGCAGTTTGATGGCAAGACTGCCATAGTTTCAATCTCTAACGAGTTTTCTAACCGATTGCGATATGCAGCAGAGCAGAATAATAATGTTCAGATTTTGGGTTTCAATCTCTAACGAGTTTTCTAACCGATTGCGATTTTCTGATTCATAGATATGAAAGTCTGTTAATTCTCGTTTCAATCTCTAACGAGTTTTCTAACCGATTGCGATTCTTCTCCCTGCGACTCCTGAATAATAACCTGATTGGTTTCAATCTCTAACGAGTTTTCTAACCGATTGCGATCTTGATAAGATCCTGGAAGTAGTTAGCGTTGAGAGGGTGTTTCAATCTCTAACGAGTTTTCTAACCGATTGCGATGGAATAATAACCATGCCCCCACTTATCCCTCCAATAGTTTCAATCTCTAACGAGTTTTCTAACCGATTGCGATACAGCCGAAATAATAGCCTGAAGATCGGAATCATTACGGTTTCAATCTCTAACGAGTTTTCTAACCGATTGCGATCCACGCGTACATTTCGCCAACCTGGGCTAATATCTCCGTTTCAATCTCTAACGAGTTTTCTAACCGATTGCGATCTGTCATGTCGGCGGTTGCCATTCCAACATCGGCCATGTTTCAATCTCTAACGAGTTTTCTAACCGATTGCGATTTTTCCCCATTAACATAATACCGTGCGATATCTATGTTTCAATCTCTAACGAGTTTTCTAACCGATTGCGATACAGCTACAGGAGGCACAGCAAGACAGTATCTATTGTTTCAATCTCTAACGAGTTTTCTAACCGATTGCGATTCTGAATATCCAGACAAAACATCGTTATATATAAAAGTTTCAATCTCTAACGAGTTTTCTAACCGATTGCGATACAGTAATAGTAAATCCACTTTCTACACTATGCGAGGAATTGTTTCAATCTCTAACGAGTTTTCTAACCGATTGCGATGATAATCCAGGAATTCCCAGATTCCACGACAGGTAGTTTCAATCTCTAACGAGTTTTCTAACCGATTGCGATACCCGTTATGGGGTTCTTCAACCTGATCAAAATCAAGGTTTCAATCTCTAACGAGTTTTCTAACCGATTGCGATAGTAATAAATTATCACAGGTTCCCATCACATCTTAAGTTTCAATCTCTAACGAGTTTTCTAACCGATTGCGATTCTGCAATGGGCGGTACGGTAGGCACTATTTTGTTTCAATCTCTAACGAGTTTTCTAACCGATTGCGATGGAACTAGAAATAAGCGTTCAGTCTGGCAAGTTAAGTTTCAATCTCTAACGAGTTTTCTAACCGATTGCGATATGGCTTACACCTTTTCGTGTGTGCTTCTTCATTATGTTTCAATCTCTAACGAGTTTTCTAACCGATTGCGATGTGATACGGGACAAGCCTAATCCTCAGAAGGATAAGTTTCAATCTCTAACGAGTTTTCTAACCGATTGCGATTAATTGAGTTCCTAGACAATACTAATTTTTTCCTTTGTTTCAATCTCTAACGAGTTTTCTAACCGATTGCGATATAACTAATTTTACCTACGTGAAAGTAATATATAATAGTTTCAATCTCTAACGAGTTTTCTAACCGATTGCGATGATACATGGACAGCGAAAACCACTCCTGAAAATAACGTTTCAATCTCTAACGAGTTTTCTAACCGATTGCGATTTTTCAATCCACCCGTAGCCTATCGCGGTTTCAATTTGTTTCAATCTCTAACGAGTTTTCTAACCGATTGCGATTTTGCCGGAAGCGGTACTGTAGGAGAAGTATGCAAATGTTTCAATCTCTAACGAGTTTTCTAACCGATTGCGATATCATTATACTTATCTAATCTATCTCTATTTGTATGTTTCAATCTCTAACGAGTTTTCTAACCGATTGCGATTTACTTTCCCAAAATCAAGAAGAGTATGAAATTTAGGTTTCAATCTCTAACGAGTTTTCTAACCGATTGCGATGGCATGAAAATAAGGGTTTTTTTTCGTAATAACCCTTTCTAAAACCTCAAAAAATAATCATTAATTCCCAAACCTCTTGCGTACAGAGAATATATAAACATCAATGTAAAAAGCTGTTAAACAATGTTTGACTTTTTATCTGGAGTCTTTTGGCCGATGTCTACAATATTTTTTACGCAACGGTCACAAAGGCTATAGATGCGTACTTTATCAGTAGACTCAATTTCTGTTTTGATTTCATCTTCCATTTCTACACGTTGCACTGCAGTAATATCAAGTTCGAATACGCTGTACTGTTTCCATGCACCGTATTTTTCAAGGATTCTATAAACCCTGTTACGAATCTTATTGTCGCTTATATCATATGTAACTACTAGCCTCATCTTTTAAACACCAGAGGATAATACATAGGAAGTTCGTTTGTGATAGCTTTTCGTAGTAATATTGCCTGCATCCTGACCGCTTTTCTTCGGGAAACCTGATACTTAAAATGAGGATGCATAAATTCTTCTTGCATATATTCATCAAACTTAGCGAGATATGTTTTAAACGGATGTTCTTTCAGATGGTTATCCACCTGGAAATCATCATGTGTCAATTCCTTACGGTTAATTAACCTTAACACAAATGCATCACAGAAAACGGGTCTAAACTCCTCCATCAAATCGAGTGCAAGAGCCGGCCTTCCATGTCTGTCAGCGTGAAAAATTCCCAGGTAAGGATCGAGATTGTACTGTCTAAGTGCACTCAAAACCTCATTTTTCATCATTGTATAAGTGAGTGACATGAGAGCATTGATATGGTCTTCAGGAGGTCTTTTCGTTCTTTTCTCAAAAGTCCAGCCGTCGATCAGGCAATTGTTAAGATGCCTAAAATAGAATTCAGCAGCTTCACCTTCGTAGCCTCTCAGTTCATCAGAAGTCTTAACTTCAGCAGTTTTTGATTCGATCTCATCTAATATTTTAAGTTCTTTGATACCTTTCCGACTCAAAAGAGTTCTTGAATTTCGGATTTTTCCGGATATTATCCTCTGGGAGATTGCAAGGCTCTGGAAATCTGTAAGTGCGTATTGCTTTCTTCGAACTTCAGCAATGGTATTACGCTCAGGTATAAAGCTGCCCCTGTATTTCCCGTAAAAATTAAAGTAATTCAGTGTAACCCCGTGTTCGTTTGCCTGGGAAACAAAAGGAGTGGTGAAATTAACATTCCCGAAAATATTGATTGTATTTACCTTTCCTATTGGATAGGAAGCCAGTTCTCCCTCTTCTTTCTGGTAAACAGAAATGCGCCCTCCGTCAATTCCAACAGTTGACCCCTGCTTTGTCACATAGATTACATCGTCGTCCAGAATCCCCTCACTCGCTTTCACTTTATCTTCTCCAGTATTTTTGTTTCAAATGGCATGCAGTACTGAATCACACTGCACTTTTTACACTTATTCAAATTATCTGCAAAATCAGGAATATTATTTAATTTCATATTCTGGATTGCTGAAATTGTATCCAGAACCGCTTCTCTGTGCCAATCTGTTATCTGAATTGCATAGCGTTCGTTAGTGCCAAAAAGATGTAAATATCCAAAAGTTACTGGCTCTTCCAGATAATCTTCCAAGAGCATACAGTAAGCAGCCAACTGAACCTCATCATTTTCATAGTAGGAATCGCCATGCTTACTTTCTACTGGAGTTAAAGTTGTTTTTCCTTCCAGTAAGTCAATTTTACCATGTAATTGGAGTTTTTCAGATCTAAGGTAAATTTCCTTATACCAACCGCCTCTCCTACCTTTGTTTTTATGTTTTGAACGGCCATCTGCAAGGTAAAAATTTATTTCCTGTGTATCATAAAACATGAGATAATAAAGGCGTCTAGCACAGTAAAGGTACTGGTTAAGGTCGGAAACATTGACCAAAGAGTCTTCATCCATAGAATCACTCACTTTGTAGAAAGTAAATTATGAATAACGCAGTCTACATAAATCGCATCAAGACCAATTGCCAAGCATCCATCCTTATAGTTTAAAAGTACAGTGTAGTCGTCAATATTGTAATAATTCTTTGAAATTTTAGAGGTATTTGACATGTATCTACAAAAAAATCCTTTTGACTTAATTTTGTTCACTATTGTAGACATGTCTAAAGAATCTTCAGAGTTGTTTTTTCCAACAACCGGCAGCAATCCATAAGCTTTTTCAGGTTTCCTTTCAGATTCCCCAAAATCTATTTGACTTAGGTTTCTACCAGCAATTTTCACATATCTTGGTTTTTCAAGAATATTCTTAATAATAACATAGCCTGCAACTCGTTCAGAGACATCATCTATTTTTTTGTGGTATTTATCAGGGACAGATCGCTTGAATTGTTTTTTTGGGAGAATATCCATTTCAGCCCATCTTAAAAGAAAAAAGACATCGTAAAGACCAAATTGATCATTTTCAGGATCATAGTACGCTATGTCTAGAGAGCTGCCTCTAAAACTCCCGAGTTCTTCGATAATATCCAGAATTTCAGATTTAGTCGTTTTCTCAAGAAATCCTACAGATTCTAGAATCTCGTGAGAAGTCCGACCTGTATGAATAAAAAAATGTTCTTTAATCAACTCAAGACCTTGGCGGAAATAATTTTCGTTCTTATCTGATGGTAAACCTCCTTTCTGTGGTTGAAATTGACATCCATTTTGACTAATTCTTGCCTCTTTTACACCAATTCCAAAAGCATTTTTGTATATATACTCATAAGCTTCAAGGTAACCATACCTCCATCTAAAGTTCTCAATAATTTTTGGATCATGCATTGAAGATTTTATGTTTTCTTCTAATTCGGCTCTTGATAAGTTCTCAAAACTGCCGAAGTGATTTACTACCTCAGAAGCTGCAAAACAAACTGACCTATATTTTACCCCACTAATTGGATTTCTGAGTCTACCGAAACGTTGTAAAAACTCACTTATACTGTGTGCTGAAAATATCAATCTTGATATTGCAGACTCTCCCTTAAAATCAATTCCAACTTCAATGGCTTTGTTCCCTACAAGAATATCAAATGAATCTTCCATTGAGTCCTTTCTAAAACCACTAACTTCACAAATCTTCCAGTTAGTTTGATTTCGAAGGGCTTCGGCTAGAACTGCAACTTCATGAGCACTATCTAGTGTCGTGTCACCGATGGGAAGTCTTAAGCGTTATATTGAATGATCTTCATAAGTATCATTCATGATTAAATATACTGTGACACTTACCGAAGATGAACGTAGATCTCTTTGTGAACTTGCTTCAAAGGGAAAACATAACTCTCAACAAATTCTCAATGCTCTGATTTTGCTTAATTGCGATAAAAGTGAATTGAATGTTAGCCATTCAACCAATGAAGAAATCTCACGTGTCCTGAATATTAGTATGAAAAAAATTGACCGTGTTAAGAAGAGATTTGTTGAAGAAGGTCTTGAAGTTGCCCTTAACGGGAAAGAAAGCGAGCGCATTTATAATAAAAAAGTTGATGGTGATCTTGAAGCCCATTTAGTCGCCCTTAGTTGCAGTCAACCCCCTGAAGGTTTTGCAAGATGGTCGTTAAGATTATTAGCCGATAAGGCTGTAGAACTTGGTTATTTCGAGGAAATTTCTCACGAAACAGTACGCCGTACTTTAAAAAAACGAAATCAAACCCTGGCAAAGGAAACAATGGGTAATTCCTCCAGAACAAAACAGTAGCTTTGTTGCGAATATGGAAATGGTTCTGGACGTTTATAAACGTCCATTTGATCCACGAAATCCTGTTGTGTGTATGGACGAATCCCCAAAACAATTGATTGCAGAAACCCGGATCCCTATCCCCTGCTCAACAGGGAAGCCAGAAAAGTACGATTATGAATACAAGCGAAATGGAATGTGCAATATATTCCTTGCCTGTGAACCGTTGACAGGGAAAAGAATGGTAAAGATCACTGAAAGAAAAACAAAGAGAGATTGGGCTTATTTTCTCGAAGAAATAGAAGTTCAACATGAAAATGCAGATAAAATTACGTTAGTAATGGACAATCTAAACACGCACATACCTGGATCTCTCTACGAAACATTTCCACCACCAAAAGCAAAGGCGCTATGGGACAGATTTGAGTTCGTCTACACGCCAAAACATGGAAGCTGGTTGAACATGGCAGAGATTGAACTGAATGTACTTACAGGTCAATGTTTAAAAAGGAGAATGGATAACATCGAGTTTGTCAGAAAAGAAGTTTTGGCATGGCAAAATTACAGAAACAACAAAAATTCAAAGGTTAAATGGCAATTTACAACAGATGATGCAAGGATAAAATTGTCACGTCTTTATCCGACTATTGAGGATTGACGCGACACTAGTATAATCGCCAGCCTTTCATTGCCCTTAAAATCCTTTATCCACTCTAAATCCTTTAATAAAAATTCTCCAGCCATAAAACGCGGTGCATGTTTAAACTCAAGCTCAACTTCTGGCATGATGGGACGCTCATCAATAATTAAACTATTGATATTGGTTTGAGCAGAGTCAATGAAATTGCCACCAATCACCTTTTTTATTTTATAGGAAATATTTTCATTCGGTGTTGCACTGAGAAATACAAATTTTCTCAGTGCAGTATCCTCGGTGATCAAAATATCGTGCAAAAGAAACAAAATAATATCTGACTGCTTTAAATCATATAAATGAAATTCATCAAAAACAACAGTATTTATATGATTTTTGAATACAGATTTCAGATACTCATTGAAAAAATATCCTTTAAGTGCATAAACAAATATATCAGGATTTGTAACAATTATGCCTCCACCATCGAGTGCCATTTTACGAACCATGTCTTCTAAAATTTCACCTTTTGTTATTCTGTACGAATACTTTTCCTGTTTCAGCCCAAGGGTTTCAGCTGTCACAAACTCAATTCTTTTATTCGAATTCAATGATTTTTTCAGATTATTTATGGACAAATACTGATCTTTTGCAAGTGCATTTGTAGGATATAAAGCTACAACTACTCCCAAATCATTTCCATTTAATGAGGGTACTGCCCATGAATCTGTTTTTCCAGACCCAGTAGGAGATGTAAGGAAAAGAAAAAATTCATCAAAATTGCGAATTGAATCTCTTGCAATTATTTGATGAGCATAAGGATAACGATCATTGTATAGAGGTTCCGCATTATACCTCGGAATACTGAGCTCCTCAACAATCAATTCCTTATCCTCCTTAAGAAGCGCACTTCAAATGGGAGTATTTCATTACTATCTATTTTTAAGTAATCCCCTGAGAACCTAGATTTCTTAATTATATCAAACGGCTGCATTCTCTTAAAAGAAATATCTCCCAATGGTATCAAATTAGTATCCTCAGCTAAAATTGGGTGTGTAGTTGTGTAAGTTCCATTTGAAACTGAAACATCAACCTCACTCCATTCAACTAAGGCTTTGCAACGTTTTTTGCCTAACCTGATATATGGAGGCATATCCGGTTCAGTGCCATCAAACGTTAGTACGTAAAATAAAAATCTTGCACCGGGTTGAATTTGTTTTCTCGCACCGTACCTAGGGATATTGGCATCACTATCAATTTTAGTAGGCACGTTTGATTGGACATAATCATCTGAACGTGAATTATAAATTTCAGTAGTAAGTTCTGCAAAGTTTATCAGCTTAGCAGGTGTAACATATACACTATTAACGAGTTCTTCGGTGTCTTCAATATAATCTGGATTTTGCTTTGCTGAACCCTTACCTTTTTTTATAGGACGATTTATATAATTTCCTTTTGCATAACCAAGGGCATAGTAAAGTGCAGTGTTTAATATTACAGGTTCAGTGGTATAATTATCTCCAGGTTCCAGGGAAGCAAAGAACAGTTCACTCATCAGTTCTATTATTCCCTTAAACGCTCGAACCTGAACTTGGGAAGGTAGCTTTTGAAGACTACCTACTAAATTTGCTTGAGCATTTCTGGACATTGTGACCCTTTAAGCGTTTACAAATGTTTTTATCTTACCAATTTGTGCTGTGAGTGCCTCTTTCACAACATCATCTGTTAATTCGCTGAGTACCTTCGAAACTTCAGCCTCTCCAACTTTATTACATTCTATTCTATGTTTCGTTGACAGTTCTTCGTATACCTTAATACTGAGACCTTTTATTTCATTAGTATCTAAAGTATCACTATACATCACATTTTTGAGTTCTTCTTCAATTTTCGTACCATTCTGTTCAGCTTTTCTTCCTGCAAGCTTAAGTGCAATCTCTCTGGTTATCTCTAAGCTTGAAGGGCCCTCTCTATGACTTGCATAAACTCCAAGAATGTGATTTTGGACTTTTCCAAAACGAGTACCTGTAGCACCGTATCGTGAATTTCGATCTGTTACATTCAAGAAAAACATTACTTCTTCAATAGTTGCATCCTTCAATGTAACTGCACAGGGAAACAGAGTGCCCTCCTTAAAGAAATCTGGTTCACGAATTGCAGAAGTTGGTTCCTTTGTATAATCGTCACCAGGAGCATTCTGAAAAAATTCTTCTACAATTGCACTTACTGCCCTGATAGTATAAGCTTCATCATACATTACCCTTGAAGTTATACTAACACTTTCTTCAGAAGCCGCACTTCCAAATAAAGCGCATTCCGGACACTTCTGGCACATCTCATTTACTTTCATAGTGCAGCCGTTCCAATCTTTTACAGCTTTTTTCATTTCCTCTGTGATAAGAGTACGCTGAAGTGCTTTAGCTTTTCTTCTATCACTTGCGACCTGTTTTCGGCCAAACAGTTTCCCCACAGTTTCCTCGGTGTTTCCAATTCTTATGGTTGCGGAGTTTGCTTGGGTTCCATCAGTAGTAAAACGAGCTGCGCTTTTTAGTTCTCTCAGTACCAGTATATTTACGTAGTTTTCTTTTGGCTTTTTTTCTAATGTTTCTACCACATAATTCTCCAAATCTTTTTTAAATGCAGTAATGCCATATTCTCCACTCATAATTTTGGCTCCTGTAATTTCTTTTCTAATTTTGCTTTTTCAATTTCTTCTTTTGTGGATTTAAATGCATCATCCCACTGGTATAGGGTTGCTGCATAGAATCCATCAGATAAATCATTCGCCTTTTGTTTGAGCTTTCCTGGATGACCGTCAGCAATTTTATAAAATACCAGATCTACGAACGCTTCTGCAAACATCTGAGTTTTTTGTGAATCATAAAGCCCTGAAACATAATAGAACTGGTCATTTCCAGCTCTTCTCATCATTTTTAGTAGTCTACCAGCAACTGCATCAACATAATCATCTTTTTCATACTTATCTTGTTTTTTAGCTAAAATTGCCTTCACTGATTCACGAAATAGTTTTTCCATGCGGTATGGTTCATATCCCTTGGGAATTGCAACTTTCAATCCAAGATTTGCAAGTTCATGAATCGAACTTACTGCAGTCATATTTCCTCCAAACTTGTCTAATTTTATTGCTTGTTCTATTAGTCCTATTGAATCATCATATACAATTTCATCTCCACTTTTGGAATAACCACGCGCTTTATTGACAAAAATACCAGTATGACCCTGATACTGGCGCTGGATATCTTTTAGCAGAGAACTCCCAGGAAACATATGGTTCCTAATTTTTTGAAGATATTTTGGCATTAAGCCGTCGTCTAATTTGTACTCGTATCCCATATTGATAACAAGTGAAGCAATTTCTATAGAAGTATAAAGTTTAGATAAGGGGATTCTGTCTCCAAATATTTTTTTTACAGGTGCATATGGTGATTCTAATTTTATGAGTTCTTTGAATTCCTCACCCTTGGTCATACAAATTGGGTTTTCACTGATTACCAGACGGCATCCTGTTGTTGCAGCTAAGATCATTCCTATGTAAGTACCCATAAACCAGTACTCGGTATCGTTTTCTCTTGATTTGTTAAATACGATATCATAAGTTGAAAACAGACTTTTAAAACCCTTTGCAGTATACCTTAACATTTTTTGGCCTTGGTCCGAAACAAGATGTTTTGCTAGGTGATGATAATTGGGTTCGTTCGATGACAATACACTTTTTGAAATACTTCCTACACTGGTTTGTGTATTTTCATCAAACATCCCAAGCAATTGAGAAAATATCTCACTCAGTATTGGTGTATAAAAGTGGTCTGGAATCAGTTTATAGTATAATTTATCCTCACCACTTTTTATAGAGTGGCCAATTCTCCTAAGACCCAATTCAATCATTACAGGCACTGAAACTTCAAGTTTTGGCTTTGTTTGAGGCGGACCTATTGGTAGACGATTTGAGAAAGTATATTTCAGCATGCTCATTGCCTGAGATGGAGCATTTAATGATTTTAAGTCATAAAGAGTATCATTTGTTAATTTACATACTCCATGACCTTTCAAATAAGATTCAAACTTAGTGGACCTATTCTTAAATGCTCCATAAAGCATTGAATTATTAAAATCAAGGTTTTCACAAATCCATACGAGCATTTTATCTCTATATGGGTATGAATAATTGGATTCAAGTTCATATAATTTTTCAGCAGGTATTCCGTTTAGATATTCAAATACTAATTTTTCGAGATATCTAACTTTTTCAAGATCAGTAGAGATATTCTTAAACAAAACACCATCGATGTTTCTCTCAAGGATATCATGTGCTATAACATATGAATAATTCCAGAAACCCCCAACAACATGATGATCATCTTTGTTTAATGAATGTTTTGCTAAATTTTGGGCAAGTTCTGGATTTACACCAAACATTTTACATGTCTCAATTACAGAATTCTTTGATTCAAGAGCTTTCAGACGAATAAGAGGGTCAATAAATAGCATTCTTATGCCTGAAATAGCTCTAGAATATGAAATAATTTCAGAACTCCAGCCAATGTCAATATCAAAATCCTGTTTAATATGAAGTCTATACCCTACTTGACTTGTCATCAACCCTGTGCCATTGATCTCAATTTTAGAACATTCTGGCTTTTTTCCATTGATTTCAACTGATTCAGGTATTAAAGTGTATTTTCCTTCTTTACGCTCCTCATTTTTGCATAGAATTGAAATGTCTTCAATACTTGTATCTTTGTCATCAGCTTTGATGCTTGAGATATATTTTGAAGGGACATCAATTACAGTTGCTGGTGGATACTTCATATCCGGCTCTTTACCGTCTACATAAATAGCATGGTCTTTGAGGTCCAGAGTGATTTTTCGATTTTTATTATCCTTTTCTAAAACAGCAGCTGTAATCAGGCCTCTTAATACGTTTTTTAAGCCAGAGTAAAAGAAATAAACATCATCATATTTGTATAAGCCTTTACTCCCATCAACATTTTTACTTTTATAAAGTTCCAGAGGGTCTGAAATTGCCGGATGTGCCTCTTCCAATTTGTTCTTAAATTGATCATATATTTCTTCAATATCGTGCACGTTGCTGAGTTTACACTCAATACCATATTTCCCAATATATAAGATTCCTTTTTCAAAAATTAAAAGGGGAATTAAACCCTTGGTTTCTGCCCACGATGCAACTCCACTATTAACAAGATTTGATAGTATTCCTGTGGACTCCTCAAAAGTATGGTAATAAAAATCCAATTCTTCATTGATACTATCTAACTGTTTTTGCATTGATTCCGAAGTTTGCGGGGTTTCTATACTTGCAAGTGTGTCTGCGAGATAAGTCCACGGTTTATACAATGTATATTTTGGTGAAAGATTTGAATGATAGCCCGTTTTTTGATGGTTTGCAACTGCTACAGACTGATAATCTCTTCCATTTATTCCAGGGGCAAATTCCAAAAGTCCAAATTTTTTCGCCCATTCAAGAGCTTCTATTTCTGAAATGTCAAATTGATCTTTCCAGTCTTTATTGTTTAGTTTATGAAGCTCATGAGCAACAAAAAGAGCCACTGTTTCTTTTAATGCATCTCTATTTAGACAACTATTTTGAAATCCAAGCTTTTTGAGTGCTTCGTTAAGTTCTATTATTGCCCATACACCATTTCTTATATGGCCGATCATCATCTGGTCTACTTTTCCAAATTCAATACTTTTTGCAGGGCCATATGCTACACCTGACTCTTGGAAGAAAGGATCAACCTGTAAGTAATACTCTTCTAGAATAGAATATGAATCAGAGTTCTTTAAAGCAAAATTTTTTTCTATTGCCTCATGTATTTCCTCTGCTGAAATTAAAGGTGTAGGTTTTCTTATGCTCATTTATTCACCTCTGATAATTCAACATCCACACATCCACATCCACGGCTCACAGCACTTCCAACTCCACTGTATCCTGCAAAAATAGATAGCATCAAAATCGCATTTCTTATATCTTGAGGAACATTTTTGGAAAAGGCGTAAGTACATTTTCCTGTAAATCCGAGATTGAAAATAGGTCTGAAATGACCCTTATTTTTGTCAAAAATGGTATTAACCATCACATTATGCGTCTGGTAAGAGTTTGCATCCGGCATTTCCAGAATATACCTTGAAATTTCGTCCCTTTCAAGATCCATTTTTAATTCACCTGGACAGACAGAATTCCACTTCGAAAGTAAAGAATTAAAAACTGCTGTCCGGTGAGGGAACATTTCAAAAGACTTGCTGTTTTTATACTGGATACAGGTGGGCGTCTTGAAGTTTATATTTATTGAAATTGCTTTACCAATCAATTCCGAAACTTTTCTTAAAATTTCCTCAAAACTTTCATCCTGAGATTGGCATTCGACTACTTCTAGATCCCCACCATCTAATTCGATTGAAATGCTCTCTTCAGAAATTGAGAAAATAAGTTGACTTATTAAAGATTTAAAAATGTCAGATTCCTTTGGGTCAATGATCCCTATTCTGGTTTCATATAAGTTTTCAGGGGTAATTATTCTGTAGTTTGGTCTTTCACCGTTTCGAAATCTGCCGTTTAGCCCACTTATTGAAATTGAACCTATGGATGAATCATGTACGTGTTTACTGATCTCCTCATTATTAGACTCAATTTTGGCCAAGAGAGCTGAGTATATCTGATAGCCATTGCTTGCAGGAATCTCAAATTTTGCTTTTGGCTTAAATTTTAGGGATATCTTCTGAGGCATCTATTGTACTTATTAACATTTAACAGATATAAGCCTTTCTATAAAATGCAATAGTTGCAAAATAATGCAAAATATATGAAGTATTTGCAGATAATTGATGCAAAAACTATTCATATGAAATAATATCATATAAAAGAAAGATGAAGACCTATGTTTCTTTACTCGGATATGATACATCACAATTTTATTCACTTATCGTAAAATACGGTATTGAGAAAAACGACAGAATTGTTTTAATAAGACCCCAGGAAGAAAGTGATGGGCAGGGAAAAAAATCGGTACGAGAAATTGAAGATATTGCGAATAAAATTGACAAGTCTATCAAAGTCGACGTCCATAGAGTTAATCACCTTGATTTTAACTCCATGTTGTTGTCGATAATCGATCTACTTGAAAGCATTGAGACAGAAATAATTGCCAATATTTCCGGAGGCTCAAGAGACATATTTTTAGCATTTTCAATTGCGTGCCTGACCCAAACTGGAAAAATAAGCAAGGTTACTAACTATAGTGATGTAGACCGTGAACTTCGAGAAATTCAATTGCCTCACATCGTAAATGCTCTGGATGAAAAACTAAACATATTGCTGGAAGATATTGTTAAACATGAACCCACTATAGCATCAGAAATAGCTGATCGTTTGCAGATTTCTGAAAGTACGATTTCCAGGAATGTAAATAAATTGAAAGGCTTGAGAGCAATTGACGTTGATAATCAAGGGAAAACAAGATATATCTCAACCACAACAACGGGAAAGATCTTTTTAAAAATAAAAAATTGAAATAAAATATTATTTCAGTGCTGACGGTTAGCATGTTGCTACCTCTAAATAAATTTTATAATCAGATTATCGAAACCCTGATCATCAAAATGACGTTTTTTACCTTCCCCTTCAAACTTACTAAATATTCACATTTGATTAATAATTTAAAACAGATAATCTCATCCATACCTCGCCATCGGAGAAGGCAAAGAAAATTCAAATAAAGGCTCAATGTTCTTACTAAAAATTAGACAGTGATAAATATTTATCATGTCTGGGTAAAAAGAAAAAAATACTTGTGAAGACATTCATTTAATTGGCAGACAGACAAAGCTTTCACAGTTGGATCCGCCCGCAGACAAGACTGCTGGCAAAAATATATGGGAATAAAAACCAGGGAACACGGGGGAGAAAGGGGCTCAAGATGCTCTATGGGGATACTGCATCGGAAAAACTCCTGCTCCCTTAACTTCCTTTAAAACAGTGACCTGCTGTAAACTATACCTGCCGTAAGCTAAAATACCCTAAGTTCAGTTTTCAGCCATCAAAAATTCAACCATTTAACCCTTTCTTTAAAACGCTGCAATATCTCCCTTCACAGGGTTGTTAAGATTTTATTGTTTCCTTTTTTATTTTTTTTTCATTTTTTCATAGCTTCAGCCCGGAGGTCAGGAGGGAATTTTTCGATAGCGTACCTCAGGGAGGTCCTGGGCATTTCTTTTTTGTTTCTCATGACGTATTCGAAGACTTCCTGCTGGTGGGGCTTGCTGGCTTCTTTCAGCATCCAGCCGTAGCCTTTCCTGACCAGGTCGTCTTTATCTGTCAGGAGGATGTTTGCAATCGCAAAGACTTCGGGAAGAAACAGGCCTTTTCTTGCAGGCAGGACAAGGGTTACGGCTGCTGCCCGCCTGAACCAGCGGTTGTCAGACTTCGCCCATGTCTTGAGGTTATCAACAAATTCAGGGAATTCTTCTATAAAAGAGCCAACCGCGTGGTTGCAGAGGGTATCGCATTTTGCCCAGTTGTTAACGTAATTTTCGATCCAGCGCTCAAAAACAGGAAAGTCGTCTTCTGTGTACTGGTCTCTTACCTGGTATGCCCAGTCGAAGGCGATATAGGCTTCCTCGCAGTAGTCCGATTTCAGGAGCTCTTCAGCAAGGGAGAACACGTTCTTTTTATCCGCCCTGCCTGACTTCTGCATCTCCTTAAAATAGTCTTTTGCTATCTTTCCGACAATAGAAGTCTTTATTCCGAGACACTTTACTTCCTCTTTAAAAAAACGGGAAGAGCTATTTTTGGTTTTCTCATCAGCGTTTTCGCTGAGGTCCTTTCTAATCCTGGATGTTATATCGGCTTGCACAGTTCTATATTTAATCAAAGGTGTTACTTATATCTTATTTTTCGGCACGTTAGCTGGTCCGGATGGAAGCAGTAAAAAGGTAAAATAACGAGGCAGGAGTTTAACCGGGCCTCCAGAAGTTTAACAGAGTCCCCCAGGGGTTTAACAGGGCTCCCAGGGGTTTAACAGAGCCCCGGCTAAAAAATTGGAAAGGTGTCAAAAGCTTTATTCAGGAAGGAAGCTCAATTTTCCATCATGCTTCAAGTAAAAATTCGCCCTCAGGAGATTTTTGACGCAGAACGCTTTTTTGAAATATTCACTCATCTGGACTACCAGTTTATAGAAGTCCCCATAAAAACCCTTGAGGACGAAAAAAGGTTCCTGAAGCTTAACGAAGCGAAACGGAAAACTAATTTTGAGCATAACTATTCAATCCTTTTGGAAGAAAAACTTGTGGGAGGCTGCGGGATCAGGATTGACCAGCACAGGCCGTGGACAGGGGAAATCGGCTATTTTGTGGATAAGGCTTACCAGGGTATGGGCATTGCAACCGAAGCTGTAAGACAGCTTGAGAAAATCGGTTTTGACGAACTGAAACTGCAGAGAATAACTATCCTGATGGATGTAAGGAACACTGCAAGCGAGAAGATTGCAGTGAAATGCGGATACGAAAAAGAAGGCATAGCAAAAAAGATCCACAGGATAGGGCAGGAGTATTATGACTGCTTTGTGTATGCAAAAACCAGGCAAATAACAGAGTAGAGAGGTCTGCCGCAGAAAAAGATATTAGAGTGGTAAAAGAGGAGCTATTGGAGGAATTTTTAAGGACTGTAAGAAGGACTTTTAAAGGGCTGTAAGAGAGAATTAAAAGGATTTTTAAAAGGATTTTTAAAGGGATTTTTAAAGGGACTTTTAAAGGGACTTTTAAAGGGACTTTTAAAGGGACTGGGAGACAACTATTAAAGGAGCTGTCGGAAGAGCTGCTAGAAGGAACTGTTGCCATTGATGAAAGGGTCAGATCAGCCCGAGAGACTCTATAAGACTGCTTCCGTACCAGACCACCATGAGGTTATTTATAGTGACAAGAATGCCTACGGATTCGATTATTCGTTTTGTAAGCTCCCACCGCCCTTTTGATGCCTTAATTATTGGAGCTACGTAAAAGAGCAGAAGAATGAATGCGAATTTTATGAGCAGTAGATGGTAAATTCCGTAATTTTCCAGAATCATTGCAGGAACAGGGTTATATTCCGTACCGAATGGCAGTGCGTAAAAGGTAGACGCCCAGTCCCCTATCACATAAAAAAGGATGATAAAACGAATATCGTACAGATACGTCCAGAATGAATTCCTAGTGTAACTAACTTCCAACAAAAGTCCTCCCTAAAATACCCTTCTGTTTTTCAGTAGATGCGACTCTATTTTTTAGGGTTATATAAACATAAGAAACTAAGATAGAGACTTAGAAATTTTAGTAAAGAAAGAGTAAAGATGATTAATAATATTTAAAGTGTTTATAAGCTGCCAAATACGAAATAAAGACATAAATAAACTTAAATGAGCAATTAAACAGTAAAATATTAATTTGGCAGATATTTTTGAGAAATATTATAAAAAAGAGATAATTAATGGCTTTCAATCTCGTTTATAGTTAAAATTTAGACATGATATCCAATACATAAACTAAGCTGGCTAAAATATATATTTTTTTCACTAAATAAAGACTTTAAAGCTTTTTTCTATTCAGAATTTTATGTAAGATAAAAGGACTATCTGAGAGATAGAAAAGTTTAAAAAGGGGAGCTTAAACCAAAAGGAACTCTCCGGCAAAAAATTTAACAATCCCGAAAAATCCAGAAATATCACTGATGTTAACCGGAAATATATAAGCCGAAAACATATGAGCTGGAAACTAATGAACCGAAAAAATATAAGCCGGATATATGAGTTGAAAACATATGAGCCGTTACGGTTGTCAGGAGAGGGAAAAAGATCCTCGACTCCGTATATCTTTCAAGAGAGAAAGGAGAACACGTGGCAATCATAGGGCCCAACGGTTCGGGCAAGTCTTCCTGATAAAAACCCTGACAAAAGAGTACCACCCTCTGGCAGGAGCCGAAGGGCTTGTGCTGAAAATCATGGGAAAAGAAACATGGCACGTTTTTGACCTCAGGAAACTTCTCGGGATAGTGTGATTGAAAAGAGGAAACTATTCCTTAATCACCTGGTAAGTCATGTAAGACTAATTGACTTAAAGTATCCGGATAAGGAATTAAATATATCTCGTTAAATTTGTTGCTACGATTGCCGAGCGGATTGAAACGGTTTTTACACTTTGCAGACAGATTCTATGACTCAGTTTACTAGTCGCGGAAACATGACTCTGCCTGCAGAAGAATTTCCATCAGATGAAAGCCTGATAGTAATCCCCTTTTTCCAGAACTTTTACTGGAAGGGAGAAAAGTTCTGAGAGGTTGGCATCTGTCAGTACTTCATCTTTTTTTCCGTCTTTGAGGATTTTTCCATCTTTTATAAGGATCACACGGTTAATTTCAGGAATAATATCTTCAAGGGCATGTGTGACAAGGATAACACTTTTTCCTGAATCTGCAATTTTCCGGACGCTTTCACGGAAGCTGTGGAGAGCTCTCAGGTCAAGGCTGGTTGTTGGCTCATCTAAAATAAGGGCTTCAGGGTCGTGCACAAGAGCTCTCCCTATAAGTACCCTCCTGGCTTCCCCTGAGGAGAGTTCGGACATCAGCCTGTCTGCAAGGTGGGAGATCTCAAGAAACTCAAGAACTTCCCTCGCTCTGGTCTCCATTTCAGGAGTAACTTCATGATTGTAGTAGATGCCTATGCTGCTGAAAAACCCGGAAAGTACGACATCCAGTACACTGACCTCGCGGCAGTATGTTTGCTGAAGGTCTCCGGAGACAATTCCCAGTAATTTCCTTAGCTCAAAAACATTCCAGGTTCCTTTGCCCATAATATTCAGAACCAGTCCGTCAACTGATGCAAGAGGATGATATTCCTTTGTAAAGGTTTTGATGAGAGAAGATTTTCCGGAGCCATTGGGCCCAATAATTGCAACATGCTCTCCCTGCTCAATTGAGAGAGAAACCGAATCAAGGATCTTTTTTCCACTCCTGATAACATTTACGTTTTTTAGTTCAAGCAGGAAAGAAGAATCGTTCTTCCCTGGGGAGATTATTTGGCGAGTCATTTTATCATCTATTCAGAAGCTAATCTAAGAAGCTATATTAAAATTAAACCATTTATACAATTGGAGATGGTCAATACTAACTTCAAATTCAGATACTAAATTTTTCTGAATTTAAGATTTACATATTGGCCTTACATGGCATCTCGCTAATAATTACGCATGTGACATGTGAACTACCACTCAGTCTTTAGCTGAGTGGCTTCTTGGTTCATTCCTCCCTCCATTGAGGGAAATCAAGGACTCACGGACAAAAACTGTCGGTCAAGCGTATACTAACTTTATCGTACTTTAGACTCTTACTTTAGACTCTTACTTTAGACTCTTACTTTAGACTCTTTATACTATATTATCTACGACCAGCTCTTTTATTCCCGATGAGAAAACTCTAGTAATCCGCAGGTGCCAGCGCGTACATTCGGATTCAGGTGTTTCAAGCTCAATCAGGTTATAACACTGAGAAGTCTTTCCTCGAATTTTGGAGGAGCAAACCGTTCCAGCACTGATGATAAACATATCGTTTAATCTCCACACCCAGGGGATATGCCAGTGCCCACAGAGTACAAGGTTTACACCCGAACGGTCCAGAAGTTCCAGGACGTCTCCTGCGTCTACAAGCACATTATTTCCTCTGCCAGTTTTTGGAATTGGAATAAGGTGATGGTGTAGAGCGAAAACCTTGAAACTGCCTGTTGAAAAAGTACTCTCTATCCAGCCGTAGTTTTCCCTTCCTATGTGTCCGTCATCAAGTTCCGGCTGAGACGAATCAAGCCCTATTACAGTAACATCACCAAAGTACCCAGAAGAAGACCTGGCCTTAAAAATATCCTCAAAGAAAAGATAACCTGCATTTTTGGAGTCATGATTTCCAGGAACTATTACTTTGTTTTTGCATTCAATCTTATCAATAAAGTTTTTTGCCCCATTATATTCGGCTGCAAACCCGTTTTCCGTCAGGTCGCCGGTAATTATTACTATATCCGGAGAACTTTCGTTTATGATTTGAAGCATGGAATCTGCAATCTCAGGCATATAGTATGCTTCTGAGAAATGAATATCGGAAAGATGTACTATTTTTATAATATCTGATTCCTCTGTCTGCTCATTTGCTATTCTGACTTTTCTCAAAATTAGAATGGATTGAGCCATATATAGGTTTATTCGATTTAGTCTATATTTATATCAGAAAATAAGGAACTAGGAGATTACCTATATAGTTAGTGCAAACAGGTTTCTTGTTTCTTAATACAAAAACCAAAAAATTATGCGGTAAAGGAAATTATATAAAAATGCAATGATTAGAGTTTCTATACTTTTCCTCAAAAACAATAGGCACACCCATTTTTAGAATTAGCCAGCAATTCAAGGACAAGCCTCCTGATAAGTCACGACCAAAAAACAGGAAAAGGGAAATAATCCCCTTTAATTAATTCAAATTTCAGGCAGGCTCTTCTCACTTCGGCTCTATTTACTTTTTCCCATTGACCAGTGAAAGCACTTCGGAAGGGATGTAAACTTTACCTGTCGCCGGAGCATAAACGACTATTCCTTCGAGCTCATAAGTTACGCCTTGTTTGATGAGAATATTTGTGCTTACCGGTAGTTCGGCATCTCCTATCCTCAGCACAGGGTTTAAGGAGCTTGTCAGGTCCAGCAGATATTCATTTTCATCCAGTTTCCCGTCTCCGTTGTCTCTGGAGAATACCTCACTCACTTCAACAAACAGGTACCTATTTGTTTCCTCCAGGTTGAAACCGGCTTTTTCAGCGATATATCCTGCAATTTCTGTGTTATCCAGGTGACCTGCAGGGTGGTCAGGACCATAAGCCCAGAGAGGGACATCTTCACCACAATGTCCATGAGTAGTCCACCCGATAACAGTATGATTTTGATTGATTACTTCGCTGATTGAATAATCGAGGGAAAGGCCCTCTCCATTGTTATAGATTTCAAGTATTTCAGTTACTTCATCATCGGTAGCATCAATTCCCCACCAGGTTTTTAGCTGAGCTTTAATATTTTCGGAGGAAACATCTGTTCCTATTTTTTCCGCAATACCTGCAGAGCTGAGCTTCATGCTTTTGAGAGGATCAATGACATCTTCTATGGTTGTAGAAGTATAATTAGAATCAGAATCACTACCAATGGTCATCCCGCCTGTATTGTGGTCAGGGAAAGCGAGGACAAGGGTATGTCCATCTTGTTCTGCAAATTCAACTGCAACCTTAACAGCTTCATCAAAAGCCAGGAAGTCCGTAACAGCATAAACAGGGTCATTAGCGTGATTTGCCCAGTCTACCTGGCTACCTTCCACCATAAGGAAAAAGCCATCTTTGTCCTGTGAAAGCAGTTCTAGGGCTTTTCCGGTCATTTCTGAAAGAGAGGGTTCTTCAGGTACAAGTTCGGTACGATCAATATCCGGTGCCATGTGACTGCTGGCAAAAAGGCCCCATGCTTTTCCGGATGACAGATTCAACATTTCATCTCTGCTGTCAACATACTGGTAACCCTTATCAAGAAGCACTTCTGTCAGGTTTTCTCTATCTGTCCTTTTTCCACCTTCTTCTTCAGGCACTAGATGGCGGGAACCTCCTCCGAAAACCACATCAACATTTTCATAGACCATCTGTTCCATGATCTCGTTTTCGTTATCCCTGTTATCCACGTGAGAAGCAAAAGCTGCAGGTGTAGCATGGGTGACCCGGGAAGTTGCTACAAGCCCTGTAGCCTTGCCTTCAAGCTTTGACCCTTCAAGCACTGTTGCAAGCGGTCTGTATTGCATATCTTCAGAAGGGTTTTCCAGTATACTTAAAACTGAAGCATTGCTCGGTCCGACACTTACAAAGCCGTTGGTTGTCTTGTATCCGGTAGCAAAAGCACTTGCAGCTGATGAAGAATCAGTAATAACTGAGTCTGTACTGTAAGTAGAGACCGTTCCTGCGACCATTTCATCAAGCATTAGAGGACTTCCACTGTACCATCTGGCAAGAGTCTGGACACTCTGAGAACACCCATCTGGAACCAGGATTATCACGTTTTTAATTTTAGCTTCCGATTCTGGACAAGATTTACATTTTACGGAATCAGTGAGACAGGTATAATTACCTGAAAAATCTTTGCTATTTGAATCATCTTCCACAGCTGCTGCAGAACCAGCATTTCCCAGTAGCAGAAGCCCTACGAGGAGGGTTAGTAGAACATTTGTTTCTTTAGTATCCATTAAAACTACCTCAAATTGAGAACATGCTTTTAAGAGCAGGCTCTATTTCGGACTATACTCAAATTTTTTATCTCAAATTTGAAGAGGTAGCCAGCCGTATTTGAATTTTTCACATATAAAATATATATTGGGCAGTATGTAATGGAGGAAAAGTAAAGCTATATAACCCTATTGTTCGGTATCTGCCGTTTTCCTGAATATTTACCTTATATATTTCCAGCCATACATGGATAAACTATACAAACTGTTCACAAAATAATGTTGTAGCCTGATAAGGATTTCGTCCAATAACTGAGAAATAGTCACTAAAAATATGAAATGACAGTAAACAATTGTGTAAAAGAAAGAATGATTTCACACAGAGTATATATTGAAGAAAGAAGTCCACCAGCAGAATTGCCTATATATTTATAAATTAAGTATATAGAATAGTGCGAAAAACTCTATATAACTTGAAAAATGATGAGTAGTGCAGTTGATATTAGGTGGAAGATATGGATAGTATACGATTATTCAAAAAAGCTACAGATACAATCAGTACAATCTTTCTTTATATATTGCTGCTGGCATTAATTGTGGGAATGGCAAAAACCTTACTTGACATTCGCTTTATTATTTTTGAGTCTCTTGAAAGCGGCTTCAATCACATGGTAACAAGTGTGCTAACGGTCTTCATTGTTATTGACCTTTTCAAAGCTTTTGTTGATTATCACGAAAATGACAGAATCAAGCTCACGGATATAACAGATGCTACAATTTTAATAGTCCTGCGTGAGATCGCTGTGGGCCTTTATTCCCAGGAATTAGGGTCTGAATTTATATTAAGTTTGTCTACCTTGCTGCTAGTACTGGGTATAATGAGAGTACTGGCTGTAAAATATTCTCCGTCAAAACCTCATACACCTTATATATTTGTACCGGAAGAAAGGCAACCTATAAAAGCAGACTTGAAAACCATAATTGATAACTTCAATCCTGTTTACGACAATAATTAATTTTTTGCATGTGCTATAACCAAATATGAAATAAGTAGTATTAAACCTGCATAATGATGACCACACATGAACGCGGCTCTATCCGGTACAACGCGGGAGAAAAAGAAATCAAAACAAATAATCCAATAATTTATAGAACATGATAAGATGGTGATAAGCATGACATCACAAGAAAAGAAGAAGGTCCTCTTTCTGTGCACCCATAACTCAGCCAGGTCCCAGATGGCGGAAGGCCTTTTGAGGGCTATTCATGGAGATAGATACGAAGCTTACAGTGCCGGCATCAAGGCCACAAATGTTGACCCTCGTGCTGTAATGGTCATGAAGGAGATAGGCATCGATATATCCAGTCAGCTCTCCAAAACTCCCAAAACACTCCAGAATATCATTTTTGACATTGAAGTCACAGTCTGTGATAGTGCCAGAGTGTCATGTCCGATATGCAGCACGGATCTGGACCTTCCGACAGAAATTCCCAGAGCAAGAGAAGTAATTCACAAAAGTTTTGAAGACCCCGCCACAGCCGTGGGATCAGAAGAAGAGCAGCTCGAAGTTTTCCGTCAGGTCAGAGACGAGATAAAATACTGGATTATTCAGACATTTGGGAAATGACCCGAAGTTAACGGATTATAGGAATAACTTTGAATAATATCTATGACGTGCTCCCAAAAAGATTTTAAATATCCAGCATAAAAAATAACACTTCTTGATTTTTTGCATCTTAACTTAATCAATATGACATGGCTTTTTATTTTTCAAACTCTAGAAAATAGCTTAATATTTAACTGATGCTATCGAATGTTTATGCATTTCTCGTTTAACTTTTTTACAGGAAATATATTAAATGGCAAAAGATTATAGAATTTCCACTGGAAATGAAGGGGTTTTGAAGTTGATAAATACTACCTATATACTTTCATCAATAGATCGTGTTTGTTGATTATAATATATACCAGCTCCCAATGTAAAAATCATATTAAGGGACATTATCTGTTCTTAGATATTATTGGCGTAGGCAGAAAATAATTAGACAATATAATAATCATCAGCTAAATTGAAAAAGATCTAACTTGACTGTAATTATTAAAGTAAACCATTTACTTTAATATCAGGAACTGGCCCAATATCCTTTTTACAAAAATCATATTTCTTTGCATTGAAAATATTCTTAAAACAAATACTGAGGAAAACAAATACTGAGGAAAACAAATACTGAGGAAAACAAATACTGAGGAAAACAAATACTGAGGAAAACAAAATACTGTGTAAATTATTTAAGAATACAGAAGAGAAGACTAAAGATAATGATTTTCAGAACATATTGCGTGATTTGGGTTTAAACGCAATATATACTTTCGTTAGCATCTTTGAGAAAAATATCTTTTAATATATTTGATGTTCTAAAGAACGAATATATGAATAAAAAAGATTATTGAATCCCAAAATTTTCAGGTTCAAATTTTCTTTACATTCATATTGATTGAAACTTCTGCGATATCGGCACTATATTCGGCTACCCTGCGCAGGCTCTCCAGAATCATGCTAAGTGCGATATTACGGGAACCTCCATCACCCCGGGACTCTAGAGAAATACCGAGCTGGGAAATATTTTTGGCATCCATAACAATTTTGTTTATAGCCCTGAGATCTTCTTCCTGCATCGAATGTATTGACCTTTCGAAAACCTTTCGTGAGAGTTCAGCCATTTTAAAAATTGGGTCATCAGCGTTTATATTTGCATCCATTTTCAGGGCATTTGTAGCTATTTTGACTGCGTGATCTCCCATACGCTCGATGCTCTTTGTAATAAGCCTGTAGCCCAGGCAATCTTGCGGATTCCCAATCTCAATTTTTTCAGCAATTTCGGCTTCATTAAGTGAAATATTGAGCTGGCGGACAGCAAGAAGATAAAAACGATCTACGCCATCATCTCTCTGGATCACATCTTTAGCAATTTCCACATTATGATCCCGAAGAGCTGCCATTGAATCCACAAGCATGGAAATTACAAGTCCATACATATTTTTGATTACTCTGCCAAGAGGAAGATCATTGTAATTAAGCAAGCACAGGAAGACCATTTCATTACTGGATTCTTCCACAAGCTCGAGACCTATGAGTTTCTGGCGCACAGAGTCTTTGATAAACTTGCGGTCATAAGCAGTGAAACCTTTGTCAGTAGCCAGTGTAATAGAATCATAACCCGCCAGATAATAAGAGATAAGAATCCTTAGATTGTTTTCCACACTATCCGGGAGAATATAGTCGATTGTTGCTTTGCGGGTAGTCTGTTCTCTTGAGATCTCACCGGGAGAAACAAGTATGGTTCTATTAGGCATGGTTATAAGATTAAGCGTGTCTCCGGCTTCAATCCCAACATCCCTTACCCATTTCATAGGGAGGGAGACTACATAAGAAGAATTTCCGGTAAACTGGACTTTTCTCATATCTTTAGTAATAAAAATCCCCCTGAAGAGGTTTTAACTGGTTTGTAAATATGTATAAAGAGCCGTTCTTAAAAACAGAATTATGTCCCTAAACCTGGATTTTTAGTTAACCACGCGATTTTCTGATAGGAGAAATACTTCTGAAATCCTTGCTGAGGCACTAACAAAGTTTTTTGACTCATCCCAAAAATAATTGAATTAGTAGACATCGGGCAACCAAAAAATCGGTTCAGTTAAGTTTGACATGCTCAGCCGTCGTGAGGTAAACCACGCTCTCACAAATATTACAGCAATGGTCAGCAATCCTTTCAATATAGCGAATCAGGAAAAGCAAATATGTGGCTCTGGAAATAATGCTTGTATCTTTTGCCATCATTTCTATCAGCTCAACCCAGACTGCATAAAAGAGTTTGTCTACCTCATCATCCCGGGCTGCTGTTTCCCTTGCGAGTCTGGGGTCATGATTTTTAAAAGCCTTAATGGAATTCTCAAGCATATATGCTGTAATATCTGCCATTTTTTTTGTGTCTATAAGAGGCTTTATATGGCCGCCTTCAATTTTTCCGGGTATTCTGGCAATATTGATCGAGAGTTCCAAGATTCTTTTAAGATCTGCTTCAATCTTAATTGCGGACACGACAAGGCGGAGGTCACTTGCCATAGGCTGCTGAAGCGCAAGAAGATCAAAAATAGAAGACTCAATCCCTTCCTCAAGTTTGTCCACTCCGGGCTCAAGGGCAAGAGTCTTATTGGCAAGCACAACATTGAGGTCCATAACTGCTTCCATTGAGTCTTTAAAGATCAGTTCAGACATTTCTCCTAAAGAAAGTATGGACCTTTTGAGGAGGTCTAACTGCTGAAAGTATTGTACTCTAATCATTTTAATCATCCGAACCTGCCAGTAATGTAATCTTCAGTGCTTTTTTCCCTGGGATTTTGAAAAGATTCGAGCCGATCTGAGGTTTCATTCCAGGTCGGGGCCGAACGAAGGCAACCTTCAATTGGAATTTCACCTTCGACCCTGCAATTTTTGATAAGATCATTCATCCTGTTTAAACAACGGATGGAGGTGGATTTACCGCAGCCGGAAGGACCTATAAGAGAACCGAAGAAGAGAAGCAATAATCCGAACTGCCTGTTAACTGGCGTTGGATACCAGAATTTTCCTGTGAGGAAGTCAAGAAGGGACGTTTCTTTAAAGAGAAGTAAACTGTTCCTGAACAAAAAAAGGCATATAAGGAAAAGGATGACGACCTTAAGGGCGCTTACTGAGAAAAGCGCCGACTCAATCGTCTTCTCCTTATAATTCCTGCTAAACATGTTTTACCTTAAAGTGGTTTTATTGTAACAGCTTGTAGGTTTTTATTACTGATCTGCAGGGAAGTACCCTACTTCAGTTACCAGGCTCTGTCCTGTTTCGCTGAGTACAAAGTCAACGAATTCCTTCGTAAGGCCTGAGGGTTCACCATTGGTGTAGAAGTAAAGAGACCTTGAAAGAGGGTATGCACCGCTAAGCACATTTTCAGAGCTCGGGACTACAGGACCATTTCCACCATCAAGGTTCAGAGCTTTTACACTTTGATCAAGGTATGCAATGCCTATGTAACCGATTGCATTGGTGTTTTGAGAAACCTCTCCGACTATTCCCCCTGTTGCAGGCTGGGTAAGTGCATCAGGTCTGTATTCATCTCCCTGTAAAACCTCTTCCTTGAAGTATTCGTAAGTCCCTGAACTGCTGTCCCTGGAAATTACCACAATCTCTGCGTCCTCTCCGCCTACATCCTGCCAGTTACTAATTGTTCCATTGTAGATGCCGCGCAGCTGGTCAAAGGTAAGTTCAGAAACAAGGTTCCCGGGGTTTACAACAACTGAAATGCCGTCATAAGCAATTGTTGTCTCCACAGGGGTGATGCCGTTAGACTGAGCAGCTTCTATTTCTTCAGCTTTAATTTCTCGCGACGCTGTAGCAATGTCAACCTCACCGTCAATTAGAGCTGTAATCCCAACACCTGAACCGCCGCCGGTGACAGTTACACTTTTGTCAGGGTTTTCAAGCATGAATTCTTCAGCTTCAGCCTGAGCAAGGGGGAGAACCGTATCTGAACCTTTCAGAGAAATACTCTGTGACTCGGTTGAGGAGGTTTCAGCTTCAGGGGCTTCGTCTGAGGTGACTTCAGCTTCAGTGGCTCCAGCGGAAGAGGTTTCCTCAACCTGGGACTCACCACTATCATTTCCAGTGCATCCAATTCCCAGAAATACAAGTCCAAACACCAGTAACGTAAGGACTGCGTATGTTTTTAATTTATTTACCATGTTACACATACTCCATTAAAAATACAACAAATCAACAATTTACATCCTAAATGATACAGTACACTACACAATTGAAAGTTCATATATAAAGATTCTCGACATAATCTATTTTGCACTAAATATGGATATAGGCATATATAGTAAAACAATATAACATATAGAAATTGTATAAAAAATCAACAATGGATGTACAGCATAAAAAAATAATTAATACTGTCCGGGATGAGAGATTCAAAAACCCATTTCTTAACATCGCACCTACAAAAGCTTCATAGCTACTTTTCTGATAAGTAGCTTTACTGTTCATTTCCAATGGAGCTTTAAAGAAATAGTTTATGAGTTTTGGATAAACTTACAAAACCCAGAGTTATAATATAACTCCCATATAACGTTATGATTTGAGTTTACACTTTACCAACCCTGGTAAAAACATATAAAATATCCAATCATAATAAGTACTAGTATTAAAACATATAGATAGTTAAGTAATATACAAATATAAGTAAAACTATCCAGTTATAAGAGAGAATAATTAGCCTATTATCACCCTCACCACATCATAAACCATTTAGAATTTTCTTCTTAAAATAATAATCTTCTTTTAAGTAATAGGCGCAAACAGGGCTTTTTTTATCAAGATATTTATCAAGATATAATAGTAACCTGTTGTTAGAGTTTTGATAACAAAAAATTTGAAGGCAAATTTCCGCCAAAAGAAGAGGAATTTTTCGAACCTGATTAGTAGACGCTGATTTCTTCGAACTAAAAACTTAAAGGCTCAAGAAGCTCACAGGCTTCAATTTGCAGGAGGCGATCTTAAGTTAAAAACTGACATACTTCCCATGCAAACTGCGGAGAAGCTTTTTCCCTGGCTGCACGCTTACTGAAGGCGTTACGAGCCAGGACTTTTTGAGGGGTATCAGTGCGCCCTTTCCCTGCATCTCTTTCTGCAGAGAATTGACCAGTATCTTTTGGCGTCAACGCTATATTAAAGGCAGCGTTGACATCGGCATGGTCAACGTGCCCGCAGCAGGGGCACTCAAACCGCTTGCTCTGTCGGTTGCCTGTATGTCCGCAGCGGCTGCACTTCTTGCTCGTCGCATAGGGATCAATATAGACTACCTCTACCCCCCCGCAACCTGGCCTTATATTCAATAAACTGCTGGAGCTGGAGAAAAGACCAGTTGTTCAGGGAATATTCATTTGAACAAGTAAGTTTTTTGTCTTTGTTTTGATCAGGCTTACCTTTTCCTGCACCATTGGATTTGCTATTGAGTTTCCGAATTCCTTTCAGGTTTTCAAGTTTAATTCCACTTCCATTATATAGAGCCAGGTCCACAATCTTCCGGCTTATTTTATGGTTCAAATCCTTTACAATGTTCTTTTCGCGTTTTTTGACAGCTTTTAGTTGTTTATTTTTACCGCTATTACTGAGACGGTTCATTATGTTCTGGTATTTTTGATGTATATGGTAACGCATTTTTCCCAGCTTCCAGACTTTACCTGAATCAGGGTCTGCTACAACTGCTATATGCCCCATGGTATTTCGATCGACTCCTATATAGTACCCGAAACTTTCTGGTTCTTCATCTGGAAATACCACTGCTACATAAGCATAGACATTGTCAATTTCTATCTGGGAGACTTTGTTAAAGTTGTTAGAAAAACGATAGTTTAACAGGAGTTTCAAGCAGGGAATAAAAAGGGTTCTTTCATTCCTGTCGACAGATACAGCCTTCGAAGGTATGATTAATTTCACATTTTTTATGGATCTGAGGTTCTGGTTCTGGGAATATTTCTTGATGATCTGGCCGGATATTATTGATTTCAATCCTATGTGCTTGACATCTTCTGGCGAAAAAGATCCAGAAACCGTAAGTGGATCAGGCATGGATAAAGAATCAAGAAACTTAGGAACAGAGAGAATAGTTGAGAATTCACGAAAAGACTCAGAAGAAGTAGAAAACGAGGATGATAGCGGAGATGAAAGAGGATAAATGGGAAATTGAGGATCAGAGGAGGCATTGTTTTGTACAGGGGAAGGATTCGGGCTGGTTTTTTGAGTTTGATGTTTGATACAGAACTCAACAACCTTTTGCGCCTTTCTTAATTCCTCTGAGAAATCTTGATTGTGCTTGACTTTATAGGTCAGTATCATCCAGGCTACTGCTCCAGTGTCAATATTTATTATTCATATTTCAATTTTGTAAGTACTATGGCATTCAGATTTTAAGAAATGAGCTATGCAATAAATTATACACATCTCCAGGCATCACGGATATGCATTGCATTAATTCCAAGACTTTGAGGGGCGTAGATATCATTTTCCGGAGTGTCTCCAATTGATAACACTTCCCAGGGTTCCAGTTTAAGACCATCGAGAGCCATTTTGAAAAGCCTTGTATCAGGTTTTTTAATTCTGTGGTCTGAGGACATGATAATAAAATTAAAACGATCATATAATCCCAGGAAGTGGAGTTCCTGTTCAGTAAAAACTCTCTGAGCATTTGAAACAATGCATTTAGGAACGTTCCGATATTTATCAAGCAGACGAAGGCTCTGGGGGTAAGCCTCAAGTTTCTTTAAAGATGAAGTCCTGAAAACCTTTGCAGCTTCAATACCGAGCCAGAATGGGTTGATTTCTCTAAAAGCATTTTCTGCACAAATTTCGGCAAAAATTTCTTCTATACGGATATCAGGGTATTTCTGCCCGGAGTTGCCCAGTCTACCTATTACCTTCCACTTGTATTCTTCTCTGAGCCTATCAGGTTCGATTCTTACTCCCTGATAGAGTAACCATTTGCTTACTTTTTCGTTTGTTTCCCAGCTTCCCTCATCAGTTCTAATATCAATGAGAGTTTTATAACAGTCAAATATTAAACCTTTAATTTTTCCATTTTGGAGCATGGAAATTCTCCATATTATTTTTAAATTTTATGGATGTTACTTTTGCATGTAAGAAACTTACATTACTACAAAGATCAGCCCTTAAGTATATAGATTTTGCCAATATATTATATTTAACACATATACCCCTATATATTTAAGAACTGGATAGGCAAAAAGAAAAATAAGGATTAAAATGTTGAAAAAAGAAGTTTTAGCTTAATAGAGTTGTTTAACATCCATCGTAAACAATTTTACCGGGCACTGACTTACAAGGCACTTACTTCTTTCTTTTCTTAGAAATAAAAAATGTATATAGGGTTTTAGCTCAATACTTTAATCAGATAGCTTTAGTCAGATAGGTCTTGACCAGTTTCCATACCTTATTTTCAGGAGATTTAATTTGGTAATAGCTTACACTGTCAGATTAACGATTTTTTCAATTCTAGAAACAAGAGGCTTTTCAGACCTCATATACATATAAGCGGGCAGCCCGGATCTGGAAAAGTTCTGAAAAAAGCTCATTGTCAGACTGTTAACTCTGGGAAATTTTCTAATTCTTTCATTTGCAAAGAGAGCTATCAGCCTGTCAAATGTCCTTACATTGGTGGTAAAACTTTTTTCTTCCCGCGCATTTCTATCCATAGAGAAAACCAGTTCAACCCAGGCGTTCAGCTCCTTAGTAAGGTGTCTCAGGGCTCCTCCTTCAACTACTATATATGACCGACCATTTTTGATATTATCAAAATATTCCCTGAAAGAATCCCCTTTTGCAAGAGTGTAGACTGCTCCCATGCCGCCTGTATGGCTGTCCGTGGTGGCGGCAAGCCCTTTCCCATATTTTCGAGCAAGTGCAGCCGTAATGAGGTTTTTTTCCGTTAAGTCCTGCATGTTATACTCTACTACAGGAAACTGTTTTATTAGTTCAGGCACAGGCCGGAGATTGGGTCGGTCTCCTGGAGCAAACCAGAAAGGATGGTTGTATACGTGCGGAAGATTGTGAGCTCTGAGGTAACGAATAAAGCTTTTGAAATCATGTTCCTGGTTGGCGATAGCCTCAAGTTCTCCGAACTCTTCCGGGTCAAGCTCAAAAACATTAACGTGAATAGTATGCCCTACATTTTCAGGGTCTTTGATTGAAATCTCAACGCCTGGGACAAGACCCTCCTTATCCCACCCCAGCAGATCATATGCTTCAACAGTATCATGATCTGTAAAGGTCACAAAATCAAGCCCCTTAGACTTCGCTTTTTCAAAAAGAACTGCGGGGTGCATTGCCTGTGCCGGAGGGACGTCATAGGAACAGGACGAGTGAACATGCAGGTCTACTTTTTTCCATCCCTCAAGGAGCAGAGTTTCTGCAAGCTCAGAACTTACCGTTGACTTAGAATTGTTTTCGGGTGTTTTTTGCATTAACAAACACGACCATTTTATTCCGCTCTTTTGTACGAAATTTTCTAGAAAAATTCTTATCCAGTGAAAAGAATGGAGACAAAAATATAAAGAGATTTCGCTGAAAAAGTATATTTTTTTAATAAATATAGACATTCAGAGTAAAATAAATTTATTTTCAAAAAATAATTATATGAAAAATATGAAATTGAAGGGGCATATGAAAGGAAAAGTAAGAAAAAAGAAGACAATAGGTATTTTCAGGGCAGAATATCCTGTAAAAATGCTTTAAATTTGAGAAGCTGAGATTAGAAGTATGTAGTTAAGAAGCAAATACCAGTAGATAAAACGATCATTACATAGAAAGAAGAAAACTATATATACAGGAGAAGACTATCAATAGTTGGTAGCGTGGGACCAGAAAAACGAACACCCAAAATATACGAACAGACCAGAAAACGTGCCATCAGTGAAGAGCTTATAAAAATCTCCCATGTTACTTCCTTCTAGATGGATTTTACCTCAAATCTCTTCTTTTTATTTTTCAAATTAGACAGACTGCTCGAAGCTTATAGGCTCATTTTCGAAGCTGCTATAAATCTACAGGAAAGGGTTTAACTTAAGAAAGTTTAACTTAAGAAAGTTTAACTTAATAAACATATTTATTTTTAGAGATTACGCCAGGGAAGGGCGATAAGAATATGAAAATCTTACTGTTCATATGCGGAGAAGGGCTTGGACACACAGGGCGTTGCCTCTCTCTGGGGAAAGAGTTCCTGGCAGCAGGGCATGAGGTTAATTTTGGAGCTTATGGTTACTCAAAGGGTCTGGTGCAAAAAACAGGTTATTCGGCTTATGAAATTCCTTCGGAAATAAAATTGGCCGGAGAAGCAGGGACCTTTGACATAAGGAAATCCATTAAAGAAACACTGAATAACCTTTCCCCTTCCGGGTTCAGAAAAATCCTGAGGTTGATAGAAAAACTGGATCCAGATGTAGTGCTTTCGGATGGGTACTATACAGGCATCCTTGCTGCGCAGAAAAGGAAAGTCCCTGTTTATTTCATAGGGCATCAGTTCAATATGGAAGAATTTTTTTGGAAAAAGGGACTCTTTGCAGGAATTGCAGGGATATTTGTCAAAAGGTTTTACAATTACGTATTCAGCAGTGTTGATGGGATAATAGTCCCTGATTACCCGCTCCCTTACTCTGTGAACCGAAAAAACTTCACTATCTCCAGGGCTGTCAATGATAATATATTTTTCAGCGGCCCTCTTATCCGGTGCAGATACCAGGAAGCTGGAGAAAAAGCTTTCAAGCGCCCGAATGTACTTTCAACAATAGGGGCTTTCGGGTACAGGGCCGCCGTATTCAGGAACGTACTTGAGGCTGCAAAACTGGACCCCAGTATCTATTATACCTTTATCTCAGGGCCTGAAATAGATCCGGAGCAGTTTTCAAAAGTTCCGGAAAACGTTGAATTCACGGGTTTTACAGAAAATCCTTTTCCTTATTATAAAGGCTCTGATCTTGTTATTACTGCAGGCGGGCACGGAACCATTATGGAGAGCCTTGCCTTTGGGCTTCCCATACTTTCCTTTCCGGACGAAAAACATGCAGAGCAGGAGAATAATGCCTCAGTCCTCGAAGAGGCGGGGTATGGAAAGAGGATGAGCTATCTGACACCCCCTGAGGTTATCCTGGCCTGTATCCGGGAAATCTTTGAAGATGAAAATTACAGTAAAAAAACCCGAAGGCTAATGGAACTTGCCGAAGTTCTGGACGGACCTGCCGCAGTCCGAAAATTTCTTGAAGAAAAACATAGAGGGTAACCCGCGAAAAAAAACCAGAGAAAGAAGAAGCCCTGAAAAAAAAGCAAATAGAAATAAACACATTAAGAAAAATGAAAAAATTTCCGTAAAAGCGTCCGGAAAATAGCCGGCTCGGGGAAAAATGTAATCCTTGTTACTCACAACCTTCAGGACGCTATCCCGGAAATAAGCCGTATGGTCCTTATAAAAGAAGGAAAAGTCTTCAGGGATGGAAAGAAGGAAGAGGTCCTGACAGACGCAAACCTCTCGGGGCTTTTTTCTTTACCGGTGAAAGTCCTGAAAAAGAAGGCTACTATCAGGCACGGAGCTAAAAGGAACAGGAAATTAAAAAACCTTGTTTTCAGCTAAGAGTTATTAGCTCTCCCGGTAAGGATATTTATTAATAGTCCCTGGTTGAGCCTGTATTATGACTGCAATGGGCATAATCGGCTGCAGGGTATTCGAGGACGAAATTGTCCACGTGCTTTCAGGTGACCCTGAAGTGGAAAGGGTTTACCTCGTAAAAAACAACGAAAATATAGGCTTACAGGACAAACTTAAAAATCAGGGTCTTAAACCTCTGGCACTGCCTGTCCATGAAATAAAATCCTGCCTCAAGAAAAGTGATGGGTTCAGTGTCATCGTCCAGCTTCAGGAGATAGGACTTCATTCAGACCCTTCCAGGCTCAAAAACAAAACATATACAAACCTGAGCCTTATGTCAGGTTTTACGGACGGAATTCTCCTTTTTTACGGGCTCTGTGGGCATGCTTTTTCAAAGATGCGGAAAGATTTTGCATATACAGGGTGCTCTCTACAGCTTCTTCAGGACAGAAGCACAGGAGGAACAGCCCGGCCTCTTGACGACTGTATTGCAGCAGCCCTTGGAGGCAATTCCCGCTATCGGGAAATTCTTAAAAGCTATAGTGATACCTTTTTTTTAACTCCGATGTGGGCAGTAAACTGGAAAAGCGCTTTCGGGACATTTGAAGGAATGATAGGGGGCTTTGAGTTCACCCCGGAAAACCTGAGAGAACTCGGGTATCGAAGAGTAGCACGAGTCAATACAGGGCTCTCCTACGAACCTGATTTTGAAAAAAAGATAGAGGAATTTGCTCTTAACTTCGGTTTTGAGATTATAGAACTTGAAGGCAGCACTGAAATTGCACAAAAATCATACAAAATGATGCAGAATATGCTGCTCAGGCCGCTTAAAACTTGAGAATGTTTCAGGCCAGCTTTGAAATTAGAAATTGTCCTGAAAGCATTATACCGGGTTATTGAAATATACCTGAGGATTAATCAGTGTATTTTTTTAACGCTCAGATATATAAGCAGTGCAATATATTTCTCATAGAGAGATATCTATTAAAAATAGGAAAATATTATTCCGGACACATGCTGGTTGCATGAATTGTTTCAGGGACCTCCCTATCAGTTTTTAAAAAAGAAATAGTAAGTTGCACGTGCCAGAGGAGCTTAAATGCCGGTAATAACCATATTAGGGTGCAGGATGTTCGAAGACGAGATAATGCACCTTCTGGAAAACGATCCCGAGATTGAAGAAGTGCTTGTAGTTGAAAATGAAGACTGCGTGGGCATAATGAAAAAGATGGCTGAAACAGGACTTGTATATACTGCTCTTTCCCCCGAGAAAATCCCCGAAAAGTCTTCAGAGGCAGGAAAAGGCCTGACCCTGATAGTTTATATGCTTGAGCTTGCCCTCCACGCAATCCCTGAAAACCTTAAAAAGACCGTTTACTCAAAAGTCGAGCTTATGTCTTCCTGTTCGGACGGGATTCTGCTATTTTACGGGCTCTGCGGAAACGTGCTCGGGAAAATTGAAGAGGATTTCAAAGACCTTGGCTGCCAGGTCTGCATACTGAAAGAAGAAAACGGAGAAATCGTTGACGACTGCATAGGCGCCGTTCTGGGTGGGAGGAAACAATACCTTGAAGTCCTGAAAAGCTGCAAAGGAGTGGGGACCTTTTTCCTGACACCCATGTGGGCTGTAAACTGGAGGGAAATGATAAGAACCTCAGGCCTGAGCCAGAACCCTGACGATATATCCATGTCAAAGTTCGTCTTTGATTACGCAGGCTACAAAAGAGTTGCAAGACTGGACACGGGACTTGCTTATGAAAAAGATTTTGATGCCTGCGTAAAAGAATTCTCAACACTCTTTGAGTTTGAAGTTACGGAACTTGAAGGGACTTTACACCTGATAGAAAACTGTTACGCAAAAACAAAAGCCTCGGTATTCGAAGCCTGCCCTCGCTCGCAGGCCTGAAGCCTCTTATCCGAAAAGCTTTTTCCCGGCTCTATTTTCCCGTCTTAGCCGGGCTTAAGTTTCCCGGCCCTTATCCTGTTTATTTCCTCCTTCCTGCTTATACCCTTCCTGCTTATACCCTGTTCCTGCTTATACCCTTCCTGCTTATTCCCCCTCCTGCTTATTACCTCTCCCTGTTCCTGCTTATTCTCCCTCCTGCTTATTCTCCCTCCTGCTTATTTCCTTAACTTCCCGTCTTCATCAGTTTCCTTTATCAATTTATAGAGATAATAAATATTAACAGCAAACTAAAAATTAACACAGAATCTAACAGTAAAAAGCCTGAGGGGGAATTCAGGAATTGGGAAACCATTTCATAATTATTGCAGGAGAAGAGGCAGGGCCTGCATCAAACAAAATGGGCGGGATCTGGAACGTCATTGACGAAGAAGCGCATACTCTGGCATCACTTTTTGATTCCGGAAAAATTAAAGCAAAAGAAAATACGGAAATCCTTGTCGCAGGCCCTTATTTCGGGCACAGGGGCGCAGACTGGAACCGTGGCCTGAACAGAATTACTGATATGGAAGGGCTTGCCCCTCTGAGTTCGGACGGGGAGCTGGAAAAATGCCTGAAAACTCTTGAAAGCGAAGGCATTAAGGTCTTCACAGGAGAGGAAATGGCAGGAAAGATCAGGATAGGCTACATGCAGTTCCAGACCTCGGATTATGGGAAAATTCGCTCATCATATATGGGAAAAGAGATGACTCTCGAAAGCCGCATCAAAGCCGAAGCCTATGAGCTTCTGGGGCTTGATTCCCTCAAATATGAAAGCCTTCCAAACGGTGCGGAATATACCCATTACCTTTCCCTTTCACACTCAATTTCAGAGCTTATCCGGCTTCTTATCGGTTCGGCTCCAAGAACTGCAGACACCTGGGCAGAAGAAGGTGCTGGCAAGGACCTTATTCCCTGTCCCGGGATTTCCCTTCACTGCCACGAGTTCGGGACATTTTATGCGCCTGCAAGACTTAAAAAACTGGGGATCCCGATAAATACCGTTGCGACTCTGCATGCAACCCTTCCGGGCAGGGCTGCAGGATACAGCTCCATCCAAAAAAGGAGAAACAATGACAGTACATGGCCTCCTGGTGTGCCTGAAAACCTTGCCTCACTCGAAGCCCTTGCCCTGTATGCGGATACCGTTACTGCGGTAGGGGAGTCTACCCGCCAGGAAGCCAGGCTTTTTTACGGGATAAACGGGATTGTCATCAGAAACGGGATAACCATTGAGTCCGAAAAAATAGACTGGAATAGAAAAGAACTCTGCCTCTCAGGGATCAGAAGCTTCCTCTCCGAAAACCTGTACAGGTATTACGGAGGGGAAAAAATCGAGCCCGAAAAGATCATCCCTATTTTCACAATCTCCCGCATAGAGGTTGAAAATAAAGGATACCCTGACCTTCTGGACTCCCTTGTGGCTCTTGAACACATAATAAGGAACAGCATTCTGGAAGGGCATATGGAAGAGAAAATAAAGGTCATCTGCTTCCTTGTAACAGCAGAAGGCCCGAAGGCTGACCTTCCCGAAGGATTTCCTGTGCACCTGCCAAAAGATGTGCTTGTGGGAAACGAACTCAGGCTTCAGCAGATGATAGAAGAAAGAGGGCTGGATTTCCCAAAACTTGTAAGAGGGAAGCATTCAGTTGCTGCTGTCCTCTACCCCCAGATAATCTCAGAAACAGACGGAGGGCTGGGTATGGGAGTAAGGGACTTTATGGCAGGCTGCTGTGCCGGGGTCTTCCCCTCTCGCTATGACCCTTTCCTGCTCACAGGGCTTGAAGCAGGAAGAGAAGGGACACCAAGTGTGGTAAGCCGGGTCTGCGGCTTCAGTGATGCCATAAAAACCATCGAGTCCCTGATAGAGGGCCTGGGTGGAGTGATAGTGGTGGACAACATAGACCTCTCCTATTACGAAACGGTCCTTGAATATGCCCTGGCAATCAGTTACTTTACCAGAAACTTCGTAGACGATAGAGTAAAATACAAACTGCTCTGCAGGGAGGCTTTTCTCCTTGCAAAGGACATGGATTGGAGAAAGCCAGCTGAGCAATATTATGAATTGATCAGCGGAGCTCGCTTCTGTATGCGGGAAAATGAAAACCCCGCAAAAAGCAAAAACTAAACAGGGACAGGCGGAAAAAACTGGCTGAAAGAAAAGGTTGAAGAAACTTATTTAGGACTTACGCACTTGAGGTAAAAACCACATTCAATTGGCTTTATGGTTAAATTTATGTTTTATACAGTTGAGGGTTTATTGCTATTGATTTCTCAGTTCAACTGCGTAAGTCCTATTATTGAAAAAACTGGCTGAAAGAAAAGGTTGAAAAAATTTATTGAAAAAAATGGATGAGAGAAGAGGATTAAAAAAAGATTGAAAAGCTGGCTGAAAGAAGAAGGTTAAAAGAAACAGATTGAAAACAGCAAGCCGGAAGGAAAAATTGAGATACATATATTGAGGTCTCAGGATGTCAGAAATAAGAAAGCATTATTTCCTCTGCGAATACTGTATAATTGCCGAAGAGAGGGCAAAAAGGCCTTCAGACTTTGCAGTGGCATCCGGGGGTTCCGGAAAAAACGGTTCTGGAAACTGTGTATTCTGCGGGGGAAATGAAGAAAAAACACCTCCTGCAACTGCTGTATATAAGAATGGGGAAATCTTTGCCGATACAGGGGAAAAAAGAATATCCGGCTGGGATTTCCGCTGTTTTCCAAACCTTTACCCTGCACTTTCTCCTTTTTCAACCCTGCCGGAGTCCCGTGAAAAAGACCCTGAAGTTATTCCGGGATTCGGCTTCCATGAAGTGATAGTTGAGTCTCCTGTGCACGGGAAAAGACTTGAGGACTTTTCGGATGCCGAAATCTCAGGTCTGATGAATGTCTACAGGGACAGGGTATGCCACTACGCGGCTCATGAGAAAATCTCTTACGTATCCCTTTTCAAAAACTCCGGAAAAGAGGCAGGCGCTTCCCAGGACCATCCTCACAGCCAGTTAATAGCCCTGCCGGTTTGCCCTCAGCTTGTTGAAAAGGAGCTGGCAGCCATAAGAGGTTTGAAAAACTGCCCTTACTGCACTCTCCTTGAAAAAGAAAGAGTTTCCCCGCGCTTTATCTTCGAAAACAGCGGTTTTATAGCTTTTGCCCCTTATTACTCAACCGTGCCTTTTGAGGTATGGATTCTTCCGAAAAAACACATAAATTTTCTTGGAGGGCTCGATTCGGGGCTCCTTTTTGCCCTTGGAGAGATTTTAAGGGATGTGATCGGAAGATATTCAAAAGTACTTGGAAACCTGTCCTATAATTATATGTTCTATCAGCTTTTTGAAACTCCGGAGTACCACCTGAACCTCAGGCTTCTTCCCAGGCTTTCCACAGCTGCGGGATTTGAACTTAACACAGGGATTTACATTAATACCGTTTCTCCGGAAAAGGCAGCTTCATACCTGAAAGGAAATGAATGAGCCATCTGAAAATAAGTTCAGAATATATAAAAACGGGGTGAAAGGCTCAAACCCTAAACATGTAGAAAAAACCAGAGATATGTTTATGTATAATAAATAAGGAATAAAGTTAGGGAAATATAGAGATTACATCTTTAACAGGAAAAATTGCCCTGTAACAGGTAGTTATATTTAGATAAAATTATTTAGATAAAATTGGTTGGACAAAATCTTTTGGACAAAAATCCTGTTACAAATAGAGTGCGAGAAGGATTTTTTAAGAGGGGAATGCGCACGGAAAAATTAAGTAGGAAAAGGCACAACCTGAGTTTACCAATCCGGAAAATAAGTCTGTTCCGGTAAACTGGAAGGTTTGAACAGGACGGGCTGGGGGAAGCCTGTAACTTTTGAAAAACCGTGGTATCCTTCACTTAGACAAAAAGGAAAAAGTGAGTTTATGAAAAAAATTCGAATAGGAATGTTTAGTTGGGAAAGTTTGCATTCAATACGTGTTGGAGGGATCGCCCCTCACGTGTCCGAACTCTCCGAGGCCCTTGTAGCTGAGGGGCATGAGGTTCACCTATTTACCCGAGGTCAAGAAAATAATGATGATATAATTAACGGAGTCCACTATCACAGGATCGCATGCGACCGGACTGGAGGAATAGTGGAACAGATGAACAGGATGTGTGACGGCATGTACTGCCGTTTCCTGGATGTCCGGGAAAAGGCAGGAGAGTTTGATGTCCTCCACGGGCACGACTGGCATCCTGTAAATGTTCTCTGCAGAATTAAAGCCCAGTTCGGGCTGCCATTTGTCCTGACCTTCCACAGCACGGAATGGGGGCGCAACGGAAACCGCCACGGAGACTGGTGGGAGGCAAAAGAGATCTCACACAGGGAATGGCTTGGAGGCTATGAAGCTTCCGATGTAATTACGACTTCCAGAGTTTTGAGAGAGGAAGTCCAGCACATATACAAAATTCCCGATTACAAGATGTGGGAAATCCCTAACGGAATAAATGTGGGAAAAATAAAAAGACAGGTTGACCCTGGAAAAATAAAAAGAAACTATGGGATACACCCCTGTCTCCCTGTGGTGCTTTTCACCGGGAGGATGTCCTATCAGAAAGGGCCTGACCTGCTCGTTGAAGCCGCAGCAAAAGTCCTGAGGAAGCGCGATGCCCAGTTTGTTCTCATAGGAGAAGGAGAGATGCGGACCCATTGCGAATACCAGGCTCAAAAGCTTGGGATTGGGAATTCCTGCAATTTCCTCGGCTACGCACCAGACAATACCCTTATAGACTGGTACAATGCCTGCGACCTTGTATGTGTCCCGAGCCGGAATGAACCCTTCGGAATAGTTGTGCTTGAAGCATGGGACGCACAAAAACCGGTCGTTGCGAGCGATGCAGTCGCTCTTGTCGAAAACTTCAGGACAGGAATCATTGCTCATAAAGAGCCATCTTCCATTGCCTGGGGTCTCAACTACGTACTTGAAGGACTCGGCCGCAACAGGATGGGAGAAAAAGGTTACGACCTCCTGAAAAAGAGATACAATTGGGAGACAATAGCCAGAAAGACCATTGAAGTATATGAAAAAGTTATGGAAAAAATGAGTATTTAAAGAATTATAAAAAATTTAAATTTTCGGAAAAAATTAAATACTGAAAACTCTGAGCATTTTAAATCTGGAATATTTAATATAAGTAATTGAAAAAAGATTTAAAATGTTTGAAGAAAAGTGTAAGAGGAAGATGTGGTGTAAAGAAAGAAGTTATATTGCATCGTCCTCATCATCTTCATCGAATTCTTTATAACTGTCGCTGCCTACCATTGCTGCTGAGATAGAATCAATCCCGTCAAGCCATTCTGCAACAATTCCGTATGGAAGATCAGCCATTACCTCTTCCGGCAGGGTCTGCCCTTTGAGCACGATTGCACCGCACTGTGCAGTGTAATCAAGAGCGAGTTCAAGGTTATCCGAGGCTTCGGCATCAATTGCTGCTTTTATAAGCTCATTGATATCTGCTCCTTCCTCGTAGTCGCCCATGGCATAGCATTCAAAGGCGACGAGCGCGCCCATTAAAGAGGTCTGTACCGAATCAATCATAAGGTCAATATCCTCGGAAATAGGTTCGACCTCGGCAAGAACGATATCTCTGATCTCCTCAAGAATATGTAAAGTCATTTCTTTGGAGAGCATCTCCTTTTCAAAGCGTGCGGTCACTTTCAGGCAGGCAAGAATTACATCATCTACCATATTAACGAATACAGCACTTTCCTTGCTGGCTTCTTCTTCAGACTCTTTGATCTGAAAACCGCTTTCCTTTGCCCGTCCGAGCCAGTTTTCCCAGCGCTTTTGGGTATAAAATTCATAGGGGGGGACCTGGTTCATTTCATGTTCAGGCACTTTTAACACCGCTTATAAACCTTTTTTATTAATAATCAGTCTTACTATTACTAAAAGGTGTTTGTTTATGTTCACCATGCAAGCTTTACCTTTTTCAAGGAAATGCCGGCTTCGCATTTTGAATCAAGGCTCTCGAGGACCTCTACAATTTTGCATTTGTCCCCTTTTATAAGCCCTTCAGGGTGGCATGTCTCATACTCAGCACACTCTCTCTTGCCACATTTGGCGGGCTCATACATAATTTTTGCCCCTTGAACTGCTTTTCTGGACTCCACACTTGTTGTGATGGGAGCCCTGCTGACATCCACCGCAAGAACCCCGCTGTCGTGCAGGAAACATTCGTGTATATCATTGCTTTTAATTCTAACAACTTTATACCTGCGACCGGGTTCAAGGTTAAGGCAGGTGTTCTTCAAACGGCATTTCTTGCATTCAGGCATTTCACCTTTGAATATGAATTCCAGACCTTCCCTTGCCAGCCGTGATCCGATGAGTGTTATTTTGGTATCGCTTTCTGTCATAATAGTTCTTCCATTTAAATTTTTTTCGGGCCTTTTCTGAGTTTTCAGGATATACCTGAGTTATCCCAAAAATTTTGAGTCCGGTACTGAATCCTGGCATGAAATAAGGCTTTAGAGTTGGATTATCCCGAATAAGCCGAATTCATCAACCAGATAAATCATTTGAATTTGAATGAACAATTGATCATGATTAAATCGAATCCTGCGTTAAAAGATTCTGCTTATTTATAGCATATTGCTTCGTGATGTTTTGGAGAATTGATAATTTTCTATTTCAGCCTGAATAAAACAACTTTTCAATTTATGACCTTTGTGATTCTTGCAACTTTCTCAGCTGCCGAGAGCGTCAGACCATTTCCGAGAATGGTGTATCTGTCCGGGCGGATGCTGTGCGCCTGCAGGAGCGCTTCAATTATATATTTATCCTCTATGCCGAGCTCTTCAGCATTCGTGGGAGCCCCGATTTTTTTCAGAGCATCCCTGATCTCCTGCCAGTTTCCTCCGTGCAGGTACATCATCATAATTGTACCAACCCCGCACTGCTCTCCATGAAGCGCAGCCTTTGGGGCAATCCTGTCAAGGGCATGGCTGAACATATGTTCCGATCCCGAAGCCGGCCTTGAAGAGCCTGCAATACTCATTGCGACCCCGTTTGAGACCAGAGCTTTTACCACAAGCCTGGCTGAAGTCTCATGGTCTGGCTTTATTGAATCGGCGTTTTCTATTACCACCCTTGCTGCCATTCTGGAGAGGGCAGCAGCGTATTCCCCGAAATACTCGTTTCGGAGACGGCTTGCAAGCTCCCAGTCCAGGACTGCGGTATAATTGGAAATGATGTCTCCACAGCCCGCTGCAAGGAACCGGTACGGAGCGGCCGAAATAATTTCAGTATCCGCAATCACAGCAAGAGGTGCCTGAGCCTGTATGGAAGCATTTTTTCCGTTGTCTATTACCGAGGCGCGAGAAGATGCGATGCCGTCATGAGAGGCTGCCGTGGGCACGCTGATAAAGGGAATTTCAAGCCTGGTGGAAGCGAGTTTTGCAAGATCGATAGACCTGCCGCTTCCCACCCCGAGCAAAAAGGTCGCTTCCGTATTCAGGGCTTTTTCCATTAATTTATCAACTTCTTCCATGGTTGCCCTGCACGTAAGGACCGTTTCCGTACTGTTCCCTGCGTCCTCCAGAAGTCTGCTGACTCTTTTGCCTGCAACATCCTGAGTAGTGCTTCCGGTGACTATCAGCGCATTTCCTTTGAGTTTCAGGTCCCTGCAGACATCTCCCACTTCTTCAAGGACGCCGTGCCCGACAAGCACGTCTCTTGGAAGCTGCATCCATTTTGCGCTGTTTTTATTAATGGTCAATTTCATACCCGCATGAATTTTTGATCGTGATAATGATAATTTATAATAGAGTTAATTAGAGTTAATTGATTGAGTATATAAACCCGGCTTAAACCATCCAGTCAGTGAGTAACCCGCTTGCCGGGAATAATAAATGCACTGTTATGTCAAATATCTATATTTATAAAGTATTTAACACCAGCAGATATCTGCCAGCAAATATCTATAAACTGAGGCTGCGGATAATAATGCCTGCAGAATACATAGGTAACTTACGAAAGATAGTATACATAGTTTAATAGGGAAACTTAATTCTTTAACTTAATCTCAAAAGAAATAAAGGAATGACTCGGGTAATTAAAACCTGAATTCTTTTTCTGGTTTTCAGTCCGTTTGGTGTTTCAGCCCATTTGGTGTTCCAGCCTATTTGGTGTTTCAGCCTATTTGGTGTTTCAGCCTATTTGGTTTCTCAGTCAATTTGGTTTCTCAGTCATTGGTTCTTCTTCCGGAAATGTCAAATTTCAAAGCCTGTTTCAGGTTAAATGCAGATATTTTTCCAGAACACAGGAGTTTATTCAGGGTAATTTACTTAAACCAATTCTCTCTATTGACATGTCTATAAACACTTACTTAAAACACTTACTTCACATGTCTATTAGCACTTATTTGACATGTTTATTAACACTTACCGCAGATGTAACTGCAAAGGTAAATTATAAAAAGATAGTTATATAATGCACATATAATATAAGACTCTCACAATGTGTTTGCTTTTTATCAAAGTTGAGCCTGGAGAAAGCAAAGAGATATCTGTAATTAAACCGAACACGGTTCACGGTTGAGCCACCATACCCGGAATTAAAAGATAAATTTATTCCAGATTATAATGCAGTAAACATATTCAGCTATATACTGTGAGTATTTATTCAGCTATACTGTGAGTATTAATTGTATCAGGTCATTGCCATTTTAAATGAGTGATAAGATGAGTTTTTTAATGGAAAAAATTTCACAATTTATCAATACCTATTATCTTGACCCCATAAAGGGCGATGAGGGGTATAACATTGTAAACACATTTACCTGGGCAGTGGTACTGGGTATCTGTATTTTCGGGGTTTTCAGGCTTCTTGAAAAGATGGAAGTGAAGATAACCCCAAAGTTCATTCTCTCGCTCCTGCCATTCGTGCTTGCGGGCTCCTCCCTGCGTGTGCTCGAAGACTCGCCTGCTAACATCTTTCACCCCCCTTTCAGCTATTTGCTTATAACTCCGAACATTTATTTCCTGGTCTTCGGAATAACAGTGATCTGCCTGTGGCTCTCAATAAGGCTGCAGAAGGCGGGGCTTGTAAAGGATTATCATCCTGCCTTTGCAGGCTTCGGGCTGGCATGGTTTTTATTGAACCTCGGAGCCCTGCTGTATTTTGAGGACATTGTAGTCCCTTACGTTCCGGTTTTTGTGCTTGGGGCAGGTACAGGGCTAACATTTGTCTTTTATCTGGTTGCCCGACACTTAAAATCCGCGATTTTCACTGATCCCCTGAACCTTTCCATCCTTCTTGCCCATATGCTGGATGCTTCTTCGACATATATAGGGATAGATAAACTCGGGTATTTCGAAAAACACGTGCTCCCCTCATATCTTATTAAACTTACGGATACTGCACTGGTTATGTATCCATTGAAGATAATTATCTTCGTAGGGGTTCTTTACGCACTTGATACCCAGTTCGAGAAAGATGATGAGTCAACCAACCTGAAAATGCTGATTAAAATGGTCATCCTGATCCTCGGGCTTTCTCCGGCAACCCGGAATACAATCCGGATGATGCTTGGCATCTGAAAAGTCAGGAAACAGGTGCCTCGCTGATACCGGGGTTCAATGTGTCAGGTTTTATTGGGGATAAACATGGAAAGAGAAGAAGAATATTCACGGGAAAAAAACGGAGAAATAATAGCAGAAACTCCTGACGGGGGGAAGGAAGAAAAAGCGTACCCTCCGCAAGAGAATGCCTATCTGGCTGGCAGCAGGGAAATAAAATCCCTGCCTGAAGAGAGAGGCGCCTCAAAGATATCAGAATTTACGGGCTACCTGCGCTTCATCCAGCCTTATGTCCTTTTTATTACCTTTGTGTTCTTCGGGGCTTTGCTTGCAGGTTATCATTCATCGGCAAATTTTCCGGAGATGGCGGACCAACTCATGGAAGGGTTCAGTGCCCGTTTTGCACCCCTTCTTGCAATGCCCCCGATAGTCATTATGTTCGGGATATTTCTGAACAATGCCTTTGTAAGCCTGCTTTTTCTTGTGCTGGGGCTTGCCCTTGGCGTCCTTCCTGTACTGTTCATCGCTTTCAACGGGTATATTGTGGGAGTTATCTCGCATATAGTAGCCCAGGAAAGAGGTCTCCTTTTTATAGTCCTTGCTCTCCTTCCTCACGGAATCGTGGAGCTGCCTATGGTTTTTCTGTCAGCCGGAATAGGGCTCAGACTGGGGCACCAGGTTTTTGCCGCCCTTATAGGCAGGCCTACTGAAATAAAAAAAGAATTTAAGGAAGGACTACAATTTTATTTTCGCTGGATTTTGCCACTTCTCTTTCTGGCAGCTATAGTTGAGACCTTTATTACACCTTTGATCCTGAGTTTCCTCTAAAAATCAGACAAACAGAGCTGCCGTGAGAGGGCAAACCAGCCCTTCACCATACCTTTATTATATGCCCCCCTCAGCTTACCCTATATTTATAAATGATTACTTCTATTAGAAAGGGTTTTAATAGGTAAAGCCGTTAATGGGGAAAAATCCGATCAGAACTTTTGTTTAACAAAATACGGCAGGCTAGCACAGGGACCTGCATTTCAGGAAATACTGCTTCAATACAGATCAAAAATCACACAGGCCAGTGCCTGATCACCATCTCACGGAAGTATCACTACCTCGAAAAAGCTGAGAGATATCACATATGATTGACAGGAAAGAAATAAAGGAAATTGTTGAAGGCTATTACGCGCACGCTGATAAGATAAAAATAGGGGCAATTGCCTCACACTCAGGGCTCGACATCTGCGACGGAGCAGTTGAAGAAGACTTCAGGACCCTTGCAGTCTGCCAGGCAGGAAGGGAGAAGACTTACACTGAATACTTCAGGGCTCAGAGAGACCATTACGGAAGAATAAAAAGAGGGATTGTCGATGAAACAGTTGTATATAAGAAGTATAATGAAATCCTTCTGCCCCAGAACCAGCAGAAACTGGTTGACGAAAAAGTGCTCTTTATCCCTAACCGTTCTTTTACTTCCTACTGCAGCATAGATGAGATTGAAGATAATTTCAGGGTCCCCATGGTAGGAAGCAGGAACCTTTTGAGAAGTGAGGAACGCAGCGAACAGCAGAGCTACTACTGGATCCTCGAAAAAGCAGGGCTTCCTTTCCCTGAGAAAATAGAATCTCCAGAGGACATCAACGAACTCGTAATGGTAAAACTTCCACACGCAGTAAAGAAACTCGAGAGAGGCTTTTTTACGGCTTCAAGCTATAAGGAATACCAGGAGAAATCCGAAGCTCTTATAAAGCAGGGAGTAATTACGCGCGACGCCCTTGAAAATGCCAGGATAGAGCGTTATATCATAGGACCAGTGTTCAATCTTGACATGTTCTACTCTCCTATCGAGCCGAAAATGAGCAAACTGGAGTTACTTGGCGTTGACTGGCGCTTTGAGACTAGCCTTGACGGGCATGTAAGGCTTCCTGCCCCGCAGCAGATGGCTCTTGCACCTCACCAGCTCACTCCTGAATATACGGTCTGCGGACATAACTCTGCGACACTTCGTGAATCTCTTCTTGACAAAGTCTTTGAGATGGGAGAAAAATACGTAAAAGCCACTCAGGAGCACTATGCGCCTGGAATTATAGGATCGTTCTGCCTCCAGACCTGTGTGGACAAGGACCTTAATTTCTATATTTATGATGTGGCCCCGAGAGTAGGCGGCGGGACAAATGTGCATATGTCAGTGGGTCATTCCTATGGCAATTCACTCTGGAGAAAACCGATGAGTACGGGCAGAAGGCTTGCCTTTGAGATAAGACGCGCTCTGGAGCTCGAGAAGCTTGATATGATCGTCACATAAATTTATTAAGGCTTTCCGGCATTAGTAGATATAAATTGTGCAGAAACCGTAAACTTTAAAAAGATCTCCTGAATCTGCGGGATTCAAGCAGTAATGAGATCTCGCTTTGAGTTACAATTACAATAAACCAAGGATCACATAATAAAATTAAGAATCAGACCAGGTTTGAAATTGAAATCTGAAAGCCCCAGGGAAGAAAAAAGTCCTGAATGCACAGATTTCGGAAAAATACCTGCCTTATATCAGATTATTTTCACTCTACTGGAGGAAACTACAACTTGAGTCAGCCCTGTGTTAATATCGGCATGGTAGGTCATGTCGACCATGGAAAAACCACACTTGTTAGAGCTTTATCCGGCGTGTGGACGGATACGCATAGTGAAGAAGTAAAAAGAGGAATTTCGATAAGATTGGGGTATGCAGATTCCCCATTCATGAAATGCCCGAAATGTCCTGAACCTCAGTGTTATACTGTCGAAAAAACCTGCCCTAACTGCGGAGAAAAAACGGAAGAGCACAGGACAGTTTCCTTTGTAGACGCTCCCGGGCACGAAACCCTGATGGCAACCATGCTTTCCGGTGCTGCAATTATGGACGGGGCAGTGCTTGTAATTGCCGCAAACGAAGACTGCCCGCAGCCCCAGACAAAGGAACACCTCATGGCCCTGGACATCATCGGGATTAAAAACATTGTTATAGTCCAGAATAAAATCGACCTTGTGTCAAGGGAAAAAATTATCGAGAACTACCACCAGATAAAAGAGTTTGTCAAGGGCACTGTTGCCGAAAATGCACCTGTAATCCCTATTTCTGCCCAGCAGAATATTAATATTGATATTCTCATCGACGCCCTGGAAACCCAGATCCCGACTCCTTCCCATAAAGTAGATAAGCCAGCCAGCATGCTGATTGCCCGGTCTTTTGACATTAATAAACCAGGTGCTTCAATTGAGGAAATCCGCGGAGGAGTTATAGGAGGAACCCTTACCGAGGGCGTGCTTCATCCCGGAGACGAGCTTGAAATCAGGCCTGGAATAAAGGTCACAACAGAAGGCAGCACCAGATGGATCCCTATTTTGACCACGGTTTCATCAATTTATGCAGGAGCAACAAAGGTAGATGAAGCAACCCCCGGAGGGCTTCTTGCCGTAGGAACTTATCTTGACCCTACCCTGACAAAGGGAGACTCCCTTACGGGGCAGATGGCAGGTGTTCCGGGTACCCTTCCTGAAACAAGGCACCAGTTTGTTATGGAGCTTCATCTTCTGGACAGGGTTGTGGGAGTTACCAGGGAAGAGAAAATTAATGAAATCAAGACCAGTGAACCCCTTATGCTCAACATAGGAACCGCTACAACTGTAGGTGTGGTCACAAGTGCCCGGAAGAATGAAGCTCAGGTGGCACTCAAGCGTCCGATAAGTGCAGCCATAGGAGCTATGGTTGCGATCAGCAGGAGAGTCGATTCCCGCTGGCGGCTCATTGGAGTAGGGGTAATAAAGAGTTGAAAATTATAATTGACACCAACGGATTCATGATCCCTGTCCAGTTCGGAGTGGATATCTTTGAAGAGCTGAAAAGGCTGGGTTTTAATGAGTTCTATGTGCCTGAAGCTGTTGTATTTGAAATAGAAAAACTCATAAAGCGGGAGAAAGGTTCAAACAGGACAGCCGCAAAGGTTGCCAGGTCCATGATGGAAAGGTGCATGCGGATCGCAGGCAAGGGACCTGCTGATGATGTGATCCTCAGGCTCGCAAAAGAGATGGGAGCGGCTGTTCTGACAAACGATATAGGGTTGAAGCGCAGGCTTGCTGAAAGCGGGATCCAGACCATATCCCTGCGCCAGAAAAACAAACTGGATTTTGTTTGAAAAACCCACCGGAGATTCCGGGGCAGCAGTTCGATTGATTAAGTTTACGGGTGATTAGCAGATGTATAAATTAATGAAACTCGTTGATACGGTTCGTATCCCTCCTACCCTTCTCGGGGAAGAAATAATGCCCACTATTAAAAATGCATTAAGGGAGAAACTTGAGGGGCAGGTAGACAAGAAACTTGGCTCTCTCGTTGCTGTTTACAATATTGACGAGGTCGGAGAAGGACATATCCTTGTCGGAGACGGGGCTGTGTACTACGATGTGACATTTGAAGCGATAATGTTCTACCCTGATCTCCAGGAAATCATAGAAGGCGAAGTCGTTGAGGCTGTAGGCTTCGGAGTTTTCATAGGGATGGGACCAATGGACGGGCTGCTACACGTCAGCCAGATCACTGATGATTTTATTTCCTATGATGCGAAAAATGCAAGGCTTGTTACTAAAAGCGGAGGCAAGTCAATTGCCGAAGGCGACCATGTAAGGGCCAGAATTGTCGCGGTCAGCATTAATGAGAGGGAGCCGAAAGAAAGCAAGATAGGACTTACCATGCGCCAGACAGCCCTTGGAAAACTTCAGTGGCTCGAAGAAGCCCGCAGAAAGAAACAGCCTCAAGAAACCCCAGGTGAAGAGGCTGCCTGAGTAAAAAAAGGCAAAAGAGAGGATTGCAATGCCAGAAAAAGTCTGTCGACACTGCCTGAGGGTTCTCGAAGGGCAAACATGTCCTGTTTGCGGAACTTCAGACCTTGCAGAAGAATGGAATGGACTTGTTATTATTCTTGATACCGAACGCTCGGAAATCGCAAAAAGACTCGGGGTTGACATCCCGGATAGATTTGCTTTGAAGGTGCGCTGAGTTGAGTGTTCATATCGAACTTCCGAGAGAACTTCGCCCACTTATGAAAAAACCCCTCGGTATTTTATACAGAGGAAAGGGCAGGGATACGATAGAGAAGTTTGCAGGGGAACTTTCAAGCCCCACAAAACTTATATCCGTAGGGGATGTTACTACCTTCCACCTGCTCGAAGCCGGAATTATTCCGGACATCTGTATTGTGGATGACCGAACCAAAAGGAAACCGGTATCCAGCGATGTTTCGGTCCGGAACAGGGACAAAGTATATGAAGAAGTTTCGGTTGACAATCCTGCAGGAATAATCACCGATGAGCTTATAAGAACTCTCTGCGAAGCGTTTGCTTCGGAAAAGCTTCTCCGCATTTTTGTAAGGGGAGAAGAAGATCTGGCAACCCTTCCGGTAATCCTTCTGGCTCCACCGGGGTCTGTTGTCCTTTACGGACAGCCCGATGAGGGCGTGGTCTTTGTAGAGGTCACCGAGAAAAAGAAAGAGGAAATAAGAGCTCTTTTTGAAAAGCTTATCAGTAAAAATCAGAATAATGAATTGGATAAAATACGGAGAATCCTAGATGGACATAAAGATAATTAAAGACAAAAAGAATCCACTTTTAAACAGAAGGGAACTGGATTTCATTGTGAAATATGAAGGTTCGACTCCTTCCAGAAATGATGTAAGGAACAAGCTTGCTGCAATGTTAAATGCTCCCCTTGAACTGCTGGTTATCCAGAGGATCAAGACCGAATACGGTATGCAGGAAAGCAAGGGCTATGCAAAGCTCTACGAAGACGCAGACCGCATGAAACAGGTAGAACAGGAATATGTCCTTAAAAGGAACGCTGTCCCTGGTTCGGAAACTGAGGGAGAAGAGGCTTAAGCCTTACCGAGGTGTATAAACATGGCAGTAAAAGATTATTACAAAGTCCAGGGCGACTCCGTAACCAGACTCAAACAGTTCTGTCCCAGATGCGGACCCGGTGTATTCCTTGCCGACCACAAAAACCGCCTCGCCTGCGGGAAGTGCGGCTACACCGAATTCAAGAAATAACCCGCAAGGGAAATCATAACTCATTTTTCAACCCGGAGCGCAGGAATTTTCCTGCAGCTCCTTTTACTCAGGTCTTTTTACAGAAGAAAATACCGCATATCTTTTCTTTGGAAGTTTATGAGGTTTTTGAATTATTCAGGGATGTTTTAAATTATTCAGATCCTTTCTTTGAATATTCCAGGATTTTTTAAATTATTCAGATCATTTCTTTGAATTTTTCAGTCTTTTTTAAATATTTCAAGATTTTTAAATAGGTCAGGATTTTTTAAATATTTCAGGACTTTTTAAAGTTTTCGGTCTTTTTTTGAATTTTTTGAGGATCTCTTTGAAACCTTTCAGTTTTTTCTTTCAGATTTCTTTCAGATTTTTTCCGACATTACAGGGCTCTGTTTTTCCTTAAGTAGCCAGAGTTTGCTTCAATATTATATAATTTCAAATCCCAAAAATTACATTATTGAAAATAAATAAATCAGATTTAAGGACTACTTTTATGCAAGATTTTATCTATTTTGTATGCTAATTTCTATTAGAAGTAATATTTCTGATTTTTACCGTCTCGAAAAAACCTGTGAAAAAACCGGACTTAAAAAGAGAGGCAGAAAACTGCTTCGGAATATATCAGAATATTATACTTAAAAAATACATTAAGGAAACAAAGACGCTTTCGGAAAGGATAGGGATAAAATATGCCTGGGGAAGATAAAACAAAAATAGTCAGAGTAAAGAATATTCGCATAAAAAGCCTTAAAGTAAAAGGCCTGAGACCGAAACCTCTTATTATAAGGAACCTGACATTAAGAGACGTCAGGAAAGCAAAGAGGTAACATGTCAGAGAAAAACACAGAAACAAAAATCATCACAATAAAGGAAGCGAACATAAAAAATCTGAAAATAAAGGGCTTGAGACCTGAACCTCTCATCATCAGGAACCTGACCTTAAGAAACGTAAGGCTGATATTCAAACTCCCGCCAGAAAAGAAGAAATAATGGAATTTAACTTCAAGATGTCTGTTTTTATTTATTTTACCGACTTTTATTTATTCTACTGACTTTTATTTACTCTACTGACTTTTATTTATTCTACTGACTTTTATTTATTCTACTGACTTTTATTTATTCTACTGACTTTTAATTTATTCTATTGATTTTTAATTTCAACACTTATTTTTTATTATTTTTAAGGATTGTTAAATCCATTACTGGTCTTTGCTTTTTTTTGCTGAATTTTAATTTTTATACTGATTATTATTTCATTTTATCAGAAAAATCCAAATTATAGATCAGTAACTCTTTTCTGCAATCATATTTATAGCCGGGAGCGTATATAATTTCACACAAATATTTTTAGAAGAGAACTCCCGGGGGAATATGCAGTCTCTTTACGCCAGAGCCTGGTACAGCAAAGCTCTTGCTCTTTTGAATCTCAAAAATCCTATAGGGTCAGAGAAAAATTTTGAAAAAGCTCTCGAGGCTTTTGATGCCCTGCTTGAGATAACCCCTAAGGACACGGTTGCCTGGCAGTACAGGGGAAATATACTCAGATACCTTGACCGTCCTGACGAAGCCCTGGAAGCTTTTGAAAAGGCTCTTGCTTTTGACCCGGAAAACATCCCGGCCCGCTACTTTAAGGGGCTTACTCTGGGGTATTTGAACCTCCCGGAAAAAGCTCTGGAAGCATTCAGAGGAGTAATCGAAAGAGATCCTGAAAACGCAGGAGCACTCTATTACAGCGGGCTTGCTTTAAACCAGCTCTGGAGGCATACTGAGGCAGTCTCAGCTCTTTCAGAAGCTCTTAAAATAAACCCTGATAACCCCGGAGCCTGGTACTACAGGGGGGTATCTCTCTACATTCTGAGAAAATGTATGGAGGCTCTGGAAGCGTTTGAAAAAACACTGGCACTTGAGCCTTCACATGCAGGAGCATGGGAGGGAAAGGCAAAAGCGTATCTATCCCTGGGCAGGAGAAGAGAAGCTCTGAGAGCGTGTGAGAAAGCTATTGAACTTGAACCCTCTTCCGCAGGAGCATGGGAGACCCAGGGTAAAATTCTGAAAGGCATAGGAAGGAGAGAAGAAGCTCTTGGAGCTTTTGAGAAGAGCCTTATACTTGAGCCCATGAACGCAGAAAACAGGCTGGAAAAAGGCAGGCTGCTGGGGAGTCTGGGAAGATGCGGAGAAGCGCTTCTGGAGTTTGAAAGTGTTCTTCAGATAGACAGTTCCCTTACTGAGGCAAAAATCAATAAGGGAAAAGCTCTTCTGGCTGTTGGGAACTACCAGAAAGCTCTCGATTCGTTCAGTAAAACGCTCAAAGAAGGCACGGAAAATTCAGAGAGCTGGGGAGGAATGGGAAGCTGCCTCCTTGCCCTCGGGAAATATTACGAAGCTATGAAGGCTTATGAAAGAGCCCTCGCGTTAGGAACTGAAAATAGCTGTACCCTGAGCGGAATCGGGGAAATCTATTACGAGCTCGGGGATTTGACCAGAGCCCTGGAGTTTTTTGAACAGGCTCTGAGCCTCGATATTGAAAACGCTTTTGCCTGGAATGGGAAGGGAAATGCTCTCTGCAAACTCGGTAAATACAGGGAAGCCCTGGAAGCTTATGAAAACCTCCTTACTCTTGACTATGAAAGCCTGCCTGCTAGATACAATAAAGGAATTGTCCTTTCCAGGCTTAAAGCCAGACTAAAGAATTCTGGAGAATCACTTGAAAACCAGTTCCAGACCGCTTTTAAAAAATACCTTGAATTGTCAGGAAAGCTATCTGAGAATAAAATAGGCTCTGAGGGATGGAAATGCAGGGGACTTGCTTTTGCCGAACTTGGGGAATACGAAGAAGCTATTAAAGCTTTTGACAGGGCAGCAGAGTACAGCCCGGAAGATATAACTCCAGCTGTTTACAAAGGAATTTCCTTAATATGCCTTAAGAGATATGAAGAAGCTCTGGTGCTCTTTGAGCAGGCAGAAGAGATTTTTTACACAAACATGGGTGCGGAAGGAAAAGGAGATCCGGATGAAGAAAAAAAGGTAGAAGAATCCTGGATGATGAATTTTGCCATGAATTCTGCCGGCAAAAAGCCCATACTGGAAATTCTCAGGAATGCAAAAGGTTTTGCCCTTGATGCTCTTGGCAGGTACGAAGATGCCCTTGAAGCCTTTGAGGATGCCCGAAAGGTTTCGGGAAACGGAAAAATTTCGTTCTCAGGAAAAGGAATTGTTTTTGCGCACTTCGGAAAATGGAAAAAAGCAATTGAAGAATTCGATAGTGTCCTTATTTTAGATCCTGAAAATGTTCCGGCTTCTGTTATGAAAGCCTTTGCACTTATAAAGCTTGAGGAATTTGGGAAAGCTGCCGAATTTCTGGAGAAATTGACATTAAAAGACCGTGATTCTGACCTTTCCTTATGCCTGCTGGGTTTTGCCTTTTCAAGGCAGGGAGAACTGGAGAAAGCCCTTCGAGCTTACAGGAAAGCAATTGAAGCAAACCCGAAAAACATTCATGCCAGAAACGGGCTTGCAGAGATTTACTTCATGATTGGGAACAGCACAGGTGCATTAAAGGAGCTTGAAGCTTCTATTGCGGAAGCCCCTGATAATGCATATTCAAGAAGTCTAAAAGGCAGAGTAGAACTTGAAGAACAGGAATGTGAAAACGCCCTTGATTCCTTCAGGCGGGCTCTTACTCTTGATACTGAGAACCAGAGGCTTATGCTCTGGGATGCATATGGCAGGTATATATATGCAGAATCTTTTTTTGATGAAGACAGCGCACGTTTCAGGTACGCCCTTCTTACAGCTGCCGGAAAACTTGAAAAGGCAACCGTTTGCAGGGAAGCAAAAGACAGTGAATTGAGAGCTTATGCCCTTTATTTCCTCGGGCTTTTCTACTGCAAAGTCCATTACTTCCGAAAAGCTTCCGAAAGGCTCGAAGAGTGCCTGAAACTTGAAAATTCCAGAAAGGTAAAACAGCCTGCAGCCCTGCTCCTTAAAAGTATTCGCGCAAAGAAGCCAAAACACGCCTGGTGGGAATGGTGGTTTGCTCCGGGAGCGCGTTCGTTTATTAAAAAAACCGGATTCGGAATAATTGTAGCCCTTATATTCAGCATACTGCTGTCTCACCCCGCAGCTTCGACCCTGCCTTTTATATCCTGGCCTGCGGCCTATATAAGCCAGATTTTCTACCCGGCTGGGGAAAATATAACTTCGTGGGCACTTTATGGGAGAGAGTATGTAATTTCAGTCCTTATCCTGTCTTTCCTTCTTGTCCTTCCAGGGCTCAGTTCAGGAAGCGTGGAAAATGGGGAAATCGAGCCTGAAACACTCACACCTCCGTTTCCTGACTTCTATATTCCTGTGTCCGTTCTGGAAGATTTTACGGAAAGACTTGAAAAAAGCCTTTTCTCTACGGAGCCCATGAGGGAAAGCATAGAAAAACTTGGAAAATTTTAAAGCAGTAAAAAATGCTCAAAAATATTCCGCAGGTATCAAAAAAGCAAATGTATATAATCCTCTCCTGTATTATCGAAGGCAGTGACAGTAAGCAGAGGAAAAGGAACGGAAAGGAGACCTGAAGCCTTGAAAAAAACATTCATCCTTGGAATCGAAGGCACTGCCTGGAACCTGAGTGCCGCAATCGTGACCGAGACCGAGATCATTGCCGAGGTTACAGAGACATATAAACCTGAAAAAGGCGGAATCCACCCCAGGGAAGCCGCCCAGCACCATGCAAAATATGCGGCAGGCGTTATCAAAAAACTCCTTGCAGAAGCAAAGCAAAACGGGATAGAGCCGTCAGACCTCGACGGCATAGCTTTTTCACAGGGGCCTGGGCTTGGGCCGTGCTTAAGGACCGTTGCAACGGCAGCCAGGATGCTCGGCCTTTCCCTTGGCATCCCGCTTATAGGAGTCAACCACTGCATTGCCCATATTGAGATAGGGATCTGGAAGACCCCTGCAAAAGACCCTGTTGTGCTCTATGTGAGCGGGGCAAATTCCCAGGTAATCTCTTACATGGAAGGGAGGTACAGGGTTTTTGGAGAGACCCTTGATATAGGACTTGGAAATGCCCTTGATAAATTCGCTCGCGGAGCAGGCTTGCCTCACCCGGGTGGGCCCAAAATCGAGGCATATGCAAAAGAAGCAAAGAGATATATCCCTCTCCCGTACGTGATTAAAGGAATGGACCTCTCATTTTCCGGGCTTTCAACAGCTGCAAGTGAAGCCCTGAGAAAAGCCTCCCTTGAAGATGTCTGTTATTCTTATCAGGAGACTGCCTTTGCAATGGTTGTGGAGGTCGCAGAACGCGCCCTTGCCCATACAGGAAAAAAAGAAGTGCTGCTTGCAGGCGGGGTGGGAGCAAACACCAGGCTTCGTGAGATGTTAAATGAAATGTGTGAAGCCAGAGGTGCAAAGTTCTATGTTCCCGAAAAACGCTTTATGGGCGACAACGGGACAATGATCGCATACACAGGGCTCCTGATGTATAAGTCCGGAAATACCATTTCCCTTGAAGATTCGCGCGTAAACCCCAGTTTCAGGACAGATGATGTCAAAGTGACATGGATAAAGGAAGAAGAGATGAAAAAGGTCCCTGAAATCTCCCCTGAAACTTTCTTCAGGATGCCTCCCGGGGAAATTCTCGACAACGGGGCTGAAGCTGTTGTCTACCTTCAAGAGGGACCTGAAGGTAAGAGGGCGCTGGTCAAGGAAAGGGTCCCAAAGGCTTACAGGCATAAAGAGATAGACGAGAGGATAAGAAGAGAGAGGAACAGGACAGAAGCCCGCCTTATGTCTGAAGCCAGGCGCGCAGGCGTGCCCACTCCAATCATCTATGACGTTGAGGAATTCAAGCTTAAAATGCAGTTCATCGAAGGGGTCCCCATAAAGTACCTTATAACCCCCCCACTTTCGGAAAAGGTTGGAGAGCTCGTGGGCAAACTGCACAGTTCAGGCATCGTACATGGAGACCTTACAACCTCAAACCTCCTGCTTGCAGGTGAGAGGCTTTATCTTATCGACTTCGGGCTTGCGTATTTTGACAAAAGCCTTGAAGCCAGAGGTGTGGACGTCCATGTGCTTTTCCAGACTTTTGAGAGCACTCACCGCAACTATGAAGCCCTTGTCAAAGCTTTCGAGAAAGGGTATGCAAGTACTTTTATAGATTCAGAGGATGTACTCAGGCGAGTTGAAGAGATAAAAAAGAGGGCTCGCTATGCATAAGATCGTTTTTGTTACGGGAAATAAAGGCAAATTTGCCGAGGTGAGGGATATCCTCAAGAATTTCGGAATCGAAGCCATCCAGAATAAAGACGGTTATCCCGAACTCCAGGAAGATGAACTTGAACCTATCGCGGCTAACGGGGCACAGTATGTTGCAAACAAACTGAACATGCCTGTAATGGTAGACGACTCAGGAATATTCATAAATGCCCTGAACGGCTTTCCGGGACCCTACTCCCGCTTTGTGGAAGACAAACTGGGGAACCTGAAAGTGCTGAAGCTCATGGAAGGAGAGAAAGACAGGTCAGCGTATTTCAAAACAGTGATCGGATATTGTGAACCGGGACAGGAGCCTCTGGTCTTCCCCGGGGTCGTGGAAGGGAATATCGCATACGAAGAGCGTGGAACAGGCGGTTTCGGTTATGACCCTATTTTCGAGTATAACGGCATGACCTTCGGGGAACTCGGGGATGAAGAGAAAAACAAGGTTTCCCACAGGCGCAGGGCTATTGATAATTTCCTGGAGTGGTTCACAGGCGGGGCGTAAAACCCCTGCACTTAAAAAATTTGAAATTTCAGGAATGACCTTTTCACGTCCCTCAAACTTACTTTTTCACTTTTTCTCTACTGGTTTGTGCCTTACAAGGTCAAGAGCGACATTGAGCTGGTTTAAGCCCAGTTTCAGAGCAGTTGTAATTACCTGGTTATTTGAAGTAATCCCAAGTTCTCTTTTAATGGCGAAGAGATCCATTATACACTGAGGGTCAAGCACCAGAGGGCCATCAAGCAGTTCTTTCGAGACCGGTTTTTTATTTTTAGCTTCTACTTCCTTCAGATCGATTTTGCATTCGTCTTTAGGTTTTCCAGACCCGTTCTCAGCTTTGGATTCTTCGGGTCTCCGCCCGTAGAAGTATTCCATCTGCTGGAGACAGTGAGTCAGGCAAACGCTCTGTATAAATTCCTCAACTTCCATACCGTTAAGAGCTGCATATTTTTTGATCTCCTCGAGCTGCTCCTCAGAAAAAGATATGCATAATAGATTTTCATCACATTCTTCGCTTATTCCAAACCCTCCTGTACTTTCAGATAAACGTCATTTTCATTTTATTTTAAAAAATTATTGATTCAAGCTTTCTTCTGGCAGTCCTCTCCTTTTATCCTTTAACCTGTCTTTCATCTTCAAGTTTTCCTTTTAGTTTTTAGTCTTCAGAGTTCTCTCCTTTCATGAGGTAAAATTTTTTATTATGTAGAGATCATTTACAATCATATGAAAAATATTATTTCCGACACTGAAGCCGCAGATACGATTCCCCTTAAACTTGTGGTGTATCTCGCGCTTCTGGCTGCGGTGGTGGTCCTACTGGCTCAGGCATGGAGTATAGCCTCACCTGCCCTTCAGGATGCGGAAATAAAAGCCCAGGCAGAAACCGCTTCCCTTTCCCTTCTCTCAATTCAGGGAGGATACGCCCGTAATTCGGAAGACAGATACAACCCTGAAGGCAGCATGTGTACCCTCAAATTTTCTCTTCCGCCGTCTGTCAGGTATGTCAGTTTCGGAGTGGACCCTGACCAGGAATGCAACGGCAACCTGACTGACTCGGAATGGGTTATTGAGAATAATACCCTTATTTGCCAGTACAAAAACGGAGTTAAAAAGAGAGTGTTTCTTGAAGGGGCGCCGATCCATTTTATAAAAGGCATAGAAAACTCAGAAGGCATATGGATTCCGGCCGCCAGCCAGGAAGGTGATGAAACTTTAGATCTCCAAAACACATCAGTGATAATAGAATACCCTGTTTCAGGTGAATTCCTTTTTGAGATGGTTACCCACAACGGTACAAGGTATACAATGGCGCGCTTCTGAAAGTCAGGAAAAAAACAGGCGAAAGCCAGAGGGGAAAGGGAAATTCAGAAAAAACCGGGGAAAATCAGGAGTAAGGTATCAGCAATGCTCTTGCCGGAGCACCGTCGCAGCCCTCAATTTTCAGAGGCAGGCACAGGAAAAAATAAATTCCTGCTTCCACCGAACTCATGTCAAGGCATTCCACTATATTCACGTTGTTTGAAAGCAATATATGATGGGCAGACAGATTTTCCGAAGAGAGATTGTCAACGGAAAAGCTGTCAATTCCAACTGTTTTGAACCCATTCCGGACAATCCATTCCGCAGCGCCGGAATCAAGATAAACAGAATTTTCAGGCGGCTCCTCAAATTCTATTCCTTTATTGCTTTCGCCCGCCTGAAGACCTGAAACCCTTGAGTTATTTTCATAATGGAAAGAAGGTTTTGTCTTTAGAAGTAGAATTGAGACATGGTCAGTGTTCTTCAGGTGATTGTAAGCTTTGTCAAGAATATAGTCTGTCAATGCCCCATTTCTGAAGGAGAAATCCAGAACAACCGCCTGACCTATAAGATTTTCAAGATTTAAATCGTCAACAGCGAGTCCATCTTTCAGGATGTGAGAAGGAGCATCGACGTGCGTGCCTGTATGGCTTCCTAAAATCAGCCTGGATACTGCACACCCGTCTTTTTCTATAGTAAAGGCACTTTCGATTGAAGGTTCCGGGTCTCCGGGAAAGATAGGAGTGGAAGGAGAAATTGGAACTGTAATATCTGTAATTTTTCCCTTGAAAGGCATTTTTTCCGGAGGAAACATCTCATTTCACCTTTTCCTGAATTTTCTGACTCTTTTAGGTTTCATTTTAGTTTTTTCTCTAAATTCATTCTAATTTTCTTCAGTTCCCATCTTGCTTTGCTGTCACATCATTCCATATAAATAATGGATCTGTTGGTACATTCGTCTATGCATTTCATGCAGAGGTTACATTTTTCAGTATCGATTTTAGCAAGCTCGTTTTCTTCATAAATAGCGCCCACAGGACATACATCCCTGCACTTGCCGCACCTTTTACAGCCGAAAACCACAACATACCCATTCATCTCTGACATCAGTGAACCTTTGGAAGCTGAAGAATATATTAGTTTCTGAACAGGCACAGGGAAATTATATTTCATAAAAAATCATTGTTCCACCAGCAACCGAAAAAGAGGTCAGGAAACAATCCTTATATAGGACAAAAGGATATGCAATCTCAGAATGGAAAAGTTCACAGAGGATGAAACAGGCTCTTTTTGCAGTTACCTTTCAGAAGGCTGTAAACTCTGCCAGCAGGGTGCCAAGATGGTACTCTTTGTAACCGGGCTCTGCCCTAAAAGCTGTTTTTACTGCCCTCTTTCCGACGAAAGGCGCGGTAAGGACCTTGTTTTTGCAAACGAAAGGCATGTAAAAAACGACGAGGACCTGATCAAAGAAGCTGAGATTATGGACGCGCTGGGTACAGGGATCACAGGCGGAGAACCCTTACTTAAGGTAGAGAGAGTCCTGTACTATATCCACCTGCTTAAAGCTTATTTCGGGAAAAACCACCATATTCACCTTTATACTTCTCTTGCTCCGGATAGGGAAACCCTTGAAAAGCTGGCAGAAGCAGGCCTGGACGAGATACGCTTCCATCCGCCTCAGTCAGTCTGGGGAGAACTGGGAAAAAGCCCTTACGCAGCCGCCCTGAAAAATGCGAAGGATCTGGGAATTGAGGCAGGGATTGAAATACCTTCTCTCGAAGGCGCTGAAAAGGTCGCAGCTTTTGCAGAGGAAATGGGGATTTTCCTCAACCTCAACGAACTGGAATTTTCCGACAATAACTCCGAAGCGCTTCTGAAAAAAGGGTTTTCCCTTGAGTCAGATATTTCGTGCGCTGCAGAAGGCTCCTCCTTGCATGCTGAAAAGGCTTTCTTCGCCTGCGAAAGGGTGCATTTCTGCTCTTCCACCTATAAGGACGCAGTCCAGCTGCGCAAAAGGTTTCAGAGAATTGCAAAAAACACAGCAAGGGAATTTGACGAGATTACGGAAGAGGGAACTCTTATTTACGGGGTTATCGATGGGGGAGACCAGGCACTTGCAGAAGAAATCCTGACGGAAGCAGATGTTCCTGAAGAACTTTTTGAATTAAAGGAAGGGAAAATAGAGCTGGCATGGTGGGTTCTTGAAGACCTTAAGGATGGGCTTAAAGAAGAGCTGGAACCCTCCGGAACAAAGATACTCATTATTGAGAGGCATCCATTTGAAGACGGGATGCTTGTAGAGCTCATTCCTTTATGAGCATGAATATCCGAACTTATACCCTTATTCTTTTAACAAAACCAATTCAAAATCTGTCCAGCAAGCTCAGAAAGGGTCAAAATTTTATAGAAGATTGACCAATAAAGTTTAAAGAATTATTAATCTTCCGGGGGGCCATATATGAAAGACTCTGAATACTCCAGACACCCCACGTATGGAAAAAATAATAGATACATTTGAAAAAGGGTTTCTGATGCCATATCCAGTTGTACATGTTTTGTTCTTCCTTTTTTGTGTGGGCATAGTAGCCGTATATGCCATAACCGGGCCTCTTTACCGGAGAGAGCTATCTTTCAGTGACGCCAGAAAACTGCTCTTACTGGCGTTTGTGGGCGGTGCATGCACTCTCTTCCCTGATATAATGGTTGTATATAACATAATTATAAACAACACCATGGAGCACTGTTCTATCGGCTCTATCCCGACACACTCACTCCTGTTCAGTTTCACAGCAATCCTTTTCGGAGGGCTTGTCGGATACGCTGCATTCAGGGAGTTCAGCAAAGCAGTCTATATGGCAATCTTTGCAGAGTCTGCTTTTCTTACACACCTGCTCCTGGACGATATCGCAGAAGGCGGCTGTGAGTACCTTTATCCGCTGTACAGCAGTCCCATCAGTGTATTCTCAATGATGGACACGGGATTTGCAGCAGCAGGAAGCCTGTTTCACTATCTGATGGTATCTATTGTATCCGTTTTCTGCGTATTTGTTGTAATATTAATGGCACTGTTTGCTCTGGATAAATTCGGGTTTGAGTTCGGTTACAGGAAAGAAAAATAGTTATGAACCCTGGAAAGATTTGAAATAAAGGGTATGAGATAAAAATAAAAAATAAAAACGGATAAAAAACTAAATTAGATAAAAGAACTAAAATAAATATAAAACTAAAATAAATATAAAACTAAAATAAATATAAAACTAAAATAAATATAAAACTAAAATAAATATAAAACTAAAATAAATATAAAACTAAAATAAATATAAAACTAAAATAAATATAAAACTAAAGCAAATAAAAAATAAAGTAAATATAAAAATAAAGTAAATATAAAAATAAAGCAAATAAAAAATAAAAACAGATAAAAAATCAAACTGCGGGCGGCCACCCCACCCTAAAGGATGGGGTATGCTTCGGGCCGCCCGCCCGGTTACTCGGGGACAGATAATTAAGCATCCTCTAACAAGGTTTCATGAACATAAGTGATTGAAATTTGCCTCGGTTTCCGGTCCGATTTACGATTATTATACAAGGAAGCTATGATTTAGAGATTTAAAGAGAAAAACGAAGAGGCGAGGGTTCACTTCATCCCCTACCTAAAGGAAGGGGTATTCGTGACCCTCTGCGCTCCCGTTGTAATAAAGAAAAAGCAAAAAATTAAGAATAAATTAAGAATCATCAAAACTGGTCTGGAGCTCACCCACACCGTCGAGTTTTTTGATAACTCGAGCCGGATAACCAAGGGCAAGGCTGTTTGGAGAAATGTCACGAGTAACCACGGAACCTATACCGATTATTGAGTTATCCCCGATCTCGACCCCCTGAGTAATTATGCAGCCCGGATTTACAGAAACTCCACACCCTATTTTTATGGGCTCTATGGTCCTCGGATATGCCTGCCTTGTGGTCAGACTGCCTCTGGAATGGGCAGAGAGAATGCAGCGGTCTCCTATTTCAGAATAATCTCCCACTGTGATCATTTCAGGGTGAAGCCTGTCAAAAACCACATCGTAGCCTACATACACGTTTTTTCCGAGATTCACGCCTCTCATTTTATGAAATTTAGCTCTCCATGAAGGAATCGGGAACCACGCAGCAACGCGTTCCAGAACCCAGTTCTTAAAGTACTTCAGCCCAAAAATGAGTTTATTGCTGTGGTAATGATCAGCCACTTCACCAAAAGTTACTTTATCTCTGTTTGATATTACGGCAGTTATGGTAATGCCCCCCATTTTGCGGTCAAAAACGCCTGGTACTTATATTCATTACTTTTCTACTGATAAATATATTTCCCATTGTCAGCCCTGGACCGGAACATTTCCTACCGGATTCTGACCGGAAAAATTTGCTTCGGACTAGCATCCTGAATAAAGAGATTGAAATAAATAACAATAAATTAAAGAGAATCTTATTTTCTGCATTCCCATTATTGGATTATTTCCTCATATCCTGCTTTTACTCAGGCTCAGCTTTTCTTTATGTTCTGCTTCTGGTCACCACCTTCATCAGGAAGGACTTCCTGATTTCTACCGCATCATTAGGGCAGAGTTCGCGGCAGCAATAACACTGGATGCATTTTTCAGGGTTAATTTTGAGTGTTTTGTTCATTTCCTCAATTGCATGTGCCGAACAATTCAAAACGCAGGCTTTGCAAAGTGCACATTTTGATGTATTTATGAAAGGCTTTACAGTCAAATATTTTCTAAGAGTCCTCATAAGAAAAGGAGGCACCATAGCAGTTACTCCGCCTTCTGCCATCTTAAATTTGAGACCTGCTTCTTGCAGAGGCACTCCTGCAAGCTCTGGCTGTCCGTTCCCGAACCCTCTCGAAAGCGCAGCTTTATTTGTGGGCACTTTTAACGGGTCGATCCCTATGAGTTCGGAAGCAACCATATCAAGGGCTACGCAGTCATAACTTGCAAGAATCAATCCAGAATTTATGGGTGTCCCGTTGGCAGGGCCGTTTCCTTCCATCCCGACCACCCCGTCCATGACTGCAAGGTGGGGCTTGACGATTGAATATATGTCAACTATCGCCTCTCCAAAACGGTCACGGTCTTCCAGAGCATGTGCCTGCTTTCGGATCTTATGCGGCACAGCCCCGAAAAAATTTTTGAGAGCCCCGGTATAGAGGGTCAGTTCATGTGTTTTAAGTTTAGGAAGCGAAATAACAACATCAGCTTCAAGGACTGCTTTTGCGATATAAAGGCGTGGAAACTGCCTGGCTGCGGGGACAGAGACCTCAGTATACCCCGATGTCTCGAAATTAATGAGCTCTGCCCCGCAGGAGGACGCAGCAGCCTCAATTCCGGATGCACGAAAAGCCTCCGCAGTACTAACATCGGGTCTCACAACCCCTGACCCGTCTCCTATTATCGGGATGCCGCCCACTTCCCTGATAAGCTCACACATTGCAGATACTACTGCAGGGTGAGTGGTAACAGCATCCTCCGGAGGCCGGATAGCAAGTACGTTGGGCTTAAGCAGTACACGATTGCCAGGAGCAATAATACTCTCAAGTCCTCCTATCAGGGAAAGTGCCTCTTTGATTGCACTTTTCACTTTTGAGTAGTCGGAACAGCGTACAATTGAGACTGTTGTGTTCATGCTTATCCATCTGAATTGTGGATCAGATCCATATGAAATTTTGATGTAGAACCTGTTTTTGCGGCTTACCTATCCAGATAATAAACAGGAGGAGCCGAACGCACATATTCTGTAGTATCTCTTATTCTGTCAATATGCCTCCAGGCTTTTTCTATGATATCTCCGGGAAGGCCAGTGTTCCTTTCAGCAACCTCTAAAGGCAGTTTATGTTCCTGGGCATAGAGGAGCTGGTCCATGATATATATTGGCATACGCCAGTAGAACTCCTCGTCGCTTGTGTAATGGCTCCATGTATCAGCACTTGGAGGGCGCTTTATAATTTCCTCATTTACCTCCAGATATTTTGCCAGAGCATAGATCTGGGTCTTATAGCAGTCTGCCAGAGGTTCGAGGTCCACACCGCCGTCCCCGTATTTTACAAACTGGCCCAGGACAAGTTCGGTTTTATTGGTTGTGCCGCAAACAACATAATTTAGCTTTTCGGCATACATGTACTGGACTATCATTCTTGACCTCTGCTTGACATTCTGAAGGCCAATCAACTCCAGGTAGTCATTTGCTTTTAACCTGTATCTGGAGATAGTTTCCCCGTCCTTTATCAGCCTGATGTACGGGACATTCAACAGCCCCTGGTTAAGGAAATCAGGCAGCACAAGAGATGTTTTGTGTATTTTCGGGTCGTATTCAGGACAGGTTTTTTTAATTATCTGTTCTTTTTTGTCATAAATTCCCAGAGCCTCAATGATTGGGGAAATAGGGACCTCCTCATACTGGACACCCAGGCTTTCACAGATTTCTGCTCCCAGGGTCTTGCTTGAAGGAGCCGATTCTTTTTCAGGGAGGAGGAGACCATATACATTTTCTTTGCCGAACTCCTGAACACATAGCGTCAGGGCTACAGCTGAATCTATACCTCCCGATACCCCCAGAACCACTCCTTTTTTCTTAAAGCCGGTGACCTGGTCTCTTATAAAACCCCTTATATTTTTGGCAAGCTCACCGATATCCCTGTTCAGTTCGTTCAGAATCAGAACATCACTATAATCTATTTGCTTTCCGGCACCTTTCTTTGATAACGCCCTTACATGACTCTCCGTAGTTTTCTCTACGCTACTTCCAACAATCTGCATAAAACTACTCCCCTAACAGAATATTTGTTATGTAAACTGGTTATGAATTCAGAAATTTGTTATGTAAACTGGTTATAATTCTGTATAATAATTTCAAATCACTGAATAAATTTAAGCTACAGGCAAGCTTATTACTGTAGGTAAATGCTGATTAACTGCAGGTAAATGATTATTGAACCTGCAATTGAGCCTTCGGATCCCTTTATTTAAACTGTCCTTTGCTCAGAGAAACAGCTTAAATTTTAAGCAGGATTTTTTTCGGATTATTTACCTTAACCTCCAGCTTTTCTGCGGCTTCCTCTATCAGTGGCTCTGAAAGTTCCTGGTGGAGCTTTTCCAGCCCTTCTCCCCTTGGCATCTCCCCGCTTCTGACAAGCCCAGCTATGTCAAAAGCATATGGATGGAAACCATACTTTTCCAGATGGTTATAACATGCAAAAGAATTCAGCGTGCAATTTGTAGAATTGCTGTCATTAAGTTCAGGAGGCTTCCACCCGAGCCCAATTACTGTCTCAAGCACTTTATCCTCACTGTACTCCCACAGGCAAAGCGGGTGCAGAATGGATGGAGCAGGCTCACCTATATTTTTAATGACCTCATTTTTAATAATGAACTGCTCGTCCCTGTCCTCAACACCTATTTTTTGAAGCTGCTTTTCAAAGAGGTTCCTTGACCACTGTATGAAATTAGCTGACAGATTGATTATGGGATTGGGAGACTGCCCTGCTGTAAAAGCAAATACAATAAAAGGCGCTTTCTGAATTATTGCCTGTTCTATAAGCTTCTGTTTAATTACACTGATACAGATATTGCAGATGTCGCTTGCCCTGTATTTAGCAAACTTCGGGAATGCATCATAAGATTCGGCTGCTTTCCGGAAGAGGTCATAAAGCACCTCTTTTTCCATTGACAGCTTAAAATAGTCGCATCCGGTAATCTCGCACATTTTTTTTGCGTTTATTACGGCATAATCCGAAGTGAACCCGTTATCAAACTGGACGGCAAGTATTTTCAGGAAGGGATAATCTTTTTTGAGCTTGTAAAGCGTGTATGAAGAGTCTTTTCCCCCCGAAAGTGCAAATATCACATCATAGTTGCCCGTACCACTGTATTTTTTAAAAAGCCCTTCAATCCTTTTAAGATATTCTTCCTTTTCCTGTAAAGAAAGAGGGACATATGTCTCGCAAAAATGGCAGAGACCGCTTTCTTTATTGATTTCTATGCCTGGAATATCAGAATCCAGAACACACCGCTTACATACTAGCTTTGACATGCTGGTACTCCTCTATAATAGACCTGTTGGATATTTTCCCGTTCTCGCTCAGTGGGAGATGGTCAATGAAGAGGATCTCCCTCGGATAGAGATAACCCGGCAGGTTCTTCCTGCAAAAAGAAAAAATTGTATCGATCTCGGTTCTCTCATTTGGTATGACCATGAGGCTGATTGCATTTCCCATTAGCTCATGGGATACGGGCACAACAAAAACACTGGAAACCTCATTATTCATCTCTATTTCTTTTTCAATCTCTCTCGGGTTAACCCGGTGATCCCCTATTTTGATGAGATCGTCCTTGCGCCCAAGCAGCTTTATATACCCGCAGCGAAGTTTCTGTGCCAGATCCCCTGTATGCAGCCACCCGTCAATGATCTTTTTTTCCGTTGCAGCCTCGTCATTCAGATAGCCAAGCAGAATATTATCCCCTCTGGCAACAAGCTCACCTGTGACGCCGGGCTCTACCGGCCTGTTTTCAGTATCAAAGACTTCCAGTGTGACGCCGGGAATTGCTTTTCCTATCGTGTCGATAAACTCGTCCACGTCTTCTGCAGGCAGGTAGGAAAGCCTTGCCGTAGCTTCGGTCTGGCCGTACATTGGCAGGATCTGCGTATCCGGACTTAATTCCCTGATACTCCTTACAACGGTTCTGTCCATGGCTCCGCCAGCGGAGGCGGCAGTCCTGACATTTTGAAAGGCTTTTCGGAACCTCTCCGGATATTTGAGAAGAATGCGATAGGTGCTGGGCACTCCATAGAATATGGATACTCCGGATTCGATGAGACTGAAAACGGGGTCTATGAAATTCATTGTCCCGATTTGAATTGAGCTTCCAGCCATCAGATGGGAGTTAATTATCGAATTCCCGAAGGCGTGATGGGGAGAGATTACCAGTGCTGCTTTATCTTTTGAGCCTATGCTGAGAATCCCGGTTATTGACCTGGCATTTGAGACCAGGTTTTTATCGCTCAGCATAACTCCCTTGGGAGTCCCTGTTGTTCCCGAGGTGTAAAGCACCAGCCGAAGCCTGGGATCATTTCTTTCGAGGATCATTCTTCTGCTGAGCGTCTCTACTGAAGTATCATCCGAAACGACGATTACGGTTCCAAAACGCTCAAAAAATCCATCTCCAAACCTTGAATACTGTTTTTTCGTTGCAATTATGTTGTTAATGCATGCAGTATCAAGAATTCTTTCAAGGCTTCTCCCCTGCATTTCGATTGGCAGAGGTATTGCAATATTGCCTGACCTGTATACTGCCATAAGTATTTTGACATACTGTATTCCAGACTCTGCCAGTATTGCAAATTTGCAGTGCTCAAAGCCATCCAGAGATGAGGCAACCTTATTTATGTCCTCATCAAGGCAACTGTAAGAAATGGACTTTTTACCGTCTTCAAGAGCTAGCTGATCAGGATTTTTTCTGGCGTGCTCAGCGATATAAGCATCAATTCTCATGCCCCTCACTTCGCCAGTCTGGTTATCAGGTTGGTAATCCCCTGTAAAGAATCGAAATTCTCCGGAGTCAACATATCTTCAGGAATTTCGATGGAATATGTTTCACAGATATAATCTATCAATTCAAGTAAACCGATAGAGTCCATGATCCCGCTCTGGGTGAGAGAATCACTATCACTGATAGTCGTTTCCCGCTCCATGAAAGAATTGTTCTTCAAGTAATCGAGTATATCGTTCTTTATCTGTTCCATATAATCTTACCCCTTTAATTAATTGAAATTTTCAGTATAAGTAACACACACTTATCTATAAAGTAACACACACTTATCCATATTAGTTGAAAGCCCCACAGGTAATTATGTAATACAACTATATAAATAATTTGAGAGTATTTAATAGACAAATGCTGTGAGATGAAGAATAGAAAAAAAGTTTGTATGAGCCTGATAACGGTATCGGATGTATATGAGTCCGACAATTATATATATGGGATCGATAAAAAGACTATTGCCAACAATATTTAATAAATTCGATTGTTTTGAAATAGAGTTGTTCCGGGATAGAATGTTCTGGAACAAAATGTTCTGGAACAAAATGCTCTGGATAGAATTTAGAGTGAAATTGTTTTAGAGTGAAATTATTTTAGAGTAGGATTATTTCAGAGCTAAAATTGTTTCTGAGTGGAATTGTCCCGGGTTGATAATATCCTCCTTATTTAAAGATGAATTTCCTGCGAATGATTCTTCAAATACTTATTCCTGTTTTGATAGATTTTCAGTGGTTTTCCAGACAGCTTCGCCTTGATAAGAATTTATTTTCTCAAGACAGCTTAGATCAAGATAGCTTAGATCAAGATAGCTTAGATCAAGATAGCTTAGATTAAAAATGTGCTGGCCCATTTCAGTAACAATAGACAAGATATATTTACCGTTCAGTAAAAAGTTAAAATAAGAAACATTATCGAGGCCAGGCTTCTTATTTAGAGAGGAAAGCATATCTATATTAGAATATTTACAATACGCCTCTTTCAAAGTCCATGCCTTTAGAATGCCCACATCATCTACAGGCTTGCCGGAATAAAAAGGGGTATTGTGAAGGTATTTTAAAGTTTTTTTCAGTTCAAACGGCCTTTTAATTTCAATGTCAATTCCAATCTTAACTCTTGATATTGCAATAGCTGCAATGTTTTCAGAGTAAGAAATGCAGATGTGCAGATCATCGTGGTTGAATATACGGACTTCTCCATGCCTATCTTTATAAGTAGAGATATCCAGGGAAGACTCCTTATTAAGAAGACAGCACAGGATATGTTTCAATACTGTCCTGGAGACAATAAATCTTTTTTTAAAATACAGTGTTTGGAGTTTTTCCAGGTTTTCTTTTTCGTGATTATCCAGAAATTCCGTACCCGGTGAATCGTAAGAATTCATATCAATAAAAAATATCAGGATATCATTTTTTGCCCATAAGAAAGGAATATTTTCCAGAGTAACCGAAGGGAGTATTAAATTCCTGGTGTGCATACAGCTCCATCATATACATATTGCGATCAGTGGATATAAAACAATTAGTAAGTGTTAACCTGTCTTTTAAACAGACCTTTTCTCTGCGCCTGTCTTAAATCTCCTTCTGTCTTAAATTTCCTTATCCCTGAGAGGTAATAAAACCTTTATCAGTATAAAATAAGAAAATTAAATAAAGTAATCCAGGATTTTTCTTTCTTCGAGATATTTTTCTTTCTTTAAAGCATCCTTACACAAAAAATATAAAGTAATATATTTGAGATAAAAGAATGTTTTATTCTCAGTTAGCTCTCATGAAAAACGTGAAGCTCAGCTCTTTTTTGCATAGGAAGCAGGGTCTGAAAGGCGCCCGAAGATCCGGGGTATGCTTCAATATAAATATTTAAAAAAAAGTAATCCTAAAATATATAAACGATAAGGATATAGGGTATTCGATTCTTAGCTCCCCCTTAACGGGGTCGCATCCCTCTGGAAATACAGCCGGAACAGGATGAATACGGTATAAAAGAATATAATTAAGAGAAGAATATAATTCAAAATTATCATTAAAACTGAGGTGTCCGAAACTGCAGACTGCGGAAGAAAGGGTAAGAGCGAGATTGATAAAGTATCTCGGCAGGGACGAAAACGGGATACGCAAGGTTGTGCTCAATCTCTTCCTGACCGGAGACAAGTTCACCACCGGTGAAGTTTATGACTACCTTGATAAAGGAAATTTCGAGGTAAGCTACCGGGGAGTGTCAGCCATGGTCGGGCTTATGAATACGAGACTCGGAATACTGAGCATAAACGTTACAGGGGATCATAATGTGTATTCCCTGAAAGAGACTTACAAAAACATTGTCGGCTCTGTTCTAGAGAACTACTGAGCCGCCTTATTGCTGTAACTCCTGTTTTTATGTGAGAAGAACTTTCCAGATCTCCTGTTCTATTCTGTTGATATCGAAACAATAAATTGTAAATTTGAACATCTATTAAAAATTAGTGTCTTGTTATAAAAAACAGAAATATAGAGAGTTAGCATTCCATAAAAATCGGTATAATTAATTTTACTTTCCCCTGGAGTTGATATCCCGAAAAAGTTCTGTTGTATCAGAATGCCAGCCCAAAAGTGTTTAAAAATATTAAAATAGTTTTACATACATAACTGCAATTCCCATCAACAGGTCATATAGCATTTCCAGAAAATATCATAAGCATTTCCAGAAAATATCATAAGCATTTCCAGTAGATACCATAAGCATTAACAGGACTTTACTATTTCAATGTATTGCACTATTAAAGGGCGGAAATAAAGCTTAAGCTTCATGCATCAGAATAGGCCATAAGACCTCCAGAAAAAAATAAAATTTAGCTTTCCAAATATGTGAAAAATTTAATACCACACCGCAAAAAATGTATATGAATATTCCTGTTACCTATAATATTCCTGTTATCTATCATATTGCCAGGGGGAAAAGAAATAATTAACCTTAAAATGGGATCATTGAATAAAGGAGCCTTTCAGGCAGGGCTTCGCTTCATGAAAAATCGGACTTTCAGTGTGTTCTACCGGAAATACGAGCAGATCCTGGAAAAGGAGATTCTGAGTTCTGAAATTCCCGAGCACATAGCTGTAATTATGGACGGAAACCGCAGATACGCCGGACAGCTGGGAAAAGCCCGAATTTTCGGACACGCTATGGGAGCAGAAGTTACTGAGCAGGTTATTGAATGGTGCTATGAGATAGGAGTAAAACAGCTTACTCTCTATGCCTTTTCCACGGAAAATTTCCAGCGTTCGGAAGAAGAGGTCGGTGGGCTCTTTAACCTTATCAATGAGAAATTTTTGAAGCTTCATACTGATAAGAGAACTTATGAAAAAGAGATGCAGGTCAGAGTTATAGGGGACAGAACAAAACTGCCTGCATACCTGAACGAATCCATTGACAGAATTGAGAAAGCCACGGAGCATCACAGGAAATTCAGCCTGAATGTGGCTATTGCTTATGGTGGAAGGCAGGATATAATGCAGGCTGTAAGGGATATCGCAACCTGTGTATCCAGCGGGAAACTTTCTCTGGAAGATGTTAACGAAAGCCTGATCTCAAAACACCTCTATCCTGCCCCCGGAGTCCCTGTCCCCAATGTGGACCTGATCATCCGCACCGGAGGGGATGAGAGAATATCAAACTTCCTTCCCTGGCAGGCTAACGGCAGTGAATGTGCAACTTATTTCTGCGCTCCTTTCTGGCCCGAGTTCCGAAAAATCGACCTCCTTCGTTCTGTCAGAGTTTATCAGGCCAGAAAAGAAGAAAAGAAACGTGAGCATTCGTATCGCATCTCAAAAGTTAAGAACTTTCTCAGGGTAGGGAAATATGAGAATAAAAGTGAAGACCTGGGACAGCTCCTTCCTTTAAAAAAGCAGGGAGTCTCCTGAGCTACTTAAAGCTTTGGGGAAAGACTGGGACTGAATTAAGAACAGCAATTAATCCCATTCTTAACCTGGATCTTTACACTCATTATAAAAACTCTTTTTTCGCAAACTGCAGGTCCCATACCTTTTTTTCAAAACTTACTTTCCTGCCGGCTTTCTTCCGGGAAAAATAGCCCCGAAAACACCGTTATATTGATATTCCGGGGGGACTATTTTAATTGGGGAAAGTCTGGCTATATCTAATTTTACAATTCCCGTAGTTATCATCATCTCTGAAAACCTGGTACAAACCAGAAAGTAAAAACAGGATCAAATAAGGCAAGCCGGCAAAATTGTCCGGCAGGTGATCAAATACTTACTTATTCGGATTAGGGGAGTTATTATGAATATTTATGAAGAGTTCAGTCCTTTTATGAATATTTATGAAGAGTTCAGTCCTTATGCCTGCGAGGAGTACACTTCAGGGCTTGAAAGGCAGGATCTGGATCTTGATGAAGAGCAGGAGTGATTATACTGGAAAAAGAACAGAAAGAACCTAACCGCCTGATTAAAGAAAAAAGTCCTTATCTTCTACAGCATGCCTATAATCCTGTAGACTGGTACCCATGGGGAGAAGAGGCTTTCGAAAAAGCCAGAAAAGAAAACAAGCCTGTTTTTCTCTCAATCGGATATTCGACCTGCCACTGGTGCCATATGATGGCACATGAGTCTTTTGAGGACGAAGAAGTTGCAGGGCTTATGAATGAAGCTTTTGTCTCCATAAAAGTGGACAGGGAAGAACGGCCAGATATCGACAACATTTACATGACTGTCTGCCAGATTATCCTTGGCAGAGGAGGATGGCCTCTCAATATCATCATGACTCCGGGCAAGAAGCCTTTTTTTGCTGGCACATATATCCCGAAAAATACACGCTTTAACCAGATAGGAATGCTGGAACTGGTCCCCAGGATAAAAGAAATCTGGGAACAGCAGCATGAAGAAGTGCTTGATTCAGCTGAAAAAATTACATCCACCATCCAGGAAATGATTAAGGAGTCTTCAGGAGAAGGGCTCGGGGAAGAGGTAATAGAAGAGGTTTATGAAGAACTTCTCAGCTCGTTTGATACGGAATACGGAGGTTTTTCAGGAGCTCCGAAGTTCCCCACTCCCCACAAGATTTCCTTTTTGCTCCGTTACTGGAGGCGCAGCAGAAACCCTGAAGCCCTTCATATGGCAGAATACACACTGGACAAAATGCGCAGGGGAGGGATCTATGACCACCTGGGATCAGGTTTCCATAGATATTCTACGGACAGCATGTGGCTTCTGCCTCACTTTGAAAAAATGTTATACGACCAGGCTCTTACTGCAATTGCATATACTGAAGCCTATCAGGTTACCGGAAAAGACCTGTATAAAGAAACAGCAGAAGGAATCCTCGATTACGTCCTGAGAGACCTTACATCCCCGGAAGGAGGTTTTTACTGCGGTGAGGATGCGGATGTAGAAAGGGAGGAAGGAAAATACTACTTATGGACTCTGGAAGAGATCAGGAGCATCCTTGATCCTGAGGATTCCGAATTGATAATAAAAATGTTCAATTTGAGAGAGGAAGGAAATTTTGAAGAGGAAATAAGAGGTAGAGAGACCGGAACAAACCTTTTCTATATGGCTCGGTCTCCAGGGTCACTTGCAGCTAAGATGAAGATTCCTGTAGAAGAAGTCGAAAAGAAGGTAAAAGCTGCCAGGGAAAAACTCCTTAAAGCCAGATATGAGCGCAAAAGGCCTTCACTGGATGATAAGATCCTTACCGACTGGAACGGGCTTATGATTGCTGCCTTTGCAAAAGGTTATCAGGTTTTTGGAGAGCAGAGGTATCTGAAAGCTGCAGAGAAAGCTGCGGATTTTATTCTTATGGCTCTTTACAGTCCAGGGGACGGGCTGCTTCACCGCTACAGGGACGGGGTTGCAGGAATCTCAGGAACTTCCGATGACTATGCATTTTTGATTCATGGGCTCCTGGAACTTTACGAGGCGGGATTCAAAATGCGCTACCTTAAAGCTGCAGTTTCTCTTAACAGCGAGCTTCTCGAATGCTTCTGGGACCCTGTTAACGGCGGACTCTACTTTACAGCAAATGACAGCGAGGCTCTTATATTCAGAAAAAAGGAGTTTATGGATTCGGCAATACCTACAGGTAACTCATTCGAAATGCTGAATCTTCTGCGCCTCTCCAGAATAATTGCAGACCCCGGACTTGAGGAGACGGCTGACAAACTCGAACGCGCGTTTTCAAAACAGATTATGAAAGCGCCTTCTGGATATACTCAGTTCCTGTCAGCCTTTGACTTCAGGCTTGGGCCTTCATACGAAGTGATAATTTCGGGAAAAGCCGAAGCTTCGGACACGGAACAGATGCTGAAAGAGCTCTGGAGTTATTTTGTGCCCAACAAGGTGCTTATTTTCAGACCTGAAAGAGAAAAACCTGAAATTACTGAGCTGGCAAAGTATACAGAAGAGCAGGTCCCAATTGAAGGAAAGGCAACTGCATACGTCTGCCAGAACTACGAATGCCAGCTTCCCACCACAGAGATCAGAGAGATGCTAAGGATGCTGAATGTTTGAGCCCGGTCTCAGGCTGGTTGCGGATTCCAGGATGGCAGATTCAAATTTATAAAACCAGATTATGACTTTAACGTGAAAGAACTGGAGGATATGAAAATGAAAGAATACACGCTTGAAGAACTTTCAGAGTTTAACGGCAAGAACGGTAAGACCTATGTTGTATATGACGGCCAGGTGTACGATGTATCAAACAGCTATCTGTGGGAAGACGGAACTCACCAGGGGCTCCATGAATCAGGAAAGGACCTGACGGAGGATATGGATGAAGCGCCTCACGGACCAGAAGTCTTTAAGGACTATCCTGTTGTCGGGACTTTGAAGAAGTGACCTGTTATCTAACAGTTTATTTTTTTTAAAAAGAAAAAGGAAAACTGAAGAGTTGTGACTGTGAAAGATAAAAATGAATCAGTTATCCCGCACGGAGTTATCCAGCATGGGCCAGAAGAGGGAATAAAGGAAAGTTCCAGAGAAAAAACAGGGCTGGAGAAAGAAGAATGCATAAGACAGTTGAAAACTTTCTTTGAATCCCAGCCCCATGCAGTTCTGGCCACTCAAAACGGAAAAGCACCTTATGCAAGCCTTGTTTCCTTTGCCTCAAACGAAAAGCTTACATATCTGCTTTTTGCGACTCCGAAGGCTACCAGGAAATACTCAAACATTCTGGAAAACCCTTCAGTGGCACTTTTAATAGATAACCGGAAGAACACAAAAGAGGATATTCAGGAAGCAACTACAGTAACGGCCCTGGGGAGGGTTGAACAGATAGAAGATTTCGAACGCAGCATAATGGAAAAAATCTATTTAATGAAGCACCCGCACCTTGCGGACTTTCTTAATTCCCCTAAAACTGCTTTTCTGAAAATCCGGGTGGAGAAATACATTGTTGTGACCCATTTCCAGCGGGTTGTGGAAATTTCGGTTTATAGTCTTCACATAAATTATTTACATTTATAAAACCATCTTTATACTTATGGGGAGACCTGAAATCTATCATATTGACCAAAAGATTTCTCTTGAGAAACTTGATTGGCTCATAAAGATTGAAAGAAATACTAAAGTTCAACAGAAGTTATATTTTATTCGGTTTAGATATTTAGGCGATTCTATAGAGGAAGCAACATCGAGATTAGGAGTCACTAAAAGAATTGGTTATTATTGGCAAAATAGATGGAATGAACAAGGTTATGAGGGTTTACTTCACAAATCTGGTGCAGGTAGACCTTCTTATTTGAGTGATGAGAAAATACTTGAACTCAAGTCAATACTGGAAAGTAAAGACTTTTGGACTACAGATGAAGTTAAAGATTTGATAAAAGATAAGTTTGGCATTGATTATTGCTTGAATTCCATAAGAAAACTATTGAAGAAAATAGGTATGCACTATAATATTCCTTATTGTTTGGACTATAGAAGACCTGAAAATGCAGAAGAGATTTTAAAAAAATTTAGAAAATGCAATAAAAGAAAAAACTTCTCCTGATAAACATTATGTAATAGGCTTCCTTGACGAATCTTCACCACAAACAGCACCAGACACACCAAGGCTGTGGTCATTCGTGAAAAAACCTAAAATGTTCAAAAATACAAAGAAGATGAAAGCAAATGCAAATGCTTTCTATGCTATTAATGGGAATAGCGTTATCGATTTTAAAGAAAGTTCAAAGGCAAAAGATGTATGTGAATTTTTAGGAAGAATAAAAGAAGAAAACGAGTATGACCCAATAGTTGTACTGGACAATTCTAAAACACATCATGCAGACATTACAATTAAAAAGGCGAAACAATTGGATATTACATTAGTGTTCCTGCCACCATACTCACCCGACCTAAACCCAATTGAATTTATATGGAAGAGTGTAAGGAAGGAAATCTTAAAAGAATTTATTGAATCAGTTACACAACTAAGAGACTTGATTAAAAATGAGTATATGAAGTTAGCTAAATCAAAATCTTTTGCAAATAATTGGATGAAAATATTTGATGAACAAATTAAAAGTGTAATGAATTCGTGAGTTGACTATAATACGCTTATTCGGCCTGGGACATTTACTTGGGGTGACGTCTTTAAAAACCAGACATTTTAGATTTAATCAGAACTTTTGTTGAATCTTCTCATTTTCTCATTTTTCATTCAAGGATGATGAAACAATGAAAAAAATAACCACTTATTTGTTATTAATACTCTTATTGATAGTATTAACCGGACTATTCATTGTTGAGATGAATCTAAGAGACTGGAGGGCTGACGAATTAAGGCCACATTACGAATATACGGTTAAAATAAGTGGTCTTTCAGGAACTGAAGTATTGGGAACAACTAAAATTTTAGTTCCAATTCCTGCAACAAAAGAAGGAGTTTTTGCAATCACACCTTCTCAGAAAGAACCGTCTTTTTTCAAAAGTCTCCTGCAAGAGCATTTTTTCCACACACCAGAGAAGTACATAAAAGGAATATATTTTGAAAATACTACTGAGTCACTCGACAATGAATCACTTAATGGAAACTGGACGAGTTCTATTGTAAATACCAAACATGGTCCAATGCTGGAATTCAGGACAAACGAATCTGTTCTTACAGATATTTCCTTTTCAAAGATTGTAGTATTGGAACAGATGAACAATAAAGACCCTATTAATGAAAACAGTCCTATATTATATCCGATTGCAGGTGAAGTATCATTAGTAGGAGAAGATTATCAATACTTTCGATTAATGTCCCGAGTAATCACATATGAAACTTATATTGAAATGAGTGATAATATCAACAGTAAAGCCATAAAATTTGATATTAGCCTTGAAGTCTATCCAGATGTTACTGAACGCGATAGAGGTAAAGGAACTTATAAAAATAAACTGGATGTGGTTGTTGCCGAATCCGGCGAATTAAAAAAGAATGCCACAATTGAAACATATTTGTAACTTATTTTTTAATTTCATTGTTAATTTCCATTTTTTCGGGAAAGGTCGGTCGTGCTCTCACGACTGGTGAAAGCATGGGGACCCGAATAGCCGATAGACACAGGCACTGGTACAGAAATCCCAGCACTCAGATTTTTCAGGGCGGCATTAAGTATAACTCCGATAAACCCTATCTCCTCCTCCATGCTCATAGGACTCACAGGTACGCCGGGAACAGGAAAAACCTCAGTAAGCAAACTTCTCGAAAAACGCAGGGGATGGAAAGTGGTCTACCTTAATGATCTCATAAAGGAAGAACATCTGTACTCAGAAGTCGATGAAGAAAGGGACTCCGTAATTGCTGACATGGAACTCATCAGGGAGCGCCTTTCCGGCATTCTTGAAGAAGAAAAGGGACAGCATGCCGAAAAGGCAAAAGTAAATGGGGAGGAAAAGGAAAACATTACCATCATCGAAAGCCACCTTGCTCATTACATAACAGACATTGTAATAGTGCTCAGGGCTTATCCTCCCGAACTGAAAAAAAGGCTTGAAAAACGAGGATATTCTGAAGAAAAAATTAACGAAAACGCAGAAGCCGAGTCAATTGATTTGATCCTGGCAGAAGCTTTTGAATGGTGCAAAAAAGTCTTTGAAGTAAATACGACCGGCAGGACTGCAGAAGAGACTTTGGGAGATGTGGAAAAGATTATAGATTATATTCTTGCTGGCAAAGAAAACGAACTGCAGGAATACATTCCGGGCTCACTTGACTGGATTGATTCTGTGCCCTGAAAGATACTCTAAAAACCATAAGAAGCTTAAAAGAAGATTATTGCATAAAAATGGTCATAAAGAAAAATTGCTGTCACTGGTAGAAACATTCTTCAGACGGGAAACTCCGTCGAAGCTTTTGATTACTTCTGCAACCGGTTTCGGGACAAGGTGCTCCCATTTTTCTCCTTCAATCATCCGCCTTCTGATCTCAGTGCCGGAGTACCTTTCTCTAACGTAAAGGGGAGATTCCTTAACACAGAACCCGGCTTCCCTGAAAAGCTGGATGACAAGAGGGTTGTTCGAGTACACCACGTCAAAACGGGGAGTTCTGGATACGACGTGGTGAACCCAGATAGAGTTATATCTGACATCTTCGATGGGGACGACGTAATGACGGATAGAAAGGTGCTCAAGTGCATTATAAACCATAAGAACCCTTTCCCCTGCAGTGAAAGGATCAATGGCTTCATGGCTTTTCTGGGCACTCCCTATGCCTATGACCAGTTCGTCCACCTCTTCTGCAATCCGCGCGATTACGGCATGGTGTCCGAAGTGATACGGCTGAAAACGTCCTATGTAAAAAGCTCGCGTCATCGTATCCAACCTCGAATGTACCATATTTCTTTTTTGAATTAAGTTTCGGATTTAAATTAAGTTTTGAATTTAAATTAAGTTTCGGACTTCAGACTGTTTCACTGCGGATTCCGGTCTCAAAGCTGAATTCCTTGCAGACTTCCTGGAAATGTTCCGCATTACCCTTGCGCTTCATTTCGATAAGCTTTCCAACAAGTTCGAGGCCTGGCTTGGGGTCTTCCATTATCTCCATCTCATCCCGGACCATATCGAAGTATTTTTCCCCGATTTCAGTCCTTATGAAAACAGAGTTCCACCCGTCAGGTGCTCCAACAGAACCCACAGAGATATCGGCAAAGACAGAGGTATAGTCGCAGCAGTGATGGCAGGGATTCCTTGCATACTTTGCAATATCCTTGATAGGCACGGAATGGACTTCCCCATCCTTTGTGTAGACCCAGAACTTGCCTTTTGTGAATTCCATCTTTACGATATCCCTGACGTTTACTTTCATGATCTCAGGGATAATTTTGTCGAGCATGACATCATGATGGAAACTTTCCATGCAGAGCAGGCCAATAATGAGCACAATCTTCTCGTTTACGTTTTCCCGGATCAAACGTGCAGCATGAGCCTGGCAGGGCACCCCTACAACTGCAATCCTGTCGTACTTCTCAAAAGCTTCCCTGAGAGCTGCTACTACGGGATCAGAAGTATATTTTGTTCCTCTTGTCCTCTCAACGTCTTCCGCACTTGTGAGCAGAACAACTTCGGGTTCCCAGTTTTCGTTCCGGGTGATTCCCACAGCACAGTCAATTTCACCTTTATTGAAGAGGGCTTTGAGAATTCCGCTGGTTACGCCTCCGTCCTGGCTGCCGGCATTATCTTTAGACTTTGCGCCAAAGAATTTGCGGACATTTAAAAGCTCGTTTTCAATGAAACCGTCCACTACGGGACAGATCCTGCTGCAGGTCAGGCAGCCTTCGCAGACCTGGAACGCAGCCCCTTTTTCATACAGGCTCAGATCGTTCGGGTCTCGAATTTCTGCCGCCTTCTTTACTGTAACAGCTCCAATGGGACATACAGCCTCGCATGCCCCACAGGCTGCGCATACGTCATGTTGAATGACTTCTGCAATCTTTGGTGGCAATCAGTTACCTCCACTGCCTTGATAAGCTTGCCTTACTGGCAAGATGTTTTTAAAAGTATAATGAGATAAATTAAAAAAAATTATTGCAGGATGTAATAAAATTACATCTTTGCAATGATCTCTTTGCCTATAAGCTTTATTGCCTTTTCTTTGTCAGGACCGATAGGGGATCCGGCAACAATCTGGGTTACTCCGATTGCTTCAAGGTCTTTAATCCTCTTCATGCAGTCTTCTGGAGTTCCGCAAATTGAGAAAGCCTCGATCATCTGTGGGGTAACAAGCCCGCCCATGAGAGATCCGAAGTCTCCTTTGGCAATGGCATCTCCGATCTGTTTCTTTGCTTCGACAGAAATGCCGTGGCGTTCGAGGACAAGGTCGGGGGATCCTGCGACAATGAAAGCGACCACTACTTTTGCAGCATTGACTGCTTTTACAGGGTCTTTGTCAATGGAGAAACAGGCATATGCAGTTACATCGACTTCACTCGGGTCGCGGCCGACTTTTTCGGCGCCCTTGCGGATCTGTTCTACAGCGACTTCAAAGTCCTTGGGGTGAGAAGCATTGATCAGGACACCATCTGCAACTTCACCGGCAAGTTCGAGCATCTTGGGACCCTGGGCACCCATGTAGATTGGTATTTTTCCAGCCTTGAAGGCGAGCTTTGCACCTGCGAACTTGACCATTTCGCCGTCCATGGAGACTTTTTTGCCGTCTATGAAGTCTCTGATGGCCTGGATTGCCTCTTTTGTGGTTGCAAGAGGTTTTTCCCATGCAATGCCCATGGCATCGAAGGTTGCTTTGTCTCCGGGGCCGAGACCAAGAACTGCCCTGCCGCCTGAAATCTCAGCAATGGAAGCAATGCTTGATGCTGTAATTGCAGGGTTTCTGGTGTAGGAGTTTGTAACACCGGAGCCGATCTTGATGCTGTTGGTGTTCAGAGCGAGAACAGTAAGAGTGGAATATACGTCACGGTTGTTGTAGTGGTCAGTGATCCAGACATAATCGAATCCCTGCTGTTCTGAGAGCTTTGCGTAATATGCGATCTTTAAGGCAGGATCGGCTGGTACAAATTCAATTCCGAACTTCATCTTTGATTACTCCTTAATCTACTATTTAATAACTAGATGGGGGATTTTTATCCCATGATGAATATAGAGATCAAATTATAATTAACGTCTATTACAATAGATGTTAATTGCAACCTCTAACTAGAATTCACATAACAGTATTTAAGAATCTATATATAATTAACTGTATTAAAGGAAATGTATATAAAAGGACTGATAAAACAAATCCTCATACAGTCATTACACTGAAAACCTGCACAACGCAGGGCTCATTCAAAAGAAATAACCAAACCATATAAACCTTATCTAGAAGCGGATATTTTTCATGCCGTGTTTTAAATGGGGAAAAAAAGAGACATGAAAAAAAGATAATTAGGATATTTTAAAGGAAGTTTTCCGCCAGAAAAAGGAAAAGATTTATATTGTAAAGATGTGGCGCGTCGAAATAGACAGAAAATTTCGCAGCCGTTAATTAAGAAAAATCAGGGATACAGACGGTGGAAATAGAAAAAGAAAACCCTGAAAGCCCTGATATAAACATGTGAAAAAAATAAGAAATGTTGGAAGGGAATGGGGAGACCTATGTTACTTTTTTAAAAATCCTTAGAATTATATACAAAGAATGGTTAATGAGTATGGATGTTGTGAAATTCGGAGCCTTCTCCGAAGATTACAGGGCAAGGGGAAAGCCCGTGTAAGAATTTTAAAAAATTGGAACCAGAAGGAGGTGAAGTAGCTGTGGGCGTATCCAAGAAAGGAGAAAAATACCTCTGCGAGATCTGCGGTAATGAGGTCACCGTAACAAAAGTCGGAGGCGGAACGCTTGTTTGCTGTGGGGAGGAAATGACCCTGATAGAGGAATAATGAAAGAGCCAGAGACTTTTTCATATAAAAATTAAATCAGACCTGAAATAACTGGTACTGGAATAATGTTTTCTGATCTGGAGGTCGACGAGCAATGAAATGCTATGAATGTGCCCTTGAGGGCAAAGATACGGATGCTGTGGGAATTTGTATCGTATGTGGGAGAGGGGTTTGTAAAGAGCACCTTATACATGAAGAAACCCCTGTATGGGAAGGCAACTATCCTATTCAACTCAAGCCTGACCAGGAACACATAAAAAGAATTGTCTGTGTTCCCTGCCACATAGCTTTGAAAGAGAACTGTCTGTTTAACGAAGTGTGTTGAGGTGGTCAAATATGCTGAAATGTTACGATTGCCTTGAAAATAATAAAGATAGTGAAGCAGTAGGAGTATGCATCGTCTGCGGAAAAGGCCTTTGCATGGAACATATCAAACAGGTAGAATTTCCAATGAAAGGGGGATACCCTCTACCTGAGCTAAAACTCAAGAAAGATCTTCCCAGAATGATGTGCCGTGAGTGCATCGACGCTACTGTTGGAGAAGATTTCTGCGTATAATTCTATGATTGAATATGCGTAGAACTGGATTTTTTCTTTATCCGGGGTAGAACAGTAGAAAGATTGCGGAAAGATAAAAGTCAAAATAACTGCGGAATGGTGACCCGTACGCAGACGGCATTTATCAGAGCAATTAGAGCTATCTCAAGGAATATAACAACTAAAAAATAAAAAGGATTCAAAAAAGGAGGCTATCAATTGACAGAGCATAAAGAAGTAATGGAAAGTATCGGAAAAAAAATGGGATTCAAGCCCAATATCCTTGAAACGCTAGGGGAACTCGATCCTGAATTTCTCGGAAAATACAGACGCTGCGACGGAAAACTCCTATCGGATGGGGCCCTACCCGCAAAGACAAAGATCCTCATGGCTCTTGCAGTTGTGGCATCCAAACAGTGCGAATCCTGTACCGTAGCTCAGATGAAAAGCGCCCTGAACCATGGAGTAACCAAAGAAGAAATTATGGAGACCATGGAAGTTATCTTTATCACCTCAGGAGCTCCGGCTGTAGCTGCATGCAGGGAAGCCCTGAAGCTTCTGAAATAAATCATTCGGAAGTTGCATGGAATACAGGCCTGTTAACCTGGCTGAGTACTTGATTATAGATTAGATGCAGAAATGAATAGTATGTATCCAGAAATCCCTGTGGAAAACTTCCGGATACATACATTCTAAATTCGGCAAGGGTAAAAGCTCGAAGTAAAAACATACTGAAGAAGCAAGATTGTAAAAAAAGGTAGGTTATGACCATGATAGGAAATGAAGAAAAAATAAATAAGCCAGCAGATCCGGCAAACCTTACAGAAGGAGAGAAAAAACACGTACCGGTTATTGAAGCTCCTGAAATGGTAATTGCAGGAAGGCCTTTTGAAGTTGCCGTCACGGTTGGCAGTATTCCCCATGTAATGGAAGAAAAACATTTCATAGAATGGGTTGAACTTTACCTGCACAACAAACTTGTAGGGAGAAAAGAGCTGGATCCTTCCGGAGAAAAAGTTGCAACAGTGATTTTCGAAGTGGAAGCCGATGAGGCCCTGATTGCTATCAAAGAAATAGAAACATGCAGGGTCCGTGGAGTTAATATCTGCGGCAGCTGCGGAGAGAAATCAGTAATAGCAAACCTTCGTGCAGTGGAAAAATGCAATGTCCACGGCATATGGGAAGAATACAAAAAAATAGAGATAATGTCAGGGGAAGAAAGAGAAGAAGGCAAAAAATGCGTCTGGAAAGCCTGAAAATTTGAACAAAATAACTGGGGGAAAGGCAGTGAAAAGCCCGGGACTTCTAAGTCTAATCATTACTATTCTTTTTGCAGGATTGATCATATTTGCCGGAGCCGCAGAGCCGAGTGGACCCGGTGATTTCACATCCAATCAGTTTTCGAAATCAGGAATCTGTTCGAACTGCCATGGGAGCAGTTTCGGAGAATGGGCCGGCTCCATGCATTCGCTTGCAGACAGCGACTTTTTTTACAATGCAATGCTTCAGGAATATGGTGTAGCTGCAGAAGCCCAGGGGCTTTCCCCGGAGTTTTGTTCCCGTTGCCACACCCCTATAGGAGTGGTTTCTTCCGAAATACCTCCCCTTGATGGGTCTCACCTGAGCGAAGTTTCAAAGGAAGGGGTACAGTGTGACTTCTGCCATGTAGTTGCCGAAAGCGAAGGGATCGGAAACGCCCCCTATATCCTTGAACCGGGAAGTGTAAAATGGGGAAACAGGGAGGATGCAGAGTCTCCATCCCACGAAACAGAGGGACATGAGTTTTATGACGATTCAGCATACTGCGGCATGTGCCATAACATCTACCATCCGGTAAATAATTTGACTCTTGCAGCCACATATACGGAATGGGAAGAAAGCCCTTACGCTGAAAATGGGGTAAACTGCCAAGCATGCCACATGACCCCCGGAATTGTTAAATTCGAAAAAAATCCGGGAAAAGCTGCCTCATCAGGCCCTAAGAGGGAACATGTTTATACTCATCACTTTGTGGGTGCAAACGCTTTCGTAACCGGTGAAATGGGTGAAGGCAGGCATGAAAAGAGAGCTATTGAGTATCTCCAGAACGCCGCAAAACTTGAAGTAAATGCTTCTGATTCGGCTGAACCTGATGAGAATGTGGAAGTTGAAGTCAAAATTACGAATGTAGGAGCAGGGCATAAAATTCCAACCGGAGTCACCGAAGAAAGAGAAATGTGGCTTGAGCTTACGGTAAGTGATTCAGAAGGGAAGGCACTTTATCATTCCGGAGCTCTTGACAGCAACGGTGGAATTGACCCCGAAGCAACTGTCTACCACACAGTCTTTGCTGATGCCGATGGAAAGCCAACAGTCAAGGTGTGGGAGGCAGCAAGCATCTTTTCAGACAACAGGATAGGCCCGAAAGAATCCGTAATTGAAAAGCATTCTTTCATAATGCCTGAAAATGCTTCAAACCCTATCAGTACAAAGGCAATTCTTCACTACAGGTCGGCTTCTCAGGTGCATATTGACGAGCTTTTCGGAGAAGGAGCCTATGATGTGCCTGTAATTGATATGGCAACATACCCTGAAGAAGAAGAAAAATCATCAACTCCTGGATTCGGAATGCTTGGAGCAGTCGTCGCCCTCTCTCTGGGCAGCGTCTTCAGAAGGATTATTCAGAAGGATTAAGAAGTAAAACGGAAGGAAAAACTAAAAATCAGGGTTAAAATCGTAAGGGCATAAGATTATTGCCCTGAAGCCACAACATCATATGGATGAATCCGGAAGTTGCCGACTTCGATAAACCCTGAATCTGATTCAAAAGACCCTTAATTTAGAGATACAGGAGAAGGGACATGCAGGAAACCGAAGCCAAACCTATAAGGATCCTGGGAATATCGGGAAGCCCCAGAAATATGGCAACTGATTATCTGGTTCAGGAAGCCCTGAAAATCGCAAAGGAGAAGTATGGTGCAGAGACGGAATATTTCTCCGCAAAAGGAAAAAAACTGAATTTCTGTATCCACTGTGATTTCTGTATTAGAAAGAAAGAAGGCTGCATCCATAAGGACGACATAGCGGCTGAACTTTACGATAAAATGATCTGGGCAGATGCCTGGATAATAGGAACTCCTGTTTATCAGGGAACAATAAGTGCCCAGACTAAAACGATAATGGACCGCTGCAGGGCTGTGGTCGCAAGGGACCCTAAAGTATTTTTAAATAAAGTAGGGATGGGGATTGCGGACGGAGGAGACCGCATAGGCGGACAGGAACCTGCTATTCAGACAATTCATACTTTTTACATAATTAATGAAATGATTCCTGTTGGAGGAGGCTCTTTCGGGGCAAACCTGGGAGGCACCTTCTGGTCAAAGGACAAAGGGGCAGAAGGGGTTTCTGAGGATTCGGAAGGCATGCGGAGCCTTAGAAGAACCCTTAAGAAGCTTATCCAGACAGCCCAGCTCGTAAAGAGGGCTGATGCCTCGGAAGAGCCTCAAACTCCTGCGCCTGAAATATCCGGAGAAGCACATAAGCAGTAACTCCAGGCGGGGTAAAGGGTTAAAGATTCGGAAGTCCGGGAATAATCACATGATCATGGTAATAAGTCATCAGAGATTGGATTGAAGCCCAGGAAGGTGTTATCTTGGTAGAATCGTTAGACAAACAGGTTAAACGCATAGCATGGGGAATTACAGGTTCCGGAGACCAGATGATTGAAACTTACAGCATTCTGGTAGACATAAAGAACAGAACAGGCGTTGAGACAATGGTTTTCCTGTCCAAAGAAGGGGAAACCGTAATGAAGTGGTATCATCTATGGGATAAAATTCAAAATGATTTCCCTAATTTTAAAGTGGATGCAGGCCCGAACTCTCCATTCATTGCAGGCCCGCTGCAGATGGGATATTATGATTTCCTGCTGATAGCCCCGGCAACCGCCAATACAGTAGCAAAAATAGTGTACGGAATTGCAGATACCCTTGTTACGAACGCGGTGTCTCAGACAGCAAAAGGAAAGACGCCCATATTCATCCTTCCTGTGGACCAGAAGAGGGGAACTGTAAAAACTGCCGCACCCAGTGGCAGGGCGTTTGAGCTTACAATGCGTGAAGTAGATGTTACAAACTCGGAAAAGCTTGCGCAGATGGAAAACATAAACATACTTACCAGCCCCTATGAAATATATGACATATTCGGGATTGAAAGGCCTACTGAAGATATAACTGTAAAAGTTCGGGAACAGAAGAGAAAGAAAGCAAAGAAGGTAGCTGAGAGTTGAAAACTCTTAAAATAAGGGGAAACCTGAAAAATAAAATGGGGGAAAAATATGGAAAGCGCATACCAGAACACTGTAGATGAAGTAAGGAATCTTAAAGGGATTGAAGAAGCTCTGGCTCTTGCAATTGAGAGAGAAAAGGAAGCAAAAGACTTCTACATGCAGCAGGCTGCCATGATGGAAAACCCGAAATTTAAGGAGCTTTACGAGCACCTTGCAGGCGAAGAAGTAAAGCATCTGGGTTATCTCGAAGAATACCGCGATAAAAAAGAACTGCCTGCTATCAGTACGGAAGTTCCCAGCGGGCAGTCTTTCAGCCCTGAGTTCGACCCTGCAAGGACAAAAGTGGGAGAGATTACCCTCGGAGATGCAGGCATACTGCTGGCAGCCATGAGGCATGAGAGAAAGAGCGAGGACTTTTATTCCGAGCTTGCAAAAAAAACAGAAGACGAAAATCAGAGAAATTTCTTCCAGATGCTGTCAAGGTATGAAAGAGAACATTATGAGATTATTGACAGTTACCTGGAAAATGTCACAAGTTTCCGCATGCAGACCTGAAAAGTATAGAAGGCCATCAGCGTATGGAAACTGGGATAACAGGCGGAACAGCCGAACTTGCCAGAAGAATCTACTGGGTAGGATCAATTGACTGGAACGGCAGGGAAACATCAGGGAGTTTCACGGGTTTACCACCCCGGGTAGGGGTGGGACGACCTGTAACTTCTGCCTTATTGTCGGAGAAAAATTACCTTATTGATACTGTGAAGGCTCCTTTTGCAGAAGAGATGTGAGGTGCATACGCCAGTTTATTGACCCCTCAAAGCTCGATTATATAGTAGTAAACCATATGGAGCCTGACCATAAAGTTCCCTGCTGGAGCTAAAAAAGCAGGCGACGCAAAAATCCTCATCACAGGAAGAGGAGTCTGTATTCTTAACGGCTACTTCAAAGATTCCGGCAGTAAGGACTGGAATCTTGAGATAGTGAAAACAGGCGATGAGCTTGACCTTGGAGGCAGGACCCTCATTTTCCTTGAAGCTGCCATGCTTCACTGGCCTGACAGTATGGAAATTTTTCGGAAAGAGGACAGGATTCTCTTCTCAAACGATTGTTTCGGGCAGCATTTAGCCTCAAAGAGGTATGATTTTGAAGTGGGAGACGCCCTTCCTGACGCTGTAGAGTATTATGCAAACACTTTAATGCCTTTCCACATATCCTAACACTTTAATGCCTTTCCACATTCCTCTTCTCCGCTTTCAGGGAGTTCTGGAAAAACCTGGAGTCGAGGCCCTGCAGATAGCCCTTTCCCATTAAATTATATGGAAACAGGATCTCAAGCACCAAGATGACCTTTTTACTTGTTCCACCTGTTAGAAGGGCTTATTTTTAATTAATTAGCGGCATAAAGCTCTTTTTCGCTTGCTCCGCTTCGCTCAGGAGACTAATTTATGAATTAGAAAAGTGAGCTTCGTCCATGAGGACTCACAGATCAGGCATTGCTTTTTTTTGAAAACATTTAGAGGTTATTTAAGATTTACTTTTTGGGCATTTTCAGATTCGATAGCCGTAGAGGTTAGAAATATTCAGTCCTGAGATTTATTAGAAAAATACTTTCACCCTGCTTGGCGGAAGTTAATAAGTACAGAAGTCATTTTCAGGAGTAGAGGTGAATACAATGGAAGAGATATTCAAAGGATTGGTAGAACGAGCTCAGTACTATGAACAGTTTGAGAGCTTCAGAAACCGGGATATTTCTGGACAGTTCGGGGATATAACAGAAATGAACCTGAGGATAAAAGTTTCAGTACCGAATATGTGAGACCGGAAAGGAATTAACAATTGTATCCGGAATATGCTGGAAACGGTAAATCCGGATAATGAAGGCTGCAAATCTCTAAAAAGGCGGAATGTTGAGATTTAACTTCTCAACACAACAAAAATTAAAAAAATCAAATGAAGAGGATGAAAAAGAAAAAGAAACGAAACTAACAGACAACCGGACAGACAGACCTAAAAAATTAACAAGATCGATATTAGAAAAACAGAAATTTAATTAAGAAGAAGTGAAGGATTAAATGAAAAATTAGAAGGGAGTGGAGGGGCAAAGAAACATAATTTTTAACGAGTAATTTTTTAATGATTAATGAAATTTTTGAGGGGCCAGAAAATAAAAAAATAAGAGAAGAGAATTTTTTTTCAAAATGCGACCGGAAATAGTGCAAAACTTTAAAGTCTGGAGATTACTTTTCAACTTTTTCCAGATCTTCCTGAAGGTTCTGGCCAAGTTCCGCATTATAGAAGTCTCCGCTAGCAGGAAGCTCCATTAAGAATATACTGGTGATATCAAGTGCAGCATCTCCTTTTTCCATTTCAAGGTCAAGAACGTGCCCGCCTGCGCTTCTGTTCTCTGTGATAAAGTGAAGGTGATATCCCGGTACATTTACGCCCTTTACGTATTCGGGAGTTCGGAATCCTACCAGTGTACCACTTACGTTTTCAAATTCAAAGACGGACTGGGAAGATACTGCATCTGCCAGTTGAAGATAAGGCTTCTCCTGCCGGGGTACACTCCGTGCTTTTACGTAAGAGAAATTTCCGTCAACCTTTACAGCATAAAAAAGATTTTCCGAAGGCAGATTAAGGTCAAGAAAATCTTCGAGCTCGGAAAGGTTTGCAGATTTCTCAAGCCTAAAAGTTTCATCAGCTTCAAAATAGGTGACAGTGGCAAAAGGAGTTGTTATTTCCCCGGAAACAGGATAAGCAATACCATCTGTTTTTATTTGATAGTAATTGCCATCAAGAGCGAGCATTTCCCCTTCGAGCCCATCAAAAGTCCCTATACCAAAGTCCCCATGAGTTTTAAGATCAGAAACAGGCAGAACCCCATCATAGACTCCCAGAAGCAGGGCATCAATTGTTGAGACCTGATAGAGTACGTCAGAGGCATTATTGCTGATATCCGGAACTAAGTTCTCAATGCTTTCGACGTTGCTATTTTTGCCAGAGGTCTCAGGAGTGTTGCCAGCAAAACCTGTGCAGCCTGAAAATAAAGTAAATGAAGTAACTGCTAAAAGGATTAAAAAGATTAGAAAATATTTTATGTTCATCCGTGTTCCTCACAGAATTCTTTTAAAAAATTATTGTTTCTGAAATTACAAATAAGTTTAGTATGTTTTTTAGAATACTCAAAAAATTTATAAGAAATGAGGCTGAAGTACTCTATGGGAAAGGGAACAATATGGAAGAATATTTTGAATATCTTGTTGAGAGGGCACGGTATTATGAAAGGTTTGAAATTTTTAGAAAAGGAGACCCGAAGGTCCAGATCGGTTTAAACAGGAGTGAACATATCAAGAAAGAGATATCTGTTATTGAACTCGTTTTCAAGCAGGATTTGGAAAAAAACAATTAAGGATCAGGAAAAAAGTTAAGAATGAACTGCAGATATCATACGAATAATTTTTAAAGGAATTTCCTGTTTTTTCCGAACAGGCTACTCTTTAACCAGCATTATTCTTGCCGGAGTCCGACCGCGCCCTTAAGAAGGGGCAGGCCAGGGAATGTATATCCCTATATAGAGACTCCCTATATAGAGACCCCGAGGTTAAGCCAGATAAAAGGACCATGTTATTGATGAGCGGCTCACGAACTTCTTCATCTTCTTCATGCCTGTTTACTCTCAGATGATAAAACTCCGGGCTTTTGACGCCGGCGTCAACAGGATTCCTGTAAATTTTCGAGGCTTCGGATTCTGAGTTAAAGTTCTGCATTATCCTGAATTAAGGCTCTGCATCATTCTGAATTAAGTTTCTGCATTATTCAGAGTTAAAGGTTCTGCATTATATACTTTGCAACCGCATTACCCACTTCTGCAGTGCTCGCCCTGCCTCCCAGGTCAGGAGTAATTATTTTTTTCTGAAGGAGGTCAGCTATTGCAGCATCAATTAGTCGGGCTTCGGGTTTGCCCATCCATTCGAGCAGCATTTTTACGCAGAGAATTGCTGCAAGAGGGTTTGAAATTCCTTTTCCCGCAATATCAGGGGCACTCCCGTGCACGGGTTCAAAGAAGGCGTACTTTTTCCCTATATTGGCGCTAGGGACAAGCCCAAGGCTTCCCACAAGGGCTGCACACATATCACTCAGGATATCTCCGAAAAGGTTTGTTGTTACCACAACATCATACTTTTCGGGGTGCATTATAAGGCTGTAAGCCATGGAGTCAACCAGCATGTCTCCATACTCAACTCCATAAGAGCTGGCAGTTTCCCTGCAGACATCAAGGAAAAGTTTGTCTGACTTCAGGACATTGGACTTGTGGACAATGGTTAATTTGCCGGACCTTTTTTTTGCAAGCTCGCAGGCGTATTCCGAAATCCTCTCAGAACCCTTTCGGGTTATCACCCTTTTTGTCCAGGAAAGATCATGTCCTATCTCCTCGATCCCGGAATAAAGCCCTTCAGTATTTTCCCTTACGATAATGAAATCAAAATCGCTTCTTCCGGAAACTCCCACAACGCCAGACAGGGGTTTTACAGGCCTGACATTGGCGTAAAGGTCAAGCTCTTTCCTGATAGTCAGGAGAACACTTTTATAACCTGGGTCAGGTACCGTGGTGACTGCTCCGAAAAGCACAGCATTGCAGCTCTTTATAATTTCCATATCTTCTTCTGACATTGCAGTGCCTGTTCTTTCCCACCTTGCATAGCCGATTTCCAGAGGCACTTTTTCGAATTCAAGCCCGAAGGCGTCCAGGACCTCAACAGCTGCGGGAATCACTTCCCTGCCGATACCGTCACCTTCGATTACCGCGAGTCTCATGGTACTGCATCTATGGCTTGAGGTATATGAATCTGGCGTAACTTTATAAGATTCTAAGGTAATTTTCAGATCCAGTCCATATGTTCGGCAAGGATTTTTACTCCAAGCCCTATGAGGATCAAACCGCCCAGGATTTCAACCTCATTCTCGAAAAAGTGGCCGATCCTGTACCCCAGAACTGCCCCGCAAAAAGACATGACAAATGTTACACAACCTATGATAATTACGGGCTCGAGAATGGGCGTCCCCAGAAAAGCAAAGCTGATCCCCACTGCAAGGGCGTCTATGCTTGTTGCGACTGCTAAAAGGAAAAGCATGGAGTAGTTAAGGGAATTTACTTTTCCGTCCGGGTCTCCGTAGAGGGCTTCATAGATCATTTTGCCCCCGATGAAAGCCAGGAGCCCGAATGCAATCCAGGGGGCATAATCTGAAACAAAGCCACTTACCGCACTTCCCCCAACCCAGCCCAGTACCGGCATCAGGGCCTGGAAGCCCCCGAAAAAGACAGCCAGCTTGAGGGCATCACTTACCTTAAAGGGCCGGACTGTGGTGCCGCTTGACATGGAAACTGCAAAAGCGTCCATTGCAAGCCCCAGTCCTAAAAGGAAATTTGTAAGAAAAGACATGAAAAAGTAACTCCGACTTCGTTTTATACATGAGATCCCGGGATAATAGGTTATCCGGCACTTAAAGGTTTTCTGGCTGCATTTACCGGTCCTGGGCGGAACTGTTTTTATTCCTGATCCTGGTTACAAGATTTCGGACCGCTTCGGAAACCTGGTATTCCGATGCTCCCCAGTGGACAACAGCCCCTTCAAAACCTGAAATATTTACAAGCCCTGACTTTTCCGACCTGCAGCAGCGTGTAATAAAGGATTTTGAAGGCACAACTATTTCGGATTTAAAAGGGCAGATGTTTATGAAAGAATATTCAAGTTCAGGAAAACGCATCTCAAAAAGAGTCTTTGAGATTTCGCATCCTACAAGCAGGTGCCCGTCTTCGGTAAGAATATCCGAGTCAAGGCATTTCCCTTCAAGCCCTGATGAACTGCATGGGAAGACAGATTTTTCCCCTTCAAAACGCCTGAGGTCAACAATATTCTCAGTAAACCTGACCTGCAGATCCCCGAAAATCCCACTGGCTTCAAGCCTCCTCACTACCTGGGAAAGCCATGCAGGCTCAGGAGGAGCAACATCAAGAATTTCTATTTCGAGAATAGCGGAAGGGTCCGGCTCGTGGACTATGGTAACATGCCTGTCCACACCCGTAAAAATGACAGTGTTTACCCTGCCAGTACAGAGTTTTAACGCCGTCTCGATCAGGAGGGCACGGTCCTTGATGTTCAGTTCCTTATCATATTTGACAACCTCTTCTCCTGAGGCGATCGTCTCAAGGGCTTCCACTTTCCTTAGAAACCCGTCTCCGCTTTTTTTAACGCGGTAAACTGTATACTCAGAACTGCCTTTCTCAGAACTGCCTTTTTCGGGTTTTTCCCTTTCTTCAATAAGGTACTCCGTAAGGAAATAAACCGGCTCCTCAGTGCTTTCGGGGAGCACTTTAGTCACTCCCACATATTTGTACTCGTCTGGAAAAATCATAAATATCGCTTTTGATGCTGTTACCCTGCTGGCCCGATCAATCTACAGACCAGGCAACAAAGCATATTTCATTAATTTTGCTATAATCGTCCGTTAAACTGATTTATTTAATTGTCCATTAAGCTGATTCTTCTTTCTCCTGATCCCGGACTTTTTTTCTATGGGCAACAAGCCCGCCGTCAGTGAGCATATCGAGAAGGAAGTCAGGAAGTTTGTTTCCCCTGAAAACACCTTTTCCGGAAACTTTAACTTCACCTTTAAGCAGGTCAACTTCAATTTGGTCCCCTTCCTCACATTCAATGTCGGCTTCCATTAGAGGCAGACCAATATTAATTGCATTCCTGAAAAAGATCCTTGCAAAAGATTTTGCGACGATACAGGCTATTCCGGCGTGCTTCAAAGCCAGAGGAGCCTGTTCTCTTGATGACCCGCACCCGAAATTGTCCCCTGCGACAATGATATCTCCGGGCTTTGCTTTCTTTGAGAACCCGGGGTCAATACCTTCCATTGCATGAGCCGCAAAGACCTGCATATCCTTTGTCCTCAGGTATTTTCCCGGAATAATTACATCAGTATCTATATCGTTTCCGAATTTCCAGACCCGGCCTTTAATAGGGTTTTCCATCACACGTCACCTTTAAAATAGGTTTTTTTAATAGTATATCTAGATAGCGATATAAAAAGGAAAAAATAATAAAGGAAATTAAAGACTGGAAGAAAGCAGATGTGCAGAGAACCAAGCTTTACATCTTGCTGCTTTATTTTTTTACTTCCAGGCGAAATACCCCTTCAAACCTTTATTTCTTCTCCATTTAATACTGCTTCTTCACTTACCCTCACTTCTGTGGTCGTATCCCCATAGCTTACGACATAAGCGCCTGTCGGTGCAGTGTCGAACTGTGTTTCTCCGGGGATGGGGCCTTCGGTTGAGTAAGGAACAATAAACTCATACCTGCCTTCAGAGTCGGAACTTGTCGACTGGGAATACTCAAACGTTCTTCCCTGACCTGTCAAAATTGTTGTGTTTATATTGACAGTTTCATTGGGGGAAACTGTTCCTGTAATCTTTGCACCCTTTACGTACTCGAAAATCTTGACATAGCCGGAGTCAACTTCAGGGATGCTGCTGCCATAAAGGAAATTATAGACCTGCTTGTATCCTGCTTCCTGGGTTTGATAAGCCCATGTTTCATAAACAAGACGGTACTGTTTAAGCCCGTTTCCGTCCAGAAAATGGAGTCTGGATTCCATCGAATCAAAATAACGTTTGGAAGGGAGGTACTGGTAACCGTCACCTGTCCAGTAAGGTTGCATATACCCTTCGGTATCAAGAGTCCATTCCGGCATTGCCATAAATATATCAACAGCCATCCTTTCATCGGACATAATGTAACGCGCCCCGGATTTTTCAGGGTCTGGGTGAATAGATTCCAGCACTTCTGTTGCTTCTTCTTCGGATTGTGCAGTTAAAAAGGGTGCAGCACCTGGCACATTTGTTTCATTAATGCTTCCTCTGCGCCCACCTATCCCTGCCTGGAAAGGGTTCGCATTGGGCATCCTGTGGCCCAGGGTTTCTATGTAATGGCCGTAGTCCCACCAGGACATGACCCCATATGCAGATTCAGGGTAATCGAAAAGCTTCCCGTCTTCAGGGGCTTCATAAATAGCGTTGTAGTCCATGCCTGGGTCAGGAGTGCTGGATTTGAGCCACAAACAGGCTTCTATCCATGCCCAATCCGGGTCATTTGAACCTGTTGATTGTACCATTGCAGCCCCATATACAGGGTAGATAAGAAAAACTGCTATAGCCAGGACCGCAAGAACCTGCTTTGCCCTGAAGGACTTCAGGAAACCCGGAATATCTGCAGGAGATTTTACACTGGACTTGAATTTTTCATCAAGTTCATTCCACTTTACCTTTTCAAGGAGTAAACCTCCTATGTAGGCACTGAGAATTGAAACATTAATTGAGTAATAGTACGCGAAGCGGTTCTGGCCGTAAATTGCAAAAAGCATCAAAATACTCCAGACCAGAACCAGCACTTCTTCAGGTTTTGCTTTCCGGATTACGCTCACAAGAAGGATAATTAATCCAATTATTGAGGCAAAAAATCCGGAGACTGTGAAGTTTCCAAAGGCTCTCGATAAAGTGAAAGTGCCTCCATAATAAAACATAGAGGAAACTTCACCAATTGTAGCCGCTCCTCCTGTCAGGACTCCAAATACGGTATTCGGAGCGCTTATAATAAGAGAATAAACGGACGGAGATGCAAATCTTATTGCAAGGAGTCCCAGGAAGCCAAGTAAGAATATTGCCAGAGGATAGTAGTAAGCTTTTAGATTCCTGTTTTTAAATTCCCTCTGGATAAGACTCAGAGCTGCAAAGCCTGCCATAGTGCCAATGGCTGTCGCCACATGGAACCAGGTGTAATAGTACATTGAAAAGCCCAGTTCAGGATGAATAAAAGGAAGAATAAGAATCGCACTTACCAGAAATGTGATAATACCTGTGAACCCGAGATAATCACTCGATTCGCCATTAAAGTTATCAAGGATATACTGGACAACAGCATAAACCAGGGCAATAAACAAGAAAAGAGAAGCTCCTGGCCAGGAAAGCTGGTAAGCGGAATACATGACACCAGCAATTATAGAATAAATAAGCGGCTCCTTAACCACATTGAAGTTTTTATTGAATAAATCTTCAAAACGCAAATTCTTTTTCTTTGCAGTGATTATTGCCAGCATGAAAAACATCATGAAGAAAGTGCTGAATAGAGACTCAGCCACGTGATGGTCCGTGAAACCAATAAGTGAGCGTGACAAAAACTGTCCCGGAGCAAAAGCAATAAAGACTGCAGCGAGGATGCCGGTTTTACGGCCTCCGAGGTATTTTCCGATATAGTAAACAGGAATAACAGTAAGAGCACCCAGAACTGCAGGGAAATAAGCACCAACAGTATTGATAAGATCCTGACTCGGGCTGCCCAGTCCTAAAATTAAGGATGTTATCGCCATCATCTGGTCGTAAAGAGGACCGAAATGGATGTAACTGCCATAAGGATAATTGGTCATAGGGTTGAAAAACATCCTTTGAGGATAATTTTCGAGAAGAACATTCAGGGTACGAATATGGTACCAGGGATCGTTACTCGTGAACTTTACAAATCCGTTGGACAAAAACACATGATCGTAAGGGCGCATTCTGACCCACAGGGAAACAAAGCCAATTATCGCAACTGCCAGGGTATAAGGCAAGCTGGACTTTATTCTAGACTTGAACGTTGTTGCAGGATGATTCTCAGAATTCATAGTAATTCCTTTTAGGACTAGATTTTTACAATCAAATATATAATTTATGTGAGAAGAAAGTAGAACAGATTGTATTAATTAAATCTGAAGGTTTATAATTTTATCCCGGTTTCGATCTCGCCAGCCATCTCCACAAAAAAGAATTCTGACAGAGAATTTATGGCAGATAAATCACAAAAGGCGGAAAGACTAAAGAAAGATATGAAGAGAGATATGCAGAAAGAAACGCAGTTTAGATTTTCAGGTGCAGTTTAATTTTTTCTGCACATCCCAGGATCTGCATATCCCGGCACATATCAGCTTTAGATCCCGCTTCCGGCTTTAAGTTGCCATTAGATTTTTATTTCCTGTCCATTCAGCACTGCTTCCTCATTCACCCTTACTTCTTTTGTTATATCCCCATAGCTTACGACATAAGCGCCCGCAGGTGCAGTATCGAACTGTGTTTCCCCGGGGATGGGACCTTCTGTCGGATAAGGAACAGTAAATTCATACCTTCCTTCAGAGTCAGAACTTGTTGACTGGGAATACTCAAACGTTCTTCCCTGACCTGTCAAAATTGTTGTGTTTATATTAACGGTCTCATTGGGGGAAGCTGTTCCTGTGATTTTAGCACCCATTACATACTCGAAAATCTTGACATAGCCGGAATCAACTTCAGGGACGCTGCTTCCATAAAGTAAATTATAGACCTGCTTGTATCCTGCTTCCTGGGTTTGATAAGCCCAGGTCTCATGGACAAGGCGGTAATGTTTAAGCCCATTTCCGTCCAGAAGGTGAAGCCTTGACACCATTGAATCGAAATAACGTGTGGAGGGAAGATACTGGTAGTCACTGCCAGTCCAGTAAGGCTGGTAGTAGCCTTCGGTATCAAGGGTCCAGGCAGTCATTGCGTAAAACTTGCCAGTGGCCATTTCAATATCCGAGATGATATAGCGAGCGCCTTCTTTTTCAGGGTCGGGATGGATAGCCTCCAGCACTTCAGTTGCTTCTTCTTCAGACTGAGCTGTAAAGAAAGTAGAAGAGCCAGGCTGATTTTCTTCCTCCATGCTTCCCCTGCGTCCTCCGATTCCTGCCTGGAAAGGATTTGAATTGGGCATCCTTTGCCCGATAGTTTCAATCCAGTGACCATAATCCCACCAGGACATAATTCCGTATGCAGAATCAGGATAATCGAAAAGCTTCCCGTCTTCAGGAGCTTCGTAAATTCCGTTATAATCCATTCCCGGGTCAGGAGTATAGGATTTGAGCCAGAGACACGTTTCTATCCAGGGTCCATCAGGACCACCTGTGCCTTTTGTAAGTTCCATTGCAGACCCGTACACAGGATAAATAAGTACAACCACTATAGCCAGGACCGTAAGAACCTGCTCTACCCTTAGGAACTTCAAAAAGCCCGGAATATCTGCAGGAGATTTAACAGTGGACTTGAATTTTTCATCAAGTTCATTCCACTTTACCTTTTCAAGAAGTAAACCTCCTATGTAGGCACTGAGAATTGAAACATTTATTGAGTAATAGTACGCGAAGCGGTTCTGGCCGTAAATTGTGAAGAGAATTAAAACACTCCAGACAAGAACCAGTACCTTTTCAGGTTTCGGTTTCCGGACAGCATTTGCAATCAGGACGAGCATTCCAAGCAAAGAAGCAAAGAAACCCGAGGCAGTAAAGTTTCCAAAGACTCTTGAGAGGGTAAAAACCCCACCGTCGTAAAATATTGAGGATACTTCGGCAATCGTGGAAGGACCGCCTGTCTGGACTCCAAATACGGTATGTGGAGCGTTTATAATAAGTGAATAAATGGGTGGGGACGCGATTCTTATTGCAAGGAGTCCGAAAATGCCAAGTCCGAATATTGCCAGAGGATAGTAGTAAGCTTTTAGATTTCGGTTTTTGAATTCTCTTTCAATAAAGCTCAAAATTCCAAAACAAACTACTATTCCGGTGGCTGTTGCAACGTGGAACCAGGAGTAATAATATAGAGAGAATCCCATATCAGGGTGGACAAATGGAAGTATAAGTATTGCACTTACCAGAAATGTGATAATACCTGTGAACCCGAGATAATCACTCGATTCGCCATTAAAGTTATCAAGGATATACTGGACAACAGCATAAACCAGGGCAATAAACAAGAAAAGAGAAGCTCCTGGCCAGGAAAGCTGGTAAGCGGAATACATGACACCAGCAATTACAGAATAAATAAGCGGCTCCTTAACCACATTGAAGTTTTTATTGAATAAATCTTCAAAACGCAAATTATTTTTCTTTGCAGTAATTATTGCCAGCATGAAAAACATCATGAAGAATGTGCTAAATAGAGACTCAGCCACGTGATGGTCCGTGAAACCAATTATCGAACGTGACAAAAACTGTCCCGGAGCAAAAGCAATAAGGACTGCAGCGAGGATGCCGGTTTTACGACCTCCGAGGTATTTTCCGATATAGTAAACAGGAATAACAGTAAGAGCACCCAGAACTGCAGGGAAATAAGCACCAACAGTATTGATAAGATCCTGACTCGGGCTGCCCAGTCCTAAAATTAAGGATATTATGGCCATCATCTGGTCAAAAAGAGGACCGAAATGGATGTAACTGCCATAAGGATAATTGGTCATAGGGTTGAAAAACATCCTTTGAGGATAATTTTCGAGAAGAACATTCAGGGTACGCATATGGTACCAGGGATCATTGCCCCCAAACCTTACAAACCCATTGGATAGAAAAACATACTCAGACGGACGTGTTCTAATCCACAGGGAAACAAAGCCAATTATCGCAACTACCAGGGTATAAGGCAAGCTGGACTTTATTCTAGACTTGAACGTTGTTGCAGGACGATCCTGAGAAACCATAATAATCCCCTTCAAGAGGTTCATTTCGCGACAAATATATAATTTGTATTAGAAGAGAATCAGAGAGATTCAAAGGTTATGTATATTTCGGTTCTACTTACTCGGTTTTATTTATTCGGTTTTATTTATTCAGTTGTATTTATTCGGTTTTATTTATTCAGTTGTATTTATCCAGTTGTATTTATTCAGTTGTATTTATTCGGTTTTACTTTTCCTGTATTACTTATAATAATTTCAATTTTCTCACCGTAAAACTGATTAAAATGGCTTCAGAGATGCACCAACAGAAGAAAAAATTAAATGGATTGTGTTAATTCAATGTAACAGTTTATAATTTTATCCCATTTTTGGTCCGGAGCTTCATAATACTCCCCTGTCCCTAGAAGGCTCAGGACAGCTCCCCTGATGGATTCGACATCTCCGGGAGGGACAAAAAAAGTACCTTCATACCCTGCCATTGATTCTTTCAGGCCGCCTACTTCAGAGACTACCACCGGTTTTCCAAAAGACATAGCAATATGGGCAATCCCACTCTGGGAAGCCCTCAGGTAGGGCAGAACCACCACATCTGCAGCGCTGAAATAAATATTTACCCTATCATCAGGAACGTACTCATCTATAAGCGTAATTTTATCGTGTGCTGGAGACGCATTAATCTGGTCAAACAGTTCTTTTCGGTCTTCCCAGATTTCTCCGACGATCAATAGCCTGCTTTTTTCAAGGATTTCGGGAGGAAGCTGCTCAAAGGCTCTTATAAGGTAGGGAGTCCCTTTGTACTTTCGGATCAAACCAAAAGATAGAATCACAAACTCTTCATTTATCAAGAGATTCTTTTTTGCTTCCTTTGTGTCGAGCAGTTTTCCATACTGGTCATAAAGCCCGTGTGGAATTACATGGATTTTTTCAGGGGCAATTGTATATCTTTCTGCAACAAGCTGTTTATCGGATTCCGAATGGGTAATATATGCATCAAGGTTTTTGCGAAGCAGTTTTCCCGTTATTTTCGAATATAACCGAATAGGAAGTATGGACTCTTCAAAGGGATCCACGACTTCATGAAATTCGATTATAATTTTTGGCTTATTTGACATGCCTGCAAATATCTTTAACAGGAGCTGCATATGGGCAACTGAGGAGGTCCACCACTGCAAAATTATGACATCAGGTTTCTGTTCTTTAATGAAATTATATGCCCTGAGCCACGTCAGTGGGTTATTATAGTCCATTCCATCAAAAACAGGGATTCCGGAAGAAAAGTTCAGGTTAGAGATATCTTTTCCGACGTGAGACTTTCCGGGAAAAAGAAAGGTTGGCAACAACTGTCTGAAGCAGATAACAGAAACATCTTTTTCCGAATGCATTGCATTTGCCAGACGAATAGTATAATAACTGATTCCACTTAAAAAACGCTTGGAAGGTCCGACTATGCAAATGCTTCTGCTGAATGCCATCTATCTTAACTATCACATTATCTTTATATTAAGCTAATGCATTACTCCTTATAATTATTCGTGTAAAAGAGGTTTATTCTTGAAAATAGCCCAGATCTGTCCTCGTTATTCTCCTGATATTGGAGGAGTGGAAACACATGTCAAAGAAATTAGCGAGAGGCTGGTCAGGGCAGGGCATGATGTTGAGGTTATAACAACAGACCCTTCTGGAAAACTTGAAAAAAGGGACACTATAAATGGGGTAAAGATATTAAGGTTCAGGTCTTTCGCCCCAGGAAATGCATACTACTTTGCCCCGCAGATCTATTTTTATCTTAAAAAGCACAATTTTGATGTGATTCATGCACACAGCTATCACGCTCTTCCTGCTTTATTTGCAGCTCTTGGAAAACGTGGAAGAAGGTTTGTATTTACACCTCATTACCACAGGAGCGGGCATACAGCATTTAGAAACCTGCTGCATAAGCCGTACAGGCTCTTTGGAAAAGTGATATTTTCCAGGTCAGATTCCGTGATATGTGTCTCAGAGTACGAAAAAAGGCTAGTTGAGGCTGATTTTAGAGTTGAAGGAAAAACTGTAAAAATTCCAAATGGGGTCAATCTCAAAGAGTTTGAGCATCTGAGAAATAGTCAAAAAGGTAAAGGCGTTGAAAAGAAAAGAGGAAAAGAGAAAACTCTCCTTTATGTTGGTCGTCTGGAAGAGTATAAGGGGGTGCAGTATATAATTCAAAGCCTGCCTGAACTGAAAGATTTCAGGTTAAGGGTTGTTGGAAAGGGACCCTACGAAGAAGAGCTCCGAAATATGGCAAAAAGCATGGAGGTGGCTGAAAGGGCCGAGTGGTTGAAAAATCTTTCAAGAGAGGAGCTTCTCGAATGTTATGCAGATGCCGATATATTTTTGATGCTCTCTTCCCATGAAGCATATGGAATAACGGTTGCTGAGGCACTGGCTGCAGGAATACCATGTGTGGTTGCAAAGGGGAGTGCACTTGAAGAGTTTGTTGATGGGGAAAATTGCGCAGGGATTGAGAATCCTGTAACAGTAGAAAAAGTGATTGATTCGCTTCAAAAAATTGAGATATTTAAAAGAGAACCGGTTTCTGGGAGATTAAAGGGAATAATGGACTGGAATGAAGTATCAGCTAGAATAGAAAAAGAGTACATAAAGCAAAGTAATAAGACAAATCATTAATTTTTTCATTAAAAGCAACCTTTGCAGAATTATTCCTGGATTTTTGGGGAATTTAGATATGGAAATTGATTATATAAACGGCCTGAAAACAGATGAGATATTCGGGATGTCAAAATATCAAAGTGAAATCAATAGCAAGCTAGGGAACGTCAAATTAAATAGGATTGAATATCCGGACATATCAAAGACACCTGGGGTTAATAAAATTGTTGAATACTTTGTATATCCATTCATTGTAAAGAAAGAAGTAACTAAGAATAACGTTAAGCATGTGACCCGCCAGGATCTGGCGTTTCTTCTCGAGCTAATAGATTTAAAAAAAACAATTGTTACCTGCCATGATATTATACCTATTGCATACTATCATACCCAGAACCCCATATGGAAACTTAATGCAAAAGGATTGAGAAAAGCAGAAAAAATAATTACGGTATCCGAATTTTCTAAAAACGATATTATTAAACATATAAGATATCCAGAAGATAAGATAGAGATTATACCTCCTGCTGTAAACCACAATTTATACTATCAAAATCGAAATAAGTCAATTTTGAAAAAGTATGGAATAAAAGAAGATGAGAAAGTAATCCTGTATGTCGGAGCGGAAGAACCAAGAAAAAATATTCAAGTTTTAATAAATTCATTCGATAAATTAAAAAGTAAAATTTCACAGATAAAATTATTGAAAGTCGGAACGCCAAATTACCTGCGAGTAAGAGAAAAACTCCTGAAACAAATAGAGTCCCTGAATTTACAGAAGGATGTTATCTTTGCAGGGTATGTGCCAGAGAGTGAATTAGCAAAAATATACAATGCTGTAGACTTATTTGTATTTCCATCTTTGTATGAGGGTTTTGGAATACCACCTCTCGAAGCTATGGCTTGCGGGACCCCGGTAATAACATCAAACAGCTCTTCACTGCCTGAAGTTGTAGGGGATGCTGCTATAATTATAGACCCATACGACGCAAATAAATTTGCTGAAGAAATGTATGAAGTATTAACAGAAGACGGGCTCAGAGAAGAGATGATCAGGAAGGGACTTGACAGATCAAAAATGTTTAGCTGGGAAAAAGCCGCGAGAAAAACTCGCGAGATCTATGAACAGGTGGATGAACTGTGAATAAAACACCCAGAGTTTCGATAATTTTACCTACGTATAACAGGTCTTCACTTGTGAGACGCTGTGTTGACTCCATACTAAAACAAACATATACTAACTGGGAATTGATAATTTCGGATGACGGGTCAATTGATGATACAGCAACTATTGTGATGGAGTTTACTAAACTTGATTCCCGGATAAAAGTGAACATAAATGCGAATAATCAGGGCAGTCCAAGAAATCGAAATATAGCGTTGGCTATGGCAACAGGCGAATTAACACTATATATAGAGGACGACTTGATATTACATCCTGATTTTTTGGAGGTAATGGTTGATACTTATAACTTGTTGCGTTCAAGAGGAATAAGAGCAATAGTAGTTCCTCGCCTTATTGAAAAAATAGACCAGCGAAGTGAAGCTGTAAACCAGGCTGCAAAACAGAATGTACCTTTCTTGATAAATAAATGGACCGGTGAGATCTTTAATAATTACAGCAAAGATTTTGGTGGTAAACTTATGGAAGTTGTCATTGGACATGCGTGCAGTCTTTATGATACCTCAATATTAAGAGAAGTGAGAGGGTATACTGAAAACACGTATAAAAGAAACTACTGTAGAGAAGAGAGTGATTTGCAGCTCAGACTCGCAAAGAAAGGGTACAGGTATTATTTTCAGCCAAAGGCCGTGGCAGATCACGCAAAAATTAACACTGGTGGCTGCAGAATATCCGATCCCTTGAGTCAGACTTACTATTATGCAAGAAACCATATCGTGTTTTTGGTTAAGATTTTTGGTATCAAATCAGTATACATGATACCCTGTTTTTTACTGGAACTGAGTCGCAGGATTATAAGAAATAATCTTAAGACCCATGGTTAAATGGCTCAAGTAAACTCTCGCGCTGTACTCAATTATCTTGATAAGTTATCCAACCTATTTTGTCAACCTATTTTATCAACCTATTTTGTCAACCTATTTTATCAACCTATTTTGTTAAGAAACAACCGTATGCCACTGGAGTTAGTTTGCAACAGGCCCCAGGATGATTCAATAATTTCTTCCGATGTCTTTTTTATTTATCGTGCTTTTTATAAAATTGTTAATCAGTTTTCGGATTATTGAGACTTTATATATACTATTTTCATCGATACTATTGATTAGTTCAAGCGTTTTAAATAAACCCATTTTTCTTCCCGTTACAAACAGGTATCGCATATACTTTTCATTACCCAGATCGGTTATCACACGTTTACTTAAACCGGGTGGCGTAGTATTTACAATTTTTATATTCAACTCCCTGATCAGCTCTGCTATAGTGGCTATTTCTTTGTACGAATAGTCATTGAGGTCAGCATAATGAGTATTGCAGAAATTATCCCACACAAGCCTGGTTAATTTGCCTTCAACGTTTCTTCCAAGTAAGTTTATTAAATTCGCCCGAAAAATTCCATATGCAGCTTCTCTGAGTCTGGTAGAGTTTACGGAACTGATTGACGTTTTATGTGTTCTCCACCCATATAGTGGCTGATCTATTTTATGGATAACGTATTTTTTTGAGATTCTGTGCCATAAATTATAATCTTCAGCTGCACAGCTTTCTTCATAATTACCAACCAGATCAATTATACTTTTTCGGAACATAACAGAGCCGTGAGCAATGCAATTTCTAAAGTTTAGTGTATAATATATTTCATCGGAGGAGGATATATCAGCTATGTAATCGATGACACACCCTGTTTCATCCATTACACTAATCGAACTGCATACAAAATCAATAAAGGGATGACTATCAAAATAATCGAGCTGTATAGCCAATCTTTTCGGGAGTGAGATGTCATCTGCATCCATTCTTGCAATAAATTCACCCTCAGCAAGGGATAGACCTTTGTTTAAGGATTTTACAAAGCCCAGTCTCTCCTCATTTTCGATTATTCTAAGTCTCGGGTCGCTATAACTTTTCAGTATCTCAAGGGTTTTGTCCTGAGATTTATCATAAATAATCAGAAATTCTAGATTACTGAAAGTCTGGTTTAAAATACTCTCAATTGCCTCATTCAGATATTTTTCTGCATTAAATACAGCCATTAATACGGTTACTTTTGGCATCTTATGATCTCATCCAGTTTTCGAAAAGTTTATGCTCATTTCGCCTCTTTTATTCCGGAATCAGTGATTTAAGTACCGCATTTTTCCATTCACGTGAAAAAACCAGACCTTCCACCCCGGCATCTGAATTGGCATAGGGGCTTAAAAAATTTTATTTGTTATCATCTATCAGTTTCAGATATAAGGCTTCGTACCTTTTTGCAATCAGTTCCCAGGTAAATGAGTTTTTCCACGAGTTATACCCATTAACAGAAAGAAACTGACGTTTGCCTTTATCGTTATATATATTCTCAAGGGTCTTAACCGATTTATTGACATCAGCTTTGACGAAGCCATTTGCACGTTTTAATGTTGGCAAAAGTTCACCGCCGTTTGTCCACTCAATAATTTCTTTAGAGTTACCAACATCTGTTACTAGAAAAGGTGTCTTTGAAGCTATAGCCTCGAAAAGAACAATCGGAGAGCACTCTACATTCGAAGGGAAGAGAAAAAGATCGGCTTCGTGGTATGCAGCAACAGTTTCTTCTCTTGTGAGAAATGTTATTACAATCTTTTTGTCAGATAATTTTGAAAAAGGGCTATATTTGTATAGCTTTTCAGCCAGCAGGCAGCGTCTTATACATCCACCGCCAAAGCTGTTGGCCACTATCAAAAAAGTGCTGTGTTTTATTTTTGCTTTTTTAAAGATCTTAATAGCTTCTTTATGTCCTTTCATACCTGTATGAGATCCCACATGCATTATCAGAAAGTGGTCTTTTGGAATATTCAGTGCCGCTCTAATTTCAATATTAGGCTTCAGCTCAAACTCATCCAGTGCTGCCCCATTTGGAATAATTATGCAATTTTCAGCAGCTCCATACTTTCGGGCAAAGTTGATGTCTCTATAATTGTTTGAAAGATAGACACAACTGTCATATTGTCTGAGCAAGGACTTCATTTTTTCAAAGTATTTGCCGTACTTTGACAGGTATAGTCCGGAAAAGCCGCAAGGTACAATAACTTTTTTTGCAGAAATTTTATCCAGTATAGGTAGCATCAGATCGGTAGCCCACTGCTGTGCACCATAATTCATTATGATATCGAAATTGGACTCAAGCAGGAACTGTTTATAACTCTCTACTTCACCTGAAAAACCTGTTACTTCACTTCCCCAGATATTAAACTCTTCAATCTTGACACCATTGTAAACTTTAAAATTCCTTTCTGGCAAATCTGTTGTTGCTACAGTCACATCGTGACCCAATCGGACCAGCCTTTCCGAAAGTTGACGTACTACTTCCTGTGATCCTCCTACTGAGGGATGATATAACTCAACGGTATGTAATATTTTCATGTTTTATCGTATGTTATAATTTTTCAGGTTTATTTCTTTAAGTACTCTTTTTGTGTTTTCGGAGAAATTGGATAATATTTTTCGGGTACGAGCTTCAAAAAGTAATTTTTTTGCTAGATAGAGATATTTTTTGTTGTTTATATCATAGTCAGGATTATTTACCCATGAGACAAATGACTTAAAAACATTAACTCTCAGATCCAAAATAGGTGGGCTAAAAGCTCTTATACTTGTTTGAGGTTCGTCTCTATAAATTAATAATGGTTCATTTACAAAGGCGAAATCCGTAAATGTAGCGGTACGCAGCCACAATGCGTAGTCTTCCCCAACTTTCAATGATCTGCTTTCTGGGAATCCACCGCATTTTTCCACAATGTCTTTTCTAATCAAAACCGAACTGCAAACCACATAATTATCACAAGTAAGTAAAGGAAAAGATATTAAATTTCCAGAAACAGCCCCGTTAATTATCGTTCCTGCGTACCCTTGAGACGGAATATACCTTATTGCGTCAGAGCATGCAGCACTGCATCCCATTTTGTTAGCGTGCTTGAGCTGTTTTTCAAGTTTGTCCGGTAACCACTCATCATCGCTATCCAAAAATGCTAACCACTCTCCCCTGCTTGCTTTAATACCTCTATTACGAGGGATTGAGGCAAGCCCATCACGCCCACCCTCTATCCATCTCACCCGAGGATCGTTGATTGAGTTAACAACTTTTTGATCTGGTGAACCTTCAACACCACAAATAATGATTTCAAGAGGAGGAAGAGTTTGGTTTAAGGCGCTTGAAATAGCCTTACCAAGTGTTTCTGCTCTATTCCATGTAGGAATAATGACGCTAATTCCAGTCATCTTTCTCACATTTTCCAACTTGATCTTTGTGCTAAGTTATCCATAGACCCCTTTTAAAATGGTGTATAATTTAAGTTTATGTTATATAGAGGATAGTATACGCTTTGAAGAACGGTGATGTTTAGTTGGGGCATGTTCACATGCACTTTCAATCTCAACCAAAAGTTAAAAGAAAAAATAATGACCATATATTGTCAGGATATCAATGGAATCTTTATACTCCTGTTATAGATTTTTACGAGCAGATATGCCAAAAAATACGGGCCTTAGAAACTGCGTGAAAATGGCTAAAAAAACGGTCTGAAGATGGTTTATGGATTAAAAAAGAAAAAAGGAACAAAGATTCATGTATCTGTAATCTAGTACTGCGATTCCAAAGTGTGTTCATATGCACATTGATTTTGAATCGGTCTATTGATCAACAAATTTTCTGTTCACCAATGAATCTATTTTGGAATCTAAGCACTAGTACCATGAAAACTTAATTATGGATCATCAATTTAGATCAAAACAATATCAGCTGATGGTAGTCATTAAAATATATGTTCAACATTTGGGTTTTCACGATACTAGGAAAATAGACTGAACATAAATCCTGGTTTTTGCAAAATTATACGTAACTATGCAGGGCATAAGTGGTTTAGGAAATTTGGGGTCTTATTTAAAAACATGAATTCTTAGAAGCCGCATTATAAGTGCCAAGTATAAATGTCGATTCACAACCATCCTGGCCAAACAAAACCTATACCGACCTTCTCCACAATATCTTTCATTTCAGTGTACACTTTTTTATCAGATTTCAGGATCAAGAAACCGTATACTACCCCACCGATAGCAACCACAAGTATCGTAACCCAGACATTGGAAAGCGGCACAAACAAACGATACCCACCAACAATCACTCCCATGATGGCCGAAGATATCATGATATTAGACAGACTTTGACGTTCCAATCTTACTGTCATATGCCTGGATAAAGCACTCCAGGCGAGTAAGGCGTTGAGTGACATTGTTGCCAGTGTTGCTATTGCTGCTCCGTTTATACCCATGAGAGGGATAAGTATTATATTCAACGCAATGTTTGCTCCAACACCGACCGCTGTGACCTTAAATGATTCTTGAGGATGATCCAGAGCATCCAGATACATTGTAAAAAAATACTGGAACACATTAATTACCTGCACACCAAGTAATATTATCAATACCTGGTATCCCTGGGCAAAGTCTTCACCGTAAAAAGAATATAGCAGTCGATCCCCCAATAATATACCACCCACAAGTACGGGGACTGCCAGAATTAATGAGTAGCTAATCGCACGTGACAGGGATTCCTCTATAAGAGGAATTTCATTGGTTTTACTCCACTGGCTAACTCTGGGCCAAAGCGTCATCCTTATCGCACTTGAGCTGAATGTAGCAACTCCTGTAAACTGAAGCACTACCCTGTAAATACCAACATTTTCAATGTCCATAAAGTACCCGATAAGAACAGTGTCTGCCTGTGAAAACACAAGCACACCACTGGATGTTAAAAACAACCAGAAAGAAAAAACGGATAAGCTTTTTATATGCTCCCATTTGAAACTTACTAAATGCAGATCAAAAAAACGGAACTCAATTATTGCTGCTATGATCACTCCAGCCAACATGCCCCCAGCCAGACCTGCGGTCTCGTAGCCAAGATATATTGCCGGTATCTGGATTATAACACGCGAAATATTGTTTATCCCTTCACAGGTGTTGCGTACTCCCATTTTGCCTGTACCGGCAATCCCACTTGAAATTGGTCCCGCAATTGCTGTGACTAGCAATAACATCAACAACCAGACAAATATACCGGAGTTGATGAGATCCACAAAGTAATCTTTAAACAGGATCAAAACCAGTACTCCAGTAATCGTGAACACTAACCGGAGTATAAAGTATGCGCTAAAATATGCATCTGGCTCTTCGCCCTCACTGATACGTTTAACTGCAGCTCCACCAAATCCACCATCGGTGAACATACCAAAAATACTATAATATGCTAAAAAAAGGAAATATGAACCAAGAATTGAAGCACCTACCGCACGTGCGAAGTACATGGTGCTCAGGAAGCCTATGGCTGTAAATGATACCTGCCAGAACAATGAAATTATGCTCTGGCGTTGAATAGGATCTATTTTTAAAATATTCGAGAAAATAGCATTTATGTTGAGCACGTCTAAAACATCGTTTACGTTTCATAAAATTTCTGGAGCATTCAAACCTTTCTTTTTACCGTTGTTGATACATATATCATTTCCCCAATGTTTCCCATGCTCACAATCATTTTATTAAAAATATCAACTTCGTATCATATTGCTAGTTCACTCATCTTCTCCCATACACATCATCAAACCTGACAATATCCTCTTCATCCACAAGCTCTCCCAGCTGCACCTCGATAATTTCAAGAGGGAGCTTTCCGGGATTCGACAGCCTGTGTTTTTGTCCTGCCCGGATAAATGTGCTTTCTCCAGGTCCCAGGAAAAACTGCTTTCCATCAACTTCCACGCATGCCATACCTTTTACGACCACCCAGTGTTCGCTCCTGTGGTAATGTAATTGAAGGCTCAGCTTATGGTCTGAGAGCACGGTGATATTCTTAATTTTGTGCCCGGGAGAGGCATCGAGCAATGTATATGACCCCCATGGCCTGTAAACTGTCTGTCCTATAAACGCCCGTTCGTCTTTTCTGCCTTTCAGCTCGGAAACTATTTCTTTTACTTTCTGGCTGCTGGATTTGGGGCATATTAACAGGGCATCACTTGTATCAACGACAACCATATCCTTAACATCAATCAAAGAAACAATTTTGCCGCATCTCGAATACACCAGGTTCCCGTCGGAGTTAAGAAGCATCGGGTCACAATCATGGATGACATTTCCTACAGAATCCTTTTCGAGCTCATCATAAATTGCTGCAAAATTTCCAAGGTCGCTCCATTTATGATCCAGCCTTACAACCGCAACCTTATCGGATTTCTCCATTATGCCGTAGTCGATGGAGATGTTATCCACACATTCGTAAATTTGATTAATATCTCCTTCTTTCTCAAAGCAGCCATAAACTGAAGGAGCATGTTTTCTGGCTTCTTCAAAAAAGAGCCTGGTCTCAAAAAGGAACATCCCGCTGTTCCACAGGCACCCTTCCTCAATGTATTTTTTTGCGGTTTCAAAATCAGGCTTTTCCCTGAATTCTGAGACCCTGTAGCCCGGACTGCATGCCTCTGAAGCTTTGATGTAGCCATACCCGGTATGAGGGAAGGTAGGAACAACCCCAAAAGTGACGAGATAATCCGAAGCCAGATTTTCAGCTGAAGAAATTGTCGCCATTGCAGCCCTGTCAAGGACATGGTCTGAGGAGAATACTCCTACAATTGAATCCCCGAATTTTTTTTCAATTTCTTTCATCCCAAAGAAAATTGCAGGAAGCGTGTTCTTGCCTTCAGGCTCTATCAATATATTCTCAGGAGGAATTGAATACCCTGCTTCTTTGATCTGCCCAATAACGAAAAACTTCTGGGCTTCATTGGTTACGACAAAGACTTCAGAGATGTCCGAAACCTCAAGACATCGAAGTACAGTCTCCTGAAAAAGTGAAGTTTCCCCGAATTTTAAAAATTGTTTGGGATACATTTCCCGGCTGAGAGGCCAGAGCCTTGTCCCTGAACCACCTGCAAGAATTATCGACTTAATCCTGTCATCTCCTTTAGATGTTGATAAAATCTATCCAATTAAGTATACCCCACTCTATATTAATATATAGATTGTTCTGAAGTGATGAAATATTAAGAGAATTTATGGAAGCAAAGACATTGAATCAGACATAAGTACATGAAAACATGATTCTTCAAGCCATATATAAAGAAGCCGTTAAATAAGCTTTTCCCGAAACCGATGAAATAGAAGAAATAGAGATTTAAACATTAAAAAAGAGAGGAAAAAGAAAAAAATTGATTTTGAAGATCTTATTAATTTCCTGTTCTGTTTGAAGATTTTATTAAGCTCCTGTTATGGTCATACCCACGCTTTCAATTTGAGGCTTTCTACAGGCAGACCCTTATACTGACTTTTACTGATATCCGGATCCTCAGCCAGGATTTCAACTGAAAAGCCTGCTCTTTTCAAAAGCTTCAGATACTCTTCTTTTAACACGGCTCCTGCAACACAGCCTGCAAGAAGATCCCTGTCGTTTTTAAGGTCTTCAGGCAGCTCATCAAGGAGAACCAGATCTGAGATATACAGCCTGCCTCCAAGTTTCAGAACCCTGAAAGCTTCCCTGAAAACCTTTTCTTTATCAGGCGCCAGGTTAATTACGCAGTTGCTGATAATAACATCCACGGAACTGTCCTCAACCGGAAGGGCTTCAATATCTCCCTGGCGGAACTCAACATTTGAGTAGCCATATTTTCGGGCATTAGCCTGCACTTTTTCAACCATTTCAGGAGTCATATCGACCCCGATAACCTTTCCTGAGTTTCCGACTTTCTGTGCAGCAAGGAAACAATCAAATCCAGCGCCTGAACCCAGATCAAGGACAATATCACCGGGTTTTAATTCAGCAATAGAGGCGGGGTTACCGCAGCCGAGCCCCATGTTTGCATCCGGAACAGCCTCAATATCAGCTTCAGAATAGCCGATAGCTCTGGAAATATCTGACGAACTTGAATCTCCACAACACCCTCCCCCGGAACAGCATGTCCCCCCTGACATTGCAATTTCCTGAAATCTCTTCTTGATGACTTCTTTTTTCTCGTTCGCGTCCATTATTTTGCGTCCATTATTTTACCTCATTTTTGTTTAACTTCATTTCTTTTTTGCCTGAAGGTTTACTTTCGACTTATCCTTAGCTTCGCTTTCAGCCCGGTCTTCAATCTCCTCATCGATAAGATTTCCAGCTCTGTTTTCAGCCACGACCGAAAAACAGAGCCAGGATGCCTGTTGCCTGTCGCAACAGGGTTTTACATCCCTGATTCCAAGAGATCTTAACAGGCATTCTATCTCCCTGTTTTTAATGCTGTAAATTATGTTTCGTCCCTTTTTTTCGTACTTTAAAATATCAGCTTCAACAAGAACCTTCAAATGTTTTGAAACGGTTGTCTGGTCTTTTTTTGTAAGGGATGAAAAATCACAGGCACAGTAGCTATGCTCGAGCAGATAAGAGAGAATAGTAAGCCGGGTCTCATCCCCGAGGGCTTTAAAGAATTTTACTTTATTATAAAGCATTGTTATATGGATATATGAGCATATATCAATATATTATTTGAGAAAACTTGCTATTAAAAAGGGAAAAGCAGAATAAAATAAAGACTGAAAAGAGGCTAGAAAAGCAAAAACAGGAAAAGAAGATGAAAAGTAAAAATAAGAAAAGGAGTTTGAAAAATAAAAAAACGGAGAAAGAAGCTAGTAAAGTAAAAAAACAGAAAAAATTAAAAAAGTAAAAAAACAGAAAAAATTAAAAAAGTAAAAAAATAGAAAAAAATTAAAAAATGTCAGCCTGCTTACTTGCACGTGTCAAGAAGGCTTTTCTTTTTACCTCCTCTCTGTTCGGAGGGGTGTATTGGTTCAACTTTAACTTCTTCTACATCTTTCTTTTCTTCCGTAAGAAGTTCTTTTTTCTCTTCCTCGTCATACTTGTCGCAACTTACAAGAGGCTTTTTCTTATGTTCTGGCATATCTTCAACTCCCCTGATCAGCTTATACCTTAGAAAATATAATTTATACCACAGGTTTCAACCCAGCGTTCCAGGACCCGGTTAACCTTTAAGGACTCCCGCTTTTCAGGCGTCATGGGTTATATTTAGCAGACCTTAATCTATGGGATTTTAAGGCTGATCATCAGGTCCCTCGCAGCAAACAAACGGTCTCCTGAACAGTATTTTCTATTTGCTTTTGAACGAGATGGTTATATTCAGGCCTCTGAGCCTTATTTTCTTTCATCCCTCCTTTCAGCTATTCCCGGATAAAATAGACCTGGGAATTTACCCCTAATTTTATTACACCCACCAGATTTATTAAATTTTTGTAGGAAGGATAAGAAGGCCTGAAAAACCCTGCTCATTTTCAAAAAAGATGCCAAAAAAGAAGGCGTTTGTTTCAATAAATAAGAAGAAGCGAAACAGGCTAGAATAATTAAAATTATTTGGTAGAATATATATCCCATTAATCAGTATAAGGAGAACGTCCATTCGGAAAGTTAAAGGGACAGGCCTTCATGGAAAAAACAGTTCATGGGAAAAATCTTTCATGTGATTAACCCTTCATAAACTTCAGTTACATTTAAATTTACCCTATCATTTGTTCAGAAGATATGCTCTTAGTCAGGAAAATGTGATCTTATGGTATATAGAATACTGGAAAAGGAAGAAATCGCTCCATCGGTGCACAGGATGGTAATAGATGCCCCTGATGTAGCAAAGGCTGCAAAAGCCGGACAGTTTATAATCCTCAGGATTGATGAAAGGGGGGAAAGAGTTCCTCTTACAATTGCTGATTTTGAAAAAGGGACAGGAACGGTTACAGTAATTTTTCAGGAAATGGGCAAGACCACAAAGCAGCTTGCAAAACTTTCTGCAGGCGATTCCCTTGAAGATTTTGTCGGACCCCTTGGAACTCCTGCCGACATCAGAAAGCTTGGCACTGTAATTCTTGTAGGAGGAGGAGTAGGAGTTGCCCCTGTCTACCCTCAGGCTAAAGCTTACGTAAATGCAGGAAATAAAGTAATTTCCATAATCGGAGCCAGGAACAAAGACCTCCTTATCCTTGAAGATGAAATGGAGAAAGCCAGTTCCGAGCTTTATATAGCAACCGATGATGGGTCAAAAGGTCACCACGGGTTTGTGACCGATATTATGAAAAGAATCCTGGACAGCGGGGAAAAGGTTGCAAGAGTGGTAATTATAGGACCCCCAATTATGATGAAAGTAGGAGCAGGGGTTGCTTCTCCTTATGATGTGGAAATCCTTGTAAGCCTTAACTCCATAATGGTGGACGGAACAGGGATGTGTGGAGGCTGCAGGGTTACTGTTGGCGGAGAAACAAAGTTTACCTGCGTCGACGGTCCTGAATTTGATGCAAGGAAGGTCGATTTTGTCCAGCTCATGAACAGGCTTGCTATGTACCGCGGCGAAGAAACAGAAGCAACGGAAAAGTATGAAGAGAAATGCAGGTGCGGACTGCACTGAACTGGAGGGGAAGAAAAAATGCAAGAATTACACGGAGAAAAGACAGGAAAAGCAAAGAAAGAGAGAACCCCAATGCCAGAGCAGCCTGCAGGGGAACGCAGGAAGAACTTCAATGAAGTTGCCCTCGGCTACACGAAAGAAGATGCCCTTGCAGAGGCTTCCAGGTGTCTTGCCTGCAAAGAACCGAAATGTGTTGAAGGCTGCCCTGTGAACGTGGATATTCCGGGATTTATTCAGCTTATATGTGAGGAGAATTTTGAAGGGGCAATTGAAAGGATTAAAGCCACAAACGCTCTCCCTGCAATCTGCGGCCGCGTCTGCCCTCAGGAAAGCCAGTGCGAAGCCCACTGTGTACTGGGGAAAAAGGGCCAGCCTGTTGCAATCGGAAGGCTTGAGCGTTTCTGTGCAGATTATGAGCGCGAAAAAGGTGTGAAGTCTCCACAGGTCATGCCGCCCACAGGCAAGAGGGTGGCAGTTGTAGGTTCCGGTCCTGCAGGACTTACTGCCGCAGCAGACCTGGCAAAACTCGGGCACAAAGTAACAATCTTTGAGTCCCTGCACAAAGCCGGAGGAGTCCTGAGTTACGGCATCCCCGAGTTCAGGCTGCCAAAAGAAATTGTCCGGCAGGAAATCGAGTACATTGAAAAACTCGGTGTTGAGGTCAGGCCCAACTATATCATAGGCAGGATCAAGACTCTTGACGAATTATGTGACGATTTCGATGCCGTTTTCCTTGGAACCGGGGCAGGGCTCCCGAGCTTCATGGGAATAGAGGGCGAAAACCTGAATGGCGTATATTCAGCTAACGAATTCCTGACCCGGGTAAACCTCATGAAAGCCTATGACCCCGAATACGATACCACGGTCAGGCGCGGGAAGAATGTTGTGGTTGTAGGAGGCGGAAATGTGGCAATGGACGCAGCCCGCTCTGCTCTCCGCCTGGGCGCAGACGAGGTAAGCATAGTCTACCGCCGCGGAGAGGATGAGATGCCCGCCCGCCGTGAGGAGATCGAGCACGCCAAAGAAGAGGGCATTACTTTCAGGCTCCTTACAAACCCCGTACGCATCCTTGGTGACGAGAAGTTCAACGTCACAGGTGTCGAATGCATAAGGATGGAACTTGGCGAACCCGATAAATCTGGCAGGAGAAGCCCTGTCCCTGTTGAAGGCTCGGAATTCCTTGTGCCGGCAGATGTTGTGGTTATTGCGATAGGCACCTCTCCAAACCCGATCATTTTTAAAGGCTCGGAAGGGCTTGAACAGAATAAGAGAGGAACTGTAGTTGCTGATGAGGAGACCGGAGCGACCTCCAAATGTGGAGTCTTTGCCGGCGGAGACGTGGTTACAGGGGCAGCAACCGTTATCAGCGCAATGGGCGCAGGTAAGAAGGCTGCAAAAGCAATTGATGAATATTTGAAAGAAAAGTGAAACCAGAGAAATAAAGAAAAGTAGTAATGAAATAGCAGTGAGATAAAAGAAAGATGAAACTTCTTCATTTATTATTCTTTTATCTCAGTTTCTTTGTATTGTGTTTTTAGCAGGATTAATAATAATAAGAAACATTATTGAATTCTGCATTTGCCTGATAATAACGGCCTTTTTCCATATATCTGCAGCCAGCTTCGATATGTGGCAAATCTTTTTGCGCTTGAGTCAGAATTCCGCAAATTTCGATGGCTGTCACAGAAACCTCTGAATACTCTGAATCTTTCAGTGTCTCCAGAATCTTTTGAGATTCAGAAAACTTATCAGAAGCTTTTCCAAATTCATCGGCAGCTTTACCCCATTCCTCAGCGTCACCATATTCTATTCCATTTGAAAGACACACATACCCGTCCATGTATGGATACATTCCGCTCATCATCTGTCTTAATTCGCTGTGCATAGTTTCGCTGGCTTCCAGATCGTTTCTTAACAGAATAATAGAACTCTTTTGCTCTATCGGTACTGACTTAGGATCGATCGTAAAGACTTTTTCTTTTGCCGAGATTGATGAAGCAGCAGACTCATTTAAAGCTTCATTCGCTATATTAAGTTCTTTTCTGCTCAGGTTGAATTCTTTTGAATATGCATATGCCATGGATTTATCTGAATGTTCCATAGCTGTAATCAGACTCTCCAGAGAATGAACCCTATCCAGGCCGCCTTCAGCTAGAGTTTTATATGTCTCAATGTCCTGAATTTCCTCCTCATAATCCGAAGAGGCATTATTGAGAATCTTTAAAGCTTCCTCAAAATCAGTCTCTGAGGCATTCAGATTAATTTTTGCATTAGAATAGGTGCTAGACTCTACGTCCTGCCTTACAGACATAATTCGAGTCTCAGCACTGTTGATAAGTGAAGCAGAAGTGTTGATTTCGTCTGCAGCAGAAACTTTACTCCCTAAATTTGCAGCAAAAATATTTTTTTCCACACACCCGGAGCAAAAAGTAATCAATGCAAGTCCCAGAAGAACCAGAACGGTTCTGCCAATAATTATGTTCTTTTTTATCCCCATATTTCTCAACCCCCAATGTGACTAAAGGAAATCAAACTTGTAAGGCTAAGCTTTCCACAATGAAGTAAACAATTAAAGTAACTTTAAGCTCCAATCGGGAAAACTTTTCTAAAAATAAGAGTAAATCTGGACTCCTCAGAGATTAACTTTACTAAAAATAATAATAATATTTGCAAATTTAAATTCAAGATATAAAATCGAAAAAAGAAAAGTGAAATAAATAAGAAAATATAGATGAATCAAAGATTTTCCAGCACTATTTTCAAAAGTATGATCAAAACAATGATCAAAAACAGAGTCCATACAAGCGGCAGAAGAAACCGAAGCAGGAAATAAAGTATTATTGCTATGAGAATTAACTGAATTAAGGAAATTCTTCTTCCCCCCATACGTATAGAGCGACGATTTAATCCGCGTGCCATCCTGTAAACCTCCAGAATTCTCTTTTGTATATGTTTACTTCACTTCTCTTTTTATATTTTTTGCCCGTAGATAAGAATGATCCTGTAATCTTAATAATCGACCTGAATTTAAGAATGTTCCTGTAATCTTAATGATCGACCTGAATTGATCTAAATAAAATGATTTATCCGGAATAGAGTAGAAAATCGGTCAGGAGGGCGGACTGAAAAAAACCGGATACAAAGCTTAAATTAAAACCGATTTTCAACGGCTCCACAGTGAACTTATAAAAAGCCTGCAGTGGAGTTAAGAAGCAGGTCTGCTGGGAATCGAACCCAGGTTCGGAGCTCCGGAGGCTCCAGTGATATCCTCTACACCACAGACCTTCATTGTTAAAGCTCAGCAGGTTAGCTGGTTCAAAAGACCGGGATCAGTTAACTGGCTGTTTATAGTGCTAAATAGCTTATAAATTTAATCCTCAATCAGGTCGCAAAGACTCCGGTTTTCCAGAAAAATTTCAAACCAGATGCCAGCATTTCAAGAGCCTTTTGCTGCAACAAAAGACTGTTTTACTTATGTTAGGACTATCAAAAAGCATCTAGCTGGGCTGCATTTTTCATTTTGCAGGGTCAGGATAAGGTTGGAAATGGGATATTATTATAGTCCAACATAATCCAGCACGACTGTAAAGTGACTCAAATATTTGGATACAGTTAGATTTTCCGTATTAACTGCAACAGAACTCTTTTATATTAATCTTTAAGTGAATTAAACATATATAGTAATACTTACAATTATCAAAGTAATATCATACCAGCAAATGTGAAATTGCCTGGCGGGTGGTACTATGGAAACAGAACTTATGAGGATAGGGGTTTCCCTTCCTGATACCCTTCTTGGTAAATTTGATGAGATTATCGAAAAAAGAGGTTATTCTTCCCGCTCGGAAGCCATAAGGGACTCCATCAGGAGTTATATTTCCTACAACGAGTGGATGGGTAACATTAAAGGCCATCATGTAGGAACGATTGTGATTATTTACGACCATACACAGCGCGGCCTTTCAAATGTCCTGACAGATATACAGCACCATTATTCTCACCTGATAAGGTCTTCAATTCATATCTATCCTGATCGTGAAGACTGTTTCGAGATAGTGGTCCTGGAAGGAGAAGGTAAAGAAATTACCGAACTTGCTGAAGCTATAATGGCGCTCAAAGGAGTGAAACTCTCAAAGCTAATAACCACAGAATCAAATGAAACGGATGAACCTTCCATCGTAATCTAAATCAACACATATAAATCAATATATAAATCAACATATATAAATTAAAATATATAAATAAGTGTGTATAAATTGACGCGTATTAATCAACACAGGGAGCCTTAAAAAAGACCTGAAAAATATATGAAATTCACCGGATAATTCGGATCCAATTTTTCATTCCTTTATGCATTGAGAAAATGCCATTTCCAGAGAATATGGCAATTTTTTCTGTTTTTTGTTTGTCCCTGAAGCCCCGGGACATCCTCTTTAGCTCACAAACCAAACGATTGTTCTTAGGAAAAATACCCGTAGAAATTCAGCAGTATAAGATAGAGAACAACCCGCCCGGGCAGGTGAACTCAAGAATCCCGAATTAACGGCATTTTTCAGGAGAGATCCATAAAAAAATTTAGAAAAGTTTAGAAAAATAATCAATAAAGGAAAAAAGCCGGATTTTTTGTGACTCCCTTGCACCTGAAACTCCACACCTGCCTGCACCACAGGTGGGGAATTCCAGCATTGCAAGTTTGTACAATATATTTAGGAGGCGTTTCCCATTTTTACGTCTGTTCGCTAGACATATGTATGTATGAGGAAGTTATATTTAATACTTTTCTTTAAGTTCATAATATTTAATGTTATTATATTGAAAATTTGTAAGACATGATGAAAGAAAATAAACTCCCTGAAGGAAAATGCCAAAAAATCAGTATCAGGCACAATCCGTATCAGCCAGCGAAGAAACCAGAAAAAAATTGAGCAGAATAAACTTCTCCCAGGCTGGCTCAGATCCCTGATTATGCTCAAAATTCAGGAATTTATTCTTCCCATTTCTGTCCGTATTTTTCATTAAAAACAAGCTCGGAAAGGGGTTTTCTGGAAGAGGTACGTTTTCCGGGCGCAGGCTCCCCTATAGCAAGGACTGCCATAAGGTCAAGTTCTGGAGGGCAGTGCAGGATTGAGTTAACCTTTTCATTCTGTTTCAGGATCTCTCCCAGCCAGACGGCACCAAGGCCAAGGTCACAGCAGGCAAGAAGCATGTTCTGGATAGAAGCTCCTATTGCCTGGACATCCTTTGTCCTGTTGTAGGAATTTTCAGTATCCAGAAAAGCTGCTATAAGCAGGGGAGCTCCTTCAATAATAATGGAATAATGTGTGCATTCCGAAAGCTTAAGAATGGTTTCAGGGTCCCTGATAACGATAAAGCGCCAGGGCTGGTTGTTCAACCCGGAAGGAGCCCAGCGGCCTGCATTAAGAATTTTATTGATTTCTTCCTTGCTGATTGGTCTGTCGTTAAATTCCCGGACACTCCGTCGGTTGAGTATGATGTCAATGACTTTGTTTTCTCCTGATGCTGGCATGATTTCACTCCTGATTGAATTTCCAATTCCGGATTTATGAATCTTCTGTTAAAATACTGGCAGCAGGCAATTAAACTTTACCGGAAGGTTCGGGAAGACCCGGTAAAAGAATCCAGAGGACTGCCGGGTGCAGGTCAAAAAAGAAGCGGCAGAAAAAAGCAACGAGAAAAATGAACCATCAAGGAAATGTTTCATAAAAAATGAGCCTGCCAGGCCATATAACTGACCTGGCTAGAAATGAGAAAGAGCAATTTCACGTTCAGTCGTCATCAATCTTCTTGTTGAGCCAGGGGATGTTTGCACGGATCTGTTTTCCGACAACCTCAAGCTGGTGTTCCTTTTCCTGGCGTTCCATGGCTTTAAGAACAGGGTGGTTGACCATGCCTTCGAGTACGAACTCTTTTGCGAACTCTCCGTTCTGGATCCTCTCAAGTGCCTCGTACATGGCTTCACGGGAATACTCGTTGATGACCCTGGGACCAACTGTCATGCCACCATATTCGGCAGTATTGGAAACTGAGTGCCACATTCTCTCAAGCCCGCCTTCGTAGATAAGGTCAACAATGAGTTTAACTTCGTGGCAGGTCTCAAAGTAAGCCATTTCCGGCTGGTACCCTGCTTCTACAAGCACTTCAAAAGCGGTCTTGATAAGTGCAGAAAGCCCTCCGCAGAGGTCAACCTGTTCTCCGAAGAGATCGGTTTCGGTTTCTTCACGGAAAGTGGTCTCATAGACTCCCGCCCTTGTGGCGCCTATTCCCTTTGCATAAGAAAGAGCAAGGTCTCTGGCTTTTCCGGTCGCGTCCTGGTAGACTGCGATCAGGCCCGGAACCCCGATGCCTTCAGTGTAGGTCCTCCTGACAATGTGCCCGGGACCTTTGGGGGCAACCATGAAGACGTCGACATCTTTTGGAGGCACTATCTGGTTATAGTGGATGTTGAAGCCGTGAGCAAAAACAAGGGCGTCTCCGGCTTTCAGGTTGGGCTCAATCTGAGAATAGTAAACTGCTGCCTGCTTTTCGTCAGGGAGGAGGATCATGATAACATCCGCAGCTCTGGAGGCGTCGTCAACAGTCATGACTTTAAGACCGTCAGACTCGGCTTTTGCCCAGCTTGAACTTCCCTGCCTGAGCCCGACAATAACATTAAGCCCGGATTCGTGGAGGTTCCTGGCATGGGCGTGCCCCTGGCTTCCGTAACCCATTACTGCGATGGTCCTGTCCTTAAGTGCATCAAAAGTGGTTTCGTCGTCATAAATTATCGTTGCCATTCTCGATTCTCCTGATTGATTTTTAACTGATTATTCTTTAATTCCTTTCCTTTAATTCCTTAATTTTAAAATTGAATTATAGAATTTAATTTTAGAATTAAATTTAGGGTTTAATTTCAGAATTAAATTTAGGGTTTAATTTTAGAACTTATTTTGTAATAAGATTCTCTGTATTATTTAACAGAGTTTTGAATTTACAACAATCATTTCCCAGAAATTAAACTGAGTTTTGAAAAATCACTGCCTCTGGAACCGGGCGGTCTTTTAAAATGAAAGAGAGGCCGGAAACCCGGAGCGTTTTTAAGAAGACCTTCAGAACTTGAAAAGGCTTCCGGCTGCCCCAATCTGTAAAAAATAATTGAGCAGCTACCTCTCTTTACCTGCCCTTAATATTTAAACCTTCTTTGGCCCGCGCACCATTGCAATCTTGCCTGTCCTGACCATTTCCTTGATCCCGAACTGGCGGAGTAGTTTTTCGATTGCCTGGATCTTGCCTTCATCACCTGTTACCTCAACAGTCATGGACTTCGGCGCAACATCAACTATCCTGGCCCTGAAAATGTTTGCAATCTGGATAATCTCTGCCCTTGTGTCCACATCAGCTGAGACCTTGATAAGGGCAAGTTCCCTTTCAACGGCATCATCGCTTCCGATATCCGAGACTTTGATAACATCAATGAGCTTGTTGAGCTGTTTTGTAACCTGTTCAAGCACATGGTCATCCCCATGCACAACAATGGTTATTCTCGAGATGTCAGGGTCTTCGGTTACTCCCACTGCAAGGCTGTCGATATTGTATCCACGCCTTGAAAAGAGAGAAGCAACTCTGGAGAGCACACCCGACTTATTTTCCACAAGGACTGCAAGTGTATGTTTCATCTGTGTTCCTCCAGGTCAATGATCTCATTAATTGCAGCCCCTGCCGGAACCATTGGATAAACATTTGCCTCGCACTCGACAATAACTTCAACAACTGTCGGCCTTCCGGAATTAACAGCCTCTTCGATTGCAGGCCTGACTTCAGACGGCCTCTCTGCACGAAGTCCAAGGGCTCCATAGGCTTCAGCAAGCTTTACAAAGTCAACACTGCCTTTAATGAATGTGTAGGAATACCTCCTGTCATAGAAGAGTTCCTGCCACTGCCTGACCATGCCCAGATAGCCGTTGTTCAGGATCACGGAAACAACAGGGATATCGTTCTGGACCACAGTTGCAAGCTCCTGGGAGTTCATCTGGAAAGAGCCGTCCCCTGCGATATTGATAACGGTTTTGTCCGGCCTGCCCACCTTGGCCCCCATGGCTGCCGGGAACCCGTATCCCATTGTGCCGAGTCCGCCAGAAGTGAGGAAAGTCCTGGGTTTGCTGTATTTGAAGAACTGGGCAGCCCACATCTGGTGCTGTCCGACCTCGGTAACTATAATTGCATCCCTGCAGACTTCGGAGATCTGTTCGATAACAAATTGGGGCATTATAGTATCCCTGCACTCCCTGTAGTTGAGAGGATATTCTTTCTTCCACAGGTTTACCTTTTCAATCCATTCTGCTGACCTGCAGCACTGGACATATCTGATCAGGGATTTGAGAACCTGTTTTGCATCCCCGACAATGGGGATATGTACCTTTACATTCTTGGAAATCTCTGCAGGGTCAACATCAATATGAATAACTCTGGCGTTGGGGGCAAAGGATTCGAGTTTGCCGGTAACACGGTCGTCAAATCTTGCTCCCACAGCAATAATCAGGTCGGATTCCTGAATCGCATAGTTTGCGTACTTACACCCGTGCATCCCCAGCATTCCGACATACAGGGGATGTTCAGTCGGGATAGAACTTATACCCATAAGTGTGGTTGTGACGGGAGCCTTGATAGTTTCGGCAAACTCAACAAGCTCTGCACTTGCATTGGAACTTATCACTCCGCCACCTGCGTAGATTATAGGCCTGCAGGAGTTTGCAATCTCTTCAGCGGCTCGTTTAATCTGCTGAGTGTTTCCTTTATAAGTAGGCTTATAGCCCCTGAGCTCTACCCTCTCAGGATAGTGTAAGTCAATCTCTATATTCTGTACATCCTTCGGGAGATCAATTAATACCGGGCCAGGCCTTCCGGTAGACGCTATGTGGAAGGCTTCTTTTACAATCCTCGGGATTTCTTGCGGATCCTGTACGAGATAGTTGTGCTTGGTAATCGGCATGGTAATGCCTGTAATATCCGCTTCCTGGAAAGCATCGTTTCCGATAAGGGACCTCGGCACCTGGCCGGTTAATGCTACAATCGGCACAGAATCCATGTATGCAGTAGCAATACCTGTTACCAGGTTGGTTGCTCCGGGACCTGAAGTGGATACGCAGACCCCGGTTTTTCCAGTAGCACGGGCGTACCCGTCCGCAGCATGAGCAGCTGCCTGTTCGTGGCGTACAAGTATGTGGCGAAGATCTGAATCATAGAGTTCATTGTAGAAAGGAATGATCTGCCCTCCGGGGTATCCGAAGAGAGTGTCAACTCCTTCTTTTTCGAGGCACTTTATAAGAGCCTTTGCGCCGTTGACTTTGTCTGTTGACCCGGTTGTCATTATTTATCTCCTTACTTATTTCTTGAGATTTTGTCCGGCTGGGCGCTCACATTACAGGTGAGCCTTTCCAGTCAGGGTGTGTAATAAGAAATACTATATTATTTATCTTATCTTTCACACTCACACTTTTTTGATTGCGAATTTCGCAAATATATCATAATCAATCATGTTATATATGGATGAGGGTTTCTCCGGGTTTTCAGAGTACCAGAGACCCCGATTTCAAAAATTTCTTCAAACAGAAAAAAAGAGAGGACAAAAAGTCCTCTGAAAAACCTTTGAAGTTCCATGCTTTTTTGTGACTTATTCTGCCCGGACAAGGCGGTTAAGTCCGTTCATTACGGCTTCTACAGAAGCCATGATAATGTCCGTCCTGGCTCCACTTGCGGTGATTGACTTTCCTTCCTTGGAAAGCTTTACCCTTACCTCTACAAGGGCATCGGTTCCGCCGGTAACCGCGTCTACATGGTACTCTTCAAGGATGACGTCTTCAGCACAGGAACTTACAGCTCTCCGGATAGCATTGATAACCGCATCCACAGGTCCGTTTCCGATTCCGGCCTGTACGATCTCTTTGTCTTTTACATTGAGCTTTATGGAAGCTGTTGGAGTCACCCGGTTTCCGGATACTATGGTGAATTCTTCTAACTTTACCAGAGGTTCTTTGTAGATATCAAGCACGGTTTCTGCGATGATCTGCAGGTCAGCATCTGTAACATGTTTACCCTGGTCGCCCATCTGCTTGACCCTGTTGAAAATCTCTTCAGTCTGGGCATCATCAGCTTCAAGCCCCATTTCCTTTAAAGCAAGGGTAATAGAGCTTCTTCCCGCGTGTTTTCCAAGTACGATCTGGCGCTGCCGTCCAATATATTCAGGGCTCATTGGCTCATAGGTTGCCTTGTCAGCCAGAAGCCCGTGCACATGAATGCCTGCTTCATGGGTGAAGGCATTTCCTCCCACAAGGGCTTTATTGGGAGAAACCGGAATTCCGGTAAGGCGGCTCACAAGCCTCGAAGTCCGGTATATCTGCTCGTGCTTAATGCCGGTGTCATATTTGTACAGCCACTCAAGGCACATTACGACTTCTTCAAGAGAGGCATTTCCTGCTCTTTCACCTAAACCGTTAATTGTTACATGAGCCTGTTTTGCTCCTGCCGCGAGCGCTGCGACCGTATTTGCAGTTGCTAAACCAAAGTCGTTGTGACAGTGAATGCTGATAGGGGCTTTCAGGGAAGAAGACAGGTCACGGAAGATTTCAGTGGTTTTTTCGGGCACCAGAAGACCTACCGTATCGCAGAAGCATAATCTGTCAGCTCCGGCGTCTATTCCGTCCGAGTAAACGGCTTTTAAGAAGCCAAGGTCTGCCCTCGAAGAATCCTCACCGCTAAGTTCCACAATCAGACCGTGTTCTTTGGCATACTCGGTTACATCGGCTGCAATCTGCCTTACTGTATCCCGGTCTTTTTTGATTTTCGTCCTGATATGCAGGTCAGAAACCGGAACGACAAGGTGGATAGAGTCAACATCGCACTCAAGAGCATGGTCAACGTCGGTTTTTACAATCCTGCAGTAGCTGCAGATTTCGGCACTGAGCCCTGCATTCGCTACAGCCCTGATTGATTCCCTTTCGCCTGCGGAAGTAATTGCAGAGCCTGCCTCGATTACATTGATTTTCATCTCATCAAGGGCTCTTGCAATTAAGAGCTTTTTCTCTTTCGTCAGGGCTACGCCAGGTGTTTGTTCACCATCTCTCAAAGTAGTATCCAGAAAACGGATGTTTTCAAATAATATAATCCCTCAGTATTGGTTTTTATTTGGATAGATTGGTTCTGCAGAACAGGAAATATAGTATTACTACTATATTATATAATTACATACTATTTTGCAAAACTCATTTTATTATACATATTACATATATTTATCTCAGGAGAGAGAGTTCACCGGATTATTCCCGGGCTTACTCCCGCTTTCTCTAAGACTTCTCTCCAATAGGTAGACCATAGTATTTTTAGTTTCCAGTTAACAATATATTTATTTTAAAAGCATGCCGCCCGAAAAATGGGTCTGGAAAGACCAGATATATGATTAGAATTCCATTAATAAAAGTTTAAAAAAGACGCCGATCCATAGTATAAGAGTTATTAGAATAATAAATAATCCCGCGGAGAAATCTATTAGAAGTGATACATCTGAGAAGCAGAAATAATACAGCTGAGAAACGGTCTTCGGAAGATCGAAAGCGAGGAACTCAATAACTAAAAGATTGAGATGCCTGGAAAAACTCCTGAGATCCGAGCAAAGGCATTCAAGAAAAGCTGATAACAGAGTAGCCTTTGTGGGAGATCCCTGCTATTTTCCAGGTGAGACCAGGAGTAATATTTGAAAAAACGATTATTTTAGCCCTCTCAATTCATTATAAATTGCTTTTGCATGTTTAATCTCGTCATATCTGTACGATTTACTGTATACTCCGATCTCTTTGACCTGACCGTTAAATCCCATTTTAAAGTGATATTGACCATGTGTTTCATCAGGGTGAAGGCCCGCTACATCAAGATTTTTGAAGCCATTTTTCTTTCCATCCACTATGATGTGCCAGATTAAGAGCTTATAAGCGTTAAGACCGTTGTATTCGCCTCTCAATACCGAGGTGTGACCCAGATATATAGTATCTTTATAGTAAAAATTTATTAATGCTCCAATTTTTACTCCATTGTATTCTGCAAAGAATAACCTCGCCATTTTTTTCGGAAAAAGGACGTCACGGAGCATTTCAAAATACGAATATGGAACCAGGGCATATGATACTCTCTTATAACAATTTCCAGTCCTTTCGATAACTCTGTCAATTAATAGTTTCTGGAACTGATTATAGTAAAGGTCTATATCTTCCTCATAGTTCTGACTTTCGTATATAATTATTTCTTTTTTTGAAGCTTTTTTTATATCTCTACTGAATTGCCTCTTAAACCCCTTACATATTTCATTAAGGTCCCTATCTATATTAACTATAGCAGTTTTTTTAATTCCATTTTTGATATATCCGTTTTGAATTAGTGCCGAGTCCAGGCAATTATGATAGGGATATATCAAATGATCCATAATGCTTTTTTCATTTTTACTATACGAATCAATGAAATCAAACATCAACCTGTAAATCTCTTCACAACTGGTAAGACTGGAAGGGACACAGGGGCCTCCAAAACTGTATAATTTATGATGAGGAGAACAGCCTATTTGAAAGTTATTAGAAATAATCGGTAAATATTTGTTAATTCTGTAATCTTCAAAAATATTTCTTATAAAAAATGGAAAGATCCCTATTAATTTATTTTCTTTCTCGTCTTCAACTGCCACTGACAAAGATTTGGAGTTTAACCCCTTTTCTATAACCTCTTTCCATTCCCAGGTATGATAAAAGGTCCCATTAAGACTTTCTTTAACTACGTTATTCCACTGTTCTTTATCTTCAGCTTTTATCTCCCTGCAAATAATCTTAAGAACCTCCTACATATTTACAAATAATTTACCACATACATGGGAATCTCTTAAAATACCATATTCAATTATGCATTTAAATTCCGGCCTTTCTTTTTTGATTTCATCAATTAAGATGACAAAAAGAAAAGATTTAACTCATTTAGTAATGAATTAACTATCATATATAAATATAATTATATATGTCACGTATTTCCCACTGATCTCCAAAATATAGTAATTTTTGCATATCTATATTAAGTTTTTGAATTAACAAAAGAAATCAAGTCTTTAATCAAAATCAATAAGAAAGGCCCAGAGACTTTGACCAAAAATCTTATCACAGGTACTATATCCTGCTACAAAACCTGGTGCTGTGTAAACAGCAAAATAACTTTAAAAATCAATTGAGCTCCGGAAATCATTAAACATATAATGCTTAAGATAAAACCGGAGATTTTAAGTATTACATTTGGTAACCGGAATCTGAACCAGAATCTTCAATTTTTTATTATTTAATCTATTTGACGATAAAAGTCAGAAAAATAAAGAAGCCAAAGAAGAATATGAAAAGTGCACAAAATTGTAGCCCGTAAACCTGTCCTGTTAAACAGTAAGTATAAAAAGAGAATTGCACAGCACCAGCCCTGTTGATACAACTCTACTGGTGCTGTTCCGGTGCAGCCGCCCCGGCTCTGGAGATCGCCTCTTTGGGCGAGCAAAGCCGGAGAAACTTGCCAGGCTTGAAAATCGGTAGCTTTAGAAGTATGATTTTAAATTTTCTATTGCCGTCACAATGAGAGAAACGCAGGCGTCTATATCAGCCATATCCAGAACCTCTACAGGAGAGTGAATGTAGCGTGTGGCTATACTGACCGTACCTGTAGGGATACCTTCTTTGGTGAGGTGGATTGATGTAGCGTCTGTGGTGCCTCCAGAACCTACACCCAGCTGATAGGGGACCTCATTTTTATCGGCGGTTTCCCGGAGCCATTTGAGAATCTGCGGATGGGCTATGAGACCTCTTCCGGACGCGTCTGCTACAGTTATCACCGGTCCTTTTCCAAGTTCCAGGGCTGAATCGATTTTGCTGATTCCCGGATGATCTCCAGGGATGGTGGTGTCAAGGGCAAGGGCAACATCCGGGCAGATGCAGAAAGTACAGGTTTTTGCTCCTTTAAGCCCTACTTCCTCCTGAACCGTGCCGACAGCATAGACATTTGCTTCAATCCCGCGTTCATGAAGCTCTTTCATAACTCTGACGAGAATTACAACTCCTGCACGGTTATCAAAAGCCTTGGAGGTAACCTTTCCGTTTGCCAGGGTCGTGAATTCCTGATCGATTGATACTGAAGTACCTATCTCGACACCCAGATTTTCAGCGTCCTCCCTGTCCTTTGCCCCTATATCGATAAACATGTCCTCGAGTTTCACGGGCTTTTTTCTGTCCTCATCTTTCATCACATGAGGAGGTTTGGACCCTATGACTCCATAAATGGAGCCCTTTTTGCCATGCACGATAACTCTCTGGTTCAGAAGAGTCTGGTCAAACCATCCCCCAATCCCGACAAAGCGCAGGAAACCGTTCTCATCAATATATCTGACCATCAGCCCGATTTCATCCATATGAGCAGCCAGCATTACAGAAGGACCTTTGCCCTCTTTAACAGCGATGAGGTTCCCCATAATGTCCTCCCGCATACTGTCAACATAGGGCTCAAGCTCTTTCTCAAGCAGTTTCCGGACTTCGCCTTCAAAGCCGGAAATTCCGTGAGCATTCGTGAACTTTTCGAGAAGGGATCTTATTTCTTCAAGCTTTTCGCCTTTTTCCGTATTTTTTTCCATTTAACAAATCTCCTGAATCCTGTTTAAATCTGGAATGTCAATTTGAAGAACACAGGTTAATACATTACAGGTTAGTACTGTGGATAGTTTATCGGCTTTACTTGCACTGAAACGATTCGCTAACCAACTTATTTGCTAATTAATCGATATTAGTGCAGTAATATAAATGTCCAGTTATATCGGTATAATGCAGTAATTAAATGTTCGTTATACGGTATAATATAGCGTTATAAATGTGTATAATTATAGTATTATAAATGTTCATTTATGATTATCTTTTGCCAGATGACTGGTGAGATATACAGATTAAAGATTAAAGATTAAAGATTAAAGATTAAAGATTAAAGATTAAAGATTAAAGATTAAAGATTAAAGATTAAAGATTAAAGATTAAAGATTAAAGATTAAAGATTAAAGATTAAAGATTAAAGATTAAAGATTAAAGATAATAAATGTGAAAGTTTCCTCTTCTGGATCTGGACATATCTGAACATATTTATTTCACCAAATCTTTTTGATATTAATTAAATTGTTTAAATGTCTTTATTTAAGTTCAACTTGTTGTTTAAGTTTTTGGCAGGTGTTTTTAATCCGATTCTGTGGAGGAGGGAATTTTCGGAAGCTGCAGGACAGAAACATTAAAATCCCTTCAGGTTTATTGTGGACTCAGGTGAAAATTACATGACTTCAGAATTACCTCCTCAAATCCAGAACCAGATAGCACAGCTTCAGCAGGTACAGCAGCAAGTTCAGGCTCTGTCCATGCAAAAATCTCAGATTGAAGCTATGCAAAAAGAGTCAAAAATGGCTCTTGAGGAATTGGAAAGACTGGCTGACGATGCGGTTATTTACCGCAGTGTCGGAGAGCTGGTTATAAAAACAACTAAAGAGGAGTCCGTTTCAAAACTTAAAGACAGAGAAGAAACCCTCTCTCTCAGGCTTCAGTCTATCTCCAGGCAGGAAGAAAGACTTACTGCCCGCTTCAAACAGCTTCAGGAGCAGATCCAGCAGGCTCTTGGGCCCAGAGCACAATAATTTTAATTTTCGTCTACACATATAGAATACGGAAAAGGACTATATCTGTAATGGAGATTGTGCCGAAATCCCGCGTTTCCGGGATTTTCGAAACCCATACAAAACGGTAGCCAGAGAGGACAATGCGAGTTGATGAAGCGGAGTTTTTTAACCGGCTCCTTGACTATCGAAACATTTTATATTTGTGTCACAGGAATGCAGATCCGGATGCCGTTAGCAGTGCTTTCGCTCTTTCTGAAGCTATAGGAGGAACAGTCGGACTGGTGGATGGGTGTAACCGTGTAGCATCTGTCCTGATCGACAGGCTCGGAATCGAGGTAGTGGATAAGCCAGACCCTGCAAATTATGGTTTTGTTGTCGTGGTCGATACCTCGACAAAAGCACAGCTAAATGATATAGAGCTGACCAGTTATTGCGTAATTGACCATCATACCACTACTGCCCTCACAGAAAACGCAGAATTTTTCCTGCACAGGAATACAACTTCCACTGTAGAGATAGTCTACGATATCCTGAAAGCAATGGGAGCTCCGATTAACCGCAGGATGGGAATTGGCATGCTCACAGGAATAGTAACTGATACAGGGCATTTTAAGCATGCTTCAGCCGATACTTTCAAAACTGTGGCGAAAATTATTGAGGCAAGTGGGGTAGAGTATGGAGAAGTCCTTGACCTTATGGCTGCTACACCCCAGGACATCTCAATGCGCATAGCTATCCTGAAAGCTGCAAGCAGGGTTGAACTCGACAGAGTAGGAGATATGATCATAGCTTCTTCTCATGTGAGTTCTTTCGGAGGCTCTGCATCTTCCATGCTCATTAACATCGGGGCTGATGTGGCTTTTGTGGGCACGACGAAAGGAGAAAGTGTCAGAGTGAGCGCAAGGGCAAAACGCGACGCTGTAAATGCGGGAGTCAATCTCGGCCAGCTGATGGAAGATATTAGCAATGAATATAACGGCACCGGAGGCGGACATTCAGGAGCTGCGGGAATAGATATAATTGCCAATATGGATGAAGTACTCCATAAATGCAGGGAGATGACAAAGAAAATCCTTGAGAACTGCCTCGGAACCACGGCAAAAGAGATTTCCGAGGAAGAAATCGAAGTCAATGAGGACGAATAAATTGATAAAGCAGATAACTGGCAAATAATAACAGTGAACAAGCAATAGCAAAAGATGGTAAAATAACTTCAACTTTTTATCCTGTCTAAAAATTATTATTTTTTCTCATGCCTTTTCTGTTGTATTCTCAATTAAAGCTGAATAAGATCTTTTTTCCATTCGATAGCAACAACTATTATTTATATGAGAATCAAACTTAATCTTCCATTACCATATCTATCGGAAGTTCGTATACGCCGGGAAAAATCCCAACTTTCCGAAACGAAAAACCGGTAAGAAAAGAGAATCATATTAAGCATGACCTCAAGGGGCATGAAATGAAAAATATACATAAAAAAAGGCCGGAAGAGACGCAGCCTGAAACAAAAAGGTCTCTGAATAAAGAATAAAGAGCGTGAAAAAAATGCCAGAATACTGGGATCCTGAAATCGAGACAATGCCTGTGGACGACTTGAGAAAGTTGCAGGAAGAAAAATTGAAAAAACTTGTACATTACGTGTATGAGAACTCTCCTTTTTACAGAAAAAGGTTTGACGAACACGGGGTTCGCCCGGAAGACATCCAGACTCTCGAAGATGTCAGGAAATTACCTTTTACATATAAGCAGGATCTCAGAGATACCTACCCTACAGGGATGTTTTGCGTTCCCAATTCAAAGCTTGCCCGCTTCCATGCTTCTTCGGGTACCACAGGCAAACCAACTGTTGTAGGATACACACATAAGGATATTGACAACTGGGCAGAATCCCTTGCCCGTGCTCTCACCTCCGTAGGAGTGGGGAAAGAAGATATCCTTCAGGTAAGCTACGGGTACGGGCTTTTTACAGGAGGACTCGGCGCCCACTATGGAAGTGAAAAAGTGGGAGCAACCGTACTCCCCACAAGTTCGGGAAACACAGAAAGGCAGCTTGAACTCATGAAAGACCTCGGCACGACATCCATAGCCTGCACCCCCTCTTACTTCCTGTACATGATTGAGACCGCCAGGAAAGAAGGAATCAACATCAGGAATGATACAAAATTAAGGAAGGGATTCTTCGGAGCCGAACCCTGGTCCGAGGAGCTCAAGAGGAGAATAGAAGAGGAATCAGGGATTAAAGCCTATGATATTTACGGGACTTCGGAACTCAGCGGCCCTCTTTTTACCGAATGCGACGAACAGTGCGGCATCCATATCTGGGCAGACCTTTTCCTTGTAGAGATTCTGGACCCTGAAACCGGTGAGCCTGTTCCTGATGGAGAGACAGGGGAACTTGTAATTACCACCCTTGCAAAAGAAGCAAACCCCCTTATCCGCTACAGAATCAAAGACCTTACCAGAAAACTGTCTGATCCCTGTAAATGCGGCAGGACGCACCCGAGGATTACACGCATCAGCGGACGCTCGGATGACATGATCATCGTGCGCGGCATAAATGTATTCCCCGGCCAGGTAGAATCGGTTTTGATGAATATCCCTGAAGTCGGAAACCATTTCATGATAATTGTGGACAGAATAGGTCCGCTCGACTCAATGAAGGTGCAGATAGAGATGCATGAGTCTGCCTTCAGTGATAAAATGTCGGATATGATGGCCCTTAAAGGGAAAATCGCAAGCGCTTTAAAGAGCGTGCTTAACCTTGCAGTCGAAGTAGAGCTTGTCGAACACGGCTCTCTTCCACGTTCGGAAGGGAAATCAAAGAAAGTTATAGACAAGAGAAAGATCTGAAAGCTTTACATTTGAAGATCAGAAAAGCCAGGAAATAAGAAGGCCAAGAAATTTGATTTTCCACAGAGAAAAAGGAATTGCGGAAAAATGTAAAACATTATTCCTTACAGGTATTCCTTTTTCAGTTCCTTTTTTAATACTCTTTAAAGCTCAGACCAAGTCCCAATATAGAAAAATAATACACCTGTAAGTTTAAAATACAGACAGAAACTTATATTATATTCAGAGGAAAATATTGAGAAAAGAGTGAGAGGAGAAAAGAAGGAATTAAAAAGCAGGAAAAGAAAGGAAATCAAAATTTTAATTAATTCGTTCGAAGAAAAGAATAAATTTAAAGGAATAAGGGATTAAAAGGACATGGGTGCTGGAATGGAAGATAAAGTGATAAAACAAATTTCCCTTTTTGCGGAAAACAAACCTGGAAGACTTGCAAGCGTGGCAAATAAACTGAAAAGTGCCGGCATAAACATAAGAGCGTTTACCATTGCCGAATCAGGAGATTTCGGGATCATCCGAATGGTTGTGGATAAATCGGATTATGCCCACCGTGTGCTTCACGATGCAGGGTTCACAGTTTCGGAAACCAGTGTTCTGGGAATTGAAATGGAAGACGTCCCTGGAAGTATGTCCCGGATTGCGGAAGTCTTCGGGGAAGCGAATATTAACCTTGACTATGCCTATGCTTTTGTCACCAGGGATCAGAAAGCCCTTCTTATTGTCCGGGTAAATGACACTCAGAAAGCGATAAAAACCCTGGAAGAAAATAATATAAAGCTAATTGGCATGAAAGAACTTGAAAAGATCTGATTTTATTGAATACCGGGTTTTACGAAAAAGAAATATTAAAAAGCCGAAAAATAATCCAGAGACACGGTACATTATATGATGTGCCTGAGTTTATCGGTGTACCGGACATCTGGAATTCTCTTTTTTCATAATCATGAAATATAACCTGAAAAATTTACCGGTATTTTATTCACTTTTCCACTGAGTAAATAGATATACATTATAAATATAAAAAGAACAAACAGAGAAGAACTTTTCTGAGAATAAAGAAAAGGCGGCCCATATAAAGAGATCTGGGCTGCATTTACAAAAAAGTAAAGTCAGCCGGTTTGACTAGATGATAGAGAATAAAGACAGCTTACAGGAAAACGCTCAAAATCTTTCAAAGAATAAACTTGGTGGAACCCATACTACGGTTATTGGAGGGAGAGCTGGAAAAAAACTGATAAAACTTATAAGCCAGCATCCTGAGCTTAAAAAAGTAATTCCATCCGTAATTTCCGTAAAAGGTGTTGCAGGGGGAAAACTTGCAGGAAAAGTCCTGCGAGCTGACGCCAGGGGAAACCTGAGGCTATTGCTCTCCGAAGGCAGAAGTTTCCAGGAAATCAGGCTGGTGACAACAGTTGGTACCGCTGAAGAGGGGGACAGAATAATGAATGAACTGAATGAGATACTAAAAAATGCCCTCTGAGGCTTTACAGGAGAGATCACTTGGCATTCATAGGAGTTGACCACGGAACAACCGCAATGCGTTTTGCACTTATCGAAGGTGAAAAGGTTCTGACCTTTGAACTCGGAAGGTCTGAAGCTGCTGCAATGTCAGAAAAAGAAATTCTGGAATCTATTGAAAAAGAGTTCGGAGTCAAAGTTAAAGATATAGATTTGATTGCTTTGACTTACTCGATGGGAGACGGCTTTTCCGAGATTAAAGACGTAAAAAAGATTGAAGGGCGGGGGCTTCAGAGTACGGAAGGCGCGGGAAAAAAGACCGGAGGAGGCACACGGGTCTTTGATGCTGTGAAGAATTCCGGCATTCCGGCAATAGCGATTCCCGGCCTGCACACGAGAAGTAAAGTAGACCCGAGAATGAAGGTGTTTTCCCACCTTACAAGCCCGGAAAAGCTGGGGATTGCATATCATATCCGGTGCATGGGCTACAAAGACTTTGTTGTTTCAGATATCAGCTCCAATACTGTAACTCTTGCGGTTGCCTCTGGAAAAGTTATCGGGGCAATCGATGCCTGTATTTTCGCTCCCGGAGTTCACCACGGACCTCTTGACCTTGAAGCTATCAGAAATGTTGATGACGGGCTAAGGACAGCGAACCAGGCATTTATGGAAGCAGGAGCTCTGAAGATGACTCCTTATAAAGACAGGGGAGAACTTCTCAATGCAGCCGAAAATGGAGAAGAGCCCGCACTGCTCGCACTGGATACCATATCACTTTTTGCAGCTATGGAAATAGTTTCAATGCAGCTTCTCCTGAAAGAATACGGAGTTACGGGAGCTGCCTTTCTTGCAGGCTCTGTAGGAGAAGTGGAATATGTGCAGAAAAAAATCAGCAGGCACCTTGGCCAGGAATGCCTCAGCCTTGGGAAATGGCATGCTGCAATTGGCTGTGCCGGGATAGCAAGAGATGTTTTTGCCGGAGAAAACCATATTCTCGGAATAGACGTGGATTATCCTTAAAAAATGAGAGAGTATCCTGAAGAGAAAAATCAGACCTCTAATCAGGTCTTTTCCATAGATTCTCCATACTCATCTTCGGGATATTCCTCGTGGTATTCTTCACGCTCCGAGGCATCAGGTTTCCCTTCTTCATCTTCATCATCATAACCGCTCATGTGGTTTTTGCCCATGAGAATGACGTAGTCCGCAGAGTTCTTGAGTGCCGTAGAAAATCCGGGCTCAACCCCAAAGATAATGGTTTCTTTCCCGTGTTCGTTTGCTTTGTTAAGCAGTGGTTTGAAATCCGCATCGCGGGTTACGATTGCAAGGGTGTCTATATTGGGATTATAGACCAGTTCCATGCCCTCTACTGCGAGGCGCACATCCACATCACTGGAACAGATTATGGGTTCAAGTCCATGGTTTTCAATAGCCTCGACAAGCTTGTCCGAGGCATACTGGTTCAGGAAAACGCGTCCAATCTTGATATTCCCGTAGTCCTTCAGAACGTCCCTAATCTCCTCGAGATTTACATCAAACTCTTTTCTGAGGATGTTCGGTCCGTCTACCAGAAGGCCTATTTTCCTCCTGCCGACTTCTTTCTTGGTACGGAGGTATTTGGAGATGGAATCAAGTCCGCTTTTTACAGGCTTCATTATCAATGTCCTCTATGATACTTACAGTTTTACTCAACCTGCATCTTTTTTCTTTAATCTCCGCAATTAACGGAGAACTGACCTGTGAGGGCAGCAGAGTTCCCCGAAGCCATTTAACGCTCACAGGACTGGGTTTTCTATTTTAACCTTCAGAGAATAACAGTTCCATATATGAGTCTACAGTTACTGCTTTTCAGGTATTACCCTTATCACGGCAGTTCGGGCAACAATCTGGTTATATCTAAATATTTGCTTTTCTGTAGTAAAACATTTGCATACTTTGGCAATAAAAGGTCTTAACATTACCAGTCTGAGAACTTTGACTGAAATTTCTATCCAATCCCGGAAAAGATAAGTCCTGCGAGATGAGTAAACCCCTTCAGATTAAACATTTCTGGCTATAGAACACAGGATATATTTTCTAGAATTATAATTTATCGGAGAAGGGACCTTTTTTAACTTCCCTGATAATGAAAGGAGATTCCTTAAGTTCAAAGACATTCTCAGTTTTTCGTCCTTTTTTCTCCCTGCTGTACTGGATTTCCCCTAATTTCCGAAGAAAAGCTTCATAGACCTCCATAAACTGTGCAAACTCCGCATTTGTAAGTTCTATTATCCCTTCCCTTCCCGCAAGCCAGTCATAGACATAAAGAATGACAACTTCTCGCACCCTTTTAAGCCCGTCTGCTTCGGATTCATCAGGAGCTTTTTCAAAAAAAAGAGTGGCTTTCAGCTCTGGAGACCAGGCTGCAAAGACACGGGTGAAATTTAAGATCTGAACAGGAACTTTTTCCCCTGGACCAGGTCTGGGATGATAGTACCTGTCCTGAGAAAAAGCCTCTTCATCCAGCCTCACCACCTGCCGGCAAACCTCGTTCTAATGTATTTATCATGCATTCTCTTTATACGGTAACCCATGTAAAGCCCGACAAAGAGCCCGCTTAAGTGGGCAGTGTGGGCTATCATGTCCGTTGAATTTACCATCAGAAAGTCAAAAACGGCAAAAAGCAACAGGGCATGCTTCAGACGCATGGGGACAAAATAAACATACACCCTCAGATTTGGTTCAAGTACGGTTAGAGCTGCAAAAACCCCGTAAATAGCTCCGCTTGCACCTACCATAGGACCGGGATAGATGTCGAAAATGGGCCTGCTTAAGAAAGTATACCCTATAGCGGACAGAATTCCTGCCGTAAAGAAGATTCCGAGGAGCTGCTTATTCCCCACCTTTCGCTCGAGAGCAGTCCCGAAGAAATACAGGACAATCATATTGAAAAAAAGATGCCCCAATCCGGCGTGCAGGAAAATATACGTGACAAGAGTCCAGGGCCTTGTCAAAATAGAGCTGGGATTAAACTGAAAGGTGTCTATATAGAGAGATCCTATGCCAGGGACCATTTCCAGAAAGAAAGAAACTATACAGAGAAAAATAATCGCCATCGACGGGCTTGCAGAAATAGAACTTTTGATCCTGTCGCTCGTTCCGCCTCCGGGCTCATATGGTGTATCACGGCTAAACATGTTTGATTGCTCTCTATTTAATTCCAGTATAAAATTGTTGGATTAAAATTACTGATTAATGGGGCAGTATAATAATAAGCGATTTTATAATGCCCTTAAAGAAATCAGAATATTATTCAAATATAAGAATGGCGTCCAGACACAAGAATATTGTCCAGACAGGGATGAGGAACAGATTCTGATAAGTAGGCTGATAAATAAAAGGTTCGTATCCTGAAAAAGCTGTCGTAAACAACTCCATAGTTAAATTCAGTGTAAGAAACTCGTATTGAAGTGTAGAAGCCCCAAACCCGGAATCGATCACTCCAAATCCTGACCAGTCCAGATTCCGGCCTGGAACCCGCAAGCAAAAGTCGACCCGGGTTCCAGTTAATCAAAATTCCTGGTTTTAATCTCCAGATCCGGAAAGATCCTGCTCAGGGTTTACGGTCATAATTTATATTATTATTTTATTTATTCTGTTTTGGTAACAGGTGTCCAGCAGTAGCATATAGATTTAGAGTGCCTATTAAATTAGAACAAATATTATTTAGATCAAAAATTAAATCGATTAATATTAAAGAGAGGAAATAATATTTAGTTATTTCCAGAGAAAAATCATGAAAACGGTTTACAGCGTTTACTGTACGAATTCGTTTAAAGACAGTACCGATATAAATATGTTTTGATATTTTTATCAGGTAGTGAAATATAGATTTGAAAAAAATAATATTTAATAATATATTAAAAAGTTAATAAGGAAAATCTGAATTAAATTAATGCAAAATTTGCAGCTCAAGTAAGAAAAATCTTTAGGGCTATTTGCACTTAGTATGAGAAAATATTAGAAATAATAACAAATATTAAAATCAAATAAAAAAAATATTGAGATCCAATATTACTCTCATTAAAAAACGATATGCTTTGACATAGAGTATCTTTTTTGATCAAAAAGTCTTTGAGGTTTTTTTTAAGAAGAACGGGTCTCCACATTCCATTTTTACCTGTTCGGATAAGGTGTTACAAATTAGAAAATGTTATATAGATTTGGTACATTTAGTCACTTAATTAGTGTTTATTATCCATCGGTAGCGACCTCTGCTCTAGATTAAGGTCCCAATCGTTGGCAAAAACGGTTTTTTTGAGAAAAAGGGCGTAAAAAAGGATTTTGAAGAGCATTGATGCCCTAAAAACGATTTTTACAAGAAAAATATTCCCTACAAAAACGCTTTTATTTGAAAAAACGCTGGTAAAACCTTCAATATTCAAATAGAGAGCTAAGAGTGTTTTGCCATGAAACGTCATTTAAACGGTTGTAAATTTAAAGCAGACGGCAAAATATATAATTAATAATCATTAAGAATATGCCGAAGATAAGATTGCAATCGTCTTGGCGAAGTTGACTTTAAACAAATTTAGGAGGTAAAGCTCAAATGAGCAAACTAACTACCGGGAGTTTTTCAATAGAAGATCTTGAATCCGTTCAGATCACTATTAACAACATTGTAGGGGCAGCAAAGGAGGCTGCTGAAGAAAAAGCAAAGGAGCTCGTTAAGGCTGGTCCCACTCTTTTCCCAGGACTTGAGTCCTACAGAGATGACTGGAACTTCAAACTTCTTGACCGCTACGAGCCTGTTGTTACCCCAATGTGTGACCAGTGCTGCTACTGTACCTATGGACCCTGTGATCTTTCAGGGAACAAAAGAGGTGCCTGTGGTATCGACATGATGGGCCACAACGGAAGGGAATTCTTCCTCCGTGTAATTACAGGTACTGCCTGCCACGCAGCCCACGGCCGCCACCTGCTTGATCACCTGATCGAAACCTTCGGAGAAGACTTACCCCTCAACCTTGGGCAGTCAAATGTCCTTACTCCGAACATCACAATCAGCACAGGGCTCAGCCCCAAGAACCTTGGCGAAGTCAAGCCAGCAATGGAATTCGTTGAAGAACAGCTGACTCAGCTGCTTGCAACCGTCCACGCAGGACAGGAATCCGCAGAGATCGATTACGACTCAAAAGCCCTCTTCAGCGGTAGCCTGGACCACGTAGGCATGGAAATTTCCGATGTTGTACAGGTTGCAGCCTACGACTTCCCGAAAGCTGACCCCGAAGCCCCCCTGATCGAAATCGGCATGGGGACCATCGACAAGTCCAAGCCCTTCCTCTGTGTTATAGGGCACAATGTAGGCGGTGTAACCTACATGATGGACTACATGGAAGAAAACAACCTGACTGACAAGATGGAAATTGCCGGGCTCTGCTGTACCGCAATCGACCTTACAAGGTACAAGGAAGCTGACAGGAGACCACCATATGCCAAGGTCATCGGTTCCATGGCCAAGGAACTAAAGGTTATCCGCTCCGGAATGCCTGATGTCATTGTTGTGGACGAACAGTGTGTACGCGGTGACATCGTACCCGAAGCACAGAAACTCAAGATTCCGGTCATTGCATCAAATGCAAAGATTATGTTCGGGCTTCCAAACAGGACCGATGCAGATGTTAATGAGACTATCGAGGAACTCAAGTCCGGAGCAATTCCAGGCTGTGTAATGCTGGACTACGAGAAACTCGGTGAACTCTGTATCAGGCTTACCATGGAAATGGCCCCGATCCGCGATGCATCCGGTATCACTGCGATTCCAACAGATGAGGAATTAGCAAACTGGGTCGCAAAGTGTGCAGATTGTGGAGCCTGCCTGATTGCCTGCCCTGAAGAACTCGACATACCCGAAGCTATGGGATTTGCAAAGGAAGGAGATTACTCATACCTCGAAGGCCTGCATGACATATGTATCGGCTGCCGCCGCTGCGAACAGGTCTGTAAGAAGGAAATTCCAATTCTTAACATAATCGAAAAAGTTTCCCAGAAGCAGATTGCAGAAGAGAAAGGCTGGATGAGAGCCGGCAGAGGACAGGTATCTGATGCCGAAATCCGTGCAGAAGGTCTTAACCTCGTCATGGGTACAACCCCAGGTATCATCGCAATCATCGGATGCCCGAACTATGCAGAAGGCACAAAGGACGTCTACTACATTGCTGAAGAATTCCTGAAGAGGAACTTCATTGTGGTTACGACCGGCTGTGGAGCAATGGACATTGGTATGTTCAAGGACGACGACGGCAAGACTCTCTATGAGAGGTACCCTGGCGGATTCCAGTGCGGTGGACTCGTTAACATAGGATCCTGTGTTTCTAACGCCCATATTACCGGAGCAGCCGAGAAAGTCGCAGCTATCTTTGCCCAGAGGACCCTTGAAGGCAACCTCGCCGAGATCGCAGACTACATCCTTAACCGTGTAGGTGCTTGCGGACTTGCATGGGGTGCATTCTCACAGAAAGCTTCCTCAATCGGTACCGGCTGTAACATTCTTGGTATCCCAGCAGTTCTTGGCCCACACTCCTCGAAGTACAGGAGAGCCCTGATTGCCAAGACCTATGAAGAAGACAAGTGGAAAGTCTATGATGCAAGGAACGGACAGGAGATGCCAATCCCACCAGCACCAGAATTCCTCCTGACCACAGCAGAAACCTGGCAGGAAGCAATCCCGATGATGGCAAAGGCATGCATCCGCCCGTCTGACAACAGCATGGGAAGAGCCATAAAGCTGACCCACTGGATGGAGCTGCACAAGAAATACCTTGGTGGTTCAGAACCTGAAGACTGGTGGAAGTTCGTCAGGAACGAAGCTGACCTCCCGCTGGCTAACCGTGAAGCGCTCCTCAAGAAGCTCGAGGCAGAACGCGGCTGGGAGATTGACTGGAAGAAGAAGAAGATCATTTCCGGTCCGAAGATCAAATTCGATGTCTCGGCACAGCCCACCAACCTCAAGAGACTTTGCAAGGAGGCCTGAAAATGGTTGACACTACCAAGAACACAAAGCTCTTTACCAGCTACGGAGTGAGCACCTCAAAAACCGTTGCTCCTGAAATGGCTGCAAAGCTTATCTCAAAAGCAAAGAGACCTCTCCTTATGGTAGGGACCCTGGCTCTCGACCCGGAAATCCTTGACCGCGTGGTAAAAATTTCGAAGACTGCAAATATCCCTATTGCTGCAACCGGTAGTTCCCTGGCAGCCCTTGCTGACAAAGATGTAGATGCAAAATACATCAACGCTCACATGCTTGGCTTCTACCTGACCGACCCCAACTGGCCTGGTCTTGACGGAAACGGAAACTATGACATGGTCATATCCATAGGGTTCAAGAAATTCTACATCAACCAGGTACTGTCCGCAGCAAAGAACTTCAGCAACGTGAAAGCAATTGCAATTGAAAGAGGCTACATCCAGAACGCAACAATGTCTTTCGGAAACCTTAGCAAGGCAGAACACTACGCTGCCCTGGATGAGCTAGTTGATTTTTTATAATTTGATTTAGGAGGCGAAATATAATGGCAGAATTCCCATTTGAGATTTCCCCAATGTTTGAAGGAGAAAGAGTAAGGAAAGAAGGAATGTTCGTTGAACTCGGTGGTCCAAAATCACTTGGTCTCGAACTTGTCAGGGCTGCAGACATGGATGCGATTGAAGACGACAAAGTCACAATCATCGGTCCTGACCTCAAGGACATGGAAGAGGGAAAGACCTACCCCTGGGCAATGATCTTCAACATAGGCGGAGAACTTGTCGAGCCTGACCTTGAGTCTGTCGTAGAAAGGCGTGTCCACGACTTCATCAACTACTGCCAGGGCATTATGCACCTGAACCAGAGGTATGATGTCTGGATGAGAGTTTCCAAGGACACAGCTGCAAAGATGGACTCATTTGAGCCATTCGGAAAGGCAGTTATGATGCTCTTCAAGACAGAACTTCCATTTATCGAGAAGATGCAGGTAACTTTCTACACAGACAAGGATGAAGTCGAAAAGCAGATGGAAACAGCAAAGGAGATCTTCAAGGCAAGAGATGCAAGGACAAAGGACCTCCACGATGAAGATGTTGAAGTCTTCTATGGATGTACACTCTGCCAGTCCTTTGCTCCGACCAATGTCTGCGTTGTGTCTCCGGACAGGATCTCTCTCTGCGGTGCTATCAACTGGTTCGACGGCCGTGCAGCAGCAAAAGTAGACCCTGAAGGACCACAGTTTGAAATTGCAAAGGGTGACCTGCTCGATGCAGTAACAGGGGAATACACAGGAGTCAACGAAATCGCAAAGAAGCTGTCAAGCGGCGAATTTGACAAGATAAAACTCCACTCCTTCTTTGACTCACCACACACATCATGCGGCTGCTTTGAAGTTGTAGGGTTCTACATCCCTGAAGTCGATGGTATAGGATGGGTAGACAGAGAATACCAGGGAATGGCTCCGAACGGTATCGGATTCTCAACCATGGCAGGCCAGACCGGTGGTGGAAAGCAGATCGTAGGGTTCCTCGGTATTGGTGTAAACTACTTCTACTCACCAAAGTTCATCCAGGCTGATGGCGGATGGAACAGAGTTGTATGGCTGCCTTCCAAACTCAAAGAGAAGATCGACGAAGCAATACCCGCTGACCTCAAAGACAAGATCGCAACAGAAAACGATGCAAGCGACATCGAGTCCCTGAAAGCCTTCCTCCAGGAGAAGAACCACCCTGTAGTTGCTACCTGGGCAGCAGCTGAAGAAGAGGAAGAAGAAGAGGAAGAAGAAGAGGAAGTAGCTGTTGCAGCAGCTCCGATGATGATGCCAGCAGCAGGATTCCAGATGCCGGCAATGCCAATGATGTCAGGCGGTTCAAGCGGTGGAATAAAGCTGACCTTCAAAAACGCAAAGATCACCATTGACAGGATGATCATCAGCGAAAAGAAGGAAAAGAAATAACTGAACAACAACGGGCAATTGCCTAAAACCGAAAACAATCAAAGGGTATTCTGTGACCAAGTAATTGCAATAACGGGAAAAGGCGGAACTGGAAAAACAGCGGTAGCGGCTCTTCTGATCCGCTCCCTTTCTAAAAAGGGGCAGTTCATACTGGCAGTTGATGCAGATGCAGATACTAACCTGCCGGAAACCCTTGGATGTGAGAACGTAAAAACGATAGGGGATGCAAAGGAGTTTTTACAGGCTGAGATAACAAAACCAAGGCCTGACAATCCCGATATGAACAAGGAGTCCGTGCTCCAGAGCAAGGTATATGAGATCATTGAAGAGATGCCGGGTTACGACCTGCTGGTAATGGGAAGGCCCGAAGGCTCAGGGTGTTACTGTTATGTAAACAACCTCCTGAGGGGCATTATGGACAAACTGGTCAAAAACTATGATCTGGTTGTGATTGATGCAGAAGCCGGGCTTGAGCATTTCAGCCGAAAAATCATCCGGGATATTGATGATCTTATTGTGGTAACTGATGCCTCAAGAAGAGGGTTCCGAACTGCAGAAAGAATTCATGAACTTGTGAATGAGCTCGAGTCAAATATAGGCAGTATTCACGTTATTGCAAACAAGGTTACAGATGCTAACCGGGAAAAGCTCGTTAAACTGGCAGAGGAACTGAAACTGAACCTGATAGGTATGATTCCTCTTGACCCGAAAATTGAGGAAATGGACATAAAAGGTATACCTCTCTTTGAAATACCCGACGATTCGGTTGCTGCAGTGGAAATAGAAAATATTGTGAAAAAACTGGGGTTCTAACCCCAGATTACTTTTGAATCTGTGGATCAGCAGAAAACCACAAAAAATGCAGAAAATCACCGGGACAGAGAACAGGTGAACTTATCCGGTTTAAGAGCTTGAAACGGGATTTAAACCAAAATCAAAATTAAAATAATAAAAAGAACGGGGCAGAATCTGTTCCAGAATTAAAGGAAAGGAACGGAATGATTCAAAGGAATGATTCAAAGGAACGGAATGATTCCTGCTTCGGACCCTGTATTATCAGGGCAAAAAATATGGAAACACATCCTGTATTATATCCTTTATTATAAGCCACTCATAAAAACGGATAAATTACGGAAACGGTGAGGTTTACATGGCAAAGAAAATGAAGTTATCTGATATTACAAACATGTTCGCGGGCATGGATGTAGAAGCCCTCGAAGGTGTTACTATAGAAGGGGACATTGAGATTGATCTCGGTGGACTCGGAGGCGGCTTTGACCCCATGCTTGCCGCTGCCCTGGGGCAGGAGAGCGCAGTACTCGCCCAGCACTTCGCAAGAATTGCAGGCATGTTCGGGTACCCGGTAGGCATAGGTGCACCAGCAGCTCCGGCAATTTCACCTGCTCTGGCAGCACCCAAACTCAAGGATCTCATACCTGCAAAGTTTGATGTTGCCAATATTGCAGAATGGGCAACTCAGATTCAGGAAGTACCAATAGGAAACACATCAGCAGACGGTGGAAGCCGTGGAAAGAGAGTGCTGGTAGGTGGAGAAAAAGCCCTGCCGTTCTTCCCTGACGCGCCAATGCCCAACAGGAACCAGGTAACAATTGACGTGTTCGATATGAGAATTGGGCTTGCAAAAGCTGTCAAAGAAAATTATGATGAGGTCATGGACAGCCCGGGAGAATGGGCAAAGAAGAACGTTGAGAAGTTCAACGCAGATATGATCACCATTCACCTGATTTCAACTGACCCGCTTGTAAAGGACACACCTCCAAAAGAAGCAGCAAAGACAGTAGAAGAAGTTCTCCAGGCTGTTGATGTCCCAATAGCAATCGGCGGATCAGGTAACCCGCAGAAAGACCCCGAAGTCCTCGCAAGAGCAGCGGAAGTTGCAGAAGGAGAACGATGCCTGCTTGCATCTGCAAGCCTGAACCTGGACTATGCAGCAATTGCAGAAGCAGCACTCAAATATGACCACGACGTCCTTTCCTGGACTCAGCTGGACATGAACGCACAGAAGGAGCTTAACAGGAAACTCATGAAGCAGTGCAATGTCCCAAGAGACAGGATCATAATGGACCCGACCACTGCAGCTCTGGGATACGGTCTCGACTACGCTTACACAAACATGGAGCGTATCAGACTCGCAGCCCTTATGGGTGACGATGAACTCACATTCCCGATGTCATCAGGTACCACAAATGCATGGGGTGCCCGTGAGTCATGGATGGTGGGATCACCACTTAAGGAAGACTCTGATTGGGGACCAAGGGAATACAGAGGACCTATATGGGAGATTGTCACTGGTCTGTCACTTGCAATTGCAGGAAACGACCTATTCATGATGATGCACCCAACATCGGTTGCTGTCCTGAAGCAGATTACCCAGACGCTATTCGGTACCATAGACACGGAACAGGTTGATATTGCAAACTGGATCGGAGCGGAGGTGTGAAAAATGAAGATTAACAGCCCATTAGAAGCGTACAAGTACCTGCCTCAGACCAACTGTGGAGAATGTGGTCAGCCTACATGTATGGCATTTGCCTCCACGCTGATCGATAGGTCAGGCAAGACAACAGACTGCCCTCCCCTGATTAAAGAAAAGAAGTTTGCAAAGAAACTGGCAGAACTAGACAGGCTCCTTGCTCCTGAAATTCGCCAGGTTACTATTGGTGTTGGCGAAAGAGCAGCCAATATTGGTGGAGACGATGTACTGTACCGCCACAAACTGACATTCTTTAACAAGACAAAGATGTTCTTCGATGTGGCAGACAACATGGACGAAGCTGCCATTGTTGAAAGAGTGAAGAAGATCAGTGATTACAAGAAGTTCTATGTAGGACGTAACCTGCTTCTCGATGGTGTGGCAATAAGAGCAGCATCCAATGATCCTGCAAAGTTTGCAGCAGCTGTCAAGAAAGTTATAGAAAACACAGAACTGCCTGTAATTCTATGTTCTTTCAATCCTGCAGTCCTGAAGGCAGGACTTGAGGTAGCAAAGGGTAAAAACCCGCTGCTGTATGCTGCAAACAAGGACAACTGGAAAGAGGTAGGAGAACTAGCACTCGAGTATAACGTGCCTGTGGTTGTTTCAGCGTTTAATGACCTTGACGGCCTGAAGACTCTTGCAAAGACATTTGCAGAGGCTGGAATTAAGGACATTGTGCTTGATCCGGGAACTTACCCAACCGGGAAAGGTCTGAAGGATACTTTCACCAACTTCCTGAAGATCAGGAGAGCAGGCATTATGGGAGACACCGAGATCGCGTATCCGATCATGGCTATGCCGCTTACTGCCTGGATGGCGGGAATTGCTGACCCTGTCAGTGCATCATACTGGGAAACTGTTCTTGCATCAATCTTTACTATCAGGTACGGAGACATTATGCTCCTCCACAGCATGGAGCCATATGCCACCATGCCAGAAGTACACCTGGCAGAGACAATATACACTGACCCCAGGTCTCCTGTTGCCGTAGACTCAAAGATGTATAAGGTAGGAAACCCAACAGCAGATTCACCTGTACTCTTTACCACAAACTTCGCCCTTACTTACTACACAGTAGAGAGCGACCTTGCATCAAACGGAATAGACTGCTGGCTGCTTGCAGTTAACACAGATGGTATTGGTGTGGAAGCAGCGGCTGCAGGTGGACAGCTGACAGCTGATAAGGTGAAGGATGCATTTGAGAAGTCAGGATTTGACCTCAAGAGCGATGTTACCCATAACAGTGTAGTTATTCCGGGTCTTGCCGCCCGTCTACAGGGTGATATTGAGGACAAACTCAATGTAAAAGTTATGGTTGGTCCAATGGACTCAGGAAGGCTACCAGGCTGGATGGAGAAGAACTGGCCACCAAAGAAATAAAATAAAGTGAAAAAGACTAATTTAAACCTGAAAGCATCCGTGCTAACCTGCACGGATACTTTACTCTTTTTTAGAACGCACTTGAGGGTTTTTATATACACTTTGCAGGCGAACTTTGGGATCATAATATGGCAGTAATTGGCCACTTTAAAATTATAATTTAGGTGTTTTGTTTTAGAGATACTTAATAAAGCTCTGAGGAAGATACCAGTTGTCAGAGATTATCGATACGACGTAAAATTATACAAATGTTTATATAAGGAAAATGCCTATTTAATATGCTTCTAAACTATATATTTAACAATATTTATTTATAAATTGAACATAGCAGTTCCCTTCTGATATGCAATTATTGTGTCTCAAAAATAACGAGCATAGATATTAAGATATAATTGCAGATTCAAGACATAATTGCAGATTCAGCTATTCTTAAATAACATAAGTGTGCTTAACAAATGAACTGCCCAATGTTACTGAAAACATATTTTGAATACTTTTTAAAGCTATTACTCCAAGAAGACTGAAGAATAAGGATTATAGATGAATTCCATTACATGCCCGAAATGTGGCACAGAATGCGACAAACTTTTTGATTCCGTTTGCAGGGACTGTTTCTTTGAAACTTTCAAACTGATTGATCTGCCTCTCGTACTTCATGTAAAGATCTGTTCCAGCTGCGGAGCATATTTCCACAGGAGCCGCTGGGAAAACATCGGCAATCTGGAGGAAGTGGTGCTGAAAGCCGTAGAAAACGCCCTTTTCATCCACGATGAAGCAGGAGATGTGGAACTCTACCTTGAGCCGAAGGAAATTACTCCATATATATACATGGTGAGAGCCGAGGTAGATGCAATTGTAAGGGGAGAACCGGTCCATGCCGAGGCTGCAACCGAAGTAAGGGTTCAGAGGATAGCCTGCGACATGTGCAGCCGTGAATCCGGAGGTTATTTTGAAGCAATTATCCAGATAAGGGCAGCAGGCAGGTTTCCGACAGAAGAGGAAAAAAGGCGCTGCTCCGCCATAGCCAGAGAAGCTATGGAAAGCATGAAAAAAAAGGGAGATCGGCTGGCATTTATAAGTGACTACCAGGAACAGAAAGAAGGCATCGATCTTTACATGGGTTCCATGAATGCGAGCAGGCAGGTTTGCCGTATGATTATCTCTGAACTGGGGGGCAGTTTTGCTGAATCTCCTACGCTCGTAGGTATGAAAGACGGAAAAAACCTTTACAGGATTACTTTTGCCATGCGCCTTCCTGAGTTCCGACCAGGCGATGTGATAAGGTTCAGAGGAAGAATCATTCAGATCAGAAGTTCAGGCAAGAAAGTAAACGGGATAAGCCTTGAAGACGGTTCCCGGTTTCTATCAACTCCTGAAGAACTGAAGGGCGCAGAAAAGATTGCAAACATTGGAGATGCGGTACTTACGGTTCTGGTCTCAATCGAAGAAAATGCAATTCTTGTCCTTGACCCTGAGACCTATGAAACCGTCGCGATAAAAAAGCCCATGTTCTTTAACGCAGAGGCGGGAAGCGAGATTCCTGTCCTGAAAACAGAATATGGAATCTTTGCACTGGCACACACCGATATTCCGCAGGAAAAATAAAAGTTTAACGAGGAAATATGCAGAATATCCTTGCAATTGGCTTTGACACGCGAAACATTGTCTGCTCCGCAAGCAGGGCAGGCTATACTGTCTGCTCCATAGATGCATTCCGTGACCTTGACCTTCAGGAATGTGCATATGCATCAGCTCTTCTCGAATGCAGGACTTCAGGCGAACTCCGCCAGCTTGACCCTGGATGGATAGTAGCTAAAATGAATGGTTTCGGGCTTGACTTTGATGCCATCGTGCCTGGCTCGGGGATGGAGATGCTGGACCCGTCTCGTTTTCCCTGCCCCGTGCTTGCCAGCAGCCCTGAAGCAGTGAAGGAAGCTTCAAACAAGCTTCACCTTGCAAAAAGGCTTGAAGCTATGGGAATGCCACATCCTCGCTGTTATTCTTCCAACGAGCCGGAAGCAATCGAATATCCTGTTATTCTCAAACCGGCTACAGGAGGAGGAGGGATATTCAACAGGGTTGCAAATAACAGACAGGAAATGCTGGAAGTGCTGGAAGAATTATCCGGTCCTGACCAGGGCCTTACGGAAAATGAAATCGTGATTCAGCAGTTTCTGGAAGGAACCCCTTCAAGCGTCTCTGTGCTTTCTACAAAGGATGAAGCCCTGGCAGTTGCTGTGAACGAGCAATTAACAGGCATACCCTGGCTTTCAAGGCTGCCGTTTGCCTACTGCGGAAATATAACCCCTTTCATAACAGAGTACGCAGAAGAGATGGAAAAACTTGCAGAAGAACTGATACTTGAACTCGGGCTCCTCGGGTCATGTGGAGTTGATTTTCTGGTCACAGAACAGGGGCCTGTGGTGCTTGAAGTAAATCCCAGGTTCCAGGGAAGCCTGGACACGGTTGAGAAAGCGATGGGAATTAACCTTTTCGAAGCTCATGCCGGTTGTTTCAGGGGAGAACTTCCTGAAAAACCGAAAGCAAAACTATTTGCAGCAAGAGGAGTTCTTTATTCGGATCGAGAGCTTTTTATAGACAGAAAACTCATGGAAGTCATTCTCAGGGAAAAAAGCGCGGACATTCCGCCTCAGAAAACTGTTATCGAGCCTGATTGGCCTCTGACCTCCCTGTTTGAATTCGCCTCAACAAGAGAAGAGGCAATCAAATCTCTCGAGGGAGGGGCAGAGCGGATAAAGACTTTTATTGCAGAACGAATTACAGGAGAAGCAGAGTCCCTGAGTCCTGCCGGAGAAGCATGAGGTTCAGCTGCTGAGATTGCAGTTTTTTCCGGACATGGAATCTTTTAAATAAAAATTTTAATGTAAGCTTTAATAATGGTATGTTCAATTCATATAAGGGATTTGCGAGGTGAACACTTTGGTCGATTTAAATGACAAGGTAATTAGAGGATACCTCAGGAGCCTTGTAGGGGATGACGGGCTTAAAATGATAGAACAGATGCCCGAAGGCAATGTCACGGATGAAGAAATTGCGGCGAAGACCGGAGTTCTGCTGAATACCGTGAGAAGAACTCTTTTTATACTTTATGAGAATAAATTTGCAATAGTTGTAAGGGAAAGAGATTCAAATAGCGGATGGCTGACTTATCTCTGGCATCTGGACTTTTCCGACATAGAGCACCAGCTTATGAGGGAAAAGAAAAGACTGCTAAGGAATCTGAAGACCCGCCTTGAATTTGAAGAAAATCATGTATTTTACGTTTGTCCTCAGGGTTGTGTTCGCCTTCTTTTTGACGAAGCAACGGAAACGGAATTTCTCTGCCCAATGTGCGGAGAAGACCTGGTTTACTATGACAACTCCCGTTTTGTGGGAGTTCTGAAAAAGCGCGTAGAAGCTTTGAGTTCCGCATAAGGGATTAATCTTGATCACCAGAGCCGAAGCGATCAGGTTTCTTGAGGAATCAGGCTGTGCCCCGAATGTGATTGAACACTGCAAAGAGGTCGCCTCGCTTGCAGTTGAGATTGCAGAAAAGGCAAAAGCAGCAGGAAAGGAAGTGGACCTGGAACTTGTGGAAGCGGGGGCCCTTTTGCATGATGCGGGAAGGTGCAGGACACACGGGATTGCACATGCTGTTGAAGGGTTTCGGCTGGCTACGAGCAGGGGAATAGAACCTGAAGTTGCCGAGATAATAAAAAGGCATATCGGAGCCGGAATCTCTAAAGAAGAAGCAAAAGAATTGGGGCTTCCTGAAGACGACTATTTTCCCAGGAGCCTTGAGGAAAAGATTGTTGCGCATGCGGACAACCTTGTAAAAGGAACAAAGAGGATAACGGCACAGGACAGATTGGAGCTCATGCGTAAAAAAAACGTATCTGAAGATGTAATCCAGAGAATAAAGAGGCTGGCTGAAGAAGTGGAAAAACTTTCACACTAAATTCCGGGTTTCTTCAGCTGCAATGAACGCTCAGTCACAAAAAAGAAGGAGTTATTTTATCGAATTGATCCTCCGGTTCCAAATGCGAACGCATTTAGAAAAAGGGAGGAAAACTTATATATAGCGATATTAATAATGAGATAATGGATTGCTAAATCCTGCGATTTAAGCTAAAAATGCTCACCTCAACTAAAACATTTTTTTTAGCGCCATTTTCTCATTTTCAGCTTATTATGAGGGTATGTTTATGGATAATGACAAATATTTAAAGGGCACAACTACCGTAGGAGTAGTTTGTACCGACGGAATTGTGCTCGCAAGTGAACAGCGAGCCACTATGGGGCATTTCATCGCAAGCAAAACTGCAAAGAAAGTTTACCAGATAGATGACCTGGTAGGGATGACCACTGCCGGTTCGGTAGGGGACGCTCAGCAGCTCGTGCGATTGGTAAGTGTGGAATCACAGCTCTACAAGATGCGCAGGAACGAATCCATGACGATCAAAGGGATTGCCACTTTGATGTCCAATTTCTTGAATGCTAACCGCTATTATCCTATGATGGTTCAGCTCCTTATCGGAGGGGTTGACAAAAACGGTCCTGCAATCTACTCACTGGACCCTATGGGAGGAAGCATTGAAGAGACAAGAATCTCAGCAACCGGCTCGGGTTCTCCCATGGCCTACGGAGTGCTGGAAGACCAGTACAGAGAGGATATAGCTGTAAAAGAAGGTCTTGATCTTGCGATTCGAGCAATTCACAATGCAACGAAAAGAGACTCAGCTTCCGGAGAAAATATCGATGTAGTCGTAATTACAAAGGAGGCATTCAAAAGGTTGGATCCTGAAGAAGTAAAATCCAGAAGAGCTTTATTAAACTAAATAATTTAATTGTTGGTTTTTTATTTCATCATACAAACTAACACCTTTTTCAAATATTATTTTTTCAACATCCAGATCTTTTTGATTTTTTGATAAAAAGGAAGATTCTTAATGCCTATAGAAGACGTGCTATTAGACCTCAAACACAAAATTGAGAAAAACCTACCCGCAGGCGTTACTATTACCGACGTCGAATTTGAGGGCCCTCAGCTTGTTCTGTATACCGAGGAGCCCAGAAAATTCGCTGATGACGGGAATATTATCCGCAACCTGGCAAAAGAACTCAGGACGCGGATTGCTATGCGGCCTGATCCCAGGGTTCTCGCAACTCCTGAGGACTCTATTTCTATAATTGAAGAAGTTGTTCCAAAAGAATCCGTAATCTCGAGCTACTATTTTGACCCTGATTCAGGAGAAGTAATTATCGAAGCCGAAAAGCCCGGGCTTGTAATAGGAAAACATGGCGCAACCCTCAGAGAGATTACAAAGCAGATTGGCTGGATTCCAAAAGTTGTCAGGACACCTCCTATAAAGTCACGTACGGTAAAAAACATACGGGAGTTCATGCGGAACAACCTCAAAGAAAGGAAGGAAATCCTGAAAACAGTGGGGAGGAAAATTCACAGGGAGTGTACTTCAAAAGACCAGTGGGTAAGGGTTACAGCCCTTGGGGGATGTAAAGAAGTAGGAAGAAGCTGCTTTTTGCTTTCTACACCTGAATCCAGAATCCTGATTGACTGCGGAGTCAATGTGGGATCTGATGAAAACATGACGCCTTACCTTTATGTTCCTGAAGTTTTTCCATTAAACCAGATAGATGCCGTGATAGTTACCCACGCTCACCTTGACCACCAGGGACTTGTCCCCCTGCTTTTCAAGTACGGGTACGAAGGACCTGTCTACTGTACTCCTCCAACAAGAGACCTTATGGTGCTGCTCCAGCTCGACTACATAGATGTGGCAGCTAAAGAAGGGAAGAAGATTCCCTATGAATCAGGGATGGTAGCAAAAACCCTCAAACACACCATACCTCTGGACTACGAGGAAGTAACAGACATAGCCCCCGACATAAAACTGACTTTCCATAATGCAGGTCATATCCTGGGCTCAGCTATTTCCCATTTCCATATAGGAGACGGCCTCCATAATGTGGTCTTTACAGGAGACTACAAATATGAGAAAACCAGGCTTTTTGACCCTGCTGTCAACAAGTTCCCGAGGGTCGAAACGGTCATCAGTGAAGCTACTTATGGAAATGCAAACGCTTTCCAGCCTGCACTTAAAGATGCGGAAAAGCACCTGCAGATGGTCGTAAAGAATACCATTGAGCGCGGAGGAATTGCAGTCATTCCTGCTTTTGCTGTGGGCAGAAGCCAGGAAGTTATGATTGTGCTCGAAGAGTCCATAAGGAAAGGACTTATCCCCGAAGTTCCGGTCTACCTTGACGGAATGATCTGGGAAGCAACTGCAATCCATGCAACTCATCCGGAATACCTGAATAATGACCTGAGGAAACTGATCTTCCAGAAAGGCCAGAACCCCTTCCTGTCAGAGTGCTTCAAGCCTGTGGACTCACATGAAGCACGCCAGAAGATCATCCAGAACCCTCAGCCCTGCGTAATCCTGGCAACTTCGGGCATGATGAACGGAGGCCCTGTTATGGAGTATTTCAAGGCTTTTGCAGAAGACCCGCGCAATACCCTTGTGTTTGTGGGCTATCAGGCTGACGGGACAATAGGGCGCAGGATCCAGAAGGGATGGAAAGAAATTCCGATGACAGGGAAGAACGGAAGCACCGAAATGCTGAAAATGAACATGGAGGTGCAGGTTGTAGACGGATTCTCAGGCCACTCGGACAGGAGGCAGCTTATGGAATATGTTAAAAGGATGCAGCCCCGCCCGGAAAGAGTATTCACGGAGCACGGAGATGAAAAAGCCTGTGTTGACCTCGCAAGTTCCGTTTACAAGAAACTGAAGATAGAGACACGTGCGCTCACAAACCTCGAAACCGTAAGACTGCTGTGATCCCTGGTGAACCACACCTTTTTTTGAAAAATTTGAATAAAAAAGAATACTGAAGGATTCCCGGGTAAAGATTAAAAGCAGGTAAAGAGATGTACAGAAATTTTTATCGCCTGCGCCCGGGAATAAATTCAGGGCTGAAAAGAGGCTCGAGACTGAGGAGATGTTCCATCAATTTTTGATGATTTCCTACAACAAGGTCCGCCCTGTCAAGCTCGGAAGGTTTTACGTACGTGGGGACACCTATGCAGTAAATATCTGCCTTTTTTGCGGCTTCCACGCCCAGGACGGCGTTTTCTATCACAACACATTCCTCTTTTCCGACATTAAGAAGCTCAACCGCTTTCAGGAATGGGTCAGGATCCGGCTTTGAGTTCAGGACATCGTCTCCCGTGACAACAGTGTCGAATATGCCCGGGAAAAGCTGGTCAACAATTCCGTTAACAATTAAACGGTCCGAACCTGAGACTACTGAGAGCAGAAATCGTGATTTAAGAAATTCAAGGCACTCTTTCATTCCATCGAATGCCTTCAGCTTAAAAATCCGGTTAAATTCCTGCCTGTAAATTGAAGTGATAGCTTCAAAGTCAAAATCTTCCGGCTCCTTCCTGGCTTTTCTGATCAGCAGAGGAAGACCATTTCTGGGATTTGAACCTTCGATTGCATAGATATCCTCGTCCTGGATTTCCATGCCCATTTCAAGAAAAGCCTTCTTCCAGGCTGCTGCATGAAAAGGCATGGAATCTACAAGAACTCCGTCCATATCAAAAATTAATGCTTTTAACACGTTTCTGACTCCTGAACCAAAAGGAATGGGGTTTTCGGGGAAGTAAGTACAGCGAGTTAGTTAATAGATAAAGACACATTCTGAATTTCATATCCGATAAGAATTAAAGCAGGTGACTCAAAGTAAAATGACTTTGCGTTCTTAAAGCTTTCCAGGGATTCCCGGGTTACTGAGATTTATGTATGGCTACAATGTAAGAGGTCTTTTACTATCTAAGAGGTCTTTTACTATCGTTTTGGAAGAGTGCAGGTCCTGAGACATTCCTTATAGAATGAAAACGGTTATATAGAGCCTTCTATCGGGCAAACGGGCCAACCGCTTACTATGGAAATAAAATTTAAAAGATTGCCAGGAATTCGAGATATTGAGCTTAAATTTATATAAACATTTATGTGCAGCTATTCTTCAATACTGGAAAAAATAAGCAAGAGCCTCAAAATCTTCGAAAGATACCGAAAAAGTTTTTAAGAGGAGGACTCTACTTAAATAGTAATAATATAAACAGTTCCATTAAATTGCAGGTTTCCATCTTAGAGGTCTCGAGAAAACGCAGTATAGATACTACATATTCAATTATTTGAGGGAAGCATGGCAGTAAAATAACAGGCAAGAAAGAAAATAAAAATTGCCCTGATATATATAATCAGGACAGCTTTCCTGAAAAACGAGACTTTCTAGAGAAATTTAAGCTACTGTATATAAGTATTACGTAAGTCTTCGGCTTTTTGCCCTGAGGTTTCAGGACTAAAAAGCAGAGATGAGTAAAATATATGAAATTTATGGATGATGTATTTAAACTTCATATACAATTTAAAAGCACTGTTTAAATATGTCCGAAATGTTTAAGGTTTAGTAGAGTGACAACTTATTAAAGATAACGGATGAAAATCTTTTATTAGGTTTTTACAGGTTATCCCCAGTTTAATTGATATCAGCAAAATTTACCCCCCGACAAAGAGGGTGGGGAGTGAAAGAAAAAATAGAGAAGATATAATAAACGAAATCCGACCGAGGGGATAAATTGCAATCTATAGTACAGGAAGCAATGAAGTTCAGCGAAAAAGAAAAGGAATACCGAAAAACGACGTCCGATGAAGAATTCGAAGAATTCGGACAGCCGAGAATTATGATTGTAGGGTGTGGGGGCGCAGGGAATAATACCGTAAACCGTCTCTACAACATTGGAATTGAAGGCGCAGAAACAGTCTGCATCAATACGGATAAGCAGCACCTTGACAATGTAAGGGCTGACAAGAAGATCCTTGTTGGAAAAACCCTTACAAGAGGACTGGGAGCAGGCGGCTATCCAGAAACAGGGAAAAAAGCCGCAGAACTTGCAAGAGGCACCCTTGAAGAAGTCCTGAAGGATGTTGACCTTGTTTTCGTTACCGCAGGCCTCGGAGGAGGCACTGGAACAGGAGTTGCCCCGGTAGTTGCCGAAGTTGCAAAAGAACAGGGAGCAATCGTTGTGGGCATGGTTTCAAGCCCCTTCAGAGTCGAAAGAGCCCGCATATTTAAAGCCGAAGAGGGTCTCGAAGACCTGCGCAGGGCAGCAGACACGGTAATTGTCCTGGACAACAACAGGCTGCTCAATTATGTACCCAACCTTCCCATTGACCAGGCTTTCTCAGTAATGGACCAGTTAATTGCAGAAACCGTAAAGGGAATAACCGAAACCATTACTGTGCCTTCTCTGATCAACCTTGACTATGCAGATATAAGGACAATCATGAGCTGCGGCGGAGTTGCCGTAATGCTTGTAGGAGAGTCAAAGAACCAGGACAAGAGCACCGAAGTCGTGAGGACTGCCCTTAACCACCCGCTGCTTGATGTTGATTATAAGGGCGCAACCGGTAGCCTTGTCCATGTAACAGGCGGGCCTGACCTCAGCCTGAAGGAAGCCGAAGAAATTGCCTCCATGCTTACCTATGAACTTTCCTCGAACGCCAATGTGATATGGGGCGCAAGGATAAGGGATGATTATGAAGGTAAGGTCCGGGTAATGGCAATAATGACCGGTGTCCAGTCTGCCCAGATCCTGGGCCCTCAGGCAGGAGCTGGAATCCTGGAGTCCAGAGCCGAAGCTGACCCTATCCAGGAAAAAAGATTTGGAAGGCTGTCACTTGAAGCCAGGAAAGCCGGGACTGCAGGTCCTCTGAGAAAAAAGCACGAAGAATCAATTATTGATTTCATAAATTAATTACGTTAAGGCAAAAGCCCGAATCTGCAGGTTTTCGGGCTCCCTCAGTTATTTTTTCAGGATATTCGGGGAGCTACCGGAGACCTGGAGAAACAAATCTTCCTCGGAGCGGAAAGTTAGAGTTTTCCTGACCGGGAAGCTATTTTTTGAGGCAGCTACAGATAGATACTCTTTTTTATTAGCTATTCTATCTAAAAAACATGGAAATTTTGATTGCAACAGGGCGGCTTGCGGAAAATACCGTGAGAAAAGCGGCTGGAGAAAAAGCAGACGTCCTTGTAGCAGATATCGACATTGCTGCCTTTATCACCCCGAAAAAACTTACCAGAGCCTTTGAGGAAGCCGGATTATCAAAAAAATATGACCTCATTCTGCTTCCCGGACTTGTACCGGGTGATTTTTCAAAGGTATCGGACGAGCTTGACTGTAAAATCCGGCTGGGCCCTAAACATGCTTATGACCTTGGCTTTGTGCTCCGTTTTGCAGAAGAAGTGGAGTTTTCCGTAAAGGTCCCTGCCTGTGAGCTCCTTGCAGACGTAAGAAAGGAAGAAGCTCTTGAGCTTATAAGAGAAGCCGAAGAAGAAGCCGTTTCTCCACTTAGCCTGAGAGGAGTAAAACTGGGAGGAAACTCCCGAATGAAAGTTATGGGAGAGATTGTAGGAGCAGCCGAGTTGAACCCTGCTGACCTGGAGATAAAAATCGAAGCTTTTATCGCCCGTGGAGCAGATATTATCGACCTCGGAGCTACACTTAACACCCTTCCGGGACAGGTCCGAAGTACGGTATTCCTTGCAAAATCTCTCACAGATATTCCGATAAGTATAGATACCCTTGACCCTGAGCTGATAAAGGAAGGAATAGAAGCAGGAGCAGACCTTGTTCTGAGCCTTAACAGCACAAATATGGAAACAGCAGGCTCCGTGGTTGCAAAAGCAGGTGTTGCAGCAGTCATAATTCCTGATGAAGGAAACAGTCTGGAAAGCCTTGTAAATAATATCGAATCCGCACGCAGGCTCGGGATTGAAAGAATTATAGCCGACCCTATCCTTGACCCTGTAGGCCATAATATAACGGAATCCATTGTTCGCTACCATGAGTTTCACAGGAGATATCCTGACATTCCATTATTCTTTGGGGCAGGCAATGTAACCGAACTCATGGACGTGGATACGATAGGAGTAAATGCCACACTCTGCGGAATAGGAGCCGAAACCGGGGCAAGTATCCTTTTTACCCCCGAGTACAGCGATAAAGCCCAGGGCTCCATAGGAGAGCTGAAAAAAGCCTCTGAGATGATGCAGCTTTGCAGGATAAGGGAAAGCTCCCCCAAGGATCTTGGCATTGACCTCCTCTTCATAAAGGAAAAACGAAAACGCCCTGACAGCCCCCTCCCCAAAAAAGTGATTACTGCCAGAGCTTCGAAAAACTGGCGTCAGGACCCTGCAGGCCCAATAAGAGTCAGGATTGTGCCGGATAAAATTAACGGAAATGGCGGACTCATTGTAGCCGAACATGAGAAAGCAGCAATTGCAGGAGAAAGCGCCAGGGAAGTTATGGATACATTGATTGAACTCGAACTGGTCTCGAGCCTGGATCACGCTGCATATCTTGGAAGAGAACTGGAAAAAGCCGAACTTGCTCTGCGCTTCAACCGGAGTTACGCCCAGGACGATATATTTTGAATACCGGAAAGCAGGCAAAAAAAGGAGATGTGAGAAAATGAAACTGGAGAATGAAGATAAACAGTCAATCTTTGAGATAGTGGCAGGCCGCTATTTCACGACACAGAACTGGAAATGGGTAAACCTGAAAAAAGACATTAACAAAATCATCAGAGCTTTTGATGAACTTAACGAACAGTACGCGTCCTATTCCTATGTCAGCAGGGACTGGTATGTGGAGAATATGGGATCCAAGAATCTCCATATGTGCAATAGCTGGGATGAGCTTAAGAATCTGGTTGCCTTCCTCAATACCTATGGGACGGCTTTTAATTTCCTTGTAAATACCGGAAACAGAAAATCTTTCTGTATAGTAAGTAACTCGAGAGACCTGGATGAAAATCAGGCGAATGCGATTAAAGAAGTCCAGAAACTGGGGTACAATACTTTCGTATTCCTGGCCACTATTCCTGATGAAATTGAATTCCAGCTGCTTCAGGTAAGGGGAGTTAACTGAGCTCTCCTTTCCGGAAAAAGGGCTGTTCTAAACTCGGAATATTTTTCTAATTCAGATTATTTTTCTAATTCAGATTATTTTTCTAATTCAGATTATTTTTCTAATTCAGATTATTTTTCTAATTCAGATTATTTTTTCTCTGCACAAATTCTTTTTTGCCTGGATGGAGTAGATGCCTTATTTTACTGGAGAAGCAAGCTAAAAAACAGAAGTGGGATTCCAGCTAAGAGATAATTTTTGATTAAAATTGGATTTTTTCAGGACATTGGGTAAAACCGAAAGATTTTTATTCTTAAATCCTCAAATAGGAAACTGTATTCCTTTTTGGCAATTCGATACATAAATAACCATCGTGTACGAAGAGCCTTTGTGTGTGAAAAATCTCGTGTGTGAAGAATTTATCATAGTGCAAACAGGAAAGAGGCTTGCCTATGGGACAGAAAGGAACGAAGAGCTGAAGCTATGCTATTTTTGTTCTGAGATTCATCCCCGGCATGTAAAAGAGCTTAAGCTGTGGAGAATTAACCAGCGAACCATCAAACCAGAAAACCTGGACTCTGGAGAAAGGGCATATTCTCTGGATTCCCGGAAAAGCAATATGAAACCATAAAAATCAGAAACACGAAAAACATACTTTCCTCAGACTTGAGCAAAAGAAAACCTGGAAAGGAAGACCAGAACAAAACAGGCAAAGATCCAGACTAAATTAAAAAGAAAAAAAGGGAAAAAAAGGGAAAAATTTAAGGAAATCAAATAAACAGCGGTGCAAACACAAGAGCCACAATACTCATGAGCTTAATGAGGATGTTGATTGCAGGTCCTGCGGTGTCTTTGAAAGGGTCACCTACCGTATCGCCGGTTACACCCGCTTTGTGGGCATCAGAACCCTTTCCGCCGAAGTTTCCAAGTTCAATGAATTTCTTTGCATTGTCCCAGGAACCTCCTGCATTGGACATTGTAATTGCAAGCATGAAACCTGAAACCACGGAGCCTGCAAGCAGCCCACCGAGAGCCCCTGCGCCGAGTACAAGTCCTACCAGAATAGGTGCAATAACAGCAAGAATTCCGGGCGGGATCATCTCTTTAAGAGCAGAATGCGTGGAGATTGTAATACATTTACTGTAGTCGGGGTCAGCTTTGCCTTCCATAAGGCCTTTGATCTCTTTAAACTGCCTCCTCACTTCGACCACCACTTCACCTGCTGCATTTCCGACAGCCAGAATGGTCATGGACGAAAAGAGGAAAGGAAGCATTGCGCCTATTATAAGCCCTATGAATACGTTAGGGTTCATAACGTCAATAGAAGTGAGGCCTACTGCAATAGCATATGAAGCAAAGAGTGAAAGTGCAGTAAGAGCTGCCGAACCGATTGCAAATCCCTTACCCATAGCTGCCGTGGTGTTTCCTACTGCATCAAGGGTATCGGTAATCTGGCGCACCTCTTTCTTCTGGTGGGACATCTCTGCAATGCCACCTGCATTGTCAGCTACAGGACCGTAAGCATCGACTGAGAGGGAAATCCCGAGTGTTGCGAGCATTCCGACTGCTGCAATAGCTATGCCGTAAAGACCTGCGAGCTGGAATGCGATATAAATTGCAATGCTGATGATGACAGCGGGCCAGAGAGTTGACTCCATCCCTTTTGCAAATCCTGTAATAACATTTGTAGCAGAACCTGTCTGGCAGGAATGGGCAACAGTGAGAGTTGGCTTTTTGTCATATGATGTATAGTGCTCGGTGATTTGTCCGATAAGGAAGCCTGCAACCAGTCCTGCAACCGTTGAGAAGAAGACGTTAAGCCCGTATCCTCCAAGGAGATGGCCTGTAACGACGTATGAAGCAATGACAGTAAGAACGATCGCGGCAATCAGTCCCATATTAAATGCCATATGGATTGCTGAAGATTCTGTCTTGTTGGTGCGTACAAAAAAAGTCCCTATAACAGATGCCAGAATACCAACAGCTGCGATAACAAGTGGGACCATAACAACGTTCATAACAGGAATCCCGGGGAAAGTTGCTGCTGCGGTTGATGCTGCAAGAAGCATGGTTGCAATGATTGAACCCACATAGGACTCATAGAGGTCAGCACCCATTCCCGCAATGTCTCCTACATTGTCTCCTACATTGTCAGCAATAACAGCAGGGTTCCTGGGGTCATCTTCAGGGATCCCGGCTTCAACCTTACCTACAAGGTCAGCTCCGACATCAGCAGCTTTGGTGAATATTCCGCCGCCTACACGGGCAAAGAGAGCTATAGACGAAGCTCCGAATGAAAAGCCCGCAATAATGTTCAGGAGGGTGAACAGATCCATATCTGTGTAGATATTACCAAGAATTATAAATGAAAGAGATAATCCAAGGAGACCAAGGCCCACGACACTCATTCCCATGACGGTGCCTGATGCAAATGAAACTTTAAAAGCAGGGCCGATGCCTCTTGTGGCAGCATTTGTGGTCCTTCCATTTGCAATAGTGGCCGTAAGCATCCCTGCGTATCCGGCTGTTGCGGAAAGCACTGCACCAAACACGAAACATGCGGCGGTAAGAACTCCGTTCGGCAGAACTAACGCAAGTACAATTGCAATAAAAACGACAAAGACAGCGATAGCGCGGTATTGCCTGTTAAGGTAGACCATAGCTCCACCATGAATTGCCGCCGTAATTTTCTTAATAAGTTCGTTACCCTCGCCTTCATTTCGGACATTTTTGTAGGATATACCTGCAAAAATTAAACCAATAAGGGCACATATTGGTGTAAGGTAGATTAACATATCCATATTTAAACCATCCTACCAGAAAACACATCAAAAGCACTTTAAAGTATTAATCTCCGTAGTAATTTTTGCGATAATAAATGAGTCTTTGTATATAAATTGATACTCGATCCTCCATTGAAATCTGGAGGAATTGAGGGTTTCAGCCTCTAGTTAGTAAGAATTTTCGGTTTTAAACGGGCACGATTTCTAGTTGTAAATACGCACGTTATTTCAATCCTATATAACAGTTGCTGTGAATAAACTGATTTTCCTGATCAGATAACTTTCACCGGTACAGGTGTTTTCCACGGTTAAACACTTAATGGTTTAAAAGGTTCCTGTCCCTCAATTTTCAGACCAACAAACCATGATTCTACAGGCAGATATAGGCATACGGCAACTTATTACCTTATTAATAGGATAAATAGATATCCGAAGAATAGGAGAAAAGAGAAATTTCTATTTTTACCCCCGACTTCTGAAGTATCGGTTTACGGAATAACGCTCCCCAATAAAAGAATTGAAAAAATACCAAGAGTGAAAATAAAGAACAGGAAAAATTTTCGGTTACGAGAAAAATTATCGAATAAGGAACGAAAAAGATTAGCAAATAAGGAGTGAAAAAATTATCAAATACGCAGTTAATTGTGTAAAAAAGATAATAAAGATTTTTTGACATAATAGCATAAAATTATAGATAAAAGCACATACTTACACGCTTTCTAAAAATAAAGTATTGTAACTTAAAAACAATTCTTCAGAACAATTTAAATTGAGATGTAAAAATCATTATAAATTTAAAATAAATATAATTGCGGATTCAATACTGTAGATAACCAAGGAGAATTACAGCTAAAGGATAGGAGTACTGGAAAGGACCACAAAACAAGGGAATTTGAAGGAGTACAAATACCAGAGGATAGGAAATTTATGGAAAGGTTAATATTCACTGCTCCTCTGGCAGGCTTAATAAGTCTGACCTTTGCCGCTTTTTTTGCAAAAAGCATCCTGAAAGAAGACGCCGGCAATAAGAGGATGAAAGAAATTGCCGAAGCAATTAAGGAAGGATCCACAGCTTACATGAAGCGCCAGTACAGAACGATTGCAGTGGTTTCTGTTATTATTTCGTTATTGATCCTATTTTTGCTTGACGAGGGATTGAAAATAGCCGCTGGTTTTCTGGCAGGTGCCATAAGTTCTGCTGCCGCGGGATATATAGGAATGAGCATCTCAGTCAGGGCAAATGTCCGGACTGCCAGTGCTGCATCAGGAGGGGCCGGGAAAGCGCTGAAAATAGCATTCCGCGGAGGGGCTGTAACAGGACTTGCAGTTATAGGGCTCGCACTTCTAGGAACAAGCAGTCTTTATATCCTCTATGGAGATGCTGACCTGGTTGTTGGTTTTGGTTTCGGAGCCAGCCTTATAAGCCTTTTTGCCCGTGCAGGCGGCGGGATCTTTACAAAAGCAGCAGATGTGGGAGCTGACCTTGTTGGAAAAATTGAAGCCGGAATTCCGGAAGACGATCCCAGAAACCCTGCTGTTATTGCAGATAATGTAGGAGACAATGTGGGGGACTGTGCAGGTATGGGAGCAGACCTTTTTGAAACGTATGTGGTAACTTCACTTGCTGCCATGCTCCTCGGTTCTCTTATTATTGGCACTTACAAAAACGCCGTACTCTACCCTCTGATGCTCGGGTCTGCCGCAATCTTTGCATCCATTATATCCGTATTTTTTGTGAAGGTAGAAAAAGAAGGCAAAGTCATGAGTGCTCTCTACAGAGGCGTTGGCGGCTCTACGGTGCTCAGTTTGATTGCTTTTTATTATATAACCGGTTTCCTGATGGGAGATAGCAGATTTTTCTATGTGACGGTCGCAGGCGTTGTAATTACAGTGCTCATGGTAATAGTAACCGAATATTACACTTCTAAAAGCTGCAGACCGGTAAAGACAATAGCAGCCTCTTCGGAAACAGGGGCTGCAACCAATATAATTTCAGGGCTGTCAGCAGGATTTGAAAGCACCCTGGTACCTGCTGTAGTGATTGCTGCAGGCATCCTGGTTTCGTACTTTATAGTGGGAGGATCTGCAGACCCCGGAACAGGGCTTTACGGAATCGCTATTGCATCCGTTGCAATGCTCTCAACCGCAGGCATGATAGTTGCTCTGGACTCCTACGGGCCCATTACGGACAATGCAGGCGGAATTGCACAGATGGCAAACCTTCCGGCTCAGGTCAGAAAAGTTACGGACGAGCTAGATTCCGTGGGAAATACAACCAAAGCTGTTACCAAAGGATACGCCATAGGCTCGACAGCCCTGGGAGCACTTGCCCTGTTTGCGGACTACAGAAACAAAGTAAGCCTTGAGAGCCAGTCTATCAGCCTCGACAGCCCTGTAGTGCTCTCAGGCATTCTTCTCGGAGCCGTACTTCCTTTTTTATTCAGCGCTGTCATGATGAGTGCGGTGGGAAAAGCCGCCTTTGAAGTAGTAAATGAAGTCCGCAGGCAGTTCAGGGAAATCCCCGGGATTATGGAAGGTACCGCAAAGCCGGAATACGGGCGCTGCGTTGACATCGTAACAAAAGCAGCCCTTCACGATATGGCCATGCCGGGCTTTCTTGCTGTTATCATCCCCCTTCTTACAGGATTTTTCCTGGGTCCTGAAGCACTGGCAGGGCTTCTTACAGGGCTGATTGTAGTGGGGTTCATGCTTGCCCTCATGATGGACAACGGAGGAGGAGCCTGGGATAACGCAAAAAAACTGATTGAAGATGGATATTACGGTGGGAAAGGTTCGGAAGCTCACAGAGCTGCAGTTGTCGGGGACACCGTAGGGGACCCTTTCAAAGATACTGCGGGACCTGCCCTCAATTCCCTGATAAAGGTTGTTAACATGGTGGCAATTCTTTTCTCACCGCTTATAATAGGCGGCGGCTTCTTATAAGAAGAACGTCGAGACTTCCCTATTCTATCAAATCCTGATTCTCATAACCTTCTGTTCAGAAGAATCATTTAATTTTATGAAGTAAAAAAGGAGATAATAAAATTTTGATTAGCATTTCTGTAAAAATTAGCTGGCTTTTTAGTCCTGTACCGGTATAATGCACTTTTTTTATAGCTATTAAAAATCTTCAAAAGGAATTGAGATTAGTAAATAATTTATTAAAAATGTTCAGGATAGAAAAAGGGAAAATTTACGGATTTAATAGCATATATAAAGACAATAAAGAACCTGGAATTAACAGGACAATCAGATAAAAATAGAAAAGATAATAAAGGATCAATTTCATTATTTTTAAATAGATAAAACAGATTTTGATAAAAATATTATATAAGTTTATAACAGACAGAAACTACCCCGGAAAAAAGCAATTTGTAGAGGTGAAATTGTCAGGTAAGGAGTTTCATTATAACCTTTTGCATCAAACAGAAAAAAGCAGGCTTTTGACCGGTGAACACCAGAGATTTATCGATTGGCTCTGCGAAAAGACCCGCTGAAGCAATAAAACCGTAACAAGCCCCGGTAAAAGTGAATAAAAAATAAAGAGTAATTAGAAGTAGTGTGAGCGGGTTGGGGAGTGGGGGGTCATATGGGGAGTGGGGGGTATGGTATGTGAAAAAAGTTTCCCGCTCACATTACTCACATTACCCCTATTCAAATTAATTATATAAATAGCTATGCATTTCGTACCAGTCTAATATAATATAAGAAATATCATGCCAGAACATTATTAACAAATTCAGATTCCACATATAGATTTTTTATATGTCTAAAAGAAAAAATCTCAGGCATTCAAAAAGGAAATAACAGGCTCTGGAAAAAGATCTACGATAAGAAACTTATACGAGATTGCGAGTTTTTAGTTTTATGCACCCTGACAGGCGATTGATTTATGTTGCAGTTTTTGCAATCATGGGTCTTTCCAATGCCGTAATCCCTATTCTTCCGGAACTTGCAGCCCGCTACCACAGTATGTACGGTGAGTTTGCATCAAGCCTGCTTTTTTCAGGGTACTTTCTGGGAGCCCTTGCAACAATGCTCCCTTTCGGCATCCTCTCTGACAGGTTCGGAAACCTGAAGTTCATAGGGCTTGGTATCGCCCTTACAGTTGTTTCAGGAGTTTTTATATTTTTATCCGAAAACCTGTGGATTCTTATTTTTTCCAGGTTTGTCGAAGGTGCTGCCTGTGGAGCTTTTTTCCCTGCAGCATTTTCCTCACTCTCAAAGTGCAAAGACCCCGGACGCTGTATGGGAGAATTCACCTTTCTTTTCAATGCAGGTCTGGCTGCGGGAGCTCTGTTCTCAGGCCTGCTTGCAGACATCTTCCTGAAAAGCGCTGTCCTCATATTCACTTTGTTTGCCCTGCTTTCGGGAATTCCCCTCCTTTACAGGCTCGAGGAACTATTTAACCCGAAAAAAACAGGAACGAACCCAAAATCACTGTCAGGCCAGGATTCTCTAAAATCCCATTTCAAGCATTCTTTCATAAAAATTACAGGGCTCATTTCCCGCCGTAACTCAGGGATCTGGTTGGGTTCGTTCCTGCTTAACGGAGCAGTTGGAGTTCTCATAGCTTACTACCCCGACTACAGCCTTGAAATTCTGTCAAAAGCCCGGCTCGGAGGCGCAATTGCAAGCCTCTACATCTGCGCTATGGTCACTTCCCTTCTGGCAGGACGTTTTAAAGTAAAGGAAAAAACAATAATCCGCATAGGCCTGGCTTTTTCTGCCCTTGGGGCTTTTTTTGCGATCAAATATCCATTTTTTGGATTCTCAAGCCTTGGAGGCGGATCAGGGGTTGCAATGGTAGGCTTTGCCCTGGCTGTAGCAAGAATGAATGCGGACAGAGGGCTTGCAATGGGATTATTTAATACAACTATATATGCAGGGCTTTCCTTACTTCCAATTGTTGCAGGGTTCCTGACAGAGACCCTGAGTTTGAAAGAATTATTTCTGGTAAACGGCTGTATTCTTACAGTGGCTCTTCTGTTGAAAAATTGAAAAGAGATCCTGCATTCTTATATGCATCAGAGCGCTTCCAGGGCATCCCCGGTATTATCAGTTTCCTGAAGGCAATTACAGAAATTAATTACTGATCAAATGCGAATAACAGAAAAACCATGAACTCGAAAAAACTCTTACTTTACTCTTCAGTCTTTGCAATCCAGGGCCTCTCTAACGCGGTAATTCCTATCCTTCCCGAACTTGCAGGAGAAGGCAGCACGAGCCCTGCGGTTTCAAGTTTACTTTATTCCGGATATTTTATAGGAGCCCTTCTCACCCTTCTCCCTTTTGGAATACTTGCAGACAGGATAGGAAACCTTAAAGTGGTGAGCCTGGGAATCACACTCACCCTCATTTCCGGGATTTTTATTTCGATCTCCGACAACCTCTGGGTCCTCGGCATTTCACGCTTCGTGGAGGGTCTGGGCTGCGGGGCTTTTTTCCCTGCTGCTTATTCCATGATTGCAGACTGGAAAGACAGCCATCAGAGTCTGGGAGAATTCAATTTCCTGTTAAATGCAGGACTGGCTGCAGGAGTATTTTTCTCAGGGATGCTTGCAGAACTGGAGATCAAGACTGCAATAAACATCTTCACCCTTCTTGCCTTCCTGTCTTTCATCTTCCTCCTTCGCGAAACCCGGGGACAAACCCCGGACAACTCCGGCAGAAAAAAGGACGAATATGGGACTTCAAAAAGAGTTAAACCCCCGGGAGAGCCGCATGAAAACCGGACAGGCTTCAAACCCGGCATGTATCTGGAAAAAACCAGGGAGACTTTTTTTGAAAACGGATTCTGGAAACTCTGGGGAATTTCAGTCGTCCTTTACGGAGCCACAGGAGTGCTGAATTCAAACTATGCAGACTACAGTGCCGGCTTCCTGACAAAACCGGAACTTGGATTTGCAATTTCAGCATCATATCTGGCTGCAATGTTGAGTTCACTTGCTGCAGGAAAAACAAAGGCAAAGAATAAAAGTATAATAAGAGCAGGAATAGTCCTTGCAGCAGCAGGGATCCTGTTTTCTCTAAAAGTGCCTTTACTGGCATTCTTCCTTATTGGTGCAGGAGGAGGGGCAGCAGTCCTTGGGCTTGTTGCTGCAGTCTCCAGAGTGAGCTCGAGCGGGATCGCGATGGGATTATTCAATACAGGAATTTATGCAGGTCTCGGGCTTATTCCAGTATTTGGAAGTTTGTTTATAGGACCTTTAGGCTATGAAAGCGTGTTTCTTGGAAGTGGCCTGGTGCTTCTCACGACGCTTTTTGTTAAATTTGAATAAAACATTTATAAACAAAATCCGGAAATAATTAATAAAAATGTACAGGAAATTGAACATCTGAGTCCGATAATATCTGAGTTTCCACATAAGCTTTAAAAGGCTCAGGACCCTATCCTATGAATAAGCTCAACCTTTTGAAATCGGGTGATTGATTGAAAGTAAAGTCAAGAGTTCAGCTGAGGAAAAATATAAAGAACAAGATGCTAAAAGACCTTGAGTCCGCCTTCGGTAAAGAAATGGAAGACCTGGAAAACAAAACACTTGAAAAGGTTACCCTTGATGAGTATTCCCTTATCCTTGTTGAAGGCAGGCCTCTTCTGTTTGAAATAGAGGAGCATCTTTTTCCCACAGTCCGCGGAGCTCTTGAGATGGGGCTACAGAAACGCCTTGTTGTTGTGGATAAAGGGGCAATTCGCTTTGTATCAAACGGGGCAGACATCATGGCTCCGGGGATCGTGGAAGCTGATCCCGATATAAAAGAAGGGGATTTTGTAATTGTAGTGGAAGAAACACACAGAAAACCTCTTGCCATAGGAAAAGCCCTTATGGAAGGGCAGCAGATGGTTGATTCAGAATCGGGGAAAGCCATAAAGTCAATAAGCCATGTAGGTGACAAAATCTGGAGTTTTGAGTTCTGAGAGTGCCAGAAAAAAGCATTCCCCCTGGAAAAAATCCTTCTTCATAAAACTGAAAGAATCTTCGAATACAGGTCGGGAACCAGTGTAGCTTTATAATAGCAAAATTAATTAATATAGATCCCAATATAGGACAGATACTATCTAAATTTAAAAAAATACAAAAGGCGTGCGTAGATGGCAAAACTTATAGACAAAATCCTTGGCGGCAATGTAAAGAGTTCGACCAGTGCCGAAGACTATACTGAAATCGATCTCAGCAAATATGAAGAGGTTCTGGAGGAAGAACCGGCAGAAACTTACGTAAAAATTGCAGAAATCTCAAGCATTAACCAGGTATCTGCACTTAAGCAGGAAGTTTATAATGGTAATATTCTCATGGTTGACATCTCAAACATAAAAGGCGATGACCTTCTGAGGGACAGGGTTTTAAAGGAGCTTAAAGACGTTGTTGTTGATGTCCACGGAGATATCGCAGGTGTTAAAGGAAACACCGTAATCGTAACTCCTACCGGCATTAAAATCGACAGATCAAAGATCATTGGTGGAAAATATTGAGTCATAAATGTTTTAAGGATGAAAGCTTTGAGACCAGGATCTCCTGCCCCCTGTGTCAGAAAGAGCTTATAATGACATGGCAGAGAGATAATATTCCGTATTTCGGGGAGATCATGTACGTAAGTGCAAAATGCCCCTGCAGTTTTCGCTTTGCAGACACTATGATCCTCTCCAGCAAAGAGCCCATGCGTTATGAGCTGTCAGTTGAGAGCCCTGAAGACCTCGATGCAAGAGTCATCCGTTCAACCTCAGGAACGATCCGAATCCCTGAGATGGGAATAGTTGTCGAGCCAGGCACGGTTTCTGATTCTTATATAACGAATATTGAGGGTGTGCTTCAGAGGGTTCAGAACGTCCTTATGACAGCGAGCAGATGGGTACGGGAAGATGAAGAAAAATTTGCCCGCAGCCAGGAACTCCTGTGCATGCTCAATGAAGTGATTGAAGGCAGGAGGGCAATCACGGTCATCATTGAAGACCCTCTCGGGAACAGCGCAATAATTTCTAAAAAGGCTGTAGCTTCCAAACTCTCAAAAGAAGAAGCAGAGAAGCTGAATACCGGTATGATAGTTTTCGATGTTGACAAATCCGAACTTGCGCATGATATTTCGGACAATGTCAAGCCCCTCGGAGGAGATTAATTCTTTTTTCCGATTTTTTAACAGCCCGGCCAAGATTCAGGGGGCAAACCCCCCATTATAGTTATTTACTTTTGCCTCATAAATGCAAGCATGCCAGGGGCTGTACAGGCTTCCTGTTGAAACCGGGCGCTGCGAGTACACCAGATGTGTAAAACCCTGAAAACCCTTCAAAAGGATTTCAGGTTCAGGCAACTGATTGAAAGGGAAGTGCCGGATTTCTGGGAATTAATAGTACCACCTCCTGCAAAACCTGCAGCCTCCAACCCAGATATATTAAATAATAAAATGCGATTATATTCACCAGCGCCTCATTATAAGACGTCTCATTATAAGATAATAGACAGCAGCATACTTGATAAAAAACTTCATAGTAGAATACTTGATTGAAGCACTTCATAGTAGCATACTTGATTAAAACACTTCATAATTCGGTTTATCATAAGAACTAACTGAAATCACAATAATATGGTGAAGGTATGGCAGAAAGCGAAAAAGAAGCAGCACTTCCTCCAAAAGAGGCATTCAGCGACTGGTACAATGAACTCCTGTGGATGGCAGAAATAATGGACGTCCGCTATCCTGTAAAAGGGCTTTACGTATGGTACCCGTTCGGCTTTGCCATCAGGAGGAATACCTACAGTATCATAAGGGAAATCCTTGACAACAGTGGACATCAGGAAACACTTTTTCCTCTACTTATCCCCGAAAACGAGTTCATGAAGGAAGCCGAGCACATCAAAGGCTTTGAGAACGAAGTTTACTGGGTCACACACGGAGGAAAAGACCCTCTTGACATACCACTGGCTCTCCGCCCAACAAGTGAGACTGCCATATATCCGATGTATAAAAAATGGGTCAGATCGCACGCTGACTTCCCGCTGAAGCTATATCAGATAGTTAACACCTTCCGCTATGAGACAAAGCATACCCGGCCTCTTATCAGGCTCAGGGAGATCACTTCCTTCAAAGAAGCCCACACCGTACATGCCACCTGGGAAGATGCAGAAGCCCAGGTAAAGGAAGCTATCGGGCTTTACACTGAGATATACCGCAGGCTGGCAGTCCCTGTGCTTCGTTCAAGGAGACCTGACTGGGACAAGTTCCCTGGAGCGGACTATACCGATGCTCTTGATGCTGTTATGCCTGACGGGAAGACCCTTCAGATAGGGACTGTCCACCACCTGGGCGACAACTTTGCAAAGACCTTTGATATAAAATACGAGGCTCCTGACGGCGAACAGCGCTATGCCCACCAGACCTGTTACGGGATTTCAGAGAGGTCTATTGCAGCCACAATCTCCATTCATGGAGACGACAAGGGGCTCGTCCTTCCCCCGGAAATAGCACCTGTCCAGGTAGTCATTATCCCCATCATCTTCAAGAAAGGAGCAGAAGAGGTTTTCGCAGCCTGCAAAGATGTTCAGGAACGCCTGAAGAAAGCAGGGATCAGAGTAGAGGTCGATGCAAGTGACCTGCGCCCGGGAGCGAAATATTACAAATGGGAAATGAAAGGAGTCCCTCTCAGGCTTGAAATTGGACCTCGTGACCTGCAAAATAATGTTGCGGTTGCAGTCAGGAGAGACACGGGAGAAAAGGACCAGATAACTCTGCTCGAGATAGAAGCCGGGGTTCGCCTGAAGTTTGAAGCAATCCAGAAAAGCCTTTACGAGAAAGCCGGGTCTGAACTTGAAAGCCGCATATTTGACTGTGTCGATCTTGACGAGGTAAAAGAAAAGATCCAGGAAGGAGTTGCAACAATCCCCTGGTGCGGCAAGAGGGAATGCGGGCTTGCAATGGAAGACCATATAGGAGCAGGAATCCTGGGAATTCCCCTGACCCCGAGAAGTAAAGGAAAAGAAAAATGCCCTGCCTGCGGAGAGGAAACCGAAACTCGCGTTTACGTTGCAAGGACCTATTAAGACCTGTAAAAGCTCTTCTAAGACACTGGGCAAAATCTGGAAAGTCCAAGATCTGTATCCAGAAAACATCCTCCGGGTGTTTTCTGCTTTTTTTATTTCCGCTTTCATTCTGTCAGGATCTACCTGAACCTGCGGATTGGAGCAGATTAGAGAATAAAAGCAGGAATTTTTTGTGTTCTTATGACTATTTTCAATGTCGTATATATTCATTAGGAACGGTTTTACACGTTTAGTCAATTGATCTTTAGTACAGGCTGCATGAATGCAAATCTTCTGAGCACGGAAATGAGGCAAAATAAAGTAAAATTAAGTTGAATATAATTAAATTATAATTGATCGCAGATAAATATTAAATACTAAGTAGAAGAATTCTTCACTAGACTCCGGGAAAATATACACCAATTTACCTCGATGTTTCGTATTAACCTCGATGTTTAGTATTGAATCTGAAGGTCTGTACAGAATCCCGGAAAAAATATATTGAAATTTTCTAAAAACTTATCTTCAAAATTTCATAGAGGAGATATGAATGGCCTGGATAGAACCGGAAGTAACAGAAAAACCTAAAAAACCGATGTTTTTGTGCGTACTTTCCAGCACGAAGACAGCACATATTCCAAAACTCTCGGCAGCAGGAAAAACAGCTGAACTTACAGACTACACGCCTGCGGGGGATGCGGAACTTATGGAAACAGGAAACATTATCAGTGTACCGGTGCTTCCCATGACTCCTCCTTATGACACGCCTACCCCTGCAATTATGACCCGTTCGGCGCTGAAGCTTACGGACGCTCCCTACCATTTTATAAATTCGGGCTTAATAGTGACTCCGGATGTCCCGTGCATCGACCTGAAAGCAAATCCCGGAGAAGACATAAGAGAGCCTGTTGCAGTAATGGATGTGCAGGGTATATACGAAAGGGCGAAGCTCCTTGCAAAGCGGCTCAGAAACCAGGCAGACCACGTGGTGATCGGGGAAAGCATTCCCGGAGGCACAACAACGGCAATGGGAGTTTTAATGGCGCTCGGGTATAATGGGAATGTCAGCAGTAGCGCAGATGAAAACCCTCTTGAGCTTAAAAAACAGGTTGTCGAAGAGGGGATGAAAGCTTCAGGCCTTACATTTGGCTGCCTTAAAGACGACCCCATGAAAGCTATTGCCTGCATGGGAGACCCCATGATGCCTGCAGTTGCAGGGCTTGTTGCGGGTTTTCAGGACACTGATACCAGCGTTGTCCTTGCCGGCGGAACTCAAATGGCAGCTGTTTATGCTCTCATTAAACACATGGGCTTAAATACGGAAAAAATTGCAATTGCAACTACCCGCTATGTTGTGGAAGACAAATCCGCAAATTTCATTCAGCTGACCACAACTCTTGGCGTACCTGTAGTTTATGTTGCAGACCCCGGATTTGGCAAGTCCAGCATGAAAGGGCTTCACAGGTATGAGACCGGAACTATAAAAGAAGGTGCTGGTGCCGGCGGAGCCATGTATCTTGCAGGGCTTTTCGGTATTACTCAGGACCAGTTCAGGACAGAAGTGGAAAATGTCTGCAAACTGCTTAAAGCTGGGCACTGAAGAAAAACTGCTTAAAAAATAAATTTTACAAAATTTATATTTTTTTATATAGAAGTCAGCTGAATTTTTCTTACATAATACACAGGAAATCACTACACAGGAAATCACAGATAAAAGAATAAAAACAAAAAAAATCAGGGTTAAAAAAGGAAAAATCAGAAGCCATTTCAGGCTCAGTTTAAAAAAAGTAATTTTTTCAGATTATGGAATTTTAACTAATTTATTTTCCAGGTTAGGATTCTACTATAGCTTTTCAGGCATCTTCAGAAAGTTTAAGGCTCGCTGTAGAAGATACCTCGTGGGAAGGTAGTGGTTTCTGGACCTGGAGCATGTTAACTCCCCCAAAACATGCTTCCGAACTCACACGCCCACAATTCCGGCAGTAGTAGAAGACGTTAGAACCTATTACCTGGCGTTTTAGCCTGGACTCACATTCACTGCAAAATTTATGACTAACAGATATTTCCATTGGAACTCCTCATTCGTAAATCATAATTGAATCGAGCCTTGCAGTGCCTATTTTTGTCCAGTACTTGCAGATACTGCAATACTGGGTCTTACCGTCAGCGCTTATTTTCAACTTGGCATGACATTTTGGACATATTTTTAGATGTTTCGTTAATAAACCCCCTTGAATTTTCATTTTTAGAGTTGTGGATTGTAAGCCAGAAGTTCTCGAATACAGCAGGATTCTCCCGTAACATGCCCTGAAGACCTAATATAGAATACCTAGCTGTGCAGAGAACACCGATGGCATCAAACCCTTTAATAAACAATTTAAAAGCCTTTTTGGACTTTCATGCTTAAACGAATCGAATTCCCCCGGACAAAGCCTCAGATAAGGCATTTTAAGCTGATAGGCATATTGCTTAAAATTGGACCTGTCCGCTCGCTGTACGAATTTTACATCAAATACCAAATATATTATTCTTGAAAGGATATAAGTTTTAGCCAGAAAATAGGTATTTTTATAAGCAATTAGAAGGAAAAAGGATTCCATTAATCAAACCCCCATTATAAAAAGAGCAGAAACAAATAGAAAAAAAGAGCCAGTGTAATAACAGAGTTAGTTGAATAAGTATCAGACCAAATTTTAATCGAATAAAAAATGATAGTTGAATGGTATCAAATCCATTACCGGAAATACTAACCGCGTGATTATCTGCTGGCAGTTATCAGTTAGAGGAGATAAGGTAAAATCGGTTTTTAACCGGAGACCAGCCGCAGGGGATTGATAAGAAGCCGGAAAGCAGAACAAAAGTAATGGTTTGAGGGTTAAGAATTGTATATTAATGAGATTTAATGAAGTTGATCCGGAAGGGCAGGATATTGTGAATTAAAAAGTTGCTTTGGAGGGGATAATAAAGAAATATATTATAAAACCCTGTATTAACGATACAAAGCTGCCCGTGGAAAGAGTTTCAAGCGAAATATATAAATACAATTGTCGCTTTAGGAATGTTCGCGACAGGGTAAGCAATAACTGATAAACCCTATCCTGCAAGCCGCTTTAACTCAGTTGGTAGAGTGTCTGGCTGTTAACCAGAATGTCGTAGGTTCGAGCCCTGCAAGCGGCGTAAATCTTTTGCACAGGTTACAGCGATTTTTTAAGAAAATAAAAACACTTACAAAAAGTTTATTATTAAAGCGTACTTAAAACTATTGAACATCATAGAACAAAGAGGGCCTGTAGCTCAGTCAGGTTAGAGCGCTCGGCTCATAACCGAGCGGTCACCGGTTCAAATCCGGTCAGGCCCATAAAACCCATAAAATTTATATCCCAGGAATCTCTTTTATGAGAAGGTTAAGGGTAAAAATCAAAATGGAATAACATTCCAATCATAAAGCCGCTTTAACTCAGTTGGTAGAGTGTCTGGCTGTTAACCAGAATGTCGTAGGTTCGAGCCCTGCAAGCGGCGTAAAATTCACTGCTTTTTTGTAAGAATTATTCGTTTGCCGGATATTCAGTTTTTGATTCATAATATTGCTTACAATTTTTGATTTTCATTTCTTCAGCCATTAACTGTTTACTATTTTTGAGTTATATTCTGCTTGCTATTTTCGATTTATATTTCGTAGCTATTTTACACTCTCAATTGAACGAGGGTTTAAATTTCCGAAACGCTTAATAATCGAGAATCGAATAGTTTTTTACTGGCAGCAAGGGTTCGGGAGATATCAGGAAGTTTTGAACAGGGGAAAACTCCTGAAATTATATTCAATTTCGAACTGGAAGAATTAATAAATATAGTAGAGAAGAATAAAGTAAATAAATTACTTCCAATATTACTATCTACCCTCTAACTGAACCTACCTTCTAACTGAACCGTTCTGACACTACTACTTACATCCTATTGACTGCTATTTAATAAGACTGAGGTTTATGAACATGGCTCCAATTAAAAAAGAAGACGTAACCGTACCTTTAGATGTCCCGAAAGCAATGCGCGAAACTTACATAAAAAACTACATGGAAATAACAAAAGAGAGCGGAAAGCTGATGCTTTTTGCAGGGGACCAGAAAGTAGAACACCTGAACGATGACTTTTTTGGACCGGAAGTCCCTGAAGATGACGCTGACCCTGAACACCTTTTCAGGATTGCAGCTCAGTCAAAAATAGGGGTTTTCGCTACCCAGCTAGGGCTTATTGCCCGCTACGGCATGGACTATAAGGATATTCCCTATCTTGTAAAGGTAAACTCCAAGACCAATCTGGTTGAAACCGAACAGGCTGACCCTTTCAGCAACCTCTGGTATGATATTGACCAGGTAGCCGAGTTTAGGGAGAACAGCGGGCTCAACATCCTTGGTGTCGGCTATACAATCTACCTTGGGAGCGAATTTGAAGCCGAGATGCTTGTTCAGGCTGCCCAGGTAGTTTATGATGCCCACCAGCACGGGATGCTGTCCGTACTCTGGATCTATCCGCGTGGAGCTGCCGTAAAAGATGAAAAGGACCCGCACCTGATTGCAGGAGCAACTGGAGTAGGAGCCTGCCTTGGGTCGGACTTTGTAAAGGTTAATTATCCCAAGAAGGAAGGAGAAAAGTCTGCCGAGATCTTCAAGGAAGCAGTCAAAGCAGCCGGGCGTACGAAAGTAGTTTGCGCCGGAGGGTCAAGCGACGAAGCAGAAGCTTTCCTCAAAAAACTCCACGACCAGATACACATCTCCGGAGCCCAGGGGAATGCAACCGGTAGAAATATCCACCAGAAGCCCCTGGATGAAGCTGTCCGCATGTGCAATGCTGTTTATGCCATAACTGTCGAAGATGCAAGCGTTGAAGATGCCCTCAGGATTTACAGTGGAGAATAAACTGTACCAGAAGGGCCTGGGCAGGATTTTTCTGAAAGCGCATGAAATAAATTCCAAATTTTTCAAAAAGGGATAAATCCAGAAAAATTTGAGGCTGTATAACCATGGAAATCCCGGATCATAAAACAAAGATCGTCTGTACAATAGGACCTGCCTCTTCTTCTGAAGAGATGATAAGGAAGCTTATGCTTGCGGGCATGAACGTGGCAAGGATAAATTTTTCTCACGGAGACTTTGAGAGCCACTCAAGGGTTGTCCGAATTATCCGTAAGGTTGCAGATGAACTTGGCAGGACAATTGCAATCCTTGCAGACCTGCCTGGCCCGAAAATACGCATAGGCAAACTCGAAAAAGAGCCTGTTATGCTCCATAAAGGGAACCCGATAACCCTTACAATTGACGACACTCCGGGAAACGAAGAGAGAATCCCTGTCAGTTACAAACAGCTTCCGGAAAGCGTAACCCCTGGGAGCCTTATCTACCTCAGTGACGGGTTCATACAGCTCCTCTGCAAGGAGGTTACAGGAAAAGACGTTCTCTGTGAAGTCCTTATCGGAGGAGAGCTTTATTCGCACAAAGGGCTGAACCTTCCAGGGGCAAAGATCTTTCTTGACGCTGTGACTGAAAAAGATTTCAGGATCCTGGAATTTGCCCTTGAAGAGGACATTGACACTTTCAGCATCTCTTTTGTAGAAAATGCAGAAGATATCCGAAAAGTAAGAAATTTTGCCGCTTCCAGAGGAAAGCAGGTAAATATAGTATCAAAAATAGAACGCAGGCAGGCTGTAGAAAATATAAGAGAAATCCTTGACGAGACCGATGCCCTTATGGTTGCAAGGGGAGACCTGGGAGTTGAAATTCCTATCCAGGAAGTCCCTTCAGTCCAGAAAGAACTTATCCAGAGGGCAAAACTCCTTGGAATTCCTGTGATTACTGCAACCCATATGCTGGCTTCCATGACAGATAATATAAGACCCACGCGTGCCGAAGCCACGGATGTTGCAAACGCTATCCTTGACGGCACGGATGCTGTTATGCTCTCGGAAGAAACAGCAGTCGGAAACTACCCCGTGGAAGCTGTCGAGATGATGGCAAAGATTGCAAAGACCACTGAAAACTGGCGCTCCCGGACTAAATGGGGGCTTGACACAATGATCAAATCCATAACTGCCAGGGAGATGTCAGTGGATGAGGTAATCACCTTACAGGTTTATGAAGCCCTGCAGAAACTGCCTGTTGCAGCCGTACTTACCCCGACAAGGAGCGGAGCGACTCCCCGCAGGATTTCGCGCTTTAATCCTGACCCCTGGATTCTGGCTTTCAGCCGCGTTCCTAAGACCTGCAGGTTCCTTTCCCTGTCTTACGGGGTTTATCCTGTTGCCGTAAACGAATCTATTGAAAGCTGGGAAAAAGAGACAACGGAAAGAACAAAAGAATTGGGATTTGCGAAAAGTAAAGATCTCGTGATTTTTACCCAGGGCCCTGCTTCCGGAAAACCCGGAGGTACGAATATGCTCAAGATCCTGACCCTTGACTGAAAAGGGCAGAACATTCCAGAATTGAGATAAGGAGATAAAACCTCAATTATCTCAGAAAGACTTTTTTATCCCGAATTCTTTTTTTCAAAAGTTAGGGTAAAATTATTTTTATAATAGAATAGTAATATAAGTGCGAATACAATAGATTTAGATAACATGTGTGTTTTATACATTCAGAAGAATTTATCTTATGTTATGAGGTTTCATTTATGAAACGAAAGGATCCAGCAACAAAAAACCAGAAATATCTGGCTATCTTCCTGGCAGCAACAATGTTTCTTTCTGCCTTTATGATACTTTTCTCGGGAACTTCAAATAATAGTAATGAGGACGAAGCCCCCACTTCGGAAACCGGTGGCGAACTTATCACAGTTCCTTTCTCACAGGTTCCGGGCAAACATGTCCAGCACGATTTCAGTTCGATCGCTGACGGACTGGAAATGTCTCCTGAAGGAGTGACAAATGCAGTGTACGTGGACCTTCAAAAAACCGAAGGAACTCCACTTGAATCCGTTTTTGGAAACAGACAGACTATGAATGTTTCTTTCTCTTACGGTGCTGATGTGACGAAAAGATACGGTGCAAATTACGGAAATGAGAGCGGCTTTGAGCTGCACCAGATTCCTGAACAAAGGATCAGCATGCCTATGGACACAAAGGCAATGCCTTATGAAGGATATCAGATCCTCGACCGTACAAACGGCACTTACAACATCTGGAACGTTGTTGGAAGCCCGGCAATAATAGGTCCTATTGATACTGTAGCTGGCGTTATAAATGTCATTGAAGGAAACGAAACATCAACTGCAGAATATGACCAGATTTTGAGCCAGGCAGACCTTGAAGGAAGCATCTACCAGGAAGTGGTCAAAAAGACAAACTCCTCAGATGCCCCTGCCGAACAGTATTACAGAGACCTCAAAAAACTGGATGACGGAAGTTACGTTCAGACCACAATCTACCTTAATCCGGAGCCGGTAGTGAACGAAAAAATCACGGCTTACCAGACGAACGCAAGCGAGCGTGGAGTGGCTTACAACGTAACTACCCTTGACAACATTACTAAACTGGTAATAAGTTCAGACTTTGAGAGCGTGTATAACGAAAGTGCCCTGCTTTCAATATAAGCAGGCAAACTTTCTTTTTTTAATTTATTTTTTTGATTATTTATTTACTTGTTTTTTATATAGTTAGATGTTTATTTAGATGTTTATATATTTACATACCCACTCATATATAATAAATTAAGACGAAGTTTTATATTGGAATTCTGTTTTCATCTCTCTGAGACGTCTTCCGGTTTTTAATTCCACATCGCAATCTGAGAAGGAACTTTCTTTTCAATCAGTGGGAGACACGGGAAGCACTACTTATTTCTATAGACCCGGCGTATATTTAATGGGAAGTGATGTTATTGGCGTTTCTGGACAAACTGTTTAAAAAGAAGATAGAGGGAAAGACCGTAGAGGAATGGTACGGGCTTGCAACAGCAGAAACCGATCCTGAGAAAAAAATAGAGTATTTTGACAAGGTACTGGCATTAAAACCTGACTTTGCAGGAGCCTGGAACCTCAGAGGGCTTGAATTTGTGGTTCTCAAAAGGTATGAAGAAGCCATTACCTCGTTTAACAAAGCTCTTGAGATAAGACCAAATTATCTGGAAGCAAAGTACAATAAAGAGGATGCTGAAACTGAATTAAGGAAAATAAAGGCGGCAGAAAGTCCGGCTGAAGGCAGATAAAGCAGGACAAAAAATATATGCAAAAAGAAGAAGAAAACGAAAATAAAAGAAAGAAACGATAAAAGAAGAAGAAAACGAAAATAAAAGAAAGAAACGATAAAAGAAGAAGAAAACGAAAATAAAACCAGTAATGAATAAAACCAGTAATGAATAAAACCAGTAATGAATAAAACCAGTAATGAATAAAACCAGTAATGAATAAAAAAGTCAGGAAAACAGATTGAACAGGAGTATTTCCCGACTTCCAACCTGTAAATTTATTTTTTCCCGCGGCTGAGGGCTTGAAGCCCGAGCTTTACAGGTCCTGGGAGTTTTCCGCACTGCATGACCTTCATCTGCTCCGGGGAAATAAACCTGAAAGCCGCATTCATGAGGGCATCGGATTTCATTATGCCGTCCATTATCTGCCTTGCCTGTACCGAAGTTTCAAGCGCCTGCCCGAATTGAGCTCTCCATCGCCTGTCATACTCTTCAAGATCGCATTTCCCGGCTGCAAATTCGGCTGCAGTTTCCCCTGCAATTTTTCCAGCTATCATGGCAGGAGGAATTCCACCACCGTTCGTTGCGATGATATGTCCGGCTGCGTCCCCGACGACCAGGGAATCTGCTGTTGCGGTATTTGCAGGAGCTCCATTAACAGGGATAATACCTGCAATGACATTCATTATAACGGCGTTTTTCAGCTTTGGGCCTGCCACAGGGTGTTTCTTTATAAAACGGTGCAGGTACTCTTTTGCAGAAACCCCTTTCTCAGCCATGCAACTCCGGATTCCGATTCCTACATTTGCCCTGTCCTTTCCCTCAGGAAAAACCCATGCATACCCGCCAGGAACATAATCTTTTCCAAAATACATCTCAAGGGCATCCGGGTCAATATCAACGTTCCTCACCTGGTATTCTATGGCTACGGATGTTTCTCTTGCTTCTGGTTTCATAATAAGGCCCCTGGATTTTGCGACAAGGGAGTTGGGACCGTCAGCTCCGATGATCGCTTTTGCCCTGATCGTGTGTTTTCCGAAAATTCCTGATGTTTCAACAGTCGTACCCTGTATTTTTGTAACGCGGGTCTTAACCATAAGCTCAGCCCCTGCCTCTGCAGCCTGCTCTGCAAGGTACTGGTCATACCTTCTCCTGTCAAGGACCGCCCCCTTCACAGCAAATTCTTTTGCATTGCAGTTTGGGGGAATAATGCGCTGGGTCCTGATTGGCTGCAGCACGCAGGAGTCAGGATAATTTTTCAGCGCTCCTGGAAGGTCAGCTTCAGGCAAAAGAGCCTTAACCTCCGAGGCATCAGGGAGAAATCCCGCACACTGGATAGGGCTTCCGATTTCCCTTTTTTTGTCAAGGAGAAGTACAGAGGCTCCTTTCTTTGCAGCATATAATGCGGCAGTGGAACCTGCGGGGCCTGCGCCCACCACCACGATGTCATAAGAGGTCTCCGGGATCATGAAAGAGTCTTCCTGTTGTTTATTTTGCCTCTGCAATTTACTTAAGAATTGTTTATTAAACCTTTCCTGAAAACCGGAAACACAAACTAAAACGAAAGGAAGTTTTCATTTTATAGAAAAATTTAAATAGTATGAGATAGTACAACGGTTACCGGCTTCCGGTGAAGAAATAAAACGAGGAGCAAGGTAAAACATGAGACAAATAGCAATCTACGGAAAGGGCGGTATAGGAAAATCCACTACCACGCAGAATCTTACTGCAGCCCTTGCGACTATGGGAAACAAAATTCTCCTTGTGGGATGTGACCCCAAAGCAGACTCTACCAGAATGCTGCTTGGCGGCCTGAACCAGAAAACCGTGCTTGACACACTCAGAAGTGAAGGAGACGAAGGAGTAAACCTTGACGTCGTTGTACAGCCAGGTTTTGGGAATATTAAATGTGTGGAATCAGGAGGGCCCGAGCCCGGTGTAGGATGTGCAGGCAGGGGCATTATTACTTCCATAGGGCTGCTCGAAAACCTGGGAGCCTACACTGAAGACCTTGACTATGTATTCTACGACGTGCTTGGTGACGTCGTATGCGGAGGTTTTGCCATGCCAATCCGTGAAGGAAAAGCCAAGGAGATCTATATTGTTGCCAGTGGGGAACTGATGGCAATTTACGCAGCAAACAACATCTGTAAAGGACTTGCCAAGTTTGCCAAAGGTGGAGCCCGTCTTGGAGGCATCATCTGTAACAGCAGAAACGTAGACGGAGAACGTGAACTTCTTGAGGCATTCGCGCAGAAACTGGGAAGCCAGCTAATCCATTTCGTGCCCAGGGACAACATCGTTCAGAGGGCGGAAATCAACAGAAAAACCGTGATCGACTTTGACCCAGAATCCAATCAGGCAAAAGAATACCTGACTCTCGCCAGCAACGTCCAGAACAACACCAAACTAGTGGTCCCGACTCCGCTCCCTATGGAAGAGTTAGAAGCCATGATGGTGGAATTCGGGATTGTTGAGCTATAATTGCAGAATGCAGGAATTAAGAGCCTTAACTGCTGAGTTAACACCGAACCAGACGGAGGAGATAAAGAAATGCAAATGATACGTGCGATCATAAGGCCCGGAATGGAGCCAAAGGTTGTCGAGAGCCTTGAAAAAGAGGGCTGCATTTCCCTTACAAAAATGGAAGTATTCGGGCGAGGGAAACAAAAAGGGATCCATATTGCAGACGTGCACTATGACGAACTGCAGAAGACCATGCTCATGATGGTTGTCGAAGATGAACACAGGGACAGAGTTGTACAGACCATAATGGAAGCAGCCAGGACCGGAAAATACGGAGACGGAAGAATATTCGTAAACCCGGTTGAAGAAGCCTACACCATAAGGACTGGAAAGCCCGGACTTTGAGCCGGATTTTTGGAGGAAAAATCCGTGAAAGAGATTACGGCAATAATCAGGATGAACAGAGTCCAGAAAACCAAGGATGTCCTCCTTGAATGCGGCTTTCCCTCCTTTACCGTGAGAAGGGTGATGGGCCGCGGAAAACAGAAAGGACTCTGCTTTGAATTTAACCCACCTCTGCCAGAACCTGAAAAGGAAGCAGAGACCTGTATTCACTTCATTCCAAAACGCATGTTCACCATTGTGGTGGATGATGAAAATGTAAACGAAGTGGTTCGGAAAATTATAGAGGTAAACCAGACCGGACATCCGGGAGACGGAAAAATATTCGTATCAAGTATCAGCGAAGCATACCGCATAAGGACCGGAGAAAGCGGAGAAGCAACCGTGAATAAGGAGATGGTGTGATATGGGAGCGGAAATTAACTCTGAGATTGGAGACAAACAGCAGCTTGTTGAAAATATGATGAAAGCGCTCCCGGAAAAGGCTGCAAGAAACAGGAGAAAACACATAGTTGTCAGGGACTGTTCCACCGAACAGCACATTGAAGCCGACGATAAGGTAATCCCCGGAATCCTTACAAACCGCGGATGTGCTTTTGCTGGCACCAAAGGTGTGGTTTTCGGGCCGATCAAAGACATGGTGCATATCGTCCACGGGCCCATAGGCTGCGCATTTTTCACCTGGGGGACCAGGCGAAACTTTGCAAAGGCAGAAGAGGGCGAAGACAACTACATGAATTACTGCGTATGCACGGATATGAAGGAGACCGATATTGTCTTTGGAGGAGAAAAAAAGCTAAAGAAAGCCATTGACGAAGTTGTAAAAATCTTCAATCCCGAAGCAGTTACCATCTGCGCAACCTGTCCTGTCGGGCTTATAGGAGACGACATTGAAGCAGTTTCAAGGGAAGCTGAAAAAGAACACGGTATAAAAGTAATTCCTGCCCGATGTGAAGGGTATAGGGGAGTCAGCCAGTCAGCCGGACACCATATTGCGAGCAACGCCCTGATGGAGAACCTTATCGGGACCGAGGATATCAAAAACCCCACCCCGTTTGACATCAACATATTCGGAGAATACAATATCGGAGGAGACCTCTGGGAAATTAAGCCGATCCTTGAAAAAATAGGGTACAGGATTGTCTCAACCTTTACCGGAGACGGGTCATTCCATAAACTTGCACAGGCCCATAGAGCAAAACTCAGCATCCTGCTCTGCCACCGCTCCATCAACTACACAAACCGCATGATGGAAGAGAAATACGGGATTCCCTGGCTGAAGGTCAATTACATAGGTACAAAAGCTACTGAAAAGTCACTCAAGAAAATGGCAGAGTTCTTTGACGACCCTGAAATCACCAGAAAAACTGAAGAAATCATTGCCGAAGAAACTGCAAAGTACAGAGACGAGATAGAGAAATACAGAAAGAAGCTCCAGGGAAAAACCGCCTTTATCTATGCAGGAGGTTCAAGAAGCCATCACTACACGAACCTCTTTGAAGAGCTCGGCATGAAAGTGGTTGTTGCAGGCTACCAGTTCGCTCACAGGGACGACTATGAGGGCAGACAGATCATTCCCCACATGCAGGAAAAAGCCCTTGGTTCGATCCTTGAAGATATACACTACGAAAAGGATGAAAATGTCAAACCGGCAGTCAGTCCTGAAAGGATTGAGGAGCTGAAAAAGAAAATCGGTCTCATGGACTATGAAGGGCTCTTCCCGGAAATGAAAGATGGGACCATTGTTATAGATGACCTCAACCACCACGAAACCGAAGCCCTCCTGAAAACCCTTAAACCTGACATTTTCTGCTCAGGGATCAAGGATAAGTACTGGGCTCAAAAGCACGGGATCCCTTCAAGGCAGATCCATTCCTATGACTACAGCGGACGCTATACCGGTTTTTCCGGAGTTGTAAATTTCGCAAGGGACATAGACATGGCTATGCACAGCCCCACCTGGAGGTTCATACGCCCGCCCTGGAAAGGAGAAGGAGAAGAATAAGGAGGGACGAAAAATGTTAGACTATACCCCATGTGAAGAGATAACCAGAGAAGCAGTAACCATCAATCCTGCAAAGATCTGCCAGCCAATAGGTGCGGTATATGCGGCTCTTGGTGTCCACAACTGCATGCCTCACAGCCACGGTTCACAGGGCTGCCTTTCGTACCTGCGTATGTGCCTGAGCAGACACTACCGCGAGAACCCTGTCGCAACTACCAGCAGTTTCTCAGAAGGTACCGCAGTTTTCGGAGGCGCAGCAAACCTCAAGGAAGCCCTTGGAAATCTGACTGCAATCTATAGACCTGAAGTAATTGCCATCCATACAACCTGCGTGGCAGAAACCATAGGAGACGACGTGGGAGTTATCATTGAAGACGTAAGGGCTGAAGAACTCATAGACCCATCAATCAAGATCTGTGCGGCTTCCACTCCAAGTTACGTGGGCACTCACATAACCGGCTATGACAATATGGTAAAGTCCTTTGTGACCACCTTTGCCAGAAAAACCAAGCCGAACGGAAAACTCAACCTTATCCCCGGCTTCGTGGAACCCGGAGATATCCGGGAAATAAAGCGCATACTCTCAATCATGGGAATTCCGAACATCGTCTTCCCGGACACAACCGATGTTTTTGATGCTCCCCTTACCGGAGAGCCGGGGATGTACCCGAAAGGAGGGACTCCGATCGGAGATATAGAGGATTCCGCAAATTCTGCAGGGACCATAGCCCTCTGCAGGATGGCAGGAGGATCAGCAGCAAAAATCCTGGAAAGCAAGTTTAAGGTTCCGGCAAAAATAGGGCCTACCCCTATAGGGATAAGGAACACCGACCGCTTCGTAATGAACGCAGCAAAACTTGCCAATGTGGCGATCCCTCCGGAACTCGAGGATGAACGCGGCAGGCTTGTAGATATGATGACCGATGCTCACCCTCATTACCATGGGAAAAAGGTTGCCATCTATGGGGACCCGGACATAATTTCAGGGCTTACGAGCCTTGTGATGGAAATGGGCATGGAACCGGGTGTGGTGCTTACCGGCACCCAGAACTCTGAATTCAAAAAAGAAGTAGAAGGACTCACAGGTTCCGAGTACCCGGAAGCCGATATTATCTCGGGAGGGGACCTCTTCATGCTCCACCAGATCATCAAGCGAAAGCCCGTGGACCTCCTCATCGGCAACACATACGGGAAATTCATATCAAGGGCAGAGGATGTGCCCCTTGTAAGGGTAGGATTCCCGATAATGGACCGGGCAAACCTGCACTACTTCCCGATCATGGGGTACGCCGGAGCTGCACGACTGGTGGAGCGCATAGGAAATACCCTGCTTGACAGGAAAGACAGGGACGCACCGGACTGGTTACTTGAAACAATCCAGTAACAAAGGAGCCTGAATATAAAGGTAGTGATCTGAAAGGTACTGACCTGAAAATCTCAGAGATGACAGCAAACTGATAAATTCAAAATTGGAAAAAGTGGAAAACCGCCGCTGCAGTTCTGAAAACAGGTAAAAATCTGAAAACAGAAGCAGAGGGGAGTGAAATAGATGATTGAGAAAACCGGGATAGTGGATACGCTCGAAGAAAGGCAACCGTATATTACCAGAAAACAGGAAAAGGGGCAGGAAATTCCCCTTGCCTGCGACAATAACTCTCTTGCAGGAGCCATTAGCCAGAGGGCATGTGTATATTCGGGAGCAAGAGTTGTCTTAAACCCCGTAACCGATGCAGTCCATCTGGTCCACGGCCCCATAGGCTGTGCAGGGTATACCTGGGACATAAGGGGTGCAAAGTCCAGCGGAGTCGAAACGAACCGCAGCAGTTTCAGCACGGACATGAAAGAGATCGATGTTGTCTTCGGAGGAGAGAAAAAACTCTCAAATGCAATTGATGAGCTGGCAGGCATCTACCGCCCTCCTGTCATTTTCGTGTATTCTACATGCATTGTGGGAATTATCGGAGATGACCTGGAAGCCGTATGCAAAACAGCAAGCAAGAAGCACAATATCCCGGTAATCCCTGTAAAGTCCGAAGGGTTCAAAGGCAACAAGTCCGACGGATACAAAGCTGCATGCAATGCCTTAAAGCAGCTTATAAAAAGACCTGAAAAGAAGACTGTAGAAAAAAAATCCGAAATAAGGTCTGAATCTAAAAAACCGGATATTAAACACTCAAAAATCGAGAAGATGGAAATCAAAAAACCGAAGATCAATATCCTCGGGGACTTCAACGTGGCTGGGGATGTCTGGCTCGTAAAACCCCTCTTTGAAAAGATGGGAATCGAAGTCATAGTCTCCATGACCGGAGATTCGACTGCCGAATCCATTTCAAGGGCAGCGGAAGCAGACCTCAACCTCGTCCAGTGCAGCGGATCAATGACCTATCTTGCAAAATGGATGCAGCAGGAGTACGGGATTCCATATCAGACTGTAAGCTTCTTCGGAATCGAAGATATTTCCATTGCTCTTCGGGAAACTGCGGAATACTTCGGCTCGGAAGAAATGAAAAAGAAAGCAGAAAAGATTCTTGAAGCCGAAACAAACCGTATCATGCCTGAAATTTCCCGTGTAAGAGAGAGTATCAAAGGGAAAAAGGCCGCAATCTATATGGGAGGCCCTGCCAAAGCTCTCACGCTTATCAAAGGTTTTGCGGAACTGGGCATGGAAGTGGTCATTATAGGGACCCAGACCGGGAAAAAGGAAGACTACGAGCAGATCAGCTATTCGGTCCGGGACGGGACGGTCATTGTGGATGATGCAAACCCCCTGGAACTTGCAGACCTGCTCGTGAAACAGAAAGCCGACCTGATGGTTGCAGGCGTGAAAGAGAGGTTTATCGCATACAAGCTGGGCGTTGCTTTCTGCGATTTCAACCACGACAGGGTGGTGGAGTTCGAAGGCTTTGACGGCTTTGTAAACTTTGCAAAGGAAGTGGATGCTTCCATTAACAGCCCTGTCTGGAAAGCTGTCAGGCAGAGGACCCTTAACCCCGAACCCCTGGAGCCGAAAAAAACCATGGTAGAATCGGGACAGGAAAAAGCCACAATCAAAGAAGAAGTTTCCGAAAAACCATACTCAAAGAAGTGTAAGGGTCTAGCCCCGAAACCGGAGTTTTTACACTCCGGACAGGATGCTGTAGTTGAGAGTGAGGTATGAGGAGGCAATGAGATGACTAAAAGAAACTATGCAACCGTGAACCCCTGTGTTATGTGCCAGCCCATGGGAAGTGCCCTTGCCTTTAAAGGAATTGAAAACACCATGATCCTCTACCACGGCTCCCAGGGATGCAGCACCTATATGCGCCTGCACCTTGCCCACCATTTCAGGGAGCCTGTGGATATTGCCTCAAGCTCCCTGAGCGAAAAAGGGGCTGTCTACGGGGGCAGGGAAAACCTGAAAAAGGGACTCAGGAACGTCATCAACAGGTACAGACCGAAGGTGATAGGTGTTGCGACCACCTGCCTTGCAGAAACGATCGGCGATGATGTTCCTGCGATTATCAGGGAATTCAAAGAGGAAGAAGGGATCGGAGACAACCCTGAAAAAGATATAATAATCATTCCGGTTTCCACTCCCAGCTATGGGGAAAGCCATGTCAGCGGATATATAAAATCCCTGGATGCCATTGTAAGGAAATTTACGGAAAAACCTGAAAGTCCGGAAAAACCGAAAATCCCGGAAGACACCGAAATCATGGATTACATGGAAAACATGGAAATTATGGGGTATACGGACATCCTGGAAAAAGAAAAGGCAAGGGAAAGCATGGGGAATGCAAAAAGTCCTGGCATGAAGAAAGAAGCACCCTATCCGATTAAAACTTCAAACGGCAAGCTCAACATTATCCCTGTCGAGAGCGTCTCCCCGGCTGATGTGAGGGAAATGAAAGAGATCCTTGCACAGACCGCAGGGGGCTACATCTTTCTCCCGGACATTTCCGATACCTTTGATGCACCACTTCGGGACCATCTTCCAAAAATCGCTCCCGGAGGCACTCCGCTTTCGGAGATTGCCGATATGCCTGACAGCAGGGCAAGCCTGGGCCTGGGTGTTGTCAGCACGAACCTGGCTGTGAAATACCTCGAAACTTCCCACGGGGTTCCCGGACACAACGTCCCCATCCCCATAGGGCTCTCAAACACCGACCTTTTCTTTATGGAACTGGTCCGTATCCTTGGATGCCCTATCCCTGAGAAATACCAGAAAGAAAGGGGAAGGCTACTCGATGCCATGGTAGATGTGCATAAGTACCTCTATGGAGTAAAGGCAGCGGTCTACGGGGACCCGGACACTGTATTTAGCCTGACGACCTTCATGCTGGAACTCGGGATGAATCCCGTCCTGGTAACAACCGGAAGCAAAAGCCGGAACTTCGAAAAGAGAATAAAACAAATCTTTGAAGAGATCAGGCCGGAACTGGAACCTGTAGTTCTGGACGGGATTGACTTTGACAGCCTTAAAGATGCAGTAAAGGAATGCAGTCCTGAAATCCTGATAGGAAACTCCAACGGGAGATATATTGCCAGAGCACTCGACATCCCGCTTGTAAGGGTTGGACTGCCAATCCATGACAGGGTAGGCGCACAGCGCATCCTTACTGTCGGGTACAGGGGAGCCCTGGAACTTCTGGACAGGATCACAAACATCATCCTTGAAGCTACGGATACTTTCACCGCGCCTGTACAGCCGGAATCTGAAATATATGCCGGTAATGGAGCAGAAAACGAATATGCAGAGGAATTGCAGTGAGCGGCAGAAGGGAAAAAAGCGACAGAAAGGCAAAAAAACTGATACTTCCGGCTTTTGCAGCAATTCTCTGTCTTGCCGTACTTACCTTTATTGCAGTCTCCCATGAGACAGAAGAAGAAACAGCCACCATCACCGTTTCGGCTGCAGCAAGCCTTACTGAAGCTTTCACTGACATTGCCAGAGAATTCGAAGCCGAGAACCCGGACACAAAGGTCGAACTGAATTTTGCAGGTTCGGGAACACTTCGAAAGCAAATTGAGTCAGGAGCACCTGTTGATGTGTTTGCTTCGGCTTCGGAGAGTGATATGGACCTCCTCTCTGGAAAAGGTCTGATCGAAGAAAGCTCAAGAAGAGATTTTGCAGCAAACACCGTCGTAATGGTGGTGCCTGAGAAAAACCGCTCAGAAAGCCCGAAAAAGTTAGAAGACCTGACTGCACACAGCGTAGAAAAAATTGCGATAGGAAACCCTGAAACTACGCCGGCAGGCAAGTACGCAAAACATGCACTGGAAGATGCAGGGATCTGGGACGAGATAGAGAGTAAAGTTATCCCTGGAGAAACTGTGAAGCAGGTGCTCACTTATGTGGAAACCGGAGAAGTTGATGCGGGTTTTGTGTTCATTACAGATGCAGAAAACTGCCGGAAAGACCTGTATGAAATAGCACTTACAGTTCCTGTTAACGAATCTATAATTTACCCCATAGCGGTAATAAACGAATCCTCAAGCAAGGAAAAAGCACAAAAATTCGTTAATTTCGTTATCGGAAAAAGAGGGCAGGAAATTCTGGCAGAACACGGCTTTAAGAAGCCATGAATTAGAAAATCAAAATTACAGATTGAAGGACTTTGTAAATTGAAAAAGTAAGGATAAGATTCAGGCTTTTAACCAGAACAGGGCCTGAAAATTTGGAAGGGATTTAATGGAAATGTTTCAGGTGGTCATGAGCCCTCTTTTGCTTACTCTCAAAATTGCCGCAGTTTCAACCTTCTTTGTGACATTTCTGGGTATTCTGATCGCCTATGTGCTGGCAAAAAAAGAGTTTAGCGGAAAATGGCTGGCTGATGCGCTCGTGACCCTTCCCCTTATTCTGCCACCAACTGTAACCGGTTATATTCTGGTTATTCTCCTCGGTAAAAACGGAATTTTAGGAAATATCTTTACCGAAATTACGGGAAAAGGCATACTTTTTACCTGGCAGGCAGCAGCCATTGCAGCCTTTGTAGTCTCTTTGCCCCTGATGGTAAAAACTGCCGCCTCAGCCATAGGGACTGTGGACAGGAGTGTTGAGGAAGCAGCCCGTATCCTCGGGAGAAACGAACTGGAAACTGCTCTCTTCATAACCCTGCCTCTTGCAAAAAAAGGCGTCATCGCAGGCTGTATTCTGAGTTTTGCAAGAGCAGTCGGAGAGTTTGGGGCAACCCTGATGGTTGCTGGAAATATTCCGGGAAAGACAGGCACAATGCCTCTTTCCATCTATGGGGCATACCAGACCGGAAATAATGAACTTGCCAGCCTGCTTGTGATAGTTCTGGTTGCCATATCCTTCCTGACCATTGCAGCAACCAGCAGGCTTGCTGAAAAATAAGAGGTGAAGGCTGAATGACTATTGAAGTTGACATTGAGAAGGAATTCTACGGAAGAAAACATGGGAAGAAAGGAGAAAACCCGAGCTTTTCAATGAACTGCAGCTTTGATGCCGATTCCGGTTTTTCAGTCCTGTTTGGTTGCTCGGGTTCGGGAAAAACTACGGCTCTCCGCTGTATAGCAGGGCTGGAAATCCCGGATGCAGGTGCTATAAAAATAAACGGTAGTATTTATTTCGACAGCAGAAAGAAAATCAAACTGCGGGCGGCCACCCCACCCTAAAGGATGGGGTATGCTTCGGGCCGCCCGCCCGGTTACTCGGGGACAGATAATTAAGCATCCTCTAACAAGGTTTCATGAACATAAGTGATTGAAATTTGCCTCGGTTTCCGGTCCGATTTACGATTATTATACAAGGAAGCTATGATTTAGAGATTTAAAGAGAAAAACGAAGAGGCGAGGGTTCACTTCATCCCCTACCTAAAGGAAGGGGTATTCGTGACCCTCTGCGCTCCCGTTGTAATAAACCTGCCCCCTCAGAAACGGAAAATCGGTTACATGTTTCAGGAAAATGCTCTCTTCCCGCACATGAATGTCCGGCAGAATATCGAGTTCGGGTTAAAAGGTCTAAGATCCGTGGAAAAAACGAAAAGGGCAAACGAAATGCTGGTCCTTGTGGGAATTGAAGAGCTTGAGTTTGCCTACCCTGATGAGCTCTCCGGCGGGCAGAAACAGAAAGTTGCTCTTGCCCGGGCTCTCGCGCCTGATCCGGAAATCCTCCTCCTGGACGAGCCATTTTCATCCCTGGATACCGTTGTCCGCGTAAAACTGAGAAAAGAGTTGCGCATGATCCAGAAAGGACTTGGAATTCCTGTAATCTTCATCACGCACGACCCTGTAGAAGCATTTACCATGGCTGACAGGATGATAGTCTTTGACGGCGGCAGGGTGCAGCAGACGGGCTCTCCTGAGGACATATTCTACCATCCTAAAAGCCGCTATCTTGCAGAACTTGTGGGCTTCTCAAACCTTTTTGATGATGCGGTAATCGAGGGACACGGGCAGGGAGCCGAATGTACTTTCCTCTGGTCTCTGGGAACCGGGATAACTGCCCCCTATATCGAACGCACGGCAGGAGAAAGGGTTAGCTGGGGCATCAGGCCTGAGAATATTGAGCTTGTGTGCAGGAAGAATATCCATGCTATCCGGAAGGAAAACCGGAAAAACCTGTTCGACGGGACAATAATGAGCGTGGTAAACAAAGGCACCAGCCGGATAATGTCTCTCATACTCGCGGAAAGCGAAGATGTCCTGAAGGTAGAGGTTGCAAACAGAGTCTTTGATTCACTAAAAATAGAGACCGGAGACGAATGCACGGTCAGGCTAAGGACTTCGGATATGATTGTTTTCTAAGCAGAGTTCCGTCTCGCCCGAGTTCCGTCTCGCCCGAGTTCCGTCTCGCCCGAGTTCCGTCTCGCCCGAGTCCCGTCTCGGGAGGACGGGGTCCTTTTCGCTCGCTTTGCTCGCTCAAGAGGACTAATTTATAGTTAGTGGTGAGTTCATTGTTAAATGAAAAAATAAATCCCCCGGACCGTTTGATTGTCCGGGATAATTTTCTGTCGGTTAATATGGTTGAGTGGTCTCGTTCAGGTCCTCGATATAGGTCCCGGCCCCGAGCCACCAGGTGTCGTCAACCTTCTGGACGTAGCTCATCTTTGGTTCAGGGGTCATATTGCGGGCCGGATTGTAGTAGTGGTAGAAGAGGAAACCCCCTCCCTGCTGTGCGAGGAAGATCTCAACCTTTGTATAATTCACCCCGTAGGGGTCCTGAAGTCCGGAAAGGTCGGTTCCGATCAGCTGGGGCTGGTAGGGAAGCGCCAGGGTCGTCCCGTTGTAATCAAAGGCATAGACATAGAGGTTGCCGCGGACGAAAGTCCCATTCTGGTCATTGAATTTCGCGATCGCTGCATCTTTTCCACTCGTATTAGCATAGTCAATCGCCTCCCCTACAAAAGATTTCAGGCTCTCTCTAACCTGGGGATCTATCCCCGCATTCACGATCGATGAATTCTCAGGCGGATTATAAATTCCAGCCCCAAGTATCCAGCTCTGGTTTACCATCATCACGTAGCTGAGTTTTTGTTTGACAGTGAAGTTGTCTGCAGGGTCTGCATAGAGATATTGAACAAAACCCCCTCCTGACTTTGCTGTAGATATCAGATCCTGGATAAAAAGTGTTCCATTCGCGTCCGTGAGATTCCACCGGTTGGTCCCGATAATTTCGGGCTGGAAGGGAAGAGCAAGAGTGGTGCCGTTTGTATCATATGCGAAAATATAGAGTTCGCCATCAACGAACTGGCCTGTCTGATTGTTGAACTCACGGAAAGCTGCTTCCTGTCCGTTCACATGAGCATATTCGAAGGCTTTCTCGACGAATGCTACAAGTTCCTCGGGAGATGCAGTGGAATTATTAGCCGGTGTTGCCTCGGACTCGTTATGGCAGTCCTTATAATTGCCGCTGCACACAATGTAGGAGTTTCCATCGCTTCCCCGGGTTAACCTGTAGTAAGTTGTCTTATAGTACAGGTTCGCCTGGACAGGATGCATATAGACGTAATCTACCCAGCCGGTCCCGTTATTCAGTGCTCCTTCTAAAATGTCATCACGGAAAGGCTTGCCAGTTACATCTGTTTTGCCCCTGAAGTTCTCGCCGACAACCTGAATATTGTCTGCATGAGCAACCATAGTCAAATTCATATCATAGACGAAGACATAGAGGCTCGGATCTTCCTGGTTTCGATATGGTGCTTCACCCGCGTTGATGCGTCGGAAAGTATCTGCAGCGTTATTCTCTATTGCTGCTGCAGTTGTATTTACAAGCTCCACCACCAGGTCGTCGGTGAATGCCTGCCTGGCACATCCAACCCCCAGATTCCGGTAAATTATCCTCTCATAATCGCTGACTCCCTGCTCATCTTTCTGCTTCCGCACTGTCTCGAGCGCATTATCAAAGGCAAGGACCAGCGCATCCGGGACGTCTTTGCTGAAGATATAATAGAAATCGTTCTCGCTCAGAGTATACACGATCTCATAGTTGTTGGGATCCTCTGAACTCTGTAACATCTGGTGTCTCCCGGCAAGGTCACCGGTTGCCCAGAGATCGATCTCACCATCAGCCAGCATTTGAAGGAGGTCTTCGGGTGTTTCGCCATTGACAATCTGTGATTCGCTCACACCCTGGCTGGCGAGGAGGTCGTTTTCGATGGAAGCCTCCACTGTACCGATCCTGTACTGGTTGAGGTCCTCTGCAGAAGATATTGTAATATTACTGCTTATCGGTGCATAGAGGACAAAGCTGGCTCTGGTAAAAGGTCCTGCCCACTTGTAAAGGGGCTCGCGTTCCGCTGTGCGGACAATAGAGAAAAGAACCGTGCTGGAATTGTTCTGTGCGATCTTGAAACCTTCTGCCAGAGGGACGATGCGGACATCTGCCCCTGAACGGTTTACGCCAATATTCTTGAAAACGGACTCAAGTATCTCTACAGAGATGCCGGTGACATTTCCATCCTCCTGGTAATTGAATGGAGCCCACTCTTCGGTCAGGTAATTGAGCCGGGCAAGGCCTACCGATGGGATATGCTGCCCGAGGATCCGATCATATTTGCTGATGCCTGCAGAGTCTTTCTCCTGTTTAAGAGCATCCAGTGCCTGCTGGAAGGATTTAATGACTGAATCAGAGGTATTTTTATTGAAGGCATAATAAAGATCCTGAGCTTCTAACTGATACACAACTGTGTAGGCATAATAGTTCCCGGTTACCTGTTCAGTGAAGTGCCTCCCTGCTTCCTCAGGACATGCCCAGAGATCTATCTCGTCATTCTCGAGTGCGGCGATGTTTGCGGATGCGTTGCTTTTGGGCACGATCTGGCTCTGGTTTACCCCAATATTAAGCAGCTGCTGAGCCGCTACATCGTCGCTGATAACTCCAATCCGGTATTCCTTCAGATCTTCAGGGCCGTCTATTGTGACTCCAGGGTCTCTCTTGGCGAACAGAACGTACTTATCAGAATAAATAGGCCCTACCCACTTGAAGGACTGCTCTCTTTCGGGAGTTCTTGCTGTAACGAAGAGAACCGTATTATTCCGGGTGAGAGCAGCCTGATACCCCTCAGTCCAGGAAACGAGATGTATCTCTTCCCTGGTCACCTTCTTCCCCATTTTCTCGGTGATCGCCTCAAGGAGATCGATAGAAATGCCTTTCAGCGTACCGTTATCCATGTAATTATAAGGCGGTAGCTGTTCTGTGTAGTATGTAAGGTTAGCCGACATCATAGTGTCGTTCATATCTGTAGATGCAGCTTCAGATTCAGAAAGGGATCCGGCGGCTGGAGACAACGCTCCAAAAAATACCGCAATAAGAATAAAGCACGTGTACCTTACCGATTGCGACATAATAGGAGTCTAATGATAAGCATATAAGTAAATACTGAATGCACCTCACCAATTTGCAAAAGAAAGGCCTTTAGAAAGGTAAAAAGCTAATACCGAAGCTTTTGGTGGCCCCCCAATAATCAGTTGATATTTTCCAGATATTCATATATTCGCTTTCCACTCTCGCTTTATGTTTAATGTACACTCAATTTCCTGTACACGGGAAAGCTCAGAAAGCAGGTGCAGATGAACAAAGATTATTCAACGATAAAATATCAACCAGCTAATGAGGAACGACCAAGGAATTGTTATTGAGATAAATTATTATTTTGATGAACAGCTGATAAGATGGATTGAAAGAAAATAAAATTCATAATCATGTTCTGAAAATCTTTCAATCCATTTTTAAAATCACTCATCTCAATATTAATATTATTCTCTTTTCACGGCTCTCAAAACAACTGCTCCTTCCATATTTTCGGTTTCCGTACCAAAACCTGCTTCCTCAAAAAGCTCTTTCCATTCGGCTTCCGAAAGCTGGGGCCCGTGATGGTGCTGGTGTGCCAGCGGCTCAACTGCAGTTAATGACCCGCCTTTTTTCAACACTCTTTTGATCTCAAAAAGTGCGAACTTAATATCCTCCAGGTGATGGAGCATTAAAAAGCAGGTTACAGCGTCTATCGAGTCCTTTTCAAAAGGCAGGGCATAGGCGCTTCCTGTCCTGAACTCAACATTTGGCAATCCGAGGACTTCAGCATTCATTTCTGCCTGGCCTGTGAGGGAATCATGAAGGTCAATGCCGTAAACCTGCGATTCAGGGTTATTTTTTGCAAGCTCCATTGTGAGTGTCCCGAAACCGCAGCCAATATCAAGGATAGTTTCCCCTTTTATTTCCGGAAGCACGGATGGGATCACCTTGCCCCTTACACCGGACATGCGGTCTTCAGGGAATTTAGCTTTTTTTGCTTTTTCTGCATCTATTGAGATGAAAGGAAGGATAGAATAGACTTTTGACCCGTTAACAGCCATCAAACCCCTCACGTAAGCACTGCTGGCATCGGCTGTAACCAGTTCCACAATGGAGACTCCGACATTCCTGCAAAACCGCAGGTTCCATTCTTCTCTTTTTTCAGAGAATTTGAAATTCAGAGGAGTATGCACCACGATATAATACGAATAGCTGGGGCTGAAGTATGCTGATACTGATTCAGGTTCATTCAGGCGAATTTCGCTTATGCTTTCCCTGAAAAGGGAGAGGATTTGCAGGGAAGTTTCATCTGCCTCGTTTCTTACAATTCCGATTTCTCCAAACATAGCTCTGAATTTGATTTCAGGGAATAAAAATTCTCTGATAGAAGAGATGAAAAGGGGAAGTCTGGGTTTTGAACCCGGGTTGATCGAATTCAATAACGAATATTTTTACAGGTTTTTGCCCCAAACTGTTCAAATAATTAGCACATATTTAGATAGAATTAAATAGAATAAAGTAGGATAGAGGATACCTACTGGTGGTCGCGATGAAATACGTAATTGCAATGATAAGGCCTGAAAGGCTTGATGCAGTCAAAAGAGAGCTTCAGAAAATCGAAGTGAGCAGGTTGACTGTATCATCCGTTTCCGGCTATGGCGCTCAAAAAGGATATATGGAAATCTACAGAGCGATGGAATATGATGCAAACCTGCTTGAAAAAATCAAGATCGAAATCGCTGTAAATGACGAATTCCTTGAGCCAACAATTGAGGCAATAAAAACTGGAGCAAAAGGCAGTGACGGTTACGTTGGAAGCGGAAAGATCTTCGTGCTGCCACTTGAAAACGTGATAAGGATCCGCACGAACGAAACCGGACCTGAGGCAATTTGAGGGGTTGAAAATGGCTATAAACGGAGCAGACACTGTATGGGTATTGCTTTCATCGGCATTGGTATTATTAATGGTTCCTGCGCTGGCACTGTTCTACGGAGGGCTTGTCCAGCGTAAAAACGTCCTGAGCAGCATGATGCATTCATTCGTTGCAATGGGCGTCCTGGCTCTTGAATGGATAATAATAGGTTACTCCCTTGCGTTTTCAGAAGGCAACTGGTTTATTGGCGGCCTTGAGAATGTGTTTCTGAGCGGGATTGATCCTTACTCCGTAACAGGTACGATTCCCACCTATGCATTTGTTGCATTCCAGGGAATGTTCGCAATAATTACTCCTGCACTTATATCCGGTGCCATAGTAGGGCGTGTCAAGTTCAAGTCTTACATCGCGTTCATCCTGCTCTGGGGCCTTATTGTCTATGCCCCGGTATGTCACTGGGTTTGGGGCGGCGGATTCCTTACCGGAGAAGCCCTTGACTTTGCAGGCGGTACGGTTGTCCACATAACTGCAGGTATGTCTTCACTTGCAATACTGGCATACCTCGGCAAGAGAAGGGGATATGGTGTTGATTCCCTGAAGCCGCACAACGTTACCCTGACCCTCCTCGGAGCCGGACTTCTCTGGTTCGGGTGGTTCGGGTTCAACGCAGGCTCGGCTCTTGCTGCAAACGAAATAGCAGCCCTTGCATTCATGACCACGCTCGTTGCTCCCGCTGCAGCAGGTTTTGTCTGGATGGCGCTTGAATGGGCGCACCTTGGACGCCCCACCGCACTCGGGTTTGCAACCGGCATCCTGGCAGGGCTTGTAGGGATAACTCCTGCTGCCGGATTTGTCACTCCAGTAGCCGCGATTGCCATAGGTGCGATTGCAAGCTTCATATGTTACCAGGCTGTGATGTTCAAAAACAGGCTAGGATACGACGATTCACTTGATGCATTTGGAGTTCACGGAGTCGGCGGAATAGTCGGTGCGATATTAACAGGCGTATATGCAAGTGTAGGCGGAGAAGGCCTACTTCTCGGGAACTCTGCCCAGTTGATGATTCAGCTTCAGGGCGTGGTTATCACAATTGTATACGCAATGGCCTGCACCCTGCTGATAGGATTTGTACTCCATAAAACGATAGGGCTCAAAGTCAGTGAAAGCGAAGAAATCATAGGGCTTGACAAAACCCAGCATGGTGAAGCAGCATACAACATTTGAGTTCGGGTGAATCTTCACCCTGGCTCTCAAACAGATTTTTTTATTTCTTAACTGTTTTTTATTTCTTAACTGTTTTTTATTTCTTAACTGTTTTATATTTCTTAACTGTTTTATATTTCTTAACTGTTTTTTATTTCTTAACTGTTTTTTAGTTCGCAGAAAAACATGTTTTTTAGAGAAAGTATGTCTGATAAAGAGAAGAGGGAATTATAATTCCTGAGAACTTTTACGCTGCTTTTATAGAGGATTTAAAGGAACACTGTAAACATGAATATACGTTTTAAGAGATGCCTGGAAGACAATAAATTAAGGGTCACATGACAGGACGGTTTCATATGACAGAAAAAATCCCATCTGAGATAATTGATGAATTGGAACGCGCGAACCGTCTGCATGAACAGGCGGTATGTGACCATGAAAAATGCAGAGAATTCAGCGAAAGTCTATCCAAACTTCTGACCAGGCTTGAAGACATGAAATACTACAGGACAGCAGACAGGCTGATGAGTATCCTCATAAACTGCAGCCCCAAAGAGGCTTCCCACTGCGAAAAAGCAACCCTTGTGGGAGAAATGATGAAAGAAGTAGCAAAAGAGGCGTAAAAGGCAGCAGGGAAATGAGGACTGGATTACGTGTCCCGAAATTTAAGGTTTTCAGAGACAAACTTACCAGTCCAGCTCTCTTCTCTCAGGTTCAGCGAGGGGTATAGAACATTACAAAAACTCCCACAAGTGCTATCAATGCACCTGTAACCTCATATCTGTCAGGTCTCTTTTTATCGACAAAAAAGCCCCATATAAGAGAGGAAATAATAAAAATTCCTCCGTATGCAGCAGAAACTCTTCCGAAATTTGCCGATTGAAAGGTTGGGATGACTCCATAGATAGCTAAATATCAGCCCTCCCAGAAGCCCGAATAATGCTCCCTTATTTTCCCTTAACCACAACCAGACCAGATATCCTCCTCCGATTTCAAAAACACCTGCAAGGATGAACAGAAGAATAGTATAAAGAAAACACCTTTTTCTGGATATACAGCTTGATTCGACTTTAATTTTCATCCCTATAAAACGCTACAGAAAATATATAAATAAACTCATATTCGAACCCTTCAGGAGATCTGCAGTAGACATGAAATACAGGCTCCAAACTTATTTCAAAATAATTTGAAATAGGAAATTTTATATAGTTTATTTCAAATATATTTGAAATAATAACAAGAAATCTGAAAAAACCTGGTGGAAAAATGACCATTGATTATCTTATGTATCTCATATCGGTCGGGTTCCAGTCGCTTCAGGAGTATCTAGCTCTGCATGTGCTGATGTGCCTCCTACCTGCCTTTCTTCTAGCTGGAGCAATAGCCTCCCTCTTTTCCAAAGAATCCGTATTGAAGTTCTTTGGCGCGGATACCCCAAAATATATCTCATATACCGTAGCTGCGGTTTCAGGCTGCCTTCTTGCGGTCTGCAGCTGTACGGCTCTTCCTCTTTTTGCGGGGATATACAAAAGAGGAGCAGGAATAGGTCCTGCAACCACTTTTCTTTTCTCTGCCCCGGCAATCAATATCCTTGCAGTTGTTTATACCGCAAAAATCCTGGGATATGATATCGGAGCTGCAAGAGCCATTTTGGCTGTAATTATGTCAGTGTTTATAGGCCTTACAATGTCTCTGATTTACGAAAGGAAAGAAGCGGAAAAGAGTTCCATAAAAACCTTTGGAGAAGAAGAACACAAACACACTGTTGAACTTTTTATTTTGCTAATTGCAGTTCTTGTAGCACCGGAATTCATGTCCTCGTGGGGCTGGAAATTCACAAATCAAATAATTGCCTGGATACCCCTGATAGCTCTTACTGCATACCTGTCTATTAAGTGGTTCTCAAAAGAGGAGCTTGAAAGCTGGATGGGAGAGACCTGGTTCCTGATAAAACAGATCACACCCCTGCTCCTTATAGGTGTATTTTTCGCAGGCATTATAGTTGAAGTGCTCCCAAAAGAGATTGTAGCATCTCTGGTAGGAGGGAATTCCATTGCTTCTAACTTTGTCGCATCTATTGCAGCAGCCCTTATGTACTTCTCCACTCTTACGGAAGTCCCTATCATCAAAGCTCTTACCCTGCTTGGAATGGGAACAGGACCTTCTCTTGCCATGCTTCTTGCAGGTCCGGCACTTAGCCTTCCAAGTATGATTGTTATCAACCGGGTAATGGGAATAAAAAAAGGAATGACTTATATTTTCTTCGTAATAGTGGTTGCAACTATTTCGGGGTATATATTCGGACTTACGATTGTGTAAAAAATAATACTGAAACAAACAAGATCTAAATAACCCTAAGAAGAAATGAAGGCTAGAGATCAAATAAAAAAATGATAGAGAATAAATAAAATTAATAAAATGTTCAGGTGAAATACATGAAAATCGAAATACTGGGTACTGGATGTGCCAAATGCAAAAAAACAAAGGAACTGGCAGAAAAAGCAGTCAAAGAACTGGGCGTTGATGCTGAAATTGTCAAGGTAGAGGATTTTGATAAAATTCTTGGATATGGAGTTATGGTCACGCCTGCCCTTGTTATTGACGGAGACGTCAAAGTCGCAGGAAAAGTCCCAAGCGTGGAAGACATCAAGAAATGGATCACCAAATGAGAGTCACTAAACAAACAGGAGAGAAAAATAATGGCAGAAGAAACAAAATGTTCATGCGGCTCGGCAAATGTCGGAATCTTTGCCTGCAGCGGAGCGTCCAACGTCGGTCAGATAGCGAACAAAATTGCAGTCGAACTTACAAAGCAGGAAGTCGGGAAAATGATGTGCACCGTCGGGATTGGCGGCAGGATCAACGGGCTCCTGAAATCGGCCGAAGGTTCCGAGAGGCTTATAGCTATTGACGGCTGCCCCTTAAACTGCACGAAAGAGACCCTTGAACTTGCAGGATTTACCCCGGACAGGCATATTGTGATCTCCGAGTTAGGAATCAAAAAGAACAAAGATCTGGATCTTAAAGACGAAGAAGTTAAGGAAGCAAGGGACAAAGTAAAAGAGATACTGCAATCCGAGTGACACCCATATTTTCGTTATACTTTTTATCTTAGGTGACCTCATCACACATTCGTTATACTTTTTTATCTTTACACATTTTTTTCTCTATATCTTTTTTCATTATCCATTTTTTTCTCTATATCTTTTTTCGTTACCCATTTTTTCTTTATACCTTTACCCTTTTTATTCAAGATTATTCAAAAGCTTTTTTGAGTCCGTCCAGTCTGGATTTTTTATTCCGGACTTTTATCCTTATTGTCTTTATTCCAGCTGTTTTCTTTAACCATTTTATCATTGCATTGTTTTTATCTTCTTTTACCCCAAAATCGAAAGTTTGCACACCTTATTTATATTGACAGAAGAATACTATTAAAAGGGGCTTTAACGGGAAGGCTCGATTAAAATGTTATTATAGCCTGAAACAGGGGGAATCGGATTGATTGAAACTGTACTTGTTCCTGTAGACTTTACCATTGAAAAGGAAGACTTGCTTGGCTGCATAGGGGAATTTAAAAATGCGGGATTGAAGAAGGTTATTCTTCTGCACGTTGTGGACATACATAAAAGCCAGGGGCTTGCCCCCATGTTTGAGAGAAATGCAAAGAAAAGAATTGAGGACTACACGGGCTTTGCAGAGGAACTGGGGCTTGAAACCGAAGCTCTGGTAGTGGTAGGAGATATTAAGAGGACAATTTCAGAAACCGCGGACCGGAAAAATGTTGATGCCATAATAATGGGAGCCACAGCTAAGGGATTCATAAAAGGAAGATTTCTTGGGAGGACTACGGAACACATTGCACGCAGTTCAAAGAAGATTCTGCTTGTTGAGAAGTACGATGCCCTGAAAGAAGGGAAAGAATTTTATAAAAATGCATGCAGGGCAACTTTCTCAAGGGTTCTTGTGCCTCTTGATTTTTCGAAAGAGTCAATGAAAGCGATAGAGCAGCTTCAGGAATTTGGGGGGATAGTAAAAGAAGTCCTGCTCCTGCACGTAATAGATAACATAAAAGACATGGATTTGCTGGATGAACAGAGAGAAGAAGCAAAAGGAAAACTAGGGAGAATAAAAGAGCAGCTTACTGGCATAAAGAGCCAGTACCTTGTTGTTGAGGGCATCCCATCCGACGAAATTGTCAAATTTGCAAACATAGAAGAGGCCACTATGATTATGCTGACTTCCCGTGGGAAAGGGGATTTGATAGACCTGATACTCGGGAGCACGGCAGAAAGCGTTCTCCGAAAAACCATAAAACCCGTATTAATTATCCCTGCGAGCAAAGAATTTGATGGAGAAGAGTGGGACGAAGGAGAAGAGTATGCCTGAGGGAACTGAAGAAAGGGAGCTCGACTTTTTCAGTAAATACCTATCTATCTGGGTTGCGGTCTGCATCATACTCGGAACCGCACTGGGATATGCTTTTCCAGGATTTGCGCGCGCCCTTGGTGGAATTGAAATTGCAGAAGTTTCGATCCCCGTAGCTGTAGTACTCCTGATCATGATGTATCCTATAATGCTTAAAATTAATTTTGAAGAGATTTTGAATGTCGAAGCGAACCTGAAACCCCTCGTCCTGACCCTTGTCGTAAACTGGTTGATAAAGCCCTTTACAATGGCTTTTGTTGCGTGGTTTTTTATGAGCGTTCTTTTTGAAGCCCTGATCCCTGCTGACCTTCAGGCACAGTACATTGCAGGCATGATTCTTCTGGGGCTTGCCCCCTGTACGGCGATGGTACTTGTCTGGACCTACCTTGCAAGAGCAAATATTAACTATGCTTTAATTCAGGTCTCAGTAAATGACCTTATAATCCTGGTCCTTTTCGCCCCGCTGGGAAAATTCCTGCTCGGAGTCACAACTGACTTCCCTGTTCCTCTAATGACAATCTTTGTCTCGGTCCTGTTTTATGTGGCAATTCCTCTCGGTCTTGCTGTGCTGACAAGGCAGGTAATGATAAAGAAAAAAGGCATTTCCTGGTTTGAAAATAAACTTATACGAAAAACACAATGGATCACTCCTGCCGGGCTTTTGATAACTCTTGTCCTGATTTTTATATTCCAGGGAAGCAACATCATTAATTACCCTCTGCATATCCTCCTGATTGCGATCCCCCTTGTTCTGCAAACTTACCTGATCTTCTGGATAGGTTATGCAGGAGCGAAATACCTTAAAATCCCTTATATGGAAGCTGCACCCTCGACCTTTATCGGTGCCAGCAATTTCTTTGAACTGGCGGTAGCAGTAGCTTTAATTCTATTTGGAATGGAATCAGGGGCAGCTCTCGCGACAGTTGTGGGAGTGCTTGTGGAAGTGCCTGTTATGCTTTCCCTTGTGAAAATTATGGAAAGGAGCAGGGAGAAGTTCAAGTTCTGATGAGATTAGACATGGGAAAAAAGCAAAAAATAGAACAGATTGAAAATCAATTGATAAAACGAACTCAAAGCCTTAGCCCGTTATTTATTTACCGCAGCAGCAGCCTTTCTCTTCATCCGATTTCTCTTTTCCGGACTCCAGGGGTTTTTTCTCCTTAAAGATGATATCATAAACGTTTTCGCCGTAGTTATTCGCCCAGTTAAGCTGAGAGCCTCCGGCTATAAACATGGCAACAGCAATGGCTTCTGCAACTTCTTTTTTGCTTGCTCCATTAGCAACAGCTCTTTGAGAATGAACATCAACACAGTACTGGCAACGCATCAGGACTGAGGAGGCAACGGCTATAAGTTCCTTGGTTTTGCGGTCAAGTTCTCCACCTTCAAAGATAGAACTTCTCAGTTTTCCGAATGCTTCAGCAGTTTCAGGCAGTATTTCATCCATGAATGGCATTTTATTCCTCCGCTCAATAATACGATTTCAGTTTATAAAAGAAGGAGAGTCATATACCAAGTTTAGTTGATATTCAGGTTACGCCTTATTCAGCACTATGCAGATATACGCTGTAGGTATGTTTGTTTTCAACCCTGAAAGTAACCGATTTGTCCTGATCTACCCTGTAGTCAAGGGATTTTTCTGAGGTATTATCGTAGACCCCTGTGCCTTTTTCAGCCATTATATTTACATTTGCCAGGGCGTCGCAGCCGTTTGTGTGTGCGATGAAAATGACAGAGTTGTCAGTATGCTGAAGGATATCAAATCGGGCTTCATGGGTGTTACGGCTTATCTGACCGTACTCATAAAAAGAGACTATTGAGGCACCATTTGAATTGTAAGTATCGACCCAGTTGAGGAATTTCGAGCGGCTTATCGAATATTTTATAGCCGGATCAAGGTCAAGTTCATGAGTAAAAGAAGGGTACGCCATACCCGCTTTTGAAGCAGATTCCCACCACTCCCATGTGTTGTCATCCAGGTTTCCAACGTTTTTTTCCGCATGAACTCCAGAGTCTCCGTTTCTCCAGAACATCCCCAGGTTTTCATAGGCATAAATGGCATGCTTAATATTATCCTTGTTTCTCATCGAGCACCAGCCTGTAGGTTTTTGCCCGATTTTCTCATAAACATATGAATAGCCCTCGTCCATAATCTTATAAGCCTCTTCAGGCGGGAAGGCGTTCAATTCTTTAGAATAATGTACCCCGGTATCCCAGGAATTATCAAAAACCAGACTTCGCAGGTACTCAATGTCTGACTCGCTGCACTGCTCAAGGAGATCTATATCAAACCAGATCGTGCCTCTGTTATTTTTGCTGTTAAGATAACGTATTCCCTGCTCTGTTGTATTCCTTACATGAGGACCGTCAATTCCGAAAGGAATCAGCCTGGAGTCTCCGACAGAGGTTACTAATTTTCGGTCTGCTATCTGGTTTAGATTGTAGATGCTGATGTCCATGTACCTTCCTTTTCCGGTGATAAAGGATGTGAATTTCAGATACCCGTTTGAGAAATCCACATAAGGAAGCCTTTGCCTCTCGAAATTATAAAAGGGGGTCACAATGGATTTGCCATCTCTGGTAGATATTGTGTTTGTTTTGCTGCACCCGTCAAACGCAATTTCGAAGTCCAGTTTCTCAGAGGAGTTCCCCAGAGTTATGGTCTCGGACCTGATGTCGCCTGAAGAACTTTCGAAATAACTTATTAATAAAACCCTGTTATTTACTTCCTTAATTACCAGTTTTGAACCCGGGCTGTTAAGTTCGATAAAACTGCGGGCATCATCCGTTTTTATATCCATTGATATTTGATAGGTACATTTAACCATTGGTATAAGCCTGCAGATGTAAAGTGACCCTGCCTGCCGTTGCTGTCCGTGATAATGAACAGAGGAAAGAGACGCTGCTTCACAGAATCCAAGGCTGTCAAAAATTTTCAGGGCATCTCCCGCACGCCTGCCTGGACCGGAATCAAAAATAGTGTCTGTCACCGGAAGTAAACTGCGTGGAGATAAACATGGAGACCGTATAGTTTTATACACAAGCCCTTCTGTGACATTGTTAAAAAGAATTTGCGGTTGTAGTTCCCCGTAAATTGTCGAATAAAACCGATCATGTATTTTATTTTTCAAAAGTTTTGCAATAAAAATATTATCCGGGACGCTGTGAATTTTGGAAAAATCCTGTGAAAACAGGGTAATACTACCCTGATCAATGTTTTTGGGACTTGATGGATTAACTGTTTCAGGGGAAATGTTAACTCCTCCAATAAACGGCAGTCAAGGTTTATCTGAAAAGATAAAAATTCGGAAAGAAAGTTTTTAGATAACAGTAGAATCTCTTTTAAGAAATTATTGCGTGATACTTATATTCGTAATACATGGACTGGACATACTCCATCTTAAAACCATGTTTATTTGCGATTTTTTCTATTGTGTAGGGCTTATGGGTGTATCCGAGAATATCTTTTGGACGATTTTTAAGAGCCGCCAGGAGAGTTGTACGAGCGTCAAAAAGAATTCTGCGAAGAATTTTATCTGCTCCGAAATCTCGTGAAAATAGCCCTATTTTCCAGAGGGGATATAGTCGGGGGTCCAGAAGATCAAAAAGGACAATTTTGCCTCCTTTGTTCAGATGCCTGGAAGCATTGGCAATGAAATCATCAACTTCTTCGTCTGTGAGGTACTGGATAACACCTGCTGCGGTGATTCGGTCAAAGGAAGTGTCAAGCTTCTCCCATAAGGTTTTATCGTTAGCCAGAATTAGAGTTATATTGTCCCTTTTTCTTTCCCTGATCCTTTTGCCTGCCTCTTCAAGCATTGATGCGGAAAAATCAGCTCCTACGAGCTTTTCATATTCGAGAGAATAATAAACCAGAAGCTCTCCTGCGCCGCATCCAAAGTCGAGAAGTGTTTTGCCTCCATCCAGATGGTACAGCTTTTCCCTGGCCTCTTTGGATATAAATTCTTCCGCAGATGACCTGTGCCCACCACTTTTCTTGTTTGCAAAAAATTCTTCCCAAACATTTCTCGATTCCGACATATTTTATACCCCTGTTCCTGTTTTTAATGAATTTGCTTCATGTTAAGATGCCACGCTGAAAGGTTCATTTTATGTATAAGCTGGTCCTATAGTTAAAGAGAAGAAGAGATTTAATTTCACCCATATGTTATTAAATATTTATATGTATCGGAGTGGAGATATTTTTCCCGGATAGAGTAATTCCTAATGCTATTTTGTTTTTCCATTTTCTCAAAAATACAGTAATATCCGGATTCATGTAAATCAGGCTGATCAGGACTGAAGTGAAGATATTATCCGGAGAGATTTATCAAATGCCAGTTTCCTTGTTCTTAAGCAATCGATTCAAAACCCCAGCATTAAGTCAAAAAGTCTGAATATTCTTTTCATAAACCTGAATGCATTTCAGTTCGCGATTCAGACATGGAAACTTAATGCAAGTTCAAATAAACATGGAGTAGCATATATAAAAGATATTAGATAGAACATATTTAGAGACAGTTATCCGGAATCATGTAATTTACCCGGGATCTCCGGTAATATGAATATTTCAGGAAAAAGATACAGGAAGAAGATATAGAACATACAGGAAGAAGATATAGAACATACGGCAGGAGATTCGTATTTTGAAAACGTCTCAACCTTCCGGGAAATAAAATAGAGATACCACAACAAATGTGGCAACTGCTATTGCTTCGGCGAATTCTTTCTTTTCAGTCCCTGAAGCAACAGCTCTCCGGGCGTGTATGTCAACAAGGAACTGACAGCGCATAAGAATTCATTCTGTTAAAGTGAAAACTGGAATTATATTCAAAGAGAAAATGAGTAGCGTTAATTAATCGTCCTCAGCGCCCGGATTTTCTGCATAAGCTACTGTTCCAGCGCATTTCATTGCCCCGTGCTTCGGGCTTATGGGTATACAGAAGGTCTTCCTCGTCTTCCAGTTGATCTATTTCAGAACTCTTCTTTTCCGGCACGATGTTCTTTTTGTCTTCCATAATTTTGCCTCCATATCCCGGTTAATTCTGAATATATTCCCGGCTCCTGCTTAATGATATGAAAACATGCCTTAAAAACCAGCAGGTAAGTACCAAAAATAACTGATTTAATTCCGGAAAGGTTAAAGAGAAGTAAAAGAGAAGTATGAAATAGCAGAGAAGAAGTGAATATAGGAAATGGCAGGAGATGACCTTTCCAGATGAACTCATCTTCATTTAACTCCGGCTCCGGAACGGATTACGACAAACAATGGGCTTTTGAGGTTGCATATTTTATCCAGCACATAGGGACAACCCTGCAGAATCTGGGAAACTTTCTGAATACAGGGGACTATGTTGAAGCCCGTGTACTGGCTGCAGAGATGAAGCAAAGGGCAGAGTATGAAAAAACCCTTCAGCCGGATTTCAGGACCTCTGATTATTTCGTGCAGGCACGCAGGCTGTTTAACAGCTTCCTGGACGAATGCGTAAATTTTGCCGAACTCCTGAGGGTTACAACCATCCAGGAAGAAACCGGATGCGAGGAACTTCAGGACAAGCCCGAGCAGATAAGGAATTCCATAGACAGGCTTAACCTGTTAAAGGAAATGCTGACGGACGAGCTTCACTTAAAGGGCTGGTATTAAAGAGGCCCTGGCACAAAAAATTAAAACTTAATAAATATAAATCAGAGCAAATATACATCCGGTTCTGGATTAACAATTATTATAATTCAAGTTTTCTCCCGAATTTAACCGGGTTTTACAGCTTTTTTCAGGGAGTTCTGCCTGATAGGTAGCAAAAGGTTATATACAGGAAATGGGTCTAGTGTGTATTCACTGGAGTAAAAGACAACGGTCTGGTTACTCATTTGCCTGTATCACGGGGAAGAATTCAAAAAGTGTCCCGAACTTATCCAAGAAAGCCATTTTTTGCTGCGTAAGTTTATTTATACTGATTCTGAATTTCCCTGGTTTTAGGCAATTTTTCGCAGTGCCGGGGAGATTAACCATTTATGCGGCGTGTTTACCTGCTTTAGCTGGTAGCGTGTACCGATTTTAATAAATGGGCCTTTCCGTAAAGAAAACTGACGGACTGCGGCAGATAGTATGTAAACAGCAGGTCTGCAATCTGCAGAGCCTGTAGAAAATAATCGTAAATTCTAGAGTGAGTACATGGAAAAATTAGCAAAATTTAAGGCACTTGGGCTCTCGGACAGTACATTGAAAGCCCTCAAAAAGAAAGGTTTCGAAGAACCAACCCCGATTCAGGAAAAAGTCATTCCGCTTTTTTTGAAAGGAGAAGCAGACATTATAGGGCAGGCCCAGACAGGAACAGGAAAAACGACAGCCTTCGGAGCCCCCATCATAGAGAAAATTCCTGAGAAATCAGGACACGTTCAGGCAATAATCCTGACCCCTACAAGGGAACTCGCAATTCAGGTTTCAGAAGAACTTAACTCCATAAAAGGAGACAAGAAACTATACATTGTCCCTATATATGGAGGACAGTCCATGACCCAGCAGCTTCGCGTGCTGAAGAGCGGCGTGGACATTGTTGTAGGAACTCCTGGAAGGGTCATCGACCACCTCGAAAGAAAGAGCCTCAACCTCGAACATATCGCATATTTCGTTCTTGACGAAGCCGATGAAATGCTGAACATGGGCTTTATTGACGACATAAAAGAGATCTTAAAATCAACCGGCCCGAATAAGAGGATGCTTTTCTTTTCAGCCACAATGCCAAAGGCAATTCTTGGAATCGTCAAGAAGCATATGCAGAACTATGAGCACATTACAATCGAAAAAGAGGAACTTACAGAAACCCTGACCGAACAGATCTATTTTGAGGTCAAGGAAAGCGACAAGTTCGAAGCTCTCTGCAGGATTATCGACATTGAAGACGAATTCTACGGGCTCGTGTTCTGCCGGACAAAAACTGACACAAGCCAGCTTGCCCAGAAACTCAGCGACAGGGGTTATTTAGCCGATGCCCTGCACGGAGACCTTTCCCAGCAGGAGAGGGAAAAGATCCTTAACAAGTTCAGGAAGCAGAAGATAAACATCCTTGCAGCAACCGACGTCGCCGCAAGAGGCATCGACATTATGGACCTGACCCACGTCATCAACTATGCCCTGCCCCAGGACCCGGAGTCCTATGTGCACAGGATAGGAAGGACAGGAAGGGCAGGCAAGCAGGGAACTGCCATTACTTTTGTCACATCCACGGAATTCAGAAGGCTTACTTACATTAAAAAGACTTCAAAGTCCGAAATGAAGAAAGGCCACATTCCCGAAATAAAAGATGTAATTAAAGCCAAAAGGGCCAGAGTAAGAACAGAACTCGAAGAGACCATAAAGACGGAAGAGTACGGGGACTGCCTTGAGATGAGCCAGAAGCTCCTTGAAGAATACCCTGCAGAAAAAATTCTGGCTGCCCTTTTGAAGTTCACCTTCAAAGACAAGTTCGATGAAAGCATGTACACTGAAATCTCCAGCGGCAGCTCCTATGTCGACAGGAAAGGCAAATCCAGGCTCTTCATAGCTATGGGTAAAGCAGACGGCATGACTCCGGACAAATTGTCGTATTTCATTCAGGAAGAACTCGGGGACGGCGAACTCAAAGTAAGGGATGCAGAAATTTTCCCGCATTTCTCCTTTGTAACTCTGCCATTTGCTCAGGCTGAAGCCCTGATCGAAATATTCAAAAACAAAAGGAGAGGAAGCAAACCCTTCGTGGAACTCGCCCAGAAATCCAGGGGAAGAAGCTCAAAGGATTCAGGGGAGACCAGAAGCGATAATCGAGGCACTTCTAGAGGCAATTCCAGAAGCGGTGAATCCAGAGGGGATTCTAGAGGCGAATCTCGCGGCACAAAAAGCACAAATTACTCAAGAAGTACCAGAAGTACAAGAAGCACGAAAAAGAAAGACTCTTATTAAGTCGCTTCTTTTTCCCTTTTCTTTTTCTCAATTCGTTCTTTTATCCCGTTTTCCTGTTTCTTTTTTCAAAGTTTCAAGGTTTTAATCTTCATAGTTATTTAATGCAATAAAATCCAGCCTGCATATAAGAGTACCAGAATAGTTCCACAGTCCTGAACCCTGTATCTCTCAACAGCTTCAGGTGTTCCTCGACAGTTATTGGGAAATATTCGGTATCAAAACGCTCAAGATGTGTTTGTATTTCCTTTTCTTTCCGTCCATGCAGGGATTGAAATTTGCCCCAGTACCTTTTTCCCACGGCGACTCCTTCTTCTGTAAGGGGCCTGATGTTCTCGAATGTAATGTAAATTCCACCCTCTTTCAGAAGATTATAACACACTCTGGTGGCTCGGGAACGGTCTTCCAGGCTGAGATAATGGTGGCATTGTATGGCAGTGATAACGTCCGGCTTTTCTTCCAGTTCCTGAGAAAATTCCTGGGTGGAGGAAGCCTTCAGGAACTCCACCTTCCCATCCGGGTAGAATGATAATTTCCCCTTAGCCTGCTCCAGCATGCTTTCAGAAGGGTCGAGTAAAAGGAATTTTGTATCGAGAAATTCCTCAATCGCTTTATTTATCAGGGAACCTGTCCCACACCCGGTATCCATCCAGATTTTCGGGCTTGAGGGCAGTGATTTGACAAGGTTGATAGTCTCCTGGTGAAAAGACGAATAATAAGGAAGAACACCGGAGATTCTGGCATCATAATCCTCAGGAAGGTGGGGAGTAAAGTTTTTGGGAGGTATTTCAGGCGTCATATCGATGAATTCCTTGTAAGTTTGTCTTAAACCCATGATCCGAACAAAAGCTATTTCTTTTACTTTTCAGACCCCGAAGTAATATATTTTTTCCTTAAAAAATTACTACCATTTCAACCCCGCCATTTCATTCAGGTTTCCGGCTGGAAATTCAGAAAAAACGCATATAGTAAAACGCATATAGTAAAATTCACTTCACTCTAATAAAAGGGAACTCTATATTCGGAAAAAAGAAAACAATAATTGACAAATATAAAGGAGATCCATACTACTTTAGGTTTCAACCAGCCTGTTAGAAGCAGAAAAAAAATTTGAAAAGGTAAATTTAAAAAATTAGATTTAAAAAATTAAATTTGAAAGGATAAATTTGAAAAAAGAAATTTGAAAAAAGAAATTTAAAAATTTATTTTTCAAACTGAATTGTTACCTTTGTAAAGCCTTCTGAGCGTTTGGCAAACTCCCTGTAGGCATCAGGCGCTTCCTCTATGGAGATTTTGTGACTTACTATAAAGCTTGGCTTTGCCACGCCTGCAATTATCATATCCCTGAGCATCGGTTGAAGTTTCTTAACCGGAGTCTGGCCTGTTCCTACACTTATACCTTTTTCCCAGAGCTGTCCAAAAGGCAGGATATACTCCCCTTTCTTAGCGCGTTCATTATAAGCTCCGGGGTCATCTGCCACGTAGACCCCGATAACTCCCAGGTGACCGGTCGGGTTGATAAGCCTCACCAGATCACTTATCACCTGCGTTGGATTTTCCCTTGAGGGATCTTGCCTGTCTCTTGCCTGATATCCGACTGCGTCTATACCGGACATCACACCTTTCATTTTTTCCTCACCTGGAATCAGGGACTGAACAATTGCAGGGTTTCCTGCCCTCAACATCTGAATCATAGTTACGGGATCGCTCCTGGCGAGTTCAAGGTTAGCACCTATACTCTTGGCAAGGTTTTCTATACTGGACATGATTCCCTGCAGTTTTTCCTCGCCCGGAAGCACGGTATCCACTCTCGAATGCTGAGACCTTAATGCCTCAATCATGGCTACGGGGTCGCTAAGTGTAAAATCTACAGGAATAGCACCAATACTCTTTGCCAGCTTCAGCCTCTCAGGAATGTAATCAACGACAAAAACCTGAGCTGCCCCCTGCAGTATTGCGGAATAAGCTGAGAGCAAACCTACAGGTCCTGCCCCGAAAACCGCGACAGGAAATCCTGGCATTACCATTGCAAGCTGCGTAGCAAAAAAACCTGTAGGAAATACATCCGACAGCATAATGAAATCGTCTTCCCATTTATCCCCTGGAGACCCTGGAAGTTTCGTACAGTTCAGGTCGGCAAACGGCACCCTTAAAAATTCAGCCTGAGCCCCTCTATAAGGACCCATTTTGGCATATCCAAAAGCTCCTCCTGCACTTTCAGGATTAACAGTCAGGCAGGCGCTGGTAAAACCCCGAATACAGTTCAAACAGTGCCCGCAGGCAATGTTAAAAGTAACGACAACCCTGTCCCCTTTCTTAAAAGAGGTCACGGCGTCCCCCACCTCTTCTATAACCCCTAGAGGCTCATGCCCAAGAACTTTTCCCGGCTTTTCAACAGTTCTTCCTTCATACATATGAAGGTCGCTTCCGCATATGCCACTCGAAGTAAGCCTGATTATGGCATCTGCCGGGTGCTCTATTTTCGGATCTTCGACTTCTTCTACAGAAACCTGATTCGGTCCTCTATAAACAACGGCTTTCATAAAATCACCCCAATCCTGTGAAGTTTCTCTGCCAGCTTTTTCACCTTCCCTGCATATGCAGAGAAACAGAGAATAACCAGATAATAGAAAGTATTTTTATATTAGTTTTTTTATAAAAAACACATGAAACTATATAACTGTTACAGAATTTAATTTGAGGGACTTAAAAAATAAGCCATGTATTGAAATTCTGGCTCCGGATTTGATGTTAACAGTGATAAGCAATTCCTTTTATCTGATGTTCGGCATACCTAAACCAAGTTAATTTTAATGTAAAAAGCTACTGCAATTCCATACTCGATTGCAGTAAACAAAAAACAACCAAAAACAAAAACAATAAAAAAGGAGCCATTTTTAATATGCACTATAGCCTTGGAATCGATGCCGGGGGCACTTATACAGACGCAGTACTTGTGAGGGATTCTGATGGGAAAATTGCAGACTCAAATAAAGCACTGACCACCTATCCCGACCCACTTGCCGGCATCAAAAAGGTAATTGATGGGCTTAATCCGGAGTATCTCAAAAACATAAAACTCGTATCCGTATCAACCACCCTTTCCACCAATACCATACTTGAAGGGAACGGTTTTCCTGTAGCTCTTATCCTTATCGGGGACCACCCTCTTGAAAAGGAATTCCCGACAGGACATGTGCTTTTTGCAGGAGGGGGGCATAACCACAATGGAGAAGAAGTATCCTCTCTTGACCTGAAAGCCATTGAAAAATTTGCCCTGAGCGTAAAGGACAAAGTATCTGCTTTTGCTATTTCTTCCTATTTCAGTACACGCAACCCTGAACATGAGCTTAAAGCAAGAGACTGCATAATGAAACTTACAGGACTTCCTGCGGTCTGCGGGCACGAACTCTCCCAGGAACTGGGAGCCTATGAGAGGTCAGTAACAGCTTTCCTCAATGCCCAGCTGATCCCCATAACCAGGCAGTTTGTGAAGTCCATTATTGCAGACATGACAGAAAGGGGGATTAATGCAAGGCTTCTTATGCTCAAATGCGACGGTTCGGTTATAGGGATAAAAGACGCCCTGCAAAGACCAATAGAAACAATCTTTTCAGGCCCTGCAGCAAGCCTTGTGGGAGCTTCTTACCTTTCAGGGCTGCAAACCTGCGCAGTTGTTGACGTAGGTGGGACGAGCACTGATATTTCTTCAATTTATATGGGAGTCCCTGACCTGAGTGACGACGGAGCCATTGTCGGCGGCTGGAAGACAAGAGTCAGAGCTATAAGAATGGAGACAACAGCTACAGGAGGAGACAGCCATGTCTGGACAGTGGACAGGGGGCTCCACCTTGGACCACGGAGAGTTATGCCTCTTGCAGTAGCTGCAGCTCAGTATCAGGATTTTCTGAATACGCTCAAAAGGACGCCCATGCCTGCCAGAGAAGACCTGGGAGAAAATATCCAGCCTACAAAATTTTTTGTCAGGTCAGGCTATACCGCAGGTGAGATTAGCAAGGTTGAATCTGAAGTCCTCGGCGTAATAGGAGACGAGCCTGTTTCCGTGAATGACATAAAAACCCTTATCAGAAAAGACCTTCACCCCCAAACCCTGGACTCCCTCATTAAAAAGAGGCTTATCCAGGCTATAGGTTTTACACCAACAGATGCTCTTCACGTGCTCGGGGAATATACAGCCTGGAACGAAGAAGCTTCCAGAATAGGAGCAGAAAGGCTTGCAAGGCTCATGCGCATGACACCACACGAGTTCTGCACCTCAGTAAAAAAGAGGGTTGCAAGGAATATGTCGCTCCATCTCCTCTCATATATCCTGCAGGGAGTCCCGCATACGGCTGTTGAGCAAATTCTGGACGGGAATTACCAGGCAAAGTTCAAGCTTGGAGTCCCTGTTGTCCTGCTCGGAGGACCCGTGCGCTCACACAGGAAAGAACTGGAGGAATTTATAGACGCCGAAATTATTGTTCCCGAACATGCCGAGGTAGGAAATGCTGCAGGGGCTCTTGCAGGAAAAGGCATCAAAAGAGTGGAGATCCTTATAAGGCCTGCAAGCCTGATGTCTCCTGAGAAGGATTTCCTTGTTTTTGCACCCGGCAGCAGGCAGAGGTTCGATGTATACACAGAAGCATTGAATACTGCAACAGAACTTGGAAAAAAGCTCGTTGAAGATTATATGAAAGAATGTGGGCTCAGTGGAGACCAGGTTGAAATTTCCATTGAGAAAAAGACCATCTCACCTGAAGGCTGGAACCATCCGCCAATGGAAACAAATCTGCTTGTAATGGGAGTTGGAATGCGCAGACTCCACGGCTGAAAGCTCGGAATGAAAAGAAAAATTAGAATCCAGAGGAAGTAAAAACCAGGAGGTAAATAAACGAGACTGTTACTGATCGCTGATATCCATGGAAATTATGAAGCTCTCCAGACAGTTCTTGACGTTCCCTATGATAGGGCAGTCTGCCTTGGAGATATCGTGGACTACGGACCTGACCCAGACAGGTGCATAGACCTCCTGCAAAAAAAGAATATCACTACCATCAGGGGTAATCACGACAATGCGGTTGCCTTTAAAGTTGACTGCCAGTGTGGTTACAGGTACAAACATCTCTCAATTGCAACCCGGGAATATACCTGGAAAATTCTTGACAGAGCAGGGATGAAGTACCTGCAAAAACTTCCTCTGCTGATCAAAGAAGAAATTGGCGGAAAAAGTTTTTACTTTACCCACGGGAGCCCGCGCTCTATGTTCGAATACATAAAACCCGAAACCTCCGATGAAGAGGTTTTGAGAATGATAGAAGGAGCAGCAGAGCCTGTGGAGGCTGATTTTCTCGTTGTCGGACACTCTCACATTCCCATGAACCGAAAAATAGGAAACCTTACAATAATAAATCCGGGTTCAGCAGGACAGCCAAGAGACGGAGATACAGGGGCGAGCTGTGCTGTTTTAGATACTGAAACAGGAGAGGTGGAGTTCCTGCATCTGAAGTATGACATTGATGCGGTCTGCGCCAAAATAGAAGAAAGAATGCCTCACGCAGAGGAGCTGACAGGCATCCTCAGGCGGGGATATTGAGGAAAAGGTACAATTAAAGGAAATCAGAACCCTTAAAGGAAATCAGAACCCTTAAAGGAAAACAGAACCGCAGAAAGCTCGAAAATTTACCGGATTCAGGCTTCCTTTACAGCCCGGATAATTTTTTCTATATACTCCGGCTTTACATCCAAAGGTCTTGTTTTTTCAATTCCAATCTCGGTAACCATAAGATAGACTTCTGCCTGTATTCCCGCCTCATCAAGTTTTTTTGTGGCACACCTGTCCGTACAGCCGTCGAGAACCAGCACTCTGAAACCTTCGGATAACGCGTCTTCAACCGCATCTGTCCCCTTCAATGCAGCTGCAGCCCTGTAAAGGTCAGGTCTTCTGAAAGCCAGGGTCGATGCTGCCTGCATGGTAAGTTTCCCTGTATTTGATAAACCGGAACACGCAAAAATAAGGGTATTTCTCCTTTTTCCGGAAGAGTTATTCGTTTCGGGAAGGCTTTCCAGGAATGGTTCTTTCTGTCCCGGGGGCTCATTTTGCTCATTCTGTTTGGCTTCCATTGCTATTAAAACCATTAAGGAGCTATTGTTTAAATAATTTTTGAAATAAAAGTGAAGATAAAGGTCAGTCAAGCTCCAGTTCGGTAATCTCAACGTTAAGGTTTGCGATCTCAAGGGTTGCAACCGTAACTTTTCCTGACAGAACCCCGGAACACTCGCCTGGATTTAGTACAGGCGTCCCGTCAATCATTTTGACCCCTGCGTTGTGAGTATGCCCCCGGACCACAACGTCAAAATCTCCTGACTTTGCAAGAGCTCTGACAAGAGTTTCGTCTGTCCCATGTAAAAGGGCGATATGCAGCCCGTCAATAGTAAGATCCCCGAAATCCCCACAGGAAACGGCACCTATTTCTTCAAACTTCTTTGTCAGGGTTACTCTATCCCCATCGTTATTCCCAAAGACGAAATAGAGTTTTGGATTTAGTTCTTTAAATTCCCTTACCGTGAAAGGGGAAATGATATCCCCTGCATGCAGCACTGCTTTTACCTGTTTTTTGTTGAAGAATTCCACAGCTTTCCGGATAGCTGCCAGGTTATCATGCGAATCCGAAATAATTCCTATCAAGTAATCCCACCTCACTTAATACTAGACGCCCTGAATATTTAATACATACTTTGAGGCTCAGGAAAGAGCTATTTTTAAATAGGAGATATAGATATTACTCCAATAATCTCAGAGGAATACTTACAGAACCTCCAGAGAGTACCAGATAAAGAAAATTTTCCATAAAATTAGAGTCAGTGAGAAAGGAATGAAAGCTATAACCCTCCTGAGCAGCGGGCTTGATTCCGTAGCAGCGCTTGCGATTGCTGCCGAAAGCCTTGAAATTGAGATGGCAATTACATTTGACTACGGGCAGAGAGCAGGGCAGCGGGAAATGGAATATTCCGAAAAGGTCTGCGAACACTTCGGAATAGAGCAGAGGATAATAAAGCTGGACTGGCTTGGAGAAATAACACATACATCCCTTGTAAACAGGGATGAAGAAGTCCCTTCCCTGTCTTTTGAGGATATTGATGAAAACTCCCCTTCCATGATTACCGAGTATTCTGCAAAGGCTGTCTGGGTCCCTAACAGGAACGGGGTTATGTTAAACATCGCAGGGAGCTTTGCCGAAAGCAGGGGATGTGATTACATAGTTGTGGGCTTCAACGGAGAAGAAGCCGGAACCTTTCCTGATAATTCCCGTGATTACATACAGGCGGTGGACAATGCCTTTTCTTACTCCACACAGAACGGAGTGAAAGTGCTTGCTCCCCTGGCAGAAATGGGAAAAACTGAAATCGTTAAAAAAGCTCTTGAAGCAGAAGCTCCGCTTGAATACAGCTGGAGCTGCTATCACGGAGGGGAAATCCCCTGCGGAAAGTGTGAAAGCTGCGTGCGCAGGGCAAGGGCATTCAAAAATATTGGTATAAAGGACCCGCTTCTGGAAAGGTTGGGGATCTGAAGTACCGGGTCCGAACAGGGAGTATGAACAAATTGAGAATTATGATATTACGGCACTGCTGAGATCCGGTAGAGAAAATAAAGAAACAATTTTAGAGATTGCAGAGAGAGTTCCATGAAGTGTATTATTTTACCCGAAAAACTTGACTACGACGGAAGCCAGATTTCTTCCCTGTGGGCTTATAGCAGCTTTGGAGTGCAGGAAGATTCAGTTATTGTTTTTAGAGGTGCGTGTGACGTTAAAATCGAGCATATGATTGACCTTGAAGACCGGAGAGCAAACGAGTCTATCTGGTCTGAAGACATGCTGAGTTTCATAATAGAACATTTCGATTCCACCGACATGAAACTGATTTATTCACGCCAGCGCCTGTTTACTGCAATAGTCAGAGAATACCTTGAAGAGCTTGGGATCAACACTTCAAGAGCAGGAGACGACCTGTTTTTTAAAGGAAAGAAGCTGACCGTATCTATTGCCAGCACCTCGGCTATTTCCCAGAAAATCCATTTCGGCATTAACGTCTCGCATGAGGTATACGGAAACCTGAAAGAAGCCGGAATTGAGGGCGAGGAAAATATTGTACGGCTGATGCAGGGTATCGGGGAAGCTTATGTAAGTGAATTTGGGGATATAGAAAAGGACCTCAGGAAGTCCAGACCTCTCGGAGTGGCGTAAATGTCATCTTCAAACCATGAACCCGCTAACTTAAGAGAAGTCTTCTGTTCCGTGCAGGGAGAAGGCCCGTATGTCGGCATGAGGCAGGCTTTTGTCCGGTTTTCAGGCTGCAACCTCAGCTGCAACTACTGTGATACTAATTTCAGAAATCCTGGAACCTGCGATTACGAGAGGGTTGAAGGCAGTGGAGTTTTCGAAAAGGTCTCAAACCCCGTAAACATAGAAAAGCTGGAATCCATGCTTCAGCCTTTCAAAGATCTCCATTCTGTATCCCTGACAGGAGGAGAGCCTCTTTTGCATGCGGATTTCATAGAGAAACTGAACCTTTCCGTGCCTCTGTACCTTGAATCCAATATGACTCTGCCTGAGCAGGCAAGAAAACTGCGCGAAAATGTTGCGTACGTGGCAGGAGATTTCAAGCTCCCGGAAGCTCTCAAAGACATCTCCCCGGAAACCAGGGAAGCACATATGGAAAACACTATTGAGTGCTTCAGGCTCCTTAGAAAAAATAATTCAAGAGACTGTTTTTGCAAAATTGTAATAGGCAGGGATACAAACACAGATACGGTATCTCTGGCTGCAGAAGCAATAGGATCCTATGTATCCTGCATAGTTCTCCAGCCCGAAACGCCTCTGGGAAGTGCGGTAAGGACTCCGCGGTTCAATCAGGCATCGATAAGGGGTATTCTAAAACTGCAGAAAAACCTGCTAAAGCTAACCGACACGCGAATCATTCCGCAGACTCACAGAATGTGGGGTTGCCTGTAATCGAAAAGGGGGACGAATAAAATGGCAAATATGAGATTGGGAGTTATTGATTATATTGACAGCGCACATTACCTTCCAGGGCACGGGAAGTGCGGAAGAGTTCATGGACACACATATAAAATAGAAGTGGTAGTGGAAGGAGAGGTAAGGGAAAACGGTATGGTGATAGATTTCTATGACCTGAAAAAAGGCATAAAGGAGACTCTTCAGGAGTATGACCATACCCTGTTAAATGATATCCTTGACTTCCCCAGCTCCGAGCACCTCTGCCAGCACATTCATTCCCGCCTTCTGGAGAGATTTGGCTTTCCACTTCTGGTGAGGGTATGGGAAGGGGAAGGCAAATGGTGCGAAATGGATAATTTCTCCTGATTGAAAAATGTGGGGCAAAAATGATCTGTGTACAGACCATTGTATAAATGTGGGATTTTAATATAAATGGAGATATTTTAATAGTAGCAGGATATTTAAATATATAGATCAGATCCCGATCCTGGAATGCTCAAACAGTAATAAAAAAGAAGAATTGAAAGATTCATTAAAGAAGATACACCTTTACATTAAGAAGGAAATCAAAGCAATTTTAGGGGAATTTTGGAAAAATTTTGTAACTATTTAATCGTATTTCAAAAGGTTCAGGGATAATAAAGAAATTGTTTTGGAACAATTTCGAAAAAACTTCAAAATAGTTATGAAATAAAACTTGGAATAGTTATGAAATAAAACTTCAGAATAGTTATGAAACCCTGAAACTATTCCACAATGTATATCAGGGAGCTATCTCATAGGTGATTTAGACATTCAAAAATCCCTATTTGGTGTAGAATCTCTATTTAACATAGAATCCCTATTTAGTGTAGAATCCCTACTGGAGTAGAATCCTTATTTAGTGTAGAATCTCACATTCATTTTACATTTCGAACGGAGGAGAAAGATTTGCCAGAAGAAAATCAATCTGTAGACAATGCGAATAAAGGCCCCATACTTGGAGAGGAAATCCGCAGAAAGATCTCCGAACACCCCTGTTACGATAAAAATGCTCAGCATAAGTTTGGGAGAATCCACCTTGCTGTAGCCCCCAAGTGCAACATCCAGTGTAATTTTTGTGTAAGGGAATTTGACTGCGTAAACGAGAGCCGTCCGGGAGTTACAAGTAAAGTCCTGAGTCCTCGGGAAGCCCTTGAAAAAACCAGGCAGATCCTGGCAGATTATCCGTTCATCAAAGTTGTTGCAATTGCAGGACCTGGCGACCCTCTGGCTAACGATGAAACATTTGAGACATTTGAACTTATAAGGAAGGAATTTCCTGAGGTGACCCTCTGCATGAGCACAAACGGGCTTATGCTCCCTGAAAAACTTCCGGACATGCTGCGTGTTGGGGTTTCCACTCTGACAGTTACGGTAAACGCAATCGATCCCGAAATCCAGGCAAAAATAGTGAACCATGTAGTATATCACGGAAAAGTCTACAGAGGAGTCGAAGCTGCCGAGATTCAGATCAAAAACCAGCTTGAGGGAATAAAGGCGGCTATTGATGCAGGAATCGTTGTCAAGGTCAATACCGTGCTTATACCGGGAATTAATGATAAGCATGTGGTAGAGATTGCCAGAAAGCTCAATGAGCTCGGGGTCTACATCATGAATGTCATGCCTCTGATCAACCAGGGAGCATTTGCACATCTTGAGCCTCCAACTGCCGAAGAGCGGAAAGCCGTTCAGGAAGCCTGCGAACCTTATGTTATGCAGATGCGCCACTGCAGACAGTGCAGATCCGATGCTTACGGACTCCTTGCCCAGGACATGTCACAGATGAGTGAGGAGCGCAGAAACCTTATAAAAATCCAAACAAAAGAAGACTTTGAAAAAGCAAAAGAAGTTCTGAAAACGAACGGGAAAGAAGAAGCTGAAGGCAAAAAAGCCTGAATCTGACTTATCCTGCTCCAAAAGACTTCCGGCTTTTAAAAGAATTATTCAACCGGCTCGGATTCTGGTTCATCGAGCCGGCTTAGTCATCTTTTTTACTCGAGCTGCAGACTCAATGGCTATGGGTTTCTTTCTTGTGCATGCAGGATTTTTAGCATACAGTGCTTTTTTCCAGGGCGAAGGGTATCTTTTCCTTACAAATGCTTTCCTTTACAGGACTGTTATTCGCTTCTCAAAATCGCTGTTTTTTCTGAGGACCTGCTATTTCTTTCTTAAACATGCTGCTTACTTTTTAGACCTGTCATCTTTCCGAAAACTGCATCCGGCGCAAAAACCGTATGAATTATATATTATGCATAAATATGCATAATTGGTGAAAATATTGTGCCTTTCCCGAGTGCATCTGATTGCTCACTCCAGGACCCATCTGCCGGAGGAAAAAATTTGTTAGAAGAAGAAAACTTCACATTTGACCGTGACCGTTATAGAATCATAGCCGAACACCCCTGCTATAGTGAAAACGCCAGGCACAGGTTCGGAAGAATGCACCTTGCAGTAGCCCCCAAATGTAATATCCAGTGCAATTTCTGCGTCAGGGACTTTGCCTGCGTAAACGAAAACAGGCCTGGAGTGACCATGGAGATCTTAACACCAGCCGAAGCACTTGAAAAAGTAAGACAAGCCCTTTCAGACTATCCGTTTATCAAAGTAATAGGGGTTGCCGGGCCCGGTGATCCGTTAGCAAACGAAGAGACTTTCGAAGCCCTCAGGCTTGTAAGGCAGGAGTTCCCTAATATCACATTTTGTATGAGCACAAACGGACTCATGCTCCCGGAAAAACTCCCGGAACTTGTAAAGCTTGGAGTCGCAACCCTGACCGTAACCATCAACGCTGTTGACCCCGAAATCCAGGGACAGATATGTGAATACGTCAATTACCATGGCAAGATTTACAGAGGAGTAGAAGGGGCAAGAATCCAGATAAAAAACCAGCTTGACGGTATCGAGGCTGCTGTCCGGGAAGGGATTGTTATCAAGGTCAATACTGTGCTTGTACCGGGAATAAATGACGGGCACGTAGTGGAAATTGCAAAAGCAGTTAGAGAAAGAGAAGTATATATTATGAATATTATGTCCCTGATCCCCCAGGGAGCCTTTGCTCATATAAGAGCCCCGACCCCGGAAGAAAGGCAGGCAACCCAGGACGCTTGCGAACCCTATGTTAGACAGATGCGCCATTGCAGGCAATGCCGAGCCGATGCCTATGGTTACATTGATCAGGACATGTCACAGATGAGCGAGGAGCGCAGAAACCTTATAAAAATCCAGATAAGAGAAGACCTTGAAAAAGCAAAAGAGACTCTGAATAAGAACGGGAAAGAAGAGTCCTGAGTAACTTAATAATTTTATTATTTCAGCCCGGGTTCAGGAAAAGACCTGAAATAAGAAAAGCTCAAAAACCCTGGCCTGAATGGCGGAGTTTGGAAACCCCGCTTTTCAGAACTTATTTTTAAAAACGTTACTCGAGAGTGATTGCCCCGTTCGGGCAGGCATCTACACATGCACCGCAGTCAAGGCATTCATCTTCGTCTACAACTGCAATGTCATCGTCATTGAGGGAGATTGCAGCTGCTGGGCATTCATCTACACAGGTTCCACAGCCTGTACAGGCATCGGCATCGATTTTTGCTACCATGTTTTTCACTCCTTATTTAAACAAGGGGGATTTTTATAGAGTCGAAAATATAGAAGGTTGACATACAAGGAGATAATAATTTATAAAAAGCTGTCGCTTCCATTCCGGAAACAAAGAAAAAAAGAGATAAAGGATAACTGAATTACGTATTGCTGCATAATTCCTTACTTCAAGGGTAGAGATAAACGGAAAAATCAAAGATACAAATATTGCAGTTGCTGATATCAGCCCATAACGAATTCCATGATTATATGTCCGACCATCAACCCGCAATAAGTTTATAATTAACTTATGAAAACCTCACAGCTGGTTTTAAGAACTTATTATAGCTCTTGAACTGTAACAATACATTTATTAATACATTTATTGTCCTGCCATAATTTGATCTGATCAGATAACAGTAAGATCAAATTACTGTAAATCTGATCTTAATATTAACTACTAGATAGCCCAATACAAGTAAAAAAACAAACAGGAGCCATTGATTGAACCTGGAACAGCTAGCAGAAAGGATAAGGAGTTTCGAAGGGGTTACCCGAAAAAAACAGATCGAGGATATAGTCTCTATCTTTGAAGCCGTCCGCCCGGAATACGGGAACGCTATCGTTGATTTCGGGGACGATGCTGCAGTAATTGACATAGGAGGAGATGACGTTATCCTCTTTGCAGCTGATGGTATCTGGGGACGGCTTCTAGACGCGAGCCCCTGGTGGGCAGGTTACGGGGCTGTTGTTGTGAACGTAAATGACATTGCAGCGATGGGAGGAAAACCACTTGCCATGGTGGATATCGCCTCTGCAAATTCCCCAAAAGCATGCAGGGAACTGATGGAAGGCCTGGCTGAAGGAGTAAGAAAATTCGGAGTCCCTGTTGTTGGAGGGCATGTCCACCCGGATACAAAGTACAATTCCCTTTCCGTTGCCATAATAGGAATCGTCAAAAAAGACTGTGTGATCAGAAGTGATACTGCAAAACCAGGCGACCTTGTAATTGCAGCCTATGATATGGACGGAAAAATCGGCCCTAATTCCCCTTATAGCTGGGACACGACATCTTTTAAAGAGCCTTCCGTGCTCAGGGAAAGCTACCTTGTAACCCAGGAAATAGCACAGAAAAAGCTTGCAAGCGCCGGAAAGGACATCAGCAACCCCGGGCTGATAGGAACTCTCGGGATGCTCTGTGAGACGAGCAGGGTAGGAGCCTCTGTCGATCTGGAAAAAGTCCCGAGACCTGAAGGCGTGGATTTTGAGCAGTGGCTGAAAGTGCACCCGGGAACTGGTTATGTGTTTACTGCAGACCCGGAAAAAGCCGGAGAGTGTGTGGCTGTGTTTGAAAAGGCAGGGCTTACAGCTGCAGTAGTAGGAAAAATTGAAGAGGGGTTAAAGCTTGACATGTATGATAAAACAGGCAGAGTAACCGTTTTTGACTTCTCAAAGGACAGTATTACAGGCATAGGTTCCGAATAAACGGGACCTTTCTGCTTGAAATATTTACTTCAAAAATATTGTTCTGCTGAAAAGTTATTATTTTACTTATCCAGCATCTGCTCCTGTTTATTTTATTATTTTTATCCTGACGAGTCGTTTACTGGTTTTCAATCCAGGATTTCATTTCTTCATAGAGGAACGCTTCTGCAGCCTGAACCTTTTCAAGAGGCCCGCGAAGTACGAGAATTTCTCTTTCTTCACTGTTTGCAATGCTAACAGGCATCTTCCGGGTTATAGGTTCAAGATCAAATTCTTCCACGATATCATAGATGATTGATACAACTGTCCCGGGGGGAATAATCAGGTCGTAGAGACTTTCATTTGTCATTTCGGGGTCTTTTTCAACATCCTTTTTAGCCTTCTGGGCGATTAAATCATCAAGATTGAGTGTTCTGTGCATCCAGGGATCACCTTCTTATTTTTATTGATTATAATTACTGGTTTTTATTTATCAGTGACAGGTTGATTTTAACAGGTAAATGAATTAATTTTTGTTTACATATATTAAAGCAACTTATCAGGCGTATCGAATAGCTTGAAGAGTTTTAAAATCTTCCTTATGATCTGGAAAAATGATGTCCAGTCATATCTCTTTTTTGCATGAACCTATGATAAATATACTCATATTTATGGTTGCTTCTTGTGAACTGCATATCCGGTTATGCCAGAAAGATCCAGAAAACAGATATAAAAAAGGTTAGACTATGTGGTACTAAATCTATTTAGAACCGGGTATCTTTATTTCGAGATCATCTTTATTTCAAGATCATCTTTATTTCAAGATCATCTTTATTTCAAGATCATCTTTATTTCAAGATCATCTTTATTTCAAGATCATCTTTATTTCAAGATCATCTTTATTTCAAGATCGCCTTTAGTTTCAAGATCATTTTTGAGTTTAGTATTTTCTTTGCTTTTAAGACTATTTTTGATTTCAAGATTATAAATATGTCTGGCAACTTTACAGGTTAATAGCAGATGTAGAAATAAAAATTATAGTTATAAATAAAAATTACAGTTATGAAACAGGAAAATACATATGTACAATCAACTTGATAACGGTTGAGACCAGTATTCAAATAAATATAGATTGTTAATTCAAGCTGAAACGACATCAATAACCGTAAATCAGCAATATTCAAGTGATAACAGCCGGAATACCTGAAGCATAAAAATATGAAGACCGGCTCCAGAGTACATGCCCTTCTTCCGGGATCATCTGCCCGAATGATCCGGATTATCCCTGTATATTCCGGATAAAAAGGCTCTGGCAAACTTTATCTGAGATGAAAATATCTTATAAGAGGATAGCAATGCAGCAATACAAGTTGAAACGCGGCTTTAAACCTGAACCTGAGAGAATATACCAGGCAATGCAGGAAAGCTTCCCTGTTGAAATTTCCCGTAATGGGGACAGATTCGAGGCCTCATACGGGGCACTGTCAAAGATAACGGTCTGGATAGAAGACAAAAAACTCTGTGTGGAAACGGTTTCCGATGCGGCTGTGAAGGAAGATGAAACTATCCTTCAGACCAACAAAGCTTACAGAGACTTTCTCTTAAAGTCTACGGGCTACACGGCAAAAGAGCGCCTGAAAATGGCGAAAAAAGATGTCGGAGAGGCATAACCTCCTGACCGCTCGTTCTTATTTCACATAATAAATAATATCCTGCAGCATTTACCTGGAGGTGTCGTTCTGGAAGGAGATTTCCTTGAAAAACTGAAAAGCCTTGAAATTCCCACCTGCCTCCGGGTCTGCTGTGGGACTGACGGTTCCGTAACCTTTCTTCTGGAAATTATGTCCCGAAAGCCGGTGACCGTAAAAACAGAGTCTCAATACATCGTTAAAGCCGACAGGGAACTGGCTGAGCTCCTGGGGGTAGAAGAAGGAAGCGAAATAAACAACAGGACAGTCAGGCTTTACGCAGGAGATACGGTTTTTGTGCACGCAAAGTCCCTCGCCCCTCTGGAGCGTATGCCCCAGACCATGCGTGACCAGCTCATAAGGGCAGACATCCCTATCGGCAGGATCCTGCGCACCCACAACCTTGAAACCAGGCGGGACATGGTAGAGTTAGAGATTCTTGAGGGCGAACCCACCTTTGACGGGACCCCCATACTTTCCCGCACCTACAAAATCGTCCACAATAACCACGTCCTCATGTGGATCAACGAGCGCTTCCCTATAGATGCGCGCTGGAAACTCTAAAAAGCCAGGCTTTCAAAAGCCAACTGTAGAAGAAACAGGCAATTTTTCCTGCCAGTTTCTCAATTTTTTCAAGCAAAATCCCCGGATTTTTAGCCAGTTCAGGAATATTTTCCTGTTTGAAGCCGCTTCAGTCGAAACCTTTATATCTGTAGTATGATATTTTGGAGATGCTCTTACAGCAACAGTGCCTTGGTGGCTTAGGGGTATAGCGCGTCCTTGGTAAGGACGAGGTCGCGGGTTCAAATCCCGCCCGAGGCTCTTTTTTATTTTTGTTTATTCTTTATATACCGTATTCAAAGCCTATTTTTTTGTTGAAGAGCCTATCCCTAAACTCAAAATTTGATTTTTGAATTTTCTTTTGGGATAGTCAATCGAATATCTGATCATGAAAAACAGTCCTGAAATCTTACTAATTCGGAATAAAATAGGTTTTGGGATAGGCTTATTATGAAACTCATTGAGAATCTGAGAAGTGAAACATGTGGTTTTTTTCGTTTTTTACCTATCTTTAGTTTCAAAAACTTTTGTTGAAACGTGATCAAACTTTTTGGCATACGTGAATATAAAAATTATTTTTCATCTATACATCTTAAAAATAGTCATACACATTAAACTGAATGATGTATGAGAAACGGGCTAGAAATCGCTATTTGATGGGGAAAGGGATTTTAAAATGTTATGTGGGTTTTGTATCTATCCCTTCTATCTAGTGTTCATAGCGTATTTTCAAGGTAAATGCGATTTACAGGCAAAGTGAGCTTTTAGGATATATTTAAATAGTATGAGAGCTTACATTGTAAATAGTCAACGTGTAGGACGTCTACACAAAAAGAGTAAATTGAATATTGTTAACGCATAAAGGAGTTACAGCATGACTAATAGAACAAACAATATACTAATGAAGGACTGCATCAAACTGGTGAAAAGAGGAATTCCAGCTCAACGCTTGGATGAGAAAAATGAGGGGGCTGTCGAAGTTCCTATAATTGGAGTGAAAGCAGTACAGGAAGGATATATCGATACTAATAGCGTAGATTGGATAAAAATTCAAGAAATAGATACAGTAAAAAAAGCAACTGTTAATAAAGGAGATCTTATACTTTCTTTAAGAGGCTCATATATAAAGGCCGCCGTTGCTGATAATTCTGTAGACGGATATGTTATTAGTGCTAATCTTATAGCCCTTACACTTAATGAAAAGATCAAACCTGAAATCGTAGCTGCATACTTTAATGGTCCAATTGGGCAGAGAGAATTAAACAAAAGAGCAGGTGGAACTACCATGCTTTCCCTTAACATGGAAAGGCTGAAAGAAGTTCCTGTTCCACTTAAACCAATAGAGGAACAAGAGATAATATTAAGATTCATTAAATTATCCAGTGAGTACAGGAAGAACCTTGTGAAGGAATTGAAGCTTTGGGACAACATGAGAGAGTCATTTATTGTGAAAAGGTTAGGGATCTAAAAATGACTGAATCAGATAAAGTGGCCTCCAAGATTATCCGTATATATGAATCTATGCCCAGAGACGAAAGATGTAAAAATATTTTTTGGCCCCTAGTATCCAGAAAAAGGATGTCAGACATATTCGAAGAAGAAGCAAAAGCAATTTACAGTGAAACAAAAGACGATGATAAGGCATGGAACCAACCTCGGTTCCATGACATTTTTGTTCCCGAAATTGCCAGATGGGGAAATTTGATGAGGACTAAAAATTACCTCGGAGATTTCCTCATGGAATCATTTAAAGAACTCGAGAAAAATAACGAGTTTCTGGAAGGCGTGTTTTCACCAATTGAAAATCAAGTTTATGCTATAATGAAGGACAGAAAACTTGAAAATGATTACTTCCGAGTGATTCATGAACTTTCATTAATTCAGATGAGCAGAGCCTATTTAGGGGATTCCCAATTCCAGGAAGTTTCTGACAAAATACTGGCCCATATAATGAAAGAGTGCTATTATGGTGAATTTTATACTCCTAGCCAAATTTCAAAATTGTTGGCATCAATAGCCGATCCCAGAGACAACATGACCGTTCTGGATCCATTCTGTGGAACGGGAGGATTATTGCTAGAGTGTGAAAGGTATGCCAATAAATATTCAGGCGGTCATCTTTCTCTTTACGGTCAGGAAATTAATGATAGCACATGGATGTATTGCAAGCTTTCCCTCATATTGAACGGCTTCAAAGATTCTATTGTGGCGAATGAGGATTCAATACTCTATCCTGCCTTTGTTGAGAATAATAGTTTGAGACAGTTCGATAGGGTAATTTCAGTGCCTCCTTTTGGAAAACAAAAGTGGGGATATGAAATTGCGGAACGTGACCAGTATGCTCGTTTCCGTTATGGAATACCACCTAAAAACTCGGGAGATTTTGCGTTTCTACAACATATGATAGCATGTCTCAAAAATAGCGGAAAGGGTGTGATGGTATCTCCTGAGGGCATCCTTTTCAGAAGTGGTCCTGAAGCTCGTATTCGAAAGAACATGGTACAGAGCGATATAATAGAAGCGATAATTCTGCTTCCATCAGGCCTATTCCTTAATACAGGAATCCCTACGATAATTACAGTTATTAACATGGACAAGCCCGAAGAAAGGCGTGGTTCAATCCTGTTTGTTTCAGCAGAGCGGGAGTATGAAGAAACAAAGCGTCAAAACATTTTGAGTGACGAGAATATTGCAAAAATTGTTGATGCATACAGAATTTACAAGGATATCGAAAAGTTCTGTAGAGTAGTGAACCTTGAAGAGATCAGGGATAACGATTACTCACTAAACTTTTCACTTTATGTTGACACTGAATCCGAAATCGAGACTGTGGATATAACCCAAACATTGCAGAAAATACGCAATTTGAAGAATGAGAGAGAAGAATTGCTTGAAGAAATTGGGGATATTATAAATAAGTTTGACCAGGATGAATAAACTCTTGAAAGTTTACAATTAACATATATTTATGAGGATCGTGATATCTTGAATAATTTCCAGGACAAGGCCAATTTCATATGGAGTGTAGCAGACGAAGTTTTAAGGGACGACTTAAAATCAGGGAAATATAGGGATGTAATATTGCCATTCACAGTCATAAGGAGGCTTGAATGTGTACTTGAACCCACCAAGGAAAAAGTAATCCAGAAAAATGAAGAATTGAAAGGCAAGGTCAAGGATAGGGAAAGTGCCCTATGTCGTGAGTCCAAACAAAGGTTCTACAATACTTCCGAGTATGATATGAAAAAGCTCCTTGACGACTCGAAAAACATAAAAAAGAATTTCCTGGCATATATCGATGCTTTTTCTGAAAATGTCAAGGAGATCATATCTAAATTCAAAATTGAAACATATATCGACCAACTTGATGAAAACAACCTTCTTTACCTATTAATCAGTAAATTTTCCAATGTTGACCTGCATCCAGATGAAGTCAGTAATATCCAGATGGGGTACATTTTCGAAGAATTGCTTCGGAAATTCAACGAAAGCATGAACGAAAATCCTGGTGAGCACTTCACCCCACGTGAAGTAATTGCCCTGATGGTACACCTTTTGTTCTACCAGGACAAGGATATTCTTAGCCAGAGTCACCCAGTACGTACTGTATACGATCCAGCGTGTGGGACTGGAGGGATGTTAACAGTTTCTAAGGACTATGTTCGTGACTTCATCAATCCAGATGCAGACCTGCACCTTTACGGCCAGGAAGTCAACCCTGAAACCTATGCCATCGCCAAATCCGAATTATTGCTCAAAGGAGACGGTCGTGATGCCGAAAACATAAAGGAAAAATCAACACTTTCTAGTGATGCACATCCGACTATGACCTTCCACTACCAGCTTGCTAATCCACCTTTTGGTAAAGACTGGTCAAAGGATAAGGAGAAGGTTGAAGAAGAAGCAAAGAAGGGTTTTAGTGGCCGTTTTGGTGCAGGGCTTCCGCGTAAAAGTGATGGTCAACTTTTGTTCCTACAGACTATGATCTCAAAAATGAGGGCTCCTGAAGAAGGTGGAGGTCGTGTTGCTATTGTAATGAACGGATCTCCACTCTTCACAGGTGATGCAGGATCTGGTGAGAGTGAAATTAGGAGATGGATCATTGAGAAAGATTATTTAGAAGCGATTGTAGCACTACCTGACCAGTTATTCTACAATACAGGTATTTTCAGTTATGTCTGGATACTTACAAACCGCAAAGAAGAACGCAGGGAAGGTAAAGTTCAACTTATCAACGGAACTACATTCTTTGTAAATATGCGAAAAAGTCTTGGTAACAAAAGGCACGAAATTTCATCTGAACAGATAGAATATCTAACGCTTATACACAACAGCTTCAACGAAAATGAGCATTCTCAAATTCATAATAATAATGAGTTCGGCTACCGTAAGATTACCATCGACAGACCTCTCAAGTTAAGTTTCCAAGTAACCGATAACTGTATCGAGATGCTGAAAGAACAGACAGCATTCCAGAATATCTCAGTAAGTAAAAAACGAAAGAATAATGAAGAAAAAGAAAAGGAAGAAGCTGAAGGTAGAAGATTACAGGAATCTGTCTTAAAAGTTTTATCGGGAATGGATAAAACTATTGTGTATAAGAACCGCGATGAGTTTGCCAAGGTTCTGAATAAAAGCCTGAAAAACGCAGGATTATCAATAGAATCACCTGTGAAAAAGGCTATTTTTTCCGTAATGTCGGAAAGAGACGAAACTGCTGATATTTGTAAGGATAGTAAGGGTAATGTTGAGTATGACTCAGATCTTCGGGATTATGAGAATGTACCTCTGAGTGAAGATATTCATGAATATTTCGAACGTGAAGTCAAACCTTACGCCCCCGATTCCTGGATAAACGAATCAATAACTGACGAGAAGGATGGTAAAGTCGGTAAGGTAGGTTATATTATCAATTTCAACCAGTATTTTTATGAATACCAGCCCCCGCGTTCTTTAAAGGAAATCGAAAACGATATCAACAGCCTAGAAAGCGAAATTTTGGATATGCTGGGAGTGATGAGGCAATGAGTGATTTCCAGATTGAAACAGTGAGCGACTTCCAGGTTGAAGCGAGGAGCGATTCCCAAGTTAAATGTATAGGTATCTCAGAGCTAGATCTCTATCCAGAGTATAAAAATTCTGGCGTTGAATGGATTGGAGAGATTCCAAAGGAATGGGATACAGTTAGAATTAAATGGTTGTCACCAGTAAAACGAGGAGCATCTCCAAGACCTATTGACAATCCAATATATTTTGATGATGATGGAGATTTTTCTTGGGTTCGAATTGCTGATGTAACATCAAGTGAACGTTATTTGGAAGAAACTACACAGAAACTTTCTAAGTTAGGGAGTTCTCTAAGCGTAAAGCAATACCCTGGAGATTTTTTCGTGAGTATTGCTGGATCTGTAGGAAAACCAATTATTACAAAGATAAAATGTTGTATTCACGATGGTTTTGTTTGGTTTCCTTATTTAAAACTGAACTCCGAATACTTATACTATATATTCACCAGTGGAGAACCATACAAAGGGTTGGGCAAATTAGGAACTCAACTAAACCTTAATACTGAAACAGTAGGTAATATTTCAATCCCATTGCCGCCAGATGAATATGAAATTAACGAAATAGTTGTTTTCCTTGACAGAGAAACATCCCGAATCGATACACTTATAGAAAAAAAACAGCGCTTTATCGAACTTCTGAAAGAAAAACGATCAGCTCTGATCAGTCATGCAGTCACGAAAGGGCTCGACCCTGATGTATCTATGACAAATTCGGGTATTGAGTGGGTAGGTAAGATCCCAATAGGATGGCATATTACAAAATTGAAATATTTGGTAAATTTAAGAAACGAAAAAACTAATAATGTTATTAATTATTCTACAAAAATTGCATTAGAAAATATTGAAAGTTTTACAGGTAAATTGCTTAATTCTTATTCTGATTTTGAAGGTGATGGGACAATAATCAAAGAAGGGGATGTCCTTTTCAATAAGCTGAGACCGTATCTCTGTAAAGCAGTTATTGCTCCTTCAGAAGGTGTGGCAGTTGGAGAATTGCTTGTTTTTAGGATACAGGAAACACTTCTTGAAAGTAAATTCTTACTTTATCGTATACTTACGCATGAATTCATTTCACTTGTTGATGGGGCTACATACGGAACAAAAATGCCACGCGCAAGTTGGGAATTTATCAAAAATATTGAAATTCCTGTTCCATCCCTTCCTGAGCAACAAGCCATAGCCTCATACCTTGACCGTGAAACCGCCCAAATTGATACTCTCATAGAAAAAATTAAACAATCTATTGAACACCTCAAAGAATACCGTACAGCACTGATTTCTGGTGCTGTGACGGGGAAAATTGATGTCAGGGGGACTGTTTGTGAGTAAGCCTTATGAATATAAGTTCGAAGAAGATATCGAATTATCACTCATCCGCAATAATAAATACGTTAAACGCACGAGCAGTAACTACGATCCCGATCTTTGTTTGGACCCTGATATGCTGTTTGATTTTATCAGGGCAACCCAGTCTGAAGAATGGAAAAAGCTCAAATCCAGACATGGGATGGATGTTAAAGAAAAGTTTCTTGACAGGTTGACCAAAGACATTAAAAAGCGTGGCACACTCAAGGTTCTTAGAACTGGTGTAAAGGATGTTGGGTGCCATTTCGACCTTGTATATTTCAAACCCGAAAATGGACTTAATGTAGAACACCAAGATAAATACCGTGCAAATATATTTTCAGTCATCCGTCAGCTACATTATAGTACGAAAACCCCTAAAAAATCCATTGATATGGTTCTGTTTATAAACGGTATACCTATTATTACTGCTGAACTCAAGAGTCCTCTTAATGGGCAGAATATTGAACATGCAATCAACCAATATAAGGAGCGCGACTCAACTGAGCCTCTGTTAAGTTTTGGCAGGTGTTTTGCACATTTTGCAGTGGATCCACGCCTTGTGTTTATGACTACAAAGGTGATGGGGGAGTCTACGGAGTTTCTGCCTTTCAATAAGGGGTATCAGTACGGTGCAGGTAACCCTCCAGCGTATGGTGAAGATAATTACGATACGGCCTACTTATGGGAAGAGATCTGGAAAAAGGATATGTTGCTGGACATCATGCAGAATTTCCTTCAGATCGTCAGCAAAAAAGGACAAAATGGAGCCATTTCTACTCAGTTAATTTTTCCGAGATATCATCAACTTGATGCGGTCAATCTCCTGGTAGAAAATACAAGAATTAATGGCGCTGGTAGAAAATACCTGATAGAGCATAGTGCGGGCAGCGGTAAAAGTTATACCATCTCACGTCTTTGCGATAAGCTATCAGGTCTGCATGACGAGAGCAATAAAAACATTTTCGATTCCATCATTGTCATTACCGATAGGCGTGTCCTTGATGATCAGCTCAGCCAGACTATACTCGGGCATGAGCATGTCGAAGGTACGATAGTGAGTATTGAGAAAGACAAAGCCAAAAATCTCGCGAAAGCTATTGAGAGTAATGTAAAAATTATTATTGTTACATTGCAGACGTTCCCATTTGCAATTGATTTCTTCCACAAAACCCCAGGTAAACGGTTTGCTGTTGTTATTGATGAAGCACATTCATCTCAGACAGGAGATACTGCACGTGATCTCAGGAGAGTACTTGTAACTGAGGACTCAGTAGAATACGAGGATGAACAGGAAAAGGACGTAGAAGATATCATCAATGAAAAAATGGAAGAAATTACTACGGACCTGAAACTTCAACCCAAAAACATCAGTTTCTATGCGTTCACCGCTACTCCCAAGAACAAAACTCTGGAAATGTTCGGGGAAAGGCAGCCAGACGGAACTTTCGAACCTTTCCATCTGTATTCCATGAAACAGGCAATTGAAGAAGGATTTATCCTCGATGTTCTTCAGAACTACACCACATACACTATGTACTTCGAGTTGATGAAAAAAATTAAAGATGATCCTCAGTACAAAAAAACGATTGCATCTTCCCTTCTTAAGTCCTATGTCGGTTCGAGTGAGTATGCCATCAGGAAAAAAACTGAATTAATGTTGAATCATTTCTGGACAGGAACAAAGGACCGTATCGGCGGTCGGTCCAAGGCAATGGTAGTTACAAGCTCCAGAGCAAACGCTATCCGATACGAACTGGAATTCAAAAAACAGGTTAAAGAAAAAGAGTACCCATTTGAAGTCCTCGTCGCGTTTTCAGGGACTGTAAAAGGTGAAAATGTCCGTAAAGTCTATACGGGAAAAGACTTCACAGAATCTGGTGAGAACGGTTTCCCTGAAAAACACACAGCGGAAAAATTCAAAGAAGATAAGTACAGGATTTTGATAGTAGCCAACAAATTTCAGACAGGCTTTGACCAACCTCTGTTACATACAATGTATGTGGACAAAAAACTTGGAGGGGTAGAAGCTGTACAAACTTTAAGTCGTCTGAATCGTAGACATCCAGAAAAATCTGATACCATGGTACTGGATTTTGTAAACGACGCTGAGATGATTAGAGAACCATTTCAAAGGTATCATGTCAAGACCATTCTTACTGAACCCACTGACCCAAACAGATTGTACGATTATGAGAACCAGTTGAAAGATTTTGCTGTATTCGACAACTCTGATATCAATAAATTTGCAGTAGAATATTTTTCAAGTAAAGGAAAGCAGACAGTATTATACACCTCCCTCCGTCCTGCAATTGAAAGATGGGGTAGGCTTGAAGACGACGAAAAGCGGGATTTCAAGAAGAGGATGGCAACCTTTGTACGTCAATATGCTTTTCTCTCACAAATTATCCCGTTCTTTGATGAGAAACTTGAAAAGTTTTACCAATACTCAAAGTACCTTGTAAAGGAACTCCACGTGGGTCTTGACAGGTTGCCAACTGAAATAACGGAAAAAGTCAATATGAGCTCCTTCAGGATACAAGAAACAAGCAAGGGTAGCATCCTTCTTTCTGACGATGATGGACGCCTGCGCCCTGTTCCCGAACCAGGTGCAATCCATTCAATAGAAGATGAATTGACTCCTCTCTCTGAGATAATTGAAGAGATCAATGAACACTTTGGAACCGATTTCACTGAAGAAGATAAAGTTGGACAAGCACTTGGTTATCTGGAAAAAAACCTGACCGAAAATCCACGCCTTGTAGCTGCAGCAAATCCTGCAGTCAACAAAAAAGAAGATTTTGATCTTGTATTCAAGGAGATCGTTTCAGATGAACTCAATGAACTTATCGAAGTGAATATTGACCTTTATTCCAAAATAAAAGATGATGCAGATTTCGGAAAGTTAGTCAAAGAAATGTTATTGAATAATGTATACAAGAAGCTTGTAAGTAAGGATTCATTGGTTATCAGTTAAGGAATTTTCTTGCCTGAAAGCTATCGATTTTGTACCAGAAGGCTGCCTTAAATTTTGGCCTTTTTACATGAAATCGATACCCAATTCCAGCCCATTAGATGGTAAAATTTTGGGGAACTGTTGCGAAAATGGAGGCAATTTATCACGATTTGTCACTTAACCGAAGATGCATGAAGAGAAATGTTGTTTGAACAACATTTGTGTGGACTTTATAATCTCAAAGTTTCTATGGAAATTCAAAATCAATATCTTGAAGGATCTTCCTCAGGTCGTTACCATAACTTTCATCAGCCGTTCCATCGATTACTTTATACTCACAATTAACAATATCCCCATTCTTGATCACTGTTTTCAATCTCTTTTGTTCAATATTTTTTAATTTGAGCAATGGTATTTTCCAGCTTCCTGCTAATTGATCAGAATGTTTCATGACCTCCATTGCTTTCTCTTTATTAAATTCATACATTAGACGAAGAGTCAAAAAAGAGTTAATAAATGACTTAAAATAACCATACTCATTGTCACTGGAGTTTAAAGTCTTAACAGCTTCTACTCTATTGGATAAGTAGTATGTTTCCGCTAGTATCAAATTATGGCATAATGCAAATTCATAAATTGATTTATCTACATTCCTTATTTCTTCTTTATCGATATATATTCCTGGAGATTGGATAATGTTTAATCCTTTTCTTTCTGCAGTCTCTGCAGTATGGATATACTTTATATCAGATACAAACGCGATTATGGATTTTTCAGATGTTCCTCTGCATATCTGCCAAAGAACTTCACTGTTGAGATTTTCGTTGTGGATAAAATCTTTCTGAAGAATAGATCTCCAAAACTCGCATTCATTTTCACTTTTATGAGGAAGCCACATTCTTTTAAAATCTTTACCTTCAATTCCATAAAAAGGAAGCTTTGTATCGCTTTTAATTTTTAACAAAGTATTGTACTTTTTTAAGACGCCTTCCATACACGACTGCATCCCTGAATTTATCACACTATCTTCACTGCATTTTATTTTCATATGAATTTCCCCATATTCTCAATTATATTGGATTAATGTATAAACCAAAACAGTAATAAATGTCTTTAAAAGTATGCTCCTGCAACTATATGAATATTATGAGGTTTTAGTACTGTTGAGAAGCGAGTCTGGAAGATAAAACTTGAGGCGCCATGGACGCCTGTGAATCTGAGCTTGAAAAAGCTGTGCTCCAAAAGACATTTCTTGTACTAAATCAAATGCTTTCACAAACAAGAAAAACTATTGGATACAAATGAAGGGTAAACTGCATAGGTTATTAGTTGCGGATCTTAGTGCAACACAAAGAAAGCGTGCAATTTCGAACAAAGATCTATAAAGTCTTATAAAGTCCTTGAGATACCAAAACTGCCCAATTATCATATATTTGGATTCTAGCACCTTTAGCTGCATTAATAACTTGTCAGAGTAACTCTTGCTCAGTATTAAGAATAAATGTCTATCCGAAAAGTGGTTACCTGCAGTAACTTTTACAATATGCGACATGCAAAACCGCAACGACTACTTTGATATTATAGACCTATTATGGTGTTTCGACATACATTGCTGACTTTTCGGACAGATTCTTAATATTATTGCTAGAAATGCAAAAAGCAGGGAAATTATAGTAAATTTGCCAAAGAAATGCTACGGAATAGCGAGTGCAAAGGTCTGTAAATTGGATCGAATATAAAGTAACTCGCTCTAAATCGGACTAGACAAAATATCAAGAGGTCGTCGAAGATTTTCTAATTGACACCTTGTTCATTTTCTGTTTTCAAGAATGCAGCTGATTTTAGCAATTACATCTCCTGATCCTGTCAGCTTAATTCCTTTTTCCCTTCCACTTCTGTTTGTTGAAACGAAACCGTGCGTTTCTAATTTTTTTATAACTTGAGAATACTTGTTTCTGTTTGAACCAGTATACTCAATATGAAGTCCATCTTCCACCAAAGACTTAAGAGAATTGTATTTTTCTTTTTTGGCACTACTTATTGCCTTTAACACATCAAGTTCATCTTTATCAGGTGGCTCCATTTTCAGAACAGGAATCTCAATGGGCTCTTTTACGCCAGTGCTAAGATATCTTTTATTTTGAAGTAAGTCATTAATAATCTTTTGCGAGGAATCATCGGTATGGTTATTTAAAAGGGGAATTAACTCAAGTGAAAGATAACTGACTACAGGAACATAATATATCCTCGCAGAAAAAAGCGAAGCCGCCATGTATGAGGCCTGAGTCATTATTTTCGTGGAAGAGGAAATATTTATGTAAATCATTTCGCCTTCAGTATCTTCCCTTTCTCTCGAAATAATTTTTGCCAAAATTTTGATACAGTTTGCGAAATCTAATAAGTTTGCCGATTCTTCTTCAACTTGTACATGTTTCCCGATCCCTTTTATAACCTCAGATTTTATATTTTTGACCTCTTTTTCGATATCATTCTGCATAGTCCCTGTCAAAAGAATAACTTTTGATGGTGGGAACTTACGGAACCCCTCAACAAATCTCTCTGGTGAATCCAAACCTATAGGAACTATATGAATTGCCATTACTTTTCCCTTATTTTCATATATTTTTCATGATATTTATTAAATTTTGTGATAATGTGTCACCACATGTAGTTATAGTCACTCAAATATTATGCATATTGTAATTTCAATCAGAAATCTAGGGAGAACTAAATTGAGTTTAGAAACGGGCCTTGTGAAATACTGTGTGAATACGCCACTGACGATAGTCGGTTTCTTGTCAATGTATGCTTTTGGGGGAGTCATTCTGACATTTCTGAATACATTTCATGAAATACTTTCAGGGAACTTCATAGAAGCTTTCTTTGAATACTTTATTTTCAGTGCCTTACCCCCAACTTCGGTCTATCAGGTACTTCTTACAGTTGCTGCAGGTACAACTGTTGCAGGCTTAAAATGGTATGTGGCAATGTCAAGGAGATAAGAAGGAACATACGGTGAAGAAATTCGATAGCTTGAATTACGAAAGATGGAGAACTACATAAAGAAGATATTTTGTATGAAATTGTGATGGGGTATATAATAGTTAGATTGAGGAATAAAATATGATTGGCCAATCAAGTTTTCTAAGATTTCTAAGTGATATTGAGCCAAGTGACAGCACAAAAGCAAGTGCTAAGTCTGCTCATGAAAACTTACGTTCCTTTTTACAAGACCATGAAATTTTTAAAGAATATCACGTTAAAACTTTTCTTTCGGGTTCGTACAAAAGAAATACTGCAATTCGACCAAAAACTAGAGATGGAGAAAAGGAGCGCCCTGATATTGATATCATTGTCGTCACAAACCACACATTAAGCGATGATCCTCAAGAAGTAATCACTTTATTATACAATACTTTGAAAAACAAATACCCTGATATCCGCAAACAGAGCCGTTCAGTGGGAATTACTACCAGCACTGTGGATATGGATGTCGTACCGATAATTGCACCATTTGGCCTAAATAGTAAATTGTACATACCAGACAGAAAACTGGATAACTGGTTAGAAACAAATCCACCTGGGCACACTGAATGGACAACAGAAATTAACAAAAATTTTGACGGCCGATTTAAGCCAACCGTAAAGCTTTTTAAGTGGTGGCGTCGAGAAAACCCAACAATTAATAAAAAACCAAAAGGTTTTGTGCTTGAATGTATTGCTGCAGAATGTATGGACCCTGATGTGGACCAATATCCAGAACTGTTTGTTGGGATGTTTGAAAACATAGTCTCAAACTATTCTACAGATATACGGCTAGGAAATGTTCCTCACATCGAAGATCCTTCAGTTTCAGGAAATAATGTGACTGATGGTATGAGTTTTGCTGCATTTGAAGGATTCTACAATAAAGTAAAGAATCATGCTGAGATTGGGAGAAAAGCAATTGTAGTTGAGGATGAAAAGAGTTCTTTGGAGTTGTGGTCTAGTATTTTTGGAGATCGTTTTTGTTTATCTTGCAACGCTAGCTCTTTATTGACAGAAGCATATGTACCGCCCTTGTCATTTCCAAAGAAGCCTGTTCAGCCGAGAAAACCAGGGGGGTTTGCCTAACGAATATTTGGTACTTAAAAGACCTTGCTCGCCTGCAAATGGAAATTGAAGAAGTAGAAAAAATAAAAAAAGAGGAATTGTGGCTTTGTGGAGATAAGTGGGATATAGAAGGTTCTGTTCTTGTTTTGTTTGCTGATCTGTTAATTCATAGCCATATTTACAAAGTTAAGTTAGCATATCCACCTCTTTTTCCAGATACTCCAATAATGGTAACACCTGTAGAAAAAGATGTTAGATGGTCCAGCCACCAATATTTAAGTGGAACTCTCTGCTTGGAGTGGGGTCCAGACAACTGGCGGAGTGATGTTACTGCTGCAGATATGCTGAACAGTATGTATAAACTAATTGAGACTGAGAATCCCCATGGAAACGACAATGAACATCAAGCAGTACCATCGAGGCATTTTCTAACTGATGGTCAAGTAAACCGAGGAAAATACCTTCGTCTTGTTTTAGATAATGAAGTTGTTAACCTTATTAGAAGCCTCCCTATATCTGAAATAATTCCGTTTACTGCAGTTTATAGTCCAGGTAATGACAGTTGGACATTCCATATTACAAAAATAATTTTATCAGACAGTACCTGGACTAATGGAAAAATACCTCTAAAACTCCAAGACAAAGACTTATTTAGTTATCAATATGGAATAATATGCCATATAAATGTAAATAAAGATCAATTTTCAAAAATTACCTTGTTTGAAGAAATTGAAGCCATTATCCAAAAAGAAGTTGGTGCAAATATAGTTCTGAATGAAGTCAAAGATCCAGAAACCAGAAATATGCAAAAAATAGATTTGTTGACCTTTCTAACTCAAGAAAATGATATTGTTTGCTTATGGAGAGCTAACGATAAAGTTTACAGTGTATCAATTATTGAAGATAATGATCATACGAACAGAAATCCTAGTGTCTCAACCATTTAATTATTAGTCATCATTATAAACGTTGAATACTTTTATACCTTCATGCTACAGATTCAACTTGCAGATAATGAAGTAAATTTCCTTCAGGATTTTGTGAGAAAAGGACGTAAAAGCGCAAGAGAACTAACTCGAGCCCGTATTCTCCTTCTATCAAACCAGCAAACAGAAATCACTGAAATCGTGAAAATATTAGGTATTTCCAGGAGTACCACTTTGAATATACGGAAAAGATACCTTGATGAAGGTCTCCCCAATGCTCTTTTTGACAAATCAAGATCTGGTCAACCTATAAAATACACTGAAAAACATGTTGCAGAAGTAATCGCTTTAGCCTGCAGCAGTTCCCCTGATGGAAGCAAAAGATGGTCTCTTTCCCTGCTTACTGAAGAACTTAGGAAAAAAGAAGGATTTGAAACTATAGGTAAAGAGAGTGTCAGGCTTATTTTGAAAAAAGCAAAACTAAACCTTGGTTAAGACGGATGTGGTGTATTCAGACTATCGATACTGAATATAGAGACAGGATGTATGACATTCTTAGTCTGTATGAAGAGGATTATGATCCTAAAAAACCTCTTATCTGTCTTGACGAGAAGCCTAAGCAACTGCTCAGGGATAAAAGAATGAGCATTCCTATGAAGCTTGGAAGTTCAGAAAAATATGATTATGAGTATGTCAGAAACGGAACAGCAAACATATTCATGGCGGTAGAGTTCAAAGCAGGAAAAAGGGTAACTCAGGTAACCAAAAGAAGAACAATGAAGGATTTTGCACAATTCATGAAGATTCTTGTCACAGAAGAATATTCTGAAGCAGAAGTCATCAGACTGGTTACGGATAATCTCAATATCCATAAAGAGAAGTCATTCTACGAAGCATTCTCAGAAGAGGAAGCAAAGAAGATTCTGGACAAGATAGAGTTCCATTACACGCCAAAACATGCAAGCTGGCTCAATGCTGCTGAAATCGAGATCAATGTCATGGATATCGAATGTACAGGAAGAAGGATCGGGGACATCGAGACGCTTAAAAATGAAGTGGATTCATGGACAAAGAGAAGGAATGAACACAAAAGGAAAATTGAATGGAAGTTTACAAGGAAGAATGCAGATGAGAAAATGTCAAAGTATTATGTGAAATAATTAAATGGTCATGACACTAGTTATTTAGCAAACATAGCCTCAAAAAAAGTTGGAATTGTAGGTTTGGGTTCTGTTGGTAGCAAAGTTGCAGTTTCTTTAGCACGAGCGGGAATAAATCAATTTTATCTAATTGATGAAGACCTATTTTACTCCGCGAATATTCAGCGCCATGTATTAGACTGGAGAAATGTAGGCGAGCATAAGGCCAAAGCGTTAGAAAAAATTTTAGCATATATCTCACCTAATATCCAAGTTGAGAGTGAAATAATAAATTTAGTTGCGCAAGAATCAAACACATATCTTAACCATACTTTAACTAAATTAGGTCAATACGATCTTATAATTGATTGTACAGCAAATCCTACAGTTTTCAATATTTTGTCTGCAATATATCGGGTCTATGGAAAATCAATAATGTGGTGTGAAGTTTTTGCAGGTGGAATTGGAGGAATGATTGCACGGAGCCGCTACAGCAAAGATCCAGCTCCCAAACTCATAAGAGAAGCTTATAATAACTACATCATTGAAAATCCCTTTTCTGAACATAAAACAATTGGAGATTATGCTGCAGAAGATGCTTCTGGGCAAATCTTTACCGCTTCGGATGCAGACGTTTCTGTGATCTCAGCTCATTTAACCAGATTTGCTATTGATACAATACTTGACTCCGAAGTCTCAATGTATCCCTATTCTTTGTATTTGATTGGAATATCTAATGCCTGGGTCTTCGACCAACCCTTCTGCACGATACCAATCGCGACAGCTGGCCTGGAAATAGAAGAGAATATTCCCAAATTAAATGAAAAAGAACTAAGTGATGTTGTCAATTTTTTAACGGATTTAATCGAGAATTCAAACCATGTTCACGATACTGATAAGTGAAAAACTAACTTCTCGTTTAATAAGTGAATTAAAGGAGTCGAATGGGCGTGAAATAGGTGGTCTTTTGATGGGAGAGTATGTTTATGAAAACGTTTTTAGGATCTCTCATCTGACTGTCCAAAGAGAAGGAGGGGATATAAATTGTTTTGTAAGGCAAATGGGAGATAAAGCAAAAGAAGAACTTGAACTTTTTTTTGAAGAATTTGATCATGATTATGAAAAATACAATTATCTAGGAGAATGGCACTCTCACCCCTCATTTCCTCTGATTCCGAGTAAAAAAGATCAGTCCACTATGTGGGAAATAGTAAATGATCCTGAGGTTGGTGCTCTCTTTGTAGTACTTCTTATAGTTAAGTTAAACAATGAAAATCTAAAAGGTGGTGTAAATGCTTTTGTTCCTGGTTTCCCTATTTTTCAAGGAAAATTGGTAGAGGAGAAATAATAATGGGATGTAATAATGAGTCCAAAACAGTATCACTTTTGGAACCCGAATCACGAGGAGGAGACATAGCTTCATCAGGGTTTGAGTTCCAAGAGAATTATTTAGTAACAAAGATACCCCATTTTCTTTCATTTCAAGGTTTTACCGTTTTGACCTATGAATCCATCGGAGATATCGAAGTAAAATATTTTGCTCCAGGAGTAGGTGAAAAAATTGAGGCTTTTGAAGTAAAGGATCACAATGTAACACCAAAAGAGTTTTGGGAGGAAATGGAAAGATTTCAGAAGATCAATTCAGAAAATTCCGATTTATATTTGTGGTTTACACTTGTCTCACCTAGCATATCTAAAGAAATTCACCCTTTAATTAACGGTTTAAGAAGAATTCGTAGTCCATATAATTTTTATCCCGAAAACTCAAGTATCATTGAAAGTTCATATGAAGCTTTTAAAGATATTGTACTTGGCATGGACAAAGATGAAAAAATGGCCGATTTTCTCTTTAGAAAGGTACTCTTTGATTCAAACTGGAATCCTCATGAACAAGTTGTTGGAGTCTTTTTGGGGGAGTTTTTTAAAAATTTTCCACACTACAAAATACTTCCGAGTGAAATTGAAAACATATATTCTAATTTATTTAAACTTATAAAGTCCAGAAAAAATGAGCCTATCTACCGAATGGAATTGGAGAAACAAATTCTGGATACAATTAAAGAAAAATCTCAAATTACCTCAAAACCAATTGTAATCAACACTTTAATTAAAAATAAAAATAAAAGAGAAAAAGAGCTTTGCTTCAATTGGGAGTCTTTTTTTGGTTGGAACGGGAAAAAATATCCCCCAACTAAGCAGTGGAATGAAATTTTGATTTCGGAACTCGAAGAAACGAAAAGATGGATTTCACACAATTATGATCTAAAAGAAATACATTTACTTGGAAATCGTAGAATTTCTACATCTCTAGCTTTAGGATTTGTTTTTTCAGCTGTATCAGGATATTCGTTGGAACTAAAAATCAGGGATAACCTCTTTAGAACAGATTCTCACCCCAACGATTCAACACCAGAATATCCATTATCTTCTAGTTTTGAAAATAAACAAAGTGATAGGTTAGCGATTGCTATAGGAATTATGAAAGATATTAAAGAGGAAGTAACCAATTACTTATCAGTGGAAGGAAATAGAAATGAATCAATATTAACTATAACTTCAGATCAGCCAATAACTTCAGACAGACAAGCAAACCTAGCTGTGAGGGAAATAAAAAAGTTAATATCTGACACCTTGGTTGAAGGGGATTTTGAAACTATAGATCTATTTTTTGCAGGTCCGTCTATTCTAGCATTATTTTTGGGGCATAGAATGAACGCAACAGCTAAGATCCAGTGTTACGAGTGGATAAGACCTAATAAGTATGTGCCAACATGTCTTCTAAATGGCTAAAATGTTACTTTCTGGGTTTATCATCAAATAGGAATTATGTCAATATACTTGAAATCCTCAAAAGGTCTCCTGAAAACAAGCTTTCAAGAATCCAACTTTTCAAAAAACTTAAAGATGAATATAAACCAGTAAGGGAACTAAAAGGAAAAGATGAGCGAAAACTAACTGGTGGGGTTCTTACAAAACTAATCTCAAGCCTAATTGAGTGGGGCCTAGTTGAGGAAGGATATAAAAAAGGAAGCAAAAAGGAAAAAGAGTATATGATCACAGAGGATGGATTATTTGCGTTGAAATTTATGAAATCCCAAGGTGACAAAATTAACCTTTCTTTCTAATCGGTAATTCATGCAGTTATTTTCTAAGACGTCCCATTCTTGTCAGTTACGGCATCTATGATCAGTTATCATGAGCATCTTTGGTTCATTTCCTAGGGCATCCCTGGTTCATCTCATGGGGCATCCTTGGTTCATTCCTAGGGCATTCTTGTTCTCATTAGTTACGGCATCCCAGTTTTTGTTGATGAGGCATCCCGTATCATCTTGCTAGGACATCCATTATTTTCCTCTGATCCGTTGCTGGTGTGGCTTCCTGAACTATAGTATGAATTACTCTATATTTCGTGTACCGTTAGCCTTGAAAACGATATCATCTAGATCCGTACCTGATAGGTGAACGTATACTCCAGGCATATCGGAATCAGGTGTCCATCCAAAGTAGGTGCATAGCTGGGATGGGGTCATGTATGATGCCATGTACGTTGCCCTGGAATGTCGGAACTGATGTGGATTGACATTTTTTTTAACTCCAGCTCGTGTGGCAATTTTCTGCAGCTGTGACCGTATAGTGTAGTATGTTACAGTTTCCCACTTTCCATCCCGCTTTCCGATGACGATCCATAGAGGTGCATGTGGGTTCTCTTTTTCAGGGTGTTTCTCTATCCATGCCAGCATGTACGGGACCGAGAATACGGTTCTTATTCTCCTCATGCCTGTTTTTCCTGAGATGAATATTACTGCACCTTTTTCGTCAGGTTGAAATGATCCAATTTTCATGCTGGCAAGTTCTCCTATCCTCAGCCCTGCATCCCACAGTAGTGCGATCATGGCTCGGTCTCGTGGGTTCCATGCCTGCCCTATCATTCTCTGCACTTCATCTTCAGTAATAAGTTCGGTTGGGAGCTTCCGTTTATGGCGCGGTATTTTTGTGTGCACCCATGTGAGCTCTTTCCCGAATTGCCATTTGTAGATAATGCGTAGAATTATTTTTCGATCATGCTTAGTCCAGTCTTTCAGATCCGATCTCTCCAGCTTTCCGACATACCTTTTGAGATCCTGCTCTGTTACGGTATCGAAGTCTTTTCCTATATCCAAGAATATTCTTTTCATACTGGAGATGTATTTAGCGACCCTGTGGTCTGTCATTCCTTGAGCGTACAGCTCTTCAAGAAAAGTTAGAATTATCTCTTTATTTTTTTTAGACATTTCGCATTTTTGCAGTTGTGATATTCGATGTTCTATATCTAGGCCGTACAGTTCCCGTTCTTTTTTTGGCATATGCAGGCCCCTCCTCTCGATTTCGTTGTGTGGAGGTTATCAAATCCCTACATACGAGTTGATATCTGAAGCCCAAATCGATAGCAGTAAGCAGGTTCAAATCCCTCCCGAGGCTCTTTTCTTTTTTTGTTTTTCATATTAAAGGATCAGACTTCGAGAGTATTTTTTAGTGGAAAAATCTCATAAATTCAAAAAATGAAATTTAATTCTCGTTCGTACACTCCAATATAACACTGTCAGATTAACCAATTTTCTTTAATTTTTCGAGTGTCCTCTTCACTCCCGCCCTGGGATTAAGTTTCAATGCGGTTTCAAAATGCTTTATCGCTTCTGCATTATTTCCCTGCAAAAGGGATATTTCCCCCAGAACCCTGTGGATTTTTGACCTGGTATCCCTGTCAGAGAACCTTTTCAATCCTTTTTCCAGAGGAACTATAAGGTCAACATACTCTTGAGGGTCGGTACTTTCAGAGAGCTCTGATTTTAACCCATTAAGTGCTTCAAGAAATTCGATATCATTTCCAGAATTGATGCAGTCATGCCAGTATAGTTTAGAATCAAGGAAAGTCCCTTCGAAGGTGTAGCGGTAAGTCCTATTCTTATCGTGTATCAGATACAGGGCTTTTCTTTTAGTATCAAAACGGTAGCTTTTTGCCCAGTTAAGCTCGGCTCCTATAGTTTCAGGCACTTTTTTCCACAATAGTTTTCTGTTCTTTATATCAAAGAAAAAAAGTTTGCAGCTATCCGACTTGCTGGTACTTTCCAGAGCCTGACAAACAGCAAAACGCCCATCATCTGAAATTCCGGCAGAACCCAGATTTGCCCTGCACCTTTGTTTTATCAGAGTTTCTCCATCAGAATTAATTACGTGGAATACGCCATACATGCCCTTGGAGGTCAGGTCGCTGAGTATAAACACTCCCGAGTTTGAAACCATTCCATTATCAGGGTGCCTCATCTTAGCCTGAAGTTTTATCTTCCCTCGATCCAGCAAAATGTATTTTCCGTTGTCACCTGAACTTTTCCACGCTAAAATGAACCTACCTTTTGATGACTGATGATATTCCCCTGTAAACTCACCTATTGATATAGAAGTGCCGTTTGTAGAATAATTCAATTTGGGGGATTTTTGAGAGTGTTTTACTTTATTTTTAAAAAAGTCAACCAAACCCATATTGTGAACACCGGAAACATGTATATTAATCAAAAACTATTCAGGTATAAACATCTGATTCTTTATAATGTTTCTGAATCTGATCGTTTTCTATTTCCTTTTTTTAGCCAGTTCCCGGAACTTTCTGGAGTTTTCCTGAAATATAAAAGCTCCTCAGGCCTTTAGTGCAGAACTCGTGCGGTAGAATTGAGAAGTCAATTACCCCTGAGCTAAAGACTCAGGGGCTTGTAACTAACCGTTAAATGGTTGCTACGTTTGGGTTATTGACAGAAACCCTACTCAGGCAAGATATACCTGCTTGAGCAATGTTCAAAGCGGCATTAAGATCAGCATGTATCTGAAAACCACAATCTCTACAATGGTAAGAACTACCGTTCCGGTTACTCTTCCGAATATCTCCACATTTGGAGCATTTCTGAGAAGAGAAACGAGGATCAACATAGATAACTCTCTTACCAAGAGTTTCCACTTTGTACTCAAGGAACTGAGCAAGCTGATAGAAAGCCCAAGAATTAAGCTTCCGGTTGAAGGCTTTACCCTTCCGGTTCTGAACTCTAATGCTTGTCAGATCTTCGAGTGCAAAGATGTCAAAGGGCATATTAACAATGGTTTTCGAGATGCAGTGATTAGTATCAGTCACGAACCGTCTTTCTTTTCGACTGATCTTCCGAAGAAGACGTTTAGCCGACTTAGTGCCTTTGGACTGCAATTGTTTACGGAGATGTGCATATTTGCCTCTAACATTTTTAATCTGATTTCCATTAAAGAAAACATTGTTAGAGCAAACTGCAATATTCACGATACCTCTATCAATTCCGAGAACTTTATTTCCAGATGGTTCAGGAGATTCTGTTCTGAAAATTACATGCAGAAAAAAAGCACCTTTAATGGCATCATATTTCAAAGTAGAACTTCTGACTTCCCAATTAACATACTCTTGATAATATCCAGGAATATTGAAAGTCGCTTTAACTCTTCCATTAATAGTAGCAATGCTCACTCTCCCGTATTGCAGGTAATAGGTAATTACCCTCTGATTATATCTAATGGAAGAGAATGGTTTGGCTACTGGAAGGAGTTTAAGTTCAACTCCTTTAAGAGCCTCACACGCGATGTCTCTTGCACCTTGAACAAGAGAAGAAGGGAGTTCTGGATACTTTTCTCGGATGTCTTTATAGGTAGCGTGATGGATAGATACCTTGCTGTGGGTTTTGTGTTCAAAGCCATATTTAGCGACTTCGTTAAACACAGTGTTAAAAAGAGTAATGGTTTTTTTGAGGTATTCTTTATCTTCCTCAGAAACACTGAGTTTAAGTTTAATCGTTCTATCCACATTCATGTATTAATGCCAATAGATTATATACTTGAAGGAAGTGTAAAAGCGGGAAGTTAACGGCATTACTCCCTAAGCTAAAGACTTAGGGGTTTCCTGCCTTCTTTCTATGAATAAGGTTAACCTGTAAATATAAAAAATAAAGGACAGAGAAAACAACAGGGCTGGGAAAAAGAAAAGAAGAAAAAAAGCTAAAAAAGAGTAGGGAAAGAAAAACCAACCAAGAGGGCTGAAAAGAAGAAAAAGTTTAATAAAACTAAAAAGAAGAAGAAGAAGAAGAAGTCAATTAATAAAAATAAAAAGAAGAAGTCAATTAATAAAAATAAAAAGAAGAAGTCAATTAATAAAAATAAAAAGAAGAAGTCAATTAATAAAAATAAAAAGAAGAAGTCAATTAATAGAAATAAAAAAAAGAAAAAAGTAAATAAACAGAACTGATTTTTAAGTTCTGCATTTTCATGCCCAGAAGATCTCGAACTTAACCCTGATTTGCCTGAGTATTAAAAATAAGGGTGAACCAGGGAACAAAGTTTAGAGATGCCTGTTCAGTCTCCCTCTTCTTCAGCTTCAGGGTTCATAAACTCTTCAAAGCACGTAAGACATATACACTTATCGTCGGGGGATACCTCTTTAAAGTCCACTTTGAGACAGCCCGGCTTTACGATTCCCATCCTTAACATATAGAAGTGCTCACCGAATTCTACCGGCTGACCGCATCTCGAACATAAGAAGGGTGGATTCTCAACCGAGTCAGCTGCACACTCTATACATATCAGATCGGACTTATCCCCGTGAACGTCCTGGAATTTTATTGGTTTCATGTCCTGGCTGGTATCCACTACCAGCACGTCCTCCATCAGTTCCCGACCGCAAATATTACAAAATTCTTTTATTTTTTCGCCTCCCTTCATTATGTCGCCTCTATTCCAGATAGATTCTCAAAAAATCTCTTGTCAAGCCCTTAAAAGGTATTAGTTTCCCCGTTTTTCACTTAAGTATCACCTATTTTCCAGGCCCATATATTGTTTATATCAAAACAGATATTTAAAAATATTGATATTTTAATCTGTTGTCACTTAATTCAGTATTTTCATTATTAGAGTTCATCTATATCTTGTAGAAACTTTAAGCAGAAGTTTTTCAGAAATCAAGGTTGCAGTTTAAGCTCCGAATACTGCCCTTCAATGGACCGTCAATAGTTTATGCATCAAGAATTAATTCGAGTTTCTTGCTGCCGAGTTCATTTGTACTTATTAAAATTTGGGATATGTTCGCGATTAAGAGGGAGGTTAATAATTTCAGGAAGATATTTTATGAGTTCACCCCCACATATGATTTTTTAGAAATTTAATGGCCGTAATCTATATACGTGTGATGCCTAAATTAAGTATCTTGGAAAGTCTAAAGACACCGAAATGACCCTCCATTTAAGGAGTGGAATGATATGAAAAAGCATGAATTTATCAAGTATGCTAAAAAATCGATGACACATCCACTGATGATTATTTCTGCCATGAATTATTATGGATTGTTAAAATGGTTGCCGGACAAAACACTTTTAGAAATTGATTTTAAAGCCCGCCACGGCAAAAAACTTGATCTGGACAATCCGGTTACATATAATGAAAAACTCCAGTGGCTTAAATTATATGATAGAGATCCCGTCTATTCGCAAATGGTGGACAAGTATGAAGTCTATCAATACGTATCCAAAAAAATTGGTAAAAAGTATTTGATACCTCTACTGGGAATATGGGATAGTGCAGATGATATCGAGTTTGATAAACTGCCGGATCAATTTGTTCTTAAACCCACTCATGACTCAGGATGTTGCGTGATCTGTACAGATAAAGAAACATTTTCCCGGAATAAGGCAATTAAAAAACTAAATGCAGCCCTTCACCGTAATTATTATTATTCGGGACGTGAATGGCCATATAAAGATGTAAAACCGCGTGTTATCGCCCAGAAATACATTGTAGATGAGTCCGGGTATGAATTGAAGGATTACAAAATATTTTGTTTCGATGGTGTGCCGAAACTGATTCATGTGGATTTCAACAGGTTCACGGATAATCATCAAAGGAATATTTACACTCCCTCGTGGGAATATGTCCCAATGTCGATCCTGTATCCAACATCACCTGAGACAAAAGTTGAGAAACCGGTTGTCCTGAAAGAAATGCTGACTATTGCAAAAAATCTCTCCGCAGGAATACCGCATGTACGTGTTGATCTTTATGTAGTCGGCGAGAAAATCTATTTTGGTGAACTGACTTTTTATCATGACAGTGGGCACACAACGTTCAATCCTCCCGAGTGGGACGAAACCATGGGTTCATGGATCAGGTTGCCAGGGAAGGTCAAGACTGCTAATTAACACAGACATAACAATTTTTCCTTATTTTTTGGATAAATTCAAAAAATATGGTAAATTTAAGAGAAAAAACAGAATGAGACGATTTCCCAGTTTCCCACCGTTATTTCAACTGGAAAAAATAAAATAAATTTGGAGTTAAAAGAAGGAAAATTGAGTCTTAAATTATAAATTGAGGCTTATTTCTAATTTTTTTGATTTACTTTGTCCCTGAGACTGACAAGGTCCAGGTTCAAATCCCTCCCGAGGCTCTTTTCTTTTTTTATTTCATACATTTTAAAGTCTATTTTTAATGAAATAATTGAAAAAACCAGCTGAACTTAAAAAATAAACTTATATTTAGAGTTGAGAACACAATAGAATTAAAAAAATCCTGTTAATAAAAATATGATTTTTATCCGACCCCGGTTTTTGAATTACAGCTCTATAGGGATTAATTTGCATTCATTCCATCCACTAACAGAATTCTGGCTTATGTACAGTTTTGACAAAACAGTTCAAGTTTGTATATTTATTCTGGAATTTATTATGAAATCTTTATTTATAATTAAAAATCATTATATATCTGGTGATCTCTGTATGTGTCAATCCGAAGTCTACGTGGCAGCAGATCTATACCTCGGATATAACAACATTATAAGGCGCAACAATCGCCCATTTATGAACGTGGAAGAAATGAATAAATTGTTGCTCAGGAACTGGAACGATACCGTTTGCTCTGACGATATCGTTTATTTCCTGGGCGACATATCTTATGGAGAAAGCGCAAAAAACATAGATTACTGGTTAAAACGTCTGTCAGGAAATATTGTATTTATAAAAGGAGACTATGATTTCTCTGACGAAATAGAATTCCTGCTGGATTATGTGAATGTAGACATTGGCGGCAGGCACTTCTGCCTTGTACATAACCCTGCAGATGCTCCGGAAGATTTTGACGGCTGGATAATCCACGCACACAATTACAGCCACGATCTTCAAAAGCACCCCTTTGTGGACCGCGAAAGGAAAACAATAAATATCTCAATGGAGGCTACAGAGTATCGCCCTGTATCGTTTACTGAGATAGAAGGAGTTGTTTCCTGGGCTGAGTCAATCTACTCGAGGCCGGACTACCTGGCTACCTATGAAGTCCCTGAAATTATGCAGGATTAAACAAACAATATTTTTAAACATTTATTGAGACCAGTTTATTTATAAACTATATTTGAAAGGATTCCGGAGCTGTAAAAGCGCCTGCAACAGGAATCCATTCCATATTTCTTATTGAGCCGATTTCAAAAATGAGGTTAAGTCAGACTTCCTACCGGGCTCATTACTTGATTGGTGATCTCGTTTAAGATGTGAGGAGTGATCTCATTTAATACTCGACTTGATGAGTGATCTCATTTAATTATACATTTTCTTATCATTCATTGTTTCCGGAAGAAAACGCTTGCATCAACTCTCCGGAAAGCCGGCACGAATCCTTAATCAGCATATTACCTTCCGTTCTTAAAACGGCATCATTGTTTGCGCGCCTGCTTTTATTTTTAACCGTCTCTAAGATAAAATTCGCACCTCACATCTGCAGATCCTAATCAGCATCTTCAAATCTGAAATTTAAAATCTACAAACCTGAAATTTAAAACTGTACAGGATTCTCCGCTTGCTCAATATCTTTATCAGTAATGAGAGTAATGTTTTTCCTTCCCCGAGTAGTTTGAACGGTTATGATATAGCTTTTTTCAGCTCGAAAGGTTAGAAAATAGTATTATGGAATAAAACAGCAATAGAAAATACGATATATTGAGGACATACTGTAAAACAAGGGGGAATAAAAATAACCGATAACAAATGTACCGTTTTAATTTATTACCATGATGATAATGACGGATGCTGTTCGGCTGCAGTGGCTGGAAATATCTATGACCGGAATGAATTTGCCATAAAGTTCGTTGCTATAAATTACGGTAAAGAGTCATGGAATGAGGAAGAAATAAGGGCAGCAGAAAAGGTATGGCTTCTTGACTTCACAAGCGATAAAATGGAAGAATTCGCAGAGGTTTGCGGGTCCAAGCTGATATGGATAGATCACCACAGGACAGCTATGGAGAAATTTCCGGACCTGTGGACTTCGGAAAGCATTCCTGGAATAAGGTCCATTGAAAAGGCAGCCTGTGTACTTACATGGGAGTACACGCATCCAGATCATGTTTCACCTCCTGAAGCTGTCGCCTATATCGGGGATAAGGACATGTGGAGGTTTGAATACCCTGAGACCAGAGCTTTCAGTGCAGGCTTCAGTCTGATGGTAAAAACCCCTGATGACCCATTATGGGACATGCTTCTCGGTTCCGGATATAAAGAAACCGTAAACAGAATGATATCAATTGGTGAATTACTCCTGGAATCCCAGAATTACAAGCTTCAGAAAGCATTTGACCGGGGAGTGGATTATACTTTTCATAACTGGAAAGCTAGGCTTGTTAACACCACAGGGAATATTTCCGAACTTGGAGAATTTATATACAGGAAGCCTGAATATGATATTGCCGTAATGTGGCAGGCTGTAGAGGACATGATAGTATTCAGCCTGAGGTCTGACTCGGGAAATCCGGACTCACCCGATTGTGCCAAAATTGCTCAGCAGTATGGCGGTGGAGGACATAAGAACGCAGCCGGGTTCCAGAAAAAGAATATAGATTTTCCAGGCCTGCTTTTTAGTCAGGTCTGAAAATTGGAATTTACTCATTTTTTCAGGCTTAAAAAGAGAATAACTCATTATATAGGTTTCAAGGCTATCGATTTTAAAACTATCAATTTTAAAAAACTAACATTTTAAACCATTCTTTTTTATTTTCGTGCCTGACCCTGAGATTGTTTTTCCTCAGCCTGAATGGACAGGAAAGCCTGATGAAAATCTGAAGCTGAAAGAAGTATTGATCAAAATAAATTTATCAGTTGTGGGAAAAAATTATAGCATGAAAAAGAATAGAAATCGAGAGGAGAATAAAAGGGAAATAATACTAAATAGTCTCTAATACCTGCTTTTGACTTCAAATATCAATTAAACAAATATAATATGGATGATCTCCCAGGAATACTATCTAAATAATATTAGCTTAATGAGATAACTATTTATAATAAGTGTATGTACTTTATATCAAAGAACAATCAAAAAAGAACCTGACAGTGGGGGAAAAATATGAGAATACGAGTAGTAAGTTCAAGAGAAGAAATCTTTACACTTAATCCGAATGAGCGACTTGTTCACCTGGCATTCAGGCCGTCCAACAAAGATATCTTTGGACTGGTTGAAACCTGTCCGAAGATTGAGGTAATTCAGTTACCAAAATCGTATATGGCTACTGTCTCAAAGTCCATAGAAATGTTCCTTCAGATGCAGAGGGTTCAGCTCATAGAAGGGGACGTCTGGGGACACAGAAAGGACATAAACGAATATTATGCAATTCCGTCCTCAGTGATTGAAAAAATCAAGGAAATGAAAAATGAAGGAAAAGCTGCTGAGGAGATTGAGAAAAAAATTGCACGGGAAAGCAAGCTTAACCCCGGGATGGTCGCTTATATCATGAACAAAGAAGCTTCTTTCTGAGTTCAAATGCGAAAAAAGCTGGTGAGTCTCTTACTGGGGACTGGATAGACAGCAGCGTGCAGGCCTTATGTCATCCGGTCTCCAGCTTAAATTGATTTATTAATTCTGTATCCCTGATTGAGTGACTGAGATTGCCAGAGTACATATCCAGGCCGTTTGCTTTGAAATTTTCAGTATTAAGAAATATTATTCGAGGGGATGATTTTTGATATAATTAATTTAAAATAATTTATGTTATTTATTATAGATTGGAGTTGGGAAGTAGAGGGGTACAATCTACCACATAAAGAATCACCTGGGGGTCGCTGATCCTTCTTCAAATCCACATGCTTGGGGGAGCATATATTGATTTGGAGACTGTATTGGGGGATACGGCAAGGATACAGTGCCTCTGGGTTTCTTCTTACTATTTTTGTGAAGCCCTATCAAATTTTGTCAAACCCTATCAAATACTTTTTTTTGATTGTTTCATCATAACCTGATGCTCTAAGGGACCTGTTAATAGTCCTGACCGCATCCCATGCTCAATTAAGTAATAAAAATGACCGCAGAACCGCAAGAATGTTTTTAAAAAATAGTCTCCTGCAGAAAATGGGGGAAACAAATGCCGGAGAAACAAATACCATATAAAAATAATTCTGAACTTCCAGACAGTGTGAAAGATAATCTGCCCGGGCACGGCCAGGATATTTATAGAGAAGCTTATAACAGTGCGTGGGAAGAATATAAAGACCCTTCGGAAAGAAAAAGGGATTCTTCAAGGGAAGAAACGGCACACAGGGTTGCCTGGAGTGCGGTTAAAAAGAAATATGAAAAGAATTCTGAAGGTAACTGGGTAGAAAAGGACTGAAATTTGATATTCAAATTTATAATCGGTTTTTGGAATTCCGGTTTAGTTTCTGGGATTTTAGTTGTTTATAGAATGGAGGTTTTCTTTCAGGGCAGTCTCCTTTAGAAAAAGGTAAAAAAGATTTATCATACAATTCTTTTATCCATTAACTTGGACCACTCATTCGTTCTCAGAATCACACAATTTTATTTATCCACAGATACAGCATTTTCAGATCACGAACTCCACCATATTCGACTTAATCTACCTCGGAAAAAACTGTAGATTGCGGGAATATCCAGTACAGAAAGCACATCTGTAACTACCACATTCAGTCCTCCTTGAATACTTTGGTCCTCCCTGAATACTTTAATCCTTTCTGAATACTTCAGATCTTAAGCTTTTTTCCTTCCAGTAAACTGTTACTTTTTCAAGATTAGGGAAATTAAATATTCACCATAACAGGGGGTTTAAAAAAGAAGTATTATAAAACTGATGCCAACAAGAATAAAAAAGTAATTAAAAATAAAAAGTAGTAAAAATAAAGTGATAATAAAAATTTAAAAGTAATAAAGCGTTATGAGGTTGCACTTAAAAAGTAACACAAAATGAAAAAATAATAAAATTACAAAGCAATAAAAATTAAAAGAAAAATGAAATGGGAGCCTTAAAATAAACTTTTGAGGCTCAGGCACTGACATCCTTTCTGAGGATGTAAGCAACCATTTCGGGGTTAAGTTTGCTCTCCCTTGAGACTTTTTCTTCAATAGCCTCAGTGGATTTGCCTTCAACCTTCAATTCCCTTATCTCCTCAATTATAGAGGAAGGAATGCGATAATATTCGTTTATGTCTTTTCTGTGTCCCCAGACATCTCCTTCTATGAGCTGAATGCGCTGCATTTCAAGGAACATCTCTATGGACTTCGACACCGTGCGCCTGTAAGATTTAGGAAGCTGTATTACCTCAATCTTCGGGCAGTTCTCAACCAAAGAGAAAATATCTTTGTTTGAAGGCCTGAATGCCAGGTGAACTATTCTTTCGTTGGGATTCAATGTAAATATTTCTTCTCTAGAACTCACAACCCTTATTTTCAAAGTTTGTCCTCCCGATCTATTGATTTTTTTTCATCTGAAGATAAAAAATTCTTCATTAAATATTTTTCTATAACTACATGATTTATTTGTAAAGAACTAGTATTTACATACTTTCTTTTAGTTTTGGCAGTTTTCAGATATATTTATATAAACGATATCTAGTGCCCCACTTAGTTAAACATACTAAATAAATAGAGAATACTACATTCTGAAAACCATGGGGAGTAAAACTAAGAAAAAACCAGAATATAGTGAAATTTTATTTCTTTTGTCACAGGTCAGGGCATCTATAATATTTTACCGCGTATTGATGCAAACTCTGGATAAACCCCTGTATTTTATGAAAACTCTCACGGTATGTGAAGTATTACTGAGGTTCTCGAGAGAAGTTCAACCCTCCAGAAAGTAGTTACTCAATATTTACTAGAGACAGGTCCCCCAATATAAGAGACAACTGCCTCATTAAATAGACATAAATGTCATGCTATAGACAGGCAACTATAGATAGGCAACTTTTGATAATAAACAGGCAAATAGGAGATATATGATTAAATAGCCGGATTATCCGATCTAACTTAATCACGTTTAATCACGTATTTTCCGGCTGAAACTCAATTAATTATAATAGTTTTCGTATTTATGAATCAAATTTTCTAAACCATCTGAATACTCTTTTTTGCAGGCAAAAAGCAAGTATAACGAAAAGGAAAAAATCTGAGCAGATACTCGATTTCTCAGGACATATTTGATCTGTTATCAATAAAATAATCTTTAATAAATGTATCCATTTTGTACGATAGTGGAAAAGTAAGAATGTAGTTCTGCCCGCGCCTAAAAAATATTTATATATTTCCATAACTGCCGTGTTTTGCGCCTGTCAGATTGAACTTCAGATTGAATAATGGATCTTTCAAAAGGCAGGAGAGCTTCTTCTGAAAAATGCAACTGGCTAACTTTAAAAATGCCCTGAAAGTCACATAACTTTTATAAAATGTCGTGTTCATTATACTTCAGACACTACTTTAAAGAGGCTCATGCATGGAAGATCCTGTTATCTCAAGAATAAAAAACCAGTTTGATAAGAAAGGAAATCCGGCAAAGATTCCGCTTATGAGCGGGAAGCAGTTTTTTGAAGCCCGAGCCGAAAATGACGGAATCTATGTTGACAACCTGAAAAATCAGCCTTTTCTCCCATGGAGAGCATTTTACGAGACAGTTAATTTCCTTCAAAAAAATGGTGGAAAGGCAAAAAAAGGAAATGCGACAGGCTCAAGGCTGGGAGATACAAACCTTGACCTGAACACCGTTGAAGGGTATATTGCCAGTGAAGTCTACGGCTGCAAAACAGGAGAAACCGTATTTAAGAGGATAACATCAATAGCCTCTATTCTCGACTGGGCTGAAATCTGCGAAAACACGAGGGGGCAGCTCGTCCTTCTTACAGAAAAAGAAGGAAGAGAAAAGGGAGAGTTTATAAATGCCCTTAATATCCAGCTTTTAAAAAAGGATTCCGAGCTAAACAGCCTGGAAACAAAGCTTTCGGAAAGCCTGCAGAGAATTGAAGAACTTGAAGAACAGGTTGCAGGCAGGGACAGGGAGATTGCCACCCTGAAAGAAGGGCTCGAAGCAAAAACAGGAAACGTGAATATTCTTGAGAAATCCCTGTCGAGCTCACAGGAAATCATAAAAGACTTTGAAGAAAAGATTAAAGAGAAAGAAATAGAGATCAAAGAAATTGACAGACTTACTTCTGAAAAGGCAGATAAAATCGGGAAATTCGAACAGGAAAGAATTGAAAAGGAAGAAGAAATAGGAAACCTTCGGAATTGCCTTGCTAAAAGGGACGAAGCTGTAAAAGACCTGGAAGGTCAGCTCATTAAAAAAGAGGAAGCAATAAATGGACTCGAAAGCAGGATCGCTCAAAAAAGCAGTGTTCTTGAAGAACTAAAATCCCGGCTGAATGAAAGGGAAGAAGCCATAACCGTTTATGAAAAGGATATTCAGGAAAAAGGCTCAAGAATTCAGGAACTGAGTGAGACTATTTCAGACAGGAATAAAGGAATAGAAGAACTTGAGTCCAGGCTTGATGAAAAAGAACAGGAGAAAAGTAACCTTGAGGAGTCACTCAGGGCAAAAATAGAAGAAATAAAAGTCATTCATGAAAAATTCCTTGAAAAAGAAAGAGCTGTGGAAAAGCTTGAAGAAAGCATTTCAGTGAGGGACAGGGACATTAAAACTCTTGCTGACGAGGTAATCACAAAGAGCGGGGAAATGAAGAGAATTGAGGAAAAACTGACCGCTAAAGAGAGAAAGATAAATACACTGGAATCCATGCTTGCAACGAGCGGAGAAAGAGTAAAAAAGCTCGAAAAGCAGATCTCGGAATATAAAGGGGAAGAAAAACTCGCAGAAGAGCTGATGGAAAAAGACGAGCTGGTAAAACAGCTTAAAAGAACGCTCGTAAGTAAAGAAGAAGAAGTTTCCCGGCTTAACGAAGAAAACAGAAGATACAGGCTGCAGCAGAAATATTCATCTGAAGGATTAAAGCAGATAGAAGAGCAAAAAGCCTCAAAGAAGTGGTGGAAACGCCTTTAAGCCTGAAATAACACTTTTTCTTAAAACTGGCTTCAAAACTTAAACTCTATTCATTTCCGGTCTTTCAGAGCCCGGTGAAAGGAAAGAACTGTGAAGCAGATGGAGAATCATATCAGGGCTGATTTTCCTGAGGTTCGTTACCTCACCAATAATTTCTTCTTCGGTCCTTCCCTGAACCTCCAGTTCCTTTATTTTTTCAAGCACATAAGAAGGGATTACAAAATAATTATTAAGGTCATGCCAGTGCCCGCTGACATCCCCCTTTACAAGATGGATGCCCGAAGAGGATAAATACATTTTTATAAATTTTGAGAGCCCGTCATAGGAAGACGCTGGAAGCTGAAGTATCTCAATTGAAGGACATGTCTTGACAAGACTGAAAAGATCCTTATCCGAGGGCCGAAAAGCGAGATGTACTGCCCTCTCTTCCTGTTCAAGGCTAGGGATTTCATCCCTGTTTGTTACCACTCTAATTCGTATACTACCTAGCCCCATTTTATGCTCCCACTCCTATATGTAAGCACGGATCATTTATTTAATTTTGTATTCCAGTTTTCAGGATCAAATTTCAGTATGTTGGATGAGTAAGCCCCTGACGGGAAACATCAGAAGCTGTGAAAGTTGGTTATTTCCTCTATTAAACTCTCTCCGGAACCTGATTACTTTCTGGATCTGTTCTGAGCCCGCCTGCTATTGCCTGCCCGAATGAAATACATCCGTCTCCGCACGGCGCCTGGCGGTGGGCGAGGAACTCAAAACCTGCTTCTGCAACAGTTCCTGCAATGCACGAGGTGATGTGATCATTATAGGCAACTCCTCCGCTCAGACCTATCTTCTCAAGCCCTCTTTTTGCGGCAAGAGATAAGGAAAGTTCTGAAATTCCCTTTGCAAGGCTTTCCTCAACCGCAAAAGCAAGATTTTCAGGAGAATACTTACCGGAAAGCTCATATGCCCCAAGAAGAAGCTCGGTAGTATCAAGCACAGGAACTCCTGAGCCCCCGTATTTTTTGAATACTATGGGAAGATCGACAACATGCGTGCTTTTCTTTGCGGCAGATTCGAGCTTCATTGCAGGCTCTCCATCATAGGTCCTTATTTTGCAGATTTCAAGAAGTGCAGAGGCGGCATCAAGTACTCTCCCGGTACTGCTGCTCTGGACAACATTTATCCCGGTTTCAAGCTGTTTCAACACAGTTGAAAGCTCCCTGTCCCCCTGAGGAAAAACAAGGGGGAGTTTTTCCAGTTCTGGTCTCCCAAGCTTCTCGAAAAGGATACCAAGGACCATCCTTGAAGGTACCCTGGAAGCAAGGTCTCCGCCCGGCATTGGTTGAGGGAGTAAATGCCCTATACGTTCGTATCCGAAGTAAGATGATTCAAAGAGTTCTCCGCCCCAGATTGTCCCGTCACCTCCATATCCTACCCCATCAAGAGCGATTCCGAGAATTCTGGAACCCAGAGGCAGGGAGTTGTCAGCCATGAGTGCCAGCATATGGGCGTAATGATGCTGGATCTTGAGTGTATTCTCCCCTCCCATTTTCAGCGCAAAACGGGTTGTGTTGAATGAAGGGTGAAGGTCACAGCTCCAGTGGAGAGGTTCAATTCCGGTAAGCCGGATAAGGTGCCTGACAACCTCGGAGTGATACCTGTAGGTTTCCACATGGCTGGTATTTCCTATATACTGGGATATATAGGCAAGTTTTCCCTTTGCCACGGTAACGGTAGAATTCATCTCAGCGCCAACCCCTATAGAAGCTTCTATTTCAAAAGGCAGTTCCACGGGTTCAGGCACATATCCGCGGGAACGCCGGATAAAGGCAGCCTGCCCATTTACAATACGGATAACCGTATCATCGTTCCTGTTTGCAATGACCCTGTTGTGCAGAAGGTAAAAGTCGACGATTCCTTTCAGTTTTTCGAGAGCCTCCCTGTTATCAACGACCATTGGCCTTCCCGGGAGATTCGCCGAGGTCATAACATATACAGCATCAGGCACACGGTCAAAAAGCAGATTCTGTGTGCCTGTGTAGGGGAGCATGACCCCTATATTGTGCAGTCCGGGAGAAACCGAATCTGCCAGATTGAATTCTTCTGACCTGGGAAGCACTGTGATAGGCCGGCGGTGAGAGGTGAGATATTCCCTGCCTGCGCCTTCAAGATCTGCAAAAGATTCCGCAACACCTGCATTTTTTGCCATGACCGCAAAAGGTTGCTCCGGACGCTTTAACCGTCTCCTGAGCTCATTTACGGGTTCTTCCTGTCGTGCGTTGCAGGCAATATGGAAACCTCCGAAGCCTTTTACAGCAAGAATCGAGCCTTCCTGAAGGAGGTCTGAGGCACTGGCAATTGCTTCATAACCTCTTGACAGTACATTTCCTTCACGATCGGAAAGCCAGATCTCAGGCCCGCACTTCGGGCAGCAAACAGGCTGCGCGTGATACCTTCGATTAAGAGGGTCAGTATACTCTTTTTCGCACTCCGGACAGAGGGGAAAATCTGCCATAGTGGTATTTTCCCGGTCGTAAGGTAGGGTTCTTACTGTTGTATACCTGGGCCCGCAATTTGTGCATACGGTAAAAGGATAATGGTAATACCTGGAAGAAGGATCGAAAATCTCAGACCTGCACTGTTCACAAATAGCCGTATCTGGAGGAATTATGGAATTTTCAAATACTCCGGATTCACTGGGAACGATAATAAATCCGGAATATCCTGAAAAAGGCACGTTCTTTGTTCTGAGTTCAGTAATTTTAGCAAGAGGAGGTTTTTTTTCAGGAAGTTCTTTAAGAAAATTATCAAGGCATTCCCGATCTCCTTCTATAAGGATTTCCACGTAGTTTCCCAGATTTTTCACGTATCCGGAAAGCCCATTGGCTTTTGCAAGCTGATATATAAAAGGGCGAAAACCTACACCCTGTACAATACCGGTAATATGGAGAAGCCTTGACTCGTTTTGCATATATGCAAAGATTACCGTTTGTCATTAAAATAGCTTTCTAAATAATAAAAACATCCAGCAATACATCATTAGTAATATATCATTAATAGATTAAAATATGAACCAGGGATTGAATGCGTAGAAAACACGCAAGTTACAATCAGGTGAACAGAAAAAACAATAACAATATTCAGGAAAAACGATAACAATATAAGGAAAAACAATAACACAATTCAGGAAAAACAATAACACAATTCAGGAAAAACAATAACACAATTCAGGAAAAACAATAACACAATTCAGGAAAAACAATAACACAATTCAGGAAAAACAATAACACAATTCAGGAAAAATGACAACATTATCAAGGAAAAACGATAAAACTGTTTAGAAAAACTGATAACTTGGACTAAAAAAGCATAATAATTACAAGTATAATTGGAGAGCCTGAAACAAAAATTTGTGACATGATTCAGGATAAAATTGCCCTGTCATGTCACATAAAATTTGGAGAAATTGTTTTAATTATAATGATGAACCCTATAACCATCATTAAAAGGGAAATCCTCCAGGCCACCTGCAACAGGCGGGCCTGGTTTTTGGGTTCACCTAACTTCATTACTGCTCTTTCAACCAGATTAGGTCGATCGTCGCATTCTGCCATGTTCAAATCAAACTTAATCTCTCATTCTTGCCTTGACTCTCTTCAGCCTGAAGGTGTTTTCTCTTTCCATCTCTTCAAGCATGAAGCGGATGTACTTCATGGTATCAATGAGTTCGGGAATCACCTTGAATTCCAGAGCGTTAACACGCCTCTTGGTCTTCTCGATCTCATCAAGGAGCCTTTTCATTGTAGTCTCAAGCTCTGCTGCAGTGATGATCTTTTCTACAAGGTCCTCGTAGGCATCAGCAGTTTCATCAATATATGAATTTGTTCCGATAATACCATATCCCCTCTCATAGAGGGACTTGCGGACACCTGTAGAGCTGATCTTTGGCACCACAACACCCATGATGTTGTGCCCTGAAAGCTGGATTTCAGGGGATTCTTTTGCTGTAAAGGCGGTTGACCTTACTGCAACCATTCCATTTACAGCAGAGGCAAGATTGATTTTTTCAGTACTCTTTGCAAAGGCAGCATCCAGCTCGGTTCTGACATTCCTTGCTTCGTTAAGGATCTTGAAGAACTCAAGGATCAGACCGTCTCTTTTCATCTTCAGGAGCTTGTGCCCACTTTCAGAGAGCTTGATCTTTTTCTTGAGATTAATTAACTCCGAACGAGTTGGTTTTACGTCCTGCTGAGCCATGGCAATCACTTAGCCTTTCTGTGTGCCGGGTGATATTTCTGGATATATTTGTTGTCAATCCTACCCAACTGGTTTTCAGGAAGGTGAGTGAGAATCTGCCATCCGATCTCCAGAGTATCCTCGATTGTCCTGTTTTCGTTTCTGCCCTGACGGACAAACTTGTCCTCAAACAGGTCGGCAAACTCGAGGAACTTGGTGTCTCTTTCTGACAGAGCTTCCTTACCGACGATTGCCACCAGACCTCTCAGGTCACGCCCTTCTGCATAACCTGCATACATCTGGTCAGAAACCGCCTTGTGGTCTTCTCTTGTTTTGCCGGCTCCGATACCGGAGTTCATCAGCCTTGACAGGGACGGCAGCACATTAATTGGCGGGTAAATACCCTTCCTGTGCAGTTCCCTGGCAACCACAATCTGGCCTTCGGTAATATAACCGGACAGGTCAGGAATCGGGTGGGTAATGTCATCACCAGGCATTGAGAGGATCGGAATCTGAGTAACGGATCCCTTGGCACCTTTGACAATACCTGCACGCTCGTAGAGGGTTGCAAGGTCAGTATACATGTAACCCGGATACCCACGGCGACCAGGAACTTCGTTACGGGCGGCACCCATCTGACGGAGAGCTTCTGCATAGTTTGTAATGTCAGTCAGAATTACGAGAACGTGCATGCCGTGTTCGTACGCGAGGTATTCGGCTGCTGTGAGAGCCATACGCGGGGTAACGATACGTTCGACAGCAGGGTCGTCTGCAAGGTTAAGGAACACAACTGCCCTTTCCAGTGCGCCGGTTTTCTCAAAGTCGCTCATGAAATACTGGGCTTCTTCATTGGTGATACCCATTGCTGCGAAAACTACTGCGAAAGCAGATTCGGAACCGGGCACAGAAGCCTGCCTTGCAATCTGCAGGGCGATTTCATTGTGTGGGAGACCTGATGCTGAGAAAATAGGCAGTTTCTGCCCACGAACCAGGGTATTTGTCCCGTCAATTGTGGAGATACCTGTCTGGATAAAGTCCTTTGGAGGCAGCCTGGCGTAAGGGTTCATTGCGGCACCGTTGATGTCCAGCAACTGGTCTGGAACGATCCTAGGTCCACCGTCCCTTGGTTCTCCTGAACCGGACAGGATCCTGCCGAGAAGATCGACGGATGCGGGAAGCTTCAGAGTTTCACCGGTGAAAATTACACCGCAGTCCTTGTCAAGCCCACCAGTACCTTCGAAAACCTGGACAACCACAATGTCAGCGGAAGAGTCCAGCACCTGTCCTCTGCGAACAGTTCCATCACCCATCTTAATGTTAACGATTTCATTATAACCTACAGGCTCTGTTTTCTCGACAAAAATAAGAGGCCCTGCAATCTGAGTGATCGTCTTGTACTCTTTTGCCATCTTATTTACCTCCCAGGGCTGCAAACTCTTTATCCATCTTTGCAAGAACAGCATTCAAAGAGCCTTCGAAGTCCTCTTCGAACTTAACTTTGGGAAGCTCGTCCTTTGACTGCATCTTGAGAATTTCCGAAGAAAGTACACCTGATTTCAGGGCGTCCATTGCAGCGTCTCCCCATTTCATGATGGCTTTCATGATCTTATACTGTTTTTCGAACGGGCTGTATGTGTCGATCGGGTGGAATGCATTCTGCTGCAAGAAGATTTCCCTTATCATACGGGTAATTTCAAGCAGAAGCTGCTGTTCTTCAGGCAGAGCATCAGAACCGACAAGCTGCACGATTTCCTGCAATTCGGATTCTGTCTGCAGCATATCCATTGCCCTTTCTCTCATAGGGACGTAGTCCGGAGCCACATTTTCGGTAAACCAGTCATTGAGGTCTTCCTTATACAGGCTGTAGCTGTTCAGCCAGTTAATTGCCGGGAAGTGGCGCTTCTGGGATAACTTTGCATCCAGAGCCCAGAACACCTTCACGATACGCAGAGTGTTCTGAGTAACAGGTTCGGAGAAGTCACCGCCAGGTGGAGATACTGCACCGATAGCAGTAATTGAACCTTTCTCACCGCAGAGTGTTTCGGCAACACCGGCACGCTCGTAGAATTCTGCCAGCCTTGCAGACAGGTATGCCGGGTAACCTTCTTCACCAGGCATTTCTTCAAGACGGGAGGAAATTTCTCTCATGGCTTCTGCCCACCTTGAGGTGGAGTCTGCCATCAGGGAGACGTCATAGCCCATGTCACGGAAGTATTCCGCAAGTGTCATTCCTGTATAAACAGATGCTTCTCTTGCAGCCACAGGCATGTTTGAAGTGTTAGCGACAAGGATGGTACGCTCCATGAGCGGCCTTCCGGTCTGCGGGTCTTCAAGTTCCGGGAACTCCCACAGAACATCTGCCATCTCGTTTCCACGTTCACCGCAGCCGATGTAGACCACAATCTCAGTGTCACTCCACTTTGAAAGCTGCTGCTGAGTAACGGTTTTGCCCGACCCGAAAGGTCCTGGAATTGCAGCAGTTCCTCCCTTTGCGACAGGGAAAAGTCCGTCAAGGATTCTCTGCCCTGTGACCAGAGGCTTTTCAGGAGTAAGTTTTCTCTTTACCGGCCTTGGTTTTCTGACTGGCCATCTCTGCATCATCTGCAGTTCTGTTCCATCAGTCAAGGTACAGATGGTATCTACGACAGTGAAGCTTCCGCTCTTTATGTCGGCGACTGTTCCGGAAATGTCAGGACGAACCATAATTTTGTGTTCAATGTTCACAGTTTCCTGTACAACACCGATAACATCTCCACCAATTACACGGTCGCCTTTTTTGACAACGGGCTTAAACTCCCAGAGTTTTTTGTGGTCAAGCCCATCTGCAGTGACACCTCTACCAATAAAACCGCCCGTCCTTTCCAGAAGGACATGCAGTGGCCTCTGAACCCCATCATAAATACTGGAAAGAAGACCTGGACCAAGCTCCACGGCAAGAGACATACCTGTAGTGACACAGGGTTCTCCCGGCCTGACGCCGCCTGTCTCTTCGTATACCTGGATGATGGTTTTGTCTCCTACTATTTGGATGACTTCGCCCATCAGCCCTTCGTTACCGACTTTGCAAAGGTCATACATCTTTGCATCCAAGCCGATAGCGGTGACGACAGGCCCAGCCACACGATAAATTTCACCTTTTACTTCCACAGATCAACACCTACCGCTTGTTTTATTTTTTCTCTTAAACTCGTTGAGCCTGATCCGCTGCCTCCTAGCGCTACTACTGTAGGCTGGACAGACTCGTTTAAGTTCTTCCTTAGAACTTCCGGCAGATTACCAATGTCATCATTATGCATTACAAGAATCCCGACACTTTTATCCTCAAGCACAGACCTTACAGCTGACTCAGTAGCCGGGATATCAGGGGTTTCATAAACCTTACTGATGCCGGCCAGCCTGAACCCTGTAACGAATTCGCTCTTTCCGATCACTGCTAACTCCATTAGATAATCACCAACTGGTCTTTGATTAACTCATCACTGAGGCCAGTCTCTTTACCCCTGAAAATGATCCGGAGATTTGTAGCCTCATTATTTTTATGAATGATATAGTCCAGAATAGGTACAACTGTGATCGGAGATACATGCGAAAGAATTGTTGAAGATTCAAGATAATATCTAGTGAGCCTGCTTTCAAGGGTAGTCAGAGAAATCATATCCGGACCTACAACGCCTGAAATCGCTTCCCAGTATTGAGTTCTTTGAAGCTCATTGACAAATTCGTCATATGGTAGAGCTGCCAGTTTCTCGATCTTTAGCTCGAGACCACCTTCAATCATGAGAGGCATGATTTCATCAGGCTGCATAACACCTGCTTTTTTCAGCCTGAACAGGTTGATTAGATTCTTAACGTCTACTTCCAATCTGACAACCTGAGCGAAAAGCTTACGGTCCTTAGATCTTGGTTTCCCGATTGCTTCAAACAAGTCTGCATAATATATCTTGTCAAGTTCGTTTTCTATGTATGCTAGGTTAGTTCCGTCAAACTTCTGCAGCAGGGGATAGTACTCAGTATGTTTCAGGGCCTCAACGATTTCCTGATATGTGGCCTTGGCTGCAAGTTCTGACATAGAAGTGTAAGTAAACTCCCCGGCAGCAATAAGAGATTCCAGGATATCTTCAACAGATGCGTTGTAGATTTTCCCACGGAGAAGTGTTTTAATGTTCCAGATGTCGTATCTTTTCAGATATGCGACAATCAGATAATTTAATTCTCCGGAGGTAATTCTTACCAACTTATCATAAGTGAGCGCAAGATTCCTGTTCAATGCGTGTTCTGCCAGGTCGCCACCACTGTATTTCATTGCCAGTTCGTCAACGTCGTTTTTGTATTCAGACTCTTGGATAAAGCGGGTAATTTCATCGATTCCCATGTTGAGAAGCCGGGGATACGATTCTTTAGGGAGCAACTTACTTTTCATCGCGCGGACACGGGTTACGGCATAAGCATAGTTTGAACTGCCCTTTTTCTTTTTATCGGATTTTCGTGAGGGTTTTTTCCCCCAGAGATTCTCCAAAAGCCGCATCGAACATCACCCGTATAATATATCAGATATCTGCTTCAATGAACGTTCATAAACGCTTTTCAGGATTGAATCGTATGTGAAATCTAACCTGACTGTCCTGTCCTCGTTTTCCAGAACAATTCCGCCAATAGAATCTATATTGCCAGCATAAGATAGAGAAGTTAACTTCTTAACAAGCTCTTCTGACTCCTTAGAAGAATAAGCTCTAGCGCCGCTAGCTTCATGCTTGTCGAGAATACTTTTTAACAGCTCTTCTTTTTTGGATGCCGGCATTGACTTAATATTTTCAACTGTCTGGTTATAAACGGTATCTAGAAGTTCCTTACGCTTGTTAAGCGTAATTCTTTTAACTTCCAGGTTTGCACTTGATATGACCTGCTGGTGCAGACTTTGGAGGTCCTCTTCCGCCTTGGCAAGGCTGTCTCCGAGCGTCTTCTTCTGAATTTCTTTAGCTTCATTAATTATCTCGGAGGCCTTTGCATCGCCTTCGGCTTTAATACGGGAAACCTCAGCTCTTGCACCCTCTTGGATGTCTTTTACAACGATCTCTAGTCCCATGCTTACACCTCCAAATAAATTTAGAGCAAAAAAGTGCTCTAAAGCCTAGAGCAAAACTCTAAGCTGCTTAGAGTGCAACGATACCTAAGGGGAACTTAGAGCATTATTAACGCTCCAGGTCTGCCTGGTAGAGAAAAAAGTCCAGGTAAACTTAAAGCAATGCTCTAAGAAATTTAAGAGCGAAATACGCTCTTAAATTTAAGTAAAATCACTGGTTGATAAGCAATGCAACGACAAGACCGAAGATAACGATGGTTTCTGGAATGACAGTAAGAATAAGACCCTTACCGAATAATCCTTCGTTTTCTGCCATTGCGCCGATTGCTGCTGTACCGATGTCTTTTTCAGCTATTGCAGATGCAAGACCAGTTACTGCGATTGCGATTGCTGCACCGAGTGCTTTCATTCCTGCTGCGTCCAAAAAGAGACCTGTTGATGCTGCGTCTACCATGTTTTTATTCCTCCGTGTATTTTCTTATGTATCCGAATGGATTGAATTTTCTGCCCCCGCCTTCATAGAATTTTCCAAAGAATTCTACATACTGCAACCTGAGTGCGTGCAGTCCAGGAGCGATGATACTCAGAATAGTGTTAAGACCATGTCCGAGTATGAATACAATTATTGCAGCTATTGCTGCGGCACCGATCTGAGAGTGATCAGGCCAAATCATTTCGAAAGCAATATCATTTACCGTACCTGCAATGTAAATCGAAGACAGACCGACTGCGATAATACGAGCATACGAAAGTGCATTACCCATAAGAGATGGCAACTCGATCGGACCTTTGATACCTTCACCCATGGTGAGCATCACAACTCCGATAACTAGAATAAGAGCACCTGCATAGGTGAACACTTGAATGCCGCCAAAATAGCCGAGAACTGCAACGAGCACACCAAGCTCGATAATGATCCAACTGCCTTTTTCTAGGACCGCGTGTTTAATCCCGTGGTGCCTGGCGATGTTTGAAAACCCGAACAGGAAACCGAGATTTAAGTGAATCAGTCCTACCAAGACACTTATTGCTATCATAGTCATTACCATGTGAGACCTGTGGATTGGGAAAGTAAATTCCTCGCCTCCTATGCTTTCGAAGAGAGTTATAGTTTCCCAGCCCGGAATCAAACCTGCTGCCATACCATGTGCGGTATGTGAACTTGCAAGCGAGAATCCAAGGAACTCACCATAAAGAACTCCAAAGATAATTGTCCATATCTGACAATAGATAAGAATATTCATTAGAGGCTTCACTGCATCTGACTTTACCAGTTTTTTAATTGCCAGAGCAAGTGACCCCAATATTATTGCATATCCGATGTCTCCGAGAATCATACCATATATCAGCGGGAAGGTTATGAAAATCGCTGAAGATGGGTCGAGTTCAGTATATTTGGGCCTGGAATACAGATCCATAATTTCCTGCATCGGTGCCACAACTTTTGAATTGTTGTATTTGACAGGGGCATGTTCTTCTTCCTCGTGATGAAGTTCGAGGCTTGTAACATATGCCTTGCCATTAGTGGCACTGTTAACTACACTTACAATCTTATCAAAATCCTCGGTGGCAGTCCATCCGTCGATTATGAATGCGTTTGCAGATGTAGCTATTCTAAGAGGCAGTTCTGCTTTCTGACTCTCGATACTCAGAACCTCGTCGCTGGCAAGGATGAAATCGGCGTACTTGACTTTCAAGGACTCGATTTCGCCTTTTAAGGATTCGATCCTTCTGGTGACTTCGGCTTCTTTCTGTTCAATGAACCTTAACAGCTCGCTTGGGACACCACCTCTTTCCGGAACTCTAAGTTCTTTGAATCCAAGACCCTGAAGTAATTCGTAAACTTTGTCGGCATCATTTTTAGCTACAAACAGTACAACTGCTTTTGACTGAGGGTCATAGTACAGCTCGTAAGCTTTGGTGATGCTCGAAATCTGACTTTCTTCCAGGCTACCTTTTACAGTACCTGCGAAAACCTTGAGGCTTTCGTAGCCACGGTAATATTCGAAGTCGAGATTAATGGACAGATAAGGCAGGATTTCCCTTTTCTGGGCATCCAGGTCTTTCAATTCATTTTCAAGCTGGGAGATTGTTTCCGTCTTAGCTGAAATTGTCCTATCCAGTTCATTCAACTTCGTGTCAAGTTCGCGCAGAACAGCGTCAGATTTCTGAACTACCGGTTTTTTGCTTTCAATCCCCAAATAATTGGCGATGGAACGGATCTTCACAAGCTTTTTCGAGACTTCTTCTCCGTTTTTAAATGGCTTGCTGATCTTAAAACCAGACTCGTCTTCGACAAAATCTTCTATGTGAAAGAGATTAATATCATGTAATGCATCGATGGTTTCTTCTAAAATGCTTTTATGCCCGACAATAACGGCCCTTGTCATCTCTTTAGGTCTACTCATTAAGGACCGCCCTCTCAAACTCCTGTACTAGGTAATTGACGGATTTGTCGATATTAGCTTGAGCTTTTTGGGACATGGCTATTGCGTTTTTTTCACCATCGTTGACGATCTTATCTCTTTCCTCCAGGATCTTTTCTTCACCTACTTTAAAAGAGTCTTGTGCAGCTTTATGTGCATCAATTTCGGCCTGTTTCAGGATCTCCCTGGCTTCGGCCCTGGCATCGGAGATGCGCTTGTTTTTCGCTTCAATGGCTTCATCAACCATTAATTTAGCGCTCTCTTCCGCTTTTTTTATTTCGGATAAGATTTCATTTTTAGCCATGTGAATCTCCGTCTCTCAAAATTTAATATATAAATTAATAATTAAAAATCCCTACTCCAATGGAGGTAGTTAACAAATCCTTCGTGAAAGAACTATATAACAGCTTCGGTTTTATCGAAGAGGATTAAAATAACTGTAATGATTATTCATGATATATTAAATTTGCAAGAAATTATTAAGAAATTAAAAAATATAAATAACAAAATATATGGTTAAAATCCAAAAGATTAAATATAACAGTAAAAAATAATTAAATAGAAACAGTAGAATATAATTAAATGATAAAAAATCAGGTTTCACCACCAAAAAAAAAGATCAGAGTACGGAATAAATCTATTCTCCAAACCTGTATTCAGGAGATGCTTTTAAGGATCTTTTTAAAATAAATAAGAAGTTACTGAATTGACGTAAGACTTTGTAAAATAAATTTCAAATTAAGAATTAGTAAGAAAACATATCTCTCACTGCGCTCAGGATCAGAATATTTAAAGCAGATTTAAAAAAGAAAAAAATAAATTTATTAACAGTAAGGAATTATTACAATACGGGTAATCAAATAATTTAGAGCCTGAAGGCTCAGACCTTTTCTCCACAGAGTGTGAATATTATTTTAGGAAGAAATAAAACTTATTTAAATAGATCCGTTAAACAGAAATAAATTGTGGAATTCTAAAAATCAAATTGCGGGCGGCCACCCCACCCTAAAGGATGGGGTATGCTTCGGGCCGCCCGCCCGGTTTCTGGGGTCAGAAATCATCAATAATTCTTTGATCAGGTTTTGCTGATTTAGAGGACTTGACTTCTGTTTTCGGTTTTTTCTGTGATTCCTTTATATAATGTTTGATTGTGTCAGCTGTTACATTTCCAACTGATCGATAGAATTTGCCACTTGACCATAGACTTCCACCCCAATATCGTTTTTTAAGTTCAGGATGAAGTTTGAAAAGCCTGTAAGAACTTCCTCCTTTCAAGTATTGAATTACTTCTGACAAGGAGTTGCTTGGATGAAATTCCACAAACAAGTGAACGTGATCATCTACAATTTCAAGAGCATGAAGCTTGTAGCCTTGCTCAATACAAATGTTATTGAGGATCAACTCACAATCCTTTTTAATTTGCTTGCTGTAGAATATATTGTATCGATACTTTGGCACCAACACGAGATGGTAGGTAATCTGACCATAGCCATGGCTAAAACTGTTCAATTCCAACGTGTATCACATCCAGGCTATAGGCGGCTGGCACCTCCTATGGTCATGGTGCCAAATCAAGCTCATTTTACAAAAAAAGTAAGGATTTAGATATTTAAAGTGAAAAACGAAGAGGCGAGGGTTCACTTCATCCCCAACCTAAAGGTTGGGGTATTCGTGACCCTCTGCGCTCCCTTGTAATAAAAATATTTCCACAAATTCTGAGGTTAAAGAACCCCGTTGAAATAAAAAGGAGACAGGATAAAGGGTTAATGAATGAACAATATTTTAGAAAGAAAATGATAATATAATTACTGGAAATTTAAACCTGGCTTTAAAACCAGGAAAAAAACTGCAGGAGAGAAAAGGGGGTAAGGGATGACAAAAAGAAAAAACTTCCTGATCAAAGCCAAAGAAAAAAGACAGGGAACAGGTAAATCTCTTTTGAAAGGAAATTAAAATTTTTATAAAATTTTAAAAAATCTTTAAAAAATAATTAGAGAGAAAAATTAATTAAAACATGAAAAAAATCGACTGAAAGCATAATTAATTAAAATATATAAAAATTAATTAAAAGTGAGAAATCAATTCAAATTTGTAAAAATTAGTAAGAAGTGATAGATAAATAGAAACTTTTTAAAAATTAATTAAAAATAAATTAATTAAAAATAAATTAATTAAAATAATTTAATTAAAAATATATTAGTTAAAATAAGTGAATTAAAAATAGATTAATTAAAATAAGTGAATTAAAATCTTTAATTAAATTTTAAAGATTTAATTAACTTAAAAGGTTTTATTTAACCCTGTATGGAATTCTGGATCCGGTGGGGATGGTATGTATATACTTCTTCCTGAAATCCGGATTTCGCATCATGCAGTAAGCTGCATTATCTTTCTTATACGCGCTGTGTTTACCCATGCGCTTCCAGATAGTTTCCAGAGGCTCCTCGCATATGTTTCCAAAAGAAAGCGGAGTATACGCACAGGGCATGACCTCTCCGTCAGATGCAACATGCATCCAGCGCCTTCCAGCAAAGCACCCGAAAAGCTCAGGACCCATAAAATAGGGAAAAGCTGTGACCCTGGGACCTTCAGGTTTGTTGTTCATTGTTATCTGGAAATCCTTAAGCCTGGATACATCCTTATCGCTTATTACTTCATCCTCGTGTTCAAGCCAGCGTCCTACTGCAATGATTTCATAAATTGACATTTCTTTTACGTTCAGCTCAGCTGCGAGGGAATAGAAATCTTCAAGATCATCAATATTGTGCGGGGAAACAACAACAAACATGTCTGTAAGGATTCCGGCAGCATCTGCATTTTTAATCCCGTCGATCGCGTCTCTGTATGCGCCGTTACGACCTCTGATACGGTCATGCTCGGCTTCAAGAGGACTGTCCAGGCTGATCCTGGCGGCATACAGGCCTGCAGCTTTAAGTGCAGCAGCTCGCTCTTCGGATAGTTTGAAGCCTGAAGTCAAACATGTGGCAATTGCTTTTGTTTTGTCTACCCTTGAGACCATATCAACGAGATCGTTTCTGATCATCGTCTCTCCGCCGTCGAAGGCGACCAGATAGGACCCAAGTTCAATGCTCTGATCAACAGCATTGCAGATTTCATCAAGCGTCAATTCCTTTTCAGGCTTTATGCCGGCTGCCCCACAGTGGATACAGTTATTTGGACATCGGGCAGTAATCCCTATTGTAAATTGATCCGGGACACGTTTTTTCCTTATGGCTGCAATTTCAGCGCTTATAACCCGGCTAAAAACAGGGCCGGGAATAGGAGGAATCCAGGTAGAAAATATAATCTCGTCTTCGTTTATTGAAATTGGTTTTTCTTCCGAAAAAATATTATTTATACGTTTCAGAAAGGGTTTTACAATATGGGAAAGAGGTCCTTCTGCGTCGAGCACCACCTTTTCATTTTCAGTGCTGGCGTTTACCTTAATCACCGGACTATCATACACTTTCATGGATACACCTGGTAAAGTTAATGGCAAAGCTGAAGCCTGCCAGGGTTTTTAGTTAAGAGATCAAATAATATCATTCTAAGATTGTAGATGTAGAAATTAGATAGAACCAATTCATTTTAGAGAACCAATTCATTTTAGAGAACCAATTCATTTTAAAGAACCAATTCATTTTAAAGAACCAATTCATTTTAAAGAACCAATTCATTTTAAAGAACCAATTCATTTTAAAGAACCAATTCATTTTAAAGAACCAATTCATTTTTCAGGACAGTTTAAGGTTTGTCAGAGGTTCTCAAGCATGTCGACGGTTATATAATCCGTAATCTGGAACAGCTTGTCTCTTGCAGGACATTCTCTGAACGTTTCGAGGGTTTCTTTTGCGGCAGCAACATGCAACTTTACGCAGTCAATTGACTTTTTGAGAGCTTCTTCCTTTGACGTGCTTTTCATATAGATGTGCGGCAGGGTTTCGGATGTGAATTTAGACTCCTTTCCCTCGACAACCTCAAGGAATTCAAGGATATCATCAACAATCTGGTATGCCGTTCCGAGGGCATTTCCGAAATGACTGAAACGTTCTGCAAGCTCTTCTTCAGCTCCGCCCGTATAAGCCCCGATGGATGCACTGATTGCGAATAGAGAAGCCGTCTTTTTATAGATGCATTTAAAGTAATCATTTTCTCCGAAACTCTCATCTTCAAGCTTCAGGTCAAGGACTTCTCCTTCTGCCATGTCCATCCCTGCTTTCCCAAAGTCCTGAATAACTTTTTCCCCATAAGGAGAAATGAAAGCAATTGATTTTGCAATAAGATAGTCTCCGCAGAGCAGGGCTCCTGAAGGCCCGAATTTTTCAGGAGCCGAAGGCAGGTTTCTTCGGACAAGCCCCTGATCCAGCAGGTCATCGTGAATTAAGGAAGCCGAATGCATCATTTCAACTGCCAGAGCTGCATTAAGGCTCCGGGAATACGAGCCTGAACAGATCTCGCTGACCAGAAGGAGGATAATTGGCCGAATTCTTTTTCCTCCGGAATGACAGACATGCTCAACCATTTTTTTTAAGCCAGGATCCTCTATAAGAGTGATAGATTCTTTTATTCCGGCTTCTACATATCTGTATTCTTCCCATTCTTCAATATTCATCAGTATTACTCCGTGTACTTTGACGGGCATCCGGTAACTATCTTATTTGCCTCAAAGGTAGATTCGGAAATCATTGATCCTCTGATGGTCACCTGTTTTCCTTCAGCAAGGTTGGAAGGTAAGTTCCCTACATAATTTACATGTATCTTAAGGTTTTCATCGTTTTCATCTTTCAGGTCGAATGATGTCACACCGGGGTCTTTATGAAGGCTCCTGTCTTCTACAACTCCCATAGCATTTATATTCTGCCCGGAGTAGTCCTGGGGATTGGCGAGGAGCTCAGATACTGCGATGTATCTTTCCGAAGAGTCAACTCCATAGAGCCCTATAAGAATCACACCAGCAATAAAAGAAACTGCAAGCAATGATTTCTTTTTTTTATTCATACTAAAATCCCGTATGACTCAATCATTACATTAACCTTTTGTTAAGCTCTGCATATGTCCTGAATAGCGAAAGGAGGTATGCAAATATAAGAATCCAGCTTACTGCAAATGCCAGAATTGAGGGTTCCATTCATATCACGTCTTTACATTATCAGTTTCTTCAACTTCTACTGGAGCCAGGGCAGCATAAGAGAAGAAAGATGGTTTTGAGAACTTATGTCTGGCCCTATATAAGAGTATATATTCCTTATCAAGAAATAAATTGATAGGATAGCAGAAAAAAAGCAAGGTTTACTTCTTAACCTTTGGAATAATAACATCGACTTTCCCTGGAAGAGAAGAATATTGTTTTCACAGTAAAAGCATCAGGGGTGAATAATTATAATTTAGATTATTTACAAAGAAAACTATTGAAATTAAGTACTTTTTTTCCATAATGTAGCAAAAATAGAGAGTTTAACTGAAAAACCGGTTAATTATAAGGAGAAAATATATTGTTCAGTTAAAGATATATTTGGTGTAATTTACTCCAGGATATTTGTATTAAAAATTCTATTTTTACGGCAAGCAAGGTTAACAATAAAATATAATTGTCCATATAAAACTAAAATATATAATAATAAGAAGATTTAGCAACCTGTAATCAAAGTCCGGCATAATAACTATAACTTGAAGGCATGAGAAGCTGCATGCAGCATGGAGAAAAACATATGAAAAGAAACAAAATACCAAACATATGAAAAGGAACAAAAATACCGGGAAAAGAACAATAGGTATGATAGATAGATATGATAGATAGATATGATAGATAAATACATAGATATGGTTTTTGAGAAATCAACATCATAGTATCTTCCTGAAAAGGAGCATTTTCCTGAATGAAACCGGATAAGCCAGAAATTCAAATTGCAGGATGAAACCCAGAAAGAAAATTTCCAGAAATACGGAACAACCAGCAAGTTGATCCTGATCAACCTGCCAGCTAAATAACCGGGGCCACCCGAAATTAAAGAAGAGGATTTTCAGAGACGATCACGAAAGTCTATAAACACAGTGAAATAAATAAAAAAGAAGAAAAAAGGAAGTAAAAGAAGGAAAAAAACTACAAAAACTTTGAGATGTATAAAAAGTAGGCAATTTCAAGCGAAAACGTTATATTTGACAAATACCTCTAGTGTGTTGCAGTTTGCGTTGATGGTCTAGCGGCTATGACTTGGGCCTTCCAAGCCCAAAACCCGGGTTCGAATCCCGGTCGGCGCATTTAATATTTTTCAATTAGTTTTAAACTATCTTTTCTTACTGTTTTGTATAAACTAAACAACATTAGTGCGAGGGTTGCCCAGCCAGGTCAAAGGCGATGGGCTTAGGACCCATTTTCGTAGGAATTCGTGCGTTCGAATCGCACCCCTCGCACTTATATTTAAAGTAACCGAGATCTAAATTTTTAATACGATATTGTATGAGTTATTCATAACCCATTCGCAGAAAACTTAACCACAGAAAAAAATCGGATTTCCCATTTATCCGATTTTGAACCTGCTTCAGTCATTTGTCAGTAAAACTGATAGTAGGTTTTAGGGATATCAGAAGAATAATTGTTCATTATTATCCATTATTATTTATTAATATCCATTAAAATTTACAGAGCTTTTCTTGCAAAGTACCTCTCTGAGCTAGAATGTTCAACAAGTTTCCCGTTTTCAAGCACGGATATGGAACCGTGACCGCAGCAAACAAGACACTTCCTGCCTTTTTTAACAAGTTCGGAATCCAGTTCCTGTATAAGAGAAAGTAGAGCATTCCTTTCCTCTTTTGCAAGGCTGCTGTCCACATTTACCGAAGTCATAAGATAGTCAGCCAGAACATTATATTCCGTCCTCTCCGGGCTCAAACTCCTGAAATTAATCACCGCGTCCTGAGGGAAAAGCAGGCCTTCTTCAGGGCAGAGATAGAATATTTCCCCATACATATGTCCTCCAAGGCCCTGAAGAGCTTCAAACTCAAGATCTCCTATCGTGAAACGGGAAACAACCGGAAAAGCTCCCCTTTTCTCTATTTCCTTATCCTGGTATGAAATTTCCGGAAAAAGGATTACATTTGAAGGAGGGGTGAACCTTGAGAAGAGGTTAATCATTTTCGTATAAACTTCTTCCAGGATACATCCCTGGTTGCTGGACCCATAAGCCCTGCTGGTTTCCTGTGTAATTTTCAGGGTTTCCCGGTTCAGATAGGAAGGGGCAGAGAAAAAGCCGGCAGCTCCGCAGTGGTCAGCATCTGCATGAGTAATATAGATCCTTTTAAGCAGGCTCAGGTCCCCAAGCCCATAGTGCTGGAGCATGTTCACGACATCAGGCTGGTATATTCCATAACCGGCATCAATCATGACCTTTTCTCCAGGGGTATCGAAAAGATAGATATTTCCCCCACAGGGAAGCTGAAAGCAGAAAAGTTCAATCTCTTTATTTATCCTGACCCTCTGCACATCGGCATAAAACCCTTCACCTGAGGTCCTGCGGAGGGTTTCCCCGACTTTAAGGATATTCTCAAAGACCTCTACAGGATCTTTTTTCAGGTTTGAGAGCTCCTGAGCGATGTGGTTGATATCATGGAGAAATTTCATTAAAAAATCGTCTTCAGCATTTCCAAGATAGTACCTCAATTTCTGGGCAAGCCTGAGGTAAAAAACCGTATCATCGAGCTTTTCGCCTGTTGTATCATACTCTACAATCTCAAGCCTGTACTTTGACTTGAGCCTGTTAAGGAGAGAATCTATAAGGTCAGTATTTTCAATATTCAGGCTCACGACAAGCCTTTCGGGATGATGTCCCCTATCATCGAAATCAAGGAAAGTAATATTTGCCCCTGAAGAAGTGGTATGGTTCAGGAAATCAAATAAAGCTCCGGGGCAGTTAGGGAGATAAACATTGAATTTAAGGAAAGCTACGGGATGCAGAGAGGTCTGGAGGTAACCTATTCTTTCCAGCTCCTCACGAATTTTTTCATAAACCTCTGAAGCAGCAGCTACCTCAAAGAAGACAATGTTCCTGTCAATTCTCCGGTCATACTGGATCCGGTTGATGTTTCCTTTATACCGTGTGATAATTTCGGCTGCCCTGTGAAGTGCTCCTGGCTCATCAGGCATTGAGGCAATAAAAGAGAACTGTTCCATGAAACATCCCCTGATCAGATTGGAACGTTTTTTCTGATAATTAAAATAAAATCCTGCCTTACTTTAAACTTTCCTGTACCTGTGAGAAAGAAAAAAGGAATAATAAAAAATTCAGTATTTAATAGAATCTATTTAACAGATTAAATAGAAATTTAACACTCAAAAGCGATCGGAAGCAACCCAAGTGCTTCAAAAACTGCTGTGATTTCAGGAAAGGGATCTTCTCTTCTGTAAAAAAGATGGGATATACAGGCACAATCCGTGCACCCGAACCCCGGAGCTGAATCACTCCCGAGCTTGCAAGCAATTTTACATTCAAACCTGTCAGAAGTACTGGCACAGACAGCCCCCAGCAATTTGAATGAAGGATTCAGGTGTAGATAATCCACATGCCACCTGGGGTTTTTATCCTTCTTTAAAGATAGCTCAATATGCCTTTTTACCCGCTTCATTCCCCCTGACCCAAGAGCTGACCCCACATAAATATGAAAGCCCTCAGGAAAAGAAAAAGTTCCTTTTTTCCCGACCTCTACCACACAGCCCCGGTTTTCAAACACCAGACAGTAAACACCTTTTTCGGAAAAATCCATTTGGTAACCTCAATTTCAGGCTCCAAACCCGTCTTCAGAGACCTGATGTTTGTTTTCGGAAACTTCAAGATACTTCTCAATCAGGGGCTCTACCATTTCCTCAATTATCTCTTTTTCCTTCAGAGATTCAACCCAGGAAACCGGTACTGCTTCAATCCCAAGCCTTGCCCCGAGAATCCCGCCTGCAACACTGCCCACTGAATCCGAATCTCCTGTTATGTTCACTCCGGTCTGGACTGCTTTTTTATAGTTATCAGGATACCGCAGGATGCAGAAATAAGCAAGTGCAAAAGTCTCATCCGCATACCAGCCCTGCCCGAGTTTTTGAAGAGCTTCTTCGTCGCTCAGGTTACTGTGAGCAAGTTCATAAGAATGTTTGAGGGCTTCGGTAAATTCATCCGAAATTCCTTCCGTTACCCTGAGAAGAGGTAAAAACATGTCTTCGGGAGCTATCCCGTCAAGAGCCAGTTTCACAGCATATGCACCTGCAACCGATGCAGCATCTGCTGTCGGATGGTTATGAGTTATTCTGCCGGAAAGGGAAGCAGCTTCAATCAATTTATCAGGATCATTACTGAAGATGAAGCCAAGAATACCAACCCGCATGAGGCTTCCGCAGGTTTTTGAATTTAGTCCGGATTCGCTCCAGTGAATTCCGTCCTTAAGACTTAAAGCTGCACCTTTTGTTGTTGCTCCTGCCCCGAGGTCAGGCTCTTTCAGCCAAAGGACAAGCTCTCCCGCTATATGTTTCATAAGCTCAGGAAGTTCAAATTCTGCTCCATGAAGAAGTCCTCTGGCAAGCACAAGCATTAACTGAGTATCATCTGTCCAGGAAGAGTTTGGAGGAAGCTCAAGGATTCCTTTTTCTCCATACTTCTCTTTAATCTGCTTAAGGGTCAGGTGTTCTACGGGGCGGCCGAGAGCATCAGCACAGGCTGTGCCGAAAAGGTAGCCGCGGAGCTTTTTTTCGAGATCCAGAGTATCTTGCATATTTCCTGAATTCATTATTTCAATTCCGTCTCAAAAGAGAAATGCAACTATCTATGTATGATTAAGTTTACTTATAGAGCTTATCCCAAAACCCAAAATTTGCTTCTTAAGTCTCATATTTTAAGTTACCAGGCGCTTCTGATTGTGAAAACAATCCTGAATAATTCTGAGAATTGAGATTAAAAATGGATTTTGGAATAAGCTCATATGTTTTATAGGTTATTTCGTAACAGACCTGAAAATATTGTAAAAATACTTACTCATTAACTTATTTTGACTGCGCAATCTATAATCTCTGCACTTTCTTTATTCCATAATTGCACATGAATGAATTGAATTGAATCCTGACATTTTTCAGCACCATAGAATGTGAAAACTCTTGTTCCAGGTTTACCCGGTATCGGGTCTTCAGGAGGTATATAATAAGATTCTATGAGCCAGAGAGAATCTGGTTTGTGACCAATAACCCAAGAATAACCAGTTGATCCACCATTGTCTTCTAGTTCAACTTTTGTCCTCTCACCAACTTTAATATTTATATCATTAATTTTTGTATTAGTCATTTCCATTTTTTGCGTGTTATTTAAAAGCTCCTTGAATTTGTGGCAACCACCAGTGCCGGAATTTGCACCGATAAAAACTTCATTCCCAAGAGTCATCCTAAAGTGCCAATATGGTTCATTGCAATCAGGTACCAATGGCCAAGAGAGTTCAACGTCTACAAATGTATCTCCACAATCTTTTTTATTTAGAATTTTAATTGCATCTTCAATGTCAATTTTGTAAGATGAAATGATCCTTATCCCAAGAGGGCATGGTATTTGTACTGGCTTTGTCATCCCTATATGAGATTGAGCTACATAAAATGAAAAACAAGTTCCATCTTCTGCACGGACTATACAATCCCAACCTAAAATATCTCCTACTTCTCTGCCCTTTCCATTATTGATACGAGCTTTTTTAAACAGAAGTCCAGCCATTGGTTTACCGTTCAAAGAGGTTGACGCTTTGTTTAACAAATCTTTGAGATCCATCTTTTTATCACCTATTTTCTGAATTGAGAGTTGTCATGTTAATATGTCATAATATAAGATACTTCAAAACTTTTCAAATAGATTTTTAAACATTAAAATTTTTAGCTTAAAATATAAATACTCGGGTTTTTGAAGTTGCGAAATAACAACTTTTTAGGGATAAACATTTCTTTTTTTAAAGTTGAACACAGAAACTGTTTGGAACGTAAAAAACCTAAATGTGGAAATTGATGCAGTTGAGAACGATTCTCCCTAAACCGATGATCAATGAATTCCGCTTAGATTTTGCTTTACCATTTAGCTAAGTTATTTTAACAGTAATGTTGCTTCACCATTCAATTCAGTTATTTCATACGAATCATCTTGTCCAATATGATATTCAGGACCTATTGAACCAGGTTTCCTAGTTGTTTTAATACAGAACGTTGTTACTGGCTCAGCTTTTTGCGGATTCTCCAGATAAACTGTCGGTATTAGAAGGGATAAACAAACAAGTGAAGCCCCAGGCTGATGTTTAGACAGATCTACAGTTACCATATCTAGTTCTTGCACCTCGCTTTCAGTAATTTCTTCGCCTTTAAAAATCTTTTTACAGTCCGGAAACTCGATCGTAAGAACTGCTGGCACACCATTAGGACCTTTACGAGTATACATTATAACGTTTTCTTTTTTAGGATCACTCACGTTATAAGTATTAGCTTCAATCAATTGAACAGCATTCATAGTCATTTGGGTTCCTCTAAAATATTTTTCTTATAATTCTGTTTTATTCAATTCCAGTATTCTTTTTTGGTTATGTTGGCACTATTTATCAGACTAAGCAGTTTAACACAACTATACAATGCCCACCACTAAGCAATTCTTTTGCCTAATGTTTTTCATTTTCTTTTTCTATTTGCTTTTGCACGGATGAATGTTTATTACGTGATTTTCAATTAAACTGCGTTCGTCCCACAACAATTTTTTGCTGTGAACAAAGCTAGAATAAAATACGCAGGTAAAAATAGGTTATCCAGATAACGTATGTACAGGCTGCATATGATTCGTTTAATATGTGGATGGGAAAAGTAAGAGTTAATCCCATAGTAATTCTTTACTGTCACTGTACTAGAATAAAATACGTAAGTAAAAATAGGTGATACAATAATATATGTTTAAAATGCGCAGAATACGTTTGATATGCGCATAGAAATCAAAGAATTTGAAAAGAGAATGAAATTACAGGGGGTAATATTTGAATACACACCGCATTTCTACCACAATCTCGCAGAAACACTGGGAATTATTAAAAAAGCACGCAGAAAAATTTGAAACGCAGCAAAAAGCCCTGGAGCTTGCACTGGAAAGTCTAGAAAATGGCTCAAGGCAGATTCCAGAATTAACCCTAGAAGAGAAATATTGGATGCGCCTTAAACCGGCAAAATCCCTGGTTATCATCGAAAAAACTGCCTTTAAATCATTAATAGAAACCGCTGATATTGAACTATTAAGTGAGCTTTTTGTCCGAAACAAAATCATAGAATATACGATCGAGTTCTACTTTCAGAAATCTCTGGAAGAATGTAGTCTTAACGAAGTTATAGATGGTCTGGTTATAAATCTCAAGATAACTAACTGGGTTGATACTGTAGATTATACAGATTATGGCAGTTATTATAAGCTGGCAATAACCCACGACCTTGGCCTCACTTTTGCCGAATTACTTACAATATGGATAGACAACATGTTTAAAATTCATGGAGTCAGGGTAGAGAGTATACATTCCACAAAAACGATCTTCACGAAAATATTTAAAAACAAATAGTTGACACTCTTAAATTCTACTTATCTGAGATCAATTTAATGATTTACACTTTATTTAAAGTTCAGCTGCAAAATCTAAATTAAGATCAAAAGGCGCTAAAAGAATTATGAAAAAACTGTAAAAAAGGAAAAGTGCTCCGATGGGGATTTGAACCCCAGTCGCAGGAGTGAGAGTCCTGAATGATTGGCCGAGCTACACTATCGGAGCACGCTGTTAATTATGCACTGCCTCTAAGACAGCATACTTTCAAGTGATTTATAAAATATAAACCTTTCGACTGATTTTAGAAAAAATTTAAAGCAGCCGGGAAGGAATTTGCCTTTTCCCGGCAGTTTAAAAAGAATTGCTTCTCAAATTTATACGAACATAGCCTGCGGAATTGTGGGTTCCTGAACGTTTACGACCTTGTCGTAGGCTTTCATGAAATCTGCCATGGTGATCTCTTTTCCGCGCCTGCGCAGGACGAAAATTCCGGCTTCCTTGACAATTACGCTGATCTCTGCACCGCTTCTGCCTGACATGACCTTTGCAAGCTTCTCAAAGTCCACATCATCTGCAAGCTTCATCTTTCGGGTGTGGATCTTCAGGATCTCGATCCTGCCCTTGTCATCAGGGAGGGGGACTTCAATCGACCTGTCAAACCTGCCTGGCCTTAGGAGAGCCGGGTCAAGAAGGTCAATCCTGTTGGTTGCAGCAACTACCTTTACGTTGCCTTTGGGATCAAAGCCGTCCATCTCGGCAAGGAGCTGGAGCATTGTCCTGTTTACCTCTGCCGAGCCGCTTGTCCCGTCATAGGTCCTCATGCTGCCCACCGCATCGATTTCGTCTATGAAAAGGATACTTGGAGACTTGTCCCTTGCAAGCTGGAAAATATCCTTGACAAGCCTTGAACCTTCTCCAACGAATTTCTGGACGAGGTCAGAGCCTGACATCCTGATAAAGGTGGCTTTTGCCTGAGAGGCTATGGCTTTTGCAATAAGGGTCTTTCCGGTACCCGGAGCCCCGTGGAGAAGAACTCCGGATGGAGGCTCGATTCCCAGGTCTTCGAAGAGTTCGGGCTCGGTGAGTGGGAGTTCCACGCTTTCACGGACTTCCTGAAGTACATCATCCAGCCCTCCGATCATGCTGTAGTCTATGCCCGGAGAGTTGATAAGCTCCATAACCTGAGCCCGCACATCTGCAGCCCTGCTCACTATGGAGATGATAGAGTAAGCCCCGTTTACAGCAACCCTCATCCCGGGCTCTATTTTCCCGAGGCACTCTTCCGGGATCTGGGTGAGGACTTCCTGGTTATTTCCGTGCTGCCTGATAAGGGCAATCTCCCCGTTTACTTCAAGAATGGTTGCAATGAAAAGAGGCGGTTCGGTAAGCTGCTCCAGATGGGCTTTTAATTTGTTTATCTCCTGAAGGTGCCTGCCTGTAGCTACGCTCGCTTCAAGGAGCCGTGCCTTCATGTTTTCGTTCTGGACCTTGAGTATTTCTATCTCTGTTAAGAGAGTTTTCACATCCTCCGGGATGATCTCCCCGCACTCAAGCTGAAACTCTACCCTGGACTTAATATCTTCCAGAGAGGATCTTATGGCACTGTCTTCTGACATTTGAAAACACCTGTTTTATCGTATAAAATTGATTTTGCTTATTCGGTTTCAAGCCAGCTGGCCTCTAAACCGGTATGATATCGGTATATTTCGATTAATTTGATCGAATTGTAATATTATTCCGAAACAGGATTAAATGCTATTTCGAACAAAGTACTGCACCTCATTACCGATGCCTCTACAGGCAGTCTGAAACATTGCGGATAAAGTTATCAGACATACTTATCAGACATAACGGTTAAAAGGCAATTGACTCAAGTATACTATATTAGGACAACTTAACAATTTATATACCTGCCTTATACGGAACTGCATATATCAAAGGTTAAAATGCAACTGAAGAGGTTCTTATCGTGTTTACAGTATATATTAAGATGCCGGGTACTGAGATACAACATATTAAGGGAAGGTACATAAATATATATCTATAAATATAAAATGGGCACATATAAGTTTCTTTAATAATTACATTGATGACCCCGGGAAATTACCTTGCAGCAGGTATTCGCCCCATCTTTTTATGTTTCTTTCAAATCATATATTTTTCCTTCAATTTGCAGGCAAGTAGTTAACGCTTTTTAGCATCCTTATATTTTTCCATAAAGAAACGGAACTCCTGAGTAAAAATAAAAATTGCGGCATTATTCATACATGTCCGCCAGAGGAGGGCCATATATAAACGTTTATACATAAGAATGTATGCGATTAAATATAGAGAAGATTAACTTATTAAAAATCTCAAGAATAGCCTGTTAATTCGCCGTTTTTTTAAAAAATTAACCAGAAATTCCAGAAAAGAAGTATAGTTTTGAAAAAGAAGAGCAAAGTTCTCGACTGAGATAAAAAATTTAAAGGATAGATTTAATAATAAAAGCACAATATCATTCCACATGCGTGCATCAGAAGATTTTCTAAGAGTAGGCGCAACAGTTACATTTATTGGCTTCATTATAGTATTGTTAGGCATAGTTCTTACCATGTTACAGCACCCTTCAAATGCCCAGATGGGCGGATTGATAATGCTCGGACCCATTCCGATAGTTTTCGGTTCCACACCAGAAATTACAACAAATATGCTGGGGCTAGGATTACTGGTAACAATTCTCTATCTATTCCTGTGGAAGACTAAACGTTGATTGGAAACTTACTTGTTCTGACTGGATTTTTCATAATACTTATCGGGTTTTTAATGCTTATAATCGGAATAGCCACAGGCTTGCGCAGAGGTTCGGAGAGTGAAACTGAAGACAAAAAAAGAATGAAAGAGTACGGAAAAGAAGCTGAATCGGAAAACTCTTTCAGGTACACAGGAAATGAAAAAGAGCCTTATGCGGAAAAAGCCAGACCTGAAATCAAGGGAGGAGGAGTTATCATGCTCGGTCCTATCCCGATCATCTTTGGAAGCGATAAAGAAAGCGCAAGTACTGCAATAATTCTTGCGATAATCCTCATGGTCCTCAGCCTGCTTATTTTCAGAGGCGTGCTTTTCTAAATTTGCATGTGTTCAAAAGACCGGATCTCGAAAGAAACTGAGAAGAAATTTCAGGTTGAAAATACGCTGAGAAGAAGGTAAAACAAACCGGACAAAACCTTATTAAGGTTAAGCCCGATTCAGGGCTTATGTTTACGATAATCACAGGCGCGCAGTTCGGTGACGAAGGAAAGGGTAAGATTGTCGACCTTCTTGCAAAAGACTATGACGTTGTTGCCCGCTTCCAGGGAGGGAATAACGCGGGCCATACAGTAAAGGTAGGAGATGAGGTCTACAAACTGCACCTGATTCCTTCAGGCATCCTGCTTGATGCCAGGGTCCTTATCGGGCCTGGGGTTGTCCTTAACCCTGAGGTTTTAGCTGAAGAAATCGAAATGTTTGAAAAGCACGGAGTAAAGGTCAATTCGGAAAAGCTGGGAGTGGACGCCAAGACAAGCATTATTATGCCCTACCACATAGAGCTTGACGGCCTCAGAGAAGCTTCAAGGGAAACAAAAATAGGGACCACAAAACGCGGAATCGGTTATGCTTATATTGACAAGGTGGCAAGAGACGAGATCCGCATGGCTGAACTTGTGGATAAAGAGCGCTTCCTTGCAAGGCTTGAAGAACTCGCCCCCCAGAAAGAAAAAGAAATTGAAGCAATGGGCGGTGACCCCAGGATCGTAAGAGACCCTGAACTTATAAAGAGGTACCTGGAACTGGGAGAGCAGTTTGCTGCTTATATTACTGATGTTTCCAGGGAAATCAACCAGGCTCTTGACGAAGGAAAAAATGTAATGGCTGAAGCTGCCCAGGGCACACATCTCGACGTTATTCACGGAACCCAGAAGTTCGTAACTTCTTCTTCTACAATTGCAGGTTCTGCATGTGCAAACCTCGGGGTAGGTCCAACAAGAGTGGACAATGTCATTGCCATAGTAAAAGCCTATATAACCAGAGTAGGGGAAGGCCCGCTTCCGACAGAGCTCATTGGAGAACTTGGAGAAAGAATACAGAAAGCCGGAGGAGAATTCGGGACAACTACAGGCAGAGGAAGAAGATGCGGCTGGTTTGACCTCCCACTCCTCAAGAAGGCTATTGCTCTCAATGGATACACGGAAATTTCCCTTACGAAACTGGACGTACTTACCGGGCTTGACCCTCTAAGGATCTGCACAGGTTATGAGTATAAAGGGAAAAAACTGGACTATCCTCCGGAACTTACGGAAGACCTCCAGGCATGCAGCCCTGTGTATGAAGACTTGCCAGGATGGAAAGAAGAACTGACAGAGGTCAAAGCCTACAATGAGCTCCCGGAAAATGCCAGAAATTATGTTGAGAAGCTGGAAGAGCTCATGAAAGTCCCTGTCAATTATATTTCCGTAGGACCGGGGAGGGCACAAACATTTAAAAAAGAGGACTAACATTTAGTAAGCCAGTCCAGCAAATTACCGAAAAATGTATATATTAACCAATAAATTTATCAACCCCATTTTCCAGTTTAGACTAACTTCATATTAACCGGCATTATCGGGCCTTCGTGCCCAAATTTTAAGAGTCCGTAGCCAGCTAATAAACCAGCAATGGACAACTCGGAAGAGCAAAAGAGTTACCTCTATCCGAGAACAAGAGTTACATTCCTGACAGATTCGGGGGGAAGAATCGGCGCTATCGCCCGAACCTGCAAAAAATTAATTCGCATGAGGAGGATACATGACAACAGTGTTTGACGTCCCTGCAGCAGAAATGATCGACAAGCTTGCAGGTATTCTTAAGGAAAATGAAAATGTCGTTCCCCCCCAGTGGGCAGGGAACGTGAAGACCGGAGTTCACAAAGACCTTCCGCCGACCAACGATGACTGGTGGTACGTAAGGTGCGCAGCAGTCCTCAGAAAGATCTACACCGATGGACCAATCGGAATCGAGAGGCTCAGATCAGTCTACGGAGGAAAGAAGGACAACGGCTCCCAGCCTTACCACAAGGCAAAGGGTAGCGGTTCTATTGCAAGGAAGTCAGTCCAGCAGCTTGAGGCTGCAGGTTTCCTGCAGAAAGTAAAGGACGGAAGAACAGTATCTGCAAAAGGACGTTCCATGATGGATAACGCAGCACACGAACTTAAACAGGAGCTGCTTGAGAAAATCCCGGAACTTGCAAAATACTGAGATGAAAAATCCTTCAGAAAGGGACCTTAAAATCCGGACCCCCTTTCGATATACCATAACCATATTCCAGAAAACCGGTTTTTTCGGTGATTGCCATGTCTAATGATGACGAACTCGAAGAAATCCGAAAGAGACGACTTGCAGAAATTCAGAGGCAGCAGGCGCAGCAGCCATCCGATATGCAGGCAGCATATCAGCAGGAGCAGGCAAGAGCTGAAATGGAAGCTCAAAAGCAGTCTATACTGAGGCAGATCCTGACTCCGGAGGCGAGGGAACGCCTGACAACCCTTAAAATGTCAAGGCCAGCCCTGGGAGAACAGCTTGAGCTGCAGTTAATTTCGCTTGCCCAGAGCGGAAGGCTCCAGTCTCAGATAGACGACGAGCAGCTGAAAACACTCCTGATGCGGATGCAGCCAAAGAAACGCAAAACGTCCATAACCCGGGTTTAAGCACGATGAAAGTCTCGGTCCTCTTCAGTGGAGGTAAAGACAGTTCGCTCTCTGCCCTTTTACTGGAACCGTTTTTCGAGGTCGAACTCGTAACCTGTAACTTTGGATTGCTCCCAACAGGAGAAATTGCAGCAAAAACTGCAAAAGAGTTACATTTTCCTCACAGGACTGTTTCTCTTGACAGAGAAATTCTGGAAAAGGCATACGAGCTGTTACTTAGAGACGGGTTCCCCAGAAGCGCAATTAATTACATTCATGGAAGAGCTGTTGAAACCCTCGCTCTGGACCCGGCAGTTAAACTGATTGCCGACGGGACCAGGAGGGATGACAGGGTCCCGGTGCTTTCTATTTCACAGATAAGAAGCATCGAAGACAGGCTGGGAGTTCAATATTTCTGCCCCCTTAAAGGCTACGGCAAAAAGGTTGTGGACTCTCTGGTCAGGTCTTACCTGAATATTGAACAGGGGCCGAGTGAGAGTACCCAGAAAGCAGATTACGAAACAGAACTCAGGGAGTTGATCCGTCAGAGGCAGGGAGACGAGAGGATAAGGGAACTATTCCCTGTTCATTTCCAGTCCCATGTACTTTCAAGGAAGAAATTTCCCTGAAGAAGCCTGTGTGTTTAAAAATCGGAAGCCTCCCTGAAGGGAAAAATTCTGGAATAAAGATTTATAGAATCGAGTTATATTCAACCCCTATACTGCTGCAGATTAACCACATACTATCATAAATTTACAGAATACGGTTTGCAGACCATGGCCATTCAGGCATTGGAGAGCCGCAATTATAAGGGTTAAAATCACAATCAGCTAATTACGGGATATAACGTAAATTAATAGAATTAAATTGCTACAGGTCAACAGGTGTGATCCACTTGAGTCATAACATGAAAGGACAGAAGAAGCGTCTTGCAAAGGCGCACAAGCAGAATTCGAGAGTCCCTGTGTGGGCTATAGTAAAAACTAACCGGAAGGTAGTAAGTCATCCCAGGCGCAGGCACTGGAGAAGAGGAAGCCTGGATGTGAAGTAAGCGAGGATGGTGGGAAAAATGGCAGACGACATGGTAAAAGAACAGATATATACAATTCCACTTAGAGAAGTAAGGAAGGTCCCTGCATGGAAAAGAGCCGGCAGGGCAGTTAAAGAAGTAAGAGGTTTTCTTGTAAGGCACATGAAGACCGAAGCTGAGCAGGTTAAGCTTGACAAAACCATCAATGAATGCCTCTGGGAAAAGGGCTGCGAAAAGCCCCCTCTATCAATCAGGGTAAGGGCTGTCAAATTCGCAGATGGTGAAGTACAGGCAGAGCTTGCCCAGTAAATAACCGTTAAAGCGAAAATCAAAGAATATGATTCGAACAGTGGATATCTACGATACCTCGATTATAGGGGTATTTGCAACCTGTACAGAAGATCTTGCTCTCGTTCCTCCTCTTACAAAGCCGGAGGTCTGCACTATACTCGAAGAGGCTCTGGATGTAAGGGTAGTTGAAACTCTTATAAACGGAAGCACTGTGGTAGGAGCCCTTTCAAGGGGCAACTCAAATGGGTTTTTACTTCCATACGGGTCCAGTGTCGAGGAGATGCAGAAAAGGACAGGTGTTCCTGCAGGCATACTTCCGGACAGGCTGAATGCAGTTGGAAACATTGTGCTTGCAAACGACTCTGCAGCCCTTGTTCACCCAGAGCTTTCAGACAGAGCTCTCGAAATTATCGCCAGAACCCTCAAGGTAGAGGTTTACAGGGGAACAATTGCCGGGATAAAGAATGTAGGGATGGCAGGAGTCGTTACAAATAAAGGGCTTCTTGTACACCCTAAAGTGACCGTTTCGGAAAGAGAGGCTCTGGAAGAGATCTTCGGGCTTCCGGTAAATATAGGAACTACTAATTTCGGAACCCAGATGCTTGGTTCAGGTCTGCTTGCAAATTCAAAGAACTTTGTAGCGGGCTCAGAGACAACAGGACCGGAACTCGGAAGAATTGAAGAAGCCCTTGGGTTCCTGGAGTGAGCATCATCATCCATCTGTTCCAGAAAAAAGTTACAGCAAGAGAGTGGTAATGATGAAGAGTTTTATTGTTAAAGGTAAATTTAAAGCAGGAAATTCCTGGGAAAAATTCACAAAGAAGATCGAAAGCCAGAACGAAAAGAACGCAACAGATAAGACATACTCGATCTTCGGAAGCAAGCACGGCGTCAAAAGAAGCCAGATCCAGATCGAAAGCGTAGCTGAGGAGTGAAGGATATGGCAGAAGTCAGTGAAGAGATCAGGAATCTGGCAGCCAGGCATCAGGAGTTCCAGAGGCAGGCTGAAGCGCTCAGGCAGGAAATGAGCATGGTACAGGCTTCCATTGCCAGCTGCGACCAGGCCATTGCAACGATAAATGAGCTGAAAGCAGCCTCAGAAGCTGGCAGGGCTGCAGAGACCATGGTACCGGTGGGTTTTGGCTCTTACGTTTATGCTGAGGTTAAGAATCCGGATAAGGTTGTTGTAAATCTCGGAGCGGGTTTCAGTGCAGAAGAAACTGCAGAGGCAGCTGTTGAGACTCTTAATCGCCGCAAGGAGCAGCTTACAAAAATCCTTGAGCAGATGAATGCTTCACTGACTAAAATTGCACAGGGAATGCAGGCCCTTGAAACAGAAGCTGCAAAAATTCAACCTGGCCAGGCATAAATAAGCCCTGGCTCAGGAAAAGGTTACGGATTGCAGGAATCCGGAAGCCACATTCAATGATCGAATAATATCATTAACTTTAATTAGTTCGTAAACTTAACTAACTCGAATTATTGATAATTTCAATCATTCGTGAACTTTATTTACCTATTTTTTACTGATCTTTTCGGGATGGATCCTGTGTTCAATAAATTTAAAGAGAAACTTGGTAGTTTTAAGAAGGCATTCAGCAAAACGATTGATGAGAAAGCAGTGGAAGTCGAGCCGGTAATCATCGAGCAGGTGCCTGAAAGCGAAGAAAGCCTCGAAGAGGAAATCGAGCCCATAATAGAGGAAGAGACTATCGAGGCTGCTCTTGAAGAAGAAATTCCCGAAAAGGGTGCTGTTCCTGAGGTAATCTCCCATGTTTCGGTAGAGGACCTGAAGAAAGCTGAATACAGGAAAAAAGTTGAAGACAGAAAAAAGGCTGCAGAGAAGAAAAAAGAGGAAAAAGAGGAAGTAAAACCCGTTGAAGAGAAAAAGTCTTTTTTCAAAAAGCTTGCCCCGAAAGTCGGGTTTACCCAGAAAGCCAAAGCCCTTGTGTTTAACAGGGAAGTATACCTGGATGAAAAAGACCTTGAAGAACCCCTCTGGGAACTTGAAATGGGCCTCCTGGAAAGCGATCTTGCGGTATCGGTATCTGAGGCAATTGTTGAGTCCGTGAAGAACCAGCTCACTGGAACGACAAAAAGGATTGGGAGCAATACCGGAGATATAGTTGAAGAAGCCCTGAAGAAAGCGATTCTTGATGTGGTATCTGCCAATACCTTTGATTTTGATGAGTATGTCAAAAACCGGCCAAAGCCAGTACATATTGTTTTTGTAGGGATTAACGGGACAGGAAAGACGACGTCCATTTCAAAAATGACGCACAGACTGCTTAAGTTGGGTTATTCTGTGGTGCTTGCTGCCGGAGACACGTTCAGGGCAGGTGCTATTGACCAGCTGGGGATTCATGCAGACAGGCTCGGGGTAAAGATGATAAAGCACCAGGCAGGAGCCGACCCTGCAGCAGTTATTTATGATGCTGTCCAGTATGCAAAAGCGCATAATATCGATTTTGTCCTCTCTGACACGGCAGGACGTATGCATACAAATATGAACCTCATGGCCCAGATGGAAAAGATCTGCAGGGTAAGCTCTCCTGACCTTATTATTTTCGTGGACGAAGCCGTAGCCGGAAACGATGCTGTGGAAAGGGCTGCCCAGTTCAATGACGCTGTCCCTATCGATGGGTCCATCCTGACAAAAATTGATGCTGATGCCAAGGGAGGAGCTGCCATATCCATTGCTTACATCACAGGCAAGCCGATCCTCTTTTTCGGAGTAGGCCAGGGATATGAAGACCTCAAAAAATTCGAACCCGAATGGTTTGTAGACCAGCTTTTCGGGCAGTCATAAATCTTCCAGACCCGGTTTGTGCTGAGGAATGTTCAGGATAGATATGAGTAAACTGAAACCGGTCACAAACGGAAATATCAGTAAAAAGAAAATTCCCGGAAACCGCTTCCGGGAACTCAATTACTGAAAAATAATAGAATAAATTACAAAAATGGTATTGCAGCATTTTTTACGGGTTTACTGCAAAAGTAGAAAAAGGGAAGAAAAAATTCAGAAATATAAAAAAGGGAAGAAGAAATTCAGAAATATGAAAAAGGGAAGAAGAAATTCAGAAATATGAAAGCTTCCGGATTTTAAGGCTCTTCAGGAATTATGATCCAGGCTATGACATAACCGATTATCCCAATTCCCTGCAAAGAAAGTAGCACCCATAAAAGCCTTACTAGCGTAGGATCCACGCCGAGGTACTCGCCTATACCCCCACATACTCCGGCAATAATCTTGTTTCTTTTTGACCTGTACAGTTTCTTCATATCAGTGCCTCCACTCCAGAAAAATACCTGAGTCATCTGAAGGATATCAGATTTTTTGGTTGTTCCGAATTTTGCCTGATTTCCCGTATATAATTGATTAAATATATACGATTTATAAGTAACTCTCCATTTTTCAGAGTTTGTTTCAGTTTTTAACCCTGTGCGCTTAGCCCTGTGCATGAATAAGGGGAAACGTTTCTATCAGATACTTCCCATTTATATTAGATACTCCACAATTTCCATCAGATACTCACCCATTCACTCGTAATTTCTTCAGAGAACAGGTTTTCCCCGAGAGCTCTCACATATACCCTGAAGGTCCTGCCTCCAGGGACTCTGAGTCCTTTTGCGGTGAACTGATAGGCTCCCTCAGGCTCGATTATTACAGGGTCGCTCTCGATCTGGTCCCATATTTTACTCCCGTCCTCTGCCTGAAGGGCAACATAAACAGTTGTATTTTCTGCTACCTCGGAGCCCACATTTCTCAGAGTAACATTAACGTCCACAACCCCTTCTTTCTGGGAGTATTCGCACTGAGCACTGAAATCAAGGTTAACAAGGGGCCTCCTATATACAGGGATAACTTCTACCGGTTCATCCTCATATTCTTCAGGCATTTCCCCGATCTCCCAGTTGCTCCCTGTAGTTTCAAGGTAGTAATAATGATTATTATTGTATTCAAAGCTCCTACCCCTGGTTTCAGGGCTGCATTTTATTCCCAGAGCCATATGCTCCGGAAGTTCCAGCAGGACAACATCATAGCCCATTTCCTGAAGAATTGCCACCGACAGGATGGAGGTATCCTCACAGTCCCCCCCGTTATCGAAGAGAGTCTCATAAGGAAAACGGGGGTACTGGTCATATCCAGAACTTGTAAGGTCTGAAGTATAGTTAAGGGACTGGATAAAAGAAACACAGAGCCCGGGTATTTTTTTTTCTTCAAGCCCGTATTCATTTGAAAGAGAAACAAGCGTATCTGCGATATTCTTTATTAACCAGTCATCATAAGGGTCGGAAGCAAAAAGGTCGTAGTCTCTTTTGCGTGTCCTTGACTCATATGCACTGTACAGCTTATCATCAAGCAGCAGAGTAAGGTGCCACCGGTATCCCTCATAATTCCATGAGTAAGATCTGGAAGATTTCCCTGGTTCTATGAGTTCTTCCGTAACCAGAGCCTCAGAAGAGTTATAATTACCACCCGTTTCTCGAGGCAGGTTTTTATCTATCTTTTTGTTGCCAGAAACTGCGGATCCCTCAGAAAAAGGCCAGAAAAAAAGAACTGCAGCCATATATACGAGTAAGAAAATAAAAGTCAGTTTAATTCTAGCTTTCATGGTTTACTTCCGTCCAGAAATATCTTAATAAAACTTTATTTCCAGAGATCTTCCCTCAGGTGGGATTCTACAGGATTTATTTCTATTAAATCCTCAGGATAAGGTTCGAAAAAAGTCTGGCTCATGAGGTAGCCGTCTTCAAACCGTACAATCCATGACCTGATCATGTTTATTGCAGGACAGACCGAAGCCCTGCCTTCCCTGTATTTCTGAACCCAATCAAAAAACAGGGCTTTTTCACGGCTTGAAAGCTGGTCTGAAAAAAATCCGAGAGCGTGCATTAACACGTTTATGGTTGAAGTGTACCTTGGAGCTCTGGAAAGGGCGCTGTACAGGTGATTTTCATAATCGGAAATCAGCTCTTTCCAGGGCCTTTTTTCTCGGTTTGCAGCAATTTCGCCTAATTTTTGGAGTTCAGCCTGATTATAAGCCATAAGAAGAAACTTGTTCTGCGCATGGAAATTTATCAGATCCTTTATACTGCCCTCGGACTTTACTTTCCGAAAAGCTGCAAATGTGAAGAGTTTCGTAAGGAAATGCTCTTTTATCCGGGCGTTTCTGAGCCTGCCCTCGTCCTCAACAGGATGGAAAGGATACCTTCCCAGAACAGCACCTCCGAAATATCCGGAAATCTTTTCAACCGCGCCTCCATGACTCCCTGCAGACGGGTAAACCTTCACGTCCTTGAGACCGCAGGAAGGAGACCTGAATTTAAGAATAAAACCGTCAACTTCGTATATAGAATCAAGAAAATTGGAACAGAAAGATTTCATATCCTCAGTTACATCCTTCCCACTTGAAGGCTGGACAAGCCTGTGATCTCCTTTATCAAGGACTATTCTCACAGGGTTTCTTGGTACTCCAAGCCCTATTTCCACTTCAGGACAAACGGGCAGGAAATCAACGTGTTTTTTGAGTTTTACCACCACAGGACTGCTGATCATATCTCCATTGTATCGGCAGTGATCAAACTCAAGACACCTGCTAATTACAACCTTCGGTCGAGAAAACTCTCTCATTTAACCCCCATACAAAAAGGAGTTACTTGGATAAATTGTTTTCCAGACAAAAAGGATCATGCGACTTACTGAAAAAAATAAGTGATGATAATATAAAAAAGAATGCAAAGATAGAAAGGATGTAAAATATAGAAAGAATGTAAAAATAAGTGATAAAAAATAAGATATAAAGAATAAGAAAATAAAAAACAAAATATAGAAAATAAAAAGAATTTAAAAGCAGTATTTCCAGAAACAAAGATTTTTTTCAGTAATCAGTAAATGATTTATAACAATGGAAAATAATAGTAAGGTAGTTGTTGGGGACGATAGAGGGAACGGATAGTGCTTTTTAGAGTTCAAGCACCAGTGCCTGACATCGTACTTCGGATAACGGAAAAAGATTGCAAACTAAAATGAGGTGAGAACATAATAGAAACAGAGTCAGAACAGATACATATGCCTCTCATTGGAGACGATGCCCCTTCATTTACTGCAGTAACCACACAGGGAATTATCAAATTCCCGGATGATTATAAAGGAAAATGGGTTATTCTGTTCAGCCACCCTGCAGACTTTACACCTGTATGCACTACTGAATTCATGACTTTTGCCAGTATGCAGGAAGAGTTCAGGAGCATGAACACGGAACTTATAGGGCTCTCCATAGACAGCGTCTTTTCCCATATCGCCTGGCTTAAGAGGATTGAAGAGAAAATAGAATATAAAGGAATGAAAAATCTGGAGATCAAATTCCCGGTGATAGAAGATCTGAAGATGGATGTTGCAAAGAAATACGGCATGGTCCAGCCAAAAGCCTCAACCACCCAGGCTGTAAGAGCGGTATTTATTATCGACCCAGAGGCGAAAATAAGGACAATACTCTACTATCCGCAGTCAACCGGAAGGAATATGCAGGAAATCAAGAGAATAGTAGTCGCCCTGCAGAAAAATGCAGCCGAAAAAGTTGCAACCCCGGCTAACTGGCAGCCAGGAGAAGACGTTATCATTCCACCTCCCAGTTCAATGGAAGCAGTAAAAGAAAGGATGGGAAAAGAAGAGGAAGGAAAGCGCTGCCTTGACTGGTTTATGTGCCTGAAAAAAGATACCCAGAAATAATTTGGGTACAATAAAAACATTATTGTAACTATTCAGGTAGAGCCTTTGAAAGGCTACAATTTTTCCTCTTTTCGAGGAAAAATTGCATATAAATTGAATCCTATTTCCTTTCGTTATTATGCTTACACGTGAAGAGATTCTTATCATTTATGACGCTGGTCCTGAAGCTGTAATTTCTGTAATCCAGAGGCTTGAGACTATCATAGAAGAACAATCTATTCGTATTGCTGAACTCGAAGAACGTGTAAAGGTATTAGAATCTCGTTTAAACCAAAACAGTCGTAACAGCAGTCGCCCTCCTTCTACTGATTTTTTTATCAAGGAGAAACCTAACCCCAAGAGTCTCCGTAAAAAGAGTGGCAAAAAACCTGGAGGTCAAGATGGTCATCCAGGAACAACTCTTGAAATGGTTGATCATCCTGAGTAGGTAATAGAACATTCTTTGAGTTGCTGCAAAGAATGTGGCCATACTCTTGAGAATGTTGAAGTTGAAGCCTATGAGAAAAGACAGGTCTTTGATATTCCTCCTGTAAATCTGATTGTTACAGAACACAAAAGTCAGATAAAGACCTGCCCTTACTGTGGAAAAATAAATAAAGCTGTTTTTCCTGAATCAGTTAAATATCCAGTTCAGTATGGTCCAAATATTTTAGCTTCAGCTATTTACTGTAAAAATCACCATTTTATCCCCTATGAAAGAATTTCCGAATTTTTTGAGGACATAATGGGAATAAAAATCTGTCCTGCTACGATAATTAGAGCAGAAAGAGAATGTTTCCAGAATTTAGAGGAATTTGAAAACGTTATTAGAGAGAAGTTATTAGCCTCGCCTGTAATCAATTTTGATGAAACTGGTATGAAGATTGAAGGAAAAAGACACTGGCTTCATGTAGCTTCTAATGAGAAATACACCTGTTATTTACCTCACTCAAAAAGAGGAGCAGAAGCAATAGACGCTATGGGTATTCTTCCGGAGTTTAAGGGAGTAGCAGTTCACGACGGATGGAAACCTTACAACGTTTATGACTGTGATCATGCTCTCTGTAATGCTCATTTACAGAGAGAACTTACTGGAATTGAAGAGAACTATAAACAGCAGTGGGCTAAAGAAATGAATGAATTGCTCACTGAGATGAAAAAGTATACCGACGAATGCAAGGATCAAGTCAAAGAACTGGATTTTGAGCAAATTAAAGCATTGGAAGAAAGGTTCGATGCTATCATAATTAAAGGAATTGAAGAAAATCCACAATCTCTAAATCCTGAAAAGAAAGGAAAACGTGGAAAAAATCCAAAAACAAAAGCAAGGAATCTGCTAGATAGGTTTATAGAACACAAAGAAAATATTCTGAGATTCCTGACAGATTTGAAAGTTCCGTTTGAGAATAATCAAGCAGAAAGAGATATCAGGATGATGAAATTACAGCAGAAAATATCAGGAACTTTCAGAACTATACAAGGAGCGGAAGCTTTCTGCAGAATTAGAGCTTACATCTCTACAATTAGAAAGAACGGATTACCTGTTTTGGAGGGTATTATAGCGGCGCTCAAGAGAGCGCCGTTAACTATACCCTGAATAGTTACACATTATTTTACTTTTTTAAAAACATTATTTTATTTATTAATGACATAAAATACGCTGCTATTTTTTAAGATAAAAAGCCTGTAGCGAATAATCTTTCAGGCGAGAATAAGAGGAGTCTGGAGAGGAATCTCGTATCCCCCATAAGAGATCCCCCTCATGGCGAACAGAGAAGGTCCAGTACCCCGTTCCACCATAATTTATCGTAATTTATTCGCTTCTTATTTTCAAATTAAGCATGATTTTCCGGGTTCACCGAGGAATACAATATAGGTGAAAAATTCTCAGTTTTAGAGAACTTATACAGGATATCCCGGACTGGAACATCTCATAAACGAGAGTAAGGCATGGGACAGGAACTATGACCCCCGCTAGCTCATTTATGCATGCTCAGCTTTTATCAGGTAGAAAATAATATTGATTCCACTGATATATAAAATTTACCCAAATTTATAACAAATAATCATGAACTATAACTAAGAAAATAAGAGGTAAATATCACAAAGGACGCCAGAAAGCGAAAAGAAAGGAATTTTTATCTAGAAAGCAAAATTTGTCTTAAGAAATTTACACATTGAAGACTTATAAAAAAGAAAAAGGATGAAAAGGAATTAAAGATGAATGGAAGAGGATTTAAGAAAAGGAAGAAACCGATATTATTACTTCTTCCCGAGTTCTCTTGAGCGTTCGCTTGCTCTTATAACTGCATTCATAAAAGCTGCCCTGATTCCTGCTTCCTCGAGAGCATGAACTCCCTGAATAGTGGTACCGGCAGGAGATGTAACCATATCTTTGAGTTCTCCGGGGTGCATGCCTGTTTCAAGTGCCATTTTTGCGGCTCCGAGCACGGTCTGGGCTGCGAGGGTAAGAGCGCTTTTCCTGTCCATGCCTTCCAGTACAGCCCCGTCAGCCATAGCCTCTATGACAGGGAAAATGAAAGCAGGCCCACTGCCGGAAAGACCTGTAACTGCGTCCATCAGGGATTCAGGAACCTGAACTGCAGTACCAACCGCAGAAAAGATAGTAAGAGCATCTTTCATATCCTCAGGGGTCGCGTTCTTCCCGGGGGAAATTCCCGAAGCAGCCTCCGAAACTGTTGCTGCTATATTGGGCATGACACGGACAACCCTGGTGCCTTCAAGAAGAGCGCCCTCGTAAGTTGAAAGAGGCACTCCTGCAGCAATTGATATTACGAGTTTTTCGGAAGTAATTTCATTTTTCAGGTTTTCAAGTACAGAACCAAGCGTCTGGGGCTTTACTGCAAGAATGAGGATATCCGACTCCCGGACAATAACGGTATTATCGGTTGATACCCTGATCCCCAGCTTTGTCTGAAGCTCTTTTAAAAAAGGCTCGTATACATCGCTTGCACCGATATTTTCAGGCTGCACGATTCCGGCTTTAATTATGCCCTGCATGAGAGCAGAACCCATTTTCCCTGCCCCAATGAATCCTATTTTTCGATTTATCATGTATAAAATCTCCTTATTTCCAGAAAAATAAACTTAAATAAACTTAAATTGACCTTAAATAAACTTAAATAAACTTAAATAAACTTAAATTAACCTTAAATTAACCTTAAATTAACCTTAAATTACCGTAAATTACCTGTAAAGAACCAGAAGGTCCTGAAACTCTTACAAACCCGATGCTCAATTTAACTCTTCCAGTATGCCGATATTTTCCTTTTTTATCACGTTGTTGTAATTACTGTAGCCCAGAACGTTTTCAATCTGGTCTGTATGAACTCCTTTTATTTTAATTAACTCTTCAGAGGTATAGTCGGTAATCCCTTTTGCAAATATTTTGCCGTCACATTCGAGTTTCACGACATCTCCCCTATCAAATGTCCCTTCCACATCCACAACGCCTGCCGGGAGAAGGCTATTTTTCCCGAGGACAGCAGCTTTTGCTCCGGCATCTACACGGACCGTTCCTGAAGCCCTGGCAAGGATAATCCAGCGAGCGCGGTTTTTCTGGATATGCCGTTCAGCAAGGAAAAGGGTCCCTATTTCTTCCCCTGAGGCTATTTTCAGGATGACGTCCTCTACATCGCTGTTTGCAATAACTACATAGCAGCCTGCCATACTGCAGATTTTTGCAGCTTTTATTTTGGTCCGCATCCCGCCAACGCCTTTGAAGCTTGTAGGGTCGCCCCCATAACTTTCAATCTCAGGCGTGATCTTTTTCACAATGGTCAGAAGCTTTGCGTCAATGTGAGTTTTCGGGTTCCTGTCAAAAAGCCCATCAATATCCGAAAGGATAATCAGAAGATCAGCATCGATTTTGCTCGCAACCATTGCAGAGAGCTTGTCATTGTCCCCGAAGATTGCTTCAATCTCGTTTGTACAGGTACAGTCGTTTTCGTTTATTATCGGGACAACACCATACTCCAGCAGGGTTGAGATGCTGTTTCTCAGGTTGAGGTAAGTTACTCTATCAGAATAGAATTCATAGGTAAGAAGGATCTGGGCAACCTTCATTCCGTATCTGGAAAAAGCTCTGCTCCAGTCCTGCATCAGCATACTCTGCCCGACCGCTGCAGCTGCCTGTCTGATAGGGATCTCACGGGGTTTGGGGGCTATGCCCAGCTCATTCAGCCCGACACCTATTGCTCCCGAACTCACAATAATTACTTCTTTCCCCTGCTTTCGGAGCTCTGAGACCTGGAAGGCTATGCTTTCCATAAATGCCGGGTCAATGTTGCAGTTTTCCCTGGTATGGTCACAGCCCTTTCTGGTAATTGAAGAAGTTCCGATCTTAATGACGATTTTATTAACATCACGGAAAAATTGTTCTCTTTCTGTCAATAGAAGTGCCTCTTAAAGTTATTTGGAAAGCGGCTGCGCTTGATTTCTATAATAGCCGGGTTTCCGGTTTTTGCACTTAACCTGCGCTGGTATTTCGATTCAAATATATAAACATATCAGAAATTATCAGGGATGTGTTAATTCACATCCTCGAACTTAAGGTCAAGCTTCCTGTGAGTATAGGGTTTTGCATTTTTTCCTGCATAGTCTGCAACAACCTGCCCTTTACCCATGAGGATATACTTGTAAATTAACAGCCCTTCCATACCGACAGGCCCGCGCGAATGGATCTTATTTGTGCTGATCCCGACTTCGGCACCTTTTCCATATCTGTAACCGTCAGCAAAACGTGTTGAAGCGTTCACCATAACGCTTGAAGAGTCAACAAGCCCTATGAACTCCTTCCTGCGGGAAGCGTTTTCCGTGATTATCCCGTCTGTGTGATGGGAACCAAAGGTGTTTATGTGGTCAACTGCTTCCTTAATGGTATCTACGAGTTTTATTGAGAGGATAAGGTCATTGTATTCAAGGCTCCAGTCCTCATCAGTTGCTCTTGAAAGGGGAGATAGCCCTTTTTCTGAGAGCAGAGAATAACTACCTTCATCGCAGCGCAGTTCAACCCCTGCCTTTAGATACATTTCAGCCATTTTGGGCAGGAAAACTTCTGCAATATTGCGGTTCACAAGAAGGGTTTCTATGGCATTGCAAACTGCGGGGTACTGGACTTTGGCATCAAAACAGACCTGCCAGGCTGTATCAGGGTCTGCAAATTCGTCCACATAGATGTGGCAGATGCCGCTTGTATGCCCGAGTACAGGGATTTTTGTATTGTCCTGGATAAATTTGACAAATTCATTGGACCCTCTGGGGATAAGGAGGTCGACATACGCATCAAGGCTCAGAAGGCTCATGATTTCTTCCCTGGTTTCCATAAGCTGGAACGCCCCTTCAGGCATGCCCCCGGTGGACTCTATGGCTCTTACAAGAATATCGAAAATAGTACGGTTAGACTCCCTGGCTTCGCTTCCCCCTTTGAAAATGGTTGCATTGCCACTTTTCAGGCAGAGAGACATTACCTGGGGCACCACGTCAGGCCTGGACTCAAAAATTACCCCTATAAGACCTATAGGGCAGCTGACCTGGTAGAGGATCAGGTCGTCATCGAGTTCAAGAGTGGAAAGGGTTTCTCCCACAGGGTCTTTAAGTTTTATTACGTCCCTGATTCCTGCAATCATCCCGTCAACTTTTGAGTCCGTAACCTTAAGCCGGTCTACAAGAGCCTGAGTAAGCTTTCCGGCTTTTTTCAGTTGGGCTGCATATTCAAGATCCTTTAAATTCGCTTCAAGGATGATTTTTCTCTCTTTATCAAGGGCTTCCGCCATAGCTTCAAGAGCCCTGTTTTTTACCTCGGAGCTTACACTGGCAAGCTCAATTGAAGCTTTTTTTGCTTTAATTACTTTAGATTCAATATCATTAGCCATATACTCACCGTCTTTGCAATAATTGCGAGGGCTTTGCCCACATAAGCCTGAAACAGGTTCTGGACCAGATTCAATTATCTATTCAGACCTGAAAATCAAAGGGCTATATAAGATATAATTAACTGAACCACAGGAGTTTAACTGAATTAAGGGTAAGGACTCAGTCCCGAAACATTTGAGCTTTTTCATACATGGAGGTGAAAAAAGGACACAGGGAGTCCTGGGATAAATATTTTTGTATACTGTTTCGGTATATGATATGGTAAGGTCCTAAATAAAAGATACCATTTGAGGAAGTATATCCCGGTCCTGTAGTAACATCAGGCTGGAAAAATAATATATTAAAGTATTTATTTAATTATAGATGATATTTAATAAGTCAATAAAATAAATTGAGGATAAAAAAATTCTCTGGTCAGTGATTGATTTTGTGAAAAATTCATCATGCAGAATCAGGACATATTAAAATAGACAAAGAGGGATAAAAAATAATAATATATTAATAAAAGAAAAAAAGTAATTTTTTAAAAAAACGCAACTTAAAAAACTTTAAGTAAAGTTTTCTTGAGAAGAAATATTATTTCAAAACGAATATATATACGATGCATATAAGTATAGAATACGCAGCTTCATATCATGGAGACGCATACTAAATCTTGAAAAAAGACAATTATGGAATAGCCCTGTAATTTTTGAGTATAGGAGAAAGGCGTACAATATATTACGACTCCGTAAATGACCATTTTTAGTTAAAATAATATGATGAGGACGCCGCATTCGCAAGGGAATAATGGTCGCCTGCTAAGCCATTTCATACACAAAGTTTATTATAGGGGTAAATCCATATCGAAATGGGGATAACTTTATAGATTGGTGGTGTGTAAAAAATGAAATCATTCGCGTTAGTCCGGGCAGACGACTCGGATAAAGTAAAAATAGCATTACATGACCTAGAAAGATACGGACATATTCAATTTTCAGCGACTCCTAAATGTATTGAGCCAAATTATGCTGATGAACTTCTTGTGAGTGTAATGGGCGTATCACTCAAGTCAAAATGCAACTCTGCAGCCCTTGTAGAGTTAAATAACCACGCGGGAGCGGCGATAAGCAGGTTGAAGAAGATCCACCCCCCTGCGCATATAATAATTATCAGTCCAAGACATAAAATGTTTGAAGAACTGGCTGGCAAATTTCCAAAATATCCGGAATTTGACAGGACATTCAATCATCAAAAGAGCCCTCAAGGCCTGGATATGATTCAGGAGAAAGGAGAATCATCCAACGCATAAGGGATAAAAGTTTTTTAACCGGATGTAAGTATTAATCTTCAAATCTTCATTTTTTCTTTTTTAAAATATATTGAGAATAAGGGCACTTTATCGGATAGTAACGTTACTATCTTTCAAATTCCAGATTCGTTTCATATTCGGAGTTTAGAGAAGAACCTGTTTTTACCCTGAGTTTGGAAACATAAGTATACAGGCTTTCTATATCTTTGATTTCTTTCTGGGAAATCAGTTTCAACTTATTTCGGATCTGAAGGTCAGGTTTTACCCCGAAATTTTCAAAATATTCCGAGAGTTTGGCTGCAAGCAGGTCACCTCTCCTGTCCCAATCCGTGAGTATGATAACCTCACAGCCGAGGCTGGCTATCCTCTCTGAGAAATTAAAAAGAGAATACCGGGTTGCAAGCTCGAAGCTGCCTTTAATACCGAGCTTTTTCATGGAAAGAATATCTCTTTTTCCTTCTACGATAATTACTGCCCCTCTTTCCGCAGATTCTGAAAGTTCCAGAAGCAGTTCTTCAATCCTTTCCAGCCTTTTTCTGTAGACATCAACATCAGTCACGTTATTCTTCAACCTTTTTCGTTAAACAGGAAGTGTGGTAAGAAAGCCTGCCAGTCAGGAAAACTGTCTAAAACTCCTGGCTTCAACCCTTTAAGTGTTTCCCGAAAACCAGAACAGCTTGCTGATAGGATACCCCTTTTATCAGCAAGGACTTCTTGCTGCTTGTGGCTCCGCTACTTATAAAGATATCAGAACTGCATATGCCAAAAAGCTCTGCAAGGCTTTCAATAAGCTGCTCATTTGCCTTTCCTTTCTGGGCATTTCTGGTCAGCTTTACTTCAATTCTCTTTCGCCATTCATTATAGCCGCTCGGGACAGAAAGCGATCTGGAACCCGGAGTGACTTCGATATCCACAATAATACCGGAATCCAAAGATTTTATTGCCTCTTCAAAGGACATGGATCTCATCTTTTAAAATATATTATATAAATTAGTGACGAAACCTGGGAATTTGTAATAAGAGCCATTAGCAAAAGGCAGAGGATAAATAAAAAGCAGCCGAAATGAATAAGTTATAACCACGCATGGAATGGCGAACCCTGGACGGCTGGGCAGGTACTGAATTTTTCCATATATAAAAACACCAGGTATGAAATAAATTATAAACTCGAGTTATAAAAATAAATTAACATAAAATAGTGCTGTAACCCGGACGCACTAACTCCGAAAGATCATACTCTGGTTTTCCGCAGTCCCTTTCAGTTACCCTCGTGCCGGGCAATATCACACTATCGATGTATCGCATTGGGGTTGTCTGTACACTCACAGTCAGGATTTTCCATTATCTCGTGCAAGGACCTATACAATGCGACTGAAACCCATATATATATTTGATAATTAATAAATATGTCGGTGAAAAGAATTTTTGTTTTGTATATATATTCAGAAACTTCTAACCAAAAAGACGAAAAAAATACTCCAGCGTGCCCAGAATAGAAGAAAAAATGCCTGAATAATATAAAAAGGCTTAAGGAAAGATTATATATGATGTATATGTTTGGTCTCCATAAGCTGAGCACAGAAGGTTGATAAACAGCAGAGGTGCTTATAGATGTACGGCACTGAACAAATAATTTCCGGAACAATTATTGCAGGTCCCGAGATTTTGCCCATAGAGGGGTACATCTGTGTAAAAAATGGAATAATTACGGAAATTGGAGAAGAACGTACAAATTCAAAAAATATAATAGCTCCCTGTTTTGTCAATGCTCACACTCATCTTGGGGACTCCGTTTGTAAAGACCCTGTACTTGGAAAAACTTCCGGTTTTCGGGTCCAGAGAGACCTTGACTCTCTTGTAAAGCCGCCTGACGGATTAAAACACAGGATTCTCAGGGAAACTCCCTATAAAACCCTTGTAGGGCACATAAAAAGGTCTTTACTGGACATGATAGATACCGGGACCTGTGCTTTTGCTGATTTCAGGGAAGGAGGGTTTTTGGGGGTTGCAGCTCTGAATAAAGCCCTTGAAGGACTTGAGCTGCGTTCATTGATATTCGGAAGACCTGCAGAACCGGATCTACCTCTGCAAGTGGTACTTTCCGAAGTAAGAAGGATTTTACTTCGTTCCGATGGGCTCGGAATGAGTGGAGCAAATGACCTCGACATGAACCTCCTTCAGGAGATTACAGCCTGCACCCGGGAAAGAAAAAAACTTTTTGCAATCCATGCAGGTGAAAAGAATAGAAGCGACATTGAAAAAGCCCTTTCTCTTGAGCCGGACCTTTTAATTCATTTAACACATGCAGGAAAAAAAGACCTCGATGAAATTGCTCAGGCAAAAATTCCGGTTGTTGTCTGCCCGAGGTCAAACTTTGTAACAGGGGCAGGGATGGCTCCAATAGCTGAAATGCTTGAAGCGGGTATTCGGGTAGCAGCCGGGACAGATAATGTAATGTTAAATTCTGTAAATATGTTTGCTGAAATGGAATTTATGTCAAAAATATTTTCTATAGATGATAGGCAAGTATTTAAAATTTGCACACTTAATGGTTCTTTTGTAATGGGACCAGATTCCATGTGTTCTATCGAAAAGGGGAATAAAGCCAATTTAATGATCCTGAACGGGGATTCTAATAATCTTGCAGGTATACAGGACCCTGTAGGTGGAATTACAAAACGGGCAAGGCCCGATGATATATTAGCGGTACTTCATTCGTAAATCAAATGGAGAACGAAACATGAATAGCGAATTTTACCGGAACATAGTAATTGCAACAGATGGATCCGAGAATACCCAGAAGGCAATATCTCACGGAATTGAGATTGCAAAACTCAGCGGGGCTACGGTTCACGCACTTTATGTGGTGGACATATCTTCTTTTTCATCAATACCTATGAGCTCGGAAGTCGGCTGGGAAGCGATGTACGAGATCCTGAAGTCCGAGGGTGAAAAAGCAGTTTCTGCCGTAAAGAGCCAGGGAGAAGCAGCAGGGGTAGAAGTAAGAGAAGTTGTCCTTGAAGGAAACCCGAGCAGTGCAATTATCGAATTCGCAGAAAATAACAATGTTGACCTGATAATTATGGGAACACTTGGAAAAACCGGACTTGACAGGTTCCTTCTCGGAAGCGTTGCAGAAAAAGTTGCCAGGGGCTCAAAGGTTCCGGTAATGGTCGTTCGGAGTGGAGAAGAGAGCTGAGCTGAAGCCCTCCGTAGAGAAATAATAAAAGAAAATCCAGGATTCAGAGGATAACACAGGTGTAGATCATATGCCAAAAAACATCTTCATAGAAGATATCATGGTAAGGGACGTCGCATGCGCAACCCTGCCTGGTTCCAGGGACGAGGTTCTTAAAATCCTTAAGAACAAACACATCTCGGGGGTTCCTGTACTCAAAGATTCCAAAGTGGTCGGGATAGTGACAAGGACAAACCTCTTGCAGAACCCCGAAGAAGAACAGCTTGCCCTTCTTATGACACGGGACCCGATAACCATATCCCCTGGATCGGACCTGCAGTCCGCTGCCCGCCTGCTCCTTCAGCACGGCATCAGAAGGCTTCCGGTAGTAGACGATGGAAAGCTCGTGGGGCTTGTAACGGTTGCTGATGTTGTGGGCGCAATTGCGGATATGAATATAGACACTCCTATCAAAGACTATGTGGAAAAGGAAGTGGTGGCAATATTCAGTGAAACGCCTTTGCCTGTAGTAGCCAGGATCATGGAACTGGCTTGTGTCAAGGCTGTACCTGTACTTGATGCTGCCCTTGAACTCATAGGAATTATCTCGGACCGTGACATTATTTCTGCCAGCGTTATTGAGGACAGCGTTGAGATGTCAGACATGTCCGCAGGTCAGGACGACGATGCCTGGACATGGGAGTCCATGAGAGATACCATGAGTATTTACTACAGCGTATCCAGAATCAAAGTCCCCAATCTGATAGGAAGCGACATTATGATCCGGGAACCGATCACTGCTACTTATATTGCCTCTATAAGCGACTGTGCAAGAAAAATGAAGCGTAACAGGATCGACCAGATACCGATAATTAATTCAAACCGCAAGCTTCAGGGGCTCTTAAGAGACCACGACCTGCTGAAGCCCCTTATAGAAGCCTGAATAGTGGTAAAGGACAGTTTTGAGCCGGGGAAGGAGTTATCATTTCCCCTGTTCAAACCTTCCCGGCTAAAAAATTAAATGGTAAAAAATTAAACAGCTAAAAAATAAAAACGTGATTCTCAATTACGTGACTCTCAATTCAATACTTTTTTTCAGGAGCTAAAAAATGGACAGGCCCTTTATTTTTATAAATTCTGCTATGTCAGCTGACGGCAAGCTCTCAACAAAGGAAAGAAAGCAGGTAAAGATCTCTGGAAAACTTGATTTTGAGAGAATGGATGAACTCAGGGCTCATGCAGATGCGATTATGGTGGGAATAGGGACCGTACTTGCCGATGACCCCAGCCTGACAGTAAAATCCCCTGAAAGAAAGGCAGCCAGAAAAGCTGCCGGAAAGAGTGAAAATCCCGTAAGGGTTGTTGTTGACAGCTCAGCAAGGACACCTCTTAATGCCGATATCTTCAAAAAAGGTGAAGGGCTCAGGATAATTGCTGTTTCAAATTCCGCCCCTGAAGAAAAAATCAGGATGCTGGAAAAAAAAGCCCTTGTCATAAAAACAGGAGCTTTTAGAGTTGACCTTACCGAGCTTGCAGCGAAATTAAAGGAAATGGGTATAAACAGCCTCATGGTCGAGGGAGGCGCAACCCTGAACTGGGGCATGCTTTCCGCAGGTCTTGTTGATGAGGTATATACTTTTGTTGGAAACCTTATCATAGGAGGGAAAACAGCTCCAACCTTTACTGACGGGGAAGGTTTTACAGAAAACGAACTCCTCGGGCTTGAACTGTTTTCAGCTGAAAAAATTGAAGATGGAATACTTCTGAAGTGGAAGGTCAAAGGGAAGAAGAACTGAAAACCTTTTTTATAGAATCATTTTAAAAATACTCTCTTTTCTTATTTTCATAGAATTATTTTGGCAGTGTGCCTAATTTGCTGTAAATTTGAAGTCAATTTTTTGTGTATTATGGGAAAATTGATCTCCCGATATGGAAGTTTCTACCAAAGAACTTCTTGAGATTTGTGATTTTACAGAACTTATGTTACACTGTCATTATTTTAAAAATATTCTCTTTTTTTATGCTTACAAAATTGCCTTTTTCGGCAACAGTTATGCCTTATCTTTCAGACTCTTTTGCGAGTTTTTGTTTTTCAAACCCGCCTTTGCAATATACAAAAATTTCCAGGTCACATTCACCTTTAAGAAATTCACGCATTTTTCGGTCATAGGTTCTCTGGATGTGTTTTAAACCATTTGTCCTGAAATGAGCCTTCACAGCTTCGAAAAAGCCAATCACCTGCTGGAGATAAGCTTCTTCATAAGCCCTTGTCTCCAGTGCAATTTCTTTACATGCCGGATCGTCGAGATCTGAGTGATAACTCCCGTGCTCGTTTAAGCCGCTTATCTGCCGCCAGTCCACTTTTCCGGTTTCATCGGCTTCCCTGTGCAGCATATGTGGGTATACTCTGCAGATTGAAGGGCGGCTTTCATAAATCCTGCATCTTTTATTTTCAAGGAAAATGCAGGAGCCGTCAGGTTTTGTTTTCAGGGCATAGCCTGATACATAGAACCTGCCGTTCTGGTCGCAAAACTCATAATACGGGGCAGGAGTGACGGCATCAGGGTCTATGCTTCTTACTCGTTCCAGGTCCGAGTCCAGCAGGAACACATGGTCGTTAAACTCTCTGGTGCAGCAGCGGGCACAGAGTTCACATTTGAACCCTAGTTCCCTGATTATGCCGACAAATTCGGAGTCAGGAAAATTTCTTAAATCCCGAAGTTCCTCGTGCATTTCGGCAAGCCTGGTGTCAATTGGGTCATTTTTTACGGGAATCACCTCTCCAGAAAAAGAATATGGCTTTCAGAAGAGCTTTTAAGGTTCAAGCCAGTTTCAGTCGGATTTATACGCATCTTCGGAATTATTTATACCTTACGTATATCTGCCATTTTTTTATGCCTGAATTCCTCCGGATATCCGTAACATTTAACTAGTAGCATTTCTCTTTATGATAAACTCAAGGCTTGATTAAACCATAGTCTCTTACTTCAGGCTTTTTAAGGAATATCAGATATTCCGATCAAGATCATTGAAAGATTACCTATTTGATAATCATCGAATCAGATTACCTTTTTGCCAAATCGCTGCTGAAGGAAAAAATCCGCGGCAAACAGCAGCGATAGGCGAGAAGGCGGATACGGTATGTGAATAAATCATCAATGAATTAAAGCAAATATAGATAAATTCAAATCAAAATCAGCGAGGAATGATAATGGGCAAAACCGGCAGCATTGATTGGGTAAAGGTAAAAGGCAGAAAAGGCAAAGTAATCAAGGTCCAAAAATCAAAATCACAGAAAGCACACCCCGGACCTGCACAGCGCTTCACCTCTTCAGGCCACAAGAGGCGCTTCATAAGAAGATCTGCAAAAGCCCTTGTAAAATAATCGGGCTTTTTCATTTTACCATTTTTAATTATCAATTTTTTTTAGGTCACTGAATTTTAATCAATTCAGGTCTTTTTCTATCACTGGAAGGTTATTTCCACCAGCCCTGCCTATAAAAAAATAGTTCTTTGATTAAAATAATTTTGTTGAGTAAAAATGATATTTTTGATTAAAAATAGCTTTTTTGATCCTCGATATGGAGTTTTGGATTCCTGCTCTCAAAAGCTGACGCTTTAAAAATTCAAAATCAAAGCCTGAGAGCAAAGTATGCGATGCCTACTCCCAGAAGACAGAGGATAACATTGAGGAAAATATTCAGAAAAAATGAAACGTTCTGTCCGTCTTCCAGTAGCTTGAAGGTTTCGTAAGCAAAGGTTGAGAAGGTCGTGAAGGAGCCGAGAATTCCTATATTTACCAGATAGACCACGGACTCGGGCTCAGAGGAAAAAGTAAGAAGGGAAAGCACAATGCTTCCCAGAAAATTTACTGTAAGGGTTCCTGCCGGGATACTCCGGATTTTTGGCATTCGGCTTGAAATAGTATAGCGAAGAGACGCCCCTATAAAACCGCCCGTGCCTATCAAAAAAAGATCTCCGATGTTTGCCGCAGGAAGCATGGATCAAATCTCCCTGCTTGAGAGAGCTTTTATAAAGCTCCTGCCAAAGAATACGCCTGTAAGGGTAAGAAATAGGTTGGCGCTGATATTTCCAAGGGCAGGAAGAAAAGCCATACTGAAAGACTGGACAGCAAACGTCGAGAAGGTTGTGAACGCCCCTATGAAACCGGTCCCGAATGCCAGTCTTCCTTTAGGACCTATGAAGCTCAGGTACTCAGCATCATACATTATCATACCCAGCATAAAACTCCCGAGTACATTTACAGAAAGGATGCCAAGCTGCCCATCCACATGCTCACAGATCAAAAATCGGCAAACGGCTCCCAGAAAGCCGCCGAGTCCTATTAATAAAACTTTATCCATTTCTTTGTCAGGGGAGGGCATGTTTTCACTTTTATTAAAAAATTGCAATAAAGGACGGTTAATTCTTTCCTATTACCTCCTGCAAGTATAAAATACTATTTATTTTAAAAGAAGAGAAAAGTGGAGGAAGTAAGCCATAGCTGCTTATTGATGTTTTTTTCACTCAATTAAAAAAACATCAACTTCCTGCCCATCTTCATAACCTTCTATATTTTCAGGCACCAGCACATAACCGTCAGCCTTTGCAACCGAGCTCAGAACTCCTGCCTTTCCCGTAAGAGGGCGTACTTTATCCCCATCAAAAACAACCCGAACGAAATTAACATATCCTATTTTAGAACTTATTTTTGCAGCCAGCCGTTTTCTGAAGACAAATTCCGGCGCTTTGGGTATCGACCCCAGCTTCCTTATCCCGGGGCGGACAAAGAAATACAGGGCAACAAGCCCGGCAACCGGGTAGCCTGGAAGGCAAACCAGAGGAGTTTTACCTATAACCCCAAGCGCTGCAGGCTTTCCAGGACTGACCGCCACCCCATGGACAAGCAGTTTTCCCAGAGATTCCACAACTTCGGGAGCATGGTCTCTTTTGCCGACCGAAGTCCCTCCTGATAGGAGAATCATGTCAGCGTCAAGGTTTGCTTCTATGGCTTCCTTTATACTCTCAGGACGGTCAGGCACAATACCTGTATATCTGGGAACTCCACCCCACTTTTCCACATAAAGAGCAGTCATAAGCCCGTTCGTTTCGAGCACCATTCCGGGGGGAGGAACTTGCCCGGCCTTTTCACGGCTTACCAGTTCATCTCCTGTAGGGATGACCGCAACCACAGGTTTTCTGAAAACTTTCGCCATATCCAGTCCGAGAGAGGCAAGAACTGCAGCATCACAGGGGCGAAGGAGGTGCCCTTCCTTAAAAACCAGATCTTCTTTTTTGATATCCTCTCCAGCCTGTCCCACATTCTTTCCCGGATGGACCTGAGCCCTGATTTCAACCATGTTTCCGGCTGTAACGGTGTCCTCAACCACCACAACAGCATCAGCCCCTTCAGGCAGAACAGCTCCCGTATGAACCCACATAGCAGTTCCTTCCTCTACGCAATCCGAAAGCTGCAAAAACACGGGATTTGAAGGAGAAGCGCCCGAAGTATCAGATGACCTGACAGCATATCCATCCATTGCAGCGCGCCTGTAGTGAGGGACATCCCTTCCGGAAATTACAGGCTCTGCAAGTACCCTGCCTGCACAGGCTTCAAGCGGTACTTCTTCAGTGTGACTCAGAGAAGAAAAGCTCTCAAGGAAAAGCTCCAAAGCCTCGTCAATGGAAGTACGTTCTTTGAATATCCTGCCCATACTCCTGGCCCCCTGAAAACTTATCCTCCGGAGACAGGAGGAAGAACCCCAATTTCATCCGAATCTTTAAGGTCAGTGTCAAGCCCTTCAAGGTGCCTGACATTATTCCCGTTTATCAGGACGTTAATGGAAGCACAAAGAACCGGGCTTTCATCTTCTCCATCGTTCTTTTCAAAAATGAGTTCCTTTAAAGCGGGATGTTTTTCTGTAAGAGACAGAAGGACATCAATAACCTTTTCTCCGGAAAGAAGGAGTTCCGGTGTGCCTGCTCCCTCACGCAGATTTGCAAATAACTTAACTTTTACTTCAGCCATGAGGAAGACTATTTCATCCTACTCCTTAAATATACCTATGCCTTATAAGAAGCATCCATTACCGGAAGGTTCGGGAAACAATGCGGAAAATTCCAGGTTATGAAAACACAAATTCGGAGGTTCCGGATAAAAAATACTGGCTTTACGGGCTTATGATTGTGTTTTTTGCCCTTGCCTTCAGATTATTCGAGCTGGGAGAGAGGGTTCTCCACCACGATGAAAGCATACATGCCAGTTTTACCCTCAAACTTCTTGAACACGGCGAGTACAGTTACGATCCAGCCTACCACGGCCCGTTCCTATTCCATTCTACTGCAGCTGTTTTTCATTTTCTCGGAATAACTGACACGACATCCCGCCTTGTCCCGGTCCTGTTCGGAGTTGCAACAATCCTTTTACTTTTTTTGCTGAGAAAAGAACTGGGAAAGAACGGTGTTCTCTGGTCGATGTTTCTGCTTGCTTTTTCTCCGAGTATGGTGTATTTTTCCAGGTTCTTCAGAAATGATATGATAATTATATTCTGCACCCTGGCCGCAGTGACAGGCACATTCCGATATCTTGACAGCATACACAGCTTAAAGCGGTACCCTTACCTCATCCTGGTGGCCTCATCCCTTGCCGTTGCAGTGTCATCAAAAGAAAATGCTTACATAATTCTTGCCGTCTTCGGGGCTTATGCCGGATTGGGCTTTCTTTACTGGATTTGTTCAGACTGGAAAAAAGAGAATATGGGATTAAAGAAGACCCTGCGCAGTAAGACTTCGGCTCTTTTGCCCTATCTTCCTGAGATCATCCTTTCAGGGGCACTCTCTGTTTTGATTATAATGTTTTTTTACTCCAGTGCTTTCAGGTACGATGTATCTCTTTTTTCAATAGTGGAAAGGGCCTTTAATCACTGGATGGAAATGCACAGGATAGAGAGGATTGGAGGTCCCTTTTACTATTATATCCCTATTCTCCTCAGATATGAGATTCCGGTTGTACTCTTTGGGGCTGCTGGCTTTTTTTATTTCCTGTTTAATAGAGTGAGAAATAAAGGGCAGAATTATTCATTTTTCCTTTTCCTTTGCTACTGGGCGCTTACAAGCTTGCTGCTATATTCATATATTCAGGAAAAAGTCCCCTGGCTTGTCGTTCACATAGTTTTGCCTTTCGGACTTCTGGCGGGAGCCTTTCTTGGAGAAGTATTTTCTAAAAAGAATAAAGACGGACAGCCGAAAAAGCCTGATTACCCTGGTAAAATCCGTGCTCTACTTACAGTAATTCTTGTGCTTACTCTGCTTGTCTTCATTAGCCAGTGCATCTCGGTAAATTATTATAGAAGTATGGAAGACGAGGAACTGATAACATACACGCAGGCATCTCCTGATATCAGGATACTGATGGAGAAGATAGAGGGATTCAATGAAAGCCCTGATACCCTTAGAATTTACGTGATTGACCAGTATCAACTCTACTGGCCCCTTCCCTGGTACCTGCGGGACTATGAAAGAGCGGCATACTCTTCAAAACCACCGTCGAGCAGCAAATACGATGCTATAATCGTCCCCATATCCTGTGATATGTACAGGGAACTTTCAGAAGAAGAATATTCTTCCTACAATTTCACCCTGCGCCCTGGAAGGGATTTCACTCTTTATTATAACAACAAACTTGAACAGCAATAAACTTGAACAGAAACAAACCTGAAAAACAACAAACCCGAACAGCAACAAATTTGAAAAGTACCAATATTGAAAAGCAACAAACCTGAAAAAATCAGATAACCCATTCTCTACAGTGAAACTGAGATTCCTGTTTTTTTATATAAATCCAGAAACAAATAGTAGTGGATACTATAGATTGGAAAACAGTAAGGAAGGTATAAAAATAGCCGTGGAGGGGTATCATTCTGGCAGAGAGCTTTATGCAGAAAAAAACCTCCGGGAAAAAAGATGATAATGCAGAAACGGAGAAAAACTCCAGAAAAGAAGAAGAATTTTCTGAATCTATGAAAGAGCCCTCTCAGAAGGATAATCCCAGGGAAGCAGAGGCGTTTTTTGAATCAATTGTCAGGGGATCCGAAGGCTGCCTCTGGATGACTATTGAAGAGCTTATGACCCGGGACCTTGTAACGGTAAATGAAGATGCACCTGTTGAAGAAGTTTTTTCACTTTTTGCAAAAAATCCCTACCATACCCTGCCCGTAGTTAACAAAAAAGGAGAGCTCGCAGGGGTTATTGACCTTGACATTGTTCTTGAGATCCTGCTTTTATGCCTGATGCCCAGAGCTAAATATACGCCCCTTGCAGCCAGAAGGTCGCTCGGAGAAAACGCAAAAGAAATTATGATTACGCACCCTGTGACAATCTCATTAAATTCCACGTTGAAAGATGTTTCTGACCTTATGATGAAAAACAGGTTTGACCGCGTTTATGTGAGCGAGAATGGAAAACTCGTGGGGATCATATCAAAAAGAGACCTTGTGAAAGAGATATGCAGACGGAGAAAAATGGATGCATGAAAAAGAATTCTTAAGAAAAAGATGGGCAATAAAGCAAAATTAAAAAAGGAGGCTAAAAAGGAAATTTAAAAAGGAGCTGTAAAAAGGAATTTAAAAAGAGGGTATAAAAGAAAATTTAAAAAGAGGGTATAAAAGGAAATTAAAAAATAAAAACAAACGTGTAAATAAGAACCGGGGGGTAAAGCAATAAGTGCTCTGTTTCAGGTACTGTTTCTCATTTTCAGCGTGAAATTTTTTGGTGAGATAGCAGAAAGGGCCGGAGTCCCCTCAGTTATGGGAGAAATTCTGGCTGGGATTCTGTTTGGAGCACTTTTTCTGGATGTGGAAACCGGGATAATAACTTTTTTTGCTCAGCTAGGGTCCATTTTCCTGCTTTTTACCGCAGGATATAAAGAAGTGAGCCTGAGGGACCTGAGACCCGCAGTACTGGTTGCCTTTATCCCTACTCTCACCCAGCTGGTTTTTGCCTTTGCATTCGGGTTCATGCTTGGGAAAATCTTTAATTTTACATTTCTTCAAAGCCTTTTTATGGCGGTTGCTCTCAGCCCGACAGCCATAGGAGTGGTTATCAGAATTCTTATAGACCTTAACTACCTGTCCAGCAGACCTGGCCTAGTAATGCTTTCTTCGGCGGTTCTGGACGATATTATAGCAATATCCCTTCTCTCCCTGATTGTTACCTTTGCCCGTTTTAACCGCGCACCTTCTGCCCTGGCAGTTCTTACAATCTCAGGAAAGATCCTGCTTTTCCTGCTGATTATGTACATCCTCGGAAAATATTTCTTTCCCAGGCTTTTTGTCCATGCCCAGAAAATGCACGCAAAAGAAGCAGTATTTTCCCTTGTGGTTATGACAGCCCTTTTTTCTTCCTATCTTGCAGAGTTATTTGAGCTTCATGCAACAATAGGAGCATTCATAGGAGGGATGTTAATTTCTGAAATTCCCCTTGCAAAGATTCCTGACGTGCAGAGCAAAGTAGAGGGACTGGCTTACGGGATTTTAATCCCACTTTTTTTCGCGTTCATAGGATATTCAATTGATCTTTACGCCCTGGTAAAAGCAGGTATTTTCGTCCCTGTGGTCACCCTCCTGGCCCTCTCAGGAAAGCTGATAGGGGGATTCATAGGGTCAAAAGCCATAGGGTTCAATTTTTGCGAAAGCCTCGCATTTGGGGCAGGGGTCATGCCCAGGGCAGGAATAGAGCTTGTGATGCTGACAATAGGAAGAGGGATCGGAATTATAGGCGAAGAAATATTCTCAGCCATGGTGTTTATGGTTATTGTGTCCATTCTGATTTCACCTTCGGCTTTGAAATTTGCGATCCAGGCAGAAAGAAAAAACAAAACAGGCAATGAATTAAAGGTTGGATAAGAGTGAACAACCCGGAAGTTGAAAAGAGCAGGAGCATGAGTTTTAAGAATAGGGCACGAAAAAATACCCCTGCACCGCTTATAAGGTTCCCTTTAATCAGACTTTTCCCCACTATTTATGCTAATCAGACTTTTCCCCATTATTTATGCTAATCAGACTTTTCCCCGTTATTTACGTTAATCAGCCCTTTTCCCGTTATTTATGTGCTTTACAATTTCCATGGAAATGAGGGTGGTGGAGGCTAAAGCGAGTATGATCCCCCATTCCGGAAGGGAAAGGGGAACTGTACTGAAAGCAAGTTGAAGGAACGGGACATAAATAACCATCAACTGCAGGACCACCGTGGTAAGGACTGCGTAAATCAGGGCTTTGTTTGTAAACAGCCCCAGAGAAAAGACCGAATACCTGTCAGACCGCCAGTTAAAGGCATTAAACATCTCTGAAAATACTACAAGTGTAAAAACCATTGTCTGCAGTTTGGAAAGGGAAAAGCCGCTCTCCAGAGACCAGACTAAAACTATCAGTGCCTGCAAAGTGACAAGGATCCCTATTCCGAGCCCGGCAGTTATCTCACGGCGTGTAATAAGCCCTTCTTCAACGTTCCTGGGCTTCTGCCTCATAAGCCCCCTATCAGGAGGCTCAACTGAAAGAGCCATAGGAGGAAGCCCGTCTGTAATGAGGTTAATCCACAGGATCTGTACAGCCATAAGAGGAAGTATCTGCCAGCCCAGGATTGCTATGAGAACGATCAGTACCTCCCCTATGTGGCAGGTAAGCCCGTATGTGATGAAGTTTCTAATATTTTTAAAGATATTCCGGCCTTCTTCAACTGCCGAGACGATTGACGCAAAATTATCATCGGTAAGGATCATGCTTGAAGCTTCTTTACTGACGTCCGTGCCCGTGATACCCATGGCTATGCCCATGTCCGCAGCTTTAAGGGCAGGGGCATCGTTTACCCCGTCACCTGTCATTGCCACAACATAGCCTTTCTTTTTAAGGGCTTCCACAACCCTCAATTTGTGGGCAGGGTAGACACGTGCATAAACCGAGACCCTCTCAACCCTGTCCTCAAATTCTTTTTCTTCAAGGCTGTCAAGTTCCGAACCTGTAAGTGTCAGGTCGTTCTCTTTCAGAATACCGAGTTCCCGGGCGATTGCAGCCGCTGTAACCTTATGGTCCCCGGTTATCATCACGGTCTTGATTCCGGCATCCTCGCAGGTTCTGATCGCAGCCTTTACCTCTTCTCTGGGAGGGTCTCTCATGCCAGTTAAACCTGAAAAAACCATATCTTCTTCGGCCCGTTCCACAGGGATTTTCCCGGAAGAGATTTTTTCGGGAGAGAATCCCTCTTCAAACGGGCGGAAAGAAAAAGCCATGACTCTCAGAGCCTGGTCAGCAAGCTCTTTTACTTCCTCTAAGATCTCCTGCTTCTGCCCATGGGTTAAAGTTTTTATTTCGCCGTCAAGGAAAATCTTCGTGCATGAACCGAGAATAACCTCAGGAGCCCCTTTCGAAAAAGCTACCAGTTCGGAATCAAGTACATCCCCGGGAAAATCATCCAGTTTATTAAAAGTGGTCATTCTCTTGCTTTCGGAAGAAAAAGGAATTTCCGCAAGCCTGGGATATTTACTGTCAAGTTCGGATTTTTCAAAACCAGCCTTTGCCGCAGCGACCACAAGAGCTGCTTCTGTCGGGTCTCCCCTGATTTTCCACCCGTCTTCTTCTTTATAGAGGTTTGAATCGTTACATAAAGCAGCCGAGAGCAGCAGGACCCTAAGGTGAATATCGTCCCCGGAGACCTCAGGGTCTTCTTTCTCCGAATCTCCTTTCAGGAATTTCCCATCCGGGTCATATCCGCCTCCCGTGACCCTGAGAATCTGCCTGTCAACATAAATCCTCTCAACTGTCATTTTATTCTGGGTAAGCGTGCCTGTTTTATCCGAACATATGACATTGGTAGCACCAAGGGTTTCTACGGAAGGAAGTTTTCTTACAAGGGCATGCCTTTTGACCATGCGCCTTACTCCAAGCCCGAGCCCCACAGTGACAACCGCAGGCAGAGCTTCAGGTATGGCAGCAACTGCAAGCGCAACCCCCCAGAGAAACATATCAAGAGGTGGAAAGCCTAAAAAAACACCCAGAACTGCAACAAAAGCTACGATTACTATGGTCGCCCCGCCGATCCACCTGCCGAATTTGTCAAGGCTTTCCTGGAGAGGAGTCCTTGACCTTTCTATTGTCCCCAGAAGCCCGGCAAGTTCTCCAAAAGAGGTTTTCATGCCTGTTGCCGTAATAACGGCTTTCCCTCTCCCATAAGCAACCGCAGTCCCTGCATAGACCATATTATTCCTGTCAGCCTCGGAAGTGCCTGCCGGCAGGGCATCGGTAACCTTCTGGGCAGGTACGGATTCCCCGGTAAGGGAGGATTCATCGACTTTGAGGTTAAACTCTTCAATTATCCTGGCATCTGCAGGAATACGGTCCCCGGTCTGGAGCAAAATAATGTCTCCGGGAACCAGATAGGTTGAGGGGATTTTTTTTTCACTGCCATTTCGTACTACAGTTGCTTCCGGGGATGTAAGAGATTTAAGGAGCTCGATTGCTTTTTCAGCCCTGTACTCTTGAACAAAACCGAGGATTCCGGCAAGAAAAACGGTAAATAAAATCACAGCAGCATCAATGGCTTCGCCAAGAAGAGCCGAAACGATGGCAGCAATTACAAGGATGAGAATTAGAATGCTTTTAAATTGCGAGAGAAAGAGCCTGAAAACAGAGACTTTTTCTTTTTCTTTAAGCTCGTTTTTTCCGTATTCTTCCAGTCTCTTTTCGGCATCTTCGGGGCTCAGCCCCTTTACTGATGTCCTCAGTTCCCCAAAAACCGAGCTGATATCCTGATCGTAGTACAACCCTGGACCTCGTTAAATTAAAAACGGGATAACACTGAATTCAATATGTCGTGTACTATGATATAAATTAGTTTAACGTATATATATCGGTTAGACAGAGCGATATGCAAAATGGCTTTTAAGAAGCTGTCATTCTAGAAAATCACTCTACGAGAAGATAATACTCAGAATCCATCTATTTGATACATAGAATCCATCTATTTTTGTATGCGGGAGTTTTATAATCATAAAAATCAACTATCAAAATTAGTTTAAAAATTTAATGAATAGAAGGAAAAAATAAACATGAAAATAGTGATAATCGGAAGCGGACTTGCCGGTTTGTCTGCTGGTTACAGGCTCTGTAAATCTGATGAAGTAATAATTTTTGAAAAAGATCCTGATATTGGGGGGATGTCTGCAAGTTACTCTATTGAGAATGAAGGAAAAAAATACTTTATCGAAAAATATTACCACCATATATTCAGGAGTGATTCCGAACTCCTCGCCCTTATAAAAGAACTCGGGCTTGAAAAGCAAATGCTGTGGCTTAAAGGAAAAAACGCTTATTTCGTGGACGGTAAAAATTATCCAATGAATACGCCTGTTGAGATCTTACACTTCAGCCCCCTTTCCATTCTTGACCTGGCAAAACTGGGCATGCTGGTCCTGAGAATAAAGCTGATAAAAGACACGGCTCCCTATGACAGGATAAAAGCAAAAGAGTGGATTCTTGATACTGCAGGGAAATCCGTGTACGAGAATTTTTTTGCCCCCCTGATGAAAAGCAAATTCGGGGATAATGCAGAAAATGTTTCAGCTGCCTGGGTTATCGGAAGGGTAAAAATAAGGTCGGACAGGGGAGCAGAAGGAGAGAAACTGGGTTACATGAGAGGAGGGTTTAACTCCCTTATAGAAGCCCTGGCAGGAGAGATAACAGCAAACGGAGGGGAAATCAGAACAGACAGGGAAGTAACAGAAATCGTAATTAAAGCCAATGCAGTGCAGGGCGTGAAGGTTAACGGGGATTTCATACCCTGCGACGCAGTGATCTCGACTGCAGAACCAGCGGTGCTTGATGCGATTACCGGAGGTAAACTGGGAGACCTTCACGAGACCCTGAAGAGTATACGTTATCAGGGGACTGCATGTGCTCTGATAGGGCTTGACAGGAGCCTTATGGAAGACGGAAATTACTGGCTAAACATAAAAGCAGATGTGCCCTTTGGAGCCGTAATCGAGCACACTAATTTTTTGCCTTTTGACGATTACGGAGAAAACCTTGTGTATGTAACGTCTTATTTCCAGGACAGAAAAAGTCCCCTCTGGACGCAAAAAGACACAGATGTTATAGATTCCTATTTAAAAGGGCTCGAAAAAATGTTTCCCAAATTATCAAGAAAAGATGTGCGCTGGACAAGGCTATACCGCAGGATGGATACTGCTCCAGTATACGAACAGGGTTATCTGGAAAAGGTGCTTCCTTTTGCTGCAGGTCCTTCAGGGCTCTACCTTGCAGGCATGTTTTCCTCAAGCAATTACCCGGAAAGGAGCATGAACGGCTCGGTAAAAGCAGGATTTCAATCAGTGGAGTTATTGAGGAAAGAAAAAGAAAAGACAGGATACGATGAGAAGTAAAATAACTGGAAAAATATTTCGGTTATATCGAATAATATAAGCTAATTGCCGGGGGCTATTCAAAAGTAAATATAAAATTTAAAAAATAAAGTTGAATATATAAATAAGGACGTTTAACTCAAAACAATCCTTTCGGACGAACTATTATATATCCTAAGTGATGATATTATAATGTCTGTGCCTGCAGAATCTCTTCTGCAAGGCTGCCTGCCTTGCCTAATTTGTCACCCACGGGGAATTGAGAGTGCCAAAGCGAGGGGAGGCAGAAAAACAAAAAATGTTCTGAATTTCTGCCGTGAACCGGCTTTTTGGGAGTACACAGCCATAACATGAAAGAAAGATAAGAAAAAATTTATTTTAAGGCTGAATTTCCAAAAAATAACCCGGATGCTAAATAGAAGCTGCCAGGCTTCCGGGAAGGGGTATGGGCGGCGTAAAAAAAATATGAGGAGTGGTAAAAGATGTTATTCATGGACGTTAGTACCTGGGACCCTTCGAATCGCGACAAGATTCTTGAGCACTTCAAGAAACTGGAAGTTCCCGAAGGAATTGATATAATCAACCAGTGGGTTGACCTTTCCGGAAACCGCTATTACATTCTCTACGAAGCAGAAAGTGCCGAAGCTTACGGAGCATTCAACCTGCCCTGGTCTGATATCTGCGTGATTGACAGCGTCCCCGTAATGGAAGCTTCAGAATTCATGCAGCTCCTTCCCAAGTACAAAAAATAAGATAAGGAAGTTAAAATCGGTATAATGAAGAAGCTCGGTGAGCCGGCTGATCAAGGCTCATCGAAAACCTTTATTTAAAATCTTTATTTTTCCTTCCAGACAGATCAGCATTAAAAACCCGATTTTACAAATTCTGTTTACCGGTTTCCGTGTTATTAAATTCAGGTTTTTAACATTATGGTCCTGGTTTCGAGGTATTCGGAAAGGATGTCAGGCCCGTTTTCTCTTCCAAACCCGCTCTCTTTAACTCCTCCGAAAGGAACTTCCGGGGCTACCTTAAGGTGCTGGTTAACCCATATAATTCCCGCATTCAACTGCTCGCATCCCATCCTTATCCTGTCCAGGTCTTTTGTCCAGATGGATGCTCCAAGACCATAAATGCTCCTGTTTGCCTCTTCTATAGCCTCATCGAGATTCCTTACTGTAACTATGGGCAGCAAAGGTCCGAACACCTCCTCCTTAAGGAGCCTGGAATCTCCGGGGACATCTGAAACGAGAGTCGGCTCAAAGAAATATCCTTTACCCATGCCTTTGAATGAAGGGGCTTTTCCCCCTGCAATTATTCTGCCTTCACCCTTCTCCTCAATTCCTGCTACCAGCTCTTTTATGTATTCAAACTGGCTGTGGTTATTGAGAGGCCCCATATCCGTATCCTTATCCAGTCCGTTTCCGACTTTTAATCTCTTAACTCCTTCTTCGAGTTTTCTTATGAACTCCCTGGCAACGGATTCAAAAACATACAGCCTTTTGACAGCAGTACAGGTCTGGCCGCAATTGTAAAATCTCCCCCTGATGGCTCCTGCAACTGCACTTTCGAGATTGGCATCATCACATACAATCATGGGGTCGCTTCCGCCCAGCTCAAGAGTAACCCTTTTCATCCCGCTGGCTGCAAGCTCGGATATCCTTTTTCCTGTCCCGGATTCCCCTGTAAAAGAAATTTTTCTTACATCAGGGCTGCGGACAAGGCTTTCTCCTGCAATCTCTCCAGAGCCTGTGACAACGTTCAGGACTCCTGCTGGAAGACCGGCTTCATTCAGGATAGAAGCCAGGGTGAGGTTTGTGAGGGGAGTGCTGCTTGCAGGTTTTAGCACAAAAGTGTTGCCTGAAATAAGGGCAGGTGCAATTTTCCACCCCATAATCAGGGCAGGCATGTTCCAGGGGATGATGGCTGCACAGACACCCAGAGGTTTTTTTACGGTAAAAGAATAGCCATTTCCCGTAACAGGGATAAAGTCACCCCTCAAACTGCCTGCAAGCCCGCAGTAGTATTCAAGCACATGCGAGAAGCCTTCCAGTTCGTTTCTGGCTTCTGCAAGAGGCTTCCCCTGTTCCTGTGTGAGCAGGGCAGCAAGCTCCTCCTTCCTCTGCCTTACAAGCCCGGCAGCCCTGTAAAAAACCATGCCTCTCTGCTGTGGAGAGATAGAAGCCCAGCCTTCAAAAGCTGATAAAGCGGCTTCTACCGCAAGGGCAACATCCTCTTCCGTGCCTCTCGGGACCTGCTCAAGAAGTTCGCATGTTGCAGGATTTCTAACGTCAAAGCACTCGCCGCCACATGATCCTGCCGCTTTTCCATTAATCTGCATTTTCATGGCTACCATTATTTACAAAGGCCTATTTTAAGATAACAAATACCGCAGTAAATTCGTTGCAAATTTGTTCAAATAATTTTAAAGATAATTTTAAAGAATAATACAGGAAGGAAAAGAAAAACAAGTTCCCTTTACGGAAAGATAAGTATATTAACAAAATATATATTATCAATATATGCAGGTCCTTATGGATTTAAAAAAATGAAAACGAGATTTGTGAGGACATTTTAAGGGATATCCTGAGGCTATACCGGCTCGTAAATACTATACTGGATAAGTTTGGGGGCTCCAGATACGTTTTTTACAGAAAAGCTCAGGAATGTGATTTTGCAGAATACACATACGGAAAATATGCCAGTACCGCAATTAAATGAAATTTTCAACGATGTAATTTGAAGTGGGTACGTTATAACAACCATGTCTTGAAAAGAGTACTTCAGATTTGAAGTTTGGGGCTTCAGAATAAAGCAGAAATAAGAACTGAATTTGCCAGTAAACTGAAGGTGGGCTTCAACTGAAAGGCTTCTTTTTACATGCAGGGGAGGGGACAGTGTCAGAATATCTGCATATAATTATATGGTTTTTTCTTATAGAAGCCCTGAGCTTTATTTCGGTTCCATTCATAAGAAGTGCAGGAAACCGGCTTGCTGACGGAGGATATTCTGTTTCCAGAGCCCTCGGAATTATGCTTGTTACCTATCTTTCCTGGATTTTTTCGTATATACTGGGTTTCAGCTTTACAGCTGTCCTGATTGCATTTTTCCTTCTCTGCTCCGTATCCATTTTCCTTTACAGGAAACAGAAATTTTTTCCGGGCAGGAAAGTTCTTGTAGTAAACGAACTGGTATTTGCATCAGGCTTCTTTTTTTTTCTGCTTGTACGCACTTATCTGCCCGAGATATATAGACATGAAAAATTCATGGACTTTGCATTTTTAAATGCAGTAATAAGGGCCAGCTCCTTTCCCCCTCAGGACCCATGGTTTGCAGGCGGGCTCATGGATTTTTATTACTATTTCGGGTATCTCTCAGTAGCCGTATTTGGAAAACTCAGTGCAGTAAAACCTTCCATTCTTTTTAACCTGGCAGTCGCGCTGACTTTTGCCCTGTCCCTGAACGCATTTTTCGGCATGGGATATAACCTTACACGTGGAAAAATCAGGTATGGAATATTGACTGCAGTTTTTGGGATGCTTCTTGGAAACCTGCAGGGGCTCATAGAATTTGTATCGGTGTACATCAGGCATGAGCAGGCCCTGGGAGGATACTACTGGAGCAGCTCAAGAGTCATCCCTTTTACAATAAACGAATTCCCGTACTTCAGCTTCATACACGGCGACCTTCACTCCCATATGCTTGCAATCCCTTTTCAGCTTCTTGTACTTGCGTTTCTCCTGAATATGCATTTCAGGAAAAATGAGGACTCAATATTTGAAAACAGCCTTGCACTTCTTATGTTTTCAATGTCTCTGGGTTTTTTATTCCCATTCAACTCCTGGGACTTTCCTGTATACTTCGGTCTGGCATTTCTTGTTATTTTTGCATTCTACTGCGGGGATTATGTCCATAATAGAAATTTATTCGCTGCTGTTGCAAAATTTTCCAATTCGATGATCTTTATTTCCATTTTCAGTTTCCTTCCCTATTTGCTTTTTTACCTGGATTTTAATCCTCAGGCAGCAGGAGGGTTTGATTTCGTCCTGCCTGAGTTAAGGACGGAGACTGATAGATTCCTGATTCTTTTCGGGCTTTTTCTCTTCCTGGTATTTTCATTCCTTATCACCCGCCTGGACTCCAGAAGGAAAATAGTATTTTTTGTCCTGCTTGCAGGGGTTTCAGCATTGCTTTCAAAAGCATGGTCTATTCCCCTGCTTGCAGTCCTTTTGCCTGTGTTTGTTTTTTCCCTGCTTCTATTCCTTAAGGATATTCCTGAGCGGAGCGCGTCAGGGTTTGTATATCTCCTGATATCAGCAGCTAGCTTTATCGCTCTCCTCTGCGAGGTTATTTTCCTTGACGACCCCATTTCCGGGGAGTTTGCCCGTATGAACACGGTTTTCAAATTTTATATGCACCTGTGGATCTTTCTTGCTATTTCAGCTGCTTATTCATATTATGACCTTAATTCCCATTACGCGGCCAGATCCGGAAACAGAAAAACTTTGAAGCAGTTTGTAAAAAAAGGATGGTCAGTTATTCTTGTGATCCTGATAATCTGCTGCGCCATTTTTCCTGCAGTATCGACCGTTACAAGAATAAAAGAGATGAATGCCGAACCTTCCCTTGACGGGATGGAGTACATGCGGGAACTGGACAGGGGAGACTACAACGCCATAAGGTGGATGCAGGCGAATATCAAAGGCTCGCCTGTAATTCTCGAAACCTCGGAAGATGACAGCAGCTACAGTTATGCCTGCCGCGTCTCTTCAAACACGGGGATTCCTGCGGTCATAGGATGGGCAAGGCATGAGAGGTTCTGGGGAAGAGACCATGAAGAAGTGAAAAAGAGGATAGGAGACGTCAGCCTGATTTATTCAACGGGCAGTGAAGAGGAAGCAATTGAGCTTATAGAAAAATATAACGTAACCTATGTATATATCGGAACTCTTGAAAGGCAGGTATATGACGTAAATACGAAAAAATTCGAAAATAAAGCCTATTTCGAACCTGTTTACGAGGGTTCAGCCACAATATATAAATTGAAAAAAAAACCGTAAAAAAGATGTTATGAATTTCCACTTTTAGAAAAAAATACGGCTAAGATAAAAAACGAATTTTAGATAAATGTATCATTAATTTCAATATCTGAACATTGTTTCATAAATACTTTTCATAAATACGCTTCAAAACAGATTTCGCAAATATATATTATAAATATAGAATTATACAAATTTTCAGAGTTTTACAGGAAATACGGTTAGCATAAAAGCTCAATTAATATTATAAACATCAAGAGGTTGTTCGTATAACCAGCGTTTCAGTAGTTCTGCCCGCTTACAACGAAGCAGCCAGAATAGAAAATACGGTCTCGATAACGGCAGAGACCCTTTCGAAAATAACTCATTCTTTTGAGATCATAATAGCAGAGGACGGGAGCAAGGACGGTACTGACCGAATAGCTTCAGAACTTTCGGAAAAGTACCCTTATGTAAAGCACCTGCATTCCGATGAACGGCAGGGGAGAGGAAAGGCTCTGAACAGGGCTTTTAAGGCAGCCTCAGGGGAGGTACTCTGCTATATTGATGTTGATCTTGCAACGGATATGAGTTACCTGGAAAAACTGATAAGGGCTATAAGTACTGATGGCTATGATTTTGCCACCGGTTCGCGAATAATGCCCGAAAGCGATGCAAAAAGGCCTTTCAAGCGCGAGTTTGCGAGCAGAGGATATAATTCCATGGTGAGGCTCTTTCTGCACTCAAAACTTTATGACCACCAGTGCGGTTTCAAGGCTTTCAGGAGAGGCCCTCTCTTGGAACTGCTCGATGAAATTGAGAACCAGCACTGGTTCTGGGACACTGAACTGCTTGTCAGGGCCCAGCACCGGGGCTACAGGGTCCTTGAGTTCCCTGTTTACTGGAGGCATGGAGGGTCAAGCAAGGTCAATTTCGCAAAGGATATCGTTGGAATGGGTTCGGAGGTCTTCCGCCTCTGGTGGGAACTGTTTTTTCCGGGCTTATTTTCAGGAAAGGGCAAAATATTCCTGACAGCCTTTCTTGCAATTCTGATTCTTGCACTTGCTGCAACCTTTCTGGGCGCATCCGAGGTTCTGGAAAATATAAAACATGTCTCACCCGGAACACTGGCTCTTGCATCTTTTGTTTATTGCGCTTCCTGGCCCCTGAGAGGGATGCGTTTCCAGCAGATCCTTAACAGGCTTGGAAACCATTATGGAATTGGATTTCTTACCGGGAGCATTTTCATCAGCCAGTCTGCAAACGTTATCCTTCCTGCAAGAATAGGAGACCTCAGCAGGATGTATATCCTGAAAAAAAGTAAAGACCTTGCCTTTACAACCAGCTTCTCCTCTCTGACCGTAGAAAGAGTCTTTGACATAATTGCAATTACCTTCATTGCCATACTTGCATCTTCAGGCGTGGCTTCCAGATTAGAGCTTACTCCCTGGATGGAGTCCCTGATTAAATTCTCAGGGGTTGCAGTCCTTCTTTTCTTCGCTGCTCTCTTTATATTATCTTATAGAGAGAGCCGTAATAAAAAGAAAGGAAAAGAAAAAGTTCATAAAAATATATCAGGCGAGCCTCTGAGTAAAATAAAAGAATTCGCTTCCACCTTTATCCGTCAGATGAGCGTTGTTGCAGTCAGGCCCGGGGCTTTTCTTGCAGTGGTCGCATCTTCCCTCCTTATATGGGGAATGGATATCTTTACCTGCTTTCTGGTTTTGAAAGCCTTTCCGGCGGCTGGAGTGGACATGACTTCAACTTTCAGCATATCCCTGGTTTTCCTTGCAGTAGCTCTCGGAAACATTGCGAAAACTTTTCCAATTACTCCCGGAGCCATAGGGACATATGAAGTTGCCCTTACTGCAGTATTCGTACTAGGGGGGATCAAGCCTGAACTCGCATTTACTGTCGCCGTGATTGACCACATAATAAAGAATTCAATCACACTTCTGGGAGGCGGGCTTGCCTTATCTGAACTGGGATTCAGATGGAGGGAAGTCCTTTCAACAAATACCGATACCCTGAAAGGAATGTGAGGTCACAAAGGGAGTCGTAAAAAACTACCGGACTGGAGCCGGATAGCCGAAAAAAGACTCTTCAGGCTTGAAAGAATGAATGGTGCTAAGAGGTTCTGAAGGTTTAAAGAGGAAGCAGCAATAAATATAAGGGAACTCAGAAACTAAAGAGAAGCGTTTAAGTCAGAATAATGACTGGAAACTTTAAAAGTTAAATTAGCGACCGTCTGCTTTGCCCCAATTATGTCCGGGTAGAAAAAAGGTCTGAGTGGAAGAAATGTCTGAGAAGAAGATAATCGAAGTCCGGGATGCTTATTCCCTTCCTGAAGATGTGCTGGAAGCTGTTCATACGGCTCTGAATGAGGATGTTGAAGAAATAGTAAGTTTATTCAAGGTCCTTGCAGACCCGACCCGCCTGAGGATACTTAAAGCTCTTGAAGTCCAGAGCCTTTGCGTCTGTGTCCTTGTTGAAGCTACAGACCAGAAGCATTCCGCACTTTCCTATCATCTGAAGCTTTTAAAGGAAGCAGGGCTGGTCGATTCAAGAAGAGAGCGCAGCTTCCAGATTTATGAGCTGACAGAATTCGGAAACCTGCTTTTGAGGCATATAGAAAGGCATTTTGAGAAAAACTAATAAGGAATTGAGGGACTTTTACCCGTTAAAAAAGATTTATGTCCCTCTTCCTGAGCAATACTATCTTTTCAGAGATTTTCATCCCTGAAAGATAAAATTAAATCTTTTCATTTGAGGCTACAGTAGTAAGTTTTGAGAATTTTACGCCTTTGAGTGACATAATGGCTTCGGCAAGTTCTTTGATTTCCTCGCCATCACCATCAAGAACAACAACCTCAAAACAATTATCGTGGTCAAGGTGGATGTGTACGGAAGACTTAATCAGGTGAGAGTAGTGGTGCTGTATATCTGCAAGTGCATTGGAAAGCCCGCGCTTGGTGTGGTCGTAAATAACGGCAACAGTACCTACACGGTGACCTTTAATGTCACCCATCCACTCGTAATAAGAAATATAACTCCTGATGGCGTCCCTTATGCCTTCCGAACGGGAAGAGTAACCTCTTTTTTCAATAATCTCATCAAATTTACTAAGAAGTGTGTCGGGTAGGGAGACTCCTATCCTCATAAGTTCTGTTTCCATCGTATCACCAAGTAATTTGTAATTTATCCGAATGATATTACATAAACTTATTGTATGTAATACTATATATGTTTTTTTCACTTGATCATTAATATAAAAGAGTTGTGTCGGTATGTAAATTCATCCTTCAGTATATTAATGTTTGGGAATTGTCAAATTCGATATAGATTAAAAGGATAAGACGTCAATAAAAAATAAAAAATGAAAAAGATATCGAAAAAATAAAGTAACTATTCAGGTAGCCTTAACGAGGCTACACATTTTTCCTCGTTCCGAGGAAAAATTGGATATAAAATGATTCCTTTTTAGCTTTATGAAACGTGATGAGATTCTTTCTTACTGTGCTTCAAATCCTGAAATTATTGTAGCTTACATTGAGAGTTTAGAATCTCAAGTTAAAGAACTCACTGAAAGACTTGTAGCCTTAGAATCTCGTTTAAATCAAAACAGTCGTAACAGCAGTCGACCTCCTTCTACTGATTATTTTGTCAAAGAGAAACCTAATCCCAAGAGTCTGCGTAAACCAAGCGGGAAGAAACCTGGAGGTCAGGAAGGTCATCCAGGCACGACTCTTGATATGGTTGATCATCCTGAGTAGGTAATAGAACATTCTTTGACCTGCTGCAAAGAATGCGGATCTACCCTTGAGAATGTTGAAGTTGAAGCTTATGAGAGAAGACAGGTCTTTGACATTCCTCCCGTAAATCTAATTGTTACAGAACATAAAAGTCAGATTAAAACCTGTCCTTGTTGTGGAAAGTTGAATAAAGCCGTTTTTCCCGAATCAGTGAAATATCCGGTTCAGTATGGCCCTAATATTTTAGCTTCAGCTATTTACTGTAAAAATTACCAGTTTGTTCCTTATGATAGAATTTCTGAGTTATTTGAAGACATTATGGGAATAAAAATCTGTCCTGCTACGATAATTAGAGCAGAAAGAGAATGTTTCCAGAATTTAGAGGAATTTGAAAACGTTATTAGAGAGAAGTTATTAGCCTCGCCTGTAATCAATTTTGATGAAACTGGTATGAAGATTGAAGGAAAAAGACACTGGCTTCATGTAGCTTCTAATGAAAAATACACATGTTATTTTGCTCATACAAAAAGAGGAGCAGAAGCAATAGATGCTATGGGAATTCTTCCGAAGTTTAAGGGAGTAGCAGTTCATGATGGATGGAAACCTTACAACGTTTATGATTGTGATCATGCTCTGTGTAACGCTCATTTACAGAGAGAACTTACAGGAATTGAAGAGAACTATAAACAGACATGGGCTAAAGAGATGAATGAACTGCTCACTGAGATGAAGAAATACACTGATGAGTGTAAAGAGCAATTAAGAGAACCTGATTTTGAGCAAATTAAAGCATTGGAAGAAAGGTTTGATGCAATTATCATTAGAGCGCTTGAAGAAAATCCGCATTCTCTAAATCCTGAAAAACAGGGAAAACGCGGTAAAAATCCAAAAACAAAATCAAGGAATCTGCTGGATAGGTTTATAGAACACAAAGAAAAGATTCTGAGATTCCTGACAGATTTGAAAGTTCCATTTGATAATAATCAGGCAGAAAGAGATATCAGGATGATGAAACTACAGCAGAAAATATCGGGAACTTTCAGAAAAGCAATGGGAGCGCAAGCTTTCTGCAGAATTAGGGCGTACATTTCTACAGGAAAAAAGAACGGTTTACCTGTTTTAGAGGGTATTCGTGCGGCGCTCATAGGAGCGCCGTTAACTATACTCTGAGCAGTTACAAAATAAAATCAAAAAGAAGGATGTAAAACAAATAAATAAGCAGGATATTGAAAAGAAAATAAAAAATTAAAAAATAAACAAAAAATAAAAATAGTCACAGGATTAAAAATTACCTTCTGTCTACTAGCCTTTTTGGTCTTCCTTTAATTTTATACAGCTCAAGTTCTCCTGGACCTGCAAAATTGAAGAGAATCCTGAAACTGCCATCTTCATAAGCCCTGGAAAGGGGAGGTTTATATTTAAGGAAAGAGCGAACAAAATTTTCCTGTATGAGGTCTCTGTCGCAGGCATCAGGATTTTTGCATTCCATACTGACCCTGAGTACGGTTTCGCCCTCGTCCTCCGTGCCGTAAAGAAAAGCCTCGTATTCTCCTGTAAGGTATTCCATATTTCCACTCTGAAAGACTCCTTTTTCCACATCCACACGGTTAAAAGGAGCGCCTTCAACCCAGACTGTTTCTGCCTCTCTCTGCGGGGTAAGGATTTTCATGTGAGTCCTTCCACAGGCACATTTTTTGCGCGTAAGAACAACTGTAGTATCTTCAGTATCGTAATTTAAAAGCAGGTTTCCTGCTTTTGCCCCCACAGGAAGAAGTGTGCTCAGGACAACTCTTCCGCATTCTCCTTCAGGCACGAATTCCTTTACATGCGGGTCGTAAACATCAAGATGAACAAAATCTTCGGGGACGTGAAGCCCTGATATTTCACTGCATTCTCCACACATGGTCCCTTCCGTGCTTCCATAGGTATTGTATACGGGGCAGCCCCAAATCTCAGAGAGATAGTTTCTTGATTCTTCAGCAAAGGATTCGCCTCCCACAACAAGCTTGTTTACGCCTGAATTCTGGGGGTCAATTCCTTCAGCCTTCATTCTGCGGGCAAGGTTCAGGAGTTTGAATACGCTTCCTACTATGCCTGTCGGTTTGTAGGTTTCAATAACACGGAGGGGAAAGGTGCATTTACCTTCAGGGATAATGCTCATGCCCACCTGCCTGGCAGCAAGAGTCATTGTGTTTGCCCCCACATTCATGCCGTAAGAGGCACAGACAACTACCCTGTCTCCTTTTCCGAAGCCCTGGGACCTGAAAATCCGGGCGTATTTTTCCGCGTAACGTTCCCAGTCTTCCCATGTAAGGAAAAAGCTCTTTGGAGTCCCGCTCGTCCCGCTGGTCTCGTGAATCGTAAAAACATCTTCCCAGCCAGCACTCCTGAACATAAACTCCTTTGTTTCAGGGGGCTGGTTTTCCCGGATTGTTTCCCCGGAGATAATCGGGAGTTCGAGGAGGTCTTCATGGGCTTTGATATCTCCCGGGTTTACCCCATGCTTTTCAAACCATTTCCTGTAAAAAGGGGAATTCTCAGCCGCATATCTTACTGTATACCGCACCCGTTCCTCGACAAGAGCATCGAGTTCTCCCCTGTCCATTGTTTCAATTTCGAAATTAAAATAAAGATCTGAGCTGTCCAACTCTTAACACCCCGGCTAAAGCCACTAACCATGTAAAAAATCTGTATTTCTTACCTTCGAGGATAAATTAACCTTTAATTATTAATCTTCAATTATGAAACAGTTTTGGGTGGTAAAGAGAGATAACAGGGGACTAACTTTCAGAATTCTTCAGGTGGATTTTGTATTGAGAAATAATTATTCAGGTGGATTTTGTATTGAGAATAATACTTCAGGTGGATTTTGTATTGAGAAATAATTATTCAGGTCTCCTTCTGCTTAAAAGGAAAAAAGTAAAAAAATAGCTGATTTTTCAGAACTATCATGCATCAAAAGACACCAGATACACTCCATCTGCCCTCTTTTGCCCTTTTAACAGCTCACAGTGCCTTAGAAGAGCAAACTGGTTTTCAGTCTCCCTTGCAGATATTCCAAACTTTTCTGCAATTTCTTCTTTTTTTGCTCCTCCCCTGGAGACTATGAAATCATAAATAGCTTTTTGCAGTTCTGTCAGGCCTTCAGTCCCCTCAAGCCCTGCTTCTTCCCGGAAGATTTTTTTAGAACGGACAGCCCAGGGGTCACATGCCTGGATCTTATGGCGGCTCTCAATATAACAGTCTTCGCAAAAGGTCTCTCCGCCTTCTTCGATAATGTCTTCTGCAGACAATTGACATCCACATGCCGCACATACGGATGAGCTGGATTTTTCTCCTGCCATCTTTTACCACTCCAGAATTCAGACGTTAAGTTCATCAAGGATTTTAAGGACGACCACTGACCCGTAAGCTACTCCAGGCCCTCCTGACATCATTATTGCAGTGCTTACAGCTTCAAGAATCTCTTCCCTGGTAGCCCCCATTTTCACAGCCTCAGGGACATGTTTCCAGAGACAGTACTCACAGCGAATGGCAACTGCAATCCCTACCATCATCAGTTCTTTTGTCTTGGCGCTTAAAGCCCCGTCCTTAACGACTTCAGAATGAAGTCCCATGAGAGCTTTCATCACTCCGGGGATTTCTTCTGCCATTGCTTTCGCTCTTTCGTCCATATCAATTTTTTCAGTCAAACTTTCACCCTCTAAACATGCCGGTTATTATGGATGGTTCAGGAATCAAAAGGCACCATATACATTTCGTCTCCCATTTTTCTCCACTTTAAAAGCTCACAGTGCCTCAGTATCGCAAGCTGGTTCCTGGTCTCCTGAAGGGTCAACTTGAAGAGCTTCGAAATCATTTCAGGGGTAGACCCTCCTTCCTCAATGATGAAACTGTAGATTTCTTTTTGCAGCTCTGTCAGGCCTTCAGTCCCTTCAAACCCGTGCTGTTTTCTGAAAAGCTTTTTGGAACGCACTGCCACAGGGTCCGCAAACTTGATTCTCTGGTGCTCCTCCAGATAACAGTCTTCACACACCGCTTTCCCGTTTTCTTTAAAATATTCGTTTCCAGGGATATCTTTCCCGCAGCCCGTGCAGGTTACAAAATAGCTGATGTTCAGGTCAAGTTCCCGGTTACCGTGTTCGTTCGTTTTTAGAAGACCGTGGAATTCGAGATAGCCTACGATTTCATAAACTGTTGACCTTGATAATCCGTATCCGGCTTTTGCTTTTTTGATAATATCCCGAATATGAAAGCCTCTATCCATATGGGCTTCTTTTATGCATTCAAGAACCCCAATTTCCTCTTCATCCAGCACGATTTTCATTTAAGTCCCTTGAAATTCCTGACCAGCAGTGAAACAGTTTCTGAGCAAGACACGTCTCAAAAACTCATGCCTGCTTAATTTTCTTAATTTAGCGTGTGTTCTGAACGGCTTTCTCAGATTTCACATCTGTCTCTCTATAAATTGCCATAAAACTATAAAAAATTATCGATAATTATAAATATAAATATTAAACCAGGACAAAATGAAAAGGATTGAAAAAGAAAAAATCAAACCCTGCACTCACATCCTCTTTCTTTCAGGATCCGGACCTGTTCTTCATATGTATTTACAAACTCATCCTGAACAGCTTTTCCTGTTGCCAGAACAGGGTCGAGCGGGGTATGGTGCTTATACCCCCTTTCAGTCATTTCCCTTACAAGGGCTTCATGCCGCAGGTAGAGAGCTTTCAGTTTTCCTCTCCAGCGCAGGGTCTCGGGGTGGTGGGCATAAGCTTTCTTGTTATTAGTTATTATGGACCACAGGGCGTGCAATTCACGGTGCTCCCCTAAAAGGTGGTTCCGGCACATTTTCTCAGGAGGGATATCCCAGATTCGCATAAGATGAACTTTGAACGCATCTCAGAAAGGACTTTCGGCAGGAATTTTACTATTTTAAACCTGAAATTATATTTGAGCCTTAACTTAATACCAGCAGTTTATTTCTGATCCCAGGTTCTGATACCTATTTACTGGCAGCAAATGAGAATATAGTCTATGAAAAGGTAGAAGTAAATATAGTTCTTCCTTTTAAGTACATTAATAGCTGAAACTTACTTTTCGCTTATTCTTGCGTTTGTGCATATTCCGGTCTTTGAAGGAGAATTCAAGCGGATTGAATCACAGGGAACGTAGGAGACCACAAGAGCAGAGAAGCGAGGGAACAAGAACAAAAGGAAACCGTGAGAGAGCCAGAGGAGAGCCTGAGAGAAGACATAGAGGGACAGAAAAAGAAGGAAGAGATTCAGAAAACATGTAAGTATTGCGGCAAGACGTTCTATACTGACAATATCCAGAAAGAGTATTGCAGCCCAGAACACAGTGAAAATTTCCGCAATGAGAAGAAAAAGAAAATAATTTAAAAGTTTTTACTTGGGAAGATACTGAGAGAGCAGCCCGTAAATGCTCATTAATGGGGCAAGTAAATCGGTCATTAAGTGGTGATTCCATCCGATAATAAGGATGAAACCATCTGCAACCTTTTTATATAAGATGGTCAGTATTTTTATCATCGTAAATCAACTTTCGAATTTTGTTCGGCTAGACCCCCCCGACAGGGGTCTATCTGCTTTATGCACATCAAATTTGATTTTTTATAAATGATATGGGCGATTAGGTATATACTCATACTTCAGATGTAGCCTCCCGTTACCGTTATCATCATCGTTATCGTTAAATCTAATTGATGTTAATGAGGGTATATATGGTTTCATACCAACCCTTTTCACCGGTAGCGTTTTACTTAACCTTAAGTTTAAGAATATTTCTTTAAGTTTCTCCGGTTATTAGTAATGTGAGTGAACATATATAATATTTTCCATGTAGTGCGTTCGACTGATAGCGGTTTTTGCGTGCAAAACTATATGTGTTTTGCACGCAACAAAAATCGTGTTTTTGCCGATGTTTGTTTTTGTCTTATAAATGAGATTTTATGAAACCATATGTATAAAAATACGTTTTTTCAGTCACTTCTTTTTCGCTTTTTTAATTCACTTTCCATTTGTCGATACTGGTGGATGCAGGGGAAAATCAGGAAAAAAACCGACCATTGCAGCCATAAACGCAGTAATTCCCCCAACATAAACAACAATCCATTTGAAAATAAGGATGGAGAAGCCTTTAAACGCTGAAATAACCACATGACCACCGAAAAAGCAGTGGTTTTATTATCTTTTCTCCCTCTTTCCCCTCGGGACAGTCAAAAGAGAACTTTATATCTACTGAGAAATATAGGATGAAAATGGAAAATTAAAAGCAGTTAAATCTTAGCAAAAAAATGATAGGAGAAAAGTAATTCAGGGGATGTACCTGCCAAGATTACATCCCCTAAGTAAGGATGTGTAACACATGTACTTTAGATTCGGCATATATAAAGGTCTTTTCTTTGAAGCAGATGTACCCAATGAGCTCATGTTTTTTTATATTGGGCTCATTGTAATGATGTTATTGAGCAGATGACGATTTGTTTTCCTTTTGAAGGCAGGGAACGTATATTTTTCCCACTTTCGTTTTTTCACGACTTGTTTAATTTTGAAACAGATGAGAAAAAGCAGTTTTATCTTTTTTCTCTTTTTTTGACTCAGTTCCAAAATCTAGTGATAAAAATAAATGTAACATCACTATACAAAATTATAATTGTATAATTATGTAATTATGTAATGATGTTACGGCACAAACAATGGTAACTATAAACCCTATGTTCGGCAGTTCGACATTAAATTTTGAGAATTTTTGTTGATAACGTTTTTCAAACATAATTCAAATATGCGTAAAGTTTAAAATCGGTTAACATATGGCACAAATCTTACGAGATATATAAGCAATGAACCATTTTTAAACTAATGTTTAGTATCCTGAACTTATTAATTCCAAACGACTGTTTCTGATCCCAGGTTCTGATACCTATTTACTGGCAGCAAATGAGAATATAGTCTATGAAAAGATCAAGGTCAGGATATTTCGTCCTTTTATGTATACTAATAGCTGGGACGTACTTTTTGCTTACTCCTGCGTTTGCCCATATTCCGGTCTTTGAAGGAGGAGGCAAGAGCCCTGAGACAGCAACTCATGTAGAAAACCCTGAAAAATCCAGAGTCCTTTATGGTCAGCTTTCAGAAGAAAATATTCATTATTATAGTTTTGAGGTGGAAAAAGGGGAAAGAATATTACTCGGGCTTATAGTCCCAGCCGGGCTGGAGGGCCGGATTTATGTCCCCGAGGTGGACATTACAGGAGCTGAATTCTTTACTCCGGACCTTATCCTTATGGGTCCCGGGCTTTCGAGTGAAGGAGAAGTGCCTGAAAACACTAAAATTCCTGAGGGTTACGGAGTAAAAGTATTTCCGGGAAAAAGAACCGGAAGTGCCATATACGAAGGGTTCTCGCCCAGTGCCTTTTATTCCCTTGCCCTTGAAGACTTCCAGGCTCCGGAAAGCGGCACGTACTATGCAGCGGTAAGTTCTGCCGTAGGAGAGGGAAATTATGGAGTTGTTCTGGGATACAGAGAAAGATTTTCCCTCTCAGAATGGCTGTCAATTCCTCTGAAACAGATAAAGACCTACCGCTGGGAAGGACAGAGCCTGCCCTTTATATTCCTCCCACTGGGAATAACACTTGCAGCCGGAATTCTGGTAATTTTACATAAAAAGGAAGCTGCAGCAGGGTTCAACCCGGCACGCTGGGCAGGGTTATTTTCAGGGCTTTTTTTCCTGGGCACCGGGTTTTCTTTAATATTCCAGATGCTTTATTCACTTAGCAGGAGCTCATATTCTCCAGAAGTCATAATTACTGTTTTTCTGGCTCTTGCAAGCTCAGGATTTGGAGTTATAGCCCTGGTCCTGAGCATGAAAGATGAAAGGTATGGTGAAAAATCAACGCAGAAAAGACTTTACTTTTTCGTCCTCGGGCTTGCAGGGCTTTTATTCTGGGCAGGCTGGATCCTGGGCCCTATCCTTGCATTTGAAGCGGCGGTCCTGCCCTGGAAAAGAAAAGGATGAAACAGGAACTGGAGATCAGCGAGAAATGAATAGGGAACGGGAAGTGACAGAAAAAATGATACATAGGAAATATAATTTGTATGATAGGATTAAGTGATATAACTTTTAATTATTCACTTAAAAGAAATAATATTGCGGTACGGACTTACCAGGAGTAAAAAATATGCCAAAAACATCACTTGAATCAGGGCAGGTTTCACCAGACTTTTGCCTTCCGAACCAGGAAGGAAATCAGATATGCCTTGAAAACTTTAAAGGACAATGGGCAGTCCTGTTCTTTTATCCCAGGGACAATACTCCGGGCTGCAGCCTGGAAGCCAGAAGTTTCAGCGACCTGAAAAAAGATTTCGAAGCCGAAAATGCGATAATTCTGGGAGTCAGCAGGGATGGCAAAGAATCCCATAGAAAGTTCATAGAGAAAAAAGAGCTTAAAATAACACTGCTTTCCGACGAAAAAGCGGAAATCCATGAAAAATATGATGTCATGCACCCTAAAAATTTCAGAGGTAACGAGGTTATAAGCACTGTCCGAACAACTTTCCTTATCAATCCGGAAGGAAAAATTGAAAAAGTGTGGAATAACGTTAAAGCTGCAGGACATGCCGAAAAAGTGCTTTCTGAATTGAAAACCCTGAAAGGAAAGTAAGCGAAAATAAATTATGACAGAAATATCAGAAGAGGTGCATCAGGAGAGATACACATAGAATGATTTTTGAATGTGTTCAAAACCTGATATTCCTGGCAATCAACAAATTAGAATAAAAAGAAAGATGAAATATATAAGAACAGAATTCATAAGAAAAATAATTTTATATTAATATTATATCCAGCTTTCTAAAAAAATAATAGCTGGTTAAAGCTCCTTTTACAGTATTACACCGGAAAGGAGTTTTTCAATCTCTTTTTACTCAGTGGCGTACCGTGGTATCTCCAGCGTGATACGTATCAGCTCTTACGGCGAAATAAATCGTATAAAGCGCTGCAAGACCAACAAGTATGTAGATGATTCTCGACAGAGCACTTCCTTCTCCAAAGATAGCAGATACAAGATTAAAATTCAGAAGCCCTACAAGCCCCCAGTTTAATCCGCCCACGATGACAAGTATAAGTGCTATCAAATCTATCGGGTTTCTTACTGCCATAGATATCACTCCCTATTTTTGGTATTTTATATTTTATAGTGCGGAAAAATATAAAAATCCAATATTAAAATTGGATGTACTTGTATTTATATGTGACTAACATAAAAATTAAAGCCATTTAAGGAAATAGAAAAACGAGAAATTTATTGTTATTCCGGCACAGGAACCCTTTATTTTCCAGGCATTCATTAAAAGAAGATTTTAAGGGAATCCAGAAAAAGAACCAGAGTTATTTATTAGCTCTCTTCAGACATGGCGGGAGGTTAGAACCTCTCCCGCCTGCATTAAACAATTTTCCAGAAACGCCTGCGGAAGTGTGTTAGAGAACACCAAACACACCGGATATTAAATATATGGAGACTACATAAAAAATTAAGTTCACAAATACTTTACCAGCTTTATAGTCGGAATTAGCCAGGTATTCATTTTCATACAGCTCAACATATAATCTGTATGCTATTGATTTTCGATTCCAATTATCAATTAAAACACAGCATGCTCCTACTAACATAATAAGAAAGCTGGCTTTTGTTGCCAGGTTAATAACCGATGGATAACTCATTATCAGTAAGAGGGGAAATATAATGCCGTTAAGACCTATGAAATACCTGTAATAATCATTCATGCCGTCAAGATTTATGAGGGATTTATAATAATCGTCCAAAGAAAAAGAATGCTGATTCATGCCTGTACACCGTAGAAAATCCTTTAGTAATTTTAGTAAATATTAAAACATTAAGATAAATATTAATTTAATGCTTTTATGCGAATTTTATCCAGATGCTGCCTGGAAGGTTTTAAGGTCAGACTATTGAGAGAAATATATCCACCTTGAGCCCTGTTTATGATTGCAGGCTAAGCACTTCAATGTTCAGAAAAAACGCAGGTTGAAACTTTTGTAAGCCTGGAGACATATAGATAAAAGTTGAAATCTGATGGTATACTGCGAATAAAAAAGTTATGAAGGCTCTCTGGATAAACTCAGGGAATTCTACAAAGCTGAATATTTTTCAATATATAATTTAACGTCAAATTTTCTTTTGCAGCCTTCATAACTCATATATCTGATTTTTCCTGTAACTTCTCTCTCCCCCCATGCCCTGTCATGGACTCCTCCGATACTCCAGGCAATTCCGGCATATCCATTGGGGTCTCTTCCGTCAAGTTCATACCTGTCGTTCAGGCAGATTGCAATTTCAAGGGCTTTTTCGGGAGATTCGCTCCATTCCAGAATTTTTTTTGCCCAGTACATGCGCATGTAACCGTGCATTTTCCCTGTACTGAGAAGTTCCATCTGACTCGCGTTCCAGAGTGGGTCATGTGTTTTTCCTGCTTCGAACTCTTCAAGGGTGTAGATATGACTCCTCACATCATTCCTGTGGGCGTTTAAAGATTCCTTCGCCCAGGATGGAAAGCTTTCAAACCCATCGTATCCTGGGTTATAATAACAGAAATTGTCCGAAATCTCCTTCCATATAAGGATCTCATCCAGAAAAGCTTTCTTTGACCCGGGGTTACTTTCTGCCTTTTCCACTTCAAGCACAACCCTCTGGGAAGAGATCTGCCCGAAATGAAGATAGGGAGAGAGGTTTGAAAGCATATTTTTTGTCGGGTCATTTCTCAGCCCCTCGTAAGAATCAAGCCTGTCTGCAATAAAACTCTCCATTACCTTTTTTGCAGCTTTTTCTCCGGGCTCGAAGTGCCAAGGTTCAAAAAGAGGATCCTTATTTTTAAGTAAGGCTCTCTCAGGAAGAAGGGCTTTAACTCCGGTTTCCAGTACGTCCGATAAAGTCTCCACCATGCCGGCATCGTCTGAAAGTTCGGAAGTTACGGAATTTGGCTCAAGTTCAGGGAACTCTTCAAGGAACTCAGGAAGAAGAGCATAGAGTTTCGGGCGGAAAGTATGCGCTGCATACTCATGTTTTTGAGAAGCCTCCCAGCAGGGAACAACATTATGAGCGTCAACCTCAAAAAACGGGATTGAAATACCGGAAATAACTTTTTCTATCCACTGGTTTTTTATGCGGAGCGGGCTGAAGTCCGTAACAAGAGTCCCGGCATTATAGTCTTTTACAAACCGGGAAATTTTTTCTCCGGGATCCCCTCTCAGGAAGAAAAACGGAATCTTTTTACGGGAAAGTGAAACCTCAAGTTCCTGAAGCCCTTTGAGCATGAATTCATACTGCCTGATACCAGCCTCTAAAAACTCACCCGTCAGGCAAAAAACCACCATTACAGGCACATTAGCTTCTTTTGCTATTGCCCGTGAAAAGAGAAGAGCCCAGTTATCTTCAACCCTCTGGTCGCGGCTCATCCAGTAAACAACAGGTCCGTCCCCATGTTTCCCCGATTTAAGAGCCCTGATACGTTTCGGATTCATAATCAATTCTGGGGCTTAGGAGATATAGAACTAACACCTGAACTGTAAATATAGAACTAACACCTGAACTGTAAAAATGAAAAATTAGACTAAAAATTAGACTAAAAATTAAACTGAAAATTAAACTGAAAATTAAACTGAAACTGAAACCGAGACTTAAACTGAATAACGCTCTTTCAATACCGGGCAAAAAATGCCTGGAACAGTAAAACTGGCTGAGAGATCCAAAGCTCCTGTATGAAGCGCAGGCTAATATTTAAAAAAAGGTTAAAACTCAAAGACCTGCCCGTCATACCCCAGCGGTAAAAACATTGATTCAATATGGTGCGGGCGAAAGAGGTGGCTGAGATGAGTCAGGACCACTTCTTTTGCATTTAGCTTCTGTGCGAGTGCCATAGCCTCTTCCGAGTTCATGTGTTTTTTGATATGAATGTGCGGAGGAACGATGGCATCTGCAATAAGGAGGTCAGGGTCTTTCATTAACTCCAGGCTATTTTCAGGAATATCGGGGCTCGTATCTCCTGTAACAACAACCTTTGTATCCCCATCCCGAATAACAACTCCGGCAGGGACTTCTACAGGAGGATGGTGAACCTTGAAAAGTGTAAACTCAAGCCCGATTAATTCAAAAGGTTCATAGAGTTTTACGTAGTGATACCTGGGTTTCAGGAAAGAAACATACTGGTCTATGTAATCCAGAGTTTCGCAAACACCATATACATCGACTTTATTTTGAACCCGGTAAAACTCTCCGAAACCTGCATAGTGGTCATAGTGCCCGTGTGTCCAGATTACGGCATCTATACCCGAAAGCTTTTGCCTGAGAAACTGCTGCCTGAGGTCGGGGCTTGTATCAATAAGAATTTTGCCCTGCCCGGACTCCACAAGGATAGAAAAACGAAGGCGCTGGCTCTTTCCACCTTCACGAGCATCAGTGCATGCGGGGCAGTTACACCCGATTTTGGGCGTACCTACCGCGTCCCCGGTTCCGAGCAGAGTCAGTCTCATGAGGATTTCTTCCCTGCGTACTCATCGGACTTTAAGTCTGCCCGTTCGTCAAAGGAATTAACCGCGTCAAGCAGGTCCTTCTGGGTAAGGACCTTGCGTTCCTCGAGAAGAGCACTCAGGACAGCTTCCCTTATAACCATGCGCAAATCAGAACCCGAATAACCTTCAGTCAGTGCCGCAATCTCTGCGGTATCCAGGTCTCCTTCTATATGCCTGGTTACTATGTCCAGGATATTTTTGCGCATATCAAGGTCAGGAAGTGGGAAATGGACAATTTCATCAAAACGCCTCCATGCCGCGCTGTCAAGCATTCTGGGGTGGTTTGTTGCAGCAATAAGGAGCACGCCGTGTTCTACAAGGCTAATTTCATCTATGGCTTTGAGGAGGGTATTGACTGCCCTTTTGATTGCGGCATTTTCGTCAGAAGTCCTGGCTTTTGCAACAAAGTCCAGTTCATCTATGAAGAGGATACAGGGATTTAATTTCTTAGCAAGCAGGAAAACGCGGTCTATGTTCTTTGCAGTCTCGCCCAGGTACTGGTCTGTGATCATTGAGAGCTTGACCTCAACAAAAGGAATGGAGAGCTGTTCCGAGAGTGCACGGGCAACTGAGGTTTTGCCTGTGCCAGGGGGACCTACAAAGAGGAGTTTTCCTATATCATGCAGCCCTATCTCCCACAGGTATTCCCTGTGCTGGATAGCTTTCATGATTTTTTCGATTTCATCCTTTTGCTCCTCAGTGAGCACAAGGTCCCTGACTTTCTGTTTGACGTCTTCAGGAGCGATAATGACAACAAGCTTGAGCATCTCCTCGCTCTTGTCTTCTTTCCTGATTTCAGCTATCAGGGACTCTATCCATTCCCGGTCAACTTCTTTTGGCCTTATTTTTGCCTTTGCTGCGGCATAATCTGCAGCTTCAACCTTTCGGATTTCCCCAAAATAGTAAGCAAGGACAGGGTTATTTTCAATTTTTTCCTGAGAACCTTCCTGTTTCTCAAACCATTCGGCTGCAAGGTCAAAAGCGCTCAAACGGAGTTCAAAATGAGACCTGTCAATATTTATAAAAGGTATATTCCTTACGGTTTTTTCGATATCTTTGACCCCATATAGTTTTTCGATCCTGACAAATGAAGCTATTATGGGTTTGGGAACTGTTTTTTCCACGCTGCTCCAGTAACTTTTACGGATGTTTTTGGGAAGATCATTAACATCCAGTTCCGGATAGCGGTTATAGATCTCTGCGGTGAGCAGTAGTTCTACGATGTCTAGTATCATGCCTGACATGTTTTTTACCCATTGCATACTTAGATTAGACTACCATCAGGTAGTATACATCCAGAGCAGAAAGTTCTTAAATCTTTTTTTAAGTTGCTAAACCTAGTAATGGGCTCTCTTTAAAGATATAATTTACGAAGCAGGAGACAGACCTCTTCAGAAGGATAGAAAGCCGGTACGAATGATAAGTTTATCTAGCAGAAGGGCTTTTCATTTACTCCATCCCTTCATGAAACCGGGAACGTGTTTGAGAAAAAAATCCATAATCTGCAAACTTCCAGGTTTACGGGTGAATCTTTGAAAAGTCTGGAAATGCAACTATTTCCATAAGCATACAGATTCGGAGAGTGCTTATCCGTTTCTGGAATGTCCCGAATATTAATAAAATAACTATTATATTAAAATTACTATTATTCCGGGAATTATTTCCGGAAATCTCTCTATCTAAGGAAAATCCAGAATTATCCCTAGAGAGGACCATTACATGAAAAGAGAACAGCTCTATTCAGGGAAAGCAAAAACCATCTACAGGACAGATGATCCCGATACCCTTATCGCTGAGTTCCGAAACAGCCTTACCGCATTTAATGGGGAAAAGAAAGGCGAGATGGAACTGAAGGGTTACTACAACGCCCAGATATCAAAGAAGATTTTTGAGATGCTGGAAGCCAGCGGAGTCAAGACCCATTTTGTAAGTATGCTTACCGATATTGATATGCTTGTAAGGGAAGTTGAAATCATCAAAATTGAGGTTATTGTAAGGAACATTGCCGCAGGCTCGATAACCAGAAAGTACCCTATAAAAGAGGGAACTATTTTAAAGCCGCCTGTTCTCGTTTTTGATTTCAAAAGCGATGAATACGGAGACCCAATGCTGAATGATGATATTGCTCTTGCACTTGGCATTGCAACCCGCGAAGAACTTGCAGAACTTCGAAAACTGGCACTCAGGGTCAACGAGCTGCTTGTTCCCTACCTTGATGAAAAAGGAATTCTGCTTCCCGATTTCAAGCTTGAGTTCGGTAGAAGGGAGGGGGAAATTGTCCTTGCAGATGAGATTTCCTGCGACACCTGCCGTTTCTGGGACAAGAAAACCGGGCAGTCTATGGACAAAGACGTTTTCAGGTTTGACAAGGGCGACATCTCCAAAGCCTATGAAGAAGTTGCCCGGCGCATAGTGCCCGAGATATTCGAATAATCCAGAACAGGTCAAAAAGCAAGATCTTAAGCCTGAATAACCTGAAAAGGCTTTAAAGACCTGCTTATTAATTTTTAAACATGAAGGCAGTTCATCTTAACGAACCTGTCTTCTGGCTTCCTTATTTTCGCACCAATCCTTTTCACTTTAAATTCTTTAGAGATTAGAAAAGGAATTAAATTTTTCTCAATTTTTAAATTCTTTAGAGATTAAAAAAGGAATTAAACTCTTTTCACTTTGAATTCATTAGAGATTAAAAAAGGAATCAAGTGTTTTCTGGAATCGGAACTCAGATAGCATCTTTGCCTGCTGAATCCATTCGATTTTTGGAGTACTGACCCTGCCTGAAAGGTCAGAAACTGCGGCTTCCAGGGATTCAAAAGTTTCAGGGGGATTCAGAAGGGCTTTTCTCATCCCCTCCCTGACCACCCAGACTCCGAGAGGAGCCCAGTAATCGGGAGTGATTTCCCTCAAAACAAAGACCGAAGCCTGCCTTTTGATTCCTATCAGATATTCGAGTACAGGGAGCCTTGCTGCATAATAACCCCCTGCAAGGGGAGAATAGCCTTTCTTTCCGTTAATACCTTCACTGTCCTCCCCTATCCAGCTTGATTCCCCTGACCAGACCGTTTTTGGGAGCCAGATTTCAATAAGTTCAAAGGAATAAGCCCTCGGAAGGATAAGGACTTCAAAATGGTTTCCGAAATGGGTCCCGCTAAAGAGTTTGATGTCAGAAACCCAGGGGAAGTCAACTATCCGGTCTGAAAGTTCCTTCCCAGCCATATCATCGACAGCTGTTATAGACCAGCGAGTAGGCACTACTTTGCGTTCTTTTCCCAGCAGGCCAATGGAAAAAAGACGCGTAATATGCTCGGTGGAAACATCACTTTTCAAAAGTTCGGTAATGGCGTCTTTTGCCAGGGCATCGGTATCGTAAACAAGGTAATCCACTTTTTTCGGGACATCGGGGTTCTCGGCAAGCTCAAAGTTTTTCACAAGCCCTGAAGGTCCCATGGGAGTAAGGACTGCATCGAACTTGAGTTCCTGTTTCGGAGCCTTAAAAAACCAGGCTTCGGTATCCACCGGCTTTCTGGAAAGAGCCAGTTCCTGAGCCTTGACCAGAAGAGGGTTTTCTTTGCTCCGCGCATCTTTCACATGCAGGCTCGTGTTTGCTCTGACCATACGGGAACGCATGGAGATGATATCTTCGATCTGCATGTTGCCCCAGGCTGAAGGGTCTTCGAAAATAAGAGCCTCGTTTTCTTTTGCCATGGGAGGGATCAGGGGACCCGCAGAAACCCTTGGATAGCCATAGCTTCCTACAAAAAGAGCCGGGGGAGATGCCCCAAAAACAGAATCTCCTGAAATTGCAGGAGAAATTGATTGCAGGGATTTGAACTTTTCAAGAATAGGGCAACGTGGACGCCCGCAGAGTCCTTTTCCCTTACATTTGATGCACAGTGTATCCTTCACTTTTCGTTCATATCCTTACAGAGTATGCAGGCTTTGGCTTCGGGAGCATTTCTGTACAACCAGCCGGATTTCTGGACGAAACAGCATATACTGCACATACCCTTGACTTTCTCCTGAGAAGATAGACCTCCGCTCAGGAGTACTGAAGCGAATTTTCGGATTTCGTTCTGGGTCTCTTCAGAGAAATCAACTTCAGCTCCTCGTTTTTCACTCACATATTGAGAAACAGCTGCTCTTGAAAGCTCAAGGATATCCGCTACATCCTGCTGCGTACACCCATGTTCGAAAATCATTGCCCTTGAGAGTTCGGATCTGATAGCAGGCAAGACTTTTTGTACCATTATTTCGCATGTTGTTTTCATTGGAGACCAACACTTGCAAATATAAAATATATGGAAACGCACTTTTTGTATGGTTTTCCGGGATGGACTCAGGTTCCGGCGAGTACGCCTGAAAGAAGGTGCATGCTATCGAAAAACTGGCAAAAAGATACGTAAAACTCCGAATCTATAAGCTAATATCTCAGGCTCGAGAGTTCCGGTGGGGGACGGATTCAGAGTTTAATTTTTGATTTGTTCAGCAGAGAAACCCTTTTCCATGAGGACTTCTTTCATGCGGGTCAGGTGATTGCCCTGAAGTTCGACCGTATTTCCTTTTACTGTACCGCCGCATGCAAACTTTGATTTCAGGTAAGTGGACAGTTCATGAAGGTCAATTTCACTAGCATCAAAACCTTCTACGACAGTGACTTCCTTACCATATCTTCTTCTGTTAACTTTAACAGTTATTCTCTGTTGCTCTTTTGCAACCTCTTCGCATATGCAAAGTTCTTTTGGAAGCCCGCATACCGGGCACATTCCGCTGCTCATTTGTTAGTATGTCCTCCAAATTTGTAATCATTGTATATGTAATTTACATCCGAAAATATCTAAATAGATATAAAGTACTTATCAATGATGATATTAAAGCCTAATGGTATTTTTCAGGCACTTTATACTGAATTTCTGCTATACACAAAAACCCTCAATAATATAAAAAGCCAACCAGGGCTCTATATTTTTTTATTCTTTGTATTATAAGTAAATAATCCACAGAGATCTAAAACGATTCACATATCTGAGTTAATATAATTTAACATGATTACATAGGGGATGGAAGCGATCTACAGGAAACTGAAAAATTCAGGTATAAGTAGCTTCAAGAATAAAAAATACGGAAAGACCCTGTTCTTACCCTGAACAATAAGTCCCAGATAATTTGTGCTTTTGCCAGAAAAAGCATTTTTCAGCCAGCAAAAAGCTAAATATATCTTGAACCCCATCTTTTTATATAATCTGTATAGCCACATATTTATGTACATCACATATATAAATATGTCTATATAATAACACTAAAAACCAGACATATCGGGAGGTACCCTGTGAACGAGTTAATAGGTTTTGTAAATGGAAACAGCGTGAGGCAAAAAGTGCTCTCTCTGCTCGCCTCAAAAGGGGAAATGGAAGGGAAACGTATTTCAAAAACTCTTCGGGTGGTATATCCCACCATAGCAAAGACTCTCGAGGAACTCGAGGAAAAAAACCTTATCTCAAAAAAAGAAGAGATTTACTTCCTGACTGAGACCGGAACAAAGATAGAAAAAATGGTCCAGCAAATCTAATTTTCATCAATCCCTATTTTAAAAATTTCCAATTCAAATTTACTTTTTTTTACCTGCGGGTCCCTTGCATACTTTTCGGTTTTTGCCTGTAATTAATCTGCAGCCTTTTTAAACCGGAATACATATCCCGTAAAAGATAGGATTTTTCCTCTGCAGGGGAAGAAGAGCTTTCCCCTTTCCGAATTAAATACTCAGGTAAAGTGTTTACAGTCACCTATTCCTGGGAAAATTTTCCTGCCCGGCCTGAAGAAATATTTATCTAATCCCTATCCCTTTATGTCCGCATAGTCTGTTTAATCTGTTGTAACACTAATCAAACCCTGAAGTATCAGGGAACTTATAAGAAAATCTGAAGCTTCGGCATATCCAGAGAGGCTTAAGAATCAGAGGCAAGGCAATGTTACCTGAAGAAGACCTTAAGATCATTAAAAAAGAACTCGGGCGAGAGCCCACCCTTGTAGAACAGGGCTGTTTTTTAAATCTGTGGAGTGAGCACTGCTCCTATCGATCAAGTGCCCCTCTCCTGAAAACCTTTACAACCACGGGCGAAAACGTGATTATCGGTCCCGGAGACGATGCTGCAATCATCAAATTCGAAGACGGATATGTGCTTGCTATAGGAATGGAAAGCCACAACCACCCTTCATATGTGGACCCGTATAACGGGGCAGCTACCGGTGTGGGAGGCATTGTAAGAGACATAATTTCCATGGGAGCCCGCCCAATAGCCCTTATGGACCCGCTCTACTTCGGGCCTCTGGACACCCCTAAAAACCTTTTCCTTTTCGAGCAGATAATAAAAGGAATCGCAGGATACGGGAACTGCATAGGAGTGCCCGTGGTTAATGGTGAGACCTTTTTTGACAGGAGATACAGCGGAAACCCGCTGGTAAACGTTGTTGCAGTCGGGCTCTGCAAAGAAGAAAAAGTTATGACTTCCCGCTCCCAGAAAGCAGGAAACAAGCTCATTCTTGCAGGTTCAAGCACGGGAAAAGACGGGCTGGGTGGAGCTTCCTTTGCTTCCAGAGACCTCTCGGAATCAGCCGAAGCCGAAGATCGCCCAAGCGTCCAGGTAGGAGACCCCTATACAGAAAAGCTTGTTATGGAAATGACCCTGGAAGCCATAGATAAAGAGTACATAAAGTCCTGCAAAGACCTCGGAGCTGCAGGGCTTGGGGGAGCGAGTTCGGAACTGGCTGCTAAAGGAGGACTGGGAGCCTATATTATTGCAGACGCAGTCCCGCAGCGCGAACCCGAAATGAACGCTTATGAGATCCTGCTTGCCGAATCTCAGGAACGTATGGTCTTTGAGGTAGCCCCTGAAGATGTGGATGCAGTCCTTGCCCTTGTGCAGAAATATGATCTGAACGGGGCTGTGATTGGGCACCTCACAGAAAAGCCCAATTACACTGTTGAGTTCAGAGGCGAAATCGTGGCTGACATCCCTATAGGTTTCCTTACGGGAGGAGCCCCGACCTGTGAAAAGCCTTCAGAGACCCCCATACACAGGGAAGAAGGCAAAAAACCGGAAACCCCTGAGGACCTGAAAGCAGCTTTCATGAAAGTCCTGTCTTCACACAACATTGCCTCAAAGGAATGGATCTACAGGCAGTATGACCATGAAGTCCAGCTAAGGACAGTTGTCAAACCAGGAGAAGATTCCGGAGTCCTCAGAATTACAGATAAAAAAGGAATTGCACTTTCCTGCGGCTGCCAGCCCAGAGCAACTCTTCTTGACCCCTATACAGGAGGAAGAACTGCAATCATTGAAAACGCCATGAACCTTGCAGTAAAAGGTGCTGAAGGGCTTGCCATTGTGAACTGCCTCAACTTTGGAAACCCTGAAAACCCTGAAACCTACTGGCAGTTCAAAAACGCCGTACTCGGGCTCGGAGACGCAGCAAGGGAGCTTTCAATCCCGGTTGTAGGAGGAAATGTTTCCCTTTATAATGAAAGCGATGAGTTCAGGACTGCAATCCCCCCAACCCCTTCAATAGGAATGATCGGAAAAGTTGACCTCGAAACGCCTCTCCCATCGGGCTTCTTTGCAAAAACCGGAGACAGCATTATACTTGTAGGAGAAATAGTTCCTGAAATGGGAGGTTCGGAGTACTATTCCTGCATGGGAGCTGGCAATGCCGGAAAAGTACCTGAGGTACCGAAAAACGCCCCTGAAATAATAAAAGCCGTAATTGAAGCTGTTAAGAGCGGAAAACTGAATTCCGCACACGACCTTTCCCTCGGAGGAATCGGTGCAGGGCTTGCGAGGATGTGCAAAAACATAGGCGGAAAAGTAGACATTAGCGAGATTGCCGGCGAGATGAAGGCAGACGAGTTCCTGTTCTCAGAAGCCCCCGCAAGGGCGCTGCTTGCAACAGCTGAACCGGAAGCCGTCCAGGAACTCCTTAAAGGTGTGCCCCATGCCGTAATAGGCACGGTTGGTGGAGATGCCCTTGAGATAAAAGGTAAAGATTTCGAGCTCTCCATCTCTTTAGAAGAAATCAAAAATGCACATGAAAGCCTTACTAAATTTATGATGATGGGATGATTAACCTCATCCCATTTCTTTTTTCTTTTCAGTTAAGTGTTCTTATCAGCCTGAAGGGCATCTTTTAATTCAATATATTTTTTATTTTGTCATATCTTTTGTTCTGTTTTCGGTCACATCTTTTGTTCTGTTTTCGGTCACATCTTTTGTTCTGTTAATTCTGTTACATCTTTTGTTTCTTCATATCTACTGATTGGAAACCGGTTTTTGAGACTGAGAAATGTACTCTCTCAGTACGCAGCATTTTCAGCAGATTTTCCTTTTATCTTCCATGGTTGCAGTTTATGGGTTATTGTTTTTCTCACAGAACTCACCGGTACCGGTCCAGAGCGGCGCAGGAAAGAAAACAGAAGACGTCTTTTCCGGACTCCGGGACAGGTATAGCGAGTAATAAAAACCGGACTTTTTAAGAGAATCAATAATTCAGCTACAGGCTAGAGAATAAAAAAACAATAGTTTTTAGTAGGTTTCCGCACAAGAGTATTTTGTTATGAAAGCCGTTTGCATGTGTGTGGGAGTGCATCTTCCTTACAGCCCGAAATGGTACTGGCCTGTAGAGGGTTTTACCGGAGTGCCTGAGATGGACAGGTATTTTGACCGGAACCAGATATTTTCAAGGCTTCTAAAAGCAGGTAGAGAGTTTTTACGCCTTAATGATCTTTTTATAGAATCAATTGAAAGAGGGGGAAGTTATGCTTTTGATCTTTCAGGTCCTTTCCTTGAACAGTGCAGATGGGACCCTGAGATGCTTGAATCTTTCAGGGAACTTGCAGAAAGCAGGAGAGTAGAGTTTACAGGGAGCTGCAACTACCATTCCCTGAGTGCCCTTTATCCCGACCTTTCCTGGTTCAGGGAAGAAGTAACAATATACAGGGAAATGATGAAGGAGCTTTTGGGAGTAAGCCCTGAGACTTTCGTAAACACCGAACTCCTGTACACTCAGAGAGCAGGCGACATACTTGGCGAGATGGGCTTCAAATGTCTTATTGCCGAAGGGTCAAGAAATATTCTGGACGGATACGACCCTGTCCGCGTCTTTGAAAGCCAGCTTCCCATTCTTCTAAGACACATAAACCTGAGCGAAGACCTGGAACTGCGCTTTTCGGAGAAAAGCTGGGAAGGATATCCTCTTATCCCTGACAAATTCGCAGACTGGATTGCAGGAATTGAAGGAGATGTCCTGACCCTTTATTTGAACAATACGAGCCTCTGCCTTCACCACAGGAACAAGAGCATGATAGCTGATTTTATAAGGGCTTTTCCGGAAGCCCTTAAAAGCCGGGGCATTGAGATGATCACACCTTCTGAAGCCGTAAGCAGGTTCAGCCCTTTAAGGCTTCCGACTCTGGGGACAGAACAGACAATCCGTTATGGAATGCACAATGCCGTCGGAAACCATGCTCAGCAGCTTTACCTGAGGGAGCTTGTAAGGGTAGGGGAAGAACTTTCAGAAATTAAAGGAAAAAAGAACTACGGTAGGCTCAAACAGATATTTGGCTACCTCCAGCAAAGCGAAATCCTTTTTTCAATGGGACCCGGAAACTCACGGGAAGGCCATGAAAGGGCTGTGAACTATTATTCCATTCTTTCGGACCTGAGAAGAGCTGTTCTGGAGGAAAGCGCATGACCTCACTATGCATGTACTTTCAGGTCCATCAACCGTTCAGGCTGCGCAGGTTCTGGCCCGATGACAGACCTGGCTTTTTCCGCTACTTTGACGAAAGGAGCAACAGGGAGATTTTTGAAAGAGTAGCCCGGAAATGTTATATCCCTGCAAACAGAACTCTTCTGGAGTCCATTGATGAGCATAAAGGGGAATTCAAGTTTTCCCTATCAATTACCGGAACCCTGCTTGAACAGTGTGAACTCTGGGGGGGAGAAGTGCTGGAAAGTTTCAGGCAGCTTGCGGAAACGGGGGCTGTGGAGATTCTGGAAGAAACGTTTTACCATTCCCTCTCAAGCCTTTTTGAAGACAAAACAGAATTTATCGAAGAAGTAAAAGAACACAGGGAAATGGTTTCCGATCTCCTCGGAGTTAAACCTCAAATATTTAGAAACACAGAACTTCTCTACAATAACAGCATAGCAAAAATCGTTTCCGATCTGGGTTATAAGGCAATTCTTACGGAAGGAGCGGACCATATGCTTGAGGGAAGGTCTCCTAACGTGCTTTATAAAGCAAAAGATTCAGGGTTACCCATTCTTTTCAGAAACTACAAACTGAGCGACGATATAGGATACCGTTTCTCTGCACGGTGGTGGGAAGGATACCCTCTGACCGCGGAAAAATGGGCTTCATGGGCTTCAGGAGTTAAGGAAGATTGCATCAATATCTTTATGGACTACGAGACCTTTGGAGAACACCAGTGGAGAGAGACAGGAATTTTTGATTTTGTGGAAAAGCTGCCTGCAGAAGTCCTTAAAAACGGCCTTGAATTCAGTACTCCTGTAGAGCTTACTGAAAAATACTTACCTGTAGCCGAAATCGATGTTGGAGACTTTTCAACGATTTCCTGGGCGGATATGGAACGCGACACCAGCGCATGGCTAGGGAACGACATGCAGCGGCGCTGCTTTGAAGAAATAAGGCTGCTCGAACCTTTTGTGAAAAAGACAGAAGACCCCGAAATCCTGCGTATATGGAAGCACCTGCTGACTTCGGACCACTATTACTACATGTGCACCAAATGGCTCGGAGACGGGGACGTACATTCTTATTTTAGCGTCCATTCCACACCTTTCGAGGCAGCAGTCAATTTCATGGCTGTACTCATTGACTTTAAGGCTCAGGTATTCAAAAAACTCAGCAAAATGCCTTAAGGAAATATACATTTACAAAATATTCATACACATCAATGGGAGTTTGTCATATGGTCAGGGACTTATGCATGTTTGCAGGATTCAATGAAGATTCGCGAATAGTATGGTTCAAGATTACTTATTCTAAAGGGCCCGGTTCTTTATCCGCAATAACCGATTTTCTTGAAAAAGAAAATGCATACATCAAGTTCGGGCATATTGACAATATTACGCAGCACATTGGAGAGTACTCAGTATTTACGGAGCTTAAGAAAGATGTGGATATTGGGGAGCTTGCCCGGAAAATCGAAGGTCTGGAAGCTGTAAGTATGGTGGAACACGGGATTTCGGAATTCGGGATGATTTACTCCGTTGACTTCCCTCTGAACGTTATAGGGGTCAGGGGAGTTATGGCAAGGGCGCTCACTATAGTAGACATTATTAAGATACTTAATCAGAGTGTTCCACACGCTGAAGGGCTTCTTACACTCTCAGGACTGCGCGGAGGAGGCCATGCAGCAAAATATTTTAAGAGTATTATGCCAATTAATGATAGTAACTTTGCAAGCATGCTTGCAGAACTTTACAGAGCTGTTGGCTGGGGGATCCTGGAAATTGACTGCAACCCAGAGACGTGTGAAGGAAAAATCATTGTAAAGGATTCATTTATAGCTGACGTTTACGGAGGCTCGGACCAGCCAGTCTGTGCATTCATGAGCGGTTATTTTGCTGGCTACCTGACCGAGTATTTCGGAAAGAACATCAGTGTGAGGGAAGTCAGCTGTAAAGCCACCGGGAAGAATGTCTGCGAACATATAATTTCACTGGCTCCTACCAGCCCGGATCAGCAAAACCAGCTCAGAGGGGAGATTAAGTGATCAGACAACCGAATGTCATTCTGGGGAATGACGAGCTTCTTGTGACAATGGGAAGAAAAGGAGAAATCCTTGGCTTATTTTATCCCCGCAGAGACCATGCCCAGCACGTAGAAGAATCCCTTGCCTGCATTCACACAGGAGAAAGACTTCTCTGGACAAACGATAACGAATGGCACTCGATTCAGAACTACATAGAAGATACCAATATAGTATCAACAAAACTTTACCATGATTCCGGGATAAGAATCTCTATTCTTGACCTTGTACACCCTGAAGTCCCGGTCCTTATCCGCAGGTTCAAAGTACAGTCCCAGCAAAAAATTTCCGGAAAATTCTTCTATTACTCGAACCTGAATGTGGGGGAAACTTCCAAAAAAAATTCGGCTTTCTGTGATTCAGAAGCCAGACTTCTTGCCCAGTACTGGCAGGATTATTACATCGGGATCTATGCCCTTCCTGAGTTTACGGAGTGGCAGGTCGGAAAGGCGATGGACACCATCTGGTGGACAAATTCCAAGTATGATATGGAAGACGGGAAACTCCAGAGAAATAAAGAAGATATAGGAAACATCAACAATGCTGCGGGCTGGGACCTCGAGCTGGAAGCTGATGGGGCAAACGAATTTGTCATCTTTATAGGAGCCGCATCTTCCCGAAGCCTCCTGTACAAAAGGATGCGAGAGCTGTCCAAACTGCCTCTGGAACACATCTTTGAAAAGACACGGGAATACTGGGTGATGTGGCTATCGAAAAAGCATGTACTCAAAATGCCCGGAATAGAAGGACACAATAACCTGCGCCAGGAGCTTTTCAATGCTTACAACAGGTCTCTTCTCATGCTTTACCTCCTGAACGACCGTGTAAACGGGTCTTTTGTAGCCGCTCCGGAATTTGATTCAAATTTTGAAAAATGCGGAGGATATGGTTTTTGCTGGAACAGAGACACCTCGGAACTGGTTCTTGCCCTCAAACATTCCGGATATCCTGATTATTGTGACAGGTTTTTTAAATGGTGCATCAGGACGCAGCTGCCTGATGGTTCCTGGTTCCAGAGATACTGGCTCAATGGGGACATAGCCCCTTCCTGGGGAAATTTTGACTACTCGACCCAGATAGATGAGACCGGAGCCACACTTCATGCCATGGACGTTTATTACAGGATTCTTGAAGGGCTTAAAAAGGTAGAGTTTCTGGAAGAAGTATGGGTCTCAGTCCTCAGGGCTGCTGAATACCTTATGAAAAGGACAAAATCCGGCCTGCACGAAAGCTGCATGGACCTGTGGGAGACATATTACGGGATTTTCACCTACACAAATGCTTCAATCTATGCAGGGCTTATGGGTGCCTCTCACCTTGCAGAAGAAAACGGCGAGTCCGGAATGGCAAGGCGCTGGAAAAAAAGGGCTGATTTCATAAAACAGGCTACAATTGATCGTTTCTGGCTTCAGGAAGGTTATTTTGCAAAAGGGATAATTCACGAAAAGCTTGACAAGACCCTTGATGCAAGTGTTCTGGGAGCTTATATTCCTTTTAGAATGATCTCTCCTGAAGATCCTGTAGAAAGGGACATGATTCTTTTTCTTATAGAAAATATCCAGAAGAAGCTTTCAATTCCCATCAATAATGGCTATGGAATCAAGCGTTACGAAAATGACACTTATATTGACGGAAATCCCTGGATAGTAACAACACTCTGGCTCTCGGAAGCTATGTTCGCTTTTGCCCTTGACCTGCCGGAAGGAGCAGGGGACCAGTATGCTGAGGAGGCAAAAAAGCTGACCGAGGAAGGAATAAAATGCCTCAGATGGGCTCTTGCCGGAGCTACAAGTACGGGCCTTCTCCCTGAACAGGTGGATAAGTCTACAGGCAAGTCGGCGTGGGCAATCCCTCTCGGCTGGAGCGGGGCTCTTATGCTTAACAATATTATTCTCTTTGATAAAATTTGTAGAAGAAACGCAGGAAATCAGGAGTAAAGCTCAGGAGAAAAAACGAACAACTGGAAAAAAAATCAAATTATAGAGCCTGCAATCGCTTCCACAATTATTAAATTCCTTCACGCACAGCTTTTGGCTCGCTCTATATTCTTTCATTTCTAACTTAATTTAGACGGCATCGACTATGGAATATAGTTCTGCCAGCTGTGCGAAAGAGTCTTTTGAAATAGTCCGCAAGCTCAAACTATCTTCAAGGGCAAGCTTTTCTAATTTCTTCTGCCCCACCCATGTAAGGCCTGAGGACTTCCGGAATTTCGACACTGCCGTCTTCACGCTGGTAGTTCTCCAGTATTGCAACAACCGTCCTGCCGACAGCAAGTCCCGAACCGTTGAGCGTGTGAACGAACTGTGGCCCTTCAGGAGTCCTGTAGCGGATGTTGGCTCTCCTTGCCTGGAAATTATCGAAATTAGAGCACGAAGAGATTTCTCTATACTTTTCCTGTGTAGGTACCCATACTTCGAGGTCGTAAGTCTTGGCAGCCGAGAATCCCAGATCACCAGTGCAGAGGCTTACTACCCGATATGGTAACTTAAGGAGTTTGAGGATCTCTTCAGCATCAAGAGTAAGTTTTTCCAGTTCTTCATAGGATGTTTCAGGCATTACGAATTTAACAAGTTCAACCTTATTGAACTGGTGGTTGCGGATGATACCTCTGGTATCCTGACCATGTTTTCCTGCCTCACGCCTGAAACAGGCGGTGTATGCTGTAAGAAATACCGGCAGGTTTTCCATATATTCATCCATGAAGAGGTTGGTTACAGGCACTTCTGCAGTAGGCGCAAGATAGAAACCATCAGTGCATCCGTACATATCGTCTTTAAACTTGGGTAATTGGCCTGTACCAGTCATGGCTTTCTCATTAATAAGCACAGGAGGGAAAACTTCAAGATAACCCTGCCTGGTGTGCACATCAAGCATGAAGTTTATGAGAGCTCTCTCAAGCTTTGCGCCCATACCTTTATAGACTGCAAAACCCTGGCCTGATATCTTAGCTGCTCTTTCAAAGTCGAGGATATCCAGAGACTCTCCTATTTCCCAGTGGGGCTTTGGAGTAAATGCGAACTCCCTCGGTTCTCCAACTACCCTTACAACCGGATTGTCATTCTCATCCTTGCCTACAGGCGTGGTTTCAGAAGGGATATTTGGAATACTTAGCATTATTTCATTTATTTTTGATTTGTAATCGCGTATTTTGTCATCCAGCTCTTTAATACGGCTGTTAATGCCCTGCATTTCATTTATTCTGGATGCAGCGTCTTTATTTTCCTTCTTGAGCTGCGCTATCTCGCGGGTGACAACATTACGCTTGTGCTTCAGGTCATCGCCCTCGATGAGACATTCCCTCCAGGCTGCGTCATATTCAAGAAGGCTATCAATAAGCTCTGTGCCCATATTCCTGCTAATAAGAGCACGCCCAACTATGTCGGGGTTGTTACGTACAAATTTAAGTTCCAGCATGTTAAGCCCGTGATATCCTGCATGTTAGCTAATATATATTTTACTATTTTCAGGCTGCAAGCCTGCATAAGAAATTGAAATCCTAAAAATAAGTAATGGAGAAGGAAAGTCAGAAAATCCGTTAATTGCGCAAACACGCAAGGACTTTCCCATAAGGACTTTCCTCAAAATAACTGACGAATTGACCTGCTCCCTCGCTTGAGTTGTCCGTTTCCGAGCCCAGAAGCAAGCTTGAGAGGGTCGCCCTGTTCATATAAACAACTTTTGGCTTACCCTGCACCCCTCCGAGTTCCGCAGCCTTATCAATTGCATCATAGAGGTTTCCAAAGTCATCCACAAGCCCGAGATCTTTTGCTCTTGATCCGGTATAAATGCGCCCGTCAGCAAGTTTTTTTACTTCACTCCGGCTTATATTCCGCCCTTCGGCAACCTGGGTTACAAACTCTTCATAACTCTCCATTACAACTTCATCAGCATATTCTTTTTCTTCGTCGGTCAACCCTCTCCAGGTCCCTCCCATATCTTTAAACTCTCCGGACTTCGAAACATAATAATCTATGCCTTCATTCTGGTAAAAGCCAGACATATTTTCAAAGGTCCAGATAACTCCAATAGACCCCGTATTTGTGGAAGGATTTGCAAATATGTAATCTGCCGGGGCAGAGATATAGTACGCAGCGCTGGCTGCAAGGTCCCCCATGGAAACAATGACAGGGACTCCCTGTTTCTGAGCTTTCTCTATCTCTATTGCTATTTCCTGAGCGGCTGAAGGAGAGCCTCCACCGCTGTTTACCCGGAGTACGATCGCCCTGACGTTATTATCCTCTACAGCAGAGTGAATGTTTTGACAAATTTCTTCCGAGGTTGCATAGCCGAGCCCTGCAGGAACATTTCCGGTGAGCATGGTACCCTGCACATAAATGACCGCTATCTTATCGGAACTCCCGATATTTCCTCCGAAACCAAGCCCGTAAAAAATAGCGGCTATACTAACCGCAATGACAGCAATTAAAGCCAGCAATAAGATAAGATAAGAAGCCCCACTGCGTTTCTTTTTCGGCAGGGAAGGAGAAGAGCCTGAATTCATGTTTAAACGCTCACTTTTAATAGTATTATGAGGTTCCGGCTGAGAAGGTTCCTGAACATCTGATTTTGCCGCCTCCTGCTGCGTTTCAGAAGCGGAATAGGAACCAGAGGAATTTTCTTTTATTTTACTCTCCGAAATGTCCCCATCATGAGCAGTAATTTCTTTTTTATTATAAACATCATTTTCCGACAGGCTGTCTCCAGACATCTCTTCAGGACTCGTGTTTTTTGAATCCACACCATCTGAATTTACACTTTCATCATTCATATTGACATGACCGTATTTTTTGGATTTGTTTCTCTAACTTCCCCGGTCTGTACTTTTTCACTGCTGAAAACTCCAGTTAAGGGGCAGGCAAATTTCCAGTTACAGGAACTGCCAGAAGTATATTTTTTAAAAAGCCCGCAAATAAAAAGATTAATCCAATAGGTCTGAATTGTCAGAGCAAGTATTTATGTTTCTCTGAATTCCACCCCTCTTTATATATGATAATCAACTATCCCTCAAATAAGTTCCCTTGTAACCACGATAAGCGAAATATATTTCAGAATTGCAGTCATCCAGAAGAGATACATCTAGAAAAATATATGGAGATAAGAATGTCAAAATCATCCAGTAAACCCGTACTTGTCACATGCGGCCTGCCCTATGCCAATGGCAAGGCACATATCGGGCATCTCCGGACCTATGTGCCCGCTGATATTTATGCCCGTTCCCTGAAAAAAGAGGGGCGGGAAGTAACCTTTGTTTGTGGCTCGGACACCCATGGAACCCCTATTGCCGTAAACGCCGAAGAACTGGGAATTACCCCAACAGAACTTGTAGAAATATATCACAAACACTTTGACGAAACTTTCAAGGAGCTTGGAATTTATTTTGATGCTTTCGGGACAACGGATGACCCTGAAAACCACAACCGGACCCACGACATAGTGAGCAGGCTGATTGAAAAAGGATATGTCTACCCGAAAATTATAGAAATCGCCTACTGTCCGGCATGCAACCGCTTCCTTCCTGACCGTTATGTAGAAGGAGCCTGCCCTCACTGCGGAGAAACTGCCAGAGGAGATGAATGCGACCAGGGCTGCGGAAAACATCTTGAGCCCGGGGAGCTTCAGAACCCTGTATGTACCATCTGCGGAGGCCCTGCAGAGTACCGCCAGCAGGAACACTTCTTTTTCAAGCTTTCCGAGTTCAGCGACTACCTGATGGATTACCTCTCAAAAGACCTCGGAGGGACCACAAATGCCATCAACTACGCACGCGGCTGGGTAAAGCAGGGGCTTACGGACTGGTGCATTACACGGAACCTTGAGTGGGGAGTTAAATTTCCGGGACACGAAGACCTTGTGGTTTATGTCTGGGTGGACGCTCCGATAGGTTATATCGCTTTTACCGAGGAATGGGCTGCACAGGCAGGAGACTCCTGGGAAAAGTTCTGGAAGGGAGACGGGGAAATAGTCCACTTTATAGGAGGGGACATAACCTATCACCACTGCATCTTCTGGCCTGCCATGCTTAAAGGCGCAGATTACTCCGTGCCAACAGCAGTTGTAGCTTCAGGGATGGTAAAAATCGAAGACAGGAAGTTCTCGAAAACCAGAGGCTATGTAGTCTGGGTTGGGGAAGATTATCTTGACCACGGCTTCCATCCCGACCTTCTCAGGTATTACCTTGCAAGCTATACCTCCCACACCAAGGAACTGAACTTCTCCTGGCGCGTGCTTCAGGAAAAGATCAATGCCGAACTGGTTGCAGTTCTCGGAAACTTCCTTTACAGGACCATGCTCTTTGCTTTCAAGAACTACGGAGAAGTCCCGGAAGGTGAAGTAGAGCCTGAAATCCGGAAAGAGATAGAAAAAGCTCTCGTAGAGGTCAAAGCTGCAATGGAAGAGTACGAGTTCAAGAAAGCAGTGGACTCTGCCATGGCTCTTGCATCTTTCGGTAACACTTATTTCCAGTCCCATGAACCCTGGAAACTGATAAAAGAAGACAGGGATGCATGCGGACAGGTCGTCTATAACTGCCTGCACCTGGCAAAAGCCCTGAGCCTGATATTTGAACCCGTTATCCCGCAGACAATGGAGAAAGCCTGGAAAGGGCTAGGGCAGGAGAGCGACATACATGCCGCACTTTATGAAGAGACCCTTGTGCCCCTGAAAGCAGGCACAAAACTTGCAAAACCTGAAATCCTCTTTACCAAGCTCGAAGATGACAGGATAGGAGAGATGGAAGAGATTGCAAACCAGCGTGTAGCAGCCGCAAATGCAAAGAGAAACGGAGTAAAAGGAGGCGAAAAAGAGCCTTCAAAGTCCGAAGGAATGGGACCCTCTGAAGCATCAAAAGCATCCGAAAAAACAGTAGATGTTGCAGAAGTTGAAGAGAAAGTACAGGTAGAAACCCTTCCAGTGATCGATTACGAGGACTTTGCAAAACTTGACATAAGGGTAGGAAAAGTACTCCTCGCCGAACCTGTGAAAAAGTCAAAAAAGCTCCTGAGGATTGAAGTGGATATAGGAGAGGAAAAGCCCAGGCAGCTTGTTGCAGGCATGGCTTCATATTACACTCCAGAAGAACTTGTAGGCAAATCCGTAATCGTGCTCGCTAACCTGAAACCCGCCAAACTATGCGGAGTTGAATCTAACGGCATGATGCTTGCAGCCGATGACGGCGGAGCAATTGTGGCAGCCCTGATGCCGGATAAGGAGATTAAACCGGGCTCCAGGATAAGGTAAAGATTGAAAAAAAGTTAGAATCGGGTAAAATTAAAATAATCAGGTAAAATCAAAATAACATAGAAGCTTAAACCCGGCTTTAGACAGGTTAAAGTTTGATTTTCGTCTTCGTGCCCGTAATAATGCGGGCATGAAGATAACAGCTAATCCAGGAAAATTAAAACCCAGGAAAATTAAAACCCAGGAAAATTAAAACCCAGGAAAATTAAAACCCAGGAAAATTAAAACCCAGGAAAGTTATAATCCAGGAACGTTATCAATTTCTTTTTTCCAGCACCATTTCAAGGTAAGAAGTCCGGATAGAATCTTTTTCACTCAGGCCAAACTGAGATAAGAATTTAAATAATTCTGCCCTTGAACTTTCGAGATCTTTTTTATCTTCCACATCGAGCTCTACTTCCAGAAACTCTCCGAGCCCTTCGACGGCATCAAGACAGACAATAATCTCTCCTGCTCTGAAAATATCCCTTTTTTTGCGGACTGCACCGGCTTCCATGAAGCCCAGAGAGTGGAAAATTTTAGCTGTAGCAGTCCCATCCACTGGAGTTTCGATCTCCACTCTGGTTTTGGAAACTTTATCAAGTTTAGGACCTTTATAGGTCAGCACAGAATGTCCTCCCAGAGAGCGTATCCTGAGAGCCTCATCGGTCTTTGCAAAATCGCGGTATGGAGCTGCAAAATAGACATCTGACTGTTCTTCAACCCCGATTTTACTTGCCCCAATTTCTAAAAGTAGATGGCGGATCTTTGAGTGATCCGCTCTAACCTTGACTTCCACTTCAATCATAATTCCAGACATCTCCGGCTCAATTTATGGTTTGGCTCAATTTATGGTTTAATCCATTATTAATTAATAGGGGAATTAACAGCAGATGCCTGGAAGGAAATATCCGAAAACTATCAGGCATCCACAGGGACGAATTTGGTGCCGTAGTAGATCATACCACGTTCGCCATCTTCCCCGAGTTTTCTGAACACAGACCTGACCCGCGTTCCGATCTGGATATTATCGGTATTGCCGACCACCTGAGAGGTAAGGCGAGGACCTTCATCCAGTTTAATGATTGCAAGGGTGTAAGGAGCCTGGCCTTCAAAACCTTCAGCACCGGTGTGAATCAGTGTATAGCTTACAATTTCACCCGTGCCTTTGAATTTGAAGGGTTCAAGCTCTCCCATGCGCCTGCAGTTTACGCAAACATTGCGTGGGGGATAGAAATATTCCCCGCATTCCTTGCAGCGGGTGCCTTCAAGGTTATACCTGCTGCCGAGGTTTCTCCAGAATCTTGGAACAGAAGACATCGAATATCACATCCCCCTCGACAAAATATGTACTACTGCTGTCGCTCCTGACCCTCCGACGTTATGGGTCATCCCGTACTCAGCTCCTGCTACCTGGCGCTTTCCTGCTTCTCCACGCAGCTGGGTTACGATTTCCACCGCCTGTTTTATTCCGGTTGCCCCTACAGGATGCCCGCAGGCTTTCAGGCCGCCGGATGTGTTGACAGGAATCCTGCCTCCAATTGCGGTTTCTCCGTTTTCTGTGACAATTCCGCCTTTACCTTTCTCTGCAAAGCCGAGGTCTTCAATTGCACAGATCTCTGCAATGGTAAAGCAGTCATGGACCTCTACAAGGTCGATATCTTCAGGGGTAAGTTTTGCCATAGAATATGCCCGCTTTGCAGCCATCACGGTTGCATCCAGAGTTGTGATGTCTCTCCTGTCATGCAGGGCAATTGTATCGCTTGCCTGTGCTGTTGCTTTAATGTAAATTGGAGTGTCGGTATATTTGTGGGCAATCTCCGCAGGTGCAAGGACAAGCGCAGATGCTCCATCTGTTATCGGAGAGCAGTCAAAGATATGCAACGGGTCAGCTACCATTATTGAGTTCAGAACATTATCTACGGTGATTGTGTTCTTGTACTGGGCAATAGGGTTAAAAGATCCGTTTTTGTGGTTCTTCACAGCTACTTCCGCAAGCTGCTCACCTGTGGTTCCGTACATATGCATATGAAGCTTTGCAATCATTGCATACAGCCCGGGAAATGTTGCTCCTGCCATGCCTTCCCATTCACGGTCAGCGGCTGCCGCAAGAGCCGAAGATGCTTCTTCAGAGCCTACATCTGTCATTTTCTCTGCCCCTGCTGCGACCACGATTTCGCTGTAACCTGAAGCCACAGCCATTATAGCCTGGCGCAGGGCAAGCCCTCCAGATGCACAGGCGGCTTCCACCCTGGTAGCCGGGACATGAAGGTTCCTTGAAAGCCCGGAATAATCTGCGATGAGTGCGCCTATGTGTTCCTGCTCAACAAAGCGGCCTCCACTCATGTTTCCAATATAAAGGGCATCAATATCTTTTCCGCTTACTCCTGCGTCCTGGATTGCTCCGATTCCGGCTTCCACGACTATGTCTCTTAAGGAGCGCTCCCAGAGTTCGCCAAATTTAGTATTCTTTACTCCGATAATTGCTACGTCTCTCATTATTATTCACCCCGTTTTCAGGCCAGGCGGATCTTGCCTTTATGCCTGGCATACCTTGCGTAGTCGATGTATACAGGATCCTTGATAAGTTCGGAAACCGTCGGAGCCCTGTTTCGGATTTCCTCAATCCTGTCAGTAACCGTTATGCTGAACGCGTCAGAACCTGCTCCGGACCCGAATGCGGTTGCAAATATCCTGTCCCCTGGCTTTGCCTGGTCAAGGGTTGCAGCAATTCCCATGAGGCAGGAACCTGAATAGGTGTTTCCTATTTTCGGGACAACAAGTCCGGGAGTAATCTGAGCTTTTGTGAACCCTAGCATCTTTGCAGCCTTGCTCGGGAACTTTCCGTTTGGCTGGTGGAAGACCGCGTAATCATAATCTTCAGGCTTTGCCCCGAGTTTTTCAAGCAGGCCTTTTGCTCCGTTTGTTACATGTTTGAAGTACCCGGGTTCTCCCGTAAAACGCCCTCCGTGCTCGGGGTAAGGCATTCCTTCCCTTCTCCAGAAGTCGGGAGTATCTGTTGTAAAAGAGTATGTATCTTCAATGATAGCAGCAAGTTCGGATTCATTTCTACCTATAAGACAGGCGACTCCTCCTGCTGCTGCGGTATATTCAAGGGCATCACTAGGAGCTCCCTGGGAAACGTCCGCTCCTATAGCCAGACCAAGATCGACCATTCCCGAGCCTACGAGCCCCATACATGCCTGAACTGCGGCTGTCCCTGCTTTACATGCAAACTCAAAGTCTGCTGCAGTCATTTGAGGAGTTGCGCCAATAGCCTGAGCGACAATGGTGCTTGTCGGTTTTACGGCGTAAGGGTGACTTTCAGAACCGGTATACACCGCCCCTATTCTGGAGGGATCGACGCCACTTCTTATCATTGCGTTTCTTGCTGCCTCCACGGCAATTGTTGCTGCGTCTTCATCGATATCGGGTACGGATTTTTCATACACCATGAGGCCGTTTTTGAGAGCCTCTGCGTCATCACCCCAGAGCCGGGCAATTTCTTCAATTTTTATGCGGTATCTCGGAACATATGCGCCGTAAGATACTATTCCAATGGTCATGCTTTCACCTGTTTTTAAGTGTTTAGGGTATTCCAGGGGGTCATTCCCTTGCGTAGTATTGACTGTATTTTTTCAGTAGCTGCACAATCTGATCGAGGTCCATTGTGGTTGCGACCAGGGGGACACGGTCTACTTCCGCCATCTTGACTGCAACAGATTCTACCTCTTCTTTACGAAGTCCGTGAAGCACAACAGCTCCGGGCTTCAGGTTAGTTACCCGGATAGCTACCAGGGGGGATTTTCCGGTACTGACTTTTGTAAAGATCATGGCTCTGTCCGTACTCCAGCCGTAGAGCTTCTGAAACTCGTGTGAGGAAAGTTCCAGGATTGCCCGCTGGCTGTCGACAACAGAAAAACCATATAGAGGCTTCTCGATTCCTTTATAGACTATATCGCCTTCAATAAGGTTAACCAGTTTAGCAAGCTGTATCGGGAGAGTATACTCGTAGGTTGAGTAGATTGATTTTGAGCCGCTTTCGGCATTAAGCATAGTTTCGTAGGTGTGAATCTTTTTGCCTCCCCTCTCTAGATCGATTTCAAGCAGGGACTCCACGATCTTCCGGACGATCAGTGTCCCTGGAGACTTTCGCCTCCCGCTTTCATAATCGCTGATAACGGAGGGAGAGACCTTAAGGTAATTTGCAATATCAGTCTGGGATATCTCGAAGTTTAACCTCCACTTTTTCAGGGACTCTCCGGGTTTCTCTGAGAGTGTGATATCTCCAGCCATTTTTTCCGCCAGGCGGTTGCGCAGATTTTCTGAGGAATCATTGGATGTCATGACTTACTTAATCTAAGAGGAAACATTAGCATATATATCTAACGAATGTCAGTTCGGCAATTGTCGCAGAGCGTTAACTGTCGAATACGAGAAGCTCTTTATGAAAAAATTTATAATATTTAGAAGAGAAATTACAATGTGATGCCCACAGATTCACAGAACCCGGAGATCAGCGTCTCAGACCTGCTCCTGTATATCAATTGCCCGCGAAGGGTTTACTTTGTCAGCCGGGGATATGAACTGCTCCCGGAAATTAATGCTTCCCGTCTTGAGAGAATGCTTCTGAAGGAACTCTCCCTGAATTATTCGGAAATTGTGAAAAAGTGTTCGTTAAACGCCGATACCATGTGCAAAGAACTCGAAGCTGCTCTCACTTATGCATGTAAAGACCTCCCGTTAATGTTTCCAAAAGAATTTGAACGCACAGAAAAAGGATTTCTGGAAGAAGGGGACGCGCGGGCAAGAGCTAAAATCCCTGAAATTGCAGCCAACCTTCTCAAAGGGATAGAAGAATTCGGAAATGATGCCATGCTTGCGGCACTTACCCCTGTAAAAACGGAGCCCATTATTTTCTCAAAGCGCCTGAACCTGAAGGGATCACCTTCCAAGATAGTCTGTTTTGAAGGCGCAAATGTCCCCTCAATAATAAGGCCCGGAAGCTGCCCCATTCAGGGCGTATGGGCATCTGACAGAATACACATTGCAGCACTTGCCCTTCTCCTTGAAAGCGAGACCGGAAAAGAAATTCCTTTCGGTTTTGTCGAATACGTAAGTTTCGGGATAATCCGAAAAGTAGTTATCCGGAGTTCGGACCGCAGGGAAGTATTGAAAATATGCAGGCGTGTGGAAAAAATAAAAGCCGGATTGATGCCCGAAAAAACAGAAGAAAAATTCTGTCCGGAATGCACCTTTTCAGAGCACTGTGTTTCGAATTCTTCCCTCATGTCCAAGTTTTTCTAAATCATGAATGGATGGAAAAGGATTGCAGCATAATAAAAAAAGCAAAAACAAAACTGTTGTTCAGTAACAGTTGTAAGGACTTTTTTGAGTGCGACTGAACACAGTTTGTATCTTTATTAACAATAACATTTCTCATTTTTTAGGTGTAAGAAAGAACTTGCGTTGAGTATGAATATATAAGTTTTTTCTCCAGAGTCTCAAACAATTAGTCAATAAAGTAGTAATTTTGAAAAAAATAATCATAAATCCAACATCATTTCTGATTGTTTGATAATCTGGACAGAAAACATATAAGGAGTTAGGTAAGAGGGATTTATGGAGTTCAAATAAACTTTCCAGGTTCAGTCGAACTCCATAAAACATACCCTACGAGGCATAATTAAGTTAGCTTAGCGTATATTTAAGCTTGTCTTATTCTGCCTCCTAGGGAAAAAATAACTAGGAATGTAATATAATGTTCAATAAAAGGTTTGGAATAGGAATATTAATTTTGGTAATACTACTGGTTGGTATGACATTGATACCAGCTGTGAGTGCACAAGAAATCTCAAAGATCAGTAAGAAGCCTTCTGAATTGGAACAAGGGCTAATAGATTCACTGAATTCCAATAAAAAAAACTTATCCACAGAAGATGTGGTTGCGAATTATGTTAAAGCAAACAAAGATAAAATTTCAATAAATGATCTTAAAGAAAATGATACTGCTTCAGATAAAATTAATTTAAGGACTTATCAACTAAGAGATGGATCAAATATAACCTTCACAAATGGAAGCTATTTCTTCATTACTGGCGTAGAGGAAGAAACAAATAATGAAATAACAACTCAAACTGCTACTATAGCGAGTGTTTCGACTACTCCCACCATTAAAGGATATAAGGAACTCTATTCTTGGACTGGTGTTAAAGTCTACACAATTTATACAAAGGGGTATTTTACTTATAATGGTCAGACTGTAGATGCTCATTATATAGATTCATGGTACGTAAGAAATTATGCATTATATTGGTCAGTTAGTAACTGGGAAGAAGGAAGTATCGAATATAGTTCAGGTACTCGCTCAGACATCTACGGTAGAGGAACTTTCCAGTGGGGAATATTTATTGAAGGTACTGGTATAGTTATACGTGAGTTTTATGACAACCTTTACATAAAATGTGATCAAAACGGTAATTATCGGGTTATTTTTGAAGAAACTGCTCCTTAACTATAATGATTGTGAAAAAATAATTTATCAAAGGTAGAAATTTGGTTGCGTTACTATAGAAAGGCAAGGTTAACTCTACAATTCTTTCATAAAACCTCATAATGCTTTCAAAAGCAAAATACTAAAATTGTTGTATGTAAAATTTGATTTTTGCAATTTTTTAGACCCACAAATAGTATTTCAGCCAAAAATATCTACACTTTAATTTTTTTATTTATAGTCATTCTTGTGGAAGAGGGATTAATCTGCGGCTGAAACTAAATTTCTAACCGTAGGAGAACAAAATAAGTTCTAAGTACAATTCATGAGTCAATGTACTTCACATGTTTGGACTAAAATGATAGTAAAAAGGTGTCGAATTATGAGTAAATCAGTTAAATATATTATAGAGCTTGTATTATTATGCATTGTACTTTTTGTTATTCTCCTGGGATTAACATATAGGTGATCATTTGGGACTATTCCTAGTATAGTGCTTAGATTCTAATATATAAGGGGATTATATTAATTATTCAATGAACTACCTTACACCTCGTATAAGTCATCGTCCTAAAGGAGCAATTCCAAAAATTCTCAATGCGAGCAACATAAAACCACATAAGATTAGCTCTTATATTGCTAAAGTTGATCCAGAGTTTGATCAAAAAGCAGTTAGGGATAATCCGAAAAGTAGTTATCCAGAGTTCGGACCGCAGAGAAGTATTGAAAATATGCAGGCGTGTGGAAAAAATAAAAGCCGGATTCATGCCTGAGAAAACGGAAGAAAAATTCTGTAAAGAATGCACCTTTTCAGAACACTGCGTTTCGAATTCTTCTCTTTTGTCCAAATTTTTCTAAACCGGGAATGAATGGAAAAAGATTCAGCACAGTGAAAAAAGGCAAAAATCAGAAGAAAGTGAACTATCAGGGTAATAAAAGGTAGACTTCAAAGGCGCTGAGGGAGTTATGTATAAGAAAATTCCGTAAAAGATAGGCCGAATACAGCCCATTTTTCCGAAAATCAAGGAAAAGACCCTAATATTTTTTGGATCGAAAATCCCATAAAAACGGCAATTGTTGCGAAGAGGCCAAAACGAAATCTACTGCCCTGTAATGAGTTGTAAGAATTTTCCGAATATAACCGAACCTGCGGCTACATCTATTTTTATTATTATCATGAAATTCTCTCACTACCTCGTCTTTCTGCATTTGTAGGACATCCATCACTAATGGTTGACGTTCTTATGATTAGGTTTCCAGTGGAACTAATGTTAGAGCTTCATATGTGAAGGATTCATGATTTAGGGCTCTTCGTGTTTCGAATGGATAACTTGCATTCATCTCCTAAATATTGAAGTGGCATATCTAAAATTTAGAAACATTCGTTGTTGAAAATCACATTCAAGCTTGATGTTTCTTTTTTTGCCTGGCTACTTTCTAACTAAGCAATAATTTTCAACCTACACAAAATAGCGGAGAGCCTGATTTAGCCTCACCGAAACGCGAAACAAAAGGCTGAAATATAGAATTCGAATTTAACTTGTGATAGGAAAATTTATAGTAAGGACAGTGCTCGTGTTATTCTTAAAGGTTGAAAAAAATATTTAGCTATCTTACTAAGTTTCCATCATGGTTTTTTTTAGCTCTGTGTCTCTATTGTTTTTCTTTAAGAGATTTTGGTTCTATAGCTTTTCGGAAGTTTCAGATATCAAAAATACTTTAAAGTCCATTTAATTATTTTCCTCAAGATCCACTTCGATAATTATTGATCGCATTCCAAAATGTATTGAAATTAATTCTAAAAATTAGAATTTTTGACATATTTTAATCTATTATTTTAATTAAAATTAATATATTCGTTAAAAACATCGTTGTTTAGTTTTTAGAATAAAAACTACTTGCAGTAAGTACTGTTATATAAATTTTCTGTCAAAAGTATTTAACAATCAAAGAGAGGGAATAATTGCAGACTTGAAAGGAGCATGAAAAATCATCAGTTTGATGATCTGGCTAGAAAAATTTATAAGGAGTGAACAAAGAGTAATTAAACAGGAGTGAAATTATGAAGAAACTTAAAATAAGTGCATTGTTTATGGCAGTACTTCTTGTAAGTGTTGCTTTTGTTCCGGCTGTGAGTGCACAGGCCGGATCGCAAAATAAAGAGTATGTTGATGCGATAGACATTTCGAACAACATCCCAATTTCTGAAGAGGACCTCAAAAAAGCAATGGAAAAAGTGAGTGAAACATCAAAAAACATGAATGTATTGAAAGAAACCGATAAAGAAAAGATAGTATCTTTCAAAAAAGATGATGGATCAATTGCATACGTGATTTCATGGGCAGATGAAAAGAATCCTAATAGAACAAATTTTGCTTTTGTGGATCAGAGTGAATTAGTATCCAAAAAACTCATATCTACTGCAAGTCTAAATGATAGTTCGGCAGTTGCAACAGTAATTTCTGCCGCTAAGGTAAGTTTTTGGAATGGAAGTTATCTTGAAACATATGGATCTGCAACAACAGGTGGGGTGCATATTCATTTCTCGGCAAAAGATGGGCTCTGGCTTGCTGGTGGTGCTGCAACTGCTGCTGTACTTCTTGGAATAATACTCGATGGACCGTTGCCTTTTGGTGATGCAATAGGCGCTTTGGTGGCTTTTGGAATAGCAACATTTTATTGGGCAGAATCAAATTCTGACAATAGTATAGACGTTAGTATACCTTATGCAAATGCGCTCCAATATCCATTAACAGGCCATGTTAGTATGAAAATTGGTTCACATTGGTACACAATTTAACCAATTTAATTAACCATTTGGCTGATATTATAATCAGCCTGGCTGATATTACAATCAGCCAAATTTAATTTAGAGGGATATTATGGAAAAAAAGAACATGATAACATTGTTAATTCAAGTTATTACTTTAGTAGCAGTAGTTAGACTTACTATACATTATCCAAAATATGATTATATAACTTATTTCTCTATTTGGATTGCGTTCATTTGTGGATATTTATATAAATCGGCTAGTTATTATCGAAAAACTGGAAAATTTAATTGAATACTGTTAGACTTTTTTTAACTCTACCTGTGCGTTTAATTATTTAAAACCCGAACTGAATTAGAAAGTTAACACTGATTATTGTCCAGTCATATTAATGGTTTGAATTTAAGACGTTTTCTCAATCTTGATGCTGAAAAGATGCTGGATTACTACAAAAATCAAAGTAAAGTTGAAAAAGGGTTCAGGTTCATAAAGGACAAAAGTTTCAGGGTTTCGGAGGTTTATTTGAAAAAACCTCAAAGAATTGAAGCTCTATCAATGGTAATGGTATTAACTCTAATGGTTTACCCGGTAGCGGAATGGAAATTAAGAGAAAGGCTAAATGAAACAGGGGAAACAATGCTTGACCAAGTTAAAACAAACTCAAAAGCCCACTTTGAAGTGGGCTTTTATGCTAATGAGAGGGATTACAGAAGTAAAACTGGAAATTGATTCAAAAGTAGTAACTCAAATTGCCAACATGAATGAAGTTAAAGCCAAGATAATAAGGTTGATGGGGAAAAATTGTGAAAAATACTACTTTTGAGTGGAGATCTGCGGAAAGGCAGTTGAATATCGGCTGATTTTTTAATCAGCCTTTTTTATTTGGTGATAACATGGAAAGAAAACAGATATTAAGGATTTTAATTCCAGTTTTCACGGTTATTGCTATGACCGTACTTGCTCAAGTTATATCACAAAAACTCGGAGAAGCAGTATCTAAAAATGGAGTACATGACTATCCATTAATAACAATATCACTGATTGGATTTTTTCTTTTTGGGTTTTTTGCCTACTGGATTCTTGTTAAGTTAGGAATTGACTAGAGAGAATTTCGCTAAGTATCTGTATTTAGTCGGTTGTAATGTCCATACGTATACATATGCAACGCACACGCGTATTATATCGCACACGTATATTGGTTCATGGGAAAAGTATGCTTAGAAAATTTGATCGGAGAAACCTACAAATATAAATAGATTTCAATAAATTTTCTTGCTATTGTTTTTTGAATTTGTTAGAAGCTTTTTAAGATCTTAGTAACCTGGCCTGTAGGGATTTGCAAGGATAGATTGATCTCTCAACCTTGAGCCTATAATTCATCATAAAATATCTTCATACTTGCACTTATTCCTCTAAATATTGTAATTCGAGAATATATCAGTCCAGGATTTATATGGATTAATTTAAATATCGACTTGTAAGACTGTAAAATTTTACTAATCTTCTTTTATATATGTATTTGAATACGAGTTAGGGCAATTTGTTCATATATATTTTCTAGCCAAACCATCAAACAATCAAAAATCAGGGATTAATTTCAGATTCTTTTCGAGTCTGAAAAACAATTGTTCGAGAATTTACACAGAAAACTTATAAGGAGTTAACAAAGAAGAGTATATAGGAGTTTATAGAGTTTAAATATGTTTTCCAAAGCATTTATCGAAGTTAATATTCTACTGGATAAGCGGGTTATTTGTTAGTAATTTTTGTTTATAAATAAGCTTATTAACTATAATTAATAAAAGATTTAAAAAGATAAAGAAATAATTCTATATATACTAATAATATAAAAAATAGCTACAACTTTATATTTGCTTGAAGAAATAAGTTAAAATTTCGGAAACTATGGCAGAACCGGGACATTCAGGATATATTATCTTCTTGAAAATTAACAGTTACCGGTCAACTACCCCTCCCTGCCCGCTGATGCGGTCGAGGAAGGGGCTTGTCTAAAGATAGCCCTTGTTGACCAGATCATCAATTGGAGTAAACAAAATTGGTAAACGATATGCAAGAATCATATAGTTACCTTCGAATGTCGCCTCAGTTTGAAGCTCTAAGGATACAAGTTAAAAGTCCTAAAGGGTTGTGGACAGCGCTTATATCAAAAACCTTGCAATATCTGATCGAGAGGAAGACGGATTCCTGAAATTATTCTATACTTCAGGATACGCATTACCCTACGAAAGTAGGCGGGGAACGGTTATTCCGTTCCCATTACAATTATAAAAATAAAAAAGGTGAAAAAAGGCAGTAAGGGGTGTTGACGGCATTCCTCCCGTTAAATCTTTAGATTTAGCGGGTTTCCTGCCTTCTTTTTATGAATTAAAAAATTACCCATTGAGGGAGGAGTAACGTGATAACAACACCCGTTGAAGGAGGAGTAGCGTGATGCCAACGAAAGGACTCAAATCGATACTCATGCTGGCATTTGTAGCTATAATCCTCTTTGCCTCAGGCTGCACGGAAGAAAACCTGAGTGCAGAAGAGATTGTAACCCAGATGCTGGACAAACAGAACAGCACTGAAGACTATTCGTATACAATGTACATGACCTCCTACGCAGGGGGAAAAACTGCGGAAATCGAATATAAGACCATGTTCAAAAAGCCGAACATGAGTAAAGACATTATAACGGAACCCGGGAAAAAGGATCAGATAATTATTGTTTCGGATGGGGAATTCGCGTGGAGTTACATCCCGGCTACGAATGAAGTCATAAAAATGGAGCTTCCCGATATCCCCGAACCTACGAAAAGCGACTGCATCAATGCTATAGGTGAATTCCTGAATTCTACAAATGTAACACTGCTCAGAGTGGAAAACATAGATGGAAGGACTGCTTACCTGCTGGAGACAAGTTCGAAAGAAAAAGATGGAGCTTATCCGATGATAAACAGGACAAAAATCTGGGTAGATAAAGAAACATGGATGCCTCTGAGGTATGAGATGTATGATGGCGATGGAAATCTGACCGCAAAAATCGAAATTCGGGACCTGAAAGTCAACTCCGGAATTCCTGACTCTGAGTTTAAATTCGAGATTCCGGACGGCGCAGAAGTAAAAACACTGGATATTAAGGAAATCAAATCCTCTGAAAAACTTAAGGAAATCAAATCCTCTGAAAAACCGAGCCCTGAAGAAGCAAGAGAGAAAACCAGTTTTTGAAATCCTCATTCCAGAGTACCTGCCTGAAGGTTATTCATTCGACAATTCAATAATTTACAATAACAGCAAATCTTCTTCAAATACTGAAAATAGCCGAATCAATTTCGGAAATGACATAAAACCGTGATTCTTAGGAAACGAAAATCTGGGAAAGGAAACAGGAAAGGAAAAACAGAGAGACAGGAAGGAAAAACAAAGAGACAAGAAAGGAAAAATAAAGAGACAGAAACTGCAATTTGAATGAAGTGACATAAACAACAAAGGAGGAGAATATTTCTCTTTCTTCTTTGTTTATTTCCGTTATTCTCACCATTTTTTGAATGTGATATCATGAAAACCGGAAATTTATTATTTATAGGGATAGCGGACACAATTTCATAATTTAGTGATTTCTCATTTTTTCCTTCCTTAAATCTTCACTTTTCTCTGCTAACTGGCCAAATAAACTGTAATAATCCTTGAGAAACAATTTCTTTGGCATGAATGCCAAAGAATTCTTTTATTCCTTTAATTTTTCACTTTATTTTTTGCCTAAAATCGATACGCTCCGCTACATAATCCTTAACTCCTATCCCAAAATAGATTACTAAAGCTTAAATGGATTAAATAATCTGAACAATTCCAGAAATGACTTTTGTGGTTTCTTGAGCAAATTTAATCTTCTCATTTGAGTAAGTTTAATCTGGTTCCCAATTCCTTTATCAGTCCTGAACTGCTTCTTGTTATCAGTTTTTAGACTTTTAGAATAATAGCTTTCGATAGGGTTATTTGTCGCTGGCGCTCCTGGAAGATAATGGAACAAAGTAAGATTTAACCAGTGTTTATTGATCATCCATAATCGTTTTTGAATCGTTTGATCGTATGTTCTTATATTTTCCATTAATTTATCGAAGTTATGTTTTGCTTTTTCAAGACTATTAAGTGGAAGATTTTCCTTTTTTCGTCTTCTTTCAAGCTTTAATTTACGTCTAAACTGGTTAAATTCCTTTTTTGCTTTTTTACTCCATTCTTGATGTTTTTCTTCATTATTAATTACGTTGAGTTCTTCAGATTGAAGTTCTTCCAAAAATTTAATTTCATTCTCTCGATTGTAAAATATATTCAATAACCTGTACTTCAATAGTTCCTGTTCAATGGTTGTATTTTTTGGAAAATCACTAACTATAAGCTTGTTTAAGTGCATCAAACAATATTGATGCACTAACTTATCTCCAAAAATTTCCTTTAATATATCAGGGTATCTCTTATCAAAATCCGTAACGATAAACACAGGTTCTGATGCATCAAGATTTTTCCGTAGAAATTCCTTGATTGTTTCTGGACTCTTATCATCAAAAAGGTCATCTGCTATTGTTGTTTGAGTTTTTGCGTCCAGTAAGGTTAAACGGTATTTCTGACAGCGTCCTTCTTTTGGATGTTGTTCGTCATAGTGTACCATATGTATATTTTCTGAAAATGGAACAGTTTCCTGTTCCATTTCTTTGTAGAATGCTCTTAAAATAGTGCTTCTTGATCTTGGATAGATGAAGTCCATTATATCAGAGATTCCTTCATATGAAACGTTATGGTATCTGAGTAACTTGAAGAAATCATTGAATGAATCATAAAGTAAAGCTTTCAGATCTTCCCAAAAGCTATGATCTTCTTCGTGTGTACTACCACAATTTGAGCATTTATATCGACCAATGATGATTTCTCCAAGACCTTGTTTGGTATGGGGATTATAGCCATTATGAACCATTGGAGTACTACAAATAGAACAGGCTGGAGGAATTTTTCTACGAAAAATTCCTTGTGTAGTGTATTCGTAATCGTTTCCAAAACAACCAAAAACGTCTAAAAGAGCAGGGAGCTCCGAAAAGTTATTAAGAGTAAGGTTTATAGTTACCATTATTTGTGCCGTAACATCATTACATAATTATAGAATTATAATTTTGTGTAGTGATGTTACATTTACTTTTATCACTAGATTTTGGAACTGAGTCCTGGAGAGAACAGATGAATGCTAAAGATGGAATATTAGTGCTACATGTTGCCATAGTTTTGTGTTTATTCCTGCCGCCATTAGCAATGGCTTCCACCGAAGAACAGCAAACAAACCAGACTAAAGATGCTGCCCAGTTAGAGATGGAGGCTCTAGAGGCTGAAATGGGTGAGGAAGGAATGAAAAAAGTTGCAGAATACCTGCAGCTGCAAGCCTCTTTGCCGGATGCTGTCAAGGCATCTCCTTATAGCTCGATTGCCTTTGCCGCGACGGATAACGAGAGCAGGGCTGCTTATATGACTGCAATTGACGAATCTGATCTTAAGAAGGAGGATAAAGAGAAATTAAAGGCTGACCTGCAGGATATATGGGAAAGGTATCCTGATGATTTTAAAGTTGAAGACAATGAGCCTTTAAAAGTGATTAATGAAATAATGACAAAAAGATTCATTCAAACTCAAAAATCTGCAAGAGAAGCTTCTACCAAAGAGCAAAATACCACCCCAGTTAAAGATGCTGCCCAGTTAAAAATGGAGGCTCTGGAGGCTGAGCTGGGCGAAGAAGGAATGAAGGAGGTTGCGGATTACCTGGAGCTGCAGGCTTCTTTGCCGGATGTGGTGAAACGTATGCCATATAGAGGGCTTGCTTTTGCTGCTACAGATCCTGAAAGTCAAGATATTACGATGGAATATATTGACAACTTCGATGTTTCTGAGAAGGAAAAAGAGAGGTATAAAGCTCGATTACAGGACATCTGGGACAGGTATCCAGAAAATATCACGGAAGATGACTATGCTTTCATGAGTGAGATAGGTCCAATGGTCGAGAAAGAGTCTTTAAAGAAATATCAGGATCAAAACAATTCAAACAATATTGATTCTGGATCTAATAATGGCAGTAGATCAAATGGCAGTAATTCAGTCGGAAATGAACCGAGCAAAAGTAACTCTGCTCCAGGCTTCGGATTATTGGGAAGTTTGACCTGCCTGTATGGAGGACGGAAACTTAGAAAAAAATAAACAAGACCTGGATTGAACAAGTATGCTACTTTTTCAGTTCAAATACGCAATTCCTGCTACGGCTACAAAATAAACTCGATATTAAGACTTTCTCATAGTAAAAGCCAGAGCTTTTTACAGAAATTTTTGGTCAAGCTTTTTTTTAAAAAGGTTGAGCCAGAGCTTTTTACAGAAATTTTTGGTCAAGCTTTTTTTTAAAAAGGTTGAGCCAGAGCTTTTTACAGAAATTTTTGGTCAAGCTTTTTTTTAAAAAGGTTGAGCCAAAGCCTTTTAAAGGTGAACCTCACTCAATCTGCGTGATATGTCCAGACCAGCATACCTTGGCAAAATGCTCCTGCACTGGTGCGAGGCCTGCAATGTGCCTGTGCTCGGAAAACAGTGCGGGTGCGGCAGAAGAACAAAAAAAGTTGAAGTAACTCCTCCCGGAGATATTCGCCCGGCTTTTGATTATGATATCAAGCGCATAAATTCCGTTTCTGAAAAACAATTTAATGCTACTCTTATCCCCGAAGGTCACCTTGTGGTTCTTAACAAAGCCCCTTATGAAGACCGGATGGATGAAATTATAGTGGACGGGGAAGTCCTTGCATCTATTAGATTTGAAATAGAAAGCTGCGAATGGGTCCTTCTTCCCCGCCTCGAAGGGGCAAGACGGCTTTTTCAGGGCAGGGATAGGAAAGACCTGAAAAAATGGGTCGTTATTGAAGAGGAAATTTTGCCTTTCATCCTTAAAAAAGGGGCAAGTATCCTGGCTCCCGGAGTCCTTGATGCAGACCCTGAGATTAAAAGAGAGGACGAAGTCGTTGTCCTGAACCCTGCCGGAGAAGTGGTCTGCTGCGGAAGAGCCAGGATGGCAGGAAAAGAAATGATAGAGGAAAAGCGCGGGAATGCGGTAAAACCGCGCTGGAGTGCGGAGCCGAAGGCTGCAAAAACCCTTGAGTCGGGACGGAACTGGGACGACGCCGTAAAAGCCAATGAGAAAATTCTGGGCTCCATGGTAGAAAACGCTCATACTTTTATAAGAAATGTTTCAGGAAGTATGGACCTGAAGGTCAGCGTATCTTATTCCGGGGGCAAGGACAGCCTTGCAGTGTTACAGCTTGTGGATGAAACTCTGGAAGATTACGAATTGATGTTTGCAGATACCGGGCTTGAGTTTCCGGAAACCCTTGAAAACGTCAAAAAGGTTGCGGAATATTATGGAAAGTCTCTCAGGACTGCGAGTGCAGGGGATTCTTTCTGGGAGTCCATAAGAGTTTTCGGGCCCCCTACGATGGACACACGCTGGTGCTGCAAGATCTGCAAACTGGGACCCATTACCAGGCTGATTGACGAAAACTATGAGGGGGGCTGCCTGAGCTTTATAGGGCAGCGCCAGTATGAATCTCACGCCCGGTCTATCAGTAAGAAAGTCTGGAAAAACCCCTGGGTAGGAAACCAGGTTGGAGCATCTCCCATACAGGAATGGACAGCTCTGCATGTCTGGCTCTACCTTTTCAGGACAAAAGCTCCCTATAATATGGCATATGAGAAAGGGTATGACCGAATGGGATGCTGGCTTTGCCCTTCTTCGTCCCTATCCGACTTCTTCCAGCTCGAGGAAAGCCACCCCGAACTTGCAAAAAAGCTCAACTCCCATCTTCTGGCTTATGCAGAAAAAATGGGACTTTCCCCTGAATGGGTAAAATACGGCTTATGGCGCTACAAGCGCTACCCGAAAGTATTGCAGGAACTTACGGCTAAAAAAGGAATTTCCCTGCTCCCTACTCAGGAAGTTCCAAAAGAACTCCATCTTGAAGTTGTCACAGGATACAGACCCTGCAAAGCAGGAGGAATTTCTGCGGACGGAAGCTTCGGGCAGGCGATAGATATAGGAACCCTGGAAGAAAGCGGTATGCTTAAACCTGCAGGTAAGGTTTCCTTCATAGAGGGGGCTGCTTCTGTTTCCCTGGGGGAATCCAGAGCCCAGGTCTATGCTTCAGGAAATGTGAACGGGAGAAGTGAGAACGAAAAAACACTGAAAAAACTCATGAGAATGGTTGAGTTCTCGGTAAGAAGAGCCTTTCTCTGCCAGGGGTGCGGGGTCTGTGTAGGGCACTGCGAACACGGCGCAATTGAAATGAAAGAGAAGAGAGCCTGGATAAAAGACAGCTGCACTCACTGTGGAGCCTGTATAGAGGTCTGTCCACTTGTGAAATTTATGTAAGCGTGATCAGGAATCGTAAAACAGGGGCAGGTCTGGAAAAATTAGAAAAAGAAAATAAAGAAAAAGCAGAAAAGTGAATCCTGGAAAAGCAGGGCGGATTGGACTTTTACCAGAGAAGGCGACCTTTCCAGGGCTTCATTTTTTCAGCCTGTAAAAATTCTTATTCGGCGTCAATATTGATTTCAAAACAACTTGCTATCTGGTTACCCCTCCGATATGTGCCTGTTATCTTTTGACTTCCCTGGCAAGTTACCTGAATATCCCATACCCGGTATCCTCCACCACTGGTCTGTTCCTCATCCTCAGGAATAAATCTTTCCCTCATTACCTGCAGCCCGTTACTGGTCGCGATGTCCCAGCTAAATCCGCTAACCGGATTTTCCGGGAACTGGATTGTAAACGGTTTTTTAATCATATTGTCCCTCTCCTAACCGTCCTTATGTAGCCGTCCTTCCTTACCCACTCTACAAATTTTTTCGCCAATTTTAGCGAATTTCAAAGGAAGTGCCGTTTTGAAGAAACCCGCATTCAGAGATAATCTACATAAAAAAATAGCCTGGCTCAAAACGGGGATAGAAATTCAGGTCCTTGAAGCAATTCTGGAATATTAGCCTTATTATTATTACATTTCTTGTATGATAAATTTTATGAAAAAATTTTCCTGCAGGTTAACAAAAAACAGAGAAGATCGGAGTGAATTATTTAAACTGTACGGAGCATAATTATATACAAAAATTAAATATAAATTATGTGAAGAGTTAGAGCCATGCAGAAGGTTGACATAGTACACAGAACTCATTAAGCCCGTTCTCCAGAGTTGTTTCTTATTAAGCAGATTTTCAAGATTTGTTGACATGGTACACAGAACTCATTAAGCCCGTTCTCCAGAGTTGTTTCTTATTAAGCAGATTTTCAAGATTTGTTGACATGGTACACAGAGCTCTTCAAATCCACTCTCAATAAGATAAACATGGTTTCCAGGATAAACATAATTTTTAAGAAAAAAATAATTTCAAAAATAAACTAATTTCAAGACTCAAACATCTTCCTCAGTAATCAAAAAGGCTTTTCTGACCTTTTTTTTTCTGGAGACCTCCCACCCTTACTCCCACTCGCCTGAACTCAGTCCTGTTTTCTGAAAGGAATTCATCCAGAATTTCTCCGGATACCTGAAGGAGGACTTCTTTTGAAGATACCGGGTGGCTCAGTGTACGGCTCTTTGTGTACATCCTGAAATTTGAGTTTATGACCGTAACGGTCACAATCCTGAAGGAGAGTTCCCTTGAATCCAGTTTTTCGATAACATCCCCTGCTAGCCTCTCGATCAGTGAAGAGATCAGCTTTTTATCCAGGCTATCTTCGGGCAGTGTTGCAATCCTCCCGATCTGCTCCGAGCCGTCTCTTTCTTTAAGGGGAGAATCATCAATACCCGAAGCTGCCTGTTTAAGCCAGGTGCCCCTTGATTTTCCGAAGATGGAAATAAGTTTAATAACGTCCCGCTCTGCAAGGTCCTTTACCGTAACTATACCCATTTCCTGCAATTTTCCTGCAGTTACACTCCCGATCCCCCAGAGCTTTGATACGTTTAACGGCCAGAGGAAAGCTTCCAGGTCCTGCGGGCTCACAACAGTTATCCCATCAGGCTTTTTTGCGGAAGAAGCCATTTTGGAAATTAACTTATTCGGACCTATCCCTATGGAGCATGTCAGGTTTTCTTTTTCTTTAATTTCCTTTTTAATCTGCATCCCGATCTCAAAAGCAAGCCTAAAGTCTCCACCTGTCCTTTCTGAGCTCTCAAGGAATGCCTCGTCAACACTTATCTGTTCGAAAGAATCTCCGTTTCCAGGGTCTGCATAGCTGCGAAGGATTTCCATAATCCTATCCGAAACCGAGGTGTAGAAATCTTTTCTGACCGGAAGGAAAACAGCTTCAGGATTGAGTTTCTTAGCCCTTGAGCAGGGCATTCCTGACCTGATTCCAAATTCTCGGGCAACGTAATTGCATGTGCTTACAGACCCGCTCAGTTCGCTCCGCCCTGAGAGCATGCAGACTACAACTGCTTTTTCGCGAAGCTCCGGATTTTCCCGCTCCTCAATTGCTGCAAAAAAATAATCCATATCTATGTGAAGGACGACCCGCTGCATCAAAAGAAAAGATGCTGGGAAGATTTGTATAATTATCTCTCGGAGTATCTGTCATTAAAGCTTAAAGCGAGAAAGGTGAAAGAAAGATAGGAAAATAAAATACTAACTTCAGTCATCTGGCTTTAAACAGAATTAAGTGAAAGACAAGCAGAATCAAAAACATGGCTGATTAATAAGACCTGTTTCAAAAAGGAAAATACAAACCATAACGCATAAAAAAGATAACTTCATTAGCTGTAATACTGTTTTTAAAAAAGGTATATAGAGAAGGTCTCATTAGAGGACGTTTTCAGTTATGAGCAAATCAACCCCCCTAAAAAGTTCAATAATAAAAGCAGATCTTCCGGAGCAGGCTGAAGGCAGGACGGGCCCGGAAACCGGAAAGGATCCGGAAAAGACAGGTAATTCCGAAGGAAGAACCGATACTCCTGTTATTGAAATAAAAGATCTCTGCCACAGATACCCTCACCTGGAGGCAAATGCGCTTGACAGAATAAACCTCAGGATATACAGGGGGGAAAGAGTCGCAGTTCTCGGGGCTAACGGAGCAGGGAAATCCACTTTATTCAAACACCTCAATGGTATCCTGCGCCCTCTTTCCGGAGAAGTCCTGGTAAAGGGGGAAAAAATAACAAAAAAGAATGTCCGGATGTGTAGAGGAACAGTAGGGATAGTTTTTCAGGACCCTGACGACCAGGTGCTTGCCCCAAGTGTTGAAGAAGATGTGGCTTTCGGGCCGATAAATATGGGGCTGTCCAGAGAAGAAGTGAAAATGAGAGTAAAGGAAGCCCTGGAAATGGTAGGGCTTAATGGTTTTGAAGAGAGAGCCCCGCACCACCTGAGCGGCGGACAGAAAAAACTTGTGGCAATCGCAGGAATCCTTGCCATGAGGCCTGAAGTTATTGTTCTGGACGAACCCACCGCAGGACTTGACCCTTTAAGCTCAGCCCGGGTCCTGAAGCTTATTACGAAAATGAACAGGGAGCTGGGGATCACTCTCCTGCTTTCAACCCACGACGTGGATGTTGTTCCTTATTTTGCGGAAAGGGTTTTTGTACTTCACCACGGCAAACTTGAAGCCAGCGGAAGCCCGGAAGAGATCTTCAATGACCCCGCGCTGCTCAGGAAAGCTCATCTGAGGCTTCCCAGGGTTGCAGAAGTTTTTGAGATGCTGAAACAGGAAGGCGTTGACGTTAATATACAGATAACTGCCGAAACTGCCAGGGATGAAATCCTCCGGGTTATAAGATCCGAGAACCGGAAAGCAGAGATGAAATAAAAACAGAATAAAAGTCATAAAAACTATTGCGGGGCTTTTGAGGAGAATCCTGATGGTAACACTTACTGATATCGAGCGTGAGTCGTATAAAGACAGCCCTGTACACAGGCTTGACCCCAGAGTAAAACTGCTCTTTGTGCTTTCTGTGATCCTTTATACTGTTAGCCTGCCCCGAATACATGAAGAAAACATAACCCGCCTTTTTGCGGTCGAGGTCTATCTTCTCCTACTTGTACTTGCTGCCAGACTGGATTTAAGGTACTTTTTCCTGCGTGTTCTTGCAATTTTACCTTTCGGGCTTGCAATTGCCTTGATCCAGCCTTTCCTGAGGCCTTCCTTCATAGAAAATTATACTCCTTACCCTCTTGACCTGCCTTTGGGGCTGAGCATAACATATGAGGGCCTTGCCTTTGGGAGCACGCTGCTTGCAAAATTCCTTGTATGCATAACATCCATTGTCCTTCTGTCCTCCACAACACGGCTGCGAGATATGGTTTCAGCAGCTGACAGGATGGGCATCCCAAGGGAATTCACCCTGCTTCTGAGCATGATGGTGCGTTACCTCTTCCTTTTCTGGGCAGTCCTTAAAAGGATAAGGGTCGCACAGCAGACCAGGCTCTTTGATATATGGAATAAAGATGTGCCCAGGAGGTGGGTACTCGAACAGGTAGGAAACAGCATGAGCTCAATCTTCATACGCTCCTATGAGCAGGGGGAAAGGACCTACATCAGCATGCTTTGCAGGGGCTATGGCAGCGGGCATGAAAAATTGTATTTCAGGACAAAAATAAAAACTCCAGATGTCATTTTTCTGCTCCTTGGTGCGGGCTGCATCTTATGCGTCCATCTTTATATCTGAATAACCTGCGGTTGGTTCTTCTGAGAACTAATAATTAAGGATTTTGACGACGCTGATGCTTTTATCCAGACTTATGACCTTTCCGCTGCCCAGAATGTAATTCTGAATTTCGTTCCTCCTGCTCTCTCAAGCTCGATCTCTCCATCTACCTGGTCAACAAGAGTGTTAACCAGCTGCAGTCCGAGTGATTTAACACTTCCTAATTCTATATTTTCAGAAATTCCTTTTCCATTATCAGAAATCGTCAGGCTGAAAAGGGATTTATGTATTTCGTTATTCTGTTCTTCCCTGAAAAGCTGGATTTGAACTTCCCCATTTTGTTCAGTAAACGCATGTTTGATGGAGTTGGAAACGAGTTCATTAACAATTATTCCTAACGGGACAGCAACATCCATATTAAAGAATGCATTTTCTTCAAGATTCATAAATAGAGAAATATTTTTATTGCTCAGGCTGTAAGTCTGTAAAAGTTTTTCAGCCAGCTTTCGAAGGTATACCGAAAAATTCAGTGTATCGGTTCCCTCTCCCCTGTAGAGTTCTTCATGAATAAGGGACATCGAGATTACCCGGTTCTGACTTTCCCTGAAAGCTTCAAGAATTTCCGGAGCAGTAACTGTCTCTCTATGGTTGAATGTTTCAGCCTGAAGGTCAAGAAGAGAAGAGATAACCTGGAGGTTGTTTTTTATTCTGTGGTGGATTTCTTTTTTCCTGGCGTCCTCAATTTTTACCAGGGTTTCTTTTGCCTTTATTCTCTCGGTAACGTCGGTTATTGTACTCTGGTGATTATCAGGTCTCCCATTTTTGCCTGGAATTTTCTGGTATACTTCATGCACCCATTTTATTTTTCCGTCCTTGCATCTTATTCTGTAGCTAAGTTTTCCAGAATATGGAGAGCGAGCATTTTTGATCTCTCTTTCTTTTTTGAGGAATAACGGGAGGTCCTGCTTCTCAACAATTTTTCTCCACCGCTTTTTAGACATTAATTCTTCTTCACTGTACCCGGTAATCTCTTCTACGTTCCCTTTTACAAACTCCAGGTTGAGGTCCTCGTCTTGCTGAAAAGCAATCCCCGTAAAGTTCTGTATAAAAGAACGGTACCTCTCCTCGCTTAATAAAAGCGAGTCTTCGATCTTAGTACGCTCCGTAATGTCCTGGAGTGTCCCTCTCATTCGGACAGGAGTATTTTTCTCATCAAAAATAACTTCTCCATGGGAATGGACTATGCGCTCTTCTCCATCAGCTGAGATAATCCTGTGGTCATTGTCATAGAGCTGCTCTCCATTCAAAGCTTTTTTAATGGCATTATCCACAAAGTCTCGATCACCGGGATGTATATAATTAAAAAATGAATTGTAAGCTGGTCTGAATTCCTGAGGATCAAGTCCGAAGATAAGATAAAGTTCATCAGACCAGTAGAGTTCGCCAGTTACAATATCCCATTTCCAGCTTCCAATATGAGCCATTTTTTGAGCTTCAGAAAGGTCTATCTCACTTTCTTTCAACCGCTTGTAAGCCTTTTCAAGCTGCACCGTTCGTTCTTGTACTAATTCTTCTAAATGATCGTATGATTCTTTCAATTCAAACTGGCATAAGCGGGCTCCCCAGGGAGTGTCTCCAATAATCTCGATACCAGAACTCCTAATGTTCTTCCCCATTAACATCCCCTCTAACTCAGGACTTAAGCAGCGGCAGGTTTAGAGACATAACTCCAGCGTTATTGTAATATCATCAAATTCTAAAATAATTTTAAGTTTTCAAGAATTCAACTGAATAAGTCTTAAAATGTCAAAATTTATTAATAAATAAAACTTACTCTTACATATAGATATAAAGAGTAACACAATATAAAAAGGTATTGACATTTATTTTTATTAGATGCTTTTTAAAATTTTTATATATTTTCGGTGCAAAGTCAGACTTACTTCTAGAGAAAGAAAACCATGAAATTATTACATTTTTCAGTTAGAATCTGCTGTACTCTGAAATTGTTTCGAAGATTCAAAACCATCTGGAAACTCAATACAGATACAACGGCAGAAGACGCAAAAGGTTAAACGTTGTATAATTCCAGTTACATTCTGGCACTATAGAAAAATCATCTAAAATGAAACAAATACGAAGTTGAAGTAAAATAACGGATCATCTGCATACGAGACATAATCTTAGTAAAAAATTAAAAAAGATGGTTTTGAGATAAAGCACCACAGATCGAACTGCAATAGCCTGGAAGCGTTTTTGTCTCTTTTTAAGAAATACAACCGTATTATTAACCGGCGGTTCAGGCTGAACCCTGAGATATTCTTCAAAACCTGAAGGCAATTCAAAGAGTGAACTGCCATCCAGAATTCTCCGGAGGCCTTTTTCGTAAAGGCGGTAGGAGACTTTACTTCCTTCGGGCAGGACTCTGGCTAGCTGTTCAAATACTTCGCTCTTGGGTTCGGCCTGGGCAGCGACCATATAAAGGTCACAGCGGGTTTCAAGTGGCAGGCTGAAATGGTTTCCATCTATTATTTTAATTCTTTCGGAGAGGCCCAGACGGGCAATTACCTGCCGGGACAGATCTGCCCTTTTTCCGTCCTGTTCAACTCCTATTCCAGAAAGGTTGTATTCATGACAGAGCTCAATAAGACTAAGAGGGAGGGGGCCACTGCCAAGGAAAAGCACACAATCTCCGGATTTAAGACCTGAACCTGTATATTCGGTCCTGGCAAGCTGCAGGTAGTTAGGATAAAATGTAAAATTCCGGAGAGTTTCCCATATACTGGAGCTTTCAAGAAGGCTTTTTGCTTTTTCGTTTTCAAGCCTGAGATTGTATAAAAACCTGAAGCGAGAGATCTCAGCTATGAGAGAATCAAAATCCGGGCTTTTAAGGATTTCATAAATAAACTTTTCATCTACATCCAGAGCTGCTAGTGTCATGACCATTTAATTATTTCACATAATACTTTGACATTTTCTCATCTGCATTCTTCCTTGTAAACTTCCATTCAATTTTCCTTTTGTGTTCATTCCTTCTCTTTGTCCATGAATCCACTTCATTTTTAAGCGTCTCGATGTTCCCGATCCTTCTTCCTGTACATTCGATATCCATGACATTGATCTCGATTTCAGCAGCATTGAGCCAGCTTGCATGTTTTGGCGTGTAATGGAACTCTATCTTGTCCAGAATCTTCTTTGCTTCCTCTTCTGAGAATGCTTCGTAGAATGACTTCTCTTTATGGATATTGAGATTATCCGTAACCAGTCTGATGACTTCTGCTTCAGAATATTTTTCTGTGACAAGAATCTTCATGAATTGTGCAAAATCCTTCATTGTTCTTCTTTTGGTTACCTGAGTTACCCTTTTTCCTGCTTTGAACTCTACCGCCATGAATATGTTTGCTGTTCCGTTCCTGACATACTCATAATCATATTTTTCTGAGCTTCCAAGCTTCATAGGAATGCTCATTCTTTTATCCCTGAGCAGTTGCTTAGGCTTCTCGTCAAGACAGATAAGAGGTTTTTTAGGATCATAATCCTCTTCATACAGACTAAGAATGTCATACATCCTGTCTCTATATTCAGTATCGATAGTCTGAATACACCACATCCTTCTTAACCAAGGTTTAGTTTTGCTTTTTTCAAAATAAGCCGAACACTCTCTTTACCTATAGTTTCAAATCCTTCTTTTTTCCTAAGTTCTTCAGTAAGCAGGGATAGCGACCATCTTTTGCTTCCATCAGGGGAACTGCTGCAGGCTAAAGCGATTACTTCTGCAACATGTTTTTCAGTGTATTTTATAGGTTGACCAGATCTTGATTTGTCAAAAAGAGCATTGGGGATACCTTCATCAAGGTATCTTTTCCGTATATTCAAGGTGGTACTCCTGGAAATACCTAATATTTTCACGATTTCAGTGATTTCTGTTTGCTGGTTTGATAGAAGGAGAATACGGGCTCGAGTTAGTTCTCTTGCGCTTTTACGTCCTTTTCTCACAAAATCCTGAAGGAAATTTACCTCATTATCTGCAAGTTGAATCTGTAGCATGAAGGTATAAAAGGATTCAACGTTTATAATGATGACTAATAATTAAATGGTTGAGACACTAGTTCATCCAGCCTTTTAAACACGGTATACAGTTCAGGAGAGGGACTTCCCATCACTTCGGCATCTTCAAGGCCCTTTACCCGGGAATAGATGCTGCGAAATTCATCAATCAGGAGTTCTGCTCTGATTTTTTGAATGTTACTCACACTCCAGAAAGACCAGAGTATTGTTTTCTTTTCCAGCGGGGCAGACTTCTTTTATTAGTCTAAAGCCTCCTGTCTGCTCGGGCAGGACCGGACGATAGAGCAACTGTCTCATGCCACTATAATTACGATAGCAGATGGAAACTGATTTTTTACATTCTGGCTCTCGATTTTTGATTATGGAGTGGAGATTTCGGAAAATACGCTTTTTGGGTTCGGCAAGCCCTGCTATAAGTACAGAGTCCCATTCGAGATCTGAAAGCGCGGTTTCATCTCCTTCAATAATACTGATTTCCTTTGCAAGCCCAAAATGCTTTACACAGCTTTTTGCCAGAGACACAGCTTCAGGATCTTTATCTATGCCGATGCAGCGGATGCCATACAATTTATTGAAAAGCAGCAGGGTAATAGGCACGGGGCCGCAGCCTATAAAAGCCAGGACTTCAATTTCAGGGAAATAATCTATATGACTTTTAATCATATTTTCATATCTGGGATATAAAGGAAAAGATTCCAGCGTTTTCCAGGGTTCTTTACAGGTCAGGAGTTCCTTTGCAAGCCTGGTTTCATGCAGACTGAAGAAAAGGGTGTAACTGGCATGAATGGAAGGAAGCAGGGCTCTGATCACAGGATCCCGGAGTACATCCTGAAAGACATCATCTTCAACATCCATATGCGCGAGTTCATCCAGTTCGGCGAAGATATCATAAAGGTGAGGAAGATTAAACTCGGCAATTAGATTCATATTACAGGATATAATATTACTGTGGAAATGCAGTATGCAGGACTTTATGTTTTGTATATTGCATGAATTTGGCCCACATTCCTGAAATAGAGGTGTAAAATTACTGCCTTCTTCACTCAGCAGGCTGGTCATGATATCAAATCCATTTTAATTCACCAAACCATTTTTAATTCACCAAAACCGTATTAACGAATACATAGATACAAATTCAACACCGGTTCTGAAAATGTGAATATAAAGCTTCGCATATTTCATCATCAGTAAGAATATTGAGAATTTTTATCTCACTGAATATGAAAAATAAGAAAAAATATAATAAAAATCCTTATGGCAGGCATTATATAAGCAAAAAAAGAAAAGAGTAAATATACACAGAAAGAATTATAAAAATGTCAGGGCATTATGGCGTTTTTCAGTCTTTATGTTGTAGAGGACTTATTCTAATTTTTCTGCCCGGATATCAAAAATATGGAATTATTCTCAAATATCCTCCTTGAGAATGAATGCCTGTTTCTTTGAAATTTCTGCACTTCCAGAAGAGGGCTGATTTCAGTGTTCATGAGTCCGGTTTCGGAAAAGAGAAAGGAAATATTTTTCGGGCTTATTTTTTCGTAAAGGGGAAGAGAATTCCTGATAGGGCCGTAGGACTTCTTGAAAATAAGATTGTACTGGTTCTTTTTTGCAAACCTCTCTGCCAGCCCGTAAAGCATTCTTTTGATATACCTGTCAGGCCGGGGATCAAACCAGTTTCCATCAATGGCAAAGATCATCCCTCCGGGTTTAAGGACACGCTTCCACTCCCGGACCGCGCTGGCAGGCTCCTGGAGTGTCCAGAGAAGGTATTTGTTAACAACCAGATCAAAGGAACAGTCTTCAAAAGGCAGATTTTCCGCGTCTCCGTGGAATAAAGAAATTTCCAGGCCCATATTATCTGCGTTATGCCTTGCTTTCTCAAGCATGCCTTCAGACAGGTCTATACCAGAAACCTCATGCCCCATCTCGGCAAAAAGAAGGGCAAGAAAACCTGTACCTGTCCCCACATCCAGCACTTTTAAACGCTTGCCTGAAGCCAGGGAATTTTCAAAGATCTGTTTCCAGACAGCGCGCTCTTCTTCATCGAACCCATTTATCCCATTTTTGTAGGTTGAAGACCTGAAATTCCAGTAATTAGCAATAACTTCCTTGCAGTCTATAAATACTCCTCCATATGATAGAGAATATGGTAATATACAAATATACCTTTTTTTCATAATAAATATTACCAAAGATTAAAATCTGATGAGCATATATTACCTAATTGCTTATAAAAGCAATCACCATTCCTCAAAAAGGCAGAAAAAATTAGGCTAATGTGGATTAACACCAGCTTTTCCGGGATGAATATCTATTAGACCTGATAGAAAATTCAGGGTTACTTAATTCAACTAAAAAATAAAAATACCGCACGGAGGAAGATTTCATAAAAAAATTATCGAAAAAAATAATACCAAAATGTATATATGTATTACATAATTAATTAGAAAATAACAGAAAAATCTTCCGAAAATGCCTTGAAAATGAGCATCCGGAACAGTCATAATAGATTTCTAATTGATATTAATTCACAGAATAGCATTCAGGGTATTCTGACTTTTTAGGTGTTTTATTCTTTATACAATGAATATTCCGAAAAATGTGGGAACTGGAATGTTCACAGTGAAAACGGGAAAGACAAGATATAAGATTCAAGGAGAGGAAAAATAAAAATGCATATACCTGATTCTTTTATACCGCTAAGCCAGGCAATAGTTTACTGGGTAATTAGCATTCCTTTTATTTTTATGTCAATGAAATGGGCAAAAAGTGAGCTTGAAGAGATGAAAGTGCCCATCCTTGCTGCCCTTGCAGCAGGAATATTTGCTATTCAGGCCATGAACATCCCTATAGGGATGGGAACAAGCGGGCACATGGTAGGAGCAACTCTTGTTGCCATTGTTTTCGGAAGCCCCTGGGCTGGAGTACTGGTTCTCACACTCGTGTTGCTTGTACAGGGTTTCGCATTCGGAGACGGTGGAATCACCACCATGGGAGCAAATATCCTTAACATGGGCATTATTTCCGGCTTTGCAGGATACTATACATATCTAGCTCTCCGCAAGAGTGCAGGAACAAGCATTGCAGCCTTCGGAGGCGCATGGTTAGGACTTTTCGTTTCATCAATTGTTTGCGCCGTGCAGATGTGGCTTGCAGGCACTTTCCCTCTGGTACCCGGGCTTATCGCTATGGGAACTTTCCACCTGATAATTGGCTTTATCGGGGAAGGGCTGATCACTTCGGTCGTGATCACGGCGATTGCAAAATCCCGTCCTGACCTGCTTGAAGGCGGGTACACTGCCAGACCTGAGAAATCCAAGACGGAGGCTCATGCATGAGCAAAAACTCAAATATGAAATTCCTTTACGCAGGAATCGCAATTGCGCTTTTGCTTTCCATCCTTGCTCCTTTCCTTGCCTCTTCCGACCCCGACGGGCTGGAAAGTGCAGCAGGAGGAGTAATTGAAGAGTCGAAAATGTCAGAACTCGAAGAAACGGAACCCGCAGTAAGTTCTCCAATGTCTGACTACGCTATTGAAGGCATGGGAAAGAGCGGAGAGGTTATGGCAATTGCAATCGGGACTGTAGCAGTGCTGGCTATCAGTTTCGGGTTTGGAAAGATTTTCAATAAAAAAGCCTGAGCAAAATTCCTTTCTCTGTTTTGAAACGCCGCTTCTTCCAGAAAAAGGAAGAAACGGCTACTCTTAAATTACCACAGTGCATGCTCTGGAATGAGCATTCCAGATTCCTCTTAATAAAACTGTAAAACTATTTTTGTACCCTGAAACCCCGGTTTACTCTCCAATAAAAATAATGCTGGAAGGGCACAGTTCTTTTACAACACAGATCGAGCATCTCGGTTTTCTTGCCTGGCAAACTTTTCTCCCGTGATAGATCAGGGTCATGGAAATCGAATCAAGGTCTTCTTTCCTGGCAAGGGATATAAGGTCCTGTTCTATTTTTACCGGGTCCGAATTCCTGGTAAGCCCCAGCCTTCCTGAGACTCTTTTCACATGAGTATCCACGGCAATACCCTCTATTATCCCAAAAGCCCTGGCAAGCACTATATTTGCGGTCTTTCTCCCCACTCCTGGAAGGGTGACGAGTTCTTCCATTGTTTGCGGGACTTCTCCCCCATAATTTTCGATAATCAGTTGTGCAGCCGCTTTGATATTTTTTGCTTTGCTTTTGTAAAACCCTGTAGAATAAATATCCGCTTCCAGTTCTCTGATATCTGCGCTTGCGTAATCCCAGGCGGTCCTGTACTTTTTGAACAGATTTTCCGTCACCTTATTGATCTGAACGTCCGTCGACTGGGCAGAAAGAACGGTTGCCACAAGGAGTTCCAAAGGATTGCTGTAATTAAGAGATGGTTTTGCATCCGTGTATTCCTCTTTTAGAAGGTCCCAGATGCGGTCAAAGTTATGCCTGTTGTCAGGAATATCATATTCAATCAGGACTTCTTTTGAAGTCGATTTTCTGGGTTTTTTTTCAGGCATTAAAAGAACTCCGTTAAGAGGTTCAAATTTCAGATTATAACTATAAAACAGCTTTTTGAAATGTATCTGTTAAAGTATTGGTCGTTTTTTATTTCTAAGTTTTTCGGACCAGATAAAAGAAAAAGGCAGTCTTTAAAGCTACCGGAATTACAGCATATATCGAATATCGGAACATATTGTCGGGTAGGTAAATACAACTTTCCTTATATCCGAAGTCCTGAGCCCGAGACGCATTGCCATGGCAAAGATATTGATAACTTCTTCGGCATTGGGTCCCAGGATGTGGGCTCCCATTATATGGTCATTTTCTTCGTCAAGAATTATCTTTGAAGCTGCAAATTCCATCCCTGCCCTCCTGGTAGTGCTCCATGTACTGCGGTCACGGAAAATAACCCTGTATTTATCACTTTCTTTTTCCTCACTTATTCCAACGGAAGCAAGCACAGGGATGGTAAATACTGCACTTGGAATTCCTGTATAATCGGCTTCAGCCCCGTTTCTGTCAAAAATATTAGCAGCTGCAACTTCTCCCTGAAGAGTTGCTACCGGAGTAAGCTGAATTCCTTCGGCAGTACAGTCTCCCCCTGCATAAACCCGGGGATTTGATGTTCTCATATGCTTATCGACTATAATCCCTTTTTTTTCAGCCCTGACTCCGGCATTCTCAAGCTGCAGGTCTTCAATATCAGGAACCCGCCCTGCGCCGTTTACCACCATGTCCGCATTGAAAACCTGGACTTCCGACCCTGTTTCGGTTTTATATTCAGTCCTGACAAGAAAACCGTCACCTGCTTTTTCAACAGCTACCACCGGCCTATTTGTAAGGATTTTTATTCCAGACTCTTCGGAAGCCCGGACAAGCATGTCCACCAGATCAGGATCAAATGTCCCCAGAGGCCTTTCACTTCTGTGCAGGATCAGGACTTCAGCCCCTGCCCGCCTGGCAATGTGTGTAAATTCAAAGGAGATATACCCTCCCCCTGCAAAAATAATCTTTTCAGGGAGCTCCATGAGTTCCATAAATTCCTCACTTGTTGTGAGGTATTCCTCTCCAGGAATCTTCAGTTTACGCGGCTTTGAGCCTGTTGCAAGAAAAATAAATTTTCCTTTGAGTTCATCATTCCCGACAATTACGGTGTTTTCGTTCTTAAACCGGGCTCTACCGTGATACATATCAATCCCCATATCCGCAAACATTTTCTCAGCTTCGCGGGGATAGACTTCAGTAAACGTCCTTTTGAATCTGATAAGCGAAGGCCAGTCTATTTTTAAAGGCTCTTCTGTCCCTGCACCTTTGCCTATAAGCCGGTTATTCAGGTCTGTAGCTTCCGATGCGCCTGCAAGAACTTTTTTGGGATCACATCCCCTTAGAGGGCAGGTGCCTCCGTACTCCCTTGAGTCAATAATGGCAAATTTCATTCCAGAAGACTCTGCCCTGCCTGCCAGAGTTCTGCCTGCAGTCCCTGTCCCGATAATTATAATATCATATTCCTTTTCCATTGAATCCCCATCCCCTGTATCTATTTCTTAAAAATAGACCTTGAAAGCAAAATAATAAATAAAGCTTAAAAATATGGAACAGGCTAAGGTGAGAATAATAAAATACCCGCCTTCCTGTACTTATTATCCTTTCGATTTCCAGAGATAAGTATTCAACCTGAACATTCTTTCTGAGCGGTTAGAAATGGAATATTTGTGAAAAAATATCATTCAAAAATACCAAAAGGTTAAAGAACAACGTGTTTGAAGGACTATATCAGAATGTTAACATAAATGTTGCATTTAAGGAGTTTAACTCTGATTTTTTCAACGAAAAAACCTCTTTCAAATAAAATAATGTGTAAACCATAAGTTTTATAGCTAATAATTTTTAAACCAAGTATATTGGTGATTTTTTGGTAAAAAGGGCATTGCTCAGCGTCTCAGACAAGACAGGAATTGTAGAATTTGCACGCGGGCTCGAAGCACTTGGCGTGAAAATTATCTCAACAGGCGGGACCGCGAAAATCCTTCGCGATGCAGACATTGAGGTTACTGATGTTTCGGAAGTCACAGGCTACCCGGAGATGATGGGAGGAAGAGTCAAGACCCTCCACCCGAGAATTCATGGAGGACTTTTATGCCTCCGGGAAAGCAAAGAACAGATGGAGGAAGCTGCAAAAGAAGACATCTCCCTTATCGACCTGATAGCCGTAAACCTTTACCCCTTTGAAATAACCGTTTCCAGAGAGAATGTGGAGCTTGAAGAAGCCATTGAAAATATAGATATCGGAGGCCCTACCCTTCTCCGCTCCGCAGCCAAGAACTACCGCTCGGTGACGGTGTTATCTGACCCCTCGGACTACGGGCGTATCCTTAAGGAGCTGCGCTCAAGCGGGATAATCTCTGATAAAACCCGTGCTGAACTTGCGGTAAAAGCTTTCAGGCACACAGCCGACTATGATGCGGCAATTGACACATATCTTAGCAGGACCCTTCTTGGGGAAGAAGTTCTCCACCTGAAATTTGCTGACGGTGTAAAGCTTCGCTATGGAGAAAACTGGCACCAGAAAGCATATTTCTATAAAGACTCTGCAATAAAAGGTCCGAGTCTGGCAAAAGCCATCCAGCTTCATGGAAAAGAACTCTCCTATAACAACTATGTGGATGCGGACAACGCCCTCCAGACTGTCAAAGAACTCGGGAACGCTTCCCCTGCCGTAGCAATAGTAAAACACAATAACCCATGCGGACTTGCTACCGGAGAGTCCCTCCTTCAGGCGCTGCATTCTGCCTGGGACGGGGACCCTATTTCGGCTTATGGGAGTATAATCTGCACAAACGAGGTTTTTGACCTGGAAGCTGCAACTTTTTTGAACGGGAAATTCGTAGAAATTATCCTTGCCCCTGATTTCAAGCCCGATGCACTTGAATACCTGAAAAAGAAAAGCGAAAATCTGAGGCTCCTGAAACTTCCTGACCTCAGGGAGGGCTTCGGAGCGGAATACACCTACAAATACGTCATAGGCGGCATGCTCAAGCAGAGCCGGGACATAGGGATCTACGAAAAATGGGAGTCTGTTACTGAAGTACCTTATCCTGAAAATAAGCGTGCCCTCTCGGAGTTTTGCCTTAAAGCATGTAAAGCTACAAAGTCCAATGCCGTGATCCTTGCTTATGAATATGAACCAGGGAATTTCATGGTCCTGGGAATGGGAGCCGGGCAGCCTAACAGGGTAGATTCCATCCGTAAACTGGCAGCCACAAAAGCAGTTGAAAACCTGAAAGTAATCTACGAACGTGAGCAGCCTGCTGTACCCTTTGAAGAATACTGCCAGAAGATTATGTCAGAATGTGTAATGGCTTCAGATGCTTTCTTCCCATTTGATGACAGCGTGGTCCATGCAGCTGAGAATAATATCCGCTATATCGTTTCCCCTGGTGGCTCGATAAGGGACAATGAGGTCATTGCTACTGCAAACAGACTTGGAGTTGCCCTTGTTTTCACAGGAATGCGGCATTTCCTTCACTGAAAAAATAGAGACAAAGAGGACTCAGGTATAACTGAGTCCAGAATAAAACATGAGTACTCCTGCGTACAGGGGCAGGGTACGCCTAATTTTAGATCTGTCTCCTGAAATGTCATGACTTGAAAGAGAAAATTGGCGGGACTATAATCGTTTTATGGTATTCAGCTGAGTATGTACTACTGATAACCGGTCGCGCTGCCAATAATTGAATACTTTGTCAAATTATTAATATAAATAATTAGAGATTTAACCATATAATATTAATATACTTTTATAAAGAATTTATCAGACAATAGGGTTTAAGTATCAATTTTTTATCTCTGATTTTTAATTTACATTTTTAATAACCGCTTTAAGCCGTATATTGATAGAATAACTTTATATCAGTGAAATACTATATTTCTTTTAGAAGTAAGCCAATATTTTGCTAATTGGAAATTTTCATTTTCGAAATACTGGTACACAAAAAATCTGAATGTCAGAAAAAATTATTAAAGATAAGATATACTCTTAAAAAAGATAATATATATTGAATTCGTATACCATTCTAGCAATATTATATCACCTTGATATAACCGTAACCTCAATTCAATATAAAAGATGAGAGGAATTAAAAAAATAAGATTGCCTCTCCTGTAAATAAAACTGGAGAGCTTATATCAGTGTAATAACTTTCATATTACTCCAGAAACAGCATTATAATACATGGGCTGATAAGTGTGAAATCGACTGGACTTTTAAGCATCCTGACCTTTTCTGAAAAACGAAAAGATATTCTATTTTTACTTCAGGAGAACCCTAAAACTCTTTCAGAGATTAAGGACTACTTCGATGTAAGATCACCTGAGATTTTACCTCGCCTGAAAGAAATGGAAAACTCGAATATGATTGTCAGGCAGGAAGGAGTGTATAAATTAACTTCCCTGGGGAAAGTAGCAGCTATATATTACAAACCTTTCCTTGATACTCTGACGGCCATAGAAACAAATGAAGACTTCTGGAGAGACCATGACATTACAGCAGTTCCTGATACTTTGTTAAGCAGAATTCAGGAGCTAAAGGAATGCAGGATCATAAAAGACGAACATGAACATATTTACGACTCTCACAAAGCATTCATGGATAATGTCCCGGCCTCTAACCGTTTTATGGGTTTTGCGTCCATTTTCCTTCCAAGTTATCCAGCGATGTTTCTCGAAATGGCCCGGAGGAATATCCCGATTTCCATGATTGTTACGCCAAATGTCTTTTTTAAAATAAAAAACGAGCATAACGCTGAAATCGAAGAGTATCTCAAGTTCAAACACACAAGTTTCCATGTTTACGACACTGCCAAGGTAGCTTTTGTCGTAACGGACAGATTCCTATCACTCTCTCTCTTTTTCAAAAACGGGACCTTTGACCCCAGAAGCGACCTTGTAGGATTTGATTCCTCATCAATAAAATGGGGAGAAGACCTTTTCAAATATTACAAAGAAAATGCAGTCGAAATTAAAACTCTGTAAGCCGGGTTTCAGAATAATGTAAAGTTGCAGCCCATAAGAAACTGAAAGAAAAACAGATAGAAATAGCTGAAGACCGGGGAATCTTCAGCCTGACACTTTTGAAGTATATTTGACCACCCTGTAATAGAGTATTCGACTGATTCTGCATGTTATCAGTTTAGCATGAAAATGTTCCAGATATTTTCATTTTTTAGCATGAATGTACTTCCAGATACTTTCATTTTTTGGGCATGTTATTCCAAGAATATCATTAGCGTTTTTTGTGATATTTTAAATACGGCTTCAAGCTCCAGATGCAGATCCGGGGAAAGTTTTCGAGGACTTTCAGGCGATTAATCTTTATGCAATCAGATATCCCGCAATTCTCAGCCCCGTAATGGATGTGGATTCTCCGTCAACAAGCAAAGTTCTTTCCATTTTCTGTGAAGGGAATTCTTCGTATTCCGGGTGTGTAAATTTCTGGATGCATATCAGTCCGCAAACAAAACTATAGAGGACTATAAGAGGTTCAAAAGCGAGAGCTCCATGAATAAGGGCGACCCCTATTACAAGGTGAGAAAAGAGGTGCATGCCAGTAAGGAGATTGCGGGTTTTCCTTACTCCCAGGCTTACTGGAAGGGTATTGATACCTGCAAGAGTATCTCCTGCAATATCCTTAAAATCGTAGATCGTAGAATTAATAAAGAGTTTGACGCCGAAGAAGATGAAAATCAGAACAACGGGTATAAGGTTTCTGCACCCGCTCCCTGCAAGCCCTGCAATGAAAATACCCCATGTAAGCCCCACAACAATATTTTTTACCCCAAGCCCTCCTTTAAGCTTCAAAGCGAACTTGCCTATTTTAATGCCTTTACTGTAAAGATATCCGGTTACGAAAGGTATGAACGCAAGTGGAAGCATTTCCTCTCCTGCCAGGATATAAGTTCCCACCATGAAAGCCAGCAGTGAGACTGTGAGTCCGACTTTTTTATTCGACCCATTAAGTTCCTTCCGGTTTACCGAGTCTTCTTCAGATCCCAGAGCTCTGTCAAGAGTGTAAACTGTATAAATAATTAGACCACCTGCAATACAGACCAGTATATTCGATTGAATATACATTAATAGAAAGGCAAGGTGTATTCTTAGTGCACCGGAGAATGCAACTAGAATAGAACTTTTTATCAGTTCAAAAGTAGCATTTTCATTTTTGTATTCATGAGAATTCTTTCTACTACGCTTGAAAATCTGTCCAAAACTTCCAGAAAATACATTGAAGCTCATGAAACTAATAAAGTTTGACTTTTAAATATTATTAATTCGATATAATATAGACAGATACGTATAACAGATAAGACACTATTAAAATTGTATACGATTAAACTAACGAGTAAAAAGAGAAACTAACAATTATATTTATACAGAAATTTTTTCTGATATAACGGATAAAAAAGCTGCGGGGCACCGGTCATAATGGCCCGAACGAGCAGAAAAACATATGTTATGGATTAACCTGGTGCTGAGGGGGGGTAGCGAGCATTTTAAAAAACTGTTTAAACTTTGCGAAAAAAGGACTGGTACTCAAACCAGGCTTATTACCGGGCTGAAACCTTCGCAACGATGAGATATATTTTCTATATTGTAATAAAAGCAGGGAGCAGAAAATAAGAAGATATCAGCGTAATCATGGTTCTTCTTTCCATGATACACATATTAAAAGATTATACATTTTAAAAGATTATACATTTTAAAAGATTATACATTTTAAAAGATTATACATTTTAAAGGATTATACATTTGAAAAGCCCTTAAAGTCTGGATAAATCACAGTCAAGACAGATAAAGAGTGTCTCCTCTTAAACTTAAATCCGATTTTATTCAGGGCACATCAGAAAAATAGATATAAATTGATTTCGCAAAATATATTTAGTAGTTATAGTTCCGGATTATAATTATATCCGAAAGGGCATCCAGGAAGTTGAGCGATAAAAATAAAACAAAAATAAATAAAAAGTAAAAATAAAAGCTGCAAACAAGCAAAATTAGATTTATAATAAGCAACATATGTGATGAAAGGGAGAGAAACAGGCAAATCGGTTTTACAGAGAATATCGGGTCATTTAAGCTGTAAAAATCGATATTTGATCTTCATTGATGAAGTCCCTGGTCTTAACTGATTCAGTTGATTTAAGGACACAGAAAAATTGCATCTGAAGAAACTTTTACTGTATCTATCGTTCCTGAGTAAAAATAACAAACTATCGTTCCTGAGTAAGAATAACAAAATCTGTGATTGACTTAAAAACAGGAAGCTGGCGTAAATTCGCAAGGAAGCGAAATTTGTGGGAAAAATTTTGAGAGGTGACAAGCGTGTTTTTATCAGATCCAGATGTATCTGAAGGGAAAGAGAACAAACAGGGCCCGGAGGAAAAAGGGAAGAATAACCCATCTCAGGAAAAGCACTCTGAGACAGAGATTTTAGAAAGCCATTCAAAAACTACTTCGTGGTATTCTCTGGAAAACGAAGTGATATTCAAAAAGCTTGCAACGTCTTCCAGGGGGCTTGATCCCGAAGAAGTAGCAATCAGGCTTAAAGAATATGGAAGAAATACACTTCCTTCAAAGAAACCTCCGGGAATTGCCGAAATAGTTATCCATCAGTTTAAAAGCCCTTTAATTTACATTCTTCTTATAGCAGGAGTAATATCTCTTCTCCTTGATGACATCAAAGATGCTGCATTTATTTTTCTTGTGGTAATAATCAATGCGGTAATCGGCACCATCCAGGAATGGAAAGCAGAACAGAGCGCATCACAGCTACAGACCATCCTGAAAATAATGTCCAGGGTAAGGAGAGGGGGAACCGAGAGCCAGATTTCTGCTGAAGAACTGGTTCCGGGAGATATAGTCCTTCTTGAATCAGGAAACCGTGTTCCTGCTGATATCCGCATTTTTCGTGCTACTAATCTTACTATTGATGAGTCACTCCTTACCGGTGAATCAGAGGCTGTGCAGAAGACTGCGGACATAATGAGGGAAGATATTCCAGTAAGCGACCGGCGCAATATGGCATATGCAGGAAGTACCGTAATTACCGGACGAGGCTGTGGAGTGGTGACCGCAACCGGCAGCCGAACAGAAGTAGGTATGATTGCACGCGCAGTCACGGAAACGGTATCTGCAAAACCTCCTCTTCTTATACGGATGGAGGAGTTTGCTCAGAAAATAGGAATTATTGTTATTGCTGCAAGTGCTGTTATGAGCGCGGTTGCCCTTTCACAGGGGACTGCACCCATAGAAGTTTTTTTCCTTGCAGTAGCCCTTGTCGTATCAGCTATCCCTGAAGGTCTTCCCGTTGGAGTAACAGTTGCGCTTTCCATTGCTTCCACCCGGATGGCAAAGAGGAATGTAATTGTCCGCAGGCTCTCTGCAGTAGAAAGCCTGGGAAGCTGTACCACAATAGCAACCGATAAAACCGGAACCCTCACAGTCAACCAGCAGACTGCCAAGAAAGTCCTGCTGCCCCCGGAAAACTATTTTGAAGTTTCTGGAGAGGGATATGTCCCTTCAGGGGAGATAAAAGAGGAAAAGGGAAGCACTCCAGAGACAAAAGACATGGAAAGGCTTCAAAAATTTGCGCGGGCTGCTGTGATCTGTAATGAAGGCACACTTTATCAGGAAGAGGGGAAATGGGTCCACCACGGGGATGCTATAGATGTGGCTTTCCTCTCCCTTGCGTCCAAGATAAGCATAAATCCAAAGGAAGCAAAAAAAGAAGTGAAAATAGTTGCCGAAGTGCCTTTCGAATCAGAAAGAATGTACGCTGCTGTATATTACAAGGAAGACAAAAGCGACCACATCAGGGTAGCTGTTAAAGGAGCAATGGAAGCTGTTCTTCCTTACTGCAGGAAAATGTACACGGCAGGAGGGGAAGTCCCTATTGACCCTGATTCCCTGAACAGGGAGCTGAACTCCCTTATGGAGAAAGGGTACCGTGCACTGGTTGTGGCTGAGGGTCCGGTCCAGGGAGAAATAGGTAAAGAGGCTGAGCTCGAATATGTAAAGCCAGAACTCACATTCCTGGGCATTGCAGCTTTTATAGACCCATTAAGGCCCGATGTCAATGAAGCGGTCCGGACCTGTAAAAAGGCTGGAATTGATGTAATAATGATTACAGGGGACCACCCGAAAACCGCACTTGCAATAGCCGGAGAGCTTGGAATCACCGATTCCAGGGAAGAAATGCTCACAGGCAGAGAGATAGAAGACCTTGGTGACCCTGAACTTCCCACTTTCATGACTACCCTGGAAAAAATCCGGGTGTTTGCGAGGGTAACACCGGTTCAGAAGATGCAGATTGTGGATGCACTGGTAAGAAGAGGGCATTTTGTTGCAGTTACAGGGGACGGTGTCAATGATGCCCCTGCTCTGAGGCGGGCAAATATCGGAGTGGCCATGGGGTCAGGAACCGATGTGGCGAAAGATACCTCATCCATGATTGTAACCGATGATACGTTCTCGTCTATTGTTGCAGGAGTCGAGGAAGGAAGGGTCGCTTATGATAATATAAGGAAGGTTACACTTCTTCTCATCTCAACCGGGCTTTCGGAGGTTATCCTGTTCATACTTGCCCTTTTAGTAGGTTTACCAATACCTCTGCTCGCAGTCCAGCTCCTCTGGTTGAATCTTGTTACGAATGGGATTCAGGGGGTGGCTCTGGCTTTTGAAGCAGGTGAACCCGGTGTGATGTACAGAAAACCGAGAGAACCCGAAGAAGGGATCTTTAATAACCTGATGATAAAAGAGACCCTGGTCTCAGGAGCAACTATAGGGTTGATAGCGTTTGCAGTCTGGATGTGGTTACTTGGAGAAGGCTACGAAGAAAACTGGGCAAGAAACCTCCTGCTTCTCCTGATGGTTCTCTTCGAAAATTTCCATGTATTCAACTGCCGTTCTGAGTACCGTTCCGCATTCCGGGTGCCTATAAGGAATAATTACTTCCTGGTCATAGGCGTGGTTATGATGCAGGCACTTCATATTTTAGCCATGCAAGTACCTTTCATGCAGGGACTTCTCAGTATAAGCCCGGTCACATTTCAGAGCTGGTTCAGCTTTTTCGTAATTGCCGCCACAATTATTGTTGTGATGGAAATATTCAAAAAGATAAGAGCTGCTCGTGATAAAGATATTGTGACATGAGGGCAAGCCTGAACGGCTAAAAAACACCCTCGTTTTTTTTCAAAAAGAAGAAACCTTCCACCACATCTTCACCCTTGTGCTTTTGCCTTTCTGCACGAGGGCTCCATTTTCTTCTTCTAGCACATCCAGAAGGTAAGACCTGAGTATTTCTTCCTGCTCAGGCGAGGATAAGGCATATTGAGGCTTAAAGTGCTCAAGAGCTTCTTCAATGTTTTCAAACCGGTTATTATGTTCAAAAGAAAAGACTTTCATATTCGGATAGATGCCCATATCGTAGAGTACGTTGTAAAGGACATCTGCCTTCGGGCCCTGCCTGTACTCACAGCCATGAAGGATAGGCCAGAGCTTTCGGGAATGAATGTCCCAAGATGTGTCGCCTGCAAACCAGTAAAGGTAAACATATCCTGAAGAGACGTCAATCATTTTCTGGATTGAAGCCCGGATATCTTTCATGCCCAGTGAATATGACGCGAATACAACATCATAAGGAGGGCAGAGGTCAGACCCTGCGTCAACAGTTTCCCAGTCTTTATAAACACAGTCGATATTCCTGGTCCCATAGGTCTCCATGTTCTGTTTCAGTATCTCCATCATTCCTTCTGCAGGCTCGACTGCTGTCACATGTGCAACCATCTCAGCAAGAGGAATTGCCAGGCTCCCCGGGCCGGCACCTATATCCAGGACTCTGGACTCAGGAGTAAGAGCCATTCCTGATAGAGTTTTTTCAACCCTGCCTTTATTTTCCTGAGTCATATCCCAGAAACGTTTTGCACTTTTTTGGCTTTTCCACATATTCGTGCAATCGGTATTCGTTTTTGTTTTACTTTGCAATTCCATTTTCTCTTTCCAGAGTTCATTCCAGTCGATTTTGAGATCCATTCTTCATCCTCGTTGGTTTTTTCCTGGTTTGACCACAGGTAATATAGAAAGTTAAATGAGTGTTAAAAAATAAGTAATTTATTAAAAAATCCTGCACATGTATGAAGAGAATCTTCTTTGAGAATTATTGTCGGACTGAACGACTGCAGAAAAATAGAGAATAAAAAATAACAAAAAGGACGATGAAGAATAGATGAAAAGTAGACGATAAAGAATGGATGAGAAGTAGACAATGAAGAATAGATGAGAAGTAGATGATGAGAGTAAATGAAAAGATGATGGAGAGAAAAAAAATTAAAGAAAAAATTAGGGCTAAAAAGCCCGGAATAAACATGTAGAAACCTGCAAATGTTTTTAGAGGGGAACTATCTTTTTCCCGTAAGCCTCGTTCAACACCTGGCCAAGAGCTGCATATATTGCGGAAAGTCCTGTGAGGATTCCTTCATAACCTGCGATCACGAGTATTGATTCACTTCCAAGGTAGTTGCCTGCAGCCAGCAAGAAGAACAGGATTGTAAGGGTAAAAAAAACAACAGAGAGAGCTTTTGATCCTTTTAACGTGCCTATGAACATGAAAAGAGTGAAAACTCCCCACATGAAAAGATATGCAGCAAATGGGAATGACTCCGTGGCCAGCCCTGCATAGCTTTCAGACTTGGGAAGCAGGACAATTCCTACCAGTGTGAGCCAGAAAAGCCCGTATGAGGTAAAAGCCGTTGCTCCGAACGTATTACCTTTCTTCCATTCCTGAATCCCTGCAATGACCTGAGCCAATCCACCATAGAAAAAGCCCATTGAAAGAATCATTGCATTCATCGGATAGAAACCTGCATTGTGTATATTTAAAAGCACAGTTGTCATTCCGAACCCCATCAAACCCAGTGGAGCGGGGTTTGCGGTTAAATCCTTGATTTTTATGTCACGAATGTCCATAACATCTTTAATGTTTTGACTCATAAAATCCAATCCTCCTTCCCGTTAACCGGAGATTTCGCCTGAACTTCCAATAAATAATACGAGGAGACACCCTCCCTTTCAGGATGTCTCTTTTTCACCTTTTGGAGAAGTATGTAATTATTAATACTTATATTTAAGGACAGTAGATAAATTTTCAATACATTATAAATATATAACATTTAATTTTATAAGAAGTCTCCAGATCACGGGAATCTATTTATTAACATGTGCGGATTTCCCTTCATATGACTCAGGCAAGAAGACCTCTTATGCTTATGATCCTTGATGGCTGGGGCTACAGGGAGGAAAAAGAAGGAAACGCTATCCTAGCAGCCAGCACTCCTCATCTTGACCGGCTGCAAAAAGAACGTCCCTCGTGCTTTTTAGAAACATCCGGAGAAGCCGTAGGACTGCCGCAGGGCCAGATGGGAAACTCTGAAGTTGGTCATCTGAACATAGGGGCAGGAAGAGTTGTTTACCAGGACCTTACAAAAATAAACGTCTCTATAAGAAACGGAGACTTTTTCGAAAACCCTGTTTTGCTGGATGCAATTTCAAATGTGAAGCTCAATAATTCGAGCCTTCACCTTATGGGACTTGTCTCTTACGGAGGCGTCCACAGTCATATGACCCACCTTTATGCCCTTATCAAACTTGCACAGGAAAAAGGGCTAAAAAAAGTATATATACATGTGTTTCTGGATGGGAGAGACGTCCCCCCGAAAGCTGCATTAGGAGACGTCAAGGAGCTTGATGCGTTTTGTAAAGAAAACCAGAGTGTAAAAATAGCGACAGTACAGGGGCGCTACTACGCAATGGACAGAGACAAACGCTGGGAAAGAACAAAACTTGCATATGATGCCCTTACTCTTGGAGTCGCGCCATACAAAACCTCTGATGCCGTAACTGCAGTTTCTGAAGCTTATGAAAGGGGAGAAACTGATGAATTTATAAAGCCCACAATAGTTACAGACTCAGAAGGAAACCCCGAGGCAGTAATACAGGATACGGATTCGATAGTTTTCCTTAACTTCAGACCCGATAGGGCGAGACAGCTTACCTGGGCTTTTGTAAAAGACGACTTTGAAGGCTTTACAAGGGAGAAACGCCCGAAAGTCCATTATGTCTGCATGGCACAGTATGATGAAACCCTGGATTTGCCCATAGCATTCCCACCTGAAGAGTTAACAGATGTTCTTGGCAAAGTGCTGAGCGACAGGGGGCTTATCCAGCTCCGCATTGCTGAAACCGAAAAATATGCCCATGTAACTTTCTTCCTCAACGGCGGGCAGGAAAAATGCTATTCGGGAGAAGACCGCTGCCTTATCCCCTCACCTAAAATATCCACCTATGACCTCAAACCTGAAATGAGTGCATATGAAGTCACGGACGAAGTAGTAAAAAGAATCCTATCAGGAAAGTACGATGTGATCATACTTAATTTTGCAAATATGGACATGGTGGGGCACACAGGAGACTTTGAAGCCGCAGTAAAGGCTGTGGAGACGGTAGATAACTGCGTGGGAAGGATTGTAGAAGCACTGAGAACGGCAGGCGGGGCAGCACTTATAACTGCAGATCACGGGAACGCCGAACAGATGGAAAACTCGCATACAGGCGAGCCGCATACGGCTCATACTTCAAACCCTGTAAAGTGCATATATACAGGAAACGGTGAAGTAAAAGCCCTTGAGAATGGGAAACTGTCCGATCTCGCTCCTACCCTTCTTGATCTTCTTGAAATCCCAAAACCTGAAAAGATGACAGGCAGATCATTGATAGTGAGAAAATAAAAGTGGAAGAATAAAATAAACAATGAATCTCATAACGAAAAAAAGAATAGTAAAAAAACAAAGCCCGGAAGAGAATCAGTGATTTTAAATTTTTATTACTCCCTTTTAGTTTTGTAAACTTACCAATCTAACCGGGGTTCTCTTTTCACAGAACACTTAGCTTTTTACGGAATCTTCTGCACCCAGTTTTAGAACCAGAAAGACTCCCCGAGCAGGATTTTTTTTAAAAGATTAAATATGAGCAATTACAATAGAAAGTAAAGATAATGAGGATATTATAAAATTTTAAAATGTCCGGGATTGACAAACACATGATCAGAATAACCACCCCTTGCAGAATTCATATGACTCTTATTGATATGAATGGAGAAATCGGAAGAGTCGATGGAGGAGCAGGACTTACCCTTTCATCTCCGAATATAGAGATTACGGCAGAAGAAGCCGAGGAAGTCAGTATTGAAGGTCTTCAGGATTTTGCCGATCGAATGGAAAAAGCTGCAAAAACCCTGCTCCCTGAAGGGAAAGGAATCAGGGTCAATGTTGAGGAAGTGTACCCGGCTCATGTGGGTTTTGGATCAGGAACTCAATCTTCCCTGGCAGTAGCGGCAGCAGTGAATGAACTCTACGGGCTTGGGAAGAGTGTCAGAGAACTCGCACTCACAGTAAAAAGAGGAGGAACTTCAGGTATAGGAGTAACTGCTTTTGAGAAAGGAGGGTTTATAGTTGACGGAGGACACAAATTTAAAGATAAGGGAGGATTTATGCCATCGGCTGCAAGCCGCGTACCTCCCGGTCCAGTTCTCTTCCGGGAGGATTTCCCTGAATGGGATATCCTGTTAGCAATTCCAAATGAGAAAGGAATGCATGACCAGGAGGAAATTGATACATTCAAAAAATTCTGCCCCCTGCCCATAGAGGAAGTAAGGGAAATTTCCCATGTAGTGCTCATGCAGATGATGCCTGCCGTAATAGAGGGAGATATTGAGAGTTTCGGAGCTGCAATAAATCATGTCCAGACTGTCGGCTTTAACAAGAGGGAGAGCCTTATCTGGCCGGATTTTGTAAAGAATATTGCTTCTTTCCTGCGCAGCCAGTGTTATGGAGCCGGAGTAAGTTCATTCGGGCCTGTGGTCTATGCTCTTGTGGACAATAAAGAAGAAGGCAGAAGGCTTCAAACAGAAGTCCAGAAAATGCTTGACGAAACCGTAGGCGGAGTCACGATGATGACCAGGGCTAAAAACAGCGGAGCAGAGATAACCAGAACCTGAATATGAAAAATCTGAAGCCCTGGTAAAAGAGTTAGGATGGATTAATTACCGGGAGAAATTACCGGGAGATACGGATTCAGGAGAATTAACATGGGCAACGTCGGGGTCGTTTTCCGGAAGCCGGTGAAAAATCTCTCCCGATTCTCCCGGTCTACGTGCACAAACGCGTTTGAAAGTTAATTAAGGCTTTGAAGCATAGTGTTACTTCACACTTACCGAGATCTCATGTCCTTCCTTAACAGAAAGCCTTGAATCTACTGCAATATTCACCCAGGCATAAAGCCTGTGCCCTAACCAGCGCACTTTTACCTCTCCTTGTCCTTTACGTCTTTTTTACCTGACTGACTACCTGGCGGATCTGATCAACAAGTAAGTATCAGTCCTGTAAAAGCCATTTTACAGCAAAGAGACCACTGTTCATGGAAAGAAGCTCAGGTCCACGGCTCCTTGTAAGTGAGAATGAGTGTATTTTTCCCTCGAATGCCCCGGTTCAGATTCTGCCAGCCTTAAACCTTCTTCGCCGCAATCCTGAAAGCCTTTCAGAACCACTGGTCAAGAGTTTGCTGTCTTGCCCCTGAAGCCGCTTTAAGGCGATCTGCGGCTTTTACCACCCTGTCTTCAGAGAAATCGTTCTCGTCACAGAGGAAATTAATGAGTTTTTCAGAGTCGGGTTTTCCCCATTTGATTTCATAGTCATCCGTAACATCAGGATGGGTAAAAAGTTCCTTTATGCTGTCCAGAGCTTCAATCTCCATACCTTTTTCCCGGATCACGGCATGAATGTTTCCGTGCTTTTTAATTAGCTTGAGGGCTGTTTTGGGACCCACTTTTTCCAATCCTTTATTATAATCCGTGCCCACACAGATTGCTATATCAATAAGCTGGTCTCTGTTGATTCCCAGGGAATCCAGGGTTTCCTCAAGCTCAATCATTTCAAGTTCAACATCAACATACACATTTTTCCCGGGGAGCTTGCGTTTGCCGGTGGCAGCCAGATTACGGACTACAGTCGGGGCTCCGAAGAGGAAAGAATCGTAGTCCTGGGAAGCAACACAGTCAGCATCTTTTTTAAGAACCATATGCGCAGCCTGCGCCTCGCCTTCACATGGAGCCTGTATCCAGGGGATGCCCATAATATCGAGGAGATATTTGGAGTCCTCAATAATGTCCTGGTCAACTTTTGAAGAAGCCTGGGCGTACTTATATGCAGCTTCAAGGTTGCCCTCTGCTTTTGCATTCTCCCACTTTTCCTTTGAAGATTCCCTGATTTCTTTCCTTCGATTCAGAGTTCCTGTTTTCATTTCAGGAGGCTTGCCGTCAAAAACGAAAACAGGCTTGATACCTGCCTCTACCAGACTGGCTGTGCGATAGAGAAGCCCTGAGAGATGAGAAGTTACTTTCCCCTGTGAATTAACCAGAGGGCTTCCATCTCTCTGGCGGATAATGCTCAAAAACTGGTGCAGGGTGTTAAATGCGTCAACTGCAACCACCCGGTTTGAAAGGTCAGAAAGTTCTATTTTTCTTTTCTGGAGCAGATCTCCTATATCCGTACCCATGTTTTCCCTCAGAATAAAACTCTATATCAAACAATGATGCATTTTTTTTGTTTATTATCATTAACCCTTTTGCTGTCAGGTGAATAATCATCTCCAGCAGGTTTATTGCGAGAATGTATTACTGAAGGTATCTCCAGTTATTTGACAATAGGCTTTATGTATACTGAAGTTTTACGCTCTACCGGACAGAAGTTTTTACCGGAAAAAGAAGTAAAAAAGGCATAAAGATAATTTGTGTCAGATCGAGGAGAAAACAATTAAAGAGAAAATAGACTTTTTAAAGCCATCAAATTTCCTCCCCGGAACTCAGGGCAAAAATCAATATTAAATTTAACAGACTGTTTCATTTTATGTAAGCCTCGTGCCTGCTTGTCAGATCCTGCGCATTCCATTAGATGTACTCCCCAGCGTACACTTTCCATAAGATGTACTCTTCTCGTAAACAGAAAGCTGTGATATAGAAAGATGTGATATAAAATTGCAGCAACCCATTTTCAGGAGTTCCAAATAAGGGCTCGACCACTGGAATTCCAGTATAAGCTATTCAGGAGAAAAAAAATTTGAAGAAATCTGCGATTTTGTCGACATATGTCGAAATCGGAAGATTTCAGGCAGTCAGATCAAGCCGGACATCAATTACAGAGTCTTCGTTTGCCTCTATTTTGGATATTGTCAGCAGATTCCCTTTCCTTTCCAGAAGAGTAGCCTTCGTAACCTGGACCTGGTGACCATCGATCTGTTTTTTACTGTTGTTTTTGTGGATAACCAGAAGCTTCTGGCCCATTTCCGCTCCTTCTCCTATTTTGGAGACGATATTCCGTATGACCTGCTCAAAATCAGAATAAATCAAAATCTCCGACTTATTTGCAACCTTTTTGATAATACCAATCGGTTCAAGATTGAGGTGCATATTAGCTTTCCTTCTTTACCTGCTTACACAAGTAATTCAATATACTAACTCTGGGTAATAATACCTTACGATTCTCAATATCAATATGAATATATTTATAAATATCTGGGATACAGATATTCCCCTCTAATACAGAACATCCGATATATAAATATTGCTAAACCATGGGGCTTGCCCCCGAAAAGAACATGAGAGTATTAATGATTAGGAAGATTTCTGTAACATAAATTGTTAAATATAGAATTGAAAATAATAACAATTTCAATTCAGTAAAAGTGAGGATTAAAGTCTCTTCAATAAAACATGTATATGAACTTTTCCTTTTAATTTATTCCGTGAATGTAAAAATTTGTTCCCGGGAAAAAATAATTCAATATATTGTACTGATTGCATGATTTCAAAATAATTTTAGAGATTAAAACATTCAAAAGTCAGTCAAAAAAAATCGTTGATTAACGAAAAAGAAACTGAAAAGTGGTTATGATGAAAAAGAAAGATAGAAAAAACTACATCATGAGAAAATGAAATGGAAAAGAAGAAAAAAAGAATTAAGTACAGTGAAAAATAGAAGAAGAAAAATTAAATAAAGTGGAGAGATAGGAAAAAGGAAATCAAATAAAGTGAAAAGATAGGAAAAAGGAAATCAAATAAAGTGAAAAGATAGAAATAGAGGAAAATTAAAGTCAAAATATAGAAACAAGGATAAGGTGAAGTCAAAAGATAGAAACGGAAATCATACAAGGTTAAAAGATGTAAATTGAAGCCATATATGGTTAAAGGATATAAACGAGAGTCAGATAAGATTAAAAGATAGAAACTAAAGTCAGGAAAGGTTAAAAGAGAGAAACAAAAGTAAGATGAAGTTAAAGATAAAAAAGTCAGGCAAAGTCAAAAGAAAAAAAGGTTACGGATAAAAAGAAGACCGACAGTAATCAACTTTGCGGAGAAAAAATAAGATTTAGCAGAAATTAATGATATTTTCTGCGGTTAAATTCATACACTGCATTGTCAACTTTGCTTGAGAGTTCATTCATCCTTTCTTCAATTTTTGTGTCCGATGTTTCCATATTAACCCTGAGGGCGCGGTCTCTTGCTTCAATTTTATCTTCAAAATCCTGAAGTTTATTGTTAATGGAAATGAGCATGAGAGATAATGTTCCGGTCAGGACCATGATAGATATGATAATTAAAGGGTCAATAAAAGGGTTTTCGGGCTTGTACGTAAACCTTCTGAGCCACTCAAAGGATAGAAGGAAAGATGACAGAACCATCACAATAAGGAATACTGTGTCTCTTGTCTCCATTATATACCTCTGATGTACTTATGGAAATTTTCTTTATAAAATCACAATTTTAATAAGTCGTATTTTTATAAATCACAGTTTTTGCATCAAAAACAAATTTCCAGATGGCGGAATGGAAATTATTAGGTGAAGATAATCCCATAAAGTATTTACTGTTTTTCAATTTTTAATATACTTCTATATTAACTATTTTTTATTTCGGTTTATTTTTTATACAGTGATTCTATTTAACGATTTGCATAAATTATTTATTTATCCCCTGTCTCGAATTTGTTTTTTTCGTAATACGAAAAAACCAGGCAATATATAAAAAAGAGTTACCGGGAAGATAATGAAATAAACTAACACAATCCAGAAATTTTGATAAAACAAAAATTCAAGAGAATATACCAGATTGCAAATCGATTACACAAAAGGTACAGATAAGATAAGTAATTGGGGCAACAGACAGTATATCAGACAGTATATAATAGAGAGGATAAAAATTGAAGATAGAGGATAGAGTAAATATATAAAGGAATAGAAAAAGCATACTGTCAAGAAATAAGGAGTTTAATAATTGAGTTCCAGCGAAAATTCACTCAAAGATTATTTACCAATCCTCTCCATGGCAGGACTAATATTAATAGTACAGATTCTTTCCCTGCTCCTGTCCACGCCAATGGAAACGAATGAAATGCAGGCTTTTGAAGATCCCACGCAGGTTTCCAACTCAATATATTATATCGTAATGATCCTGACTTTTACGCTTTTTGTTCTGATAGCTATAAAGAAAAACATGAAATGGGTCATCAGCTTACTGATATATCTCGCTATATTAAGCACTCTATACTATGTATTTTTCGCACTTTTAACCCTGATTCCTTCACTCGCAGGCCTTGAAAATATAATTTCAATCCTGCTGTCTACCGGATTAACATTACTGCTCTACAAATACCCGGAATGGTATGTAATCGATATCCTGGGAGTCTGCATAGCAGCTGGAGTCAGTGCCCTGATAGGGATTTCCCTTTCCGTTATCCCGGTAGTAGTCCTTCTGATACTTCTTGCGGTCTATGATGCTATCTCGGTGTACAAAACAAAACACATGATAACTATGGCTGAGGGTGTGATGGACCTTAAACTCCCCATTCTATTCATAATTCCAAAACATCGGGACTATTCATTTATTAAAGAGAGTTTTAAAGAAGGAGAAACTCGTGAAGCTTTTTTCATGGGGCTTGGTGACGCGGTCATGCCCAGTTTGCTTGTAGTTTCCGCAAATGTATTCATTGAAAACGGAGGCATCTCATATCCGGTACTCGGGGCAATGCTGGGGACTCTTGCAGGGCATGTGATCCTGTCTATCCTGGTGATGAGAGGAAAACCCCAGGCAGGGCTCCCCTTCCTGAATTCCGGAGCAATTCTGGGCTTTTTTGCAGGGGTTTTGCTTTCGGGAGCATCAATTCTGTGAAGAAAGAAAAAGGAAGGTTTAACTTTACTACTTCATTTATTTTTATAAAATTCCTTTTTCCGCCTGTTTTTTTCTGTTTTCACAAAGATTTTTTTATTTTATAGAATAATCATTTGACATGGCCAGACGAATTGCAGTGGTCTTTGACAGTGCCGGAACTCTTCTACATATGTACAGAGTTGCAAAAGAATCCAGCACAGGCAACCTTCTCGAAAATATAGAGAGCACTGCCATTGTTGCGAAAAAAAACGGTTGCGGCCTGGTAGCTCTTAATACGGAGAAAGAGATAATCCTGCGTTCAAAAAGAGAGATGACTTTATTTGAATTTATAAGGGACTACAGGATTTCAATAGGCATAAGCTGTTCAAAAGGGCTGTTTACCTCGGATATTGCCTGTGAGATCATAAAAAGCTCTTCCCTCTTTATGGGAGATGTTCACGATGTGCTCGAAGCGGTTACAGCCCGCTGCCCTGACAGCATTTATCTTGCGGCAGGACTGATAGTGGACTCTGAGGCAAGAAAAATACCTTATGTACTCAGCACAGGAGGGCAAGTATTCAGCAAGACCTTGCAGACAGTCCAGATACTCAAGACCATGGAAGTGGATACATATATAGCATCAGGGGATAGAATGTCTGCACTGGCGCAACTTGCAGAGTTAATAAATATCCCTGTAGAAAGAGTCTTTGCCTTTGCAGACCCCTTTATAAAGGAGAAAGTTGTGCTTGAACTTAAAAGCAGGTATGAGAAAGTAGTTATGGTAGGCGATGGAATTAACGATATCCTGGCTCTCAGGGCAGCAGACGTGGGAATAATGACAGTCCAGCAGGGAGACAAAAGACCTGAAGAACTCAGAAAAGCAGCAGATGTGGTGCTCGACGACATCATAAAAGTTGTGGATGTGGTAAAAGGATTATAAGGAGCAAAAATCCGGCAATTTTGCCAGCTGATGCTGGTTATCAATGTTCACAGTGACAAAATAATGCGTTATGTTTATGTAATGTTTATTCTTATCTACTTGTTGCCCATATGTGTGAAATTTATTGGTCATGTTAGTGCAAAATTCCACTTTGAGATAATTACTTTTCACTCTTGAGCGATACGCCCAGGCAGGCGGGAGAAAGCCACCAGATTCATATGCAGCTCATTATTGCGGAGGAAAATTCATGCCAGTATTTATTGAAGTTAAAAACCTAACTGTAGACTTCGACGGTCTCAAAGCTCTGAAAAACGTAAATTTAAAGATCAACGAAGGGGAAGTCGTTGGAATTCTGGGAAAAAGCGGATCCGGAAAAACAATCCTGATGCATGTGTTGCGCGGGACAGAATCATTTGAAAACATCTCAGGCGAAGTAATATATCATCTGGCCCGCTGTGAAAAATGTGGATATATAGAACGTCCAAGCAGAGTAGGACAGAAATGCCCGGTCTGTGGCGAGACTCTTGAGTCATTTAAAGCCGATTTCATAAAACTTTCTCTTTATGATCCGGTGAGAAAGGATATCACCAAACGTATTGCAATCATGCTCCAGAGAACCTTTGCCCTTTATGGTGATGAAAGAGTTCTTGTAAATGTCATAAACTCCCTTAATGAAATCGGGTATAAGGGAGATGACGCCATGAAAAAGGCAGTTGAACTCCTTGAAGAAGTAAACTTAAGCCACCGCATGATGCATGTTGCAAGGGAGCTGTCGGGAGGAGAAAAACAGAGGGTTGTACTTGCAAGGCAGCTCGTAAGGAACCCCCTGCTGCTGTTAGCAGACGAACCCACAGGGACTCTTGACCCCATGACGGCAAAACTGGTTCATGAAGCTATTATAAAAGCTGTCAAGAACTACGATATGAGCATGGTGCTCACCTCACACTGGCCCGAGGTAATAGAGAAACTGGCAGATAAGGCAATCCTGCTTGAAAATGGGGAAGTCGTTCAGGAAGGAAACCCGCTTGAGGTTTCTGCAGTCTTTATGCAAAGTGCATCCATGGTCAGGCAGGACAGGAATGTCCTGGTAGGGGAGCCTATTATCCGCGTAAGGAACCTGTCAAAACGTTATATTTCAGTTGACAGGGGCGTTGTAAGGGCTGTTGACAATATATCTTTTGAAGTGAAGGAAGGAGAAATATTCGGACTTGTCGGAGTAAGCGGGGCAGGCAAGACCACGACCTCAAAAATCCTTATGGGGATTTTACCGCCAACCTCAGGAGAAGTCGAAGTCCGCATCGGAGACGAATGGGTGGACATGACAAAACTGGGAGTTGATAATAAAGGCAGGGCAACGAAATACATGGGATTCCTGCACCAGGAATATGGGCTTTACACCCACAGTTCCGTAATAGACAACCTTACAGAATCCATCAGCCTTGACCTCCCATTTGAACTGGGGGTAAGAAAAGCCGTAATAACTCTTAAAGCCGCAGGGTTTGAAGAAGACAAGGCAAAAAGTATTTTACCCAAAATGACCGATGAAATGAGTGAAGGGGAGCGGCATAGGATTGCACTTGCGCAGGTTCTGATCAAGGAGCCAAGAATCGTCATTATGGACGAGCCAACCGGGACAATGGACCCAATTACAAAAGTTGCGGTGACAAATTCGATTCTTAAAGCCAGAGAAGAAATCGGAGAAACGTTTGTTATTGTCTCGCACGATATGGACTTTGTAAATGAGATCTGCGACCGCGTCGCACTTATGCGCGATGGGAAGATAGTGGATATAGGTCAGCCAAAGAACGTACTTTCCCAGCTTACAGAAGAAGAAAAGATCAAAGCTGCAGAAGAAATATAAATATGCTGCCACCTCTTAGTATGGAAAAATACTAAAATGAGGTGCCGATTACGAGTAATGAGATCAGCGTAGAGGTGAACGGGCAGGTTTACACTTTGCCCGCAGGCTCTACCCTTGGAGACGCCCTTAAAGTTTCCAGAGCCCCCTACATAGCCGGTGCAGCGATTGGGATTCTCAAAAAAGCCGCTGAAAAGAGAACGGAGAAAATCACCGAATACGCTATCAATACGCCCAAAGGGGAGCTGAGGATAGAAATCAAAGACCCCGAGTCAACCTCAGGAAAATTATGGGCCGAACATTATAAAGAATACGAAGGAAAGGACATCCACTGGGAAAGCCCTGAAGCTCTGGCTTTCGGACCTTTTGAAGCCGATATAAAACCTTCGCGTGAAACAGGAAACTTTGAAGCTTTTGATGTCCTTTTCGGAGCTGGAGGGTTTGATCCGCACAATACTCATCTGATCCTGTCAAGGAAAAGACATTCAGCCGAGTATGGGTCTCCTGATGATGGTGTTTTTGCAAGCATTGTAACCGGGAGAAAAATAATTTCCAAGATTTCCAAAGAAGATTCTATCCTGAGCATAGAGCCTGTTATAGAATGGGAACGGATTACAGAGAAAACATGCACTACCGACCTCTCGACCCCTCTCGAAGACGAGGACAGTGTATATACTTATTTTGAGGTTGAGCTTTCCAGAAATGCTCCTGTGGGGGCAGAGCATTTCTATGCCCTGACCCGTGAAGGGACACTTAAAGTAGATGCGGTTACCAGCTCGTTTATTTCTGACGACAGTCTCAGGGAAGTGCCTGCTCCTTATGAAAATTTTGAGCAGAGAAGAGAAGGTGCCATTTCGGTAAGGACAGTTGGATACGGGACAGGTAGAATATATATTTCAAGAGAAGAACGCCCTTCAAGCCTTGTGCATTCTGTCGTGGGACAGGTAACAAAAGGGCTCGAACTCATAAAACTTGCAGAAAAGGGGCAAAAACTGTCAGTAGAAAGTCTTCCTCCCCAGATCGTCCTTCTAGGGCACAGCTTTGAAGAGGTGGAGCCTTTACTTTCCTCTATTGGAGTTGAACTGATAAAAGAAGGCTACGCCGGAGAAAATTCGGTGATTGTCAGGCAGGAACCCCCAACTACCCTGGAAATTCTCGGAGAGGCTAAAGTAAAGGCATATGCCGTAGCCAGGACAAAACTCATCGAGGTTGAACTTTATACGGAGATAGCTCCAAAATCTATTGACTTTTTCCGCCACGCTCTTGATCTTAAAACCAAAACCGTCGGAAAACTTCCCGTTCATATGATATACGAGACCACTTACCTTTTTAAAACGGAAAAGGAAATGGTGAAATATAAGGAAATCCTCCCTGAAAACACGCCTGAGAAGAAAGTACTGGCTGGGGAAATAGGAATCACAAACCAGGCAGCAAAGAGAATGGGTACAATAGGAGTCAGACTTATAGATGACGATCTTTTCGGCCCCACAGGAGAGAAATTCTCTTCCACAAACATTATCGGCAGAATTGTCGAGCCTGACAGACTCAAAGGCATCAAAGAAGGAGATGCCATATACATAACCGAAGTTGCACGCAAAGAAAATGGTGGCCAGAAAAATTGAGAACAGGGATAAGAATAATTAGTGAAGTATAAAAATAGCCGCATAAATTGATAAGTAATGCAACAATAAAATAATACATAAGCGAAATAAATACCCGATGCTTGAGTGGATTCACATATTTTGATTTTTTTTCAGGTGAAGTCTCCCGAAGCTAAGGAGAGACAGAAAATGACAGAGATAAAAAAGGAAGAGATTACGAAAGTTATTGTAATCAGTTCGGATAAAGTGCTGCCTTCAGACGCAGCCATGAAGATTTACGAATCAGAGTTTCCGGTTACTGTAAAGGAAACCTGCTTTGGATTGATTGTAACAGGTCCTAAAGAAGATGTTTTATCAGTGGCCGAAAAGATCCGGGAACTGGATAAAAACCATATTTTTATAAAAGATAGGGGATTTCCTGCTGGCGACGAGAGACGCTGCCGGGCAAGCCGGGGGGGAGGTCCGAGACCTGGATTCCATTTCCTGAGAGAAGAAGTTGAGATGCTCCCTGCCATAGGGGCTGCACTCGATGACCTGGAAGCAAAAGGATGTGTAAAAGAGAAGCCAGAGGAGAAACGCAGACTTAAAGTTTCGGAGCTTGAAAAAGTTATTGAAGCGGAACTTTCGAGGTGAATTTTTTGGTAAAGGTTTTCATTTACCCTATAAACAGTCTTATTCTTGCTGATCTTGTTGAACGTTTCGGGCACAGGCCCCTTAGCATGATGAACCAGATACGAGAAAAAGTTACAAACATCGGCCTGGACTCTCCCCCTATTAATATCACTTCCGAAGACCCTAAACTTGGTCTTAAATATGCTGCAATTGAAGTGCCTGCCGGAGTAAGAGGAAGGATGTCACTTATAGGTCCACTGATAGAAGAGACCGAAGCTGCAATTATAGTTGAAAATCCTCCTGCTAATTTTGGCTGTGTGGGCTGTAACCGTACAAATGAGTTAATGAAATATCTGGTCCGCTCAAAAAATGTCCCCATACTTGAAGTAAAGTATCCTGAATCCAGTGAAGAAGCCCGGGATTTTGTAAGCCAGATCGCAGAATTCCTGGAATCATTGCCTAAAGAAAATTCTGAAGAAAGTAATAAGGCAGACAAAGAAAAAACAGCTGAAGAGGAGGACAGTAAATGAGCACTGAAGAATCCGGACTTGTCAAGATTGCCCTGGTGTCCTGCGGCTCCGAATATGCGGGAGTCCAGCCTGAATTTGATGAAGCTGCAGCCAAAGTGAAAGCAAAATTTATTTTTCCTGAAGTTGACGTTGCATCCATAGACACCATAGGCAGGGATTTCGGGCTTGAAGTTGCAAGCGGAGACCTGAGGCTTATGATGGCTCGGGCAAAAGCTGTCGTTGAAGGGACAACCAATGCCGATGGAGTCTTTATCACTACCTGCTTTCGCTGTGCAGAAGGAGCTATCGTACGGAACGAGGTCAGAAGGTACATCCATAGACACTCGAATATTCCGGTTATTAGCTACTCTTTTACCGAGAGCACCACTGCAGGTACTCTGCTCACCCGACTGGAAGCCCTTACTACAATTGTCAGACGCAGGCACCTCCTTACAAGGGAAGTTCAGCACGGGCTTACTGCCGGGATAGACTCAGGGTCAACAACTACAAAAGCAGTGGTAATGAAGGACAATAAAATAATAGGCAAAGGGTGGGTGCCGACAACAAAAGTCATTGAGAGCGCTGAAGAAGCATACTCTATTGCCCTGAAAGAAGCCGGAGTTTCCAGGGAAGAAGTCCAGGCTATGGGAACGACAGGATACGGACGCTTCCTTATAGGAAACCATTTTAACGCTCAGCTTATCCAGGAAGAGATAACCGTCAATTCAAAGGGAGCGGTCTATCTCGCAGACAGGCAGAAGGGGCCTGCAACAGTTATTGACATAGGCGGGATGGACAACAAGGCGATCTCGGTTGAAGATGGAATTCCGGGAATGTTTACAATGGGCGGGATCTGCGCCGGAGCTTCAGGACGTTTCTTTGAAATGATTTCAAAAAGACTTGGTGTGGATATCACCGAACTTGGAGCTCTTGCAGTTAAAGGTATGCATGAAAATGTATCCATGAACAGCTACTGCATAGTTTTCGGGATTCAGTCCCTTGTAAATTCCCTTGCCAAAGGGTCCACCCCTGAAGATGTAGCCGCTGCTGCATGTTATAGTGTGGTAGAGCAGATTTATGAGCAGCAGCTTCAGGAAGTTGACGTAAAAGAACCCCTGATTCTCGTAGGCGGCTCTTCCCTGATCGAAGGGGTTCCAAAAGCCCTTGGAAAGCTTCTCAAGATCGATGTCCTTGTTCCTGAAAACTCCCACCTGATAGGGGCAGTAGGAGCAGCACTTCTTGCTTCCGGCTTCGTGGAGGAGTGAGATCAAAATGGATTCGCTTGAGACCTTTGTTGTCGAGTCCGCAATTGATTCGGAAACGGAGTTTTACAGAAAGATCATCGAGGACAACCTTGCGAGTCTCAAGCTTGCCCCTGCAATAGGAAGAATCAAGGTAGTACTGAGACCTGAAGATTCCCTTTTCCAGATGGCAATCATCCTGAGGGATGTAGGCACCAGGGTTACGACAATCGATATTGCCGACGTGGAAACAAAACCCGTCGCCGGCGAAGTAGTGATCTCTATTAAAAAAGAACAGTATATCCCGGAACTGCTTGTAAAACTCTGGGAACGCTACGGAAAAGCAAACATCAGTCAGCCGGACCGCTGGACAGTGACCATCAGTACGGATAAGCCTGCAGAAGAGGCTGAATTTATTAAAGAAATGCTGATTGCAGATCCCAGGCACAGGCTTCATGAAAACCTTGTGGACTTTGCAATCCGGGTAACACCAGAGGGTTTCAGGGTGCGCTACCACCTTTATAAAGGCAATCGCTTTGTATTTGTAGCATCAGAAGAAACATTAGAGCGTGAGTGGATCGAAGAAGCAGGAGCAATGCTAGACGAATTAATGGAAGGAGGGAAAAAGTAAGATGGCTGTACTCCTACCCTATCTTTATACCGGCGGAGTCCATAAGCACGGGCTTCTAATCGAGCTGATGGAAGACCTTGGAGGATACATAATTCAGAAAGTGGTTACAGGGACCGAAGTCAATCTCATAATGCTTGTGCCTGAAAAAGACGTTGATATTGTGAAAAAACTTTCTAAAGAACTGCTTGGAATACTGGTGGAAGCGCCTTTAACAGGTGTGGAAATCGCAGTTGTATCCCCAACACTTGCTTCTCATCACCTGCCCCACTCAGCCTGCGATGTAGCAGAATACCTGCGTCACCCCGGAGCCAATACGAACATGTTAGGGCTCGCACGAGGGATGGGGCGAAGGGTATCCCTTTCAATGGACTACGAAAGGAAGCTGATTAACGAGCACGATATTGCAGTTTTCACCTTTGGCTCTTTCAGTGACTGCATCACAAAAAAGAAGCCAAAACTTTTTGAAGGCATAGAGATACCCATTGTGGTGACAGGTGGGCCTTCAGATCTTAAAACGGAGGATATTCAGGGAGCAGACCTCTACGTAGGAAATATCGGAAGAGTTTCCCACAGGTTAAGAAGAACTGAGGAAGTTAATGCCCTTGAGAATCTTAACCAGGAGGTTTCAAAAATAGCGGACAGTATTCGCAAACAGCAGGCAAGAGATCCTCTGGCAGTACTTCCTGCAAGGGTGATGAAAGAGATAGAAAATCAGGTCCCGGAAATCCGTACTGTGCTCTCTCCCGCCCCGCTTACCCTTCAGCTCGATGGGGTCAGGGTAAAACTGCCGTATGACCAATTCCATGAAAAGATAGAAAAGCTGGAGTTTGATGAAGGGGTTACTCTTTCAGAGCTTGCAAATATTTCGCGATCAAAAATGAAAAATTATATATTGATAAAAATCAAATCTAAATCCGACATAGGTTTTGCAATTTGACCCGGATTCTGTTGAGCTAAAACTATCCATTTTACATTTTTACTGGGTTTGTGCCTTTTCACTTATCCTTAAAACTGTAAAACCCGACCCGGAAAATGGGTCTAGCCCGGTTTCCACGTTAATCTATGCTGGTGGTTTCATATGGAACTTGAGGATATTGTGGAAATTTTAAAAAATGATCCCCAAAAAGTCATTCCTAAGCTCCTTGATGACGTTCGGGAGCAGTATGGAGAAGTCCCCTATATTATGAATTTTATGAAAGATCTCCCTGAGATCTTCATTCCGAAAACCCTTTATGATAACTCCATCATGCGGGAGGTAAAAAATCTCGACCAGGATACCGTGGAACTTATCTCCATTGGAGTGGCTTCTGCCCTTCGCTGTGAACACTGTTTGAAGATGCATGTAAGAATAGCTAAAAGAAGAGGGATTTCAAAAGAAAAAATATTTTCTGCAATAATGATAGGGGCATCTCTGTCAAATGCTGCGGTGCTTGCAGAAAGTACAAGAGCTCTTGCTTCGGAATTTCCAGATGAGAATGGAAAAAATAAAGAAGAAAAAAACGAAGAAAAAGAGCAATGCGACGACCCTGACTGCGAGGTATGCAATATTGCCGGAGCACATATAAAGCAAACATGAATGAAAGCAGGCATGAATGAAATAAACATGTAAACCTGAAATTTAACTTTTTCAAACTGGTGGATTAAAGAACCAGTTTTCAATACTTGATTTTAAAGACATTTTCTGGTCTGTTTTATCAAAAAGTGAACCTGAGATCCAGATAGGTTTCCAGGCGAATAGATCCGCGTCAAAGTCATTATAACCATGGAACTACTTTTTGAAAAATATATTTCTAACACTGATTAACTCAAGCTGTAAACGCCAGATTAACTGTAAACATAAAAATTGCTATAAATACCAGATTAACTGTAAACATCAAACTCACGCAGGCTCGAATCAGAACCCATACTGTTTGTACAGTAGTATACCTGAAAATAGTTTAAACAAATCAATGCTGATACGGGGGCTCATCTTTATTAATCAAAAAAAAATAAATCTAATAATATTATCCTTCGTTTTATTGCTGATAGTATTTTTAATACCTGCCGTTTCCGCAGAATCCGGGGAAGTCCCGGAAAAAATTCTCGATAAACCCTGGGACCATTCCCCAATCACAGTATACATTGACGATAAGAATACCCCTTCCCGTTACAGCCCCACATATTATGAACAGGTAGAAAAAGCTCTTGAATACTGGGAAGAAGGAGGAAACGGGAACCTTAATTATACCCCTGTTTTTGAGATCGTTGATTCCGAAAATGCTGACATAAAGATAAGGTGGGTTGAAAACCTTGAGAAAGTAGAGGACGCTCCTTCAGGTGTGGCAGGCTATGCAAAGCCGAGGATATCCGGAGACCGTTTCATTGAAGTTGAAATAGTACTTGAGGTTGGGAATTATCAGGGCAGGTCATGGCGCCAGTATGGAGACTCAACCATGCTCAGCATTTCAAAGCATGAGCTTGGACATGCCCTTGGTCTCGGTCACAGCGATAACCCGAGGGATATAATGTATCCGAAATATGAAATGAGGGATAACATTAATCCCATATTGTGGAGCAGGTATGGAGGCCTGATACGTGCAGCAATTTTTTTAGCTCTTGCAGTCCTGCTCTTCCTGGGGATAAGCTGGCAGAAAAGCCGAAGAAAAAGAAAAAAACTCGAAGATGAGTATTTTAAAGAATAAAAAATCCAAAGGATAAAAAATGCAATACTCAGATTAAATAAAGAGCTTTGAAGGTTTTTTGTTCTCACGATCAAACCTTTCAAAGAAATCCCGGAAATAAGCCGGGAGCGTCTCCATACCGAGAATCTTTTCCAGCGAGACCCAGGAATATTCAATGTGCTCATAGCTCAATTTAACGTCAGCGACAACATACCCCCCATCAAACACGATAGCAATGACCTTCTTTTCAGTGAGTTCAAAGTTTACCTGCCCTGCAATATCCCCGGGAACCATTGTAATTCCGGTTTCCTCCCAGACTTCACGCGCAACCCCTTCTTTAAGAGACTCGTCCGGGTTTACCTTTCCTCCCGGAAGGTCCCACTTTCCTGCATTGGTGCGGGAATTTTCCGAGCGCCTGAGCAGCAGAAATTCCCCTTTTTCGTTCCGGATGAGAGCATATACGGAAATGATATAAGGTTTCTCCAGGTTCATGTAATATTATCTACAATTTCTCTGCCTTAAAGAATGGCTCTTTCAAGATTTTCACGGTAAAAATTACAATTAAAGCTCATTCTCAAAAAGCATTTTCAAAATTTAAGCATCAAGAAAGCCCAGAAAAGATTAAAAGATATGAAAAGGGATTTTGATATGGTTTACCGGACAGGAAAAACAGTATATATAGACCTTGGCTCGGAATCGGTTAATGCTGTAGAGACTGATGAAAAGTTAGTCCTCAATTACCTTGGGGGGAGAGGGCTCGGAGTAAAACTGCTTTCCGAACTGGCAGATGCTGATATTGATCCCCTCAGCCCGTTAAATCCACTTATTTTCACTGCAGGGCTGATCACGGGACTTGCTCCCATGTCTTCAGGTGCAGTTGTTACATCGAAATCCCCCCTCACAGGCACGGTATTCAGCTGGAACACAGGCGGAGGCTTTGGAAGGGAACTGAAAACAGCTGGAATTGATGCGCTTGTCATTACCGGAAAAGCAAAGAGGCCTTCTCTTGTGGAGGTAAAGGGCGAGAAGATAAAAGTCAGGCAGGCAGACCATTTATGGGGTAAAAATACGGGAGCATGTACCGAAGCCCTGAAAAATAAAGGAAGCGCAGCCTGTATAGGCAGGGCAGGAGAAAAGGGAGCCCTTATTTCTTCTTTTGTAATTGATTCCATTCACAGCGGCCGGGGAGGCCTGGGAGCTGTTGCAGGCTCAAAGATGTTGAAAGCGGTGATTGTAAAGGGTGAAAAAGAGATCCTGCCTGCCAGCCCTGAGAGTTTTGGGGATCTCAGGGCAAAAATGTTGAAGCTTTTTGAAGCAAACCCTGTACTTTCCAAAGGGCTTTCAAATTACGGCACTCCTGCATTTGTCAAGCTGCTGGACTATATGGACCTCATCCCGGGAAGAAACTTTTCCGAAAGAAGGACTTCTTTTGCTGACCGTTTCTCAGGTGAGTATATAAAAGCCAGTTTTAATCTCGAAAAAGAAAGCTGCCCCTCCTGCCCCCTGAGCTGTAAACGGAGAATAAAAAAAACAGGGCAAATTCTTCCTGACTACGATTCTTTATGGGCTTTCGGATTTAACCTTGAAAACCCCGACTTTAACTCCGTGCTCCTGGCAGACAGAATATGCAAAGACTACGGGCTTGACCCTGTTTCTGCGGGTTCGGTACTTGGCGCTCTGGCAGAACTCAAATCAGAAAAAATAGAGGCAAGAGAACTTGAAGGTCTGCTTGAAGAAATGGGAGAAGGAGGCAAAGCCGGGGAAGGTGCCAGAAAATATCTCTCAAGCCGGGGGAGAGAAGATATCAGCATGGATGTAAAAGGGCTTGAACTCGCAGGGTTTGACCCCAGGGGGATTAAAGGTCAGGCTCTGGCTTACGCGACTTCCTGCCACGGCGGAGATTATCTTACAGCCTTTATGGTAGGGCCGGAAGTTCTAGGAAAACCACTGATGCTGGACCGCTTCAGCCTTAAAGGAAAAGCCGGAATCCTGCAGGCATTTGAAAACATGACTGCTGTGCTTGATTCTCTTGTACTCTGCCCGTTCTCGGTTTTTGCCGTAGGCGAAGAACTCTGTTCAGCTTTATTATACGCCGGGACAGGAATAAAAATATCTCCTGCAGAACTCCTGAAGGCTGGGGAAAGGATCTGGAATCTTGAAAGAGTTTACAATATAAAAGCAGGATTCTCTCGAGAAGATGATACACTCCCGCAAAGGCTGTTCGAAACGAGTGAATGGAAAGGAATTGGAATAGATAAGCAGGAGTTTAACGCAGCTCTCCGGGAGTATTATCATTACAGGGGCTGGGACAGAGAAGGCGTGCCTCTCCAGGAAAAGCTTGAAGAACTGGAAATCGCATACTGAAAAAATTGAGAAGAATTAAGGGATTTTGGGCAAATCTTAAATTTCTAAGAAAAAATGTCCACAGAAATTAATAATAATCGCCTTTGAACTTTGAAAAGTAATATTTTACTCAAATAAATAAAACTGTCCGGTTTTTCGAGAGAAATCCTCTGAAATTATGTCTGGAAAAACGAAATCTCGCATAAGCGTTATATACTCTAGGATAATTAATCGTATTAGTCTCGACCTGTCAGGTTGCACAGGCATTCAGATAATAATTACTTCCAGCTTTTCTATACGAGCAGTTAAGTAAAGTATGGATGAAAGGGTAGACAGGCTTAAAAATTAAAAAAGCCTTCTTATACCACTTCACCGGAATTGGCGCTGAAAACTTTAGATCAAATCCGGTATGACGTTTACAGCTTATTATAAATATATAAAATGTAAGGGAGAATCACTATGAAACAGCAGGTAGAAGTAAAGGAACTTAAAGAAGGAAAATATGTAATTATTGACGATGAAGCATGTGTGATAAAAAGCATTACCAAGTCAAAACCCGGGAAACACGGAGCAGCAAAGGCAAGAGTAGAGGCAATAGGCCTTTTTGACGGCCAGAAGCGCTCCTATATCGGGTCCGTAGCAAACAAAGTTTATGTCCCGATCGTGGAAAGAAAGAGTGCACAGGTTATCTCAATCACCGGAGACATTGCCCAGCTTATGGACATGGGAGACTTTTCAACTTTTGAAATCGTGATTCCTGATGAATTAAAGGACAGAGTGAAAGAGGGTGAAGAGGTATCCTATATCACAGCCCTCGGAAAGGTCAAACTCGATATAAGGACGTAATCATTGAAAAACAGACAAACAAAAACTCAGGTTAATACAGAGCCTGAGTTCTCTTTTTTACTAATTAAACAATTTACATCAGGTATAATTTACATCAGGTAAGAGTATGTTTTTACCCAATTCCTTTATAGATGCCCTCGCAGACTACGAATCTGCACGCTACGTAATTTTTGGCGTACCCTTTGATAATACCTCTTCATACCGTGCAGGCAGCCGCTGGGCTCCGGATGCTATGAGGCAGGTTTCTGCAAATTTTGAGAGTTATAACCCGGTTTTCGACATAGACCTTGTAGACCTTCCGATATATGATGCAGGAAACCTGGAAACTTCAGCCTCGGTTGACGAGACCCTGAGAGACCTTTACGAAGAGGTAAAGGCTCTGCTGAACAACGGAAAGCTTCCTATTATGCTTGGGGGCGAGCACTCCCTGACTTATTCTACGGTCAAAGCCTGTGCGGAATTCGCAGGGGATGATTTCGGAGTCCTTATTCTTGATGCCCACTTTGACCTCAGGGAGGAGTACAGAGGGTTCAAACACAACCATGCATGTGTATCCCGGAATATTCTGGAAAATATCACGGATAATCTCGTTTCTATAGGTATAAGGAGCGGGCCCGAAGAAGAATGGATTTTTGCCAGAGAAAATAAGCTGAAATACTACACGGCAGATGATGTTGAATCCATAGGCATGGTAGAAGTCCTCAAAGAAGCGATTGAATCGCTTGACTGCAGCCAGCTCTACCTTTCCCTTGATATGGATGCAATAGATCCCGCGTATGCCCCCGGACTGGGAACACCTGAACCTTTCGGGCTGAGTGCCAGGGATGTCAGGACTGCGATAAGGACCCTTGCCCCTTACTCAATGGCTTTCGATGTTGTTGAAATTGCCCCTGAATACGACTCCGGACAGACAGCGATGCTCGGAGCAAAACTTATGAGAGAATTTATTGCCTCTCATGCAAAAAGCTGCATCAAAAAATAAAAGGATAGAATGAAAACATGAGCTATGAACTGTAAATCTACTGCAGGTAAAACGGTAAAAACAGGAAAATATTAGCTCTCAGTATCAGCTTTCAGGAAGCATTTACTGTTGAAATTCAAAATAACCGTCACTGATAGAGCAGTTTCAGCCCAATGAAGAAAATTCGGGGATGGATAAAAATATTCCATTCAAAGACTTTTCTGCTACTCAGTCCTGTTATTCAACTGCTCTATCTGACAGCTTTCGGTTCAAAAAACTGGCTCGATTATGCTCGTTTTCCCTTTTATGCACGCCAGACCGCTATGATCTTATCGATTGCTATGTGCGTGAATTTTCCATTCTTGTCAAGAGTTAGAACGTTATCTGCGCAGGCTTTAACCTTTCCGTTAAAAACGTCTGAACCCCCACAGTAAACATCCAAAACTTCGTCAAAATAGTGCTCCACTATAAAACACTGCATTTTCTGCACCTCGGTGTGTTCATTTTCGCTCCTGTGGAATAAAGGATCAGCTTCCACCCAGGTAATGGAGAATAAAAACCTGGCTGAGCAAAAAACCCGGGCTAATCCTTCAATCCATAGAATTATTCAGCGATACAGATAGCTCAAAAAAGGATTATGGATGTCCTTTTTTTCCCTGTCTGCCGCGTTATATCACCTTAAATCTGCAATTCGAAATTACTGCGGCCACATAGCTATGATTTTATCAATGGCTATATGTGTCAGTTTTCCATCATTTTCGAGGGTGAGTACATTATCTGCACATGCTTTTACGCTTCCTTTGAAAATGTCCGGCCCGCCACAGTAAACGTCTACAGCACTTTCGAGATAGTGCTCCACTATAAAAGATTGCATCATACTTTTACACTCCTGCTGATCTCCCTTTTCGGGAAACTGGTTTTGTTTATTCGGCTGTTCCTGCTTTATTGTCTGGATACAGGTTATCAAACCGATACAATAGAAACAGGTACCCTGTTAAACTAACTGCTCATTCCTTATAAGTTTATTTAAAAACTAATCTTGATTTTCCTGATGCAGAGCCTTCAAAATTAACTGGTAAATCTAGCTTAAGTGAGAAAATCCCATATCATTGATAGACAGCGATTTTACAGGAAATAAAGCAAGAAATATATACATTTTACTTCAGGTTTATTTGCGTAAAGGAGAAAAGGAAAGCTAAGTTTATCTGAAAAAAATATGAGGAGGTTGCTTTTATAAAAAAATCGGAAAAAATACAGAAAAAAAACGGAATAAAAGATTTTTTACCGATTCCGAGAAAAAGTAAAAAAAAGTAAAAAAAAGTAAAAAAAAGTGAAAAAAAGTAAAAAAAAGTAAAAAAAAGTAAGAAAAAACATATCAAGAGCAGTCTTACTTCCCTTTTTCCTCATAGAGAAAGATGTCTTCGATATTTGCGTTAAAAAGCCGGGCAAGCTTGAAAGCAAGGTCGAGGGAAGGGTCATACTTACCTTTCTCAATGGCATGTATTGTCTGCCTTGTGACCCCAACCCTGTCAGCAAGGTTTTCCTGGGTAAGATCGTGCATTGCCCTGTAAACTTTAATTTTGTTTTTCATATCAGCCACCGTATTCCCTGTTATAATACATATAAAACAGGGAGTAAAGCACAAGAACTCCGCAGCCTGCATAAGCCATGAAGAACCCCAGATCCACGTATCCCGGATAAGTATCTCTCATGGCTATGAGGGCTGCACCTCCAAGGGCAAAGCCCAGTGCAACTATCTGGAGAGTAATGCGGGAAGCTTTCTGGCTCACCTGATAGATCCTTTCATCTTCGACCACGCCTTCCAGCCTGCTTTTCAGAATATACATAACAGCCATGCCTGCAAGCACGACTCCTACAGCTAGCACAGGATTTCCTATAGATGCCGAGAAACCTACCACAGCTCCAATCATCATCACAATCAGGAGAGAAACTATCCGGAATTGCTTTCGCTTCATCTGAAACCACCTTGTTTTCCATTTACAGTTTTAATTAGTAGAGTTATTATTTAGTCTAAAAATTAAGTAAAGCTTTAAAGACAAATAGCAAAATTAAATTAACATAATGTAAAGAAAACATTACATTATGTAAAATAGCTAAGGTATTATTTAAAGATATCTGAAAGAAACAAAAAACAAAATGTTGAAAAATCCCTGCAAATTGATTTTGAAAAAGTATTGAAGATATTCTCTGGAAAGAGTGCCTGTAGCTCGAGCAATTGACAGAATGACTATTTTTAGAGACCAGATAATCTTAACATGCCAGAAATCAAAGTCAAAATTAAAAAATATAACAGTAGAAATTGGATACAACAGTTGAAATTTCAAAAGCTCGAGGATGTAATCGTGGATATAAATACCATGTCAGCAACACGCCAATTATTAAAAATATATATAAAGTAAGGCAGGTATTTCATTTTCATTCTGGGAATATTTCCCGGAGGAATAAGCCTTAAAGTTTGAAAACATCAGTCAGAAACCAGAACGAACTGTTAGAAGAATTCAAATAAGAAGAGAATATTATAAACATTATGGAGGATAAATTTTTAAAATATGTTGAGATTATATTTTGCATCACTCTCTTCATACTTTTTCTAATTTCCAGTTTCAATACACCTTCATGAACTAATTGAGTAGACAATGACATCAATGACATAATTTATTTTTGCGTTTTCCGGGGAGCGAAATAGATGGAAGACTATTTGCTGGCAAATGTTGATGTGATTCTCGGCTTTGCAGTCGTAATTCTTACTATATTTTATAGATTTGAATTCCCTCCGATACTGGGCTTTCTTGTAACCGGGATGCTAATAGGGCCTTACGGTCTTGGAATCCTGAGCGGAGGGGAGATAGACATGACTTCCGAACTCGGAGTAGTCTTTCTGTTATTTACGATAGGAGTAGACCTCTCCTTAAATGACCTCTGGAAAATGAAAAAAGCCATAATGGGCGGAGGAGTTCTTCAGATCCTTTTTACAACAACTCTAGCTTTTATTATATGCACATGGATTGGATTCAGTTCTTCCACATCAATTTTTATAGGGCTCCTGATTTCACTTAGCAGTACCGCAATAGTACTCAAAGTTTTTCAGGACAAAAACGAGGTTGATACCCCACACGGAAAAACTTCACTCGCAATTCTGATCTTTCAGGACCTTGCCATAGTCCCTCTTATTCTTATAACTCCAATACTTGCAGGAAGTTCCATAAGTTTTGATGGAGCTTTTTCCAATATTTTCTTTAAAGGCTCACTGATCATCTTTGTTTTTATCCTGAGCTCCAGATTTCTGGTCCCCTGGATATTTTACTGTGTAGGCAGGACAGGCAGCAAACAGTTATTCCTTGTCAGTGTTGTTTTTATATGCTTATCCGCAGCAGTCTTTACATCAAGCATTGGCCTCTCTTTAGCCCTTGGAGCTTTTTTAGCCGGGATAGTCATCTCAGGGTCCCAGTACAGCCACCAGGCGATGGGAAATATCCTGCCTTTGAAAGATATGTTCATGAGCTTTTTCTTTGTGTCCATAGGTATGCTTCTTAACATCAGCTACCTGCTTGATCATCTCCCTCTCCTGGCTCTTGCTGCAGTCGCCCTTATTATTATAAAATCAATTGCAGGAATGCTTATCACCATTATTCTTGGATATCCTCTACGTACAACTATAATTACAGGGCTTGCACTTTCACAGGTGGGAGAGTTCTCATTTGTTCTTTCCAAACTGGGGCTGGAGTATTCCCTCCTGTCGAAGGAGACTTACCAGGCATTTCTGGCAGTTTCAATCATTACCATGGGAGTTACACCCTTTTTGATCAATGCCTCTTACAGGCCTGCTGAGTTCTTTGTCAAAAAGGCTTCAGACTCTGTATATGGCATGAAGCTCGTACGTGGCTTTTGCTCAGGTTCCTTTGAATGGAAAGAATGCGTTGAACCTGAGATAAAAGATCATCTTATAATGGTAGGTTTTGGATTTTCCGGAAAAACGATTTCAAAAGCTGCAAAAGCTGCAGGTATTCCATACATCATCCTGGAAACAAACCCCGATATTGTTAAGCAGGAAAAAACAAAGGGTGAAAGAATACAGTACGGAGATGCAACATTCGGGGCTGTCCAGGAACATGCAGGAATCAGGAACGCAAGAGTGCTCATAACCGGAATATCCGATTCGGTTGCCACAAGAAAAATTGTAGAGAAGGCAAAAGAGTTGAATCCAAATATCTATGTAATTGCAAAGGTTCGGAACCTGCAGGAAATGAAGCACCTCCATCACCTGGGTGCGGATGAAATTATCCCTGAAGAATACGAAACCTCAGTAGAAATATTTGTCCGCCTTCTCGAAAAGTATCTTGTGCCGAGGGAAAATATTGAAAAGATGATAAATGACTTGAGAGCTAACGGTTACAGAAGATTGAGAAAACTGTCAGTCGATCAGGATACAGATAATGAATTCAGCATAAAGGATGAGCTTCCGGGTGTTGAGATCCAGGTTCTTAAAGTGGGGAAAGGGTCAGGTTTTGACGGAAAAACCCTTGCAGAGATGGAATTCAGGAAAAAGCACGGAGTAACAGTACTTTCTGTCCGCAGGGGCTCGGAAATGATTCACACTCCTGAAGGCGATTTCCTTCTCAAAGCAAAAGATGCCTGCGTTCTTCTGGGAAAGCCTGAAAGCCTGCTCAATGTGAGAAAGTTGTTTGAAAGCATCACCGGAGAAGTAAGACCTTCTTTTCAATCCGGGAGTAAAATTGAGCTGATCCCAAAACCGGATTCATTCCCACATAACTAAAAGTTCAGAATTACTTAAATATTCAGGAATACAGACAGGCATTTTAAATTCGAGGTTAAGAGAAGTGGACTTAAATTCTGGGACCAGCAACTATTATTGAAAGCCTGCAGGAGTAATTCTGAAGGGGTAATTCTGAAATAATGAGAGGCAAATGAAAACTATTTTTCTTTATATTACAATAAACATCTGATGTCAGAAAGATATCCACATTACCCCTAATGCCTACTTATGAACCGGAACTTTTCTGTGATCTGTCCTGCATTTCACAGAAGTAACGGGTAATGCCAAACACTTTCTCCAGAGGGACTATAAATCCTACACCTGTTCCGGGCTCATCGAGTTTTACCGCCTCAGTAATGGATTTCAGGATATTGTCTGCTATACATGATTCGGTTATGGTAAGAACGATTTCCTTTTCAGGTTCTATCATCAGACCAAGAATACTCTTATTTTCGTGTATACCTGTGCCGCGCCCGTATAAGATTGTCCCACCCTGAGCACCAGCTTTTCTGGAAGCTTTGACCACTTCATCCCCCCATCCTTTTTTCACTATAGTTACGACCAGTAGAAAATCTCCTTCACTCGACATTATTTATACCTCCTTTAAATCGTATATAAACACCCAGCAGCATAACAAAGATAATAGGCGCAAGAGCGATCATTGCGATCAGGCCGAAACCGTCTACAAGGGGATTTCCGCCTTCCTGCGCCGAGGCTACGCCAACTGCCATTGACATGAGAAATGTCACAGCCATAGGGCCTGTTGCAACTCCACCAGAGTCAAATGCAATAGCTATGAAGTCCTTGTCGCATAACCATAACAGAACAAGGACAAGTAAGTATCCTGGAACTATTATATAAAGGAAAGGAATCCCGTAAACCAGTTTTGCCATTGCGATGGATACAAATACCGCAACTCCGGAAGAAAGCGTATAGAGCATGAGCTTCGAGCTGATATAACCGCTGGAAGATTCCTCAATTTGATAGCATAATACCCTTACAGCAGGTTCTGCGAAGGTGGCAAGAAACCCGAGAACAAAACCTATCGGGATTAACAGGCTCTTTTTATCAGAGCCACCAAAAAATTCACCTATTTCCGTTCCTATCGGGAAAAAGCCATTATAAACTCCGTATAGAAACAGGATCATTCCAATTGCAGTAAAAAAGATTCCTGTAAAGAGCTTAACCAGCTGTGATCTGGGGAGCTTCAGGTACAGGCGCTGGAATACGATAAAAAATATCACAAGAGGGATAAGTGCCTGACTTACTTCGACAACTACAGACAGTATCCCTTCTGTACTTCCACTCATGAAGACAGTACCCCCAGTAGCATCAGGCTGAGTATGGGACCTATAGAGGCAAAACCAATGAGCCCAAACCCTTCAGAAAGCTGGGATCTTTCCTGCAGTACCGAAGCTGTCCCGATCCCCAGTGCCATAATTACAGGCACGGTCATTGGTCCGGTGGTCACACCTCCCGCATCAAAAGAAATAGCACGGAACTCCGCCGGTGTGATAAAGGACAGAAAGATTATGAGAAGGTAGCTTATTGCAAAAAGATATTTTATAGGGATTCCGTAAATTATCCTGAGGATGGAAACGGTCACAAAAAACCCTACTCCAACACCTATTGATACTATCAGTATATTTCTGTCTATGCTGTCTTTTGAGACTGAATCGATCATGCTGCTCAGGACTCTTACATCGGGTTCCGCAACAGTTGTCAGAAAAGAGAGAAAAAATGCTGCAACTGCAATAAATATCAGTGATCCGTGCTTTGGCAAATTAGACCCTATCGCTTCACCCATTGGCAGCATGCCCAGTTTGACCCCCATAAGAAAAAAAGTCATTCCTGCTATGACCATTATTGTCCCGGTCAGGAAGGACGCCAGATGTCCCAGGTTCGAGCCGAGAAATACCAGCATGATCACTATCACCGCCAGTGTTAGAGGCAATACCGCCTGAATAACTTCAAGAAAAGTCTCTTTAAAATCTCTCATCATAAGAATTTTCCACCAGATAAATAATGAAAGGTAGCCATAAACGTGAAAAGCGGAAATATTCAAAAATATTTAATTAACGAGACTGAATTGGAATCTAAATTGCCGCTAATAGTCATCGAAATTTCAGTTTGCAGGTCTGAAGCTACGCAAGATTAAGTATTAAGTATTGTTAAATGTAAGCACTAATAAGCGTGTAAGTATTAATAAATTTACATAATAATATAAGTAAATATTCATGTATTCGTATTCGCGTATCCTGACTTCCGGCGTTATCCCTGAAATTGTTTATTTTCAACCTTACCTGAAAAATACCGGGATAAAGAAACTTTATCCCACCTGATCTTCAAAAAGCTTTTTAACTTCATCAAGCTTTTCAGGAGGGCTGATCACAAGCAGGATATCGCTTGAATGGATTTTGGTCTCTGCTTGCAGCTCGGAGATAAGTTTATGATTTCTGGAAATTGCAAGTATAGAGACTCCATATTTTTTCCTGACGTTGAGATCTCCAATGGTCATTCCTGCCGCCCTGGAAAGTTCCCCAACCCTGATACTCCTTATTTCCACATCTGCAAAATCGAGAGCCAGGTCGCAGAACTTTTTCCGGGGAATGTCAGGACTGCGAAGCATCCTGTAATGGTCGGAGCGTAAGGTTGAGCCCAGAGAATCGATTTCACTTGAAGGAACCAGATACCTGTGGAGCACTCTTGTGAAAATTTCTATTGAGCTTTCAAACTCATCCGAAATAACTTCATCGGCTCCGGCGATATGAAATTTATCCAGCTCGCTCAGGAAATGTGTCCTGGCAATAATATGGACTTCAGGGTTTAGCCGCCTAGCAGCTTCAATAACTCTTCTGGCACTTACCGGATCCCCTGCGGTCACAACGACCGATTTCGCAGCCCGGATACCTGCATGTTCCAGAACAGCTTTCTGGGCAGCGTCTCCATAAAGGATATGTTCTCCTTTCTGTTTCTCCTGCCTGACGGTTTCGGGATTGATCTCGATTATCCGGTAGGGGATAGAAGATGACTTTGCAGCTGCTGCGACATTTCTCCCATTTATTCCGAAACCTATTACAATCACATGATTTTCAGGTGCATCTTGAGGTACGTGCTCCTTAAAATGCCTGTACCACCCGGTTTTTACTATTGAAGGTAAGGGGAGAGACTCGGCAAATGATGTAGTCCGATACCCCATGCTCATTATGAAAGGAGTGAGTACCATGGAAATTACGGCGATATCTAGAAACTCCTGATAAATTTCAGTAGTTATCAGCCCGCTCGTAAAGCCTACCTTCGCAAGAATCAGTGAAAATTCCCCAACCTGAGAGAGGGAGAAACCGACCAGGATCATGGTGTGCAAAGGAAAACCTATAAGGAAAGTGCTAAGGGAATTCGCTGCAGCTTTCAAAATAAGCACTCCAAGAGTTGCAGCCAGTATTAAGGGTAAATGTTCTCTTAATACACCCAGATCAAGAAGCATCCCCATTGAAATGAAAAAAATGCTCATAAACATATCCCTGAAAGGAATTAAGTTCCCAAGAGCCTGGATCGAATATTCGGACTCTGAAATGATCAGACCGGCAAGAAAAGCTCCAAGAGCCAGAGAAAGACCGACCATGGAAGTCAGCCAGGCAACCGCGAGTCCGATTGCCACAACACTCAGGAGAAACAGTTCGCTATTACGCGTCTTTGCTACCTGGAACATAATAAAAGGGACTGCATATCTGGCGCTGAATATAGTAAACAGTATGAGCCCAAATCCCTGCATGATAAGTTCTAAGAAAGATTTTTCCGTTCCCTGAGTTCCCGCAAGGAGAGGAATCAGGAGAATTATCATTACTGCAGCTACGTCCTGGAAGATCAATATCCCCAGGGAAGTCCGCCCGTGAAGACTGTAAATTTCCCCTTTTTCCTGCAAGATTTTAAGGACTATTGCCGTACTGCTCAATGCCACCAGGAGTCCGAGGAAAATTGCAGTTTCTCTGGAAATTCCAAGAATGAGGAAAATAAAAGCGGCAGCAAGAGTAGTTATAAAAAGCTGCAACCCTCCTCCAAAGATGACTATTCTGCGAAGCTGCAGGAGTTCACGCAGGGAAAATTCCATCCCGATAGTAAAGAGCAGCAATATGACTCCTATCTCAGCCAGCATTTCAATATTGCCCAGATCTTGGACCAAGCCCAAACCAAAAGGCCCCGCAAGGATGCCAACAAGCAAAAAACCCACCAGCGGAGCTATTTTCAGCTTTGAGAAGGTGAAAACTACGGGAATAGAAAGCCCGAAAATAATGAGTAAGTCGGTTAAAAGATCTGTTGCCATTAATATATATTTAAATTTCAAATGATATAAATTTCATCATATTATCTATTATCGAAACATTGAAAATCTGTAACCGAAAAAAATGAAAAAACAATAATGAGGGACCAGTAATGAAAAAAGAGTGATGAAAAATCAATAATGAAAAATTTAATGGCGAAAAAATAATATTTTAAGAAACTGACGACAAAAAATTAATATTTTTAACCATTAATCGTCCTTCATGCAGATAGAAAATATTGGACATTATTTGAGTTGATCTCAAAAATCATTCAGTGTCATTATATATAATTTAATGTTTAATTTTAAAATTCAAGTTTTAATTTTAGAATTCAAGTTTTAATTTATAATTCAAATTTTAATTATAGAATTCAGAACTTAATAGGTTATTAACGGAGCGAACTTTAAAGGGATAAAAGTTTAACCCTGAGAAAAGCTCATTTTAAAATCTATATAAAGTTTTTTTCAGGATGGAAGAAGAAGAATAGTTTTTCTATATAGAAATTATCTATTCTGGAAGCTTTAAAAGGTTATTAAAAGAATTAAACTCTTTTTTTTCAGGCTTGCAATATTCAGGAATGATTAAATAAGGAATAATCTGGATCCTGCTACATTATAAAAGAATAAAGAGATAAAACAGGTTTGAAAGAGAAAAAACTGAATATAAAAGGAGCTTTTTTGGAGCTTTTCATAAAAATATAAGGATTATTACAGCTCATTTCGATAAAAAAGTATTTAATAGATGTGTTTAATCTTAAAATTAATCAATTATAGACGCATTTTCTTTAAATAAGCTGGGAAAGACAGGATTTAGTTCATAGGACATATTTAAATTTTTCACGTATTATAGATATTTTATGTTCTGGACATCTGTCCCTTAATTTTTCTCCCAGCAGTCACGAGGTTTAAACGTGAAATCCAGGATAAAAGACTGTTTTAATGCATCCGAAGAAGAATTTTCAGACTGGAAATGGCAGTATAGAAATAGAATTACCACCGTTGAAGAACTCGAAAAACTGATTCTGCTTTCGGACACGGAAAAGAGAGACATAAAGAAAGCGCTTGAGGTTTTTCCAATGGCTATTTCCCCTTATTATGCCTCACTTATCGACCCTGACGACCCGGAATGTCCTGTAAGACTGCAGGCTGTGCCACAGTCAGCAGAGCTTCAAAAATCGTCCTGGGAACTTGAAGACCCTCTCTGTGAGGACCAGGACTCACCATCTGAAGAGAGCTGTATAACCCACAGGTACCCGGATAGGGTTCTTTTCCTAATCTCAAACCGCTGTGGGATGTACTGCAGGCACTGCACTCGCAAGCGCAGGGTCGGCAACAGAGAGCATGACTATTCTGAAAAAGCAATCCGGGAAGGAATCGAGTACATCCGGATGCACCATGAAGTAAGGGATGTGCTTCTTTCAGGAGGAGATGCCCTGCTGGTATCTGATGAAAGGCTGGACTGGCTTTTAGGTGAACTCTTCAGCATTCCTCACGTAGAGATAGTAAGGTTAGGTACAAGAGCACCTGTGACCCTGCCCCAGCGCATAACCCCGGAACTGTGCGAAATCCTTGGAAAATATCCGTCGGTCTGGCTCAATACTCATTTTAACCACCCAAAAGAGATCACTCCTGAAGCTAAAAAGGCAATGAATATGCTCGCCTGTGCTGGAATTCCACTTGGCAACCAGTCCGTACTCCTCAGAAGAGTAAATGACTGTCCGGTGATAATCAAAAACCTCTGTCACGAACTCCTGAAGATAAAGACCAGACCTTATTACCTCTATCAGTGTGACCTCTCTTTCGGGCTGGAACATTTCAGAACCTCAGTTGCAAGGGGCATAGAAATAATAGAGATGCTAAGAGGGCACACATCAGGGCTTGCAGTCCCTACTTTTGTGGTCGACGCTCCGGGAGGGGGAGGAAAAATTCCTGTCGGGCCCAATTACCTGATCTCAAGCTCGGATACAGGAGTTACTCTCAGAAACTACGAAGGGGTAATCTGCGTATATCCGGAACCTGCAGAGTACTCCTCAAAGTGCCAGCAAAAATGTACTATCTGTGATAAGCACCCAGGGCTTAAAAGTGATACAGGGCTTGCCAGGCTTTATGATGAGGAAAATGATGTTATCGCCCTTGAGCCGGAAGGACTTGAAAGAAAACAGCGTTTCTGAAAGGAAAAAATTCCGGAAAAACAGGTTATCTAAAATTAAAAAATGTATTTAAACTGAGGAGGGCCAGCCACGGAAAAAAACGTCTCCTTAACGCTCGAGATCAAAGAAGAACTTCCCGGGTACTGGATAAATGCAGAGTTAAAGGAATCCGAAGTAAAAAGAGCCGAACTTATAATTGATTATTATAACAGAAGAATAAAAGTCATGGACTTTATCGGACGTTTTGAGGAGATTGCAGGAGCCCTCAAAGCTCTGGCAGGAACCGAAAAAATGGGAAAAATAATCGTATATACCCCTCCGGAAAAAAAGGACGAACCAGAAACCTGCGGCTATATGGAAGAAGGTATTATCAGGAGATATTATGCAGGAAAGGACTGCCACATTTATTCAAACTACCCTGAAAGCTCCAGGGAAATATCCTTCCATAAAGAAAAAGAAGACCGGATTATCAAAAATTGCCTTAGAAAAGATAGAGGGACCGGAAAAAACCAGAAAAAAAAGAAAATTTCACGGAAAAAAGATAACTGGAAAAAACGAAAAGAGAAAAGCCGGCTTCCGGAAGGGTATACGCTAAGACCTGCAGTTCAGGCTGATGCCTCTGCAATGGCAAGCCTGTACAGCCAGGGATTTGAACTATATCCCACTCCCCTGCATATGGAAAACTACATTCTCGAAACAATGCACTCAAATGTACTTTATTTCCTTGTGGAAAAATACGGAAAAATTGTAAGCCTTGCCTCAGCAGAAATGGACCCAAAAAACAGAAATGCTGAAATAACCGACTGCCTGACAATCCCTTCAGAAAGAGGGAAAGGGCATATGAAAGAGCTTATCAGAGCTCTGGAGAAAGAACTTTCAGAAAGAAGCTTCCTGATTTCCTATACCCTTTGCAGAGCTTCAGCCCCCGGAATTAATGCAGCCTTTTCTTCCCTTGGCTATGCCTTTACAGGCAGGCTTGTGAACAACTGCAGGATAGGAAACGGATTTGAGGATATGAACATCTGGTGCAGGATGTTATGAATCCTCTCCAGAAAACCAGGATTAAGGAAGTTTGTTGATATGCTGCAGGAGCTGCTCTACAGTTTTTCCTGCAGCTTCTTCAGCCAGGTGTTTCCTGTAAGCTTTTAAAGAGATAATCCCTTTTGTGGAGTCCTGCACTACAATTTTCCCATCCATCAACATTTTCCCTTTGCCAGAACCGTCATTTACAAAGATAACAGACTCGTTTCCATTTTTGAATTGTTCGAAATATTTTGTATCTTCACCTGTGGAGGTATAAAAGAATGCTAAATTGAGGTTTGAAGAAGCGTAAACAGGAGTATACAGCCATTTATCTCTGCTGACATTCACCAGGAGAGCCTGAGAACCATATTTTTCCTCAATGGAGTTTATAGCTATAACTTCCATACCTTCTGCTTCAAGGTCTTCCTTAAGCTTCTCTTTCAAATTTACTGAAAGCGCATCCTCTCCTTCAGTATAGAGGTAAATCCTGCCAGAAGAGTTGAGTTCAGGGCTGCCTGAAGAATAAGCACTTAATCCAGAGTTTACATGGGTCTCGCTCTGTGATATTTTGAAGTCCAGGGCATAGAAAGCGGAAAGAAGAAGTGCAAAGACAAAAAAGACCAGAAGTATTTTCTTTATTTTCGGATTTTCAGACATACTTTAAAAATTCATTTTAGATATTAAAAAGGAATGGGTTAAAAAGCAGGTAAAAATTGGATAAAAATTCAGGTAAGCCTCCGGAAAAATCTCGAAGGCTTAACCTCAAACCCAGGACTCAGATAAACATAACGAACAGCACATAAGACAGCGACATCATCGCAAGGGAGTGCTTGATCCCTGAGGAAATGTTTCCCGAGCCCATTTTACCTGCAACCAGCCCTGAGCCGAAACCCTGCAGGAGAGCTGCATGGAAGAAGAGAAGGGTGTATTCCTTCAGGTCAAAACCTCCCATGGACATTGCTGGGTTACTCGAACCGTCAAGTGCAGGCAGGAAGAACGCAGCAAGCACGTATACTATCACCAGAAAAACAAAGAACGTCACAAAGATGATAAAGACATAGATAAACATCTCTGCAGAACGCTCTTTCTTGAGGTTTTTCTCGATATCTGCATCATCCGCAACCGTGCTGATAACCTGATGTATATCTCCTGTGGACTCGCTTGCTTTGGCAATAAGGCTCAGGCTACGTCTGGTCATGTTGGTCCGGATCCTGGCTTCAAAACGCTTCATAGCGTCTACAAGGTTTGAATTCCAGCGGATATCCGCAACCGTACGTTTAATTTCGGATTTAAGCCTGCCCATATTTGACTGGGCTGTAATGGCAATGGCATCGGCAAGCAGAATTCCTGTACCGTTGATACTTGCAAGCCTTTTAAGGAATTCAGGAACCTGGTCCTCAATCTGCCTTATCCTGCGGACTTCAAGTTCGTGGAAGATTATGTAAGGAATGAAAAGAATAAGAAGAGTTGCATAGAGATAGTCGTCAAGAGTGGATGCTGTCTCGACAAAACCTCCATAGTAAGGCCCGTGTTCCATGTAAGCAGAAACAAAATATCCCAGGGCGACCGGAGCGCTCACCACGAAAGCATATACAGGTCTGTCAATCATAGCCCTTATGGGATGCAGGAGAATTCTTTTGACTCTGGAGACCTTTTCAAAGAACTCCATTTTCTGAAGTAGCTCTTCATCAACTTCGGTTAACGGTTTTACCCTGACGTCGCTGAAAGAATCCGGCCTGATTGCAGAGATTTGCTCTTCAGGCATCTTTTCCGCATCTCCTGTAAGCATATCCAGAAAGACAAGGAAAATCATAGTCCCGAAAGGAATTGCACCGTATACAAGGATATAGAGCTGGGTTGGGCCCCCGTTATCGATCATATTCATAACAACGAGGATAACCATAAGGAAAAGGGGACCTACAACGAACACCGTAATATAAACCTCTGCCAGGAGACCGAGGGTTTCAAGGAAACGTTTGTGTTCCTTATTTGCATTCGATTTATAAAGGTCAGTCTTGTTTTTCAGGTAAAGAGTAATGTCTCCTCCGCTTGAAACTATAGAAATCAGACCGTCTACAAGGTCTTTGAACTGCTCAGAAGGCGTCCTGTCAGCAGAGTCCCAGAGAGAATCCTGAAGGTCTTTTCCAAAGTACTCTATATCCCTGACAATATTCCCGAATTCACGGGCGGTGGTCCCGTAAAGATGGGAATGCTTCGAAAGCGACTTCATGATATCATAGATGGTCATGCCTCCGCCTCTCTGCAGGACATAGAGAAAAGCTGTTGCATGAGGCATTGATGCGTTGATAGCGCGCTTCCTGCTGTCAGCCTTCATGGGCGGGTATGCCATGATAAGCCCGTAAGTAAGGGCAGAAATCATAGAAAAGAGAATGATTCCCCCTATAACCGTAAGGATAAAAGGGAGATGAGATTCGATAAATGCAGGAGTCTCAACCGCCCGGGTTACCCTGTTCGAGATGCCGAACATTGAAACAATGCTTTCCGGAGTAATTCCCCGGAAAAGTTGACTCCCGAGAAGCAAGCCTGCAAGCCCTCCAAAAATTCCCGCAAGCAGGGAAAATAAAATTGCGGTTGAAACATACTGCTCCACAGGCAAGGGAATTTGGGCCTGACGAAGCTTTATCCTGAGAAGGGCAAACTTATCTTCTTTTTCAAGAATTTTTTCTCCGAAAATCCTGAATGCCAGGGTATTTATAGCGTTCATGGATACCCCCGATTAACTGTGATGTGCTACCATATCCCGCAGGGTATCGTTTCCAACCGCTTCCATTACAAGCTGCGGATTTGTAGCATACATATGTACTATAAGGGAAACGCTCACGTAATCACGGATCTGTTTTGCTGCCATATAGGCAAGGATTTGCTCCCGGTTTTTAAATTCAATAAAGAGTTTATCAGGGCTCCATCCTCTTGCTCTCATAATCTCATTAAGCACATAGGAATCGCCTGCCCGCTTGAAGTTATCGTGCACCGGCTCCCAGCGGTAGAGTTCATTGATCCTCAGACTTCCTGACCTTGCGTCAAGTCCTGTGATCTCCACTATTGTTTTGGTTCTCCTAACTCTGGTCTCATTGACATAGGTCTGCATCTGAATGCAGATGATACCAAGGGCCTGCATCATTACATGAGGTACGTTGATAGGCTCGTTCTCAAGCCTGTTAACTACAGTCTGCACATCGCTTGCATGCATTGTTGAATAGGTGGTGTGGCCTGTCGACATTGCCTGGAAAAGGGTAAGAGCCTCTTTACCACGTACTTCGCCCACCAGGATATACTCAGGACGCTGCCTGAGAGCAGCTTTCAGGAGCTCATACATTGAAACTTCGCCAGTACCTCCAACTGTGAACGATTTCCTGGTTGCTCCTGCAATCCAGTTTTCATGGTAGAGCATTATTTCCCTTGTGTCTTCAATGGACACCACTTTTGACAGCCTTGGAATAAAAAGAGAAATAGCATTCATAAGAGAAGTTTTACCTGAGGCCGTGCCCCCAGCAAAAAGCACACTGATGTTGTTTTCAATTGCAATCCAGTAGTAAGCCATCATTTCGACACTGCATGTGCCGTACCGCATCAGGTCAACAGGAGTTATCGGATCTCCTTTAAACTTACGGATTGTGTAAGAACTTCCCCTTGTAGTAACTTCTTTTCCGAGGGTTGCCTGAATTCTTGACCCGTCAGGAAGAGTCGCATCTACGATTGGTTCTCCTATGGAGATGTGCTTGCCGCTCCTCTGGCAGAGCTTGACAACAAGGGAATCCAGTTCTTTCTCCCCAAAATGGATATTGGTCACGATGTTGTTGTGCTTTCTATGGTAAAGATAAATAGGGATTTCGATACCGGAACAGGAAATATCTTCTATGTTCGGGTCATGAATCAGCGGGTTTATCCTTTCATATCCAATGAAATTTCTTCTCAGGAAATACATTATTTTATGAATGGAGGAAACTTCAAGGGTACTGTAATATTGATCAAAAAGCCGCATAGACCTGTTAATGAGGACGACGTCTTTTTCTTTTCCGGTTATCATGTCCTCCTGAGTAAGAACGTCTTCAAGATTATTTCTGACCCTTTCAAGAACAGTTTTTTCATAGACGGTTAGAGTAGGCTCAATAACATAATAGTATTTCATTTCCCTGTTTTCTATTATGCTGACAAAAGCGTAAGGCTCTTCTACCCAGTAGCGTTCGATTTCAGTAAATCCCGCAGGAATTTCATATTCAAGAAGAGGGCCGCAGGTTTCCGGATCATAAGGCGGAAGAACCCTTATTTCCTCGTCCTTCAAATTCCGGATTATTTCTTCAAATTTCTTTTTTGCCCCCTCAGGGGTTTTTACTTCCTCAAAGAACTCTTTGAGCTTATCACTTAATTTTTCGCCTTCTTTAATCCCCATTATGTCCCGGGTAAGACCTTTCATATTTTCGGCGAATCCGGGTTTTTTCTTGATTTTTGCCTTCCGGACAGCTTTTTTGGATTTACCTGAAGTTCGGACTTTTTTCTCTATTTTTGTTTCATGAGAACTCTTTAATTCCTTAACTCCATCTTTATCGCCTGCAGTCCCTTCAAGATGAGGCCCTCTCGGAGGGGGAAAAATGCCTTTATTTTCAGTTTCCTGAATTAGTTCAACTTTCTTTTCAGAAGTCGCCTCTTTAGAAACAGCAGGTTTTTGTTCAGAAGCCGCATTTCCATCAGAAAAGGTCGTTTTATCGCTGTCGGGCTCGTCTGCAATTAAAGATGGGCCATGTAAAACTTCAGATTTCAAACCCCCTTCAGCCCCTGTTTCCGGGGAAAAACTCTCAAATTGTACAGATTCCAGTACAGGTTTGGTTTTACGGCTTTCTACCTTGATTTTCATATCAGGGAGATGAGTATTTTCATTTTGAGCATCCCCATCTTCTTCATTCTCATTTTTTGCAATTTTATTGAAATCATTTTCATTTCCCGCAGTTTCGTCTTTTAAAGCTTCCTGCAGGATATTATCCGTATCTGCACCTGTATCCTTTCCAGCCTGAGGGCTGCTACCGGGCGTATTAGCACCGGTTTCATAAGGAATTTTCTTGACAGGCACCTGTAAAAGATAGGATTTGCCTGCCTGAACATCTTTTTCCTCGCCTGTACACATGTTCTTTTCTGATCTTTCTGAGTCATCCGGAGATTTCTCGTTTTTAGAAACCATAGAAGCTCACCCCACCGGAGATTAGTCCCCTCGTAAATTCGGCTATCAGTATAAAATAATAATATAAGTTCTGTTTAAATTTATCCTAATTGTTAAAGGTCTCCAATAGTATTCATCGTGTTACTAAACAATGATATTTCATTCGAAATTTAATTTACTCTTCAATGAATATAGAGAAAAACTACTGAAAATTTTGAAATTAATTAAATAAGAAATAGCGTTTAAGAGTATAAATCTTTTCATGAAGATAAATCATAAAAAATATATTATATTTAATTTGTATTGAAAATTGAATTCAAATTTAAAAGCTAATATCCATACAGGAAAATATAAAAAGGATTTTTAAGAAAAATTATTTGAAAAGAAAAATTATTTGAAAAAGAGAATAGAATTATAATTAATCAGAGGCTCAAAGGAGTTTAATCCCGGATGAGGTAATTTCAAATCTAATAGGGTTTAAACTGAGGCATGTCCGTCTCATTTTAGGAATTCTTATGTAGCGTTCAATGTTTCCCGTATATGGGTTTTCGTCTACCATAAGCCGGAGAGAACCGCTTACAGAATATTCGGCAAGGTTGTGAGTCATCTTGCAAGCCGTGTCGTCCATGACAAACATTGCCGTGCAGTCACCTCTGGTGCTCAGGATAAAATTCAATGCGTCAAACTGGTCCCTGAAATCCTGTATAGAGAGCCTTAGTGTGAAAACCCCTATATTGTCAATAACCACGACATCTGTTCCTTCAGGTACATAATCAGAAAGGGTGGGCAGTTCAATTTCAAGGCCTTCGGGAGTGAAACCGAATTTGGAAGTCTGAACTTTTTCCGAGCGGTTCTGAAAGGACCTCTCAATAGCAAGCTGACCATTTTCATAATATTTAGTAAGCCCGAGACCCAGCATTTCGGATAGGTCAAGAATATCCTCAGGAAGTTCTTCCGTTGCAACCAGAACACACTTTTTACCATCAAGGCATGCCCTGTGCAGAAAATGAATGGTAAAAGTTGTTTTACCGGTTCCTGTATCCCCTGTGATAAGGAGAACCCTGCCCGCCAGGTATCCACCGCCGATTCTTGTGTCAAGCTCAGGTATTCCTGATGATATCCGTTTCATTGTTTTAACTCGGTCCATTTTATCATAATCTTTAACCCGCTGAGTTGCAGTACAGAGAAGAGGGCTAGAATTGAATTTTATTTATAGAGTATAAGGAGAGCTCTTATATAAAATGTACATACAGAAAAGAGAAGAAAATAGATAAAGAAGAAATAAAAATTAAAAAGATATTAAAAAAGAAACGACGAGAGGGGGACTCGAACCCCCGGGATGCGGAGCATCACGGGATTAGCAATCCCGCGCCATACCGGGCTTGGCTATCTCGTCACATTGAACTTTAGAAACGCGTCCCCTAAAACGCATTTCATATATTTAACCTTTTCCGGAGAGAGAAACATATTTAAGGGATTGATTAAGTGAAAAATCACAGTTATATTATAAAACCAAACTTTTCAAATGGATTCAATAATGGATCAAGTGATGAGCACGCCTCAGGTCGCTGCGCCTCGGAAGCTCCAGTAGGCTGAGATCTCTTCTCCACCCCGCGACCCCGCAAGCGACGGTTGCCCACAGTGAGTCTGCTCCCTTCCGGGCCTCGACCGGTTTCCACGGTTAGGGTATGAGAACCTGTTTTCCAGCAGGCCCGCATACCTGCACCATCCAAGCAGGACGGGGCTTCTCAGTTGAGACTTCAGGCTGGAATCTCTCTGGCACATCTTCCTTTGGCTTCGTCCCCCGCGTATCGGCGATTTCGGGTTACAGGTAACGCCGGGCTACCCGGACTAGCTCATCAGCTATACAAAGACATATGTAGTATATAAAAATATCCTACCCGTATCTCTCCCGATATCTATTTTTTAGTAAAATAGTCCGGATATTTAATCCGCCTGAAAAGAAAAAGCAAAGACGGAAAAGGTATTTTTTACACATAGAACAGGAAAATTAAAAAATTTGCCAGGTATTAAAATATTTGATAAAGAATAAATCCCCGCATTTATTTATACGTCATTTTTCAAAGTAATATTACACAAAATCTCAAACGGCTTAAGTGATATGTCAAAAACCCGGAAAAATAAAAAGATGAGGGGATCTATATGAGATATGGAGTTGCAGTTGACCTGGGAACAAGTGGGTATCGAGCTCAGAAGATTGACATGGATACCAGAGAAATCAAAAGGACAGTAATAACACTGAGAAATCCTCTTCCCGGAGCGAATGTGATGGATCACATGGACTTCGCAATTCGCTACGGGCAGGATCTTGCACATGGGCTATCGGTAAATGCGGTAAAAACCCTGCTCCAGACGCTTGATGTGCCTAGCGAGGAACTGGACAGAATTTCAATCTGCGGAAACCCGATTCAGTTGTCTATTTTCCAGGGAATCACTATCGAAGACCTGGCTTACGCAGGGGAACGGAAGAAAAAGAAGTACAACATACAGGAACAGACCAGAAACGCGAGGATAATACCCAGCAGCGAAATTTCAGGGCTTGAAGAGTTCAACTGCGAAGTTGTAGTCCCTCCTGCCATAAAACACGAGGTAGGAGCGGATGCCCTTGCTCTCATAACCAAATCGGGAATGCTTGAAAGTGACGAAATATCAATTGCAACGGATTATGGGACAAATGCCGAGATGGCACTCAAAGTAAAGGATATCATTTATACAGGCTCGGCAGCAGCAGGTCCTGCGCTTGAAGGGCAGCAGATAAAGCACGGAACCCTTGCTTCTCCCTTTGCAATTTCGGACTTTGAATTCGAAAACGGGGCATTGAGGAACTATGTATTGAACGAAGAGATGAAGCCCGACCCTGGGGATCTTGTTGACCCTAAAACCGGGGAAATCCTTGAAGAAGGTAAGATTAAAGCAAAAGGGATCACAGGTACTGGAGTTATTGCCCTTATTGAAAAAGCCATAGGGTATGGCCTGGTTGAACTTCCGAAAGTCAAGACCCCGGACGGATTTATTCACCTGCAGAACAATATTTCTTTCTCGGAAAGAGACCTGAAAGAAGCCGGAAAAGCTATTGGCGCTATCAGAGCAGGGCATATAACTCTCTGTGCGGCTGCAGGCATCGAAATGACAGATATAGATGTTGCCTATATGGCAGGGGCTGCCGGAACTTACATGGACGCTGAAAAAGCCCAGAAAATTGGATTAATCCCTTACTCGACAGGAAAAATTGCTCAGCTCGGAAATACTTCACTTGCAGTTGCAAGGGAGACCCTGCTTTCAGAGGAGAGGCTCTGGGAGCTTCAGGACATTGCAAGCCAGATAATAGGCACTCATATAATGTTTGCGACTGTTCCGGAATTCAGGGATGCATATGTCCTTGAACTTGCGTACTGGGAAGAGGGGATGCCCTTCAAGATGTTTAAGAAATACCTTAAAAAGAAGGGGCTTCCGTCACTCGATGACCCTATAAGCAACCCTGTGGTCGATAAGCGCGTGGAAAGAGATATCCCTGTGCTTGGAGAGGAGGGCCTGTACGTACTGGAAAGGGTAGGGACCTATATGACCATGGTAGTCTCTGACTGCCCCGAGTGCAGGAAGTGCATAAAGGTCTGCCCCAACGATGCCATTTCAATTGACGAAGAAAACAGGGTTATGATAAGCACTGACCTCTGTGAAGGTGCACACTGTCAGAAATGCATTAGAGCCTGCCCTCCGGACAAATTCGACTGGAAGAACCTGGAAGTTTTCAAACCCCCACAGCAGGAGTAAGCCAAATCTGGTTACTACTGAACCGGCACTTTAATACTGATCGTGCAGGAAGACATAAGTTTAAAATAAATATTTAATGAGAGTTGAAGCTGAGAGACGCCCACGCACGACAGTATTTAATGTGTCATCTTAAAGTGTCATCTGGTACTGCCCCTGCAAGGAAGTACTGTATAATAGAATCGTCTCTTATTGAGGAATTGAGAATTTTTGTTTTATTGAGGAACTATACTCTTATTGAGATTTCTGCTTAATTTGGGAATTATACTCTTACTGAGAACTTCTGCTTAATTGAGAGAAATAATGAAAATGCAGGGAATAATGAAAAAACTCGGATAGAAAGAGAGTATGCTGGTCCGGAAAAGGGAAAACAGAATTAAGCAGATAGTTTTGGGCGGTTGTGTGCAGAATAAACACAAATTATATAAACAACCTCATCATTAGAAATTATTGAGGCATCTAATCCACTTTCACACCAAAAAGAATCTACCATCTAGCCCATAATAGATTTCTGATTAAATAAAGTCTGTTTTGTTAGATGCCTCAATCACCCATGTGGATGAATTCTGGTTAAAGCACGCTAAGTGGGATAGAGAATCATCATATATAAACTTTTATTTTATAATCATAAAATAAAAAAATGAGATCATCTATTTCTTTCGACAAATAAAGTAATTTCATATAGATCCAGGCATGAATGCCTGCAAAACTCAAAAGATTAAATACCCTTATGATGTATTGTCTTCCTTTTCTCAGAAAACTTCCGGGTCAGGGCATGGAGAGCTCATAGAAGTATTATTTCTCGGAGATGTAGATAACAGTCTGGTCCAGACATTGCATGGGAAAAATAGAAGTCCTAAAATGGGAAGCCAGATAAGAAAGTATCCGTTCATCCGGAATACTCCATTCATCTTTTCCGTAAAAAGCTTAATATGATCTTCATTTTCGACTGGTCTGTAGATGATTAGTGTTAAATAAACAAAAACTCAATAAAAAAGAATAGAAAGATAAGAAAAAGAGATAGTGGGAGAAAGAATTATTCTGGGAAAACAGGGAATAAAATTAGCATAAATTTTATAAATAACCTGTACATAGGAGTTAATGAGGCATCTTATCCACTTTCACACCACAAATTATCTACAACATCTAGCCCTGTAGAATTTAGTTACGCATCACCCGTTAATTAGATGCCTCATCACCCAATTGAATTATATTCAGGTTAAAGCTTTCATATACAGAAGGGATTCATTAGATATAAATATTTATATTTAAGCCTGTCGATAAAAACAGAACGATCGATAATATTTTAGGATCACGAAAGAAATTACTTTTTTTGTATTTATGAAATTTAATAAAAAAGGAAAAGAGTTTCAGAGTGAATAGGCTTCTCGAAGCTTTATAACGAGCCCTTCTACCTGTTCCACTGCTGTCCCTATATATTTGTCAGGGTTTACAAGGTTCTCAATATCTCCTGCACTCAGATATTTTGAAACGGAAGGAGTATCCAGAAGAACCTGTTTGAAATGCTGCCCTGTATCATGAGCTCTCATAGCTGCAGTCCGGACAAGTTCGTGGGCTTCCTGCCTGCCGACACCTCTTTTTGCAAGTTCTATCATAACAGCCTCGCCCATATTCAGACCATTTAAGGAATCAAGGTTCCTGCGGATATTTTCAGGATAGAACCTGAGGTTTTCAAGAACGCTGATCCCGAGTTTAATGATATGATCGGTAAGTATACAGGCTTCAGGGAAGACAATCCGTTCACTTGAAGAATTCGTGAGGTCCCTCTCGTCCCATAGTGTGTTGTTAAGGAGTTCAGGCTCAACCATTGCCCTTACTATTCGGGCGAGCCCGCAGATCTGTTCGGACTTGATAGGATTACGCTTGTGAGGCATGGTGGATGAACCTACCTGCTTTTTCCCGAAACTTTCCTCTATCTCGGCGATCTCACTGCGTTGAAGAGTCCTGATTTCGATCCCGATCTTGTCCAGTGTTGTAACTACATTTGCCATCCACATAACAAACTCGGCATGTCTGTCCCTCTGGATAATCTGGTTTGAGACATCAACAGCCCCGATTCCGAGGTGTTGCATTGTAAGTTTCTGAATAAGGATTCCCGATTTTCCAAAAGCTGCCTGAGTGCCTACAGCGCCGGTCATCTGCCCCACAGTAGCTCTTGGAGTCAGTTCGTACAGGCGGTCAAGATGCCTTGAGATTTCAGAAGCCCAGATTGCAAAACGAAGACCGTAAGTGGTTGGAACACCTATCTGCCCGTGAGTCCTTCCGCAGCAGACAGTATTTTTGTGGGCTTCAGCCTGGTTTACCAGAACTTTTAGAAGGGTTTTGAGTTTGTCTTCCAGAATATCAATTGCGTCTTTAATCTGGAGAGCTGTTGCGGTATCAAGAATATCGTTTGAAGTGGCTCCGAAGTGAACCCATTTTCCTGCGTCATCCCTGCACATCTCTGAAATTGCAACAACGACAGCCATCATGTCATGGTGGATCTCGGATTCTATTTCATCGACTCTCTCGGCTTTTACAGAGGCAATGCTTTCGAATATAATTTCAGCCGCTTCTGCGGGAATAAGCCCCATATCCGCTTCTGCCCGGGCAAGAGCTGCCTCGGTCTGCAAGATCTTAGCAAGTCTGTTTTCCTGACTCCACACATATTTCATTTCTGCTGTACCGTACCGGTATTCTATAGGATGAATAGCCATATCAATCACCACACTGGAATCGAGAATTAAGTTATCCCGGGTCTACATTAAATTTTAAATTAATCCTGGTTTTTGAATAGTCTGAGTTCGATATTTTCTGCCTGATTGTTTTTGAGTCAAAATTGTCTTTCAGACTAGATTACCTTTGGCCTGACAATCCTGGAATTACATAAATTCAGTCATAAACTTCACAGGCTATCAATATCAGCCTGTTAATGGCAGTGTAAAAATACATTTACCGCCAGAAATGCCAGCATTGATATTATTACTATTAAACAGATGTCATTAATATTCTGCAATATTCTGCAGTCTCTAACTCCAGCCTGCAGGATACGGGATAAACAGCATAACCAATAAATAACCTTTGAGTATGAAGAAAAGGGCAGGGTATGTGATAGAAGAGAAAAAGAGTTCAAACCCAGTAAGCCGCGGAAATTTTTGATGAAAAACATTATATGTCTTAACATCCATTAAGCGGGCTATATACCGTATTGATAATAAAAAATAATAGCAGGTGACAAAAATGGGTCGTTTTCCAGAAGCAGAAGAAAGATTGTTAAACAAGAAAATCTGCATGAAGTGTAATGCCAGAAACGCTACAAGGGCAACCCGCTGCAGAAAGTGCGGTTCCAGCGCTCTTCGCGTAAAATCCAAGGAATCCAAGGGAGCATGATCTTTTTTGCAGGTGGAAGCACACCTCCAGAAGATTATTGAAAAGGACGGAAAAGTTCATCTTACCCTTATCGATCCGGCGTCCCAGACGCCTGATAGAGCCGCCGAAATTGCTCTTGCAGCAGTTGAAGGGGGCACTGATGCCATCATGATAGGGGGCTCAACCGGAGCGTCGGGAACCCTGTTAGATGAGACTGTAATAAAAATCAAAGAGAATATACACGTCCCCACAATCCTTTTCCCGGGAAGCTCAGCCGGGCTCAGTAAGTACGCAGATGCGGTGTTTTTTATGAGCCTTTTGAACTCAAGGGATCTGGGATATGTAATTACAAACCAGGTTCTTGGAGCTCCGCTTGTATACAGAAGCCAGATCGAGCCAATCTCCATGGCATACCTTATAGTTGAACCAGGAGGCACTGTTGGCTGGGTGGGGGACGCCAAACTGATTCCAAGAAAGAAGCCTGAAATTGCCGCAGTCTATGCTCTTGCAGGCAAATATCTTGGCATGCATTATACCTATCTGGAAGCAGGATCCGGGGCTGATTCTCCAGTCAACCCTGAAATGATAGGGGCTGTCAAGCAGGTACTTGGAGAAAACAAACTTATTGTTGGCGGCGGGATAAGAAACGCGGAAACAGCAAAGATCTGTACCTCTGCAGGTGCGGATATGATCGTCACCGGCACAGTTGTTGAAGAAGTAAAAGACGTTACTGCAAAGGTGGCTGAGATTGTATCAGCCATAAAAAGATAAGTGCCTGTTAAGGGCTCAAGGTGTGCTACCTGCTTATTGCATCAAAAAGATTTGTTGCGCTTGACCGATTTTAAACATTAATATTTTTGTGGTTCTGAAAGTTTCGGAACTTACTTATTTCTTTTCAGAGATTTGCTGTTTGACTTCAAATTTTAGACTTATGGTTCCTTTTCAGATTTTTGCTTTGAGTTTCCTGTAAGACTTTTACCTAAACTTTTTATTTCTGAAACCTTTTATACTTAGAAATATTCTTGAATACTTAACTTCTCAGAGCATATAATATTAATAGTTCACAGGTAGACCATCAGTAACCTGTTGTAATACACACATTCAGAAATATCACTTAAATTTAATCTAGTAACATATTAAACAATAAAAGATATTAATTAGTGTTACATGGCCCAGGATTCAGGCAAGAACGAGTAACTTCTTGTAATAGACCTGAAAATCTCAGTATCGGGCCCAAAAATGCAGTCAGCACTAAGAGGTATGATTATGATCAGGATTTCCAATCTGGTAAAAGATTATGAGGTACGTTCCGAAAAAATAAGAGTATTAGACCATATCGACCTCACGGTGGAGGACGGAGAAATCCTCGGAATTACAGGTCGAAGCGGAAGTGGAAAATCTACTCTGTTACGGATTATCCGTGGAGTCGAGCCCTTTAACGAAGGGACTATAGAAGTTGATGGAAAAGTTGTAACTCCGGATTCAGGGATTGAGGGCGAACACTTTCTGAAAAGTGTCACGGCAATACACCTCCAGCGGAATTTCGGTCTCTGGAACGGTCCTGCAATAGAAAACATCATAAGGAAATTGAATTACCTTAGAGTAGGGCATGAAGCTCTTCCGCACAATGAGACAGATGATTATAAAGATCTCTTTGACGAAGCTATGGAGTACATAAAACTGGTGGGCCTGGAACACAAAGCCCTTCATTCCACAAATCTTCTGAGCGGGGGAGAAAAACAAAGGGTTGTAATGGCAAGGCAGCTTGCAGCAAAACCAAAAGTCCTTCTCCTTGATGAGCCCGTAACGATGACAGGCCCGGATACAAAGCAGGAAATCCTTGACGTTATAAAGAGTCTGAAAGAAAAACTGAATATCCCTATTATAGTTGTATCCCACCTTCCTGAAATCCATGCTTATCTTGCAGACAGACTTATCTTCCTTGAGAAAGGGAAAATCGCAGCAGATGGTGAACCCGCCTGGGTCCTTAAAAACTTCCTGAAAGATATGAAACCAAGGGAAGAACTTTCAGAATCCGGGAACAAAGAAGTCTGCATTAAAGTAAGAGAGATATCAAAACGTTATTCTCTTATCCGGATGGGAGAAGTTCTCAACATCAAAGATTTCTCTCTGGATGTTTATAAAGGAGAAATTCTGGCGTTTATAGGGCCTTCAGGAGCCGGAAAAACAACAATAATGAAACTGATGGAAGGTCTGGTAAAACCGAAAAGTGGGACTGTCGAGTACCTCTGCAAAGGTGAGTGGGTGGATGTCACCGGATATAGCAGGAAGCGTATGGAACTCAGGCGCATTATGAGCATTATGAACCAGGAATTCTCAATGTCCGTAAACTCAACTGTGAGAGACCAGATCCGCTTCAGGCTGAGCCTGAAAAAACAGGGTGCAATCGAATATGCAAGAAATAAAGCCAGCGAACTGGGACTCTCAGATGAAACCCTGGATACAATTTATCGCCTGCCAGATATGCCTGAAGAGGAAAAGACAGAAGCGCTTAGAGAACTCAACCTCAGCGACACGATTTATTACGAACTTTTCCCAACAGTTCCGGTTACTGATGTTGACATCTACTCAAAACCCGTTTTCGAAGCCCTTGACCTTCCACTTGAAATCCTTGACAAGACTCCTTACCAGATAAGCGGAGGAGAACACGTCAGAGCTTTTATTGCCCTGAGCCTTGCAACCTCTCCAGAATACCTTATGCTTGACGAGCCTTTCGGAGACCTTGACCCCGTAACCCTGAGGGATGTAACAAATTCATTAAAAAGGGTTAACGAGCGTTTTGGCACAACAATTGTACTCGTAAGCCACCATATGGACTTTGTTAGAGAAGTCGCTCATAGAGCTCTGTTGATAGAAAACGGAGCTCTTGTAATGGACGGAAAGCCTGTTGAAGTCTGCCAGGAGCTTATTAACAGGAGTAATGCACCTTACATGGAACACAGCCTGGATGACCTGGTTGAAGGAGACCTCCAGAGTCAATAACTGGTATTAAACCAGTGATTAAAGAGTCTGCTATAGACTCTTTCCTTCATTTTTTACCAGTATTGCTGGCCAAATAAGAGTTTTTACAGCTTATTTAAGCATTTACTCCTTATCTGAGCTCCAGAGAAAAAAATAAGTTACAGGACGTCATTTTTATTCGGTCTGGTTTTCTTTTATGAGCCTGTCCCACTCTTCGTTTCCGAATTTTATGTACAGGCTGGAAGGTACAATTGGCTTCCCAAGGTCTTCAATTATTTTTTCAGAAAGCATGTGGTTTTCAACGATTTCTTTACCGGCAGACCTGAGCAGTTTTTTGTATTTTCCTATGAGAGGTTTCAGCATGATATTTTTCTGGCCCCTGAAAATTTCCCCTTCTGCTCTATAGATTTCCGCGACAAGCTCAGTATGAAAAGTTCTTGCAAGCCTCCGAAAGAAAAGCCTCTCTACATCGAAATTTATCTGCCCGGGAAGCCCTGCATTCGAAATTACGGCAAATTTCGGATATTTTTCATAACGTTTAGCGTGTCTGTACTCTCCCTTCCCGTCTTCCTCGAATTGAGGCAAAAGTACAGGAGAAAGCCTCTCTACGAAGCTTTTCATTATAGAAGGGACATTATCAAAGTATACAGGGCATGCAAAGACCACAATATCCGAGCCCATGAACCTGGAGATCAGGTCTTCCATGTCATCGTGAATAGTACAGCTGCCCGGAGTCTTAAGCCAGCACTCAAATTTCCCCCTGCAGCGCCTGATATTTTTCTCTGCCAGAATAATATTTTCAGTCTCTGCCCCGGCTTCTTCTGCTCCTTTCAGGAACTCCTCAACCATAATAAGAGTATTTCCTTCCCTGCCCTTATGGCTCCCGCTGAATACTGTTATTTTTATAAGATAACCCCCTGCTGTCCCATAGAAATCGAAACTGGTAAAAGCTGATTATTCGGCCTGAAATTTTCAAAATTGCTATCAAAACCCTTTGTTTGCGCCTGCGAAAAAGCCCTCTTCAAAGAGCGCCTTTTTTCTACATGTTATTTTCACTTCTGTCCTCATTAATATTCTGACTGAATTTTTTTCCAGAATGCCATGCTTTGCCGAGGTGCTCGCCGATTCCCCAGTAATTGTTGTCATACATGGAAAAAACGATGGGTTCGATCTTTTCTACATCAGGAATCCCGTTGCAGAGATATTTCTCTTCTGCATAGCTTTCCATAATCTCACCGATAAAAACCTCACTGCCACCGCCAAAGTCCAGAGTATCGACCAGCCTGCACTCGAGATTGACAGGACATTCATGGATCATTGGAGCTTTCCCAAGTTTTCCGTAAAAACTCCGAAAAATGTCGGATTTATCGGCTTTTTTCCCGGATACTATGCCGCAGTAATCCGTGACTTCAAGCATATGTCTGGAAGGAATATTCACGCTGAAGCATTTATTTTCCCGGATACCCTCATTTGTATAATGCATTTTTCCGAGAGTTACCGCAATCATAGGGGGACCTGCCTGAACAATTCCACAAAAAGCAACTGTCAGGTAATTTGGCTTTCCATTAACATCGGCACCTACAAGGACAGTGGGCATAGGATAAAGGAAATTCCTGGATCCAATAGTCTTCTTCTCTCCGAGTTCCACCCTTAAATCCTCCACAAAATTATATAAGCAAAAATCCAGGTTCTTGGTTGCCCTTTTCATGAACCTGTGGAAGAAAACACAAAAAATGTATTTTTGAATAAGTATCCTCCTGCATATGTAATTAGTATTCCGGTTTCTGTTTAAGGATAAATTAAAATTCGTAAGAACTGGTGTTTAAGACCGTTGTTTTTACTCATGCCTCAGCGCATCCACAGGAGTGAGTTTTGCTGCTTTGTTTGCAGGGTAAACTCCGGCAGAAACGCCGACAATTATTGCAACTAGAATTCCTGCCTCGAAAATATAATGTGGATAAAGGAAAGGCAGGTTAAGGGCGGTTGTGACTGCATAAGCTCCCCCAATTCCTACAATCAGTCCCAGAAGCCCTCCAAACAGACTGAGAATAATAGACTCGACAATAAAAAGGACAAGAATGTCAGTGCTTGAAAATCCCAGAGCTTTCATGATCCCTATTTCCCTGGTCCTTTCTGTAACTGTAACAAGCATTATGTTCATGATTCCTATCGAACCCACAAGTAGAGAGATGAGAGCTACTGCAACGAGGAAATTTCTCAGGGTGTCAGAAAGCTGGTTTATTTGCTCAAGGACATCCGCCTGATTAAAAATACTGTAGGGTTTTGCGTCTTCATCATCAAGGTCCCTTGATGAGACCCCAAAGTTTCGGGCAAGTCGCTCATCCACCTCATCCGAGACTTCCTCCACATCCTCGAGACTGTCAGACATCGCAAAAAAGGCTGAAAAATCATCTTCTTCGAGCATCTGGTTGATGGTTGAAACAGGTACAAAAATGGTTACATCCCTATCTATTCCGCCTCCGGTAAACGAAGCGTTCAGGCTTTCAACAACGCCTTTCACCTTGAACGTTCTGGTCACAGTCCGCCCACCCTCCAGACGCAGGGTAACATCTATTGAACTGCGGGCAGAAATACTCCTGTCAAATTTTTCATTTGCGATTTCAGACCCGATAGCTGCAGAAAAAGTGTCCTGGTCGCTTATGAAACTTCCACTTTCCATAACGATGTTAGCAGTATCCTCATAGTCTCCGGTCACCCCTGCGATGTCGATATTTTTATTCTGGGAGAAATAGGTCACTTCCCCAAGCTGCTGTTTTATTGGAGAGACCCCGCTGATTCCAGGAGTTTTTTCGATTATTTGAAGCTCGTTGCTGTAAAAAAGGTTAGGCTCCTGGCTGTAAATGATAATAAAATTGGAGCCCTGGGCACTTATTTCCTCTTCAAAAAACACATTAAAACTTTCCCCAAGAGAGATATTTGCAACTACTGCGGCAATACCTATGACAATACCAAGGGTTGTCAGGCCTGAACGGAGCTTTGAGCTCTTTATACTCCCAAGAGAAATCCCAATAGCTTGCCTCAACTTCAGCATACAATCTCCACGTCAAATGAAGCTTCACGCAATCATAAAGGATGTAAGAAATCCGTACCTTCAGTTAACCTGGTGCTGATTAATTATCCAGAAAACCTTAGTAGATATTAATTCACAAATATATAAGAGCATTATAAGAAAAAAATAAAAAGGTCACTCAGATATTTTGCGAAGAGACAGACAATAAAAAAGGAGAATAATTTGCAACATTGGAAATTAGCACATTTCTTATATATGCTGATGTAATATGATAGAAAATAAAAGCATATGTATTAAATATTGGAAGTTAGGAAAAAATAAATGTTTGAAAATTAATATTGTCCTGTAATTTTCAGGGAGATTCCCTAAAACTTTAACCCTATTTGGAGCGCGGAAAATTATCATACATCTCCGCAGCCTCTGTCTCATGCCCCACTCAAACCCGGATGTGCGCTGAAGATGCGCTTACTGTAAACATATGGAGGGGGAAAGATTCTGACAAAAAAGACTGACAAATACCCCGAACTTTTTTCAAGCATTCCACAGAGCTCTCAGCTCTCTGCCGTATATAGTGATATCGAAGAACTGACAGAACTACTTGTTTCCTATTTTAAACAGGGAATTGAGAGGGGAGAGTACTGCCTCTGGACTGTTACGGACGCACTTGAAGAAGAAAGAGTAAAAAAAGAACTTGAGAAAGCAGATGTGAGTGTCGAGAAATATCTGACTTCATTTCAATTAGAGATTATTAACACCGGCACGCTTTCGAAAGGTTCCCCGCTTCCTGAATCAGCAGTAAAAGAACTCATGAAAGAAAAGAGTGAAAAAGCCTTTTCTGAAGGATTCCCCGGCTTTAGAATGAATGTTAGTATTACCAGGAAGGGAGGTTCCCTGAATCCCGACCCTGAAAAGCTGGAAGAAAACCTTAAAGAGATTAACCGGGATAACGAAAGAAAGCTTACATATCTATGTACTTTTCCTCTTGAAGAATTATCGGGCAGCGAACTTCTCAGGCTTGTGGAGGAAAAGGGCGTTCTCGTTAAAAGAAAAGGTGGCTGGGAATGCCTGATGCATACATGCAACATAAACGGGCAAAAAGAGCTTGAAACGACCCTCCTTAGAGCAAAAAAAGATGCTGAAGCTACAAACCGGGCAAAGAACAGTTTCATAATGAATATGAGCCATGAGCTCAGGACCCCTCTCAATTCGGTTATAGGTTTTTCTGACCTGCTGCTGGAAGGAGCATTCGGGCCCATGAATACAAAGCAGTCAAAATATGTCAATAATATCCTTATAAGCGGAAAAAATCTGCTTGAGATCATTAATAACCTGCTTGATATCTCGAGGCTTGAAGCTGGAGAAAAGACTCTCAAATATGAGGACGTGGATGTTGCAAGCCTCATAGGAGAGGTTAGAATGAACCTCCTTTCACCTGCTTCGGTAAAGAAGATCAATGTCGAACTGAAGATAGACCCCTCTGTAGGAAATGTTGAAGCTGATATTTCAAAACTCAGACAGATCCTGTATAACCTGGTAAGTAACGCCATAAAGTTCACTCCAGCGAGAGGAAAGGTTGTAATCAGCGCCTGCAAAAAAGAAGGAGTTCTCGAAGTAAAAGTCTCGGATAACGGGATAGGGATTTCTGAAGATAGCTACGAGAAAATATTCATGCCTTTCACACAGGCAGATTCTTCCGCAGCACGAGGATATGGGGGAGCAGGACTTGGGTTATTTATTGTCAGAAACTTTGTAGACCTGCATGGAGGGGATATAAGTGTGAACTCCGAAGTAGGGAAAGGAAGTACATTTACTTTCACCATTCCGGCAAAACCAGAGAACACTTCCCTTCAGGAGAACGAAACAAAAAAGTGGAATCATCTACAAAAGGAAAAAAATTGAAAAAAACAGAACTATTAAGTGAAGATGAAAATTGAAAATATATAACTTTCATTAAATACGGGCCTGGATTAAAACCTCTATTTTAAGGATGGAGATCCAGAGGAAGATGCCTGATTAAAAAGTGACAATTTAACTGCAGGCATCAGCAGCTAGTTACCGGAATGCTTCCGGATTACTTATTTATTTTTACTCTGTTTTTTTCGATATAAGAACACACCTGCAGTGGCAAGGGCGACAAGCACGAGGGCAAGTAGAATCATACCGGAGTTACTTCCCTGGTTTTCCCTAGTCTGCTGAATATAAAGATTACTTACCAGATTTTCATGCTTGTTAATGCCATTGCTATAACTTGCGGAGAGACTGAGGTTTATAGGTTCAGAAGTTTCCCATCTGTTATCCAGAGATGAGTCTGCCACAGCATCAAACTTTATTGTGAAAAGCTCGTCAGGGTCCATTGGTCCGATAAAATATTCGACAGGGTAAAACTTTACACCTTCAGCTTCAGGCCTTATGCTAACAGAGTTAAAACTGTTTGGGTGAGTATTTGCCACATCAAATTCTACAGTAGCTTCGCCATTTACCAGCGTGAGGGGCTTTGAAGGAATGACCTTTACATTTGAGGGGTCAACCTCAAGGGGAATGTTCTTCCGGCTATTGTAATCAAAAGAGTTGCCTTCGATTGCAAGCTCGAGGTTGTGCGTTCCCTCATTAGCGTCCTCAGAGACCATAACGTTAAATGTCAGTTTGATACTGTCACCCGGACCAAGAAGGCCCATTTCTCCGTAAGGAGCATCAAGGACGATTACCTCGTCAGAAAGTGGTCTTAAAACTGCAGACTGGATCCTCGCATTGGTATCGTAATCTTTTCCACTGATAGTAACAATCGGGGTTGTTGCAGTATTTTTAAGAGTTGCTGTAATAGTGCCCCGGTCCCCGGGCATAAAGACTTCAGGGGATGAGACAATCTCTGCAAGCTCGACAGTGCCTTTACTGTCGAATGTTTCGGTACCTATTCTTATATCAAATGATTTCTCACTCCATGGGCTGTTATTATTAATTCGGGCACGAACATCAATTGACCTGACCCCTTTCTGAGCGTTCTTGTCCACGAAAAGATGAAACTCTCTGGATGCAAATTTACCAGGAGCAAGAGACCCTATATTCTGCACGGCATTTTCCTGGGAATCAAGGGAAAAGGGATATTCAGGAACTATTTCGAGATCAACGTTTTCTGCCCTATCCCTGCCCACGTTTTCTACCTGAACTGTGAGGTCCAGATATTCTCCTATTTTTGCTGGATAAGGATTTGTTTCGACTATTGTAATCTTCAGATTAGCACCGGCAGTCGATGCAGATGCAGGTGTCGCAATAATGGATGAAACTAAAAGTAAAAATATAATAATGGAGGCAGTCGGCGTCTTTATTCGTTCCATTTTAACTCATCCTGATTAGCTTAATGCAGATAAAATAATCCGGGAGTTCTGATTATTCATATCTATCTTGACTATTTTTATATATCCAGATTATTAGTATTTTGACATTGAATTTCAAAATGTATAGAAGATTCAAAATTAATCCTGTTTATTCTGTATTGCTCTGGATTATTCCGTCTTTTACGAGTACTACCCTGTCAGCATATTTCGCAATTTCTGGGTCATGAGTTATCATTATAATAGTCCTGCCGTCTTTGTTAAGTCTGGCGAACATGCCAAGAATTTCACAGCCTGTTTTAGAGTCCAGATTTCCTGTGGGTTCATCGGCAAGAAGGATTGCCGGGTCATTAATAAGAGCTCTGGCAATGGCTACCCTTTGCGACTGTCCTCCGGAAAGTTCACCGGGTTTATGGTGCATGCGGTCCGCAAGCCCGACCATATCAAGAAGTTCTTTTGCCCTTTTGCGCGTATCCACACCTTCTCGTGAGTTAGCATAGGTGGGCAACTCAACATTCTCAAGGGCTGTGAGCCTCGGGATTAGATTGAACGTCTGAAAAATAAAACCAATTTCAAGCCCTCTGAGCCTGGCAACTTCCTTATCAGATAGTTTAATAATATCACGGCCTTTAATCAGGATTTTTCCTTCCGTAGGCCTATCAAGAAAGCCTATAAGGTTCATAAGTGTGCTTTTTCCAGAACCTGAAGGGCCCATTATAGCAAGAAATTCCCCCGCATATACTGTAAGGTTAACATCACTGAGAATGGGAACTTCCATATCTCCCAGGGTATAACTCTTCTTGACGTTTATGACTTCTATTACTGGAGGCCCAGGTTGACTTTTTCCTCTACCATTACTGCCTGATTGACCAGAATGGGGCAACTCACATTTAAAGGACTCTGTATCAGAAGTTTCACTATAAGAAAGTTTTTCTTCCGAAAACAACTTTTCCTTATTTTCATCTCTAGCGTCTGTTTCCAGAGAGGAAACATCGGGAAAAGAAACTTCATGATCAGCTGTTTTGGAATTCATGTTTACTCCGCTGTTTGTCCAACTTTGAAGTTATTATATGGATTCGTTTAAAGACATCAGTATTTATTAGCTATAAGTGTTTTTCATCGGTATTCGAGTTCATGATAATATCGAGAAAACCAATTTTTCCAGTTAAGGGGCTGATCCCAAAATTCAAAATTGCTTTTCACAATCTCGAATTCAGGATATTCAATCAAGATTCGGATCGCGAGCTGTAATTCTGAAACTTTCATTGATTTGAGAATAAAATTGGTTTTGGGATGAGCTTATCAGTAAAAGTACTGTAAACAAAGGATATTAAAAGTCATTTTACTTATTTAATATAACGGGATTAAAAGTAGAAAAAAACTCGAAGAAAAAGATAGAGATGGTAAAAAATATTGAAAGAATAAGGGTCATTCCTTCAAACTTAAAAGACCCTTATTCATATCGTAAGGCATCTACAGGATTCATATTTGCAGCTTTTCTTGCAGGGTACAATCCCGCGCCCACTCCCACGAGAACCGAAATAAGAATTCCGATTTCGATTAACTTGAAAGGGAAAACCGGCGGAAGTTTAAGTGCCTCTTCAAGGATATAGGCTCCAAAACCTCCTATAGCAGTACCCAGTAGCCCGCCGAGAGAGCTGACCATTATTGACTCCAGTAAAAAAAGGGACAAAATATTGGAACTGCTGTAACCTACGGACTTCATAATACCGATCTCCCTTGTGCGTTCAGTGACCGTAACAAGCATGATATTCATTATTCCTATTGAGCCTACAAACAGTGAAATTAAAGCAAGGACAAGCAGAAAAGTGCTCAAAGCTTTTCCCAGTGCACCGGTCTCTTCTAGGACATCTGCCTGATCGAATACAGTATAAGGCTTCGCGTCTTCATTGTTGAGATCCCTTTCAGAAATTCCGAAGCTTCGGGCAAGTCTTTTATCCACGTCTTTCGAAATACTGCCGATGTTTTCAGAACTTTCTGCCATCGCAAAAAAGGCTCCATAGTCCTTTTCCCCAGTCATCTCATTCATGGTCGAGATAGGGATATAGACTATCATGTCTGTACTGCCATCCCCTCCAACAATAGTTTCTTTTGAATCCTCCAGAATCCCTTTTACTTTGAATTTTTTTATTACAAGCGTGCCGTCCTCCTGCCGGAAAGCAATATCAACACTGCTCCTGTGCGAAATACTCCTGCCAAATTCCTCTTTCGCAAGATCATACCCGAGCACAGCAGAATAAATATCCTTATCTGTAAGGAAACTGCCCTCTTCCATTTTGATTCCCTGGATTTCCTGAAAATCTCCGTTTACACCCACAATGCTCACGCTTTTAACATCAGAAAGGTAATTGATCTCTCCGGATACCGTCTTCCTGGGAGAAACTCCTAAAATCCCGGGAGTGTTTTTAATAATTTCAAGCTCACTATCATAGAAGAGGTTTGGCTGATCGCTATATGCAATTATAAAGTTTGAGCCCACTGAGGAAACTTCATCAGTGAAGAACTGATTAAAGCTGGCACCTAGGGATGCGTTTATAATTACTGCTGCGACGCCTATCACTATTCCGAGTGTCGTGAGTGCAGACCGAAGCTTGGCGCTGCGTATGCTTCCTGAAGCAATGTGAGCCGCCTGTACAAATTGTATCATATTTTACCCCCGCAAATATGACATTTAGAAGGCCTTCATTCACTCATTATTTTTTTCTTCTATACAGGAGAACAGCTGCAGGGATAAAAATGACTGCAATAACACCCGCAATTGCAACTGTAGAGTTTCCTTCAGAAGGCAAAGAGTCAGTTGCAAATTCCAGGTTACCTGCAACATTTTCGTGTCTGTTAATTCCATTATTATAGCTTGCAGTAACAGACATATTTATGCCTTCTGAGTCTTCATTGTCAGATCCCGAAGAATTGTCCCGGACAGCATCAAATTTTATGGTGAACAGTTCATCAGGGTCCATAGGTCCTATGAAGTATTCTGCAGGATAAAATTTCAGACCTTCAGCTTCAGGTCTTATGCTGACAGAGTTTAGCTCGTTTGGATGAGTGTTTGCTACGTCAAACTCTACTATAGCTTGACCATTTACCAGCTCAAGTGGTTTTGAAGTAATCACCTTAATATTTGAAGAGTCAACTTTGAGCGGGATATTCTTCCGGCTGTTATAGTCATAAGAGTTTCCTTCGATATCAAGTTCAAGGTTGTGAACTCCTTCTTTAGCATCTTCCTCAACCTCGATATTGAAAGTCAATTTAATACTTTCTCCCGGCCCCAAAAGTCCCATTTCGTAATAGGGAGCGTACTGAACACGAATTCCATCAGACAACGGCCTTAAAACTGCAGCCTGAATCCTTGCATTGGTATCGTAATCTTTTCCATCGATGCTAACTGTAGCCGCAGTTGCGGTATTCTTAAGAGTTACTGTGACAGTACCTTCATCTCCTGGCATAAAGACCTCAGGGGACGAGACGATCTCTGCAAGTTCGACAGTGCCTTTGCTGGTAAATGTCTCAGTGCCTACTCTTATATCAAAAGATTGTTCACTCCATGGATCATTCGGGCTCGTTCTCGTACGGATGTCTATAGAACGACTTCCTTTCTTGGCGCTTTTATCAACAAACAGATAGAACTCTTTTGTAGCAGTCCTGCCAGGATTGAGAGCTCCGATGTTCTGCCGGGCATTTTCCTTAGAGTCAAGAGAAAAAGGAAATTCAGGGACTACTTCAATATCAATGTTATCCGCTTTGGCTCCTCCGACATTTTCCACCTGTATATTCAGGGTAAGATACTCTCCTATTTTTGCAGGATAAGGATTTGTTTCAACGATCGTTACTTTCAGGTTTGCACTTCCCACTGCTGCAGAAGCCGGACATGCAAAAACTGAGGCAACTAGAAGTAAAGAAAAAAAAGTTGCAATAATACGCTCTTTAATTAACCCCATATATTCCCACCTTATCTATCGTTTAATTAATTATATTGAATTGTTCCATCTTTTACCAGGATGACCCTATCAGCAAATTTTGCGATCTCGGGGTCGTGTGTAACTATTACGACTGTCCTTCCGTCCTTATTTAAATCCATAAATATGTTAAGGATTTCAAAGCCTGTTTTCGAGTCCAGGTTTCCAGTCGGTTCATCCGCAAGAAGAATTGAAGGATCATTGATGAGTGCCCTTGCAATTGAGACTCTCTGCGATTGACCCCCAGAAAGCTCTCCAGGCCTGTGGCGCATGCGGTCCTTCAGTCCCATAATACTGAGAAGTTCCTTTGCACGCTTTTGCGGATCTGTGCTCCTTGAATTAGCAAAAGTAGGAAGCAAAACATTCTCGAAAGCGGTCAATCGAGGGACCAGATTGAATGTTTGAAAAACAAAACCTATTTCAAGCCCCCGGAGGCGGGCAAGCTCTTCATCGGACATCCCATCCAGATCTCTTCCTTTTATAAGGACCTGACCTTCAGTAGGCCTATCAAGGCAGCCTATAAGGTTCATAAGAGTGCTTTTTCCAGAACCTGAAGGGCCTACAATCGCGAGAAATTCTCCTTTTTCGATTCGAAGGGAAATATTTGAAAGTACAGGGACTTCCATCTTCCCAAGCATATAACTTTTCCTGACGTTAGAAACCTCAACTATAGGCGACTTATCATCAGGTAAACTATTTTCATTAATGTTCACATCCCTCCCCCCAATGATTACTGAGATATGATCAGAAAGAAAATTACATAAAATAATCTCAATTGTTTTTTTACTCCTTATGTAAGAAAGTCCATTTTAACCTATGCTCTCTTAATTTATTTATAAAGTTGGAGTCAATATCTAACAGTTCATTATTTATGTCTTCCAGCGTGGGTGTCGGAGCTTAATTCTTAAAGTAAGCATTTAGTCCACTGTTTTGGACTCTTCAACAGATCATTAAGATCAGTCTTTCTTATTAAAACGGAAATAAAAACAGTAGTAACTTTTGACAGCAGAAAATAGAGAATTTACAGGTTATTTCTGAAAACAAAAGGTTTGCAGAAATTTAAATTCTTATCCAGGTCATAGATTTGGAATTTTAAGCCCTTTTCCTGGAGGATTCAAGGCACATATGTCAAATAGAAAACTGTGATCGCTGACGAGGTCAGTTTCAAAAAGTTGTCCTGAAATAAGAGAGGAGCAGAAAAATATTTATTCAAAATTCAGAACTTTAATAAACGTCCACCATTTATAATTGTAAAAAATATATAATTAGTTGTCCAATACATTTTATCTAAATTTTTAAGAACTATGATTTGTAAGGATGTCTAGTTCTATTCAATTTATATAAGCTGATATATATAGCTAAGTATGCTCACTGCCACTTAGAAATTAGAACTGTAAATTTAAATAGAACAGAAATTTCCAAAAATAATTTCTGTGAGTGGCTGGCAGAGTAACATTATGGGGGGGTTGGTAAAGAAAGCTTTAAGCAAGCTTTTCGAAGAAGTGTTACTCAAAAGAGTATACATAGGCATCGGTATTGAAACAATACAAACAAGGAGGAAACCAATATGCCATTCGGCTTTATAATCAACCTTGATACATTCCTTCAGCTCATATTTAACTTCAACCTGGGAATGTTCTTCGGCTTCTAATCGAATTCGATAGATTGAATCTGAGTTCAAATCCAGATTCAGCCGATATAAGATATGAATGTATAGATTTGCAAAGCAACCTGTGTAAGATTCATTTACCGGATATAACCGGGATGCAAAGAAAGTCATAAAGGGCAATTGGGAGTGCAGTGAATCCCTGGACCAATTGCAGACGGATGTATAACGGGAATGAACAAAATAAAAGAAAAGAATGGAGTGAAAGATATGTTCCTCAGCTTATTCTATAAGGCTGTAGAAATCGCCTACACATCTACCGTCTTCAAGTTCTTTTACTGTATGTAATTGAGCTATGATGGGAAAACTACCAGGCTATAAGGGGCTATGTGCTCCGGGCCCGATAGAGCGGGTATAACGGGAAATGAACAAAATAAAGGAAAAGAATGGAGTGAAAGATATGATCCTTAGCATTTTCTATAAGACTGTATCAGTAGTCTACAATTCCACAGTCTTCCAGCTCTTTTACTGTATGTAATTGAGCTATAAGGGGGAACTGCAAGGGCTATTAAAGGAGTTGTGTACTCAGAGTCCATTGCAGAGTGTATAACGGGGAATGAACAAAATAAAGGAAAAGAATGGAGTGAAAGATATGATCCTTAGCATTTTCTATAAGACCACCGAAATCGTCTACAAATCCACCGTCCTCAAGTTCTTTTACTGTATGTAATTAAGCAGCAGAATTAATAAACCGTAAAAATAACATGTACAAAGTTGCCTGTTTCTCAGGCAATTTTGTCTTTAAAAAATAAATATATAACTATTACTTTTTTACATATTAACTATTTTTTTAAAAATTTACGTTTTCATTTCTGTATTAACCTTTGAATGTGTTCATCCAGATATGAGATAAAATATATGAATAAAATCAGAATGTACATTTAAAAGATCATCATTTTAAAAAAAGAGAATGCTTTTCGAACATTAAAATATTTTTACATGATTTATGTTCAAATATTCAGGGGATTAATAAAAGGAGAGAGGGGCATGAGCATGATAATTACTTAACCTGGGGAGACATTCTGTGACCAAATTCTTAAAGACTACTTTTTGTAAGGAGTAGATGTTCTTCACATTATATATAAATTCATAATATACCTGTATATTGATGTTCTTTTAATTCCTAAAATTGGATTATCCAATTTTAAAAAAGAAAGAATATCAAAATATCGTCTTTAATTAAATATGGATTATCTGGAGAGGGGATTAAAAAAGATTAAGTATCTTAATCTTTTTAGCTGGATATCTCTACAATTGTCTAATATGTATTGTACCAAAACACGCCTTTGAGAGTAAAACAGATCTCCGCAAATATAAAGTACAAGAGGGGGTTGGCGAAGAAAGCTAAGAAGTTACTCAAAATTTGATTCAGTGTGATTTCAAGGGCTGATCTCAGAACTCTAATTTATTTCTTTAAGGTTTAGAGTTGGAGAACCAATCAAGTTTCGGATAAGAAAAAATAACCCTGATAATAGTATATAATATATAATCCAGAATAAATTTAGTTTGAGATGAGCTCTAAGGGGATGGTTTTGAACAAAAGATAAAAGTGTTTTAGGAGTGGAGGGAATTATATGTTTCTCTATTTAAACTATACAAAGATAAGTCTTTACCTAGAAATAGTACATTTGAAAATATTACAGATGAGCGGTTATGGAACCCTCAACAGGTAATGAGTCATAGATGTCTACAGATTGGCCTTTGAATAATGAAATAGTGCGGCTTATAGACATATTCAACAGCAGTAGTATCCATACTATTTCATTATTTCACTGGCAACAGGCAGGCAAGAACACTGGTATAAGAGAGATTGGGAAGTAAAGTGAGTAAAGAGCTTCAGCCGGAATAAATCCATTTCAATTAACAATTTCCTCCTGAGTCAATAAATTAAAATATGGATTTATTCCAGTTGAAGGAAAATTCCTGAAATTATGATAAGTAACAAAGGAATTAAGAAGACAGAGGTATTAAGAAGAACCTCATAAAGATTAAGAAAAAATCAAATATAAAAATTATAATTTTTGAATTATACTTTTAAGGCAAAGTTTCCTGAAAAAGACTTTAATTAATTCTTATTAACCAATTAGGATTTTCAGAGCCCTCTGATTTTCAGGATCAGATAATAAGCATCTTCAGCTGTTCTACTTCTCATATGTGTCCTTATTATCAGCTTCCGGGAAGAAGCTGTAACTCGTGATGTTACTGCCAGGAATATGTTACTGCCAGAAATATGTTACTGCCGGGAATATATTAGTAGCATACTTAAGAAGGCTCTGCAGATATCCTCTGAAATAAAGAATCTCCATTAATGTGAACCGAGTGGCTTTATATGCTTTTACTTAATAATTTTCAGCCTCATATAGCTGATTTAGATAGGTTTTCTACATAACTCTTAAGAAAGAAACTCTTGTGCTTAAAGAAATCTTTCTTAATCCACACAGATTTCATTAATTCTGTTTTTCATTACAATTATATTTAATATTGTGACCGCTTTTGACTTGTTAATGTCCTGCTTTTTATTATTCTGCTTTTTATTATTCTGCTTTTTATTATTCTGCTTTTTATTATTCTGCTTTTTATTGTACTGCTTTCTGTTCTGAAATGGTAGAAATGAAGTAATTTAAGAAAAGTATTCAGGTATTATTCCCTGACCCGCTTAACAAGAAACTGACGTCTTAACAGAAACGCTTCTTAAATATAGACTCCGCTTATCCTTAAAACCAAAACTTAGAGAAGGGGTTAAAAACCCAGAAATAATCTCAAAATCAATGACTGAATAACCTGCTTTTATACTATGGAACTTTTTAAAGAAGAGAACGTTGATATCAAAAAAAGATAAAAATACCATAGAACAGATTAAAACTATCATTTTGCAAACAATATGGCAACTAAAAAATGAAAAAAAGATTTTGTAAATATTTATACGTCTACTTTATTGAACCTCCAGAGTGAAATGGCTAGCATTGATAGGGCAAAGAATAAAAGGCCCAGGAAAGACACGCCTATGTCTGTTGCAGTGTAAATGTAGTGATTACCTATTACAGAGAAATTGTCCCCTAAAGCAAAATAGCGGATTCCATTTGCCAGAAGGGTCAGTGGATTAAACATAGAAAGAAACTTCAGAAAACTAGGGAAAGCATCAACCGGATATAACGCATTGCTTACAAAGAAAAGGGGCATACTGAGCAGGGTAAGTATAGACTGCATTCCCTCAGGGTTCTCTATGGTTATAGCAATGGAGCCGGACAGGAAAAGGAAACCCAGAGTAAAAATCCCTACAAGTAGGAAAATGCCTGCCATTGCGAAAAGCGTTTCGGCAAGTGTATACCCTGTAAAGAAATCCATTCCAATCAATTTCCCAAATCCTATTATCATGGCAGTTTGAATAAATGCTTTTGTCACACCGGAAAGCCCGACACCTAGAATAATGTGAACTCTGGGAACCGGGCTTGCAAGAGTTTCCCTCAGCAGACTAAACTTTTTATCAAACATAAGGCTGGTTCCACCAAAAAGGCTGCTGAACAATACGTCCATGGCAATGATTCCTGCCCCCATATAAGAGAGATAACTGACGTTTCGGACTCCTTCAACAGGAGGAATAAGAGAGGTCAGCTGGTCAAAACTATCTGACATTGCAAGCCCGAAAAAAGCCAGCCACATTACAGGCTGAATTAACGAACTGAATAGCATGGACTTGTACCTGAAGAATTTTACCATATCTCTCCAGTATATTGCACGGAATTCAAAGTTCATTCAGATGCCCCCAGGACCTCTATTCCTTCGGGTTTTTCCTGTGGTTCCCCTTCCCTTAAACCATGTCCGGTATAGTGAACGAAAACGTCATCCATTGAAGGTTTCTTTATATTCACGGTCGTGATTTCTAACCCTGCCTTTCTGATCTGTTCTATGATCTGGGGAAGTACGTGAGTAACGTCTTCTCCTATCATAACTCTCAGCGATTTTGTATCTTCGGTTACGGTTTTTACTGATTTAATAGCCCTTAAAATATCTGCAGCAATTTTATTATCACTGGTTTCCAGATAAATAAGATCTTTACCGAGCTTGTTCTTTAATTCGTCTGCAGTTCCGGTTACAATAATCTTCCCGTGATCTATTATACTGATCCTGTCGCTGAGCTGGTCGGCCTCTTCCATATAATGAGTGGTAAGGAATATCGTAGTGCCCTCTCTCTTAATCTCTCTCAAATATTCCCACATTCTCATTCTTGTCTGGATATCAAAACCTATTGTGGGCTCATCCAGGAAGAGGACTGCAGGTTTTGTCATCAATCCCCTCGCAAGCTCAAGCCTTCGCTTCATACCACCGCTAAGATCTTTTGCCAGAGTATCTTTTTTATGCTCCAGCTCAGTTAGTATTAAGAGCTCTTCTATACGCTTTTTTCTTTCATTTTTTGGCATTGAATATATTTTACCGTGGTATTCGAGATTCTCACATACAGTCATTTCATGGTCAAGGCAAAGCATCTGAAAAACAATACCTATAGATTTTCGTACAGATTTTGCCTCCTTTGCCACGTCATATCCATTAACCCGGGCTTCCCCTTTCTGGATTTTTCTAAGTGTTGTGAGAATATTGATTACCGTACTCTTGCCCGCACCATTTGGACCTAGAAATGAGAATATTTCCCCTTCTTTTACTGAAAAGCTGATATTATCAACAGCTTTTACAGAGCCATACGAGTGCTCAAGATTATTTACTTCTATGACATTTGCAGTCATCTGTAACCCCCCTTCCCTGATGAATTAATGCACCCCATCACCCTGATTTAACCCCAAATTCCGAGTGACAAGAGAGTTATAAATTTGTTGAAACAATTAAGTTCGGATAAATATCTAGATAGTTTTACACAAGTAGTTGTCTCTCAGTACGCTTATATAATTAGGAAATATTGATTCTAAACTAACTTCCTATAGGCTCATTCTTTTCTGGTTTCATGACATTAAAATGATCTAAGATTCTGTTAAATCCTTTTCTTTTCCTGAATTCAATGCTTGATAACTTTCCTGATTTTACTTTTTCAAAAAACAATTTTTTTCCGATTGATTACTATTAAAATAGGGACTATAAATAAGAAAAAGAAATCTTTATATCATGGAATTTATCGTGAAGTGAATTTAAATATTGCAAAAATTGTCTATTAACCAGAAGGAGTTTCCAGATAAAGTATTTCCAGATGAGGTAATTAGAAAGATCTTTAAAAGTACTGATAAAACTGTTACGAGTAGAATAAAAGTTCATAAATATCCGGAAAAGTTGGGCTCAGAGCTCATTATTTTACATAACAAACTGTTTGTGAACCTGTATTTTTGGAATTGAAATCTGCTTTTACACTAACTTGCCGTGCGCCTAATAGAAAATTATAAATAATATTAGATCTACAACCACTTACCGGTTGCCGATGGAAAAAAGGAGGCAAAGAACGGTATGTCAAAAAATGTACAGAAGATAGAAAAACTGCTGATAGTAATCTGTATGATATTTATAGTGCTGTCTTCACCGGCACTTGCTGTAACGGCAGAAGAAAATGCAGAAGCAATCGAAGGGCTTCAAACTACACTTACATTCTTATGGCTGCTTATAGCAAGCGGACTGGTATTTTTTATGCATGCGGGTTTCTCGCTGGTAGAAACCGGCCTTACCCGGAGTAAAAACACAGCCAATATCCTGATGAAAAACTTCATGACTGTAGTTCTCGGCATTCTCGTCTACTGGGCAGTGGGCTGGGGAGTTATGTATGGAGCTGATGCGGCAGGACTTATAGGGACTGATCAGTTCTTCCTGGCAGGTGCGGATAACGCAACCTGGAACAGCTGGTTCTTCCAGATGGTATTCGCAGCCACAGGCGCAACTATAGTTTCAGGAGCAATGGCTGAGAGGACAAACTTCAAAGCTTACCTTGTTTACTGTGTCCTGATGGTAGCAGTAATCTACCCAATATACGGGCACTGGGTATGGAGCGGAGCTGACACGGCTCTCCTGAGCGGAGCCGATAGCCCGATCGTAAAAGCAATAGGAGTGGCACACCATGACTTTGCAGGTTCCGGAGTGGTGCACTCGATAGGTGGGTATTCTGCCCTTGCAGGCGTACTCCTTGTAGGTGCAAGGATAGGCAAATTCAGGGATGGAAAAGCCATACCGATTCCAGGTCACAACCTGACCATTGCTTTCCTCGGAACTCTGATCCTCGCCCTCGGATGGCTGGGGTTCAACGGAGGGAGCACCCTTAACGCAAACGACCCTTACATGAACCTTGTAGTGGTCAATACTTTCCTGGCAGGTGCTGTTGGAGCTGTCACAACTATGGCAATTACCTGGATGAAAACCGGAAAACCAGATCCATCTCTTACTGCAAACGGTCTTCTCGGAGGGCTTGTGGCAGTCACTGCCCCATGTGGCTCGATATCGAACTGGGGAGCCATAGCAATAGGAATCATTGCCGGGATAATCATCTATGCAGGTGTCATGTTTAACGAGAACAAACTTAAACTGGACGACCCGGTAGGTGCAATTGCCGTACACGGATACTGTGGAACCTGGGGTCTGATCTCTGTCGGGCTCTTCTCGATAGGTATAGGAAACGGCATCCTTGCAGACGCTTCGTATGCCGCCGCGGTTCCCGGACTCTTCTACGGAGGAGGGGTAAGTTTGCTTCTTATCCAGCTAGTGGCAGTTCTGATAACCATTGTCTGGGGCTTTGGATTATCATTTATAATCTTCAAGATCCTCGATGCCGTAATAGGACTCAGGGTATCCGAAGAAGAAGAAATTATGGGCCTTGATATTTGTGAGCACGGAATAAGAGCGTATCCCGAGTATCTGATGAGGGAGGAATAAACATGACCAGGATGTGCAAAATAGAAGCGATCATTAAGCCCCTGAAACTGCACCAGGTAAAAGATGCCCTGGAAGAAGCAGGATTCGCAAGCCTGACAGTTACCGATGTCAAAGGGCGAGGCCAGCAAAAAGGGATCGTACAGCAGTGGAGAGGAAAAAAATACTGTGTAGACCTTCTTCCAAAAACTAAAATAGAAATAGTTGTGCCGGAAGAAAAGATCGAAGAAATAATACAGGTTATCCAGAGTACAGCTTATACCGGAGAAATCGGAGACGGAAAAATCTTCGTAATCCCGATAGAAACCGTGGTCAGGATAAGAACCGGAGAAAGGAACGGAGATGCCCTGTAACCAGGCACCTCTTTATTCTCATTTACATTATTTACCATTGAACAAAGAAACGCTTAAAGAATAAGGCAGATAGACGATGACCGAACTAAAATCAGAAAGCTCGAAATTTGAGATTCCACACGGGTACGGTATGCCCGTAATTAATCTGTATTTCTGGGTAGGGCTGATTTCTGCAGTCCTGCTCAGGGGTATAATTATCGCTGACTACTACAGTGTTTTCTGGGGAAAAGCAATATGGTATCTGGGAATAACAGGTTACCTCTGGTTCTTCGCTCACAGATATCGCGTTGCAAGACGAAGGTTTGCTGTGATTAGAGACCTGAATCTGCTTGAAAAAATAAGAATCAGGCAGAAACTTTCATGCCAGGACTTTGAAGGGCTGGAATATCTTCTCTGGAGCCTTTCAGTTTCAAAAGAGCGTGCAAACTACTATGTAATATTTTTATTCTCGATAATAGCAATTGTTCTATCCCTGAGCCTTGACCTCGGGATTATAAAACTCTGAAAAGGAGCCAGATATAAAGATTCTTTGTAAAAGAATCTTTCAATACTTTTCTATATTCAATTTATTTTCATGAACACGCGATGTCTCGTGTCTCATTAACATACTTGGCTCTGTTGTGTCTCATTAACATACCTGGCTCATTGTGTTTATAAAAAAAAGACCCGGACTGAAGTGAAATAAATATGTAAGATATATATAAATATCTTAATAGGCGATTTTATCTGGGGAATGTTATGGCTGAGATTTTAAGATTATCACCTGCTATCTGTGCGTATCCTGACGAGACATATGAAAATTTGAAGATAGAAGTAGTTCTTCCGGGCGTAGAAAAAGAAAACATTTCTTTTAAGGTTGTAGAAGACGGTTTTTATGTAAAAGCGACCAAAGAAGGAGTTGAGTATACTGACAGCTATGCAGTATGCTGCCCTATAAGCCCTGAGAAAGCTACTGCAACCTATTCAAATGGAGTGCTCAAAGTCAATGTGCCATATCAGCAGCCTTTTGAAAAGGCAGTTGATGTCAAAATAGAATAAATATCACATTTAAAATGACAGCAAGTTTGAAGTCATCAAGCTACAAGATTTTTGGGGAGAGTATTCAATGAAAAATCCCGTGCCCAGAATAATAAAAACTCCAGTTATAGCGATGTATCATGACGATAGACGGGAAGAGCTTACTATAGAGGTTGAACTTTCGGATGTTAAGGACGAGAATATAACTCTTATGATGCATGAAAATAGCTTTTACATAAAAGCTTTCAGTGAAACAGTTGAATATCTGGGATCTTTTTTCCTGGACGGACCTGTAGACCCGGAAAAAGCTGTTGCGGCGAACAATAATGGAATGCTTACGATAAAGGTTCCTTACAAAGAAGGTTTCACCTGTGCAAGATTCATTCATGTAGATTAAAAAGTTGATACCAGAAATTTCGCATAAAGAGAAAAACAGAAAGACTTAATTTTATATCCAATCAATTTTTATTATATTTAATTTGAATCGAATGAACCTATTTTGAAAGTCTATTTTAAGAAATTATTCTGCGAGAGGAGATGCTATGAAAATTGTTAAGTGCGGCGATCTGGGGTTCAGATGCAACTTTATGGCTGCCGGGAATGAACTTGAAGAAGTAGAACAGGCCATGTTTGACCATATAGAAAAAGAACATAAACAAGAACTTGAAAGGATGTCAGAGGACGACATTCACCACCTCAGACATCGAGTATCAACTCTGTTAGGAAGAAGCTGCGGTTGCGGTGCCCTCCATACTGATGATTCCTTTTAACTCAAATCTCATTCTGCCTTGAAGTTCACCCGGATTCTCCGGATATAATCTTTTTTTCAGAATTCATATATTTTTTCAGAACTCATTTTATGAAGCAGGTTGATCCCAGAAATAAATCCCTTCAGAGATATTGTCCTGTACTGAATACTTATTTTTAATACAGATGCTATTTGTGAGGAGCTGTGGGTAGAAAAAAGTAGATGGCTGGTGGGAAGGGAACTATTGATAGAGATATGCATTCATGAATTGAGAACCCAGATCTGGTAATTAAGCAGAGCTGCAAAGCTAACCCAGAGTATATATGGGACGAGGAGAAGGGAAGCAGATTTTGAAATTTTCCAGAACTGGATTATAGTCAGCAGAATTGCAATCCAGAGAACGAGAATCTCAAGAAAGGCATAATAAGGAGACTTTAACCCAAAGAATAACAGGGACCAGAGTGTATTAAGTACCAGCTGTAATCCGAAGAGAAAAACACCTGTTTTGACCTCTTTATGCTGCAGACCTTTTTCCCAAACAAGGTACAGGGAAATTCCCATTAGTGTGTAAAGTGTGGTCCAGACAGGGAAGAAGACCCAGGAAGGAGGGTTGTAAGATGGCTTTTCAAGAAAAATGTACCAGGTATCAAGGGAAGAAGATGTAAATACAGATCCGATTATTCCTGCAAGCTGGCAGATTATTATACAAGCCAGTAATCTGGGAACATTTATTCTCTGAAACATATATGACCTCAATGATATATTGAACTTCAAAGCTCATTAATACTGAGGTTAAAAAAGTTTAACTGTAACTATTCAGGTAGCCTTAACGAGGCTACACATTTTTCCTCGTTCCGAGGAAAAATTGGATATAAAATGATTCCTTTTTAGCTTTATGAAACGTGATGAGATTCTTTCTTACTGTGCTTCAAATCCTGAAATTATTGTAGCTTACATTGAGAGTTTAGAATCTCAAGTTAAAGAACTCACTGAAAGACTTGTAGCCTTAGAATCTCGTTTAAATCAAAACAGTCGTAACAGCAGTCGACCTCCTTCTACTGATTATTTTGTCAAAGAGAAACCTAATCCCAAGAGTCTGCGTAAACCAAGCGGGAAGAAACCTGGAGGTCAGGAAGGTCATCCAGGCACGACTCTTGATATGGTTGATCATCCTGAGTAGGTAATAGAACATTCTTTGACCTGCTGCAAAGAATGCGGATCTACCCTTGAGAATGTTGAAGTTGAAGCTTATGAGAGAAGACAGGTCTTTGACATTCCTCCCGTAAATCTAATTGTTACAGAACATAAAAGTCAGATTAAAACCTGTCCTTGTTGTGGAAAGTTGAATAAAGCCGTTTTTCCCGAATCAGTGAAATATCCGGTTCAGTATGGCCCTAATATTTTAGCTTCAGCTATTTACTGTAAAAATTACCAGTTTGTTCCTTATGATAGAATTTCTGAGTTATTTGAAGACATTATGGGAATAAAAATCTGTCCTGCTACGATAATTAGAGCAGAAAGAGAATGTTTCCAGAATTTAGAGGAATTTGAAAACGTTATTAGAGAGAAGTTATTAGCCTCGCCTGTAATCAATTTTGATGAAACTGGTATGAAGATTGAAGGAAAAAGACACTGGCTTCATGTAGCTTCTAATGAAAAATACACATGTTATTTTGCTCATACAAAAAGAGGAGCAGAAGCAATAGATGCTATGGGAATTCTTCCGAAGTTTAAGGGAGTAGCAGTTCATGATGGATGGAAACCTTACAACGTTTATGATTGTGATCATGCTCTGTGTAACGCTCATTTACAGAGAGAACTTACAGGAATTGAAGAGAACTATAAACAGACATGGGCTAAAGAGATGAATGAACTGCTCACTGAGATGAAGAAATACACTGATGAGTGTAAAGAGCAATTAAGAGAACCTGATTTTGAGCAAATTAAAGCATTGGAAGAAAGGTTTGATGCAATTATCATTAGAGCGCTTGAAGAAAATCCGCATTCTCTAAATCCTGAAAAACAGGGAAAACGCGGTAAAAATCCAAAAACAAAATCAAGGAATCTGCTGGATAGGTTTATAGAACACAAAGAAAAGATTCTGAGATTCCTGACAGATTTGAAAGTTCCATTTGATAATAATCAGGCAGAAAGAGATATCAGGATGATGAAACTACAGCAGAAAATATCGGGAACTTTCAGAAAAGCAATGGGAGCGCAAGCTTTCTGCAGAATTAGGGCGTACATTTCTACAGGAAAAAAGAACGGTTTACCTGTTTTAGAGGGTATTCGTGCGGCGCTCATAGGAGCGCCGTTAACTATACTCTGAGCAGTTACGTTTAACTTTCTCTTTCTGCGTATTTAAGAGTTTTAACAAACTTTTAGAGATAGAAAGTTGAAATTTAAACTTTATTGAGGGATCTATCTCATCTGGAATGAAATTTATATACAGGATATTGAAATATATACAGTAAGTGGGGATGAAGCCATAAATAATTTTATAGTTTGCGAGTTCTGACCGGGTTTCTAAAGTATCTTAGATCCGGGATTTGTAGTAAATTATATATAGTATCAGATAGGTAAATGGTTACCTAATGCCTAGTGAGGATGGAATCAAATGGTGCAGATGAAAAAGTGTACAACTAAAGAAGATGTGTTAGAGGCCGTAAAAGAACGAGACGTGAAGTTTATCCGTACCCAGTTTACGGATACACTCGGCATCATCAAAAGCTGGGCAATTCCTGCGGAACAACTGGAAGAAGCTTTTGAAAACGGTGTAATGTTTGACGGATCTTCAATCCAGGGTTTTACAAGGATTGAAGAATCTGATATGAAACTCGCACTTGACCCTTCAACATTCAGAATCCTGCCCTGGAGACCTGCAACCGGCGCAGTAGCCAGGATTCTCGGAGATGTATATCTTCCTGACGGAAACCCCTTCAAGGGAGACCCGAGATATGTACTTAAGACCGCAATCAAAGAAGCCGAAAAAATGGGCTTCTCAATGAACGTAGGGCCGGAACTTGAGTTTTTCCTGTTCAAGCTTGATGCAAATGGAAACCCGACAACCGAACTTACCGACCAGGGAGGATACTTCGATTTCGCACCCCTCGACCGTGCACAGGATGTCCGCAGAGACATTGACTACGCCCTGGAACACATGGGCTTCCAGATAGAAGCCTCCCATCACGAAGTTGCACCTTCCCAGCATGAAATAGACTTCAGGTTCGGAGACGTGCTTTGCACAGCAGACAATGTTGTGACTTTCAAATACGTGGTAAAATCAATTGCTTACCACAAAGGCTACTATGCCTCCTTCATGCCAAAGCCTCTCTTTGGTGTAAACGGATCAGGTATGCACAGCAACCAGTCCCTTTTTAAGGATGGAAAGAACGTTTTCTATGACCCGGACACTCCAACTAAACTGTCCCAGGATGCAATGTATTATATAGGCGGGCTGTTGAAGCACATCAGAGAATTTACAGCTGTTACGAACCCTGTAGTAAACTCTTACAAGAGACTTGTCCCCGGCTATGAAGCTCCTGTTTATATTTCATGGTCTGCACAAAACAGAAGTTCTCTGATCCGTATCCCGGCAACCAGAGGAAACGGAACAAGAATAGAACTCAGATGTCCGGACCCGGCATGCAACCCTTACCTTGCATTTGCTCTCATGCTCAGAGCTGGCCTTGAGGGGATAAAGAACAAAATTGATCCCGGAGAGCCTACCAACGTAAACATATTCCACCTTTCGGACAAAGAACGCGAAGAGAGAGGAATCCGTTCCCTTCCCGCAGACCTTAAGGAAGCAATCGATGAAATGAAAGGCAGCAAGTTCGTAAAGGAAGCCCTCGGAGAACATGTTTTCAGCCATTACCTCTGTGCAAAAGAGATGGAATGGGACGAATACAAAGCAGTTGTCCACCCCTGGGAACTTTCCAGATATCTCTCTATGCTGTAAATATATAGAAGAAAGATTTGACTTAAGATGTGCCGGAAGGATCTGCTCCAGGCCTTAAAAACGTTTATTAAGGGGTATACTGCCCATTAAGGGATATGTTGCCGGCAGCTGTATCCCTATTTTTTTGAAAAAAATCAGAGAACTTGAGAAAAGAGATTTTATGTAAAAGTTCTTTTTTATGCAGTTAAGAAAAAGAACTGGAAAATAATTTCTGTATAAAAATGCTTTCCCCGAAAAATCATTTTATCTCATTCGGGTATTGACTCTATGGTTACTTTTTTTGATGCGTCTAAGACGGGAAAACAGGATATGCCTGCCGGGAAAGAGATTATAGTCCTGAATAAAAACAATACAAATTGTAGATGGGCATCCAGAAAAGAGAAAAAGGATGCAAAAAAGAACATTGAAGGATTAAAACGACCTGCTTCGCAGTGTTATGTCAGGAAGTTCCGGTTCTGGAAAAAGAAACATATATATATTGTCAAATAGGTACTAAATTACTTACTTCCCTTAGCGGCGACCCTCTCAATTTTACGGAATAGAAAAAACAGAGGCAGGAAAGTTATCACAAATTCAAGTTAATAATATAATCAAACAAAATGGAATTACGTGAAATATCCCTTTAATCTAATACCTGTGAATATTCCTTGAGAACCCAGTTATCCAGCTGGCAAATTTTTTGAACTATTTCTCAAAAATGAGCCGCATAAGTCCTGGGAAATACCCGGAAACGAAGGGATTATTAGAAAATTGCTCTTATCACGCTCATATCTATCCATTTCTAGAGTGATCAAAATGTGTGGAATAATAGGCTTTATAGATCGAACAAAGTCCAGAATGGACGGGTCGGGCATAAAAGCCGCTCTTAGTCTCATGAATGAAAGAGGCAGTGGAGACGGGGCAGGCTATGCTGCATACGGGATTTACCCCGAATATGCGGACTACTATGCTCTTCATGTTTTCTTTGATAACCTGGCTGAACCAAAAAAGAAGGTTGATGAACTCCTCCAGCAGTGGGGAGAAATAGTTCACCAGGAAGAAATTCCGACTACCCCTCAACCAGGAATCAGAAAGGTCCATATCCCCTGGAGATATTTCTTCAAACCCTCGGAAGACCTGATGGCAGGAAGGATGAACTCTGAAAATGATGTTGTAACGTACATAGTCATGGAAGTAAACGCCAATGTAAAAGGCGCCACAATATTTTCCTCCGGCAAAAATATGGGGGTTTTCAAAGCTTCAGGCTGGCCTGAGGATGTAGCAAACTTCTACAGGATTGAAGACTACAAGGGCTATATCTGGCTTGCTCACAACCGCTACCCAACCAACTCTCCGGGCTGGTGGGGAGGAGCTCACCCTTTTAACCTGCTTAACTGGTCAGTAGTGCACAATGGAGAAATTACCTCATACGGCACTAACCAGCGCTATGTCGAGGGGTACGGATACAAATGTACCCTCTTTACCGATACCGAAGTTGTAGCTTACCTTTTCGACCTTCTCGGAAGGCAGCACGAACTCTCCCATGAAATGATCGTCAGGGCTCTTGCCCCTCCGTTCTGGGACGACATAGACAGAATGCCGGAAAAGGAAGCTGAATTAAATAAGGCAGTCCGCCTGACCTATGGGTCTGCCCTTATGAACGGTCCTTTTGCTATTGTTGTCGGCACTGATGAAGGAATTGTAGGATTTACTGACAGAATTAAGCTTCGCCCCCTCGTAGTTGGAGAAAACGGAAGCAAACTTTACATCTCCAGTGAAGAAGCAGCAATAAGGACCCTTGACCCCGAAGTAAAGAGTATTTACACTCCCAGGGCAGGAGAACCCATAATAGGGAGGTTTATCGAATGACGCTCGGAAGTGTACCCCCAAAATTTAAGGTCAGCATTGACCGCGACCAGTGCATGGACTGCGGCCGGTGCATTGAAAACTGTTCCTACGGCGTATACAGGAGAGAAGGCGACAAAATCCTGATAGAATCAAGGAAGTGTACTGCCTGTCTCCGCTGTGTTTCCATGTGCCCCAGGGACGCAATAAGTATTACAGAAAAACCAGTTGACTACCGCAGCCACCCAGTCTGGACAAGGGAAGCCAGAGAAGATATAATCAATCAGGCACGCAGCGGGAAGATCATCCTTTCAGGGATGGGAAATGCCAGAGACCTTCCAATTATCTACGACCGCCTTCTGCTCGATGCCTGCCAGGTTACAAACCCGAGCATTGACCCCCTGAGAGAGCCAATGGAGCTCAGGACCTATATAGGAAAAAAGCCGGCAAAACTCAAATTCAGAAAAACCGAGAGCGGAGATGTCGAGCTGGACACAAAACTTGCTCCAAACCTCAAGCTTGATACCCCTATAATGATCGGACACATGAGCTTCGGGGCTATCAGCCTTAACTCCCAGCTCAGTATGGCAAAAGCCGTAGCAGAGACCGGTACTTTTATGGGGACAGGAGAAGGAGGCCTGCACAAGGATCTCTACCCCTACCAGAATCACATGATTGTCCAGGTAGCTTCAGGCCGTTTCGGAGTAAATATCGACTACCTGGAAAGAGGCGCTGCCATTGAGATCAAGATAGGGCAGGGAGCAAAGCCGGGTATAGGAGGGCACCTCCCCGGAGAAAAGGTAAACGATGAAGTTTCCAGAACCCGTATGATCCCACTTGGAAGCGATGCAATCAGCCCTGCTCCTCACCACGATATTTACAGTATCGAAGATCTCGTCCAGCTCATCAGAAGCCTGAAAGAAGCGACCGAATGGAAAAAGCCTGTCTTTGTAAAGATTGCAGCCGTGCACAATGTGGCTCCTATAGCTGCGGGCATTGCAAGGTCCTCAGCAGATGCAGTGGTCATTGACGGGTTCCGTGGCGGGACCGGGGCAGCCCCGAAAGTATTCAGGGACCATGTAGGAATCCCCATCGAAGCAGCAATTGCAAGCGTTGACCAGAAACTGAGGGACCAGGGTGTAAGGAACGAGATTTCCATCATCGCAAGCGGCGGTATAAGAAGCAGCGCTGACCTTGCCAAGTCAATAGCTCTCGGAGCAGATGCAGTCTATATAGGAACTGCCGCTCTTGTTGCTCTCGGATGCAGAGTATGTGGCAACTGTTACAGAAACCTCTGCCCATGGGGAATTGCTACCCAGCGCCCGGACCTTGTAAGCAGGCTTGACCCGGAAGCCGGAGCAGCACAGGTTTCAAACCTTATACACGGATGGACCCTGGAACTCAGCGAACTTATGGGTGCAGCAGGCATCAACAGTATAGAGAGCCTGCGCGGAAACAGGGACCGCCTGCGAGGATATATGCTGGATGAAGGAATGCTTAAAATCCTGGATGTACTGCCAGCGGGGGCCTGAACATGAAGACAGTAAGAATTGATGCCAGGTGTATGCACTACACCCCCTTAAACCAAAAAATAAGGGCTGCAGTTGCAGACGGGGCAGAAGAGATCATCCTCGATAATGTGCTCGGCCAGCGCTTCATAGGCGACGGGGTAAGAGGCAATGTCCGCATCATAATCAACGGAGTTCCCGGAGGAGACCTCGGGATGTTCATGAGCGGGCCTACCTGCATAGTTAACGGAAACGCCGAACACGCCCCAGGGAATACAATGGACAGCGGCATGCTTGTTATCCATGGAAGCGCCGGGGATGCAGTCGCTCACAGCATGAGGGGCGGCAAGGTATTCATAAGGAACAATATCGGCTACCGTGGCGGCATCCATATGAAGCAGTATGAAATGGAAGCCAGACCCGTACTTGTCGTTGGAGGCACAGCCCATTCCTTCCTGGGAGAATACATGGCAGGAGGCCTTGTTCTTGTCCTCGGGATCGGCAAAGAGAAAGCCATGACAGACAGGGGCATAGGAAGCGGAATCCACGGTGGAGAAATTATCATCCGCGGAGAAGTGGATGATTACCTGCTCGGAGTCGGAGCCAAGAAATTCAAATTTACGGAAGAAGACCTTGAACGCATATCTCCGATAATAAAGAGTTTTTGTGAGCAGTTCGGGTATGACCCCGCGGAGTTCCTGGACACTAACTATACAAGGATCGGACCTGCAAGCAGCCGGCCTTTTGCAAGCAAATACGTCTGGGAGTGATCAGAAATGGCAGAAAAGAAACCAATAAGCAAAAGTTACCTTGACCTGAAATCAAAAGTCTGGGACACAGGACTCTGCTCAGGCTGCGGAGCCTGCATTGCAGTCTGCCCTGCTGATGCCCTGTACTTCGAAACAGGCGGCGATTCCACACACCCGAAAAGCAACAATTACTGTAAAGCTGCTGTTGATGATGTGCCCTGTGGAGCCTGCTATGAAGTGTGCCCGAGGCTTGACGAACAACCTTCAAGCCTGCTAGGGGACTACCTGAAAATCACTGCCGGAAAAGCCGAGTTCGATATCCCGAGAAAACAGAGCGGAGGGGCCGTCACTGCAATCCTTGCAAATGCTCTCGACACCGGCCTCGTGGACGCCGTGGTTACGGTTACTGAAGACCCCTGGACTCTCAAGCCGCGCTCTATGGTAATTACCAGGAGTGAAGCCCTCATTGGCCAGGCAGGAAGCCGCTATAACTGGTGGGTCCCTCTTGTCTCTTCCCTCAAGGAAGCGGTTATAAACAAGAAGTACAGGAACATTGCAGTTGTCGGAGTGCCCTGCGTTATCCAGGCTGTCCGCAAGATGCTTGAGTCCGACCACCAGCTGGTCAGCCCCTACAAGAAGTCAATCCGCTTCGTACTCGGGCTCTTCTGTACCGAAAACTTCGACTACGAAAAACTCGTTGCTGGCAAGCTGAAAAGCGAGTATGCACTCGAGCCAATGAAAGTCTGCCGCATTGATGTTAAAGGCAAGCTCGAAATCACACTTAATGACGGGACCCAGTATGTGATTCCTCTTACCGAACTTGAGGACACGGTACGCCCGGGATGCAGTGTCTGTACGGACTTTACCGCTCTTAAGTCCGACATTTCTGCCGGTTCGGTAGGCAGTCCCGACGGTTACACAACCCTGATCGTCCGCACCCTTGTAGGGCAGCACCTCCTTGACAGCGCAGTTGCTAGTGGGAAGCTGAGTTTAGACGGCGAAGTCAGCCTTGGCATTATTGAGAAGCTTGCAAAGAAAAAGATGGCAAGAAAGCCGGAGTAACTAGTAAACTTAAAGGTGAAGTTTCAGGCTTCATCTTTATTTCATTTTTTTGTGCTTTTTTGACTTTCACATTTGTGTAATTTTGCCTGTTATTTCCCACACACATTTCTGCCATGAATTAAATATACTAAAATTAAAGATGTGCTCCTGTGGCCAATCTTCTCCGAATGCATTAATTTTCATACAAAGCATATGTACCGGATACGCTGCTTCGTCTCACCATTAAGGTTTCATTAGCATAATATTCTGGACCATATCGACCGTACCATAAGGTGTAGTTCCCATGAGGTATAACCTGCCCCAGAACAGCACTGACTTTTAAGTTGCCTGTGGCATTAACATTTGTTATAATTTCATTCATATACAGACCCCTGTATTCCCTGGACCATTCATTGGGGTCATTATTTGCCTGCAGATGGACATAGAAAGATACCGATCCTTCTCCAAGATTATCGCTTACGTAGACATAGCTGTCATACGTCGGATTCGAGGCATATTTAATGTATTCTCCATAGGAGACTACAGAAATATTAGAAACGTTTTCAACTGGGAATAATATCGGGCTCCCATTATTTATGGGATCGAAAATGTCGAAGTAGTCAGCAACAAAATCTGCACTATAAGAGATATCTTCGAGCCTTGTCTCGTTTGTTCTGAATCCAAGCATATATCCTTTATCGGTTTCTGCAGTGAAAGTTGTCCAGTTCCCGTTTATTGTTTTGTTATCAAAAACTTCCGTTGCATTTTCAAAATAGGGGCCTTTGCGGTGTTTTTCAGGCCAGTTGTTGATTTCATGCATCAGCTCCTGGGTGAAATAAGGATCTTTCTGAGCCGGGGGAGTAAATAGTTTGCCTTCTTTTGTCGCAGGAATCGGAACCATTACTACAGTAGTTCCCTCTACCTCCCTTCCGGAAAGATTTCCCACACTAACCTGATATATGCAATAATATCTTTGGCCCCTATCTCTCCAATCTATTGCATCCATGTAAATAGCATGAGTAAATATGCCCCCAACAAAAAGAATAATAAGTATAGCTATGAATAGCAAATTTCTTTTTCTCACTATTACTCACCCAGATTATGTTTAAAAAATTGAGAGGATTACCCTCTCACATACTTTACAAGCCCCATATTGTACTTTGCTGTCTTCCCCAGAACTCTTTGTGTGATTTCGATTACGTCAGAATCGGATCCAAAAGTATCTGGATAATAGAAAACCGCGTCGTATAAAGCATTCAAATCGGAGCGGGTCGCACTTGCTAAATTTTTGGCAGATTGTTCAGGATTGGTTATTGAGTAGTAAGTACCAGTGTTTTGTACTACATTTTTATAGTTATATCCTGTATTCCAGTTATTGGCTACATACGACTCATAGGAAGTGTGAACCCATTGATTTAGATACTGTTCAGATTCCTTACCTGTATGCATAGGGTTTCCTAGATCAGCCATGTAATGGCTTGAATATCCAAGATGTTGATATGCACTAGTATATTGACCGCTGTTATAGTAATCTTTAGCAATATTTGCACGATTCGCGCAATTAGTGGGAGCATAGCCGGTATTAAGAACAGGGTCATAGTAATGATTATATGACTGCCAGAATCCACTATTCCAAGTATCTGGAACAGGAGCAGAGTTGTTTGCAGTCTGTGCATTAGATGTACTGACACCCCATTTTATGCACGCAATATGTATAATGTCTCCATGCATATTAGGCCCAGACCATTTAATTCCAACATTGCCATATTTATCATTAAGATATTCGGCAGTTGACTTAGCAACTTTATCAAGCATTAGGTTATCTTGCTCAGTTATTTGATCAGGACCTCTTTTCCAGATATCTTTCATTGCTTTTTTCATTTCTTTCTTTTCTTCATCAGAGACATAGCAATTTTCAATATAACTGAACAAAATTTCCTGCTCTTCATTATCTGCTTCCAATAGGTACCGATAAGGCGATTCAGGCATTGTATCAGGCACCGTAGTCGGCTCTGGTTCTGGGACTGGAGATTTAATTTTTTCAACAGCAGTATCAGCGGCATCTTCAGTTAGTGTTTCAGCACTTACTGCTGGCACAAACGCCATACACACTAGAAACATTGCCAAAAACAATGATCCTATTCCTAATTTCTTTGCTATCATGTAGATCACTCCTGTTCATTTCCCAGGAGGCAGAATCAGGCAAGCCTTAAATACAGACAAAGCTAACACTAATCATGCCTCCGGGCAACGTGGGGTTCAAATAGATTTTCCAGAGCAAATTTGAACTCCACCAAACATCTTTTTGGATGTTCATTTTTTCCATGAACTCACTTTTATAACTACTTTATGGCCAAATCATCCAACTGAAAGTATATTCAAATCCAAATCGAGCTGTTTTAAGATAGATAGAGTTGTTTGATGAATAGTTGGATGATTTAGCCATAAAGGTTAAGTAAACTCTCTTGAGAAGTGATAACAGGAGAGTTAACACAATGCCAGGAAAGATGTTATTAATTATACTGACAACCCTATTTTAGTATCTGTTACTACGGCGATAGCAGCTGAAAATGTTGAGAAAGCAAAAGTTACAAGCAATTATATCATAACACCTTCACCTAATGCTGAAATTGAGATAATTGACGAAGATATGGGCATCCTGACAGTTTATGATACTATCAGTCAGGGAGAGACGAACTTTCATGAAAAAAGTGTAAGTAGCGGCCTGACCCTTCTGGTCGTGGATCTTAACTGGGGAGATTCGACTGATTCACTCCGGCTTAAGGTGTATACTCCGAGTGGCGCATTGCTAGGTACATACTATGATAGTGCAGACGGCATAACTGACGGCAGGATTCATCTCTATATACAAAATCCAAATGGAATTGAAGCAGGAACCTGGAAGTATGAAGTATATGGGTACAGAGTGACCGGAACAGAAGATTATACGATATAAATTTATAAACTGAGTTAATCAAGTTATGAGCCAGTATGTGGAAAAAGATCTTACTTTTTATTCTTGTCCTGAATGCCGTCGCAGATACGGTGAGTGCAGATACCGGAGGATATATTGTTGGTCCCTGCCCACCTGAAGAAGAGCTAGAAAAATTGGGTGATGCTATTGATATGAGTGGGGCGGACAGGACTCTTACTTTCTGGGAGTTTCCACTATCATTCAAAATAGCTTACATAATAGGATACCTGGCCATTTTTGTTTCTGTTTTTAAAATGGCTCCGGTAATCCTTGGCCAGATGAGAAATCTAAATAAACGTAATAAGAGAAAGAAAATTATCGATTATGTACTGAAGAAGCCGGGATGTACCCCCTCCGAAATATCAAAAGAGCTGAAAATTACCCGGGGTTGCGTAAGGTATCATCTCAAGACACTTAAAATCGAAGAGAAGTTGACCTTAATTAAAGAAAGAAAGTTCACAAGAGCCTTTCAAAATTCCAATGCATTCACAAACAACGAAAAAACAATAATAGCACACCTCAAAGGCGGTACAAGAAAACAGATACTCCTTAATATTCTGGAAAATCCCGGGATTACAAATCAGGAAATCTCAGAAAAGCTGAGTTTAGACAAAAGTACTACTCACTGGCATATAAAAAAGTTACGGGAAGACGATATTATTATTTCCGAAGCAGAATGGAAGTTCTCAAAATATATTATAAACCCTGCTGTGGAAACAGATCTACTAAAATGGCTTAAAACATAAGGCATGAGACAATTTTATTGCTGTGTTAAAAAAAGAATAGATAGCTGCAAAGGGAGATAGCAACTATCAAAGCAGTCCTATTTTGTTCTTAAAAACTATACTTCCTCACAATCGGTTTCTCTTAACTCACTAAACATCAGCTTTCATCCACATTTAATAATCAATATACAGGAATCAGGCCCGGATTATCCCCGGTAATGCATTCTCCGCCTTCAGAAGTTACTATGAAGGTGTTTTCAATTCCTACCATACCGATTTTTTCAATTCCTTTTTGGGTTCGAGGGCAAATACCATTCCTTCCTGAGGGGGTTCCTCGAACCCGGTGGCGATTATGGGAGTTTCATCGATCAAGAGGCCGACGGCATGCCCGAGGAATTTCACTCTACAGCTACTGAACCCCATGAAATTGTGCAGGAATTCGTTATGTAACCTTCTCATTATGGTATTGCAAATATCGGAGAGGGCAACACCGGGATTTAACGTCACTGTTTTCGATCCCACTCTTTTTATAGTCTCATAAAAAGGCAGGAATATCTTCATTATTACATTTTACAATATTTAAGAGGAAGTCTGATTATTGAAACACATATACTTATAATGGCAAATAACATCAAAGAATAAAACGTAATACCTACTAATTTGCTAAAGAGCATAAAAAAAGAATCATTGTTAGGGAATATGTAATAAAGAACAGTGATGAGCAGTAACATTACAAAGAATATCTCTGCCAATGATTTGCTAGACATCTTTCTGAACATAATACTATTCCTCGTGATAATAAGGGCACCTTAACATCGAAATCATCATCGTCCCCTGCAGAAAGACCACTGGCCATTTCCTGTTATCTTATAAAATGTTATTATTCTAGAAACTTACTTTTCTTACTTTTATAACTAATTTGTGGCCAAATCATCCAACTGAGAGTATATTCAAACCAAAACCCGAGCTTTTTGGAGATTTATAGGACTATTAGATTGATAGTTTGATGATTTGGCCATAAAACATTAAAACAACTAATAAAAATGAGTTTATGGAGTTTGGAAGTATTTCCGGTACACCTGAACTCCATAAAATCTGCCCTAAGAGGCAATGATTATGTTAGCTTTGTCTGTATTTAAGCTTGCTTGATCTTGCCTCCTAAGGTAAAAATAACTTAGGAGTTAGACGAATGAGTAGAAACAAAATTATGATAAATATGCTTCTTTTGACAATGCTGGTTGGTATAGCGTTGATACCGGCAGTAAGTGCAGCTACAAATAATGAAAATTCAGATATTATGAATAATATTGATTTTGACAAAACATCTCTTAAATTCAATGAGATACTAGATAATTTTGAAACTGTTACTACAAATACTACAGCTTTTCTTAATGATATTCCTGATGGTCAGGTCACACTAAAAATATCAGGACAAAAATTCCAGCTTGACCTTCAAGAAATAGATATAGTAAGTGATGATGCAATAATTATAACAGAAAATGGATCAAGGATGCCTGCTCCTAAAATTTCTACATATAAAGGAACAGTTGTTGGTAAAGAAAATAGTAGTGTTCTATTAACAGTAGCAGATGATGTAATTATAGGACAAATAAACGTTGGCGATAAAAGTTATTTTATTGAACAGACCCCTATAACATACAATGAAAAAATTGTTCATGTCGTTTATTCATCAGATGCTATTAAGGATAGAAAAATTTTGGTGTATAATACTGACGGAGATGATGTAAAAGCGGCTCAAGAGGGTTTGTCCACTTCTTCGTTGGATCCGGCACAAATTTCAACCTTGTTACTTTCCTTACCTGTTGTGGATATTATGGCGTGCTATGATGAAGAATTTGACTTAGAGTTTTCCAATCCTAATGCTGAGATGCAGAATATATTGGCTGGTGTCGAATCTATATTTTCACTAGCTAATGTAGATTTAAACATAAAATCATACACATATTATAGTACAATTCCTAATGATGAAGCCTGTGAAGTGCTATCCGATTTCGCTAGTATTGCTGCAAATGATAGAGATAGCACAAACAGTGATTTAGCTTTTTTATTCACTGGAAAAGAGATGACCGGCAGCGATATTGGTTGTGCGCGTGTATTTAATGGTAATTCGGGTCAAGCATATGCAGTAGGACAGATGGTGTCAGCAGGATATATAAACAGTTATCAAGCAACCTCTTTACAAAAAATAATTCTTACAGCGCATGAACTTGGACATAATTTTGGTGCAACTCACGATGAAGCATATAGCTGGGATAGTGGTTTATCTCACTATTACACCGTCATGTGGACTCCTTTCATGGGCTCGATTTTCCCTAACTACATGCAAGACGAATTCTCTAACTTAAATGACCATGGAGATTCTAGTCATAACAATATATTGTACATCGTGGCGAATAAAAATACAATTGCAGGATTCCAATAAATATTCCAAAGAACCCTTAGTAAACAATTATGGAGTTTATCCCAAAACTCAAAATCGCGTCTCAGACTCATACTTCTAACAATTAATCGAGTTTCTGATCATGGAAAAATGTTCTAAAAACTTACTGATTTGAGAAAAATATTAGTTTTGGGATAAGCTCGTGTAATAACCTCAATTAAAGTAACTTTGATTTAATGATTAGGCTATTATACAACTTTTGTTAGAGGTACAAATCTCTATAAGATTGGATGTAAATTATATATAGGACTTACGCACTTGGGGAGTAAAATCAGGCACATGCGGACTCGTCAACATTAGTCTGATTTATACGGTTAAGTCTTTTCCGCTTATGGTTTTCAGTTCAACTGCGTAAGTCCTAATATAGTAGAGTGATTTTAATTAAGAGGATTAAAATGCAAAGAAGATTGCTAATTATAGTTGTAGGCATATTCTTTTTATTAATACTCACTGTTGTTTTACCTTATGTTATCACGTATAATTCTCTTCATGAAAAAAAAGAAAATCATACGTTAATTATACGTAATCAGGACAATACAAGTCATGAAGTTACTGTAAAATTATTTGATTCAAATAACAGCTCTATATTTAATGAATCATATGTTTTAGATCCTGAAGAAAAAATAAAAAGTCAATATCCGGTTAGACTGATAACAGGGACATATATTGAAGTTACATTAGATAACAATATTATAAAAGCTGAAACTGTTTACTCAAATTTGAGCGATACAGATATATTATATATTAATATAAATGCGCGTTCCGATAACCCGTTGGATCTAAGTATTGTTACTCCGTGAATTTGATTGTATAAAATTGAGCAAAATTTTCTTAAATTACTATTTAAGTGGAAACTATTTTTTTTCTGCTAGTTGAATCAGTTCCAGGATGAAAAAGGTCTGAACATCATCACCTTGAAGAAAAAGTTCTTTTCCGAAAGAAAATGAGTGGGATGGCTGTTCCTCCTACTATTAAGCTCCAGGTATTCTCAGTCATGTTATAGACCTCCGTAAGAGGGTTCTATCTTTTTGCCGCAGTGATCACAGTATAGGAATTTCTCCTCCCAATTAATATCATAATTAATGAAAAGTTCGTTTTTAGGGTTAAGACAACTTTCTATATTCTCATTGGCACATTTATGGCAGAGAACTCCTTTCTAGGATAGGTACAAATAAAGGTAAAATCCTGCCCAGGTGTGAGAAGGAAATTTTTTTTCTTCCTCCTGTCCTCTATCCCATTGATGAGCATCATCATAGCACCCCCTCAATCTCAAGAGTAAAAACAAGCTCTTTAAGCCGGTTATCGATCTCTCGCAGGTATCTTAAGTGCCATCTGGTTAAGTAGTTCGGGTTAACATCTCTTAACCTTCAGGCATTGTTCCTTATACGATTGATTTCAGCTTCTATTTCTTTCGCCTTTTGAGGAGTTAGCCCATCGATGCCGTGTTTCAACCTCACTATCAGAGAGATTATTTACACTTGAATCCTAGGCAGCCGCACTCGCAGTTGATACAAGAACAAAACTATTCACAAAGCTAACACTGAATCATTCCTCTTACCCAGGAAGCAGGATCAGGTAAGCCTTAATATTCGCAAAGCTATCATATTCTTGCCTCCGGGCAAGGTGGAGTTCAAATAGACTTCCCAGAGGGAATTTAAACTTCTCTAAACATCTTTTTAATGTTCATTTTCTCAGGGATTTACCTTTATAATTAATTTGTGACCAGATCATCCAACTGAGAGTATAGATAAACCTAAATACGAGCTTTTTGGAGATTTATAGGGCTATTGGATTGTTAGTTGGATTATTTGGCCATAAAATTTAAGTAAACTGTCTTGATAAGTATTAAAAAGAGGGCTAACAATGTTGAAAAGATATGTTCGGGCTTTGTAAAATATCTATCTAAATTAGATGTAAGAGATTGAAAAAAATAAGCAAAAAAGTGTCAGGCCATTAATTTGAATGGATATTAGTTGTTTCAGAAGATTTCTGCAGCATCTAGATTTTTTATCACCTTCTTATGCTCAAGTAGATTCTGTAGCAAGTTTGACAAATCCTTAAAAAGAAAGAAATGGATGAAAAATGTAGGCTATCAAAGATAGCACCTTTTACACCTTAAAAGACTCGACCCATTCCGGTCTTCCGGGAGGATTATTTTCTAGCATTTCTCTCCATTCTTCATCCGTTAACCTTTCTCCCGAGGGCTGCCAGAATTCGTAATAACTCATTACAGGGCCTGCCCCTAGCACAATCCTGCCATCAGGCTGTTTGTAGGCTACAATTAGAAGGTCCAGTTTTCCGGTTCCTTCTTCCAAAACTCTCCCTTCCTGATCTGTATAAACATCCGCAACCACAACAGAGCTCTGAGCGTCCTCATCTATGTTCTCAAGCATTGGAGCTATATTTTTTTCGAAACTTTTGATGAACTCATATTCTTCATCTGTCAGCTCTTTATTTTCAAGCTCTTTAATCGAGATTTCCAGCAGTTTTTCAAGGGTGCTTTCAAGAGTTGTAAAGTCTTTATCCGACTGTTCGTCAAGTACTTCCATTTCAGCCAGCCCACTATGCGCCATTTTTGTAAGAGCAAGCATCCTTGCATAGAATTCAGGCACTGGTTCCACGTATCCCTGAACAGGTTTTTCTTCCAGATCATAGAACGCACTTACAAAGTAAGCCTGCTTTGCATAGAGGATAGTATCATGCCTAAGCTCGGTCCAAGAAGCGAGGGCCGTGTTAAGCTGCTTATCTTCCCAGGCTTCGGTTTGCATGAAGGTAGGATAACCCTCTGGATAACTTACAAGGAGAGGCTTTAAGGCATATAGTTGAGCCCAGTAAAGGTTTTTATCCCAGTCCTCTTCATCAAAAGCTTCAAATTCATTTTCCAGAGACAGGTGACGTTCTTTGTATTCTTCATTTTCAGAAATATCTAGGTTTTTCAGGTGTTCCTTCGCTCGTTCAGAACCAAGGAGATCCATGATATTCAGGGCAGGAGGATTGAGATTCTGGAGGATATAGGAATCTGGCGTGTATCGCTGACCCATGAACCTGAATCCTTTTGTTGCCTCAAGAGTTTTGTTTTCAGTTTCGGAGCCTGCATAAATTACTGCTCCTGTTCTGCTGTAGATTTTTGGGCTTTCGTATCTTTCCAGTTCCGCTTTCAACGCCGTAAGGTTTTTGTTATCGAAATTTATTCCTTCCCTATTATTCCCAAAAACAATATCCAGAGCTTTTGCATATTCGTAGGGCCCGAGGTCGTCGGAAAAACCGACATAGAAAGCCGTCACGTCGTAAATTATGTCCCATTCGGCCTGAAGGTTTCTATCCCTGTTAAGGTGGTCAGAAATTAAAAGAGCCTGTATGGTCTGAATTATCGTTTCCTTTTCAGATTTTTCCGCAACTGAGTTTTCCGCAGCTGATTTTTCTGTAACCGAATCTTCTGTCGTTAATTCTTTTGCAGTAATCATGCCCGGTTGAAGTAGCATACTTATTCTACCATGCCACATCATAGCCTTAAAGTAGTTCTTCAATTTTTCAGAAGATGTATAGTGTCCCCGTGGGGTGTACTGAGAGTAATCTTCGTCATAATTGAAAATCGGAGAAAGTACAGAACCTTCTTGAGCCTCTATCAGGCGTAGTTCAGTCTCTACATCAGTTTTTACAAATGAAGGGATTTCGACATTGTATTGTTTCGCGTCCTGAGAATAGAAATTCTTCCCTGAAATTTCCGGTTTTTCTTCTATCTGCTCGGGTTTTGGTTCAAGTAGGCTCAAAGCCACAGCAAAGTAGACAACATTTCTTCTTGAAGCTTCTATTACTTCTTCAGAAGCTTTATCCTCTATCGACCTATTATAATCCTCGATGGAGGCTTCAAGGAGGGCTTTATCAAGTTTCCAAAGGATGTTGTAAAACTCCTTTTCTTCGACTCGTTTTAAAGTTTCATCAAACTGAATATTATAAAGGTGAAGAAGAGAATCCGATGTAATAAAGATAGGAACGTCAGCCACTTTCAGATCCTTGTAAGTTTCGTTTACTCTCACTGGCTCTGCTTCAAACAGGCCGGCTGCCCCACTTTCAATTACAACGAATCCATTTTTGTACAGTAAATTCCTGCTGTCGTTTGTCAGGGGAATTTTCTGGGAGAAATCTTCATAATTTGCAATTTCGGAAGCTTTTAGAGGCAAAGGATAAGGAGGAACATCTGCCTCAAACTGTAGGCTTCTTTTACTATAATATCCGAAAAAAGAGCTTTTTTTTTCAGATTCAAGGGTAGCTTTGCTTTCTTCCGAGAAGTTTTCCTCATGAGCAGTTTCTACTGTAGTATTGGATGAAGTGTCCTGACTGTCTGTTACTTCATCCAGTTTGGCTTCTTTGACTGGTTCGCTACTACTGTCAATGCAGCCCGACCCAGGTATCAGTGACACCATCAGCAGGCAGATAACTATCAATGTTCTGATTTTCAGGTAAAGTCCCTCCATTTTTAATTTATGCAGGCAAATTCAGAAACAATTGAAAAATAAAAAACACGAATAACTGCAGATTTATAATTATTGCGACTGAAAGGGCTCTGTAGAAATCCTCTGATATAATGAATCTCCATTAATTTTAACTGAATGGGCGGATTCATTTATACTTAGTTATTTTCGTCCTCCTGAAGCTGGTTTAGGTAGGTTTTCTACAGAGCCACTGAAAGAAAACTATTATACTTAGGCCCCGTCACAGAATTACCTCTGCAGACATTAGATTGGACATCTTGATTTTCACGATCAGGGTCGCCAATCAAAGTTACAATAAATAATAAGTTGCATAGGTTATTTCGTTGCGGGCACTTACTCTAAACTCAGTTTCTGAGATCCGATTGATATTCTTCTATCCAAACTCCGCAGACGTGCACAAACGTACTTATTTGCCGATTTTTCCTCGCGGAAATTCTCTAAAAATGAAAAAGACGCAAATATTTACGTCTTAAATTTATGCTGTAAGAGGAGTTACACCGAGCTTAGACGTTACTTCCCCGCATGGAATATAAACAGTGGCTGGTATAGATTGATTTACTGTCGTCCATCCACATATTATTCCAACGATCTTATAATTCCCATTATAATAAGCATATACAGGTCCGCCGCTATCTCCACTTGTGCATGTTGTAGTCATTAACTCTATTTTATCCATGTAGTGCCCACCAATGGTCTGACCTGTCAAAACTCCGATGTATTGTCCTGTCACAGATCCACTTGCTCTTCCAGATTTTGTAAGAGTCATGCCTGAAATTCCACCCGAATAGTAACCGGCTACGTTCACAAAATTCCCTCCACCAGTATGTATTCGAGCCGTAACATTACTATATGGTATAAAAGCTGCATCAGTATTTACGCCGATTTTTGAAACCGTCCCAGCCTGATTACCAGAGCCGTATATTGGCTGGTATGATGGTAAGCCCGTTTGGAACCAAGATGTATGTCCAGTAGTTACATATCCATTGGCATTATCACTATTTCTTTTAGCAGCAAATCCTATAGTCCCGTCAGCTCCAGAACCCCCATTAACTATAGTAAGCGCTATCCCTCCTGTAATAGGGCGACGATAAACAAGGTACGGGTCTACAGAACTTGTTGAAACTTGATTAATGGAAGCAGAAGTAATATTTATTGGAGTGCCAGTAGAAAAAATAATTGGCACATCTTTAATGTTTAGTTTTATTGCTTGTTTATTTATTAAATCGACAATGGCATCAAAATCCTCGTTTTTAATATCATACCTTTCGTCGACAATAATCCAAAAATAACCGTCTGCATGTGTACCGTATGCTACAAGTGGGCCTGCAGGATAAAAGTACGGCTTCATTTCTTTGTTCTCATTCAGGTTAACCCTGATACAGTCCAAAGTATTAAACCATTTATAAACCTCAGTACCTGTTGTAATTTCAGGAACTTTACCGTACGTTCTTAAAGCGCTCTCATTTTCACTCATTTTTTCCAGGATATGGGGATCTGTTGGAGGAATCTGTTTGATTATCGAATTTAGCTCCTCTGATGTAATTAGTCCTAGCTCTGCAACTTCTATATCATCAGCACCTTCAGATAATGTTTCGGCACTCGCCACCGGTACAAAAACCGTGCTTATTAAGAACATTGTCAAAAACAATATTCTTATTCCAAATTTATTCTTTGTTGTCATGTTTCTACCTCGCACATTTTGTTCCAGAGGCAGGATCAAGCAAGCCTTAAATATTCACAAAGCTAACACTAACTCATGCCTCCGGGCAAAGTGGGGTTCAAACAGACTTTCCAGAGTGAATTTGAACTCCGCCAAACATCTTTTTGGATGTTCATTTTTTCCATGAACTCACTTTTATAACTACTTTATGGCCAAATCATCCAACTGAAAGTATATTCAAATCCAAATCGAGCTGTTTTAAGATTTATAGAGGAATTAGATTGATAGTTGGATGATTTGGCCATAAAATTTAAGTAAACTGTCTTGACAAGTGTTAAAAGGAGAGCTAATAATGTCGAGAAAGATATTTTTGATTATGTTGACAACTTTGCTTTTTTTATTTTCCACTGCAACAGCAACAACTGAGAATATAGATAAAGCAGAAATCTCAAGTAATTACATCGTAACACCTGCAATTGACACTGAAGCCTAGACAGTTAACGAGGAAATGGGTATTCGTACAATTTATGATACGATCAGACAGGGAGAGACAAACCTGCATGAAAAAAGTGTAAGTAGCGGCCTGACCCTTCTGGTAGTGGATCTTAACTGGGGAGATTCGACTGATTCACTCCGGCTTAAGGTGTATACTCCGAGTGGCGCATTGCTGGGTACATACTATGATAATGCAGACGGCCAAACTGACGGTAGGATTTATCTCTATATCCTTAGTTTGACAGTATAAATTAAATTTAGTGAGAAGCTTCAATTTTTTGTCAAAAATCAATTGACAGTATTCATAAATTCCATCAAATTGCCTCTGATTCTCCAGCTTCACAATCACTATAAGGTAAATTAGTAGAGATTTTTGTCCCATTTTGGCACTTTTGACACCTGACTTTTTGTATAGTATCTATATTTTATCTGAGATTCATGCTATCTGTCAAATTGAATCTTAAAAAATGGGCAAAAATTTGTTGAAATAATATTACTTATCATTCCAACAGATATGAAAACAATCTTTCAACATAAAAATCAAACTGTCAAACTCAGGATCTAATTAAATGTTATTATTCTGGAAACTTACTTTTATAACTAATTTATAGCCAAATCACCCAACTGAAAGAATAGTCAAATCTAAATCCAAACTGTTTGGAGATATATCGGGGAATTAGATTAATAGTTGGATGATTTGGCCATAAAACATTTAAAGAACTGATAAAAATGAGTTTATGGAGTTTGGAAGTATTTCCGGTACACCTGAACTCCATAAAATCTGCCCTAAGAGGTAATGATTATGTTAGCTTTGTCTGTATTTAAGGAATGGTAAAAATATAATTTCAAATATTCATTTTAGGAATGACTTCATAGGCATTGCAGAAGACAATACCGAGAACAAAAACATGAAATTACATCTTCTTTATTCCTAAAGAAAGATAGGGTGAATTAAAAGCGTCTTGGGAATAACATAATCAATTAAAAATTGATGGCCAATTTTATAGAATTTTTCATTTTCTTATTAAATCGGACCTTTGTACAATGATAAATCTTGACGGTAGTTAATTAAACATGGAGCAGGTATGATGAAAAAATCTGAAACTTTATTGATAACGTTACTTCTATTTTTTGGGGTCTTGATATTTCCTGCATCTGCCGATGATTCAGTGCAACTTTCGCCGGAAAGTAATAATTCTGAAAATTCAGAAATAAGTAATGTAGATTTTGACTATTATACTTACTTTTTTGGTCTGTATTCACAAGGAAATAATGTAATTACAAGATACGGAAAGCCTCCTGTACTGGAAACTGAGACTCAAAAAGAAAACTGGAACTCTACTCTTGAAGAACTTAGTAATGAGATAAAAGACACTGTTGTCTCCAAATACATGTATCCTCATGGAGAGGTAATGTCATGTGGAATTAATGCCAAGGGATACTTTGTGATTTTGTTCAAGTATGGCAATGTTGACGAGCAGTTAATGGATGAGATCTACTCTCTAATAGATAATTCTGCAGAAGAAATGGGTATACAGGATATTCCAGTAGAATTCGGATACGGAACTTATAGGGAGGTAATTTACCTGGAAGGCATTAATCGCTGGTACTGGTTTGGGGAAAATACAGAAAATCTTTCTGAAGCTGATATATATACACTTGAAGAAGTTATGAAGCAAAAAACGGTCATGCCAGTGCAGAAAACCGTTGCAGCTTATGGGAATATTCCTCTGTTAAAAGATAAGAATGAGACAATTTCCTGGGTGAATGAGCTATCTGAGATTGCTAATGCTACCGAGGAAAAAATCACTCCATATATGGAACAAGGTCAGGTAATTAGATACGCAACAGGAATTAGATTGGAAGTAGAGATTAACGAAACTTTGTCTCCTGAAGAAAAAACTTTTCTTGCTGAAGAAATCTACCAGACCATTGATCAAGAGGCAAGAAAACAAAATGTGAATAATGTTCCAGTTATTTTTATGTCGACACCTGAAGAAGGTATAAAAGGATCTGATAATTCAAATAATAATTCCGAATCTGGCAGCGGTAGTAGTTCAGGTAGAAATGAATCGAGCAAAAATAATTCTATTCCAGGCTTCGGATTGTTGGGGAGTCTGGCCTGCCTGTGTGGTGGATGGAGGCTCAAGAAAAGATAATGTAGTTTGAAAACTCCAGGACACTGGAGATTGGTAACCTATTGCCTTTCGAGTCTCAACTAAATTTTAGGTGATTAAAAAACGCCAGGATTTCTTTTTTGATGAAAAAAAGGATTTTACATCAATCACTGAACAAACAACCGTCCAAAATGAAAGTAATTTATTTCTGACAAAAAAGGCTATACTTTGTAGAGTGTAAATAATCATAGAAATATAAATATAGGAGTTACGACACAATGCCAAAATCTAGTGATAACCATAAAAATCAAAAATCACTAGATTTTGAATATGGCACAATTCTTTGAGCATGACATATTGACCTGTGCCAGAAGAGCTTGAATATTGAGTTTGATCGAAAATTGAATTCTGCAGGGGAATTCAAGATTTCAATCAAAAAATGTAGAAATCACTAGATTTTGGAACTGAGTCGGAGTTACGCACTTGAGATGTAAAACGAGCATATGTGAGCTTTCCGAGAAGATAACGCTTTAGACAGTTTGGTGTTTTATGTTACTGGTTTTTTGTTCAACTGCGTAAATCCTATTTTTAAAAGCTATACTTCCCAATTTTTTTGCTCTTAACGCACTAAACGTAAATTTTATTCTCATTTACTAATCAATATACAGGAATCAATCCCGGATTATCTCCTGTAATGCATTCTCCGCTATCAGCAGTTACTATGAAAGTGTTTTCGATTCCAACCATACCGATATTTTCAATTCCTTTTTTAGGTTCGAGAGCAAATACCATTCCTTCCTGCAAGGACTCATCAAACCCTTTGGCAATTACGGGAGTTTCGTCAATTAATAAACCGACTCCATGCCCGAGAAATTTCACTTTACGGTTGCCGAAACCCATGAAGTTTTGCAGAAATTCCTTATCAAGCCCATTCATTATGGTATTGTAGATTTCAGAAGGGGCAATCCCTGGTTTTAACATTGCTGCAGCTTCATTCTGTATATCCACACATTTATTGTGCATGTCTATGGCATACTGCGGAAGGGAAGAGCCAAACATGTATGTTGTGGTTTTATCCGTATGATAACCATCAACTCCGCACCCCACATCAACAAACACAAGGTCACCTTTTCTTAGCTTCCGGTCACGGCTCCCAAGCACGGGTGCAGCAGGGCATAAACCATACTTTCCGCCGGGTCCATTAAAATAAGTAGGATAAATGGAGCTTTCCCCAAAACAGACATTTCCGAGAATCATTTCCGTATCAAACATTCCAAAACGGCATGCACCGTGGTGCCCTTCTTTGACCAGAACAGAGAACAATTCCGTTGACAGGTCAGCCTCACTCATCCCTTCGCGCAGCATCCCGGGCACAAGGTCTTCGAGTACATGTTGATGAATTCTGCCGGCTTCTCGCAGCAGGGAAAGCTCATACTCACTTTTTACCGCTCTAACAGCGCAAATCTGGGCATCAACGGATTTAACGTTCTTAAATGGGAAGTATTTTTGAAGCCTCTGGTAGAGGGCCAGAGGGACTACTTCGGTTTCCAGATATACAGTGTCGGGAAGCTCGCTTACCCTGCTCACACTCCCTGCTGCGTCACGGAAGCTGTTCATAGGTTTGATACTGGAAAATAGCGATTCATCCAGAGCCCGCTCATAACTGCGCCGTACCCAGAAAGTTGCTTCTCTATTCCTCGGAATAATAAGCATCCCATCCTGCATGGTGCCGGTAAAGTAATAAAGATTGATTTTGCTGAAGATGAAAGCTATTTCCCAGTCGGGATTTGAGATATCCATCTGTTTTCTGAAGCAACTCATACGGTTTTTCAGTTCGGTTGAAGGTACTTTCTTGATCATGCAGATCCCTTTACTAAGTTATATGCTAACAATTATAGAAGTGTAACCCGTAAGAAGAACCAAATAAAACCAAGGTATAAAGTACAAAGATGTACAGGTTGTTATTATTTTATCAGAATAATAATTAGAGATGAAAAAACTCACATTGCGCATACCCCTATTTTTTCAAAACAGAAAAAATAATTAGAAGAAAAACGAATTAAAGGGAAATAATAAGAGAAATAAACAAAAACAAAATAGATAAAGCTCTTAGAAGGGGTTATTATGCTCGGGAAATATGAAGACCTTGTTAAAAAAGCATCGGAAATAGGAATTAAGGCTTATTTCATGAAGGCAGGAGATATTCCGGTTGAGAACCGGATTGCTCTTAAATGTGCTTACGGATGCAGAGGTTATGGCAAAAGGTTGAGTTGCCCTCCACACATCATGTCAGTTGATGAATTCAGGAAGGTTATAAGGGAATACAGCAGTGCACTTCTCCTTGTAGAAGAGTTGGATACGTCAGGGATTCAGGACGTTCTTGAAGCGTGGTCAGGGCTTCGGAAGGATTCATTTCATAAGATGTTCGAGCTTGAGCAGGAAGCTTTCAGGGAAGGATTTACTTTTGCACATCTTCTCAGGCCAGGCTCCTGCAATGAATGTGAGACCTGTAACCTTGAAAAATGTGTAAAACCTGAAATGAGGCGCTTTGCACCCGAAGCTGTTGGGATAAATGTCCAGAAAACAATGGAAGAAGCAGGAGTTATGCTTGAGTTTTGCAGGCCTGACAGGGTTTCATGTGTGGGGATCTTACTTTTGGAGTGAAAATCTTGCTGAATGAACCTGAGAATGAATCCCGGCAGGAAATTCACCCCTGGGATCGGTAAACTGCCTTTTCGCCTGAGAAGTCCCTTTACCTGTCTCTCGAAGACAATTTTGCGAGAGAGCAGAGCTGTTCAAAGGGTATGGAATTTTTCAGTGAAAATGTTCCTCTTGTTTCTGCAGATGAGACTCCATATGTTTTCGATGATAAGCTGGAATCTGCGTAAAGTTTTTTTAGAGAATGAGCTGTGTTGCTATTGACAGAGCCGTGCCCGAAAACGGTATCATAACCCGGATCTCCAAGGTCTTCGGCTGAAAAACACAGGATCTCGCGTATTTCACTGCTGTTTTTTTCAGGGCACATGCTCCAGACAAGAGCCCCGATTCCCGCTACGGATGGAGCAGAAGCACTTGTACCTGCAAAAAGGCTTCCCTTCCCGTTTGTGCCTGAAACTCTCACACTCCCGGGCCCGCTAAGGTCTATCTTGTTCCTTAACTCGTACTCAGGGTAGTAAATGCTTACAGGACCGCGAGAGGAGTATGACGCTATGCTTTTCTGCAAATTTCCAGAATCAACCGCTCCAACACAGATAACATCCTGGACGGCAGGGTGCCCGAATACAGAGTCCTCCTCAACCAGATTATCCGGATGGATCTTTACTGAAGAGTTTCCGTAAATATAAATCTCCAGCATCCTGTCCTGCCCGCAGTGTTTTTTAACTGAAATGTTCACTTTTTTTATGGTGTCTTCCATATTGGTGTACTGAATGTATTCGAGAGGTTTTTCTGTGCCGCCCTGAACCTTTTCACTTGCATCCAGTTCTTCCCCGCTGCAGCGGTCACACAGATAGAGGTCATAGTCGTTTTCGGAGCAGTTCCAGGGGTCATTCCACTGAAGAACTACAGTTATTTTTTCTCCCTGAGGTACGTCCATATAAATATTTCTGGAATCACTGGTCCCTGAGCTGAAATCATGCCAGCCTGACCCATTGTCAAAAAACATTCCCTGATAATGACGCCCTGCATCGTTGCCTGCTGCGCTCACATAAAGAATATCCTGTCTTTCAATAACCTCTCTGACATGAGAAGCTACAATACCATCTTCAAAAAAAGGTTCGTCAGGCCAGCCAACGTCATCGCAGATAATCTGGCAGCCTTCGGCGATAAGAGCGTCAATTGCCCTGTTAAATTCAAGCTTGTTGTTTCCTGCGCTGTGGAAGTAAAGTTCTGCACCCGGAGACACCTTATGGACTACTTCGAGTATTACAGTCCCTTCAGTTCCTTTTCCCGGAGAAAGGACATGCACGCTTTCAGGAAGGGCTCCCGATCTATCAGCTTCAGAGATGTCTTCTACTCCATCGGAAATTATCCCTATTTTAATTCCGGTTCCACTTATACCGCCCTGTTTCCAGAAGCTCCATGAAGAAAGAGACTCTTTATCTCCCCTCTCAATTTTTCTGATAACGGGAGGAACAGCCAGCTCGACAGAACGCACGCCTTCAAGAGAGTAGAGCTCTTCAATTGATCCCGGTTTAACGCAGACTGCAGCTATACTGGAATCTTCGTCCCATTCTTTAAGCTCGGAAAGAGGAGCCAGGACTTCTGCACCTGTACCGGGAAAGAGCTGAACATATGCTTCCAAGGCTTCTTCAGTTTCTTTTTTATTTTCAATTGTTTTTTTAGAAGTTATTCTCGAATCGTGATCAGTCTGTTTCAAAATAGACGAGACAGAGTATGAGATCTCTTTATTAGATAAAACGTTTTCTTGAGGCAGTGAATCAGAAGTTTCCTGTTCAGATCCTGAAGACCCTCCCTCTCCATGCACTACAAAACTGGTAGAAAAAAGTAGACATGTAAATACCGTAGCCAGCGTTAATAAATAAAGTATTTTTGCGGTGTAACTCCCCAGATACACTACCCCCGATGTTGCTTATGTAGCAGGTCAGGACTGTAGACAGGATACAGGTATATGTGAAGTAATTCCTGAAACAACCCATCGACAGAATTAATTTATTTTAACATATAACGAGAAACATTATAAATATTTCCATTAACTATTAGAAAAAGAATATTCAAAATCAAAAAATAAAGAATAGCATAAGGCAGAGATAATTAAAGAAAATCCTGGAAAAAATAGAATAACTTAATGAAATAATTCCTATATAACATTAAGTATTATAATCATATGATTTAAGACAGAAGATATATTAACTTCCTGACATATGTTATGGGAAGACATAGCAAACTGGAGGTCCTGTTCAATTGAATTCTGAAAAGCTAAAAATAGCTGTTCTAGGAGGAACCGGCAATATAGGAGAAGGAATGGTACTGAGACTTGCCCTTCAAAACCTTATGCCTGAAGGTGTGAAGAATGAGATAATTATTGGATCCAGATCTCTGGAAACTGCAGAAGAAGCTGCAAAAAAAGCGTTATCAGAACTTGAGAACTGCGGGTTCGATACGTCCGGCATAAAGATTACCGGAATGAATAACTTTGAAGCTGCAAAAGCAGCCGAAATGGCAATACTCACGATCCGTTTTGACCATGTTCTTCCTCTTCTGGAAGAAATAAAAGAGACACTTGAGAATAAAATAGTTATTTCTCCGGTAGTCCCAATGGTGAAAGAAGGTAGCTTTATGGCGTACAGGCCTCCTGCAGAGGGTTCGGCAGCTCTTGCAATCCAGAAAAATGTCCCGGAGACCACGAAAGTTGTTGCAGCCTTCCATAATATTCCTGCAGGAAAACTCAAGGATGTTGTTAAATGCAAAGCAGTGCACGACGCACTTGTTTGCAGCGATGACGAAGAGGCAAAGAAACTGGTCATGGAGCTTACACGGCATATGGGATGCCTCAAACCCCTTGATGGAGGCCCCCTTAAGCAGGCAGCTACCATGGAATCCCTGACCCCGCTACTTATAAATCTGGCGAAATTGAACGGGCTTAAAGACCTCGGAATAAATTTCTCCTGAACAATCCAGGCAAAAATGTCAGGGAAAACGTATATAAGGAATGAAGTTTGCCGAAAAAGGAATTAAAGGGTGAAGGGCTTACTCAAAAAATTTCTCTTATATGAGATAGGGCATATAAATTGGGATAAATACTCTGGAGCGAAAAAACAAAATAATTTCTCAGGACATAAACCGTGGAAAAGTAAAGCCAGAAATACGCTTAGTTTCATCCCTGAAGGAATCAGGTGTATTGTTTTTAATGATCCTCCGATGCGTATGTGGAACTTAAAAATTCTTTTTCCTGATTTTAATCCCGGATAAATTTAGCTCATGTTAAATATCATAAGAGTAATACGAATATAATAGGACTGAAAAAATTCTAAAAATCCTTCTGAAAGGAAAATAGAACTGAAAAAATTCTAAAAGCTTCCTCTGGAAGTAATCATCATTTTGAAATTAGAAACCTGCCCGTCAGTATCAGGATCTGGCTGCAGAGTTTCTTCCTTACCTGCTTCTTTCGGTTACACTTATTTTTTAAAAAGGAAAAAATCAATCGAAAACCAGACAGTGAATCTGTATGAGCGAAGAACTGCTAAAAGTGTTAAAGGCTGCGGGACTGGACGTGCTTTCCTGCATGCATTGCGGCACATGCACAGGAAGCTGCCCTTCGGGACGGCATACCGGGCTTAATACCCGAAGAATAATTCGGGACGCACGCAAGAACAGAGCTACTGTTCTGTCAGATGATGCCCTCTGGCTCTGTACAACCTGCTACACCTGCCAGGAGCGCTGCCCGCGCGGAATACCTATCACAGATGCCCTTCTTGAGCTCAGGAGGCTGGCAGTAAGAAAGGGATTTATGCGCCCTGAACACCGCCGCGTCTCGGAATTGGTGCTTGAATGCGGACACGCAGTCCCCCTTGACGAAGAGACAAAGAAAAAGAGAGAGGAACTCGGGCTGGACCCCATACCTGAAACTGTCCAGAAGTATCCTGAAGCTCTTGAGGAACTGAAGGCTCTCCTCAAAACCTGCAAATTCGATGAACTGGCAGCTGAAAAGTAAGGAGGCAGAAGTAATGAACAAATTATCGCTATTCCTTGGCTGTATCGTACCCAACCGCTATCCCGGAATTGAAAAAGCAACCAAACTCTGCCTGCAGAGGCTTGAAATCGATGCATGTGACCTGCCGGGAGCGTCATGCTGCCCTGCCCCTGGAGTGTTCAAGTCTTTTGATAAAGCAACCTGGCTCGCCCTTGCAAGCCGGAATATTGTTCTTTCGGAAAGGATGGAGAGAGATGTCCTGACAGTTTGCAATGGCTGCTATGGGTCACTGGCAGACGCCAATATGGAACTTAAAAAAGACCCTGAAATGAAAGCCTGCACAAATAGCTGTCTTAAAGAAATAGGTATGGAATTCAGGGGAACATCAGAGATAAGGCACATAATCGAGTTTTTATACAAAGAATTCGGACCCGAAAAACTTAAAGAGTATATTACAACTCCCCTCGACCTGAAAGTAGCCCTGCATTACGGATGCCACCTGATAAAGCCCTCGAAGGACAGGAATCTAGGAGATACGGAGTCACCGGTATTCTTTGATGAGCTGGTTGAAGCCACTGGCGCGAAGAGTGTGGACTATACCGACAAAATGATGTGCTGCGGTGCAGGAGGAGGAGTACGTTCAGGGTATGCTGACGAATCCCTGGAAATGCTCGAACATAAACTTGACTGTATCTGTAAAGCAGGAGTGGACTGCATAGTCAATGCCTGCCCGTTCTGTCACCTTCAGTTTGACAGAGGGCAGATTGCTGTCAATGAAAAATTCGGAACAGACTATTCCATTCCGGTCCTTCATTATTCTCAGCTTCTCGGCCTCGCTCTCGGCTTTTCTCCGGACCAGCTGGGCATAGAACAGAATGCGGTTCAGAACATCGAGTTTTTAGCAAAAATATATGAGATCAGTGCAGGTTTAAGTTGAACTGCAGGATATGAAACTGCAGAAAACATTTTCCTGCCGGCTTTTATTTGCCTGCCTGCATATACCAGAGGCATTTTTGCCTCCACTTGCAGGTTCCGCAGACCTCTTCAACATCCGAAGAACTGTTAATTCTGGAATTTATGAGCCCGAAAGCTTCATCTGCATTTATAACGCTTCCATCCTCTATTTTTAATTTATCCAGGACAACAAGATCCATCTGTCTAATCCTGCGGGAGAGGATAGATTCCTGAATAGTACACTCCCTTTTGCTCGGGCAGGAAACGCAGATTGCATCACATTCTGTCACAAGCTTAAGAGGCCTGGAAGGGAGAGATTCCAGATCCGAAATCACAGCCCGCATATTGGCAACAAATGCAGGACTATATCCATATCCCTGGAATCCCTGGATGCAGCAGAGGTGATGTGCCCTGATTTTCAGGAGTTCAGAGTCGCGTTCAGAATCAGTTTCCAATTTAGATGTAGATTTTTCTGGCATGTATTTCTCCGGTGTTTTAGCATCGCAAATAAAAATAGGCTTCAACTTCAACATTCTCAAGAGTATGGCCACATTCTTTGCAGCAACTCAAAGAATGTTCTATTACCTACTCAGGATGATCAACCATTTCAAGAGTTGTTCCTGGATGACCATCTTGACCTCCAGGTTTTTTGCCACTCTTTTTACGGAGACTCTTGGGGTTAGGTTTCTCCTTGATAAAAAAATCAGTAGAAGGAGGGCGACTGCTGTTACGACTGTTTTGGTTTAAACGAGATTCTAATACCTTTACACGTTCTTCGAGTTCAGCAATACGAATAGATTGTTCTTCTATGATAGTCTCAAGCCTCTGGATTACAGAAATTACAGCTTCAGGACCAGCGTCATAAATGATAAGAATCTCTTCACGTGTAAGCATAATAACGAAAGGAAATAGGATTCAATTTATATGCAATTTTTCCTCGAAAAGAGGAAAAATTGTAGCCTTTCAAAGGCTCTACCTGAATAGTTACACCAGATTTAAATTTTATTCTATAAAATCGATCTCGGAATCCCCAGTAGAGGGAAGTTCCAGAAGAGGAAGCGTTATTGAAGGGGCTTCCGAATATTTTGCGAATAGAATGTCATAACCTGTTTTAAGACCGAGCATAATATTGAGGTCAGTTCGGTCATCATTAAGGAGAAGAGCCTGCCCTATGGGATTACAGGCCGCCTCAAATTCCGATTCAACGGTTTTCCTGATATCCAGGCTTTCTTTTTCAATACTGCAAACCTTGCAGCAAACTGAAAATACATCGAAATACCTTGAAAGGATGTCGTAAACAAGCCTTGCTTCCCTTTCATGTTCGATACAGAAAGCGATACCTATCTTTCTGTACCCGAGCCTTTTCGAGTAAATTGCAATTTCCTCTAGCTTTGTTCTCTTGGTAGGGTCCGATTCAAGCCAGGCTGAAATCTGGATTGACTTAAGGTTATCGCCGCTGTAATCAAGTCCCGATTTTATAACAGAGCAGTTTTTGCCTATCAGGCATTCCTTATTCCTGCACAACGCGCACTGCACACTTTTTCTCCCGGGGTCTTTAACACGATAGGTACTACAATCATAAATAAACTTTGCAGGTATAAATATTTCCATAAAATAAAGAAATATACTGGAGAGCTTATGATGAGCAAACCAGATTAAAAAAGCTCAATGAAAAAAGAAAAAAATCTCATTGAAAAATAAGGAAAAATTAAAGTCTCAAGAAGTTTACTTCCTTGCCTTAGGCATAGGACCTTCATAGAGCTTTTCAAGAACGTTAACAATTTCTTCAAGTTTATTGAAAGGAATGCCCACAAGCATTTCATCATTTTCGATGTCCGTAGCTTTTCTGCACCCGAAGCAGCCTAAAGAAATATTTATTTCTCCTGTCAGGTTTGGCAGGATGGTTGTATCGGCGCAGGTTGCCTGGAAAGCCGCACTGCTAAAGTTAGCCCTTCCGCCTTTATGGTAAGTGCTTGCAGGAATAATCCAGTAAATGGTTTCCGGCCTGTCTACAAGAATAACCACGTCAGGGTCAACTTTTGCATCTTTCAGAGGGCCTACGACGGTTGCAACCCTGCTTTCAGGCTCAAACTTAGGGCGTTTACCTATCATTTCGGCTGCAGCTTCCACGCTGTCAAACATCCCCAGGTTATGATGGAACTCCCCCGAAGCTACCTTTTCAGGTGTAGGGATAATCCCCAGGCTTGAAGCTCCTACCACGCAGGCATGCTTATCAGCAGGAATTATAAAAGACTCTCCTTTTCTGGCTTTCATAATGGACTGGCAGTGCCTGAGATTTTTATCGGGCTCGCTGTACCCTTCGGGCATCGGCTCTCCTTTCTTAATAACTTTCACTGCAACCGGTTCGTATTTAAGGCCAAGGTACTTGACCAGTTTCTCTGCAAGCTGAGTATAATCCATGTTATTCCCTCACCGACTATTTGTGAACCACTACTCGTCGAATTTACTGCTTATTGAACTACTATAGAACTATCCTTACTACTATAGAATTGCCTGCTGTTACAAAATTACCTCTAAACCATAATATTCACAGCAATGTTAAAAGAATAAATTACCATACTAATTAACAACTGCCATATTATTTAACTTTCTAACTTCTGGCCTATGATCATTCCGGAGTTTTGAACTCCCTGACCTCGAGGGCTTTTGAATACTTATCTTTGTCCGGAAACTCTGAAAGCCCTGTTTCAATCTCTGCCCAGAGCTTGCGGACAATATTTGCAAACTTCATAGCCTCCGAATCCCTGGAGCGAGCAGCATACTCTATTACAGATTCTTCCATCAGCATTGCCTGTGTGGTCACATCAGAGTAGGGTAAACAGGCAAGGAGAGGAATTCCAGCGTCCCTGCAAAAATCCGCAATTTCAAGGCTTTTTTTCTTGTTAATATCATATCTGTTAATGCAGGCGACAGCTGGGATTTTGAAGTGTGTGGTGAGCTCTATTGCCCGTTTCAGGTCATGAATTCCGGAAACCGTTGGTTCGCTGAGCACAAGGACAAGATCAGTTCCGGTAATAGCAGCAATAACCGGACAGCCGGTACCTGGAGGGCCGTCAATTATAACGAGCTTGCAGCAATATTGGTCTGCAAGTTCTGCTGCCTTTTTTCTGACCATATTCACAAGTTTTCCACTCGCCTCCTCACCGATTCCCAGTTTTGCATGAGCCATGGGCCCGAAACGGGTCATGGAGGAAAATGCCTGCCCGGCAACTCTCGGCATCAAAGACACCGCATTTTCCGGGCAGGCGACAGTACAGACTGCACAACCTTCGCAGCTATACGGGTTTATCGTAAAATCTTCGTTAACCGCTCCGAACCTGCACATCTCAAGACAGATACCGCAACCAGTACATAGATCGGGATCAATGGAAGCAAGCTCGAGGCCCAGACAGTCTTCTCTTTTAATTACCTGAGGCTTAAGAATAAGAGGCAGATCAGATGCATCAACATCGCAGTCCGCAAGTACAGCATTTTCTGACAGAGAAGAGAAGGCAGCTGTAAGTGTGGTCTTTCCACAACCGCCTTTTCCGCTAATTATGGCCAGTTGCTTCATTGTACCCCCTTACTTTCATAGAGCCCTGTTTTTATAGTTTCAAACATATCTTTGAACTGTTTTTTCCATTCAGGCATCTCCTTAACAAAAGGAATGCCTTCCGAATAGAGCCTTGCAATTGTCCTGTCATTGGGAATACGGAGCAGAATAGGTATTCCTTCAGCCCTGCAAAAATCTTCCACTCTTGAATCTCCTAACCCGTCCCGGTTAAGGACGACTCCAACCGGTACATTAAGAGCCCTCGCAGCTTCCAGAGCAAGACAGAAATCATGGAAGCCAAAAGGTGTAGACTCTGTTACAAGCACACAATAGTCCGCAAATCCCATAACCGCAAGGACCGGACATGCAGTCCCCGGGGGGGAATCAATAATTGCAGGTCTGCTTTCATCGATATGATTCTGAAGAGACTTTATGACAGGTGTTGCCGTGGCTTTCCCTATTTTCAGAGTACCGCAGAAAAATGTAAGAGGAGAGTCGGAAAGTGCTTTTTGGATAATTCCAATGGTCTCGGGCTTTTCTTCTATAGCTCCTGCCGGACAGACAAAACTGCAGCCTCCACAGCCGTGGCAGAGGGAGGGAAATGAAAGAATCCTATTGGGAATAGCAGCCAGGGCATTATATCTGCAGAAATCGGAACAACCCCTGCAAAGTGTACATTTGTCAGGATTGATCTCAGGAACCAGGAAAACCACTTCTTCTACAGGCTCCATTTCAAATCCGAGGAACAGGTTGCAATTGGGCTCTTCCACGTCACAGTCAAAAAGCTGCACCTCTTCGAGAGCGAGTGCGAGGTTTACTGCAACCGTTGTTTTACCGGTACCACCTTTGCCACTTGCTATTGCAATTTTCATTGGATGTAACTTCCCTCTTTACATGTAGATTAAAAAACAGGCACTTCAGTGATGGTGCTCATGTTCCGCACAGGTATTTTCGGCACTGGCATTGTTGAACTGACCTGCTCTCCAGGCTTCTATTGTATCCTGAACCGTGCCTCCAGCACCCACAAAAACACTGATCCCACAAGACTCAAACATCTTAACAGCTTTGTATCCCAGCCCTCCACATAACATGATTTCAACTCCATTCTTACGCAGAAACTCAGGAGGCAGGTCCACTCCGCCCATATGCTCACTGGTATTGGGGATCACGGAAACTTCCCCGGTTTCAGTATCAAGGATTGTATAGGTGGGGGCTTTTCCGAAATGTTGCTCTACAGTTCCGTCCATGCCTTTGTTATCTTTAGTGGGTATACATACTTTCATTCAGGTCACCTTTTTATCAAGTTACATTGGATAAAGTATTATTACAAATTTCCATATTTTTAAGATTTATTCTGTTTAAGCTTTAAGTCAAACTTTATTTCATACCGCTATGACTGGAAGCGTTTGGACTCTTGAGAGGGGAAAGTTTTCCGGACTGATACTCTCGCAGAGAAGAGGAGACCGTGCCCCTGACTCCGGAGTAAATTTCAATGCCTGCTTCAGAAAGTACGGAAAAAGAGTTTGGCCCCAAGCTTCCGGTTAAGAGAACATCTGCCCCTGCGTCCACAACCGCCTCTGCTGCCTTAATTCCTGCGCCACCTGAGGCTTCAGAACCCGGGTTTTTAATTGAGCTTATTGATCCTGCATCCGGGTCGATCACCAGGAAATAGTTGCATCTTCCAAATTGAGGGTCCACTTCAGAATCAGGGTCCTTTCCACACGCACTTATGCAGATTTTCATATTTTACACTCCAGTTATAATCCGCTGACTCTCAAAATATGCATTTTTCTGTAAATTTAAAGTGAGTAAATGCATGTCAATCCTATCAGACTGGGGAAGTCAGAGAAATATAAAGTACAATTTCACTCATATGTGCGTAAATATTTATAATTTTCTATTTGAAAAGAGAAATTGTTATATATTTATTCCACAATGTGCATAAGTAATCTATGAAAAAATGCAGAGGAAGGCCAAAATGTCCAAGGCGCGTCGAGCAAACCCCTGACATCACATACTTCAAGCCCAGAGGGGTTCCACTATCAGGCCTTGAGGTGGTATCCCTTACAATAGAGGAACTTGAAGCTCTCAGGCTTGTAGATATCGAAGGCTTGAGGCAGGAAGACGCAGCCACAAGGGTAGGAGTATCGAGAAGAGCTTTCTGGGAAGATCTGAAAGCCGCCAGGATGAAAGTAGCTCTTGCTCTGAGCACCGGAAAAGCAATAGAAATTAAAGGCGGTAACTATATCAGGATCGAGACTGCTGATACCAATGAAGATGCTGACAAGATGCTGACTCGTGAAAAAGAGATATAAAAATCCGGAAAAATCTGGAAGTTGCGGAAATTTTATACAGGCGATAAAAATGACAGATAAGGTTCAACCACTGGAAAGCTTATCAAAAAAGCCCGAGGAACCGAAAATCGTAGTAAACCTCAGGCGCATCAAGCGTAAGATCATGGTAATGAGCGGGAAAGGCGGTGTAGGGAAAAGTACGGTTGCCGCAAACCTCGCTGTCGGGCTCGCTCTCCGCGGGCACAGGGTAGGTCTTCTTGACTGCGATATTCACGGTCCAACGGTCCCCACGATCTTCGGATTGGAGTCCGCAAGACCTGGAGTAAGCGAAGAAGGAATTCTCCCGATAGAGGTGCTCCCCAATCTCTCAGTGATGTCTATTGGTTTTCTGCTCGAAAACAAAGACTCGCCCATAATCTGGAGGGGGCCCGCCAAAATGGGAGCAATCAAGCAGTTCCTTGAAGAAGTATTCTGGGGAGCACTTGACTTTTTGATTATCGATCTGCCCCCTGGAACCGGAGACGAGCCTCTGAGTGTGGCACAGCTTATCCCCAACTGTGACGGTTCCGTACTTGTCACGACACCTCAGGACGTGGCTCTTATAAGTGTTCGGAAATCAATCACATTTTCGGAAAAACTGAATGTGCCCATAATAGGGCTTGTGGACAACATGCACGGGCTAATCTGCCCCCACTGCGGCAAGCCCATAGAAGTCTTCGGAAGCGGAGGCGTCGAGAAAGCCTCAAAAGACTTTAATATCCCCATCCTTGCCAGACTTCCCATAGAACCCGGAGTCGCGGAAATGGAAGACAGGGGCACGGTTGTTCAGGACCAGCTTAAACACGGCACGGAATGGCAGAAGAATTTTGATAATGTCGTAGACGCCGTTGAAAAAATACTTGAGAAAGAGTAAGTCAAACTTCTTTGTTTTCTCTTTTTTCCTTATTTTATTTTTATCAGTTCTCTATATATAAAACCCATGTCTGCAACGGGCCTCTAATATAGTTATTGATATCCTATTCTACCGCATAACTTAAATCGGGAAATTAATAAATGATTGTTATCATTGTTTACAGTTAATTATTTGTGTATGATAGATAATTCTATTGCAGAAAAAAGGCTTTCAGGACTATTAAAAGAAAATTATTAGTGTAACGAGAAAATCACTGATATTAAAAACCTGAAGAAATACCAAATGAACGAATCAATGTTGAGAACATGAATAGGCTAGTCATATTACTGATCCTGCTTGCAGCTGTACTCTTTACAGCAGGCTGTACTGAAGACGGGGACAACTCCACAGACGCTCAGCAAATCCAGGTAAGTGTTGTTGAAAACTTAACCGCTCTGGAACAGATTAACACATCCGTACAGGAAGGCCCGGTCCTTATCAAATTCGGAGCTGAATGGTGTGGGCCGTGCCAGCAGATGAAACCCATCCTGAGTGACCTGGCAGCAGAATACACCGGAAAAGCCACAGTCATGTCTGCAGACATAGATCAGAGCCGTAATCTTTCAGCTTATTTCGTAACGTCTTATATTCCGGATTCCTTTGTGGTTGTTGGTCTTGAAGACGGAGAGTATGTTTACATGCAGGATAACGGAAACGTCACTAAAGACAGATTCCAGGCAAGAGTTCTTGGGGTTATGGATAAACAGGTATACGAAGAACTCCTGGATAGAGCAATTCTTTACCATGAAAACGTAAATAAATAAAAAAGCAATACAGTGAAATCTGAGTTTTAAACTTCCTCGCCAGCTGAAAATTAAATCATCAGCTGAAAATAAAACATATTAAATGGTTAGGACTGAAAACAGATTTTCGGATGAAAAACGTATCTTTAATAGCAGGGGTTATTGAGAAACGTAAGCATACGAATATCTTTACATTTTTCTTAAATATGTGAGATATACTTGCCTCTTCGTAATTGATCAGTAACTCACTGGTGCAACCAGCAATCGTAGATGACTGAACAATAAAACGTCAAATCAGAACCATGTCTTATGAAGCTATTTCCCCCGTGGTTGCATTTGGCGCAGGAGTTCTCAGCATCCTGTCCCCATGCATCCTTCCCCTTCTTCCTGCAGTTCTTGCAAGTTCTACAGGAAAAGGAAAGTTAAGGCCCCTTGCCATAGTGCTTGGAGTAACCATATCTTTTACCGTTATGGGCATTGTGACCTCTGCCTTCGGAGCAGCTTTTCAGGCATACACAACCCAGTTAAAAATCCTGGCAGAAATCTTAATCATTGCAATGGGTATTGCAATGATTTTTGAAATCGGCCTGTTCAATGCTTTTGCAAAATTTCCCCTCCTTGCAGGAATGAATGACAAAGGTCCGGTCTCCGGCCTCCTCTTAGGGCTTTCTCTGGGAGTGCTCTGGATCCCCTGTGTGGGACCGATCCTTGCATCAATCCTGACAATGGTAGCTCTGGAAGGAAGCACTGTTAACGGTGCAATAACCCTTATGATTTACTCTGCAGGGTTTGCTGTGCCCATGCTCCTGCTCGCATACTCAGCTCAGTTTTCCACTTCAAAGATAAAACTTATATCAAAGTATGACGCAGCACTCAAGAAAGGGGCCGGAGTAGTGCTCATCCTTGTCGGGCTCTGGATGGTCTACCAGAATCACTTCTGGTGGCTATTTTAAATTTATTAGGTCAGTACTCAGTTTAAATTTCAATCCTGAGAAGAAAAAATAATAAGTCTAATTAATTTCTTCTCACATCCATTCTACAATCTCTACGAGAATAGGGATAGCTTCACGATTAGGGTTATAGGGAATGGTTTCACCAGATTTGGTATATAAACGAATGTTTACTGAAGTTTTACGACCTGGAATTTCCATCGTACTTATATTTGTGATTTGTTTATCCATAGTTACTTTAAATGTATATTCTTTTTCTCTGTTGAGCCGTACACTCAAAGGACGACGTTTTGTAAAATCGCGATGAGGTTCCAGATTATATGTTTCATTTACTATTGGTTTGCTATTATGATCAAATACTTCAACTGTTACTTCATGACTAATAATGTCATGATTATGAATTACGAAAAAAGGCGCTGCCGGTCCTCTAAACATAAAATGAATAGAGATAGAGAGAAGTAAAATAGTAATTAAAATAATGATACCTGAAATAACCAGTTTCTTAGCAGCATTACCCAATTGTTCACCCCAAAAAAGAGATGTGAAAAAGAATAGGCACATTACTATTTGTCCATTCTTGACTCCTGTAATAAAAGGGGTGCTACAGATATAAATTTATTCAAAAGAAAAAAAAGAGAAATAATATCATGCAGATGGCTACTAATAAGCCGATGACAGAACAAAAAACAGAGAAAAAAATAAAATTAAAAAAGAAAGCAGGGAGATTACTCCTCACTTTCTCTTGCGATTGCTACGAGCTCGTTTACGCAGGCAACAGCCATCGGAGTCCCTCCCCTGGTCCCGACACAGCTGATAGAAGGAATCGGGATTTTCAGGTTTCTAACCATTTCCCTTGATTCGGCTGCATTGACAAAACCGACAGGAAGACCGATAATAAGGGCAGGCCTTACACCTTTCTCAATAAGCTTGCAGACCATAATAAGGGCAGAAGGAGCATTTCCAATAGCTATAATGCTTCCATCGAGTTTTTCCCTTGCCGCCAGGAAACCTGCCGATGTCCTGGTTATCCCGTACTTGTTGGCGATTTTAGCGTCGGGGTCTTCGTCAAGCACGCAGATGATTTCGGATTTATGCCCGGCTTTTGTGATCCCGGATTTTACCATATTGATGTCCACAAAAATGGGGGCACCTTTTTTAATTGCCTCAACACCTGTAGGTATGGGGTCGTTATTGAAACGCATGATATCGGCGACAGAAAGGTCTCCTGTTGCAATAACACAGCGCTGCCGGAAGCGGTCTTCGGGAGTGGAGTTACCGACAATCTCACGGATCATTGTCCGGCTTTTCATGTAGATGGCTTTTGCCTCATCAGTCCTTGCCCCGGAGTCATTGCAGATCTTTACAAGTTCGGGGTCTACTTCCACTGTAAGCTCGGTAAATTCTTCGAGGTTTTCAAGGTTTCCTGCATTTTCATTGGCTTTTTGTTCAGTAGTCATATTTCTTATGATACCCCCTGGGAGTTATTATTATATCCTTTTTCGGAGACTTCCAGATCCTGGACTCTCCGTTGCCTATGAGAATAGCAGTGCTCATGTCCACCCAGTCCTCATAATTCATGACTTCCCCAAGGGTCGTCACGATCTGGTCTTCTTCCTCGCCTCTCATGGCGTTCTTTACAAGCCCTACAGGTACGGAATCGGCTTTGTACCTGCGAATAATTTCAATTGCCCTTGCAAAATTGGATTTTCTCTTGCGGCTCTTCGGGTTGTAAAGACCTATCACAAAGTCGGCATCCGCAGCCATATTAAGCCGCTTTTCAATTACTTCCCATGGAGTTAAGAGGTCGCTTAAACTGATCACCGCAAAATCCGTAACAACTGGTGCGCCCAGGAGGCTTGCCCCGGCAAGGACCGCTGTGACCCCTGGAAGGATTTCAATGTCCACATCAAGGTTCTCGTGTTCTGCTACCTCAAGCACTATTCCTGCCATGCCGTAGACATTGGTGTCCCCACCACTGATCATGACGACATTTGCGGTTTTTGCAAGTTCCACAGCTTTTCGTGCCCTTTCGACCTCTTTTCCCATATAACTGCGGATCACTTCCTGAGAGCCGAGAAGGCTTTCCATCTGGTCCAGGTAAGTGCTGTTTCCAAGAACATAATCGGCATTGAGGATTACATCCCGGGCTTTGAGGGTTAACTGTTCAACTGAGCCCGGTCCTATCCCTACTACATAGAGTTTTCCGGATGCCTTATCTTGCGATTGCGATTGTGACTCTGCCATAGACTTTCTTCCTGCAAATCAATTCGTGTTTTTCCGAGAGAGCCAGAGCAGCAGGCTCTGCAACCCCTTTTAATCCGAAGCGCGAAGCCTGGGAGGATGAAGGAGGGTTGTAGCTGTTCAGCACTTCATCCGGCAAAAAATTAACCGGAATGCCGAGAAATTCGCCTGCTTCCAGCAGACCTCGCTCATTTTCTTTAAGTTTTGCAGAGGCAAAAGCCGTAATCTCCTGGAGACTCAGACCACACTCATCAAGCGCCTGTTTTACGGCTTCAAGGACTTCTTCCCTTGTAATGCCCCTGCGGGTTCCGATACCGAGTATCATCAGTAATCTTTTGTCCACTGCTTTTCATGCAGTTTCATTATTTATTGACTTATAAACCTAATTTTAGCTATGAACCTTAATTTTAGCTGTTTCCGGCACTTTTATCCCTTTCAGCCTGCTTTTTTCTCACAAGCACGGAAACATCATCATCCACAACAACAATCCTGGGACCCTTAACCTCAAGGACCTCCACATTCTGGTCAAGGAGAGCACAGTTCACAGCTATTGTGGATTGTTTATTGAAGACTTCGCAGCCCAACCTGTCAGCTATGCCCTCCACCGAGGGTTTGCCGTGAACTTCAGTAGCTGTCGTAAGCACAGGGACTGCACCTAACTCCGCAATTTTTCGGGCGACCTCATTTGCCCCGTGATGCCCTCCAAGGAGAGGAATTGCGAAATTAAGGTTTGAGTCCACAACAACCACTGCAGGGTCTGACCACTTGTTATCGAGAAGAGGGGCAATATCCCTTACCACAATGCCTGTGGCAAAGACTGCAACGATTGCCCCGTAATTTTCAAAGGCTTTCCTGAAGATGCCCTTTTCGTAGAGAAGGAGGTCGGCTTCAAGATGCTCTGCTACCCTTGATGCAATTTCCCTGTTCCTTTCAAAGGTAATTACAGCGGTTCCTGGGCCACTCCGTATAGATAGGACCTCCTGTAGTTTTTAGGGTCGACAACTCCGCCGATTATAATCATTGCCGAGCGTGTAATTCCTGCATCTTTGACCTTATCTGCGATATCTTCCACAGTCCCTGCAATAACTTCTTCGTCTTCCCAGGATGCGTGGAAAACAACTGCAACGGGAGTATCTTTTGGGCAGCGGACTTTGTCCATTATTTCCCTGATCTTCTGGGTGCCTAGGAAAATTGCCATTGTGGTGTTATAAGCAGAAAGCTCGGGGATAAGGTCTTTTTCCAGAGTCTTTCCAGCAGGGCGGGTAATGATAAGGGTATCGGAAACGCCGTTAAGAGTAAGCTGGGTTCCGAGAGCTGCTGCACTTGCAAAAACCGAGGAGACACCTGCAACCCTTTCTACCTCAATATCGTATTTTCTCAGCTCTTCCATCTGTTCTATGACAGACCCGTAAAGAGAGGGGTCTCCGCTATGGAGCCTCACCACAAACTTCCCTGCATCCACCGCATCGGCGATTATTTTCGTGGTTTCGTCAAGGGTAAGCCCGTAGCTGTCCACAGTTTCCCCTTTAGTGTAATTAAGGACTTCAGGGTTTACCAGGGAGCCCGCATACATAACAAGGTCTGCTTTTTCGAGCATTTCACGTCCCAGAACGGTAATCAGTTTGGGGTTTCCAGGCCCTGCCCCTACAAAATATACTTTTCTTTCCATCTGACCATTCCCTTTGCTTTCCTGAGTATTTCAGAATTATAGTGAATTAATTTGATTATAGGAGGTTAATTTGCATATTGAGGTTTTCAATTGTCTACAGAAGTTCAATTATTACAGAAATTCAATTTATACAATACTCAAACCTCATTTTATCGCTAGAAATTTGTTTCATGCAGCTTTACTTCTTTCCGTAAATAATGCTGAAATAGTTCCCTTTTTCCGGAATATCTTCTTTTTTGCTGATAATCGTTTCATTGTCCGAAAAGAGCCTCTCTGCGAAAATAAACTCCCTGTACCCTTCGGTTTCAAGCTGTTCGATTATCTTTCTCGGCTGTGTGGCTTTAAGGTGGATCTTATACCCGATATCAGAGCCGTCACTGACCTCAAAGGAACTCTCAACAGCCACATCAGTCCTTGCAGCAAAAGATGTGATAGAACTTATTCCTGGCACTGTTGAGGTCTCAACATCCGGATAGTGCCTGTTCATAACTTTTTTCAGGTGAGTGAAAGTTGAGAAAAAGTTTGGATCACCTATAAGCCCGAAAGCCACTGTCCCTTTTCTTGCTTCGTCGGCAATACGGTCTGCATTTTCTTTCCAGAGAGTGTTCAGGACTTCGATATCCCTTATCATGGGGAACTCAAGGATTTCTGCATCCACATAAGGAGCTACAAGGTCTTTTGCCAGGCGGCCTGGAACATATACCTTATCGCTGTTTTTCAAAACGTTCACTGCTTTGAGGGTCAAAAGCTGGGGGTCTCCGGGACCAAGTCCTACTCCTATTAACATATTATCGCTCCATAAATTTACAGGTAAATATTAAGAGTAAATTAATGAACTTGATGGTGATTTAATCTGATGGTAATTAAAGAATGAATCTCAGGATTGCTTTTTTCCAACAACTATATAAACCGGGTTTTCGGGTTTGAACATTGTCTCTCCGGCAATCGGGAAGCTTCTTGAGACTGCAACATGAATGACCTCATCAAAAATATCCAGACTCTTCATAGCCTCAATCGTCCTGACAACGGTTTCGATGCGGACCGCGTTTACAACAATGCTCCGGGCTTTTTTCTCAACAAGCTTCGCAAGTATGGAACCAATGTTTTTCGTCCCTCCAACAAAAGCGCAGTCTATGGAATCAATAGTCTTTTCTGAACCAAGGATATCCGAAGCTTCGCCGGCTAGAATCCTGGCATTTTCAATCCCAAAATTCTTAAAATTTGTTTCCGTGGCGAGAAGAGCTTCTTTACGGGCATCGATTGCATAGATAGTCAGGTTCCGAGCAATTCGGGCTGCTTCAATAGAGACCGACCCGGTACCGCAGCCGACATCTGCAAACCGGTCCCCGTCTTTAAGTCCGAGTTTGGAAAGGGAAACTGCAATTATTTCCGGTTTAGTCGGACCGCCGCTAACACTTACTATTTCGGACATGTATTACCTCGGGAAAATTAAAGCAAATATATTAAATTAAATTAAATAGATGGTGATATTATTTTGAAAATATATTAATTGAACACAGCAATTAAAGCTGACAGAAGGTGATTATTAAAAGGCAAATCATATGCAGTCGCATAGTGAGAGACTTTTATAATATTAGATATTTAAGATCTGTCCGATTATAAATATAACTTGCTGTAGATATACCTTATTATCGGCAAGAAGGGCAACAAAGGAAAGTAAACTTTAATGAAACATAAAAAGGAGAGAGAATTGACAGATAAAAGATATTACATCACATGTAAGCCGAATCCTATAATAGTATCCTGAAAACATGAATAGAGCCCCTCTGAAAACCGGATGATTATTCATCAGAAAAAATTCTTAAAAGAAATCCGGAAAAATTAAAGGTTGAGAGTATGGAATTTACATTTATCCATATACCTTCAAAATGTTTTTATAATTATAAATTTAAGAAAAAGTATAGATATTTTAAAAGAAAGAGATTTTAAGCATAACAGCGTATATTAACGAAATTTCTATAAATACCGAAGTGCCTATTTAAGGAAGTTTAAAACGCCCCTGAAATGAAAAACAAGAGATAATTCTTAGAATAAATGTTTTTTAACAAGAAGATGACCGTCTTCGGTTTATACCTGATTTTCTGATCTTTATACATAACAGCATCTTTTTCGAAGCAAAAATCCAGCAGAGTAAGCCCACTCTCTCGACACAGGGCCATGCATCCTGAAAAAGATAGGAGACGAATATATGAAAATATATGAATCATATGAGGACCTCCCCAAGCTGAAGCTGCCCTATGGGAACGAGGTATTCATAAGTGACAGCACCATTCGCGACGGTTCGCAGATGCCGGGAATAGTCCTGAGCAGAGAACACAAGATTCAAATTTATGAATACCTCCACGAAATAGGGATCGAGAAACTTGAAGCCTTTGTATTCAACAAAAGAGACAGGGACGCTGTAGACCTGATGTTCGATAAGGGATACGAATTCCCCGAAATTACAGGATGGGCGAGGTCTTCAAGAGCAGACATAGATAAAATTCTGGAAGTTGACGGAATTGAAGAAACCGGGATTTTGATGTCGGTCTCGGATACGCACATTCATTCCAAGATGAGACTTTCAGGCAGGGAAGAGGCGGAAGAAAGATATCTCGATGCCCTTCAATACGCTGTTGACCACGGGCTGAAGACAAGGGCTCACCTTGAGGATATGACAAGAGCTGATAACTATGGCTTTGTTTTCCCCCTTGTAAAAAAGATAATGGAAATCGACCCTGACTGTATAATAAGAGTCTGCGATACCGTTGGGTACGGGATGCCGTTCATGAATATCGATGAGCCATACGGAATCCCGAAAATTATCCAGCACCTTAAAAAAGAAATTGGGGTCAAAAATATAGAAACCCACATCCATGACGATTACGGGTTCGGTTCCGCAAGTTCGATTGCAGGTTTCTGGCATGGAGCCAACTGGACAAGTGTGACTTTCCTTGGAATAGGAGAACGTGCAGGAAACAGCGAGATGGAAAAAATCCTTCTCTTCCTGGCTGACAGGGTTGAAGGTTTTGACAAATATAACCTTGAGCCTGTAACCCGTTTTGCGGAATTTATGGAAAAAGAGCTCGGACTCAGAGTCCCGAGAAATAAAGCTGTTGTCGGGAAAAATATCTTTGCCCATGAGTCAGGCATCCACGCCGCAGGCGTCCTGAAAAATCCATTTAACTATGAGCCCTACCCTCCTGAACTGGTCGGGGGCACAAGGCTTCTCCTCATAGGTGATTCATCGGGCCTCGAAGTAATACGCTATAAGGTTCAGGAAACCTTAAATAACCTCCTTGATGTCGAAACCGTAGTAGAAAAAGACGACAGGAGACTGCTTAAGATCCAGAAAGAGATCCAGAAGCTTTACGATAAAGAAGAGAGGGTTTCCTGTATCTCAGATGAAGAGCTCCTTGCTTACGTTGAAAAGTACTTCCTGTATCAGCCAATCTCTGATCCTGCACGAACAGGCAGAGGAAAACTCAAAAACAGAGGGAAAATTCAGGAACCTGTAGAAGAAAAAGAATGAAGTCACAAAAAAGGTAAAAAGAAATATCAGATTAAATGGTGTGAGGTTTTTCAGACCTGATATCAACCTTATTTAACCTTACACAAATTAATCTCTTATTATCAGTTTTACCACTTATTGTGCTCCGAGAATCCCCGGATTTTCGAATTATTGATTTTCAAATCTTTATTTCAGGATTTCTTCTGTGTATTTTGCGATCTCATCTGCCATCTGGCTGAGCTTTGCGCTTCCTCCGAGGTCATAAGTCACGTATTTGCCTTCGGAAATAACACGCTCAGTGGCTTTAAAGATCGCGTCGGATTTGTCCTTTTCTCCAAGGTAGTCCAGCATCCAGGCGCCCGCAAGAACGGTTGCAACAGGGTTTACCTTGTCAAGGCCTGCATACTTCGGGGCTGAGCCGTGAGCAGGTTCAAACATTGCAAAGTTGTCCCCGATATTTGCGGAATAGATAAGCCCGATACTGCCAACAAGGGCTGAGCATTCCTCACTGATCACGTCCATGAAGAGGTTGGTGGAAAGGAGGACTTTCTTGTTAAAGATCTGGGGGTTCTTGATAAGCTGCTGGGCAATATTATCAATATGGTAGGGCCAGACCTCGATATCCGGGAAGTCGTGAGCAACCTTTTCGACCTCTTCAAGGAATGAGCCGCAGGTCAATTTCAGGATGTTACTTTTGTGGATTGGCACAACTGTGTCGTAACCTCTCTTTTTTGCGTCTTCAAAAGCATAGCGGGCAATCTTGCTGGATGCCGTCCGGGTAATTTTCCTGATTGCAATGGATACATCGTCTGTGAGCTGGATTTCTTCTCCTATGTAGAGACCTTCTGTCCCTTCACGAACACAAACCATTTCGACATCTCCGAGAGGTGCACTTGAATTCGGGAAGGTTTTTATTGGCCTGACATTGGCATAAAGGTCGTACTTTCTCCTGATGGATACAGCCACACTTCTCGGGGAGCCGATTCCTCCGGGAGTGGTTGTAGGACCCTTGAAACATGCGTCAGAACTGTCAAGGATCTGCCAGGTCTCTTCAGGAATAAGGGAATTACCTCCATGCTCCTCCCACCAGCCGGCTCCTGCTTCACACATTACGAATTCGACATCAGTGCCAGAGGCTTCTGCAACTTTAAGCATTGCATCCACCAGTTCGGGGCCTACCCCGTCACCTTTGATTACTGCTGCGGTTTTGGTCATGTTATCACCAGATTTATAGGGTTCGTGTTAAAAGAACCGTAGCGATGAAAAGCTAAAAAAGGGGGAACTTTTCTAAGAATTTAATAAGTATAATTGAATCTTGCGGCGTACTCAATGTAAGGCTCATATTTCAACTTTTGGGTAATAATATAGACACCAATACTTCCAGGAAATAGATATGGGATTCCTTGAAGTAAATATGGGATTGCAGAATATAACCCTTCCTTAGTACTCTAATAGAATTGGTTTCAATGGTATAGATAATCTTGAAGAAAGTTTTTAGAAAATATTCGAGGAAACAAGCATGCCTGCAAAAATTCCGATTACCGACAACCATATGCATATAGACCCGAGAGCAAGGGGGCTTGAAGCCGTAAAAGAGTTCAAGAACTCAGGCGGGACGCATATAATCCTGGTCACCAAACCAAGCTGGTCCCTTGGAATTGCGGTTAAAAAACCTGAAGATTACCTTGCTGTATTTGACGAAACAGTGGAAATAGCATCGAAAATCCGGGAGATTGGAGTTGGAGCTTTCCCGGTCTTAGGAGTTCATCCTGCTGAGATCTCAAAGATTACGGAATATATGGACCTATCAGAAGCAGTAGAAACCATGAAAAAGGGGCTTGAGCTTGCTGCAGGATATGTGGAAAGAGGCCTTGCAGTGGGAATAAAGTCCGGACGCCCGCACTATCCCGTACCCTCAGATGTCTGGGAAGCTTCAAACGAAATTATGGAACATGCCTTTTCTCTCGGAAAAGAACAGGACTGCGCAGTCCAGCTCCATACCGAAAGCGTGCAGGAACCCGAACTTAAGGACATAGCCGAAAGGGCAAGAAAAACAGGAATTAAGATGTACAGGGTAGTCAAGCATTACTCTCCCCCTCTTGTAAAAACCTGCGAGGAACTGGGGATTTTTCCGGGAGTAATATCGGTTAAAGGGGCGATTGAAAAGGCAATTGAAGAGGGGACTCGCTTTATGATGGAAACAGATTATATTGATGACCCTGACAGGCCGGGTGCGGTACTTGGACCGAAGACAATCCCTAAAAGAACCATAAAGCTGATGGAAACATATGGAGAAGAGCCCTTCTGGACGATCCATAAAGAAAATCCGGAAAAAGTCTATGATATAGAGATTGAACTCTGAAATTTTACCCATGAAGTGAACTGCAAGAAAGCTCAAATTAAGAATTAAACACAGAAAAAATAAGAATTAAACACAGAACAAACGAAAGAGTGAAAAACTGGTGGCTATCTGAGCCAGCCCGCCTGGCTGATTTTTTAAGCACGCATTTAAAGGATTAAAAGGACCTGTATGATTCAAAACCAAAAGAGAATCTCTCAGGATGTAAATATTTCCATCATTAGTTTCCGGATTTTCATATGTTTCCGGAAGGAAAAACCTGCCGGAAACTATGCTGGTGGAACAAAACCTCAATATAAAACTTTACAGTTAAAACTCATGGATCATTTGGCCTTGTTACTTGAGCTTTGTTACTTGCGCTTTATTTTCACTATATCACCAAGGGTGGTGTCTTTCTTCATATGAGAGACTTCCTGCCCCGCATCATCCAAGCGTTCGGTAAGTTTAATGTTAAGGGCATGTTCCAGTTTTTTTCTAACAGAATCTTCGGGTACTATTTCGCTGCGTTCTATTTTTTTGATCAGAGATGCTTTTTCCTTGATGTTTTCAGCCAGGTCCTCCTGAGACCAGCCTCGGGCTTCTCTAGCTTCCCGGATAATGTGATCGTAATCGTCCAGAAGCTCGTCTTTTAGAATATCGAAGAAATCCTTTTTTGGCCTCTTTTCAGTTCGTGGTACCGTACGAACTACCGGAGAGACTTTCCTTGATACGGGAGACCGCTTATCAACGGGCTTACCGTACGGTGCACATTTCTGGCAGACCTGGAGTTCGCTGTTATCGATTGTAACGGATATAGGCTTTCCGCGGATCTCTGCACCACATATTTCGCACTGCATATTGATCACTTCGAAAACGCTATATACGGTATGAACTTAAATAATATTCGGAGCTCCATGACGGAAAGTACCAAGAGTAAGGATGAAAGCATGCGCAGTCACCTTGTGAAGCCCGGATCTGTGTATGACGGAATCGAGCCTGGAGAGCTGGGGGAAACAACTGAAAGCGTCCAGGACCGAGTGAGGCAACTTGAAAGCCGCAACAGTTTTCTGGAAGAGCAGTGCAGCCAGATAGAGTCCGAAAAACGCTATTTAGAGAACCAAAAGATCAAATATGAGAGGGAGATACGAAAGCTGCAGTCCGAGCTAGATCGGATGAAAACCTCTCCTCTGATCATTGGTACGGTTATTGACGTGATCAAGAATGATCGTATTATAGTCCGTAGCAGTAACGGGCCTCAGTTCCTGGTAAACGTCTCACAATATATTGACGAGAAAAAGCTGCTGCCAGGGGCAAAAGTTGCCTTGAACCAGCATACACTTGCCATTGCAGAGGTTATCCCTTCCACGGAAGAGCCTTTTGTAGCTGCAATGGAGGTTATCGAAAGTGTTGAAGTTGATTACGATCAGATAGGTGGTCTCGACGAGCAGATTCAGGAACTTCAGGAAGCAGTAGAACTTCCGTTAACTTCGCCTGAACGCTTTGCCCGGATAGGAATTGAGCCCCCAAAAGGAGTATTACTTTACGGGCTTCCGGGAACGGGCAAAACCTTGCTTGCAAAAGCCGTAGCCCACAGGACCAATGCTACATTTATCAGAGTTGTTGGTTCTGAACTGGTGCAGAAGTACATAGGGGACGGGTCCAAGCTGGTCAGGGAAATCTTCGAGATGGCACGGAAAAAAGCTCCCAGTATCATTTTTATCGATGAACTGGATTCGATAGCTGCAAGGCGTTTAAACGAGACAACTGGCGCAGATAGAGAGGTTCAGAGAACTTTGATGCAGCTTCTTGCAGAAATGGATGGTTTTGACAAGAGGAAAAACATCAGGATTATTGCAGCAACAAACAGACCGGACGTCCTTGACCCTGCAATTCTCAGGCCAGGCCGTTTTGATAGGCTTGTCCATGTTCCCATGCCCGGTATCGAAGCCAGGGGAAAAATCCTTAAAATCCATTGCGAAAAGATGACTCTTGCAGAAGACATCGATTTCAAAAAGCTTGCAAAAGCTACCGAAGGAATGAGCGGGGCAGACCTGAAAGCTATAGCTACCGAAGCAGGCATGTTCGCGGTCAGAAGAGATAAGGAACTGGTTGAGATGGAAGAGTTCCTCGAAGCAGTGGAAAAGGTGTCCATGGCTGCGGATACGCAGAAGATGATGCCTTCCAACCTTCCGGAAACCATGTTCGTGTAAAAATCCGGCTAATGAAAAAAAGCCTTTTAAAGGCACCTATTTTCCGGAAAACTCCAGTTTCCCTTTGATTTTTGCTTAAAGCGGCTTCACGGGAAACCGGCAAACTATTTTTAGAATTCAGACATACAGGTAGCTGTGGATTCAGATTTTCATGTAAAACCCGAAATCCGAATTCTGGGCATAGATGATTCTGCACTTCTTAATGAAAAGGTAATGATAGTTGGGACTGTTTTTAGGGGAGGGGACTGGATAGATGGAGTCCTGCGCTCTGAGATTACCAGAGACGGGCTTGACGCTACAGAGGTGATGGTCACAATGATAAAAAACAGCAGGCATCACAACCAGCTCAGGGTTATCATGCTTGATGGGATTACTTATGGAGGCTTTAACGTTGTCGATATAGAGGAACTCTACAGAGAAACAGGGCTTCCGGTTATTGTGATAATGCGTTCCTGTCCAGATTTTGAAAAAATCCGATCTGCTCTGAAGCATTTCTCGGACGGAGAGGAACGCTGGAAAATAATAAAAAAAGCCGGAAAAATAGAAAAACTGATTACTGGAAGGAATGGGACTCCTATTTATATTCAGAAAGCCGGGATAGGGGCAAAAAACGTAGAAAAGATCATCCGTCTCACTTCAATAAGAAGCAGCATTCCTGAGCCTCTCAGAGTCGCCCATCTGATTGCAACCGGCATAACTCTGGGAGAATCCAGAGGAAAGGCGTAACTGAAAATATAACTGGTTTTACCGGATTCAAAAAGAAAATTCTGGCAAAGAGTATTAGAAAAAAGGAGAAAAACTGACATGGGGCGGCTGTGAATAAGCTCGGCTGGGAGTAAAATTAAGAACAACATGGAAAAAATCAGAAAAAAAGGGAAAGATAAAAATACAGGAACCAGCCTCAAAAAAATATAAAAAATAAAAAAATATACATTTGAGACAAAGAAATTAAAGAAGATGTTAAAGAAGATATTAAAGAAGATATTAAAGAAGGTTATGTGAATAAAGAGAATTTTGAAGAAAATTTTGAAGAAAAAGAAATACCAGACAATTTCAGGACTGAAAAATCCAGCTTCAGACCTGAAGATAGGACAACATTAATAAAATTATTAAACATATATAGTATAATTTCAAAAACTAGAAAAGGAAAACTATTAAATTGGAAACTGTATATGTGATGGTTAAAATAATTTTTTCCGTGTTGTAACATACTTATAGTTAATACAATTCATCAAATGATCACCCCAGCAGAATGGAGGAAAACAGTAGCATGAGATCCATTGTGGAAGAAGCCCTTGCTCGATCTGCCCTGGAAGGACGTGGTGGGCAGGGAAATAACTCAAATTCGGATTACTCTGATGAAAACATAGAAGTGGACGCTGAACTTGAAGAAATACTGAGAAGCCTCAAAACAACTATCAAAGTGGTAGGTTGCGGAGGCGGCGGTTCAAACAGTATACAGAGAATGATGGGCGAAGGTATCCAGGGAGCAGACCTTGTTGCCATAAACACTGACGCTCAGCACCTTCTTCATATACGCTCCGGCAAAAAGATTCTCATCGGGAAAAAGAAAACCCGAGGGCTTGGAGCCGGCAGTCTCCCCCAGATCGGAGAAGATGCAGCAATCGAGAGTATTGATGAGATTAACAAGATCGTCCAGGGCTCGGATATGGTTTTTATCACCGCGGGTCTTGGAGGAGGAACAGGGACAGGATCTGCACCAATAGTTGCTGAGGCAGCCAGAGATTCAGGCGCCCTTACTATTGCAGTTGTGACTCTTCCGTTTAGCGTGGAAGGGCATGTCAGGAGGACAAATGCCGAAGCAGGCCTCGAGCGCCTGAGAGACGTAGCCGATACGGTAATAGTTGTCCCAAACGATAAGCTGATTGAAGTAGTCCCGAAGCTTCCTCTGCAGGCTGCCTTTAAGGTCTCTGACGAAGTCCTTATGAGAGCTGTAAAAGGTATAACCGAACTTATCACAAAGCCCGGGCTTGTTAACCTTGACTTTGCAGATATAAGGACTGTAATGCAGAACGGAGGCGTTGCTATGATAGGACTTGGAGAATCTGACGGTGAAAACAAAGCTGTCGAATCAGTCCAGAAAGCACTGCGCAGCCCGCTCCTTGATGTGGACATATCCGGTGCAACCTCTGCCCTCGTTAACGTGGTTGGAGGTCCTGACATGACCATTTCTGAAGCAGAATCTGTGGTACAGGAAGTCTACAGCCGCATAGACAGCAATGCTCGCCTTATCTGGGGTGCCCAGGTTGATCCGGATCTCGAAAAGACAGTACGTACAATGATAGTGGTTACAGGAGTTACCTCCGCTCAGATATATGGGCACGGAAACGATAAGGACATCACATATAAGTACGGAATTGACTTCGTAGAGTGATCAGAGAGATGAAAAAGTAAAAATGGATAAAAACGTTCGGTTGGAGAAAAATACTGTTTTCCTCCTCTTAAGCTAAAAAGAAGGAACGTAGAAATATAAATCCAATCGAAAACTATTTTTATGGTAAATGCAGTATGATGCCGATACAATTCGGCACCAAAAAAAGAAAATTTTTGCTGACACGATTAGGGGTTTTATATGAAAAATAATCCTGCGTCTAAAATTTGAGATGTATAATAGATCGTGCCAGTGATATCTTCATATAATAGGAATCAATAATATAATCCGCCCGTTCTTCCTGAAAAGTAAAATCCGAATTCTGCGAGATAAAAAGCATATTCGGGTATATACCATAAAGAAGAAGAACTGTGCGCGAAATTCCAGATAAAATTAAATATGTACATAAAACCTGGATGTGAATTAATTGGTAGAATCCGCCTTAGAACCGAATATAACTACAAAAAGCGTTGGTCAGGCAATTCGGGCACACCTGAGGGTCCTGAAACTTACTAAAAAACCGTCCAGGGAAGAGTTCTTGACCATTGCCAAAGTTGCAGGTGCCGGGATTCTGGCTGTGGGCGCAGTTGGATTTATAATATATGTACTGCTGACAATGTTGCCCCAGTGGGTGGCCAAATGAGTGAGGATTCCCAGATATTTGTAATCAAAACCACAGCAAACCAGGAAAGGTCTGTTGCAATGACACTTGCCAGGGTTGCAAAAAAGGAAAAGCTGGATATAAGGGCAATTCTGGCTCCTGACGAGCTTAAAGGATATGTCCTTGTAGAGGCTCCAAAATCAGGAATTGTTGAACTGGCAATCCAGACAATCCCGCATGCAAGAGCCCTTGTTAAGGGGAGTTCTTCAATCTCGGAAATCGAACATTTCCTCAAGCCAAAACCAGTGGTTACCGGAATCAAAGAAGGGGCTATAATTGAGGTTACCTCCGGACCCTTTAAGGGAGAGAAAGCCCGTGTTAAAAGGGTTGATGAAGGGCACGAGGAAATTACTGTTGAACTCTTCGATGCTGTGGTCCCGATCCCGATTACGATTCGTGGCGACACCGTAAGAATACTCAAAAAAGAGAACGAATAAGCCCGGATCAGTAGGGAATACTGAAAATTCAAGCTTATTAATAAATAAAAATCACCAGCACTCAGAGTGGATTGAAACAGATCTACAAAATTCATACTTATAAAAACCGGTGAGACTCAGATGACAAGTATTGTTGAAGCACTTGTCCCCGGAGGAAAAGCGAATCCCGGACCACCATTAGGTCCGGCACTTGGTCCGCTCGGGGTTAACATAAAAGAAGTGGTCGAAAAGATCAACGAAAAAACAAGGGACTACAATGGAATGCAGGTCCCTGTGAAAGTAATTGTTGACGACAAGAAAAACGTCGAAATCGAGGTAGGTACCCCACCGACTGCATCCCTGGTCATGAAAGAGCTTGGGATCCAGAAAGGGTCTGGAAATGCAGGAAGTGAGGTTGTTGGAAACCTGACAATCCCTCAGGTTGCAAAGATCGCCCGTATGAAAAAGGAAGACGTACTTTCTTACGACCTCAAAGCTACAATGAAAGAGGTCATGGGCACCTGTGTCCCTATGGGCGTGAATGTAGAGGGAATGAAGGCAAAGGACTGCCAGAAAGCACTCGATGAAGGCAAATTTGACGATTTGCTTGCAAACGAGGCGTGGTAAGCCTTTTATCTCCTCCCACCTTTTAAATCCGGGATCTGGCTGTACACCAATAGTTTTAAATTGGATACCACTAATAGCACAAGAGCCTTGAACAGTTTTCGATTAGAATAACTAAGAGGATGTTATTGGTGGCTTACTGTTGAGAGTAACAGGACCCGGAAAGGGGAGCCCCCTACGACCACCGTAGTAAGCCGGAAAGGCTGTCTGGACATGAAGTTCAAACACTACGGGGAGGAACAAGATGGTAGAAAGAACTATACTGGAAGCTGTCAAGAAAGTAATTGAGGAATCGCCAAAGCGTAATTTCTCGGAAAGCGTGGATCTGGCGATTAACTTAAAGAACCTTGACATGAACCAACCAAAGAACAGAGTCGATGAAGAAGTAATTCTTCCGCACGGGCTCGGAAAAGAGCTGAAGATCGGCGTTTTTGCAAAGGGTGACGTTGGCCTGAGAGCAAAGGCTGCCGGTGCTGCGTATGTTATTTCTGACGTTGAGCTCGAAGAGCTGGCTGCTGACAAAAATAAAGCCAGAGTTCTTGCAAACGAATGCGACCTTTTTATTGCAGAAACTCAGTTCATGCCGATTATCGGTAAGAACCTTGGTATTGTTCTGGGACCCAGAGGCAAGATGCCTATCCCGCTCATGCCGAACAAGGACATCGGTGAACTGATTCAGAGCAAGCAAAACGCAGTCAAGCTCAGGTCAAAAGACAGACTTACCTTCCACGTGGCTGTCGGCAGAAGGAACATGAACCCTGACGACCTTTCCGAAAACATAGAGACTATTATGTCCAGGCTTGAGCGTGTCCTCGATAAGGGCAAGCACAACCTGAGATCGGTCTATGTCACGACAACCATGGGAAAATCAGAGAGGGTGGTGTAAATGGCAGAAGAAAGGCATCACACCGAGCACATCCCGCAGTGGAAAAAGGATGAAATTGAAAATATTAAGGAGCTCATCCAGTCTCACAAAGTTTTCGGGATGGTTCGGATCGAAGGCATCCTCGCAACCAAGATCCAGAAGATCCGCCGGGACCTTAAGGACGTTGCGGTGCTCAAAGTCTCCAGGAACACCCTCACAGAGCGTGCTTTAAACCAGCTTGGGGAATCTATTCCCGAAATGACCAGGTATCTGGACAATCAGACCGCTCTGATATTTACCAATGAAAGTCCCTTCAAGCTTTACAAACTGCTTGAGCAGACAAAGACTCCTTCTCCGATTAAAGCAGGCGCAATAGCTCCAGAGGACATAATTGTCCAGAAGGGGCCCACCAGTTTTCCGCCCGGTCCGATTCTGGGTGAACTCCAGAGTGCAGGAATTCCCGCTTCAATCGATGCCGGAAAGGTGGCAGTAAAGGAAACAAAGGTTGTCTGTAAAGCAGGCGAGGCAGTCCCTCAGAAACTCGCTACCATGCTTTCAAAGCTGGAAATATACCCGCTTATCGTCGGGCTTGACCTTAGAGCCGCCTACGATGACGGGACAATTTACGAGCCTGAACTCCTTGCAGTTGATGAAAGCAAGTACTTCTCTGACATTATCAGGGCAGCTCAGAACGCTTTCAACCTCTCGGTCAACACAGCATACCCGACAGGCGCAACAATCGGCACCCTGCTGGCAAAAGCCTATGCAGAATCAAAGAGCCTTGGTGTCAATGCTGTTATCCTTGAACCTGGAGTCATGGACTCCTTGCTGGCAAAAGCCCATGTTCAGATGACATCCGTTGCATCCGAAGCCGCAGAAAAGGACGCAAATGCCGTGGACGACGACCTGAGAGAAGTTCTTGGGGCAGCCGCAAGCGCAGCCGCAGCAGCCACAGTAGCAGCTCCTGCCGCAGAAGAAGAAAAGAAGGAAGAAGAACCTGAAGAGGAAGAAGAGGACCATGCCGAAGAAGATGGAATGGCCGGACTCGGTGCCCTTTTCGGATAAACAGATTTACATTTACGCTAATACAAAGTTAGGTGATTAACGATGGAATACATATATGCAGCTCTCTTATTGCACAACGCTGGTAAAGCAATTACCGAAGAAGCAATCACTGCCGTTCTTCAGGCAGCTGGTATCGAAGTGAACGAAGCCAGGGCAAAGGCCCTTGTCGCAGCCCTTGAAGGCGTGGACATCGAAGAAGCTATCGCAAAGGCAGCATTTGCAGCCCCTGCAGCAGCAGCCGCACCCGCAGCAGCCGCACCCGCAGCAGCAGAAGCTCCTGCCGAAGAGCCTGAAGAGGAAGAAGAAGACCATGCCGAAGAAGACGGGATGGCCGGACTCGGTGCCCTTTTCGGATAATTTCAATATCTCAGCTCGCCTCAGGGCGGGCTCTCTTTTTTTTGGACTGCAAAACTTTGCAATAATTGTTACATACTAAAAATAATTATTAAATCTGCACGGACTTATTTCTCAATTTTATATCTCTGATTAACATTATAATTCAACCCTGGTTCTAAAGTTAACTGATGGAACTCACACCATAAGTCTCCACAGATTCCCTACACATCTTCAAAATCATATTTACCTATTTATAGAATAAGATAGAGAGTATGAAGCAGTCAATACGACAAGCAAAAATTTGTCGTGTTGATCGAAAAGGATGAAGATGGAATCTACATAGGAACTGTTCCCGAACTGAAAGGGTGCTATAGCTATGGAGATATTAATGACCCCCTTTTCCATTTTTACCCGAATTTCTTTTTAGAAAAACAAAACGCGATTGTTATGTCCCGATTTGATCCCATCCTTGCTTCAAGAGCACTCTGGCAAATAAGAATCAAAAAACGCCCTTTTGTCCTCTCTCACGGCGTAAATGCTAATTGTAATATGCGCTGCAAGTTCTGTGAATACTGGAGGAAAGAACCCGGAAAAGAACCGTCCAGAGACGAGGTCTTCAGGCTGCTCAATGATGCAAAAAAATTTGGAATCGGAGTTTACAATGCCTGGACCACGGAACCTCTCCTCAGAAAGGACCTGCCCCTCATAATGGCTCGCGCAAAGGAACTCGGGATGGTTACTTCCATGGTCACGAACGGGAAGCTTCTTTACGAAAGAGTGGAAGAGCTTGAGAATGTGGACTACCTTTCGGTTTCAGTAGACGGGACAGAAAGCTATAAAGAAATCAGGAAAATGGATTTCGGAACCCTTCTGAAAGGCTTGAAAAAAGCTATTGAGGTAAGAAAACTCCAGAAGCAGAAAAACCCGATCCTGATGAACTGCGTGCTCACAGGAAAGAACCTTGATGATATTGAAACCCTTATTTTGCTTGCAGAAAAACTGGGTGTGAAAATTTCTTTTGAACCAGTACATGAGTTCCCCGGAATCAGCCGGGAAATATGGGAAGAAATAGGAATCAGGGATAAGGAAAAGTTCCGCAGCACCGTTAACCTCATAATCGAGATGAAAGAAAAGGGCTACCCCATAATCAATTCCAAGACCTACCTGGGGATGGTCAGGGACGAAAAAAAGGATTACAAATGCAGAGCAAGTGGCATTATTATTAACGTTACGCATGACGGAACTGCCGAGACCTGCCGTGTGCATCAGGAACCTCTTGGAAACGTTATGAAAGACGGTTTTGAAAAGGTATGGAAGAACTCTGCGCAGCGCAGGGAAGAGATCGTAGAAAACTGTAAAGGCTGCCTCTTTTTTGGATATACGGAAAACAGTTTAATGCAGAGTTTCAATCCTGAAGTTTTAATGCATTACGAATGGATGTGATGCCCGAGTTCCGCTTCGGCACCCGAGTTCCGCTTCGGCACCCGAGTTCCGCTTCGGCACCCGAGTTCCGCTTCGGGAGCACGGTGTCCTTTTCGGTCGCTTCGCTCCCTCAAGAGGACTTAAAACCGATGTGTGGATAAGTAAGGAACGAAAAACAGGGCAACCGGAATATCGTATCAAACGTGTCTGGTCACGTTTGCGAAGCAAATGGCTTTTCCAAGTGTAGAACTCAGAAATTGACACTTAAGAAGTACATTGAACCACTAGCATGAGAATATATGTAGAGAAATCAAAAGTGTTTCATTGCCAGAAAAAACGTAACTATTTTTTAAAGTAGAGGCATTTACATTTCAAGCTCGGCGACTTCGCACGCTTCAAGCCTTCGAGCTTCATCTTTTGGAATCCAACTGTACTTCAATTATTAACTTGAGTGGTAAAGCGGGAAAGTAGGAAGTGGTTACAATTCCCTCAGAAGACGGAAGCCAGGGTTGCTGCCGCGGATACCTGGGTCTCCCCCGTTGCTGAGACCTGGATCACCCCTGATGCGGCTCGCCGACTTGCAGTTTCTAGCACTGAAATGACAACTTCACCCTACGTTTGAAGGGAGGAGTTGAAATACACTGGAATTATTTATGGACGTAAACGTGTATAATCCGAATCATTCATTACAGGCTGGGACTGTTGGCAAGGGGTTTGGATTTGTGATATACCTGGAATAATTCAGTAGAGGACAGTTATTGCTTGTCCTCTTGCGATTACTAAACTATAATCGAGTCCAGGCTATAATCGGGTTGTTAATTTAGCGATATAAATACGGACTTGAGGGGTACCTGACATGGAAATCATAAAAGTTACAGGAAGTAAAAAAGAATATATAGATCTGCTATTGCTGGCGGACGAGCAGGAAGACATGGTAGATAAATATCTCGAGCGTGGCGAAATGTTTGTTCTGAATGACAATGGGGTAAAAGCTGAATGCGTGGTTACAAAAGAATCAAACGGTATTTACGAACTAAAAAACATCGCGGTTCAGCCTGATTGTCAGCGAAAAGGCTATGGAAAAGCTCTGATAAAGTTTCTGTTCTCCTTCTATCCAGATTTCAGAACTATTCTTGTCGGAACAGGAAACAGCCCTGTAACTCTAAATTTTTATAAGAGTTGTGGTTTTACGGAGTCGCATCGTATCAGGAATTTTTTACTGACAATTATGACCATCCAATATATAAAAATGGGAAACAGCTTGTTGACATGATTTATCTAAAAAGAGAACTGTAAATACTAATTGCTTAGCCTGCACCGGAGGAAGCTGAATATCTTAAATTCAAGTTCTGACCAAGCTGGCTCGAAGTATCACGGATTAGCACATTAAAAAACGAAGGATAAGGTATTTCCCTTACTCTCCGCTTTTCTATGCCCTTAACCCGCATAAATGACGGCTTTTTTTCAAAGGACCTTTATTGTCACAGTATCTCCACTTCTGAGTCCGAACTGCAGAGCCGCATTACCTTTGTTAATTGCAATTTCCAGAAAGCCATGACTGCCAATAAGAATAAGCGCATCTCCCTGCCCTACAAAACCATAGGTCTGAACAAAAAAGACTTTTCTGCCGTTAACTTCCACCTGTGAGCCGAAAGTACGGAACTTCAGGACCGCATCCTCAGGGATATTTGTAATCACATTCCCGAAATTATCAGTATAAACGACTTCCCCTACAAGAAATTGCCCATCAACCCCATAATTTTCGAAATCCAGGTTTACAAAATCCGAAACTCTATTCCCAACAGTCTCGATTGGCATACCTTTAGAGAGTCTGGCCCCTACAGGTGCAAAAATGTCCCTGCCGTGAAAAGTTGCAGAAATTTCCGAATTAAGCATTATTTCCCTGTTTGTGATCTCATAAACTTCCATATCTCCAAGGCGGCGGGCTGCAGGGATCATAAGCCCGTTATCAGGACCAACAAAAAACTGTTCTTCACCTTCCGGACCTGCTTTCAGGGCAAGGGCACGGCGGGAAGTCCCCACTCCGGGGTCGACAACTCCCACGTGCACGCTTTTAGCCGGGAAATAAGGGACAAGCGAGTACAGTGCAAAGGCGCCCTCTCTGATACTTGCCTGCCGGATAGAATGGGTTACATCAACGATCTGCGCTTCGGGGTTAATTCCAAGAATGACGGCTTTCATGGCTGCGGGGTAGAGGCCTCCAAAATCGGTGGTAAGGGAAATTATAGACATACATATTATTCGGCTTTTTTGCTATTTCAGGCTATGTTGAATTGAAAAATAATAATAAGATGTGAGGAGATACAGTCAAACATTGAAAAATATAGAAGGAAAATAGAAGAAGTGTGGAGAAAATGAAGTATACAAAAATAATACTCATACTGATTTTCATCAGTCTTTCTATTCTCGCATCCGGGTGCGGGGAAAAAATGAACAACGAAAAAACAGGAGAGTCTTTAAAGGAACCTTACACAGAATTTTATATCCTGGGGCCTGAAGGAAAAGCCGACAACTATCCAGTAGATTACGTTCTTGGAGGGAATGGAACCGTAATAGTTGGAATTGTAAACCATGAGCAGAAACCTGTCAATTATACAATGGAGGTTAAGCTTGAAAACACGCCTCTGCCTTTACCTCCTGATAAGCAGTATATAAGTCTCAGGGACAACGCAACATGGGAAAAAGCAGTTACCATAACCCCACCATTTGAAGGAACGAATATGATGCTTGGATTTTCGCTCTACAAGGAAGGCGAGAAAAACATAGTTGAAGGAGATCTCTGCACGCCTTATAGAGGCGTCTACCTGGGGATAAATGTATATCAGAATATCTCGGAGAATAATTCGATAACAGCGATATAAGCAATCTACTTGAAGGAAATTTAACATTGGACCCTAACATCTCGAAAAAACGAAATAATTAAAATCGCTAAATTCGCAGAAAAAAAAAGAATTTAGTTTGTTTCAGCGAGACCTGAGAGCACAGGGTCCGGTTGCGCATTTTCCGCAGGCAAGCTGGTTAAGCTCCGGAAAAGCCTTTGCGTTTTCCTGAAGCAGCCTGAAACACTTCTCTGTGTCTACCCCTTTTATGTTAATGGCACCAGCCGGACACCTGTCCACACAGACAAGACATTTTTCTCCTTTTTTGTAACGGCAGAATTCTTCAGCCGGACGTTGAGTAGGAGGGATCTCTGCAGAAATCAGTATTGTCCCGAAACGGCCAGCACATCCGGCTTTCGTGATCAGCATTTGGTGGACACCGAAAGTGCCCAGCCCGGCAGCGTAAGCTGCACTTTTATGGGACCATGTAACAGCAAAACCCTTATTTTTGTAATCAAAAACAATTGAAGGCACAACTGCTTCTATGCCGTTTTTTGCCAGCTCAACAATCAGTCTCTCACTGATTTCTCCTATCAGACGGTCTGTTTCTCCTTTAGCCTGAATCCATTCCTTTACAGGTCCCTGAGATTTCCAGTTCAGCTTTACAAGTTCTTTTTCAAACGGCAGGAAAAACGAGACAACCGTTTTTGCTTCGGGAAAGATCTCTTTTGGGTGCAGGTGATGAGAGCCAATGATTTTCTTCATTTCCTCAAAAATTGGATCTCTGGCTGAAGCGTAGCCTACGAGAGGTTCACGATATCGAATCTCAGTACCAGGGTTTACGGCGGCTTCTTTGATAAAATTCTCGATCTTGTCTTTGAGCTCCATACTGGGATCTCCTTTTATTTATTTTTGCAAAGTTACAAATAGGTGAAAAATCATAATAAATTAAAGGGTTTTTAACGATGATAGGGGTTAGCGAAGTAATAGTTATCCTTGGAGCTATTTTTGGGATAATATTCTATATTATAATACCATTGTTGTTTTTGATAATGGTATATAAATTGGAAAAAATTTACAGCATTCAAAGAGAGCAATTAGAAAAAATTGACAGTATTCAAAGAGAACTGGATAGGTGTTGCAGAGAACTTAAATAAAATTTATGTAATTCTCTTATTTCAAATTGTTTTCTTCAAGTTTTAGTAGAAACTCTTTTATATCCAGCCCGCTCGCGTAGCCCGTAAGTTTTCCATTCGCCCCGATAACCCTGTGGCAGGGCACAATTATTGCAATCGGATTCCTGTTGTTTGCAAGCCCGACAGCCCTGTAAGCCTTCGGGTTCTGAATTCTTTTTGCGATCTCCCCGTAAGTTCGGGTCTCTCCACAAGGGATTTCACATAAAGCTTTCCAGACGGATTTCTGGAATTCAGTTCCTTGCGGAGCCAGCTTTACATCAAAAGTCTTGAGTTTTCCCGAAAAATAAGCTTCAAGCTGGTTAGAGACTTCCCTGAAAAAATCTTTATTTTCTACCCAGTCATTGGGGATTTTAGCTTTTCTTTCGTCTTTCAAGAAAATAAGATGTTTCAGCCCTTTTTCATCTCCTGCGAGAAGAATTGGGTAGATAGGGGATTTGATTATGTGATAATACATTTCTATTTTCTCCTCTCGATTACAGATAATTCTATGATTAATAGTAGAACAAATTCTATGGCTAATGGTAGAAATGTTTATTCACTAACCTGCCCCTTACGAGGCACTAAAGAAATTTTTGCTCAGGGATTTCGACGTAGGACAGATACGACAAAAAAGAGCAACACTGGATATTATTCATTACAACACTCGGACTTATTTTTTGAAGGGAAAGCCCTCGAAAGGAAATTTGAGGTTATGTGCAGGAAATCGGACATGTACAGAACTCTTACAAAAATTCCAAATAGATTCATGAAAACAAACATGGACATTCCTGATTCCGAGCTACACAAGCTGCAGGATTCTTATCGAATTTATATTGTCGAAGGTCCACAGCAGTTTTCTGGAACCTTTCTAAAGAAGCATAATTTCTATATTATTTTTAAGTTGCTTTCTCTTAGATATAGATCTCATTCTGTTCCCATATTTAATAATATATTATCTGACTATATTATTTATTTTTATACTATTTAACAGATATTCATATCCGAAAACAGATTTTAACGTTATTCCATATATCTTTTATGGCCGGGTCATCAAACAATTCTGAAAAAAGCTCCAAAATTCTTACCACAAAATGAAAATCTTCAGGATAAAGGGTTCCAAAAGTTCAGGAGACAGTAAGCTATAAATAGTCAACATCCAGACGTTTACTTATGTCCCTCCCGGAAGGTGAAACACAGTTTGAACATCGAAGAAACTCTGATTGGGATGGCCAGGGCAAACAGGGTAAAAACCAGAGATTTCGGGAAATACTATTCCCTGAAAACCTGACAGACACTGAACAGGTATCCTGACGCAGAAGGGCAGATTGACTCAAGTTTCATGCCTCAAGTTTCATCACAGGTCTTGGTCTCTGAATGAGAGAGGCAGGATTCAACCTTGGAGAGAAGAATTCGGAAAACCCCTGGAAATAAAGTGGTGAGAAAATGAAAACCCGGAAAACACTTACAACACTTACATTGCTGATCCTGCTGTTTCCGGCCCTTTTTGTATCGGGCTGTACCGAGGAACTCAGCGCGGAAAAAATTGCAGAACAGATACAGGAAAAAGAAGACAGCATCCAGGATTATTCGTATACGATGCAGATGACTTCATACTTTGGAGAAGAGACACAGGAAAGCGAGACCCGAGTCCTGCAAAAGAAACCGAACAAATCAAAAGCAATTGCAATAGAACCTGAAGAAGAAGCAGGCACCATCGCAATTTCGGATGGAGAATTTATGTGGACATATGACCCGAAAACAAATACGGTCATAAAAATGGAAATGCCGAATACTCCGGTACTGGGGGAGATAGATTACGTAGGGATTATTAGCGAGTTACTGAACGAAACGGAGGTCTCCCTACTTGGTATGGAGGAAATCGAAGGAAGGCCCGCATACCTGCTTAAGACTAGCCCGAAAGAGGAAGGAGAAGGAATACAGCTTGTAGATGAGATGAAACTCTGGGTGGACAAAGAAACCTGGATGCCTCTAAGGTATGAAATGTATAACAGCGATGGAGACCTGGTGATAGAGCTCGAGATCCTCGACCTGAAAATTAATACAGGGATCCCGGACTCCGAGTTTGTATTCGAGGTGCCGGAAGGGGCAACCTTAAAGACCGTGGACCTCGACTCGTTCGAACCTTGAAGAAGCTAGAGAAGCTGCAGGATTTGAAATTCTGGTTCCGGAATACCTCCCCGAAAGGTATGCCTTCAACTATTCGATGGTCTCCAACAACAGCTGGATAGCCCCCGAAGGGGAGGCATTCGAGACGGTTTCCCTAACATACGAAAACGAGGAGGGAGATACCATTTACCTTTCAGAAACTGTATATGAAGGCCAGACCCCGGACGCTGCAATCATGGACTCTGCAGAAGACGTTGACATTCAAGAGAAAGAAGGGAAGTACTTTGCCTTAGGGGACATGAAGATCCTGAGGTGAGAGATAGGGGAAATTCACCTGAGCCTTACCTCTTCCCTGGAGCAAGATGAAATGCTGAGAATTGCGGAGTCCATACGGGAGGATACCTAAAAAACCCGTTTAATAGCAGTTAAAGCTGGAAAAAGGTGAGGAATATGGTAACAAAGAAAGTGCTATTCTTGCTGGTCCTCGTAATTCTGGCCCTTTTCACATCGGGCTGCACGGAAAGAGAGCTGAGCGCTGAAGAGATTGTATCCCGGATGATGGAAAAACAGGGCAGCATTCAGGATTATTCGTACACGATGCATATGACCTCCTATATAGGGAAACAGGTTGTAGAAAATGAGTTTAACTCCATATACAAAAAACCGCACATGATGAAAAATTTCATAAAAGAGCCGGGAAAGGAAGAAGAGACACTTGTGCTCTCTGATGGAGAATTCAGGTGGACTTATATCCCTGGGACAAACACAGTTATGAAAACAAAAATTCCCGATACCCCGGAGTTAAACGAAAATGACTATCTTTTACTCGTAAAAATCGCCCTTAACGATACGAACCTATCTATGCTCGGGACAGAGGAAGTTGAAGGAAGGAAAAAAGCTTACCTGCTAGAAGCGACTCCGAAAAAGACAGGAGAACAGGTCCCTGAATACAGCATGAAAGTCTGGATAGACAAAGAAACCTGGATGTTCCTCGGATACGAAATGTACGATAGCAGTGAGAGCAATAAGACGCTGATTTCAAAAGTAGAAATCCGGGACCTGAAAGTAAACACCGGAATTCCGGATTCTGAGTTTGTATTCAAAATCCCGGAAGGAGCAACCGTACAGACCATTGAAACAATAGAGACCGTGGAACACGGAGAATTGAATCCTTCTGGAGAATTAAGCCTTAAAGAAGCTGAGGAACGTGTCGGGTTTGAAATCCTGATCCCGGAGTACCTGCCAGAAAGTTATGAATTCAGCCATGCTATAGTCTACAAAACAGATAAAACATCTCCAGAAGGTAAGGCTTACGAAACGGTCTCCCTGACTTACAAATATGGAGAAAACAGCATAATTATTACAGAAACCGTATATGAAGGAAGCCAAACCCAGGATGCTGCAATCATGGATCCTGCCTAAGAAGTTTTAATCAGTGGAACCGAAGGAAAATATGTTTCAACAAGGGATTTGAACCTGTTGAACTGGAAGCTTGAAAACGTTAACCTGACCATGACCTCTTCCCTGGAAAAAAACAAGCTTTTGAAAATTGCTGAATCAATGGTGGTAAAGAAATAAATTCGGCATAATTCCAGAATAGTGAATTCATCGGAACACGGAAAAAATAGGGAAAAACAGAATAAAAATCGAAAATATGAGGATAAAAGAAAAGGTGAAAAAGTAAAGCTCTAAAGCCTTACTTTATTTTTTTAAGTTTATTTTGCAAGGTTGTAGTTCTGGTTAACGATCTTGAGGGCGCAGAAGTTTCCGCACATTGTGCATGCATCTGAGTCTTCAGGTGCCCTGCTGTTCCTGACTGCTCTGGCGTGTTCGGGGTCCAGGGCGAGAGAGTACATCTTTTCCCAGTCCAGGTCTCTCCTGGCACGGCCCATGTCAAGGTCCCACTGTCTTGCTCTTTCAGGATACTTTACCATGTCCCCTATGTGAGCTGCGATCTTGGAGGTCTTGACACCTGTGATAACATCTTCGATGTTGGGGAGGGCAAGGTGCTCTGCAGGGGTCACGTAGCAGAGGAAGTCACAGCCATAGGAAGCTGAAAGGGATGCGCCGATTGCGGTTACGATGTGGTCGTAGCCGGGGGCGATGTCGGTTGCGAGGGGTCCGAGCATGTAGAAGGGCTTGTGACCGCTCATTTCCTTCATGATCTTGACATTGGTCTCGATCTGGTCGAGTGGGATGTGACCTGGACCTTCGATGATGACCTGCAGGCCTGCATCGTGGGCTCTCTGGCCGAGTTCTGTGTTGATGATCAGTTCCTGAATCTGGGCGCGGTCTGTTGCGTCGTGGGTTGCTCCTGCGCGCATCCCGTTCCCGGTTGAGAGAACTACTTCATGTTCCTTGAGGATCTCAACAAGGTAGTCGAACTGAGAGTAAAGCGGGTTTTCCTTTTCGTTGTGCATCATCCAAGCGCTCATGAAGGCACCGCCGCGGGAGCAGAGACCGCCATACCTTCCGTGTGCTTTAAGCCTGTCAAGGGTGATGTTGTTTACACCTGTGTGGATTGCCATGAAGTTGGTCCCGAGCTTTGCCTGGTCTTCAGTTGCCTTGAAGAGCTCGTCTTCAGTCATGTGCACAATTGAACCGTACTTCCTTGCGGCTTCGATGAAAGCCTGGTAGAGAGGAACAGACCCGACAGAAAGGGAGATGCTGTCAATTACTTTTTTCCTGATCCCGAGGAAGTCTCCACCGGTACCCAGTTCCATGAGTGTGTCGGCACCTGCCTTCTCGGCAGCGATTGCCTTCTTGACTTCCATTTCGTCGTCAACGATGTCAGAAGATACACCGATAGAAGCGTTGATTTTGGTCCTCAGACCTTCTCCGAGTCCACAGAGCTTTACCTGCCTGTAAGGAGAGGTGGGGATAACGATTCTTCCGGCTGCAATACCGCGGCGGATGAATTCAGGGTCAAGTCCTTCATCCTTTGCGACGATCTTCATCTCTTCGGTGATAATTCCTTTTTTTGCATCTTCCACAATTGTCATCTTTATTACCTCAACTTTCATTTGTAAATGAGATTATCGTCAGAGTTCATATGTAAGTAAAGGGATTGTGAGTTAGAACATAAAAGGAAAGTAATTATATATAACACTATTTAAAAAACAAACTTTAATCTTAAACAACTTTACTTTACTTGAGCCTCTTTTGATATCGAAAAATATAAAGTTCAGCATTAAAATAAGGTTTTTATAAAGAATTCCGAAAGTATGGCTGAGTTTTAGACAAGTAAACTTGATTTAAACCAAGAATTATCCTGAGAATTATTCTGAAAAATAAAGATAAATAGCATGACAAAAAAGTTAAAAATTGACCCGGACAGGAATAAAAAAAGCATATGATAAAATCTGAGAAGTATATGAAAGGAATCTGGGGGTGACCAGAAGACCAGAAGGTCCCGATCATTTTCTCTGCTTATTTCTTTCCTGGATCAGGTTGACCGTTTGCCTGTGAAGAGTTACTATAAGGTCGCTGAGCATCCCGAAAATAAACATCTGAAGTCCGAATATAATAAACAGGGCCGTGAGAACTGAAAGGAGAACATGAGTGATATCCTTGAACCACTCAACTACCACATAGGTTCCTGTAAACAGACCTGCAATAATAAAGGCAAAACCAATGATCCCAAAATAAAACATAGGGTTATGAACTTTTGCAAGCCTGTAAATAGTAGAACCGATTCTTATTCCGTCTTTTACGGGGTTTAGCTTGGTTGCACCTTTTTTACTTCTGGGGAGATAAGTAATCGAAATCTCTTCGACTCTCTGCTTTTTCAGGACACATTCTACTGATATTTCGGTCTCAATCTCAAATCCTGTTTTATTAAGCTCAAGCTCCCTTATACTCTCAAGCGTGAACGCACGGTAACCTGAGAGGATATCCCTTAACTGCACCCCATAAACGGTGTCAAAGAGCGTATTTATCAGGCGGTTGCCAACCAGGTTCAGTTTTGTAAAAGAGCCCCGAGAATATTTTTCCAGCCGGTTGCCTATAACATGGTCGGCTGTTCCTTCCAGAACAGGCCTTAGAAGAAAAGGAGCTTCTTTTGCAAGATATGTCCCGTCCCCGTCAACCATTATTACATAGGGGCATTCGATGAGTCCAAAAGCCTGGATCATTGCCTGCCCCTTTCCCCTTCCGGTCTGCAGGACAACTCTTGCGCCTTCAGCTTCTGCAATCTGTGCTGTTCCGTCCCTGCTGTTTCCATCTATTACCAGAATATTGGAAAAGCCTTCTTTCTTAAAGTCTTTAATGAGCTCCCCTATAGTTGCAGCTTCGTTAAGTGTAGGAATGAGGATGCAAACATCTGCATTATTCACGTTTCACACATATCCTTTGCCGGAGCCTCTACGAATACCGCAGAATCCGTTTTTATTTTAGTATTCCCCATGTACTTTATGAGGCAGATTAAAATGGATATAATAGATAAAAAGTTTGAGGATTTTATAAAAGACCCATACTGTCGAGCTGCTGGCGGACTACTTCCACGCTCCTCTCGCAATCTTCAGGGCTCTTACCGCCTGCAACTACCAGTTTTCCGGAGCTGAAGATAAGCACAACTACTTTGGGCTCATCAATTCTGTATACAAGACCAGGAAACTGCTCAGGCTCGTATTCAATGTTTTCAAGTCCAAGCCCTATTGCAATTGCATTAAGGTTCAAAATAGTATGCAGGTCTGCGGAAGCAACAATATTCTGGACAGTAATCTGAGGGTCCTCTATGGTCTTAATCCCTATACTGTTCAGCTTTTTCGCCAAATTGCCTACAACTGTGTGTACATCGGCAACATTTTTCGTCCCTGTACAGACAACCTTGCCGGAAGTAAAGACCAGAAATGCAGCTTTAGGATCTGAAACCCTGTAAACGAGCCCGGGGAACTTCTGCTTGTTGTACTCTGCTCCTTCGAACTCTGATTCGATAACAGTTAAGTCGAATTCTTCAGCGAGTTTGGTGGATGCAACCACATTTTCGATCTTGATACTAGATTCGCTCATTTGTCCACCCTTAGCATATAAAGCCAGTAAGTTACCTAATTTCCAGAAAAATGGTATATAATTAATAGATTGAGGGTTCTTATAAAAGCCCCATATTGTCGAGCTGCTGACGGACTACTTCAACGCCGCTCTCGCAATCTTCAGGCGTCTTGCCGCCTGTAACTACCAGTTTTCCGGAGCTGAAGATAAGCACAACTACTTTGGGCTCATCAATTCTGTATACAAGACCAGGAAACTGCTCGGGTTCGTATTCAATATTCTCAAGCCCAAGCCCGATTGCAATTGCATTGAGGTTAAGAATGGTGTGCAGATCTGCTGAAGCGACTATATTCTGAACAGTAATCTGCGGGTTTTCCATTGTTTTGATCCCGATGCTGTTCAGCTTTTTTGCCATGTTGCCAATAACTGTGTGCACGTCAGCAACGTTTTTTGCTCCTGTGCAGACAACCTTTCCGGAAGTAAATACCAGAAAAGCGGCTTTAGGGTCAGAGACTCTGTAGACGAGTCCAGGGAACTTCTGTTTGTTATACTCAGCCCCTTCGAACTGGGATTCTATCACAGTTAAATCAAACTCTTCAGCGAGTTTGGTGGATGCAACCACGTTTTCGATTTTGATGCTAGATTCGCTCATTAGTCAACCCTCAGTATATAAAGCAAAAGTAATATCCTCTAACCAGTATATAAAGCTATAGTTAAATGCCCTGCATACTATATAAATACCATATATAAAGAATATAAATACGACAGAAAAGCTTAAATTAGAGGCGCCAGTAAAATCAAACTGCGGGCGGCCACCCCACCCTAAAGGATGGGGTATGCTTCGGGCCGCCCGCCCGGTTACTCGGGGACAGATAATTAAGCATCCTCTAACAAGGTTTCATGAACATAAGTGATTGAAATTTGCCTCGGTTTCCGGTCCGATTTACGATTATTATACAAGGAAGCTATGATTTAGAGATTTAAAGAGAAAAACGAAGAGGCGAGGGTTCACTTCATCCCCTACCTAAAGGAAGGGGTATTCGTGACCCTCTGCGCTCCCGTTGTAATAAAAAAAATTAAAGAAGAAAACGGCCTCCGACCTGGTTTTATAAGAGATCAGTCCTCAAAATTTTTTAAACCTTCAATGATAGAGTCATATTTTTTATATACCCTCTCAAGAAGATCTCCCTCTACACTGCGGTGGGTGGGGACCAGAATTTTAGCCCCTTTTCCGATACTTACTCCCTCGCCCGAAGTCCCGTAATCAGGAGCTATAAGGATGCCTTCCGTAGAAATCCTTATATTTAGATCATTGACGATTTTTGAGACCATATCAGTTGCAGGTTTTACTTTCTTCTCAATGAGCATGGCTGAAGCTACATATTTTTCTCTTGTCCCCCTGATTTTCCGAAGAGTGTTTTCCACAGCTTCAGGGTCTACTTCATCGGAAAGTTCTTCAGAGATTAAGGAAACTGCCTCAATAAGGTCTCCAAAGGTTGTCGAACGGACCTCAAGGATCTCACCATCGCAGTGTTGTTTTACCGTATCGAGGTAACCGGCAGTAACTATAAGAACATCAGCTTCAAGCAGGCGAGAAATTTCCTCTTTGGAAGGGCAGTAAGCATTCACAACAAAATAATCTTTAATCCCGCACATCTTCATAAGGGACTCGTACATAGGAGTCACTGCAATGGTCTTTTTCCCGACCCAGAGGTTGATCTCACTCTGACCGCCCTGAGCCCTCAATAACTCGATAATTTTCTCTTTTATAGCTTTGGGATCGTTCTTTTTGAGCCCGAAATAATCTGCAAACAGAGGGGTGGTGGAAAGCTGCCTGCTCCTTCCACAGGGAACAGACTCGACAAAACCTCTTTCAATCAGGTCTTTTATGTGGTCATAAGCTCCACTGCCTCTCATTTCAATGAGGTCGGACTGGAGAAGGGGCTGATGATAAGCAATCATGGACAGAGTCCGGAGTTTGGGAGCTGAGAGTTCTTTTGGGGCAACCTCACGCATGAGTTCGGAATACTCAGGCTTCACCTGCATGACATAGCGGTCTCCAAGATCAAGGATTTCAAGACCCGACCTCCGGGAAGAATAAGCACCCATCAGCTCCTGAACTGCCGAAGAGACATTTTTTTTCGGCTTCCCGGTAATTTTCATAAGTTTTTCAAGGCTTACTGCCCTGCCTGCAGCAAAAAGAGCCGCTTCGATAATTTCAAGCTCACTCATAAATTTCACGACCAGAAAAGAGAGTAAAATTATTTTTCAGGGAATTAATGTGCTTCTTCAGAAGAGTCAGGATTTATATATTCCGGTTCACAGGAAAGGACTTCAGGATTTACGCCGTCTTCGAGATCTGAAACATCTTCTGTTAAGCCCTTTTTTATCTGATGGAAAAGAGGAGGGTTATTCTCTGTGGGAAAACCGGAATCCTCTCCGGGATAAATATGTAACTCTCCGAAAAGCTCCTCCTGGAAAAGCCAGATCTTCCTGCTTGAAGCAAGAAAGAGAAGGGAAAGGTAATCCATTATCCTGTCCTCACTCATGTGGGTCAGGGCAGAAAATTCCGCAACAGGCTGCTTCATAAAAAGCTCAACAAGCCTGCCCCAGATTAAGGCCAGCCTCGAGCTGATAGCCTCGTCATGGGCAATCCCGAGCACATCTCCGGTAGCCAGAGGGGCATCAGGAATATCATGTTCTTCTGCTGCCAGACGGGCTCTTTTTTCGTTTTTTCTTGAGAGTGATTTTTCGGCTTTTTTGAGCTCCACTATCAGTTCATTCAATGTAACAGGCCTTGTTGAAAGGCGGCGGACAGGTAGCTTCGGAACCGGAAACTCATCAGGCTCCGGAAGCTCTTCGTCATCGAAAAAGCCAGAGTCAAAATCTTCTGCCTCCTCTTCTTCAGGCCCCATGATTACTGAAGATTTCATGCGGAGGAGGATAGCTGAATAAAGGAGAGTCCTTGAAGAAATTCTGAGGTCCATTTTCTGGAGTTCTTCTATCCTGCGCAGGAAATTATCGGTTAGCTGCACAACATCGATGTCCCAGGGGTCTATCTTTCCGTCCTTTGCAAGTTCGACCAGAATGCCCAGAGGCTCACAGGTGTTAAATTCCGAGAGGTCAAGAAGAGCCCAGTTAATGCCAAGATAAGAAAGAGTTGTAGGAAGCCCGAAAGTTTCAGGGTCTGAAAAAAGAGAGTCCTTCTCACCGGAATCGCAGACCTCGGGAGAAGTAAGGCCGGAAATGTCGAGTGCCGAGTTATCAATAATTTCAGCCATTAAGCTTCACTCCGGTAATACTCGTGATATTATTCTCCTGCATAGTAACCCCTATTGTCCGGCTTGCAGCCTGGATCATGGGCTTTCGTAAAGAAACAACAATAAACTGGACCTTTGAGCCCGATGTTTTTACGCGCCTTGAGACCCTCTCCACATTCCAGCCGTCAAGGAACATGTCAATCTCATCAAAAGCGTAGAAAGGAGCAGGTCGGTACTGCTGGATTGCAAAAATGAAAGCAAGTGCAGTAAGACTCTTTTCTCCTCCGGACATTGCTTCTATGCGCTGGAGGGTCTTTTCTTTTGGCTGGGCTCTCAGGGTCATTCCTCCGGCAAAGGGGTCGTCAGGGTTTTCCAGCAGAAGTTCGCCCATGCCGTCAGAAAGTTCGTAAAAGATCTCTTTGAAGTTGGAATTTATGCTTATGTAAGCCTCCATAAAGGTATCCCGCTTGAGCTGTTCGTACTGGTCAATGCGTTCAAGGAGCTGCTCCCTTTCAGTGAAGAGAGTATCACGCTTGCCCTGAAGGTCAGAAAGCCTGAATTCCACCTCATTATACTCGTCAATTGCCCGCATATTTACAGGTTCAAGCCTGCGCATGGCTTCTTCTATTGCCTGTATCCGCATGTAAACGGTTTCGTAGCTCGGAACCTCTGAGGTATCTTCAATTCCTCTTCTCTCGATCTCTTCAACCAGCTGTTTTTCCTGGTCAAAAAGTGCACTCCTGGTAGCTGTGAGCGTAATTACCTGCTGTTTTGCTTTTTCAAGGGTTGTTGCAGCTGTGCTGACCCTGCGCTTTACAGCACTGTGTTCTGCCTGAACTTTCTCCCTCTCATTCTGAAGCCCTATAAGCTCATCTGAAAGCTGAAGTTCACGTTTCCGTTTTTCTTCAAGCTGAGCTTCAAGTTCAGTAATTTTTGCTTTAAGAGAATCTACTCTTTCACGCCTTGAAGCTTTCTTTTCATCGAGTTCTTTTATAAGCTCCTTGGCTTCGTTAATCTTCTGTTCAGCGTATTCTTTTTCAAGCTGCAGGGCATTCAGGCTGGCTTCGGTATCCCTCATCCTGCCGTCAAGCCTGCGGATCTCTTCATCCACAAAATCCGCTTTTTTGTTTATCTCGGGAAGAGGAGAATCTGCAAGCTTTGCTTCAAGTTCTGCGACCCGGGATTCAAGTTCAGCCGCAATACCTTCTTTTTCAGTCTTTTCCGCAATTACCCTGTCCATTTCAGCCCTGAGTTCGGTCCTTGATTCTTCAATCGTTTTCAGATCTGCCTGTTTGGCTTCAAGGAGTTCTGCGAGTTTGGCTTCCCTGCCGGCAATCTCCTGAAGTTCGAGTTCTTTTCTGGAAATCGTAGCCTCACAGTCACGGATCTTCCTGCTAAGCTCAAAAACATGGCTTTCAATGCTGTCCTGTTTGCTGATTGCCGCATTCCGGCTTGCATCAAGGGACCTTATCTCCTCCGCAAGTTCAAGGAGCTTGTCTTTTTCCGCTGCTGCAAAAGAAATCCCTGATTTTGAAGAAAGAGAACCTCCTACCATTGCCCCGCTCTTTTCAAGGAGTTCACCTTCAAGGGTTACCATTCTTGCCCTGCCCATAAGGCGGCGGGCACTGGCAAGGTCTTCCATAACAAGAGTATCCTGAAAAACATACCAGAAAGCAGGCTCGAAATCAGGATCGAATTCTATAAGATCGATTGCGTACCCTATTACCCCATTTTCATAATTCAGGTTTTCAAGCCTTCTAGCATCCTTCATTTTATTAAGCGGAAGAAAAGTAGCCCTGCCCCCTTTTTTCCGTTTAAGGAATTCGATCGCTTCTGCCGCGTCAGCATCAGTATCCACGACAACTGCCTGCATCCTGTTCCCTGCAGCAACCTCAAGGGCAGCCGCATACCTGCGGTCTACTTTTCCCAGCTGGGCAATGGTACCGTGGATTCCGAAGAGCTCTTCCTGCCTGGAAGCCCCGATTACCATCTCTACTGCTCTTGAGTAACCCCCCCCATGCTCCGAAGCCCGGACCCTTGCCTCAGCAATCGCATATTCCTGCTGGAGGGCATGAAGTCGGCTTTCAAGTTTTTTAATGTCTTCTTTGATCCTGAAATGGCTGCTCTCAATATCGTCCCGGTCTTTTATGAGAGACTCAAGATTGCTTGTAAGTTTTTCTATTTCATACTGGACAGAAAGGGTATCGCTGTCCGAAGCAGTAACTGCAGCCTGTGCGTCCTTTATCTGATTCTCGATCTCGCGCAGTTCCGAAGACTTTCTCCTGAGGGCATCAAGAAGCCTGTCCTCATTCCGGATAAGCTCGTTCTTTTCGTTTTTAACGTCCTCGAGCTTTTTGCGGGCAACCATGAGCTCGTCCCTTGTTGCTGCGAATTTTGCGTCAATATCAGCAATCCTGCTCTGAAGAAGCATGCGCTCGGTTTTTCTTTCGGAAATTTCTGCTGAGATGCTTTCTTTCCTTACGTTTTCAGCTTCGATTTTCTCTTCGAGCTCCCGGACCTTTCCCTTTGTAGAGTCAATATCAACAAATGCTTTTCTGCGCCGTGCGTCAGCTTCTTCAAGCTCGGATTCCGAAACCTCAATGCTGTCAACACAGCGGGAGATTTCCCCTTTTGTCTCTTCTATTTCCTTCTTGACCTGAAGCTGTTCGTCTTCCCCTTTTTTCCGGATTTCAAGGGAGAGATTTTCCAGGATTATTTCAAGGGCTTCCAGTTCCTGAGCCCTTTCATTAAGCAGTACCTGTACTTTTTCGAGGTGCTCTTCTTTTCCTGCCAGTTCCTTATCCACATTTTCCAGTTCAGTCCTTGCGTCCTTGAGTTTGGAGAGCAGGACATAACCTTCGAATTTAACCTTTTCAGATTTAAGAGACTGATATTTCAGTGCCTGGTCACGCTCCCCCGAGAGTTTTTCAAGCTGGGTGCGCACCTCTTCAAGGATAATATCAACGCGTTCTATCTGCTGCCTGACGATTTCAAGTTCACCGAGTGCTTTTTGCTTGCGCTCGTCAAATTCTGCAACCCCGGCAATCTCGTCAATAATCTTCCGCCTTTCCACAGAGGTCATGGAAATAATCTGTGTGACATCCCCCTGCATTACTACGTTATAGCCTTCAGGGGTTACCCCTGCCTTTGCAAGCTGGGAATGAATCTCTCCGAGGCTTACGGCTTTCCCGTTAAAGTAAAAATAGCTGTAATACGCATTTTTAGTCCGTCTGACCTTTCTTGAGACTTCAATCTCATCGAGTTCTAAAGGCAGCTTGCGGTCAGCATTGTCAAAACGTATCGTAACCTGGGCAAAATCCGGTTTTTTTGCTTCATCCCCGTTATAAATAAGGTCAGTAAGTTTTTCAGCCCTTAAGGTTCTTGAGCTTGTGAGCCCGAGCGCAAAGAGAATCCCATCTATGATATTTGACTTTCCACTTCCGTTTGGACCGGAAATAGTGGTGAAGTCATTGTAAAAGGAAATCCTTACTTTTTTTCCAAAGGACTTGAAATTAACGAACTCAATCTCTTTTATGTACACAGAATGCCTCTGAGGTTTTGCGTTTTTGAGGGAACTTTCGTTTTTTAAGTCTCATTTCGCCCTGGAATCTTTTCGGCTGCAGGTAATGAGTTCCGCGTCCTCACTGTCTCTCAGGTCTACAGACTCTTCAATTATATGCCTTTTAGGGGCCTTTTCGGCGATGATGTATTCACATTTGTAATCGTCATCAGGCCGGGATTTCACAGAATCTGCCTTCACGGGAGGGCAGGACCTTGAAGAAACGGGTGGTCGTGGGGGAAATAAATGCCCCGCAGGAGCCTCAATTACGGGGGTTGACTGCCTCAGAGTGCCTCTAAACCGTTTTCGGTCCCCACTCTCGGCAATAATGTATTCGCATTTTGTTTCGACGGGCTCCTTCCTGTCAAGCTCCCCTGGTTCAACCTCTTTTATTTTCAGCTGGACTTTTGCGTTTGTACCCGGGAGAGGTGCGGAAGCTTCCCTGAAATCGCTCCTCTCATGTGAGGAAGAACCATCTTTTTGGAACTCAAGTTTACGCTTTGGTTTTCTGGAGAGAGGAGGAAGGTCAAGGGGGTCTTCAAGGACAGGAAGAGAGGGAGAAGGAGAGGAGTGTGTAACAGGATTTTGCTTACTTTCCAGTGCTTTTGAAAGCCTTTCAACTTCTGATTCCAGTTTCTTTATAAGCATTTTCTGGTCGAGCAGTTCTCTGACGAGCCCATCCTGTATTCCAGCAAGTTCTTTCACTCTCCGATCAATAGCTTCGGATTCGTCATTTCTACCGGAAATTAATTCGGACCTGAGGTCACCAAGGATTGAAGCCTTGAGAGATGCAGAGTCGGATAGCCCCCTCATTTCAGCCCTTATTTCGGATAGAATTTGATCCTTAAAGGAATCAGGGCCAGAACCATTTTCTACTTCGGCCTGAAGCTCATTGAGAACCGAAGTCTTTATTGATTTTTTGAGAGTTTCGAGCTCCTCGCAGGTAATTGACAGTCGCCTTTTAAGCGGTGTATTGTGCATGTCCCTCTGTCCAGTTCTCATGAAAATACCTCTAATAATAAACTCGGGTCCCGGGTTTTTTATGCCTGGAAATTATTGCTATCATGAAACTTCATTATAATATAATTAGATTGATCTGGTCAGTGAAATTTAAATAATATGTATAAAGTAGATGTAATCTTACTTTATATATATATGGTAATCGATAGTATTCAGCGGCCTCCAGATTACTTCAAATTATATTATAATAAGATAACTTTATTAACTTTTCTGAAACCGAATACAGAGACCATACAGAGGAATCAAAACAGGGCATAAAATATAAAATTTCCGGAGAAAGAAGACTAAATTAACATGATTATTAAAAACAGGAGAGGAAGCCCTAAAATACCCAGAAGAGAAGAAATCCATATCATTAAGTTTTTTTGTGAAAAATTATATGCATACTAAAGCATCTCACATGAAGAGATATAATATTGCAGGCAGGGAGAAGGGGTATTCCATAGAAAAATAATTTTTCTGCAAAAGAAAGGGACAGAAAAGCAGAATAAATATTTTCCGAAAAAGTTTAAACAAAAAATATTAAATAGACGTTACTGTGCAGGCCTGTGCTCAGGAGAATTACGAAGAACACATATCGAGAATAATAGAGGATAATATAGAAGAAAATTCCGGAAGGAGAGGTACGGCTGACAGTTTTATATAGACTGTTTTAGATAAATAGAAGAAGGCTCAAGGTCCTGAATTTTACAAAATAGAGAATGAAACCCAAAAACTAACTCTAAAACAAAAGGAGTTAAAGAGTTGGATTTCAATAGGGGATGGAACTTCTCAGGGGTAAGTGTTACTTAATGGGCTGAACAGGTTCATCGAAATTGAGCAGTACACTTTGCCTTGCCTGTATTTTGGGGGATGTACCGCAGTCCATATCCAGAGCAGTTTCGTCAACAATAGAACCGTGGGTTCCGGTGCTTTCGAGAAAAAGTTGAACCTCTTCAACCTCTGGCTCTCGGAAATGGTCCATTTCGAAAATATCCATAATAACACTAAGTACGTTTTTGTGTAAGTGATCGGTAATCCGAGTCATCGGAAATAAACACGATGTATAAAGTATTAATAATTAACGTTAATAGAAGAATAAAAGAGAAAGGAATAAAGAAGAGTTTTAATATATAAAAATTGTGCTTAAGGCACATAAATTTGATTCAGCATCACAGGCTAGAATAAGGAAAAAAATACAGTAAAAGAACAAAAAATGAAAAATTAAAGGAATAAAGGCCCGAAAATCCGGATCAAAACACCTACTACAACAGCAAGGACTATTGTGAAGGTGACAATTAGAGTTGTATCCTTTGTACCGAGTTCATGCTTCAGTACTGCAATCGTTGCCACGCAAGGGACATAAATCGTAGTGATCACCGCAAACTGATACATCTGAAGCGGAGTCATCACTGCTGCAAAATTGGCTGTGCCTGCCAGTACTGCAAGAATCTGAAGCGCCATTTCTTTTCTGAGAATCCCAAAGACAAGAGCTGTTGCGGCAAAAGCCGGAAGTCCCAGAAGCCCTACGGATATGGGCTCTACGAAGTCCTGGAAGACAGAAAGAAGTCCCAGTGCATCGGCAACTCCCAGGGCTGCACTCCCTGCGAGCAGCAGCGGAAAAGCTATGTATAAAAATTCACGGCTTTTCATCCAGGTCTTTCTGAGGGTTGATTTGAGTTCGGGTTTCCTGAGAGGAGTCATTTCCATAATGAAACCGCTTCTCTGGCCCGGAAGAGTTCTTCCAAGAATCCAGCCCATTGCTCCGATTATGATGACCTCAAGCACATAGATCGAAACCGCAGGCCAGAAACCAACAAAGGTCCCTACAAGCCCAAGGATGATAACTGTCCTTGCAGAGCAGGGAATAAGAGAGATAAGAATCGAAGCTATCCTCTTTTCCCTTTTTGTACCGAGTGCATGTACAGCCATTATTGCCGGGACATTGCAGCCAAACCCCAGAACAAGAGGGATGACAGCTCTCCCGTGAAGCCCGAGTTTATGTGTTACATTGTCCAGAAGAAAAGCTGCCCTTGTCAGGTAGCCCGAATCCTCGAATATGGAGAGAATCGCGTAAAATACTGCAATGTACGGGATTGCGATTGCGAATCCGGCTTCCACACCTCGCAGGGAATAGACGATAAGGTTTCTGACAACGGGAGACATATCACGAGTCATCTCCTCGACGGGCTGGATTATATGAGGCTCGAAAAGGTCGTTAACAATCCAGGTTTCGAGAAAACCCCCTACCCTGAAGACCATTAAAAACGTAAACAGAAGAGCAGATATAAGGACTGCTATTCCGAAGTGAGGAGAAGTAAGAACTTTATCTACTTTATCACGGAACCTTTTTTTAGGCTCAAAACTTGAAACCACAGTGTCAACAATAAATCCGGACTCTCCGTAAAGGTCTCTTGCGACCGTGTCAGGAACTGAGATTCCGTAATCGATTTCAATATTCTGCCTCAAACGCCTGGCAGAAGAAAGAATCGCATTTGCTTCAGGCGGCATGCAGCAGAGTTCCACAAACTCCGCGTCGTTTAACAGGGCTGCAATCTTAACACTTTGAGATACATTCGGAAAAGCATGGTCAAGCCCGGATAGAGCCTGACGGATCCACTGGCTGTATCTTACCCTGTGGTGCTTCTGGACTTTTCTTGCTTCTTCAAGAGCCGCAAGCACGACATCGTCAAGCCCCACACCCCAGGTTGCAACAGTTGGGACTACGGGCAGGCCCAGAAGTTCCGAGAGTTTATCCGTATCAACAAGGATACCAAGCTCGGCTGCAAGATCTACCTGATTTAAGGCGATGACCATAGGGATATCGAGTTCCAGAAGCTGAAGGGTCAGATAGAGGTTTCTCTCAAGCCGGCTTGCATCAAGGACATTAACAATAACATCAGGAGAATTTTCAATAAGGAATCTCTTGGTTACCTTTTCATCTTCGTTTGCAACCCCCAGAGAGTATATTCCGGGAAGGTCTACTACTTCAATGGTCCTGTCGTTTACTTTTACAGTTCCCTGTTTGAGCGAAACAGTTGTGCCAGGATAGTTGGAAACTTCAACCCCGACGCCTGTAAGCCTGCTAAAAAAAACGCTTTTTCCAACGCTCGGGTTGCCTATAAAAGCAAGTGTCAAATCATAGGGAGGAATCCTTTCATAAAGGGGGTCATTTTTACCTCTCTCACCGGAATTACAGCATGAGCTGGAAATCTCTATCACATCTCCGTCAACTACACTCCACTCCAGTTACAGCTGAATCATCCATTTTTACAGGACTTTTCATTTAGGAGTGATGAAAATTTTTTTTGCTACATCCCTTCCAAGGGCGATCTCGGACCCGACAGCCATGACTGAAATACAGCCCTGTTTTTGCTTGCGCCGGACTTCGATATCCTCTCCTGCTATAATACCAAGGGAGGTCAAACGCTCTTTGGTTTCTCTGGGAAGGGTTACTCTTGCAACCGTGCCTGAACTTCCCTCTTTCATTTCATCCAGAGGAATGAACGCTTCTTCTCGCTGCAAATTATTTTTATCAATATTTATCGGGTGTCCGTCAGGACAGTACTCCGGGTTTCCAAGGAAATCGTAAATTCTCTCAAGAACCGAATCCGATACCGCATGTTCAAGCTCACAGGCTTCCTTATGGGCTTCCCTCCGGTCAAAATCAAGGACTTCAGCCAGGAAAGTTTCAAGCACCTGGTGTTTCCTTTTAATCCGAACAGCTTCTTCAGCCCCTTTTTCAGTCAATTCTACCCCCTGATAAGGTTTATATTCAACAAACCCCATTGAATGCAACTTTTTAATCATTTCCGTCACACTGGGTGATGACACATTGAGTTCTTCTGCAATTTGTTTAGTTTTAGCAGGGCTCTGGTTTTTTGTAATAAGGTAAAGAATAGTTTCAAGGTACTCTTCAAGTCGATCCGTATGCATTAACACCATCCTGCCAGCGCACCGGCGCCTGCCCGAAATTGATCGGCTCAGATAATTAGGACAACCTAAAAAGAATAATTACTGAATAAATAGTTTTTGTTTTTTGCCTGTCAGAGAAGAGACGGATAAAAACGATTCAAAGCCGAAATAGAACCTGAGTTCTGCAAAGAAAATATAAAAAATAAAGATTTCGGGAAGAGCAAAGCTCAAAACTCCCTGAAAACTCCCGGGATCTTTCATTCTTTGATTGACTTAAGGACGGCAATCTCATTACAATCCGGGAACTTGGGGCACCTGATGCATCCTGACCAGATTTTCCGGGGCAGGCTGTTTTTGTCAACAATATTAAAGCCAAGGGTTTCAAAAAAACCGGGCACATAGGTAAGAGCAAAAACTTCTTTCATGCCGAGGCTTTTTGCATCCTCAAGACAGGCTGAGACAAGCTTTGTGCCCACTCCTTTTCTTGCACAATCAGGTTTAACGGCGAGAGCAAGAATTTCCGCAAGGTCTTCCCAGACTACATGCAGGGCACAGCATCCCACAATTTCTCCTTCGATCTCACAAACGTAATAGTCCCTGATGTTCTCATACATCTCGCTCAGGGAGCGAGCAAGCATAAGCTCCTCCCTGGAGTAAGTGTTGATGATCTGTTTCATCTCAACAACATCACTTATCCTGGCTTTTCTGATCAATTTCTGTGTCCTCTGAAGCTGCAATTGTATTTTAAATAGAAAGTGCGCTGCACCTTAAACATTTGCTGTAATGCAGATAGGAGATAACTGTACTTCTAAATAAGAAATTTTTCCACAATTAAAGAGACATGACTGCGGAAGCAGACATACAAAACCGGTAAAATGAAAAGGAAAAATTTGAAACAAAAACGAACAGTAAATAAAAGATAATATTTAAATGAAAAGATAGGTTTTAGCGGGCGCGAAGGGATTTGAACCCCCGATTTACAGCTTAGGAGGCTGCCGCCATATCCGGGCTAGGCCACGCGCCCACAATGAACTTCCAGAACACAGCATGAAACAGTATAGTAAAACTGTATTCCAGGTGAAGTATCCATAATACCGGCATAAGATATATATTTAATTATCGCTCCAAACATGGAAAGCCTGCCATATCATAAGAGCAGATGTCCTGAAGCGAATTCTCTGGAAAGTTTTAAATCAAATGTAAACCATGTACCTCCTCCAGGTTAACAATGTTTTTTAGATTATCGAGAACCCGTTCTAATTCAAAAGTTAATGAAGATTGGAGTTAACAATACGATCACTGCTACCTGGAGGATCTCGATATATCATGATCACACAGTCCAATTAATATATTTAAGAAAGATTTACCTGATGATTTTTCAGGAAGGAAAACTCAAATGATATTAAAACGGGGAGACCTGAAAAGAAGACGGGTAAATAAAAAATAACAAGAAAGGAAAAAGCATGCATATAAGACATGACAATTCTTACCCACCCCATACCTCGGAACTCCGGAAAATGGTCTTTGCATCCCTTTTTGCAGCCCTGACTGCTGTGGGAGCTTATATACAGATCCCTATACCTTTTTCTCCTGTTCCTGTCACACTGCAGGTTTTTTTTGTTTTGCTTGCAGGAAGTATGTTAAAGAGTAAATGGGGGAGCCTGAGCATGGTTGTATATACCCTTCTCGGTGTTGCAGGGCTTCCGGTCTTTTCAGGAGGCAGTTCAGGTCTGGGAGTGCTCCTGGGACCTACAGGAGGATATATTTTCGGTTTTATCGTGGCTGCGTACTTTACAGGCAAACTCGCTGAAAAAGCAGAAAGGGCTGGAAAGTCAGGGCTTGCAGTTAATGCCCTCAATATGAGTGCGGGAATTTTAACTATATATGCCCTGGGTGTTACCCAGTTAATGCTGGTTGCTGAAATCGGTCTTGGGACAGCACTTGCCCTCGGAGCCATCCCCTTTATTCCGGGAGAAATAGTGAAAACCGCAGCTGCAGCATATATCGCTACAACCTATAAGCTTTAAAGACTGTGACCGGATGTCTCGGCGAAATATTTAGAAGTTAATTGAATCTGATACAATCAATAAAAATATGTAAACTCGATTCCACATGATCCGGCTCGAAAACGTAAGTTACTGCTATCCTGATGGAACCCCTGCTCTAACAAACATAAATCTGACGATAAGAAAAGGGGAGTACCTGGGGATAATAGGGAGGAACGGGAGCGGCAAATCCACTCTTGCTCTCCACCTTAATGGGCTCCGAAGACCTCAGAAAGGAAAGGTCATTGTAAAGGGCATCGACGCCGGAGACTTTTCAAAGCTTCAGGAGGTCAGGAAAATTGTTGGAATCGTATTTCAAAACCCTGAAACCCAGTTTATTGGCAGGACTGTAGAAGAAGACCTTGCTTTTGGTCCTGAAAACCTCTGCCTCCCCCCGGCGGAAATACGCAAAAGGGTGGATAGAGCCCTTGCAGAAATCAAACTTGAGAAATACAGGCACCATTCCCCAAAGTCCCTGAGTGGAGGGCAGGGTCAGTGCGTGGCTCTTGCAGGGGTCCTTACCATGGAGCCTGAATGTCTTGTTTTTGATGAAGTAACATCCATGCTTGACCCTGATTCCGGAGAAGCTGTCCTCAGGCGCATAAAAAAGCTTCATGAAAAAGGAAAGACCATTGTATATACCACACATAACCTGGAAGAACTTCATGTTGCAGACAGGATCATAGTAATGGACAGGGGGAGAATAGTGCTTGAAGGAGAACCTGAATACGTACTCTCAGATCCTTTACTTAAAGATCTGGGGCTTACTCCACCTTCCCTCATAGAACTTGCAGAGCAGCTGAAAAACCATGGAATCGAAATTTCATGGGAAAATACCTCTTCCCCTTCCAGCTTTGCGGAGGAACTATGCCGATTATTCTTGAAAACATAAGTGTCTTCTACTCCAGAAATACCCCTCTTGAAATTGCAGCCTTAAAAGATGTTAACCTGCGTATTGAAAAAGGGGAATTTGTGGGGATACTTGGAGAAAAAGGTGCAGGGAAATCCACTCTTATAAAGCTGTTTAACGGCCTTCTGCGTCCGGATTCGGGAAGAATAACAGTTAACGGGCTTGACCCCTCTTCAAAAAAGGTTAAAAGCAGGGTAGGGATGGTATTTCAGCAGCCTGCAGACCAGCTCTTTTGCAGGACAGTATATGAAGAAATAGCATTCGGGCCTCTTAATTTCGGATATTCCAGAAAAGAAACTGAAGAAAGGGTTTTTGAAGCCCTTGAAGCCGCATCTCTTGAACGTTCAATGCTGTCCAGAGACCCCCTGAGTCTGAGCGGAGGAGAAATGCAGAGAGTCGCACTTGCAGGAGCCCTTGCACTCAGGCCGGACTACCTTGTGCTTGACGAACCGATAACAGGGCTTGACCCTGCCGGTAAAAAAGAGATTCTGGAGACTCTCAAAAAAATAAAGGGGCAGGGGACGACAATTATAACCGTAACCCATAACCTCAAAGGGTTTTTTCCTCTGCTGGAAAGAATAGTACTCATTAAGGAAGGAAGGATAAGTTTTCAGGGGAGCAGAAAAGAGTACATGGAAACTGAAAATGTTCCTCTTCCTCCTGTGGCTTCCATGATGAGAGAACTTCATTCCAGGGGCATACAGGTAAATCCTGCAGTATTTACTGTTGAGGAAGCCCTTAAAGAGATATTGCGTGTAAAATCAATGATTGAAAAAGAAAAGGCTGAAAAAGAAAGAGCTGAAAAACAGACTAAAAAGTAACCGGAGAAACATACTGAAAAATGTAAAACAGGTGAGAAGAAACAAGGGAGAAAAAAGAGGAGAGAAGAGCATGCAAGAACCTGTTTTCAGTTATGTGCCCGGAGAATCATTTCTGCATAAGCTTGATCCAAGAACAAAACTTGCAGCCGTAATGCTGCTGGGCATCCTGGCTTTCAGGGCGGAAAGCTTTTTAGAAATAGGGACCCTCTTCACTTTTTTTATTGCCCTTGCTTCATTTTCCCGGCTTCCGCTAAAGGTTTTTTTCCGGGCAGTAAGGCCCATGGCTCTGTTTATTATATTCATTTTCCTTGCACAGTTTTTCTTCACGGAAGGACAGGAGCTGGCTTCTTTCTGGGTCCTGCGCCCCACCCTTGAAGGGCTTTATAACGGGATCAGGATTTCTGCAAGGTTTATCCTTCTCCTGCTTTTTGCTGCCCTTATGACAGCAAGCACTGACCCGTCCGCAATCACCTGCGGGATAGAGAGAATGTTGCGCCCTCTGCCTCTCCGCTGGCTGGGTGTGAATTCCTATGAGCTTGCGACAATGATGAACCTCTCAATAGCTTTCCTCCCCCTTCTTTTTGATAGGGTTGAGCGGACAAAAGCTGCCCAGGCTTCAAGAGGTATGTATTTTGGGAAGAACCCATTAAGGTCTGTTCCGGCACTTACAATTCCCCTGATAAGAGGAGTGGTCAGGGATGCGGAAGAACTTTCCCTTGCAATGGAAAGCAGGGGATACCAGGGGACCTGCAGGACTTCGATTCATGAGCTTTTGATGCGGAAAAGAGACAGGCTATCCCTTTTAGTTATGGGGCTTTTTGCAATTATCATGCTGGTGCTCTAAGATACATTTTGATATCTTACATTAAATTTTGATATATCTTATCTTAAAATTCTGCATTTGAGAAGTTTTAAAAAAGGATTAATACATGAACATTTGTTCATATAATCATGCAAAATAAGTGCAAGCGAGTAAGCACTGAACAGATAAAAACCCTGATGCAAAAGGTTCCCGACGCGGAAATCATCACACGGATGTCTGCAATATTTCAGGCGCTCCAATCGGATACCCGCCTGAAAATACTTTTTTTACTCAGACATAAAGAGATGTGCGTCTGTGAACTTGAAGAGGAACTTGAAGTCACACAGTCTGCCGTATCGCATGGGCTCAGGACCCTCAGGCAGCTCGACCTTGTAAGGGTCAGGAGGGAAGGAAAATTTACAGTTTACTATATTGCAGATGAACATGTACGCACACTTATCGAGATGTGCCTTGAGCACGTGGAGGAAAAAGCTTGAGTACTGATATATTCAGTTCCATCCCGGAACTGATTTCGGGCATCCTCATATCTTCATGGGAAATCTTTGTAGAAGCTGCTCCTTACCTTATTTTCGGATTTGCAATCGCAGGCATCCTCAATGTCCTTGTGCCGGATCAGAAAATTGTAGAATATCTTGGAACATCAGCAGGAAAAATCCGTTCCGTAATCAATGCCGCTCTGGCAGGGCTTCCCCTTCCTCTCTGCTCCTGCGGAGTTATCCCGGCAGCAATGTCCATAAGGAAAAGAGGAGCAAACCGGGGTGCGACCCTTTCCTTCCTGATTTCAACTCCTCAGACAGGAATGGACTCTATTTCTATCACGTACGCCCTCCTTGACCCTCTGATGGCTGTTTTTCGCCCGCTTGCGACCCTTGCAACCGCAATCCTTGCAGGGATTGCAGATAACCTGCTGATAGGGGAGGATCCGGAAAAAAGCGGAAAAAGTGAAAATGAGAAAGCCGGAAAGAAAGCTGAAATCCTTGCTGTCTCAACTCTTGTTGGCGTATCAGTAAGCGGAGATAAATGCAGTCCCGTTTCATGCAACTGCGGAACACATGAAGCAACAGAAACGGGAAAAGAGAAACATCCTGACAAGAATACTGTGCCTTTAAAGTCCGGAACTCTGGAATTAAAGTCCGAGACCGGAAGAGAGACTTCACATCTTAAAATTACGCCTGCAATTCATGCTTCTGAAAATAACACCCCTTCATGTGGCTGCGGACACTGTGGAGAGGGGAAAAGAGAACAGTTCTCTGACAAAAGGGTTAAAAAGTCCATAAAAGAAGACATTCTGGAATGCCTGAAATATGCCTTCATAGAACTTCCGGGAGAAATTGCCAAATGGATGCTTATAGGTATTCTGCTTGCAGGAATAATTTCCTACGCTATTCCCGAAACCCTGGTCCAGGAATACCTTGGTGGTGGTTTCAGTTCAATGCTGGTCATGCTTGTAATAGGCATCCCGCTTTACATCTGCGCTACCGCTTCAACTCCTCTTGCAGCAAGCCTGGTAGCCAAAGGGATGAGTCCTGGCACAGCTTTTGTTTTCCTGCTTGCAGGACCTGCAACCAATGCGGCAACCATAACCATGGTCGCCCGGTTTCTGGGGAAACGTTCCGCAGTCCTTTATGTTGGAGTAATCTCACTCTGTGCCATTGGAGCAGGAATCCTTCTTGACTGGCTTTACTTCAAACTGGGAATAAGCGTTACTGCAACCCTTGGAAGTGCAGAAGAAATGCTCCCTGAGAGTATTAAGCTCGGTTTTGCGGTCCTTCTTCTCCCTCTAATGCTGTACGGAATTTTCCGAAGGAACCATGGGCGCGGCTGCACCGAATGTCACTGAAAAAAGAAGCAGAGCAGCAATAACTTAGCAAGGACAGTTAAAGAATTAATAAGTACCAGATAATATAAATCCTCCTAAATAGAATAAACAATATGCAGGAAAATTCAGAATTCCAGGAAAAAAAGGAACCTGAAGAAAGCGATTTCAAATCTCCGGGGGAACTTGAAACTGGTTACACAGAAAAATCCTGGAAAAAGCCTGAGAAAACAATGGAAGAAAAAGGCACGACTATGGATTCGGAATACCAGGAAAGAGAAGAACCAGCTTCAAGCGGATTCAAAGCTCCGGGAGAACATGAAGCAGGATATACAGAGAGATCATGGAAAAAACCCGAAGGAACTATGGAAGAAGATATAGGATCTGGAGGGGAAACCCGAGAAGAGGAAAGCACAGGCTATACAAAGAAGCGCCTGACAAGAAGCAAAAGTGACCGCATGGTTTTTGGAGTCTGCGGAGGGCTCGGAAAATACTTCGGTGTTGACCCAACCCTTATTAGGCTTGGCTTTGCTTTCTTTATCCTGTTGAGCGGAATCGGGCCCGGAATCGTGATATACATTATTATGGCAATAATCATGCCTCAGGAAAATAATGTTAAATGATGTCTGAAATCCTTAAAGCAATAAAGATTAAAGGCAATTAAAGAAAAAAATCGCCTGCAAACAAAGAGAATAACAGGGAGAGATTATACAGGGACAGGGAGAGATTATACAGGGAATTCAGGTCTCTTTAACACCCGACAAATTGTTTTTTAATTTATTTTCATTTATTCGAACTTTCAATCCTGTTTAGAACACTTTTTAATCCTGTTTAGAACACTTTTTAATCCTGTTTTGAACCCTGTGGCTTTAAAAAATGCTTGCTTAAGCATTTCCTTAAGAGACTAATGTCGTGTCACCGATGGAAAGTCTTAAGCGTTATATTGAATGATCTTCATAAGTATCATTCATGATTAAATATACTGTGACACTTACCGAAGATGAACGTAGATCTCTTTGTGAACTTGCTTCAAAGGGAAAACATAACTCTCAACAAATTCTCAATGCTCTGATTTTGCTTAATTGCGATAAAAGTGAATTGAATGTTAGCCATTCAACCAATGAAGAAATCTCACGTGTCCTGAATATTAGTATGAAAAAAATTGACCGTGTTAAGAAGAGATTTGTTGAAGAAGGTCTTGAAGTTGCCCTTAACGGGAAAGAAAGCGAGCGCATTTATACTAAAAAAGTTGATGGTGATCTTGAAGCCCATTTAGTCGCCCTTAGTTGCAGTCAACCCCCTGAAGGTTTTGCAAGATGGTCGTTAAGATTATTAGCCGATAAGGCTGTAGAACTTGGTTATTTCGAGGAAATTTCTCACGAAACAGTACGCCGTACTTTAAAAAAACGAAATCAAACCCTGGCAAAGGAAACAATGGGTAATTCCTCCAGAACAAAACAGTAGCTTTGTTGCGAATATGGAAATGGTTCTGGACGTTTATAAACGTCCGTTTGATCCACGAAATCCTGTTGTGTGTATGGACGAATCCCCAAAACAACTGATTGCAGAAACCCGGATCCCTATCCCCTGCTCAACAGGGAAGCCAGAAAAGTACGATTATGAATACAAGCGAAATGGAATGTGCAATATATTCCTTGCCTGTGAACCGTTGACAGGGAAAAGAATGGTAAAGATCACTGAAAGAAAAACAAAGAGAGATTGGGCTTATTTTCTCGAAGAAATAGAAGTTCAACATGAAAATGCAGATAAAATTACGTTAGTAATGGACAATCTAAACACGCACATACCTGGATCTCTCTACGAAACATTTCCACCACCAAAAGCAAAGGCGCTATGGGACAGATTTGAGTTCGTCTACACGCCAAAACATGGAAGCTGGTTGAACATGGCAGAGATTGAACTGAATGTACTTACAGGTCAATGTTTAAAAAGGAGAATGGATAACATCGAGTTTGTCAGAAAAGAAGTTTTGGCATGGCAAAATTACAGAAACAACAAAAATTCAAAGGTTAAATGGCAATTTACAACAGATGATGCAAGGATAAAATTGTCACGTCTTTATCCGACTATTGAGGATTGACGCGACACTAAGCTATGCAGGAGAAAGCTGCCAAAATATTGAAGGTGAAAACAAAGCGAGAAATAATGAAGGTGAAAACAGAAAGAAGAGGATTTCAGCAGGAGAGATAAGAAAACCGGGAAGAAATTCGAGGTTTATTTGTCAAAGGTAAATTGAAAGAAGAAGAATAAAGCGGGCTCGAAGGGATTTGAACCCCCGACGTCTGGGTTAGAAGCCCAGCGCTATATCCTGGCTAAGCCACGAGCCCTGTTTGCTTTTCTACTGCGGAATACGAAATGAGCCTTCTAAGATAAAAGCCTTTTGTCTGAAAATGTAAATTAGGGCTGTATTAAATCTTAAAATATTTATGTGGAAGCGGAATTGTAATATATAATCAGCATATACCCATTTCACTTGGAGCGTTTTATAAGACTTCCAGTATGGTAACTCTCTCAAAGTTCAGAGTTCTTTTGTGATCTTTGCACAGAGCTTACATACTAATAAAGACTGAAAAAGTAAATTGGGCTATTGGCCTGTAGATTAAAGGCCGTACTGGATCAAAAGCTCCGGTTAAATAATTTACAGGCAAAAAAACCGAGAAGGATGATTTGCAAATGAGTGAGTTACTTATTTATTTAGACGGGAAATTTGTCCCGAAATCCGAAGCCAAAGTTTCGGTTTATGATCACGGTTACCTCTATGGGGACGGTGTGTTCGAAGGAATAAGGGCATATAACGGACGTGTTTTCAAGTTAAAGGAACATGTTGACAGGCTTTTTGACTCAGCAAAAGCAATTGCAATGGACATACCCGTTACAAGAGAAGAGATGACCGAAATAATCCTTGAGACCCTGAGAAAAAATAACCTCAAAGACGCTTACATCCGCCCTATCGTCTCAAGAGGAGTCGGAGATCTCGGGCTTGACCCCCGCAAGTGTGAAAAACCGTGCGTTGTTGTTATCGCCCAGGGATGGGGTGCCATGTACGGCAACCTTTATGAAATCGGGCTTACAGGAGTCAGCGTCTGCGTCCGCAGGAATGCACCTGATGCCCTGTCCCCTAACATCAAGTCCCTGAACTACCTGAATAATATCCTTGCAAAGATAGAAGCAAATGAGAAAGGCGGAGATGAAGCCATATTCCTTGACCAGAACGGCTTTGTGTGCGAAGGTTCTGGAGACAACATCTTTATCGTCAAAAATGATAAGGTCTTTACTCCCCACACAATAAGCAACTTAAAAGGCATCACAAGAGCTACAGCCATTGAGCTTCTGGATGAAATGGGATACAAGGTTATTGAAGCAAACCTCGGCCTTTTTGACCTCTACACGGCAGACGAAATTTTCGTTACCGGGACTGCAGCCGAATCTGCTCCGGTCACCAGGCTCGACGGAAGAATCATCGGTAATGGCAAACCCGGTCCTCTCACAATGAAGATGGTTGAAGCCTTTGACAAAATAACCCGCAGTACAGGCACCCCTATTTATAAATAAAAGAATCAGAATGAAAGAATTTGCTTGAGAAAAGAATAATACTAAAGCAAATGCAAGAATTGCGGGGTTTTTCCCGCTAAAAATCTTTTTTGATCGATTTTATTACTAATTTCTTTATTATCTGCCTTTTTAGCAAAATTGTTTTAATTAATGTAACTATTTTAGTGAATTTATTCGTATAAGACGTATTTAGCCGAGACGTGTTTTAGCTGAAACATATTTTAGTTGAGAGTATTTTAGTTGAGAGTATTTTAGTTGAGAGTATTTTAGTTGAGAGTATTTTAGTTGAGAGTATTTTAGTTGAGAGTATTTTAGTTGAGAGTATTTTAGTTGAGAGTATTTTAGTTGAGAGTATTTTAGTTGAGAGTATTTTAGTTGAGACTTCTAATGTTTAAAGTGTTGACATATGCCGGGAAACGCTATTAAGTTAAAAAACAATCTGAAAACCGATAAGACTCAGGGTTTGATGCTGATGAAACGTAAAGAATTTCGGGAACTCGTCTCTGTAGAAGAAGCACGGAAAATAATAAACAGCCTTAAGGTCACTCCGGAAAAGGAATATCTGGCCCTTGAAAACGCTTATGGAAAAACCCTTGCAGAGGATATAATTACCGAAATTAATGTCCCTCCTTTTCCAAGGGCGGTTATGGACGGTTATGCTGTCAGGGCAGAAGATACCTACGCAGGCAGTGAAAAAGTACCCGTAAAACTTAAACTCCTTGGAAATATCCCGGCAGGATCGGATGAAAAATTCAGGATTTCGGCAGGGGAAGCCGTGGAGATTGCGACAGGTGCCCCGATTCCCGAAGGGGCTGATGCCGTGGTAATGGTCGAGTATACTTATGAAGAAAACGAGACTGTCTCCGTCCTCGGGGCTGTAACTGCAGGGGAAAATATAATGAAAGCAGGTTCGGATATCCGGAAGGGGGAAAGAGTCCTGCGCAGGGGCAGAAAACTCGGCACAAGAGAAATCGGGGTTCTGGCTTCCACAGGCAAAAAAGAAGTCCCCGTACTCAGGCTGCCCATAGGGATAATCTCAACAGGAGACGAACTTGTAAGTCCCGGAGAAAACCTGACTCAGGGAAAAGTGTACGATGCAAACTCTTATACGCTGTATGCAGGCGTTAAGGAATGCGGAGCTTCCCCTCTTCTTTACGGGATTGTGAAAGACGACGAAAACCTGATGGAAAAAGTACTTGAAACTGCAATTTCCGAATGTGCCCTGATCCTTACTTCCGGGAGCACGTCCTCAGGATCAGGGGACGTGATGTACAGGCTAATAGACAGAGCAGGAGAGACCCTTGCCCATGGGGTCAATATAAAACCCGGAAAACCTGTTGTCATCGGCGTCATAAAAAGCGTTCCGATTATAGGGCTTCCGGGGAATCCCACGTCTGCTTTAATGATTTTCAATGAATTTGTGGCTCCTCTGCTTAGAAAATCCCTTGGAGCGGGAGCAGGGACAAGGAAAACGGAAAAAGGAATAATGGGTACTGACCTGCGCTCCGAAGGCAGGCAGCAGCTCCTTCCGGTTGGGATGGTCAGGGGAAGAGTTTATCCTGCAGACCGGGGTTCAGGCGCCATAACCTCCCTTTCCGGAGCAGATGGATTTATAGAAATTCCGCCGAAAACAGAGTTTATAGAGTCCGGGACGCCTGTGGAAGTGACCCTTTTTGGAGAAGTCGAAAAACCGGACCTCCAGATATCAGGAGGTTTCTGTCCAGGGCTTGACGTTCTGGAAGACCTCAGCGGACTAAGGTTCAGGACACTTTATACGGGTTCAAGCGGGGGTTTCAGCGCAATTGCAGCAAAGACGGCAGATATTGCGGGTGTGAACTTACCCTCGAAATCAAAGGGACAGGCAGAAGCTCTGTACAATATTCCGATAATGAAGAATATGGAGCTTTCAGAAGCTGTACTTGTCAGGGGGTACAGGCGGGAAGTCGGGCTTCTTGTCAGGCTGGACAGCACGATTAAGGGACTTGAAGACCTGCCAGGAAAGCATTTAATTAACCGGAACAGAGGGTCCGGGATAAGGGCACTCCTGGATTTGAAAATAGAGGAACTGGCAGGAGAGAAGGAGATTAACAAAAAAGAGTTTACAGACTCGATACACGGATACTCTTCAGGAGCAAAATCCGAAGTTGCAGTCTGCGAAGCGGTTCTTTCAGGAAAAGCTGATGCAGGAGTAGGTTTAAGAAACTGTGCAGAGAAAAATAATGACATAAAATTCATAAAAATTGCGGAAGAGGAATATGATTTTCTGATCAGAAAAGAGGTCCTCGACACCCCTGAAGTCCAAAAATTCCTTCAAACCCTTGGCTCGAAAGAATTTGCCTCAAAACTTCCTGCAGGGCTTCAGGTATGTGAGAGAACAGGAGAGATTATTTATAATGGATAAAGGCATCTGCTATCCATAATTACCAGAAAGATATATCAATAAGGTTTAAATATTATTATACTTATTCAGTGATATAAATATAAATCTACTATGGAATCGGGAATCTAAAGCAAATTTTAAACAGGGAATAAATTAGGAAACCCCTTTTAGCAGCAGTAAGTTTTAATAAATAATTTTATCAATGAAAAATTCCGGGGCAATAAAAGTATTCCATAGGTATATATATTGCATCCAACTATTCAGGATAAAATATCCAGATAACGGATCTGTTTTGGATCAAAAAAGGTTTTTAGAGACCGTTTGGATGCGGTTTCTTTTTCACGAAATATAAAATCACTATAAGATCATTTCTTCAGTCCCGAAATCGGCAGGTTTCAGATGAGCAGCATACAGGAGCAAATACAGGAAGTAGAAGAAGAAATCCGGAAGACCCAGTATAATAAGGCAACTTCCCACCACATAGGCAGGCTGAAAGCCAAGATAGCCCGCATGAGGGATGAAATTGAGAAGAAGTCTTCCTCAAAGGGTGGAGGAGAAGGATACTCGGTCAAAAAATCGGGAGACGGTACCGTAACTCTGGTGGGCTTTCCGTCAGTGGGGAAATCTACGCTTCTGAACAAAGTTACAGGCGCAAAATCAGAGGTAGGAGCATACGAGTTTACCACGCTTACAGTTGTACCCGGAGTGCTTGAACATAAAGGTGCAACAATCCAGTTCCTTGACGTACCCGGACTTGTAAAAGGCGCGTCTTCAGGGCGCGGTCGCGGGAAGGAAGTTATATCGGTCATCCGTAACTCTGATATGGTCATCTTTTTGCTTGATGTTTTCCAGCCAAAACACTATGAAGTGCTTATGGATGAACTTTACCAGGCAGGAATCCGCGTGGATGAAGTGCCTCCTGACGTCAGCATTAAAAGAAAAGACAGGGGCGGCATCGAGATAAACTCAACCATAGAGCTGGACCTCAATGAAGAAACTATAAAAGCCGTGCTTGACGAATACAAAATCCATAATGCTCATGTCCTCATAAGGGAAAATATCACTGTGGACCAGCTTATAGATGTAGTTCTGGGAAACAGGAGTTATGTCCGTTCTTTAATTGCTGTCAACAAAGTGGACCTTGGGTATCCCCAGCTGATAGAAGAATGCCGGAGAATGTACCCTGACGCGATTTTTATCTCAGCCCACGAAGGCACAAATATCGAAACACTCAAGAATGCTATTTACGACCGCCTTGGCTTTATTCGAGTATATCTGAAACCTCAGGGGCAACCGGCAGATATGGAAGAACCCCTTATAGTTATGAGCGGGACGAACATAGGCCAGATCTGCGACAGGCTGCACCGCGATTTCCGCAGGAAGTTCCGCTATGCCCAGATATGGGGCTCGTCTGCAAAACACCCCGGTCAGAGAGTGGGGCTTGAACATGCCATGGAAGACGAAGATATTCTGACGATAATCATTCAAAAATAAACATCGCAGAGTAAAAAGAAAAGGAAAGCGAAGGAAAAAAATTAGTCTTTCGCGTTCCGTTTTTTTATTCAATTTTTCGAGTATAAAATTCCGGTCTTTTGTGGATCAGATATACTCCGATCCGGCAAATTTTCAGACCCACTTATTTGATCCGGGTTTATTTCCAAATCAAATTTTTTTAACCGATTTTTGATTGTTTTAACCATACACTATGAGAGAGCCTCTACTCTTAGAGAACCTTTATAGTTTCGGAATTGCTTGAGAAAACATTTCTCTTCCTGCCATTTCCGGGCTCAATTGAGCTTTTAGCCTCAACTTCTTCCTCGAATTCCGCAGCACATTCAGCCGGGCTTTTTCTTGTGGACTGGCCTGCCTTCGTTTGAAGCACAACCTTGCCGCCCAGCCCGATACCATATCTTTTCTTTGCAGCCCCAATAATTGCCGCAAGCATACCGGAATAAGAGATGTTCGCATAAGCTGCCATTTTGGCAAGGTGACCGTCCCAGCACCATCCAGGGTTGGGGTTTACCTCAAGGAGCCTTGGCCTGCCTTCAGCGTCGAGCCTCCAATCAAAGCGGGCATAATCACGGCATCCCAGCCTTGTAAAGAGAGCAAGGCAGCTCCTTACGACTTCCTTCTGGGTCTTTTCAGGAAGGTCCGCAGGTACGGATTTAATCTTCCAGTAAGAAGAATCCGGGAGCCATTTGGCTTCATACCCGCAAATCTTTGGCAGTTCTCCCGGGACTGCGGAATAATCTTCTTCCGTAATGGGCAGCACGGTGCACGAAGGAGGGTTTCCGATTATACCTACACTGATGTCTTTTCCAGGGAGGAATTCCTCCAGAAGGAGAGGCTTGTCTGACCCTATTTTTTCCCGTGTTTCTTTCATGATGTCAAGAAGTTCCTCTCTGCTGTGGACTATGCTTTTCTGTGTGATCCCGAAACTTGAATCTCCTGAATTGGGTTTTACGAGCAGGGGAAAAGAGAGAGAAAGCCTTGAGATATCAGAATCATCTGTAACGAGAACCCCTTTTGCCACAGGAATCCTCATCTCACGAGCTACTCCCCTTACAAGAGATTTATCATAGCAGTAGGCAAGGCACTGTGGACCTGCGCCGGTGTAAGGGATATTAAGCTGTTCAAACATGGCAGGAACGTGTAATTCTTTTACAGGATCGTTGTAAAAACCTTCATCGCAGAGGTTGAGTACAAGGTCGGTTTTCCCTGCTTTCTTTCTGAGGTCTTCGAAAAGGGTTTCATGTCTGTCAAGGAAAGTGAATTTTATAGAAGGAATTTCAGAAAGAGCCGTCTTCATCCGGTTAATGGTTTCGAAATCATCATCGTCAAATACACAGGCAGGCTTGACCTGGTCTTCTTTCCTTGGATCCCCAAGCACCACAACAACGTTAAGGGGCTTTTTGCTTTCCGCACCGGAAGACTCCATGGAAGGCCAGGCTTTCTCAACAGTGGCTGAAAGCAGAATTCTCTTTTCCATCATTCCTGCGTCCTGAGTGCCTGTCGAGACAGGGCTGAAGGTTGTGTGGAAGGTCGGGCTGCTAAAACCTGATGCCGTAAGCAGTTCAAAAAGGCTTTCCCTGTTGTACAGCCTTTCAGCGTAAAACTGGTCTGCAATTATCCCTCTATCAATACGGCATATAACCTCCCTGCAGATCAACCTTTCACAGTCTGAAGAAAGGGCTCTTTCCCTACATACAAAATACTTCCTGTCCAGCCATTCCCATGATCTTGGCTGGAAATTCTTTCTAATGTGGTCCCCGTCTACAGCGTCAATAAAGACTCTCCCACCTGGCTTCAGTACCCGGAAAACTTCTTCGAGCACTTTTCTGTCCTGCAGAGTGGAATCAAAGTATCCAAAGCTGTTCCCGAGAATGGTAACCACAGAAAAGGTGTCAGATGGATAAGGCAGCTTTCTTGCGTCCCCCTCCCTGAACCTGACCTGCAGGTTTTCCTTTTGAGCCCTTGTCCTTGCTTTTCGGATGAGGTACTGGGATCTGTCATAGCCTTCAACATTTGGAAATCCTCTCCTTGCCAGTTCCAGGACATGCCTGCCCTGTCCGCAGCAAAGGTCAAGAACAGCATCTTCAGGGTTGAGCCCAAGGATAGAAACAACAAGATCAGCTTCTTTCTTTGTAACTTCAATGTCATCCAGAAGATCGGCATCAGTCTTGAGATAGAGAGAATTAAAAAGAGTCTGCCACCAGTCGGACCGGACATGAGTTTCAAGGTCTTCAACAGGCCCGAGGGTTTTCGTCTGTACGGCACCTTTAGCGCGTTTGCGCCTGGAATTAGAATCAATATTATTCTGGGTCATGATAAGATATCTTCCCGAAAAAAATGTATGTGCTTTCAGTATATCAAGTTTATCGGACAGTTAGGGAGATTTATATACTCAAAGGGTCAGCTGGATAGAGCAGTTAAAGGATTAATAGGTATTAAAACAGCATTTCAAGTTAAAACGAATTTCCTTGCTTCATTTAAGTAAATATAATTGCTTTTAAAGTTTAAAGAAATATAAAGTAAATAATAGCATTTAAAAATGAAATTAAAAGCCCTATTTTAGCGAATTCCATAAAAGAGAAAGTTTCACCTTCTTTTTCGGCATTCTGGAGTATAATAACGTTGCTTGCAGCCCCAAGAATCAAAAGATTCCCTGCAATTGTACTTCCGGCAGCGAGCGCCATCAACTGCCCCTGTGAAACACCGCTCCCCATTGCAGGGAGGTAGAGCGCAACAAAGGGAACATTAGAAATAAGCTGGCTGAGTCCTATGCTGAGTGCAAGGATAGTGGGAACTGAGCCTAACTGCGGAGACATTCTGTACAGGAGTCCCTGACAGGTTCCGGAAATCCAGACGCTTTCCATGAGCACGAACATGGAAACAAAGAAGACCAGGGTTGCCCAGTCAATATTTTTTACAACTTCAGTCCGCCTTTTGCTGAGCAGTATGGGAGAAGCCGAGAAAAGGGCAATCCAGCTCAAACTGAAATCCCAGGCAGGCAAGAACTCTACGAGAAGAATTTTACATGTAATAAGAGCCAGCAGAAGGAAAAGAGCCTTTTTTGATATTTCCGCAAGTTCGGGATCTGAAATAAGCTCGTCGGTGTGTATCAGAGCTGGTTTCCCAAATTCGCTGCTGAAAAAGAGTTTAAGAACGGCATAAACAAGCACAAGATTTATCATAGTAGGTACGGCCAGGGAGCTTAAAAATACCACAAAGGGGGAGTCAAGATTTCCGTCAATTGCGATCAGGAGGTTCTGGGGGTTTCCTATAGGGCTCATGACGCTCCCGGTGGTTATCCCGAAAGCCAGGGCAAAGAGCATGAGTTTGGGAGACACGCCGTATTTCCTTGAAAAACGCAAAACCAGCGGGGTACCCATTATAGCAAGGGTGTCATTCATAAGGACTGCGGAGAGAAGACCTGTGGAGAAGATTACCAGTAAAACGAGCTGGTCCGTATTTTTTGCCCTTGAAACAATCCGGCCTCCTATCCAGGCAAGATATCCGCTCCTGTTAAGTGCTTCCCCCACACAAAAGGCCCCGAAAAGAAAAAGGAGCACATCTATGTTTATTGCCCTGAGAGCTTCCTGAGGTGAAATTTCCCCGAGAAGCAGCACAGAAATGGCTCCAAGGGTCATGACCTGCCAGATCTGCAACCTTAAAGACCCGACCTGCCTGAGAGCGGTAAGCAGAAGGACACAGAGAAGGACGAGTACAGAAAGGTCGGGCGAAGATACAAAAGAATATACAAAAGAGTCAGCTACCATAAATCCCGCAAGCCTGTTAACATACATTCCAGAGTTCTATTAACATAAACTTTGGGAGTGATACATGTACAAGTATAAAATCCCTGCGCTTGTAGAGGAGAACAGAAAGAAAAGATCAGCGAAAATAGACATAAGGAATGTCAGACTCGAAATGTTTAAAATAAACTGAATAATATTTCAAGGTATGACAATTTACTTTCCTTTTTCTGTGACTATTCGGAAAGAAGAGAACACCTATATTTCAATCTGCCCGGAGGCGGATATTGTCTGTAGAGGGGAAAGTATCGAAGAAGCGGTTACAAACCTGAAAAAAGAAGTTGAACAATTCCTGGGGGAAGAACTGCCCAGGGGATTTTCGAAAATTGTATATTACTAAGAAATTTTTTTACTAAGAAACGTTTTGTCATCTGGCTCAAAATTCCCCGGGTTCTGAAAAATAGCGCTTATAAAATACAGAATCCCATTTTAAGCTTGAAGCGGATAATTTAGAAAGAAAAGTCTACTGGAAAAAAATCACCACATATCCAGAAAAAAGTATTAAAAATATCCAGGGAAAAGAAGATGCTCGTGGGCTTTGAAAAAAATGAAATGTCCCCGGTTTTCCAGGGTATATGAAGAAAAATGTATTTTACTCGATTGTTTCTATTTTTTCTTTCTTAACAAAAGGTTTGCTGATTTTATCCGGCATCCATTCAGGCTTGTTTTTCGGAGCTGCGACAACCTGCTTCCATGCCTTGAAAACGTGAATCTTCTTTGTCCCGCGCTCTCTTAGACGGATAATATCTGGTTTTGATTTTGTTCCTTTACCTCTGTTTGCAGCTTTCAAAGCAGCCTGACGAGGCTGTTTTCCAGTGAAAACTCCATGTTCCGTGCCATCTACATCTCGCAAAACAAAATTTCGTGTGTCAGCCATAAAGGTCATCTCTCAAAGTATATTATTAGAGAGTGATTAAGTTGAAAGTATATATAATTTTCTTATAATGTGGTCAATAGTTGTTGCTTTCTTTAAGGTATAACCTTTAGTCATACTGCCATGAGAAGAGAATATACGGAACAGAAGGCTTTATGCAGTACAAATTGACAGATACAGGGGACCAACTGCGAAATATTTAACATAATCCCGAAGTATTACAAATTATGACAGAAACGTTTACTTTAACTGCGAAGGTGCAGAAAAAGGGTGACTGGTACATATCCTCATGCCTGGAACTGGACATATCAAGCCAGGGAAAAACGATTGAAGAAGCAGTGTCAAATCTAAAGGAAGCAGTTGAGCTCTATATTGAAATAGAAGGGATTGACCTTCCGGTCAAGCGTCCTTTTTTGACTAAATTTAAAGTAAAGGGAAAAAAAACCGAAGATAAAAAAACCGAAGATAAAAAACCGAAGTAAAAAGTGTTGTAAGAAGAAGCTTAGAGGCACTATTGCCCTTTAGTTACTATGTCCCCCAACATAGCAAGCCCCGAAGATATGCTCCCCCAAGCATATTGAATCAGAAGCATGATCAATTGCCCCCAAGCAGTTCCATTTTAATACCCGTCTCACTTCCCAACTCCACAAATATAACATTATATCATTACTATTTCAAATTAATTACTCCAAATTTTTCATTCAGAAAAAAATTAATTCCATATTGAAAACTTCAAAAGAAGATTACAGATAGGAGATTAAAGATATAAGGAAAGTGAATTACCACCGGGCTAAGGACTCAGGGGTTTTACGTTTATTGATATAAAAGATAAGGAAATAAAAAATCAGGGGAAAGGACAAAAATAAGATAGAGAAAGCGAAAAGGAAAATCAAAGAAGGAATTAATCAGAGACAGAGTAAGAAAAATCCCGAAAGCATTTGTTCCGGCTGTAGTCCTCGATACATTTGTTCCAGAGATATGCGCCCCCGAGCATAAGTCAAGAACAGGTCAAGAACAGGATCAAAGCTTTCGAGAGATTCTCAATTCCTGTACTTATTCACATCCATTACTCATTCGTTCGATCTGTTCACTCCCGGTTGCAAATATATAATTAACTCTTGATTATTTTAAATTAATTATATTAAAAATTGTTTCGCAGCGAAATATATTTTATTATGAAACAATTCAGCGCCTGAAAAGGATTCAATATTAAATATTATTGCAATACCATTACTTTCTGAGAAAAAAGGCAAATTAAAAGAATAGCGGATGAATATATTGCTTTTTCAACTCAGAGGTTACTTCTCCTGAAAGCAGAGATTGAAAAAGTTAGTGAAAAGGTTAGTGAAAAAGAGTAAAAAGGTTGTAAAAAAAGCCCGGATGCCGCATAAGTTTCTGCATCCCCCAACACAGCCTCTTCAAATTATGCTCCCCCAAGCATATTGATTCAAAGAGAATACCAGCGGCTCCAGGCAGTTTTTTGGTGGCAGATTACATTGGTTTATCCTGTATTGCTTCCCAACTGCAACATATAATTATAACGTAAGTTATTTTAAATTAATTATGTTAAAAATTGTCCTACAGCAAATTATATTATTGCATTAAAAGTTTTAAAGTAAGAATAAAATATGCGGCATTTGTAATTTTTAATTAAAAAACGTAGCAAAAAGTATTCTGTTGGAATTAGATAATATTCTGTTGGAATTAGATAATAAAGAAATAATTTTGAAACAACATAAAAACGGAACAATACGGGATATAATTAACTGAAAATTAATTGATTACAAATTAGAACCAATAAAATGCTTAGACCAATAAAATGCTTAAACCAATAAATGTTTAGAACCAGTAGAATGCTTAATACAAGAAGAAGCCCGGTGCCACCGTGATCCTTTGCCGTATTCCCCAACCAGCCGCCCTGAACAATGCTCCCATCAAACATGTTCCAGAGCAGGACCCGATAACTCCGGGCAATTATTTTACAATCCGCTAACACTTCTCTATTCGACCATACCTTTCATTTCCAGCTCCATAATATACTAATAATGTAAAATACTTTAAATTAATTATACAAAAAATTTTTTTGAAACAAAAAAGATTGCTATATGAAAAATTTCAACGCCAGTATATGATTTTTAATATGATTGATATTTTACAGGAAATTCACAAAAAAGTCCCGAGATGGCACAAAAATTAAGTACATGAATTAAGCTATAAGTAAAAGCTTTCATGCGCAGTCCTGTAGGGTAGTGGTCAATCCTTCGGGCCTTTGGAGCCCGGGACAGCGGTTCGAATCCGCTCAGGACTATACTATTTTTCCAGTTAGGGATTAAAAAAATCTATAAAAAATCCTTTTTTTCAGTTCATCCAGTGTCTTCCGATCTATTCCTGCATGTACACTTAGAAAAGATACTCTGGAAAGGTTTGAGAAATCTCAATTATATAAATGAAAAGTGACTATATATCTCAAGAGATATAATATAAAAATCTCGAGTCTGATTTTCAGTTTGATGCCTTCTCCTGTTCAAGAGTTCTTATATTTCAATTCAAACATCAGGATCTTTCCGGGGGTGAAAGAATTAGTTCTTTGATATCCGAAGATGCAGGACCAGAAGAGCTTGAAGCAATAGCCGTAGCAGTACATTCTCTTGTAGGGCTCCCGACCACTATCCGCAGTTTAAAGCGGAAAGGGCTTCGCCTGGAAAACGGAAAAATAATTGATAGAGACTATACGGGACCTGTACTCGAAGAGGTACTCAGGACCGGTAAAACTGTGCGTGGAGTCCCAAAGGGAGGTACGTACCTTGGCAGGAATGTAGCCGTTTCCCCTATTTTCTCCGAAGATGGAAAAGTTGTTGCAGCAATAGGAATTGTGGATTTGCTCTCTGTCCTCAAGATGCAGGAAACAATCCGGACTGTGGTAAATAACAGCCCTGCTGTTGTTTTTCTATGGAGAAATGAAGAAAAGTGGCCTGCAGAATTCGTTTCGGAAAATGTTGTTAAGTTTGGATATACAGTTGAGGACTTTATTTCCGGCAATTTCCTTTACGGGGATATCATCCATCCTGAAGACAGGAACAGAGTGAAAGAGGAACTTAAAACACGAATACGCAGAGGGGAAGTTGACTTCAATACGGGATACAGGATATTCACAAAAGCCGGAGACGTGCGCTGGGTTAATGAAAGGGCATTTATTCAGAGGAACAGAGAAGGCGAGATAACTCACATTCAGGGGCTTGTGCTTGATATAACTGAAGACAAAGAAAAAGAAGAAGCGCTCAGTAAATCGATTGAAATGCAGAGCATGCTGAGAACCATAATCAACAACAGCCAGGCTATAGCTTTTTTATGGGAGAACAAAGAGAACCTGCCTGCAGAATATGTTTCAGAGAATGTGACCCAGTTAGGGTATAAGGTAGAAGATTTCATATCAGGAAAGGTGCTGTACGGGGATATAATACATAAAGATGACATTAATAAGGTTAATGAAACCCTTAAACGCAGCATCGCTGAGGGGCAGGGTTCTTTCGGCATTGAATACAGGATTTATACAGGAGAGGGAAGAATGCTCTGGGTAGAAGAAAGAGTCTTTGTCCAGAGGGACGAAGAAGGCAGAGCAACTCATCTTCAGGGCCTGGTTGTGGATATTACCGAAAGAAAAGAAGCCCAGAAAATGCTTGAAATACAGAGGGAACTTGGAGCAAAACTTAACACGACATGGAATCTCCATGCCATTCTTAATATGGTACTTGATGCCTGCCTGCAAATAAACGGGATAGATGCCGGAGGCGTATATATCAGGGATGAACTCCTGGACCAGATAAACCTTGTTCAATCCCGCGGCATCTCTCCAGAATTCAAAGAAAAAGTTTCCAGGTTTAAAGCAGACTCAAATGAAGCAAAACAGGTCTGGGCTGAAAAACCTATCTATTCAATGGATTTTTACTCGGATAAAATGGCTGAAGCTGCAAGAAAAGAGGGGATAAAAGCAGTTGCGGTAATTCCTTTAAAATATAGCAACGAAATCATAGGCAGCCTGAACTTTGCTTCCCATACTCTGGATAAGATTCCATGGAATATCCGCAACTTCCTTGAGAGCATTGCCCTCCAGGTGGTAAGCCATATAGCCCCGGTATGTATCCAGGCAGACCTGTCCTGAACTACCTGCTGAACCTGAAATTTTAACCGGGTTTCCAGCTCCCTTAAACCGAATAGAGCCCGGTGAGCATAAAAGTGAACAGTATACCAGTAAAAAGCGAACAATATACCAGTAAAAAGCGAACAATATACCAGTAAAAAGTAAGCAGTATACCAGTAAAAAGTAAGCAGTATACCAGTAAAAAGTAAGCAGTATACCAGTAAAAAGTAAGCAGTATACCAGTAAAAAGTAAGCAGTATACCAGTAAAAAGCAAACAATATACCAGTAAAAAGTGAGCAGTACAACAGTAAAAAGTAAGCAGTATACCAGCAGGCAGTAAAAGATAACAGTTGTTATCCAGATAACCAGGTCTAAATAATAAAATTAAAACTCTTTTTTTAAATCAGCTATGAACTCCGTTTAAGGATTGTTTCCGGGTTAGCTGAATACAGGATATTTTTGAATTAACCCTCGGGTGGATTTTTAATCTGGCCATGTCCTGTGAAAGCCTGAATACTGGTCGTGCAGAGACCTTCTTATCTATCCTGTAAAGTTTGCCCAAGTTTCAGGGATTGCCCGGAAAAAACTCATCCAGCATTCATTATTCAGACTTTATGAGAGAGATAAACCGGGGTTCATTTACAGGGAGATGATACTGTTGAAAAGGAAGAGAATATTTGTACTTATTGCTGTTTTCACACTGCTTATCCTTATATCAGGCTCCGCATCCTCAGCTACTCTTTATGTAAAAGAAGGAGGAACAGGATCATACGAAAATCTGCAGGAGGCAATAGATGCGGCTTACGAAGGGGATATTATCCTTGTTGAGAAAGGGCAGTACAGTGAAAACGTACTCGTAAATAAATCACTGGAAATAAGCTCCACGAATCGTAACCCTGAAAAAACCGTAATCACTGCTCTGGACCCGGAAGCCCCTGCGTTCCACATTGTTTCTGATTCTGTAAAAATCAGCGGGTTCTCTATAAAAGGGGCAAATTCCACATATGGAATTTACCTTGACGGCGTTTCTGAAAGCAATATCACTAACAACTATTTTTCAGGAAACTGGAGAAGTATCGCGCTGAATAATTCACACGGAAATATCCTGAAAAATAACCGCCTGGAAAGCAGTGACAATGGGATCTGGCTTGAAAGTTCGGAACGGAACCTGATAAAAGACAATAAAGCAAAATCGAACAGGCATTACGGATTTTATCTTAATTCGTCCGAAAACAATACCCTTCAAAATAATTGTGCATCTGAAGGAGCGGTTGGCATCTACCTGGAAGATTCATCCGGCTGCCGTATATCTGGCTCAAAAACATTGAATAATTTTTACGGAATTTATCTTACCGGCTCAGGGGAAAGCCTGCTTGAAAAGAATACCGCAAACTCAAACGAAATGTACGGGATATACCTCGGGAACTCGAACGGAAGCATCCTGAGAGGAAACAAAGCTAATTCAAACCACTGGGGAATTTATCTCGACTCAAGCTTCAATATACTCCAAAAAAATAAAATGTCCCGCAACAGCAGAAATTTCGGGGCTTACACCTATCATTACACAGGTGAAATGAATAACAGCATCGACACAAGCAATAAGGTAGACGGGAAATCGATATATTATTTGTCAGGAGTTTCAGACCTTACACTTGACTCCAATTCCAGTGCAGGAGTTGTATACTGCATAAATTGTGAAAACATCACCCTCAAAGACCTGGGTCTTGAAAACAGCAGTTTTGGGGTTTACCTCTATAATAGTCAAAATTCTCTGCTTGAAGGATGCAGCATCTCAAACTGTGAACATGGAATATATCTTGGAAACTGTTCCATGACAGCTCTAAGGGGAAATGATGTAAATTCTAATGAAGGAAACGCTTTCATTTTGAGCAGCTGCAGGAACTGCCCTGTAGAAGATAACAGTGCTTCAAATAACATGGCGGGAATCTGGCTGTGTGATACAAGCACAGACAATGTCCTTAAAGAAAACACTGTTAGCTCAAGCAGCTGGTGCTGTGTAGACCTTGGGGATACAAGCTGCAACAACACCCTTGAAGGAAATATACTTTCAGAGGCTTATGAAGGGATCTACCTCTACGGGTCAAGTGAAGAAAATACCCTGAACAATAATACCATCACAGCCAGCTCCTATGGATTATATACCGAAGGCTGCGGCAACAATACAATATCAGGAAACAGGATACTGGGAAATAATATCGGCATCTCTCTTAACCTGAACTGGACAGATGGGACAGGTTCAGACTTCAATATAATCTACAACAATTACCTGAATAACAGCCGGAACGCTGAAGACTTCGGAACAAACAGCTGGAATATTTCGAAAATCGCTGGTGTGAATATTGCAGGGGGGCCTTACCTTGGCGGAAATTTATGGGTTTCCCCGCAAGGGAACGGTTTCTCAGAAACAGCTTCTGACGGGGACGGGGATATGATTTCAGATCTGCCTTACAATGTAACGGAAGCAAACTGTGATTATCTTCCCCTTATATCCGGAAAAACCGCAGAAGATTTTGAAAATGTGAGCGGAAAAAGGTGCAGGAGGAACAGGTAATTCCGGAGAAAGAAAAAGTCAGAAGGAAGTCAAAAATCTGGAGAAAGAAAGGAGAGAAAAATATGTGCGTTAAAAAATTGAGTTTACTGGTCCTGTTAATTCTGGGGATAGTTGCTGCTCAATTCATATTCCCTGTGTCGGCCGGAGATCCGGGCGGAAAGGAGAGAGGTAATGTGGGAACTGTCGTAATCGCTACTGTTGAAGGGGATTCCCACACTTACGGTAAGGACAGTATTGAAGCCGCTTTTGAAAAAGAGGGCTTTGAAGTAATTAACCTTGGAGAGGGAGTCTCATCTGAAAGATTTGCTGAAGCCGCCAAAGAACACGAAGCAGATTTTGTATTCAGTTCGGCATCCATGAGCACAACCATGATCCGGCAGATACAGATTGAAGAGCAGCTTAAAAATGCCGGAATACGGGATAAAGTCGTAACAGGTGTGGGGGGATCGCTGATAACTCAGGAATGGGCTGACCGGATAGGAGCTGACATCTACGCTTCAGGTTCGGAAGACGCGGTCTTAAAAGCAAAATCGGCTCTCCTGAACAGCAGCACCCAGAAAACCCATATTTCGGCTGATGAAAATACAAATTGCGGAAGCTGCCATGGATAAACCCACAGAACAAAAATTTTGAACAGGAAAATTGGGAGACGTTAACTCTCCCAATCAAATTGTTTAGATAAATGTAGTAATAAATCGGGCCAGCCGGGAGGAAAGAAAAGCAGTAAAAAGAGAAGCAAGAGGGGAGTAAGAGAAAAGAAAATCAGGCCAGCAGAGGGGAAGAAAAGCAATAAGAGAGTAAGACGAAAGAAAATCAGGAAAAGCGATGTAAAGGACCAGAAAAAAGCAGTTTATGGGGATGAATATTGTAAAAAGAGCAGTTTGGTGGTTCAAAGGGATTCTGCATCCATGAAGTGGATTACGGGATCAGCTTTCAGACTGTCCTGAATTTACCTCATTTTACAGCTTACGCATCAATGAAGTATATTGCAAGATCGGTTTTCAAGCCGTCCTGAATTTGCTTCATCTTACATCCTGCGCGTCAATGAAGTAGATTTCGGGATCAGTTTTCAGGCTGTCCTGAATTTGCTCCATTTTACAGTACTTCCCTTATGAACCAATTAATACTATGTAACTCATAATATAAAATCCCAGCGATAGAATTATAGATTATTAAGTCAGTTAAGAAATATAATTATCGAATGCCCGGATTAGCCCCTAAAAACCCTTTCACCCATCTTGAATATTTAACTGGTCATCTAACAGGAAACAGACAGGTCATAAGACCGGAGATGCAGGCACCTGGCCCATTAATTTAAATTGGGAGTCTGACTGCTGTTCAAGTCAGCTTTTTCTTTCCTCAATAGTCCTCCTTCATCTCCCGGCTTCCCGGATGCTCTTCAGGATTTCTTTTACTTCGGGTCTTTTTCCGTACATGAGTAAATAAATCCTGAATAAACGGCTCGAAATTATAATTACCACGTGAATAGAAACAAAAAGGATGAAAAGGCTGGCTGTGATCTGGTAGAAAGGCACTTCTGAAGCCGCGATTCTGGAAAGCATAGTTACGGGAGATGTAAATGGAAAAAGGGAGAGAAAAACTGCAGCAGGGCTGTCAGGATTTGTAAGTATGAGCTGCATGAAAACTAGAGGGAAAGCAGCAGCAAATGTGAAGATGCCTGCAACCTGCTGGCTCTCCTGAAGAGAGCCTGTTATTGCCCCGATTCCCGCCATCATGCTGGCAAAGAAGAGAAAGCCCAGCAGGAAATAGATAAGGGCAAGGAAAAGAATCATTGGATCCACTCTTACAGGGAGGGCATATCCGCCTCCGATAACAATGACAGAGAGCCACACAATAATCTGCAGAAGGCCGACTGCGCCAAGCCCTATTATTTTTCCTGTAAGAAGTTCTGTGGGGGTAGCAGAAGAAAGTAGAACTTCCATAATCCTGTTTTCCTTCTCTTCGGCAACTCCGCGAAGTAGATAGCCTGACGCGGTAAATATGCTGAAAAAAAGGAGAAAACCGGTAAGGAAAGGAAGGCCAAAGCTGGCCAGGATCTCAGCTATTCCCTGCTCTGACGACTCCCCGTTGTCCCCGATATTATAAAGCCTCAGGTTGATGGGGTCCTTGACCCTCTGGAGCACAGACTCATTCACTCTGTCTTTCAGGAGAGAGTCAATAGCTATATCCGAAAGCTCAGCCGAGAGTTCAGTCCCCGGAACTGACATTTCTTTTTTGGAGGAATAAAGTTCAATCACACCGGTCTCAAGGAAATTTTCAGGGACTATAATATAGGAAGAAATTCGGCCTGACCGCAGGGCTTCCCTTGCTTCGGAGTTCTCTTCATACCTTACTAACTCTATTGTTAAGGGTTTTGCTTCCAGAGGACCTGCAGAGAAACCTTCGCTGATAAAAGATTCCGGGAATTCGAAGGAACCTGTCATGTCAATGTAGCCTACTCTCTGGTCTTCGACAGTGGCTGTACTGACAAGCAGGGAGGGAATGATTGCTATTCCGGCAAGGAGGAGAGGAAAAACAAAGGTCATGAAGAGAAACTCTTTGCGCCTGACAGTTTTTAGAAACTCGTGCCTGGCAACAATAAAGGTTTTTCCGGAAAACTTACTCACCGGAAGCACTCTCCACAGTTTCAATAAAAATATCGTTAAGGGAAGGAAATGCCTGCTCAAAGCGAAGTATCTCAGCCCTTTTAACAAGCTCCTGAAGAACCGCCTGTGCGCTTATCCCTTCCTCAGGAAAAATCTCTAACAGCCCCTCATGCCATGCAATTTTTTTGATGCCTGGAATTTCTCGAATAACGCTTAAATTCCTTTTATCCGCAAACTCAACAAACAAAGAGTTTTTTCCATGTTCTTTCCGTATTACTTCAACAGTACCGTAAAGAACCTGCTGGCCTTTATTGAGCATAAGAATTCTGTCGCATAGTTTTTGCGCCTGCTCCATCATATGTGTGGAGAGTATGACGGTTCTGCCCGCGTCTCTGTACTCGGTAATTTTGGATTTAATGGTTTTTGTGCTCACAGGATCAAGCCCTGAAAAAGGCTCATCAAGAATGATAAGTTCAGGGTCATGGATTATTGAAGAAAGGAACTGAATTTTTTGCTGCATCCCTTTTGAAAGCTCTTCTATTCTCTTTTCCCTGTGCTCATAAAGTTCCAGGGATTTCAGAAGCTCTTCAGCATTTGCCTGAGCTTCTTTTTTAGGGACATTTTTAAGCCGGGAAAGGTAAACAAGCATATCCAGAATTTTTGTTTTTTTGTAAAGCCCCCGTTCTTCTGGCAGGTATCCTATCCTGTCCTTTCCGGCAGCAGTAAGAGAGCTCCCAAAAACATGGATTTCGCCTGAATCCGGCTTTATAATGTCAAGAAGCAGTCTTATAAGGGTTGTTTTTCCAGCCCCGTTAGGGCCCAGCAGCCCGAAGATTTCGCCCTTCTCGACTGAAAAGGAGATCTCTCTGATGACATTTTTTTCTGCAAAAGACTTTGATACGCCTTTAAATTCCAGAGCATGCATCCAGATTAAATATATTCCAAGATAGAATAAGTTTATTGAATGTTTGATTTAAGTTAATACAACTTTAATTAAACTATATATGCTTTTAATTTGGGGGAAGAGGTGAAAACATGCTACCCAGACTGGTTATACACAACAGCATAAGCCTTGACGGCTCAACAACTGGTTTTGATGCAAACCTTGATGTTCACTATGGGATCCTGGGCAGTTACGAACCCGATGCCATGATAGTAGGGTCAAATACCGCAAAGGTGGGGACACAATTTTTTTGCGAAAAGATACCTCCTGAAGATAAAGAGGACTTCAAAAAGCCTGATATCCATCCGGATGATACAAGGGCTTACTGGATGATCGCAGACTCAAGAGGGACTCTCGAAGGGCTTATGCACGTATTCAGGCGTTCAGAATATAGTAAAGACATAATCGTACTCGTCTCGGAGAAAACCCCTGAATCTTACATAAATTACCTCAAGGAAAGAGATTATGATTTTATCCGGGCAGGGGCGGAACGTGTGGATGTTAGGCAGGCTCTTGAAATTGCAGGTGAAAGATACGGATTTAAACTTGTGGTTTCAGACAGCGGAGGGATATTAAACAGTATTTTACTTGAACAGGGACTTGTTGATGAAATAAGTTTGGTCCTGACTCCGGAAATTGTTGGGAAAAGCGGGACGAACCTTTTCAGGGGCATTGAGAAAAGCGGGATTCAACTGGAGCTTTCAAGAAACGAGATTGTAGAAAAGAAATATGTGCACCTTGTTTACAGGGTTTTGAAAGAATAAGGATAAGAGCAAAGATAAGGCAGAAAATTATCTCAGGTACGAAAAAACCTGTAGATATAGTTGCAAGTTCGCCAGGGGGACTTAAAAAGAGCCCATACCGGCAGGTATGAGAACCCGGGCATTAGAACATGCCGGACTATGCCTCAATTATCCTGGAGTATATGCATTCCTGACGCTGTACATTTCTGACTTAAATGTTATACATTCCTGACTCAAATGCTTGACCCGTGAGAAAGAGTAAATGGAAAAATCATTTCCTGATAATATACCGGAAACATTATTTAGATCGGAAATTTTTTGAGTTGAGATTAATATTTTCAAAATGTAAAGGTTTTGAAGTAGCTATATTGGAAGTAAACCATAATATTAATGTTAGACCATTCTAATTAACAAAATTTTATTAATCCGGTTAAAAATATCGGGACAGACATTTTCTTTTCGTAAACGGAAAGAAAAGCCGGATTATTACTTTCAGCCGGATTATTACTTTCAGGGAATTTTTTATTCTTTTTTCAAAGCTTTATTGATTTTTTTCCAGAAAAATATATATCATGAATAATAATTAGTAATCGGTGCAATAAACTTTATAATGTAAACCTATATAATATGAGAGAGTATTAGGCAAAAAACGTCCCCGGGAAAAGCAGCCTCCCGGATGAAATTTACGGTGGAATGTCAATACGAATTACATAACTAACCCTGATATCTCATGTGCAGAGGACAGTTTCAAAAGTCCCGCTTTAGGCAGGACAGGAACTGAAAAAACAGGACTCTTTTCCCGAACTGGAAAACTGTTTTCAGCTTTTCTTTCAGCTGCCAGACCTGGGTTTGAGGAGTGAATATATTGCTCGAAGCCTTAATGTATGGTGCAATCTCTGCCCTTGTATCCGGAACAGTCCTCCCTCTCCTGTATCGCAGTAAAAACATAAGAAAGGCTTCTTCTGGTCTTTCTCTTCTCTCATCAATCCTGCTTCTGGGCTTTGCGGGCATAATTCTTTACACCAGAACAGAGCCTGTTTTTCCAGTTACCGGATTTCTTCCGGGCGCTGGTTTTACCCTGAGCGCAGACAGGCTTGCAGCCGGGTTTATCCTGCTAATCGCAGCAGTAGTGCCCGGAGTTTCAATATATTCGGTAGAATACGTTGAACACGCTAAAAGCGAAGCCAGAAAAAGCCTTCAGGCATCCCTTACAAATCTTTTCATCCTTGCCATGCTTATGGTCATTCTTGCAGGCAATATGGTAAGTTTCCTGGTTTTCTGGGAAATAATGTCCCTTTCCTCTCTCCTCCTGGTTCTGCATGACTACTCTTCCGAGGAGAATAAAAAAGCCGGCTTTTTCTACTTTGTAATGACCAATATAAGTACGGCTTTTCTTTTCGTGGGCTTCATAAGCCTCTTCAGGCTGACGGGTTCTGCCGATTTCGGGCCTCTGGAATACCCTGCAGCAGATCTGGCTTTACCTTTCATCTTTCTGTTCATCGGATTTGGAGTCAAGGCAGGGCTTGTCCCTTTCCATAAATGGCTTCCCTATGCTCACCCTGCAGCCCCTTCAAGTGTTTCAGCCCTGATGTCAGGAGTCATGCTGAAAGTTGCAGTTTACGGCTTCCTGCGTTTTCTGCTATCGGTATCTGCTCCCGAACTCTGGTGGGGAGTGCTTATCCTTACAGCAGGCAGCATTTCAGCCCTTTTCGGGGTAATCTATGCCCTTAAAGAAAATGACATAAAAAGGATGCTCGCCTACAGCAGCATTGAAAACATAGGAATTATTTTCACAGGAATTGGGCTGTATGCAGTATTCAAAGTTGAGGGGCTTGAATCCCTTGCCCTCTTAAGCCTTGCTGGGGCCTGTTTTCATGCCTTTAACCATGCTGTATTCAAAAGCCTGCTCTTCCTCTGTGCAGGCTCGGTGGTCCATGCTACAGGCACGAGGAAAATCGAAGCCTTTGGAGGGCTTGTAAAAAGCATGCCTGTAACCTCTGCCCTTTTCCTGATAGGTTCGGTATCCATTGCAGCCATGCCGCCAACAAATGGTTTTGCCGGCGAGCTCCTGCTTTACCAGGCTTTCTTCCAGTCTTTTGCCGTAACAGACCCTCTACTGAACATATTTCTGATAATCGCCCTCTCAAGCTTTGCCCTTACCGGAGCCCTTGCAGCTGCCCTTTTCGTAAAACTTTTCGGGATCACCTGCCTTGCAATCCCGCGCTCTGAGAAGAGCAGGCTTGCAGAAGAAGTCCAGAAACCAATGCTTGTAGGGCCTGCAGTGCCGGCAGCTTTCTGTATACTGGGCGGGTTGTTTTCAAAGCAGCTTCTATCTCTCGCAGGCTGGAAAATCGATTTTCCGGACCTTCTCTTGCTGGGGATTCTTCTCGGGTTGATATACACAGCCCTTTTCGTAATAATCCGCTCAAAAGAAACGGGCCCTGCAAGGATTAGCGAGACATGGGGATGCGGGATCCCGGCCCTTGCACCTTATATGGAATACAGCTCTGCAGGCTTTTCCGAGCCTCTTGTAATGATCTTCAAAAGTATTTACAGGACAAAGATTGTGAACAGACCCGAGTACTTCGACGAAAAGGAAAGCCTCTTTAAGAACGGAAAGGTGGAAATACGCCTGCTCCGCTTCTTTGAAGAATACCTTTACATCCCACCTGCGCGGGCAATTGATATTTTTTCAAAATATGTTTCAAAACTGCAGAACGGAAAACTTGACAGTTATGTCCTTTACGCCTTTCTTGCAGTGATTGTACTAATTATAGCAACCGGAGGCTTTGTATGAACAGCTCGTTTCTGCTCTTCGCCCTCCTGAATCCCCTGTTTGCCCTGCTGGCAGCCCCTCTATACATGGCTCTGATTCGGAAAGTGAAGGCATATGCCCAGGGAAGAAAGGGGCCGGGGCTCTTTCAGGCCTATTACGACTTAAAAAAGCTCATGAAAAAAGAAACGGTGTATTCCCCTGTTTCTTCATGGGTCATGCGGTTTACTCCGTACCTTAACCTTTCAACCCTTCTTGTCTGCTCACTTTTCGTACCTCTGGTATTTGTCCCCGAACCTGCCGGAGGGTTGGGGAACATAATTGTTTTCCTGTACCTTCTGGCGCTTGAAAGGTTCTTTACCGCCCTTGGAGGGCTTGATGCAGGCAGTGCATTCGGAGGCATGGGCAGTTCAAGGTCAATGAGCCTTGCTGCTGTAATCGAACCTACCATGGTAATTTCTTTTGCAGCTCTGGCATTTGTCCTGAAAAGCCTTAACCTGCACCAGATGTTTACACTTACCGCAGGCAAGGTTCTTCCAATCAGCCCGACCCTTGTCCTTGTCGCAATCTCCCTCTTCATTATCCTGATTGTGGAGACCGGCAGAATCCCAGTGGACAACCCTGCAACTCACCTTGAACTTACCATGATTAATGAGGCAATGATCCTTGAACAGGCAGGAAAGAACCTTGCCCTGCTCGAGCTTGCACATGCCCTTAAACAGCTCCTGTTGATGGGAATTTTGATTAACACAATCCTCCCGGTAGGGCTCAGTACTGAGATAGACGCAGGAAAAATTGCAGTTTCAGCCCTTCTCTTCCTTGTAAAGGCAGGGCTGCTTGCAATAATAATAGGGCTCTTTGAATCATCCCTTGCAAAGATGAGGCTATTCAGGCTTCCCGCATTTTACGTCATGGCGTTTTTCTTTTCAGCCATTACAATCCTTATCGAGGTGTTTGCATGATTGACCCGACCTTCCTTGAAGGCATAATTAAGATCCTTTTCGTCTTTGTCCTCATCAGTGCAGGGTTGATCATTTCAACCCGAAACCTGAGTTCGGTATTGACCGCATACACAATCCAGTCTTTCCTGCTGGCTTCAGTCTCATCTCTCCTTTACCTGATGGACGGGAAAGACCAGCTCCTGCTACTGGCGGTCCTGACCCTGGCAAGCAAGGTAATCCTGATTCCTTACTTTATTTCCAGGATAGAAGAGAAAATAAAGATAGGGAGAGACCTCCATTTTACATATCTGGAGCCAACGCCCTCTCTTCTGCTGAGTATAGGTCTTATCATCCTCTCCTACACCTTCCTTTCAAGGGTTTTCGAAGGTCTGCCCCTCTCTAAGCTTTTCTTTTTCGGGGCGGTAATAGGGCTTTCCCTGACCCTGATGGGTATGCTTGTAATATTCAGCAGAAAAAGAGTCATCACAAAAGCCCTCGGTTACCTCAGCATGGAAAACGGGGTGCTGATGTTTGGCCTGTTTGTGACCGAGCTCCCCTTCATTATAGAAGTCCTGATTATAATTGACCTTATTATCCTGGTCATACTGACCACAATCCTGGCTGTGGGAATGGACTCCAGCATTGAAGAATACAGGCAAAAGTTCCGGAAACTGCAGGTATGGGCAGGAGGTGAATCCCAGTGATCCGGTACTACCTTCTAATAATGGGAATATTCCTGGCATTCGGCCTTATTCCGAAATCTCACAGGCTTATGAATGCACTTGCCGCAGGAAACGGAATGCTGCACCTTGTTGTGAGCTGCGTGGCCCTTTCCGTTCTCGACCTGCCGGGAAGGCTGGGAGAGTCGCTGTATCTTGACCACCTCAACCTTTATGTAGAACTGATAACCGCACTTGGATTCACTGCTGCAGCCTTCTATGCCAGAGGGTACACTGACAGCCTTATGGAAGCAGGAGAACTTGACCCCAAGAACCTGAAGACCTTCTACCTTGCCTTCAACCTGCTTCTTATTACAGCCACAGTTGCGCTCTTCTCAGACAACCTGGCACTCTTCTGGATCTTCGCAGAACTCACTACGGTCTGTGCCGCCATGCTAGTTGCGATACTTTCTGCAAGGGAAAATATCGATGCAGCCTTAAAGTACGTCTTTATAGTTTCCGGAGCCATGCTCTTTGCTTTCCTGGGATTAATTTTCCTGTTCACACTCTCGGAACAGGCACTTGGGGAAGGCACTCTCAACTGGACAGAACTGGCAGCTCATGTTTCAGAATTTTCACCTGCCCTGCTCCTCGCGAGCTTCACATTCATGTTCATAGGTTTCGGGGCAAAAGCAGGGGCAGCTCCTTTTCACACCTGGCTCCCGGATGCCTATGCAAGAGCACCTTCGGTGAGCGCAATCCTCTCAGGGCTGATGCAGAACCTGGGGATCTACGGCATAATAAGGATGTATGCCCTGCTCAGGGAAAGCGGCGCAGCCCCGCAGGCTTCCTCTATCCTTCTTGCAGCAGGGGTTTTCTCAATTGCACTTGCTTCATTCAGCATGTTCCAGCAGAGAAACCTTAAAAGGCTGATAGCTTTCTCGAGTGTCGAGCATATGGGCCTTCTCCTTATAGGGATAGGAATAGGGACGCCTCTGGCTCTTTTCTGGGCCCTTTTCTACATGCTCGTCCATGTCCTTGTAAAGGAAACCCTGCTGTTTTCCGCAGGCATCCTGCACAGGCAGTACAGAAGCAATATGCGTGAAAACATGTGGGATGTTTTTAAACTCCAGCCCAGGGCAGCCTGGAGCCTGATACTTGGAAGCATTGCGATCGTGGGAATGCCGCCTTTTCCCCTTTTCCCGGCAAAGTTTTTCATCCTGCTGGAAAGTGCGGCAATTTCCCCTTACCTGACCCTTGCAATACTGCTTATGCTCATCCTTGCAGCTGCCTCCTTTGCAAACTTCCTGTTAAAAGCTTTCTCAAAAGTAACCCTGGAGGAAGAAATAGAAGGGCAGATTACCAGGCCCCATTCCTTAACAGGAGAGGCTGAACTGAAAATCGCAGCCGGAGAAGCAGATCATGATGAAATAAGGCTTCCACGTAAGTATGCTGTTAAGAGCGGGATGAGGATTCCGGCAGTTTTTATGCTGGCTCTTGCCCTTGCCCTGGGATTTTATTTTCCGGACTCGCTGACGGATCTGCTGGATGCGATAATTCTCGAACTGGGATATGTTTAAGGGGCGTATGTATGGACATCAAAATGAACGAAGATATAACAGAACTGCTTTCTACAGTCTCCAGCATCGCACAGGAGAAGCTTGAAATTCTCAGCGCCCGTGAAAACGAGATATACCTGAGAATTTCGGAAACCGGGTTTAAAGAGGCCTGCCCTGCACTTGCGGAAAGGAAGTTTAGCCTGATAGGGCTTTTCTGTGCGGAAGCCTTTGAGGGAAAGGACGGCTTTACCCTATTTTATGCCTTCAAGAAAGAAGGAATGTCACCGGTCCTTATTCTCGTCAGGGAAACAGGAAATGAAAAAAGGATTACTTCGATTGCAGAAACTTTTCCCTCAGCATCCTGGTTTGAAAGGGAGGTCAGGGACGGTTTCGGCATTGAATTTGACGGAGCTTTTGATACACGAAGGCTTTTCCTGCACGAGTGTTATCCTGAAGGTTTCCACCCCCTCCTGAAATCCTTCAAAAACGGACCAATCAGCCCGGTTGAGGCTCCGCGTAAGGAGTACAAATTCAGGCAGCACAAAGGGGAGGGTGTATATCAGATCCCCGTCGGGCCGGTGCATGCCGGGATAATTGAGCCGGGACATTTCAGGTTCAGTGTGATAGGAGAGCCTATATTCAGCCTGGAGATCCGTCTTTTTTACAAGCACAGGGGAATAGAAAAGCTGGCTGAAGGAAAAAACCCTTCAGAATGTGTTGCTCTCGCAGAAGCCGTAAGTGGGGATGAGAGCATGGCAAACGCAGCAGGATTCTGTATGGCAGTGGAACAGGTCTGCGGGATAAAGGTGCCTGAAAGGGCGGAACGCCTGAGGGCGGTAATGCTCGAACTGGAGCGCATTTACTCCCTGCTCGGAGACCTCGCAGGAATGGCTGTAGATGTGGGTTTCGCGCTTGTAGCAAGTCCGTTCTTCATATTAAGAGAAGAAGTTTTCAGGCTGAACGAGAAGCTAACGGGTTCAAGGTTCCTTCGCGGGATCACCGTTCCCGGAGGGTTGAAAAAAGACATTCCAGACCCGGCTCTGAAAGAAATTCCTGAATTTCTTGGGAAGTTTTCCAGGTCTTTTGAATCCGCTTATAACAGGGCAACATCTTCGTCTTCCCTGATTGACAGGTTTGTAACGACCGGAGTGATAAAGAAAGAACTTATTTCTCCGCTTAACCTTACGGGCCCTATTGCCAGAGCTTCTGGGTCCTCTTCGGATACCAGGCTTGACAGGCCTTACGGAGCCTACAGGAACTTTACTCCAGAGCACTGCCTGAGGAAAAAAGGAGATGTTTTTTCCCGTTTTGAGATAAAAGCCAGTGAAATCCGTGCAGCTGTGGGCCTGATCCTCCGTCTCACGGAAAAACTCCCGCAGGGTCCCGTACTTGCTGAGAACGGCGGAAGAGGAGAAAGTGCCGGAGAGATAAACATTTCCGGAACTACAGGATATTCCCTTTCCCTGGTAGAAGCCCCAAGGGGACAGAACCTTCACTGGGTATATCTTAAAAACGGGATTGTTGACCGTTATAAGGTAAGGACGGCATCTTTCTGCAACTGGCAGGCTATAGAACATGCTGTTCTTGGAAATATTGTTCCTGATTTCCCCCTGATAAATAAGAGCCTTAACCTCTCCTATGCAGGAACGGACCTTTGAAAAGAGAAAAAGGCAGTTGAAGGTTCGAGCAAAAAAACAGTGAGCAGATTCAATTAAGGAATATAAAGAAAAAGTGAGGTCTTATATGGTAAACCCTCTTTCCCTTTTCCTTCGTCCGAAAGTTACGGAGACATTTGAGTTCAGGGACGAAGAACTGGAAGCCCTTGGAGCACAAATAAAAAAAGAAGTTCCTAAAGTTTTCGGGCACAGCCTTGCAATCCGTGAGCTAGACTCGGGAAGCGACAATTCTACGGAGATAGAAATTTCAAACCTTGGAAACCCGCATTATGATGTTGAAAGGTTCGGGATTTCTTTTGTAGCATCTCCCAGGCATGCTGATGTCCTTCTGGTTACAGGGGCAGTCACCCTTAATATGGCTGAAGCCGCAAAAAAGACCTATGAAGCCATGCCTTACCCCAAGTATGTAATAGCAGTCGGAGACGACGCCTGTGACGGCGGGATCTACAAGGGTTCTTACGCCGTACTTGGGGGAGTTGACAAAATCCTTCCCGTGGATGTAAAAATTCCCGGGAACCCGCCCTCTCCAAAAGAAATTCTTCAGGGAATTTTTGCCCTTGTAAAAAAAGCCCGGGAATAATCCGGGGATCTCTCCTGCCTCATGCAGGAGTCAACTTCTTTTTACTTCTGGCTATATTCCTTTGATCAGAACCCGTTTACTGAAGAAATTTAGTCTTCAGGCATCAGGTGTCGGAAAGATTTAGTCTAATTATTTTCTATTCCAGCTGTTTTCTATTCTGATTATTTTCTATTCTGATTATTTATCATACCAGTTATTTACTGTGTTTTACTTTCTATGTTTTTATAATTTGACTCCTGAAGCTATCCAGACAAATAAATTAATACAAAAATCAGCTTTCATAGAAATTGTGGGAAAGAAATTTTTATGGAGACTAAAGTTTTGCTAAATCTCCTGTCGGTGGGACATGAAGACCTGTGGGATCTGAGCTTCAACAGAAAGCCACAATATAACAATATGGTCTATGGAATTAACAATGTGATCTCAAGCGTATCATGGAATTCATCAAGGACAGTATTTAAAGGCTCAAAAGAATTTCTTAATAAGAAATAAACGACATAGGGAGCTTAAATATATCGAGATAGCCCAAAATAGTTTTTAATTCATATTAAATCTATAAAAAGTCACAAATATTCATTTTTTATGCGAAAAAACCTTAAAATATTCAATAAATAAGAAATAATTCTTTTAATAAAAAACAGGGCTTTATAAAATATTATTTAAGAAATAAAGATAAAAAGAGAAGTAAAGTAAGCTAAAAGATCCTTTAAAAATATGGGAAAAAAGGAAAGGAAAAAGCAGGAAAAGTAGCTTAACTTTAAGAAAGTAAGTGTTTTTTGGAAAAAAATATAAGGAATCAGCTAAAAAGTAGCCCATGAGTGTTGCATTAAGTCCCCATTACGGTTTTCTCCTGGGAGAAAGAAAGGACTTTTGCCAATAAAAGTTGCTTCCTGAAAAGGAATGAAGGAGAAATGCTCCGGCATACCTCAGAAGCTTCTAGGGGAGATGGAATAAAATGAAAATATCACTGATTGACCTGGCGTTCCTGTCCGAAAAAAGGAAAGACGTACTGCTCCTTCTGGAAGAAGGGCCCAAGACAGGCGACGAAATAAAAACAGCCCTCAACGTGAATTCTACGTCAATTATGCCTCAAATTAAAAAGCTAAAAGAAGGGCGCCTGATAGTGCAGGATGAAAAAAATTCATACAGGCTTTCGGATATGGGGGAAATAGTTGTCGAGAAGATGGAGCCTCTTCTTGATACAGTCAGGGTTTTTGAGGAGAACTATGATTACTGGATCAACCATGATTTTACCGCAATTCCCGAACACCTCCTTAACAGGATAGACGAACTAGGAAACTACTTTATGCTTGAAGCCGACCTTAACCGGCTTTTTGAAGTCCCTGAAGACTTTAAAAATAACCTGCTCGAATCCAGAAATATAAAAATATTTCTTTCATACTTCAATCCTCTTTATATTGAAATATATTCCGAACTCATAAAAAAAGAAGCAGATATGTGTCTCATCCTGACAGAGCCTGTTTATGATAGGATGAAAAAAGACTACAGAGAAGACCTGAAGATGCTTATAGAATCAAAGAGCGCGGAAGTTTATATCTGTGACAAAAACGTAACTCTTAAAGACGTTGTAACAGAACGTTTCTGCTCGCTCGTGCTCTTTGATAAAAAAGGGAAGTTTGATCATCAGCGCTTGATGAGCTTCGACGAAAGTGCACTTAAATGGTGCGGAGAGCTTTTTTCATACTATAAAGACATGTCCAGAAAGCTGGAGAAAATATAACTGCCTACGGATAATTGCGTAAAATAAAAACATTCCTCCTTGATGACAGACTGAAAATAAGCTGCAAAATTCAAATATGGAATGAAAATAAGCTGCGAAATTCAAATATGGAATGAAAATAAGCTGCAAAATTCAAATATGGAATGAAAACCGAATTGAAAAATAGCTCCTCGAAAAAAAAACGTTTTCCGGCTTTAATAGCCTGTCAACCTCAGTTTACTTTTCCCGTGGCTCCTGGCTCTGCATTTTAGACCTCTTCAGATTTCGAGAACTATTTCAGGCTCCAGGACTCTGGTCATGCACAGTTTATAAAAATTTACAAAACCTTAACAGTTTTTTAAGAAGATACCGGTCCATAGCTCCGGAATATTCAGGCTGAATCCTTTCTTCTTTCCATTATTCTCCAAGGTATTTATCGATAAGTGACCTGAACCTGTGAATATCTATGGGTTTTGAAATATAATCGACGCATCCCATTTCGATAAAGTGTTCTTCACTTCCTTTCATGGCATGAGCTGTAACAGCTATCACAGGGATCTCTGAAGTCGCAGGGTTCTTTTTGATCCTTTCCAGAACCTCAAGCCCGTCCATTTTAGGAAGCTGCATATCAAGGAGTATGAGATCGAATTTTTTCTCAGCAAGGCGTTCAAGAGCCTTTATCCCGTCTTCAGCTTCGGTTACACGGTGCCCGTAAAACTCCAGGAGGTCAAGGATCAATTCCATGTTCATGGGGTTATCTTCTACAATAAGAATTTCTTTCATCATCAAGCCTCTTCAGCATAGCTAATTGTTTTATCTTATTAATTAATTCTTTTCTTTTGAAAGCTTCTTTTTTCATAATAGAAAGAGACTTCCTTTGAATTCTCCATTCAATTCTTCGATATTTTTCCAGGTAAACTCTGCTACGTCACATACAATTAAAGGAATAGTATCAGGAAGGAAAAATATTGAGAGTAATAACATCATCTTCAGTTTCTTTACAATACAGACATAATATAAAAATTTACCATTTGAAAAGTCTGGTTGCCCATTTAATGTTTTTTCTCAGGAGGTATTTTCTCAGTTCGTCAACCCCAAGGAGCAAAACTGCAAAAGGAACTGAAAGCAGCATATACCTGAGTTCAATGGGCGCTGTATTGAAAATCAGGTTGGCAAAAGGGTTCCATATTATGAGGGCAAGAATAAAAAGTTCGCTTGCAATTCCCAGGAGAACCAGCCGGTTTTTGAGCAATCCCACTGAGAAAACTGACTGGGTCCCTGTTCTTGAAGCAAATACATTGGCGATCTGACAGATAACCACGGCTGAAAAGAAAGCTGTTATCGCCTGCATATAAAGGGGATTCGTGTTTGCAAGCCTTTCTCCGAAAGTCCAGCCCCCTTCAAACAGTACGGCAAAATAACAGAAGAAGCCTGCAGCAGCCTCTATGGGCCCTTTTACCCCGTAGGCTGTCAAAAGAACCTGAGGAGTCAGTAATTTTTCATCCTTTCTCCTGGGAGGCCTTTCCATAATGTCTCCTTCCCCCTTTTCCACCCCCAAGGCTATTGCCGGGAGTATATCAGTTCCAAGATCGATTGCCAGGATAAGCTGGACGGGCATGGGAAGGGGGATGGAAAGGAGCACAAAAGCTATGAAAGGCAGAATTTCGGGAATATTGCTTGCAAGGATATAAACAATAAATTTTTTAATATTATCAAAGACAGTCCTGCCTTCTTCTACGGCGTTTACTATAGTGGCAAAATTGTCGTCCAGAAGCACCATGTCTGCGGCTTCGCGTGCCACATCCGTACCGCTGCCCATAGCAACTCCCATATCGGCATTCTTGATAGCAGGAGCATCGTTTACCCCGTCTCCTGTCATGGTAACTATTTCCCCTTCTGCCTGGAAAAGCTGTACTATTTTTAACTTCTGGACTGGAGAAGTCCGGGCAAAAACAATGCTCGGGTTTTTGAGCCTTGAGGCAAGTTCCTTGCGGGATAAAGATTTTAACTCGTCCCCGGTGATAATTTCAGGCTTTCCCGAACCCGCAAGCCCTACGTTCCTTGCAATCGACTCTGCGGTGACAGGATGATCTCCTGTAATCATAACAACCTTAATTCCTGCTGCATGGCACCTTGCAATAGCTTCTCTTGCTTCGGGGCGCGGAGGATCTACAATCCCTATGAAACCCAGGAAAACGAAGCCCCCGGTGGATTCTTTCAGATCTTCTGCTTTCCTGAAGGCAAGGGCAATTACACGTTCTCCTTTTTCTGCAAGCCTGAGGTCTTTCTCCAGAAGCTCTTTTTTCCCGGATTCATCCAGTTCTCTGACTGTTCCGGCCTCCATAACCGACGTGCACATCTGCACAACCACCTCAGGAGCGCCTTTAAGGTACGCTTCAAGCTCTCCTTCGGGAGTACGGCAGATAACTTCCATGCGCCGGGTAAGGGAATCGAAAGGAAACTCCTCGAGCCTCTGATACTTACCCTGGAGACCTCTTATATCCATGAAACTGTTCGCAAAAACAAGAAGGGCCCCCTCTGTGGGGTCACCGGTATAGCCCGGAGGCGACTCATAAAGCTTGGCATTGTTGCAGAGACCTGCAACCCTTATAAAAGCCGGGGGGATTTTTTCCATATATATCACGGGACTTGAAGCAGCAGAAATTTCTGTTTCGCCTGAGCCGGCAATATTTGTGGAGTCAGCAACCTTCTCAGCAGGGCCCTTTTTTACATTTTTATTTATGTCCTGCGCCTTAATTCCGTCTTGATAAATGGAAGACTTATCCGGCTCCAGAATTTCAAACCCTATAATGAGAGAATTCACTGCCATCCTGTTCTGGGTCAGGGTCCCGGTCTTGTCCGTACATATTACAGTGGTAGACCCGAGGGTTTCCACAGATTCAAGCTGCTTTATAAGGGCATCTCTGGAAGCCATTCTTCTGGATGCAAGGCTCAGAGCAAGAGTAACTGTGGGCAAAAGCCCTTCAGGAACGTTGGCAACAATGATCCCTATGGCAAAAATAAGGCTTGCAAGAAAAATATCCTGAAGAAAAAAAGCGAGCAGGAAAAAAGTAACGCCAAGGGAAATAGCAATTGCTGAAATTATCTTTATGAAATGGTTGAGTTCTTTCCTGATAGGGGTGTCTACGGAGGATGTCTGCTCTGTAAGAATTGCCAGGCTTCCGATCTGGGTATCATGCCCGGTTGCAAAGATGACAGCTTTACCGTTTCCGCTCTGCACAAGAGTCCCGGAAAAAACCATGTTCCGGCACTCCAGCAGGTTTGAATGAGTACATTCAAGAGAGCGCAGCTGCGGCTCTGACTCTCCGGTAAGGGCTGAATTATCCACTTTAAGGGAATTGATTTCAATCAGGCGCCCGTCTGCGGGAACCTTATCTCCCTCTTCAAGGAGTATAACGTCCCCTGGCACAAGCTCGGAAGCGAGGACGTACCTTAAGTTTCCATCCCTCAGGACTTTTGCATGTGGAGGAAGAAGCTGCCGGAAGCTTTCCATTGTCTTTACAGCCTGGTATTCCTGAATAAATGTGAAAGTCCCGTTCAGAAAAACGACGCCTACAAGGGCAATTCCTATATAAATATTCCCCTGCCCAGGATCAAGGTATTGACCGAGAAAAGAAAGAGCAGCTCCAACAATCAGCAGTATGGAGAAGAAGTTACGAAACTGTCGAAAGTATCTCTTAAGTATATTCTCTTTTCCGGCATCCTCAAGGATATTTGGGCCGCATTTCAGGAGTCTGCGGGCGGCTTCCTCTTCGCTCAGTCCGTTTTCATTTACTTCCAGCTTCTGCAGGAACTCAGCAAGAGGAATAAGATGTTCTTCACCCCATGGAGAGCTTGAACCATGTTTGACCCCAGCCGATCCTTTTTCCATCGAACCCCCTGTAATTCAATGTGACGCAAGAATAAGAAACTTAACTTAATGAGTTTACTTAATCCTGAAAACTCCGGACAGAATGAACAGGAGTTGCATATCATTTAAGGGAGAAATAATCGGGTCGAGAAGCATCAATAAGAAAAATAGTAAGAGAGATAATAGGGTTAAAATTTATTGTGTGATTTATCAAAAAAGAGGTAGAAAAAAATTCCTGGCAATTAGCTTTTATAATTTGCTAACTAAAAAAATGTCCGCATTCTGACTCAACAGAGGGGTTCGAGAATTGTTTTTACTTTGATTATTCTCATTCCCGCTCAGGCGAGAAAAAAGATGATTCAGAGCTATCTATTCCCGTTTATCAAAAGAGACCTTAATTTTTTAATATGCTTTAAACTCTGGATACTCTAGTCTGGAGTGTGAAACATTTTGGATTGAAAAGGTCTATATAATATTGTCAAGTAGACAATAAAATTGTAATAAAAATAAATGTACAAGGATAAAAGTAAAAAAAGGTATGACCGATATGAGCGAATTCACACTTAAAACAAGACTTTTAGCCGCCCTGAAAGGCGAACCTGTTGACAAAGTACCTGTTTGTTCCGTAACCCAGACCGGAATTGTAGAACTCATGGACGTAGTCGGTGCCCCCTGGCCTGAAGCCCACACAAACCCCGAACTCATGGCAAAGCTGGCACTCGCCAACCACGAGCTCAGCGGACTTGAAGCTGTAAGACTTCCCTACTGCCTTACCGTTCTGGTCGAAGCAATGGGCTGTGAAATCAACATGGGTACCAAGAACAGACAGCCTTCCGTTACCGGTCACCCCTATCCCAAGGACCTTGAAGGCGCAGCAGTCCCTGCAGACCTCCTGCAGAGGGGCAGAATTCCAGTAGTTCTTGAAGCAATTAAGATCATCAGGGAAAAAGTTGGACCTGACGTGCCAATCGTTGGCGGTATGGAAGGCCCTGTTACAGTCGCATCCGACCTTGTAAGTGTCAAATCCTTCATGAAATGGTCCATCAAGAAAACCGACCTCTTAGAACAGGCTCTGGACATCGCAACCGAAGCTTCAATTATATATGCAAATGCAATGGTAGAAGCCGGTGCAGACGTAATTGCCATCGCAGACCCGGTCGCCTCTCCTGACCTTATGAGCCCTGACTCCTTCAGGCAGTTCCTCAAATCAAGGCTTCAGAAGTTCGCCTCTAGCGTGAACTCCGTAACTGTCCTCCACATCTGCGGAAACGTGAACCCGATCCTCAGCGACATGGCAGACTGCGGTTTTGAAGGCCTCAGCGTTGAAGAAAAGATCGGAAGCGCAAAGAAGGGCAAGGAAGTAATCGGAACCAGAGCAAGGTTAGTAGGAAATGTTTCCAGCCCGTTCACTCTTCTGCCCGGACCTGTTGACAAGATAAAGGCTGAAGCAAAAGAAGCTCTTGAAGGCGGAATTGATGTACTTGCACCAGGCTGTGGAATTGCACCCATGACCCCTCTTGAGAACGTTAAAGCTCTGGTCGCAGCAAGAGACGAATTCTACGCCTGATAAGGCATAAAATCCTTTATTTTTTTTACGGGCAGATTCTGAGCCAGGGATTTTCAAGCTCTGACATCGTGCCCAATTCATATTTTTTTTACTTGCCGGGAAGGGACCTCAGGGATGAGGCATATCCGAACCAGGGCCCTGAAAGGCTGGCAGTTCAGGATACTCGGTCCGGGCAGAAATAATCCAGCAACATTCACAGTAATATCTTATTCATTATAACTCATCGAAATTTATTGAAAACAAAAGCTGTTGAAAGGATTAGTAGAGAAAATCTTAAACTTTTTTGAAGGAGGTTAAGATATGAAAACAGGAGTTGCAATTGACCTGGGAACCAGTGGATTCAGGGCCCAGAAAATTGACCTGGAGAGCGGCGAGATCAAGAAAACCGTAATAACTCTCCGGAACCCTCTGCCAGGAGCAAATGTAATGGACCACCTCGACTTTGCAATCCATTACGGTCTTGATAAAGCACACGGGCTCTCGGCAACAGCAGTAAAGAACATCCTTAATGAGCTGGGAGTAAAACCTGAAGAGATGGAAAGGTTCGCAATCTGCGGAAACCCTATCCAGCTTTCTATCTTTCAGGGAATTCCAATTGAAGACCTTGCATATGCCGGAGAGCGTAAGAAAGAGAAGTATCATATCCAGGAGCAAAACAGAGATTCCCGGATTATACCGCTGTCCGAAATTGCCGGATTTGAAGAATTTCAAAACTGTAAACTCATCGTCCCCCCGGCAATAAAACACGAAGTTGGAGCCGACGCACTTGCCCTTATTGTAAAAGCAGGCATGATCGAGAGCGACGAGATTGCAATTGCCACGGACTACGGGACAAATGCGGAAATGGCACTTAAATCAAACGGGATTATTTATACAGGGTCTGCTGCTGCCGGACCTGCCCTCGAAGGCCAGGAAATCGAATACGGATCCATTGCTTCTCCTCACACAATATGTGATGTCGAATTTGAAGGCAATAACCTGCGCTGTTATGTTCTTGACAGAGACATGAAAACAGCAAAAGGAGACCTCATAAACCCAAAAACAGGGGAAGTTGTGGAAAAGGGAGAGGTCACTGCAAAAGGCATTACAGGCACGGGAGTTATTGCCCTTATCGAAGCCGGGATGAGAAACAAGTTAATAGTCCTGCCAAAAATCCAGACTCCTGAAGGCGTCCTTTATCTGCAGGACGGCATCAAGTTCACGAATAATGACCTTATCGAAGCCGGAAGAGCGATAGGCGCACTCCGGGCAGGCCACATCACCCTCTGTGCAGCGGCAGGCATTGAGATGGAAGACCTCAAGATAGCACACATGTCAGGTGCTGCCGGGACTTACATGGATGCCGCAAAAGCCCATCAGGTAGGGATGATACCTTACAATGCAAATTATGTATCACAGATAGGGAACACCTCTCTTACAGTTGCCAGGGAAATCCTGCTTTCCGAAGACAGGCTATGGGAGCTGCAGACAATTGCAAAGCAAATCCTTGGTACGCATGTAATGTTTGCAACCTCGGAAGCCTTTAAGGAAGCTTACCTGCTTGAACTTGCTTACTGGAATGAGGGCATGGCATTCAAGATGCTCCAGAAGTTCCTGAAAAAGAAAAAACTGCCCATGTTAAGCGAACCTTCAACTATCCTGAAAATTGACCGCCAGGTAGAAAGGGATATCCCCGTACTTGGAGAAGAAGGGCTTGAGGTGCTTGAGAAGGTCGGGACCTACCTCACAATGGTTATAGAAGACTGCCAGGGCTGTAAAAAGTGTGCAAAGGTGTGCCCGAACGGAGCCCTCAGAATGGAAGACAACGGACTTGTCAAAATAAGGACAGACCTCTGTGACGGAGCAAACTGCCAGCGCTGCCTGCACGCCTGCCCTGATGACAGGTTCAAATGGGAAAACCTGACTGTTGCAGGAATTTAAGGAAAGGGAAAAATGAGGGTGCTTAATCAGACAGAATAAGCGGGCTGATTCAGGAATGAAATCCTGATTCCTGCTTTATTCGAAAAACACTGGCTAAACTGCAATATATCTGATACATCCCTGAAACATGAATTATTATTACTTTTTACTGGCTTGATTCAGCCTTTTCTTTTTCTAAAAGCGGAATTAACCTGAGAACTAAAATTTCTTACCCAATTTCAGGCTTTTAATCCCATTGCTATCTTCCTGTTTTACTGGGAAATGGGTGAGATAACTAATAAAAATTTTAAGAACTCCATATAGAGATAGAAAAATATACTTTGAGGATAGAAAAGTTGACATATATTCCTGAATAAAAAATATATTTACAATACTTTTAATAAAAAACGGAAAGAAAACAATAAGCAGAAAGCGGCAGAAAACGGAGGAAAAAAAGTGGAAGTCATTGTTGTTGGAGGTTTCCTGGGAAGCGGAAAGACCACTACCATTATCAATATGGGCAAATACCTCGCAGATAAAGGGAAAAAAGTTGCAATTATCGTAAACGAGATAGGGGAAATAGGGATTGACGGCGATGTGATTAAGAGATTCGGTTTCGACACCAAGGAAATCACAAGCGGGTGCATCTGCTGTACATTGAAAGTCGGGCTGAGGGCAACAATGAGCACTCTTGTAAAAGAGTATAAGCCCGATATCATAATGATCGAGCCCACAGGAATCGCTTTCCCGAATGTGATCAAAACCGAAGTTGAGCTTATGAATCTTGGAGAGGAAGTGAAAGTTGCTCCACTTGTAACTCTGATTGACGGCAGCCGCTTCAAACACCTGATGAAAGAGGTAAAAGAATTCGCTATGAGGCAGATTATAGATGCTGAAATCCTGGGAATAAATAAGGTAGATCTCATAGAGCCGATCAGGATACCGATACTCGAAACTTCGGTCCAGCAGTTGAACCCTGAAGCAAAGGTGGTCTTGCTTTCGGGAAAGGACACCGGCGAAAGATTTGAGAAATTCATGCAGGTAGTTCTTCCTGATATAAGAGAAGCACCGAAAAAAATCCAGGAAACAGCTACTGCAGAAAATACATCCAGCATTACAGGGCCGCAGGAAACCGAAGACTCCATCAAAGCCTCGGGCGTTGGCAGCTATGCGGCAGAGTTTGAAATTAAAGAAGGAGGAAACCTGAACACAGAAGAAGCCAGGAAACTCACCACCGAATTAATGAATATAATAAAAGGAAAAGTTCTGGAGCTTAACCCTGAATTTGTAGGGCATATAAAACTCTTCCTGGACAATGGGACGGAGACCGTAAAACAGAGTGTCACCATCTATAATGAAGAGCCTCAGGAAGATGTGATTAAATCAAAAGATGGAGCTTTCCCGACATTCAAGATACTCTCTGCGGTTTCAAATGTTGACAAAGAAGCTCTGAAAGATGCTGTAAACAGCTCTGTGAAAGAAACATTTGAGAAAAAAGGGATAAATGCGCACAAAACCGAGCATGGACATAAGCACGAAGGACACGCGCATAATGAACACAAACATGAGGGACATATACAGAGAATCGGGAGCATAAAAGGTATAAAAGAATAAAAAGACGAAAAAGAAAATGAAGGGCGGGCCAGATAAAAACCTGACTCGTCAAACCCTATTTTAAAACATTTTTACTGAAATTACTGACCTGATGCCGCAGGTAATTCCAGGAAATGTTTCCTGGTTACAGCATGCTGATTTTATTAGTTTAATTTACATTTCAACGGTGAGTGAAAAACCCATTATTAGATGGATACATATTCTTCTTTAAAGTCTTTTCTTAGCTGGTATATTTTATCATCAAAGAAAAGACGCACATGAAGAGGAGATGCACATGAAGAGGAGAACAACTTAAAAAGAAGGACAACTTAAAAAGAAGGACAACTTAAAAAGAAGGACAACTTAAAGAGAAGATGTACTATTTTCATTCTCGTCACAGCTTCTTCATTTCTCCAAAGCCCGCCTCCATGTTAGTCCAGAATAGAGTCCTGCAGAAGGCAAAATCCCGCAGATGACGTTAAAGCGTTGAAGCAAATGATAGTAAATCTTTGCGCTCTCAACCCCCGGATACTATTATAATAGAGTCAGATGATAGATTCAGGGGTGTACTCCTCGAAGAGATTCACAGTGAACTACTCTTCCCTGTCGGCTTGATAGCCTCCGAGGAAGGAGTCCTATCGAGATAGAGTCATAATAGGTTCAGCGATGCGCTCCACGGAAAGATTAACAAAACCTGTGGACGTGTTGGAAAGCGGGAAAATAGAGGTCAGAAAGCTGTTAGTTACGAAAATTCAAAAAGCACTCACTGTTACGGTCAGATCACAGTCAGTCCCTTTAAGCATGGATGCATTTGAAGGAAAAATATTTCCGGTTCAGGAAAGCTGTGACCTGACGTGAGAAAAGTTTATATATGTTAAAATTGTCCTCGACTTTTACATGGATAGAGTCTCAACATAAGGAGAGAAAAAGTATTCTATCCAGGCAATAGAGCATCTGGCTTCCATACGGAAATATTTTTTCAAAAAATAGTTAAAAGTCATCATACTAAGAAATTAAGAACAGAGATACAAAAACTTATCAGGGAAAAAGATCGCTCACTTTTTGAAAAACGAAGAAAAGAAGGCAAAAAGTAAGGTTTAATTAGAACCTGTACCAATTAGAAATATGGGACTTTCAAAGGTCTTCTAATATATAAAGAAGAGAAATAAAATATCTGAAAAGATACAGAAATATAACTCAGCAAGTTAATTTCACTTGCTTGCATTTACGAGAAAGCCCTGGCAGATCAATATTTTGCCTTAATAAAAATTTCATAGAAATCAAGTCCACTTGATAACCTCCATAGCTCAAAAAAGAATCTTTAGTTAAATTAAGATTCCAGTAAGAAATATTCTGGAAAAGGCGATAATTGCCTCATAAATTTTGATGCCATTGATTAAATAAACCGGGGTAAAAAAACAGTTCTTTTTTATAAAATCATTTGCCTGGAAAATTGAAGCCATAATTATAAAATTATAGCTGCTCAAAAATTAGCACAGATGAAGGTATATTCCAGAAACTCCAACTGTCATCTGCAAGTGAATTCCCGAATAATAAAGGGAGTACACCTTTCATTAGTTAACTGGGAAAAGGCTAAAAGGCACATGAAATAGGAATAGGAAAAAACCTGAACCCCAGGAAATAAATAGTATTCCTAAGGAGCCTGAAAAACGAGAACCTGGCCTGTAATTCGGCACTATCGTGCGACCAGTATACCACCAAGAGGTTATCCAACTCTCACAATGGAAAGAATTCGATCTGGAGGTTTTCGAATTCATTTTCATTGTTTCAGACAGTATTTCGGGATGAAATACCTGAAAATTCAGGAAGATTCAACTTGCAGGATCAAAGATCTGAGCAATCTGAGATCTCTTCATTATTAAAATGGAGGTTAAAATATGTTGGATTTGAAACTGGAAGATGTCGATGGCATATTAGTACGCTACAACGTCGCCCTCGAAAAGGAAATGACACCTGACGAAGCAGCAGAAGAGCTTTACCCCAAGGATAAACTCATTTATCCAATTGCAAAAGCTATCTACGAGGGAGAAGAAGACGATGTTGTAGATGGTCTTCAGGCAGCAATCGATGCAGGAAAGAACCCGATTGCCCTTATTGACGATGCCCTTATGGTAGGAATGGGAGTTGTAACCCAGCTTTATGATGATGGTATCATTTTCCTCCCCAACGTTATGATGTCTGCTGACGCTATGCTTGCAGGTATCGAATATTGTAAGACCAAGACCACAGAAGTTCCCGAGCCAAAGGGCAAGGTTGTCTGCCATGTCGCAGAAGGTGACGTCCATGACATCGGAAAGAACATTGTTGTTGCCCTCCTGAGAGCAAACGGCTATGATGTAGTTGACCTCGGAAGAGATGTTCCTGTAGATGAGGTCATTGAATGTGTTACAAAAGAGAAGCCGATACTGCTTACAGGTACTGCCCTCATGACAACCACCATGTATGCATTCAAGGAAATCAATGACAAACTCCTTGAGAAGGGAATCAAACTGCCCTTTGCATGCGGTGGCGGTGCTGTGAACCAGGACTTCGTGTCCCAGTATGACCTCGGAGTTTATGGTGAAGAAGCTGCTGATGCCCCCAAGATTGCTGACGCAATCGTAGCAGGTACCACAGATATCGCAGCATTAAGAGAGGAATTCCACAAGCACTAAGGAGGGAGCAAAATGGTAAAGAAATACACTTCAATGGCTTACGCTAACGCAGATGAACTTATTTTCGGGCAATGTAAATTCCCGGTAAAGGCAGGCCTTGGACTCGAAATTGGTGCAGGATACACAACCCCCGAAGTGAACTATGCTCCAAGACCTCAGGCAGGAAAATCTAAAGAAAAACTCGTTAAGGAATACGAAAGGATCACCACTGACATCATGGCAAGGATGGTCCAGATCGGTGCTCCATCTATAGTTCTTGAAACCGAACACGTTGAACAGATGTCCAACAACCCTGACTGGGGAGGAGCTGTTGCACACGCCCAGAAAACCATCATGGAAGAATACCACGATGAATACGGCATAAAGTGCGCACTCCGCCACACTATTGGTGACATCCGTGAAGACCGCGACTACCTCCAGCTCAGAGGAGACAAGTACAGCGTCTTTATGGAAGCTTTTGAAGAAGTAGCCAAGAACGGTGCTGACCTGCTTTCAGTAGAGAGCATGGGCGGTAAGGAAGTCTTCGACTATTCCATCCTCAGGAACGACACTGCCGGCATCCTCTTCGGTATCGGTGTGCTCGGCAGCATGGACATGGAAATGGTCTGGAAAGACATTTCTGACATTGCAAAGAAGACCGGAACTGTTTCCGCCGGTGACACAGACTGTGCCCAGGCAAACACTGCAATGTTCATTGCAGGCGGTCTCCTTGACAAGAACCTTGCCCACACAACTGCAATTGTTGCAAGGGCAATCTCTGCAGCAAGGTCACTCTGTGCATATGAAGCAGGCGCAACAGGCCCAGGTAAAGACTGCGGTTACGAGAACTCCATCATAAAAGCCATCTCAGGTGTACCAATCGCTCAGGAAGGTAAGACCTCCACCTGCGCACACTCTGACCTGATGGGCAACCTCGTTATGCAGTGCTGTGACCTCTGGTCCAACGAGTCCGTTGAATACCACGGTGAATTCGGTGGTACAACCGTCCAGTGCTGGTCCGAAACCCTTGCATACGACTGTTCCATGATGAACGTCGCCCTCAAAACCGGAAAGGCAAAGGACCTCAGGGACATCCTCGTGCTCTCTGACAGGTACAGAGACCCACAGGGATATGTGCTTGCCTATGACAACGCCTACAGAGTTGGACAGGCAATCGCAAAAGACGGAAACAACAACTACCTCCGTTCCAAGAATGCTGCAATCGAGTGCTGCAACCTCATAGAAGAAGGTGTCGGCTCCGGCAAGCTGAAACTCACAAGGTTCGAAACCAATGCACTTGCAAAGGTTAAAGCCGACCTCGAAGCTCTTACCGACGATGCTGACAAGTTCATGAGTGACAACCTGACCAAATTCAAGCAGGAAGTTGCAGTTTTCAAACCAGAAAACTACGGGCTTTAAGCCCTAAACTTCCTTTTTTTAATTTTTTTTCAAAAATGGCTTCAGGAGAATAATCATGAGCGAAAACGCAGGAACTTCTACCGTAATTGTTGATAAAACAGCAAACGCCGCCCCTCTTGGTTTTACAGGGCTGGGTCTTGCCGCAGTTCTGTTAAGTCTGAGCTATATTGGCGTATACCCTGTAGAGTCAATGATTGTCTCCATGGCAATATTCCTGGGAGGATTTGCCCAGGTGTTTGCAGGAATTATGTCCTGGAAGAAAGGAGATATTTTTGCAGGAACAGCATTTTCAGCATTTGGCCTTTTCTGGTTCTCACTTGCCGGACTGCTTGTAATGCCTGCAATGGGCTGGGCTTCCCCCTCCTCTGGAATCGCTATGGCCGCTTATCTCTTTACCTGGGGTGTGTACACCTTTGTCATGTTGATCATTACAATGAAAATCGGAGTTAGAGCCCTTCAGTTTGTATTTGTAACATTATTTATACTATTTATGTTGCTGGCCGTTGTAAACGCAACCGGAAACGCCGGTCTGCTTGTAGTGGCCGGATATGTCGGACTTATTATGGGCCTCGGGTCCATGTATACGGCTCTTGCCATGGTAATGAATGAAATCCATGGAAAGGCAGTCGCTCCACTCTAAAGATAAAGTAATGACAGCATTACATCCTCAGTAAATAAAAACGGAACGAAAAACGGAACGAAAAACGGAACGAAAAACGGAATCTGAGGAAACTACACCAACCTCGACGACCTACAAAACCCACAAAACGAAAGGGCAAAAACAGGATAGAAAGCCCAAAAAACACCAACCCTTGAAAACACAGATTCTAAATCTGTGTTTTCAACTTATCCCCCTCTCCGTATCTATTGATCATACCTGGCTTAAAATACTGCGTTCTGTACCGCGTTGGGGAAGATGTAGGCGTTCGAGGAATGCTAAATTTTAGATAACACATACACCTCTTTTAGACCCTTTAGGGCCCGCTTTACCGAAGAAGGACAAAATTCATTGATGGTGAATTTCTGATGAAAGCGGAGAAAAACCTGAATAAAACCCTGAAAATATCATATAAAGCCCTTTTTTTTAGCTTTGCATTAACTCTTATTAAATTACTTGCAGGATTTTTAGGAAACAGCACAGCACTTATTGCGGATTCTATCCGTTCATTTTCTGAATTAATCAATGAACTTAAAAAGCTTCTTGAAGTTTTTATAGCCAGTAAACCGGAAGACTGGAGCCATAATTACGGACATGGAAAGGTTGCAACCCTCTTTACTGGAGCAGGGGCATGTATACTCCTTTTTGCCGGTATCGAGTCAATAAGCCTGGCTTCACAGGAACTGCTTATATTTATACAGGGGAGAGAGACAGAAGCCCCTGAAATCCTCGCACTATCCGCAGCCTCTTTAACCCTGGTATCAAGAGAAATTATTCCTTTGTTCAGCAGTAAAGGAAAAGAAATTGAAGGTACTTTATCAGGAACCGGCATTTACACCAGAAACGCTCAGATTAGAAGTTTACTTCTCTCCTGTTTTGTTACTCTGGGAATAGGGTGTACTTTTCTCCCCGGAAAAAACTGGGTTGTAACTGATTCCTTTATTGCGGCTCTCATGAGCCTTTATCTTCTGGGAACTTCTGGCAAACTCCTTTATGGCACTGCCAATGAACTTATAGAAGCCTCTCTTGATGAGGAAGACAATAAAAAGATCAGGAAGATAATAAACACAACAGAAGGGGTTACGGGCTCAGGGGAGCTTAAAACACGAAAAATAGGGAATGGGATAGCTATCAATGCCTGCATTACCGTAAGTGATTCATTGAACATTCAGGAAGTTGCAGAAATTGCAGACAGAGTGGAAAATAGGTTAAAAACAGTATATGGAGAAGACATTTATGCTCTTGTAAAAGCAGAGCCTGACCCTGGAAGAAATTGTTCTTTCAGGAAAAAGATGGAATTCTCTGAAGAAGGAAGAAAAGAAAATAAGGGCATAAACACTCAGGATAAAATGCTGGCCTGACAGAGAAAGTAAATAATTATAAATTCAGAAAAATAAAATAGGGAGATACTTATAAACCTGATACGAAGGTTTTACTGGTGATGGCTTTTTACCATATTAATTTCTATATTCATCAAAGATGGTAAAAATAATCTTTCAGGAAATATAATCTTTCTGGATGTTAAAATCTTAAAATCTGCCTTTAATATAATTCAGTTATCATCAGATATCTATTTGGTTACTTCAAGTTTAACAACTATTCAGACTTAATTATAATATCAGGCTTTAACCAGTGATGGAATTGACAGAGGCTGGTATTCTCGATAACCGGCCTGCCATAGGAAAGAATGACCGGAATACTTTCTGGAAAGCCTTAAGAAGCTACTATCCAATTCATAAAAGAGGTTAATGAAGAAATGCACTTCAGTCTTGGAATTGATGCAGGGGGCACATATACCGATGCCGTTATCGTGAGGGATTCGGACGGAGCAGTGGTTGAGTCAAGCAAAGCTCTGACAACCTACCCCGACCCTCTGCCTGGAATGAAAAATGCAATTGACAAACTGGATCCGGGATACCTTGGAGATATAAAGCTGGTATCAGTATCCACCACACTATCCACAAATACGATTCTGGAAAGCACGGGATTTCCTGTAGGGCTTATTATGGTGGGGGACTATGTGATCCCTGAGAAACTTCCCACTGATTACTGGATAGCAGTTTCAGGCGGGCATAACAGCGATGGAGAAGAATTAAAAGCCCTGAACCTTGATGCAGTAGAAGAATTCGCACTCAAAGTACAGAGTAAAGTTTCCGCTTTTGCAGTTTCTTCTTATTTCAGCAACCGGAACCCTGAACATGAGCTTGCAGTTAAAAAAGCCTTAAAGGAACTTACCGGACTGCCGGTTGTTTGCGGGCATGAACTATCCCAGGATCTCGGAGCCTATGAAAGGGCTGTAACTGCTTTTCTGAATGCCCAGCTGATCCCTATTACTCATAAGTTCATCCAGGCAATAATTGAAGAATTCGAAAGTCGCGGAATCAACGCAAACATGCTGATGCTGAAATGCGATGGGTCAGTGGTCGGGATAGAAGAGGCTCTGGAAAAACCCATTGAAACTATTTTCTCGGGCCCAGCAGCAAGTCTTGTTGGAGCCTCACACCTTACCAGGCTTGATACATGTGCCGTAATCGATGTAGGAGGGACGAGTACGGATGTTGCCATGATGCAGAACGGGCTTCCGGAACTCAGCAGCTCGGGCGCGGTGGTTGGAGGCTGGCAGACCCGTGTAAAAGCTATCCGCATGGAGACCTCAGCGACCGGAGGTGACAGCCATATCTGGCTCAAGGGAGATAGGATCAATGTGGGACCCCGAAGAGTCATTCCTCTCTGCAGGGCTTCTGCTATATATCCGGGATTCAGGGAGAAGCTCAAGCATAACAGGGTAGCAAAAGGTTACCTCTGTGAAAATATCCAGGTAACGAAGTTTTTTGTCAGGACAGGGTTCAGACCTATAGAGTTAAAAGCAGGGGAAAGGGAAATTTACAGGAATATAGGAAAAGATCCTGTTTCTTTCGGAGACCTGCTCATAGCCCTGAAAAAACGCCCTTCGCCTTCAATACTTGATTCTCTTATACAGAAAAGGCTTATTCAGGCTATAGGCTTTACACCTACCGATGCCCTGCACGTCCTGAGTGAGTATACGGAATGGGATGTTGAAGCTGCAAGGATAGGAGCTTACTTACTTGGGAGACCACTTAAACTGGACCCTGAAGATTTCAGTGCAGAAGTAAAGCGCAGGGTTGCACGTAATATTGCAGAAGACCTCATCGCATATATGATAGAAGGAATGCCCAGAGAAGAGATTGACAGAGTGCTCAAGGGAAAGAACTTTACTCGTTTCAGAGTAGAAATTCCTGTCGTTCTTCTCGGAGGTCCTGTGGGAGCATATGTAGAAGACATGAGAAAGCTGATCAGCGCCGAGTTTATAGTTCCAGAACACGCTGATGTCGGTAATGCAGTTGGGGCTCTTGTCGGAAAAGGAATTAAGAGGGTGGAGATTCTCATAAAAACAAGGTTCATCCCCAAATCCAGAGAAGAGACGCCTGAAGGTGAGGAACACTGTGCAGCGCCGGAGAGTGAAGTTATAGAAGATACACTCCAGCAGCAGGAAAAGAAAACCGAGTTCATTGTCTTTTCACCATCGGAAAGGAAAAAATTTGAAGTATATTCCGAAGCTCTCGAATATGCCGAAAAACTTGGAAAGCAGCTTGTTATGGATTATATGATCAATGCAGGTCTTGGGAAAGAAGATATAAGAATAGACGTAAGCAGAAAACATCTGTCACCAAGCGGCTGGACGGATGTCCCTCTGGAGACAAAACTTGTTTATGTAGGGATAGGAATCCCGAAGAATAGTGTGATTGCCTGAGGGAAGTAAGAAGTAACGGAAATGTCGAACAATATAAGTAAAAATATATATCTTGAGGCATAACTTTATAAATCCGGCTAAAAGGGATTAATATAGTTAAAAATGATATAAATCGCCAATTAGAATAAAAAATGGGGCTGTTTTGATATGCAATATAGTCTGGGTATTGATGCAGGTGGAACATACACGGATGCTGTCATCTTGAGGGATTCGGACAGCAAGATCCTTGATACCGGTAAAGCGGTTACCACCTATCCAAACCTGATGACCGGAATTCGGAATGCAATTAATGAATTGAACCCGGAATATCTAAAACAAGTCAAACTTGTGTCGGTTTCCACAACTCTTTCCACAAATACCATTCTGGAAAAGACAGGATATCCTGTTGGCCTGATCCTTGTAGGAAACTATACCGTCCCAAGGGAGCTTCCAGCCGATTATACTATCATGGTTAACGGGGGTCACGATAGCAATGGAGATGAGCTCCAGCCTCTTGACATTGCGGCTGTAGAGCAGTTTGCAGTTAGCTTTAAAAATAAAGTGTCCGCATTTGCTGTTTCTTCTTATTTCAGCACCAGAAATCCTGAACATGAGATCAAGATAAAGGAAGTAATCCTTAAACTTACAGGGCATCCCGTAGTCTGCGGACATGAACTATCCCAGGAACTTGGAGCTTACGAAAGAGCTGCTACGGCAGTTTTAAATGCCCAGTTAATCCCCATAACCTACCAGTTTATCCATTCAATCATGAATGAAATAAAGGAAAGAAATATCGATGCCAAAGTCCTGATGTTAAAATGTGACGGTTCTGTCATAGATATAAAGGGAGCAAAGCTGCGACCTATTGAAACTATATTTTCCGGTCCCGCTGCAAGTATTATGGGAGCCTCACACCTCTCGGGGCTTGACACATGTGCCGTAATTGATGTAGGAGGGACGAGCACGGATGTCTCCATAATTAAAAATGGTGTTCCAGAGCTCTGCGAAAAAGGAGCTGTTGTAGGAGGCTGGCAGACCCGTGTAAAAGCCATAAAAATGGAAAGCTCCGCAAACGGGGGAGACAGCCATATATGGTTCAAAAAATGCATAAGGGTAGGCCCGAGAAGAGTTATACCCCTCTGTTTTGCTGCGGTAAACTATCCCAATTTCAAAGAAAAACTGGAGAAAAATCCCATACCTTTGAGGACAATGCTCAATGAACATCTCCAGCCCACAAAATTTTTTGTAAGTACCGGAGCTACGCTCAACAACCCTACAGAGAGTGAACAGAAACTGCTTGAAGCGATAGGAGACGAACCTGTCTCCATACATGACATATTAAATAAAATGAATCGGTTTCCCTCTCCTGCTGTTCTTGATTCCCTTCTCAACCAGAGGGCAATTCAGGCAATAGGATTTACACCAACAGATGCCCTGCATGTCCTTGGAGAATATACGGAATGGGATGTGGAAGCCGCCCAGATAGGGGCAAGAAAACTCTCCCGCTTTACTCAGATGGGAGTTATCGCTTTCTGTAAAAAAGTAAAGCAACAGGTTGCAAAAAATATGGCTTACAGCCTGATGTCCTTTATAATGGAAGGTAAGGGCAAAGACGGGATAAAAATGCTGCTGGAAAAAGAAGTGCCTGTCCAGTATAAAGTAAACATTCCAATAGTTCTTCTTGGAGGGCCTGTAAAAGCTTACTATGGGGAGCTGAAGTCTCTTATTGATGCGGAAATTATTGTCCCGGAGCAGGCAAGAGTAGGAAATGCTGTGGGAGCTCTTGTAGGGAAAGGAATTAAAAGAATTGAGATTACTATAAGACCAAATTCAATGGAAAACCCGGATCAGAATTTCCTTGTATTTACCCCGGCCGGAAGAAAAAAATTCGAACATTACAGGACCGCAATGGAATATTCCCAGAAAGTCGGGGAAGAACTCATTCTGGATTCTATGAAAGATTTCGGGCTTCCTGACAATTCAATAAAGATAGACACCAGCATAGAGTACCTTGTCCCTCCCGGTTGGAAACGAACCCCGATGGAAACAAAGATAACATTCGTAGGGGTCTGCGCTCCTGGTTTTTCAACAGACTGAATTTACATTCACCCCCAAAAGAGTCGGAGAAATTTTGAATTTGAAAAGGAACAGCCATAGAAACAGCCTGCCGGCAGTAAGGACTGGCGGCATATCGCAGGAAACCATACTGCAGGAAGTAGGGAGAAATGGAGTCTTCGCTTATTGATCTTGTTTTCCGCTCTGATAAAAGAAAAAATCTTCTAATACTGCTGGATAGCGGCTCAAAAAATATTGATGAAATTAAGGAAGAGCTGGATGTTACTGCCACTTCAATTCTTCCCCAGATAAAGAAGCTAATAGACAGCGACCTTATTGTCCAGGAAGACCGGATGTATAAGCTCACGGTGTTTGGAGAGTTTATAATTAAAAAGGTTAAGCCGCTGATAAGTGCCCTTGAAGTTGTTGAAAAAAACAACTGTTACTGGACAGGTCACGATCTGAATTCGATCCCCCGCCATCTTCTTGAAAGAATTTCTGAGCTTGGGGATTGTACATTGATAGAGCCGGATCTGAACCACATCTATGAGCCCTCCCAGAAGATTATTGATAGTATGGCAAATGCAAAAATGGCTTCAACCTTTGCTTCCTATTTCAACCCTGCTTATCTGCCTCTGTATGTTGAACTTGGCAGAAAGGATGCCGAACTTTCTCTTAATTTTACGCAGTCCGTCTGGGACCACCTGTCAAACGAGCACTCAAATATGATAAAAGAGCTAATGAGTATGGACAACGTAAGCCTTTATATCTCAAAAGAAGGTATAAAAATCTCAGAAGTTACGGTAACTGAAAAAATAATGCTTCTCGGGCTCTTTGATAAAAATGGTAAGTTTGACCAGCAGTTCATTATGAGTTTTCAGCCTGCTGCTCTGAAGTGGGGACAGGAATTATTCGATTATCTTAAGAGACTTTCCAAACAGGTAAATAAGATATAATTTAAAAATGCAAGGGAGGAAAAACAAAGATGAAAACCCCAGCTAATTCCAGATATGAACCCTGTCTAGTTTTTCATGCATATAAAGAAATAATCGATCGGGGTTTTGCCGGATAAAGCCCTGAAATGGGAACATCAGGACCAGCTTAATGAAAAATAATTATATATCTTATAGTAGTAATTTGTTACGCAAAAATGGCAATTTTCAGGATGTTCCTGCAGCCCTTAACCTGTGAATACTTTTTCCATAACGGTAATGGTTATGGAGATAGTTGAGAAGTGATTAAACTTCCGGTATAGAGATATATACAATGTTGAATATAACAGGATGAAAAACAAGAGAGGGAATTAGATGGAATCATCATTACTGGATGTTCTCTTTCTTTCAGAAAAAAGGAAAAACCTGCTTCTGCTTCTTCTGGACGGACCCAAAACTATCGAGGAGATTAAAAGCACACTTGATGTACGTTCAAGCCCGATTATGACCCAGATAAAGATCCTGATGAAGCAGGACTTAATTGTTGAAAATAACAGGCTATATAAGCTTTCAAGTATCGGAGAGATTCTGGTTCCCAAGATGAAAGCTATTCTTGAAACATTTAATGTATTTGATAAAAACCACAACTACTGGGTAAACCAGGACATGACGTCAATTCCTCCCGAGTTTCTGGATGACATCGGAAAGCTTGGAAATTATATAGAAGTGAATCCTGACCGAAACCATGTTTTTGAGTATCCGAAAGAAGTGGTTAAAAACCTATCCGAATCAGAGAAGGTAATGATATCCTCATCATTTTTCCTTCCAATCTACCCTTCTCTCTGTATAGAGCTTGCTGCAAAAGGTACGGACATTACGCTTGTATTTACGGAATATGTCTATGACAGGATGCTTAACGACTACAAAAAAGAACTTGAGCATTTCCTGAACCTGAAGTATACAAAGCTGTATGTGTGCAATAACAATAATATGAAAATTGCATCAAGCATAGTTACGGAGAAGTTTATGGCACTGTCCCTCTTTTGCAACAGCGGGATCTATTACAATCATAACCTGGTAAGTTTTGATGAAAGTGCACTTAAATGGGGAAAAGAACTTTTTGACCACTATAAGAGTATGGCAAGGCCGATTACCAGGGTCTGAAAGAACTTCCCCTTATTAATTTTAGAAAATAAACTTTAAAGGGCAATGATCCTGCAAGAGTAAAGTACTGTTTTTCTAAAAAGAATTATTATACTATGTTATGTATTCTTTTTTTCATATATCATAGAGAAAGCAGATATCTGCTGAAAAAATAATTTTTAAAAAAAGGGGAAACTGAGGTTCTCAGTTCACCCTGATAGTAACATTCATTTCCGGAACATCTTTTACAGTGAAAAGATATGATCCGGGCTTGTTAAAAGTATAGCTATAGGGAACACTGTAAGCAAGTTCCTGATCCTCAAAGAGTCCTTCTTCACTGACGAGAATATAGGTTCCCTGCCTTTTTCCGCTCCACCATGAGACCGTATCGCCTGTCTGGACATCCAGTTCTGAAGGTCTTATTACTTTGTAGTATTCAAGGCGGACAACATGATCCTTTGCGGACCCAGAACTAACATTTTCCTGCTGTACATCATCCTGCGGCTCTGCAGAGGCTTCTAAATCTGATTCCTCAGATGCGGCCTCTGAGTCTTCTCCGGCACAACCGGAAGCAAACAGAAACACAAATACCAGAAGTAAAACCAGAATTTTCCCTTTCATGGATCTCACCATCCTTAAGCCTTTATTTATAAGTTAATTTATATAGATTACCTTTTTGATAGATTTTAAAAGATTGGTGAGAAAGAAACAAAAAATAAAGGATAAAAACTGAAATTAAAAGAAAAACAAAAGGAGCATAGAAAGTTAAATCAAAACATTAAGTACAAAAAATCTGGAACAAAAAATAGTAAAAAGCAGGGATGCAAAAATCCAGAAGAAGCAGTGGTATAACGAAATGCGGAATGTAACCAAAAAACAACCAGAAATAAAAATTTACGTCCCGACTGAGACTTGAACTCAGGTCTAAGGCTCCGCAGGCCTCAAGGATATCCACTACCCTATCGGGACGCAAGCGAGCACCACTGATAAGCACATTCTAGAATATAAACTTTATTGTTGAAAAAAAGCCAGGCGTGCAATAATTCAATAAGATAACTCTGAAAAAAGAGAGGAAAAACCTTTTTCAAGGGACTTCAATATCAATAAAGATTAAATGCAACAAGTTCTTTTTTATAATTTATGTCGATGACCATAGGCCTTGCAGGAAAGCCCAATGCGGGCAAATCCACCTTTTTTAAAGCGGCTACCCTTGCAGATGTTGAGATTGCAAACTATCCTTTCACAACCATAAATGCCAACCACGGCGTCACATATGTCCGGGCGGAATGCCCGTGCAAAGAGAAAGGAAAAACATGCGGGAAGTGCGTGGACGGGGTCAGGCTTGTTCCTATTGACATTATAGATGTTGCAGGGCTTGTGCCTGACGCATGTAAAGGCAGAGGGCTTGGAAACACATTCCTGGACGAACTCAGGCAGGCTCAGGCAATAATTCACGTGGTAGATGCCTCAGGCGGGACGGACGCTGAAGGCAACCCTGTGGATATCGGAGACCACAACCCCCTTGACGACGTGGCTTTCCTGAACAGGGAAATTACGATGTGGCTTTACGGGATTCTTGAGAGGAACTGGGTCAAGCTTTCCAGAAAAATCCAGGCTGAAGGGCTCAAGCTTGAAGTGGTAATTTCAGAACAGCTTGCCGGAGCAGGGATAAAGGAATCTCATGTAAACGCCGCCTTGATTGAAACAGGGCTTTCAAGGATAGATCATATTAAGTGGACTGAAGAAGACATGATACGCCTCTGCGATACCATGAGGGAGATAAGCAAGCCCATGCTTATCGCAGCAAACAAGACTGATATTGCCCCGAGAGAGAACCTGGAAAAACTCAGAGAACTTGACAGGATAGTAGTATCTACAAGTGCAGCAGCTGAACTGGTTTTAAGGTCAGCTGCAAAGGCAGGGGTAATAAAATACACCCCCGGAGATAGAGATTTCGAGCTGCTTACGGAAGAGATTACAAAAGCCCAGAAAAAAGGGCTTGAAGCCATCCATAAGGTACTTGAGCGGTTCGGCACTACAGGCATTCAGGAGTGCATTAACAGGACTGTCTTTGAACTTCTGGACCTGATTGTAGTATATCCGGTAGAAGATGAAGGGAAATGGTCTGACAAACTTGGAAATATGCTTCCGGATGCTTATCTCATGAAAAAGGGATCTACCTGCCACGATCTCGCATACCAGATCCATACAGAAATAGGAGACCGTTTCCTGTACGCAGTGGATGCAAGGACAAGGCTGAGGCTCGGGGAAAAACATGAACTGAAAAATGGAGATGTAATAAAAATTGTATCTACTGCAAAGTAAGCCGCGTAGAAAAGACCGGAAAAGCTCATGTCGGAAAAAACTGCCGGGTGAAATAAGAATTAAAAAAACACCGAATTTAAGGCTTTATTCGGAAGGAATACTCAATGGACCTGCTTTCCTTTGGTCAGCCACTTTATGAGAGGTATCTGTCCTGGCAAATCACAAGGTCAGCTACAAAGATCCCTGCACATGTGGCTCTTATTCTCAAAGAGGCCGACCTCCTCGAATATAAAGGGATTGAAAAACTCCTGACCGCGCTTCTTACATTCAGAAAGTTTAAGGTGGAACTCGTAAGCATTTATGTGGACATCCTGAAGGCTGACCAGACTATGAAAGCCGAGCTTGCCTCAACTCTTGGTGAACAGCTGGAAGAAAGTTTTATGGGCCTTCCTTCCGGAACAGGGTACGAAATATGCGGTCTTGAGGGGGAAGTAAATTGCAGCCGGCAGGGCAAGGATTTTTTTGTATATCTGTCCCTTGGTTTTGGAGGGAGAGGGGAAATCACCAGGGCTGTAATTTCTATACTTGACGAAGTTAAGGCAGGGCGCATCAGGCCTGAAGAAGTTGACGAAAAAATGCTTGAATCACACCTCCTTGTTAAGCATGAGCCGGATATAATGATCCGTTCAGGAGGGCAGAAGCTTTCGGATTTCCTTGTCTGGCAGTCCGTATATTCGGAACTGTATTTTACGGATGTTAACTGGAAAGATGTAAGGAAAATAGATCTCCTGAGAGTAATCAGGGACTTTCAGAAAAGACAGAGAAGGTACGGGAAATAAAGATGGAGTTTGGGGAAAGGACAGGAAGTCATTATGTTGTGGTTGTCTGCCCTAAATGCAGGCAGCATGCTCAGATAAGCGAAACCGGAAAAAAGACTCTGAGATGCCAGAAATGCGGAGCACTCCTGCATGCTCGAAAACTTAGAGTGTTCGGTTCTTTTGAGGAATTACCTGAAGCTGTGGACTTCAGGACTCGTCTGCAAGCTGAGATTTCCGGAAAAGGAAAAGAAACTTTTTCCCTGAAAACCTTTTCAGAAGATTCTGGCAGCTCAGGTTTTGAAAACGAAGCTGTACAGAAAAAGGCACAACCTCTGGCATCAGGAGCTGCTCCCGGAAATATATCAGTTAAAAGAGACCAGAAGTCAATCATGAGTGAGATCCTTAAATCTTCATGTGGGAAGATGAAGATAGAAGAGTTTCGTGAGGAAGCTCTGGAAAAAGGGATAAGTAAGGAAAGGTTTGAGATAATCCTGAAAAAACTTCTGGAAACAGGAGAGCTTTATTCTCCGGAACCAGGGGTTGTAAAACTCATATAACTATGAACATAATCTGATATACTGCTGATAGATGTTGAGATTTCATTACCGTACCTGATTATAGATAGTTCCTGCAGAGAACCACTGTAGATTATTCTGGTACAATCCCTGCACATAATTCCTCCACATAATCATTGCATATAATTTCTCCACATAATTCCTCACATGATTCCCTACATAATCATTGCACATAATTCCTCCACATAATTCCTCACATGATTCCCTACATAATCATTGCACATAATTCCCCCACATAATTCAAGTATATAATTCCTGTACATAATCCCGAATGAAAATTTACGGTTGATATATCCACTTTTAAATACTTTTTAAAAATAGCACTTAATAAGGTTATCAGTTCAAATGACAGAGATAAAATAAAAGGAAAATTAATAAAGAGTTTGTTAAAGAACTTTTTGTTGTCAGGAAATCTCTTTTCCGTGGTTTCTAGCACATTTATTACGAAGTTGAATAAGACAAACATATATTAAGTACGAAAAGATTTACTATAATTAAGCATTTAAAAGCAAAAAAGAATCCGGTTTGAGTAACTGGATAATAGGCAATGAGATTCATAAATTATTATATTAATCCGGAGCTTACTGAAAAAATACCTATTAAGTGATCCGGGAACTATTATACTGAAACCCCACTGAAACCACCTGGAATTTGTCGATCAGAGTCACCCATAAAAGGTTTATTATGTGGCTTCTGTGGTTTTATCATTATTATCCGTAAACGTTACGGAATTTATACAGGATATAACGGTGTTATAGACATGATGGATCCGCAAATAGAAAGAAAACTCATTGAAATCATGAGGGTGATTCATGAAAGTGACAAGCCCATAGGTGCCCGGGCTATAGCTGATGAACTGAACAACCGGGGCTATGATATAGGAGAGCGGGCTGTCCGTTACCACCTCAGGATCCTGGATGAGAGAGGGTTTACACGCAAGCACGGATACGCCGGGCGTACACTTACTGATCTTGGGGAAAACGAAATGAATGACGCCCTCATTGGGGACCGTTTCGGTTTTGTAATATCCAGGATAGAAGAAATGGCATTCAGAACCACCTATAACCCTGAAACTGACAAAGGGGATGTTGTGGTAAATATCTCTTATTTTGACAAAGATGATTTCGAAACTGTTATCGAGTTAATTTCGTATACTGCTCACGCAGGCTATATGATAAGCCCGAGAGTAAGAATTTTCGAAGAGGATTCGCTGGAAATGTCTTTGCCTCCGGGGAAAATAGGAATAGCTACCGTGTGCAGCGTCACTTTTGACGGGCTTCTTCTGAAAGCAGGAATTCCCGTAGAACCTGCTTACGGAGGGATACTCCAGATAGAAAACAAAAAACCTGCACGTTTCCTTGACCTTATTTCTTACAGCGGGACCTCTATAGACCCAATAAAGATTTTTATGAATAGGACTCCTACTTCAGTTCTTGAAGTACTTGAGAAAGGGGAAGGAAAAATACTTGCCAATATGCGTCAGATAAATTCCTCTGCTTACGAGATGACAGGAAAAATTTTGAAAAAAGCAGAAAAAGTGGGTCTTGCAGGCTGTATCACTCTGGGAGAAATTGATGAGTATTTACTTGGAGCTCCGGTTGAAACCGGAAAGTTCGGGGCTGCGGTAGTGGGAGGAATTAATGGGATCTGCGCACTTGAGGAAACAGGAATTGAAATAGAGACAAACCCAATTTCTACCATGCTGGATTATCAGACAATGAAAGAGATATAAATTTAATATAAATCAAATATAAATCTAATACAAATTTAATATAAATCTAATATAAATTTAATATAAATCAAATTTTGAAATACAGGCAAAAACTAAGATGGAAACGTGAGGCAGGAAAATGCTCAGGCTGACAGTGTTGTACGATAATGAAGCATGTCCCGGTTTAACAGGAAGCTGGGGGTTTTCAGCTCTAATTGAAACAGGCACTGAAACCCTTCTTTTCGACACAGGCTGGGATGGGACTCTTCTTCTAAAGAATATGGAGAAAATAGGCATTGACCCTGCCTGTGTAAATAAACTGGTTCTTTCCCATCAGCATTGGGACCATATAGGCGGTCTGCCAGAAATCCTTAACGCAAACTCCGGCATTACAGTTTATGTTCCTGCATCTTTTTCAGAGAACCTCAAAAGGGAAATCCGGAAGAGAGCTGAGCTGATAGAGGTGAAGGAGTCTATTGAGATATCTGATGGCATCTGGAGTACAGGGGAACTGGGAGAAAAAATAAAGGAACAGTCCCTGGTTCTGTGTACGGAGAAAGGATCCTACGTCCTTACGGGCTGTGCTCACCCAGGCATTGCCGCAATTCTGGACGCTGCTCTTTGTCACGGAGAAGTTAAAGGAATTATTGGCGGCTTGCACGACGATGACAGATTTGAGAGGCTCGAAGGAATGGAACTGATAGCAGCCGGACACTGCACAACCCATAAGGAAAAAATAAAAGAGCTTTTCCGCACGAAATTTATGGAAACTCAAGCTGGCCTGAAACTGGAGTTAACAACATATTAAGTGAGACTGAAGTTAACAAGATAATAATTTGATGAATACTATTTTTCTAGAAAAAGTGAAGACCTATCGTACATCTTATACTATCAGACAGCTTACACAGGAATTTCTATATTTCAGGCGGTTGAAGATTATCTTTTAATAACCTCAAAATCGGCCTGATTCAGGTTGCTGGATCTGGAAGAATTTCAATTCAGGGTTTTAATTAAGTGTTTTAATTAAGTGTTTTAATTAAGTGTTTTAATTCAGGATTCAATACAAACTTGTTATTTTATTTTCAAAAGAATGTTCGGAAGCACTCAGAGAACATATAATTAGAAATATAATGCCCTCCAAAAGGGATAAAGGATTTTGTGCAGAGAACCGGAGATGAGACAGAGCTGTCAGGCCAGCCTGATCTTGGTCCTTATTCTGCCAGATAGAACTAAGTGGACTCACTCTAAACGGCTATTTCTCAGGATACGAAGAAAATCGGGGAAACCGTATCCGGAAAGAGATAAAGGGAGAAAATACCATGCTAAAAATAGAAGACCTGACTGTAGAGGTCAACGGAAAAATCTTACTCCATGATGTGAACCTCGAGGTTGAGAAAGGGTACACAAATGTACTTTTCGGACCAAACGGAGCCGGGAAGTCTGCCCTCATGAGGACGATTATGGGTTTCAGCGAGTACAAGGTTTTGAAAGGCAGGATACTGTTCAATGGAGAGGACATTACTCACCTTCCAGTGGATGAAAGAGCCCGCCGCGGGCTTGGTATTATGATGCAGCGTCCGCCCGATATGACAGGGATTAAACTCGGGGACCTTGTAAAAGTAACATCAAAAGGAAAGAAAGACCCTGAAGCACTTGCAGAAAACCTTGATATGAAGCGTTTTCTCGACAGGGATGTGAACGTTGGTTTTTCAGGAGGGGAGATTAAACGCTCCGAACTTCTCCAGCTTGCAGCCCAGAACCCGACGCTCTATCTTCTGGACGAGCCCGAATCCGGAGTGGATCTCGTGAGTATCGAGCAGGTAGGGATGACAATAAAAGAACTGCTTGCCGAAGGGTTGGAATGCCCAGGAGAGAGATGCACGAAAGGTAAATCGGCTCTTATTATTACACACACAGGCCAGGTTCTGGACTATGTGCAGGCAGACCGGGGATATATCCTCTGCAACGGCACGGTTATGTGTTCGGGGAATCCTATGAAAATGCTTGAAGAGATTAAAAACAAAGGGTACCAGGAGTGTATAACATGCAGACTGAACAGGTGAGCCTTAAAAAAAGAGCCGAGAGCGCAGCTGAGAAGAAAGCGGCTTTCGGAGAGGACTTTGAACTGGAAAAATACGAAGAAGGTTCTAAGGTCAGCAAACCAATTGAAGACCTCCAGTCTCTTGATGAAGAAAGCAAAAAGACACTGCTCCAGGTAGGGGTGATCCCGAGCGAAGAAGGCAGGTCAGGAAGTTTTCTGGTACTGGATAATGCGGTTTCTCACTCAACCCTTAAAGATAAAAACGTGGAGCTGATGTCAACCCACAAGGCTATGGAAAAATACGAATGGCTTAAAGATTACTCCTGGAAACTTGTTCAGGTGGATGCCGACAAATACACCGCAAAAACCTATCTGGAAGACGCTGACGGTTATTTTATCAGAGTGCCTGCGGGAAAGAAAACCTCCATGCCTGTCCAGACATGCCTTATGCTGGGAAGCAAAAAGGCAGCCCAGACAGTACATAACATCATAATTGTTGAGGAAGGGGCGACTCTTGACATAATAACGGGGTGTACAACTAAAAAAGGAGTTGAAGAAGGTCTGCACCTTGGGATTTCCGAGATGTACATAAAGAAAGGCGGCACCCTGAATTTTACAATGATCCACAACTGGGCAGAACAGATAGGAGTCCGCCCGAGAACGGTTGTGAGTGTTGAAGAAGGCGGGACTTATGTCAGTAATTATATTTGCTTAAAGCCCGTGCGCTCTGTACAGACGTACCCGACTGTCAGGCTCGAAGGAGAGGGGGCGGTAACCAGGCTCAATACCATAGCAATTGCGCACCCGGGTTCCGAGCTTGACCTTGGGAGCAAAGCTATTTTTAATGCCCCGGGTACAAGAGCAGAGCTGATTTCAAGAACAATTACCATAGGCGGAAGACTGATTGCACGTGGAGAAATGATAGGAAACGCAAAGGGTGCAAAAGGTCACCTCGAATGTAAAGGTCTTGTCCTTACCGATAAAGGCAGCCAGCTTGCAATCCCTATACTGGAGGCAAATGTGGACGACATAGAGCTTACTCATGAGGCAGCCGTTGGAAAAATTGCTAAAGACCAGGTGGAATACCTGATGGCAAGAGGGCTTACCGAGGATGAAGCAGTCGGAATGATCATAAGAGGCTTCCTGGACGTGGGTATAAGGGGAATCCCGGAAGAGCTTAAGGAAGAAATAGAAAACACGATTGCACAGACAGCTCTTGGAATGTAATTTCTGCAGGCCGGGGGACTTCTGAGTCTCCCCGGAAAAACTTCTCTGAAAAAGCCTTAGGAAAAAGATCGAACTGCCGGGAGGGGAAGAGGCAGCCGCTGAAAAAAACATTGGAAAAGACAGGTTTTACAATTGAGAAAAGAATAAGGTATTTTTTAATTGAGAAAAGGGTGTGTGGTTCCGGCAGGAGAAAAGGAGAAACCTGCCGGCTTTTGTGGTATAAGTGGATTTTAACGAGCATAAAGCATGATTTTAAGATTAGGTCTTTTTGAGTTAGATAAACCTTAAAACAGGCAAGCTCATTAAACCTTAATTTGCAAATTGGATAAGGAATATAAAAACGTTTCTGTTCGATTATTTATATAAAAATAAGATGTAAAATTTCCGGATATCTGTTCTTTTCTTCAAAACTTATTATCAAGGAGAAACTATTTACCAAGAAGGTTTCGGAAAGATTCCTGATCTCATGAGTGAGAATTTAGGGTAAATTGAATCAAAACAAAATAGAAGTCTTAAAGTTTTATTACTAGTTGAGGTGACTGGAGGAAAGAAAATCCTTCGTCAGGGTAGAAGATCTGTTTCTGAAATACGGAGCCCTATTATTATTTACAAGAACAGCATTACATAGCTTAATTTTCAATGCTGAAAGACTTAATGGAAAATAAGAATTTATAGTAATGTATTTTATGCACCAGAGAGTGAGAAGGGGAATTAATGGTCGAAGAAAAGGGCAGAGTTTTAAAAGAAAAAAGTTTGAAGAAAACCCCAACAGGCATAAGCGGTCTGGATGATATAACTTATGGGGGACTGCCTGAGGGGCGCACGACCCTGGTGTATGGAAGTGCGGGTTCGGGAAAGATTCTTATGGCTATGGAATTCCTGGTTAAAGGAGCAGAAAATTACGGCGAGCCGGGGGTATTCATGGCTTTTGAGGAGACCGCTGAGGATCTGGCAGAGAATTTTGCCTCTCTGGGATTCAATCTGGATAGCCTGGAAGCCAGAAACAAGCTAGTGTCATGACAATTTAATTATTGAGCATAATTTATAGTATTTCTATGTCAATACATAACGATTCTTAACTTATAAAATGACCAAAGACTAAATGTTCATGACACTAGTAGTTGATTATGTTCGTATTGATAAGAGCGAAATAGAAGAAACAGGCGAGTATGACCTGGAAGGACTGTTCATAAGGCTCGGGCTGGCTATAGATTCCATAGGTGCCAAACGTGTTGCACTGGATACACTTGAGGTTCTGTTCTCAGGTTTCCAGAACGAAGCGATACTGCGCTCTGAACTCCGCAGGCTCTTCCGGTGGCTAAAGGACAGGGGTGTAACAGCTATAGTCACCGGGGAAAGAGGAGAAACATCTCTTACAAGATACGGACTGGAAGAGTATGTCGCAGACTGTGTAATTTTCCTGGATAACAGAATGGAGGAACAGATTGCAACCAGGCGCCTGCGCATTATTAAGTATAGAGGCTCAAAGCACGGCACCAATGAGTATCCCTTCATGATAGAGGAAGACGGAATGTCGGTACTGCCTATCACTTCATTGGGCCTGGAACATGAGGCATCTAGAGAAAGAATATCTACGGGCATACCGCGCCTGGATACGATGCTTGGAGGGCAGGGTTACTACCGCGGTACCACCATACTTATCTCAGGAACAGCTGGTTCAGGAAAAACCAGTTTTGCAGCCCAGTTCTGTAAAGCTGCATGTGAAAGGGAGGAAAGCTGCCTGTACTTCGCATATGAAGAGTCTCCAGACCAGATAATCAGGAACATGAGGTCCATAGGTATAGACCTCCAACCTTATTTAGACTCTGGACTTCTGAAGATCCATGCATCCAGACCTATGGCGTACGGGCTGGAAATGCATCTGATTACAATGCGCAAATTCCTTGACACCTTCAAACCGAATGTTGTAGTCATAGACCCCATTTCTAACCTGACCAATGTGGGCACTCAGACCGATGTAAGGCTCATGCTCACCAGGTTTATCGATTACTTAAAGCTCAGGAATATTACTGCTGTGTGCACAAGCCTGGTAGAACACGAAAGTACTGCTGGCATTAATGCTGAGGGCATATCTTCCCTTATGGATACCTGGGTCAACCTTCGCTTCTTCGAGAACAGCAATGAGCGCAATCGTGGAATATCTGTTATTAAGTCGAGAGGCATGGGACATTCAAACCAGATAAGGGAGTATCTGCTGACTGATCATGGTATAGAGATTCAGGATGTGTATCTGGGCCCATCCGGTGATCTGCTTATGGGTTCTTCTAAAGCAGTCCAGGAAGCTGAAGAACTGGCAGAGGCAGTGGCTCAAAGACAGAATGCTGATAGAAAAAAGAGAGAACTTGAGACCAGGCTCAAATCTCTGGATACCCAGATTGCCAGCTTGAATTCTGAATATGAGACGCTGAAAGAGGAGCTTGACAGGCTTGTCTCCGACCAGCAACTGAGGAACGAAGCGCTTGCAACTGGCAGAAGTGAGCTGGTTCGAATAAGGAAAGCCGATAAGCCCTGAATGGGCGTGGTTTATGCAGGCAACAATCTCAAAACCCGGGCAAGTGGACATTTTCGTTATCCAATAGTCTATGTTAAAAATGTATGGGGTTCAAAAAATAAGAGAAGGGGGCTTCCAGGGAAAAATTGCTCCTTCTTATGTTCAAATGGTGGAAATTATATGGGAAATGCGGCACAAAGCGAAAACGGGCCCGAGCTTCTCGAGTCTGATACGACGTCTGAGCAGGAATTTTATATCCTGAGGCTATACGTAGCTGGTCAGACTAAAAAGAGTTTGACAGCCTTCGCCAACTTAAAGAAAATCTGCGAAGAACATCTGGGCGGCAGGTACAGGATTGAAGTCATCGATCTTCTGGAGAACCCGCAGCTGGCTAAAGGAGATCAAATATTAGCTGTTCCAACACTGGTTAGAAGACTCCCTCCACCAATAAAGAAAATTATAGGAGATCTCTCGAATACGGAGCGAGTCCTGGTAGGCCTGGATTTGCGTCCTGTGGAGTGATGCTAATGTCTGATACCGAAGAGGCCAGAAAGTCAGATGTTAAGGACTCAACAGCAGCCTTTGAAGAAGCCCTTGCCAAAGGAGAAGATAACAACATATATGTTCTGCGCCTCTATGTCGCAGGGATGGGGCCCAAATCAATACAGGCGATAAACAATATCAAGCATATATTTGAAGAGTATGCGCCCGGCAAGTATGAGCTTGAGGTCATTGATATCTATCAGCATCCTGTCTTTGCCAGAGATGAGCAGATAGTGGCAGCTCCTACTCTTATAAAAGAGCTCCCTCCACCATTAAGAAAGCTCATAGGCAGCATGTCAGATACCGAAAGGGTCCTTATGGGGATGGACCTGAAATCAAAAAAAGATAAAGAATGCTAAAAATGCAATTTTTGGGGAAGGGCGTTGTAAATATGAGTTCAAAATTGGCGAAAGACCAGGGAAACGTGCCATATCAGAAGCTGTTAGATAAAAATCATGCCCTGGAAGCAGAGTTACAGGATCTAAAAATGCGGCTGGAAGAGGCTGAAGAACTCAGGCGTGCCATCAGTGAGGGGGATCTGGATGCTCTGATTATACCTGGACCTCAAGAAAAATTGATTTTCACCCTGGATAGTGCCGACCGTGCATATCGTGTTCTTGTGGAGGCAATGAATGAGGGTACTGCCACCCTTGCCTCCGACGGTACTATTCTTTACTGCAATCGCCAATTTGCAGAACTCACAAAGATGTCATCCGGGGCTGTAGTAGGTACGTCTATTTATGGATTTATTGCGCCAGAAGATGCTATTACCTTTAAGGCACTCCTGAAACAGAAAAACAGTGTAGGGGAGTTGAAATTTAGGGCTCAGGGTGGTACGTCTGTACCAGTATACCTGTCTATCAGTTCATTGCAGTCCGAGGGATCACCAAGTGCATGGTGCCTTGTGGTTACAGACCTGACTGAGCAGAAGAAGAATGAAGAAATAGTTGCTGCTGAACGTCTGGCCCGGTCAATTATAGAACAGGCTGCCGAAGCCATAGTAGTCTGCGACACGACTGGAAGGATCACATATTTCAGCAACACAGTGTCCAAGGTCTGTAAATGCGATCCGGCGTTCAAGAGATTTGAAGATATCATAGATATCCGGTTCTCAGAAGGAAAAGATGCAGGAAAAAGTATTCTTCCGGTCTCCTCTGCTCTGAAAGGAGATACCATCCTTGGATTGGAAGCAATCTTAGAATATAAAAGTTGCCAGAAGTTCAACCAGAAGCTCCATTTACTATTAAATTCAGGACCTCTCAGAAACTCCAATGGCAGGATAATAGGCTGTGTAGTAACTCTCACGGATATCACTGAGCGCAAGAAAATGGAAAGGGAGCTTCAAGAGAGTGAGGAAAAATACCGAAATATCGTAGAGACAGCAAACGAAGGTATATGGATACTTGACCCTGAAGCCAGAATTACTTATGTTAATCAGAGAATGGCAGAGATGCTGGGATACAATCATGAAGAAATAATTGGAAGGTCTGCATGGGACTTTACCGGTGATGAAGGAAAAGAAGCTGCCAAGCAGAGTATGGAAAAAGGAAAGCAGCGTATTGATAGAGATCATGAATTAAAATTAATAAGCAAAAATGGTACGCCTCTATGGACAATTGTAAGTGCTAAAGCTCTTTTTGATAAAGATGGCAATTTTATGGGCTCTATGAAGATGCTTACAAACATTACCGAAAGAAAAGAAGCAGAAGTTAAACTAAAACAAACCCTCAACAATTTGGAAAAATTAGTTCAGGAACGCACGATAGAGCTTGAGAAGGCTTACGGCTCATTAAAAGAAAGCGAAAGAGGTCTTGCTGAGGCTCAAAAAATGGCACACATCGGAAACTGGGATCGGAGTCTTATAACTAATGAAGTTCACTGGTCTGATGAAGTTTATCGTATTTTTGGATTTAAGCCTAAGGAATTTGGAGTAACTTATAGCACATATTTAAATTGTGTACATCCTGACGACCAAGACCGAGTAATTAAGGCAGCTAAACAGGCTTTAGAGGGAAAACTCTCCAGTATTGATTACAGGATTGTCCTGAACAATGGGGAGGAGCGTGTAGTCCATGAGGAATTCAAAGTTGTCTTTGATGAGAAAAGTAATCCTGTCCAACTCAGAGGAACAGTTCAGGATATTACGGAGCGTAAAAAAGCTGAAGAAACCCTGGAAAAAATGGACAAAATCCGCATAAAAGAAATCCACCACAGAATCAAAAATAACCTGCAGGTTATATGTTCTCTTCTCAGTCTTGAAGCTGAAAGATTCAGTGACGAAAAGATGCTTGAAACTTTGAAAGAGAGCCAGAACCGTGTAGCTTCAATGGCTCTGATACACGAAGAGCTCTACAAAGGAGATAAAAACGACACCCTTGACTTTGCAGCTTATCTCCGCAAACTCACTGCTGATCTATTCAGCTCATATAATCTAGGAAATGACAATATCAGCTTGAAAATGGATCTTGAGCAGGTATATCTGGATATGGATACAGCAATCCCTCTTGGTATCATTGTAAATGAACTGTTTTCAAACTCCCTGAAGCATGCTTTCCCTGCTGGAAGCGAAGGCGAAGTCCATATAAGCCTGAGAAGAGCTGAGACTTTTGACAAAGGAAACAATGTATCAGACTCGGACCAGCACTGCAACGAAATAGATAATTTCCGATACATACTCAGAGTGGCTGACAATGGAAAGGGCATATCAAAAGAAATAGAGATCGAAAATGCTGATTCTCTAGGGCTCCAGCTTGTAAATATCCTTGTTGACCAAATAGACGGCTGTGTAGAGCTCAGTAGAAATTGCGGGACAGAATTTACAATCTGGTTTGGGGATAAAGAGCCGTAAGCTCTTCAATTTATGGCTGTCTATTCAAAACCCGTTTTCACTTAAATATCCACAAAAGTTCCATAACTACTTTTCCGATCAGTAGCTCGATTTATTACTTAAGTCAAGATCCAAAAATTAGTTTTAAGTTTAGAATTGGCTCGCCAGATACTGGGAATCCAAGAATTTATTATTGCTCTATTGCGGCAGCTACTAAAAATCCTATAAAAAGCCCGGTAAGAATTGTACCTAAAACTGTGCCTGTCGTTAAATTGTTCGCTGTATTAAATGCTGCAAGCATTATCACAACAAATATGATGAATACTAGAATACCAATTGCAGATGAATTTCTATTTTCCCCCATTTTTATTTTCCCCTATGATATAATTGGTGCAATATAATAATAAATATTGCTATTAGACTCAGGTACATACCTTAATCCATCTAAGCCTGACAGATGCTAGGAACTAAACGATCCAAAATTGTTGTCGAGACAGTCCTTATGCAGAGGTTAGGGCAAAAAATAAAAAACAGGTCACCATATAGATTTTTTTCCGATTCTTATGAGTTTAATAAAGAGGAATATTCATCGATTTCTCAGGATCACATTTGCCGTATCTTATTTTCCCTCTGTGTGCTTATTATTCTCTGTAACATAAGCTTGGAGAACAGAATCAAAAAATATAGTACTTCAGTTTTTTAGCTTTATTTTGCAGTACTTGCCAGTATATAAGTACTACGGACAGAATAATACAGTACTGCAAAATAAAAGAGGGATTGAATGATAGATTTTGCCTGCAAAGAGTTCAAAGTAGAGGATGTAATCAAGTGCGCCCTCAACCTTACAAAAGCTGATCTGAATGTTATGAAGTCATTCTTAAATGAACCTGACAGATGGATTGATACTGATGCCCTTTCAAAATCTCTGAAACTTGATGTTTCTACAGTCCAGCGCTCCGTAAAAAAGCTGCATGAGAAAGAGATCCTTCAGAGATCGCAGCAAAACCTTGACGGAGGGGGCTATGTTTACATTTATAAAATATATTCAAAAAACCAGATAAGGAATATCATTCAAAAAATCGTCCAGTCCTGGGCTGATAGACTCGGACAGGAACTGAAAGAATGGGAAAACGGAGGCGAATAAAATACTCAAAATCACACCCTACCTGGGAATACTTGTACTGATCGTTTCTATCGGCGGACTCTGGTATCCTGCACTCGGCTACTTTATGCTGCTGATCTTTGCTGCAATCTTCCTGAGCAGCCCTTTCAGAGGAAGATGGTTCTGTGGAAATCTCTGCCCTAGAGGTAGCCTTGTGGACTTTGGAGTCAGTAAAATCTCAAAGAAAAGGAAAATACCCGATGCATTCCGGAGTCTCTGGGTCCGCCTGCCAATATTTTTCCTGATGATGGGATTTATGGGCTACAGGGTAGCAAGCACTATCGGAGGCCTCAATACATTTGAAAAGATAGGCATGATCTTTGTAATGATGTGCCTTGTAACCACTTCAATTGCAGTTCTCCTCGGAACTTTCCTGAGCCCCAGAGCCTGGTGTTCTTTCTGCCCCATGGGGACCGCCCAGCGCCTTATTGGAGGGAATAAGTACCAGCTGAAACTTGAAAAAGATAAATGCGTTAACTGCAAAAAATGTGAAAAAGTCTGCCCCATGCAGCTTAAGATTTGCCAGACCGGAGCAAATCCCGATTGTATAAAATGCGGGCGCTGCGTGAGTATCTGCCCCAGAGATGCCCTCCATTTCTAAACTATTAACTTTAATAATTAACTTAGACCGTTATTAACATAGGTTATTATTAATTAAGATCATTATCGACTTAGGTTATTATTAATTAAGGTCATTATCGACTTAAATTATTTTTATAGTTATGAATTGATAAAACGTCGCTGAGTTACATCAGGAAAAACAGAAAAACGAAAGATAAAATCCGTAAATAGAAGGGAAAAAACCAGAATTCTATCGATTAACCCTTTTTCAGATAAAAACTGGTTTTTTTACACCTTATAAAGTATTTTTTCAATCGATTGTATCTGCAGGTCTTTCTACTTCCTTTTTTAAATTAAAAATGTCCTCTATATTGAGCTGCAATAATCAATACTTATCAGTCTTTTTGAGTTCAGCCCACTATTAGAAATAATCTGGAAGTTTTCCCTTTAAGCAAAATCCGCTCACAGGAAAAATCCATGATTTTCTTTCCCGAGGAAGAACTGGGGAAGCAGAACTCGGGAGGAGAAATTCGAGCCTATTAAAAGAACCAGCAGACCCTTTTTTCCAGATTAGGAACCTTTCCTCCAGAGGAATTCTTATATAGAAGTGCTTGCATTAAGAATAGGAAAATTAAGCACAAAAAAAAGTGCTCAGGAATACAACTAATAGAAATTCACACTATTTCATATCATTAAAAAGGAGATTGAATTTTTGGCAGCACAACCGATCTTTATATTAAGGGAAGGCAGCAAGAGAACCCACGGTTCAGACGCTCAGCACAATAACATCATGGCCGCAAAAGCTGTAGCTGAAGCAGTAAGAACGACTCTTGGGCCAAAGGGTATGGACAAGATGCTTGTAGATGCGATGGGAGACGTCGTCATTACAAATGACGGAGCAACCATCCTGAAAGAAATGGACATCGAGCACCCCGGTGCAAAGATGATTGTGGAAGTCGCAAAGACCCAGGATGCCGAAGTAGGAGACGGGACAACCACAGCAGCCGTACTTGCAGGAGAGTTACTTACAAAGGCAGAAGACCTGCTTGAAAGCGGCGTACACCCGACTGTTATCGCAAGCGGTTATAGGCTCGCAGCAATCCAGGCTGTAAAGATCCTTGACACAATTACAATCAGCGCATCCCCTGAAGACACAGAGACTCTTGAGAAGATCGCAGGCACAGCCATCACTGGAAAGGGTGCAGAATCCCACAAGGCTCACCTCTCCAATCTTGCAGTCCGTGCAATCAAGTCCATTGTTGAGAAAGATGAAAATGGGAAGATCACTGTCGACATAGAAGATGTTAAAACAGAAAAGAGGCCAGGCGGAAGCATTAAGGACTCTGAGATTGTCGAAGGTGTAATTGTCGACAAGGAACGCGTCCACACCGGCATGCCGGAAGTTGTGAAGGATGCAAAGGTCCTTCTTTTAAGCGTGCCAATCGAACTCAAAAAGACAGAAACCAAAGCCGAAATAAAGATCACCACTCCCGACCAGATGCAGCTTTTCCTCGACCAGGAAGAAGCAATGCTCAGGGAAATTGTAGACAAAGTGATTGATACCGGCGCAAACGTAGTATTCTGCCAGAAAGGAATTGACGACCTCGCCCAGTACTACCTGACAAAAGCAGGCATTTTCGCAATGCGCAGAGTAAAGAAGAGTGACATGGACAAGCTCTCCAGAGCCACAGGCGGAAGAATCATCACCAACCTGGACGAAATCGACGAATCCGACCTCGGCTATGCAGGTATGGTGGAAGAAAAGGACGTCACAGGTTCAAGGATGACCTTTGTTACGGGCTGTAAAGACAGCAAGACCACCTCTATCCTTCTCCGCGGCGGAACCGAGCATGTTGTGGACGGACTTGAGAGAGCCCTTGAAGACGCTCTCAGGGTCGTTGGTGTTGCCCTAGAAGACCAGAAGATTGTTGTCGGTGGCGGCTCCCCAGAAATAGAACTGTCCCTCAGGCTCAAAGAATATGCAGCAACCCTCAAAGGAAGGGAACAGCTTGCAGTAACAAAATTCGCAGAGTCTCTGGAAGTTATCCCGCAAACCCTTGCAGAGAATGCAGGGCTTGACCCGATTGACATGCTTGTAGAAATGCGCTCACAGCATGAGAAAGGAAACAAGAGGGCTGGACTTAACGTCTACAAGGGCAAGATCGAGGATATGTTTGAAAATAACGTGGTCGAACCCCTTAGAATCAAGACCCAGGCAATTAATGCAGCAACAGAAGCTGCAATCATGGTCCTCAGGATCGATGATGTTATCGCTTCCACAGGCGGCGGAAGAGCAGCTCCAGGCGGAATGCCAGGCGGCGACATGGAAGACATGATGTAAAGAGACTTAGAATAAAATCAAAACTTAACAGAAGGTTGCCGGAAAAGCTTAATTTTTCGGCATCCTCTTTCAAAAACATTTTAAAAAATTTTTTACTTGGAAGGCAAATAAATTTCTTTCCTGAAGTGATTCAGGATAAAATTTTGGGGCTTCAGATAAATTTCATTATATAGATGCCCTTTTTAAGAGACACCTCTTTTTTGAGAATACTTACTAAAAATTAAATGAAAATTAAAGAGAATACGTTTTTTTCAAAAAATTAGCCACAATAATCCGGATTTTAAAGCCGAATATTATAAGAGGGTTAATGGCTCCAAAAAACATATTCGGAACTGGGTTCTGGCAAGTATACCAATCAAATAAACTTTAACGGGCTTCGTAGCAGGAGATCTCCCTTGCGTCTACTATAACGGGTTTTCCTATTTCGTTTGAGATAACGTTCCTTACCCTTGCCATACATCTGCATTCAAGCTGAATGCGTGCTGACAGAGCTTCTCGCTCTTCAATATAGAGTTCACTTGAGCTTACAAAAGAGTGGACTGAGATCTGCTTCTGGACAACTCTTGCTATAAGCCCCTGGGTCCCATCAGTTAGATCCTGAAGGCTTGTGGAAGTCAGGAGAACACTGTCTCCTGCATTGAGTCCTAGTACTCCAAAGAAGTTCTGCGGATTTCGGATCTCAAGAGTCCTGAGATCGTGCTTTTTCAGGATCTCGATCACGGAGTCGGCAATTCCTGTTAACGTAATGTACTCCATGAGATCACCCGTACATTGGGAACTCCTTTTTGACTTCTCCTTTCCGCTCGGTAGCCTGAACGTCTTCAGCAAGCCTCTGGAGTTCGATTTCTATGCGCTCGGCCTGTTCTATGAGCCTGTCAGTGCTGATTGAAAGCCCGTAAAGCTCATTGAGGACTCCAATAACAGAAGATGCAGCCCTTGGATCAGGGTTCTGGGTCCTCGTAGCCCCAAGGAGACTGATTGCAGGAATCCCACGCAGCAGACATTCAGCCATTACGCTGCCCGAAATTCCGGAAATAGTTCCCATCTGGAAAATCTCGACCTTATCCCTGATTTTGTCCAGCATTTCCGGAGTGGTAGCTGCTCCGAAGACCTTATGGCCTCCGTCCATAATTGCAATCCCTGCAATGGAAGCAATCTCTTTTACATTGATAGCCTCAGCCCAGTCTACAAGAGCATTACTTACATCGTAGGAAACCGAATGGCTGATAGGAATGTCGGAAATAACTATAATGAGATTGTGCTCTACATTTTCGTAGATCCTTACAGGCATGTTTATAAGCCCCTCATAAAGCACCGCGATTGAGGGGAAATACCTGGAATCAATGGAGCCTATGTACTCCATGTTCAGCTCTTCGATGATATGCTGACTTGCAATATTCCCCACAAGCCCGATTCCGGGAAAACCTTCAATCAAAACAGGATTTTTTGATTGTACAGGTTTCGTAATAATCTTCACGTCATTGTCGTCATAGTCTGTCGTAGTTGACAAAAAACCACCTCATGAAATACAACCCCTATGAGTATATCTGATCTAATCCTAAATAAACAAGTTTCTTGCCGGCCCGGACCTGTACTACCTTCTGCACAGGCATCAATAAAAAAATATCGATGATTCCGGGATTTCGGATGCCATAACCCTCTTTTTTATTAAAAGAGAATCCTTTTAATATATATTTCTTCTTACTACAGAGAAAAAATAATTCTGATCAGAAACAGTTATTCTAATTGTTATGTTTCCCCCATCCGGCGTTTGCTATATATTTCAGATATAAACCGAATTTAAAGAAGGCCTTAAAGAATATAGGAAGTTTACAGGAAAGAAGAAAAGTAAGAGAAATCCGCAAAAAAAATAGTTGTAAAAGCAATCCATAAGTGAAGCTGAAACAAAGATAGAAGCAGAACAAGTAAAAGCAGAACAAGTAAAAGCAGAATAAATAAAAGAAGGATAAATAAAAGCATAATAAATAAAAGTAAGATAAATAAAAGCTGAATGAATAAAAAAAGGATAAATAAAAGCGGGATAAGTAAAGGCAGAATTAGTAAAGTAGCTCAATAGGCACGAAAGCCGAATAAAACACAAAGCGATTGTAATAATCAATTAAAAAAGCTCATAAAAAATAAAAACCGACTACAGGAGAGAGTAATTTATGGAAAAACCAGTTCTTTATCTGGACAGAGTAGGAGAAGAAAACACCGAAGCTGTTATTGGGGCTGCAGCAAAAAGAGCAGCAGAGCTTGGAATCTCACGTATCGTAGTTGCCAGTACAAGCGGAAAAACTGCCTTAAAAATGGCAGAGGCGGTAAAAGGCAGCAACATAAAGGTAATTGGGGTTAGTCACCAGTACGGTCAGAAAGAGAAAGGCGAATGGGAAGTGGAAGAAGAGTACAGAAAGAAACTCGAAGAGCTTGGAGCAGTGATTACTACCCAGTCGCACATGTTTTCCGGTATAGAACGTTCCATCACAAAGAAATTCGGAGGATATTCAAGGATCGAAGTAATATCAGATACCCTTCGCTCCCTCTTCGGAAAAGGTTTCAAAGTGGCTATAGAAGTTGCCATTATGGCAGCGGATTCAGGTCACATCCCGGTATCAGATGATACTGAAATCATCGCTATAGGAGGAACAAGATGGGGTGCAGATGTAGCTCTTGTGCTGAAGCCGGCTCACAGCAATGACTTCTTCTCCCTTCAGGTAAGGGAAATAATCGCAATGCCAAGGGCAAAAGAAGACTGATGCTGAAATAGATTGGGGGAAGAAAAAAGGGGATAAGAAAGACAGATGCAGCTTTTTATCTGTCCCGAACTCCTTCCAATCCCCAAAGATAAATATATCTGAGCGGCATCTATAACCGCGGCATGTCAGCAATATTTGAAATTATCGATAAGGACGCAGGCGGCAGGATAGGAAAACTCAGGACTCCTCACGGAGTGGTTGAGACCCCTACAGTCATGCCTGTTATCAATCCGAACATCCAGCTTATTTCCCCGAAAGAAATGAGAAGTTTCGGGGCAGAGATTCTGATCACCAATTCCTACATTATTTACAGGAAAGAAGAACTGCGTACTGTCGCCCTTGAAAAAGGGTTACACGAGCTACTGGGTTTTGACGGCCCGATTATGACAGACTCCGGCTCTTTCCAGCTTTCAGTATACGGGTCTGTGGAAGTTACAAATGAAGAGATCCTCGGGTTCCAGGAAAAAATAGGAAGCGACATTATAGTCCCACTTGATATCCCGACCCCTCCGGATGTCCATTTTAGAAGAGCGGAAGAAGAACTTGCGACCACAGCCGAGCGCCTTGAAGCTGCCCGTAAATTCATCCAGAGCAAACAGCTCCTCGCAGGTCCTGTCCAGGGTTCAACATATCCGGAACTCAGGGAAAAGGCTGCATCCCACCTTAAAGATTTGAATTTTGAAGTTTATCCCCTGGGAGCAGTTGTGCCTCTCATGGAATCCTACCGTTATGCAGAGCTTGTTGATGTAATTGCAGCATCCAAAAAAGGACTTTCTCCAACCTCACCTGTCCATCTTTTCGGGGCAGGGCACCCGATGATGTTTGCCCTTGCAGTTGCCCTTGGCTGCGACCTTTTTGATTCGGCAGCTTATGCCCTTTACGCAAAAGATGGTCGTTATATTACCTCAAACGGGACATACCACCTGGAGAAACTGAACTACCTGCCCTGTTCCTGTCCTGTCTGCTCCAGATATACTGCCGAAGAATTAAGAAAAGCTAAAAATAAAGAAGAACTTCTCGGGCGGCATAACCTTTATGCGACTTTTGCGGAAATCCGGCTTATTAAACAGTCTATTAAGGACGGAAAACTGCTTGAGCTTGTTGAGCAGCGCTGCCGTGCCCACCCGAAACTCCTTGACGGTCTGAAGAGGCTCTATACTCACTCTGCATGGCTGGAACAGTTTGATCCTGCAACTAAAGGCACTTATTTCTACTGTGGGCCGGAGTCTGCTTCCAGACCTGAGGTTCTGCGTTTCGGGAAGCGCCTGGAAAGGTTCAGCATTGAAGGTTCGGCGATCATACGTACATCTCCGGTTAAAGGAGAAAAGGACTATGACCGGATTCTGACATTTAAAGCTCCATTCGGGGCCTTCCCGGCAGAAATGGAAGAAGTGTATCCCTTCAATGCCGAGGTTCCAAAATTTCCGGACTACGAAGCTCTCAGCACGTCCCTGTCAAATACAATTAAACTGATGGATCTGAATCCCGGGGCAGAATTTACCTTTATCTGCGAAAAAGAGTTCCAGCATCCTTTAATTGAAGAAATCGGAAAAAAGGCAAAGCTTGTATACAGGGAAGCCTGGAAAAAAGAATAAGCAGGCTTAAAGACTGCAACTTGAATAGAACAGACTTCTATTAAATTTTTGAGAATTGAAGGGCGGAATATCGGTTAGGTTTAGAACCCTGCTCAATAACCCTTCCAATTGTCTAACTTTCAACTCTCCCGCATTGGCAGAATCTTTCGGTAAAAAAGAAAAAGGAAACTTTTTTGAAATGCGAAAGTTTATAGGACTATTTGTAAACAAGCTCTTAAACCGAAAAAATCCCGAAACACGAAATTCCGGATACAGAAAACTCCTTATAAACCGAAAAACCAAAGGTGAAACTATTGTCCCTTACAGCAAGAATAGGGGAGCTCAGTCCCTACCTCCGGCTGCTGAGGCCCGAACTATACTATATGGACCTTACCCTCCCGGCCTCAAGTGCAATTCTCGCTTCTTACCTGGCAACCGGAGAGCTCCCCGAAATTCTCCCATTCCTGGTTGCCGTAGTCGGAGGCTTTGCGGCCATAACCAGTTCATATGTCTTCAATGACTGCTGTGATATTGATATAGACACGATCAATCTTCCAGGCAGGCCCCTTCCTTCCTCAAAGGTTTCGAAAAACTCAGCAATGCTATATGCCGGGCTGCTTTTACTGATTGCGGGAGCTGCTGCTTTTTACCTGAACCCTGAATCTCTTGTGGTTCTCTTTATCGCAGCTGCAACCATAACAATTTACTCGATCTTTGCAAAAAGAAACACCTTTCTAAGTTTTCTGCCTGTGGGGATATCTTATGGTCTCGTGCCTATCGGGGTATGGCTTGCATTTGACCCGGCAGGGATCCTGAAAGGCAGTGATGGAGTAATTCTGCCCCTCCCAGCAATCTGTTTCGGTCTAATGATGTGCGTTACTGACTGGGCTTTTACACTCGGAGGAGTTGCCAGGGATGTGGAAGGGGACAGGTTAAAGGGTGCACCTACAATGCCCGTAACCTTCGGGATCCCCTTTACCGCCAGATTTGTGACCTTCTGGTGGATTGTAGGGGTTATTGCCTCGGTTATCATAGGCTGGTCAGCACATCTGGGCCCGGTATTTTTTGCAGGAGCCCTTGCTTCAGGACTCTGGATGCTCGCTCAGTGCATTGACTTTATAAAACACCCGACGCCTGAGAGAGGCGGCGCACTTTTCCTTAACGGCTCAAATTACAGGGCAGTAATGTTCGGGTCAATGATTCTGGATGTTGTGCTCTGCATATATATTGGGTCTTATACCTCCATACTCTGGTAAAAATCCCTGTTGGGAAGGATAGAAAAAAATGGACGCAGATATAATTGTAATCGGTGCATCTCCTGCAGGGCTCATGGCCGCCAGAAATGCCTGTGAAAAAGGTGTGGATGTGCTTTTGCTCGAAAGGAAAAAAGAGATAGGGAATCCACCCCACCCTGCAAATTCTTTTTTTAAGGGAATGCTTGACAGGTGCGGAGAAAAGGCAGACGCATCTTATGTTGTTCACCACCTCAAAGGGATGAAAATCATCTCCCCGGAAGGACACGAAGTAATAGTGGAAACTCCCGGCTATTCCATTGACAAGACAAAGTTTGACCGGTTTTATGCAGAGAAAGCCGCTAAAATCGGTGTTGATATCAGGACAGGAATCGAAGCAAAGGATATCTGGAGAGAAGGAAAGGAATTTGCTGTTAGCACTTCTGCCGGGAGGTTCAGGTCGAAACTTGTAATAATTTCTGACGGCATCAATTCGAAAATGGCTTCTCTTCTGGGTTTGAAAACAATGAAATACCCTGAAGATATAGCCTGGGGAACCGAGCTGGACATAAGAGCTTCAGGACTGGGCAAACCTGAAATGTTTGAGTATTATGTCGGGAACCATGCCCCTGGCTGGAAAACGACATATGCGCCCAGGGGAGGCAATAACGCAGCTATCGGTGCTTATGTGCGCAGGTGCGGAAAGGACGCGACCCCTTACCTGGATGCATGGGTCGAGCGTTTTAAAAAGCTTAAAGGGCTTGAAGAAATAGAGGTTGTCAGAAAACTTTCCGGAGGAGACCCTATCGTAACCATACCCGGGGAGTATATAAGGGATGGAATAATGGTGGTTGGAGGAGCTGCAGGCCAGTCCGGGATAGGATATGCCATGAGGGCAGGCCAGATATGCGGGGACGTGGCAGCGGATGCCGTAAAGAAAGGTGAGGTCTCAAAAAGTGTTCTCTCGGAATACAGGAAAACCTGGGAAAAGGAATTCAGGGCAGAGCACTACGTGGGCCGTATAGGGCTTGAGACTCTCAGGAAGATGACTGATAGGGAAATCGATGAGATGGCAGAAATATTTGAAAACGAAGACCTCTCCTTTATCCACGGCAGCGCTTTTGAACAGGCTATGCAGGTTTTTACGTTCATGTTGAAGAAGAAGCCTTCAGCCATGCTCAGGTACGGGGCATTTCTGAGAAACAAATAAACAGCAAAATAAACTAACAAAAACATAAATCAACGAAAGAAGTAAACAAAAGCTAAGGCGCTGAAAAGAAGTACCCGGAACTACTGAAAAAGAAGAACTGAAACATGTAATTGAACAACACGGAAAATAAAAGCCACCAGAAATCCAGATGCAGGGAAAATATGCAATACGAGTTTTACAAAAATCCCCTTTTCAGGGTTTATGCCGAAATTGAAGACGGATGCCTTGCGATGAAAACAGGCGGGGCAGTCTCTCCACTGATGAAAAACGTCCTTAAGGCAAATATCTCAATCTTTAACGGCGAAAAGCCTGCAAGAATAGAGGCTGACCGCCTGATCTATTCTACATGGATGCCCCCGATCCCGAGTTCTGGCTTTGACCGCCTTGTTAAAAGCCAGCTTTCATCAATGATAGGGAAAAACATTCCCGACCAGGTAACAATCTCGATTACAGAGGACTGCCCCAACAACTGCATCCACTGTGCCCTTCCTGATACGAAGAACAGAGCGAAACTTTCACCTGAAACAGTCAGGGATGTGATCGACCAGGTTCTCGAAATGGGTACGACCTTTGTTATCTTTGACGGGGGAGAACCTCTGACATATCCAGGTCTGGAAGAGCTTATAAGCTACGTTGACCCTGAAAAAGCCATTACCGGAATGTTCACTTCCGGGGTTGGGCTGACAGAAGAACGCGCAAGGAGCCTCAAGGCTGCAGGGCTTTACTCTCTTACGGTCAGTTTTGACAGCGCATATGAAGAAAAACACGACTATGTAAGGGGCAGGAAGGGAGTATTCAAAAGCGCGGTTGAAGCAGTTAAAAATGGGCTTGCTGCAGGGCTGCTTGTAAATATATACGTGGTGCTCTCACGGGACAATGTCAATGAACTTGATGAGCTTTATAACCTTGCAGCAGGCCTCGGAGCCCATGAACTCTCTTTCTATGAGATAGTGCCTACAGGCAGGTGGATGGACCACGCCTCCGAAATAATGACCCCAAAGGATATGAGAAAATTTGATAACTTTGTGGTTCAGGCACACGAAAAAGAAGGCCCGAGAATTTTTCCGATTCCGCTGGTTATGAGGACAACAGGCTGTATGGCAGGCAGGAAATGGCTGCATATCACGCCAGAAGGAAACATTCTGCCCTGCGCATGTATCCCCATTCCTTACGGGAATGTCCACAAAGACAGGGTGAAGGATATCTGGAAAAAAATCAGGAAAGACCCCGCATATAATGCAAAATGCTGCCTTATGAGGAATCCGGAGTTCAGAGAGAAATATCTGAAACTTCCAGAATGAGCTTCAGACTCAAAGCAAATTTTGAATTTTTCGAGCAGGCAGGGTAAAAAAGTCGAAGCGGCAAAAGGCAAAACTGGAAGCCAGAAAACAGGAATTCCTTTTTTTCATACGACATATGTAGTCTGAGCTTGCCTGCGCAGCAGCTAGTCTAAAGCACAGGCTGCACGGAACTTAACTCGCAGAACAAACAGATACCGGCAAGGTTCTGATAATAGAAAAATAGGTGCAGGTGAGAGCAAAGCTGCTTTCACTTGCAATTGAAATTAAAGATTCAACGAATCTATTTTGTGAGATTGATTAGACTAAACCAGACCTCTGAAGAGTCATCAGGTCTTCAGTGGTGAGCTTTGCTCCGCCCTTGAACTTCTCGAAAATGGATTTTGCATCTTTCTGGAGTTCCGACTTGACAACACGGGACTTTCCATCCTTGTCTTTCTTCTTAAGCTTGAAGATTTCTTTGTCAAGGTCTCTTATTTCCTTCTGGGCGTTGATGAAAATCTTGTGCTGTTCGTCAGCTGCTTCCTGGGCTTTTACAAATTCCCTGTGTGCAATATCTGACTCTGCTCTGGTTCTGTCAGCTTCCTTGAAAGCTGCAATCATCTTCTCGTGGTATTCCTGTGCCTGCCTTGCATACTCTGCAAGCTCGTCATGGAACACTGAAGCTTCATCCCTGATTTTCTGGGCTTCGTCCAGGATATTTTTCAGTTCGAGGTTGCTCTCAAGCTGGACTTTTTTAACATGGTACTGTTTCTGAAGCTGCTGGATCTTACCAACGAGTTCTCTTTCCTTGGTGGTGCTCAGTACTTCTGTCTGCTGGGCGAATTCAAGGCGATCGATGTCTTTCCTTAAGGCTTTGATTGAGGGCCCGCCAAGGTTGTTCTGCTTTCTGATGGTGTCTGCCTTTGCAAACAGTTCATTTGCTCTGGCATTGGTCTCGTCGCGCTTATTCTTGTACTCACTGACTTTCTCGTTAATCTCGTCCCTGAGAACTTTTAATTCCTGGGCTTCGTTGATAAGGTCTTTCGTCTTCTTGTTGAGTTCGTTGCGCTTTGCGGCGAGAGCGCTGGCTTCAGCGTTAAGAGTATTCCTCTTCTCTTTGGATTCTTCAGAAATGTCCTTCAAATCTGATCTTTTTTTCTGCAATTCCTTTAGCATCTCTTATTGTGCCTCCCGGTCCAGCAAAAAAGCTGGCATTTTAGTAGTGTTCGATGTCGACATGCTGTGCCTGATTACAACATTGATAAGAAAGAGATTCAAGAACAGGGATTACGGCCCTCAGGTCTTTTACTGTTATGACCACGTCCGCATACTCCCTAAGGATGGGCTTTGGATTGAAAGCTATGGCAAAACCTGCTATCTCAAAAATACAGGCATCGTTTGCGCCGTCCCCGACAACCACACACTGCTCGGGCCTGACATTGTAGAGCTGTGCCAGTTCCTCGAACACCTTTGCTTTGGAATCACTTTGTGTGACAGGGCCGACAACTTCTCCCAGGAGATAGCCATCTTCCACAAGCAGTTCGTTAGAAACAACAAAATCGATACCAAGCGTTTTACCTATCCTCTCGGCGGCTATGGTAAACCCACCGGAAATCATAGCAGTCTTATAACCCCGACTTTTGACATACAGGACAAGTTCTGCTGCTCCCGGCATTAGATTTATCTGGTTTACAGCATCAAGGGCAGTTTCCACAGGAAGACCCTCAAGAAGTCTGACCCTTTCTGCAAGCGCTTGCTCGAAATCGAGGTCTCCATGCATCGCTCTATTCGTAATCTCCTCTACTTTGCTTACAACACCTGCAGCCCTGGCGAGCTCATCGATAGTCTCAGCGTCTATAAGGGTGCTATCCATATCAAAAACAATGAGTTTGTTTTCAGTAGAATCGTTTATAGGACAGTTCACTCAATCAAAACCTGGACCTGAATATCTATAGATATAGCGGGACAATTCCCGAAATAGGGCATACTGCCCGAAGTACCGTTTCAGAGGTACCCCCACAGTTTTAGATAATATATATGCCCTGACATTAAAAGCCCACCAACGGATAAGTTTGTCAAATTATAATGCGGGTTTCGCGAAAACAAAACCACAAAACAACAGCATTGATGTCAACGTTTTTGACTGAAATAAATCACATCCCTTTTAAGCTTTTCGGAGGAGCTGCAAAATATATCGAATAATGATGATAAATAGAGTAGATATATATAAAATAAAGGTGATAAGGGAAGGAAATTGCCAAAAGGATTATAAACCCTTTGGGAATTCCACTATTGAGAAAAAGGTCAACACAGGATTTTGAAAAAAATGGTCAACATAGGCTTTATAAAAATGGGCAACCTGGGAATGAGCCAGGTTATTAATCTGATCCAGGATGAAATTGCAGCACGAGAAGGAATCACCGTAAGAGTATTTGGTACCGGTGCTAAAATGGCTCCTGCCGATGCTGCAGACACTGAAAGCTTCAAGCAGTGGAATGCTGACTTCGTGGTAATTATCAGCCCGAACGCAGCAGCTCCAGGACCTACCGCAGCCCGTGAAATCTGGAAAGATGTACCCTGCATCATAGTTTCAGACGGCCCTACGAAAAAAGAAGCTCGTGAGGCTTTTGAGCAGGAAGGTTTCGGATACATTATCCTGCCGGTAGATCCCCTTATCGGAGCAAAGAGGGAGTTCCTTGACTCTGTCGAGATGGCATCCTTTAACGCCGACGCTATGAAAGTGCTTTCCATCTGTGGTGTTGTAAGACTTATCCAGGAAGAACTTGACAAAGTGACAGAACAGGTCGCATCCGGAAAGTCAGGAAAGGACCTGGAACTCCCGCACATTTTCGCTAAACCCGAGAAATGTGTCGAACATGCAGGCTTTGCAAACCCCTATGCAAAGTCAAAAGCTCTTGCTGCCCTTCACATGGCTGAAAAGGTTGCTCAGGTCAACTTCCCTGCTTGCTTCATGTTGAAGGAAATCGAGCAGGTATGCCTTACAGCCGCAGCCGGACATGAGATTATGGGAGCTGCAGCACAGCTCGCAAACCAGGCAAGAGAAATAGAGAAATCCAATGACACCGTCTCCAGGATGCCCCATGCAAAGAACGGAGCCGTGTTGAAAAAAGTCAGGTTATATGAAAAGCCAGAGTAATTCTGGAAAAAATATCATTTGTGAAATAACCTGTTATTATTTCTGAAATAAACCTGTTATTAAAACTGGAGGGACTGAAAAGATGTCCCTCTCAATTAAAAGAGATAGGGACAAAGTCCTCCAGCAAAAATACAATTAGTTTGTTGCTTCTTTAGAAGACTTTCTGGTAGTCTTCAATTTTGTATAGATTTTACGCTGTCATTTTTTTGCATCTTCAACTTCTTCCAGCACGGATGCGTATTCCGAAAAGACAGATGAAAGGTCAATTGTAGCCAGAAGGTCAACAATCCCTATAGCCGCAACAATTTTACCATCCCTGGAATGAAGAGGAGCAACTACGACATGTTTACCGCGATACACGCCCTCTGAAGGAGCTTCATGGATAACTTTGTCGGCTTTTAATACTTTTTCAAGTACAGGACCTGTATAGTCCCTGTCAATAACTTTTCCCTTTTCCAGTCTAAGGCCTTTTCTTTTCAGGCTTCTGATGGTTGTAGGGAGCCCGGTTAACGAATGTATTGCAATTGCTATTGACTCAAGTTCTTCAGGACCTGAATCTTCTGAGATACATAGGGAAATAATGTTTTCACCCCCAAAGATATTTGGCAACCAGTACAGGCAAAAAACAGGAATTTCATAACTGAAAAATGAACTCCATTTTTTTTGCCATATTTAGATTATATTTCCAAAGAATATATAATCACTTCTCATTTTCAAGGGCTTTTATCAGCGCCTGTTTATGCAATTCTCCTGATTCATGAATACCTCCAAGGTCACCCCTTGCCGCCCTACAGGGATAGTGCTGGATTAAGAGGCCGGCTTTCGGAGGAGCATCCTTTACAGGCACCCCGACAATTTCCTTTGCCATATGCCACGTACTCCCGCAGGGAGCTCCTTTTAAAACCTTAACTTCAGCGATTTTCCCGTTTTCAGTCCTGACTTCCAGAACAGGAGACCCGAAAATCTCAGCAAAGGGCTTATTGTATAAGTTGGGCTCGAGGGTACAGCAAATTTCGTCTACTTCTATATCCATTCCGGAAATTTCTGAAATCTTTTTAAGTTCAGGGACTGATGCCCTGGAAGGTCCTCCAGGAACAATTAAAGATCGAACCCCGGCTTCTGCGGCAAGCTTTGCAATTGCCTGAGTAAGGTCAGGATGAAGGGAATAACTAATCACGATCTCGGCAGAAAAGACATTCCTGTCGAAATTGAGGTTTTCCAGGAATTCGTCAGGCTCCTCAATGAATGCAGGCACGAACTCAGGCAGATCGGCAGTTACAACCGAGAAGTCACTGTGTTCCTTTATGGTTTCAATAAGGCGGTGCCCGTACTTGCCCCTTGTGATAACTCCTATTATGGTCATTACTAAGCTATTTTTAATGTTTACATAAATAGATACTCATTTTATCCGGAACACTGTCCTGTTAGTTGCCACTGGCTCCTGCAGGCTATAAATACAGATAACGCGTTTCAATAAAACCTGTTAAAACCTGTTAAGAAAAGATAAAAAGGCGGTCTTTATGAGAGGCAAACTGATCACACTCGAGGGTATTGATGGTTCAGGCAAAAGTACAGTTGCAAAAAAAATTCAGGAAAACCCTGAGATTCAGGTATTTGACCCGGTATTTACCAGGGAGCCAACCAGAGGTACACTTACAGGAACTGCCGTAGAAAATGCTATCCAGTCTGAAACTGACCAGCTTGCTGAGCTGTTTCTTTTTACAGCGGACCATGCGGAACATCTGGCAAAGCTTGTAAAGCCTGCACTTGCAAATGGAAAAAACGTAATTTCTGACCGCTATTCAGATAGCCGCTATGCTTATCAGGGAGTTACCCTTAAAAGCAGGTTTGAGAATCCTCTTGAGTGGGTCAGGAGCCTGCACTCAGGATGGACAGTTGTCCCGGATCTTACTTTTCTTTTCGATATAGAACCTGAAATCGCAGTTGAAAGGTGTGGAAAACGAGGAGAACAGACCAAATTTGAGAAAATAGAGTTTTTACAAAATGTCCGAGAAAATTTTCTTATCCTTGCCGCAGAAGATCCGGGTCGTTTCGTGGTAATAGATGCCTCTCGCCCCCAGGAAGAAGTAGAGAAAAAAGTAATTAAAAAGGTTCTTGAGTTTATTCAACGTATTTCTTGAGTTTATTCAACGCATTTTTTTGAGTTTATTCAACGTATTTTTTTGAGTTTATTCAACGTATTGAGTTAGATATTACGGGAAATGAGAAACAGATACGGGAAAAGTAGATTTAATGAAATGTAAAAATAAAAAAGAGGAAGAAAAATCAAGATCAAAGCCCGTTATCATCCGCAAATTTGATCAGGGCTTCACCAAGCATCCGGACATGAGAGGGGTTAAGATTAAATCGAGATTTTTTCATGCCCCCGCGCTCTTTTGCTAACTCTACATATTCCTTTTCGAAACGTTCGCTATGCGCGAGAGAGATGGTCATGTACCAGCCTCCTCCCATCTTGATCTCCACGTAGCCGTCTCCACTGCTTACTCCTTCGCTCTCATCTACCTGTTCTTCAACACTTTCCTCAGTTACTTTTCTTTTTGCCATACTGTAACCTCATAAATTCTTTGTATTTATGATAAAAATTTGAGAATCCAGATAAATCTATTAAATGGGTTATACCTGTAGGGCTATATAAGATGCTCAATACCTTATATACCGGAGGCATAAAGCTGAGTTAAAGATCTTCTGTATATTTACGAATCAGCACCTTATTTTTTAAGTCCCAGGGTCATTACTTCCGGAGAGACCTCACCGGAGTGTATTGCAGTTGCCACCAGAGCGCCCTTTATGCCAAGACTGTCAAGAGCAAAAAGATCTTTCATACCCCTGACACCCCCTGCAAGCAGGACGTCATGTGCTGAGCTCTCAGCCAGTTTGCGCAGGAACTCAGGGTCAAATCCTGAAGCTGTGCCTACCCTGTCGAGATCGAGAAAAATCAGGTCTTTTAGTGGAAGCCTGTTAAGGATTTTTACGATTTCAAATGGGTCTTCAGGGATCTTGGGATCCTGCTTCAGAAGCTTCCCATGTTTTATATCAATGCTGACACTGATACGTCCCGGATTTCTGGAGATTGAATCCTTAATTACCTCAAGAGTGCCGGTCTCCGTGCCTATAACTGCGGTTCCTGCAATAGAAAGTGCTCTGTCAACGTCTTTTGAAGAAGATACACCAGAATCAAGCATGGTATCCGCTTTAAAACTTACCTCCCGGATAATTTCCGCATTCATATCAAGAGGACCTTTTCCCTGAAGAACATTAAGGTCGGCGATGTAAACCTCTTTTGGACGTAAAATTTCAAGTATCTCCAGGGGGTCTGAGGTCCTGCATACAGCGCTTGAATCCGAGACCGGCCGGTAATTTTCCCTTATTCCGCCTTTTGCGAGAACCACGTTACGGTTAAATATGTCCATTACAAAGACTAGTCGGAACATACTTATTTGATAGTTGCATCATCCTATAAAAAAATATAAAATAAACGTTATTGTATATATTAAAGAATATACTGTGTAAAAGATTTAACTCCATGTTTGCTAGAGGCTTTCTATGAAACTGCTTGTAAGTCCAATTAATAGTGAGGAGGCGATTATCGCTTCTATAGGTGGCGCGGACATTGTAGATGTCAAAAACCCTAAAGAAGGTTCTCTTGGAGCCAATTTCCCCTGGGTAATCAGAGAAGTTAAAGCGGTTGTGAACGGCAGGCAGCCAATAAGCGCGACAATTGGCGATTTTAACTACAAACCCGGAACTGCTGCCCTTGCAGCTCTTGGAGCAGCAGTCGCAGGAGCAGATTACATAAAAGTAGGACTTTACGATATTCAGACCGAATCGCAGGCTCTTGAGCTGCTCACGAAAATTACACGGGCTGTAAAAGATTACAACCCATTAAAAAAGGTTGTTGCCTCAGGATATTCGGATTACAAACGCATAAATTCTATTTCTCCTCTTTTACTTCCTGCAGTTGCCGCAGAAGCCGGAGTAGATGTGGTTATGGTGGATACAGGCGTTAAAGACGGAAAATCTACCTTTGAATTCATGGATGAAAAAGAACTGAAAGAGTTTACAGATCTTGCTCACAGCTACGGGCTTGAGAATGCAATTGCAGGCTCTCTGAAATTCGAGGACATTCCTTTGCTTGAAAGGATAGGCCCGGATATAATTGGTGTTAGAGGAATGGTCTGCGGTGGAGACCGGAGCACTTCAATAAGGCAGGAACTCGTGGAAAAGCTGGTGGCTGAGTGCCAGGCCTGAAAAATAGTGTGAATCTGCAGTAATAAAAAATATTTAAAAACTGTGCTGGCATGTCTTTAAGGCAGGCCAGCCAAAAAATAATTATATGGTATATACTTTTTTAATCTGATGTTTATTTTCGGTCATATAGGTATAACCCTGGGAATCTTCTATTTGCTGAGCCGTCTATTTCCGAAAAAGAATATTCCCGTAGACTTTAAATGGATAGCTTTTGGAGCACTCCTTCCGGACTTTATTGACAAACCCCTTGGCAGGATAGTCCTTGCTGAGACCATAGGAAGCGGGAGAATATTTGCCCATACCCTTATTTTTGCGATCCTGCTGGGGCTGGGGGCATACTGCATCTTTTACCATAAAGGCTGGACTGCCCCCCTGATCATTGCAGGCGCTTCATTCTGTCATGTACTTGAGGATCAGATGTGGAACTCTCCCAGAGCTTTTCTCTGGCCGTTTCTCGGATGGGAATTTCCAAGAGACACGTTTTCCGGAGGTTTTATTGAATACTTAATTGGAATCCTTAATCGCTCATACGACCCGGCTTATTCAGGTGTGTTTATTCCGGAAATAATAGGTATAGGAATAATTCTCCTGTTTGCAGGCAACCATATAAGGTCAAAAATGAAAGAAAACCACAGAACAGCTTCCTGACCGAAAAAACACTTTTTTTGACCCAAACGCCTTTTTCAGTTAAATCTAATTGGTTCTTTTTCAGTTAAATGTAATTAGTGCTCACACCACACCTTCTGATGTCCAGTCAGAGGAATAAAAAAGATAAAAAGAAAATAAAAAGTACTCTAATTTTCCGTATAAACCTTTTCGCAGGAGCTTCAGATAATTTTGACTTGCTGGTTTTACCTTCCTTTTGTAGCTTCTTTTATCTGGAAATTTCTCTCAGGTAAGCCTATAAAAGAACCAGCAATAGTTTATATACACAGGTTGAGTTTGTGATTCAATACTGTCAGTTCTCTTGAGCTTAGATAATTCTGCAACTCACAAATTAGTCCTCTTTGTTTTAGCTCATCTCCAGATAAAATCAGTCCTCTTGAGGAAGCGAAGCGACCGAAAAGGACCGCGTACTCCCGAGGCGCAATTCGGGGAGTGAAAAGGACCGCGTACTCCCGAGGCGCAATTCGGGCGAGAAAAAAGCAAATTCAGGGAGTATGCTTGTAAATTTTTATGTCAAGGGAATCGTATATCTTGTACAGAGGTCTGTCTTTTTGAGTTTCAGGGTCTCTTTCAACTGAAGAAGATTCCATTTCGGGTTTTCCTGAGATTTCCAGACCTATAGCCTCCGAAAACGATGTCACTATAAGGTAAAAAGGTTCGTTTGCAGTGGTACTCTCCAGAGGCATTAAATTTTCAGAGAGGCTCACAGGTGCTGGCCCGGAATTGTCGGAAGCTCCGGAAAAGGCATCAAACTGCGCTATGTTGTCAGAAGATTTTTCTGAAAATGCATAATTTTCTTTTTCGCTGAAAGATACAAAATACGGATATTCTGATTTTGTTTCTACCAGCCACTGCACTCCTTCCACCTCATTCTGCGGGATGACCTCCGAGAATCCACCGGCATATGGGGAACTGAAACAGCTGAAAAACCCTAAAGTCCATACGAATCCCAGTACAAGAATTGCAGCTCCAAGGCCTATTGGATATCCCTTCCTGAGAAGGACGATATATACAGAGTACCCAAGCAAAGGAATCTGGGCAAATATAATGAAACTCAGGTTTGCAAACCTATCAGGAGGATAGGGTATGAAGGGATTCAGGAGAAAGCAGAGTTCCAGGAAGAAAGAGGCTATATACAGGAGTAAAAAGCGAGGATACCTGCGGACAAAGTGCTGACAAAAACGTTTACGGTTCTGCCATACGATTATTGTATTAATAATAACAAAAATTAAGGGGATGTAATACTTCCCATAGTAAAGATTGAAAAGGTGTATAAACTTAAAGACCCCGGGTTCCATGCTTGGAATTGTAGCAAAACCTGCAGCTACAAGGGTCTCAAAACGCCAGACAATATCCGGAAGGAAAACATCAAAAACCCCTGATGCGTACCTTGCATAGATAAGGAGACTGCCTGAAGTAAACGACAGGAATAGAAATAGAGGAACTATTTTTCCTGAAGAGCTGGAGAGAGGGTCTCGAGCAAGATTTTTAAAGCTAATAATTTTTTTGAGGAGACCTGACTGCATGGCTTTACCTGCAAAAGTGAGCAGCAAAGCGAAACACAGCAGATAAGTAAAAATAAAGGGATGAGCTAGCGGAAGCAAAGGTATCATAAAGAGTAAACAGACAACCATTGCCAACCTGTTTTTATGGGATATCGCATTCCAGAGTAAAAGGAGATAGAGAGGAACCAGGCAAAAAATAAGGTAATATGAAACCGTTGATACCTGAAAATGCCCGAAATATGGGATAATCGAAGAAATAAAGGTTACTGAAACCAGTTTTTCCCGGCTCATAAAACCACGATAGAACAGAAACATACCGGTAATAAATGCGATAGAAAAGACTACCGGTAAAAAGTGAGATAATACCTGTGCCCTCATGCCTGAAATAAGGCCCAGAGTTGAGACCAGGAGAGGCCCTGTAGGGGAAAGATCTGAATAGGTTGACGGGCACGAAGCTCCTGAAATTCCAGTGCTTATTGCCAGTCCCGGATATAAAAATTCGTCTCCTCTGCCTACTGAAGCGTAACCGAGCATGTAAGGGATTATCATTACGGTAATATGAACAAGCATCAGTGTGAAAACCGCACTGATCTTTCTGTACGCAAGAAGCACAAAGCATCCGGAGAAGTAACAGAAAAGCAAAATCATATAAAAACGGAAGGGAAGCTGTTCATAGATATTGACAATATATCCTTCAGGCTGGATTTCTCTGAGAATGAAGAGACTGTAAACAAGTAATAACAGAGAAATCGAGGTTAGCAGGTTCAATATTTTGTTGTTGAGTTTAGACAATGTGTCCCCCATCCTTCCGGAAAGTTACAGAGTCCAGTTCCCATACTTAAATTTAAAGCCAGCGCCTGTGTAACTCCCGTGGAGGCTATTTCACAGACAGTTTGATCTAAGGGAACTTCAGTTCTCAAATTTCCTTCTATCTAAGAGTTTCCTTAACATTCTTCTCCTTTTTCTTTTCCGTGTATGCAATTGCTTAATAAATAATTAATTGTTGTGCCCGGTGTGTAGTTTGATACAGTATTCTCAAGTTAATTAATGTTCGCATAAATAAAAATACTTGAGAATTAAAGGCTTTAGAGGTCTTATAGAGAGATAAAAGACACTTAAGTAATTTTCAGAACTTTTAAAAGATATTGATATACAAATAATAGATTACTCAAAAAAAAAGGATTTCAAGTTCCTTTTCCACAGAATGTAGAAATGAAAAAATTGAAGCCTGAAAAAAGAAATAGAGTTTATACAGAAAGAAATTGATCTAAAATTGAATTTTAAGGAGCTTAAGTCCTGTTTTATAATGAACTCCAGCTCCAGGGTTCATCCTGCAATCATCCTGCGATCAATTTTTATTATGCTGAAAACTCAGCTATATCCAGAAACCCGGATATTTCTGGAGTCAGAGATATCCTGTGTCCAGGGATTTCATAAACCTGAATTTTACATCAAAAGCATCAGAAATCATTTAAACACATGATACTCCCGGATAATCTCTAAGAGATATCTTTTCAACATCATCCAATTTACTCAGGATATGCCGGATTCTCTGTTCAACAAGCCTCCCTTTTATACACCAGTAAAAGGGCCTTTTATTTCCAAGAGATGGGAATCTGGCACAGGAAATATCCAGTGGATGGAAATAGAATATGGTATGCCCTCTTTTAAGGCTCTGCATAAGCCCGTCCAGTATAAAAGATGAGCCCAGGAACCGAAGCATCGGGCCGCCTGATGCCGGAAACTTCAATCCATGCTGACAGTAAGCCCATGGGAACTCGAGAAAGTTTCTGTCAATCCCTGCTTCAAGTTCCGTTTCCTCAGGGTAATAAGGGTAAGATGAAACTGTTCTCAGAGCTGAATCAGTTTTATTGTAAAAAGAATTTACCGAAACAGAAGAGTCATATTTAAAACCCATCTTTTCAAGGGAATCAATCATCCAACCGCTTACAAGGGCATTTGGTGCCCTATAACCTATTAGCTTTTCTCCACTGATTTTTTCAAGCATTTTCTTTGCAGTCAGAGTCCTTTGTTCAAACTCCTCCACACTCATTAATTGTTTTTTTGTCTCAGGATCAATCTTGCAAGCATGGCTAAGCCCGTGACAGGCAAGCTCGTGCCCTCTATCTGCAATTGACTCTACCAATCCCGGATAATGTTCTATAGTGTCTGCAACAACAAAAAAAGTAGCATTTACATTGAATTCGTCAAGAATGTCCAGTACCCTTTTTGTAGGCTCACTCAAGTAATCATACCTGCCGTGCCAGCTCCTAAAGAATTCGTCTACATTCCTGTAAACCGAAAAAGGTGAGCTGCAGACGGAAGGAATATGATACCAATCTTCAAGATCAACCGTAACTGAAAGACTACCTTTCATGAAATCCCTCAATACGAGCTATAATGCATATATCGTGAAACAAAAATGGAAGTTTTAATAAGAATGGGAATAGGCAACTATGCATTTCCCCACTGGCTTAGAAAGCCTCCCCACTTAAAGGAACACATAGAGAGTATAAAAGATTTTTTGAAATATCAGAGCAAATATGAAGACAAAGTGAGACTAGATTAAATAAAGTAGACCGTAACAATGAAAACAGAAAAAATAAATTTAAAAGAGGAGATAACTATAAATATTAGATAACTTCAATAAATAGACATATTCTTCTTATTTTAAGACATAAAGCAATTAAGTTTAAATTTATTAGCCTATCTACAGGGCCCCTTAAATTTTAAAAATCCATAAGTGATATTTAAACGGAAATTGTGCTTAACTTATCGAGGTATATATTTTATAAAACATAGAAGGCTTTGAGAGTATATCCAGGAATAAATAAAGTAATTTATGTTTGAGTGAAGAGAAAATATATAACTGTATTAATCCTGATTTTATTTATGGGCTCACATTTTTAAGGATACTTCAGGAAAAATACCCACTTTTTAACTGTATTAATCCTGATTTTATTTATGGGCTCACATTTTTAAGGATACTTCAGGAAAAATACCCACTTTTTTAATGAGAATATTATACATAAAAAATAAATTATCTGGCTATTGAAGCTGTTTTACCAACATAGACTTCATATTTATACAGCATATAGAATAATACTGTAAGTAGATAGGAGAAGCAACCATTAAAGAGAAAAATGGAAAGTTTGCCATAAATATAAGACAGATGCAGGAAAAAAGAAGGGGGACTTTAAATATTATTTATGAATCCGCACCTTCGTATCCGCAAGAATATTAGAACTAATATTGGAGCTAGGAAATAGAGAGAAGTACAGTATAAAAGAAGAAATAACAAAGAAAAAATAACAAAGAAAAAATAACAAAGAAGAAATAATGAATAATTTCTGTTCAAATATTACTTTTGCAAACCGGAATAGAGCTCACAACACTCCTGAAATTAAGCAAGCCTCAGATAAATAATATATAAACTGTTCTGCTTTTAGAATCTGCCGGGTAAAATCGGGGTATTTTTGCAACTTTCTCTCTAAAAAACTCTTTTTTCCGTATGATGAGGCGTACAGGGTTAATAAAATGTCTCCAATACTATATAAAAAATTTAAAAAAAATAACAAAAATATTTTATAATAGGATCGCATAACCATCAAAGTCAACTCAGAACTATATAAGTAAACAAAAATTTCGTAGATGGGTTGACCGGGCTAAAAGTGAAGGTAAAAAAGAACAGGAAATATTGACTTTAAGAAGATATCCTGAAATCAAGGCTTTTAAAAAAATGAAAAGCCAGAACTTCAGTGCCCGACCACCTCCAGTGACTGATCCCTATAATGTGATTGGAGAGTGAAACTCTGTGTGCAACGTGTCCGCCCCACATAAATCGCAGAGGACCAATTGGATAGATTCAAAAATATTACGCAAACGTAATTAGAATTTTTGAATTACCGTATAGACCCGACATAATTAGATGTTAAAAACAGAATAGGTCTAATTAGATAGTTCGGAAAAACGTTACGAGTACGTAATATGGAATTTTGAGAAATATCTGGGAAAAGTATGCGATAATCCTGGATTTTTGAGTTTACTCAAATTTTAAATCCAATCCAGAGGCGATACGATGCTAAAAAAGAATTTAGATACCCTAATCCTGACGGCATTTCTTATTTTAACAACCGTATCAACTGCTGGAGAAATACAAAACGATTCTATAGTTTTTTGAGTTTACCCAAATTCGAATCCGGCCCAAAGGTGATACGATGCCTGAAATTAAGAAGGAAACCCTATTCCTGACAGCATGTTCTCGTCTAACGTTCGTATGTGCTTTGGGGAAATATACTGAAACCCAATAAAACTTTTTGAATCCACTCAAATTCCAATCCCAACCCAAAGGTGATACGATGCTAAAAAGACAGATAGGAACCCTATTCCTAATAACGTGCCTTATTTTAACAGCCGTACCCGCTGCGTTAGGCGCACAGAATACAGTAACTGTAAATCCTGCATCTGGCTCAGATGCCCAGACTGCAATTAATAACGCAATAAACTCCGTAGCAGCAGGAGCAACATCAAGCAACCCGGGAGTGGTTATTCTCGGTGCTGGCACTTATAAGATAAGTGCACCTATAATTTTGAAATCCAATGTAGTACTGAAAGGTGCGGGCGACAATACAATAATCTTTGCTACCGGCTCAGTCTGTAACTCAGATGGATCACCTGCCTACATATACGGATCAGGTGTTTCTAACGTAGAAGTATCTCATCTTCAGTTCCAGAGTACAGCAACAGGACCTAAAGATGGAGGGCACGGAGACTACCGGAACTGCATAAAATTGACGTCTGTAACCAATGCTAAGGTACATGATATCTTACTGACTCGTTATCTATATGGTGACGGTGTCAGAATCAGTAAGAGTTCTGGAATAGAAGTATATAACTGCAGGATGCAGTCTTCAGGACACGATGGAGTGTCATTTTTATCCGGCACTAAAGATTCCAGAATGTACAACTGTTATGTTGAGGTTCAGACCAACACAGGTGTCAGGGTAGACAACTGTGCAAATATAGAGGTAGATCACAACACCTTCACAGGTAGCGCCGGGTCCGGATGGTGCTGTGTTGAGCTGGAAAACAAACTGACAAATGTGGATGTCCATCACAACATTATGCATGATTACAAAGGATCAAGCAGCAGCGCAGGCATTGGTAACTGGCACGCAAGCGGGTCGATTAGCGTTCGTGATAATGTAATGTGGAACGTGTCACCTTACATCCAGGTGGGCTCAGGTTCAAACATATTAGGACCATCTGACCGCAGCGTTGAGAACTGGGTAGCCAAAGGATACGGCTATGGATCTCTTGGAAGTGCATCGAGCTCACAGAGTACAGAAACTGTAAGCCCGACATCCGAGGAAGATTCCAAGACGACTGCTAATGAAACTGCTGTAACAGAGACAGAAGAAACCGAACTTGCTACGGAAACAAAAGAAACTGAAGTTGCAACAGCTAATAACCAGACAGCAGAGAATGAAACTGCAATAACGAAAGCTGCTCCAGAACAGGTTACTGGAACTGATAACGAATCACTGACAGAAGAGAATATATCTGAGACAGGCACCCAGACAGGAGTTAATGAGCCTCCTGTAACAGAGGCTGATCCTGAACAGGTGGTTGAAACTGATAAGACATCATTGACAGAAGAGAATTCATCAGACATTATAGACAATCGCCTCAAGGAATCCACACCTGATACGGTTTATCAGGACAAAGAATATCTCGACATCGGAGGCAGACCTGGAATAGGAAAGTACAGAGACCTGCTTTTATTTAATCTTAGCGAATACAACGATGCAGAAAATATTAGCAACGCCACTCTGTCTCTCTACTGGTACTATCCCGATGGAATTGAAAGGCCAGAGGACACAATCGTAGAAGTATACAGACCAGCTGCAGCCTGGAACCCTGAAAATGTAACCTGGAACACCAGGGACAATGGGGTGCTCTGGACACAGCCCGGAGGAGACTGGTTTGACATGAATAACGTCTCTCAGGGAGATGCGCCATATGCCACAATAACTATTAAGGGCAGTGATATACCGGATAACAGGTACTACGAGCTGAACGTAACAGACCTCGTAAAAGAGTATGTCAGCGGCGAATACGAAAACACAGGGTTCCTTATAAAAACTCGTGCTGAGAATGCAGACTATGTAGCATTCTACAGCAGTGAAATTGATGATGAAAACCAGCGCCCAATGCTGGCCATAGAAGAAAAAATATAATCTGGCACCCTTAATTGAAAGAGACAACTTGAAAAATCCGGTGTTTGTGAGATTATAAAAATCTCCTTACCGGATATTTCAGTTTCTCCTCTCTGCTTTTTATAGAAAACTCCAGAACAAATACAGGACCATTTTGAGTATATTAGCTTATTTTAGAATGGAGAAATAGTTTAACAGTGAATATTTTCAAAAGTGCCCGTATATTACTGTTTCAATCCTGAACCTGCAGCCATAAATAAAATTATTTCCAGATAGAATTCTGTCGACAAAAAGATTCGGAACCGTGCGGCTGTCCACACTATATTGTTCCGGAACAAACAGAACAATTTTACTCACACAAGCTATTTGTATACTGCGGCAATCAATGATTATTATCATTATTTAATAGCCTGCATATATTTAAGAAAAAAACAGAAATGTGGAATTAATCACTTTGGATTGTTATAAAGATTAAGCCTCTGAGATCATTGACAACTTCACGCTTCTTGAAGACCTCCATAACAGTTCTGTTCTTGCATTAATAAACTTTTTTCGAGATTGGAGGGTTATATCTCAGGACACAGGGATGAAAAATGAGTGGGAAAGATCTGGCAAATATATGGAAAAACAGGAAAAAAATGGGAGTTTGCATTACAGTCTTTATACTTCTGGTTGTGACGACTACAACAGCCCTTTCCATAACGCTACCGGAAGAAACTGTTTACGTGGCTGGAGATGGGAGAGGTGACTATAACTGTAACGGAACTGACGACCAGATAGAGATCAATGAAGCCCTCGCATACGTAGCAGAAAACCCTGAGTTTACAACAGTCCACTTGAAAGGTCCAAACACATACGTTATCTCGGACAGCATTTTGATAGGAAGCAATGTAACCTTTCAGGGGGATTCTACAGCTGTAATAAAACTCAAAGACAGAGCAGATTGGCCGTCCTTGAAGCCTCTCATTACCCAGAGAGATTTTTCGGAACAGAATATTACCATAAGAGGTTTCGAAATTGACGGGAATCATGATGGGAATGAGGAAAAAAATAAAGGTGAAGGATATTATAACCTGATCTATCTCAATAACACAACAAATATTCAGGTTCATGACATGTATATGCACGACGGTCATGGAGATGGATTGAAAGTTGAAAATAGTTCCAATATCCAGTTCTACAATAATAAGGTATATAAGCTCGGGCATGAAGGTCTCTATGGGATCCAGTCTCAATATCTGAAAGCCTGGAATAATACAATAACCTGCAGGACCAACAGCGGGCTTAGAGTATGGGATTCAAATCATGTAAAATTCCATGATAATGTTATTGATTCCTTCTATCACTGGAGTGCAGGAGGACCCGGGATTCAAATTCAAAAATCTTCAGCCGTTATGGACGATATAGAAGTCTATAATAATACTATCTACAACACTTATGGGCCCGGAATCTGGCTGGTAGGTTACGACAATTCATATTCAACAGAAGAAGCTCAGAATGTCCAAATTCACCATAATATATTTTATAGTACAGGCACGAACCCGAACATTGACTGGGTAGGAGGTATTGTAACCAGCGGGTTTTACAATACCCTGATAGAGAATAACGTGTTTGACGGGACATATCATACTGCCATTGCCCTGATGCACCCTACGGGATATTCTACGGATCTCTCACCAAAAGATACTGGATATACAACCATTGTGCGCAATAATATCATAGTGGACACACTTGAACGTAAGAACGACCCGGAAGGTACAGGGTATGGTGTAATTAATTATCTGCCTGAAACCCACAGCTTTATACTGGAAAATAACTGCTTTTACAATAATACGGCAGGAAACTATAAAAATGCAAATTCGACAGGTGATATATATGAGAACCCCCGATTTGCAAATCAGAAGGAAAATGATTACCATCTAAGATCAATAGGCGGCAGATGGAATGGAAAAACATGGGTAAAAGATTTCCAGACATCACCCTGCATTGACGCTGGATATCCGTCCTCTGATTGCTCCAATGAGCCTGATGACAATGGGGGCAGGATCAATATAGGGAGATATGGAAACACCGAAGAAGCATCAAAGTCAGGGGTGATGCCCGGATATGTTGCATGGTGGAATGAGATACTTTCACCAGAATGGAGGATACTAAGGACACTCCTGAGGATATTCCTTTTATTCTGCTTTAAAATCCAGATATAATTTATTTTCAGGTATCTTTTGAGTTAAAATTTAATTCCATCCCTGAAATAAATATTCTGGCTTAAATTTTCAGGGATTTGTTTTTATATTAGGATTAAATCTATCTGACTACTTTTAAAAGCAATTAACTTATTTTCAACTTTTACAACCCATGATTCGGACAACACATTAAATATTTACAAATTATTGGGAGGTATGTATTAATAGTGTTGCAGAGGAGATAGACAATATATTCAGAAATCAAGCTCCTTAAGCCTTAGAGAATATAAAGGGTTCCATTATTTCTTTTAAATTTATTTTAGATTTCCACAGATAACTTTTTTTAAGCTTAGAGAGTTATAGTTAAGTGTATTGGGGATACAGATGAACGAAAATAACTGGATACATAGACAGGGAGAAAAAAAGAATAAAGGAATCCTGATTTTAATTCTTATTATTCTGGTCGCAGGTGTAACTATTACCCTTTCAACTTCCCAAACCGAAATGACGGTTTACGTAAGTACTGACGGGAGTGGGGATTTCAACTGTGATGGCACCGATGACCATATAGAGATTAATGAAGCCCTCGCATATGTAGCAGAAAACCCTGAGTTTACAACAGTTCATTTGAAAGGTCCAAACACATACTTGATCTCAGACAGCATTTTTGTGGGGAGCAATACTATCCTGGAAGGGGACCCTACAGCCGTGATAAAACTTAAGGATAAAGCAGACTGGCCATTGGAGAAGCCCCTTATCACCCAGAGAGACAGCTCGGAAAGCCAGAATATTACTGTAAAAGGTTTTGAAATTGACGGGAACCATGATGGGAATAGAGAAAAAAGCAGGGGAAAAGGATATCATAACCTGGTTCACTTCCTGAACTGCAAAAATATCAGAGTTTATGATATGTACATGCACGACAGCCATGGAGATGGGTTGAAAGTTGTAAAAGGCTCTGATATCCAGTTTTATAATAACACAGTATATAAAGTCGGGCATGATGCTCTTTATATCATCTACAGTTCAGACATAGGGGCATGGAACAATAAAATAACATGCAGAACAAATAGCGGGCTCAGGGTATATAATGGAAATCATGTGAAATTCTATAATAATATCATTAATTCCGAGGGAGAAGGGGGAGCCGGAATTGAGATCCAGAAAACGGGTTCTTCAACGGTAATGGATGATATTGAGATTTATAATAACCTGCTGTACGAGACAAATGCAGCAGGGATCTGGATTACTGGTTACGGGCCTGCATATTCAAAAGATTCCGCAAAAGATGTATACATACACAATAACAGATTTTACAAAACCGGAATTAATCCTGGCGCTGCCTGGGCAGGGGGCGTGGTCCTCAACGGATTTTATAATACCCTTATAGAAGACAATGTATTCGATGGGTGCTACGGAGCGGCAATTGCCCATAAACAGGTAGATGAAGAGTTTTCATCTCCGGGATCAGATTATACGACCACTGCTAGAAATAATATAATAATTAATACCCGGTCAAGTCCTACAGCCGGAGAAGGTTATGCATTTTATAATCAGTTAGAAGACAGTCATTCATTTATCCTACAAAATAACTGTCTCCTGAACAATGCCGGTGGGAACTATATGCATGCTGAATCTACATCGGACAGAGAAGCCACCCCCGAACTGATAGAGCAGCTGAATAAAGACGACCCTTCAGAGATACAGGATTTGCCCTGTGCGGAGGCGATAAAGTCCGGCCCACAGAATATATCGTATGAAATAGATGACGGCATTGATATAGGACAGAAAAAAGGTCTTATATATGAGATAAAAAGAACGATTTCAGAGATTATAAGATCTATAAAAAAGATTTTTTTAAGTTTTATTTCGGGAGAATCTGACAATGAGGAACTTGAAATTGTCTTACCCCTGGTAATCTCAGACAATAGACTGAAGGAAGAAAATCCTGACTCGACGTTGAGGGACACTGAATATATCGACGTTGGAGAAAGCCCGGATGGCGGGAAGTACAGAGGAGTTATACTTTTTGAGCTGGGACAACTGAATAAAACAAATAAAATTGAAAAAGCAACTCTTTCTCTATTCTGGTATTACCCCGAAGAATCCCGAAAGGAAGATACTATTCTCGAAGTATACAGGCCTGAAAAATGGTGTGAAGAACATATTTCATGGGGCGCGAGAGAAATAAACACTCCATGGAAAAATCCAGGAGGGGACTGGTACGATAAAAATGGAGTATCTCAGGGCAGCACTCCTTATTCCACAATAACTTTTAAGAGCAGTAGTCTTCCTGATAACAGGTATTATGAGCTGGACGTAACAGAGCTTGTAAGGGAATACATTAGCGGGAAATATGAAAATACCGGTTTTCTTATAAAATCCAGAGCGGAAGACAGTGACTATATTGCATTCTACAGTTCGGAATGGCAAAACAAAAATCAGATGCCAAGACTTTCAATAGAATATAAAAATGAATAATATAACAGGGAAATGTGGCGAAAATTATAAGATATGGATATGAGACAGGAAGCATTTAGAAATGCATCATATCTGAAAATAAAGTCATATCAGATTGAGTCCCCGAATGCAGGTTATATATCCAAAACAGATACCTGATCCAAATGGTTTTTTACTCCAGATATTAACAAGCGGACAAAGATATGTAGAAAAATCAATAGATATTCAGGCTCTTAATGATGATTAAAATAAATAGAAAAAGATCTGGGAGATAAATTCCAGACCTTAACGAGCAAGTCCTACTCTTTCATTTCTTTTCTTCTCTACCTGCATGTCAAAGAGCATTCCGAAAAGGAGCATCTGGAGCCCTGTACCCAGTACGAGGAAGCCAAGCAGTGGGTAATATGACGGAAGAGTGTTTTGAAGCAATAGCTGGAAAATTCCCCAGAAAGCCAGGAGGACACTCAGAGGTAATGCGAGCATCCCGAGGAAGTAAAATAGCACAAGGGGATGGAAATCCAGGACAGTGTATTTGACCCTGAGCCTCCAGAGGAAACCCCTGAAAAGCATGGGTGAGACCTTACGGACATATTTGCTATATTTTATAGATGACTTCTCTCTTCCATAACGGGCAGGAATGACCACATCCATTACCCTCATTCCAAAGGCATTAAGCTTGATCAGCAGGTCGTTACAGTACCCGTAATAAGGATAGACTGCATCCAGATCGATAACTTCAAGAGCCTGCCTGGAAATGGCTGTGTACCCATTTTGTGGGTCCATTATGTGCCAGTATCCACTTCCTATTTTGGTCAGGAAGCTCAGAAGAAGGTTTCCAAAAGACCTCAACCTGCTCATCCCGGTCATAAAATTGTCTGAAAGAAGCCTGTTGCCCTTTGTATAGTCGGCAAGTCCTTCGATAATCGGAAAGATCAATCTCGGAAGATGGGCAGGATCCATCTGGTTATCCCCAGCCATAACTGCTACAATATCCATTTCATCTTTCAGAGCGAGTTTATACCCGCTAATTATCCCTGCCCCGACGCCCCTATTTACCTCGTGACGCAGATAAACTATTCTCGAGTCTCCGAACTTTTTGACTATTTCTCCTGTCCGGTCAGTGCTTCCATCATCAATCACATATATACGGTCCACATACTCTGGAATTCCGCTGAGAGTCTCACCGATAAGCAGTTCTTCGTTGTATGCAGGAACAACAACTCCTATGCGGGTACTCTCAAGCTTCCGAAATGCTGGATCGACATCAAAGCTCAGATAGTTAACCTTAAGTTTTTCAGTCTTTGCCGCAGAAAGCAGGGACTTTAAAGACATGTGCTCTTTGCCTGAACTTATATTCTGAAGTGACCTTGAGGTTACGGCAAGAAAGCCTATTTTTTCTTTAAAGGTGCTTTTCCCGTTAAGAAGCATCACAGCTTCCTGTTCACAGGAAACACGGCAGGGCCAGGAACCTACTGACAGGTCAAACCCCTGCCTTAAAGGCTCAAGGACATGGGAAAGCAAATCTATATCCTGCATGCACTCCGGATAGATGAGAACCACAAGCTCAGAATCAAGTGACGCCCTGTAGAGGACTTTAAGCAAAGCTTCCTCCCCTCCTGCAAGAGGAATAACTCTTGCCCCACCCAGAGCTGCCACTTCCATGGTTCTGTCAGTAGACCCTTTGTCAAGCACAAGTACACGATCTGCATAACTCGCCGCAAGCAGAACCTTGCTACCGATGGAAGCCTCCTCATTTTGGGCTGGAATCAGGACCGTAAACTCATGTCTTAGAGGCCTATCGGAAAGTTGAGATGGCGATGAAACTATACTAACAGGATCGGAAATTAAAGAATTGAAACAAAGTGTAAGGGCTGAATACAAACCCTCTCCACCCCCTTATGAGTATGCATTATACTATAACCCCCAGTATGTGTATAAATGCAAAAATATTAAAGGCTATCATTTGAAAGATATTTGGAATAAAATATATATAAAGTTAACATCTGACTGAAAATAATCTATGAAAATATTAATAACTTACCACAATATCCCTGCATTAAATAGAGACCTGATTATATATAAGTGTAAATTATATATTTTCACTATCGCGGTTTTTAGGCACAGGAGATATTAGAAATTAAGGCATATTCTCCCCATGTTTGGAAAATAATGCATTTGAAAGGGAGATTCGTGAGAAAAGCCAGTTTATTCACTGTAAATTTATGTATCAAAGAAAAAAGTAAAAAAATTATATGATTCAAAAATAAACAAATGTTTTCCAGATCAGAATGCTTTAACGGCTCCGCTACCCGAGGGAAATACTATATAAAAAATATTGAATCCCGGAGCACACGTGATACCTGCCCTGACTCAGTTACCTGCCATAAAGTTACTCTCCGGGATGAATATATGCTGGGACTAAATCAACCTGCGGCATCGGGCAGATAAAATAGTATGTAGAAGGAATAGTATTATTCATTTAAAGAATAATGTAGTCCCCGAATAAAAAATAATACAAAATAATCACTGTAGAAAGATCCTGCTTCTCATTCAGTAGCTGTTAAGGAAAATAATATGTCTACAGGAAGCTTATTTAGCCTTCCGAGTATAGTGAAAAGAGAAAGCTGCGAGAAAAAGGGGAGATATAAAAATTTAATATGTAAATCCTGTTTCAGAAGGCACAAAACTGTTCTTGAAGTTGCCTTGTTGAGAGATGTCCAGGAAAAATATTGAAAGTGTTAACAGGAGTTAAAAATTAAAACATAGAAGTCAGAGATATTAAAATAATCATCGTACACTGACATAAAATATTAGTGCAAGACTAAAACTTATATTCGAAGAATATTTATTCATTTAGAGGGAAGGTTTACCTGTAAAACTCAGGGTTGCCAGATGGGAATAAAGGGCTACAACTTTTAACTTACAGGTATTCCGAAAGGTTTTCCATATAAAGGGAGTATAATGGAAAACTGAGCCATAACCAATTTAAAAAAGAAGTAAGAACTAAAACCTGTATTTAAAGGATGAATTTTTAATTTACTGATAACATATTATTTGTGTTAAAATAGTGTGCTTTTCAGAAAAGGAAGAAAAAGCACATGATGGATATTTATTGTGGGGGAAAAAGAATTGATACGTGTAGGAGTGGTTGGAACCGGCTATATGGGAGAAAACCATGTCAGAATATATAGCGAAATGGAAGATGTAAGACTGATAGGTATATCCGATCCCAATTCTTCAAGGGTAAAAGAGCTTGCGGCAAGATATGACACATTGCCTTTTTCTGATCACAAAAAGATGTTCGGGAAAACAAATCTTGACGCGATAAGTATTGCAGCTCCTACTACCCTTCACTGTCCTATAGTGCTTGACGCCCTCGAAGCGGGAGTTGATGTGCTTGTAGAAAAGCCTATTGCAGACAGCGTGGAAAATGCAACTGCAATGATCGAATCCGCTGAAGAGATGGACAGGCATCTGATGGTAGGCCATATAGAAAGATTTAACCCTGCAGTCCTGAAATTAAAAGAGGTAGTTGACTCAGGAGTCCTGGGGAAAATAGTCTCAGTTTCGACAAGAAGAGTCGGTCCCTATAACCCAAGGATAAGAGATGTTGGTGTAATTCTGGATATAGGAGTCCATGATATAGATATAATCTCTTTTATTTACGGGATGAAGATAAACCAGGTTTATGCCATAGCTGGCTCGGATATCCACTCTTTTGAGGATCATGCAACTATTCATCTGCGCCTTAACCATTCGTACTCAGGACTTGTAGAAACTAACTGGCTTACTCCGCATAAAATTAGGAAGCTTACAGCCGTTGGCGTTAAAGGAGTTACATATCTTGATTATCTCGACCAGAGTGTTGAGTTTCATGACAATGGCTGGGTACAGACAGCCAGGATAGAAAAAGCTGAGCCTCTGCAAAAAGAGCTTTCCCATTTTATCTGCTGTTCCAGAGACGGAACCTGTCCGAGTCCTTCAGGGGAAGAAGGAAAACATGCTCTTGAAGTGGCTTTAGCTGCAATTCAATCATACAGGGAAGAAAAAATGATAGAGATCTGAAACTGCAGCCAGATGAAGCAACCTCCATACATTTGCCCGTTAACCTGCCTTTATTTACGGATAGAAAAATATTACGCAAAGTAAACACTACGCAAAGTAAACACTACGGAAAGAACTTATAGGTTCTAAAAAGTCAGCTTTAGGGAGCCACGATGCTTCTGCTTTCAAGAATAAATAAAAAATGGAGCCCGTTATGGGACTTCTTGAATTTACTCTAACCATGAAGGATGCCCCTTCTTTTAACATTCAGTTTTCTGGACTTCAAGTACGCGCTGGTTCTCAGGAAAAGATTGATTTTCACAACTGGACTCTGCAAAGAGATTTTTGACAGCTGCTGAAATGGTACTTATTCACAGAATAAACGCCAAGAAATTACAAAAAAATTCACGTTGTAGCTCAGAAAAGGCTCATAGATGGATTCAAACATTCAGGTCTGTGGCTGATGGAAAGTAAAATACAAAAGTCAGAGATAATTATTAAATCTAAAAAAGTAAAAGAGTCATCAATTAAAAGAAACATAATTAGTCTAAACAAAGAGAAGTGATAGATATCAATCCTTAAAAAGAAAGAAAAAAAGGATGTGCAACCTGATGAACAGGGGACGTCGGGTTACAAAAATTCTTCATCGGGAAACTATATAACCTCAAAGAAAGTTTAGTATGTAGTGGGTAATATGGAAATTGTAAAAAAGTGTAAAGAGACATTTACCGGGAATCTTGACATGATTCTCAGCTTCATGGGATTTAGCCTGGGCCTGTTCATTGTTTCATTATATTACCTTATCAATTTAAACCAGCAAGACATTGGACTTGCTGTTCTTTTTGCCTGCTTAATCTATTACGTTTTCAGAAAAAAATTTAAAAACGAAGCCCCTATTTCCCCGGGAAAAGATGAATTAAAGAGCGCACTTAATCTATCCTTTTACTTCGTATTTCTGATAAGCATTTTGATTTATAGCATGCACCTTTATTACAGGCCGTTATCTTACTTTATACTTTTATGCGTACTTGCAGGGATCATAGCCTCGGAAATTCTCTATGTAAAGAAAGGAGACCGAGTAGCTCCCATCCTGCTGCAAATATTCCTCCTTTCAATTCTCATAAGGTCCGGAATTTATTATAATTTTCCAAGCCTTATGGGTTATGATGCTTATGCACATGCCGGAATAGCAAAATTGATTACAGAGACAGGAACCGTTCCTCCAATTGAAATCAGCAGTAAATATTTTTATTACCCACTTGCCCATATTTTTGTTTCCATGACCCAGCTGATGGGCGGGCTGGACGTCAAAGATGGATTCTTTTATTCCATAGGTTTTGCTAATATCTTTATCACGGCGGGGATTTACCTTATAGGAAAAAAACTTGAAGGCCCCCAGATGGGGTTACTTGCTGCTTTGTTGATAAACCTTAATAACCACAATATTGTCACCGGAATTACCAACATAACACCGGGTTCCCTGGTCCTATGCTACTTTATAATCATTCTCTACGCGGTCTTCAGCGAAAAGCCTGGTCTGGTTCAGGCAGGTCTTCTTCTTCTGGCTACAATCCTGATGGTGCTGACCCACCAGCTGACCACATTTGTTGTTTTTCTGGCTATGATCTCGATTCTGGCGGGAAAATATCTGCATAACCTTCTTTATGGCAGTTTGCCCACCGCATCAGGCAGCTTCAATTACATACTTTTTTTTGTAATCAGTCTGCAGACCTACTGGATGTTTACATATGTCACCCGGGATACTTCTTTTTTTGAAATGATCTTCAAACCTCTTGTAGAAGTGCTCCAGTCAGGGTCCAGCTACTCAAGTGATGAGCTTATCGTAGGAAGCGCGACCAGCCAGAGCTCAATGGAAGTACTGATACTTCATATAAGCTACCTTGCCCTGCCTTTCTTTGCAATAGGAGGAGTTCTAACCTGGTTTTCCCGCAGGGACGCCGAAAAAATAAATAAATTTTCAATTGCCCTTGTTGTTGCAATTTTATATGGTTTAGCCTATGGGATTCCTTTGCTTGGCATGAGAAATTTCCTTACAAGCAGGTGGTTCCCATTGATAGCAGTATTTCTGGTACTTGTGTCTGCATCATATATGCTAAAACTTGTGAGCCTGTTCAGCTCCAGAAAAGCAAAAGTTTCTGCGGTATTTGCCATAATGCTGTTATTTTCATTTGTAATGATAACAACACCGGGAATAAATAAAGACAACCCTCTTGTAGGAAAAGATACAACTGTAAGAAACCAGTTCAAGAATATTGAAATCCAGGCTGTAAAAACTCTAACTGGAATGTATTCTGGAGGCATCTTGATGGACTCTCCCTATGATAGCTGCCTTTTTTACAGGGACCCTGGATACGATGTAAATAACGCAACATATTTCGATACTGAGCAGATAGAGTCAAAAGAAATAAGTGGCGACCATATGATACTGCTTAGAAGATCGTCCCTTGGTGAACCAGTATCCATAAATGATCCGGAAAGATACGGAGTAAATATAATCAGGCCATTACCTGCAGAGTTCTTTAACAGTTTCGATGCTCCGAAATATGAACTTGTATATGACAACGCAGAAGTACTGGCTTACCTTAAAAAGAGCAAAGAAGCAAACTAATAAGAATTTATTGGACACTAGATAAGAATTCATTGGAAACTATTATATAAATCGCCTGAGTGAAAGCTCTTATCCATGACCGGAACTGGTTTAATATATAAAAAAGGTTGAAACCCCATGTCAAACTTTATTACTAACGTACTGAAACTGGTATCAGGTAGTGTTACTGCACAGATCCTGGGCATACTTCTCATACCTATAATCACAAGAATTTATAACCCGGATGATTTTGGAATTTTTCAGCTCTTCATATCAATATCAGGCATACTTGTAATAGTTTCTACTTTTTCATATCAGCTGGCTATAATGTTGCCCAAAACAGAGGAAGACGCTGCAAATATTACCTCTGTGTGCGTCGTACTGGTGACTCTCATATCCATACTTACAGGCGTTGTGGTCTTATTTATCCCGGAAGACATCAATATTTTTAATACTCCTGGGATTTCGAAATATCTTCCTCTCCTGCCAGTGATAATATTCCTCAATGGGATGTTTTTTGTACAAAACTACTGGCTTTCAAGAAAAACCCGGTTTGGGGTTATTGCAGGGTCCAGAGTTTCAAACACCCTGACCTCAAAAATATCTCAAATAGGACTTGCAAAAATGAGTGTCACTCCATTCGGCCTGATAGGAGGATACATTGCAGGATATGCATTTGCAGACATTGTCATGCTGAAAGGTGTTAAAAAAGACATTCAGATTTTCAAAAAGGTATCAGTAAAAAGAATGAAAGAGGTAGCCATCCAGTATAAGAAATTCCCATTATTCAGCTTCTGGTCATCTATCGCGAACACCATATCCCCACAGGTCCCTGCCTTTCTGCTCGCATACTTTTACAGCACTGCGGTAGTAGGGCATTTCTCACTGGCAAATCAGGTTGTAAACCTGCCAATGGGAATTGTCGGCGGCGCTATAGGGCAGGTTTTTTTCCAGAAAGTGAGCGAGGTTAAAAACGGGAATGGAGAAGGAGATATGAAAGTCATAGTTGGCGAAGTATATAACAAACTGATTTCAATAGGTCTCTTCCCCATGATACTCCTGGTTATTCTTGGAGAGCAGATATTCACTTTTGCTTTCGGAGAAGAGTGGGGCATTTCAGGGACATATGTGAGAATCCTTGTACCCTGGATATTTCTTGTCTTTCTGTCTTCGCCTATTACAACCCTCTATAACGTATTTGAAAAACAGAAAGTCTGGCTCATTTTCAGCATGTCTCTCCTTGTCTCAAGAGTGGTGGCGCTGGTTATCGGAGGAAGGTATGGGAGCCCTGAGTTTGCTCTTGCCCTGTATAGTTTTACGGGAATTGTGTTCTGGCTATGGAACAATGCATACCTCCTGGGGCTTGCAGGAATTAGTAAGAAAGAGAGTTTAGAAGTGCTTATAAAATATGCAATAATAGGCTTTGCAGTTTCTATCCCTCTAATTCTGGTAGAACTGATTTCTTCGAGCTTTTATGTAATAATAATTACAGCTGTTATCACAACGGTCATGTATTATGCGATAACCCTTCACGAAGACCCTATGTTCAAAAAAATGTTCTCATCTTTTCTTATAAAAGTAAAAAATAGAAGCTAAGATGAGAATTGTATTTTTCTGAAAAAATAAGCTCAGGTAGAAGCTATCATTTAAAGGGCTTCTACAAATTTTTAATAAATCAGATCAGGGGAAAGACCCTGATATCAGTTTTTCAGTTTACCTGATTTCCAGGAAAAGAATTCCTTCTATTCCCCAATCATTCATTTTCTTCATGCGTAGCCTGATATAATATCCTCATGAGAGAATACTTTTTGCTGCGGAGGGTTACTCTATAATAAGGAACAATCTTTGGAGAAAATCCCATAATAAAGTCCGTAAATCTTGGAATGTTTGCTGCCATTACGTTCATATATTCAAAATTTCTGGATTTAAGGTCGAGAAACTCATTATAATATAAAAGCGCATTTGGACCCATTCTGCCAAAATCGGGGTTAAGGGCTGAAGACCAGGTGACAGTGCACTTCTTACCATACAGGTTCAGATGAGATGCAACTGCTTCACCTTCAGGAGTCTCCGAGACAAACATATAGCCAGCATCTTTTTCCGCTACCAATTTAAACACTCTTTCAAAGAATTCCTTTGGTACAGGGAGCTTCAGATTCTGTTTATCATATACAAGAGAAAGAAGGTGATAATAAGTTTCAGGGTCATTTGAGATTCTTGTTTTAAGGCCTGCTTCCTCAGCGCTCTTAAGTTCTCTCCGGATTTTCCTGGAGAGATTGCTGTCTACATTTTCTTTAAGGTCCAGGTGGTGAGTATAATACACACTCGATTCCCATCCTTTCCAGGTAAAAGGTCTTACATCCTCAAGCCCCGGGGCAAGTGTTAGAGTAATGCTGTCAAACCCCTGCTTGCAGAGGAATTCCCTGAGAGCTCCTAAAATCTCGTGCGTGTCCTGCATACGTTTGCTGACTTTAGAACTCCCCCCTTCTTTTATGAGGGGACCGCAATAATCAGTCATATTACAGGTGGAAGATGCTATTTTCACCATTCCTTTAATATTTTTAATGAAAATGGGACATCCCCCTACAAGTTCACCATTCCTGAAGCAGCCATAAATCCTTAAGTCTCTGGAAAGGACATCTCTGCAAATTCCCAGCCAGTCACTGGTATGAAAGAGCGTACCGGGTTGAGCTTTTTCAACAAGCAAATCCCATTCTTTGTATTCAGACGGTACTAATTCTCTGACTTCAATTTCGTCCATTTTAAGCCCCGTTTAAGAGATAATAGTTATATCTTCAATAAGTTATGAAATTAGTAGAAAGATGAATTTCGTGTATCAATCCTTGAGTCCGGATTTGCAGACTCTGTCTACCTTTTTAGCAACGCTGTACCAGCTGTAATTTTCAGTAACATAACTTAAACCTTTTGAGCCCATTTTCTCTCTCAATTCCCGGTTTTCAAGAAGCTTCAAAATAGCCTTCGCGAGAGCTTCGTGATTTTCCGGAGGGACTGAGAAACCGCCTTCTGAAGCCTTGAGAGCATCGGCGACCCCGCTGATCGCACTTGCAACAACCGGCTTTCCACATGCCATATACTCATACAATTTCAGAGGAGAAAGCCCTATTTTTGCATTTCTTGCCAGGATAAAGGGGGCGGCGCAGACATCGCTTGCATTGATATAGACCGGTACGCGGTCATAAGGGACCACGCCTGTAAAAATAAATCTGCCATCAACCCCAAGATCTCTTGAGAGGTTTAAAAGTTCATTCTTCATAACTCCGTCACCGACAATAAGAAAACGGCAGTCAGGGTATCTGGAGAGTATTGAAGGAGCTGCCTGTACAAGATACTCAACTCCCTGCCAGGGGGCGAGGTTTCCCACGAAGCAGACATAAGGAGATCCCGGGTCAAGCCCGAGTTCTTTTCTGCATGAGCCCGGCTCAAGAGGTTTAAACATAGTAGTATTTGCTCCGTTGGGCACCACGGTTATTTTCTCACCGGGAATCCCGTAAACACTCTCAAGATTCTCTTTTATTCCAGGAGTCACAGCTATAATCTTATCCGAAAACCCAAGGGCTTTTTTCAGAACCAGAACCTTTAACCTTGATTTGGCAGAAGAAAAATACCCGGAAAAACTGCCTTTTCTATTGCCCTGCAAAGATTGTGCTTCACCATGTCTTGATTTTATAAGACTTGTCTCGTCCTCTGGAATTCCATTCAATTCATAAACCAGGGCTTTACACCTGCTCCTGCAGAAGATCCCGGCAAGAAAGCCGAAATTGGGGTTTCTGGTATAGAGTACGTCAAAAGTTTCGGAACTGACCAGGCCCGCAGAGTTCCTGAAATAATTAATAGTAAGAGCGAGCAGGCTTCCGGGCCTTACGTAATGACAGCGGATATTATCAAGATGTGAAAGAGTAGAACTATCCGTGGTGAAGATATGAACTTCATTCTCCAGCTCTGCCAGGTTGCTTACAAGTTCATGCCTGTGAATAAGCGACCCGTCAGCCAGGTAAAGAGGCCACAAGATGTCCAGAAAGAGCATTTTCATACAATCACCTTAACAAAATACTCTATTAAAATATTTTAAAGTGATCATTGCTCTCCCTGCTCGGGCTCTGTAGAATTGTTGTTTAAAACTCCCGAAACTCTGGAAAACAAAAATCCCAGGCCCTGGCTTCTGTAATAATTTCTTATCTCCATATCCTGGATTTTCACATCTTTTTTAATAACCGAATTCAGGTAACCGTAAAAATACGCAGTACCAGTGTAATAAGGAGATTTCAGGCAATAATAAAGCGTATTGAATAGAACCATGGGAAGGCTTTTATCTACGTAATGAGCCATCCAGCCATTTTTAACATATCCATTCCAGAGACCTTCTCCTGCACTCGTTTTCCTTGTCTGGACCTCAACGACATCTGCATACTGCTTCAGCTGCCAGCCCCTGAGAATTGCTTTAGTATTGGAGATGGAGTCAGGGGAAGGCTCTACCTGATAGCCCCCAGTTTCGAGGAAACAGGCTTTTCTCCAGAGCCTGCCAGTGCCACGGGGCAGGTTTTTATCTGAAACTTCCCGTGAAAGCTTGTCGCCCGTATCATAATAAACCCCACCGCTTGCAATCCCGAGAGAGGAGTCCTTTTCAAATTCGTCTATTAATTTTCCAAAATAGTTTTCTTCCAGTATGGTATCGGCGTCAAGAAGACCTATATAGTCATACTCAATGCCGTTTTCTCTGCAGTATTCCAGCGTATAATCAAATCCCTGTTTGCAGACGTAGCTGTAGTGAAAAGTTATATCCCTGGGCCTTGGAGGAAGCCTTATACTCCGAATCCAGGAATATTTTGTTTTCAGGTCTTCGAGAATATGAGGAGTTCCGTCCGTACTTCCGTCGTCCACTATGATCCAGAGTACAGGCGTGATTTTCTGCCCGGCAACAGACCTGGAAACTTCAGGCAGGTTTTTTTCTTCATTTCTTGCAGGTGTGATCAGAAGATATCTTCCTTTAGAATCAGGCTCCATTTTCCCACCACCTGTAGATCTCTTCTCCGCTTGTGATCCATGCTCCTTTTTCGGAACAGTATTGCAGTGCTTTTTCGTAAAGCTTTATCCAGTCTTTTCTGAAACTGCACCCAAAAACGAAGTTATGCCACAGAAGGGTAATGACCCCATTGAGCCCTGCTGCAGTATCTATAAGATCCTTTGTGCATCTCCAGGCTTCCTCAAAGGAACTTGAGGCTTTGAAAAGAGCAACATCCATTACAGTAAGCGGAATCTCCAGGATATTAATCTCCCGTTCCTTATTCAGATTATATGGTTTGAAAGGGTGGCACATGCCGTTTCTGAAACCTGCTAATTCGCTATAGCCAAAAGTTGAGTCATAGCCGAAACCTGCATCTGCCAGCAGTTCCCAGGTTTCCGGAGTTTTAAATCTGAGATAATGGTTACGAAACCCCAGGACTTTTTTTCCCAGGACTTTTTCAAGGCTTTTCTTTTCATTATTCAGAGCTTCGAGATTGTCATATGAATAATATCCACCATGAAGTCCGGCTTCCCATCCTCTATCAGAAATATCTCCCAGAAGGTTTTCCAGATCTTCGATATCATATCTGAATCTGACCGGGTCTTCCCTGCTGGCTAAGAAATAAAAAGAGGACTTTGCCCCGAACCCTTCCTCAAGGTCCATGATATCGGAGAAGTTAAGGTAAGGCGAGTATTCAGGCCCTTTAAATCTCCAGAGAAACGGAGCTGTTAAGCCCCGGAAATCCAGACTCTTCAGGCAGCTAACCGAAGACAGCAAACTGTGAGAGAAAGGAGGATAAATATCATCCATATCATGAGTTAAACACACAGCAAAGGTTTTATTTTCCGGGAATTCGACTTTCAGCCCATTTTCCACCAGATATCTGGAAACTTCAGGACTTGAGGCGTTTTTCAGATCTTCTTCGGTGAAAAAGAAACGCCCATGTTCATCAAGCTTGCTGGGCTGATATTCTTTTTTCCGGGTAAAAAGGTCCCAGACATCTGCTTTTTGCTTTAATAAATCATACATGGCTCTCATCCGAGACCTTAGATACGGAAAATCCCTTCTTTTCCCCTCGCTTTTCCCCAGGAATCCCTTCTATGAGTTTTACCATGAATTCGGTTACATCAACTTTGTCCCTTAGAAGGGCGTCTCTCTTAAGACCCCAGGTTTTCTTAAGTTCGGGGTCCTTAAGGAGCTCCACCGCCTTTTTCAGGGCTGCTTCCGAATTGCTATAATTGAACAGAAGACCGTAGTTCTCTTCAAGTTCCGAGAAGTTTCCCATGCTTCCTGCAAGAGATGAAACATAAATAGACGGTGTACCAAGGATTGCACTTTCAACAGCCATAGTTGCACCTTCACCTACACACAGGGTAGCATAATAAAGAAGACTGTGAATTTTTTCAGAGGGGACCTTAATTTTATATTTGTCAAACTCTTCTGCCATTTGCCCTTCCGAGGAAATGAAGACCTTCCCGAATTTTTCCAGTTCCTGGATAAGTGCTAGTTTATTATTGATTCCATGCTGCCCTACATCATGATGTGCGCCCCATGAGATAAAGCGTAAAATCACGAATGTTTCACCTGCCTCCACACCGAGTTCTTTCAAAACCTCAGGATTTGGAGAAAAATAAGCAGGGTGAAGATACGCCATTTCATGATAGCCTCTGTATCTGATTTGTTTTGGTCCCACGTCTTTTTTAAAGGACGCAGGCGTGCAGATGATATCACAGAAAGGATAAGTCATTTTTTGAGCTAATTCTGCATGTTCAGTGTCATTAAAGATTATAGATTTCTTTCCCAGTGCCCAGGCCACATGAGCAGCTTCGGGAGAAAGAATACCAATAAAGAGATCTGGATTAAATTTGCGAGCGATTTTATAAAGTTTGGATTCTCTTATGAACAATTCTTCAAGGAGGTAGATTTTACCCTTCTTGACCTTGCTCAGAACTGTATGCGGGATATTATAAGCATTTAATAATTCAATTACAACATCCTTATCTCTTGAGACAACCAGAACTTGATGTCCCTTTTTTTCAAGGTTCCATATAGCATTTTTGAAAAAGTGAACATGGGCCGGATGCCCGATATCAACAATGACCCTCAAGGTTTTCACTCCCTAACTGATTCCCGCTTATAAATATTGACGCAGGGAAAAGAGCAGCATTTCCTGGAGGAAGGCAGCGGTGGAAGGAAGGTAAGAAGGATTTAATGCCAGATCCGTTAGCAGATAAGGCGATGCATTTCAAGAAACCAGTGAGTCTTTCTGCCTCAGATATAAAGAAGCAGTAGGTTGTACCCTGGTTCTTCTTAAGTCCCTTTTTTCCGAACCTTACTATCAGACTGTTGTCTTTTAATCTCCCTGCTGCTGACAACAGGATGTCGGCAACAGCCCCCCGGCTATAGCCCCACCCTATTGCAGTGCCTCCTTAAACTTAATTTTTTGATTATGACAGGATCACTAACAAACACTATTATGCTTAGAAGATGAATAGTCCGTGAATAAATAGTTTTTGGAAGTAAGGTTCTGAACTAAAATGTTTAAAAAACTGAGACCATCATAAGTTCTGGTTTTAACTTCATAAATGAAGAAGAATAACCTCTCACGGCATTCTGAGATTTTAATATGGAATTCTTCCGGGATAATGAAAGAAAAATAGGAGTGATGTAAAAAATGAGAGGGGTCAGGGAGATAACCCTGTAAAAATAATTTCCAGGCCTGCAAAAAGAAAGTTAGCGACAAAGCAAATTAGTAGCGGGAATATTCCAATATCAATAGAGTCTATAGAAAAATGATCTTCTTTTCTGGAAGTCAGAAGCATTTCTTTTATTCCCACAAGGGCTATCAGTCCCAGGACTATTATCCTGTAATATTCAGGTATTCCAAAGTCCGTATAAACAAAACAGACGCCTGAACCGGGAAAATTATTCCCCATCATCAGTTTTTCTGAACCCAGAGCCAGCATTGAAAGCACTGCAAATCCCCCATAATTGGTAAAGGTATTGTTAAAACATATACTAAATTCTAACTATAGAAACCTATAAACTGTCAAACTATATAAATATTTGAACAGACACGAAAAGGATAAATATATTAAAGCCTGAAATCGAGAACCTTCCAGATTTAGAAATATGAAAGAGACAGGCTATCAAAAAATAAATAAGAATTGGGATCGATTACCTGTCAATTCCCGAAAAAGAGGTCAAGATTATGAAAGTTTCTGTTATAGGTTCAGGGTATGTGGGTTCGGTCACCGCTGCTTGCTTTGCAGAAGTCGGGCACGAAGTTATCTGCGTAGATATTGACAGGAAAAAAACGGAGCAGATAAACGCAGGCATCCCTCCCATTTATGAAGAAGGACTTGGAGAGCTTTTGCAAAAATATGCAGGAAAAAAGCTCATAGCAATTACTGATTATGAACTTGCGGTCAAAGAGACAGAGATCTCCTTTATCTGTGTAGGGACACCTTCTGCAGATGACGGGACTATAGACCTTTCAATTGTCAGGGCAGCAGCAGCAAGTATAGGTAAAGCCCTTGCAAAAAAAGATGCTTATCATGTAGTGGTGGTAAAAAGTACAGTAGTTCCTGAAACTACAGAAAAATTCGTCCTCCCCATTCTTGAGGAAACATCAGGAAAGAAAGCCGGAAAAGACTTTGGTGTGGCAATGAATCCGGAGTTCCTGAGGGAAGGAAAGGCAGTCCAGGATTTTATGAACCCGGATAAAATAGTGGTCGGTGCAATTGACAAAAGATCAGGAAATCTTGTTTCCGAGCTTTATCGCACATTTGAATGTGAGGTCACGCGCACAGGCCCTGCAACTGCAGAAATGATAAAATATGCAAACAACTCCCTTCTTGCAACCAAGATTTCTTTTGCCAATGAAATAGGAAATATTTGCAAAAAAATGGGGATAGATACATATGAGGTCATGGAAGCAGTTGGTAAAGACTTCAGAATTTCCCCGAAATTCCTGAACTCAGGGGCAGGTTTCGGAGGGTCCTGCTTCCCAAAGGACGTCAAAGCTCTTATAGGAAAAGCAAAAACAATAGGATACTCTCCAGTACTACTTGAGTCCGTAATAGCTGTAAATGAGAAACAGCCTCTTCTTATGACCGAAATCCTGCAAAGAAAAATAGGAAACCCTGCGGACAAAAAGATTGCTGTTCTCGGACTTGCCTTCAAGAATGAAACTGACGATATAAGAGAATCCAGGTCAATTCCTGTAATTGCCGAACTTCTTAGACTTGGGGCAAAAGTTTCAGCTTATGACCCGATGGCAGCTGAAAACATGAAACGTATTTTCCCTTCAATCGAATACTGTGACAATGCCTCAGATGCGCTTAAAGATGCAGACGCCTGTCTTGTGATGACAGAGTGGGATGAGTTCAGAAACCTTGACTCCGAATTCCAGAACATGAAAGAAAAAATAATTATTGATGGAAGGCGGATAATCAAAGCTAAAAATATTGATTATGAGGGGCTCTGCTGGTGAAAACCAGCAGGGTCAACCCTTTCCATATACCAATATCATAGATTTATTGTTTTTATTTATTTTTAAGTATCCTTTGTCTGATGCTTATTATATCCTGATTTTTCAGGTCTCTCCGGCATTATTGTTTTAACTTATCTATTTCTGGAGAAATCTTATTAACTGCGAGAATTTCCCGAAGGTATTCAAGCACATCGTCCCTGAGGTTTTCGTTCTGGAGAGCAAAATCGACTATGGATTTTACGTACCCGAGCCGGTCTCCTGTATCGAACCTTTTTCCCTTAAATCTGCAGGCATAGATCATCTGGGATTTGTTAAGGAGCCTGATACCGTCTGTGAGCTGTATTTCACTTCCAACGCCAGTACCGGCATGCTTTATGCAGTCAAAAATCTCAGGCGTGAATACATAGCGCCCTATTGCTCCTATATTGGAAGGAGCATCTTCAGGTGCTGGTTTTTCTACAATGTCTTCAAGAACATAAAGGGAATCATCGAGGGGCTTGCCTTTTATAATTCCATAACTGCTCAGTTTTTCGTAAGGGACCTCTTCAACTGCGATTGTTGACCTCCCGTATTTCTCAAAGTTCTCAATAAGCTGGGCAGTGCAGGGTTTGTCGTTAACGATAATATCGTCTCCGAGAAGCACCGCAAAAGGCTCGTCTCCGATATGGTTTTCTGCCCTTAATACCGCATCTCCAAGCCCATTGGGCTCTTTCTGGCGGATGTAGTGGATATCTACAAGAGAAGAGATGTCCCGGACCAGTTTCAGCATATCTGTCTGGTGTTTTTTAGCAAGATGCATCTCAAGTTCCGGAGAATCATCGAAGTAGTCCTCAATTGCTCTCTTGCCCCTGCCTGTAATAATAATAATATCTTCTATGCCTGAGGCAATAGCTTCCTCCACTACATACTGAATTACAGGTGTGTCAATTATAGGAAGCATTTCTTTTGGCATTGACTTTGTTGCCGGCAGAAAGCGAGTCCCAAGACCGGCTGCCGGGATAAGTGCTTTTTTGATAGTCAAGGTTAATTCTCCAATGAAAAGAAATTCTGTAAGGTTGTATTCTTCTGAGTTAAAGTACTTTTCACCCATAACTTTAATTTTTCCCCTATTTCTATGCAAAGTCCCATATTGTATGAAAAAAGAATTACAGCTTTTGCAAAAAATAGTGCAAAGTATTAATAAAAAGAAGAAGATTATCTGAGGATCATATGCCTGCGAAGAAAAGAGTACTTGTAACCGGAGGAGCCGGTTTTATAGGAAGCAATCTGGTAGACCGCCTTTTAGAAAAAGAAAGTGAAGTCATTGTTTTCGACAATCTCAGTTCCGGAAAAATGGATTTTATAGAGAACCACCTTGAAAATCCGGATTTTTCCTTTATAAAAGGAGACCTTCTTGATCCAGAAGCTATCGAAAAAGCCTGCAAGGATACTGATATGGTATACCATGTGGCTGCAAATCCTGATGTAAAACTTGGCGCTTCGGACACGAAAGTCCATCTGGACCAGAATATCCTGGCAACCTATAATCTCCTGGAGGCTATGAGAAAAGGCAGTGCAAAAAAGATTGCATTTACTTCTACGTCCACGGTCTATGGTGAAGCCAGTATTATGCCTACTCCGGAAAACTACGGCCCCCTTATCCCCATATCCCTTTATGGAGCTTCAAAGCTCGCCTGTGAAGCCCTCATTACCTCGTACTCCCATACCTTCGATATGCAGGCGTGGATTTTCCGTTTTGCAAATATTGTAGGGCCTCGTAGCACTCACGGGATTACTGTTGATTTTATAAAAAAGCTTAAAGAAAATCCTCGCAAACTTGAGATACTGGGAGACGGAAAACAGGAAAAATCCTATCTACATGTCTCAGAATGTGTTAATGCGATCCTTTTTGCAATAGAAAAAAATAAAAAAGAAGTAAATATCTTCAATATCGGCTCTGAGGATACAATCAGCGCTACAGAGATAGGGAAAATCGTTGTTGAAGAGATGGGGCTTTCGGATGTGGAATTTACATATACCGGAGGAAGCAGAGGCTGGAAAGGAGATGTTCCAAGAATGAGGCTTGGGATTGAAAAGTTAAAAGCCATAGGATGGAAGCCTGAATATACTTCTGAAAGGAGTGTAAGAGAGACTGCCAGAGCAGTGATTGATAAAAGGTGATTAATAAAAGCTGAGATATTGCAAGAAGAAGAAGATCTGTTTACTCCCTGAAGCAGTATTATATTACATCAAAGGATCAGATCAATATTTTAAGATTGATATCTTTTTAAAATTTTAATATTTTAATCTTTTTAATATTTTTTCCGTTTATAGAGATCATGATAAATGATTCTATAGTAATTCTCGGAGATGAAAAGAATCTGTTAGCGTTAGCGTCTGGTACTGTGGTTTCCCATTTAAAAAAACCAAAATACGGTAAATTGGGAATGTTTACTTGGTGTCAGGGCTCACCTCTGACCTGAATAAATATCTTTTTATTAAGTACATTTCATGGTCAGTAAATCCGCCAACCATAAACATTACAATCAGATAGATTAGCGTACCTGCTCCTGCCGCTTCAAATAGCTCAAGAATGCCTGAAATGGAAAAGCTCGAAACAAAAAGGTACATTGCAATGGACGAGAGGATACTTTTTGCAATATCCATATAATAAAAATCGAGCTTGAAGTGTTTCAGAGAAATGTGAACGCAAAATGCAGCCATCAAAAAATATGATACGAGGGTGGAAAAAGCTGCACCCAGAATTCCTATTGAAGGTATGGGAATAAGAATAAGATTTATTAATACGTTCGAAACTGCGGCGATGATATTGATATATGTAGCAGGTCTCGTTTCTTTAATAAGGTACATCGTATTTATAAAAATCTGGAATATTCCTGCCATAAGCCCGGCAAAAGCGATAATAGGGATGACAAACCAGCCAGAAATAAAATCCGGAGTGGTAAGAACCGCAAGCAAAGGTTTTGCAAGAGCTGAAAGTCCGAAGACTGCCGGGATAGAGATGATAAGGAAATACCTCAGAGAATGGGACATGTAAATTCTTACTTCATCCATTCTATTCTGATCAAATAGCTTTGAAAGCTCAGGGAAGAGAATAAGCTGTAACGGGTTTACAAAGAGCTGAATAAGGTTTCCAATTGAACATGCCGCAGAATATATACCTACGCTGCCAAGACCAAGGAAATAAGTGACCATATACCTGTCACTCGATTCCGTAACCCACCTGATAAGCGCATTTGGGGTTAAGGGGAGAGAAAACTCCAGATATTCTTTTATATAAGTAAACCGCGGTATGACAAATCCTATCTGCGAAATTATAATGATAAAGGTAATTAAAAATATCAGTCCCTGTACAATTAAAGTAGCGGTAATTACTCCAAGAAGTCCGTATCCCATTTTAAGGAAAATCAATATAAATAGCAGTTTACCAAAAGTTTCAAAAAATGTAAAATAAGAATATTTTTCAATCTGCCTGAAAATCCTGAAATAAAAAAGAGATATGGACTCTATTACATTCACAAGGATTAACAGGGAGCCTGCCTGGACAAAATAGGTTGCTGCAGGATCCTTAAAGCCAAAAGTTGCAAGTGGTTCTGCAAAAGTATATAACACAAATGAAGCCAGAAAGCCCGATACTGTGACAAAAAAAAGAATTGAGTATACTGCTTCTCTTATTTTCTTCTTATCAGTTTCGGAAGATAAAAATCTGACGAAACTCATGGAAAGTCCCATAAGTGCAAGGGAAGAAATTAAAGATACTGTAATATTTATCTGCGCCCAGAGTCCGTAATCATACGCTCCAAGGGTTTTTGTGATAATAGGGAGTAAAAAAAAGCTGCTCAGACTCGTAAGTATCTGAACTGTACCGATAAAGCCTACATCCCTTGCAAATTTTTGATATGACATCACATCACCTTAAAAGGAACTGCCTCTTTTCCGCTGTAAATGGCATCAAAAACACCTTTTGACTGTAAGAAAAGGGGCCGAAAATTCGAGAGTACTTCTCAGTGTTAACTTAATCCGCAGACTGAAGGCGCAATAGTTGTAATTCATAGAAATACCCTTACTTGGAGAGAGGAATATCAAAAATTATTAGATTTTTTCTCAGTGTTAACTTTATTCGTATATTAGAGGCATAATAATTGTAATTCATGAAAACACCTTTAATGAAGAAACAATACTGGATTCAAGAACGAGAGCTCTGGATTTATTCTCACCGTTAATTTTTAGTCTACTTAAATAACATTCTTTTATGAAGAAGCTGGGCTCCTTCTCACCCCAATAAGGAATTTCCGCAAAGGATAAAAGCTTTTGTGTCTAAATAAATTTTTATAATAGTAACTGCTTGGAAAACGGCCTGTTAAAAAGAAATTTCTGGCAGACATAGCAGATAAAATGAAATTTAAGAAAATAACATAAAAAATTAAAACAAAAAGCATAAAAATTAAATCGGTTTTTCCGAAAAACGGATGCAGGAGAAATTAAATAATCCTTCTGTCCGTATCTCGGAGCACTCCTTAAAAGACATCCAGAACTCAATTGCTAAAAGCTTCAAATGAGATACTCTAGCTGAAGTTTTGGTTTCTGTGTTTCTATTCCGCATTCGATGCTGTAGAACGCAATATAATTGTTATTTTCAGTCCTTGCTTTTATGAGAACTCCTGTATTTTCGTATTTTCCGCTAACATATTCCTTTACAAGTTCTGTGACATCCAGCTCATAATATTTATTGTCTGGAAGTTCGCTTCCTTTAAGGGTAATTGAAGCATAAGGAGTGTCTCCCTGAGATACCCCATTTTTATCGTACCAGTCCCCTCCTGGATTTTTCCATGCAACATTTTTGTCTTTTTTATTCCAGCTCACATAACTTGTGTTCCAGGAAGAAGCAGGCCTGTAAACCTCCACAATGGTGTCATCTGGCCTTGTATTTCCTGCAGGGTAATACCAGTAAAGGAAAAGATTTGCACTGGTGACTTCAGTTGTGTTATTGAACTCACTCAGGTCAAACCCCATCATATCTCTATATCCGGCATCATTTATTCCGCCCAAGTCAATAAAGGTTGAGTCCTGATAAACAGCGTCAGGAGAAGCCTCCCTTAGCCTGTTATCTATTGCACCGGTAAGAGTTGCGTTAAGAGTGATTTTTTCAATAATTTCAGGAACCACAGGTATATTCTCTGAGGATACCTTCTTTGTTATGTTAAGGCTGGGTTTCTGTGTTTCTTTTCCGCATTCGTTGCTGTAAAACGCAATATAATTGTTATTTTCATTCCTTGCTTTTATAAGGAACCCTGTGTTTTCGTATTTCCCACTGGTATACTCTTTTACAAGCTCTGTTACATCCAGCTCATAGTACCTGTTATCGGGAAAAGCACTGCCTCTGATGGTAAACGTGGCATATGGAGTGCTGCCCTGCAGTACGCCGTTTTTATCGTACCAGTCTCCACCTGCATTCTTCCATGCAACATTTTTGTCTCTTTTATTCCAGCTCACATAACTTGTGTTCCAGGAAGAAGCAGGCCTGTAAACCTCCACAATGGTGTCATCTGGCCTTGTATTTCCTGCAGGGTAATACCAGTAAAGGGAAAGGGTTGCACCGGTGACTTCCGTACTTACTTCTGCAGTTTCATCGTATACGCTCAGGTCAAACCACATAACATCCCTGTATCTGGCATCATTCATCCCTCCAACATCAATAAAAGATGAGTCCTGATACACAGTATCAGGAGAACCTTCGCGTAGACGGTTGTCTATTGCCCTGGTAATAGTTTTATCAATGGTAACAGGCACTGGAAGTGCTTTCTCTGCTACATTGAGTTTCGGGACCAGACTGTCTTTTCCGCACTCGTTGCTGTAGAACGCAATATAATTGTTATTTTCAGTCCTTGCTTTTATGAGGAACCCTGTATTCTCGTATTTTCCGCTAACGTATTCCTTTACAAGCTCTGTTACATCCAGCTCATAATACCTGTTATCGGGAAGAGTACTGCCCTTAAAAGTTATCGTGGCATATGGAGTGCTGCCCTGCAATACTCCTTTTTTATCGTACCAGTCTCCACCTGCATTCTTCCATGCAACATTTTTGTCTCTTTTATTCCAGCTCACATAACTTGTGTTCCAGGAAGAAGCAGGCCTGTAAACCTCCACAATGGTGTCATCTGGCCTTGTACTTCCTGCAGGGTAATACCAGTAAAGGGAAAGAGTTGCATTATCAATTTCTGAGGGATTAGTGTACTCACTCAGATCAAACCACATTACATCTCTGTATCTGGCATTGTTCATTCCCCCCACATCAATAAAAGTTGAGTCCCGATACACAGCATCAGGGGAAGACTCACGCAGACGGTTGTCAGAGACTTTGAAAACTACCGGGTCCTGAGGTACAGGATCCTCAGGAATTACTTCAGGAGCTGTACCGGAAAGAGAAGCATAGATAGTATTACCGTATCTCCCGATATTGATTCTGTTCCCATTATCTTCAGGTTCTTTTGAATAGTCAGAAGATGGGTTTCCGGCGTCAATGCACGGAGAACTCACACTGTCCTTTACCCATTTTGTCCCGAACCAGTGGCCTGCTACTGATTTGAGGTGGTAATCATGCAAACTCTGACCTGCAAAAAGGGGATCTGCATAAATATCTGTTGTAGATTTGACATTTTTGTAGTTCCCTGCAGCGTTGTTGTACAGGCAGTTATTTTCCAGGACAATAGTATGGGAACTGGGAAGGTGATTAATGACACCATAGCCGGTTCCTGCAGAATTTTTCGTACGAGGTACAGTGTTTACAATTATATTATTACGAACAGTGGTCGTAAACCCTGTTCCAGAAGGTCCGGCATTGGTATCAGTCGAATACATGTTTACAACTGCTGCATTATGGACTCCGTCAAAGACATTGTTCTCGACCAGGACATTATGGAACCCACTGCCAAGGACCCCACCAACCCATTCTATGCTCGGATTGGTTCCGGAATCATAGAAAATATTGTGGTAGATGTGCACACTTGATAAACTTTTATCATATGCACCGGCAGTTCCAATAAGCCAGATGCCTGGTCCATATGTGTTTGTAATTACATTATCATAGATTTTGATATTATTCATGTCACCCGAGGACCTTTCAACCTGGATTCCCGGACCGCCTGCACTCCAGTGATAAAAAGAATCAATGAAATTGTCATGGAACTTTACGTTATTTGTGTTCCATACCCTCAGAGCACTGTTGGTTCTGCAGGTTATTCTGTTGTTCCAGGCTTCGACATTGGAGCACTCAATTGCAAAAAGACCGTCGTGACCGAGCTTATCTATCGTATTATTATAGAACTTAATATTGCTACTATACTTTATTCTGAGCCCGTCACCATGTCCATCATGCATATACATATCATGGACAGTTACATTGCTGGTGTAGAGGAAATAAATCACATTGTAATAACCTTTGCCTTTAGCCAGTTCACTGTTACCATCATGATTTACATTGACCTCGAAGCCTCTTATTGTAATATTATTATTTCCTGAGCTGCTCATCTGCTGGATAAGGGGTTTCATAGTCTCCCATCCTGCATTATTGGTCAACTTAATCACAGCATTTGAGTCTCCTTCAAGAATAGTATTGCTTCCTATCAGAAGAGTATCGTCAATAACATAAGTAAAAGGTCCCTTGAGGTGAACAGTTGTATAAGCAGAATTATCTGCCACGAATTTAAGGGCCTGATTTATCTGCACATGGTCATCTTTTCCGTCACAGTTAAAGTCCCCACTCCCATCTCCTGCAACATAAATTATAGGTGCAGGGCTCCGGCATGAAGCCACAGGAGCACTTGTAATTATAAGGCATCCTACCAGGAAGAGGACTCCTAATTCTCTTTTTAGCATTGCTATCACCTGGAATGATCATAATCTATTATTTTGGTATGTATATCAGGTAGAGATTTAGTCCGAGTTGCCAAACTCTTTAAAAATTTATATATTGAAGGCAGATAAGTTAATTAATATATTTATTCTGAATACAGCAAATTTAGCAATATTTTTTAACCAGTCAGCACTCTTCAGGTATTCGTACAGTAAAACTCCCCCTGAGGAAGACCTGAAGAAGGGGTTATTAAATTCTGCAGATAGACGCCGAATTCAGAAAAGATATCATTAATGTTAAACTAATTTGCCTCCAATATACACAAATTCCCCCCATGCCAACATTACAAATAAAATAATTATTAAATTTATAATTAAATTTCTATAGTCAGCATTGTAGATTAGAACACCATATTATAAAAGTATTTGTACAGTATTCCTAAATTTTTTTACAAACTTAAGAACTGAATAACCAACAGTATGAATTTATATTCGAAGATTGTTTGATAGAAAGAGACTGATTATTAAAAAGTATTAAAGATTATTAAGAATGCTAAAAAATAGAGGAAGCCGAGAAAATTTTTTTCTTTCAGTGAAGTAAGCCCCCTGAAAGAAATATAGCGTAAGTATCTTAAACTACCGTCTTGTGCTTGCTGGATTGGATTAAATCCTGAATCAATGATTTAATCGTAATATGTTGTTAAAATATCGAATAATTAATACAATGAGTACAGCAAAGGTCAGATATTGATATCATGGAAGCGCCAGGGAGTAAAAAAGAAAAATCAAATGATTTCATAACAGATATCAAGGATCTCTCTTGCAACTCCGTCCCAGCTATGATTCTCAATAACATATTTACGACCCCGCTCTCCCATTGTGTTCCTTATATTTTGATCGGAAATAAGCTCTACCACTGCATTGGCAAGATCTCCCGGGTTCTCCGGAGTTACTGAAATTCCGCCTCCTGAAAGATCAAGAAGATCTTTAACACCCGCTATATTACTTGCTACAATAGGCTTTCCACATGCGAGATATTCATATGTTTTTAAGGCAGAGAGTCCTATTTTAGAATTTCTATCCTTAATAAAAGGAGCAACACAAACATCAGCAGCGTTGATATATTCAGGGACACTTTCATAGGGAACCCTTCCGGTAAAAGTAAATTTGTCCAGAACCCCTGTCTCTGAGGCAATTTCTATCAATTTGTCCTTCATAACTCCGTCTCCGACAACAAGGAAACGAACATCAGGAGATTTTTCCAGAATATACGGAGCTGCATAAATGAGAAACTCAACTCCCTGCCAGGCTGCAAGGTGCCCCACAAAACACACATACTTTTTTGAATTATCAAGTTTGAGCCTATCCCTTACCTGCTTCTGGTCCATAGGTTTGAAAATATCAGTATTTGCTCCGTTATTGATCACAATAACTTTCTCTGCAGGAACTGAATATAACCTGACAAGTTCATCCTTTAGCTTGTCAGTTACGGAAACTATCCGGTCACAGTACGTGTAATTAAATTTTTCAGAACGGAGCGCCAGATAGGAAAAAACCCTGTATGCAAAAGATTTAGAATCCGGACTCACACTGAGCTCGTCCATAACCAGCCCGTTAACTTCCACTATGGAGGGGATCTTAAAAATCCTACATAAAGCAATAGGTAAGAACGGGAAAGAGTTCTGACGGAGATAAAGCACTTCAGGTCTGTTTTTTAAACATGCGTACAGAAGATAAACAGACAGCATGATCTCGTAAGAAGGCTGTACAAGGTACTTGTTATTTATCACAGGCACATACTTTACTCCGGAAAAAACGCGCTCTATGCCTTTTTGACCTGGCGCAAACAAAACTACATCCGTATATTTCTTCAAATTATTTAAGAGCTCGAGTATGTGTATATTAGAGCCTGATTTTGTGGTAAAAGAGCTGTAATAAACCAGAAAAATGTTATTTACTTTTTTAAACATAGTTGCCGTTACCTCAATAGCAAAAGTAGTTAATTAGCTTATCCCACGACTCCAGGTATTAATTTTTAGAGATTGGAAGAGCTTATTCATGATTAAAAAAAGAAAAGATATGCGTTCCACAGAGAGATATTTATAGGAGAAATTCTCTCCTTTGTGTGTTTTTGAGGCATCCAAATAGAAAAAAGGAAAAGAATTATGAGAGTACTGGAAGTATGTCAGGAGTTCCCTAACAGGTATTATCCACAGCTTGGAACATTTATAAAGCAAAGTATAGACTCTATCGCAAATCAGGGAGTAGAATTGACAGTTATTTCTCCAAAAGCTTTTGTACTTCCTTTTTCTGCATTTCCGTACCATAATTTTTCTAAATTACCCGGGATTGAGCACACGGAAAAATATGACCTTCACTATCCGCGCTACTTCTACGCAGTCCCTAAAAAGTACTTCTATCCTTTAACCGGCATGTCATATTCTTATTTTGTTTCCGGATATGCCATGAAAAACATAAATCTGAAACCGGAGCTGATTCATGCACACTTCTCATACCCTGATGGGTACGGAATGATGAAACTCGCAAAGAAATGGGAAGTTCCTCTTGTAATCAGCGCCCTTGGCACTATAGAAAGAAAAGTTGCCTATGAAGGTTCCTATACTTCAAAACAGATTATAGAAGCCATGAATTTTGCCGACAGGATACTTTCTGTCAGTGAGGACCTCAAAACCCACATAGTAAACCTCGGGATAGACGAAAATAAAGTAGATGTGGTTCCTAACGGCGTGGATACGGAAATATTCAGACCGGCAGGAAAAGAATATGCAAGAAATGTTTTAAACCTGCCTCAGGAAAAAAAGATTGTCCTGTTTATAGGAGCCCTGAGGAAAATAAAAGGTGTGGATTATCTTATTGAAGCTGCAAAAAGTTTTGTGAATAAAAACACAGACCTCTACATGGTAGGCAGGGATGATGGGCTTAGAAAAAGCCTGGAGAAAAGGGCAGAAGAACTTAAAATCTCCGGCTTTATCAAATTTACAGGGCCAGTAACCCATGAAGAGATTCCCCTCTGGATTTCAGCAGCTGATATGCTGGTTTTACCTTCCCTTTCAGAAGGGAGACCAAATGTTGTTCTTGAAGCTCTTTCCTGTGAAGTCCCTGTAGTGGCGACTGACGTTGGCGGAATCCCGGAACTGATGGTTGAAGGGGAAACAGGCTATCTGGTACCTTCTAAAAACCCTGTACAGCTATCAGAGAAAATAAACAAATTACTTGAAAACGAAAGCAGAAGAGAAAAGATGGGAAAATTCGGCCGCAAAAGCATAATCCAGAGAGGACTTACCTGGGAATCTCATGCAAAGAAAACTGTAGATATATATTCAGAACTCCTCGCAAGATCCTCAAAATGAATTTACCGGAAAATTAAAGACAAAGTACAGATTTGCCCAAAAGCTCTCTCCACATACTAATATAACATCTGAGCTGTCCCTTTAGCTCAGACAAAGCTCCGGAACTGCAGGTATTCACCGAGTCAATCAAGTTTACTGATCAAGGCCACCGATCGAATTCACTCATCAAGGTCACTCATTAGGGTCAATGATCGGATTCACCTATACCCATTAAACAACCTATTTTTGACCCTTTAGCAGTATAACAAAACTCTTTTTGGCCTGTTTTCCAGAATAAATGTTATGTAAAACATTCCAGGGAAATCAAGCAGTTTGGATTACCATAAAATTAAAAAATCTACGTAACCTTAAAGCACTCAAATATATATTGAGCGAAATAAAAAGATTAAAATTCATCTGAATAAAAGATTCAGGGTTGAACCTGAATAAAAAGTTCAGATTTTTGTTCTAAGTCAACAGAGCTTACAGTGAAGCCTATGTCGAAAAAGAACTTTTTGCTCCAATCTGTCCCAAATTCAGGTTATTTCAGTAATTTGTAATTTGGGTAAAGAAAGCAGCTCTAAAATGGGGCTAGATCCTTAATTTTGAACTATCGAAGAAGACACTCCTTTTGATTTATAGAGAGAGTTTGCAAAACTGTACAAAAATCCCATACCATAAGTGATGTGCTGCACAGGAATCACAACAAGGGCATAAAGTCCGTACTTTGATTTCATTTTAAATATTACCTGAATTGAGGCAATGAAGACCAGAATGAGATATAAAAATCCCATTAAGAGCAGGACTATTATTGGCGTGGTATAGACCGGAGAAATGATAAGCGAAAAAACTGAGAAGAGAATAGCGACAGAGGGCAAAATCGCATACCACCGAACAAGCTCCCCATGTTTTTTAAAAAGTTCCCCCATCCACATGCCATACTTGAACATTCTTACTGAAAATGACTTGAGAGTTCCCCTTCTATGATGCAGAACTATTGCTTCTGGAATATACAAGAACTTATAACCTTTTTTATTTATTCTGTAGTTAAGGTCTCCATCCTGACCTACAACAAACCGCTCATCGAAATATCCTGCTTCAATTATTGTATTTTTTTTATACATCGCATTGCAGTTAGGGAGAGAGCTAACATAGTGTTTCTTTAAGGAATTTTTAGACTGAGCAGAACCTCCTGAACCGAGAAATGTTTCCTGGGCATGCCCCACCACTCTACCAAAAACAGGATCGGTATCAAATATTAAGTTAGGCCCACCAACACATACCACATCTTCAGGAGCATTTTTCATTTCAGTAACAAGGGTTTTTAACCATAGAGGGTCTGCCTTGCAGTCCCCGTCTGTAAATGCAACAAAATCTCCCATGGAATTCTGCACTCCAAGGTTTCTTGCCGCTGCAACGTTTTTTCTCTCATTAAGAAGAAGCCTGACCGGGTATTTCTGTACCAGTTCCCGGGTTCTGTCGGTGGACATTCCATCGACGATAATAATCTCGTAAGAATCCTGGGGGTAATCCAGACGAAGTAGCGACTCGATACATTCTTCAATATATCGTTCTTCGTTGCGAATACCCACTACAACCGAAACAAAAGGACATTCCATAAAATAACCACTTTTTAACCGTTATTGTCTTCGAATCTGTTCATTAATAAACATCATTCTCGAAATTGCATGCAGTATGATTCCTGTAAATATCATGAAAGCGCCTATTATTGTCAGCATCACCATAAGGAGCGTGGGTCCAAAACGCAGGTATCCTCCAAGAATGTAGTCCTGGAGAAACTTAAGACCCATAAGGACGCCTGCGGATGCCATAATCATACCAGGGACAGCAAAGTAGTACAGGGGACGCCTGTATTCCATATCTTTCAAAAGCCGAAACAAAACACGTGGCCCGTGTATAAACGGATGTTCACTTGAGCAGTCTTCAAGGTCATACCTGCAGTGGATCTCCACTTCAGTAAATTTAAGTTTATGGTCTCTTGCCTGAATAAGAATCTCAGAACCTGCAGACATGTCAGCTCTGTTCAGGTTAATATTCTCAATAGCCTTTTTGCCATAGGCGCGAAAACCACTCTGAGAATCTGTAACATGAAGACCGCCTGCGATATAAGTTGCCACATCAAGAACTTTCATGCCGAATTTACGGTAAATAGGAACGTTTTTTCCGTTACCGTTGACGAAACGTGAGCCAATAACAAGGTCGAAACCATCTCTTAAAGGCTCAAGAAGTTTGGGGATTTCAGAAGGATCGTGCTGACCGTCGGAATCGATGATAACCATGGAGCTGGCACCAAGATTGCGGGCAGCTTCAAAACAGTGGCGGAGGGCTGCACCATAACCCTGGTTAACTTCGTGGCGGACGACATAAGCGCCAAGGGACTCAGCGATATCAACAGTGTTGTCAGTACTTCCATCATCCACAACCACAACCCGGTCCACGTATTTTTTACAGCCCTGAATAACATCGGCAATAGAATGGGATTCATTATACGCAGGCATGGCTGCAATAGTAATGGTCATGTATAATCAACTACCTCTTCATCAAAAGATACAAATGTCTGTATAAACCGCTGTTCTGCAGAGAAAGTGACCAGAATTCCAAATACAGTAAATAAATTTTTCAGGGTCGTCGCTCCACAAATTTTATAGGGTTTCTAAGGATTAACTACAATTAAGGGTGCAGAAACATCATTGGAGGATTTTTGTGCTTCTTTTAGCGAAAGCAAAGATGTTTTGCAGCCAGATCATAGTTCTTATTAAGACGTGTATTTGTTTTAATATATGAACTATATAAGCGTTTAGGCACAAAAAATAGTTCAGCAGTTTAGCCGATGACGAAAAAGAAATGAAACCGGATTAAAACGCCTATTAAATAAAAAAGCTATTATAAGCGCGGAAAAAATTATACATAAAAATGAAATAAATAAAAAACTTTAGATATATAACTTATAACCAGAAGATTTTTCGTAATAGAGTATAAAATAAAAAAAAAGGACAGACTTGTTCAGAAAACTGCTCTAAAAATATTAGACTCCAGCTGAACTATAAAATTTCTGAAATCAATAGTGAAATAGGAATAATTTTTGTAACTATTCAGGTAGAGCCTTTGAAAGGCTACAATTTTTCCTCTTTTCGAGGAAAAATTGCATATAAATTGAATCCTATTTCCTTTCGTTATTATGCTTACACGTGAAGAGATTCTTATCATTTATGACGCTGGTCCTGAAGCTGTAATTTCTGTAATCCAGAGGCTTGAGACTATCATAGAAGAACAATCTATTCGTATTGCTGAACTCGAAGAACGTGTAAAGGTATTAGAATCTCGTTTAAACCAAAACAGTCGTAACAGCAGTCGCCCTCCTTCTACTGATTTTTTTATCAAGGAGAAACCTAACCCCAAGAGTCTCCGTAAAAAGAGTGGCAAAAAACCTGGAGGTCAAGATGGTCATCCAGGAACAACTCTTGAAATGGTTGATCATCCTGAGTAGGTAATAGAACATTCTTTGAGTTGCTGCAAAGAATGTGGCCATACTCTTGAGAATGTTGAAGTTGAAGCCTATGAGAAAAGACAGGTCTTTGATATTCCTCCTGTAAATCTGATTGTTACAGAACACAAAAGTCAGATAAAGACCTGCCCTTACTGTGGAAAAATAAATAAAGCTGTTTTTCCTGAATCAGTTAAATATCCAGTTCAGTATGGTCCAAATATTTTAGCTTCAGCTATTTACTGTAAAAATCACCATTTTATCCCCTATGAAAGAATTTCCGAATTTTTTGAGGACATAATGGGAATAAAAATCTGTCCTGCTACGATAATTAGAGCAGAAAGAGAATGTTTCCAGAATTTAGAGGAATTTGAAAACGTTATTAGAGAGAAGTTATTAGCCTCGCCTGTAATCAATTTTGATGAAACTGGTATGAAGATTGAAGGAAAAAGACACTGGCTTCATGTAGCTTCTAATGAGAAATACACCTGTTATTTACCTCACTCAAAAAGAGGAGCAGAAGCAATAGACGCTATGGGTATTCTTCCGGAGTTTAAGGGAGTAGCAGTTCACGACGGATGGAAACCTTACAACGTTTATGACTGTGATCATGCTCTCTGTAATGCTCATTTACAGAGAGAACTTACTGGAATTGAAGAGAACTATAAACAGCAGTGGGCTAAAGAAATGAATGAATTGCTCACTGAGATGAAAAAGTATACCGACGAATGCAAGGATCAAGTCAAAGAACTGGATTTTGAGCAAATTAAAGCATTGGAAGAAAGGTTCGATGCTATCATAATTAAAGGAATTGAAGAAAATCCACAATCTCTAAATCCTGAAAAGAAAGGAAAACGTGGAAAAAATCCAAAAACAAAAGCAAGGAATCTGCTAGATAGGTTTATAGAACACAAAGAAAATATTCTGAGATTCCTGACAGATTTGAAAGTTCCGTTTGAGAATAATCAAGCAGAAAGAGATATCAGGATGATGAAATTACAGCAGAAAATATCAGGAACTTTCAGAACTATACAAGGAGCGGAAGCTTTCTGCAGAATTAGAGCTTACATCTCTACAATTAGAAAGAACGGATTACCTGTTTTGGAGGGTATTATAGCGGCGCTCAAGAGAGCGCCGTTAACTATACCCTGAATAGTTACTAATTTTTTTATAAATCTTACAGGAAAATGAAAGTTATGTTATAAAGAAACTATTTGAATAGGTTAGACAAAAGATGTTATTTAAAAATAGAACCTGATCAGGAAAGGATACTTTAAAAAAAATAAAAATAGGATTTGAATTAGAAATTCGATTTAATTCTCATGATTAAAAATTCAGGCAAATTATCGAGTAATTTAGAAAAAAACCAATATATTTACAAATGATTAGATCTTCTTGATAGTTTAAGAAATTTCATTGCTAAAATTTTAAACTAGAATTTTTAAATATCTAAAATAATATAGTAAAGAGTGTAATCGGAAATCATCTAAAAAACTGTTTACGGTTGTTTTCTCAATGAAAAAAGATCTTATTAGCGTTGTAATGTCTGCATACAATTCTGAAAAATTTATCTCGGACTCGATTTCGAGTATTTTAGATCAAACCTATGAAAATTGGGAGCTTATAATTATAAATGATGCCTCTTCGGACAATACGCTGAAGATAGTTAATCAATTTTCAGAAAAAGACCCCAGAATTAAAGTAATTGATAATGAAAATAATCTTGGTTTAACAATTTCTCTTAATATTGGGATAAACAATTCTAAAGGGGAGTTTATTGCAAGGCTGGACTCGGATGACTTTGCAGAGCCTTCAAGATTGGAAAAAGAGCTTGATCATTTGCATGCTTATCCAGAAGCGGGGCTGGTAGGATCAGGAGCACATCTGATTAATAGTTCCGGAAATAAAATTGGCTCTATGAATGTAATGTCACAACCATACTTTGTAAATAGATTTCTTATCAATCTTAATCCTTTTATTCATAGTTCTATAATGGTCAGAAAGAAAGCCCTGGATAATGTGGGATCCTATAGAGAAAAATTTCGATACTCACAGGACTATGATCTTATTTTAAGGCTCAGTGATAAATATAAATTATCCAACATCGCACTACCTTTAATTAGATGGAGAGTTTCCGATAGCAGTGTAACTATGCAACACCACACCCTTCAACGAATATATGCAGATATCGCCAGAGAGTTCGCAATTGAAAGAAGAAACTCTGGTCATGATAGTTATGAGTCTACCGAGTTCGATACTTTGATTCATGAAATGAGAATAAGAAATCAGGGCAGGTATCTGTGTGACCATGGTGTTTATGACCTGTTGTTTAATAAGAAATATAAAGAAGGGTGTTCGGAATTAATAAAAGGGATCTCAAAAGGCGGATTTCCATATAATTCGTTTTATAGAGGGATCACGCAAGTAATATCTAAAGTGAATATCCAGTAATCACATTTTGAGAAAAACACTTTCCGAGACAAAAATATGTTATTTTATGGAATTAAAACGATCTTTTTTCACTTAATAATATAGGACAAAAATTATGAAAATCTGCATGTATACTTCTGAGTTCCCGCCTGATATAGGTGGTATAAGCACTTATGTCTATAATTTATCAAAAAAACTTGTAGAAAGAGGACATGAAGTCACAGTCATTACAAGAGGAACCTGGAGAAAAACATATTATGAAAAGATAGAGGGGATTTCTGTTTATAGAGTAAGATTTATCCCGTTTTTTCCATCTCCGTTTAAAATTCACGAAATATATGTTACTAAACTGTTAAAATCATTAAAATTTGACTTTGATTTGATCCATTTGCATGGATATTTTCTGCCAGTTAAGCCAGTATTTAACAGTTCGCTGCCTGTTATATTCACTTCACACGGTAATTCTACAAAAAAGCTTGATTCTATGGAAGTAAAAACTCTGCATTTCTTTATTGTAAAACTATTACGCAAATATTTATTTAAAGTGGAACAGGAAATTGTTCAGAAAAGTGATATATTAACAGCTGTATCAAATTCATCTGCTAATAATTTTAGAATGTACCATTCAATTAAAAGGGAGATAAGTATAGTTCATAACGGAGTAGATACTGATTTCTTTACCCCCCCCGAAAATAGATCAAATTTAAAATCCGTTTTATATACCGGCAGATTTGAAGTGTTTAAAGGTTTATTCGACTTAATCGAATGTTCAAGCATTGTGTGCAAAAAATATCCAGATGTCAAGTTTATTTTAGTGGGTACAGGGACCATACTGGAGAATTTAAAAAAACAGGTAAAAAAACTTGGACTGGAAGATAATGTCATATTCACCGGTTCTTTAAGTAGATCACAGATTATCGAATATTACAAAAATGCAACTATTTTCGTATTGCCTTCCTATAGAGAAGGATTCCCAACAAGTCTAATGGAGGCTATGTCCTGCGGGGTACCTTCGGTTGCGACAGATGTTGAAGGGTGTGACGAGTTAATAGAGGATGGTGAAAATGGTATACTGGTTCCTCCGAAAAATCCTGAAAAACTAGCTGAATCAATAATATATCTGTTAGAAAATGAAGAATTCAGAAATAGAATAGGGATCAATGCCAGAGACCATATTGTGAGAAACTATGACTGGGAAACAATTACAGATGGTTTTGAAAAATTATATTATCGACTGTCCTCCAGGGATGCATGATTTTATCCTTTTTTCGCCAGTAAATCTTCAAAAGCTATTTTCTAACTGACTGTATTTTGAGAATATGCAATAAATGGGAAGTAGTAACAGAAAATAACAAGACATCTATATCTTTAATGGGAGTTACAATTATATGAAATTGTTTATTAGTTATGGAATGCAGCTGGACTTATTTAATGGATCCAACGTCCATACAATTGAGTTGTTAAATAATCTTAAAAAATTGGGAGTCGATGTGCTACTTTTTTCAAGAAGTTCGAAAAATAGAAGCTACAAAAACCCGAATATAATAGAAGTCCCTTCTACTCACTTCCAGTTTTTATTTTCTAATTACCTGAATATATTCACATATCAATTATCTCTCTTTTTGTACCTCATTTATTATACTATCAAATTGAAACCGGATTTGTTTTATGCAAGATTATCCGGGAGTGGCGCTTCTTCTACTATCGTATCGTCGATTCTGGGGATTCCACAAGTTGGAGAAGTAAATGGGATTACAATAGATGAGATGATTATTCAGGGTTCATCAAAATCGAAAATTAAGATCGCACAACTGATAGAGAGCATAAACTTAAAAGGATGCAGCAAACTTATTGCTGTAACCGATGGAGTAAAAAAGGGACTTATGGAGATATATTTCATTCCGGAGTCCAAAATTGTTGTAATAAATAATGGTGCTAACACGGAATTATTTATCCCAATGGATAAAAATAAAGTAAAAAACGAATTAAATTTAGACAGTACACTGCACTACATTTGCTTTGTTGGGAATTTAATTCCCTGGCAGGGTGTTGAATATCTGATAAGGGCAGCCCCTTTAATTTTGAAAGAATTTGCCGACGCCCGCTTCCTGATCGTTGGAGACGGCATTATGAAAAAAGAATGGATGAAGTTGGCAGATGATCTGGGTTTACTGGATAATTTCATTTTTACTGGGAGAATACCTTACGAAAAAGTCCCTGTATACATTAATGCCTCGGATATTTGTGTTGCCCCATTTATAAAAGAAAGAAATTCGAAAATTGGCTTGTCAGCTTTAAAAACATATGAATATCTTGCCTGCGGGAAACCGCTTGTAGCAAGTGCGATTCCTGGCGTAAAAGATTTAATTGAGCTGTCTGGAGGAGGAATTGCTGTGACACCTGAAAATTCGGAAGAACTTGCAGCTGCTGTAATAAAATTACTCCGAGATGAAAATTCCAGAAAATTAATGGGAGAAAAGGGCCGTAAATATATTGTTAAAAATCATAGCTGGAATAGTGTTGCAAAAAAGGTACTGTCTGTTTGCAATGAAGCTAGTAAAAGCCATTAAATCACGAGATATAAATAATATTCTGTCTGCATAATAAACCAGCTTATAAACCAGGTCTTTGATTATTAAGACGATTCGAAACTTGGAATTTGTCTCTTTAATTCCTCTATAATATTGTTAGTTAACTTTTATTTAAGGAATTAATGAAATAAGTCGAAAAATAGAGAAATAAAGAGTGCAAATCGAGTTACGTATATTTCGCTTATGATCATATTCTCAAGAGTTAATAGATAGATTAGACAGATAAAACAACCGAGAGGTCATGAAGACAAAGAACAGATAGGTCATACAGATAAAACTGTGTATAAGAAACTTTTTAAAAAGATCTGAGTTTTACCCTTTTTAGGATCTTTTCATTTAACATTGCTTTTCTGCTATTACACCTGTAACTTCGCCAATTTTCTAATTTATGAATCTTTCTTGATGATTTTAATCAGAACCCCGCTATTATAACTTTTTCATCTAATATCCCCAGTAGTATAACTAAAGAAAGTATTTTTCCCCAAACTGTTAAAATATTTTAAAAACATTGCATATACTTTTTTATAATATAATATCTAATTTACAACGAGAACAATTGAAATTAAATTAGGTAAAACTATGGATAGTTTTTTCGATTGTTTGTAAAAGGGGGGAATTAACTTACAAAGGAGACATTATCTGAAAAAGAAGAATAATATTCCGTTGTCGGTATCTCTCTTTATTTTAATATATTATTCTCTGGATTGAAGATTTTAACCAGAGTATTTATGATTTGTTCATGCTACGGAGTGGATACTAACTATAAAAACTCAATAACCAGGGGAGAAACTGAATAAAAAAATTGAGTTTTTATCAATAGAACACTATCATTTTTCAGATAATGACCCCAGGACGGGCTAATTACCCAGAACAGGAAAAAACTGAATTATGATAATCCAGGTGATAAGTTGAATCAAAAATTTATAATTTCTTTTCTAATAGTTTGTCTTATACTGATCAGTATGCCTACTGCTTTGTGTAAGACTCCGACGGCTCCTATTGTTTACGTTGCGGGAGACGGGAGTGGGGACTTTAACTGTGATGGAAAAGGCGATGAAGTGCAGATAAATCAGGCCCTTAAATTTGTGGCGGAAAACTCTGCTTATACAACCGTTCATCTCAGAGGTCCCTTTACCTATACCATCAACAGTACCATTTACATTCAGGGCAGCAACACTATTCTGGAGGGAGATTCAGATGCTGTTGTCAAACTGGTAAATCATGCAGGATGGGAGACTATGATCCCCTTAATTGGTAGTAAGGGTTCAATAAGCAATGTTACTGTAAGAGGATTTGAAATTAATGCAAACCACAAAGGTAACACCGAATTGTCAAAGGGAAAAGGATATTACAACTGTATTTATTTCGGTAGAGTGAAAAATATAAGTGTTTATGATATGTACATGCACGATGGACATGGCGACGGACTGCGAACATACTACTGTGAGAATATCCAGTTCTATAACAATAAAATCTATTTGCTTGGACACGATGGGCTTTATGCTATTGAATCCGATAATGTGGAGGCCTGGAATAACAGGATTACCTGCCGGATAAACAGTGCACTTAGAGTCTGGAATTCGAACAACGTAAAATTCCATGATAACTTTATTGATTCTTACCCGGATGCAGGCCCGGGAATTCAGGTCCAGAGATCAGCTGATGTTATGAATGTAGAGATCTATGATAACCTGATCACGAATACTTACGGACCGGGAATATGGGTTATCGGAACCGAAGGAGCCTATGATAAAACCTTAACAAGCTGCTACATCCACCACAATATTTTCAATGGCACAGGTACGAACAAAAATATTCAGTGGGTTGGCGGAGTTCTTGGCAGCGGATTCCATAATGTATTGATCGAAAACAACGTCTTTGAGGGAGTACATAACGCTGCAGTTGTAAATATGTACATGACTTACGACAATGCAGGCCCTTCAGGATCAGGATTCACGACAACTATAAGGAATAATATTATTGCCAATACAACTCCCAGATTAACATGGAATGTCAGAGAAGGGCAAGGAACCGGATATGGAATTTTGAACTGCCTCCCCAAATCGCACAATATGGTGGTAGAATACAACTGTGTATATAATAGCGCAGCCGGCGATTATAAGAACGTAAATCACCTGACGGACATCAATGTTGATCCTCTTTTCGTAGACAGTAAAAATGGTGACTATCACCTTAAATCAGAGACGGGACGCTGGACAGGGTCAGCATGGGTAAAAGACAGTGTGAGCTCTCCATGCATTGATGCCGGAAACCCATCTTCTGACTATTCAAAAGAACCTGAAGATAACGGGAACAGGGCCAATATCGGAAGGTACGGAAACACTATCCACGCATCCCTTTCAGGAGTCGGTCCCGAACCAATCCCTGAAGTATATGACAACCGTCTGCGTGAGGCTTCTCCTGATACTGTGTATCAGGATTCAACTTTTATTGACGTGGGGGGGATGAACGATGCCAGATACAGGGATGTTATGTGGTTTGATCTGAGCGTATACGATGAAACTGCAGAAGTAAGTACGGAAGTCACCGGTGCTGCCCTTTCCCTTTACTGGTATTACCCTGCAGGAAATACAAGGCCAGATGATACCATTGTGGAGGTTTACAGGCCTGCATCTTCCTGGAACTCAAGTTATGTAAGCTGGAATAAGAAAGACAAAAATGCTGCATGGAAAAACGCAGGTGGAGACTGGTACGATAAAAACGGAGTATTGCAGGGCAGCACTCCATATGCCACGTTTACCATCCGGGGCAGTACTCTTCCCGATAACAGGTACTATGAGCTGGATGTAACAGAGCTTGTAAAGGAATACGTTACCGGAAAATACGAAAACACAGGCTTCCTCATAAAAACAAGGACTGAAAATAACAATTATATTGCGTTCTACAGCAACGAAGGCGGAATAGAAGCACAGAAACCAAAACTTAACATAACAACTAAAGAAACTCCGGCACCTATTATCATTAACGAAACGATTAATGAGGCAATAGATAACCGTCTACGTGAAGCGTCTCCTGATTCAGTATATCAGGATTCAGCTTTTATTGATGTGGGGGGGATGAACGATGCAAGATACAGGGATGTAATATGGTTTGACCTGGGTGAGTTCAATGACACAACCGAAGTTACCGATTCTACTCTTTCCCTTTACTGGTATTACCCTGCAGGAAATGAAAGACCGGATGATACAGTAATTGAGGTTTACAGGCCTGCTTCTGAATGGAACTCAAGTTATGTAAACTGGAATAAAAAGGACAAAAATGTTGCATGGAAGAATGCAGGCGGAGACTGGCATGATAAAAATGGGGCCACTCAGGGAGACACTCCTTATGCTTCAATTGCCCTTAAAGGAAGCGAACTTCCCGATAACAGGTATTATGAGCTGGACGTGACAGAGCTTGTAAAAGAGTATACCAGTGGGAAATACGAGAATACAGGATTCCTCATAAAAGCCAGGAATGAAAATAATAATTATATTGCGTTCTACAGCAACGAATGCGGAAAAGAAACACAGAAACCCAGCCTTAACATAACAAAGAAGGTATCCTCAGAGAATATACCTGTGGTTCCTGAAATTATTGAAAAAATCACTCTTAACGCAACTCTTACCGGTGCAATAGATAACAGGCTAAGGGAGGCTTCTCCTGACGCTGTTTATCAGGACTCAACTTTTATCGATGTTGGGGGAATGAACAATGCCGTATATAGAGATATAATGTGGTTTGACCTGAATGAGTTTAATAATGCAACTGAAGTCACCAGTGCAAATCTTTCCCTTTACTGGTATTATCCAGCAGAAAATTCAAGGCTAAATGATACTGTGATTGAGGTTTACAGACCTGCTTCTTCCTGGAACTCAAGTTATGTAAGCTGGAATAATAGAGACAAAAACGTTGCATGGAAATATGCAGGAGGAGACTGGTATGATAAAAATGGGGTCTCTCAGGGAGACACTCCTTATGCTTCAATTACCCTTAAAGGAAGCGAACTTCCAGACAATAAATATCATGAGATTGATGTCACAGAACTTGTAAACGAATATGCCAGCGGAAAATACGAGAATACAGGATTTCTCATAAAAGCCAGGAATGAAAATAACAATTATGTTGCATTCTACAGTAACAACTGTGGAAACGAAACACAGGTGCCAAAACTTCAGCTGGAGTATATCAATTGAAGCTTTTAGCAGTTGAGTTCTGGATGTCCTTTAAGGAGGTCCCCGAGATCTGGACTGAAGCGGATTTGATCTCCAGGCACCTGGTTTTCGGAAAGACCTCCTTTACTTATATCAAATAAAAAAGAATATCCTGATCAATGTCCTGAGTATTTTCAGACCTAATGGAGATACCTGAGATACCTTATACCACCACGCCTGATATCCGGGCATTATTCCTGATTTTGATGCTTCCTCAGTGTTTCCGTACCTTCCTATATTAATCCTGCCTCCATTGTCTTCAGGCTCCTGTGAATAATCTGAAGAGGAGTAACCTGCATCAATACATGGAGATATTACACGGTCTTTTACCCATGTTTTTCCGTTCCATCTGCCGCCTGTCGACTTAAGGTGGTAATCATGATTCCTCCTGCTTGCAAAAAGCGGATTCTCATAAACACTGCCTGTTGACGTTGCATTTATAAAGTCTCCACCTTTATTATTGTAAAGACAATTGTTATGGATCACGAAACTATGTGATTCAGGGAGATAGTTAATTACACCATATCCTGTCCCCAGAGAGCTTTTTTTACGTTCAAGTGTGTTCGCTATAATATTATTGCGGACAATGGTTGTATATCCTGTACCTTTAGGAGAAAGGTCGGCAGACTTGCCATCCGGATACATATGGACTACTGCAGCATGGTATACGCCATCAAATACATTGTTTTCAATAAGAGTATCATAAAATCCACTGATTACGATGCCGCCCACCCAGTCTATGCTTGGATTTGTTCCAGTACTGTAAAATATATTGTGATGGATGTGGACGTTTCGAGCCTCCTCTTTAGAGTAAGAAGAGTCGTAACCTATCAGCCATAACCCGGGCCCAAAGGTGTTATGGATAACATTGTTATAAACTTCTATATCATCCATAACAGCTGAGGATTTTTGAATCTGGATTCCAGGTCCTCCTGCGCTCCTATCATAAGTCGAGTCAATAACATTATCATAGAATTTTACGTGATTTGAATTCCAGACTCTGAGACCACTGTTGGTCCTGCAGGTTATTGTATTATTCCAGGCTTTTACATTGTAAGATTCAATAGCATAAAGCCCGTCATGTCCAAGTTGATAGATAGTATTATTATAAAACTGGATATTTTCACCATAGTTAATCCGCAGCCCATCACCATGGCCGTCGTGCATATACATATTGCAAACTGTTATATTTGTCGCGTTGTTAAAATAAATCATATTATAGTAGCCCTGACCTTTGGAATGTCCAGTGTTACCATCATGATTTCCATCAATTTCAAACCCACTGATAGTTACATTGGTTATTTTTGAATCTCCATACTTACCAATCAAAGGTATCATGGGCTTATTGGTCCATCCAGCACGATCAATCAGTTTGACAACAGCATCTGAATCTCCCTCCAGAATAGTGTTGCTGTGGATGTAAATAGTTTCGTCAATAGTATAGGTGAAGGGGCCTTTGAGATAAACAGTGGTATAGTCAGGGTTTTCTGCTACAAATTTAAGGGCATGATTTATCTCTACCTGGTCAGCCTCTCCATCACAGTTGAAGTCTCCACTGCCATCTCCTGCAACATAAACTGTCATATCTGGAGTAAGAGAAATCGAGGCTGTTCCAGTTAAGATTAAAAAAAAGAGAATTACAATGTAAACTCCGACATTTTTTCTATTTTGCCATTTACACGTCCAATTTCTTTTTTTCATTCTTAGTCCCCGTGTTTTGAATAAAATAATTCCCAAAATTGTTTTTGAGAATGACCTTAATCCTTAATTGGGAAGGAAATAATCCAGTAGCCTTTTTTATCCAATCGTTTCGGTCTGAAAAAGGTGTTTAGAGGATGAGACAGAATTATAATTTTCGAAAATCAAGGATGAGATATCTACTCCGGAACATAAAAAATGTCCTGCTACAAAATAATATCACCCATCCAAAGATTGCCTCCATTTCCAGATAAATAGCAAACTATAATTAATAAACACTATCTATCTAACAGTATTCTCAATTTACTGCAGTTCTTCCCCTCCGCATTTTTGACAGCCGTACTCTACTCTTATGAAAGTATGTGAGAAAAATAGCTCACATATTCCCGGAGTAAATATTAAAAAATTTTAACGTATCTGGATATTATCAGATTTATCATACAAGAGAACTGATAGGTGTTTAATTAACTCCATAGCCACCAATGAATATAGATTCTACCGGACTTGAATAAATTTTACTTATTTTTTTCAGATTATTTTCCATTTCCAATTTATTTTCGGTAGTTCCTTTATAAAAATAATTAGCACTTTCCGCATTAGTTCCTCCTTTGCTAAAATATAAACCGGCTCGGAGGAATTCGCTAGTTCTGATCACAATGTAACCTTTATACTGATCGAAATTACTCACATTATCGACTCTATAGCTCCGGTAAATCAAAAGGTCCTTATTCTCTGATGCCCCTGTTGACCCAGGGAATTCAAAGTACCGTGCCGTGTAATAGTCAGAGTAAATATGAGAGCCAGCGGGAATATAGTCTTTAACATGCTCAAATCCTTTCAGTTCCTGAGCTGTAAAGTATGGATGTGCGGACTCGACAACAAGACTTTCAGAATCCGAGATACTGTAGACAGAAGAAATAAACACAAAGGTAGAGAATAATAAGAGAATTATAACTAAAGGATAACTCTTTTTAGAGGGAGATTTTGACAGATAATTCCAGAATACATAAATGCCGTAGCTCATAACAAAAGCCATAAAGGGACTGACAAAAAGCTTGAATCTATCAATCCTGAATAAAACCTGCAGCTGCCAGATAGTATTGAGGGGGTTAGGGATATAAAATACGAGAGTAATCAGGGCGAACAGTCCAAATACCGCAGCATAGTTGTTTCTGTATTTTTTCAGAAGAAAACCAATTCCAATTAAAGCAAAAAACAGAAAAACCGAGTTATCCAGGGATCCTACTAGATTAATCAGATGTTCATTAACACTTTCTGCTCCCTCAAGTGTCAAAATCATTGAGTCATAGAACCGGCTCTGTAGACGTACGGATATACTCCTCTGAAGAAACAGATATGCTACGAAAAACCAGTAGGATACAAATGCAACGCTTAAGAAAACAAAAAAAGGCCTGCTTATATGTTTGCCAACATTAACCAGATATTCACAAACAAGAAGAATGGCCATTAACAAGATAAATTGGGGTAAAGAAACATTGTGCACCAGTATTAAAAAAATAGTGGCAATAACGGAAAGAACTTTTAGAGGAAATTTATCCTCTTTGAAATTGACACTATAAATCAAATACAGTAATACAACAAACATTACAAAAGATATTGTTCGAGTAATCATATATGCACCGTAATAAAGCACAATTGCACTCGAAGAAAACAGTAAGGAAGAAAGCAGAGAAATCTGGCGATTATTAGATACATACTGTGAAAGGTAGTAAACAAAAAAGATAGTTATTGCAAAAATAGGTGCGGCTATTAAAAAGAGAGCTGATTTTACGTCTATGTTCAATAAATTGGAAGCTGAAGCGACCATTATGTGATATAGAGGGAAGAATGCATAATCGGTCAAAGAGGTTGAAATAACATGTCCTGATGCTGCAGTCATTTCAGAGAGTAAAATATGAGGCATAATGTCAGTAGTCCCAAAATAAAGATCGTAATTTAAAGTAACACTATAAGTAAGATTCAGCAGAATTAAAAAAATCTCAACTAGAATAACAGAGGGGTTGGAGTTTTCGGATAATATTTGCAGCAAAACAGAAATGTAAAGCAGCACAATCAGCGCAAAATAATGCCAGGTCCTGGCTCCTGGGAACAATAAAAGTACAGTGACTGAACTGAGGTAGAGAATTCCAAACAAATAGGTTAAGGAATTTTGACTGATGGAAAGAAAAACGCGAATATCATTTAATGCTACATCTCTTTTATAAATAAATAATAAAAAAATACAGGAGATGACTGCAGGGACTCCAGTGAATATCCCTTTAATCACAAAAGCTACTTTTCCAATAGCAAACATCCATAAGAATGCAAATAATACAGCAATAATCACGCATAATGGAAATAAAGAGTAGATAAGTTTCATCCACCTGTTATTAGCAGGTTTTAACTCCTCAATTTCATTCAATAAAGACATAATATCCCTGTTATCCTTAGCTTCATAAAATTCAGATTATATTCACTGACAATCGGTTTAAGTTAAATTGTAGATTTTTTTAAAAATCAAATAATATTCACAAATAGGTTCATTGATTAAGAAGATTTTGCTTTGAAAAAATGCCTCGATAATTTAAAAATATTCGGATTTATTACATTTTACTTACGATTTTATTTTCATATTTTTTCATCAAGATGTATTTATTATAAAAATGTGTTCATTAAGATATTATTAAATAATTATTCAGGGTAGTCGACAATAAGTTTTCTACCCATGAACGTACAGGTTTTCTCTGACATTTTCATTCAGGAATCTTACCACAGGACAGAGAGTATTAAATAATCACTTTTTAACCTTTATCATCTTCGAATCTGTTCATTGATAAATATCATTCTCGAAATCGCATGCAGTATAATTCCTGTAAATATCATGAAAGCGCCTATTATTGTCAGCATCACCATAAGGAGCGTGGGTCCAAAACGCAGATAATCTCCAAGAATGTAGTCCTGGAGGAACTTAAGACCCATAAGGACACCTGTAGACGTCATGATCAAGCCCGGGACAGCAAAGTAGTACAGGGGACGCCTGTATTCCATATCTTTTAAAAGCTGGAACAGGACACGGGGACCGTGTATGAACGGATGTTCACTTGAGCAGTCTTCAAGGTCATACCTGCAGTGGATCTCCACTTCAGTAAATTTAAGTTTATGGTCTCTTGCCTGAATAAGAATCTCAGAACCTGCAGACATGTCAGTCCCATTCAGGTTGATATTCTCAATAGCTTTTTTGCCATAGGCGCGGAAACCACTCTGAGAATCTGTAACATGAAGACCGCCTGCAATATAAGTTGCCACATCAAGAACTTTCATGCCGAATTTACGGTAAATAGGAACGTTTTTTCCGTTACCGTTGACGAAACGTGAGCCAATAACAAGGTCGAAACCATCTCTTAAAGGCTCAAGAAGTTTGGGGATTTCAGAAGGATCGTGCTGACCGTCGGAATCGATGATAACCATGGAGCTGGCACCAAGATTGCGGGCAGCTTCAAAACAGTGGCGGAGGGCTGCACCATAACCCTGGTTAACTTCGTGGCGGACGACATAAGCGCCAAGGGACTCAGCGATATCAACAGTGTTGTCAGTACTTCCATCATCCACAACCACAACCCGGTCCACGTATTTTTTACAGCCCTGAATAACATCGGCAATAGAATGGGATTCATTATACGCAGGCATGGCTGCAATAGTAATGGTCATGTATAATCAACTACCTCTTCATCAAAAGATACAAATGTCTGTATAAACCGCTGTTCTGCAGAGAAAGTGACCAGAATTCCAAATACAGTAAATAAATTTTTCAGGGTCGTCGCTCCACAAATTTTATAGGGTTTCTAAGGATTAACTACAATTAAGGGTGTAGAAACATCATTGGGGGATTTTTATGCTCCGTTTAGCGAAAGCAAAGATGTTTTACAGCCAGGTCATAGTTCCTATTAAGACGTGTATTTGTTTTAATATATGAGCTATATAAGCATTTAGGCACAAAAAATAGTTCAGCAGTCTAGCCGATGACGAAAAAGAAATAAAATCGGATTAAGAGATTTATTAGCCAGAAAAGCCTTTAAAAACCTCCTAAAGGAATCTTGATCAGGAGAAAATAGATATAAAAAATTATACAGATACATTGTTAACAGCGTTTTTTGTGATAAAGTATACATAATTAAAAAAAATGAACATAATCAGGAAAATCATTTCAAAAGAATCATTAAACTTTATCTGAGATATAAAAATCCCAGAATAGGCTGTAAAGAAAAAACATATTTTTATAATAGCAGACAGGAAAAGGGAAAGATATTTTATACAAAAAGATAATTTGATCTACTCAAATTAAAATCATAATTGAAATAATATAGCTTATTCGGAAACATAATTTAATACATCAAAAAAATCGCTACTGGATTGAAACATCTGGGTAAATTATATCATTCTGGACCTCAATTCTTCATAATAGAAGAGAAGGGCAGACGAGCTGAGAAAGCATCAAATAAGTTCGTCTAAAAAACATGAAGATTGACAATCAGATCAGTAGAGTTAGCCTGAATACACGAAAAAATAACTGGGAACCCAGAAAAACATTAAAACCGTTTTATGAGGAGTCATATGGCCGGAAACCAGAAGTTTCCATCTGATCTGCTGCTCGTGGCAGGTCTTGTAATTCTTACAGATATTATCGTACTCATTCCTGTACTTAACGAGAGTTTTATTCGCATCGTCCTTGGACTGCTACTGGTGTTATTTCTGCCGGGGTATGCCCTTGTAGCCTTACTATTTCCGGCAAAAAACGGACTTGAAGGAGTTGAAAGGGCAGCACTTTCCATAGGGATGAGTGTTGCAATAGTACCTCTTACAGGACTTGCACTTGATAATACATCATTCGGGATAAGAGAGATGCCTCTTCTCGCAAGCCTTTCTGTATTTATTATCCTGGCATGTGCAGGAGCGTATATTCGCAGGAAGCAGCTTCCAGAAGACAAAGCCTTTGAAGTTTCTTTCAAAAAATCTGCCAGTTCCATAGTTGAAGTCCTGGGAAAACCGGAATCTTCAACGGAAAAGACCCTGAGGGCTTTTCTGGCAATTTCCCTCCTGACACTTGCAGGGGCTACGGCATATATAAGCATATTTCCCCACCAGCATGACCCATTCACAGAATTTTATATTCTTGGGCCTGAGGGAAAAGCCGATAATTATACTATGGAATATGTGCAGGGAAAAAGCGAAACTGTCATTATAGGGATTGCAAACCACGAACACAGGACAGTAAATTATACACTGGATGTCAGGCTTGAAAATAAATCACTGGCTCTGCCTGAAAACCTGAAACACATACAGCTTGAAGACAATAAGACCCTGGAAGAACCTCTTGAGATAACCCCCTCTATAAGAGGAAAAGATCTGGAGCTCCAGTTTCTGCTTTTCAATGAAACCGAAAAAGAGATACCTTATGAGGACCTGCGCCTCTGGATAGATGTTATCGGGGAGGCATAAAAATGGAAACTTATGAGAATCTGGAGTTAAAAACACCTGATAGAGAAGCACAAAGGCCTGAATACCGGGGAACTTACGCGCACATGTCAGCATCCGAGCCCGAAATAAAAAACAAAGGGCTCTACATTATTATTCCGGTATTATTAGTCGCAATTGCAGAGTTTCTGATATATTCCGGAAAAATCATACCTGCGATGGAAGTCCATGCAGTCCTTCTTATTGGGCTTTGTTTTTCCATGCTATATATAAAAAATGTAGAGATCCAGAAGACTTATCAGGCTTTTATCCTGCTGCCAATCCTGCGGCTGGTAAATCTCTCAATGCCAGCTTTTTATGAGATAACCCTTTACTCATTTGTCTTTATCTATGGGCTCCTCACAATTCCAGTTACTGTTGCGCTCACCAATCAGGGATTTAACCAGGAACAACTTGGGGTAACCTTCAAAAAAATAGGCACCTATATTCCACTTTCAATAATTATCGGTCTCCTTCTCGGAATAGGAGAATATTTTATAATAGAGACAAATTACCTGGTTCCTGATCTCTCAATAATCAGCCTGTTGATACTCACCCTTGTTATGGTCTTTTTAGTAGGTCTTGTTGAAGAGATCATTTTCAGATCCATCTTGCAAAACAGGCTTGAAATGTTCCTTGGAAGCAGGGGTGGCTTACTTGTGACAAGCGTCCTCTTCGGGCTGATGCATTCGGGATATGGAAGCATGGTTGAAATTTTCTACGCTTTCCTGGTAGGTTTTATTATAGGATACATGTTCTACAAAACCCGAAGCCTCCCTCTTGTCACAATGGTACACGGCTTCATAAATGTCTTCCTCTTTGGGGTTATTCCCCATCTATTTTAAATTTATTTTTTAAAATGCACACTCCGATCTGTAATTTCAACCATGCCACGCATTCTGCCATAAAATTTTGCCGACAGAAAGAAAAATCAGATGCTTGAAGCAGGTAAGAGAATGTAAATAAAAAGCAAAAAAGAGCAGGACATAAAGAATGAACAGGCAGAAAAGAAGGAGCAGAAAAAAAGGCAGGAAAACTTATTTTTGACAGCCTGAAAAAACTAATTTTCCTCAGAACTTTTAAAATAAAAAATGGTTTATCTCTACAGTGTTTTGTCTCCAGCTTACAGGCTTAAAATATTAAGCTCTCCCCATAAATTAGAAGAGAGCTACGAGTTTATAAAGGACTACTGCACCGAAAGAAAACAGAAGTGGAAGAATCCCCATATTCAAAGAAGTTTGTACAGATTCATCCCAGTTCTTTAGCAAAGGAAGGATGTCTCTGAGAAGTAACATTACAAGCAAAACCGCTACGGCGACTGATGCGCCATCAGGGACTCCAGGTGGAGTCATCATTGTTAGCTCGCCCGAAAAAGCAGAAGTTGATGAAATTAAACTGAGCGTAGTTAAAACTCCTCTAGTTGATTGAAGTATAAAAGAATCAAATGTGCGATCTGATATAAAAACTCTCCTTCATTTAATCTCCTGAACTCAAAGAATAGAACGTAAAAAGAGAATGAAAAAAAGAAAGCAATAGATGTTAATTTCAAAAAATCCTGCTCCATTTTGCAGGATAAAAAAGTAGATATATAAATTTTAAATCAAGGGCGATCCAGCTTTATAGTTATTAGTTTTTTCCTTGAAAATGAAATATACATACCTTTTTTATGTAAGGCAGAAGATGAGTGGAATATATTGCCCTTACAACAAGCTACTGGCATAAGTCCCCATCCATATAAATCTTCTAACAGAGAAATGGTAAGATCTTATCAGGAAGGGCTTAAAAATATTTTTGATAGATTAATAGATAATTTTTAAATCGGATTACTATCATATAAAATTATAACTGTGTATATTCAGTATTATACATATTGTTCTAAAAGAATCAAGACAGACATGTAAAAGTAAGACAGCAATTATAGAAATAAAACCACAATTATTATAGAAGTAAAAAGTCAATAAGGAATAAGACAGTGATTAAAGATATACATACACTATAAAAAATTAGATGTGAATTTAAAAGAGCTTCAAGGTTAATTTGTACCAAATAATTTCGATAAATTAAATACCATTACAAAAAAAGATCGAAAAAGCTGTGGATTGACAGATAAACCAAATCAGTTAAATAATTATAAAGTGTATTCAAACTAAAAAATTCACATAGTTAGTAAATTGAAGGGAGTGGGTACAGGGAATAAGGAAATAACAAATGTCCCGGGCAGGCTGTAACATCAGATAACCAGAAAGTTCGGAACATGAAAATAAAATATATACTTTCTAATTCATTAAAAATTTTAAGTATGTCTTTGTTCAATTTGGAATTTATCGAACGGATATAAAGTATATGAAGGGGAAAGATATGAATTCAAAAAAATTCAAAATCCATGATTCTTCCAAGATTTACGGAAATTCTGTAATCGGAAAAGATACTGTGGTTCTGGAAAATGTAATACTGGGGTATCCGGAACACAAAATCCTCATGGAAATCCTCAAACAAAATATAGAGATTGAGGACTTTGATTTTCCGGGCTGCACTATAGGCGCAAACTCGATAATTAGAGCAGGTTCGACAATATTCTCCAGTGTAAAGACCGGGAATAACTTCAAGACCGGACATAATGTAATGATCAGGGAAAATACACAAATAGGAGACAACGTACTTATCGGAACGAACGTTATCATAGACGGAAACGTAAAGATAGGTAATAATGTCAGCATTCAGGGGAATGTGTATATTCCAACGAATGTGCTTATCGAAGACAATGTATTTATTGGACCTTGTGCTGTTCTTGCCAACGACAAATATCCTATCCGTAAAAAGTACGAGCTTAAAGGCCCTGTTTTGAGAAAAGGAGCGTCAATAGGCGCGAACGCGACTTTACTTCCAGGAGTAGAGATTGGAGAAGGAGCAATGGTTGCCGGAGGAGCTCTTGTAACAAAAGACGTGCCCCCATGGAAACTGGCTCTAGGTGTGCCTGCTAAAATACAGGAACTCCCGGAAGATCTCAAAGAATTAAACAGGATATAAGCCTACTGAAAAAGCTAATCGAAATCAAAGGAACATAATCAAGATTATAAGAGGTCTAAAAATGATCCCAATCGCCAGGCCCCTGCTGGGCAAGGAAGAGATTGATGCAGTAACAGAGGTCCTGAGTTCAGGCATGATCGCACAGGGACCAAAAGTAGAAGAATTTGAGCTTGCTTTTTCCGAGTACACAGGCTGCGAATATGCAGCGGCCGTAAATTCCGGCACTGCAGCTCTTCATATTGCACTTCTTGCCCACGATATCGGAAAAGAAGATGAAGTAATCACAAGTCCCTTCACATTTATTGCCACTGCAAACAGCATCCTTTATACCGGAGCAAAACCTGTTTTTGCAGACATTGAGCCTGATACATACAATATAGACCCGGAAAAAATAAAGGAAAAGATCAATCCAAAAACGAAAGCCATTATGCCTGTCCACCTTTACGGGCAGTCTGCTGACATGAAAGCCATAATGGAAATCGCTGAAGACCACAAACTTGTTGTGATAGAAGATGCCTGCCAGGCACATGGCGCAGAGTGCCTGGGGAAGAAAGCAGGCAGTTTCGGGACAGGAGCATTCAGCTTTTACCCGACCAAAAACATGACAACAAGCGAAGGCGGCATAATTACAACCAGCGACCGGGAAATTGCAGAAAAATCAAAAATGATCAGGGCTCACGGCTCCAGAGTCCGCTACCTGCACGAAATGCTGGGCTTTAACCTGCGCATGACTGACATTGCAGCCGCAATAGGGCTTGCTCAGCTTGAAAAACTGGACGGGTTTAATGCCTCCCGGCAGAAAAATGCAGCCATGCTCTCAGAAGGGCTTAAAAGCATTTCAGGAATTGTACCCGCAACTACAAGGGAAGGTTATACCCACGTTTTTCACCAGTACACAATAAGGGCACAAAACAGAGATAAACTGGCAGATTTTCTGAAGGAAAAAGGCATAGGCACAGGAGTTCACTACCCGATACCTATCCATAAACAGCCTTATTATATGGAGCTTGGATACAAAGACTCCCTGCCTGTCTCGGAGAAAGCAGCAGAAGAGGTTCTTTCCCTTCCTGTACATCCTGCCCTGTCCAGAGACGATGTTCTGAAAGTAATAAAGGAAGTCAAAGAATTTTATGCAAGTGCCTGATCAGTTTTCAGGTTGCAATCACATTCTTAAAAAGGAAGTGAAATTTTGATAAGAGTAGGAGTAATAGGCACGGGTGCCATGGGCCAGAATCACGTCCGAATCTATAGTGAGATGGAAGGCGTGAAGCTTGCAGGGATATCCGATGTGGACCAGAGTAGAGTCGAAGCCATGGCTGCCCAGTTTAAAACAAAAGCCTTTACAGATTATAAAAAAATGTTTGCCGAAGGCCTTGATGCAGTGAGCGTTGTTGTGCCTACAAAACTGCATAAACAGGTAGTCCTTGATGCCCTGGAAGCAGGCCTTCATGTCCTTGTTGAAAAACCCATAGCAGATACGGTTGAAAACGCAGACGTTATGATAGAAGCTGCAAAAAAGGCAGGTAAAGTGCTCATGGTAGGTCATATCGAACGCTTTAACCCTGCAGTCATAAGGCTTAAGGAGATCATAAATTCAGGCACTCTGGGTAAAATAGTATCTATCTCTACAAGAAGAGTAGGCCCGTATAACCCGAGGATAAGAGACGTCGGCGTAATTCTGGATATCGGTGTCCATGATATAGATATCATTTCATATCTCTACGGCAAGAAAATAAAAGGCGTTTACGCCATTGCAGGTGCAGACATACACTCTTTTGAAGACCATGCCTCAATTATCCTGCGTATGGACCATAACTTTGCAGGAGTTGTAGAAACAAACTGGCTGACTCCTCATAAGGTCAGGCACCTGACAGCAATAGGGGTCAAGGGTGTGGCGTATCTGGACTATATTGACCAGACAGTAGAACTGCACGACAACGGCTGGATAAGAAAAGCCAAAGTCGAGCCAAGTGAACCCCTGAAAAATGAACTCGCCTATTTCATAGACTGTGTTCAGACAGGTAGAGAACCAAACCCCTGCGGTGAAGATGGGAAACATGCCCTTGAAGTGGCGATGGCAGCAATCAGGTCTTACGAAGAAGAAAGACTGATTGAAGTGGGGAAGTAAACCGCATAAAAGATAAAGGGTGAAGGGAAAAAGAAACCGAAAGCCTCGGGAAAATTCAAAAAAATTTTAAAAAACAATACCGGAAAGTGATAAGTATGAGCAAATTAGAAAAACTTTTGAAGGAACGCGGCCCTATAAAAAAGATAGGCGTTCTTGGCATGGGATATGTAGGAATCCCTGCTGCTGTCCTTTTTGCAGATGCTCCCTGTTTTGAGAAAGTCCTCGGCTTCCAGCGCAACTCAAAAAGCTCGGGTTATAAAATTGAAATGCTTAACAGAGGGGAGAGCCCGCTCAAAGGGGAAGAGCCCGGCCTTGAAGAGCTTATTGGAAAGGTTGTAAAAGCCGGAAAGTTCGAATGCACACCTGATTTTTCAAGGATTTCCGAGCTTGATGCAGTTACACTTGCAATTCAGACTCCTTTTGCAAATCCCAAAGACCTGGAACCTGATTTCAGCGCGCTTATAGATGGTATCAGAAATGTGGGCAAATACCTTAAACCGGGGATGCTTGTGGTCCTGGAATCCACAATTACTCCCGGGACAACTGAAGGCATGGCAAAACAGATCCTTGAAGAAGAGTCAGGGCTAAAAGCAGGTGAAGATTTTGCCCTTGCACACGCCCCCGAAAGAGTGATGGTAGGCAGGCTTTTAAAGAACATCAGAGAACACGACAGGATCGTGGGCGGAATAGATGAAGCAAGCACAAAAAGGGCTGTTGAACTGTACTCCCCTGTGCTCACAGTCGGACAGGTTATCCCTATGAGTGCAACAGCGGCTGAGGTCACAAAAACCGCAGAAAACACTTTTCGCGACCTTCAGATTGCAGCAATCAACCAGCTCGCCCTTTACTGTGAAGCTATGGGCATAAATGTCTATGATGTCAGGACAGGAGTCGACAGCTTAAAAGGCGAGGGAATTACAAGGGCTGTCCTCTGGCCCGGAGCAGGAGTTGGAGGCCACTGCCTGACCAAAGACACTTACCACCTTGAAAGAGGAGTTAAAATCGGGAGGGGAGAACTTGACTATCCGGAAGGTGCAGATTCTATTTACGTGCTTGCAAGGAAAGTCAATGATTTCATGCCCGCACACATGTATAACCTGACCGTTGCAGCCCTTGAAAGGCTCGGGAAGAAGATGGATGGCTCAAAAGTCGCAATGCTCGGCTGGGCATTTATCAAAGATTCGGACGATGCCAGAAACACACCTTCGGAACCATACAGGGACCTCTGCCTGAAAGCCGGGGCCAGCGTAATGGTACACGACCCTTACGTTGTCAATTATCCGGGCGTTGAAATTTTAGATAATCTGGAAGAGGTTGTCAGAAACGCAGACGCTATAGTTGTACTTGCAGGGCACAGTGCATACTCCAGCCTTAAAGCTGATTGGGCAAAGAAAGTAAGCGCAAAAGCAAATCCGGTTATTATTGATGGGAGAAATGTCATCGAGCCGGACGAATTTATCGGGAAAGGGTTCGTTTACAAGGGAATTGGGAGGGGAGACAAAAACTCACATAAAATAAAATGAAGGGGAAAATTCCCCTTTGATATATTTTATATTCTGGGAAACAGGGCGAAAATTATGTTTGATAAACTGAAAGAAAACGAAGAACTCTGGGACCTCTTTACCAGGAAAGAAGAGTACAGCGTAACTTTTCGCGACGCGTATGAGAGGTTCCCTTATTATCTGAGCAGTCACAGGAATATCTTTGAGCCGAGGGTTTCCAAATTTCTGGTAGAAAACGGGTTAAAACCTCAGTATCCTGACGGGAAAAAGTTCGCTGTCTGCCTCACACATGATATCGATGCGATTTATCCGGACAAATTGTATCCGATTGTCGGGCCAGTAAAAGCCCTTTCCAGGGGGAAACTGGCTGAAGCAGTAAAAGCTCCTTTTTCAAGAGTTAACAGGAAATGGAACCCTTGCTGGAACTTCAGGGAAATACTGGCTCTTGAAGCAAAGTACAATGCAAAATCCAGTTTCTATTTTCTTGCCCTGACATCTGAAGAAACCGACTTCAATTATAATATTAAAGATCTTGAAACCGAGCTTGGATTCATATCAGATAGCGGATGGGAAGTCGGACTTCACGGAGGGCACGAGTCTTACAACAGCCTTGAAGATATTAAAGAAAAAAAGAGGCGACTTGAGGAAGTCCTGGGCAAAAAGGTTGTCGGGTACAGAAACCACTATCTAAGGTTCAGAGTACCGGATACCTGGGAATTATTAAGCAAAGCAGGGTTCAAATACGATACCACATTCGGATATTCGGACTGTGCCGGTTTTAGAAACGGGATGTGCCATCCTTACAGGCCTTTTAATTTAAACGAGGGGCGCCAGATCGATATCCTGGAGATCCCGCTGGTGATAATGGACCGTTCTCTTTTGAAGGATTACATGCGCCTGAACGTTAAGAAAGCCTGGGAATGTACAAAGCATCTGATCAATACAGTTGAGAAATATAACGGTGTGATCACTATCCTCTGGCACAATAATATGTGCATCGATGGAGAGAACCTCAGGTATTATGAAAAAGTCCTTGAATACTGCGCCGAGAAAAACGCCTGGATTACCAGTGGAGAGGAAATCTACAACTGGTGGACCAGTAAGATTGAGCCTGGAAACTAAAGTAGACGTATATTGAATTTAGAGAACGATATACCACTACAGAAGGAACATTATACATTACTATTGAGAAATCACAGTTATTGAACAAAAAACAGCATCAATAAAAGACAGTTCAAAGAGAACTCTTTTTTGCTAAAATACGGCTGCCTCAGGTGAATTGCCTGGTTGATGTTGACAGACAGTTTTGTTATCTTAAAGAGTTAACAGTGACTTTCTTTTGAAATATCGATAATTATTTTATCCGTTGAGATGTAATTATATCTCTCTGATAAGCGAGGATAATAAATAATTGTCCGGTACTGCAGGGTAAAATATATCTGTAAAAATTCTTATTTCGCGGGTTTTCCGGATAAAGGCTGTCACTAATGGGAAAAGGGCGCTTTAGAATCGGATGAGTATATAAAGGAGAATTTGTGTATAGGAGTTTGGAAGGGAGATAAAAAGGCACAGAGAAAAAAGGAGAAGTCAGGATACTGAAATTTGAAGAATTAAGATTCTTCAGGGAAATATGCTTCAGGGTCTTTAAATGACCCAACACGGGAACTAAAACTTTTGGATATCTGGCTGAAAAACAACTTCCTTCACAGGGTACTGCTATGGATAGAAAGATAGAAGAATCAGCAGAAAAGCCATATAGTAACGAAAAAAAGTCAAGTTTTGCGTCGGATGTACTGACACTTGCAGGCGGAACAACTTTTGCCCAGATCCTCACGATTCTGGCAGCCCCTGTCCTTACCCGGCTTTACGGACCTGAAGACTTTGGAGTCTGGGCTCTTTACGTCTCCATCACCAGCATTATAAGTGTTATTTCATGCCTCAGGTATGACTATTCTATAATGCTGCCAGAATCAGACAGGGAGGCAGTAAACCTTTTAGGTCTTAGCGTCCTTGCAGTCCTGACTGTGACCGGATTAACCGTGCCAGCAGTATGGTATTTTAAAGCCCAGCTGGTTGATCTCTTAAATGCCCCGCAGATAGAGGGTTATTTATGGCTTATCCCTCCGTTCGTGTTTGTAAACGGGATTTTTCTTGCACTCACCCACTGGAACTCAAGAACAAAGCTCTTCAAGAGGCTCTCTTTCTCAAAGATTTCCAGTTCGGTTTCAACCACTGCAACCCAGATAGCCCTGGGACTTATGCAGCACCCTCCGACCTCAGCCGGTTTAATAGGGGGCAGTCTTGCAGGTCAGTCTATAGCGACATTTGTGCTTGGGGGCCAGATCTGGAGAGATGATAAAAACCTGATAAAAAAGAGCCTGAGCTGGAAGGAAATATATGAAGGCGCTGTGCGTCACCGCAACCTTCCTCTTATAGACAGCTGGTCTGCCCTTATGAACTCGGTTTCCTGGCAGCTCCCGGCTTTTCTACTCTCAGCGTTTTTTACTCCCGCAATAGTCGGCTTCTATTCCCTTGGGTTCCGCCTGCTTCAGTTGCCTATGAGTTTTATCGGCGGCTCAATCTCACAGGTATTTTATCAGAGGGCATCCAGAGCAGTATCCGACGGCACCCTCAGCATTCTTGTAGAAAGTGTTTTCAGAATACTTGTGATTATAGGCATGTTTCCTATACTGATTCTCACAATTGTAGGCGGAGACGTCTTTACAGTAGTTTTCGGGAGAGCCTGGACGGAAGCAGGAGTATATGCCCAGATCCTGAGCCTCTGGGCTTTTATATGGTTTATCTCATCCCCCTTGACCACAATATACCTGGTTGTGGAAGAGCACCATTTCGGCTTCAGCTATAACTTTTTCAACCTTACAACCCGCTTCCTTTCTCTTACAATCGGAGGCATTCTCGGAAACGCTCGTATAGCCCTTATCCTTTTTTCAATATCAGGTATTGTGGTATATGGGTATCTGTGCCTGAAAATGATGTATTACTCAGGAGTAAAGACTTCGAAAGCCCTTAAAATAGTATTCTCAAACTTTGTCCTTTTTATCCCTGCGGGAGTGGTTCTTACTGCGCTCAAGACCGCGGGAATAAACCAGATCCTTCTTGTTGTAATATCCGGTTTGATAATCTGCATTTACTATCTGTATATATTGAAGATGGATAAGCAGATGAAAGAGATTATTGCCGAGTTCAAACTTCCGGGAAAAGCGTAAGAGACTGAAATTTACACCTCCACACCTCAGGATGATCAGGACAAACGAAAATAATGCTGAAAAATGTTATTAACTCAATTGGTCTCCATAGCCCCGGACTTAAAAGTAAAGGGAAGTAAAGAGAAAAATACACTGAATAGAAGCTGGAAAATTAATTACATATTCAATTCCTTTTGGGTTACAGCCGATTTTATTGCCAGAAATCCCCATTTAATTTCCATATTCAGAATTTTTAGGTCGGAATTTAAGTAAAGATTAATATTTAGATTTATATAAGAATTTAAAACTATAAAAATCCGTAGTAAAATATAAATAGACTTTTCTGAAACATGTTAGTATCAAACTGCCCGATGGCTTGACAATTCACGTCGAAAAATCTGGAAATAAAAAGCAAAATCACATATGTATGCTGATTTATGTGCACACATGAACTGATCAGGCCAGAAACTGCAGCCGGAAAAAGTGGAGAAAGGAGATTCAAAATCTTGCTTTTTAAAGGAACCACGTTCACAAAATTGGTTTTTACTGGTCTTACGTCCCGGAAAAGTGGAAAAAAGCTAAAGTTTCTGCTTTAGCTTTCTTTATTCATATCTTTGGTCACCCTCCCCGGAGCTGCCTCAGCTGCAGCTAACAGCTGGGAACTGGTCCCTGAAAGCCCGGTGGCCGGGGATATAATAGAGATAAAAGGGTCCAATTTCACTGGAGATACGGCTGAGATACTTGTATCCTTTGAAAAAGATGTTCCGGTCTCAGAAGGCAGATATGAGTATTTGCTTGAAAATGTGGAAATCTCACCCGGATTCAAGAACCGTTTCAATGTACAGGCTAAAGGAGCCGAAGACCTGAACGTGAGGGTAAAAATGATACTGTGGATAAGCAGAACTGCAAAGGCAAAAGGAGGAGTTGCAGAGATATCGCAGTCCGCTGTACCTCCAGGGACTTATCAGATCAGGATAGATGGAAAGTCAAATGCCTCCGAGGTCAAACTCAGGATTACAGGTCGCCAGCAGATGGAAGTCAATTCGGGCAATTTCAGTTATAGATATAATACAGAATCCATACCAGCAGGCAATTTTGAGATAAAAGCCGGGAACACCACAAAGCAGGTTACCCTGAAGCCGGCAGAAAAACCGCCTTCAGACGTAAATACTTCACCAGGAAAGAAAGAAAGCTCAAAAAAGGATTTTTCCGGGGAATGGAAAAACTGGAATATACTGGCAGCAGGAACCTTAACCGGAGTGATACTGCTCCTGTTTTATTCGAGGAGAAAAAAGCGTTAAAATTATTGAAATTTTAAAGAGTAAATTCGTGCAGAAGTGATTTTCAAACCTGTAAAAGTTTGTAAAGGCATTTTCAATGAATTTAATAGCAAAATAATGCTCTAAATGAATCAAATAGATATTCCAAATAAAGTAAATGTATATTTAAATAAATCAAGTATTTATTCCAAATAAATCAAGTATGTATTCTAAATAAATCAAACAAGTATTTAAATAAATCAAGTATGTATTCTGAATAAATCAAACAAGTATTTAAACAAATATATGAATGTTGAATTATACTAACTAAGAAAATTAACACATGAAGCCCTGAAAAAGACAAAAGCCGGAACCAGAAAGGAAAAAGGTAACTGAGGGGTGCTATAATTGAAGAAGAGAACAGGAATGTATAGAGTTCATGGTGGAATATTCAGGTTAACCCTGACAGTTTTGATTCTTATTTTTTTATTGAGTCCGGTGTCAGCGGCATTCTCTGAAGATGGACCCTGGATTGCAGTTATTGAAAAAAACGGGAACAGCGTGTATTTTGCAGACCACAATGAAAACCTGACTGAAGGAGGCTGGATCCTCCTGAGCGGAGGAAATGAAATTCAGCTCCCCCAACCTCTTAATTTTACATATAACGGGACAGGCAGCCTTAAGAGTGCAGGAGCTGCTCTTGAACTGAAATCAGAGGCATCAGAGGAAGAAACTGAAATAACTGTTTCGTATCCGTACACTGCTCATCCTTTTTACACTGAAAAAGACAAAGTGACTCTGGATTATAAAGGTCCTGAAGCCTTCGGGCAGAAGGAGGCTAATATTTACCTGGTTGAGGGACTTGACCTTAACTCCCTTGATGAGGCTTTCACGGATGTTAGGGACGGAAACTCCGTGAGCCTGAAAGAAGTCTTTGATGACACCACGAATTCTACAACCCTGATAAACACTGTTACCCTGGATGAAAACGGAGACCTCCCCTCTTCCCTGACCCTTGACCCCCTTTATGCTGGCAGCTACGGAGTAGTCATAATGCTTGCAGGTGATGAAAATGTGGACCCTGAGTCAGAGAGAAAAGTCCTTTCCGCAACATGCTTTGAGGTTCTGGAATATGAACTGAAAATAAAGTCCCCAAATAAGCTCAAAGATGGCGATAACCTTGAGGTCAGCCTGGACCTGAAAAAAGCTCCTTCTGAGGGGAATTACACATATGGCGCCCTGCTGATAAGGGAAGATGCCTACCGCGCAGAAATATATGCCAGCTCAAATGGGACAGCAGCAGAAACCAGTGTATTTGTTAATGGAATAGATGTCATTGATGAGTTTGACATCAACTCAACTAACTATAAAACAAAACTCAACAAAGACGAACTCACGACTGAAATTCAGACCCTCATAGGGGAAGGAAACGGTACCATCAGCATAGGAGAACAGAATCAGAACACACTCTCACTTACTGCTTTTGACCTCCCTCCGGGTGATTACCTTCTCTTTGCAGGCGCCTACGAAAAAGGCAAAGGCATTGTCGGTGTAGCCCAGACCGAGGTATCCATCCGCGAAGCCAAAAAATCTGACGGATCAAATAAAAAACAGGAAACAAACAATAACCCTGTAACAGAGAGCCAGGAGCCCCTCTCCCAGGAAACCGAGGATTCCATTCCTGACACCGCAAGCTCACTAGGACTGGAAAGCCTCGGGCCTCAGATCAGAGGAGAAGCACTTCAGGCAGCAGAAGTAATAAAGAACCCCCCAAAACTTGCTTCTTTCCTCATAGGGTTTATAGGAACTCTTCTTATCGGGATTGTAATAATAAAGAAACTGCGCTAATTGAAGAGGAACAGAAAAATATATCAGAGATTTAAAGCAGGCTTAAATGGAAATTTAACTGAAACCCTGCCTGCTTTAAATTTTAATTTTTCCAACTAGTCTTAAGCGTCCCCAGATTATCAGAGAAAAGCATGTTCAGGGTTTTATCAGGAATTAAAAGCTTGAAAAGCAATATAGCCAAGAAAAATAAGAAAACTTTAAAGAAAGGAAAGAAAGTTTAAAGGAATTATAGAGAAGGGAAAAAAAGTAAAGAAAATTGTTTCAGGTCACAACTTTTGCTCTAATGAGGGCTAATTCTCGTTCTATGACCGAAATCCTTTCATCGAGATGAGACCTGAGACTCTCCCGGCTTATGCGTATTTCAGATGTAATTTCCACCCTGGCAAGGTCGATCTTATTGCCCAGGACATCAATTTTTCCACCGAAGGAATCCACTTTTCCGCCAAAAACATCAATTTTCCCACCAAGGGAATCAATTTTGCCTCCCAGAACGTCGATCTTCCCGCCGAGAAAATCAATTTTGCCTCCAAGAGAATCCATTTTGCCCCCGAGAGAGTCCATTTTTCCTCCGAGGCCATCAATTTTCCCGCCAATAGAATCCATCTTCTGGCACAGGTTTGAATTCATTTCACGAATATACCGCGCAGCTACATCCATTCTCTCATAAGTTGCTGTTGTCAGGTCTTCGTCTCTAATAAGCTCAAATGTCCCGTATTCACCTGTCGGTTCTTTGCAAGTCACCTCAATGTTTTCTACCCTGATAGGGTACTGAGTGACGTTAATTTTTTGGAGCAATTCGCTAATTGCGGCTTCTTCTCCTTCGCAAACAACCTGCACTGTCCCGTCGTCGAGATTCTTAACGTATCCATTGAGATTCAGATTAAAGGCAATCTCATCAATGAAGTCTCTGAAACCTGCTTTTTGGACTCGGCCATATACTTTGATCTCGGCACGTTTCTGCATACCAACCTATTTTCCTTAAGAGATGATAAAGTTTATTCTCCCGAGTCCCGTCTCGGGAGGACGGTGTCCTTCCCGAGTTTCGTTTCGGGAGCACGAGGTCCTTTTCGCTCGCTTTGCTCGCTCAAGAGGACTAATTTTAGCTGGAGATGGAGCTGAAATTAAGAATACTGCTTTATAGTTGAGAGTAGCTGAACTTAATCGGAGTGAGAAAGAAAAAGAACAGGTCAGCCTGAGGGCAACTTATTTTCAAATTTCAATTTTCATTAAATATCGGTACTGGAAATATCTGCGTATTTACTCGAAGTAGTTTTGGATTGGGTTTTAGAAGCTTGAGGAAACGGGTCTGGAAATTATGAAGCCCGCATAAATTATAAACAGAAATAGACATAAAGTAACGGGTGATCTTCGATATGCAACCTGTTGTGCCACAATTAAACCTCCAACAGCTTGAACAGAAGCTAAGGGACTTTTTATCAGGAGTGGGGAGCGTTAAATTAGCCTATCTTTTCGGCTCGACTGCCAGGGGAGAATCTAATTGCCTTAGCGATATAGATATTGCTGTACTTTTTGATGATGCTCTTTTACGAAAGGAATCTTTTGACCCCCAGGTGGAGTTGATAAGCGAACTTACATGCATTCTTAAAACGGATAATGTGGACCTTGTGGTACTCAATGATTCTCCTCTCCTTTTGACATATAATATTATACGTGAGGGAATAATATTGAAGTCCGACGAACCTTTAAGGGTAAAGTTTGAGACTAAAATGATGTCAAGGTACCTGGACGAACGGTACCATATTGAAAGGCATGCAAAAGAAAGCCTGAAAAGGATATCAGAGAGCGGGTTCCGATGATAAAAGAGATAAACTTCAAGCTGGAACAGCTTGGGGAGTATGTCAGTATCCTCAGAGAGTATCAACAGTATGATATTGAAGAGATAATGAACAACCATACTCTGAGAGGAGCGATTGAAAGGTACATGGAGGTCTCACTCGCCTGCATGATTGATATCTGCGAGATGGTCATTTCCATTGAAAAACTGAGGCGCCCGGATACTTATAGAGAAGTTATCCTGATACTTGGCCAGCGCGGTATCCTCCCGGAGGATTTTTCCAGAAAACTGGCACCTGCCGCAGGATTTCGGAACGTGCTTGTCCATATGTATGCAGATATCGACATTGGAAAACTTTACTCCCATCTTCAGAAAGACATTGACGACCTGGAACTTTTTGCCGGCTATATTGCAAAGTACCTGATTTCCAGATACAGGTAATTCCCGAATTGCGCCTCGCCCGATTCTCGTCTCGCCCGAATTGCGCATCGGGAGCACGCGGTCCTTTTCGCTCGCTTTGCTCGCTCAAGAGGACTAATAGAGGACTAATTTTAGCTGGAGATGGAGATGAAATTAAGAATATTACTTTAGAAGTTGCGGAGCGGACTGACTTAAAAGGGATTGTTCCGGATCACGGCATTGATTTTCGGTTTTAAACCAGTCTACGAATTTGTTCAGGCCTTTATTGATGTTGAATAATGGTGTGTATCCTATCATATTATTTCCAAGGTCAACATTTGCAAGTGTGTCTTCTGTGTCTCCTTTTTGCTTGTCGGCGTTTATGATTTCAGAGGTTGAGCCGGTGATAAACCTTAAGTTTTCTATCAGGTTGTTTACACTGATCCGGTTTCCGCCTCCGATGTTCAGGACTTTACCGTCGGTTGCCCTGTTGTAAAGGAGTCTTTTGTTAGCTTCCACGACGTCTTCGATGTATGTGAAGTCCCGTGTCTGTTCCCCGTCACCAAAGACGGTGATGGGTTCGTTTGCAAGCATTTTCCGGGTGAAGATTGAGATTGCAAGGTCGGGCCTCATTCTTGGACCGTATACTGTGAAGTAGCGTAATGAGGTGGTCGGGAGGCCGTATACTTCGTAAAATACCCTGCAGTAGTGCTCTGCAGCCAATTTACTGACGCCGTATGGGGATACTGGCTCTGTTGGGTGCCGTTCGTCGAAGGGCAGGTATTTTACTTTGCCGTAGACGGAAGATGAGGAAGCATTGATGACCTTTTTTACGCCCGCGTCAAGAGAGGCTTTGAGCACGTTCAGAGTGCCACGCACGTTTACATCGTTTGGCTTAAAAGGGTCCTCTACCGAGATCCTGACGCCTGCCTGGGCAGCTTCGTGGTAAACGTAATCTACTGTGCTGTCAATGACATCTTTTATTCCTGAAAGGTCGGTGACATCAGCATTAATAAAAGTGGCATCCCCGCTGTTAAGGGCAATATTCAAATTTTTCTTTTTCAGGTCAACAGAATAGTAAGGATCAAGATTATCGACAATAACAATCTCATGACCATCTTTTGCGAGGTTTTCTGCAATATGGGAGCCTATAAAACCCGCACCGCCTGTGATCACTATTTTAGACATTTAAATCAACTCGTTATGAAGCTGGACCGTTTTTTTACGGCAACTTTTCAGAAGGATCATCAATTGTTGATTCTCAGTTACGTTTTTCTTCCGTTTTTCCCAATTTTTCTGCAAGAGTTGTCTGAAGATAATTTCAGCACCATCTTTTAAACCGTTTTTATACTGATCGACAAGCCTGAAACCCCTTTATTCACGATCCGGAGAACTTGAAAGCAGGATTTACTGTAGCTGGTGTTTCTCGGCACAGCCAGGAAGGAACATTCATTTTCCAATGGAATATCCCTCTTACAGCTGAATTTTCCTGTTTTTCGTTGTCGTGCGAGCACCTTTCGAACAGAGGCACTCAATAATTCAAACAACCCCAACTAATACACTGAGTATTAAATAAAATTAAAGGGAGTTGACGATATATAAAGGAAGTGGTGACGGTAGAGATTAAAATTTAATATTATTAAAATAATTAGATAATAAAGTTAGAATTAATTTGTTTGGATACTTATTTTGAATTAGTCCGTTTTCACACCCTATTTATTTTGAACCCTGCTTAAGTCATATTATTAAGTCATTTTAGATGCATGAGCAGCCCGACTATCGAATGCAGGAGAACTCCGGTAAAAGACATGAATACACCGACGATAGTCAGAAGGATCATGAGCACGGCAGCCCCGAAGTCCAGGCAGGTGCGTAATAAAATGATCAAAATGCTCTCAGACGGTCCTGAAAAAATGACAACTTAATTAAGAGAATCTATTCAAAGTCATAGTTTTACATAAACAAACTGAGCATCAAATAAAAGCTCCTTAAAGGAAAAACTATTAATTTATATGTGAACGCCCATAAATTCAAAACACTATGAAACTGCAGAGCCAACGTGGAGTTGACATATACATCAAAAAACTGCAGGAAATGCTTCCGGAACTGAAGAAGAAGTACCCTATCAAATATATGGGTATTTTTGGTTCATACATCCGGGGAGAGCAGAGCCCATCAAGCGATCTGGATATACTGGTAGAGTTTAACGGGTCTATCACACTTTTAGGGTATGCCAGGCTTGAGAATGAATTATCGGATAAACTTGGGATCAAGGTTGATCTGGTATCAAAAACTGCCCTGAAGCCGAGGATAGGAAAACACATCCTTTCAGAAGTGGTTGAAATATGACCACAGGAGTTGCGGGGGATTACATAGAAGATATACTTAATGCCCTACTCGATATTCAGGACTTTATAGCCGAATACTCCTATGAACAGTTTGTCAACGATAGGAAAACACAATATGCAGTGATCCGAGCCATCGAAATCATAGGAGAGGCATCTAAAAACTTACCACTGGAGATAAGGGAAAAATATCGGGCTGTACCATGGAGAGATATGGCTACCATGCGAGACAGGCTAATTCATGGATATTTTGGCGTGGATCTGATAATTTTGTGGGACACCGCACAACAGGATATCCCCCCTCTTGTCCCGATTTTCAAATCTATCCTTAGTGAGATTGAGTAACCTGCCATTCAAGTAATTTAGATACATGCCATGAATGTTATGGAATGTATGTTATGTTAGATATTTTTCAGATACCATTACAGCATAATTCATCCCGCCAGAACCTACTTATTTTAGATGCATGAGCAACCCGGCTATCGAATGCAGGAGAACTCCGGTAAAAGACATGAATACACCGACGATAGTCAGAAGGATCATGAGCATGGTAGGCCCGAATTCCAGACTCCCACCCAGGTAGAAATTCCTTAAGAAAGTGAGCCCCATGTAAAACCCGCCCGCCCCGAGAAGGAAACCGGGAAGCGTAAAGTAGTACAGAGGTTTGCTGGACTCCATGTCCTTAAAAATCTTTAAGAGAACGGTGACCCTATGCCTTACCGGATTTTCGGTCGAGCCGTCAACGTCATACCTGACGCCTATGGGCACCTCTTTTACCCTTAACCCTGCCCTGCCTGCGTCGGCAAGCATTTCACTTTCTATTGCCATTCCATGCGCATTGAAGCGGAAGATATCTTTTGTGGAGGCTGAAAATGCGCGGAAACCGCTCTGCGAGTCGGTGATTTTGACGTCTGAGTTCATTACCGTGGCCCTGTCAAGGATAGCCTGACCTACGCGCCTGTATGCGGGAGTGTCCGTCTCCCTGCCGTTCAGGTAACGGCTCCCATTTACCATGTCAGCTTCGCCGCTGAGGACCGGGGCAACGAGCTTCGGAATATCCGCAGGGTTGTGCTGCCCGTCAGAGTCCATGGTGACTATTATATCTGCGCCCTCAGCTGCTGCAAACCCGGTCTTAAAAGCCATACCCTTGCCGATATTCGAAGAATGCACGATCACCTCAGCCCCTGCGATTGCAGCAAGCTCTGCTGCCCTGTCCGTGCTCCCGTCATCTACAACTATCACCCTGTCAGCGTACTTCCTGGCAAGCAGGACAATGCTGCCTATGGACACCTCCTCATTATAAGCCGGAAGAATAACGGCTATCTTCCGACAATTTTTCTGCTACTTTTCAGAGGTTTCCTGCGGAATAAAAGAGAAAAAACTACCCTCAGCCACCTGTTCTACACCCGTTTTAATCTGCCCTTACTGATAAATGTGAATTGACCTTATATTTCAGATTTCATGAGAAAATGCGGCACTTCCGAGAGCATTGCTAAAGTTCTGAGAGCATTGCCAAAATATCCTCATAAAAGTTAGCCGCTGGCTAATGAACTGAAACTAAGCAATATAAAATTATAAAATTCATCTAAAATAGAAAACAAAGATAAAAATATATATTATTGTTGAGGAAGAGGCGCGTTATAATAATTAATAGTGCCGCAAGTGAAAATCAAAAGATGGACGATTTCTTAAAAACGACTGGCTCTGTATTTTCTTCTTAAATAATATCAATTATCTGTACAATTCCTTGAAACTTTTCAGGTTCAGGTTTTATTTTAGAAAATCTATTTCAGATGCTCTCATAAAATACTTCTATTAGAACAAATTTGGGACCAGGGATGAGAAGAAGCTAATAAATAAAATTAAGCTGGTTAAATGATAAACTTAAATCAAATGTATTAAATAACTGTAAAGTGTAATTCAATAAAAGTTCACAAAGTTGAGGAATCCCTGAAGCGGCTTAAAAGTGTCAAATGAGGCAAAACAAATGAACCTGATAAAAACAACAATAAAAGACCTCTTAATCCTTGAAGCAAAAGTTTACGCAGATGGGAGGGGCTATTTTTTTGAAAGTTATAATAAAAAAACACTGGAATCATTGACCGGGAAGGAATATAACTTCATACAGGACAATGAGTCCAGATCTTCATACGGCGTGATCCGAGGCCTTCACTACCAGTTAGCCCCTTACAGCCAGGCAAAACTTGTAAGGGTTCTGGAAGGCAGAGTATACGATGTTGCCGTAGACCTGAGAAAGGACTCCCCAACTTTTGGGAAATGGGAAGGCGTGGAACTCTCCGGCGAAAACAAAAAGCAGTTTTTAATTCCAAAAGGCTTTGCTCACGGTTTTTCCGTCCTGAGCGAAACTGCCGTTTTTGCATACAAGTGTGATGAATATTATCACCCGGAAGCTGAAGCCGGCATCATCTACAATGACCCTTCCCTCAACATTGACTGGAAAATACCTGAAAGAGATGCAAAACTTTCAGAGAAAGATAAGCTTCTGCCTGAATTGAAAAACGCCAGAATGAATTTCTGATGACCTGAAATAGTTACTCATGAAATAGTTATTCCCAAAATATTTACTCCTGAAACATTTACTCCCGAAATAGTTACTCATGAAACATTTACTCTTGAAAATTATCTATACTCCACAAAAAGGTGACTCAATTGAAACTGCTTGTAACAGGCGGCTGCGGATTCATAGGCAGCAATTTTATCCGTTATATGCTGAAAAAATATCCGGATTATCAGATTGTAAACCTTGACAAACTGACCTATGCAGGAAACCCCGCCAACCTCAAAGACCTTGAAAACAACCCGAATTACTCTTTTGTCAAAGGCGACATCTGCGACCCTGTGGTTGTAAACGAAGTTATGAAAACAGCAGACCAGGTTGTCCATTTTGCAGCCGAAAGCCACGTGGACCGTTCAATTGAAGACGGCTCGGTTTTTGTCAGGACAAACGTACTCGGGACAAACACCCTTCTCCAGAGTGCCCTTGCAAATAAGATCAAAAAATTCATTCATGTTTCCACAGATGAGGTTTACGGAAGCACAATGGAAGGTTCTTTTACAGAAACAGATAAACTGAACCCTTCAAGCCCCTATTCTTCAAGCAAAGCAGGATCAGACCTCCTTGCAATGTCTTATTACACAACCTATGGACTTCCGGTTTGCATAACCCGATGCACAAACAATTTTGGTCCCTACCAGTACCCGGAAAAATTAATTCCATTTTTCATCAGCAGGCTAATGGAAGGAAAGAAAGTCCCTGTCTACGGTACAGGCCTGAACATCCGGGACTGGATCTACGTAGAAGACCACTGTTCTGCGATCGATTTTGTTCTCCACAACGGAAGCGCCGGAGAAATCTACAACATAGACGGCGGAAACGAACTTACAAACCTTGAAATTACGCACCGGCTCCTTAAAATGATCGGGAAAGACGAATCTTCAATAGAGTATGTTGAAGACCGAAAAGGCCACGATTTCCGCTACTCCCTTGACGGCAGCAAACTGGAAAAAATAGGCTGGAAACCCGGATATGATTTTGATACCGCTCTCGAACAGACTGTCAAATGGTACATGGAAAACAAATGGTGGTGGGAGCCATTAAAACGCTGATCATCGGCGCCAGCGGGATGCTCGGGTCAGACCTGTGCAAAGCCTTTCCCGATGCGGTTAAACTGACACACCATGACCTCGATATTACAGACAGAGAACAGGTCATTGAATCCATTTTAAAAATAAAACCTGATGTCGTGATAAATGCAGCAGCCTACACAAATGTTGACGGCTGTGAAGACAACAAAGAACTTGCTTTTCAGGTCAATGGATACGGACCTGGATACATTGCAGAAGCCTGCGCCAGAGCAGGTGCAAAACTCGTTCATTTCAGTACTGATTATGTTTTTGACGGCTCCAAAAAAGAGTATGTGGAGTCTGACATCCCGGATCCGATTAATGTATACGGTGATTCAAAACTTCTCGGTGAAAAAAAGATCATCGAGAATATGGATGATTACAGGATTGTAAGAATTTCCTGGCTTTTTGGGATGCATGGGAAAAATTTCGTTGAAACCATGCTGAAACTATCAGGAGAAATGGATACCGTAAAGGTTGTCAATGACCAGTTCGGCAAACCCACATACACGATGGACCTTGCCAGCAAAGTAAAAGAAATAATTGAACTCGACCCGGGAATTTATCATATCACAAATGACGGAATCTGTTCCTGGTACGAATTTGCTTCTTCTATAATTGATAATGTAATTCCGTGCACCAGTGAAGAATTCCCAAGAAAAGCAAAACGTCCGAAGTATTCCGTTCTTGTGAATACTAAAACAGAACCCATGAGACACTGGAGAGAAGCACTTAAAACCTATTTGCAGGAGAGAAATATATGAAAGGGGTTATACTCGCAGGCGGCACAGGCAGCAGACTGTACCCTCTAACCAAAGTAACTAACAAGCACCTTTTGCCTGTCTATGACAAGCCAATGATCTACTACCCGATGGAGACTCTAATAAACGCCGGAATAAAAGACATTATGATCGTTTCCGGCAGAGGGCATGCAGGACATTTTCTCGAACTATTAGGTTCCGGAGTAGATTTTGGGGTACATTTTACCTATGAAATTCAGGAAAAAGCCGGAGGCATCGCCCAGGCACTAAGCCTGGCAGAAGATTTTGCTGACGGGGACAGTGTAACTGTTATTCTTGGAGATAATATCTTTCAGGACAACATCAGAGAAGACGTTGCAAACTTTAATGATGGTTCCAAGATTTTCTTAAAAGAAGTGCCTGACGCTCACAGGTTTGGAGTTGCGGAGCTGAAAGGCGATAAAGTAATAGGGATCGAGGAAAAACCAAAAGAGCCGAAATCTAATTTTGCGGTCACGGGACTCTATATTTATGATTCTGATGTTTTTGATGCAATTAAAACTCTCAAGCCTTCTGGAAGAGGGGAACTTGAGATAACGGACGTAAATAATTATTACATAAGCAAAGGGGCCATGGACTACGGGGTTCTTGAGGGTTTCTGGAGCGATGCGGGAACTTTTGAGAGTTTATTAAGAGCAGGAATACTCGTAAAGCAAAATAGAGAAAAAGAACTTTTTGGACATAATACCAAAAATTATAGAACTGTTAGCTATTCTATCAATTCCATAGAAGAGTAAGACATTCTAAGAATCGTTTCCTGCAAGGACGCGGTAAAAATATGAAGATTGCAATTATTCTCGGCACCATGCCTGAAATTATAAAAATGAGCCCAATAATAAGGGAATGTGAGAAACGAGTATCTTTTTACAATTAAATGTATGTCAAAAAAGGGTCATGTCCGTGAGTTGTTGAAAATCTTAAGCATAAGATTTTCTCTAAATTTCTCTAAAAACGGTGATATTCTCGTTTTTCAGATTTGATCAATGGCTCGCGGCCATGACCAAAAAAAGTAGATTAAAAAAATCAATAACTTATGAAGAGGAAAAAATTTGCTTAATTTAACTGAAAACCAGGAAACTTTTAGCAAGCAGGTACCTAAGAACCTGTTAGCTAATGTTTTGTACTTTATAATAAATGTTATAATCGGTCTGTTCCTGGTACCATTTTTTATTGATTCTCTTGGTGTAGCAAGTTATGCGCTCGTTCCTTTAGCTACATCCCTAACTGGTTATGTGAACCTGGTTGTACAGTCGCTTAATACATCCGTGTCCAGACATCTGACTATAGATTTACAAAGAAAGGAGTTTGAAAAAGCTAATATAACATTCAATACTGCTCTTTTTGGGACTCTTGGAATTATATTACTAATGCTTCCCTTTGTAGTCTTAATTTCATATTATGCACCTTTATTCTTTGAAATCCCCACCAGCCAGGAAAATGCTGCAAGAATACTTTTTCTTGGAGTGATAAGTTCATTCTTATTGCGGGCGTGGGGTAGTAATTTTGGAGTTTCTCTCTTTGCCTACAACCGACTTGACCTCCAGAACCTAGTAAATGCAGTAAATATTCTTGTTCAGGTAGGCTTAATCATACTATTATTCAGGTTTTACTCTCCTAGCCTTGTTTATATTGGATTGGCTTATTTAATCGGGGCTTCAGTTGCTTTTATTTTAACTATAGTTTTCTCACGCAAAATAAATCCCTATTTAAAGGTAAATATAAAAGATTTCCGTAGATCGAAGGTCAATGAGATTACAGGAATGGGTGGCTGGGTCATTATTAACCAAATAGGTTCTTTATTATTTCTCCAGATAGATCTAATAGTTGTGAACAAATTATTTGGCGCTGTTGCAGGTGGGGAATATTCAGTCGTACTAACATGGAGCATGATGTTGCGTACTATCGCAGGAATGCTTGTGGGAGTCCTTACACCAATAATTCTCACTTATTATGCAAAGGAAAGAATTGATGAATTAATAAATGTGTCAAAGAGTGCCGTAAAATTTACAGGTCTTGCAATGGCTTTACCGATTGGCTACATATGCGGCTTTGCCCCACAACTTCTTTCACTATGGATAGGCCCGGAATTTGCTAAACTCTCTTTATTGATGGTCTTAATGTTATCTCATCTTGTAATTAACCTTCCAGTAACGCCCCTCTTCGCGATTAATGTTGCATATAATAAAGTAAGAATTCCAGGTATTGTCACATTTTTTATGGGGATAGGAAATTTTTTCCTGGCAGTAATGATTCCCTATCTTACCGGCTGGAATTATTACGGAGTTGCATTGGCAGGAGCTATTATGTTAACACTTAAAAACGCATTTTTTACCCCTTGGTATGCTACAAAGGTTCTTGAGATCTCTAAAACTACGTTTGTAAACTCTATGCTACCAGGAGTAGTTGCTATGATTATAACTACAGTAGTATCTAATCTGATCTCAAATTATCTTCAGATTTCAGGTATAATCTCGTTATTCATCTATGGGATTATTTTGACAATAATTTATCTGTTAGTGGTATGGAAATTTGGACTTAAACAGTTAGAAAGGCAAACTGCAGGATCATTTATACCAATAAAAATAAGGAGCAGGCTAAACCTTGAAGTCAAATGTGATCAATGAAATAATGAAAAAAACCTCTGCATAGATGTAGGGTTTGTGCAGGAGTTTACCATAGAATTACTTAATAGGTAAATAAAAACGCCATATATATAAAATAATATATAATGTCAATTTGTATTGTGAGTGCAAGCTACTTAGTAACTACATTAAAAATCAGACCAATTAGAAAAGAATGAATAAAACATTTCTAAGTTGAAAAGGGGAAAAATATGAAAAAAGTTCTGTATGTAGGCATATTTAATGGCCAGAATATTGGAGACTTAGTTATATCGGATCAGATATATAAATTTTTAAGGAGCGAGAATCTATCTGTTACTCTCATAGATTTCATAACGTTAAATAGAGTGGAAACGCCAACTACAGAAATTCAATTTTTGAAAAGTGAACCTACACATGAGAAAGTAAAAAAGTTTCTTTCAAACTCACATCTAACATCGTCACTATTCATAAGAAATGATGAATTTATTTCAAATGTTTATTCGATGTATAAAGAAAATGCTATGTATTGTCTGTCTTCAATATATTGTAGAGAGTATATAAAAGGTTTAGAAACATGTGATTTTGTATGTATCGGGGGCGGAAACCTACTGATGACCTTGAACACTAACTATTGGGCAGTAAAGGTAAATCGATTAGTAAAACTTGCAAGAAAGAAAAAGAAGAAAGTATTCATTATTTCTGTTGGTGCAGGCCCAATTTCATCCAAAAAAGCCCAGAAATTATTTTCTGATGCATTAAACATGGCTGATTATATCACAGTAAGAGATGAGAACAGTAAGATTTTGCTTGAAGATACATTAAATGTGAAGCAACATATTGCAGTATCAGGAGATCCAGCCCTATTGCTAAATAATGTAAGGGTAGAATTTAAGAATAAAGAACAGAAAAATATAGCTATATCAGTTATTCCTTTTGGAAAAAAATCTTTTTCCAACTTAAAATGGTATAAGGAGAGTAGTTACTATATTGAGATGTATGAAAAGCTAATAGTATATCTATATGATAAAAATCCAAATTTTGTATTTTACTTGTTTTCGAGTGCATACACAGATTATGAAGTAATATTACAATTAGAAAACCATATAAAAGAAAGGAATAAAAAAATAACAGAAGAAAACTTAAAAGTAATTCATATAAAAAGCTTAGGTGATTTACTAGAATTCTACCAAAAACAAGACCTAGTAATAGGGACTAGAATGCATTCATTGATTATCGCATTTACACAGTATATGCCAATTATAGCTATTTCTTGGCAAGACAAAGTAAGTGGGTTTATGAGTTACATAGGTATGAGCCAGTACTGTTATAATTTGAATAATGTGAATGCTGAAATTGACAAAATATATAAAGATTCTGAAAAACTCATAAACGGAAACCAAAAAAATCAAGAAAAACTTTTAAGTCTAAGAGAAAATTATACTCGTATAACCAGTAGTATATTACATAGCCTAAAGCAAGAGAGGCAGTAAAGAAAAACAGTAAATCTCTTACTAAGAGCCTATCCGAAAAGTGTTTGATCGACTGTAACTTTCACAATAGAATATGCACGACCGGAACATATACACAATATTATAGACCGATTTTAACTTTTCAACATGCATTACTGACTTTTCGGATAGGATCTAAGCTGTCTTAAATTAAAGAATAATTCCAAAATTTTAAATATATACAATAAGTTCTTGGAATTAAAGTAATCTTACTTAGGGTCCATAACGGAGCAACCTATGAACTGATTATTTATTACAGTTTTGATTGGTGATTTTGATCTTGAAAATCAAGATATCCTGTTGGAAATATGCAGAGATTGCTCTGTGACGAGTCCTTAAATAAATGTTCTTCACTCAGGAAATATTAATTACCTAGTTAACATAATTTAAGAAATGTATCCACGGAGGTCTTCCAATCGAATTTTTCTTTTACAGTTTTTTGAGCATTTTGTCCGAGTTTAAAAGCAAATTCTTCATTTTCAAGTAAATAAATTATTTTTTGAGCAATTGTATCTGGATCTGGCTGAACAAGAATTCCATTTACACCATTGTCGATTGCTTCAGGAATTCCTCCAATAGATGTAGCCAATATAGGCTTACCCATAGCCATAGCTTCTAAAATGGATAGAGAAACACCACCTTCTATGAGAGGTGTATGAGTATAAAGATTACAGATTTTAAGAGGAATATTTGGGTTATCAAGATTTCCAGTAAATATTATATTTTCAGATAAACTTTCGGATTTTGAAAAATTTTTTAATTGATTAGAGAACGGACCTTCTTTAGTTAAGATTAGAACTATATTTGGATATTTTACTTTCACTATTTTTATTGATTTGATTAGCAATTTTGCGCCTTCAGCTTTATATTTAAAAGAAGTAAGACCGTGAGCTAAAAGAATAATTGAATCCTCTTTAATATTGAAACGGCTATAAAAAGAACATACCTCTTTATCAGTGATTTCTTTTGGAATTTTTGCACCAGCATATATAATCTCAGTCTTTTTAAATCTTAATCCTAAAATTTCCTCATTTTTCTCTTTTAAACTTTTTGAAACAAAAGTAACACAATCGCACCTATTCAAAAGAAACTGAAAAAACATTTTGCCAAAAAATGGCAATTTATTGGAAGGTTCTGTATGAAATGTATGTATTAATTTTGAATCAGTATGCAATAGTCTGTACAGTACGGCCCCTAATAGACAATACCATGGTCCTTGAGAACAAATCACATTTGGCTTTATTTTACTTAAGATATAAAATGACTTCATCGGAAAAAGCACTCGATTTCCAAGAACATGATAATTATCATTATCCTCGCCTTCCTGAAAAATAACATCAATACAAAGATTACTATTCTTCTTGAATTCGTCTATCAGATTAGTAAGATATGTTTTCACACCGCCGCCATTACTGTTTATCCAGTAATTTGTTATAACTGTTATTTTCATGTTATCAGTTCAGCTATATTGTTTATGACTATTAAGATGTAGCCTGGGGGCAAAATCAACTTCATTGACTTGGCCCAGATTGGTTCACTTTATTATGACGGTATTATTTACAACATAAGTTTTTTGATTTGTAGAGATTCTAAGATTTTGAAAATAATTTGATAAATAAGATTCAATTCACACATGAAATGAATATTTCAATATTCGTTGAATCATAAATTTTGTTGATAGAGATATCATTCCTTAACCTGATAAAATCGGATTTGTAATATCTTCCTATTTCAGTATAACTAGGGACCTCTTGGTATAATAACTCATCAATAGTCAAAAGTACAATATAAAAATGACTATCAAGTTCAAAATTTATCTTTTTGATCGTGGAAGAATTATTAGAATATCCGAAGTGATCAGGAAAATGATAAAGAGAATCTTTAGTATCTTTACCAAATAAATAATGAAATCTATTTATTTGACTTAATGGTATGCTAATATTTGCATCATTGTTTTTTAGATCATAAAACCAACTAACTCCCTCTACTTCATTATATGTAAGAGCAGGATTTGGCCGAAAAATTCGCGGAGAATCCAAACATCCAAAAAGACTAAAAGTCCATGTAGAAGTAAGAATAAGACAAACCAAACATACAATATAAAAAGATTTTGTTTTTCGTAAGAAAAATACGTAAATTGAGATCGCAAAAAGTGGTATTTGCGCATATACAATAAAATTAAGACTAATTATTCTATCTGGCTGATGAGATATCAAAGGATTTAGTAACAAAATCAACTGCACAAATAAAAAAACCACGTACAGAACAACTAAATAAGGATAGTTTTTGAAAATGCTATTCTTGAGCAAGTCTTTCTTATAATAAAAAAATAGAACTGAAACCACAATAAATGCTGTAGGGATCACATACCTTCCATAAAAAAAACTAAATAACTGAGCGTAGTCCAAAAAATCGAAATGTACTTTAGTCAACTGATCTGATGTCTTAAAAAAAACAGGTTCTGTCACTTTATTGATGAAACTAATATAACTTAATCTTAAATTACCCATGAGACGATCACTATATACAAACCAACTAAAGAACGACACCATTAAAATAAGAAGACTCATAAAATTTACTGGTGGTATCTTCAAATTCTCTAACTGGGAAAAGTATGGGATTTTAGGGATTAGATGGAATAGTAACACTACTATCAAGAAAAACACAATAAAAGGATGTGTGTAAGGTACAAACAAAGTTATGAGAACAAAAGCTATTGAAAATGGAAGCACAACGTGTTTTTCATTATTAGAATATGACCGTACCACAAATAAATAAAGTGGCATAAAAGCAAAGAATAAAGCATGTGGAGCGTTTAAAAAATGATATGTCCCAAGATAGAGTATAAAAGATGAGAGTATTACCAAAGATTTTATGCAAGAATGAGGAAACAATTCTCTTGAAAATAGATAAATACCCATAATGAAAAGAAAAGAAAACATTATCGGTATTATAAAAGATACAATATGAGCTTCAAGGCTTAAAACAATAGATATAGTTGCTCCTATTATATGAATGGCGGGATAAACATCCCAAACTGAAAAATGACCAGAGTTTGCAATTTGCAAATATTCTCCAATATACGACATGTCATCACCACGCCCCATTGAATAATATCCTGACATGTAAGGTATAAGAAGTATTTCTAAATGATTAAGAGCAAGAATTAACACTCCAATTACATTTTTTCCATTAAGAATAAGAAACGATGCTATAAAATAACAAAAAATAAGTCCCAAAAAAAAACTAAAAGGGAAGTTAGAATATATATCTACAACATATCCAGAAGGCTTAATTAACTTAATCAAAATTAGATTTCTAATCAATAAGGCAAAACATGTTATAGATAATAACAAAAAAATCTTATTTTTATTGGCTTTCATAAACATCACATGGAGTTAAAGATCTAAATTATCTAAATCGTGTCAGAGTAAACTTTCATTATTTGTGAAGCTATTCTATCCCATCGATATTGTTCTGCATGATTTATAATTTTTCCTTCATCCCAATTTTTATTTAAACCAATCTCAATTTTCTGGGCTAGATCGTAGGAGTTCTTTGGGTCGACAAGTAACCCATAGTCATCAGACTTTATAATCTCTGGAATGCCGCCGACTTTAGTTCCGATGAATGGTGTTCCACATCCCAAACATTCAAACATAACTGTCGGATTACCTTCGTTCAAGCTTGGAAGAACAAATAGATCACAAGCATTAATCCAAAGTGGGATTTCATTATGAGGCTTTCTACCCATCAGTACAAAGTGACTTTGTAAATTCGCAGCATTAATTTGTTTCCTCAAACTTTGTTCTAGTGGACCCGTACCAACTATAATACAAAGCACATCTTTTCTATATGTGGAGATTTTTTGCATGGCTTCAATGAGATATCTGTAACCTTTTACTTCTGCTAGGTTGCCAACTGATAATATAATTTTTTTATCGATAGGCAAATTAAGTATTTTTCTACATTTACTTGAATTTTGTAAGTAAAATAAATCACTTTTGAACCCATTTGGCAAAACTGTCACATGGTTGTTTACTTTTAATTTTTGAATGAATTTTAAATTATTATTACTTACAGTAATAATATGATCAGCAGAATTAAGAACGGTTATGATTTTTTCCATCCAATCCTTATCCTTAAACGGCAAACGGTATATATCATATCCATGTGCAGTGACTATAAATGGGACATTATACCTTTCCTTAAGCCTCATTCCTACATAGCCAGCTGGCCAAGTAAAATGAGAATGGATCAAATTAAAATTAATATTCTTTTTCATGATTATTTTATCAACTGTGCGATAAAGTTTCTCTCCAATTTTTTTATAATGTGAGTCCAACGGTGCATAAAATACAGGAGCTAAAATAACATCAAGATTTGGAGGTTTATTTGCCAAGTCTATCTTACTTCTTAAATCGAATGATTTCAACGCGGGAATTGAGATGTATCTGGAGATTTCAGCTACAGGGTTATATTTAATAAACATAGATACATTATTGAAATTATTTGCTAATATATCGGTAGGATCTTTTTGAAAAGTATTATAAGATTCACCAATTACCAACAAGTTCTTTTTTTCCATATAAATTCACCCTGTAACTGTTATCGAATTTATACATCCAAATATAAAAATACATTGAAGTGAAGAATATCAATTCTAGAAATTAGAAAGTGCAATCAAAAGTATTCACAAGTGTTATCGCACATTTGAAGTTCATTTTTGAATAGACACTCATCGAAACTCCGCGGAAATTCTTCAATAAACCATTCCACGAATAAACTTAAATCAATTTTATCATTCAACAAAACCTCTTTTTTAGATTTCCACTCATTTTTAAGATTTTGTCTCCTTATTAATTCAACTGCTTTTGTAATTGCCATTTCGGGATCATCATAAGTATAAATGAGATCATATTTATTAGATAACTCAACAAAAATACCCAAATCTTTATTTCCTGCATTACTGCTAAATCTGATTGCAGGAGTGCCTAATACAGCTGCTTCGGTAACCATTGTTCCAGTATCTGCCACAACTAACTTTGCATAATTTAGAACATCATGAATCCTATATTTAGGAACATCTAGTAAATATTTTTTTAGATCTGGAGGAAGTACTAATTCCGACGAAATAAAAACTTTAGCATGTTTTGATAATTTATTTACAAGTTCTCTTTTATCATCTACAGAAAAACCAGTCACACCTCCAAAATCATGAACTGAATCAAATGCATTAAAACGAAGTAGAACAAATTCTTCATCTTTATCTAGCCCTAATAACTTGTAAATAGAATCATCCGGTACAAAATTATTTGGATGGAGGTATGCAAGTTCTTTATAAGAATTTATCTTAATGTGCTTTGAACCTAACGATTTATTTGAAGAGCCTGGAGTAACTACAGCATCCGGGGTTATTATGGTATCCATAAAAGGTTTGCATAGTAAAAATTGCGTTTTTACATAAATGGACTCATTGATTGGCATTGAATCACTAAATAGAATACACTTTGAATTTAATGGCAGAGCAGTATATACACACTCAAGACCCGCACCAACCAATAAATCTGGTTTGTATTTCCTTAAGAAATTATATGAATTGAAAACACTAAATGGTAAATTACAAATTTTCCGATATTTGCCACAATTTGAAACGTTAGTGTAAATAAAATAATTAAATTTAAAATGCTCCAAAAGATTAACGGTTTCTCCATATTCTCTTGCTAAAATTAGTACTTTATGATCTTTTGATTCAAGCTTCTTAATAATATTTTTCATTAAATGTGCTTGAGCAGGTGTATTTATAAAGAAAGCTATTATCACATTATCCACCTTTGAATTATATCTGTAAGCATCAACTTGGTCCTGAATTCAAAAAGTTCAGTTTCTTACACTCAAAATTAATCAACTGTTTTTGAGACTGAATAATTACAAATTTTATTTATCTGACTTTCCACAGATATTCTCTGATTTTTAGATTTTATTAAACACCAACAATTTGCCGGATTAACTATCACCAAATTTTAATTTAAGTATTAGTTTCATCGACTAATTTATCAGTTTTATATATGAGTTTTATGAAGAGGAAATATCCGTTTTTTGAAGATATTTGCGGAAAGTCAGATTTTGGGTTAAACTATTCTTTTTATCATCTTCATGTGAAATGTATAAAAGGAATTGAAAACTGCATCAGCGGTCTTATTCAGAATAGGATTTTTAATAACCTGTTCAAACGGAATTTTCCAATCCAGGAACCTAAAAAATTCGCTGTCTGTGATTATTTTTTTAGAAAGGGTTTCACGTCTTTTTGTCAAAATGATTTTAATGTTCTGTAGAATCCAGAAGTAAGCCAGTAATTTACTCTTTACATATTTGGGGCCATTTAAAACAGCATGCCCCATCGTTACAATTTCAGTCACTATAAGTACAGGTAATAATAACAACAATGTTTTCAAACTAAAGTTTTTCAATAAAATTAAGTAACGGTTTCTTTCGAGGTAAAATTCTTTCCAGGGGGCTATTGATAATTTGTACTTGTGGTATATTACGGACTCCGGAACATACATTATTTTACCTCCCGCAAAACGTATCCTCCAGGAAAGATCCGCATCTTCCTGATATAGGAAAAAATCAGAGTCAAAACCGTTAATATTCTTTAACATATCACTTCTTATTGCAAATGAACATCCTGATACTGCACCTACTGGCTGGCAGCTATCGAGTTCAGATGCAGACTTATTAAGCCCTCTACAAAAAGTAAGGCCGGTATAGTGAGCTGTATTTGCACAGGTGTTAATTTTATCCTTCTGGTAATATATGAGGACTTTAGAAGTAGTAGCCGTTATTGTAGGGTCATTTTCAAGGGGCTCTATGAGCTTTGCAAGCCATTCCGGGTCTGCAACAGTGTCAGGATTTACAACTACAATATATTCGCCTTCAGCAACTTCAAATCCTGCGTTATTTCCTGCTGCATATCCAAGGTTCTTTCCGGTCTGAACTGTCTTTATCCCTGGATAATTGGCTTTTATAAATTCTTCGCTGCCGTCTGTAGACGCATTGTCAACTACAATAATCTCAAAATCTTGATATGTTTGGGATATTAAAGAAGGAATGCACTCCTTCAAATCTTCTTTACTGTTATATGAAAGAATAACAACGCTTACAGACTTGTGTTTTCCAGACATTTTATTACCTGCACTATCGTAAATCTAAGGCGCAACTGTAGAAGATAAAAAAGAAGTGTCTTTAGTGAGTTCTCGTTATACAGCCTTCGTTTCCCTTGTAATTGCAGACACAGAATGTAGCAAAATCCCTGTCAATGCCATAAAAGTCCCTACAATAATAAAGAGAACCATAAGCATGGTAGGCCCGAACTGCAAGCCTCCACCTGTAACAAAAATTTGCAGGAAATGAGCACCCATATACAGCCCTCCCAATCCAAGGGAAATTCCAGGAACTGTAAAATAATAAAGAGGCTTGTTAAATTCAATATCTTTTAAAATCATAACAAGGACGCCTAAACCATGTTCTATCGGGCTTACGGTTGAGCCGTCAACGTCATATCTTACCCCGATCTCAACTTCCTTAATCCTTAACCCGGACCTGCCTGCATCGGCAAGCATTTCGCTTTCTATTGCCATGCCTCTGGCGTTGAACCGGAAAACGTCTTTCGTTGAAGCTGCAAAGGCGCGGAAACCGCTCTGGGAATCTGTAATTTTGAGGCCGGAATTCATATTTGTGGCAGTATCAAGGATAGTCTGCCCGACGCGGCGGTAAATAGGGGTATTTTTGTCCTTATGGCTCAGGTAGCGGCTGCCGTTTACCATCTCTGCCGTGCCGTCTATGATTGGGGCTGCGAGCCTGGGGATTTCGGCAGGGTTGTGCTGCCCGTCAGAGTCCATGGTAACAATCACATCTGCACCAAGGTCTGCTGCGGCTGTGAAGCCGGTCTTGAGGGCTGCTCCTTTGCCTTTATTTGCCTCGTGGACAATTACGTGGGCTCCTGCTCTCCTGGCTATTGCGGCTGTGCGGTCCGAGCTTCCGTCGTCGACCACGATCACGTTGTCGCAGTAGTGCTTCGTTAGGAGGACTATGCTGCCGATGGCGACTTCCTCGTTGAAAGCGGGGAGGACCACGGTTATATTTTGGGGAGTTGCGCTTCTTATACCTGGATCTCCCTGTTCTTCTTGTATTATCTGGGTGCTTTTACTCATATGCACTTCTATATTCATTCGAATAACCCCGAAAGATAAATTTAAACTTCTGGTATAGATTAACGGAAGTTAACGATATATAAAGCAATTGGTAAATATTTAATTTAAGTCTTGAATATTAAAGCACATAGAGCTTAAAAAACAAAATTCAATTCAATTAAGTGCTCATACCTGTGTGCCTGAACATTCATTTGCGTCTGGTGTCGAAGCTGACGGACTGAATTTCTGTGATTGAATTTAACCGTCAGGTAGAATCGGTCTGTCTGGCCGCTCCTGCCATCGAGTGGGCGATTATTCCCCTGAGAGTCATGTACGCGCCTGCAAGGGCAAGGAAGACCATAAGGAATGTGTGCCCGAAGTTGAGGCTTGCGATTCCGAAGAAATAATCTGCCATAAATTTGAAACCCATAAAGAAGCCGCATGTCGCAAGAGCAAAGCCTGGCACGGAATAGAAGTACAGAGGCTTGTTGGCTTCTATATCTTCAGCCACGGTCCTCAGGGCTCCCATCATGTACTTTACCGGGTCCCGGATCGAAGCTCTGACGCTGGTGCAGGCCCCGATCTCGACTTCAGCAATGCGGATGCCTGACCTGCCGGCGTCGGCAAGCATTTCGTTTTCTATGGCTGTTTTTTTGCCGCTGAAGCGGAAAATGCTCTTTGTAGAGGCTGCATAGGCGCGAAAACCGCTCTGAGTATCGGTAATTTTGAGGTTGAAGTTAACATTTGCAGAAATGTCCTGCATGGTCTTGCCTGTGCGGCTGTAAACGGAAGAATTTTTGCCGGGATAATTCAGATAACGGCTGCCGTTTACCATTTCTGCATCGCCTTTAATTATTGGGGCTACGATTCTGGGAATATCTGCAGGGTTGTGCTGGCCGTCCGGGTCCATAGTTATTATAATATCTGCTCCCAGGTCAGCTGCGGCTGTGAAGCCGGTCCTGAGGGATCCGACTTTTCCTTTGCAGGCTCCGTTAACAATTACATGGGCTCCGGCTTTCCTGGAGATTTCGACTGTCCTGTCAGTGCTGCCGTCATCGACAACAATTACATTGTCGGCATAGAGCCTGGTGAGAAGGATAAGGCTTCCGATTGAAACTTCATTATTGCATGCCGGAAGAATTACAGTTATATTTTGAGAGGATGCCCCCCTGAAACGCTTATTTTCTTGATGAGCCGGATACTCTGCACTGCTCATAAGAAGTTCGTTACTCATATGTATGACCCCATTTTAATTTATATTATAAAGTAGAAATAATTAAAGCGGCTCAAACGTCATTAAATACCGGTCGCTGCACCGCAATCCAGACCAACTTTATAACTGTTTGAGTCCCAAATATACTTTAATTTTTTAGATTGACATCTGGGCCGCGAATATATAAATTTATTGACAGATGTACTGTGGCATAATAATAAATAAGTAATAATAGTATCTGGAGAGCCATTGATTATACGGATATAACATTATACCATTGGGTTACGTAAGTGCAAAAAATACGGGAAAAGGAGAACATAAAAAAGATATATAAAGTAAGATAAAAATTAATTTCGAAAAAACAACAGCATAAGGGCACAAAAATTCCGCCTTCAGACACCGCGGGCTTTCCAGTATTCTTGATAAATTTCTCCTGTGAACTGAAGATTTGGAGTCTGGCCTGAAATATACCCCACTTGCCGCATTTAGATAAAGGGAGAAGAAGACAGGATAGAAAAACTCTGAAAAAATAATTTCAAGATTTTTCCGGGCTTTATTGGGAAGTATATATTAAAATCAAAATCGAAATCAAATTTAAAATCAAAATCAAAATCAAAATCAAATTTAAAATCAAATTCATGAGTATTCGGTGAAGTGAAGAATCGTGATAAATTGCCTCCATTCCTACGACATTCATCAAATATTTAATTTCATTATAGGCATGAACAGGATATCGATTTCATGTAAATCGACCAAAATTTAAGATAGGCTTCTGGTGCAAAATCGATAGCTTTCAGGCAAAAAAATACCTTAACCGATGACCAATGAAATCAAATTTAAAATCAAATTCAAATTAAATGGAAAATGACGAGTCGAATCAAAAGATATACATAGAAATTAAATAATAAAAGGGGAAAAACTGAAGCAAAAAATGTATAAGGATGGAGCCCTGAATACATAAAAGAAAAAATACAGGAACGAAAAAAATTCCTCGGAACAAACAAATAAAGTGGAAAGAGCGAAAGAATAAAATGTATGAGGAAAAAATAGTAACTCTCCGGAAGAAATTGGAGAAATATAATAATTTTTTTAAATAATATGCCGGATGACCTGAATGACCGGAAAGAAAATTCCTTCAGACCTCTTGACCGTTATAGGGCTTGTGCTCCTTACCGATCTCTTTGTGCTCATGCCCGGATTAAGTGAAACTGTGTTCCGCAATATCCTCGGCCTGCCCCTTGTACTTTTCCTGCCAGGATATGCCCTGATAGCTGCACTTTTTCCCGCGAAATCAGACCTTGACGGCATTGAAAGGACAGCCCTTTCCTTCGGGCTGAGTATTGCGGTCGTGCCCCTGATAGGTCTTGGGCTTAACTATACCCCGTGGGGAATAAGGCTTCTGCCAATCCTTATAAGCCTGTCAGTGTTCACAATTATAATGTGCGGGCTTGCCTACATAAGGAGGGCAAAACTTCCCGAAGCTGATGCCTTTGAGGTTCCCTTCAGGAAAACCCTGCTCGAAATAAAAGCAGAAATTCTGGAAAAGCCCGAACCAGGACTTGACAGGACCCTTACAATCATTCTGGTTATTTCCATTCTCCTCTCCGTTACAACCCTCGTGTATGTGATTATTACCCCAAAAGAAGGGGAACACTTCACGGAGTTCTATATCCTCGGGCCTGAAGGAATGGCTGATAATTACCCGACAAACTACACACTCGGAGATAGCGGAAAAGTAATTATAGGGGTCGTAAACCACGAGTACAGGCCTGTAAACTACACACTGGACGTCAGGCTTGAAAATAAATCCCTTCCAATTCCTGGAAATATGCAGCAGGTATCACTCGCACATAACGAGACCTGGGAAAAATCTCTAACGTTCATTCCTCCGGAAGAAGGGAAAAACATGAAACTTGAGTTCCTGCTCTTTAACGAGACAGATAAGAACACGTCCTACCGGGACCTCCACCTCTGGATAGATGTAAACTCAACAGGGACCTGATACAACTGATACACCTGATACAACTGATACAACTGATACAGAAAATTTCATAACTCGAAAAAGTAGGATTGGAGCCCGGAATCTTATTTTTGATCTGTGCCATTTTGTTCAAATCCGAAATACCGGATTCAGGCTCCGGGTTTTATTTATCGGGTTTCTTCTGAAAATTCGATTATTCGGAATCCTGAAAAAGTTCTTATGGAAAACGGGTCTGTAATATTTTTACGGACTCAAAACTTTTTTGCTCCAGTTTTAAGTTTAGACCCTTTAAGTTTAGACCCTTTAAGTTTAGACCCTTTAAGTTTAGACTCTTTAAGTTTGGACCCTGGAAATTAAAACATCTAACTATCTACAAAACTTCATATAAGATTTTATAATAAAAACCTGTATAATATGAAAGTCGTATAACATCCCCAAGATTTAATAAGGAAAACAACTAAAAAACATTTAATAAGATGTCCACAAAATAAATCTGGACTGCCCTGTTTGAAAGAGGAGCAATTTCCGTGCGAAAACCAACTAATTATCACAATAAGCAAAAAAAACTGAATATTCAGGTTATCGTTTCAGTCCTTACTCTGACCCTGCTGGCAATTTCTGCACATGCCGCACCAGGAAGCAGCCTGGAATTATCCCCTTCAACAGATACAGGGCATCTTTCAGAACAGATATATTCAGAGGTTTCGGGAGAAACAGAAAACTCCGTATCTGCATCGGTTCTGCATGAAGATCCCGACCCAATTCAGAAAATCGAGCAGTATGTAGATATCATATATACCGCAGGAGGAATCGGGGCAGCAGTTCTGATTCTTATAGGGTATTTGCACATAACTTCTGGAAATCCGGAGGTTACAAAAAAATATATAAAAGGACTCCCCCGGATCAGAATCAGGAAAATAACAGGGCCTGAAGAATCTGGCATGGAGAAGGGTCAGGACGTTCAGAGAATTCAGGAAAATATTAAGGACGCCCAGAAGATTCAGAACATTCAGGAGAATGTCCGGGGTGTCCAGAATGTTCAGAAAAATGTTCAGGAAAATATTCAGGAAAATAGTCAGGAAAATATTCAGGAAAATATTCAGGAAAATATTAAGGAAAATATTAAGGAAAATAGTCAGGAAGAATTCAAAGCCAAACGGCTCAGGCTTCTTACGGCACTTCCTGTCCTGGGCATAACAATTGCGGAACTTCTGATCTTTTCAGGCAGGATGGGTGCAGCTGTCTGGGTACATATAGGGATCGTTATCTCCCTCTCTCTTTCAGACATATTTTTAAAAGATCCGGAGGTACACAGGATATATCAGGCATTGATGCTTCTGCCCGTACTCAGGCTTATTAACCTTTCAATGCCGATATTTTTTGAAACTACCCTTTACACCTTCATGTTTGTCTACGGACCCCTTGCAATTCCTGTGATAATTATTATACTTCACCAGCGTGATTCCCTTGAGCAGATAGGCATAACTATGAAGAATTTCGTGCCTTACATGCTTATTGCAGTTCCTCTGGGTTTTTTACTCGGATTTGGGGAATACCTTACAATCCGGTCAGGATACCTGATTCCGGACCTGACTTTTGTAAATCTTCTTAAGCTTACCTTTATAATGGTTTTTTTCGTGGGGCTTGTTGAAGAACTGATTTTCAGGTCAATCCTGCAAAGCAGGCTCGAAAAAGCTCTCACCGTCCGGGAAGCCCTGTTGATTACAAGCCTTATGTTCGGGCTGATGCACTCAGGGTACGGCACTTTTCAGGAAATTCTCTATACGGGTTTTGTAGGGCTTATCATGGGACTCGCTTTCTACAAAACAAGGAGCTTGCCTTTTATTGCGGTCCTTCACGGTTTTGTTAACGTTTTCCTCTTCGGGATCCTGCCCCACCAGCTAAATATCTTACCAGGACTCTAAACAATTCATACAAAACCAAATTAAAATTCAATAAATTTTTTAAAATTTTCTCTGGGTTTTCTTCCCGATCCATTTTTCTTTTCTTATATTCTTTATTTTTCAGATCTCCTTTCTCTACTATTTCGAAAAAACCATAATATTCCTGAAAGAAAACCTGATATCATGAATTAAACAAAAATGGAAAACCCCTTTTTAAGAGATAAAAGAAAAATTAGAGCATACTGACGACAGGAAGCAATGAGAAAGTAATAAAAAAGATAAGATGAAAAAAAACTTTTTTTCAAAAAAGAGCCGGTAATTTCAAGAGAAGTAATAAAGAGAAGTAATAATCTCATAGGATTGTAGCAACCTTAAAAACGACAATCGCAGCAAAACTGCACAGTAAAGGAATAATTGGCAAATTAAAAGAGTTATTAAGTCGTCTATTCCAGTATTTGGATGCGGAAAGAACTTCCTTCAAGGAAAGAAGGGAAATCAGCCCGACAACTACAGCAGACCCATATTGAGGAAGACCGGGGGTTGTGACCATGGAAATTACACTTGAAGAGATAGCGCTTGAGGAAATAGCACTGGTTGAAACTATACTTAAGAGCATAAAGACACCCCTTTAAACATTAAAGCATATACCCCGGATACTGGAGAATCATTGATATAATAATAGACTACTGACATAATCTTAGATCATTGGTATAATAATACAACATACTATAAAACACTTTTTCCAAGTTCCTAAATTTTAATAGCGGGTAGATGCCTTTATTGTCCTCCCGGATTCATTGAACACGGTTTTAAAATTAATAACAGGAAAATATTAGAATCAGGCTTATGAGCGGTCCTATCTCCAGCACGTAATACATTGCAGAGGGAGAGGTTATTGGAATAGAAAACCTGTTTACCTGAAAAAAATAGGCTGTAATTGACATGATTAATCAAGGAGCAGATGTAAAAAAATGAACAGTGAAACTGTATAAAAGACAGATAAATATCCCTGCTAACAGCCACTAAAAAATAAACATATATAGCCAGTATTTGCCTGACTATATTCTCAGTCTCCTCATGATTATCTACTTAATATCCAGGACAGGAGATTTTATAATAGACAGGGAAAAAGGAAAGCCCGTAATTCTGAGGCAGAAAAAGATCATGCAAAAAAGAAGAAATTAAGGTAACAGAAAAATTTTAAAGGGCTTCAGGAGTAAACTGGCATGAAACATTATAGAAAATATTCGTGTACGGAAAGATGCCCTATAAAAAGTTTTGCAAAAGATTTTGTAAAAATAGTGGAGATTAAGAATATAAAACAATAAATAAAAAAGATAGAAAAAGAAAAAAGTAATAAAGTGTAAACTGGAAAATAATTTGTCATGGATAGGGTTTATCGAAATAGAGAAGTAAGTTCACAATCAAGTTTCACAATCAAGTTTCACAATCAAGTTTCACAATCAAATAATATTATGTTTACCAAACAAAAAAAATTGAAATTTTTTGAGATATTATCTACCTGAACAACTTAATTTATTCGATCCTCTAATTCATTATTCGAAAGTTAAATTCAACTTTAACTTCAACTTTTTCTATCCGGATATTCTCCAGTTATTTTTCCTCTTATTTGCCCTTTACTTTTAATTATTAATTAAAATGTTGGTTTGTCTTGGAGTTGTCACTTTCTTTACAGTTTATTTATTCTGTTCAGCTTTAATGTTAAACGGTCTTTTCTTATTTTGATACACAGAAAAAATAATGACAGAAAGACGCGAAAATTTAAAAATAGCTAAAAAGTGACTGAAATAAATCAGAAAGTATTAAAAAAATAATAGTGCAAAGTTGCACGAAACCTGTCTGATGCGGCAAAAAAGAGAATGATTCCGGAAATGCGGAATTTAAATTACTCCGGTTACTTTGTAAACGACAATTGCAGCAAAGCTGAACAGCAAAGGCAGAATTGTCATATTAAAAGAACTGTCCAGTGATCTGTTCCAGTGCTCGGATGCTGAAAGGATCTCCTTCAAAGAAAGAAGGCTTATGAGCCCTACAACCACCGCAGCACCATATTGAGGGATCCCGGGACTTGTAACCATAGAGATTGCACTTGAGGAAATTGCACTCGAGGAAATAGCACTTGATGAAATTATGCTTAACAGCATAAGTATACCTCCCATAAATAATTGATTAGTTTCACACAAGATTTTGTGAAATTATTCGTATACGATGATTGCAAAGTATAAAAAAGTTTCTTAAGAAGTTAAACGATTAACATATAATACAAAGTTCATTTCTGGCATGAAACATAAAGCAAAAATATAATAGAAATCAAGAATAGATCAAAAAAATCGGGACTAAATAAGGATGTCAGTATCAAACGCAAAAATTTTTGTTAAAAATATTATATAAGTCAATGTAAGAAAATGCGAGAAAAGAATATAAACATCAAATAACATTACTAATTCATGTACTAAAAAATAATAGAAAGTAAAAGCAGAAAATAACAGGTGATACAGATTAAAAAATTGATGAGTTTGAAAAAAATCAGGGTATACCTTAAAAAACAGGACAAAATATAAAATTTTATATTTAATTTGCAGAGGGCCCGGATTACTATTTACAAAAAATTAATAGATTATTACAGAAAATGTTTGCAAAATATCGATCTTTAGCATTATTATAAATGTTTACTTTTGTAAAATATTTCAAAAAATTTAAGTACGCACATAATAAAAATAAAAAGCATATCCGAATTTTAAAGGAGTAGTTCCCGTGATAAAATCAGCTCATCCCCATAAAAGGCTAAAAGAACATCTCTTTATAACTGTCTCTTTTTCAGTTTTGATTCTGGCTCTACTGACAATTTTACCTGCAGCTGCCGCAGTTAACAGCTGGGAAATATCCCCCGAGAACCCCACTCTTGGAGACACCCTTAGAATCAAGGGAAGCGCTTCTCCGGAAGAGGAGGTTGAAATACAGGTAAGCTTTGAAAAGGATGTTCAGGCATCCGGAGGGGAGTACGAGTACATACTCGAAGACGTCAAAATTCCGGATGGGTTCAATAACCGCTTTACAGTACAGGCAAGTGATGCCAGAAACCTCAATGTCAGAGTAAAAATGCTAATCTGGATAACCAAAAGCTCAGACGCTTCCGGTAGCGTCGCAACTGTAACGCAGTCAAGTGTCCCTCCAGGAACCTATCAGATAAAAATGGATGGAGACGCTAAAAATGGAGATTCAACAGTGAACCTGAAAATTACTGCTGTTCAGAGGATAAAAGCAGATTCAGACGGGGACTTCAGTTATTCTTATAATACAAAAGCAGTCCCCCCGGGAGACTTTAAGATAAGTGTTGGAGGCACTACTCGAAAAGTAACCCTCAAGGGAAAAACCTCAGCTATAACACCTGCCTATCCATTAGAGGAAATAGAAACTGTCACGGAAGAGAATTCATCGGAAATCCGGGAAAAAATGGAAAATAATACTGAAGCAGTCTTGAACTCGGATCAGGGCAGTGGAAACGTAGAACATGAAGAAGTTCATGAGTCTCAGCCTGTGAAACCTCAGCCTGTTGAAAAATCAGGACTTCCCGTGGATACGGTTTACATGCTGGGAGGTATGGTAGCAGCATTATTAATTCTTATTCTGTATTCAAAGAGAAAATAAAAGGGATGAATACTTCAGCCGGATTGAATGAAAAGATTTGCTATCCTGAGCTGATTAACCAGAAATTCAATGGGGAAAATGGAGGCATGTAATTGAGAAAAAGTCAATTAATACTTATACTGGCAATACTCGTCTTAACCTCAACGCCGGTAATGGCATCCTCAGCGCCGACAGTGGCATGCTGTGAAGAGACAGAGACAATTGCTAATTTGAATTTTACTGATAAAGTGGTCTATTTTCTGGACCACACCAGTGACCCGGCAGAAGGGAACTGGATTGTAATGGGGTGCCCGAATGAAGGCACAAGGATTCAACTTCCTACACCGATGAAACTCACATATAACGGTCCTAAACACATGGAATATGGAGGAGCAAAAGGGGCTCTGAACAAATGTGAAGAAGAAAGTTATACCATAACATACCCTTCAACCAGGTCCTATACCACTCATCCGATTTTTCTCCCGACTGAAAAAGTGGAGATGTCTTTCTACGGAGAGCCAGCTCTTGAAAACGAAACAGTGGATATTTACCTGATCAAATTAACTTCAGGTTGTGCACACGAGCTTCTTGATTCTTTCCTGGCAGGAGATATCAGGAACTTAAATACTCTTTTCGAAGAAAGCGCGGGTGAAGAATACAAAAAATACTCTATTAAACTTGACGAATGCGGGGATATATCAGACTATAACCTGGGACTTCTTGATGCAGGACAGTACTGCATAGTTATGGTCCAGCAGAATCAGGATAGAAGTCTGACAGTCCTTTCTTCAACAGCCTTTGTAGTTACAGAACATAAACTGTGTATTTCGTCCCCTTCCAGTATAGTAAAAGGAAAAGACCTTGACATAAGCATGTCACTGGAAGGAGCTGCCGGGAATGATTGCACATACGCGGCTGTGCTCATAAAAGAGCAGGCATATAAAGCAAACATAGAAATAAACTCAAATGGCACGAAAGCCGGAACTTCAGTCATAGTTAATGAAGTGGACCTTATTGAAGAATTTGATATCAACTCCTCAAATTACAGGTCAAAATTGACAAAGAATGAGCTCCAGACAGAAATTCAGACCCTTATAGGAGAAGGAAAAGGTGCGATAGCAATAGGAGAAGTCGGCCAGGATAAACTGTCGCTTACCGCATTTGATCTGCCTGTAGGATGTTATTACCTCCTTGTGGGCGCATACAGCCCTGAAAAAGGACTTGTAGGCCTTAATCAAACGGAAGTAGAAATTAAACCAAAAGGAAGCTCAAAGAGTGATGATAAGAAAGATAAAGAAGACTTTACCGAGCCTGAGAAAAATATCAAAAAGAAAGATTCCTGCCAGCAGTTTGTGTCAAATGGCAAAAAGGTAAAGTTCTATTTCAAAAATGCAGCCACTCCTGTAGGTTATATTGAGTTTTACTCCCGGAAGACAGCAGGCAGAATAACGGCTTTTGTTGAGGAATTGAAAGGAAAGTCCTCAAAAGTTACTGAGGAACCTGAAGGGGAAGTTTACAAATATATCAATATCCAGGTAGGAGACGGGAAGTTATCGAGCTCGAAAAATATAAAGGATGCTATAGTGGGTTTCAAGGTGAGCAAAGAATGGATAGATGAAAACCACATTGATACGGATACAATAGTCCTTCAGCATTACACCGAAGACCAGTGGAACCCTCTTAAAACGGAAAAAACAGGCGAAGATGACGAATATATTTATTTCGAAGCCGAAACAACGAGTTTCTCTCCCTTTGCAATTGTAGCGAGCAAGAACATCCTCCTGATTGAAGAAAAAACAGGAGGAGATGAAGACCATTCAATTTCTGACGAAAAACAGCAGGGCAATTCAGAAATAGCCATGGGATCTGATACGTCTCCTGTGGAAGACGGGAATTCAGGATTGAAAATTGCCAGCTTCTTGTTGGGGGCCCTTGTGATTATTGCAATAGGAGCAATTATAAAGAAAAGAACAGCTGAGAAGAGTGAAGACGAAAATTCTGAAAAGAAAACGTGAGCAGGAGATAATATCTCCTGTTTAATTCTATTTTTTAAATTAGCCAGCTAACAGCATTTCTATTAAAAACCTGCCTTTTACATTTAAATAAGGCTTTTTAATCCTTCTTCCAGTTCGATCTCGCCTTTCCACCAGCCTGAAATTTTTGAGACATCTGCCCTTGAGTCCCGAACATCTCCTGCCCTTGACCCGACATGTACGATCCTGCTTGAGGAGCCGGTAAGTTCAACAATCTTCTCGGCCAGCTCCAGGACTGTTACACTTTTCCCCATAGCCACATTGAATACCTGGCCGTCTCCATTTTCAAGAGCTGCTACATTTGCCCTGACAACATCCCTGACATGTACAAAATCCCTGCTCTGAAGTCCGTCGCCATGAATAACAAGGTCTTTTCCTGCTTTTGCCTTTTCAAGGAAAATGGGGATTACAGCTGCATATGGAGACTTTGGGTCCTGGCGAGGCCCATAGACATTAAAGTAACGTAAACAGGTAGTCCTGAGCCCATGTTCTTCGTAAAACATCTTTGCCAGGAATTCCCCGTCAAGTTTGGAGATCGCGTAAGGTGAAGCTGGCTCCGGATACATGCCTTCACTTTTAGGGAGGACAGGATTGTTCCCGTAAACTGCAGCTGAAGATGCTGTTACAAACTTTTCGACTCCTTCCCTCACGCATGCCTGCAATACATTAAGCGTTCCCAAAGTATTTATCCGAAAAGCCTCGACTGGTTTTTCACAGCTAAGCGGCACTGATACAAGGGCAGCTTCATTAAAAACGCAGTCCATACCTGAGATAGCCTTTTCGACCGAAGAAGGATCACATATATCCCCCTGAATAAATTCGACATTTTTGTGCTGAGGGATATTTTTAGAAAAACCGGTAGCGAAATTGTCAAGAATTCTTACACTATGGCCTGCTTCTGCAAAATACTCAGCTATATGGGAGCCTATGAAACCTGCTCCTCCTGTAATCAGCACTTTCATGCTTCGAGAAAAGGGAAAAGTATAAAATAAAATTTTCTATGCAGGCCTGAAAAATAGAATTAAAAAATATTAATAGAAATAGAAAAAACGGATAGTAATCAGAAGGAAGTTCCTTCAGAGGGGAAAATTTTTCATAGAAAGAAGCCTTATGGGTACAGGGGAATTAAAAAATTGGGAATCAGGGTTCCAGAACTATAAAAGCTTTTAGGACCTCATAAGTTTATTAAGGTTTTTGCTGTATAGCTATCGGGGCGGGATAACTTTCTAAACTACAATTTCGAGTTGAAACTTAGTTAGAATTTTAAGTAAAGAATTGCGTGTAACCGCACCTTGAAATTTCCTTTTTAAATTCTCCAATCTTCTGCAGCAATATCTGAATCTGGACTTTGTTGGTAAGGTAAAAAATTCAGAAAAGATATAATAAGTAGAAGAGGAGTGTATAAATAAATACAAAAAGATTTTGAAAAAGAGGATGTCGCCAGAAAGCTTACATAAGTATAAATTGTAGGAAGAGAGATTACTAAATATTTCCACAGTGATAAAAATGACCGGGAACAGACAATTTTCTCTTGATCTGCTGATTGTAGCAGCTCTTGTGGTCCTTACTGATATCTTTGTACTTGTGCCCCCACTCAGCGGAAGCTTTCTGCGCACAGTCCTCGGACTCCTTCTGGTTCTATTCCTGCCGGGATATGCACTGACCGCAGCTCTTTTGCCTGCAAAAAAGGATCTGGAAGGAATTGAAAGAGCACTTCTCTCTTTAGGGTTAAGTATCGCAATAACCCCGCTTATGGGATTTGGAATGAACTATACTTCCTGGGGGATCAGGGAAATTCCTGTACTCGCAGGACTTTCAGCTTTTACTCTTCTCAGCTGTGGGGCAGCATACTATAGAAGATCCAGGTTACCTGAAACTGAAGCTTTCAATATTACAGGTGAAACTTTTACCTCCACACTGAAAACAGAAATCCTTGAAGAGATCGGATACGGGACCAGCAAAGCCTTTGCAGCCTTGCTGATAATTTCCATACTGGCTTCCCTTGGCAGCCTTGCGTATGTCATAGGAAATCCCAGAGGAGAAGAGCCATTCACTGAATTTTACATCCTGGGTCCTGATAGGGTGGCTGAGAACTACCCGACAGAATACACACAGGGAAACAGCGGAACGGTTATTGTAGGGGTAAAGAACCATGAGCACAGAAACGTGGATTATACAATGGAAGTCAGGCTCGAAAATCACTCCCTGCCCCTTCCAGAAGACCAGAAATACATCAGCCTTGGACACAACGAATCATTGGAAGAGCCAGTCACTTTTACCCCGTCTGTTGAGGGGAATAACATGAAACTGGAGTTTCTGCTTTTTAACGAAACCGAAAAGAGTATACCTTACAGGAATACGCACCTCTGGATAAATGTCACAAAGGAGACCTGAAGATGGCGTCTTCAGACTATCCTTCTTCTGAACGTGAGGCAGGGCAGATCTCTTTGCCGGAGTTTGGGAAAATGTTCAAAATACAGACCAGTGAAAAAACCGGATATTTACAAAAGATATTTTCTGCAGGAGCTCCTGTTATTGCTATCGCCTTTGCCGAGTTGCTGATATTTACCGGAAGAATAAAAGAAGCCGCTGCCACCTATACACTGCTTCTTATCATCCTTTCACTTTCAATAATAGCCTCAAAAAAACTGGAGACACGCAAGGTTTACCAGGCATTAATACTCCTGCCAGTTCTTCGGCTGGTAAACCTTTCAATGCCTATATTCTTTGAAGCCAATATTTACTCATTCGTATTCATGTATTTGCCCATGACAATCCCTATAACAATTGTATCTGTGTATCAGGAAATTCCAAAAGAAGGAAAAATGGATTTGCTCAGGAAAATGGGGCTTTATCTGCCTTTTTCTCTGCTCGCAGGTTTGATTTTTGCAGAGGCGGAGTATTTGATCGTACAGACAAGACCGCTTATCCCGGACCTTTCATTTTTTAACCTTCTTCAACTTACAATTATAATGATTTTTATAGTAGGCCTGATTGAAGAACTCATTTTCAGGGGAATTATCCAGACAAGGCTGGAAGAGTTTTTAGGACCTGCAGGAGGAGTCCTGCTTGCAAGTCTTCTGTTTGGGGTAATGCACTCGAGTTATGGTACTTTTTACGAAATAGTATATACTTTTCTTGCAGGAGGTATTCTCGGGTATTTCTTTTACAGAACGAAAAGCCTTCCTCTCGTTGTAATGATTCACGGTTTCATAAATATATTCTTATTCGGGATAATTCCGCACCTGGGTCCGGGACTGGGTCTGGTATAAAAATAGAAGCCGGTTGAGAAAATAAAAAAAGCCGTGCTGAGCAGATTATACAAATTAAACAAACTGGCGAAGGTTAAACCGGGGAGGGAATTTATGGGATCCGAGCTGCTCAAATTGAACAGGACTGGATTAAAGCTCCTTTTCTGCTTATTAATCACACTTTCTCTCTTTTTCGGGTGTCTGACTCATTCTGCAAATGCTGAGATAGTAGAGTGGGGAGTAACCCCTGAAAACCCGGAGAAAGGGGATACAATAATAATCAGCGGACTTGCCTCACCTGAAGAAGAGGTGGGAGTTTCAATTTCTTTTGAAAAGACAATTCCAGTTTACCTTGGAGAGTACACTTACGAGTTAGAAAACATCGAGGTTCTCAATTTTAATAATCTCTTAACTATAAGGACAGAAGGAGTAGAGAGCCTTAAAGTAAAAATGAAAATGGTTCTCTCAAAAACAGAAGCTACCCGGGCGGAAGATGGGACCGCTACCGTGTCCTTTTCCGGGGTATCTCCTGGAAAGTATAAGATAAGGGTAGAAGGCGCGGCAGAAGAAGGAGCCTCGGGTGTTAACCTGAAGGTTACATCAGTCCAGAAATTGAAAGCTGGAAAAGACGGAAAATTCAATTATATATACAGAACGGAGTCGGTTCCTTCAGGCAAGCTTGAGGTCAGAGTGGGAAATTCGGAAAGGGAAATCATACTTGATGCAAAAGAAAAAACCTCTGAACCTGTGAACGTGGAAAATGAGGAAAAACGCAGCATTTACCTGGCTGAAAGTTCATGGGACGAAGATAATTCTGAGGCTGCAATTGCAGGAGAAGTCCCTTCAAAAGGGCTTGAAAAAGAGCAAAAAAATCAGGGACATTACAACAACCAGGCCTCCAATTTCTTTTATCTGCTTGCCGGAGCCCTGGCAGGATTCGGATGTTTACAGGTAATTAAAAGAAAAAAGTAAAAATATTTTTATCCCCTGCTGCCCCTGTGCCCCGCAGATTATATAAAACACTGCTTTCTTTAAAGGAAAGCAAAATGTTTTATTAACAGGATTCAGGCAGTTTGGAGAAAGATCTATGGAAAAGCGTTCAGGCCGCTTCTGGGAAATTGATTGTCTGCGGGGCTTAGCCATAATATTGATGCTCGCATATCACTTTCTTTACGACCTGGATTTTTTTGGGCTTGCCGATATAGAATTAAGGTCCGGTACTTTTTTTTATACAGGAAGAGGTGCAGCTTTTCTTTTCATCCTGATATCGGGAACTGCCCTTTCCATAAGCCGGTCAAGAGCTCTCCGGAGCAGGTCTTCAGGAAAGCCTGCTGAGAATTTTACCAGATACCTTGAAAGAGGGTTAAGGCTATTTTCGATGGGACTTGTAATCACAGTAATTACCTGGATTTTTTTCCCAGGGCAGTATATTCTGTTTGGGATCCTGCATTTTTTCGGACTATCGGCGGTGCTTGCCTACCCTTTTTTGAAGTACGGAAAAGAAAACCTGTTCTTCGGTCTGCTTTTTGTTCTTGCAGGGTTCTATCTCAAAGACAGGACTTTCGGTTTTTCCGCTCTTCTCTGGCTGGGCTTAAGGCCCGAAGGTTTTGTAACCCTGGATTATTTCCCTGTATTTCCCTGGTTTGGAGTACTCCTCACAGGGATTTTCCTTGGGAACTCCCTGTATAAAAACGGGAGCAGGCAGTTTAAAGTGCCTGACGCCGACAAGTTCCTGCTTCAGAAGCCCTTTTCCTGGATCGGAAAACATTCCCTATCAATATACTTTATTCACCAGCCGGTTTTCCTCGGGATTCTGCTCCTCAGCGGGATTCTTGATCCTGGAATGCTGTGAAATTTTCCAGATAAAACCAGATCTTTTAGAACCGGTAATAAAAGATTTTAGAACTTTTCTCGGGGTTAAAAAACACAGTTTATCGTCTTTTTGATGAAAAGAGGAGTAATAGAAAAACCAGACCTGCTGGTTTTATATATTATCTGGGATACCTGATTTTAAAAATATTATCCGAAAATTAAATATTATATATATGCATTCCTGTTCACTATTAATTCATACTTAATTCATACGCTGAGAATAATACTCGCTGGCAATATCCGGCAATACATTCGCCAGTACCACAATTATTCGCATGCAATATCACAGCTATATTGCGTATCAAGAAATCATATAATAATCCCAACCCTGCACCTGCTCTTTAAACCTGTTATCCTGATTTATCCGATTATAGAGAAATATTCTGGAAAATAGGCATTTAAAGTAGCAGGAAATGCAAAACCAAAAATTGGAGAAAAGAATGTACCTGGAAATTGCAATGCTTGCCTATTTTGTAGTCTTATTCCTGACAATCCGGGATATCCGGATTTTTAAAAGGACAGGCTATATTTCTTACAGGAAAGGTGCCCTGAAAGGGCTTGCAGCTTCTTCCCTGATTCTTATAGGGGCGATTAGCATTGAAGCAAAACCAGAAATTGGTCTGCTTATTGTATTATTAGGACTTTATATCAACCGTAAAGGAGTAAGAGAGCCTGTTTTCACAAATGCCGGAACTCTTGACCGTTTTCTTGGGAAAACTGATTACAGGAGGGCTAATAGGTTAAGGAAAAATGGTCAGAAGGCAGCTCCTGATAGAAAATAAAGATAAAATAAAGATAAAATGAAGCAGCCAGTACCGAAGAAAGAAAGGTTAAGATGGATAAAAAGAGAAAAAAATATCTGGAGAAAAGGCAGGAGCCTTCCCAAAAATATTTTTTTCACCCCAAAACTTATAAATCTCAAGTTACCTATTAGTCGACAAAATCAGTATAGTCAAATTTTTGTATTCAGTTTCCGCTAAACCATTAATAGGAGATAGAAGAAACCCATATTATGGAACTGCTTCTTTTTCCGGCTTCACATTAATCAGAATCATATGGAAAATGGTTGGAAAAACCACAAAAACTTGAATAACTGGAATAAAAAACAAAAATCCAAGAGGAGATACGATGGGAAATATAAGAGAGACAAACATCAAAAGAACTGCATTCAGCCTGATTGAAAATTACGGAGAAGTTTTTACAAAGGACTTTGAGACTAACAAAGCTCTTGTGACAAAGTATACAACCATTGAGAGCAAAATAATAAGAAACAGGGTTGCAGGCTACGTCACAAGAAAAGTTGCACGTATGAAAGTCTACTGATCGTACTGGATAGATAAAGAACTAATTTCCGGGAAACAGGCAGGGATATCTATATGTTTGAAGGAGCAATGCCTGCCCTGATCACTCCTTTTACGAAAGATGACAGGATTGACAGGGAAGGCTTACAGAGGAACATAGCGTTTGTTGAAGAGGGAGGGGTTTCAGGAATAGTGCCCTGTGGCACAACCGGAGAATCGGCAACCCTTTCTGCAGCAGAGCATGAAGAAGTAATAGACATTGCAGTTGAGTGCTCAAAAGTTCCTGTAATTGCAGGAACAGGTTCAAACAATACGGGTGAAGCACTCCAGTTCACAAAACACGCCGCAGATGCGGGTGTTGACGGTGTACTTCTTATTTCTCCTTATTATAATAAGCCAAATCCTGCAGGTCTTCTTGCCCATTTTAAGAAGATTGCAGAGGCAGTAGATATCCCCATGATCCTCTACAATGTCCCTTCCAAGACAGGGCAGGATATGCCTGTAGACGTGATTGTCGAGCTTGCAAAGGTAGAAAACATCGTGGGTATCAAGGAAGCCAGCGGGAACGCAGCAAAAGTTTCTCAGATCCTTGAGAACACTATGGATGACGACTTTGTAGTTCTCTCAGGCGAGGACGGGCTAACTCTTCCGATCATTTCAATGGGAGGCAGAGGAGTCATTTCAGTTGCTGCAAACATTGTGCCTGATAAAATGTCAGGAATGGTAAATGCAGCCCTCAAAGGAGATTACGAAACTGCAAGAAAGCTGCATTTCGAGATAGCCCCGCTGATCCGTGCCCTTTTCCTTGAGACAAACCCGATTCCTGTGAAGAAAGCTGCAGAACTTGTCGGGCTTGCAAGCGGACACCTGAGGCTTCCACTGGCTCCCATCAGCGATGCCAACCAGGCAAAGCTTGCCAACGAACTCAGAAAACTGGGGGTAATGGAATGATCAATGCAGCAGTACTCGGAGCTTGTGGCAGGATGGGCTCCTTAATTATAGAAAACATCACCTGTTCCACGGATATGCAGCTTGTAGCTGCATTTGACATAGGGAATATAGGAAAGGATGCAGGGGAATTTGCTCATGTAGGAAACCTGGGAATCCAGATTTCAGATGTCAAAGACCTGGAGACAGTCCTGAAAAAGACCCAGGCTGATGTACTTATAGATTTTACTGCAGCAGGCGCAACTATTGTAAACGCTCCGATCGCAGCAGGATGCGGTGTAAACCTTATAATAGGGACAACCGGCATTACTTCGGAACAGCGAGCAGTAATTGAGGAAGCTATCCGGAAAAACCAGGTACGTGCAGTCATATCCCCAAACTATTCCGTAGGCGTTAACGTCTTTTTCAAGATAGTCAGGGAAGCTGCAAAGTATCTTGCAGATTACGATATTGAAATCATCGAAGCTCACCACAACCAGAAGAAAGATGCCCCAAGCGGGACCGCTCTTCGCGCAGCTGATGTAATTAGCGAGGCTCTGGGCGGCAAAGAGTACGTATACGGAAGAGAAGGAATCGCTCCCCGCGGAAAAGAAATAGGCATCCACGCAGTGCGCGGCGGAGATATCACCGGAGACCACACCGTCCTCTTCGTAGGAAATTCCGAAAGGGTAGAGATTCATCATATGGCTCACTCCCGCCAGATCTTTGCCAAAGGCGCAGTCCGTGCAGCCGAATGGATCTGCGGACAGGAACCGGGAATTTATTCCATGGATGATGTGCTCGGGCTGTAAAGGCCGGATTTAAAAATAATTAATTGTAAGCAGGCTGACCTCTGAAATTATTCAGGTCAGCATTTTTTCTTAACTTTATCACTATTTTTTACACAATTTTATCAATGTTTTTTTGCACATTTTTTTACTGTTTTTCTATTCATATTTTTTTCACTGTTTTTCTATCCATATTTTATTCACTGTTTTTCTATCCGTATTTTATTCACTGTTTTTCTATCCGTATTTTTTCTATCAAAGTTTTATTCCTTTATTCATCTGAATTTTTTCGGGCGTTGGAGAGTCCTTAAAAACATGCTTATATTTGCTGAAACAAACCTGAAATGGACCTTAGACGGTCATTTCTCCTACTAGAAGAGGTTGACCTTCCTCATAATCAGAGTATAGTTCTACGTGAACTGTGTTCCAGGGCTGAATGTTCGTACTATGTGTTTCCTTAAAACTGTTATCAAGTGTAAATTCGAATGTATAACCCTCACCTTCAAACTCTGGAACAAGGAACCTGAAAGGTTTGGCATAATAGATTTCCTCTCCTGCTGAAAGTTCGTATGTTTTATCGAGTATGGAATTATTTTTTAAGTCGCAGACTTCTACTCTGAGCTCGTGAACTCCGACATCGTGGTTTCGGACGTAGAAAAGAGGAGTAGGAGGCCCGACCAGGATATAGGGAACAACTACAAACAGCGATACAAGTATCAGTACCATAAGGGAAATCCAGAGCATTAGACTTCTTCGAAAGCTTCTCATAAAATTCAGCCTTATTGTTCAGTCTCATATCAAATTTGAATCAAAAGAAAAATCATAAATGTTATTTATATAGAAATCTTCTTCCTCCATTCAAAGAAACTTATCAATAACTGATACCCTGAGGACATCTCTGTAAACAGGGACAGGGACTATTATATTTCAACTGCCTCGCAGGTCTTTTTTTCCGGTCTCTGACCCCATTTGTCTCTGAAACCCTTATCAAGTCAACTTAAGAGGGGATTCAGATTATATTCAAAAGTATTCAAGCCCAGACTGAGCTTTTCTGCAATTTCACCTGTTGACATGTTCGGTTTTCAGAAGCTGGAGGATTTGTATTGAAGTCGCACTGGAGAGAGCCTGCACCAGTTTTCTGAAGTCTTCAGAAAGAAACATAATTTCTAAATTTCCATTCAGAATTGTCTTCTTTCCATATAGAATGCCTCATTTAATTCCAAGATTGTATATTTTGCACCTAAATATATCATATATTTATATATTATCCGATTAATAATCTTACTTTAAAATCAAGTATAGTCTTTTCCAATATATATTTTATGGCCAGATCATCAAACAATCATGTAAAATACTACAAATTTTCTACCAGAGAGAAAAAAATCTTCAAAGAAAAAGCTCAAAAAGTCAAGGAGGTAGAAAGCTATAAATAGTCAACATAGAGATGTTTACTTATGTTCCTTCCGGAAGGTGAAAAACAGTTTGAATTCTGGGTCCTGCGCCGAAACGGGCTCCCGAACATCAATATTGCAAAGCAGTTCGGGATCTCAAGGCAGGCAATCTCAAGAGCACTCCTCAGTATGGATAAGCGCATTGAAGAAACTCTACTTGAGATGGCCAGGGCAAACAGGATAGAAGTAGAAAAGCTGGACCCAAAGAAAGGAATTCTATTCGGCAGATCGATCCCTTTCAAAACCAGCGCAATAATCTTTGTCTCGGCAAAACACGGGTTACAGGTCTGGTATGAACACGAAGGAGAATGCGGTTCCTGTGATCGATACAGGGAATGTATCGAACTCCTTTGGGACTTTGCAGAAGAAATGCAGCTCAAACTTAAGAGTTCGGAAGATCCCACAAAGATTGCGGATGAATTGTTTGGAAAATTGAAAGAATTGGTGGAAAAGGCCTGACTTAAGGCAGGTAAAAATTGGGGATTGGGTAAACGATGGATGTATTCACAAAGAGTATAAGGAAACTGATGGGATGGTGTCCGAATACAAAAACACTTGAAACCAGGCATTCCATCTGCCCTGAATATTTGGAAGCTGATAACCAATCCAGGGGAAGAGATGCCGGAAATACTCCTATTTTACCTTCTGGCTGGTGGAACAAACGCCGTAACAGGTCATTAATATTTTCCTCCGTGCTCACAATCTTTTCCATATATTGGGTTGCATTCCAGGGAGAATCTCTCAAAAATGAAGCTTTTATACACGGGTTAATTTTCGGAATTATTTGTAACCTGCTCTTTTGTATCTGGAACTGGAGTTATCTGGACGACATAAAGAACTCAAGCAGAAAAATAAAAATTATAACTGTATCGTCGAAATGGAGAGTTATAAATCTAATACTATCCCTGGGGTCACTGTATCTCTTATTTTCAGAATTTAACTGGGGATTCGTTTTATTTTTAATCTCTGCTTTTTGTTTGATAGCTTTGCTGTACTACTTTAATTTTAATTCAGCTCCTCTGGTATTTCTTCTTTACTTCGGTTCATTCAACATGGCAGTTATGGCATTTATACTTGGCACTTGTTTGACAGCCTTTCTGTATTACCTTACGGATGTATACTGGGAGAAGAAAAATCATATGAAAATTTATATAATATTTGAAAATAGCCTCGAAAAGATATATGCTATTGGGGAAAAGGAGGGGAAACTGTGAACCTTAATACTGAATACATTAAAAAACTGATGGGATGGTGCCCTAACACAAAAACAAATGAAGCAAGACGACATTTTAACATTGAGAGCTTTGATTCCAATGTTCCTGACAGAGAAAAGGGAGAAAACGAAGATCTGAAACCCCCTGAATGGTTCCGAAAAACGCGTATCCAAACCCTTTTAATTAACACATTCTTCACATTTGCTTATTTTCTTGTAATCAATCAACTGGGAATAAATCTAACTCTGGGTGTAAATTTCATCCATTTACTTGTCGGACTTTTCATTGTCCTGTTTATAGTTATATTTGACTGGAAAAAACAAATGCGAAGATATGATGCTCTGGTGAAATGTCCGGTAGTTGACTATTCAGATAAGAAAATAATGTATTACATACTTGGATACTTATTTTTGATTTTGATATATCTTCTTTATATTAAAGGATATGAACCTTCACTACAGGCAATATTTTCATTTGCGGGTGGTTTAATTGTAGGAATGTGGCTTAGCTATTTACAGCTAATATACTGGGAAAAAAAGAACCATAAAACAATCTATTTCAACAAAAGTTACGGGACATGGAAGAAATCATACATTATTCAGGGGGAAAAATAAATGCCCGTTAAAATTTTTGTTTTTGATCAGATCAAAAAACTGATGGGATGGTGCCCGAACGCAAAAAAACTTGAAGCCGTAAATCAAAATAGCTTTTCTAATTTTGAAGCATATGACCAATCGGGAAAAGAAAAATCAAACGTTTCGAAGGCTTCAGACAAGCATTCCAGACTTGATATCCAGCTCTTCCTGTTTCCATTTTTCTTTACTCCTATTTATATAAACCTATTCCAAAAAGATATAAATACGGAAGCTTTCCTTCTTGGCCTTTCACTTTCTTTACCGATCTACTTGCTTGGCTGGAAAAAGCAGATGCATCAATACAATGCCGTGAAAGAAAAACCTGTTATTTCTCCTTCCTTTAGAAAGACATTAGCTTGTGTCGTCTTATTTCTATTCTTGGGTATTACTTTGCTTCTGGTTTTCTTGCCTTATATCTCACCTTATTTTTATCTTCTTAACGATCAGACACTGAACTCTTTTGTTTTGGGAACTCTGATTTTAATATGGGGTTTCTATTTCCAGCTAATTTACTGGGAGAGGAAGAACCATATGAAAATATATATAAAAAGAGAAAATGCACAGCAAAAGCTGTATGTCCTTGAGGAAAAGGGGGGAGAACTATGATCCGGGAAGCCAGATACATAAAAAAATTGGTGGGCTGGTGTCCCTATGCAAAAACCACCGGATTGGACTCCCGGACTGGTCCCGCTAATTTTGAAGCATATGATCAGTCTGGAGGAGAAAAAGCCGGTGGGCCTGAAGTTCTCAGCCGATTCTCCAGGCTCTTTTCCAGGTATGATGTCAGAATTCTTCTACCAACACTATTCTTTACTTTTTATCTCATAATTTTGTTATCTCAAAAGGGTATAAACTCAGAGGCTTTCCTTCTGGGCCTTTCACTTTCTTTACTTACCTATTTGCTCGGCTGGAAAAAGCAGATGAATAAGTACGATGCTCTGACAAAAAAACCTGCTGTTGTCTCTTCCTTTAAAAAAACATTCATCTGGGTTCTCTCAGTCATAATTTTGGGCTTAATTTTGTTTATGGTTTTACTGTCTCATTTATCTCATATGCTCCATTTTCCTAACGCTCAGTCAATGTATTCTTTTATTGCAGGGGCTTGGATACTGATGTGGGGAAGTTATCTTCAGCTAATTTACTGGGAGAAGGAAAACCATATGAAAATTTATATAAAAAGTGAGAAGGGATTCCAGAAGATGTATGCACTTGGAGAAAAGGAGAGGGAACTGTGAACCTGAATATTGAATACATTAAAAAACTTATGGGCTGGTGCCCGAATGCCAGAGCATCTGAAGCCAGACGAAATGTTAGCTGTGAGAATTTTGATTCTGATGTTCCGGAAAGAGCAGGGGGAGAAAACGGAGGTCTGAAAAATACAGGATGGTTCCGGAAGTCGAGTAGCAGAATTCTCTTAGTTGATTCTTTTCTTACACTTACATATCTCCTGGTAATGATCCAATTGGGCGTAAATGTAGTGACTTTACTCGCTGGATTTTTCATTTCCTTAACTTTTTTCATTTTTGGCTGGAAGAAGCAGATGCAAAGGTACGATACTCTCGCACAAAAACTCGTTCTTGATGATTCCAACAAGAAAAACCTGTATAAAAAACTTTTTCGAATAATAACTCTGATCTTCTATGCCACACTTTTTTACTGGATTTTTGCAGGAGATTTGGAAAGAAATTTTCTCATGAAAGGAACCCTTTCTTTCTTTGCAGGCGGACTCGCCTTCATGTGGCTTGGCTATCTTCAGATACTATACTGGGAAAGGAAGAATCACAAAACGATCTATTTTGATAAAAAGTATGGAAAGTGGAAAAATTCGTATATCATTCGGGAGAGAAAATAAATGCCCGTTAAAACTTTTGTTTTTGATCAGATCCAAAAACTGATGGGCTGGTGCCCGGCTTGCAGGAAAATGACATTGCAAACGGAACAGCCTTGTAACTTTATAAATACAGCCCAGATCTCCGGAAAAACAGGAAATATCCCGGAGTTCCGAACGTCAAATATAATTTTTCCTGCAAATACAACTCTGGTTTTTGTACTTTTTTATATATGTATCAGCCTGCTTCTGAGATATCCGGAAGACATTTCACTCTTCCTTGCAGGTCTCTTCCTGCTTAACATCTTTTACTACTTTCTATATCTCAAAACTCTCGAGGCAGCAGTTCTGGTAGACAGATTCGGGGTACACATGCATGCCTTCAGACTGAAGAAATTTGAGATTCCTTTTGAAGAGATTGAAAGCATGAAGTTATGCAGGCTTGAAAAGCGTTCAAAGAAAATGTCCCTGCTTCTAGTAATTGGAGGAATTGCCCTCTGTGGATTCTTTGTTTACATCGCTGTTGCAGAGGGAGAATGGAAGCCACTTCTGCTACTGGTCTCAATAATTCCCCTCCTTCTGCTTGTGGAGATGAAACAAAAAATGCGGTTCTGGAATCTGAATACGCAGCTATATATTAAAACCAGACACAAAAAATTGTATGAATGGACTCCTTACTATTCTTTGATCACGGATGAAGCCTCGGCTGAAGAGCTTAAGTCATTTATTGAAAGGCATTTGTGAAGGGGTATGAGATGGTATTTAGTAAATATATTAGAAAATTTATGGGCTGTTACTGGAGAAGATGTTTCCCCTGGAAATTCACATTGAATACAGAAAAAAAACTAATCATTTCAAGCTTTTAATAAGTTCCTGCCAGCGCTTTTCATCTACAAGCTTCTGGGTGTTGAGCATACGCTTGAATTCGGAGGCTCCCTTTTCTCCGATTTTTCCTTCAAGCCTGTCCTTAAGGTCCATTGCTGCCCGCAAAATCCCGGTTGCTTCTTCACAGAGAGCTTCTGCTTCTGCCACTGTGAGTTCTTCTGTTTCGAGCAGTTCTTCATTGACTTTTGCCTTTTCTTGAAGTTTAGGGATAAGAGCCCTGATTTCGGCGATTTCATCCGGACTGAGCAGATCTATTTCTCCAAGTTCCTCAATCATATCGCGCAGCATGTACTCCTCATTATCTATCTCTACAATTTCAGGGATTTTCTTTCCTGCCCAGGCAAAGTCACTCCTGAGTCTCCAGAGGAGTTTGTTACGTTCCTGATAACTTAGATATTCTGTTTCTTTTTCGTTTGTGTTATTCCCGTCTTTCATGATCTCTTTCCCTCAAATCCAGACTTATTTATGGTTTATTACCCCGATCTCATATTCTTTTCGATTCTGTCCCGAAAAAAGCTTCAATCTGGATTTAAAGAATGGGCAGATATTATAAAGAAGTAAAAATAAAGAGTTGAAACAATAAAGAGTTGAGACAATAAAAAGTTGAGACGAAACCGCTACTTATCTGCAAATTAGATGCTTGCAAATTAGATACAGAAAAGTGCTGAGAATATTTGCTTTTTTGAAATTCAGCACTCTTTTTTCTTTTAGCTGATAAAAAATCATAGTAAATTTTCTGCAATCTCTTCGGAAATTACGTGCTCGCAGTACAGGCAGTGAAGAGAAACTCCTTCTTCTTCAGACTGTATTACCGAGAATTTAGATTTTATAGGTTCGCTGCTGTTTGATATACAGCTTGAATTCGTACAGCGGACCACACCTTCCACGTAAGACGGGAGCACGACGTTATTTTTCTGAACCACCACGAAATCCCTTATAATATTGATTGTAGCTTTAGGAGAGATAAGGGCTATCCTGTTAAGTTCCTCAACACTGAGTTCTTTGCCCTCAATCTTGACAACGTCTTTTTTTCCTCCTGCTCCGGGAGCGTTCATCACAAAACTGATAGTCGCCCGAAAAGCACTTGAGATTCCCAGAATGCGCAGGACGTTCAAAGCTTGTCCAGACTTTATGTGATCGATCACAGTTCCACTCTCGATTGCCTGGACTTTTAAATCTCTTTTTTCCTTCATTCAATCACCCCTATTGTCAGAGCGAGTAAAGCCATCCTGATAGGAACTCCATAAAAAGCCTGCTCAAAATAACGGGCATGGGGAGTATCATCAACATCAGGAGATATTTCATTTACCCTTGGAAGAGGGTGAAGGATTTTAAGTTCGGGATCTGCGGATTTTAAGAGATCTCCCGTAATTTTTAACTTATTCTTAACCTTTTCGTATTCTTGAGGGTCAGGAAAACGCTCCCTCTGAACTCTTGTCATGTAAAGAACTTCAATATCTCCTATTATTTCCTCAAGGCACTCGCTTTCCTTTACGCGGATATTTTTCTTCCGAAGTTCTCGGACAATTTCCCGGGGCATCCTGAGTTCCGGAGGTGAAACAAAAGTCATTTCTGCCCCATACAGGGAAAGGGCATAGCAGAGGGAATGTACTGTTCTCCCATATTTCAGGTCTCCTGCCATGGCAATTTTCAAGCCTTCAAGATGGCTTTCTCGGCGGATGGTATAGAGGTCAAGAAAAGTCTGGGTAGGATGGTGGACAGAACCATCTCCCCCATTGATCACAGGGACAGCTGCAAATTCCGTAGCCATTCTTGCTGACCCGTCAAGAGGGTGACGCAGCACAATCAGGTCTGCATATTTGCTGATCACGCGGATAGTATCAGCAAGATTTTCCCCCTTCATAACAGAACTTGCCTCAACCGAACCCAGACTCAGGACCTGCCCCCCCAGCCTCCGGGTGGCAACCTCAAAAGAGAGTCGTGTTCTTGTACTTGGTTCAAAAAAAAGAAGAGAAATGATTTTTCCGTCAAGAAGCCTGGACCTTTCTTCCCCCCTGGCTACAGGTTCGAGTTTTTCTGCAATGTCCAGAATATAATCGATTTCTTCCCGTGAAAAATCTTTCATGGAGATGACGTGCCGGTTCTTGAATAACATCAATTTTTCATAAATGGTGCACAGGGATATAATCTTTGCTCTGAAAATTTCCCATGGAATACTGCAGCAATTAATCCCTGATTAGACTCGGTGCTGCGCGGTTTTACTTTGATACATTTCTGAGGAATTCAAGCCAGAGCTTGGCATCCTTAACTCTCTGTTCATTAAACTTTTCCTGAAAACGTCTTGTGCTCTCTTTAAATTCACCACTTTCAATTTCTTTAAGGTCTGTTATTGCGCGCAACAAACCTGCAGTCTCATGATACAGGGATTTTGCCTCTTCCTCTGTGAGAGGTTTCTCTTCCAATTTCTTTTCATTCTCTTTCTCTTTCACTGAAATAATATCGATGCATTTGTTTATCCGGGACTTTTCGCCTTCAGTAAGCTTCTCTTTCTGAATCAGTTCCCACACATAGTTATGGAGCGGGTGCCTCTTTCCCTTGAACTCCACATAATCCGGGATATATTGTCCTACCCAGAAGAGGCGGCAGTGTAGAGCAGACAGAAACTGTTTACGTTCCGCGTCCGTGATATATTTTTGAGACAAGTTTTCATTCTCTTTTGGTTTGAGGCTCTTTTCCATACTATCCTCAGGACTAATGGTTCTCCCAAATCAAAAATTTTTGTGTCAACCTTTTAACGTCAGACTTTCGATTTCAAAGATGAAACTTCGAAAACAAAAGATTTCGAAAAATGAAACTCAGAATGAAAAGTAACATAATGAAGAACTCATATACTGAAAAATCTGCATCAGCAAATGAATAGAATAGAAAGAATCAAAAAGAATAATAAATGTCGAGTAAAAATTAAGAGTAAAGTAGAAATTAAGAGTAAAGTAGATTTGATCGAGTAAAAATTAAGAGTAAAGCATATTTAAGCATATTTGTGCACAAATTCAATTAAAAAATAGAAGGGAAACCGATATAAAAATTAATTTTTCACATTTTTTTCAGTTTCCCGATAGAGGTGATACTATCGTTCCCATAATTCAGGTTGCACTTGATCTTCTGGAACTTGACCGCTCAGTGGAGATTGCAAAGGAAGCAGTCGCAGGAGGAGCGGACTGGATAGAAATAGGAACCCCCCTGATCAAGAGCGAGGGCATGAATGCAATCCGCACCATGAGAAAAGCTTTTCCGGACAGGACAATTCTAGCTGACATGAAGACTGTGGACACAGGAGCCATGGAGGTGGAGATGGCGGCAAAAGCCGGTGCAGATGTGGCTATTGTTCTCGGTAGTGCTGATGATTCCACAATCCTTGATGCACTCCGATCAGCCCACAAATATGGAGTCAGGCTGATGGCAGACCTGATCTCGGCTCCTGATCCTGTAAAAAGAGCAGTTGAACTCGAAGCTCTTGGGGTGGACTATATTAACGTTCACGTAGGCATAGACCAGCAAATGATTGGAAAGGACCCGGTATCCATTTTAATGGAAATTTCAGAAAAAGTGGGTGTGCAGCTTGCAGTAGCCGGAGGTCTTGATTCCGAAAGTGCAGCTCAGGCGGTCAGGGCAGGAGCCAGGATTGTAATAGTGGGAGGAAATATAACCCGTTCTGACAATGTAACCGAAGCCGCAAAAAAAATAAGAAAGAGTGTTGACTCTCCTGAGTCTGTAGATATCAGGGACAGGGGAACCGTAGACCAGGAGATAAGGGAGATCTTTAAGGAAGTCTCTACCTCGAATATATCGGACGCAATGCACAGAAAAGGAGCGATGAAAGGTATCCATCCCCTGGTAAGAGGGAAAATGGTAGGACCTGCGGTTACAGTTCAGTGTTTCCCGGGGGACTGGGCAAAGACAGTAGAAGCCATCGATCTCGCAAAACCTGGAGATGTAATAGTAATCTATAATGAAAGCAAGGATATTGCATGCTGGGGAGGGCTTGCAACCCTGAGCAGCCTGAACAAAGGAATTGCAGGCGTGGTAATTGAAGGGGCTGTAAGAGATATTGATGAAGTGGAGAACCTCGGGCTTCCGATTTATACAAGCAATACCGTGCCAAATGCCGGAGACCCAAAGGGATTTGGAGAAATCAACGCTGAAATCACCTGTGGAAGCCAGGCTGTAAAGCCAGGAGATTATATAATCGGTGACGAAAGCGGAGTTGTAGTCGTCCCTAAGGAACGCGCCTACGAACTGGCAAGAAGAGCAAAAGAAGTCAACAAAGAAGAAAAGAGGCTTTTCGATGAAATTCGGAGAGGTGGAACCCTTTCAGAGATTCTGAAACTCAAAAAGTGGGAAAAAATTTGAGAAAAGCAAAATTCTCTGAAGAATTTTTGAAATTGTAAAAACAAATACAAATACAAATAGAAGTAGAAATAGAAGTAGAAATAGAAGCAGAAATAAAAACCGGGAGTAAAAACAGAAATAAAAAACAAAAAATTTATTTAAACCTGCTTTTCTGGAACAGGGTTTTTAAAGGCTCTGATGCAAAAGCCTTTATAGTAGAGATTCTTTTCCCGGTTAACCCTGCTCTGGAGTTTCACGGTTATGATTCTTTTCCAGCGGAAATGCAATCTACAGGATTCATTACAATCATTTGGCATGAAAGTACCTCCAAATAACTTCAATTTTTGTGCCTCCTATTCAAAGAATAACATATACATTTTTTGAGAAAACTTTTCTTTTGCTGTTGTTTTTAAGAGTTGCTGCTAAAATATTCTACAATTTACCCATTCTACAATTTACCCATAAGACTTTCAAAAAATTATTTTATTCATTTTTTGCATAAATATAGATTAAAATTCCCGAGACATATAAAACTTTTTTATACATGAAATGACATAACAATGTTAATAAATTAATAAAGATTTCAAATAATTTTCAGGGGATGAATCTACTTTGGGGTCAGGACTTTTAAAAGAGTTTATAAACAAATCTTTAAATAAATTTATATATGACGAGAAAGCCGTAGACCGTGTTGTGGTCATTGCCCTCGCGATGATGTGCATAGGACTTCTTGCCCTCATGGGAGGAGGTGTACTCCTCGGAGGAAGTACTGAAAGAGCCCTGAAATCAGGAACTTTCACACAGCTCGATGTTGAAATACTTGATTCAAAGAGCCTCAAAATAGAACATATGGGAGGAGACCCTATCAAGCTTGGAGAAAACGCAAACGTATATCTTCAGCATGATGGTATTGAGTATGAAATTACCCCTGAACCCCCTGTCACTCTTGAAGTTGCAAATAATATGAAACTGTCCCTGCCGGAAGGAGTAGAACTGAAAGACGGAGATTCGGCTATAATTACAATAAAAAACGATAGGAGAAACAAAATTATTTACAGAAAAGAGCTTCTTGAGGACTCTTAAAACCGAAGAAAGAATTCAGATTGGATAAAGAATTTTTGACATAAGAAGAGCTCTTATGAGATTCAGTTCCTCTTCCTGGCAGCCTTCACCCATTTTCGCCCTTATCAGGGCATCGATTTCAATTTCCAGCTCTTCCATTAATGACTTGACCTGCTCCTGCCTTTCAGAAGGCACAAGCCTTTCAATTTTTCTGACCTTACCGGCAAGCACCAATTTTTCAAATTGCCTGTAAACGTTTTTTATACTTAACCCTTCAATTTCTGCAATTTCTCCGATATCAAGACCTTTTTCATAAAGAGCATAAGTCTTTTCAAGAGACGAATTTTCAAAAATATCCATGTCAGTAGAATTGATTTCAGAGTTCTCAATCTCGAAAGTATCCTTTTCAAAAGAACCTATTTCAAGAAAACTTGAATCAGGAGAATCAGGTTTAGAAGAGTCTGTTTCAGACCAGTCCTGAATGCTCATATCCAGATACTTTACTCTTTTTACTGGTGATCTGCGTGTTTCGGAAGATTTTTTGGGAGGGGCATAGGAGAATGGAGTTTCTAAACTTTTCTCTTTACCGGCTTCAGAAGAGGAAATATCATTTCCCTGGGCTTCAATTTCGAGCCCTGAAACTGATGTTTCATATAATGGGCTCTTTAAATCTCCCTTCTCTTTTTCGAGATCAGTAAAGCAGTCTCCGGAAAGGTTAACTTTCCCTGAAGGTGTCAGGCCATAGTCTCTACAGTAATCACCGATCTCTTTAAGAAATTCATCCCCATATTTCCGGAGCTTATGGTCTCCTACTCCTGTAATTGAATGAAACTCATCAGAAGTAAGAGGGAACTTTGCAGCCATCTCTTTGAGGCTTGTGTCAGAAAATATAATATAAGGAGGGAGGTTTTTGTTTAAAGCGATCTTCTTTCTGAGGGCTTTTAATCTCTCAAAAAGAATAGGGTCATGCTCTGTTCCAGATTTTGGAAATGTTCCGGACTTCGGTATTTTAAGAGGAGGAGCAACTGAATCCTCCCGGGCGGGAATTTGTTTATCGTTCTCACTTTTTTCCTGAATTTTGCCTGCAGGTGCTGGAAGCGTGAAACTCTCTTCAGCTCCGGGTATAAAACCGTCAGGACAGACAAGTTCAACTTTTTCCAAACCGTTCAAAATTTTCCTGCTCATAGCGTTAAGTTTCAGGACAGGGTATTGAGCTCCGTGGACTTCCAGAAGCCCGGTATTCAGAATTTCGGAAGCAAGCGACCTCCATTGCTCCTTTGTAAATTCCCTGCCGCTGCCGTGGGATTTCAGCTTTTCATGGCGGTTCTGCCTGATCTTTTTATTTTTTGAGCCCGTGAGAACATCAATAACGTAATTCGTACCAAAACGCTGGTTCAAGTCCTGGATACAGGAAATCAGTTTTCTGGCAGCTTCAGTTCCATCAAAAGTATTTTTAGGCCTGAGGCAGGTATCGCAATTGCCGCATGGTGTTGAAAGTTCTTCACCGAAATATTCCATTAGAGTCTGCCGCCTGCATTTATTACCTTCGCAATAAGCTACCATCTGCCTTAACTGTACAAGGGAAATATCCTTTTCTTTCTCGTTTGTTTTCTGAGCTATGAAGTATTCTATTTTAAAGCGGTCTCCTCTGCTAAAGAAAAGGATACACTCGCATGGGCTGCCGTCCCTGCCCCCACGCCCCGTTTCCTGGTAATAACTTTCAAGGTTTCTCGGAAGATCGTAATGAATTACAAACCTGACATTGGACTTATTGATACCCATCCCGAAGGCAATAGTAGCCACTATTATGTCCACATCGTCTCTTATGAACATTTCTTGGTTCCGGGAACGCTCAGAATCCGAAAGCCCGGCATGATAGGGGAGAGCCCTGAACCCGGCAAGGTTCAGTTTTCTTGTAAGGGTTTCTACATTGTTCCGGCTCTGGCAGTAAATAATTCCGGCTTCTCCCCTGTGTCTGAGTAGATAGTCGGTTATCTCTGAAAAGGTGTCTTTCTTTGGCCTGACCTCGTAGTAAAGGTTGCTCCGGTTAAAGCTGGCAACGTAAGGACCTTTTTCCGGATCGATATTAAGCCCGAGCTGGGACACTATATCTTTTTTGACCCTCTCGGTAGCTGTAGCCGTAAGTGCAATAACAGGCACATCAGGAAAACCGTTCTTTGGGTCCCTCAAGAGTTTCAATTTTCTGTACTCGGGCCGGAAGTCATGTCCCCATTCCGAAATACAGTGAGCCTCATCAATTGCAAAAAGACTTACCTTGCCTTTCTTCAGAAAAGCGAAAGTCCCGGGCATCATAAGCCTCTCTGGAGCAATATAGAGTACCTTCAATCTGTTTTCCAGAAAAGCGTTTTTAACATCCCGGTTTTCTCTGGGGCTCTGGGTGCTGTTCATGCAGGCCGCAGCAATCCCGTTTGCTTCAAGCCCGTCCACCTGGTCTTTCATAAGGGAAATCAGGGGAGAAACTACAACAGTAACTCCGTCCAGAAGCAGGGAAGGCAACTGGTAGCATATGGATTTGCCTCCTCCTGTGGGCATCAGCACAAACACGTCTTTCCGGTCCAGAACATCTCTGATAATTTCTTCCTGAAGGGGTCTGAAAGCAGTATATCCGAAGTACTGGCGGAGAACAGAATGCATTCTAGAAGACATTAACACTCTGGCCTCGAGTTCATTTTTACTGTCCTCCAATACTCCTTGATCAGCACCCATATTTTATTCCTTAACCTTCAGAATTCGTACTAGTAGAAAAGACTCCGAAATAGTTTCCGCAGCCGCTTTGCCTCTAAAAAGGACCGTTACCTCTAAAAAGGATTTTTATCTCTAAAAAGGATTTCACAAAATCGATTTACATCACTTTCTCAGTAATATAATTATTTGTGGATCCATAATGCTGTGATGTTTCGGATTCATCTTATTTAACTTGCAGGTATGCGGGGTGAAAGTATTATGTATTCAGTGTCATGTATTCAGCGTCCAGTATATTCCAGCTTTTCTCAAAGAGTTAAAAATGAACCTCTTTTAAAAACTGGTGAGATTACTGAGGTTAGAACCCCGAGTTATTTTAATGAAGTGATTGAAAGCAGTACATTAGAAAGAAATTTAAACAATGATGACGTTTAACTTCATTAATAAATAAATTATGTGCGGAGAATAGCTTCAAATTAGAAAACTCGTCACTGTGAATACAGTACTGTAGATATATTAAAAAATTCCCTGAACACATAGCTCCCGTTCCAGTACCTTGAAATTTAAAGTCCACTGGAAAGTAAAACCAAGTAACGATGATGGTACCTGTTCTTCATGAGCTGATAGGACTCGGAAGAAAAGGTGAGGCCGCTAACGCGGAAAAGCAAATGTGGAAGTAAAGAATGGGGGGAATGGACCGGCTATATAGCCTCTGAAAAGGCATCCTAAGCGCCTGGGAAGTAGTGCCTGGCAGGAGGCTAGAGGAGGGGGAAGAAATATGGCCGCACATGTCAATCTTTACTTCCACCGTTTGCAACAATCTTATTTTAATCGTGCATTTAATTTAAGTATTTATCAAAAATATCAGAAAAATCAATATTCAATAACATTTTTTTACAATCAATATTCAATATCATTTCTTTATCCAGGTTTCCAGACCCTCTGTTCTTAATTCGAAATGTACTCATATATAAATACAAGAATAAATACTCAGAAACATGGATATTTTGCATGACATGGAAAACTATAGTTTAAATTTTATATTATACTGCAACTTTTTCTGATACTCAGATGAATCTGAGAATACATCAAACAGACCAAAAAGCTCAGGGTTTACCCTGGAAAAGTTCTGGAACTCATCAAAGTAAAATACCAGTTTTTCCTGAATATGTTTTTCCTGAATATTAATAATTAGCGAAAAAAGTCATCCCTGAAATCCAATCTTGGCATAAATCCAATCTTGGCATGACTCCCAGAACTTCCTCCATCGAATCCTCAAAGTCCCGGAGAAAAAGCTTTTCCGATTTATACAGACTATCAAGGATTGAAGCTCCTGTACTTTATTAAAGCAATTACATAATTCCCTAACTATACCTTTAAATATCAAAAACCCCATGCACAGACTCATATATCACATAAAAATATAACCAAATTTTCATAATTCTCATACAGTTATCGATCACTATCATTTCTCCAAAGGAAAGATTCACTCGAAGGAGCACTTCAATGGTAAAACCCGAAAAATTCATTCCGAAAGCAATTGAGAAAATAAGCAAGGAAATAAAGGACGGTAAGGCAATTATTGCACTCTCCGGCGGCGTGGACAGTTCTGTCTGTGCTGAGCTGGCTTACAGGGCAATTGGGGACCGGCTGCAGCCTATCTATATCGACACGGGGCTCATGAGAAAAGGGGAGACCGAAAGAATAAGGCACATCTTCTCTCACATGAACCTGGATGTTGTTTATGCAAAGGACAGGTTCCTTGCAGCCCTGGCTGGAGTTACTGACCCGGAAGAAAAAAGAAAGGCAATAGGTGAGACTTTTATCCGGGTGTTTGAGGAAGAGGCAAGGAAACTGGCAGCTGACTACCTGATCCAGGGCACAATTTACCCTGACAGGATAGAGTCCGAAGGCGGCATCAAGTCTCACCACAACGTGGGAGGGCTCCCAAGCGTAATGGACTTTAAGAAAATCGTTGAGCCTATTGAAGACCTCTACAAAGACGAGGTAAGAGAAGTTGCCTGGGCTCTCCAGCTGCCTGACGAGATCTGCGAAAGGATGCCTTTCCCGGGTCCGGGGCTTGCTGTAAGAGTTCTCGGTGAGGTCACGGAAGAAAAGCTTGAGGTAGCAAGAGAAGCTAATTTCATAGTAGAAGAGGAGCTTCTTGAAAGGTTCTGCCCCTGGCAGACTTTTGCTGCCGTACTCGGCAAAGGCACTGGGGTGAAAGGAGACGTCAGGGCTTACGGCTGGATCGTGGCTATAAGGGCTGTAGGGTCAAGAGACGGAATGACTGCGGAAGCTCTCGAACTCCCCTGGGAAGTGCTTAAACACCTTGAATCAAGGATCACTTCAGAGATCCCGAAAGTTGCCAGGGTAGTTTATGATATTACTCCCAAGCCGCCTGCAACAATTGAGTTTGAATAAAACCTGAAATGCAGGATAAGAGAAAATATAAGATAACAGAAGTGTAAAGTAAAGTGAAGCCTCAATTGGCTTCATCGGCTTTTTTTGCAAACTGGATAGTAAACAATAAAGTGAAGTATTAATTTACGAAATTCACTAGCATTAATTCACAAACAAAAATTCATAAAGCGAGTTTTAAACCCATGTCTCTCAATAAAGCAGTGCTGGATATCCGGCAGCGGATCAAAGTAAGACCTTCACCTACAGACGAACCTGCGGCAAGCTGGACCGGAACAGACCTTGTAGACGGCGTTCAAACAAAAACCATCACCGTGATCTTCAAGAGCGCAGGCTGTCGCTGGGGAAAAGCCGGAGGCTGCACAATGTGCGGCTATGTCTATGACTGTGCAAGCGAGCCTCCAACCCTTGAAGACTATAAGTCACAGCTTGCAAAAGCATTGAGGAAAGCTGAAAAGTTTTCTGAATTCATGGTCAAGATCTTCACCTCAGGCAGTTTTCTGGACGAACAGGAAGTCCCGCCTGAAGCCAGAGATGCGATCCTTAAAACCCTTCAAGAAGACTCCAGAGTCATCAAAGTACTCGTGGAAACGCGCCCTAACTTTGTAACCGAGGAGAACATACAGGCCTGCCTGAGCATCCTGAAAAACAAACCCTTCGAATTAGCATTCGGGCTTGAGACAAGTTCGGACAAAATCCGAAAGGACTCAATCAATAAGGGCTTCACATTCCAGGACTTTGTCCGCGCAGCACAAACCGCAAAAACTTATGGCGTAACCGTAAAATCCTACCTTATGCTCAAGCCTCTCTTCCTCTCGGAAAAACAGGCAATGGAAGATATCCTCCGCTCCATAGACGATGCTGCCCCATATTCGGACACCATATCAATCAACCTTTGCAATGTACAGAAAGGCACACTTGTCGAAGCTCTCTGGGAAAAAGGACAGTACCGCCCTCCCTGGCTGTGGAGCATAATTGAAATTCTGCAGAAAGCAAAAGCTGCCCATCCTGACCTCCCCATGATGTCCGACCCTGTCGGTGCAGGTTCGAAACGTGGCCCCCATAACTGTAAAGAATGCAGCTCGGATGTTGCCGACTCTCTCCGCACCTTCTCACTTACCCAGAACCCTGCAGACCTGAGCAGCAGAGACTGTGGCTGTGAAGAACTGTGGAAAAAAGTTCTGGAGATAGAAGACTTCACCTATGGCACGCCCATTTTAAACTGAACTGCTGAAAAAACAGCTCACCTGAAAAAAGCGAGTTCCAAAACTTATAGTATGGTCTCTTGTAAAATCTGAGGTCAATGCCCGCAATTTGATCCTTATAATCTCAGATTACTCTATAATTTTTAATTTAGTCCTCTTGAGCGAGCAAAGCGAGCGAAAAGGACCCCGTCCTCCCGAGACGGGACTCGGGCGAGAAGGAAATCGGGCGAGAAGGAAATCGGGCGAGAAGGAAATCGGGCGCCGGAGCAAGTATTTCCCCCTGATATCTTCCTGTCTTCTCACTTTAGTGATAGCCTCAGCATCACCTGGTCTGACAGGCCTGATAAGTAAACTTACCGACTTCACTTCTGGAATACGGGTTTCTTTTCAGGAAACGTTGAATATTGCTGCGAATTACTGAAGAAGGGTTCAGTAAATCATGGTCCCGACTCCGCCGTCAGTAAAGAGTTCAAGAAGCATGGAGTGGGAAACGCTTCCATTTATGATATGTGCTCTTTCTACTCCGCTTTTAACTGCAACAGCCGCACCTTTGATTTTCGGGATCATTCCGCCGCTGATGACTCCTTCCTCAATAAGGAGGTCAATATCGTCGAGTTTTACACGTGATATGCGGCTACCAGGATCTTTTATGTTTCTGAGAAGACCGGAGACGTCGGTCATGAGGATAAGTTTTTTAGCGTGGAGGGCTGCTGCAATATCTCCTGCGACAGTATCCGCATTTATGTTAAGGGCATTTCCTTTTGCATCCACAGCAATAGGGGAAATAACAGGGATATACCCTTTTTCAAGCATAATATGGAGGATCTCGGGATTTATGACCTCACTTTCTCCAACCCAGCCGATATCCACTTCAGTCTCCACACCGTCGATGAGCACATGTTTTGCAGCCTGTTTATGGCCAAGGATCATTCTTCCGTCATAGCCCGTAAACCCAACGCCTTTGCCGCCGAATAAACCAATAAGAGACACGATTTTCGTATTTATGTTTCCTACCAGAACCATTCTGGCAATTTCCATGGTTTCATCATCCGTAATGCGAAGTCCCTGGAAGAACTCAGCTTTTTTGCCCATGCGCTCCATTTTTTCCGTGATTTCAGGCCCACCGCCGTGTACAATAACCGGCTTGATCCCCACATAACGCAGAAGGACGATATCTTTTATGATATCCTCCATGATCTGGGCGCTGACCATTGCGTTTCCACCCACTTTGATAACCATAATTGAATCGTAAAACTCCTGCATATAGGGCAGGGCTTCAATAAGCACATTCTCTCTTTTGAGTTCCATGATTTAGGAATCAGAAAATCTCTTTTTAAACTTATCGTTGAGTATAAAGGTATAATTAGAAAAATTCCCTGAAAAGATCAATATAAAAAACTCAAATAAATTGTTAATACTGGAAATAAGCCAGCCCGGATAGTATTAAATAAAAGACCTTTCCAGGCTAATTCGCATCGGTATTTCAAAAATAAAAAGAAAGGACCCCAATTTTCCAGGGGATATGAGAATAAAGTTTACTCGAGTTTTTCGATCTTTTCTTTCTTAACGAAGGGTTTGCTGATTTTCTCAGGCATCCAGTCCGGCCTGTTTTTCGGAGCTGCGACAAGTTCCTTCCATGCCTTGAAAACGTGCACCTTCTTTGTCCCGCGTTCCCTGAGGCGGATGATATCAGGTTTGGATTTGGTCCCAGAGCCCCGGTTTGCAGCTTTCAGAGCAGCCTGCCGAGGCTGTTTTCCAGTGAAAACTCCATGTTCATTGCCTTCTTCGTCTCGTAAAACAAAATTTCTTGTGTTGGACATAAAGGTCACCTCGCAAATTGTATTGCTAGACACTGATTAATTTTTAAAGTATATAAAATCTTTCTTCGGATGTTGGCTGTAGTTAGTGGTTTATACAAAACTGCTCTTAATCTGTAGAGGGTATATAAACTAAATTTTTCTAAATTGTCCCCAGCATAAGAAATATTTAAATATTTCTCCCTTATTAAAAATACAACTCAAAAAAGTATTCAGGAAAGGGTTTTTAGATACTCTATTAAAATATATTTTATTGTACTTTTGGAAAAGAACCTGGAAAGCACAAACTTTACATGCTATTACTTCTTATGGTCACTATATTTTTCCAAATGCATAAAATAAAATTATGTGTTTATTAAGGATTTACCCTACAAAACATACTTATCTTTTCACGGATCTGGTTAAATATGGAAAAGTGTACTTTCAACCTCCCGGATGTCCAGGCCAGCAAACCAAGCATAGCTATCAATCTCACCCGTGTTGGGGTAACAAACATGAAAAAGCTGGTTGAAATCAAAAGAAAGGACAAACGCCCAATAGTATTGATTTCAACTTTTGATGTATTTGTTGACCTGCCCTCGGACCGTAAAGGAGCAAACCTTTCAAGGAACTTTGAAGCTGTAGATGAGGTTCTGGAGAAGGTTCTCAGCACACCGGTATATGAAATAGAACAGTTATGCAGCGACATTGCACATAACCTGCTTGGCCGCCATGAATATGCAAATCAGGCTGAAGTCAGGATGAAGAGCGAATACATGATCAGGCGCGCCTCTCCCTCAACCGGAATCAAGTGCCAGGAAGTAGTTAATATCTTTGCCGAGGCTTCGGCTGTCAGGGGCAACGGCGATAGAGATTACTTTGATGTGAAAAAACTCATAGGCGCTGAAGTTGTGGGAATGACTGCATGCCCCTGCGCCCAGGAGATCATGAGAGATAAAGCTGCAACCGAACTCGCCAATCTCGGGGTTGAAAGGGACAAGATTATAAAGTTCCTGGAAAAAGTCCCCATGGCTACCCATAACCAGCGTGGCAGAGGCATAATTTCAATTAAAGTAGCTCATGATTTTGACGTTTCCCTGGAAAGCATAATAAAAATAATTGAGCGCTCCATGAGTTCAAGCGTTTATGAGGTTCTGAAACGTTCGGACGAAAAAGTCGTTGTGGAAACTGCACACATGAACCCGAAATTTGTGGAAGACTGCGTAAGAGCAATGGCAGACAACGTGGTAAAAGAATTCCCGAACCTTCCTGACAATGCAGTGATCACCATCAAACAGACCAATGAGGAAAGCATACACAGGCACAATGCATTTGCTGAAAGGGTAGCTCTCATGGGAGAACTCAGGAAAGAAATCAGTCAGTAAAAAGGTTGTAACCGGTGGAGAAAGCAACCCTTACTGAAAGAAACGTCTGTTTACTGAGAAATCAGTAAACACTAAATCCTTTTTTTGTTTTTTTAAACTTAATAATCTCTATCAGGCTTTTAAGATTGTACAGACATTTTCAGGTAAACCACACAAACTTTATTAAAGGACCTGAATAACCTATAAGCATATATTGAAAAAGGAGTGGACTTGCAGGGCCTGAAGTACCGCGTCCTGGAAGCCTCGAGGTGAAAGCATGGACGATGCTAAGGAAATCACAGCGGTAGGGCGGAACAAAAAAACTATCAAAGTGGGAGATGCTGTCAAGTACGTAAATAGCGATACTGTAAGTCGTATTGCCGAGATCAAAAAGGACGACCAGGGGAAAGTCTGGGTCCTGCTCGAAACAACCGATCTATGGTATAAAGAAGAGACTCTGGAATATACTGATATCAAGCCCCCGGAAAAGAAAGAACAAAGAGAATTTACTGCCGAAGAGCTGGAAGAGAGGTTCAGGAAAGAAAGGGAAACGATTCAGGCCTTCGATCTCGGAAAAGCCGGAGGAGGAGGGGCAGGAGGCTAACTTATCCTGCCTTTACTTTACCCTGCTTTTTTATTCAGGAATTCAATGCCTGCCTTTAAACAGCTATTTCTTTTGTTTATGTGAGCTATATTAAGAGAAAAGGCAGTTTGCTGTAGACACTACCATTTCACCTGGGCTATCCTTTCATTTTTCCTGCATTTTGATCCGCTGGGCAAGGATACATTTCCCACCGTGCCTGCCACCAAGCGGATTTTGTGGGGTTCCCAGAGAGTTCATGCAGCGTGCCATAACAGCTGCGCCTCTGGCAAGCCCATCGTCGACAAAGACCACTCTCTCATCAATCTTGGGGGCGAGATTCATTTTCTCCAGGCAGTTCAAAATCAGTTTAGGTTTGTTCCCGGTAATTCCTGCCCTGCCTGTAACTCCGAAAGTGCTGTCTTCAAAAATAAGGCCTTCTTTCTTTGCAACCTCTATGAGCCTGCACACCACTCCTGCCATCACCTCATCAATGACTGCATAAACAATCGATAATCCATGGCTTTTACAGACTTCCATGCCTATTGCACTCAGTTTTCCCATATTTGAGCCATTCTCACCCACATCGCAGCCTATAAGTATTACGCCTATCTCTTCAGCCGCGTCGGGTCTGACAGGGACACTGCCGTATCTCTTTCTATCCCTGGGGACTTTTTCAATAGTTATCAGCTCATGAATACGCCTTGAATACTCTTCTATGGATTTAGCTTTCATTTTCAAAGTAATGAAAGAAGGCGGTTTCTGTTTTTCAAAAACTTCCAGAGCAGTTCCTACTTTCGAATCAACGACCTTTGAGCCCCGAATTATGGCGTCCGGAATTGCGCCTGCATATCCGCAGAAATTACCAATTGTTTTTGCATAAGGCTGGTCAGAACTTGTTATCCTGCCGTCAAGGGTGGTCCCGAAGTCAATTGAGATGCAGGGGTTCCTGAAATCCACATCTGTCAATTTAGCCGCTTCCTTTATTCCTGCAGTTGCAAGTTCACCTTCCATCTCGTTTGCGACAATTTCAACTCCCGTAGAGCCTATTGGGGGCACAACCCCGGCAACTGCCCCATCAAAAATAACTTTCTCCAGTTTACTGTATTTCTGGAATTTTTTAGGGATATTTGAAATGGACATTGGAGCAGTCATATTTCTTGGAGGAACACCAGCCATAAGACACCCATCTGCCAGTGCTTTAATAAATTCGCCGACTTCTTCAGGAGAATCAAAGCCTGCAACGACACCAGTAGAGCGAACAACAAAATTAAGGTCAGTCTTTATGTCCAGACTGGCTTTTTCAACGGATTCTGTAAGTGTATTCTTAACAAGTTCTGCAACAGCCTCGCGTGTAAGTTCTACACCAGTAAGTGTTTTTCCAAATACAGCTTCTCCGGGTTTTGGAGGACGGACATCTCTGGTCATACGCACGACTTTATTTATGATGTGCGTCCTGCCAGTATCCAGATTGGTGGCTGTAAGGATACATTTGGTTGTGGTATTTCCTACTTCTACCGAAGCTACTATAAAGAATGGTTTTGACTTGAGGTCAATCAAACGAACCTGAGGAGATTCTGCAATTCTGGGTTTCATAGCCATTTTTTTTCCCTTCCTGAGGATCTATTATAGACTGAATTGGATCCGCATCTTATACTATTGAACCTGCAACTGAAAATTAATGTATTTGTATTGGAACACACCATGAAATTTATTTAGAGATAATAACAGTTAAAAACCGAAATATGGATGTCGAACTAGTATGAAGACCTGCCTCCTGATTCAATAAACAATCCTGATTCAATAAACAAGTGAGACAAGAATACAATTTATCTGAAGTTTAAAGAAGGTATAAACAAAGCCTGTAATAACCTTTTCTAAAACACTTCAAATTGACAGTTTATTCCAATTAGTTATTATTTGTTATTTTTCTGTTTGCAAGACATAAATAATATAATTTTTTATGTTAAATTTTTATCCAGCGGGACTATTTGTTATCCTATTTTTTTCTTTATTTAAAAAAGACTTGAATTTGAATTATCTGTGGTTATAAGGTCGCATTTAATCTGTGACTATAAGGCCTTATTTAGATACATATTGTAGCATTATTTTATTCACCCTCAAATATGTTTTTATAAAGAAGATTTTAACCCTGATTTATATTTCCTATCGAGACAGAAATTATATTTTGGGAAGAATAAATTAAGACACGTACTAATAAATAGCATAAATTATAAAAAGTACAAATATAATAACACATAGGAATTATTATAGACACATAAAATATAATAATTACAGATTGAAGAGCAATTTTAGATTTTTTCAAGAATCGGGAACTAGTGAATCAGGCACTAGTTATCCTTAAATATGGGGCAATAATCACAGGAGGTCTTTAATGCCGTTAGATCCTATTTGCAAAAAAATAATATCCAGGGATACTGAATACTTTTCGGATTACGGGGGAAAAAATTACTATTTCTGCAGTTCCGAATGCAAGCATAAATTTGATGCACTTGAAAAAAGCGTCATCAGGCTCAAAAGAAACCTGAGCGAAAAAGAAAAAATTTCATTTGGAAAACTAAAGAGAGATATTATAAAACCGGGAATCTGCACTCTTTGCGGAGCCTGTGCAGCAAGCTGTGAGTATATAACCATCAAAGATGAAAAGCCTGAACTGATCGGTCCCTGCAAAGCCTGTGGGGTCTGCTACTACCAGTGCCCCAGAACTATCACTACGGAAGAAGGGCTGATAGGTAGCTTCAGGTATGCTTATGCTGCACAGTCTGCCATACCGGAAATAAAAGGTCAGGACGGAGGGGTTGTGACTTCTCTTCTTCTGTATGCTCTGGACGAGGGGCTTATCGACTGCGCCGTGGTCACGGTTCATTCAGAAGAAGAACCCTGGAAACCCGTACCCATAGTTGCAAAAACCAGGGAAGAGATCCTGAAGAGTAGCGGCAGCATTTACTCCCATTCGATGACACTGGAAGCCCTTATGAGCGCAGTCAAACAGGGAATGAACAGCGTTGCCTTCGTAGGTACGAGCTGCAATATCGATGCAGTCACAAAAATGCAAAAAAGCTCTTACGGTTTTCTGCACCTTTTTATGAGGGCGAAGGTCCTCAAACTGGGACTTTTCTGCATGGACACTTTTGCCTACGAAGGGATCAAAGCAGTACTGGAAAGCTATGGGATCACTCTTGACAACGTCGATGCCATGAAAATCCGAAAAGGGAAATTCGAGGTCGCCCTGAAAGATGGAAAAGAACACATCTTCGAACTCAGCGAATTTGACGAATACAGAAGCTCCTCCTGCCGTTTCTGTACAGACCTGACAGCCGAAAACTCAGACATTTCCTTCGGAGGAGTAGGCAGTCCCAGAGGCTACACTACAGTCCTTGCCCGTTCAGCCATAGGCTATGAAATCTTCAACGAAGCCATAGACAATGGCTACATCGAAGCCCGTCAGCTTACGGATGACGAACTCGAAAAAGTCCTCAACCTGGCAAAGATGAAAAAGGTACAGATGTACGACCTGCACAGAAGGCAGAAAACATAATAAGCATAAATAAGTCCTCTTGAGCGAGCGAAGCGAGTGAAAAGGACCGCGTACTCCCGAGGTGCAATTCGGGCGAGATGAATATATATTTATTTCATAAACTGTTTCTATTATGCATTACCAACGGCATTCTATTCGGATCATTCTATTTTTGAGGAATTTTCATGATTACAAAAGAAGATGTAGAACATATCGGCTGGCTTGCCCGTATTGAGATCAATGAGCAGGAAACAGTCGAATATATGGAAAAACTTAACTCAGTTCTGGAGTACTTCGGGCAGCTTGATAAGGTGCCAACCGAGGATGTTGCTCCTACATACCACGTTGCTGAGGTCTATAATGTATTCAGGGAGGATGTGGCGGAAGAATGCCTCCCGCAAGAAACTGTTCTTGCAAATACCGAGCACAAACAGGACGGGACTTTCAGGGTCCCGAAAATCGGCTGAGGAGATGTTTTGATGGCAAAATGGATGAGTGTTGCACAGGTTAAAGAAAAGATTAAAGAAAGTTCAGCCGAAGAAGTGACATCCAGATACCTTGAAGTTATCAAAAAAAGCAAAATCAACGGATATCTAACGATTTCCGATAAGGCTCTTGAGCAGGCAAAAAAGATCGATAAAGAAGGGCATGAAGGCCCTCTTGCAGGCGTACCGATTGCTATTAAGGATAACATTTCTGTTGTCGGGCTGCCAAACAGCTGTGGCTCGAAGATCCTTGAAGGCTATGTCCCTCCTTTCAATGCCCACGTCATAGAGAAACTTCTTTCTGCAGGAGCAGTGATCCTTGGAAAAACCAATATGGACGAATTTGCCATGGGATCTTCCACTGAAACAAGTCATTTCGGGCCGACTGCAAACCCCTGGGACCTTGAAAGAGTGCCAGGCGGGTCTTCCGGTGGAAGTGCAGCAGTTGTAGCAGCAGGAGAAGCTCCTTTTGCTCTCGGTTCCGACACAGGCGGATCTGTACGCTGTCCTGCATCTTTCTGTGGGGTTGTAGGGCTTAAACCGACCTATGGAGCAGTTTCAAGGTACGGGGTTGTGGCTTATGCAAATTCCCTTGAACAGGTTGGACCCCTCGCAAACAACGTGGAAGACATAGCAGTCCTGATGGATGTTATAGCCGGATATGATAGAAGAGATTCCACTTCAATTGACAGCAAAACCGAGTACCAGAAAGCTCTTGTTGATGACGTGAAGGGCCTGAAAATAGGGGTTCCGAAGGAATTCTTCGGGGAAGGCATCCATCCTGACGTAGAAAAAGCAGTATGGGATGCAATACACAAATGTGAGAGCCTCGGAGCGACGTGGGAAGAAGTCTCAATGCCCCATATAAAGTATGCCCTTGCCTCATATTATATAATTGCAATGAGTGAAGCGTCCTCAAACCTTGCCCGCTTCGATGGAACACGTTACGGATTCAGAGCAGGCGGAGAAAACTGGCATGCTATGGTTTCAAAGACCAGAGCTGAAGGTTTCGGCACAGAAGTCAAGAGAAGAATTCTCCTCGGAACCTATGCTCTTTCTGCAGGTTATCATGACAAATACTATCTCAAAGCCCTGAAGGTCAGGACTCTTGTGAAGCAGGACTTTGATAAAGCCCTTTCAAAAGTTGATCTGCTCATGGCTCCGACCATGCCGAACCCTGCTTTTAAGATCGGAGAAAAGATTGAAGACCCGCTTACCCTCTACCTTTCAGACATAAACACCTGCCCGATTAACTTGGCAGGCGTGCCTTCGATCTCCGTGCCCTGCGGATTTACGGACGGGCTGCCGATAGGACTTCAGATAATGGGCAAGCCCTTTGACGAAGAAACTGTCCTGCGTGCAGCTTACACTTTTGAGAAGAATACCGATTACCATACCAAGAGACCTCCGGAGGTGGCATGAATGGTCTATGAAAACCCTGACGGTATAAGGATAGGGCTTGAAATCCACGTCCAGCTTAACAAACTCAAGACCAAAATGTTCTGCGGCTGCTCTACAGATTATCACAATGCGGCCCCCAATACCCACACCTGTCCGGTCTGCCTCGGCCTGCCGGGTGCACTTCCGGTCCTTAATAAAAAAGCCGTGGAAGCAGCAATTAAAGTGGGGCTTGCCCTTGAAGGTGAGATTGCAGAAGAAACCCAGTTCCACAGGAAGAATTACTTCTATCCTGACCTCCCCAAAGGTTTCCAGGTCACCCAGTACGACTATCCGATTGTTAGCAAAGGAAAAGTCGTGATCGAAGGAGAAGACGGGGAGCATGTGGTAGGAATTACAAGGGCTCACATGGAAGAAGACCCTGGAAAGCTTGTACACATAGGGAGCATTGAAAAGTCCAAAGGTGTCCTTATAGACTACAACAGGTCAGGCATGCCCCTGATCGAGACCGTTACCGAGCCGGATATGAGGAGTCCCAAAGAAGCAAGGAGATTCCTTGATAAGTTCAGAAACATCCTCGAATACCTGGATGTCTTTGACGGAAACCTTGAAGGAGCTATGCGTGTCGACGCGAACGTTTCTGTCCACTGGGGGACCAGGGTTGAGGTCAAAAACATCTCTTCCCATAAAGGAGTGGAAAGAGCACTTCTCTACGAGATCATGCGCCAGAAAAACGTGATCCGCCGCGGAGGAAAAATTACGCAGGAAACGCGTCACTTCGATGAAGGAAGGGGAGTAACCATTTCCATGAGGACAAAAGAAGAGGCAGAAGACTACCGCTACTTCCGTGAACCTGACCTCATGCCAATGCGCGTTACAGGCTGGATACCCGCAATTAAAGAGACCCTTCCCGAGCTTCCGGATGCCAAACGTGCACGCTTCATGGAGCAGTACGGTATCACAGATATGCATGCAAGAGCCCTGACCTCAAAGATTATGCTCGCCGACTTCTACGAAGGCGTTTGCGCAAAAGGGGTAGACCCGAAGGTTGCAGCTACCTGGACTGCTGACGTCCTCCTCGGAGAGTTAAACTATAGAGACCTTGCAATCTCTTCTTACGACGGCAGGACAATTGGCTTTATCCATGCAAAAGACCCTGAAGTGGAGAATTCCTTCAAGGTCTCGGATATGGTTGAACTGGTCACACTTTTTGCCGAAGGCAAGGTCAGCGACAGGGCTGCGGTTGAAGTCATCCGTACCATTCTGGACGGAAATGAGGAAAAGAGCCCATCGCAGATCATAGAAGAAAAAGGCCTTTTCAAAGCCGAAGACGATCTGGTAACCAGAGCTGTTGCAGAAACAATTGCCGAAAACGAAGCTGCCGTGCAGGACTATCTTGGAGGAACGGAAAAGTCCCTGAACTTCCTTGTAGGACAGGTCATGAAAAAGACAAAAGGCACGGCGGACGCAAAGACAGCCCGTGAACTGATTGTAAAGGAACTTAAAGGGTAACCCGGCAGGGTTCACCTTTTTAACTACTTTTTTAACGGTTAATAAAGGTCAGGCCTGCGGTCTTCGAGAATAGAGCCGGTTTGTCTGATTTTTCTTGCCTCGTCAAGGTCAATTTCCCCCAGAATAACACACTCTTCTTTTCCAGCCTTTGCCAGAATGCGGCCCCAGCCATCAGTAATAAAGGAGCTCCCCGGATAAGTAGAATACCTGTCTTTTCCAACCCTGTTACATGCAATATGCGGCAGTTGATTTTCTATTGCCCTGGAGATTGACATGATACGCCAGGGATATATGTAAAAATCCGGAATTTCGGCAGCTGAGACCAGAAGGTCTGCTCCATCAAGAGTCATTTTTCGGGCAACTTCAGGATACCTGAGTTCATTGCAGACTATAAGTCCCAGTGAGAGGCTGTATTTTTGCAGCCTGATAGGGGCTATACTGTCTCCGGACGCAAAATATTTTTTTTCGGGACCGTAAAGCTGGACTTTTCTGCGGATGCCTGCAAGTTTTCCGGATTCGATACAGAAACCGAGGTTATATTGATAAGGAGCTCTTTTTTCCGGACTTATTGCCCCCTTATCCTTTATTTCTCTCTTTTCTATCATTGAGCCCGCAAGGATACAGCCATATTCTCTGGAAAAGTCACTGAGAGCCTCAATAGTGGGACCTGAAACGGTTTCAGCCACTTCTTCTATGCGCTCATAACAAAAACCGGTTGAGAAAACTTCCGGAAAGACAAGCAACTCTGCTTCTTTTGAAACTGCTTCTTCTGCCAGGGAAAGGGCGTGATCAAGATTTTCATGCTTCGAGCAGGGTGAAATATTCATCTGGATACAGGCGGTTATAATAGAGGTCACTTCCCTTCCTTTTAATTGTAAATGCAGATCTACCAGATACTTCAGTACTTTGTTTAAGTACTGTGTTTGAGTACTTTGTTTAAGTAATTTGTTTAAGTACCTCATGAGGTAATTCTATTCTGCAGTAATATTCAATTTTCCTGTTTAAGACTACGATTTGAGATGACAGTAGAATGAGACAGTGGAGCAGGGCGGTAGGACAAAACACCATTGAGGTAAAATTTATAGAAAGTTTCATAGCTATTGCAGACAATACTATATAATAGATGTCAAAAAATTTGTATATAACAGCAAAAAAATCGTGAAAATTTTCCGAGATAAAATATAAAACATGTGAATGCCAAAATAGCCTGAAAAAGAAATCTCTTGCAGCAAAAAGCCCTGAATTTTTACTGATCTGAAAATGACCATACAGAAGGAAAATATCATGGAAGAGCCAGATTCTGATTTCAAGTTCCATGCAAATACCCTCGTATTTAAGTTGCGCGACTTCTTTTTTCCCCGCAGAAAGATCCTCGAAGAAGCCGGTATAAAGCCCGGTTTTAAAGTTCTGGATTACGGCTGCGGGTCAGGGTCCTATATTCGTGATGCTTCCGAGATGGCAGGCCCTTCAGGAAAGGTCTACGCCCTGGATATAAACCCTGTTGCTATTGAGATGGTCAATCAACTCGCTTTTATAAAACAACTGAAAAACGTAGAAACTATCCTTTCAGACTATAATTCAGGCCTTCCAGCATCCAGTATGGACGTGGTTCTCTTTTATGATACCTATCATACCCTGAAAAAACCGGAACTGGTTATGAAGGAGCTTCACAGAATTCTTAAACCCGAAGGCATTCTTTCCTTCAGGGACCATTACATGAATGAATCAGAAATAATGGAAGGGGCTACTCGAAAAAGATTATTCAAGCTGAAAAAGAAAGGTAAAAAGACATATTCTTTCAAAAAAGATGAAAGTTAATTCGGGCTCAAATCCTTATCTTCAGAAAATATCCGGTCTTTAGAGATGTATTATATAACATATTTATTGTATAACATTTTGCCTGCTACTGTTAAAAGAAATAAAAAAATGAAAAAATAAAGGAATTCGAACTCAGTAGAAACACAAAGCCTGATTGGTCAATAGAATAACTCCTGATAAATTTCTATCTGCTTTTTTCTTACCTGTTTTTTCTTTACCTGTTCATTTCCATCGCTGTCTTTTAAGCTTCTATCTTTTGAGCTGAAGTCAGGTCAGGAGTGAATTATTGTTTGTTGTAAGACCGATTTAGCGTTACAGGAGGTTGTTTTGTTGGATTTGAGTTTATTAGAGGCTAATTACTGGCAGTTAGGTATTCTGGAGGTTTAGTCACAGGTTATTCATGATGAGTTATTTGACCTTTTTACAATGTGCTCTTTCGCAGTCCAATTTTTGAGTTTATGCTTTTGTTGCCGGAATGATCCCTAGGCTTTGCATGATTCTCATTTCCACGGGAGTAATAAAAGTTCCGTTACCAAACAAAAACCCATGCAAAACGGGTTCCGGAGTCTTTCTCTGTATTTTTTCGTTCATATTCTGGATTCTCCTTTTCTGGTTTTGCAATTCCTTGTACTTCACAGGAAGTACGGAATCCTATTACCTTATTCAAATATAAATAAATTTTGCTAAATTAGAGAAAATGAAAGAAAAAGTACAGAAAAATTAAGGCAAAACAGATCTGAAGATAAAAACCTGAACTTCGGATAACTTCCGGGTCAAAGCTCCAGGTCAAGTTCCATTCTTTTCAAGTTCATTTTTTTCAAATTTTTATTTCAAGATCATCCTTTCAAAATCTTTCTTTTCAAACTCTTTCCTTACTTCAGCCGGCACCCTGTTAAAAGGGCACTCGAAATAGATACAGCGACCACATTCATACCGCCATATTGTCAGTAGAAAAACCGATATGGAAACAAGATAGGTCCCCAGCAGAAACGGAATTTCCAGCAGAAACGGCAGAGGGAAGAAAATCAAGATCATGAACCCTAGAGATGTAATGGCAATATCGAATTTGCCCGGCGGGTGCGGTCTGGGCTTAAAATGCCTTGGCCAGCCCCAGTTCATCATACACCTCAAACACTTTTCTCCCCTGACAAAATAAGGGCAGTGAGTGCAGAAAAAACGCTGTTCCAGAATTCCAAAATGGAAAAAAGCTATGAAAATGTAGGCAAGAAGCCATCCTGTTGAACTGATGCCGATAGCAAGTCCAGCTGAAAATAAAATGGTAAGAGTTACAAAATTCCAGTAGAGAAAATCTTTAAACTCATGTTTTACTCTAAGAGAAGTACATCTGCCTGAACCTGCTGCCCAAAATTCCTCTTTTGAAACCTCAATATTCCCGGGAAAGCCGTCCCTTTTCTTAAATTCTTCTTTCACGCCCACAGACACACGGTTCACGGGGCATTCAAAGTTAATACAACGAACACACGCATATCGCCGAGCCGTCAGAAAGAAGAGTGCCCAGGCTACGATATAAGCTCCAAGCAGCAAAAGGTCTCTGATAAGCCAGTAAACCGGAAAAAGGAACATGGGAAGAGTACCAAGAACGGTCATTGCTTTTTCAAAAGGACTGTGAGACCCGGGCCGGGCCTTAAAGATTTTTGGAACTCCCGGAAGCATCATGCATTTTACGCATCCTTTGCTCCGAGCGTAATAGGAGCAGTGAGTACATGCGAACCGTAATTCGATAATCAGGAAGAAAATGAGGGCTATCCCTATGTAAACCGCTACCAATTTGAGAGAGTCCCTTGCGACGGCTATCGAACCAATAAGGAAAGGGATCGCATTTAAAAAATTCCAGTATAGACGATCTCTGGCAGAATGTTCTGTTTTTAAGGGAAGCGAAATGCCTGAAGACATGAGGAGTTTTTGGGAAAGTAAAAGGTATAAAGTTTTGGATCTTAAGGAATTTTGCTGGAGGGCAGTCTTGTATTGGATACTAATCAAAAATTAAAATTTCAGAGAGGCTCATCAATAATTTAACAAATAAGATATTTAACCAAAGTAATCCTCATAATCGATATTCCATTCTATTGCAGAAACGCCACCACTATCTGGAACCATAAAAAACTCGGTTGCTGCAATATCTTCGTAGTTGCAGAGCTTACATCTGTAATATCGTCTTTCCATGGTTTCTTGCTCTTTAGACACCCGTATGTCCGGTTTTTTATATTCAATATATGTACCGGTTTTGCCGCATCTTTTACATTGAACCTTTGCCAGGTCAGAGACTTTCATTGTTTTTCCTTTTTTTGTAACGAAACCTTCAGAACTCTCTCGAACATTCATATATCCGCAGGATCTGCAACTCCAATAGCGGGTAATCTGTATTCTGTAAGTTTCTGGAGTGCTTATTTCCTTAATATCCGGTTTTTCTGTTTCACGGCAGATAAACTCTTTTCCGCAGTTATTACATACAGTATTTCTGTAATATTCTGCAATATAATAGTACTGAAGTTTTAAAGGCACTGCAGTGGTAATTACAAAACCGCTAAGAAGAATAGCTAATAAAATGCCCCTTTCAGAAGTATAATAATTTGCTACCGAGAGAAAGAATGCCGAGAAAAAAAAAGACACTATAAAGAATATTATGGCAAATAAGGAATTGGGAATTTCTCCGACAGCAGAAGTAAAAGATTTACCAAAAATTTTGATTAAACCAGGAGCTAAGTCTTTAAGGAAGAAGCCTTCTTTAAGATCGCCTTTATAGGTAATTGTGTGGGTGGTTGAAGAGAGTGTACACTGAATAGTCGCTATATATTCTTTACCTGGTTTATATTTTATAAGTTTTTTAGATTCTTTGGCTGTATTCATCTTACCCAACCCAGCTTACTAAAAACAGATAAAAAAGAATACATGTTTTCAAATGATACAACATTTACAACTATTTAAATTTTAGGAGTAAGAGTTTAACGCTTATGTTGAGAGGTTCAATACTAATTTGTTGAACCATTAATTCGTTTCAGGGGGAATAAATATACCAAAAATAAAACTTTACATCGCCTGCAGCCTCGACGGTTACATAGCCAGAGAAGACGGCAGCATAGACTGGTTAACAGAATACGACAACAATTCCGAAACCGATTACGGCTACTCCGAATTTTACGCATCAGTCGGTACAGTTCTCATGGGCAGAAAGACCTATGAGCAGGTCCTGGGTTTTGGAGACTGGCCTTATGCGGACAAGAAAACTTATGTTTTTACAGGGCAAAAAGAGCCTCTGCTCCGGGAGAAAAACGTAGAATTTGTTTCCGGGAATGTCAGAGAGTTCACGCGCCAGCTGAAAGAGAATACTGACAAGGATATCTGGCTTGTGGGTGGCTCACAGCTTATTAAGGCGTTTCTCGAAGAAGACCTGGTGGATGATATGATCGTTTTTATTGTTCCGATCATTCTTGGAGGAGGAATTCCGCTTTTTGATCGGATTGGAAAAGAGATTAAACTCAAGATGACCAATACGGAGAGATATGAAAGCGGGCTTTTGAGAACGGAATATAACCTGAAGCCGACATAAAGAAAAAATAGCAAATCATAAAAAGAAGGTCACTCAAAGTTCTTAGTAGAATTAATCAGGCTTTCGAGTGATTTAATGGCAATTCCAGATTATCAGGCTGTAATGCTCCCTTTGTTGAAATATGCAGGAGACGGTAAAGAGCACCACATTCGCGATGCAATAGAAAAACTGGCCGAAGAATTCGAGCTGAGTGAAGAGGAAAGAAAAGAACTTCTACCGAGTGGTCAACAGGCTATTTTTAAGAACAGAATAGGATGGGCTAATACTTATCTGAAAAAGGCTGGACTACTGGGTTCCAGAAAAAAAGGATATTTTTCCATTACCCGGAGAGGACTGGATGTTCTCAGAGAAAAACCTCCTTCCATTGATGTCAGTTTTCTGAAGAGATACAAGGAATTTAATGAATTTTACAATAAGGACAAACAGGTTTTAATTGACAAGCCAGATGTTCCCGAAGCGGAAGGAAAAAGAGCTCTCGACCCCGAAGAATCTCTCGAAATCGCATATCAGAAACTTCACAACGAACTTGTTTCCGAAATAATTTCTACTACTAAAAAATGCTCTCCTGCTTTCTTTGAATCACTGGTTGTTGACGTTCTGACAAAAATGGGATATGGGGGTTCAAGAGTCGATGCCGGAAAAGCGATTGGCAAAAGCCATGACGGCGGCATTGATGGCATCATAAAAGAAGACAGGCTAGGGCTCGATGTAATTTATATACAGGCGAAGCGCTGGGAAGGTACGGTATCAAAACCTGAAATCCAGAAGTTTGCCGGAGCTCTTATAGGTAAGAAGGCTAAGAAAGGCGTTTTCATAACGACCTCAAGCTTTTCAAAAGAGGCTATTGAATATGCCGACTTTACAGGAAATATTGTCCTGGTTGACGGGGAAATGCTTGCACGGCTAATGATTGAGTATAACGTTGGGGTTTCGAGGGTAAAATCATATGAAGTCAAAAAGATGGATACAGATTATTTTGAAGATGGAGTAATCTAAAAAATTTCTTTCAACAAATAATATATACCTGAAGTCCCCATATAATGGTTTGAAATCAAACCAATATTGCATACAAAAGCATACAAAATATAAATATATCCAAACCGATATTTTAGTTGTGCTTTAAGTTTAAAGTTTGGGGATTGTAGCAGAAGGCAGAGAAAGTACGATCGCAAAGAGGAAAAAACTTCCAGCTTGATGTTTAATTTTTCCTTTTTGAGACAGCCATAAATGGTTTTATGGATAAAAAGGAAAACCATGTGGCACCATTGTAGAAACCTGCCTGATGCGAGATAAAAAATATATATCTGTAAACAGAATACTTATTATTGATTCTATTTAATCGAACTTATTAAAATAAGTCCAGAACATAGAAATCAAAGACCGAAAACCCAGACGTTAGCCTGGGAGGACGTCGTGTGAGAAGTCATGAAGAACATGCTTAAAACTACAGTTTTGCTTGCCGCCCTTACAGGTCTCCTTGTTATCATAGGTGACTACTTTGGCGGAACAGGCGGAATGATCATCGCATTCCTGTTTGCAGTAGTTCTCAACTTTGGGAGCTACTGGTACAGTGACAAGATAGTCCTTAAGATGTACAGGGCAAAAGAAGTTTCCCCGGCGGAAGCTCCAAACCTGCACAGGATTGTCGATGGGCTCGTGATGAAAGCAGGAATACCAAAACCTAAAGTGTATATTGTACAGTCCGGAATGCCCAATGCCTTTGCAACCGGCAGAGATCCAAAGCATGCGGCTGTGGCTGCAACTACCGGAATTCTTGAGCTCCTCTCTTATGAAGAGATGGAAGGTGTACTGGCACACGAGCTGGCACACGTAAAGAACAGGGATACCCTGATAAGTGCTATAGCTGCAACCCTTGCAGGTGTTGTCACAATGCTTGCTCACTGGGCGCAGTGGGCTGCAATATTCGGCGGTTTCGGAGGCAGAGACGATGACGGCAACGGCGGAATCGTTGGCCTTATTGCAATGGCCATTGTGGCGCCGATTGCTGCAACCCTTATCCAGCTTGCAATCTCAAGGTCAAGAGAATTTGCAGCCGATGAAGAAGGAGCCAGGATTTCCAGAAAACCATGGGCTCTTGCTGATGCTCTTGAAAAGCTCGAATATGGGAACTCTCATTACAGAGCGAGAGTCTCAGATGTACAGGCAAAGGAAAGCAGTGCCCACATGTTTATTGTCAACCCTCTGAAAGGAGGAGCTGTTCAGTCCCTCTTCAGGACTCACCCCGTGACCGATGAACGTGTAAGGCGCCTGAGGGCAATGAAGTTCTAAAGCCCTCTAACTTTTTAAGTTTCATTTTTATTTCTACCTTTTGACCTATCTTCGATTTTGTTCTTCGATTCATTTTTAATTTGTTTTCAGTATTCATCTTTCTAATTTTCATTTTCATGTATAGTTTCTTTAAATTCTTTAATCGTAAATTTCAGGTCCGTTTTCTCTTTGAAAGCCTTCCCGGTATTTTTTTAAACATAGCGTGCTATATGGTATCAGACTACACAGGAATTATCAGACTCACAGAGAAAAGACACTTATAAAAGACACTTATAAAAGACACTTATAAAAGACACTTATAAAAGACACTTATAAAAGACACTTATAAAAGACACTTATAAAAGACACTTATAAAAGATAATGATAGATGAAATAAATGGACTGGTAGCCTGCAAAAGATAGAAGAAAAGATATCTGTTCATGGTAAGATTGCCGATAAAAGGTAAAGACAAGATCCAACAAATTAAATTATATCAGTCCATATCTGATGTTTGTAGAATGCTTGATAAAGCAGACAGATTCGGATGAAGAACACTTCTGGTATAACAAATTATTGCACGGTTATTCACACCCTATTCCGATCTGATTGGGGAGCTTTTTATGGAAAACAAGTTTGAGATTGGCAGGATCATCAGGGCAAAGAACATTTCTGATGCATGGTACCGCGGACTTAATATTATCTGGAACCACGGGAGAGTAATTACTGACGAAAGGGGAAGCCAGATAAAGGAATTCATGGATTTGATGGTGGTAATTGAAAATCCCTATACGGACAGAATTCCCGCAGATACTGCCTGGAATGAAGAAAGGCTTGAAGAGTATGCAAAACAGCTGATCTCAGGCGAAAATATACAGGACTTTGAGTACACTTACGGGCAGCGTCTCAGGAACTGGAATGGGGAGGTGGACCAGATAGAGTATGTAATCGAAAAGCTGAAGGAGAGTCCCACCTCCAGACGTGCTACAGCTGTAACCTGGATTCCGCCTGTGGATACAAAGGTCAATGAAGTCCCCTGCATGATCCTGGACGACTTCAAGATCCGGGATGAGAAAGTCCACCTTACTACACTTTTCAGGAGCCACGACTTTGGAGGAGCTTACCCTGCAAACCTTTACGGACTCTCCAAACTTCTTGAATACGTTGCCGAAAAAGTAGGAGTGGAGCCAGGAGTAATCACCACTGTAAGCATTTCAGCCCATGTCTATGACCACGACTGGGACATGGTAGAAAACATTGTGAAAGGTATAAACTGAAAGTTTCGCTCAAACTCAGCAGTCAACTGTTTCAAAAGGTAAAAAGAAAGCAGTCAAACTCAACAACACCCGGATTAAAAAAATAGAAGAGCTCTGATTATACATGCGCGCCTCAATTAGCAAATCCTCAATCAAAGGGGAGGTCTTTGCCCCTCCTTCAAAGAGTTACACCCACAGGGCTATAACTCTCGCAGCCCTTTCAAAAGAATCGATCATTCACCGTCCCCTCCTTTCCGCTGATACTCTTGCTACAATCAGAGCTTCTGAGATGTTCGGAGCCGCGGTTAGACGGGAGAAAGAAAATCTCATCATCCAGGGATCTAATGGAAAGCCCGGTATTCCTGATGATGTAATTGATGCCGCAAATTCAGGGACAACCCTCCGCTTTATGACAGCAATAGCAGGCTTAACTGACGGAATCACTGTACTTACAGGAGACTCATCTCTTCGCACGCGTCCAAACGGACCTCTTCTTGAAGTTCTCAACAGGCTGGGAGCAAAAGCCTGTTCTACGCGAGGAAACGAAAGAGCGCCTATTGTGGTCAAAGGAGGAATTAAGGGATCTGAAGTGGAAATAAGCGGCTCGATCAGCTCCCAGTTTATCTCTGCTCTTCTTATAGCCTGCCCGCTTGCTGAAAACAGCACCACTCTTTCCATTATAGGAAAACTGAAGTCAAGACCTTATGTTGACGTGACCATAGAAATGCTCGGGCTGGCAGGAGTCAAAATCCATACAGATGATAATAACGGCACGAAATTTATCATCCCCGGAAAACAGAAATACGACCTGAAACAATACACGGTTCCCGGAGACTTTTCTTCTGCTTCCTACCTGCTAGCAGCTGCAGCCATGCTTGAAGGCTCCGAAATCACAGTCAAAAATCTATTCCCTTCAAAACAGGGAGATAAAGTGATTATTGATACTCTCAAACAGATGGGAGCAGACATAACATGGGACATGGAAGCTGGCATTGTGACCGTAAGAGGAGGAAGAAAATTAAAAGCCATTACCTTTGATGCCGGATCAACCCCTGACCTTGTACCGACTGTTGCCGTCCTTGCTTCAGTTGCCGAAGGGACCAGCAGAATAGAAAACGCCGAGCATGTCCGCTATAAAGAAACAGACCGGCTTCACGCCCTTGCGACCGAGCTTCCGAAAATGGGAGTCTCCCTCAAAGAAGAAATGGACAGCCTGACAATCACCGGAGGGACTCTTGAGGGAGCCGAAGTCCACGGCTGGGACGACCACCGGATTGTGATGTCTCTAGCTATAGCAGGCATGGTTGCAGGAAACACGATAGTTGACACCACTGAGTCTGTATCGATATCCTATCCTGATTTCTTTAAAGATATGCGAAACCTTGGAGCAAAAGTCAAGGAGATTCCTGAAGAATAAGTGAGATAAAAATTACTCTCCGCTCTGCCAAAGAAATCATTAGCCTTCTAAATGAATCTGAACCAGTTCAGGAATAATAAGGAATAATAAGAAATGACATAGTACTTATACAAAATATCCACAATTAAATATATGGAAATAAAGTGCAGGTGCGGAGATAAATGTATAAAACCTGTTTCGGAAGTACTGAAAGACATTGAGTTATTCTACAAACCATGCAGGGATTGCAAAACAGAAAAAATAAGAAAATTCTCTCCTCTGGCAGAACAGATTAACCTGGACGAAATAGATAACCGTTTTGGAAATTGTAAATGCGGCAAAAGGCAGCTTGATATTGTAATGGCTCACGTGCTAAAAGTAATGATAGATGAAGGAATAAAAGATAAAAAAGCTAATTTAAGGAATGCATGTGTTCCTCTTATAACTCCTGGCTATCTAACTGATTATGTACCCTTTTTGCCTGAGAATTCTTTAGTAATATTATCCAGTGAAATGAATAAAGAATGTGCTGAGAGAGTTATAAAGGAAGTTCCGGAAGTTAAAGGAGTTTTAAAGGGAGATGCAAGAAAAACTGTGGGCATAAAAGACTCCGATTCCAGCCCCCATATATATGAACTTCTTGCCGGATGCGATTTAAGATGTGATATTATACAGACTCCTTACGGTGCTTTAGGGATTTACAAATATCAGCATGAAATCCACATAGAGTTTCCGCAGGTACACTCTCCGAAAATAGAAATACTTGAAAAAGCTTTGAAAGATTATAATAATCCTTCTGTTCTTGATTGCACATGCGGCCCCGGAAGTTTAGGAATCACATGCCTTAAAGCCGGCGCGCGAAAAGTTGTTTTTAATGATATATGGCACCCTGCAATAGAAACTACTTTGATTAATCTGGAAGCTAACGGGTTTCCGGTAAAATTCTCAGGCAGCGAAAAAGAATTAATAGCATCCGGAAACAACTTTGAAGTTTACAGTACGGATATAAGAGAATTAGTAAATTACCTGGATGAAAAATATGATATTTGTATCGTAGACACGTTTCCCGGTGTGGATACAGCAAAATTTATTGAAGCCGCAGGTAAATTAGGCAAAAATGTTGTTGTGATTTGAAATAGAAATATATGAGCCTGGAATGGAAAGCTGATGGTAGGAAATCGTGGATCAAGATATCAAGTGTAAAGGAAAATAGACACACTTCTACTTTTTTTGAATGAGCAAAAAGAAGCAACTTCCCGTAAAATTAGTCCTCTTGAGCCCAGTTCTCAATACTGGCTCTCAATATGTAATTTTGTAAATTAGTCCTCTTGAGAGAGCAAAGCGAGCGAAAAGGACCGCGTGCTCCCGATGCGCAATTCGGGGCGGAAAGGACACCGCCCTCCCGAGGCGGGACTCGGGAAAGAAAGAAAAAGCAGGCCCGAAGGCCTGCTCTGTTTTAAGTTGTTTAATTTATTGAGTTTATTTTGCCGGGATGATGAGGGATCTCTCACCAGCAGGCACGAACTCTCTGATGGCACCGCGGCCGAACTCTCTCCTGGGCTCTGCAAAGTTGAAGGGCATGAGATCGTCAGCGAAGCAGACCTTAATGAGTGGGTTGACGGTGAATGCGTCTCCACGTCCGGAGTGGGCTGCCTGAGCGATACCTGCGTATCCACCCTGGTGACCGACGTTCATTGCGTAGTTGGGGTAGTTTGGACCACGGAGTTCGTCTGGGAGACCTTCGTCGCCCTGGTAGGACAGAACGTTTGTGGCACCACACTGATCCTGCAGGTCGAAACCGAAGAATCCGAGTCTGCCCCATGCTTCCTTGTGGACATACATGGAGAGGTACCAGCCTGAGAGACCAGCATTTGCGTTTCCGGTTGCAAGAGCGCATGCAACGCCTGATGCAGCTGCAAGCACGGTTGCTCTCTGGGACCCACCGAAGTGGTCTTCAAGGGCTGTTGGGAATTTCTCGTAGGTCTCGATACCATAGAGTGTGGACTCGGTTGCGATGTCTTTTACTACATCGAGGGTTGCCTTTACCTTGTTGTCAGTTCCGAGGTTTGCAGCACCGTTGTACTTGTCGTTGATGTAGTCAACGTCATAGTAGGTGTTGTTGTCGAGGATGTCGTCTGTGTATGCAGCTGTTGCATACTGTGTGAATCCTACACCACCGGACATGTATGATCCGAGCCAGATCTGGTCGTAGAGCATACAGCCTGCACCGACTACTTCAAGAGCAATCTTTGCCGGGTCCTGGGAAACACGGCTTGTCTGGATAATGTCTGCGAGGTGACCGAAGGAAAGTCCACCGGGCTCGTTTGGTCCGCGTGCACGCCTTGCCGGGAGCATTTCACCCATGGAGACAAGAGCTGCGTGCTTTGCAGCGAAGGACAGGTCAGCGACTGCTGCTTCACCGGCACACATTGCGTATGCGGAGATGAAGGACATACCGATCTGCATGGCTGCCCACCTGGAGGTCTGAGCACCGTCAGTTGTTCTGGAGACAATTGTTGGGATGTGGATTGCCTGCCAGGTTGTCTTGCCCATGGAGGCCTTAATCTGGGCTGCCTGCTCTTCAGAGAACATCTTGTTGATGTTGATGACGTACTGCTTGTCGATTTCGTCTGCAAGTTCGTCGTCACCGGTGAACACCTTGACGTAGCAGTCGTCAACAAGGGCGGGGTGGGTTTCGACCATCATTTCCTGAACCACTGCTGCACCGGGCATTGCGTGGTTAAGGACTTCGAGGTAGTGGTTGATGGTTTCAGGTGTAACTTCCTTACCCAGCCTCTTCTCGAGGGTCTCGTGAGCCATGTCAAGACCGACGATACAGGTTCTCCTGATGTCATCCCACATCTGCTGCATTGCAGCGTTGTTGACGTAGTGGAGGTCGTCAGGTTCTGCAACGATGTCAGTTCCGGAAAGTGTGTAAGGAGTGATTGCACGCTGACCGAGTGGTGCACCAGAGTGCATCATTGGGTTGTAGAATGCAATGCCTCTCTTCTCTGCGATTTCCTTTCCGGCTTTGATCATTTCGGCTTTTCTTGCGTCCTGCTCAGGACCGAGTCTCAGGAACTTTGCAGTCTTGCCGGTGATGTCTCCACCAGCCTGCTGGTTTGAACCATATTCCTGTGTGAACTTGACTTCCATTGATTTCTTGAATTTAGAGAAAATATCTGCTGCCATTATGATCACCTCATTTAGGCTGGAATCCGTACTTAGTTCTCAGATCGAAGATCCTCTGTACCCATTCAACGACTTCTGCATCGTCCCTGAAGGCTACATTGTCCACACGGTAGATTGTGGTTCTTTTTGCAGCTTCTTCACTGGACATTGGCTTGCCGAGGTCTACTTTCCTGTCGAGTGGAATTGCGACCTGGTCCTTGTCCATTATGATAGTGCTGCCTTCGAGTCTTCTCCTGTCAAGCATGTCGAACATTACACCGTCTTCCTGGAGACGGACAGAGTGACCGTGCACAGTTGCACCACGCATACCTGCGAGGGCGTGGTCAGTCATTTCAGTTTCCATCTGGACCTTTGCGCACTGTTCCATGTCTCTTTCACGGGCTTCAACAATCTGACGACCGGAAAGGGTACCCGGGTCTACACCTCTGAAGTTGATTGCTGCGAAGTATGATCTGAAGTACGGGGTAGCCGGAGCGTTGTACATTGAGTCAGCGAACTGGACGTACCTGACCCTGTCTCCTGCTGCTGCACCGGGTGTTGGTGCCACTGCTTCGCGGACAGAGCATGCAGGCTCTCCCATTTCTGCGAGTGGTGGGTGGGTGCTCGGGTAGTCGCTCCCTGGGGCACGGTGTCCGAGGACTGCAGTTAAGTCTTCGTCGGAAATTTCCCTGAGTTTCTCAAGTTTTCCGGACATGTGCTTTCTTCTGTTAGCGCCGACAGATGTAGCGCCTGGATAATACTGTGATTCGTATGCCATCTCATGCAACTCCTTTATGATCTTTTAACTGGTCTAATGTCGTCTTGACGTATTTTACTATTAAATTTAGTTTATCCCTGGGACAGGAGTCACCGCGTGTAACCCCACTTACCATATCCATCACAATTCCTTTGGTACGGATGTTTTCATCCCTTGGCATCACTAATCTCGTCTTTATCCCTGCTTCTGCAAAATCCTCAAAATCCACCGGAATCTGGCTGACTATGATTGCCGGTATGTCTACCTGGCTCAAAATTTCTCTGGTTTTTCTGATTACATGGTCTTTGATATTCCCGAGGTGAATAACAGCCAGCTTGTGCATTTCGATCTGTGCGACTTCTACCGGACTCAATACAAATGATCCTGTCCTCATGCCTGATTCCGGGATACCTGAACCTGAGTAAAGTACAAGCACACTCACCTGAATGTTTTCTTTCCTCATGCCGTATGTAATCTCACATACCGGTTTTGTGATATGCCTCTGTCCGGGACTCATGGCAACAGCTACAACGTCGGCACGACCGGCTTCCGAAAGAGTGCCTCTTTGAGCAAGTCCTCCTCCTTTGCCAAGTCCTCCACCGCATCGGCAATCAACCACCTGTGTTTCCCGGTCAAACATCATATCTTTTCACTCATCTTTATCTTCATCGTCTTCTTTCTCTTGTTTCTCAATGAAGACAAGCTGGTTTATTTTGGCTTTGGGATCTACCATACCAAGCAAGCGTGGATCAGCTTCAGGACCAAGTTTAGCGTAGTCAGTTACTGTAGGCTTTCTCCTGAGGAAATGCCCTTCCCTGAATTCAAAAGAGAACGGGAGCATTTTTTCGCATACTGCCCTGACATTTTCCTTGACTTCGGCATTTAAGACCTCAAGCCTGATCCTGCCTACACTAACCCTGAGCTCAATAACCTGACCTCCGATCTGAATAGGCTTTCTCAGAGGATGTTCAACCTTTTCCCCGGTGCCAGGACCATAACCTACCTTTTCAGGAAGTCTATTGCCCTGGATCATAACACGGAGTATTCCATCAACCTGAGAAAGCTCAACGAGTAGTTTCTGAGCAGTCTCAGGGGACAGAATTCTACTGGGAAAGATTTCAATTTGAATGGAATTTTCTGTGTTTGAAGCAGAGTCTGACATCTTTAGACCTTTTAACTAATTTGTTTAGAGCGCTCCTGCAACTGCCTTAATTGGCTGGCGGAATTCATCGATCGATCCGAACACGTCGCCAATGAGGCCAGATGTTGATTCGATTGTGAACATCTGAGTACCTGCATCCAGAGCTACTGCTGCGCATACGCAGGGAATTGCGAAACCTCTGGAGTGCCTGGTAACGACGTGGTTACCGTTGAATACACCGGGTCCACCGCCACCATAAATTGAGTGGCTGAAGAATGAGAATCCTACTGCAGTACCCTGTACTTTACCATAGTCGCATCCTGGGAGACCGGTTTCCTTCTCAATGATGTCGTTGAAGTACAGAAGTGTTGAGGAGACGTTCTGGGCTGCACGGCCTGCACCACAGTTCACGAGAGTGGATGCAAGTGTACCGGCTGCGGCATAGGCGTTCCACATTGGGACGTCGTTTGCTTTGTAGAACTTATATCCGGAAGGTGCGGTCTTGTCAACGGAGATTACATTGTTTTCAATTGCCCTGCCGACAATTGATTCGATAACGGTTCCAATGGTTCCGTCCTTACCGTTCTCCTTCACGATGTCATATACCATGTTATTGGCGTTGAGACCCTGGTAAGCGAGACCAAGGAGCTGGTGTCTCTCGAACATACCAACTGCTCCACCCATCTCGAAGATACCGGACTGTTCGTAGATTGAGGAGAGAGCTGCTGCGTTCATTGCGCCACGGTTGGTGATTGCTGCAACGTGGTTGGCCATGATGTTCCTGAGGGAGTAGCCAAGACCTTCGTTGTTCTGGGGGATGCTCAGAATACCCTGAACCTGTCCGCCCATGAGGTCCATTGTCTGCGGGTAGCTTCCCCAGACTGCAGATTTTACGATAGGTGCATCGTATAAGTCTGTTTTAAACATGTCAATGAGGGTCTGGGTAACTGCTGCTGCACCGACTGTTGTTGCAGCCATGAAGTCAGCACCAGCGGCCATTCTGGATGAGGGGGCCTGAATAAGCAGGCTCTTTCCGCCTTTAAGGACCCTGACATTTGTGTCGTCGCCTTCGTCAACCTGGACGAGCTTCTTTACGTTTGCTGCAATAGCATCAACATTGCCTACGATATCGTAGTTGAGTCCACGGCCTAAGATCTGACGGCCCTTACCGCCCATCTTGCCGCTGGCAAGTGCGCCCTGAATACCTGCGAGGTTGACTGCAACGGACCGCTTGGTGTCCAAGATAATCTTTTTAATTGCTGCGTTTCTTGTTGGAGCAAGGCTCATAATGTCGACATTGCTCTCGAGCAGTTTTCCTCTGTCGTCGTAGATGTCTACTGTGTCAGACACTTTAATTTCCTCCTTAATTTATTAAAATCACTTTGGGACTGGTCACCTAATCGAGTGCTTTTGCACTCAATAAATCAAGTACCGCGTCGTTTTTAAGTGTCCACTTTCCCAATGAAATCTCATTCGTTTAGAAGGTACTTAAATCTTTTGTGTTCTCCGCTAGATGAATTCATGTATTTTTTTAAAAATCATTTTATTAAGGTGAATTGTATTTTTCTATAATTATATTAAAAAACAGCATCAATCGAAAATTTAATTTTTAGGGACACCCAAAAATATCAAAAAATTGACAAAAAACTTATTTATATATTTTTCTGAGAAATGCCTGAATTAATGTAATTTTTTTGGTTCTGTTAATACTCACTCATAGAATCATACCAAAAAGATTTAGTAATATCCTCATTATACGAAAGTTTGATATGGAAGTAGTTGTCGACGTAGGTGGAAATCCCGGGGTAGACTGTAGAGGCTTTTGCAAATACTGCTACTTTAAAAAAGTCAAAGACGTTCAGCCCCTCGGCTGCAAGTATTGCCTCCCCTTTAAAAAAGGGTGCGATTACTGTACTCGCAGCGTAAAAGAATCGTATTCAGGCTTCAAGCCTCTCCAGATGGTACTCGAAGAGACTGCAAATAAGCTGTATTTCGCAACCGGAGAGGTAAAAAAGTTCACTGTTAGCGGAGGAGGAGACTTAAGCTGCTACCCCGAATTGAAGAATCTTATTACTTTTCTGTCCCAGTTCAACACTCCAATACACCTTGGATATACCAGCGGAAAGGGATTCAGCAAGCCTGATGACGCTCTTTTTTACATAAACAACGGTGTTACGGAAGTGAGTTTCACGGTCTTTGCGACAGACCCTTCCCTGAGAGCCGAATACATGAAAGACCCTGAACCCGAAGCATCTATTCAGGTTCTCAGGGATTTCTGTGCCCACTGCGAAGTGTATGGAGCGATAGTCCTTCTTCCGGGAATAAACGATGGAGAGGTACTTGAAAAGACCCTCAGCGACCTGGAATCTATGGGCGCAAAGGGAGCCATTTTTATGAGGTTTGCAAACTTTCAGGAAAACGGCCTTATCCTTAACAATTCTCCAATTATCCCGGGGATAATTCCACATACAGTCTCCGAGTTCACTGAAATTGTACGCAGTTCTGCAGCAAAACATCCTTCCATGAGGATCACAGGAACACCACTGGAAGACCCTTTAATTGGTTCGCCTTTTGCAATCCGGAACGTTCCCGAAGCCCTCTCAAAACTTCCCGGAGTTACCAAAAAAGCAACCGTTCTTACAGGGCAGGTAGCAGCCCCCAGGCTTACCGAAATATTTGAAGCTCTTGGAGGCAGCGTGAATGTAGTCCCGTTGAAAAAGGACATAGGCTGCCTTATTACAATTGATGATTTCAGAAATCTGGACCTCTCCGAGGTGACTGAAACTGTCTTCATACCTGGAAGAGCTTTTGTGCATGATATGGAAGTCAGGGAAGCTCTCAAAAAGGATGGAGTAGACAGGATTGTTCGCAGAGGACCGGAACGCCTCTCAGTAGACGGTGAAATGTCCATAGGCATGACAAGAGAAGAAGTTCTGGAGCTGGAAATAGAAGGTTTCACAGAGCTTATTAATCAGATTAACTCCCTTGGACTGCCGGTAGATTAAAGCCTTGATCTACCCGGAACCCGTTCAAATTCAGCTTTAAAAAGAGGAAAACATCATCAAAAAAGAGCTACAGAAAAAGGTATAGATATTAAAACAGATACTATATAAATCCATAAGAAATTATATAATTATCGAAAAAATCAATAGAAAGCTACTCAATTAGATAGAGAGAATTTTGCAGATAAAAAAAGAACGGAGAATGAAAAGACCTCTTTTCCGGAAGAAAAAAAATCCTGCAGGAAGGTTTGGAGGCATTATTAATAAACATTTCCATTTTTACCGGAATTTAGATTGCCCTACCTTCTCCCTGAAGGCAATAAGAATATTTTCATCTTCCTGAACATTCTCTGTTTTTCAACTCAGCGCGCAGACCCGGACATAAAATCCGAGAGTCCAAGCTGCTTAACCTTATGGTTTTCAAACAGAGAGCAGATATCATAGTCAAGAAGCTCGATTCTTTGCCTGGTATAGCTTGAAACCCCGTACCTTTCACCGATCTCTTTTGAAATTTCAAGATATTTGCGGACAGCTCCCTCATGTACAGTCAGTACTACATTGCCCCCGCACTTAGGGCATGCTCCTGTGAGAGGCGGGCGTCTGAACTTTTCTCCACATTTGATGCAGCGCATGCGCTGTCTGGAAAAAGAACGGAGATTTCCAATCAGGTCCGGAAGAAAATGAGACTTTAAAACTCTTTCAGCCACATCAGGTGCATCTACCGCCCTTATCTTGCCAGCCAGGGAGAGTTGAGCCTCCATCTTCTCAATCATGCTTCCAAGAGTCTTATATGAAGATTTCAGAGGACCTGCAGCAATATTTGAAGTATCGTGTGTAAACATAAAGTGCTCGTACTGATCAGGCTTACCCAGCCGGCTGCTGACGAGGTCCATAATGCTTTCAATCTCGGTGGGGCTTTTGATCTCCTGCGTAGCCCTGTAAAACTCAAGAGGATATCTTGCAAGCAAATCAATATTATGGGCTTCTTTGTCCACTTCCTTGGGGTCGATTCTGGTGGTCAACACCAGAGGAGCGTCCATCTTTCCTCCCCTTTTCTCGGGAAGATACGACCTCGAAAAATTGAGAATTCCGTCCATAAGAAGCATTACGCAGTCCTCATCCCCATCACAATTCCTGCGTTTTGAAGCATGAAAAAAAGGATGTGCATAACCTACTGAAGCTTTTGTAAAACCTATAAGGCGCCCAAGCACTCCCGCTGAAGTATGTGGAGCAAGCCCTATCATCAGTACCCCGACGAGGTCCTGAATGGTTTCGGCATTATAGTAGGGTTCAACCTTGTAATACTTCACAAGAAGCTCATCCACATACTTTGCCGTACGCAGCATATACTCAGCCCCATCATAAGAAAGCAGAAGGTCCTGAACCTTCAGACAGACAACCTGGTCGTCCCTCTCAAGCGGCTTTCCATAGATGTCCTCTTTATAGTCGAGTTCTCTAAGCCTGGCTGCGGTAATTCCGAGCTCATCAGCCCTGATATGCGTAAGGGGGATATCGGACATATCATACCTGACTGTCCCATCCTTAAAAATATAAACATCATGCTTTGCACGCAGGATTCCTTTTTCCAGAGGCTCGGGAGTCATCTGCCCATTCATGAGCCTTTTTACTCCCTTAATAATATCCATTCTTTCCCTTTCGCCCACATTCTCAAAAGCCTGCTTGTAAATAGGACGGAAATCCAGCTTTACATTCGCAACGGAGGTCGGTTTTCTCCCACACTTGGGGCAGGTTTCTGCACCTCTCACGTCAATTTTGCATCGGGGGCAGGAAAGTTTGGGATTGGTAAATTCCCCGCATTCACAGCGCCAGAAATAAGATTCTTTCCCGCAGGCGGGGCACTCCCTCAGCCCCAGTTCAACTTCGATTTCCCCTATCTTGGCATTCATGCACGAAGTATAATCTGAAGCAGAGACAAGGTTACGCGTCATTCCTCCTGCATTGCTTATCGGAAAAAGAACCTGAGCAGCAGGAGACATCTTTCGCAGGTCGGATTTTTCCGGTCTTCCCATCCTTGCCCCTATCCTTGAAGGAGCCTTTGGATAAACCTTAAACCCGCTCAAAATGCCTGCGGCTTCTACCATATCACCAGTATCCGGCATACTGACTTTTTCTTTAAGCGACCTGTCAAGCCCGAGGCATAAAATAAACGGGAGAGCTTCTTCAACAAAGATACCGCCTTCTTTTACCTTATGCAGAACAAGAAGCTTTTCAAGCACAGGTTTTATGCCCTCTTTAACAGAGTCTTCGAGGGGCAGTTTGAGGATTCCTTCTCCTTCTCCTTCTCCTTCACCCTCCAGAAAGGTCCCTTTTTCAGCTACGAACTTTCTTAAAGCCTCAAACTCATTTCGGTTTATGTCATGCCAGAGATAGGTGAACTTCGGGTGCAGAGGCACATTATACTTCTCTGCAAGCTTGAGGGCAAGACTGGCGGACGGATTTTTCAAATCTTTCTCAAGGATCTTTTCGGAGCAGACGGATTCGTAATCATAAATCCACCACTCGAAAACATAGGGGGAAGGCATGAGAGGATGATTATTCTCCAGAAAGTCCCCGTAATTGATCAGAATTTCCCCGATATCCACAATTACTTCAACCTGCTGGCGGACTTCGTACGCCTCCTTTATATCATCTACCCGGATAAGGTCTCCTGAAAAAAGCCTTACCGTAGGCCCTTCTATCGAGTCCACGGCAGACATTGCGGCAGCTTTACCGGGCCTTTCGATCTTAAGCTGGGTTCCGTTAGTAATAAAATCATCAAGCAGAACCATACCGGCAGGATTAATCCCTGCTGAAGCAAAAGAAGTATTTCTTGACCGCCCGTACCGCAGCCTGAATCCTCCAGGCCTTGAGGGGTGAGAGAACACAGGTCTCCCGGCGATCAGGTCACGGATGTATTTATCCTTTGGCTTGATTTTGTTTTTCTGCTCATCTTCATCGCTTTCCCCGCTTTTAGCTCCCCCGATAAGTGTCTCGAGCCAGTCCCAGCCGTCCATTTTCAATTTATTCACGTGCTTTTTGACCTTGGGAGCCTTGAGTGCAAGCCCTTCGGCAAGTACAAGGCACATCCCTCCCCTGACGCGGTTCGTTCCTATCCTTTCAAGGTCCCTGTGCCCTTCAACCTCGGCTTCTTCAGTCGGGTCCCCGTCAATACAAACAGGACAGTTCCGGACTATCAGGCGGATTTCATCTTCAGAAGGCGTATACTGTAAGCTTGCAACCCTTTTATAAAGCAGGATTTCTTCCACATACCTCTCCACTTCCTCTTCTCTTGGCTTATAGCGGTCGATCCCGATCCCGCGTCTCACATAATCGCCGACCAGAACGGAAAGTGCCTGAGCAGTCCCTCCAGCGCTTCTGATAGGCCCGGAATAAAAGATCCTTATGTACTGCGAACCGTCATCATTTTTACCAAGGTCTACCTTATCAATTCCTTCAATAGGAGCCGCAACCACCCCTTCCGTCAGAACCGCCATTGAGACACGAATAGCAGCTTCAACGGCATCTTTCTTTGAAGGAAAACTTCCTACCACCCCTTCAGCAACCTGTTTTCCGATCTCAAGGGCAGCTTCTTCCCTGGACATCCTGGCCTCAAGTTCCCGGATCTTTTCAGCAACACCCTTGACTCCAATAAGGTTTTCAACCCTATCCGCAAGGTCTTTGGCAAGAGGGATTTCTACAACGGGTCTGGGATCTCCTCCCCGGGCTCGTGCTCTGTTTGCAATCTCAATTGCTTCTTTTAATCTTGCCTCAAGCCCATCGAAGTACCTGTGCATTTCTTCACTTGCAATAGTTTCACCCATTTTAAAAATCCCCTTTTAAGAGAACGAAAAAATTATCTCTGCTTTCGCAGGGAACCGGCAGCAAAGAGTCCCTGAATTGAGACAACAAAGAAGACAAAAACCCCAGCCCACATCAAATAGTATCCGATATCAATTCCAAGGAGGTCTATTTCAAGAGTTGTCAAAACCATACCTGTAGCCAGGATCGAAAGGCTTATTAATGTCGTTTTTTTGTTCTGCTCGCGGACTTTCTTATAAGCCCGCATCTTTTCCATCTGTTCTCTTTTTTCCGCCTTCAAGAAGATCTCTCCAGATATCTAAAAAATAAATGGTTATCAACATTTGAACCTCGAATCGGAATTTCAGATCCGGGTGTCAAACTTCACTCAACTCTGACTGTCAAACCCTCACTTATACTCTTGCAATTTAACCGATGTCCCTGATTTAAACAAGATGCCTTACTGAAGCGGCTTCTCTTAACCGGTTAATAAGGGCAGCTCCAAGTCCTGAATGGGAAAAAGAACCGTCAGCAAGGATCACATCCAGCCCTGCTGCGTCAAGTGTCCTGAGCCCTTCAAATAATCTCTTTGCGGCTCCTTCCGGCTCTTTTCGGGACCCCAGTAAAAAGCAGTCGTGGACATTCAACTCTTCGGCAGTAAAAAAACCTGCGGTCTCATCACTGAGTAAAAGCCCGACTTTCTGGCCTTTGCTCACATGTTCTTCCAGCAAAATACCAATCTGTTCAGAAACTTTTTCTTCGCTTTTCCCTTCGACGAGCACGACCTGTGTATTGGGAGTGTAATGGCTGTACTTCTGTCCTGCCTGTTTTTCAGGCATAAGCATTCCAGACCCGGATTCGGCTCCCGCATATGTGGGCCTGATTTTACCTATAACTTTTTCAAGCTCGCCAATTCCTACGGCTCCTATCCTGAGCACGACAGGAGGTTCGACCGTCATATCAACAACGGTAGACTCAAGCCCTATGGCTGTCCCCCCTCCATCAATAACCGCATCAATCCTGCCTGCCAGGTCAGCCAGGACATGGATTGCCAGGCTGGGACTGGGCTTTCCTGAAAGGTTAGCACTTGGAGCAGCCAGAGGGGTGCATGCCCTTTTTACAAGTTCCAGGGGGATCCTGTGGTCAGGCATGCGGAGCCCTATTGTAGGCAGGTTTCCCGAAGTGATTTCCGGAACAGTATCTTTTTTCTCAAGCACAATTGTGAGGGGACCGGGCCAGAAAGTGTCCATAAGCAAGAGAGCTTTTTCAGGAATATTTTTTGCAACCTTTTTAATGTCTTCCCTGGAATGGACAAGGAGACTTAGAGGGTTCCCCGGGGGGCGTTCCTTTGCCTCAAAAATTTTCAGAACGGTATCCGGGTTAAGCCCGTCAGCCCCAAGCCCGTAGACTGTCTCAGTTGGGAAGGCGACAGTTCCTCCTTTTCGGATGATTTCCGCAGCCTCGTCTATAATCACGTCAAAATTCACTTCAGAGACCCTCAAAATCCGGGTCTCTTTTTTATTTCCGTTTTCTGCCTTCACCAGAGGAAAACTCCTTACTGATTGTTATTTTGCTATTGTTTTGTTTGTAAAACCTGTGCACGGTTCATAGCCTATAATAGTGCTGCCGATATTTCCGCTTATACAGGCTGTTTCACACTCAGCAATTTATTTCTTCAACCATTTTCCAAGAGCGGTTTCAAGTTCTTTATGATTTTTCGCATAGTCCTGGAGGCTGATTCCTTCAAGGCTTGCTTCGAGAGCCTGCCTGCACGCAGTGGCTCCGGCTACTGTGCCCATTGGGTGAGCGTGAATTCCGCCTCCGAACTGCATAATAACGTCTTTTCCAAAGATAGAATAAAGGTCAGGGATCATTGTAGGAGCGAGACCTCCGGATGCTACAGGGAACATTGGCTTTAATCCCCCCCAGTCCTGGGCAAGGATATGCTGGCTTTCGTCGGCAGGCACTTTATCGAGCACGCACTGGTCCCTGAGGTTAAGGACTTCATGCTTTTCTCCATGCATTTTCCCGACAACAGTGCCTATGTGGAGCTGGTCAAGGCCTATCAGCCTGCACAGCTTGGCAACAACAAGCATGCTTATCCCATGGCGCGGGTTTCGTGTGTAGGCGGAATGCATGCAGCGGTGGGCGTGAAGGGCAAGACCCGCATCCTCAGCTTCCTCGCGCAGGGTTTGAATCGCAGTCCAGCCAGCGGGCACGATGTCAACCATTACATAACTGGCTCCAAGGTCTTTAAGGAAGTTCATGCGGCGGATCATTTCCCTGCAGGTGGGGGCAGTGACATTGCAGAGGTACATCTTCTTTTCCCCTGTCTCAGACTCTGCCTTTTCTGCAAGTTTCAGGGTAAGCTCGGCTCTCTTCTCAAAACTGTTAAATTTCTGATCACTCAGATTTTCATCGTCCTTAACAAGGTCGCAGCCCCCGACAAAAGAATTGTAAGCGACCTCAGCGTGCTTTTCAGAGTTCAGGCCGACTTTCGGTTTAACAATAGTCCCTATGAGAGGCCTGTCCTGTACGCCCACAAGTTTTCTGATCCCCGGCAGTCCGAAGTTAGGGCCTTTGAATTCATTAATCATTGATTTCGGGAAAGCGATATCCTGCAGCCTTACGTTATCAACTATTTTCATGCTCAGGATATTCCCTGCAACAGCACTGAGGACCTGAGGGACAGAACCCAGCTCAAAAAGCTCTTCCGAATAAGCAACCCTTATAGTCTGTGCACCCTCATCCGCATAAAAGACATGGGGTTTCAGTTTCTCTGCAAGTTCAGGACTCAGCGTAGCAATCTCAGTCCAGGAATCTATGGAACTTTCCCCTGCCAGATGGGTGGCAGCTTCTTCAAAATTCACTCCTGCTGTTGGTTCAATGTGGAATTCACAGACCAGATCCGTCTCTTTCGGGCTGTAGCCGATGTCAATATAGTCCCTTCTCATTTTGTTTTCTCCTTACTCCTGACTGAATATTAATTCCAAGAACATAATTCTGTTAAATAAAAATAGTAGTTCTGATTGAAGGAAGTAACTGAACATAAATAAAAACTTGTTTACTGAGCAAATAGAAATTAAATCGAAAGAATACTCTCAAAAGATGAATAATAAAAATAAAAAAAGAAATTTGAAAGTTTAGATTTTGAGTATAAACAGCACGATGAAATAGATAGTCATCGCGACAAGCCCGAGAGGCAACCCGAGTCTCGCCCACTCTTTACTGGTAATACCCAATTTGCTTGCAGAGATAATGTTAGGAATATTTCCTGGTATCATCATTCCTCCCGAGATTAAAAGTCCCATAAGGATACTCCTTATCTGGAATTCACTAAGGATAGGTCCTATCTCAGCAGCTGCCAGAGTTGCATTATCAAGGACAGCAGAGACCATGTTAATCCAGTAGAGCGCCATAGACGGAACCTGTATGAAATACTCGAATATGAGGGGCTTGAAACCTTCTCCGAGCAGTACGAGCGCCGCAATAAACACATAAACCTTGATAGCCCTCATCACGACATCCTTTACAGTCTCGTTATAGTCTGCGGATTCCATTTCATGAGCTTTTGGGTCAGCTTTTCCAAGGAAAAACACACCAAGAAGTCCAAAAGCAAAGACACCCGGGAAAATATATTTGCCAAGCATATTAAACAGGAACAGAAAATCAGCATTGTAAGGTTCGCCGGCTAACTTTGAAACAGCAATTGTTGAGAGAGGCTCTCCGAGGGGGGTAAGTGCTGCTCCAAGACCAATTGAGAAACATGCAATGATTGTAAGGTCTATCTTGGACTTTCGAGACAGAGGCATTGCATTAACTACCTCAACAAGAATTATTGCAGCAAGAATAGCCGAGATAATACTTGAGGATAAGCCGAGCACGACAATCAAAAGAAAAGCCAGAACCTTAACAGAAAGCATGTCGGTAAGTTTTCTGATTGCATTGTGGATTGGAGTATGCCATTTATAGATGAGCAGGCCGACTATAAGCACGATCTGGAATATGCCGATTGGAATACCAAAGATATCTCCAACGTGCAATGGAGCGGTCACTGCCTCTTCAATAATTTCTAAACTCCATCCTGTTTCAACATCGGGAATTTTAACAAAACCTGAAAGTGTCATTGCTGCGATACCGCAGACCAGCAGGAATACTTCCAGATTTTCTTCAATAACGTGTATTTTAAAAGGTCCAATCAATACGGTGAGGAATATTACAAGAAATCCAATTAAAACTCCTAAATCAAGAGCCATTAGTTTTCCTCCTTTAGTTATTACTCTAGGTCATAAAGGGCCTGAGAAAGTAGCTTGCTATTTAACAGCATGAAATTCTCGAATGGTTGGGCCTTATAGAAACCTGTTTTATTAAATATAGTCCTATAATATATTAATCTATCATTATATTATACTTTAGAATTTTATTCCCCCCGTACAATAGTCACGGACTTCTTGTTCTCGGTTTTGATAATAATTCATTCCTGCATATAATTCATGGGCTCCTTTACCTGCACGCAAATATTGCCTGTGATGAAAGAGAAGTGCAAACTCCAAAATTGGATAAAAACATTAGAAATATTGTACATCCAGGAAATATGGTGATTTCAAATCTGGAAAAATCAACAATTGAAAAATAAGGATTAAAACCTGATACTAAGATAATCTGAGAATTAATAGCTAATTATTCGTTATATGGGAGCTTTACTAAAATTTGTTCCAGAATTCAGTGATTTTAAAGTTTATTTTATCACCGAATCTGAAACATATAATTACACTATATAATTACACTCGAATGGGTGCACTTTGAGCTTATATTCCAAGTACGAAGATAACGACGAAATAGATAGCCATTGCGACAAGCCCAAGGGGCACTCCAAGCCTTGCCCATTCTTTACTGGTAATACCAAGTTTTCCTGCAGAGATAATGTTCGGGATATTTCCAGGGATGAGCATACCACCAGCAATTAAAAGCCCCATAAGTATACTCCTTATCTGTATCTCACTGAGAGCTGGCCCGATTTCAGCAGCGCAAAGGGTAGCATTATCAAGGATAGCAGAAACCATGTTAACCCAGTAGAGAATGCCAGAAGGAATCTGGATAAAGTATTCAAGGATAAGAGGCTTGAAACCTTCGCCGAGCAACACGAGTGCTGCAATGAATACGTAGACTTTTACAGCTCTCATTATAACGTCCTTTACAGTTTCGTTATAATCTGCTGCTTTCATTCCTGCATCTTTCGGGTCAGCTTTTCCAAGGAAGAAAACTCCTAAAAGACCAAACGCAAAGATACCCGGGAAGATATATTTACCAAGCATGTTGAACAAAAACATGAAATCAGCGTGGTAAGGTTCACCGGCTAACTTTGAGATGGCGATTGTTGAAAGAGGTTCTCCAAGGGGAGTAAGCGCAGCGCCAAGTCCGATTGAGAAACATGCAATGATTGTAAGGTCGATCTTGGACTTACGAGGAAGTGGCATTGCATTAACTACCTCAACAAGAATAATTGCAGCAAGAATAGCTGACATAACACTTGAGGATAAGCCAAGAACAACAATTAGAAGAAAACCCAAGACTTTAACAGAAAGGATATCGGTAAGCTTTCTGATTGCTTTGTGGATCGGATCATGCCATTTATAAATAATCAAACCGACAACAAGCACAATCTGGAATATGCCGATTGGAATGCCAAAAATATCTCCAACGTGCAGAGGTGAAGTTAGCGATTCTTCGATGATTTCCATCCGCCAGCCAGTCTCTTCACCTGGCAGTTCAACAAAACCTGAAAGAGTCATTGCTGCGATACCGCAAACAAGCAAAAATGGTTCCAGATTTTCCTCAATAACATGTATCTTAAAAGGGCCGAGTAATACGGCCAGGAAGATTACAAGAAATCCAGCTAAAATTCCTGGTTCAAGAGCCATTACTATTTTTTCCTCCTTAAAATTATTATTCTAGAGAATTAAAGCCTGTAAAATTCGCCTACTGTTGAACGCTTTGAGTTCCGAATTTTTTACCTTATAAAAGCCAGAGTAATTATATATTCTTCCATAATATATTTTCCCTAAAAATGGAATTAAGCTCTTGTGGATCTGTACAGGGCTCTCAGGCTTTTCTTTATCAGAAACTTACTTAAGATTCATATTTAGGTGCCATTAGAAAGTGTTTTTAATTATAGTTCTGTCAGGCTGCTTTCATATCTATTATTCCAGAGAATCAAAAAAATCTGGATTAATTTATAGAAAACTGTTAATATAAATAAAAGGGTTTAATTTCAGAGTTTAATTAAAAAAAGATGAGAAGTTAAATGAATACAGAAAATATTGAGTTTTAAAACGGATTACATTTTCTACAGGAAATTTAAAAAATTGCCGAAAGTATAAAAAAGCGCAAGTATAAAAACTGTATCTTCTTCAATCTTTTTCCATTCGATTCGAAGAGGAATAATTGAAACTGCAAGCAGTATTATGAGGCTGTAACAAAATTTGTTCCAGAATTCAGTGATTTTGAAGTTTATTTATCACCGGATTCTGAAACTAAATCAGTATAGCTGAATGAGCATATTTTGAGCTTATATTCCAAGTACGAAGATAACGACGAAATAGACAGCCATCGCGACGATCCCGAGTGGGAAACCGAGCCTTGCCCATTCTTTACTGGTAATACCAAGTTTTCCTGCGGAGATAATGTTAGGGATATTTCCAGGGATAAGCATACCACCTGAGAGTAAAAGACCCATAAGTATACTCCTTATCTGTATCTCACTGAGAGCAGGTCCGATTTCAGCAGCGCAAAGGGTAGCATTATCAAGGATAGCAGAAACCATGTTAACCCAGTAGAGAATGCCAGAAGGAATCTGGATAAAGTATTCAAGGATAAGAGGCTTGAAACCTTCGCCGAGCAACACGAGTGCTGCAATGAATACGTAGACTTTTACAGCTCTCATTATAACGTCCTTTATAGTCTCGTTATAATCTGCTGCTTTCATCCCTGCATCTTTAGTATCAACTTTTCCAAGGAAAAACACTCCAACAATACCGAAAGCGAAGATACCTGGAATAATGTATTTACCAAGCATATTGAACAAAAACATGAAATCAGCGTGGTAAGGTTCACCGGCTAACTTTGAAACAGCAATTGTTGAGAGAGGTTCTCCAAGGGGAGTAAGCGCAGCGCCAAGTCCGATTGAGAAACATGCAATGATTGTAAGGTCGATCTTGGACTTACGAGGAAGTGGCATTGCATTAACTACCTCAACAAGAATAATTGCAGCAAGAATAGCTGACATAACACTTGAGGATAAGCCAAGAACAACAATTAGAAGAAAACCCAAGACTTTAACAGAAAGGATATCGGTAAGCTTTCTGATTGCTTTGTGGATCGGATCATGCCATTTATAAATAATCAAACCGACAACAAGCACAATCTGGAATATGCCGATTGGAATGCCAAAAATATCTCCAACGTGCAGAGGTGAAGTCAGTGATTCTTCGATGATTTCCATCCGCCAGCCAGTCTCTTCACCGGGGATTTTGACAAAACCTGAAAGAGTCATTGCTGCGATACCACAAACAAGCAAAAATGGTTCCAGATTTTCCTCAATAACATGTATCTTAAAAGGGCCGAGCAATACGGCCAAGAATATTACAAGAAATCCAGCTAAAATTCCTGGTTCAAGAGCCATTACTATTTTTTCCTCCTATAGTTATCAATCTAGACCACAAAATTCTTTAAGAGTTTATTATACTGTTAAACTCCTTTAGAGGCTAGAATGTTTTAGTGTTATAAGAGGTGTTCTATTTAATCTGCCATAATATATTAGTGTTTAATATATAAAGAAAGTATTACATTTTTTCCAAAGATGGATATTTTATTTTCATTTGAAACCCTGATAAAGCATATTTTTATCATTAAAAAAGGATTTTTGGCCCATATTTTCAGTAAATAAAACTGTTTGGCGCTGGTAATACAAATAATAAACATTTGACGTCTTTTTATAAATAATAGCCAGTGTGAGATTAAAAAACATAATCAAAGAGTCGATCCAAAAGAAGTAAGGATAGTAAGTTTATAAGCCCTAGAAATCTCAAGGCTCCGTCTTATATCAAGATAAAGTGATCTGAGTTAAATATAAAATAATATTAAACATAAAATAATAATAATAATAAGTATAAAAAAATAGCAAATATAAAAAATAGTAAATATAGAAAATAGCAAATATAAAAAATAGTAAATAAAAACAATAGATATAGAAAATAATATCTCGTATTTCCTGCAGGGTTTTAAATCGAAGGTTATCAACAAAACTATCAAAAAAATGATATCCTCTTCAAATTTCATGGAGAAATTCGATTCAAGATATGAAAGAATTTTGTGGTATGGATTGATAGGATTATGTGGTCTCTTGAGTGTATTTATTAAATTTTAGATTTCATATCTGTGAAAATTACTTTTCCTGTAAACTTGAAGAGAATATTATGAATTTGTAATCACTAATGGAAATATACCGGAGTTTGTTCCAGAATCCGGCTTTTCATTACCAGATTTCGGAACTGACCGGTACAACTTTTCTGGTGGGCATATTTGAGCTTATATCCCAAGCATGAAGATGAGGACGAAATAGACAGCCATTGAGATGACCCCAAGAGGGAGTCCAAGTCTTGCCCATTCTTTACTGTTAATACCAAGTTTTCCTGCAGAGATAATATTAGGGATATTTCCAGGGATAAGCATACCACCTGCAATTAAAAGACCCATAAGTATACTCTTAATCTGGATTTCACTGAGAGCAGGTCCGATTTCAGCAGCTGCGAGGGTAGCATTATCAAGAATGGCAGAAACCATGTTAACCCAGTAGAGAATACCAGAAGGAATCTGGATAAAGTATTCAAGGATAAGAGGCTTGAAACCTTCTCCAAGGAATGTTAGAGCCATGATAAACACATAAACTTTGACCGCCCTCATCACGACATCCTTTACAGTCTCGTTATAGTCTGCTGCTTTCATTCCTGCCTCTTTCGGGTCAGCTTTTCCAAGGAAAAACACTCCAATAATACCGAAAGCGAAGATACCTGGGATAATATACTTACCAAGCATATTGAACAAAAACATGAAATCAGCATTGTAAGGTTCACCGGCTAATTTTGAGATGGCGATTGTTGAAAGAGGTTCTCCTAGGGGGGTAAGTGCTGCTCCAAGTCCGATTGAGAAACATGCAATAATTGTGAGGTCTATCTTGGACTTGCGAGAGAGAGGCATCGCATTAACTACCTCAACGAGAATAATTGATGCAAGAATAGCCGACATAACACTTGAAAGAAGTCCCAGAATAACAATAAGGAGAAAACCTAAAACCTTAACAGAAAGCATATCAGTCAATTTCCTGATTGCTTTGTGGATTGGAGAATGCCATTTATAAATAATCAAACCGACTACAAGCACGATCTGGAATATGCCTATTGGAATACCAAAGATATCTCCAACGTGTAACGGGGCAGTAAATGCTTCTTCGACGATCTCCATCCGCCAGCCGGTCTCATTACCCGGGATTTCGACAAAACCTGAAAGAGTCATTGCTGCAATACCGCAAACAAGCAAAAATGGTTCCAGATTTTCCTCAATAACATGTATCTTAAAAGGGCCGAACAATACGGCCAGGAAGATTACAAGGAATCCAGCTAAAATTCCTGGTTCAAGAGCCATTACTTTTTTCCTCCTTTACTAATAAACCTGTAGCGTTCCCACAGTAAAGTAAAACTTGATAAACTGTAGATTTGAAATCCCTTATTAACAGTATAACTAATATTGAGGGATGAAATAACCGAACTAATATTGCAATAATTACTGGTTGATATGAAGAATCATTAACTGTAAACAGTAGATTACAAACTAATTGAAGAATTTGTGTCCTGTTGAACGCTGCGAAGCCCCATTTTTTAGCCTTGCAGAGACCTTTTCTGTGCTATAGACCTGTTCAATTTCATACATTTGAAAAATCAATTTATTAATAATCTTCAAATGGAAAAGTCCCGATCCACAATTGTTATGTACAATTGAAATATTATCAGACAATTCACATGAAGTTGAGTCATTCTATCGGCAAGACCGCCTCTATTTTTTAATCCATGGAGTTAAGAAATTAAGATAAAGAACAAAGTGTGATCCCGGATTTTTAATGTTAAAAATTACACAGATCAGAACTAATATCCATATATCTTTCTCTCAATCCATCATGCTTTGTTTATATCGGGGCTATAGAGATCTTGTTACTCTAAGATAGGTATATAGTTTTTGCTTTTGTTATTATCAAAAGTGAAAGGTTTAGCGTAAAAATTCCCAGCTGGAAAATTAATAAAAAGAGATTAAGCGCCAGAAACAGGAAATTCATAAACTTGCTATATTTTTTTATTTTGGATCAAATAGTTTTTATACATCTTTTTTTAAGAATTTAAACCCATAAAATAAATATTTTTTATTTATACTCAATATTTTCCCAGAAAAACCGGAATTCGAGCTTGGAACTCCAATGATGAAAAATATATTCAGAGATTATCCATAAAAAAATTTGATAAACTACCAATATAAAAGTGAAAAAAGAATAGAATAAAATAAAAAAGTAGATAAAAAAATTAATTCTTTTGGACCAGCAGAGAGAATATTCGCTTTATAGGTATTCCTATGGGCTTTATCTTTTTAATTAGAACATCAGCTTATATTTGTCCAGAGCTTCAAATTTTCTCTCGAATCTGCAGTTCGAGCTTGAAATTATTCACAGTTCCAGACTGCATTATATAACCCTTAAAAAATATATAGGGTTGATAAATATTAGCTGATCTTAATTTCAACTGGTTTTTCTTCAACACAGCGCCTGAAGATAACTTCAAGCACCCCATTTTTATAGCTGGCTTTTGCACTCTTCGGGTCCACTGGAACAGGAAGTTCCACATCTTCCGAAAATTCAGAAAGCCCTGTGACTTTAATTTCAAGGTTCTGGGCAGTCGCATGCAGCAGAAGGTTTTCCTTTTCGATTTCTGGGAATTCTGCAAGTACGTGCACCATATCTTCGTTTTCGAAGATATCAATTAAAGGTTCTTTTGTTTCTGAAGGAAAGAAGTTCTCTTCTTTTTGAGGGTATTCCGGAACGTTTCCGAATTCCCGGAGTTCGGGATCTTCCCCCGGGCGGTGAATGATAGAAAATCCGTAAACAAAGGGGCCGGATTCTCCCATTTCTTCCAGGAGGGCTTCGATAATCTCTTCCAGGTTGTCAAAAAGTTCAGACCCAAAGTCTTCAAAGAAATCCTTTCTTTTTCTTATGCCCACCATTATTACCTCTTATTTTCCTCACGCTCCCGAAGATCACTCAATATTGATTGAAGTTCGAGAACTGGACTCCATTTTGTTAAAGGTAACCTCCAGGACGCCGTTTTTATAAGTGGCTCTGGCACTCTGGGGATCCACCTTTACTGGCAGTTCAACACGTTCGGAATATTTTGGATTCCCATCTAATGTTTCGATGTCAAGTATTAAATCAGTTGCGTTCAGTTGGATATTTTCTTTATCGATGCCTGGCATCTCGGCAATCACATGGACTACTTCTTCGCTTTCCAGTACATCAATAAGGGGTTTTCTTATGTCAAGATAGCGCTTTTCTCCGGTTTCAGTCTGCTCAAACATAGGGATATTCCCAAATTCCCGGATTTCAGGCTCTTCCCCTGGCCTCTGGGTTACAGAAAAGCCGTAAACAAACGGATGTTGCCCGAAGTTGTCCATGCTCATGCCCATAGCCCTGCTGAGGCGCTCGAACATTTCTTCCATATCCTGCAGGGGATCAATTCCGAATATTTCATCGAAAAAACTTCTTCTTCTCCTGTCTCTGTCCATCTAATCACATCGTTATTAAGTTATGCGTATTGAGTTTCTTAAGTGAGTGCTACTCAAATCAATAAAGTTTTCAATTAAGCTGCTCTTTTCCTGGCAAAAATTAAAGTGCCGGAATTTACCGGCTGGTCAAATAAAGTTTTATCTGCCTGCAGAAAATCCGGATATCTTTTTCTTAGGAATCTTTTCTTAGACCCTGGTTTCCTGATCTTTTTCTTCGACCTTGATTTCCTGATCTTTTTCTTCTGAAGACTCTTCCTCAAACTCAGTTGCGTACCTGGCAAAGAGTTCAGCACTCTTTTCATAGGCACTCAGAGTTTCTCTGGATGTCGTGGGCTTTACACGGCGGATCGCTTTTTCGAAGTGCCTTTTTGAAAGACGGACTTCTGCTGCCTTTTCCTGGATGTTCTTCCTATCAGCACCCGGAGTGACGATTTCCCTGAGGGCTAGCATTGCAGCTTCCCTGCAGATGCCTTCAATATCCGCACCCACATACCCTTCGGTCATCTCAGCGAGCTCAGAGAGTTTTACATCTTCTGCAAGCGGTTTTTCTTTCGCATGAATCTCAAAGATCTTCTCTCTTCCTTCTTTTCCAGGAGGCTTGATGTAGATGAGCCTGTCAAAGCGGCCGGGCCTCAGAAGGGCAGGGTCTACCATATCCGGCCTGTTTGTAGCGGCGACTATGATTACGTCTTTCAGCTCTTCTATCCCGTCAAGTTCCGTAAGGATCTGGCTGACCACTCTTTCGGAAACATGCGTGTCGGAAACAGAGCTTCTTTGAGGAGCAATGGAATCGATCTCATCAAAGAAGATTACAGTCGGAGCAGCCTGTTTTGCTTTCCTGAACGTTTCCCTTATCGCACGCTCGGATTCACCCACATACTTGCTGAGGAGTTCTGGGCCTTTAATGCTGATGAAATTAGCCTCACTTTCATTTGCAACAGCTTTTGCAAGCAAAGTTTTACCAGTACCCGGCGGCCCGAAGAGAAGGACGCCTCTCGGAGGCTTTATACTGACAGCCTTGAACATTTCAGGATATTTGAGAGGCCATTCCACAGACTCGATAAGTTCCTGTTTTGCTTTCTCAAGCCCGCCTATATCGTCCCAGCCAACATGCGGAACTTCAATATAGACTTCTCTCATGGCTGAAGGCTCAATATTTTTCAGGGCTTCTCTGAAATTTTCTTTTGTGACCACAAGATTGTCGATGATCTCCTGTGGAATCTCCTCTTCGATATCAATTTCTGGAGTGATCCTTCTGAGTGCATGCATTGCAGCTTCCTTACAGAGGGATGAGAGGTCAGCTCCCACAAAACCATGGGTCACATCTGCGATCTCACTGAGGCTCACTTCATCTTCGAGTGGCATGCCTCTAGTATGGATCAGGAGAATCTGCTTCCTGCCGTTTCTGTCAGGTATTCCGATCTCGATCTCTCTGTCAAACCTTCCACCGCGGCGGAGAGCTTCATCAATGGAGTTCGGGCGGTTTGTAGCAGCTATGACCACCACTTCGCCCCTGGACTTGAGCCCGTCCATCAGGGAAAGCAGCTGGGCTACAACCCTTCTTTCCATTTCCCCGGTGACTTCGCCTCGTTTAGGGGCGATTGAGTCTATTTCGTCTATGAAGATGATGGAAGGAGCATCCTTCTCGGCTTCTTCGAAGATTTCCCTGAGTTTCTGTTCGCTTTCTCCGTAATACTTGGAGACGATTTCAGGACCGCTGATTGTAATAAAATTGGCATCGGTTTCACTTGCGACAGCCTTTGCAATCATGGTCTTACCCGTTCCGGGAGGTCCATGAAGAAGAACTCCTTTTGGAGGCTCGACACCCAGCTTCTGGAAGAGTTCAGGATGCCTCATTGGCAGCTCAATCATTTCCCTTACAAGCTGGATTTCCCGTCTGAGCCCTCCGATATCTTCGTAGGATATACCTTCAGGGGCCTTGATCTCTTCAATTGATTTTTCTTTAATGATGATTTCAGTATCTTTGGTAACAACAACAGGACCTGCAGGTCTTGTAGATGCGACCACGAAAGTCAGTGGGTTGTTTACGGTTTCAACCCTTATTTGCTGACCTTTATTTAGAGGTCTGCCCTCAATTATTCTCAGGATGTAATGAGCACCACCCACAAGCCTGACAGGCTGGGATGGAGCAAGTGTAACCCTCTGAGCATGCTTTGCCTGGACCTTCTGAATAGTGACTCTGTCGTCTATTCCTACCTTTGCATTGCTCCGCAGGTTTCCATCTATTCTGATCCTGTTTTCCTGCCCACGTTCGACGTTTGGCCAGACAATTGCGTAGGTTTTGGATCTGCCCGAAATCTCAATAATATCCCCGCTTACAAGTCCCATTTCCTGCATTAAACGGGTGTCGATTCTTGCAATTCCCCTTCCCACGTCTTTATGATAAGCCTCAGCTACTCTCAAATTAATTTCTTCAGTCATTTATTTTCAACTCCGGTCTCACATATTTTCCAGTACTGCTGGCTATTTTTGATCGTATACTCAACAAAGCCTCTTTCTGCAAGATCCATAAGGTTAGAGTTTATAATGCTGGGATGCAGACGCAGGTTATAGCAAAGGACTGCCGCTGTAGCCTCGTTTTTCAAAAGCTCGAACAGAAGCTCACATTCTACAGGGTTTCTGGCAATATCCTCGATGGAATCCAGGCATTTATCCATCAATTCCGTATATTCAGCCTGAAGTTGTTTCTGCATCTGTGCAAGCTCTTCCTGTTTTATTCTAAGTTCACGGAGCCTTTCGCTCAGCTTCAGGAAGAAGCAGGATGATTCATCTCTGGTAGCAGGTCCATTATTTTCGACAGCATAACTTTCCCGTTTTTTCTCCCTGTCGAAGTTGATGTCCTGAAGAGCCATCGTATATGAATAAGGTGATACAGATACCTCAAGCCGCACATTATTTGCAATATTGAAATATTTGCGCCTTTGCTCGTCCACACTGCACTCGATCAGCCCTGCCTGTTCTAACAGGCTAAGGTGACTGATAATCGCCTTTGGTCCTACCCCCAGCCTGCCTGAAATCTCACTGACATAGCAGGGGCGGTTTGCAAGAAGCTGAATTATCTTCCTGCGGTTTTCATTCCCCAGGATGTCAAGTAATTTTGCTGGGTCCATTTTCCCCCTCTGGTGATCGCTGAAATTTACTATTGAAATTACTATTAATTAATGATGAGTTAATTAATGATGAGTTTACGGTTCTGTTTTTATGTAATTTTGAATAATTAATTACATATTTTTTAATTAATACAATATTGGAAGCTAATGTTCTACCCAAATTACTGGAATTATCGTCTGGAAGCCAGGTTTCAGGTAAAAATAATGTTACTGATCTATATTTCAAAATTTACAGATAACCCTGATCAGAGTACTAACCGTATTGCGAGATTAATAGTTAGTAACCATTAGTTAGCGGTTATAATATATAAGCTTTTCCATCAAACTCTTTATATTCGGATGATTTGAAAATAAGATGAAATTTATCAGTAAGGTAAGCTCTCTTATCATCACAAAACCCGCAAAACTTGAATCCACAAAGGATGAAAACGCCTGTAATTATGTAATAAAAAATTAAAGGATATATCGCTAAAGAATATTAAGCAAATGAAAGATAAAATGACTGCTAATTTCTCACAAAATTACTAAAATATCAAATCAGGCAATTGGATTATTTCCACTTTAAATTACATATTTCATTTTAAATCGATTATTTTCGTATCAGGTTACTTATTTTCATTTAAATTACAAATTTTTGTTTTAAATTACAAATTTTTGTTTTAAATTGCTTACTTTTGTTTTAAATTTCTTTCTTTTTCTATTTTCTGCATATCCTGACCCCTGCTTTAAGATTATCCCCGGATGGTGCCGGCTGTTCCTGACAGGTTATAAGTAGAGTTGAGGTTTGCAGGAGACATGGCTGGTGTCACATTAATATCTCCCTTCTTACCAAAGGAAAAATATTTCAGGGGATTTAACCAGCTTTTCAGCCTTTCTCTGTCCTTTTTCCAGTCTGTAATAAATACAATATAAACGGTTTTTTTGTCTTTTATTTCAGAGCTTACTGCAATATTGTACATAAGATCTTCAAACTTTATAGAACCGCTAAGTAATTCTCCGGAGACATAGAAAGTTGCCTCACTTTGAGGCACGTCTTTAACATACCCAGAATACTGGTACGACTTTCCTCCATTAAGTCTGGAAATCTTTTTAATCTGTATCTCAAAATCATTCTCCAGTAATCTGAGGCTTAAATTTCCATTTGCAGCGGCGCTTTCAAATTCCTCAACATTTATTGTAACAGTTTCAAACCCGTCCCAGTATTTTTGAGACTCAAATGAAATATTCTGAACCTCAACCTTTTCAACTATATTATCAGAAGTCTTTGAAAAATTCTTAAGTATTTCTTCATTTGAATTGATCTTATCAGGTGGTCTTCCAGCAATTCCAGGAGTTCTGGTTTTATTACTATCATCAGCTAAAATCAGATATCCTGAAAGAGCAACCAGACCCAGAAAGACTGCAATTAATGAGATTATCCCCAAGCTGTCCATTTTCATTTAAATCCCGGCACTAATAAATAGATTCAAATTATCAAGTAAAAAATCAATTATTGCATATCATAAATAACATTTTCTTTTTATTTCAATCTTTTTACATTATATCGAAAAATAGCAAAAAAGTAAAGCTTCACGAAATGAAAAAAATGTATATAAAGAGCCGGATTGAAGCTAATATAATTAAAAAATTAAGAAATTCAAGAATAAATACAAGATAGACAAAATTAAGAAATTCAAGATAAATACAAGATAGAAAAAACAAGGAATTCAAGAATAGATTTAAGATGGAAAACTTTATAAAAATGAGAAATTATCTTCTCTCTTTAATCCTGGTTTCTCTTTTTGTTTTTCTTTTGCTGATTAAAAACAGAAGGCAAGTGGAGTGCATATGAACCTTCTTCCCTGATTGCCATAACAAGCTCCTTGCGCTCTAAAAGAGAATCCAGATTAAGTTCGTAAGAGCCGGGACCAAGAATCCTCACAGATTCCACCCTCTCCTCCTCAGTTTTAGTTTCGCTCCCTGATTCGTGTTCCTTCTCTTTTTCTTCGGATGCGAGGGCTTCGTCAATATTTCTGACAACCTCGTCCAGAGAGGCTTCAAGATCCAGCTTTTGTTCTTCCAGAGCGGCTCTTCCCGGGTTTTCCAAACCTTCCGGATCCTGTTTCACATAAAGAAATTTATTCCAGCCGCAGCTTGGGCAGCCGCTGAGGATTACAGAATCCCCGTCTTCAAAAATGGTTCCGCATCTGGTACATCTATGGGGCATGAGTTCACCAGTAATCAGTAATACAAACGTAAATGCTGTAGTATACAGCTCTAATGCATCTTAATTGCATATATACCTTAAATTAATAATTTGAACGGTACCCTGTTAAGTATGGATTTATTTACACGAAATAAACGCTTATGTTATACTTCTCAAATGTTGTCTTAAATAATACCTTTAATAAATATGTATATTTGTATTTACAGTTTTTTTATTTAGCAAATTCAAAAGACCTGCTTTAACCCGAAGTTTTTACTCTTATTTACTCTTATTTACTCATTATTTACCTTACCCGATGCAGATTATTTACATCAAAATTTACATCAAAAACAATTATCGAGAACATGACATAAAAATCTATTTTATAAAAGTCTCCAGTACTTTTTCCTATTAATAACATTGGAAGTAGTTCTATGGATTCGATCCATTTCTTCCAGAACTTCCTGAAGCCTGCCAGGTTGAGTAATTTCAAAAACCACAGGGTCAAGGGCATGATTTATGTAAAGGCTATGTTTAATATCTTCTAAACTCCAGTGCTTTTCTGGTTCTTTTCTCATGTTTTTTGTCAGAATGCTTATCATGTCTTCCATAAAATTCCAGGGATAAACAATCCATGCCCAATCTTCAAGACGTTCTCCTACATAATCAGGATCTATTTTTGAGCTTCCCAGGTACTGCAAGGAAGCAGTCCGTACCTCGCTGGGATTTCTGCTTTCCACATAAGTTTTAGCGCTGATCATACTTTCCCCGGTATCCACAATATCATCTACAATAAGCACTTTTTTACCTTTAATTACATTATCAGAAAGAGGATACCGTATATACGGTTCACCGGTGTCAATAGCTACAGCCCCTATATAGTGCTCGACCTTAAGACTGGACAGGTCATCAAGTCCCAGAAAATCACATAGCACGCGTCCTGCAAACCAGCCTCCTCTGGCCAGTGCAATAATAACATCCGGCTCGTAACCGGAACTTTTGACTTCTCTTGAAATGTTTCGGCACAGATTGTAAATATAATCCCAATTTGTAAGCACGCATCTAAACGATTCTATATAAAACCCTCCCGGATCCGAAACCCGGTATTGACAGGAAATTATGCTGTTTGGGGGGCACGCATGCCCAGGCACCACCTTCGAGATTATATAATTTAGCCCATAGGCTTTAAGTTTTCTTATCTTGTCAAAAAATAGTTTGGGAAAGAATTGAAAAGAAATATTTTAAAGTGGATTGAAAACCTTACATGCATAAAGACCTGAAACTTTGTTGATATATTCGAATGCAGTTAAAATATTATTTCAAAAGCAGTTAAAATATTATTCCAAAAAACGTTTAAAACTAAGCATTATATTAATGATTTTTTAGATATTATGGTTTCTTGGGCAGTAAGTTCAAGTTCTGGAAGATTACCGGCAAGCAGGAAAAGTCAAAAATAACAATTCTGCAGAGGCAAAGAGCATTTCTGCAGAGGTAAAGTCTGGAAAGTGAAAACAATGGATAGAATGTTAATAGACCTGCTCTTCATGTCTCAGAAAAGAAAGGACCTTTTAATACTTCTCAGAGATGGAGGGAAGACAATAGAAGAAATAGTAGATACTCTTAATGTCACCCCTACAGGAATGCTTCCGCAGATTAAAAAGCTAAAGGAAGAATTTCTTATTATTCAGGATGATAAAGAATACAGACTTACCCATCTGGCAGAAATTCTGGTAGAAAAAATGAAGCCTCTGCTTAACACTCTTGAGGTCATTGAAGAGCATAAAAATTTCTGGCAGGAACGTGATCTCAGTGATCTATCTCCTGAATTCCTTGAGAGACTTAATGAATTAAAACCATATTCTCTTGTAAAACCCGATCCTGACAAAATTTTCGAGACTTCCCCGGTATTTCTGAAAAACATAGAGAAATCAAAAAGAATATTGTCTTTATCTTCAATATTTCATCCGGCATTCCCGGAAATATTTCTAAGAATCGAAGGTGAAGATATTGAAATTACACTCATAGTGACAGAAAGAATTTATGAAAGGTTAAAAAAAGACTTTGGGGAAGAGCTGAAACTTTATATTGCCAGGAAAAACAGACAGCTTTTTGTTTGCACTGATGAACTGAAAATAGCTATGCTTACAAAAACCGAGCATTTTATGATGGCAGATTTTCTCACATGGAAAGGAGCCTATGATCAGGAAAGTATCGTGGCTTTCGAGCCTGCCTCTCTGAAATGGGCGGAAGAGCTTATTCTCCATTATAAAAACCAGGCTCAGGAATTAAAGGATGGATCCTGAAAATAAGAAATAAAGATTACCGGAATTATTCCCCTGATACACTTTATCCTTCCATTAAAAACCCTGATATTGAAACCGGAAATTTAAAAACCGGTTTTTTACTTTTTCATTTTTTAAATGCTTCTGCTTAAGAATTCCGGATTAAAAAATGAAAGCTACGAACAGAACTGAAGTTTAAGCAAAAGATAAATTGGAACAGGCTTATTTTTTCATCTATATATTAAAAGAAGAGGGAGACAGATGAAAGGAAGAATAGATGGAAAGTACATAAAAAGTATCAGGCATGTCAAAACTGTAAGATTGACAGCAGTCCTGTTTACATTCTTTATAGTTGCTCTTTCCGGCTGTGTTGAAAACGTCGAGGACGAGCAGAATAACACCACTGAAATAGAATACACTTACGGTATGGCAAATGTGGAGAGTATTGATATTCTGATTATGGAATCTTTTCCAGTGCAGATAAATGTAATAGCAGAAGGCTATCTGCCTGATGGATGCACCAGGATTGACGAAATAAAGACCGAAAGGGAAGGAGAGACCTTCAATATCAATATCACGACAAAGCGTCCAAAAGATGCAATCTGCACCCAGGCTATAGAGAGCTTCAGGGAAACGATCCCCCTGGAAGTCCAGGGTCTCAGAGCCGGAAATTATACTGTAAATGTAAATGGAGTGACCGGATCTTTTGAACTTACTGTCGATAATATCCTTAAGGAGACGCCGGACTCTATGCCACCGGGACAGCAGGTAGTAACAGAAGCTGGTAATGGGACAAATATAAATATCGAATAGGGCGAGAGTTTCTATCTTAGACTTAAGGATAACCCGTCTACAGGCTATTTGTGGGAATTAAACCTGAGCCAGGGACTTAATCTCACTGATATCAATGGAACATTTTATTCCCCAGACTCTCAGGAGGATACTCCACCTCTTGTTGGTGCTGGAGGAGTCCGTGAGTGGGAAATTAAAGCGGATTCCGAGGGCGCCCAGCAAGTAACAGCGGTATATAAAAGGCCCTGGGAAAATGAAACAGGAACCGAAGACAGATTTATACTTAATGTTGATGTTTTCTGAGCAGTAATCTCATTTTTCATGCCTCTGATTCTTTTTACTTTCTCCTCATAGAGGCATGAAATATTTCTCTTAAGGACCGCATCGGCTTCAAGAGCTTTATAAGAGCCCGAGAGCTTCTTTAAGATCTTTGAGGCAGCTGTCGCAGATATACGAGGTGCCTATCTGGGTACACCCAAGTATGTTTGCGTCTTCCGTATGTTCTTTTTCTTCCGTGTTTCCTGAATAGCTTTCACAGTAGACACCGCATTTTACTTCACAATAAGCCCCGCAAAACAAACATCTGGTCATAATATAACGTGGGACTTCAGCTTTCAAATATCTTTCCCGAAAAAGCCTGAAAAACAGCTATTAGAAATGAAACCTGAAATAAAGACGGGTAAAATAGAGGAGTTTGGCGAAGTTTTTAAATCGGACATGACCGTCATCCGGATTTTCCTGCAAGATTACAGGTGAGCGAAAAGTATATAAGTAATCGTTAGTATGTTCTGATAGCTGTCTCGGGCATAATGCCTGAAGTATAAAGCCCCGTAGCGGGGTGGGGTAGCCAGGAGATCCCGACGGGCTCATAACCCGTAGACCGATGGTTCGAATCCATCCCCCGCTATAAGGAAAGTTTCGCATCTCTTCATGATAATAATCCTTTTGTAAAATAATCAGCAAACCCCGTAGCGGGGTGGGGTAGCCAGGAGATCCCGACGGGCTCATAACCCGTAGACCGATGGTTCGAATCCATCCCCCGCTATTAAGAGTAATTTTTCATGAATTATTTTTCCGTTTTTCTTACCTGAAATTTTATGCATCCTCAGGTTTTTTTCATACTTTGATTTTTTATATCCGAGCGGTTATTTATATTCGGAGCATTTAATCTGCCTGATATTCAAATTCGTTTTACACATTCTATCATACACATTCTATTATTATCTCAGACATCACCTTCACACCTTTTAAGTATCAAAAACTAAAAGGCTTATTAAACAAAGATCGCCTCTTATACAGAGTAAAATAAATGCAAAAAAAATCACCTTCTTATAAGGTAAAAAATAAAACCGGAAAACAACTTTGTACGCAGACGAATAAGTTAAACTCAAGATATTAAATTTAATCTATCCTTTTATCCATCCTCAAAATTTAGCAGGACGATTCTCATATGGTAATGGAAAAACTCGGAGACTCCTTACAGGGAGCACTCAAAAAGCTGATCGGCGCAGGGAGAATTGATGAGCGCACGGTCAATGAAGTAGTAAAGGATATTCAGCGCGCTCTGCTCCAGGCTGACGTTAACGTAAAACTTGTCATGGGGATGTCGCAGAGAATCAAAGAGCGTGCAATGAAAGAAGACCCTCCTGCGGGTATGAACCCGAGGGAGCATGTGATCCGCATTGTGTATCAGGAACTGATGGAAATCATCGGGAAAGGAGCCGATATCCAGCTCAAGCCCCAGACAATCATGATGGTGGGACTTCAGGGAAGCGGAAAGACCACAAGTGCTGCAAAACTGGCACGCTATTTCCAGAGAAAGGGGCTCAAAGCAGGTGTTGTTGCCGCAGATACCTTCCGGCCAGGAGCTTACCACCAGCTCAAGACTCTCTCTGAAAAGCTCAATGTGGGTTTTTACGGAGAGGAAGGAAACCCCGATGCTGTAGAGATTACCATACATGGGCTTAAAGCACTCGAAAAATACGATATAAAAATAGTGGACACAGCAGGCAGGCACGCCCTCGAAGCCGACCTTATCGAAGAAATGGAGAGGATCCATGCCGTTGCAAAACCTGACCACAAGTTCATGGTTCTCGACGCGGGTATAGGGCAACAGGCAAGCCAGCAGGCTCATGCTTTCAATGATTCGGTAGGGATCACGGGCGTTATCATCACAAAACTGGACGGAACAGCAAAAGGTGGTGGAGCGCTTTCAGCAGTATCTGAAACAAAAGCTCCGATTGCCTTTATAGGAGTAGGGGAAACTCCGGAAGACTTTGAAAAGTTCGAGGCTGACAGGTTCATCTCAAGACTTCTTGGAATGGGGGACCTCAAGAGCCTGATGGAAAAGGCAGAGGAAAGCCTGAGCGAAGAAGACGTCAATGTCGAAGCCCTTATGCAGGGGCGCTTCACATTGAAAGATATGTACAAGCAGCTTGAAGCAATGAATAAAATGGGCCCTCTCAAGCAGATTATGTCAATGCTCCCTATGGGCATGGGAGGACTGGGAGGCGTGAAATTATCAGATGAGATGTTCCAGGCTACCAGTGACAAAATGAAGAATTACAAGGTCATTATGGACTCGATGACAGAAGATGAAATGGCTGACCCCAAGCTAATAGGCGGATCACGGATCAAAAGAATATCAAGAGGCTCTGGCTGCAGTCCTGAAGATGTCAGGGAACTTCTAAAATATCATAAAACCATGCAGACGGCTTTGAAAGGCTTCAGAGGCGGAAAATTCAATATCCAGAAAATGATGAAGAAGAAAATGGGGATGTAATAATCCCCGAGTTCTTTTTTAGTGTTATTTTTCAATACTAAAATTTTTAGAACATATTATAAGAATAGAATCCAAAACCGATGAATGAAGACTTTTCTTGTGGACTATTAAAGGAAAAAATTATAAACGAATAAAAATCGTCATTCGTTTATACAGCAAATTGGAACTGGTGTCGGTCCATTTTGAAAATACTAACCTGCATCGTCTTTCGCGATAATACAAGTTAATCCGTCAGTTCCAAAGCATACTAATTGAAATCCCAGTCTGCACCAATTGAAACTGTCAAACTAGTAAACTTTACACCTTTATTTTATCATGAAGCAACTTTCCTTCATAATGCCATTGACTTTTTTTGACCCCTCCCTGCCAGAAAAGGTAAGGTAATCCATCAGTTCCAAGGCATACTACTTGCAGATCCTTGTCCGCACCAATGGAAGCTGCCACACTAGTAAACTTGATACCTTCGATTTTATCATGAAGCAACTTTCCTTCATAATGCCATTGACTTTTTTTGACCCCTCCCTGCCAGAAAAGGTAAGGTAATCCATCAGTTCCAAGGCATACTACTTGCAGATCCTCGTCCGCACCGATGGAAGCTGCCGTATGATTAAATTTAGGAGCCTTACTACTCGAAATGTTCTCATGAATTATAGCTTCTACATCTTGAGATATTTTCATCATATACCTCCATATGTTGATCAAATAACCAAGTGTTTGGCTGTTTCATCACCATTAAAATAATAACTGGTTTTGTCAAGCGCTTTTGAGTTTTCACAAGATGTAATGTTGACTTTTTAGAGAAGAGTTTTTTTACATCAACTGTAGAAATCTCACAATAATTTTTTTGTGTTGACAAATTAATTAAATATACACATGTAAAAATAAGTTGTCTGCGTATCGTATGTTCAGCATATACATTATAAAATTAATGAGTCATATAAGAGAAGTAGAACCGGGAGGTGCAATTTTGAAAAGACATCGTATTGCCACGACCATTTCAGATAAACATTGGAAATTATTAAAAATACATGCAGAAAAATTTGAAACACAACGAAAAGCCTTGGAAATAGCATTGGAATGTCTAGAAAACAATACAGAACAATACTCAGAATTAACTGTCAAGCAAAAATATTGGCTGATGTGTGAATCAATAGGTTCGGTTTGTTGTGTCCAAAAAGAGGCTTTAAAAATACTAATGGAAACTGTAAACCATGAACGATTTAAGGAGTATGTGACCAAAAATAAACCCATAGAATATGAAATACAGATTCTTCTCCAGAAGCCTCTTAACGAATGCAGTCTAGAAGAAGTTGTAAATGGACTAATGATTGTCTTCCGAACATCACACATGTTTGATACAATAGACTGCAAGGACAATGGCGACTACTATTTGCTGATACTAACTCATAGTCTGGGCCTTAATAATTCAAAACTAAATTTAATGACATGCAAAAGTTTGTTTATAACATATGGAGCCGATATCGAGAGTAAAACCTCCGGGAATATAATTTTTATAAAAGTATTTAAAGATAAAACGTTATAGGGCTTACGCAGTTGAAATGAAAACTCGATGACTTAAAACCACTAATTCTCTAAGATGCGTATTTCATTCAGACGCCTCTTGCACATGATTTTGTACCTCAAATGCGTAAGTCCTACTATATTTAATGCAACTTCAACATTTTAGGGACTAAATACAAGTTACCTACCCGAAACAGCGAAGAGCCGACAATAATGATCAATGACCGGATTAATACAGATCACAAACTTCAAAGAAATTCATGAGCAGCTCTTCTCCCTTCTTTGTGTGGGAAACCTCAGGGTGCCATTGAACGCCGTAAATCGGTTTTGTGGGATGGCGCATGGCTTCAATCTCGCAGACATCCGAGCGGGCAAGATGGATAAATCCGTCAGGAAGAATGGCTACCTCATCAGCATGCGAGGCCCATACAGTTGTTTTCGGGCCAAGTCCTCTGAGTATGTCGTCTTCTTCGAGAACCTCTACTTCAATTTCGGCATAGCCTCCTTTTTTGCCTGCATGAACATGCCCTCCGTAAGCGAGAGCAATTGCCTGGTGCCCCAGGCAGATTCCAAGTATAGGGACATCTATTTCCCTCACATAGTCAAAGCAAAGGCCTGCCCTTTCCATTTCGGGGCCACCACTCAGGATCAGCCCGTCAGGCTCTTCTGCCAGAATCTCTTCTATGGGGGTTACATTAGGAATGATTTTTGTATCCATGTCAAGGTCCCGGACAGTCCTGTGAATAAGGTGGCAAAACTGCCCGTAGTTGTTCACAACAAGGATTTTTAGTTCTCTCATAGTTCCTTCCGTTCCTGTTTACAAATATAAAATGTTCTTACGCTCTGAGCTTATCCTATTAGCCCATCTTATCCTATTTTAATTCTTGTATCTTCCAGGATTTGATTCAGAGCTTTCCTGTTCTCCAGCCCTCATTTTCTTAGACTTATATAATTGCACCAGAAGGAAAAGGTTTCAGGAAAGTTAACTGAGAATTTGAAACAGGAATAATAACCTGCTATAAAAGATTGTTAAATAAGAGAAAACTTTAAGAACTGGACATTATAGTACATAGATGTACAAATTAGCTCAATAACTTCATTAGAATTCAGAATAATTAAAACCGGATTTAAAAGGGGCTTGAATAAGTTTAAATATAAGTTCTGTGCTAGTATGTCACACACTAGCACGCTAGAAAAGAGTAAAGGTTAGAAAATCAGGAAAAAATAAACAGATAAAGTTAATCAGTTTAGAATAGGGGAATGACGATGTCTGAAATTGGCAAAAAGATCCGTATAGAAAGGCTGATGAATCGTGAGAGCAGAAACATGGTAATTATTCCGCTGGACCATGGAATCTCTGACGGACCTATTGAAGGGCTTATTAATATTACCGATACAGTTAATAGGGTTGCCGAAGGAGGAGCAAATGCAGTTCTCATGCAGAAGGGCATGGTCAGGTACGGACATAGAGGATACGGCCACGATATCGGGCTTGTTGTGCATATCAGTGCCTCTTCTGTCCTGAGCCCGGACCCCAATGCCAAAGTGCAGGTCTGTACCGTTGAAGAAGTAATTAAGATGGGAGCTGATGCAGTTTCCATGCATATCAACGTGGGATCTGATACAGAAGCCGACCAGCTTGAAATGCTCGGGAAAATCTCAAGGGACTGTACGGAATGGGGTATGCCTCTTCTTGCCATGATGTACCCGAGAGGCAAAAAGATCACAAACCCACATGACCCGGTAAATGTGGCACACGCTGCAAGAATTGGAGCCGAACTCGGGGCTGATGTTGTGAAAACCGTATACACCGGAGACCCTGACAGTTTCAGGGATGTTGTGAGGGGCTGTCCTGTGCCTGTGGTAATTGCAGGCGGGCCGAAGACCTCTACCGACATGGAACTTCTTGAAATGATTGACGGGGCAATGGAAGCCGGAGCAAGAGGAGCTGCAATAGGAAGAAATGTCTTCCAGCACGGGGACCCTGTCAGGCTGACCAGGGCTATCTGCGAAATCGTTCACCACAGAAGGCCTGTAGAAGAAGCTCTGGAGCAGCTAAAATAAAAATATTGAATAAAAATATTGAATAAAAAAGGCCCGCTGTGAAAAAGACACAGAATGAAGGATTCCCAAGCAGGGTTTCGGAGAATGTACCGGAATAAATCCGGAATAAAAACAGAATTTATGAACGGGGTTGAAAGCCTTTGAAAAAGAAAAGCGTCTGGATAAAAGCCGATGAAGGCGGATGGGAAGAACAGAAAGAGAGGATCACAACAGGCCTGGAATCCGGAGCCGACTGTGTACTTGTAAATCCGGGAGATGTAGAAAAAGTCAGGGAACTCGGAAACATTACAGTTGCAGCCTTTGCCCGCGACAATAAGTCAGGAGCCGACATCGTGGTCGTGGGAAAGAGAGGAGAAGGTGACGGAACAAAACCCCTGCCTCAGGAAATTCCGGGTTCTTTTGATGTAAACGCAGCAACCCTGCTCACCGACAAAGGCGTAACCGTAGGCGGATATGTGGTCATAAAGGACAGAAGCTACGAACGCTTCGCAGCAGAAATGGGAAAAATCTGCGATTACCTGCTTGTTACCGGCACTGACTGGAAAGTTATCCCTCTCGAAAACCTGATTGCTGACCTCCAGCGTGAGAAAGTAAAGATTATTTTTGGAGTAAAAAGTGCCGAGGAAGCAAGGCTCGCCTTCCAGACTCTTGAAACAGGAGCTGATGGAGTCCTCCTTGACAGCGGAAACCCGCAGGAAATAAAAGACACAATTAAAGCTGCAAGAGAACTTGAAAGCGAAAGCACAGAACTTGAATCCGCAGTTGTAACCAGGGTAGAACCTCTTGGAATGGGGGACAGGGTCTGTGTGGATACCTGCAACCTCATGCAGCGCGGAGAAGGAATGCTTATAGGTTCACAGGCAAGCGGGATGTTCCTGGTAAATTCGGAGTCTGACGACAGTCCTTACGTGGCAGCCCGCCCATTCAGGGTAAATGCAGGTGCAGTTCATTCTTATATAAAAATTGGAGACAAAACCCGCTATCTTTCAGAACTCCAGGCTGGAGACAGCGTTACTATCATAGACTCAAGAGGGAAGCAGAGGGAAGGAATAGTTGGCAGGATAAAGATAGAAAGCCGCCCACTTATGCTAATTGAAGCAAAAGCCGGAGACCGGACTTTAACCGCAATCCTGCAAAATGCCGAAACCATCAAGCTTGTAGGAAAGGGCGGAACCCCTATCTCGGTTGCAAAGCTCAAAAAAGGTGATGAGGTTCTGGTACGCCTCGAAGAAGGAGCCAGGCATTTCGGCAAAAAAATCGAAGAGACGATTATAGAGAAATAAAGCAGGAAAGACTCTGTAAAGTCGATAGCAGCAGATTTCTACTCCCGGTTCGGAGAAAGCATGACTCAAATAGGCTCGTTTGACCTTGAAAAGAAAACTGCAGTTGTTGCAGTCATTCTTGAGAAACCCCTTGAAAATTCAAAGAAGGCAGCCGAAAAAGGAGCTGATATCCTTGAAATCCGGCTGGACCTGCTTGGGATAAGGACCCCTGAGAGAGCCGCAGAGGTGATCAGGGAAATAAAAGCCGAAACCGGGATTCCCATAATTGTTACCAGCCGTTCGGGAGCGGAAGGAGGAAAGTGGGATGGAAAAGAAGAAGATAGAACAGGACTTCTTATAAATCTTCTTTCTTTAAAAGATGGCCCGGATGCGATTGATATCGAACTTTCTGCCGGCATGAAAGAAAGAAACAGGGTTATTAAAGCGGCTAAGGACCGGGAAACAGCTGTAATCGTCTCTTCCCATGACTTTTTGAAAACCCCTCCCCTCCAGAACATGAGGACAATTATTGAAGAAATGTTTCTTGCAGGTGCAGATATTGCCAAACTTGCAGTTATGCCCCTGTCAGTGGGAGATACCCTTAACCTGCTGAGAGTTACTCTGGACTTTAAAGATGCAGGAAAATCCGTGTGCACAATTGCAATGGGCAGTCAAGGAAAGCATACAAGAGTTGTTGCCCCTTTTTATGGTTCAGTCCTTACATATGCTTCTATAGAAAGTAATGCGTCTGCAGCTCCTGGCCAGCTTCCGGTAGATGAAGTAAAAAAAATAATGGAAATGCTAAAATGAAGCAGGTTTTTGGTGTATTTGGAGACCCTGTAGGTCATTCCCTTTCCCCAGCCATGCATAATGCAGCTTTTTCAGCACTTGGCATGGACTGTATCTATCACGCTTTCAGGGTCACTCCAGAAAAGCTGGAAAAAGCGATCCTTGGAGCTGAAGCTATGGGATTTGGAGGGATTAACCTTACAGTTCCCTTGAAAGAAAAGGCTTTAAAACTTGACTTCGTCAAGCCTGACCCCCTTGCAAAGAGAATTGGAGCAGTGAATACTCTGGTATTCGGGAAAAAGGGAGATATCCAGGGATATAACACTGACGGGCCTGGGGCAAAGCAGGCGCTTCTGGACACTGGAGTGGAAATTAGGGGGTCCAGAATGGTGGTCGCAGGAGCAGGAGGAGCAGCAAGGGCAGTTGCTTTTCAGCTTGCAGCCGACGGTGCAGATATCACAGTAATAAACAGGACAGAAGAAAGGGCAGTAGGACTTGCAAGAGAAATCTCGGCTGCAGACCTTCCGGGAAAAATCAGAGGTACCGGGCTTTCAGGATTAAAAGAACTGTTAAGGGATGCCGATGTCCTGATAAATACCACAACTCTCGGAATGCACCCGAACACGGACGCAACTATTGTAACAGCAGAAGAGCTTCACAGCGGCCTTACAGTTTTTGATATCGTATATAACCCACTTGAGACAAGGCTTTTAAGGGAAGCCAGGACATCAGGAGCAAAAACGATAAGCGGGGTTTTAATGCTCGTCTATCAGGGAGCAGAAGCTTTCAGGCTCTGGACAGGGGTTGAGCCTCCGCTGGAGCTTATGAAAAAGACCGTACTGGAGGCTCTGCAAGCTTGAATACGGACTACGATGCTGGAAAAACGAAGGTTCTGATCCTTGGCGGGACCGGAGAGATGGGGCAGTGGTTCACACGTTTTTTCAAAGAAAGAGGCTATGAGGTTACTGTCTGGGGAAAAGGCGGCAAGATAGAAGTCGCGAAAAAACTGGACGTACCTTTTGCTTTAGACCTTGAGGCAGTTATCCCTGAAAGTGACATAGTGATAGTTTCCGTCCCGATCAATGCAACAGAAGAAACCATCGCAGAAATCGCCCCAAAAATGAAAGCTGGAAGCATTCTTATGGATTTTACCTCAATAAAGGTAGGACCTGTTGAAGCGATGAGAAAGTTTGCGCCCAAAGATGTTGAAATTCTTGGGACGCACCCCATGTTTGGTCCGACAATTCCCACAATAAGGGGGCAAACAGTAATCCTTGTTCCGGTAAAAGGGTATTCGGAAAAATGGTTTCCGGTAATCAGACAGCTTTTTGAGGAAAGCGGCGCGCACGTTGAGATCACAACTGCAGAGGAACACGACAGGCTGGTCTCAGTAGTGCAGGGGCTTACTCATTTTGCTTATATTGCTATAGGCACAACCATTGACAGGCTTGATTTTGACGTCAAAAAGTCCAGAAAATTCGTAAGCCCGGTTTACAGTATAATGCTCGACTTTGTGGGCAGGATCCTGGGACAGAATCCCTATCTCTATGCCCTGATTCAGATGGAAAACCCTGGAGTTCCTGAGGTGCATGAAGCATTTATAAAAGAGTGTGAGGAGCTTTCCAGCCTTGTGAAGGCACACGATGAGGAAGGCTTTGTAAGAAAGATGAAAGCAGCTGCCCGTAAATATGATGACACATCTCATGCCCTGCGCAGGTCGGACAAACTGATCAACTCCAGGATAATCGAATATGAAACTATCCTGAATTCTACAGGAAAAGTCTGTGGTTTTTCTCATATTTATTCCGGAAATATCCACGTGGGCAGACTGGAAAAAGTTAGACCGAACGAGATAGTTCTTATGAAACTTGTCTCAAAAGGTACTGCTCCCAATATAAAAAACAGATTTATAACACTAAAGCTTGAAAACCTTCGCCCCCTTTCGGAAGCTGAACTAAGGGAATGGAGAAAAGAAAACCTGGAGCATTCGGTAAGGGATATTTCAGTCGTGATCCCTGAAGGAGCCGATCCTGAAGTAGTCCTCAGGGCGGTGAGTACAAATAAACATCTTGCAGACTGTAAAATCAGTGACATTTATAAAGGGGTTAATGGGACGTTGCTAGAAAAAAAAGGAAGTACAGCCGAAAAATTGGGAGTAACTTACAGAATAAGTATATTTGGGGATTGTGACGCAGATTCTGTTGAAACTGAGGTGACAGCCCTTCTTTGCGGTCTCGGATGCCGTATAAGAGAGAAAAACCTGAAATTCAGTTAATGAAAAGGTTTTTCTCTCTGCCGGGCTTAATAAACAGAGAAATACATATAAACAATTAATAGATAGAAATTATAATGTCCCAGGTCAAATGGAAAATTTCTCTTTTATTTGCACTTATCACTCTTTCCATATTTTTTTCACTTTTATTAAGTAGTGATAAGTTTACGGAAAGTATGGGAAACGAAGTAAATACTACAGCAATGGCTGGAGTTTCGGGAGAAAATCAGGTTATAAGCCTTATGAACAGACTGGAAACTGGCAATGGAAGTGAAGCCAGGCTAAACGCCGCGACTGAACTTGGGAACCTCGGAGAGCCAGCTGCCAGCGCTATCATTGAGAAAATGGAAGCCGAAAACCCGAGTCTGGGGGGAGAAATAAAGAGTTACATGCTTCTTGCACTTCTTGAAACAGGAGATAAAAGAGCGGAGAATATTATTTCTGAATACCTTGGAAAAGAAGAAGCTTCAAATGCGGCTGTAGCAGACGGGGTACAGAGTAAAGGAGAAGTCCCGGAAGATATTATGCTGGCTATACAAGCAAAAGATAAAGCCATGAGAGAGAGCCTTGCAAGGTCTATGACCAGTGAATACGGAAATGATACAGACCTTCTTGAAGAAGCCCTCAAGGCAGAAGAACAGAATTCCACTCTATATACCTCCTTTGTACTCTCAAATTTTGAATTTGAATCTGAAAACGAAACTGAAATACTTCTTCAAGCTCTTAAAAGCGAAAAAGGATACGTGAGAGTTTCAGCTGCGATGGCTCTTGGACAAAAAAAGGAAAAAGCCGCAACAGATCCTTTACTGAAGATGCTTGCTCAGGATTACCCTCTGGCCGGACACAGTGCAGTTATGGCACTTGGAGAAATGGGAGATGAAAGAGCTGTAAACACCCTGATGAACGAATTGAAAAATAACGGGAAGGATTACATCAGGAGCAGCACTGCAATAGCTCTTGGGAAATTGGAGGCAGAAGAGGCAGTGCCTTATCTGATAGAAAGACTGAGAGATACCAGAGCTTCGGTAAGGAGTAATTCAGCCCTTGTACTTGGTAAAATGGGGGATGAAACAGCAGTAGAACCTCTGAAAAATATTCTGGAAAGCGGCAAGGATTCTGAAGGGAGAAGAAAAGATAGCCTGAATACAGGTGTGGATGTCCGAAAAAGCACTGTCCTTGCTCTTGGAGGAATAGGGGGCACTGAGTCTACACAAACATTAATTGGCGTAATAAACGACGAGGGAGAAATACCTGATGTAAGGGTAGCCGCAACCATAGCTCTCGGGAACATAGGAAGCCCTGAAGCTGTAAATGTCCTTAAAAAGACTTATGAAAACCAGAACATGAATATGAACGTCAGAAACGGAGCCCTTATTGCTCTTGGTAAAACTGAAAACCAGGAAGCTGCAGAGTTTTTTATAAAAAAAATAGGAGATAAAGACTTTGGAGTGAGTGCCAGAGAAGCCCTTATCAACATGGGAGAAACGGCAGTTGAACCCCTGATAGAAAACCTGAAAACAGAAGACCAGAAAATTAAGGATGAAACTGCCCTGATCCTTATTGAAATAGGGGATCCAAGAGCGGTTGAACCTCTTATTGAAGCATATAAGTAACTAAAAAATCCTTAGGAAATCTGAAAAGCGGCTGAAAAAGCCGCACTATTTTTTATTCATATTGTTAGAGTTTTATTATTCATATATGTTAGAGTATTATAATCGTATTATTTATCTGTGGATTTCTTAAGGTTCAGAAACCGCGATCACTTTTTAACAGCCCTTATGAAATAAATCGGATGGGAATAATCGAGCTTATCCAGCAGGCTTCCGTGTTTCCTGGCAGAAAGGCAAAGAGAATCCATACGTTCAATGTTAATCTCCTCAAACCCGGCATCATTCAATAAACCGAATACCCTACCGGGTTTTAAGCTATAAAGAGGGAGATCATTTTTAATCAGCTGGTATTTATTCTTAAAAGGGTCGTGACGATTTCTTTCCTTTACAGACCGGATGAGTCCGGAAACTGTACGGATCGATTTCAGGAATATCCCGGAGCTGTACCAGTCCCCATCAATAGCAATTATCATGCCGTCTTTCTTCAACACTCTCTTCCATTCCAGGAGAGCCTTTTTCGGGTCAGGAAGTGTCCAGAGGAGGAATTTGCTGGACACAACATCGAAATGTGCGTCAGGAAGCTGCAAATTTTCTGCGTCCCCCTGAATAAAATTAATATCAAGAGATCTCTGTAAGGCATTTTTCCTGGCTTTTTCAAGCATGCTGGCAGACAGATCGACAGCAGTTAAATGATGTCCCATCTCTGCAAACATCAGAGCAAGCTGGCCAGGTCCTGTGCCCACGTCAAGTATCTCAAGGCGTTTTCTCCCGCCCAGCTTTGAAGCAAGCATATTTTTCCAGGCAATCCTTTCCTCTTCAGAGTACTCCACAATGCCAGTGCTGTAGATCTCGCTGCGGTGGTCCCAGTAGTTTCTGATTATTTCCTTAGTTTCCATCAAATTACTCCATGAAAGCGATTTTATAACCAGTCTAATTAATGATCAAGTATAGAGTGAAAAAATGTTAACATAAATAATTCAATATTTGTAATACGATATTACACAAACATATAAAATATTCACTATTATTAACAAAGAATAGATTACTAATACAAATATCAGAATAAAGATGAATAAAAAAGAATTACTTAAAACCAGAAATAAAAAAGAAAAAAGCCGGTTCTTCTGCTTGATACTGGAGATAAGAAAACAGAAAAAAAGATGAGAAAATAACAGAACTCTCATCAAATAAAGACGAATCTAAAGCTCAACCTGAAATTCAACAAAGTAAAGACTTAAACAAGCCGAATAAGGTCTTCAAGTGCAGCTTTAGGATCTGAAGCTTTCACTATACCGGATGCGAGTAGTACTCCCTGCGAGCCAAGGTCAAGGGCTGCCCTCAGGTCTTCACCTTTTGAAATTCCGGCTCCACAAAGCACTTTTACATCAGGATTGATCTTTGAAACCGCTTCAACAGAACCACTGACAACTTCAGGGTCGGCTTTTGAGACAGGAATTCCGCTACCTATAAGCTCAGGTGGCTCGATTGCTACGTAATCAGGAACAAGCGCTGCAGCTGCTGCAGTTGTGGGGACGTTGTTGGTGCATATAATTGCCCTGAGCCCGAACTCTTTTGCAGCTTTCAACGAAGCTTCGATTTCCGCAAGGGTCAGACGCCTTTCAGAGTGGTTGATAAGAGTCCCGAAAGCTCCTGCTTCTTTTATACATTTTCCGAAAACATGACCTGTAAAACTTCCTGCTCCTATGCCGTCCATGTGCTGGGAAAAAACCGAAAGTTCAACTTCGGAAGCTACCCTGTAAATATCCGGAAGCTGAGGAGCTACTGCAATCTCGATACCTGACTCTTCGGATACGGTTTTGCAGGCTTTTGCAATATCAACTGCGCCCTTGCCTGTGCCCTGTATATAAGTCTTATAGTTCAGTAAAATGAATGGTGAACCCAAAAAAATCCCCTCCTGAAAAAAGAAAAGAAAAAGCGTGAAAATACACGCTTTCAGAAGTCTGTCATGACTCTGAACTGGTCAATCTCTGGCTTATTAAGGCTGTTGATAAACTGTTCAGCCATTTCCCTGACGTCTTTTGCATTGGTGATTGCACGTCCGACCACAAGGATATCAGCACCCTGGCTGAGGGCTACAGGAACCTTGTCGAGGCGGACTCCACCTGCAACTGCAACCAGAGCCTTTGGAGCGATCTTTTTGATTTCTCCAATATTGCCCCAGGCGTGTTCTGTGCCTTCAATATCGATTCCACGGTGAAGCTCAATGACATCTGGCATGACTTTGAGCTGCTTTAAGACAGAAATCGGATCCTGCTGATTAAGGGTGTCCATAACCGCGTAGATTCCGGTCTTGTGGGCTTCCTCAATAAGTTTATCAATGGTGCTGATAGGAGCAAGGGCTGAAACTACAATAGCGTCACCTGCGGCGTCTGCAACCATTCTGGCTTCAAGGTTTCCGGTGTCCAGAGTCTTCAAGTCAGCAACGATGAATGCATCCGGTCTTACCTGCCTGATCTTGGAAATAACATCTGTGCCGTAGCGCTTGATAAGTGGCGTGCCTGCTTCGATGATTACGTGGTCGCTCTTCGGGATTTCCGAGATAGCCGAGAGCACGAACTCAAGGTTCGGGTTGTCAAAGGCAATCTGCAGATATGGTGGGTCCCAGAGCCTTGTAACTTTGAATCCCATGATAGCATGTGTGGACTTGTTGCTTTCCTCAAGTACAGTGTCGATGTCAGGGAAGCCTTCAAGTGCCCTCTTTATTGCGAGTTTTGTGGCTCCGTAGTTGTACCTGTAGATTTTATTGTAGTCCTGGGCTTCAGGGTGGATAAAAACGCTTGCCACAATAACAAGGTCTTCAACCTGGTCCTTCGGGATCACGCCTTCTTCCACGGAGTCTGCTACTGCTTTTGCAACAGCTGACTGGGCAGGTCCGAAAATCCTAGCTGCCTGGTCCATGTTTTTTACAGTGACCTTCGGGATAATAAGGGTTGAAGGCTTGGGCGGCAGATTTGGCCTGATAACTGAAAGGAGAGGGGTGTGCCCGGCTGAAAGCTGGGTAAGGCCGTTTGCAAAAGCCTGCCCTACTGGACCTCCCTTGTCTCCTATCATCAAATCAACGTGGGCAAGTTCTGAGCCCTGCCCCATTAATGCTTCTCCTATCTGAAACATGTTTAACCTCGCGAAATGGTAAATGTGAGATGCAGATTACTGATGATATACACTGTGCAGAGTATTGAATTTTGAGAGTACAATGTAAAGAATGATGTTTGTGCACCTGAAATGAATCTGTCATCGAATTAAGGGATAAGCATAACCCTTTTGCCAGCTTAATGCCAGCTTTATATAAATAATCTCGTATCCCCATAATAGTTTTCTATCCATGCACAATGCCTCATGAATTCGATTATACAGATTAGTTTCACAGAAAAAATAGTAAAGGAATCCTGATCAAAGGAGGATTGAAATCCTGATCAAAGGAGAATTTTAGGGCAGATATCATTCAGGATGCAAATCCCGCACCTGGGAGATATGGGCCGGCAGACATTTTGCCCGAATTTTACAAGCAAAATATTTACATGTCTCCAGTATTTTTGCGGCAGGAGCTTTTTTAATTCCATTTCCGTTTCCTCGGGATTTTTTGTTACTACCCGCCCTAGCCGGTTAGAAATCCTGTGGACGTGGGTATCAACGGCAAGAGCATCTTCTTTAAGGAATGCATGCGCAAGTACACAATTAGCTGTTTTTCTGCCGACTCCAGGGAGTTTAAGGAGAGTCTCCATATCATCCGGGACCTTGCCGTTATAATCTTCCAGTAAAATCCGGGATATTTCCTTTATCCTTCCTGCCTTGACCCGATAAAAACCAACGTCTCTTATGAGCTCTTCAATATCCTCAACGTTAGCTTCGACCATTTCCTCAGGGGTTGAAAACCTTTCAAAAAGCTTCTTTGCTGCAGGGTAGGTCACATCGTCACGGGTTCTGTGTGACATGACAGTGGAAATCAATGCAAAAAAAGGCTCCCGTACATCTACAGTGCAGCCATCGGGATAAAGTTCGAAAAGTCTCCGCATGAGTTCGTCAGTGTCCATGCCCAGAATTAGTATTCTTTTGATATAAAAAATACCAGATTAAAAAGGTGATTGTTTTCTCAGCTAAAAAAGAAAAAAATTTTCCAGAGAAAGCTCAACTAAAGATAAAAAGATTTAGAGAAAATCCAGGAAAAGACAAAAGAAACAAATTTTAAATGAGAAAGAAAAAGATAAAGATAAAGTGTTTAAAAAGCCAAGGTCCGGATTCGAACCGGAATGGTATCGCTCTGCAGGCGATTGCGTAGCCGCTCCGCCACCTTGGCACAAAGTGGATTCGTTTAAAGCACTTTATTGAATATATACTTTTAGGTTGAGTTGTTTATTAGAAGAGAAAAGCCAAGATCCGGATTCGAACCGGAATGGTATCGCTCTGCAGGCGATTGCGTAGCCGCTCCGCCATCTTGGCATTTTTGAACACGTCTTAATCGTGTAGATGCAATTAAAGTAATTTCTTATATATAAATATTTAGCTTGAAAAGGTGAATAATAAAAAATTTTAAGAAATAAGTAAAAAAATTTTTGGGTTATCTCTTAAAAAGAGACACCCGGATGATATATGCTTAAACAAGAGTTGAAAAAGTACTGGATAGAACAAATACTGCTACAGCCACGGCCAGTAAGATGATCAGGACTAGAGGCAAGAGTACAGCTATCGCCGATTTCACCATACTGACATCATGTACAATCATTCCGCCGAGAATATAAAGATATAGTCCGTAAAATCCGAAAACCCAGCCGATAAAAGGGATCCAGGAAAGCAGCATCACAGCAGTCGCATAGCATATGAACCTTACAGTACCTTCATAGCTCCCTTTGCCACCAAGCACTTTATAAATTATGTAAAGTATTGCAGCCCCTACGAGTACAGAAATAATACCCGTAATGGGAAACGTAATCGCGATAATGAGCGAATTAAAAAGACCGGGACCGCCGGAACCTATTCCATATCCATACATATCTCCGATCATTTCGCGGTTGAAAAGTGCACTCAAAAGCCCGTATATGAGATAACTGATTGCTGCAAAAGTAAGCGGCTCAGCGTATCCTCCGGTCACTGGCATTTTTCGGTAAAAATTAGAAGGTCTTTGAATGACCTCTTTCCATGTTTCGATATAATCCATAGAATATCCCGATAAAAAATATGCATGAGTCATATTTAAACATGAGTCAAAAAGAAATCTGCTTTTAGATAAACAGGATCTCAGACAAAAAGAATATTAGACCGCAAAAAAAGATATAATAAAATTTAGTAAAATTCTTCACAGAAGCACATTTAGAGAGACTGACCAGGTTACTCATCACATGAGTTATCTCTAATCTCTCTACATTGCTGTTCACTTACTGCCCCACAGGTCAATAAATTCAGTGCTTCAAATATACCTTCACCCACACTTATTCCTTTTAAAGCACATTTCTTCATTAAACGGTCGTAAAGGTCTTCATCCTGACTTTTTATAAAGTCGCACATTTCGGAAATGAATTTGTCCGTTAAAAATACCTCTTCTTTATTTACCCAGTTTTCGATCGACTCCATCAAATATTGACTTAGAGGCTTGTCCTTCCCTATAGCGCTCAGGTTCGCAAAAGCACATTCATCCGCACCTAAAACCCACTTTTCAAGCTTAAAGTCAAATATATCCCTGCTGTCAGTATCACTCATATGTAATCCTCCACAAAAATAAGAGACTTCATGATATTTAACAATTTTAGGCGATTTTTATAATTAAATGGATATTTAAGTAGATATATGATTGACATCGCTCTCAGGTACCAGGTGAGTATCTAAAAAGTATAATAGATAAATTATAAATTGTGCAAACTATAATCTCTTTTGCACAGGGGGTTTATGCATGAAAGGAAATGAAAAGATGATTGAGCATCTAAATGCTCGTTTAGCGGAGGAATTGACTGCTATCAATCAGTATTTTGTACATGCTGAAATGTGTGAAGACTGGAATTACAAGCGACTGGGAGAGGTAGTGGAGAAGCGAGCCATTACTGAAATGAAGCATGCCGAGAAACTTATCGAACGCATCCTTTTCCTCGAAGGAAGGCCCATAGTCAGCAACCTGAACGAAATAACCATCGGGTCCTTTGTGCCTGAGATGCATGAAAACGACCGCAGGGCCGAAGAAGGAGCTATAAAGGGTTATAATGAAAGTATCCGTCTGGCGTCTGAGATAGGAGATAATGACACAAAATCACTTCTCGAGTCTATCCTTAAAGAAGAAACAGAGCATATCGACTGGATTGAGGCCCAGCTCGACCAGATAAGTCACATTGGTATCCAGAACTATCTGGCGCAACAGATTTACGAATAAAGATGAACTGTAGAATTTACCTTTTTTAATTTACTTTTTTTAGAGATCTTGAGGGTACCTGCAAAAGAGTTTTAGAAAAGATCAAAACCCCAGTACCCCAGAGAATATTTATCGAATAAATTCCTGCAGAGAAAATTTGTAAAACGCCCTTTTTTAGAATTTATTTTTGTGAGAATTTCGACTACGATCAAGCAAAAAATGTGAAGAGATAAACAAAATTGCAGGAAAATAGAATTAAAAATCATAGAAAACAAAATAAAATTAAAAATCATAGAAAACAATATCGGAATACCACATAAGAAATACAATATTCAAAGAGTCATTCAAAAAACAATACCAGAAAAAACAATTTCAAAAATCGGTTTTAAAATTAAAGTATTATAAGGTGAGCTTGGCAGCGATCCAGAGTTCCCGAAGGCTCGCACACTTCAGTACAGTAAGGAACGCGGGCAGGCTTATCTTCTGTGTTCGGGATGGGTACAGGAGTTGCCCTGCCGCTATGGCCGCCAAACTCAACCTATAAAAAGGATAGGGGAATATGAAAGTCGTGTTAGTGCTGCATACTGAATTTCGCCTGGACCTGAATTAGGGAAAGGAACGGATAGTTAGTGAACGCGGACTGAACACCTCGTTGCCTTGGTGCTTACATCCCGTTTCTATCAAACCGGTCTTCTACCGGAATCCTTAAAAAGGTCTCTTTTTAGGTCAGATTTCGAGCTTAGATGCATTCAGCTCTTATTCCTTAGCGCGTAGCTGCCCGGCGATGCCTTGTCAGACAACCGGTACACCAGTGGCGCCGCTGCTTGGTTCCTCTCGTACTAAAAGCAGCTTACCCGCAGACCTTGTGCACCTCTAGTAGATAGTAACCGACCTGTCTCACGACGGTCTAAACCCAGCTCACGATCTCCTTTAATAGGCGAACAACCTCACCCTTGGCCGATGCTGCACGGCCAGGATGGAAAGAACCGACATCGAGGTAGCAAGCTGCCGGGTCGATATGTACTCTTGCCGGCAACGACTCAATTATCCCCGGGGTAACTTTTCTGTCATTTTTGGCCCCCACCAAGGAGGCTCAAAAGTTCGCTAGAACCGACTTTCGTCTCGTCATCCACTGCTGTGCTGAATAACGTCAGGCTGACTTATGCTCTTGCACTCTTCAGTGAGTTTCCGACCCACTTGAGTCAACCATTGCGCGCCCTTGATATCTTTTCAAGGGCGTCCCGCCCCAGGCAAACTGCCCACCTATCGGGGTCCTCTTCGCAGAGTTAGGGTCGTAGTCCCAGAAGGGTAGTGTCCCAATTGTGGCTCCACGCATGCTGGCGCACACGCTTCGACGCCTCCTACCTACTCTGTACATCCAGAACCACAACCCAGCGACAGGCTGCAGTAAAGCTCCACGGGGTCTTCACTTCCCCCTAGAGGTCTCTAGACTGTGCACTAGAATGTAAGCTTCACCGGATTCCAGTTAGGGACAGTAGGGCTCTCATTGATCCATTCATGCAAGTCGCCAATTAAGCGACAAGGTACTACGCTACCTTAAGAGGGTCATAGTTACCCCCGCTGTTTACAGGCCCTTCTTCCCGTTGAACCGGGGTTTCAGGTACCTGCACTGAGCAGGATTCAGAGATTGTACTAGCCCTTACGGGTTTGCAATCTCCTATGTTGGTATTAGACAGTTAGAGCCCCCTGGTCACTGCGACCTGCTGTCTTCACAGCAGGCACTCCTTATCCCGAAGTTACGGAGCTAATTTGCCGAATTCCCTTAACTGAAGTACTCCGACACGCCTTAGCCTTTTCAGCTAGGGGCACCTGTGTCAGTTCTCGGTACGGACATTTAGCTGCCTTTTCACGGGTCCCTGGGTGCAGCCGACTTGAGCCATTACAGATTCGCCCGATTCTCGCCATTACGGCTCTCCACGGGTTTCGCTGCTTAGACGGCGCGACGACGCCGCTCGGCCTGCCCTGAGACGTCAGACTCAGTGCTAAATGGTACAGGAATATTAACCTGTTTCCCTTTTGGCGTACTCGAATTACGGTACGTCTTAGGACCGACTAACCCTCGGCTGACGAACATTGCCGAGGAAACCTGGCCCCTTCGGCGGCAGGGATTCTCACCCTGCTATGCTGCTACTATTACCAGGATTTTCGTTTGTGAACGGTCCACAGGACTTCACAGCCCTGCTTCAGCCCGAACACAACGCCTTCCTACGAGATTACCTTGCGGTACTCCGTGGTATCGGTGGTCGACTTGAGCCCCGTCAATTTTCGGGGCCCCAAACCTCGACTGGTGAGCTGTTACGCACTCTTTGAAGGGTAGCTGCTTCTAAGCTAACCTTCCAGCTGTCTTGGGCTTGGGACGCCCTTTAGTGTTTACACTTAGTCGACACTTGGGGACCTTAACCACGGGCTGGGTTGTCTCCCTTACGGACTACAAGCTTACCCCAGCAGTCCGGACTCCGACTATCTTTGATGACAGTGGGTTTGGAGTTTGACAAGCGGGCGAGGGGTTTCCCCCCCGGAACCGCCAATCAGTGCTCTACTCCACCGACAATCTCCAGTCAGGTCATGCTGCGACATGTTTCGGAAGGAACCAGCGGATGCCGGGTTAGATTAGCATTTCACTACGAGACGCAGGTCACACGAATGATTTGCAGATCAATACCGCTTGCGGTCCTCCACGTAGCTTTCGCCACGCTTCAACCTGCCCACGCCTAGATCACCCGGCTTCGGGTCGTACCCCGATGACTCCACGCACTTGTATACGTCGTGCCTCACCCGTAAGGGTTGCGCACATGTTGCTTTCGCTTCGGCTGCCCAATTAAAAGGTTAGCCATTGCCATCAAGATACACTCCCTGGCCCGTTCTTCAAAACGTAAGATACGACACTGGCAGTGATATTCGTACAACACTCTCGCGAGTGGTTCCTTCATATCAAAGATCCTTTCATGCCGTATCGTTCCATCACTATCAGGTTTCAGGCACTTTGCACCTCCCTTCTCGGGGTACTTTTCAGCGTTCGGTCACCCTACTATTTCGCTATCGGTCTCAAGGAGTATTTAGTTTTGGAGGTTGGTGCCCCCCGGATTCCCGCACGATATCCGACGCACGGTACTCAGGGACATGTTCCTGTCTTCTGGCTTACACCTACGTGACTGTCACACTCTATGGTCTGCCGTTCCAGGCAAGTTTGGTTTTGCCGCGAGACTTTTGAACAGCCCTACAACACCACATTTCCCCGAAGGGATTCGGTTTGAACTGTGCCGGTTTCACTCGCCGTTACTTACGGCATCTCGTTTGATTTCTTTTCCAGCTCCTACTGAGATGTTTCAATTCGGAGCGTTCCCGATCATGACTGATCACTATGGAGAGGTCCCATTCGGAGATCCCGGGTTCATTGGATCCATGCACCTACCCCGGGCTTATCGCAGCTTGGCACGTCCTTCATCAGCTCTTGAGCCGAGCCATCCACCTGATAGCATAATTCCTATATACCTAACCAGGTCCAGTTAGCGTTCAATATACAGCACCTATACACGACTTCATGTGCCTGCGGTTCCGCGCAGGCTATCCATCCTTCCCCGAAAATTTACTTTCCGGGTGCACTTGATGATTTGTGAGATTAATATGGAGAAATCTTATCGATTTCTGGTTTGAGGATTTGTTCGGTTTATCGGCATCTGGGTGATATTGTTTTATGCTTAGGAGGTGATCCAGCCGCAGATTCCCCTACGGCTACCTTGTTACGACTTAACCCCCCTTGCAAAGCACAGGTTCGAACACGGCACGAAGTCCGTGCCCTCACCCATACCTCACTCGGGTGGTTTGACGGGCGGTGTGTGCAAGGAGCAGGGACGTATTCACCGCGCTATATTGAAACGCGATTACTACGGATTCCAGCTTCACGAGGGCGAGTTACAGCCCTCGATCCGAACTACGAATGGGTTTGTGAGATTACCAGCCCTTTTCAGGGGAGGGACCCATTGTCCCATCCATTGTAGCCCGCGTGTAGCCCGGGAGATTCGGGGCATACTGACCTACCGTGGCCCGCACCTTCCTCCGATTTAACATCGGCGGTCCCCACAGAGTACCCATCGTCCCGGAGGACATGCTGGTAACAGTGGGCACGGGTCTCGCTCGTTGCCTGACTTAACAGGATGCTTCACAGTACGAACTGGCGACGGCCATGCACCTCCTCTCAGCGATTCAGGCAAAGTCTTCAGCTTGGCCTACATATTGCTGTCGCCCCCGGTGAGTTGTCCGGCGTTGAGTCCAATTAAACCGCAGGCTCCACCCGTTGTTGTGCTCCCCCGCCAATTCCTTTAAGTTTCAGCCTTGCGGCCGTACTTCCCAGGTGGCTCGCTTCACGGCTTCCCTGCGGCACCAGACACGGTCGCGCCATGCCTGACACCTAGCGAGCATCGTTTACGGCTGGGACTACCCGGGTATCTAATCCGGTTCGTGCCCCCAGCTTTCGTCCCTCACCGTCGAACCCGTTCTGGTAAGACGCCTTCGCCACAGGTGGTCCCACAGGGATTACAAGATTTCACTCCTACCCCTGTAGTACCTCTTACCTCTCCCGGTTCCAAGTCTGGCAGTATCCCCCGAAAGCCTAATAGTTGAGCTATCAGATTTCCCGGAGGACTGACCAAACCGGCTACGGACCCTTTAGACCCAATAATCACGATCACCACTCGGGCCGCCGGTGTTACCGCGGCGGCTGGCACCGGTCTTGCCCGGCCCTTGCTAACGGATGTATTTTACACATCCGGACAGCCAGCATATGATGCTGGCACTCGGTGTCCCCTTATCACGGTTTCCCGCATTGTAAAGTTTTCGCGCCTGCTGCGCCCCGTAGGGCCTGGATTCATGTCTCAGAATCCATCTCCGGGCTCTTGCTCTCACAACCCGTACCCGTCGCTGGCTAGTAGGTACATTACACCCACTACTACCTGATAGGCCGCAGACCCATCCTTGGGCAGACGAATCCTTTTGACGCATAAAGCATTCCAGCAAATATGCGTTATCCGGAATTATCCCCAGTTTCCCGGGGTTATGCCGGTCCCAAGGGCAGGTTATCCACGTGTTACTGAGCAGTACGCCATGTATTGCTACATATGACTCGCATGGCTTAGGCGAACACCGATAGCAGTAACCTCTGGCAGGATCAACCAGAATTGTTATTGTATCGCACACTTCAAAATTAAAGGTCTTGGTCGCAGAAACTTGCACTAACAACTATCAATTCAGTTAGTTCATGTCGCGATAAATGTAGTATAACAAATATCACCCAGAATTAACCGAACCGACAAATCCTCGTCAGTCAGGAAATAACTCCTGACTCCATTAAAAGATGAAATTGAATTTGATTTTCAACCCACACATTTGACCTGTGTGAGGGATACATACAAGACGTTTCTTGTATATAAAGCTTTGTGTTGTTCCCCCACGCATTTACGCATTGTGAGGGGATACATACAAGGAATTTCTTGTATATAAACATTTTCCTTCAAGGAAGGTCGAACAAATTTGAATGATGGAAAGTGAATAGTTAAAAGATTTCAAGGAAGTTGGCCCTTTGAATCCTTTTCTCTGTCCGTTTTTATCAGCGATCGTTATTAAAACAAATCACTCAGGCACTTTTATTCGTTTTTCATGTCTCGTTTTTAAGTACCTGTTCCGTTTTTCGAACATCGTTTTTCAAATTCCGTTTTTCACCTTCGGGATGTCTTGTGACACCCGAGAAGCAACCCTAACATAGCATATCAACTATAAATAAGTTTCCATTGAAAACTCAAAAAAGTAAAATTTCAGTTAAACATTTAAAAATATACATGATGTTTATATACCAGAACTGTACATCCATGTAGATGATTACTATGGATGTACACACTGAAAGAAGGGATCGATTTTTACATCGAACCCATGCAGAGTAAAAAAGTAACTGTTTTTGACACAACACTGCGTGACGGAGAACAAACCCCTGGAGTATCCCTGACTTCTACACAGAAGCTGGAAATTGCTCATCAACTTGACAAACTCGGGGTAGACATAATAGAAGCCGGATTTCCCATCTCTTCAGAAGGAGATAAAGAATCCGTAAAATCGATTTCTAATGCCGGGCTTGACACCACAGTTTGCGGACTGGCTCGTGTGCTGAAAAAAGATATCGATGCCTGTTTTGAAAGTGATGTTGGCCTTGTGCACACCTTCGTCCCTACCTCGGATGTACAGCGGATCTATACCATCAAAAAGAGCCGGGAAGAAGTCATTCAACTGGCTGTAGAAGCTGTCCAGTACATCAAAGACCACGGGCTGAAGTGCATGTTTTCCGCAATGGACGCCACCAGAACAGACCCTGAATACCTCATAGAGGTTTTCAAAGCGGTTCAGGAAGCAGGCTGCGACATCATCAACGTGCCGGATACTGTTGGCGTGATGGTCCCGTCTGCAATGTACAGGCAGATAAAAGGCATTGCAGCTGAAATAACGATTCCTATAGACGTGCACTGTCATAATGACTTCGGGCTTGCTGTGGCAAATAGCCTTATGGCTGTTGAAGCCGGGGCATCTCAGGTACAGGTCACCATAAACGGCATAGGAGAAAGGGCAGGAAATGCTGATCTTTCCCAGACAGTAATGAGCCTGACATCAATCTACGGTGCAAAAACCAATATCCGGACAGAATACCTTGTAGAAACCTCGAAAATGGTTGAAAACTATACAGGAATCAGGCTCCCTCCAAACACGCCTGTGGTGGGGCAAAACGCATTTTCCCATGAGTCAGGAATTCACAGTCAGGGAGTGCTTGAAAAATCCGACACCTTCGAACCAGGAATTATGACTCCGGAAATGGTTGGGCACAGACGGCGCATTGTCCTTGGTAAGCATACCGGCAAACATGCGGTCAAACAGTCCCTTGAGTCTGCCGGGATAAAAACCAATGATAATCAACTCGATGAAATTGTGATCAGGATTAAAGAAATCGCAAACAAAGGTAAACAGATAACAGATGCTGATCTTTATGCAGTTGCCTCTGCAGTTCTCGGTAAAGCGAGTTCTGAGGAAGAGCTGATCAAACTCAAAGAAGTATCCGTCATGACAGGAAACATCCTTACACCTACGGCTGTGGTTAAGGCAGATATTGAAGGAAAAGAAATCATTGCAGCAAGAACAGGAGTCGGTCCTGTGGACGCAGCCCTCCATGCCGTAAGAGACATTCTTGGCGAGAGTAATCATTTCAGACTCCAGGATTTCAGGATCGATGCTATCACAGGTGGGGCAGATGCCCTTGCCGATGTATACATAGGTCTGGAAAATGAAAAGGGAAGGATTGTAACAGCCCGGTCCGCAAATCCGGACATAGTAATGGCTTCCGTGGAAGCCCTTGTAAATGCTATGAACCTTCTCTATAAAAAAGAAAACAAAAGCTGAAAGTAAAGCCCTGAAGAAAAAGTAAAGGATAAGAAAAACTGAAGGGCAAAAAAGGCTGAAAAACCGGAATAATATACCGGAAACCCGGAAAGAAAAACCGAAGATATCAGCTCAAAACCCAAAATCGGATAAGGTCCGGAATCTTCTCTTTTTTTGGGTTTGTATTCCCGAAGCATGTATAAAGTAAAATAAAATGAAATGGAATACAAACCCATGCCTTATCCAATCATTGATTCTCACTGTCACCTTGATTTTCCAAAATTTAACCCTGACAGGGAAGAAGCCATTCAGAGAGCCCGAAAAGCAGGAGTTGTCGGGATGGTCAACTCCGGAATTTCCCTTAAAGGAAACCGCATAAGTCTTGAACTCGCGGAAAAGAACGAGGATATTCATGCCGCACTGGGGCTTAGCCCTGATATCGGCAGGGAAGGCAGTGATAAAGATATAAATGCAATCCTTGCCCAGATAGAAGCTAATGCAGGAAAAGCGGTAGCTATCGGAGAAGCCGGCCTAGATTTTCAGGACTGCAAAACAGACGAAGAACGTAGAAGACAAACAGCTTCATTTAAAAAGGTGATCGAGCTTGCAAAAAACCTGGAAAAACCTCTTGTTGTGCATGCCAGAATGGCTGAAGCTGAAGTCCTGGAGCTTGCCAGGGACGTAGACACAGTAATTTATCACTGCTACAGCGGCTCTGTTGAAACCATGAAGGAAATCGTGGACGCAGGCTACTACATCTCCCTGGCAACACTTGTCTGTTTTTCCGAACATCACCAGACCCTTGCAGCAGAAGTGCCCCCTGAAAACCTGCTCCTCGAAACAGACAGTCCTTTCCTTTCCCCGCGCAGGGGCAGAAACGAGCCTGCATTTATTGTGGATTCGATCCCTGTAGTGGCAGAATATAAGGAAATGGAACCTGCAGAGATTGCTAAATTTGCAACTGAAAACGCACGCAGAGTTTTCAAGATATAAAATTTCAGTAGTAATCAGGAAGAGGGAATCAGGAAGAGAAAATCAGGAAGAGGCTTCAAGAAAAAAAGGAAAGAAAGGGAAGAAAAATAAAAGAAAGGGAAGGAAAAAACAGCAAACAAAAAAGCAAAAAAAGGAGCGGAAGAGGAAGAAATATGGAAGTCCGGTATATTTGCCCCACAGCTTACGATTCCAGTGTTTATCTTGTAAACGGGAAAGTCCTTATCGATGCAGGCATGAACAGTGACCTGATAATTAAACAGCTTGAAAAATACATCAAACTTACAGAACTGAAACTCATCATCCTTACTCACTGCCATTATGACCACACAGCAGCAGCTGCAGCAATTGCAGAAAAAAGCGGAGCAGAAGTTGGGATACATAAAGCTGACCTTGAAGGTGTAAACGATGAGTATCTGAGCGTTTCCGTGCTCTTTGGGGAACGCGCTCCTGCCGTCAAACCCACAATCACATATGAGGAAGGAGATAAAATTGACATCGGAGATGGGGAATACCTGAAGGTCATTCACACTCCTGGCCACTCAAAGGGAAGTATCTGCCTTTATGAGCCGGTTTCAAAGAGTCTCTTTTCAGGGGATACCGTATTTCCAGGAGGAGGGTTTGGGAGAATGGATTTTGAAGGCTCAGAACCCAATAAAATGCTCGGCTCCGTAGAAAAGCTTACAAAACTCGATGTAAAAAACCTGTACTCCGGGCACGGGGCTCCAACTGACAGGGATGGAAACAAACAGATCACGGCATCATATACGATGCTGAAAATGATTATGGGAGCATGAAAACATCTCATGTCTGAAGAAAACTTTAACCTGAAAACAAAAGTAACCGTTTCCGGTTCTTTTACTCCGAAAAAGGCAGGAAAAAAAGCGGAAGTAAAAACCAGAACAAAGGCCGTAAGAAAGACTGAAAAAGCGGAGCCATTGAAAGCTTTGACCGTGGAAGGGAAAAAAGAAGAGTCGAGACCCGGAACAAGAACCGGAAAGAAAGAAAAGAAGCAGAAAAAAAGGTTTTCCCCGCCCCTCCCTCTTTCAAAATTTCTACCGATGAGCCCTGAAGAAGTAAAAGCTCGCGGCTGGAAGGAACTTGATGTTATTCTTGTCACCGGAGACGCTTACGTGGACCACTCCAGTTTCGGGACTGCAATAATCGGAAGGGTCCTTGAAGATGCAGGTTTCAGAGTAGGAATTATTGCCCAGCCGCGCTGGGAAAATCCCGAAGATTTCAAAAAACTCGGAAAACCCAGACTATTCTTTTCCGTAAGCGCCGGAAATACGGATTCAATGGTAAGCAACCTGACACCCGGACTCAAGCCACGTAATAAAGATGCATATTCCCCGGGAGGAAAAACAGGACTTCGCCCTAACCGCGCAGCAATTATCTATTCAAACAGAATAAAGGAAGCTTTTCCTGACATGCCTATAGTACTCGGAGGAATCGAAGCTTCAATGCGGCGTTTTGCCCATTATGATTATCTCTCGGACAAAGTAAGGCAGTCAATTCTGGCTGATGCCCCTGCAGACCTCGTAGTTTACGGTATGGGTGAACTCCAGATTGTAGAAATTGCAAAACGGCTTCAAGCCGGAGAGGACATAAAGGGAATCAGAGACATCTCCGGAACTGTATGGAAAATGGAAGTTAAAGCCTGGAAAGAGCTTAAAGGAAAGGGTAAAGAAAAAGCCGGAGAGCAGGATGAATCTGAAAATGCAACTGAGGAGGTAGCTAAGGATAAATCTCTAGACCCGGCTGAATTTTTTAAGGAATATGTCGAGATTCCTTCGTTCTCCGAAGTTTCCCAGGATAAAGCGGTTTTTGCAAAGGCTTTCCGCACATACTTCCTGGAACAGAACCCTGTTACCGGAAAAGGTATTGTGCAGCCTCACCCGAAAACCATTATCATACAGAATAAGCCAATGCGCCCACTTACAGAAGCGGAACTTGACCATGTTTATGAACTGCCATATACAGGCGAAACCCATCCTTCTTACACCGAACCCGTACCTGCCCTTGAGATGGTTAAATTTTCCCTGACAACGCATAGGGGCTGCTTTGGAGGCTGTTCTTTTTGCGCCATCACCCAGCATCAGGGGCGCATGATTGCGAGCCGGAGCATCGAGTCTATACTGCGTGAAGCAAAAAAGCTTACCCAAAAACCTGATTTTAAAGGCATAATCAACGGGGTAGGAGGTCCCACTGCCAATATGTACGGCATGGAGTGCAGATCCTGGGAGAAGAAAGGAGCCTGCCTTGACAAAGCCTGCCTCTACCCGCGCGTCTGCCCTGCTCTGGATACAAGCCACAAAAAGCTGCTTGAATTAATGCACCGCCTTCGTGAGCTTCCGGGAGTCAGGCATGTATTTACAGGTTACGGCGTGCGCTATGACCTTGCCCTTGAAGATGAAGAGTATTTAGAGGAACTCTGTGCCCACCATATTAGCGGGCAGCTCAGGATCGCGCCTGAACATTTCTCAGGAAGAGTAACCGATGCAATGTCCAAGCCCGGAAAGGAAGTTTATGAGAAGTTTGCAGACAGGTTTAACGCCTTTAACAAAAAATGCGGCAAAGAACAGTATATTGTAAACTACCTGATGTCGGGCCACCCCGGATGCACTCTTAAAGATATGATCGAAATGGCAGAGTATGTGCGGGACCATGGAGGATATACCGAACAGGTTCAGGACTTCACTCCAACTCCTATGACAGTTTCAACCTGCATGTATTACACAGGGCTTGACCCGTTTACAGGCAAAAAAATGTACGTTGCAAGGGATAAGAAAGAAAAAGCAATGCAAAGAGCCCTTATGCATTACAGGAACCCTGCAAACTACGAACTCGTATATGAGGCTCTGGAAAAGGCAGGACGGCTTGACCTTGTTGGAAATGCCCATAAATGCCTGATAAGGAGAAAAGAAAGGCAACGAAAGTAAAGAACTCAACAGGACAGGCTTAGCAAAAATATGCAGGCTTCAAATAAACAGGACTGAGAAGAAACGGATTTTCAGGGAAATTTGCGTTTTTCTCAAAATCCCTGGCACTCGCGCATAAAAGCTTTCAGTTTTCCGCTTACCTGCCCGCAGTAAGTAGTTAAGGGCCTTTCCCTGATCTCAATCACAAGGTTCGCCTCTCCATCCCAGCTAAAATCGGCAACTATGCCATTTCCTTCAAACACTCCGGAATTTCCGGGCGAAGTTTCGATCCCGTAAGCCTGGAGTTTTTTCTTCATGCAGGAAAAAACCGCTGGAGTCACATTTCTGAATTTGATGCCCTGACAGCCTTCGGTGTCAATTTTTCTTTCATCCATATCTGTACCAGGCTCCCGGACTTTTTATGAACCGTGGCACTGTCTTACGAATTGTTTTATTCGCATGGCTGCGGCTTCACAGCTGACAATAAACGGCTTTTCTTTGATGGTAATCGTAAGATTAGACTGCCCATCCCATTCGAAATCTGCCACAATGCCGGATCCCGAGAGTTCTCCTCTGTTTCCTGAAGGAACACTGATCCCTGCTCCCTGAAGCTTTTTCTTCATACATGCGAACGTATCAGGCGGAACATTACGAAACTTTATAGGTCTACAGCTCATTGTTTTCTCCTCCCTGACTACTTAGAACTATTTCTAAAGCCCGTATTTGACTGGAATTTCTAGACAAAAATCGTCTTCCGGGGATAAAAAGTATACTGGTTGTAAAAAACAGAGGTTTATGTTGTCCAGGCTGAAAAGGTAAAGTTAATTCAAAGGGGAGAGAAATAGATTTGAGCCGGACAAAACCGGCCCGGAGTTAAGGTGGAGCTGAGAGAAAACAACAGCTCAAAGCCATAACTGAAATCAGAGTGGCTAAACAATGAAGAACCGACCTTATTGCATCGCCATTGCCACGAGTTCTATAATATCGATTATCTCGATATTTCCGCCTGCATCTCTGAGATTCCTCACACAGAGAGGACAGGATGTCACTATGTAGTCAACGCCTTCAGGCACATCGTCGAGCCTGTTTCTGGCAAGTTCTAGGGAGATATCCGGATATCCTATCCTGACTCCGCCCCCACCGCCGCAGCAGCGGGAGTTTTCTTTGATGTTTTTCATTTCCTTAAGATTGCAGATTGCCTGAATAACTTTTCTGGGAGCATCATAGACCTTATTATGCCTGCCCAGGTGGCAGGGGTCATGATATGTAACTGAAAGGTCAAGGCGTTTCAGGTTGAGTTCTTCAAGGTGCTCGGCAAGGAACTCAGGTAGACTGATGACTCTCAATTCTTCAGGATAATTGTTCTTGAGGGTGGTGTAGCAGCCTGCACAGCCTGTAATAAGGGTGTGTGCTCCCACATTTCTTATCTGCTCAAGGTTGTGCTCCATAATCTTTTCCGCGTCTTCCCGGAAACCGGTGCGGAGAAGGGGAGATGAACAGCACTGCTCATCCGGCAGGAGGGTTACCCCAAAGTGCTGCAAAACCTCAAAGGTCTTTTTTGCAAATTCCGGATAGCGGTAAGAGTCAAAACAACCTACAAAGTACACGTAATCCGACTTCTCAGGGAGTGTTGAGCGTTCCGAATCAGAAAGCCAGTGTAGTCGGCTTCTGGTTTCACCGAACGAATTGCCGCTGGTCGCAACTGCTGACCTCAATTTTTCCTGGGCATCTGTTGTCACACCGCATTTTACCAGCTGGGCACGGGCAGCTTCCACTACTTCTGGAGGATTGGCTCCGGCAGGGCATTTAGCAGCGCAGATCCCGCAGGTAGTGCAGGAAGCAAGGCTCGAAAGGACATCTTCAGACGGCGGCCTCCCTTCGATCAGGCTTTTAATAATAAGCATTCTTCCACGTGTGTTGGCAGACTCCCAGCCGACAACGTCAAAGACAGGACAGACTGAACGACAGGTTCCGCACTGCACGCATTTATAAACCGAACGGCGGTCAACTTCAAAGGGCAGCTTTTTGCTTTTCTCGCCTGTTTCTTTTTTGTTCAATTTCTCTGCCCTCCCGGTTTCATTTTTTACTTCTTCATTTTTTACTTCGTTTTTCATAATTTTTACAGCCCCAGTTTACCCGGATTCAGGATTCCCTTTGGGTCAAGGGCTTTCTTAATTGCACGCATCACTTCAATAGCAGGTCCCCACTGGGCTTCCATGTATTCGGCTCTGGCTGCACCGACACCGTGTTCGGAACTGACCGTGCCCCCAAGCTCTATTGCAGTCCTGTGGACAAGATCTGCAGCCCGGTTAAGGCGGTCCCACTCATCTTCATTCAGGACATCAATGAAAAGGGCTAGGTGAAGGTTTCCGTCTCCTATATGCCCGTATTTCATTGCAGGCAGGTTAAATTTCTCGGAAATCTCCTGTGCCCTCCTGAGCAGTTCCGGGATCTTCTTAATAGGAACCCCTACATCTTCACCTACATAAATCCTGGTTTTTGTAGGGTCAAGGCGAGAAACTGCTGCGCCTACCAGCTTCCTTGCTGCCCAGATATCTGCCATTTCCTTTTCGCTTTCTGCAAGCTTTATGGAAAGGGTCAGAGGAGAGCAAACTTCTATTATCTGCTCTGCTGCCTCACGAGCCGAGTTTTCAGTGCCGTCGACCTCGAAAAGGATGACATCACCTTCAGAGGGGAGCACAAGTTTCGGGTCATAACGTTTAAGCACCTGCAGGGAAACCCGGTCAAGGATCTCACAGGCTGATGGAATAACTCCGTTTGAAAAAGTCTTTACAACTGCCTGTCCTGCAACCTCCGCACTTTTAAAGGAGGCGATCACAAGTTTGCGTGTCTTCGGAAGAGGGGCGATCTTCAGGCTGGCTTTCGTGACAATTCCAAGCGTGCCTTCAGATCCTATTATAAGCTGTGTCAGGTCATACCCGGCAGCTGATTTTAGCATTTTTGAGCCTGTGTGGATAACAGTCCCGTCCGCAAGCACCACTTCAAGGTCGCGGACGTAGTTTCTGGTTGTTCCGTACTTAACGCAGCGCATCCCACTTGCATTATAAGCTATCATGCCCCCGATGGTGCACATTGCAGAGCTGCCCGGGTTAGGGGGAAAGAAAAATCCGTATGGTTTTAAAGCGTCGTTAAGGGCGTCCTGGATCATTCCGGGCTCCACGACTACCTGGATATTGTCAATATCAATTTCGAGAATACGATTCATTCCCGACATATCCAGCACAATGCCCCCACTGACCGGGACAGCTCCGCCGGCAAGACCTGTGCCTGCGCCCCTTGCAGTAACCGGGATTTCATTTTCATAGGCAAGCCTCAAAATGCGGCTGACCTCGTCGGTGCTTTCAGGACGCACCACGTAATCAGGCATCCCCTTGACCTGGGATGCGTCAGAAGAATAACAATAAAGTTCAGAAGGCGAGACCGAGAGCCGCCCACCAACGATTTTTCTAAGCTCTTCAGTTATATTCATTATAGACCTCAAATGTAGAATTCAGATGTGAAAAATAGAAAGTCTGTCACGGTTGGGACAGAAATGAGAGATAATTTGCAGCAGATAATCAATATTAATAATATATAAGAATATACCATCCTCCTTCCTTCCGGGATACATTTGAAATCCAGAAAGAGATTACAGCTTTTCAGATAAGAGAAGAAAAAGTAAAATAAAGGCAAGGAAAACAGGAACTTTTTCAGAAAAAAATGCAGGGCAAACCTTTACATCCTGATAGACATAAGAGGACAAACATGACACAGTACTTTGAAGTAGAAAATAGAGATGGAGCAGCACGTATAGGGAAACTCCTGCTCTCTCCCGAACTCCGCACTCCCTGTGCCCTGCATACGGCAGCACTCGGAAATCTTGAAAACCCGGGGCCTGTTGTTGATGCAGGCAGCCTCTGGACCGGTAGCCAAGAAGAACTTCAAGAACGCATTAAAAAAATCCGCGAAAAAACAGGAAAAGGGACCCTTGTAATTCTTCCACATCAGGCCTACCCTCCTGCCATTCCAGCAGAGTCGCTTGGAAAAGTAAAAACATTTACTTCCGATGGAAACAACGAAATTGATGGACCTGCAGGCTCTCTTTTGCGAATAGGCGGAGAGGTCCAGAAGAGCGACCTTTACATAATCGAAGGTATAGGGACTCTGGAAAATAACGCTCGCAGGTTTCTGGAAACTTTGATAGACCTTAAAAACCGCATCCCCCCTGACACTGCGCTGTACGCCCCAAATCTGGCGCTTCCTGAAAATGCAGCAATGCTTGCCTACATGGGGATCGATGTAACGGATGATACCAGGGCTGAGATTGCAGCTTATTCTGATGTTTACCTTACGGCTGCCGGCAGTTTTTATCTTGATTCACTGACAGAATTTCCGTGCAGGTGCAGGGTATGTGCCTCAACCACGCCTGCAGAATTAAGGACTCTCCCGAAAGCTGAAAGGGCAAAACTTCTTGCGGCGCATAACAGGGATGCTCTCGATGCCGAATTTTCCCTTGTAAGGGAAAAGATCAGGGCAGGTAACCTGCGTGAGTATGTAGAAGGTCAGTGCAGGGTCAGACCCTGGCTCACAGCTCTGTTGCGCCTTGGGGACTTTGAATATTCTTATCTCGAAGAAAGGGTCCCTGCTTTCCGGCAAAACCAGCTACTTGCAGATACTTCAGAGTCTCTTTCAAGGATCGAAGTGGTCAGATTTGCACAGCGCATACGGGAGAGATACACGCCTCCTGATCTTGATATCCTCCTGCTCCTTCCGTGTGCAGCCCGAAAACCTTACTCAACGTCACAGTCCCATCAAAAGTTCATACTTACCCTTGGCAAATACCGAAAGTTTGTCCATGAAGTGATCATAACGTCGCCCCTGGGAATCGTTCCCAGAGAACTTGAACTTACCTATCCGGCAGCCCATTACGATACTGCAGTCACCGGACACTGGGACGAAGAAGAAAAAGCCTGGGTTTCAGGCTGCCTTGAAGACTATCTCTCAAAATACAATTATAAAGCGATAGTTGCCCATGTGGAGGGAGCTTACAGAGAAATCTGTGAAAGAGTAGCCAGAAAGCTGGGAATTGAAATAGTTTATACTGCAGGGGAGAGCCTCACGTCCTACGAATCTCTTTCAAGCCTGAAAAATACTGTTGAATCTATCTGCACATCCGAGGGTTTTAACAGGAAAAGCCAGAATGCGGAAGAAGAGAAGAAAAACTTCGTAAAGGCGGTTGCAAGCTATCAATTTGGAGAGGGCGCAAAATATCTCTTTTCAGGAGAGGTCGGAACCCCTGTGGTGAAAGGGCGTTTTCCAAAATACCAGCTATTTGTTGGAAAGAAGCAGCTTGCAACTTTAATTCCGCAATACGGGATGCTTGCCCTCTCTCCTGAAGGAGGAGAACTGGTGCTAAAAAGTGAGAAGTATGTGGTAAAGATTGATGACTTTGTCCCACGTGGTTCCATTCTTGCTCCGGGTGTTCTTGAGGCAGACCACGGAATAAGGCCGAATGATGAGGTAATAGTGCTTGGAAAAAGAGCGCTCTGCGTAGGAAGAGCTGCGATGAGCGGAAAGGAAATGGAAAAGTCAGGAAGAGGTGTTGCAGTGGACGTGAGGCATGTTAAAAAACTTTAATGCAGGTCTCTATAAAAGAGCAGTTTTTTCCTCGAAGAAGTAATAAAATGGTAGAAATATATAATGATATCATGATAAGACGGTTCGCACCTGAGGATTTCCAGGAAATAGTCGAAATCGAGGAAGAGGCTTTTTCGGAGCATAACTCCCTGGTGTATATGAATTTTTACGAAATGGTTGGAGACGGCTTTCTGGTTGCAGAACAGGAAGGAAAAGTCGTGGGGTATGTTGTAGGCTACCGTTCTGCAGAAAATGAAGGGCATATATTCTCCGTCGGCGTTAAAAAAGAATACAGGGGAAGGGGGATAGGCACGGAACTTATCCATGCGATATGCGATATCTTTGTCGCAAACGGGCTCAGATACGCAAGACTCGAAGTAAGAACCAGTAATACTGGTGCACAAAAATTATACAGATCGATAGGATTCACACAATGCTGGACTGAAAAAAAGTATTATTCAGATGGAGAAGACGGTATGGTCATGAAAATGCATCTGCACCCATACCGCCTTTTGATCTCAAAACAAAAATATCTCGAACCCGTATTTTCGGACAACGAATTCTTTACTACTATAAGGGGCCCTATCAGTTATTACCGATAAGTTTAATGACGGAATTCATGGAATCTCTCATATGGGCAGACGCTTCTTCAAAGATAGGGTCATCCCTTGACATGAGAGTGGCAAGCTCGCCTCCTAAAATAAAAATTGCGCGCTTGTGATCCGCCTTGCTCCTGTGGATGTGGACAGGGCTTATCGATAAAGCCTTATAGTCGTCGAACTCGTGCGTTACACCGTGCCTCTCAAAGTACCTCTTCATTTGAGCCATATATGTGTGCAGTTGTATTAGTTCTTCCTTGTGCATAGCGAACAGACCTACAATTTTACAAGATCAATTTAATATTATCTTGAACCGAATAAAAGAATTACCCGAGGAAATATTCTTCCTACTTTTAGTTAATAGAGTTTTCCATATATTGTATATGAAAAATCATGAAGAATCCCAGCAAAGAGTGTGAATTTTAGCACCATAGTGTGAAATCATACCAAATCGTGGTGATTTCACGGCATTCATACATAAATGTTACACATAAAATAAAAATGATAGGATAATTATCTGCTTAGAAAAAATTACCGTTAGAAAAAAAGCCTGCCATAAACAATTATTCGTAAAAAAATAAAAAAAGGAAGAATAAAAACGAAAGAATGAAAAAGGAAAGGAACAAAAAAACGGGAAATGAAAGAATGGAACAAAAGAACGGGAAAATGAAAGAATAGAAAAATGGAGAAATAAAATACAAAAATAAGGAAAAGGAAAGAAAAAAGGAAGTTAAAAAGCCTCTCAGAGCATGCTTGAGGTCAAAACTTCCATATCTGCAGGAACTTTAGCGATATTTCCTATTTTTACTCCTATAAGGTTTTTGATTTCATTGCTAGAAGCGATATCAACGAGCCTCTGTGTGATCACGCCATCAAAAACTACACTTTTCACATTATCCCTGTAGTTCTTTAGCCTGCTTGCAAGGTCTCTTACTGCGATTTCTTCTATAACCTTATCATCGGAGTCAAGAATCCTTGCAGTCAAAGTACCTTTAAGAGCATCAACGTGAGGCCTGAACCTTATAGCTTCCGGAGAAACCGGAGCCGGGGCCTGTCTTGCCGGAGCCGGGGAAACCCTAACCGCCTCTCCTCCAGGAACCTTTACAGCCGGGCCTTTTTCAGCCGCAGCTTTTCCTCTGGTGACTCTGGTAGCAGGAACTGCCCTTGCCATAACCGCAGGCTTTGCAACAGAGGTTCTTGCCTCAACTCTTTCTGCCGCAGCAGAAGTTTTTTCAGCAGGCCTTTCTGGAATTCTTTCAGTGACCTTTTCGAAAATTTTTTCCGGAGCTCTTTCAGGGCCGGTTTCTTCCATTTCTTCAGGGAACTCCTCTTCATGGATGTCTGCTTTTGGAGATACCCTGTGAACCTTCACACGCTTATGCAGCTTCTTCTCAGCAATCCTGGGAACAATTTCCGGAGCTCTGATCTTTCTTTTAGAAACACGTTCCAGCCTGCATGCGCTGTCTTCATTTTCTCTTTCCTGAATCCCGTATTTCTCAATGATCTGTTCCACCGGAACCTTGCGGCGGAGAGCTCTGATAATTTCTTTCTGGACCAGGTCTTCCACACATTTGCCATCCGGCGCACGGGCAACATAGTCGATGTCTGCTACCTGCAAAAGTTCACGTATAATGAGTTCTCCGCCACGGTCACCATCCGTAAAAGCGGTTACTGTTTTCTTTTTAGTAAGTTCGGCAACCTCAGGAGGAATGTTGGTTCCACCAACGCAGATGGTATTTTTAATCCCATAACGGAGGAGGTTCAGGATATCAGCCCTGCCCTCGAGAATAATAATAGCGTCCGAGTTAAGCACATTCGGCCCGCAGGGTATTCTTGACTTGCCATAATAGGTCAGCTCATCAACCCTTACAGACTGTCTTACTTCATCGGCAAGTTCCTGAGATTCGGGCACAGTCTCATCGAACATTTTCGTAAAAATGAGTTTTGCCCTCTCAATGATTTTTTTGCGTTTTACAGCCCTGACATCTTCTACCTGGAAAACCTCTATCTTGGCACTGCAGGGACCTACCCTGTCAATGGTTTCCAGCGATGCTGCAAGAATTGATGTCTCTACTTTATCAAGGCTAGAAGGAACGAAGATATTTCCTTTGGTTTTTCCACCTTTAGCAGTGACCATTACCTCAATCCTTCCGATCCTTCCGGTTTTCTGCAAATCACGCAGATCAAGGTCAGCTCCAAGAAGACCTTCAGTCTGACCAAAAATTGCGCCTACGATATCCGGACGCTCAATAACCCCATCAGCATTGATTTTAGAGTGAATAATGTATTTTGTTGTATCAGTATTTTGCATGTGAATTCTCCCAGAATTATTATAACGATTTATCATGAAGTATTATTATGAAAGGTTTTTTCTCTGGCAATTTTCTGGCAAATAGACAGGAAATAGTCTCTGTACACGGGGGAACCTGGTGTACAATTCTTTTTCCGGCTTCAGTCCACAGTATTTTTCTGACAGTAAAGGACCTGTTCAGTAAAGGACCTGTTATCTATCCCTGGAAACGTGCTGGAAACCGCAAAGAACCAGAGAATACAAAAATAATAGCAAAATCAGATTAAAACCAGGTCAGGGATAATACACCCTTGAAAGGCAGACTTCAGAATCGGTTATGCTGTGAGCCGGAAAGAGAAATTCCGGGTTGTCTGCACTGCCTTTTGTGCTTATGCCAGGAGAATCAAGCAGAAGGAATACTTCCTGACTATTATTTGATGAAAGTTCTTACCTGCAAGGTAATCGCCAGATCAATGACATTCTGGTTTTAAAGCTCTCACAGATAGAGCTGCTCTTCGACTTTCGATATAGTAAAAAGACACTTAACTCAAGGTGTCTTTCTTTACCTGCCCGAAGGTCTTCGCCCTAACATAAGCTTATTGAAGATCTGAAACAGCTTTCAGACCGATAAGTCAAATTACGTGTTTACAATTCAATTTCCTGATGTCTGAATACTTCCATAAGCGGGATTAAACTGAGGCGCCAGTGGCGCGAGTTTCCCTGAAGTCTTTTTCATCTTAAACAAGTATCTCTAAATGATAAGTGGTAAAGTGGTGAATGGAATGCATCAGGTTTATTGAAAGCACTTTTTGACTTTTATTTCATGGGTGATGTGGTGTATAAGGTTTTATCTGGACTGGAATATTAGCCCTGAATTGGTAATATGTATAATCTGAAATTTCTATCAAGTTTGCATACGTTTAGTACGTGAAATTCTTTACGGATCCAGTGTGATGAATGGATGAAATTGTTAATATATGATATGACCTGACAGAACAGCTCCCGCCCACCGGAAAACAACTTCGGCAAAACAGGAATCCTGTACGTCACATGTCTTAAATTCATATGTTTAATGCCTGCTGGCTTTAAGAACTTTGTGGTTCTTTAGGAAGTTGCTCAGGCCTGAATTTTTTAATTTATACTTGATAAATATAAGGATAGCAATTTTTCGTGAAGATACTTAAGATTCTAAAAATTACCGGATTGGAAAAATTTAGAAAAGTATATATAAAACAAAAGACGTCTAAAAATTTGAACGAGCGAGACAAATACACTGTTTTATATACTAACCCCCCCACTCCCAACTCGCTCGTTCAGACCCCCATTTAAACCGGTATATCCTGTTGTTTTCTTAAAATAACTTAAAATGGATGTTTTAATGGATATTTTAAGAAAAGATTCTAAAGGGAATTTTTTACAAGCAACCTGCCTTTAAAGAGCTTCTCAAGACTAATTTTGTATTTAAAAACATATAATAGGCGCGAAGCACCATTATGAAAAGCATGGGAAGCAATTCTGGTGCGAAAGGTACTGAAGATGGAAGTTCTCGAACAGAAGGCGAAATTCAGGAAAATATTTCCGAAAATGCCTCTTCAAATTCCCGGACAGAAAAAGAGTTTGCAAAAGTGGTCATTATAGGGGGAGGAGCCTGCGGGATGGCAACTGCAACAAAAATTCGAAGGCAGAGCGATTTTGATATAACCGTGCTTTCATGGGATTCCCATACTGCTTACAGTCACTGCGGAATTCCTTTTGTCCTTGGAAAGGAAATTGAAAGTTTAAAAAAACTGATTGTAAAGCCTCTCGCTTTTTTCAGGGAAAACAAAATTAATGTGAAACTGAACGAGAAAGTAACCTCAATCGATCTGAACGGGCAGGTCGTTATTACAGGGGAAGGAACCTATCCTTTTGACAGACTGGTTATTGCTACGGGGAGCCTGCCTTTTATACCCCGGGAAAGCAGGGCAAATATTTTACCTTATGGAATCTTTACATTGAGAAGCCTTGCCGATGGCATGCTATTTGAAAAAGCACTGGAAACTGCCCGGACAGTCTGCATCATAGGCGGAGGCACGATAGGAATAGAATGTGCCTCAGCTCTTACAAAACGGGGGATCAGGACTACTCTTATAACGCGGGGCAATGACCTGCTTACCAGGCAGTTTGATTCCGATATGTCTGCAATTGTCAGGGAACATCTTGAAAGTCTCGGGGTTGAAGTTATCACAGGGGAATCTGTAATTTTGCCTGAAAACTTCTGGAAACAAAAAACTCTGATTCTAAGGGATAGACAGCTTCCTGCAGACCTTGTGCTGCTGGCAACTGGTGTAAAACCCGAAACCTGGCTTTCCAGAGAAACAGGAATAACGATCGGGAAGGCAGGAGGAATAATTGTAAATGAAATGCTTCAGGTAAAAGCAGGAGAGAAATTTCTCTCCCATGTGTATGCAGGGGGCGAATGCGCTGAAGTTATTGACCTTATAACCGGAGAGTCAAGACTGAGCCAGCTTGGTACAACAGCAAGAAGTATGGCAGATGTGATAGGAAACAATATAACAGGCAAACATTCGACTTTCGGGCCTCTTGCTGACCCCTGGGTGGCAGTTGCCGGAGACCTTCAGTTCGGAGGAGTTGGGCTAACATCCGGTCAGGCTGAAAAACAGGGGATAAAGACTGTAACAGGCTTTTCCAGAGGGCGCACCAGAGCTTCTTACTATCCCGGTCGAAAAGACCTCTATATAAAGCTTCTTTTTAAAAACAACTGTCTTGCAGGAGCACAGCTTGCAGGAGGAGAAGGAATAAAAGAAAGGATTGACGCTCTTTCCCTGGCGATAAGAAAGGAAGCAACAATTAAAGACCTCCTCAACCTTGAAACCTGTTATGCTCCTCCGGTTTCCACGCTTGTTGATCCTCTTACCCCGGCTGTAAAAGCTGCAGCCAGAAACATGCGGAAAATTAAGGGTAAGGGAAATTAAGGCAACGAAAGAAGCCCATATAAGTAATCAGGCTGGATATGAGGTTAAATAGCAAAATTAAGGCAAATGAATGAAATCTGGATAAAAAGGAAAAATATTGAATGAAAACTAAAAAAAGGCTGAATTAGAAGCTGAATTAGGAGCTAAATTAGGAGCCGAATGAAAAGCCGAATGAAAAGTTAAGTGAAATAAACGGGAGTGGAAAATGATAGAAATAGACGGTTCTTACGGGGAAGGAGGTGGGCAGTTAGTCAGAACTGCTGTTGCCCTTTCTGCAGTTACAGGGGAAGAAATAAAAGTTACGAATATAAGAGAAAACAGGCCAAATCCGGGCCTGAAACAGCAACACCTTAAAGCTCTGGAAACTGCAGCAAAGATTTGTGGGGCACGGGTTTCAGGGCTTTCTCAGGGCTCCTCGGAATTATTTTTTGCTCCAGTGGAAATAAAGGGGGGAAAGTATAATATTGATATCGGGACCGCGGGGAGCATAACCTTGCTTTTGCAATGCATTATGCCAGCCCTGCCTTTTGTAGAAGAAAAGGTAGAGTTAACAATCAGAGGCGGGACTGACGTTGCATGGTCTCCGACAATCGACTACCTGAAGCATGTAACCCTCAGGGCACTTGAACAATTTGGATATGCGGGCAGCGTAACCCTGAAAGAGCGCGGCTACTATCCGAGAGGCGGAGGAAGTGTTTCAGCTGTTTTTGAGCCCTGTAAACTTCATGGTTTTCATTTCAGGAAAACTGAAGGAAATAAAAAAACAGAAAGTAACCCGGTGGGAGAAGGTTTGAAGGGAGAAAAAAGCATGATGGAAGAAATTATTGGAGTTTCACACGCATCTAACCTTCCTGCACATGTACCGGCCCGCCAGGCTGAATCTGCAAGGTCCCTGTTTCTTGAAGCCGGATATGATGCCCGGATAGATGTCAGTTCCTCCGAATTTTTCTCCACAGGAAGCGGAATAACTCTCTGGAAGGGCTATTGCGGGGGAAGTGCCCTTGGAAAAAAGGGGCTGCCTGCTGAAAAAGTAGGCAGGCAAGCTGCGGAAGAAGTTATTAAAGAACTCAGGGCAGGAGCTGCTGTGGACATTCATCTGGCAGACCAGTTAATTCCCTATATGGCACTTGCTGGCAACAGTTCCTTTACTGTCCGTGAGCTGACCCTGCATGCTGCGACTAATATCTGGGTGACAGAACAGTTTCTGGATGTGAAGTTCAAAATAAAGGAAAAGGAAGGCCTTTTTGAAGTATCTGTAGGCTGATAAAGATAAAAAGCAAAGAAACTGTAAAGAAAAAAGCAGAAAAAATAATACTGAAATACAAAGAAAATGTAAAGGATAGAAAAATAATACTAAAAGTAAAACAGTAAGAAGAGATTAGTCCTCAAGTACAAACAGGTAATCAGGAGGTATTTTTTCTGCAAGTACTATATAATCCGTTGCAAGCTTCAGAGAAATTCCGTCTTCCTGAGCTCTGAAGGCATCAACCTGCAGAATCACAGGACTTTCAGTGTGAATAAGGGCAACTTCGGCTGCCTTTTCGTATGTGGTACTGAGATGCACATAACGCTGTTTAATAGGGAAAATTCCATTCTCAAGAAGGACATCGACTTCTTCAGGGCTTGCACCATAGTAAACGTAAGGAGTATCACTTTCGTCGTAGTCAAGGTCAACGTTGACTGAATGTCCGTAACGCGCTCTAATCATGGGCCCGCTGATCTGATATCTTCCTTTTTCATCAGACTCGACAAGGGCATAAAGATATTCTTTTCTCATCCAGTTATAACGCTTTTTCATAACCTCGCAGAAAGCATTAAGGTCTATCCAGCCGTACTTATCCATTTTAACTCCTGCAGATGCCGGAAAATGACGGAGAGTTCCCGATACAAACCTTCCAAGCTTTTCTTCTCTGCCATCGTCAAGCACGTATCTTCCAGGGCGTTTACACTGCTGACAGCTGCCTCCTCTAAAATAGCCGTGATCAGTGCATTTTCGAATCATGATATCACGTACATAATGAAACTTTACCATAAATAAGGTTTTGTTTTAATTAACTTTATTTCTTAAAACTGGTTTTTGAAAAGAACTTGAGATATTCAACCTTATCAAACAGATTATACTATAAATCTACTATAAAAGTACCGGTATAAAGCACTGGCATAAACCATACAACACTCAAAAATGCTTCCCGAAATTAGTATTTTCATTTCACATACAGAATACTTTCACCCTGCTTACGGTAATCTTTAGTAAGACGCCTTACATACCGTATCAAGGGATCTTTAAAAAGTGTTGAACTTTAGAAATAATCGAAAAGTGGACTTACCATATAATTTAATTTTCAGGGATATTCTTATTATGCATTAGTGAAAGGACGTATAGAATCTGTGGACGTATAGAATCTGTTATTCTCACCATGAGATTGAGAAATATTTTAACTTAAATTTGAATATATCCGATTGAATTTTTATATCAATCCTGACCTGGAATATATTGAACTTCCAGAAAGCTTCATATATTCAAAAATTCTGCATCTTGAACTAAAACTCACATCTAATTGAACTAAAACTCACATCTAATTGAACTAAAACTCACATCTAATTGAACTTAAAACTCACATCTAATAAATCACACAATAAATAAAGCTCACATTAACACTCTATCAGGGATAAACACCTGATTTTAGGGTAGACACATATATTGAATAAAAGTACTACCAGAAGTACACCAGTAATTGCAAGTAAGACACCAGTAATTGCAGTAAGCACTAACGATTTAAGGGAGCAACATGACCGATATTGAAACTATTTATAAGAAGCTCAGCCACGTCATAAGTAAAGAGGATTTCCTGCAGCGCATACAGGAAAAAGTAGAGAATATGGGAGGGCTCTGTGATGAGACAATGGCTGCCATGCTGGTAGCCAATGAGCTGGGATTCTCGGATGCAGGCAGAGATAGCATAAAGATAGAAAACATTACCCCCGAAAGCGGACCTGTTAACTTTATTGCAAGAATTATTTCTGTTTTCGATACCAAAGAATTCACAAGGAATGACGGGACTATAGGAAGGGTAGGAAACCTTATTGTTGGGGATGAGACCGGAAAAGTAAAGTTAACCCTGTGGGACAATATGGCAGACCTTATTAAAATGGGAAAAATAAAGGCAGGGCAATCCGTTCAGGTCAGTGGATTCGCAAAGCAGGGATATTCCGGAGTGGAAGTTAATATTGGTAACAATGGAGTCCTGACAGAAAGTGAGGAAGAGATCGATGTTGTTTCAAATAGTTATAAAATAAAGGATATAAAGGATGGCATGGGAGACATCAACCTTAACGGAAAGGTACTGGAAGTCTCCGAGATCAGGACATTCCAGAGAAAAGACGGGAACAGCGGGAGGGTAGGAAACCTGATGCTGGGAGACGAAACAGGTACGCTCAGGGTAACACTCTGGGATGACAAAACTGATTTTTTAAGCCAGGTTGAATATGGGGATAGTATAGAGCTGATTAATGCTTATGCCCGCGAAAATGCCTTTAGCCAGAAAGTAGAGTTGCAGGTAGGAAACAGGAGTATAATCAGGAAAAGTGAAAAGAAAATTGAATACGAAGAAGAATTTACTCCTATTGATGATATAAAAGCTGATATGAATAATATAAATATCTCAGGAAGGATCCTTGATATCTCGGAAGTCAGGACTTTCGAGAAAAAAGATGGATCCACTGGGAGAGTAGGAAATGTCCTTCTGGGCGATTCTACAGGCAAAATAAGACTGACGCTATGGGATGAAAAAACTGATATTCTTGAAGAAATTGACTTTGATGAAACAGTTGAAGTCCTTAACGCTTATTCGCGGGAAAATACTTTCAGCCAGCAGGTTGAACTCAACCTTGGAGCCAGAGGAATAATTCAGAGAAGCGAAAAGAAGGTCGAGTACAGGGAGAAATTTACCGATATAGCCGATATCATCCCCGGAGAAAGCTATTCTGTACAGGGAAAAGTTGCTGAGATTGGAGAGCTCAGAGAATTTGAAAAAGAAGACGGAACCGAAAATGTTGTTGCAAATCTCCAGCTTAAAGACGATACAGGCAGCATCCGACTGACACTCTGGGGAGAACAGGCATATGTGATAGAAGACCTTGACATAGATTCCGAAATCCAGATCATCGATGCTTATGCCAGGTACGGGCTGAACGAAGAAATAGAACTGAGTGTTGGAAACAGGAGTAGACTGATTATCCTCTGATCATTCCCCTGTTTTCTGTTTATTAAAGCTTTCTCATCACTTTATTTCTTTCCTGCTTACTCACTTTCTGCTTTTATTTGGCATGAAAGTGCTCTCAAGTACTTTCATTTTTTGGGCATGTTATTCGAAGAATATCATGTGTGTTTTTATCTTATTTGTTATCTATTATATACTCTATCTATTTCATCTGTTTTCGATTTCGCCTGATTTTATTTTTATCTTATTTGTTATTTAATTTTATTCTCCGCCGATTCATCTGTTTTCTATTCATCTGTTTATTTTCACTATACATTGACTTTTACTTTATATATTTATTTAACATTGAGCTTTTACAGCTTTTAATTTTTATACTTATATTTTGCTGGAGGAGCATTGGATTCTATCCAGATTTTTACATTATGTTTTTGTCTGAATTTACTGAATTTGTCAAGATGTCAATTATTTTCACCTTATACTAACATACTTATTTTCGGCTAATCCCTTCAGGATTTTTTGTATTTTTCAAAAGATATTTGCAAATTTACACTCAAATAAATACAAGCAAAAAAGTAAAAAAGTAAATTCCAGTAGAAATATAGGGGTTAGAAAGATTTCCTGTGAGAAAAATCAATAGCGTTCTAAATATAATTAAGAATGTTTTATTCTTTTTAACAATTTTTAAAAAAGAATATTTCCCACCTGCTACTTCCCCCTAATATTTTTTCTACATGACTCGATATTTTTCATTCTGAGCAAAAATCTCCAGTGGAAATAAGGGGGTTATTAAAAAATTCCTGACTGACTTTAAGAAATTGCGCTTAAAGAAGACATAAATCTCAACCTTAAAAAAGAGACTCAGCGCCGTCTTAGAGGAAAATTTAGATCATGCTAAAAAGGAATGCCGTTATCATTATGTACCATTGACTCGTATATATTAAGTGTCATAAAAAGGTCTCAGAAGTGCGGGAAAGAGATTTACAGGAAAAAACCGGAAAGATACTTAAAAGAAGGATTTTACCGATAACCAATTTTTCAGGATTCCTTCCAGAAAAGTAACAAATGGGGAAGTTTAAAAGAATCTGGAAGTATTTTCCACAGGAAATTGAAAACCTGGAAGGGCTTTAAAGAGAGGATTTATCGGTTCTGGGTGCTGAACAGGTAAAGGGGGAACTGCAGCCAATGGTACAAGACCCTGAAAGGGAAACAGTTACTGGTATTCACAACAGAGAAATTGAGAGGGAGGTCTCAGTTGCAGAAATTATGAATAAAGCAGTTATAACAATGGATATTAATTCAGATATTCCTGCTATTGCAAAGGAAATGGTAGATCGTGATGCAGGAAGCGTTATTATCACAGAAAACGGAAAGGCAATGGGGATTATAACTGAAAGAGACCTTGTGAAGAGCGTCATTGCCGGGGACAGAAAACCAAGTGAAGTGGACACAAGTGAAATCCTTTCCACTCCTTTACTTACTGTCGACCCCACGACCAGTATAGTTGAAGCTGCGAAAATGATGTTGAGAGCAAATGTTAAGAGGCTGCCAGTCCTGGAAAACGGGGCAATCATAGGGGTGATTTCGAATACAGATATCCTGATGATAACTCCAGGTCTCAATACGATTCTCAAAGATCTTATTGATATGAATAGAGAAGCTCTTTTCTCAACCCCTTCAGCTGAAGAAATATCGGAATCAGAAGACTTCAGTACTGGAGTATGTGAGTCTTGCAATGTTTTCTCATATGACCTCAGGTTTGTTGACGGGAGGTACTTATGCGGGAACTGCAGGCAGGAGGAAGGAGAGGATTACGAATGAATCATTAAACCGCAATCACGAGTGAATTGTAAGCTTGAAATCTTGACTGTCAATTTTCTGTTTTAATAAGGAGAGGAAGATAAACAATGAATGTCAGCGAGATTATGACAGAAGAGCCCGTAAGTATCAAAGAAGGGGATTTTGTAACTCACGCCCGCCAGCTGATGCGTGATTACTTCTTTCGGGGTATTGTTGTCGTGGATGAGGGAAACAGGCTCGTAGGAATGTTAAACGACCAGGACATCATGAATGTTACATCCACACGTTCAAATGTGACAGTGAGCGGATATGCGAGGCAGTCTCCTACCATCACTCCGGACATGGATCTCGTAAAAGCTGCAAAATTAATGGTACAATCGAAACAGAACAGAGTTCCGGTTGTCAAATCAACAACAGACCGCACGGTTGTTGGAATTCTCAGTGATGTGGATATTCTCAGAAATGTGGAACTCCCCAGAAATATTTCGAAAACCATAGAAGCTATCATGACAAAAAAAGTCAAGACCTGTTCTCCAGATGAAAGGGTATCAAAAGTCTGGAATTATATGATAGAAACGGATTATACCGGCATTCCGGTAGTTTCAAAGAAAGGGGATCCCATTGGGATGATAACAAGAAGGGACATAATTAAGTCAGGCGCTTTAAGAATGGCTATAGAAGACGAGCGGGCAACAAGACCGAACGAAAGTCCCAAAGTTGAGAAGATTATGTCAACTCCTGCTTATACTTTATCGGAGAATGATTCAATAAAAAGTGCAATTGACATAATTGTTCAGCGTGATATAGGAAGAATTACTGTTGTGAATGAACAGGGTAAAATATCCGGAATCGCTGACAGACAGGATCTTCTGGAGTCTGTTGTTAAAGGCTGGAGTGAATAATCCTGAAAAATATAGAAAGTAGGTTTCGCGCAAAAGCATTATAACGATTAAAGATTATAAATAATAAAGATTACAGATTGGAAAACAAGAGTAAGTGTTAGAAAAGATTCGAGAGAAGATTGCTTTAAGGCTTTGTCTGTCTCCGACGCTGTCTACGGTCCTGAGGTTGTAATTGGATCCTCAGGAAAGTTCCTGCTAATATGCAGGTAGAGTAAAAACGGAAGATGAAAAAAGCAATTAACTGCAACTCGATTCGGTGATCCTATTGAGCAAAAATAAGACATTTGTACCAGTCGAAAAAATGAATGTTCAGCCAAATCTGAACAAGTCAAGCAAAAAGTCGCAGCAGAAGGACCCACATATGGTCAGCAGCAGGGGTACAATGAGAATTGGCCCTGATTTTAAGTCCCGAATTTCAGAACATGAGGGGAAAATTCTTGCCCTGGCAACAAGAAATGTGGTAACACTCCCTCCTACTGCAACCATTATGGAAGCAATAAAAATTATGACTGAAAGGAGATTCAGGCGTATTCCTATTACAAATGCAGGAACAGGGAGGCTGGAAGGAGTAATTACTTCTGTTGATATCATTGATTTCCTGGGAGGCGGCAGCAGGAATCTCCTTGTCACAAACCGTTTTAAAGGCAACCTTCTAGCTGCAATAAACGAAGAGGTACGGCAGATCATGGATACCAATGCTGCATACATCCATGATCAGGCAGACTTTAAAGAAGCCGTCAAAACAATGCTTGAAAGGAGGACCGGTGGCCTGCCTATAGTAAACAGTGAAATGCAGGTCGTCGCAATCTTTACCGAAAGAAATGCCGTAGAATTAATGGCCGGGCTTGTGACAAATAAAACTGTTGATGAGTATATGACTAAAAATGTCACAATGGTAACGACAGATACTACTATAGGGCAGGCTGCAAAAGTCATGGTGCAGAATAGATTCCGAAGGCTTCCCGTGGTAAAAGACGGGATCTTTGCAGGAATAGTTACCGCCTCGGATATCGTTCATTTCATGGGAAAAGGAGATGCATTCAGCAAACTCACAACAGGGAATATTCATGAAGCTCTGGACCAGCCTGTAGGCTCTATTATCTCAAAAGAACTGATCTGGACCAGCCCTGGCACAGATATGGGGAAGGCTATGGAAATTATGCTCGAGAAAAAGATAGGTTCGCTTCCGATTCTGGAAGAGGGAATGCTACGTGGTATTATTACGGAGAGCGATTTCCTGAGAGGTTTTGACTTTTAACGGGAGTTTTGACCAGGCTCAAATGAAAATTCCAGCGAACAGGAAAAGGTGTGTGTCGAACCTGATAGCTTGGTAAAAACAGAAAATTTCTGTTAAAACTTCTGCTAAAATGAACCATAACCGATAAGCCAGAATTAACCTTTAGCCAGAATTAACCTTTAGCCAGAATTAACCTGGAAGTTTAATAAAAAAGGATCCGGGTAAAACTTCAATAAAGATCGCAGGGAGGAAAATTTTTAGCTGGACAGACCAGAATAAATTCCATATTCTGGATATATCTGTATCCTGGAGCGTAGCTGGTCTTAGAATTTGCCTTCAACCAAGATATTTTTCTATCAGCCTGTAACCCCATGAAGCATAGATGGGTCAGGTCATATAAATTAAAAAATACGGCAGATGCTGACAAAACATTGGAATCAAAAGGAATGTTTGTAACAAGGATTACAAAGTTCAACTTCATTCAAAAACTATAATTATTAATACTTATATATTGTAAAAGTGAAGGAGGTATTTAATGAATGTGGCGGACATCATGAGTTCACCTGTGTACGTTATAAACATAGATGAACCCGTGTCACATGCAAGAAATCTGATGTTAAGACACAGAATCAGTACATTGCTTGTCCTGAACGAGGGCAAAATGGTGGGAATCGTCACGAAAACAGACATCACCAACCGTCTGGCTCAGGCAGAACCTCTCTGGAGGAGACGGCCGATAGACCAGATTCCTATAAAGTTGCTGATGACAGAGTCCGTAATCACTATCTATCCCGAGGCCTCCATTTCCCAGGCAGTGACGTTGATGCTTGAGAACGGAGTACATAACATTCCTGTGGTAAAAAACGATGTTGTGGGTATTATCACCAGGACAGATATTGTGCGTTATGTTGCTGAACACGCAGACGAAATAGAAACTAAAATTCCCAGGCTGATGACCGAGGATATTGTTTCTGTTCACAGGCACCACACAATCAACCACGTTATAGACGAACTGAATAAAAATGAAATTGAACGGGTAATCGTTAAAGATGATGCAGGAAAACCGGTTGGGTTGGTTTCAAGGAGAAGCCTTGCCTTAAACCTGTTAACTGATAATGAAGGCAAACTTTCAACAAAAAGTATTAAGATGACGCGGAAGTCTTCTCCTGCAGGTCAGAAAACTTACAGGTATGTAAAAGAAGTGCCTTTAATAGCAGAAGACATTATGATTTCTCCAATAATGTCCATAGATGTGAACGAGAAAATTAGCAATGCTGCAAAAAAACTGATTGAAGAAGGGATAAACGCTCTTCCTGTCAGTGATGGTGAAGATATAATAGGAATGCTTAGCAGAACCGATATCATGAAAGCTGTACTCTGAAAAGGTGCTCCGATAGTAGATTAAAAAAGAGATCCTTAAAAGATATCCGGTTCATAATAAGTAAAAGAGGAGCAAAACACCTTTAAAAGTGTAAAAACTAATTAATTATGATAGTAAATCCAAAGCAGCAAGTATTATGCGGAGGTATATACGGTAAAAGAACGAAAAGAAGCTGGCTAACAGCAAAAGAAGGATGCAAAGCAAAAATTAGAAAAATGGATGTATTAAGGTCTGTAAAAACGCGAGAACGTCTTTAAAACGTAAATTGCGGAGAATTGAAAATTAAAACTCTGGATACGCATGAGGTGAAATGCATGCAAGTTAAAGACATAATGGTACAACCACACAAGATTGATAAGTCAGACACCATATCTCACGCTCTTGATCTCATGGAAAAGAAAGACACAAAGCGCCTGCTGGTAGTCCACGACAACCAGATAATTGGAGTGCTTACTATGAGAAGTCTGACAGAGCAGCTCGGAACTCGAAGAAAACAGAGCAAACCCGCATCCTCTTTGCATGTCGCTACAGCCGTATCCGACAATTTCGTGAAAGTTTTGCCAGATACTGACACCAGGGATGCCCTTACCCTGATGAAAAAGAAGGGAGGCGTGATTATCGTCAGTGAAAATGGAAACGCACTGGGCTGGGTGACCCCACAGGAGCTCATAAAAGAAAACCGTTTCACAGGCTTTGTCGGGGAAGTAATGGAAAAATACCCGATTACTGTCAGTCCTTCAGACCGTGTAAGCCACGCCAGGCGCCTGATCCTTGATAAGAATATTGGAAGACTACCGGTTATTGAAAACGGAAAGCTTGTAGGAATCATTGCAGAGGATGATATCGCTTTTGCGATGCGCTCTTTCAGGGATCTTGTAGCTGACAACCAGCAGGACTCCAGAATTAAAAACCTGCTTGTCGGAGACATAATGACCCGCAGTGTGGTCAGTGTGCATACCAATACCCCTCTTTCAGATGCGGTAAATACCATGCTGGAACATGATGTTGGAGGTGTTCCTGTCCTTAATCTGGAAGAAGAGCTCGTTGGTTTCCTAGCACGCAGGAACGTCATAAACACGATTCAGGAATGAAACTCTGAAGAAGAAAAGAGAGAAAGAAAAAGGTCTGCCTTGAGAGGCAGTCCTTCCTGAATTTCAATAATTTCTTATCGGGTAAATTCTATTTTAATATTCTTTTTTGCCGATTACGGGTCTTTATGAAATTATAAATTCATTATCAGTTTTTATTTCTATTATCAGTTTTAATAATTTTTATTAGCTAGGATTGTTTCCGTTTTAGAAGGATTTGTCTCCTCCAAGAAGACCTCCAAGTATGTCACTTCCACCAATGCCACTGCGTTCTTCCCTGTTTTGCCCGTAAGCAGAAGCTGCAAAAATTCTGTCAGCAAGACGTGAGAAAGGTAGACTTTGCATGTACACTGTACCTGGACCTGTCAGGGTAGCAAGGACTACTCCTTCACCACCAAAGAGCGCATTTTTGAAATCTCTGGACCATGTTATGTCATAAGTCACATTTTCTGTAAAAGCTGCTACGCATCCGGTATCAACCTTGTAGGTCTCACCCGGAGCCAGATCTTTTCTTATAACCGTGCCTCCGATATGAATAAAAGCCAGTCCGTCACCCCTCAGTCTCTGGAGAATAAAGCCTTCACCACCGAAAAGCCCTGCACCCAGTTTGCGGGTAAAAGCCAGTTCCACCTCAATACCTTTAGCAGCGCAGAGAAATGCATCCTTCTGGCAGAGAATACTGCCTCCGAATTTGGAAAGGTCAAGTGGGAGAATTTTGCCTGGGTAAGGAGCTGCAAAAGCTACGTGCCCTTTTCCGGAGCCTTTATGAATAAAACTTGTAATAAAGAAGCTTTCGCCTGTTAAAGCTCTTTTCAGGCCTTTTTTCAGGCCTCCAAAGAGTCCTCCGCCTTCGTTGCCCATACCTGTCTGCATTAGAATTCCGGGCCCCATGTATGCCATAGCTCCAGCTTCTGCCTGAACAGCCTCGCCCGGGTCAAGTTCGATCTCAACGATCTGCATTTCATTGCCAATAATTTCGTAGTCGATATCGTCAGCTATTTTGTAGCCTCCTTATTTACATTAAAATTAAACTACAGGAGAAATTAGAAGTCACATATTTAAAAAGTTTCTTGATGATTAATCTTTGTAAATTAGATAAGTCTACGCAAGTAGACAAGTTCCGAAACACTGTAAGGAATGACAACTTATTTTACGCTCGAAAACAGATAAATAAGTATGAAAAGAGGGGATGAGGAAATAGATTCTGGCTTTGTTGAGCGGCTGGCTGGATTTCTGGGATTTGATGAAGAAAGAGTTCAACACCTTTTTGAAAAAATCTATCTTGCGAGAAATTGGGGGAAACATGACTATTTATTCCGTTTTGACAAGGAGATTTCTCGCATAGAAAGAGGTACGGTACTTTACGAAAAGGGAGACTCGTTTGAAGTAATTATGGGTTTTCCCAAAATCCGGAGAGCTATGGTACTGGACCCCACTCTAAAGAAACATTTCAGCGGGCTTGAGAAGATAACTGTAGAAGAAAAGATGAACGGGTATAATGTCAGGGTTGCAAAAGTAAAAGACGATATCCTGGCAATTACCAGAAGCGGCTATATTTGCCCCTATACTACTGAAAAGGCAAAAGAGAAGCTTGACCTGAAGTTTTTTGATGACTTCCCCGAACTTGTGCTTTATGGAGAAATGCTGGGCCCTGACAACCCCTATGTCCCAAAAGAGATCTACGGCATTGACTCCGTGGAGTTCTATATCTTCGATATTCGGGAAAAAAATACTGGAAACCCTCTTCCAATAAGCAAGAAACACGAAATTCTGGAAGAATATGGTTTTTTGCAGGTTGAATGTTTTGGAGAATTTCCCCTTCATACAGCTGCAGAACAAATTACTAAAATAATCCGGGAACTCGGGAAAAAAGAACACGAAGGAGTGGTAATAAAAGATCCTGATATGATTCTTGCTCCCCTGAAATACACCTCATCCCAGAGCAACTGTTCTGACCTCAGGCACGCCTTCAGGTTCTATAATGAAGCAGGCAGGGACTATATGCTCCCCAGGATTGTTAGAGAGGGGTTCCAGACGGTTGAATGGGACGAAAATGAAGCCGAATTCAAAAAGCGTTATATGCAGCTGGGGGAAAGTATCCTGAGACCCCTGAGAGAGTCTATCCAAAGTGTAAAGAACGGACAGAGGCTCTATGAAGAAGTCAGAATCCGTGTAAAGGACCCGAAAACTGCAACAGAATTCGAGAATTACCTCAAAAGGCTTGGAGTGGATGCTATCTTTGAAGAACCACAGCCTATAGGAAATGAATACCTGATAAACATCAAAAAAATCAATAAAAGCACCAATGATAAAACTCAGGCGATCTGGGAAGGAGAACTCTGGTAATAGGACTCACCTGCTAATAAAGTATATTTTCCAGGTTGTCTCAAAACTATACCTGATCGCACATTTGGGTCAGAAACCCGTAATCTTTATCTTTTTTACAAAACTAAATTCCAGTGTTTCCCATGTTTAGAAAATACGATCAAAAGCAGCAGTTTTTACTTCCATTAAACCTGGAAGATTTTGTTCCTGAAAATCATCTCGCCCGAGTACTAAACGACATCGTAGATGTCGTTGATATCACTGCTATTGAATCCACTTATTCTAAGGAAGGCTGCCCAGCCTATCATCCAATAATTCTTTTAAAAATATTACTTTATGGTTATCTTATAGGCATTAGAAGTTCACGTAAACTGCAACAAATGACTCAAACTGATACTGCATTTATGTATCTGGCAGCCATGCAAAAACCTGATTTTCATACTATTTGTCGATTCCGTTCAACTCACCTTGGTCCTATTAAAGAGATATTTTCCCAGGTTGTCACTTTTTGTAAAGAAATGGATATGATTGGTTCCAGTATCTCGATTGACGGAACAAAGATCAAGGCAAATGCTTCATCAAGACAAAGCAAGAGTTCGGATTCTCTCGAAAAAGAAATAGATCGGATACTAAAAGAGAGTATTGAGACAGATAAGTATGAAGATGAAATTTATGGTGACTCAACACCATATCAGATTCCAGAAGAGCTAGTTGACAAGAAGAAAAGATTAGAGAAGATTAAAAACGCTAAGAAGAAGCTTGATGAAGAAAAGCTGAAAAAAGTAAACATCACAGACAACGATGCTCGAATTATGAAATATAAAGATGGGAGCAAGAAACCTTCATACAACTGTCAGGTTGCTGTTGACGAAAAGGAACAAATTATCGTTGCAGCAGACGTTGTCAACGAAGAAAACGACCTGCATCAAGTAGAACCAATGATACAGAATGTAAAAAATACACTGGGATATAAACCAACAATCGTGCTTGCAGATGCAGGTTATTTTTCATATGAGAATCTGGAATTTTTACAGAAAGAAGGAATTGATGCTTATATTCCTGACAACTTCTATAAAGCTGAAAAAGAAGGAAAAACCAGGAAGTTCAGAAAGTCTCTTTTTAAATACGACGAAGAAAAAGACTGCTATTATTGTCCTGCTGCTTTTGAAATTCCCTTTTCAAGAATACAAAAGAGGAAAGGTGAACCTGATTTAAGGTATTATGTCTGTAGTTATTGTTCTCAGTGTGTGTTGAAAAATGCATGTACTGAGAGTGGAAAAAGGACGATTACAAGAGATCCTCGAGAACATTTAATGGAGGATATGAGGGCTAAACTGAACACAGAAAAAGGTACGGAAAAGTATCAGAAAAGAATGTCTACCGTAGAACCTGTGTTTGGTCAAATGAAACAGGATAGAGGGTTTAGGGAATTTCTGTTGAGAGGAATAAGGAAAACAGGAATTGAATTTGTTATGATATGTACCGTACACAATATAAAGAAAATAGCAGATTTCATAAAAAGACAAGGGAAAAACCTGAAAGAAATGCTGAAAATGATAGTTGGAGGAGAAAGTAAAGGATGGAATAAGAGGAGAATTCAAGCAAGAATGACAAATACGCTATGTTGAGCTATGAAAATTTACTTTTTCTTGTTGAAATGAAATAAAAATTGAAAGGGCATTACCCAATTGTAGAATTAAAAATGGTTTTGAGACTACCTGTTTCGGTTATTTTTGATATTTTACGATTATTTTTGATATGTTTTGTTTTCCGGATTGATTTCTTTCTCTCATTTTTCTCTTTTTTTTTCTCTTCTTGATAACAGTGCGAAAAGAAATATATTGAAGTATATTAATACCAGTGGCAGCTACAAAGTAGCAAAAGCCGTAGTCTAAAAGTCGCAGCTTTAAAATGAGTAAAGTAAGTTATAGTTTCAAAAAGTTGCTGTTTCAAAAATATTAAACACCATGATCCATTAACATCAAGATTCATTAATATCAGGATCATTAATATCAGGATCATTAATATCAGGATCATTAATATCAGGATTCTGCGCATAAAGATTTGATTAACCTTTAGATTCAATTAACCTGCATTCAAAACACACTCACATTTCCAGATTCTGGAAATACTCTCATACATATCATTTATTTAGAAAACATTAATCCAGAAAGGGGACTCAAAATGGCAAACGTTGCAATTATAGGGACAGAAAAAAGCGGCAGGACCTCCCTTGCCGCAAACCTTGGGAAAAAAGGAACTTCCTCTGATATAACAATGTACAATAATGATAAAGAAGGCCGTAACATGGTTTTTGTGGATGCCCATAGCTACCCGAAAACCCTGAAATCCCTGATTACGGCACTGAATATATCTGACATTGCAGTCCTGTGCATCCCTCCTCAGGGTCTGGACGCCCACACTGGAGAATGTATCATTGCCCTGGACCTGCTGGGCTTTAAACATGGGATCATTGCCCTGACAAGGTCGGACAGCACTCACATGCATGCTATTGATGAACTGAAAGCAAAGTTAAAAGTGATCACTTCAGGGACTGTACTTCAGGACTGGGAATGCATTTCCCTCAATACAAACAAAAGTGCCAAAAACCCTTTTGAAGGCGTGGACGAACTTAAAGCCAGAATCAATGAAGTGGCAGAAAAAATAGAAGCCGAAAACGCAGAACTTAACAGCCTGCCTGCCAGGATCTTTATAGATCACGCTTTCAATGTCACAGGCAAGGGATGTGTTGTCCTGGGGGTTGTAAAGCAGGGTATATCAAAGGACAAAGACAAAACCAAAATTTTTCCGCTTGACAGGGATATCGAAATCCGCTCTATCCAGAGCCATGATGTGGACATCGACAGCGCTCCCGCCGGTACGAGGGTGGGTATGCGCCTGAAAAATGTCCAGGCAAAGGACATAGAAAGAGGCTTTATCATTTCCGATAAAGAAATCGTAACTACCGATTACACTCTGGAATGTACGGTCTCAAAATTCACAAAAAAGATAGAGCCTGCGAGCGTGCTTCACCTTTTTGTCGGGCTTCAGTCCGAACCTGTGCGCGTTGAAAAGATTCTGGTTGACGGAAACGAGGTAGAAGAGGCAAAACCGGGTAGTACCTGTGTACTGGAACTTTCAGGAAACAAAAAGCTTGCCTACAGCAAACAGGACCGCTTCCTGCTTGCGAACCTCGACCTGACTCAGAGATTTGCAGCTTACGGTTTTTCAAAATAATATCTTACAGAAAAAGTCCGGAGAAGGGAAAAACGTGGCTCAGGGGACAGAGAAGACTCTTTACGGGAATGTCTTTCACAGAAATATTTGCTGGCAGCGCTCTTACGAAAGAGTGGAGGGCGAAGAGATCATAATGGCGCTTTACGGCAGCCTTAGAGATGGACTTTATAACAGCCGCCGCTTAAACCTTCCAAACAGGTCAGACTTTCTCGGGATAACAAGAATCAAAGGATATGCCCTTTACTCCCTGGGCCCTTATCCGGCTGTCTACTCGGCTGAAAACGGTTCTGTTGTTGCAGAAGTGCGCCGGTTTTCAGGAAAAAAGCAGCTTGAGGTCGCAAAGTCCATTGATTATATGGAACTTTTTGGCGGTTATCACAGGGAATATGTTGACCTTGAAATAGAGCAGCAGAAGGTAAAAGGTTTAATTTATGTTTACGATGAAAAACCCGAAACTGAAGTAATAGAGCACGGGGATTGGATAAAATACCTGAATGAAAAAGGATCATCTGAATAAAGAATCTGAATAAAGAATCTGAATAAAGAACGTAGTGTGGAAGGATCGGAATAAAGAAAAAATAAGAAAATAAAATAGGTGTAAGGCACTAGTGTCGCGTCAATCCTCAAAGATTAAAGAATTTGAGTAGCTATAACCGACTATATATGACATTTTACTGCTGACGCGACACTAGATTATATCTGAATATTACAGAAAATTGTAACAGAATGTATCTGAATATTACAGAAAATAACAACAGAATATTAGAGGGATCAGAGTATTAGAGGAGATAGAAAAGGAATCAGAATTTACAGAAAACAGAATATTAGAAAAATCAGAATATTAGAATAACCAGAATATTAGAGGAACCAGAATATTACAGTTTTCTTAAAAACTCAAGGCTTTTGATACCTTCTTCAATAGAAGCCATTTCGGTAACAAAAATTCCTTTGTAATTTGAGAGCCTGTCCATAATATGCTTCCAGTCTATGGTGCCATCTCCAATGGGCAAATGCTCATCTTTTTTCCCCATGTTGTCATGTATATGCACATGGGAAATCCGATCCCCAAGCTGGTCCAGAAATTCATCTATAAGTCCAACTGTATTTGCATGCCCGACGTCAAAGGTAAAACCAATGTTGTGGCTCCCGACAGCGTCGAGCATCTCCTCCATTTCATCGGGATATTTACCAAAGATCTTTGGAAGGTCTGGCATGTTTTCGACAGCTATCAAGACCCCGAGATCGGCTGCAAAATCACATAATTCCCTGATGGAAGCAAGGTTTGTCATATAAGCTTGCTGTGGGACCTGTGCTCCATAAGGAGAGAGATATCCCGGATGTACCACAGCGAGGTTCACATAGTTAGAGGCAAGGGTCAGATAATGCTTCATCTGCCTGAGGACTTCTGCGCGGATTGAGTCATTCAAGCCTGCAAGGTTCATATCCGAAAAGGGCAAGTGCAGGGTCAGTTCCAGGCTGGTGGTATCATAAATATTTTTCAGGTTCTGAACGGTTTTACTGCTCAGGCACTGTGACCCCTCCTGTACAATCTCCCAGCCTGTGTACCCGTAATCTTCTAGCGTGTAGGCCCATTTAAACGGATCTTCGACTACCGACCGTGATGAATAACTGATCCTGCTCAGCTGCATGATGTCTATTCAGCCCCTTTAATCAATATTTATTATAAAGCTTCATTATCCAGATCCTGTACTGAACTTTGAGACATTTACTGAACCTTTAGACTTTAGCTTCTTTTCTAACTTTAGCCCCTTTCCACATAGTCCATTTCCACTTCAGCAACCGGAACTCCTTCTTCGGTAAGAGGCAAAAGCCATTCAAAAAGCCTTTCCATTTCTTCGGAAGAATCTGCCCTGATAGTGACTTCGATGGAGCCTAGAGGTTCTTTTTCAGCAGGAACGCTTGGAATTCCGACAAAAGCCGCCTGTTTGTTGAGCAAAAAACTGACTGAAAGCCCTTCACTGGAAAGTCCTTTATTGAAAACCTTGTTACGGATACTATCTATAATTTGCTCTCTACGAATAAGTCCGTGCAGGGTAAACAGGAGGTCAAGTCCTCCTTCACCTGTGATACGGAAAGAAGGAGAAATTCCCTTTTCGGGCTCTGGTGAGCTAAAATTTTCTTTCTGGAGTTCTACCCCTGTAAAAAGCCCTGAAATTGCTTTAATAACCTTTTCAGGATCTTCTGTCGGATATACAGATGCTGAAATATTTACACTTATCATGAGTGTACTCCAATTTATATTTAAGTTTTTGATTCTTGAAACGTCATTTATAGAGCTTATTCTTAAATTCTATTCTTGAATATTATTCTTGAATACCTTCTACCAGCTTTTTTCTTTAGATTATTGGGATTATTTGAGATTGTTTGAGATTATTAAAAATTGTTAGAAATTGTTAGAGATTATTGAGGTTATTTGAATTATTTTTCCAGATCAGCCTCTAAATAGTTACTCAAAACGTCTCTAACATCTTTTCTGAAAGTCTCAAGCGTGAAGTTATTTTCAATTTCTACATTGGAAGCATCTATGGCTTCTCCCATGCCCCAGCTGAGTTCCCTTTCATCTCTATGGCGAAGGCCTTCGATACTGTTCATATCGTCACTTCTCCCCCTCTTCTGTACCCTGGAGAAGCGTACTTCAATGGGAGCGTAAATGGAAATCAGGATAAAGCCTTTTCCGAATTCCTTCCTGAAACACTCAACTTCAGCAATCCCGCGCACACCGTCCACAACTACAAGTTCCGAGCCTGTTTCTCTTATTTGAGAAATACATCTTCTGGCAACAGCACCCATGCCTTCATGCTTGCGAAGATCTGTTGCAACCATTCCGGTATTGGAATCATTGGGTTCAAGCCCACGCTTCAGTACTTCCTTCCTGATAACGTCACCCATAATTATAACAGGGATCCCCATCTCAGCAGCAATCCTGGAAGCCTCGGATTTCCCAGAAGCTGGCATGCCTACAAACGCAATTATCTTCATCAAAAATTACCTTTTAAATCTGAATACCTGAATTTTAGTTATAAGTTTGAGAGATAAATCTGAATTAGATTCTTAATAAAGTTTTACCTTCAATAAATTTTATCATCAATAGTGTTCAGTTTCAATAAAGTTTGAGCTGCACTCCATAAAAACTCTAAGCTCAATTCAACGAGTTTAGATTACGAACTACTAATTTTGATAAAATTTAAATAAATCACTAATTTTAATAAAACTTGAATAGTACGATATTATGCAGTGTACGATGTGAATGATGCAGATCGTATTGAAATATGATGCCTGAAATACGCATTGGATGTGAACTGCAGCACTATGTATACTCCTAGTCAAACCACAGGATCATATATATTATTTCCTGAAAAACCGAGGATATTTTAAGAATTAAAATCGGACTATTTCCAGAAGAATTGAAGTAAAAAAGTGGAAAGAAGTTCACGAAAGAAGAACTTTTATTAAATCAACTTAGAGAAATCATGATAGAGAAATCAAGACAGAGAAATCAAGAATGTCTGGAAAGGTCAGGCCTCTTAGAGAATCCAAAATATATGGAAAGATCAGCCGTCTTAAAGAATCCAGAATATAGGAAAAGCCGGATCAAAAACTAATCCGCACTTTCCAGGATTTACTCGGTATTAAAAATTATTTAAAAAATGTTTATTTTAAAAGTGTTTACAAGAATATTATGTTGCTAGAACATAATGTTATGAGAACATTTTATTGAACACTGAAGCCTTGAAATCTACAAGGGGTTTAAGTCTGTAGTCTTCAAGAAGTACTTTGCGGGTGTTTTCTACGGGAACACTCAAAGAGATTTCTTTTGTCCTTCCGTAACGTCCTTTGCTTACCACCACAGCATTGACTATCCCGAGCATGTCAAGTTCTGACATCAGGTCAGTAACCCTGCGCTGGGTAAGAATATCCACATCAATGTGATGACAGAGCTGGCGGTAAACATTATACATTTCGCCGGTTGTGACATTTTTGCCTTCTCTTCCCCTGTTTCTGAGCAGGATGATGCTGTAGAGCACAAGCTTGGACTGGGTGGGAAGGGTCCGCACAACTTCCACGACACGGTCGATTTCAATTTTCTCCTGCGCGCGCCTTACATGTTCTTCAAGAACCTGGGGCTGGTTTTCTCTCTCAGCAATTTCTCCTGAAACTCGCAGAAGGTCAAGCGCACGGCGGGCATCACCGTGTTCCTGAGCTGCAAAGGCTGCACAGAGCGGAATTACCATTTCGCCCAGGACTCCGTCATTGTAAGCCATTTTAGCCCTCTGTTTCAGGATATCACTGATCTGTTCAGCATCATAAGGCGGAAAAATAAGTTCTTCTTCGCCCAGAGAACTTTTAACTCTCGGGTCGAGAAATTCCGTGAATTTGAGGTCATTGGAAACTCCAATCATGCTAACCTTGGCTTTCCTTAAATCGGTATTAATCCTTGAAAGATTGTAAAGAACATCGTCGCCTTTTTTTATCAGCTTGTCAATTTCATCAAGAATGATAATAATAACCTGTTCCCTTGAATCGATTGCTTCTTTAAATTTCATAAAGACCTGATCCGTGGGCCACCCGGTCATAGGGACCTCTTCTTCAAAATGCCTGGCAAGGTTTGCAAGAAGCCGATACTGGGTGTCGATCACTTCACAATTAATATAAACAACAGAACAGAAAATTGATTTGTCTTCACTTACTCTTTCGAGCTCTTTTCCTACATATCTGGTCACTGCGGTTTTTCCTGTCCCTGTTTTTCCGTAAATCAGGACATTTGAAGGAGTTTCTCCCCTGAGCGCGGATACCAGGATGGTTGCAAGGCTGTTTATCTGGTCGTTTCTGTGTAATAACAGATCCGGAGTATAAGAAGGACGAAGGACTTCTTTATTTTTGAAAATTGACTTTCCGTCAAGTAATTTTTCGAACAAGCCGTCTAATGATTGAGCCTTTATCATAATGACCCTCTTAATAAAAGTTATAATATCATGGATTTGTTATAATATCTGGATTTAACGGGTTAGGATAGCCTAACATATAGCTGACATAATATGCAGAGTTATTAATGCAAAGTAAATAAGCCGTTTAAGAAAATACGGTCTAAAGAATGTTTTTCTCTTCTCACTTCAAATACTGCATAGTTAAACTCTACATAGCAAAGATATTTGGGAAGGTTTAACTGCTATTTTTTAAAGTGTTTTTTATTCTCAGTTTCTGGAAATTCTGAAATCCCAAAATATTATTTTTGTATAACCTTAATAAGTGAACATAAATAATAATAGATTCACAGGGGAAGAATGGATAGACAAATGCATGTTTCTTAAAGTTAATGCCTGAAATTTTTATTCAAGGGATACTAATAACACGCTGAAAAGTCAGTTGCGCACTTTAAAGTATCTCTTAATCCCTGATTGAATGTGTATTCGGAACATTCTTTAGCTAAAATTTTAGCTAAAATTTGTATATAAGCATCCAATTTCAGTTCACATTTGCAGTAGATGCAATGGAAGTACACGGTATTAATAGTTATGGTAAAGACCCCTTTGTTTCCACTGGAACAGTTATTTGCCTTAAATA